>NZ_CP121447.1:0-2472653 GCF_052975125.1 Staphylococcus sp. aM
ATGTCTGAAAAAGAAATTTGGGAAAAAGTATTAGACCTCGCCAAAGAACGAATTTCAAAAATTAGTTTTGATACTTTCGTAAAAGATACGCAACTCTATTCACTCCAAAATGATAAAGCCATCGTATTAGTCAGTGAATCTTTCAATGCGAATTGGCTCAATCAAAAATATAGTGAGATTATGCAAAGCATCATATATGAAGTGATTGGTTATGAAGTCAAACCTCGTTTTATAACTGAAGAAGAACTGTCAAAATATATGAAGACCGATCAAAAACAACCTGAAGAACCTGCAACTCCAGAAACGCATCAACATCAGAATGTCGATAATCCAGGTGGTATTGAACAATTTAATACACACAATACATTTGACACATTTGTAATCGGACCAGGCAACCGTTTTCCACATGCTGCGAGTTTAGCAGTAGCAGAAGCACCAGCCGAAGCATACAATCCATTATTTATTTATGGTGGAGTTGGATTAGGAAAAACCCATCTAATGCATGCCATTGGACATCATGTTTTGGATAATAATCCTAATGCTAATGTGATTTATACATCTAGTGAAAAGTTTACAAACGAATTTATTAAGTCAATTCGTGATAACCAAGGTGATGCTTTTAGAGAGAAATACCGTAATATCGACGTTTTACTAATCGATGATATACAGTTCATTCAAAATAAGGAGCAAACACAAGAAGAATTCTTCCATACTTTCAATGAACTGCATAACAATAATAAACAAATTGTTATTTCTAGTGACCGTCCACCAAAAGAGATCTCTAAATTGTCAGATCGACTCCGTTCTCGCTTTGAATGGGGCTTAATCGTAGATATTACACCACCAGATTATGAAACAAGAATGGCTATTTTACAGAAAAAGATTGAAGAAGAGAATTTAGATATACCAATGGAATCATTAAACTACATTGCAAATCAAATTCAATCCAATATTCGTGAACTTGAAGGTGCATTAACACGTTTACTGGCTTATTCACAATTACAAGGTAAACCTATCACGACAGAATTAGCTGCGGAAGCTTTAAAAGATATTATACAAGCACCTAAATCTAAAAAGATTACTATTCAAGATATACAAAAAGTCGTTGGACAATACTACAATGTTCGCATAGAGGACTTTAGTGCCAAAAAGCGTACAAAATCTATTGCCTATCCACGACAAATAGCGATGTATCTTTCACGTGAACTTACAGATTTTTCATTACCTAAAATTGGTGAAGAGTTTGGTGGACGTGATCATACAACCGTCATTCATGCTCACGAAAAAATTGTAAATGATATTAAAGCAGATCCTACTTTTAAACAAGAAGTGGAAAATTTAGAAAAAGAAATCAGAAACCAATAGTTGGGAAATAATTTAAAAAAATAAGCTGTTATAGTACAGTTCGAATTGAAGATTAAATTTGATTATAAAAGGGAATAATTACATCGAAAAGCGCATGTCATTTTGTTGTCGTTTTATTATTCTAGAAAAGATAATCAAGTTGTGGATTGTGGACAATGTTGAAAAGGTGTACACAGTATGCACATTTTATCCACATGTGCATAACTTTGATATGCCAGACTTATTGTCCCTTATCCACTAATTCACAGGCCCTACTACTATTACTATGAATTTAAAACCTATATAATTATATATAAACGACTGGAAGGAGTTTAAATTTTAATGATGGAATTCACTATTAAAAGAGATTATTTTATTAATCAACTAAACGATACATTAAAAGCTATTTCACCTAGAACAACTTTACCAATTCTTACTGGTATTAAAATTGACGCTAAAGAAAATGAAGTCATTTTAACTGGATCAGATTCTGAAATCTCAATTGAAATCTCAATACCAAAACAAATAGATGGTGAAGATATTGTTGATATCTCAGAAACAGGATCAGTTGTACTTCCTGGTCGTTTCTTCGTTGATATTATTAAAAAATTGCCAGGTAAAGATGTTAAATTATCTACTAATGAGCAATTCCAAACACTCATTACATCTGGTCATTCTGAATTCAACTTAAGTGGTTTAGATCCAGATCAATATCCACTATTACCAGAAGTATCAAGAGATGACGCTATTCAATTATCTGTAAAAGTATTAAAAAACATCATTGCACAAACTAATTTTGCAGTGTCCACCTCAGAAACACGCCCAGTATTAACTGGTGTGAATTGGCTTATACAAGATAATGAATTAATATGCACAGCAACTGACTCACACCGCTTGGCCGTAAGAAAGTTAAAATTAGAAGATACATCTGAAAATAAAAATGTCATCATTCCTGGTAAAGCTTTATCTGAATTAAATAAAATTATGAGCGATAGTGATGAAGATATTGATATTTTCTTCGCATCTAACCAAGTATTATTTAGAGTAGGTCATGTTAATTTCATTTCTCGTTTATTAGAAGGACATTATCCAGATACAACGCGTTTATTCCCTGAGAATTATGAAATCAAATTAGGAATTAACAATGGTGAGTTTTACCATGCGATTGATCGTGCATCATTATTGGCTAGAGAAGGCGGTAATAATGTCATCAAATTAAGCACTGGTAATGAAGTTGTTGAACTATCATCAACATCTCCAGAGATTGGTACTGTAAAAGAAGAAGTAACAGCAACTGATGTAGAAGGTGGCAATCTTAAAATTTCGTTCAACTCAAAATATATGATGGATGCATTAAAAGCGATTGATAATGACGAAGTCGAAGTCGAATTCTTTGGTACGATGAAACCATTCATCTTAAAACCTAAAGACGATGACTCAGTCACTCAATTGATCTTACCAATCCGTACTTACTAATCAATATTTAAAAGCGAAAATAAATAATAGCTGAGACACGATTAAATGTCTCGGCTATTTTTAATTTAAAATTCATTTTAAAGTGTGTGAGCCTTTCTTTAAGCGTAAGAAAATATTTTTAGGAGGAATTTATCGATTTATAGAAAAATGAGCTAATATACCCTTTAAAATTAAAATGACGTTAATACATAACTAAAAAAGTAATGGAAACAGCCATTAAATTTAAAATAGAGACATTATCACAATAAGTAAACGTTTACATTCTTTGTTTCACATGAAATTTGAGCGCAAAACAGGTATAATATATTAATGACATAAAAAGAAATGGAGTGATGAATTTGATTCAAGAAGTTGTTGTAGAAGGTGACATTACTTTAGGTCAATTTCTGAAAACAGAAGGTATTATTGAATCAGGTGGCCAAGCGAAATGGTTCCTACAAGATTTCGAGGTTTTAATTAATGGTCAACGTGAAGTTAGACGTGGCAAAAAATTAGAACATCATGATCGAATTGATATACCTGAATTACCTGAAGATACGGGTGCTTTTTTAATCATTCACCAAGGTGAACAATGAAACTAAATACACTCCAATTGGAAAACTATCGTAACTATGAACAGGTTACAATCGATTGTCATCCTGAAGTGAATATTCTCATAGGTGAGAATGCACAAGGAAAGACGAATCTCCTTGAATCAATTTACACTTTAGCTTTGGCAAAAAGCCATAGAACTTCTAATGACAAGGAACTCATACGTTTTGATTCTGAGTATGCTAAAATAGAAGGTGACCTAAATTATAGACATGGCACAATGCCACTGACGATGTTCATTACTAAAAGAGGTAAGCAAGTGAAGGTCAACCACTTAGAGCAAAGTAGACTAACACAATATATCGGGCATCTAAATGTGGTTCTTTTTGCGCCGGAAGATTTGAATATCGTCAAAGGATCACCTCTAATACGCCGTCGTTTTATAGACATGGAATTAGGACAAATATCAGCAGTCTATTTAAATGATCTTTCTCAATATCAACGTATTTTAAAACAAAAGAACAATTACCTAAAGCAACTACAAATTGGTAATAAGACTGACACAACTATGCTGGAAGTCTTAAATCAACAATTTGCTGAATATGCGTTAAAGGTGACGTTGCGTCGTGAACATTTTATTAAAGAACTAGAACAATTAGCTCAACCCATTCATGCAGGTATTACGAATGAGCGTGAACAATTGGCGCTTAAATATTTACCAAGTTTGAAATTAAGTCATCAGGACCAAACGGAATCAGAAATGTTAGAAGAGATTCTGACATTACTTAATGACAATCTTCAAAGAGAGAAAGACCGTGGTGTGTGTCTTTTTGGACCACATCGTGACGATTTAGGTTTTAATGTTAACGGCATGGATGCGCAAACGTATGGTTCACAAGGTCAACAGAGAACAACCGCATTGTCAATTAAGTTAGCTGAAATTGAACTAATGAATATAGAAGTTGGAGAATATCCAATTTTATTACTAGACGATGTGTTGAGTGAATTAGATGACTCACGTCAAACGCACTTATTGAGTACAATTCAACATAAAGTACAGACATTTGTAACTACGACATCCGTAGACGGTATTGATCATGAAATCATGAATAATGCTAAGTTATACCGTATAAATCAAGGTGAAATTATAAAGTAACAGAAAGTGATGGTGAATACATTGTCAGATGTAAACAACACAGATAATTATGGTGCTGGGCAGATACAAGTATTAGAAGGACTAGAAGCGGTCCGTAAACGACCTGGTATGTATATCGGTTCAACTTCAGAAAGAGGCTTGCACCATTTAGTATGGGAAATTGTTGATAATAGTATTGACGAAGCATTAGCAGGCTATGCTGATGAAATTAACGTAACAATTGAAAAAGATAATTGGATTAAAGTTACTGACAATGGTCGTGGTATCCCAGTAGATATTCAAGAAAAAATGGGACGTCCAGCAGTTGAGGTTATTTTAACTGTACTTCATGCCGGAGGTAAATTCGGTGGTGGCGGATACAAAGTATCAGGTGGTCTACATGGTGTAGGTTCATCCGTTGTTAATGCCCTATCAGAGGATTTAGAAGTATACGTACATCGTAACGATACGATTTATCACCAAGCCTATAAAAAAGGTGTACCTCAATTTGATTTAAAAGAAATTGGTAGCACAGATAAAACAGGTACAGCAATTCGTTTTAAAGCGGATAGTAGTATCTTTACTGAAACAACTGTTTACAACTATGAAACATTACAACAACGTATTCGTGAGTTAGCATTCTTGAACAAAGGTATTCAAATCACTTTAACGGATGAGCGAGACGAAGATGATATCAGACAAGATTCTTATTACTATGAGGGTGGGATTAAGTCTTATGTAGAAATGTTGAATGAAAATAAGGAACCTATCCATGGCGAACCTATTTACATTCACCAATCTAAAGATGATATCGAAGTTGAAATTGCGATCCAATATAATAAAGGCTATTCAACGAATTTATTAACATATGCCAACAATATCCACACGTATGAAGGTGGTACGCATGAAGATGGCTTTAAACGTGCGTTAACACGTGTATTAAATAGTTATGGTATGAATAGTAAAATTATCAAAGAAGATAAAGATAGACTTTCAGGTGAAGACACACGTGAGGGTCTAACAGCTATTATTTCTATTAAACATGGTGATCCTCAATTCGAAGGTCAAACGAAAACAAAATTAGGAAACTCTGAAGTGCGACAAGTTGTAGATAAATTATTCTCTGAGCACTTTGAACGTTTCTTATATGAAAATCCTAGTGTTGGTAGAATTATTGTTGAAAAAGGTATTATGGCATCTCGTGCACGTGTTGCTGCAAAGAAAGCACGTGAAGTGACACGTCGTAAATCAGCATTAGAGATTTCAAGTTTACCTGGTAAACTTGCTGACTGCTCTAGTAAAAACCCTGAAGAAAGTGAAATTTTCTTAGTCGAAGGGGACTCTGCCGGTGGGTCTACTAAATCAGGCCGTGACTCAAGCACACAGGCGATTTTACCATTGAGAGGTAAGATTCTTAATGTTGAAAAAGCACGTCTAGATCGTATTTTAAATAACAATGAAATTCGTTCTATGATTACAGCATTTGGTACGGGTATCGGTGGAGAATTTGATATTAGTAAAGCACGTTATCATAAAATTGTAATTATGACAGATGCTGATGTTGATGGTGCCCATATCAGAACATTGTTATTAACATTCTTCTATCGTTTTATGAGACCGTTAATTGAAGCGGGATACGTTTATATTGCACAACCACCGTTATACAAATTAACGCAAGGTAAGCAAAAATATTACGTCTTCAACGATAGAGAACTAGATAAATTAAAAGCAGAATTAAATCCAACACCTAAATGGTCTATTGCCCGTTATAAAGGTCTTGGTGAAATGAATGCCGACCAATTATGGGAAACTACGATGAATCCAGAACATCGTTCAATGTTACAAGTAACATTAGAAGATGCAATTGATGCCGACCAAACATTTGAAATGTTAATGGGTGACATTGTTGAAAACCGTAGACAATTTATTGAAGATAACGCAGTCTATGCCAACCTAGATTTCTAAGCACTATGAACTGAACTTTTGAAGGAGGATCTCTTGATGGCTGAATTACCTCAATCAAGAATTAATGAACGAAATATAACCAATGAAATGCGCGAATCATTCCTAGACTATGCAATGAGTGTTATCGTTTCTCGTGCATTACCAGACGTCAGAGATGGATTAAAACCAGTACATCGTCGTATACTGTACGGATTAAACGAACAAGGTATGACTCCAGACAAGCCATATAAAAAATCCGCACGTATCGTTGGGGATGTTATGGGTAAATATCACCCACATGGTGACTCATCTATTTACGAGGCTATGGTAAGAATGGCACAAGAATTCAGTTATCGTTATCCACTTGTGGATGGACAAGGTAACTTTGGTTCCATGGATGGTGATGGCGCAGCTGCCATGCGTTATACCGAAGCACGTATGACTAAAATTACGCTAGAATTACTACGTGATATTAATAAAGATACAATTGATTTTATTGATAACTATGATGGTAACGAAAGAGAGCCGTCAGTCTTACCTGCACGTTTCCCTAACTTATTAGTCAATGGTGCGGCAGGTATCGCCGTAGGTATGGCGACTAATATACCACCTCATAATTTGACAGAGGTGATTGATGGCGTACTTAGTTTAAGTAAGAACCCAGACATCTCAATCAGTGAATTAATGGAAGATATTCAAGGTCCAGATTTTCCAACTGCTGGTCTTATCTTAGGTAAAAGTGGTATTAGACGTGCTTATGAAACAGGTAGAGGTTCTATACAAATGCGCTCACGTGCTGAAATTGAAGAACGTGGTGGCGGACGTCAACGTATTGTTGTTACAGAAATTCCATTCCAAGTTAACAAGGCACGAATGATAGAAAAAATTGCTGAACTTGTACGTGATAAAAAAATTGATGGTATTACTGACTTACGTGATGAAACAAGTTTACGTACAGGTGTAAGAGTTGTTATTGATATTCGTAAAGACGCTAACGCAAGTGTTATCTTAAATAACTTATATAAACAAACACCGTTACAAACATCATTTGGTGTAAATATGATTGCCCTAGTTAATGGCAGACCTAAGTTGATTAATCTTAAAGAAGCATTAGTCCATTACTTAGAACATCAAAAAACGGTTGTACGAAGACGTACAGAGTACAATTTAAGAAAAGCAAAAGACCGTGCCCATATCTTAGAAGGTTTAAGAATTGCACTTGATCATATTGATGAAATTATTAGTACGATTCGTGAATCTGAAACAGATAAAGTGGCAATGGAAAGCTTACAAGAACGCTTCAAATTATCTGAAAGACAAGCTCAAGCTATCTTAGATATGCGTTTAAGACGTTTAACTGGTTTAGAAAGAGACAAAATTGAATCAGAATATAACGAATTATTAGCTTATATCGATGAATTAGAAGCGATTTTAGCGGATGAAGAAGTATTACTACAATTAGTTCGTGACGAATTAACAGAAATTAAAGAACGTTATGGTGACGAACGTCGTACAGAAATTCAACTTGGCGGATTAGATGATTTAGAAGATGAAGATTTAATCCCAGAAGAACAAATTGTAATTACATTAAGTCATAACAATTATATTAAACGTCTTCCAGTATCTACATATCGTGCCCAAAACCGTGGTGGTCGTGGTGTACAAGGTATGAATACATTAGAAGAAGACTTTGTGAGTCAATTAGTTACTTTAAGTACTCATGACAATGTCTTATTCTTTACGAATAAAGGCCGCGTATACAAACTTAAAGGTTACGAAGTACCAGAATTATCTCGTCAATCCAAAGGTATCCCAATTGTTAATGCGATTGAACTTGAAAATGATGAAAGTATTAGCACAATGATTGCTGTTAAAGACCTTGAAAGTGAAGACGATTACCTAGTATTTGCAACACGTAAAGGTATCGTTAAACGATCATCATTAAGTAACTTCTCTCGTATTAATAAAAACGGTAAAATTGCGATTAACTTTAAAGAAGATGATGAGTTAATTGCAGTTAGACTAACAGATGGTGAAGAAGATATCCTTATTGGTACTGCACATGCTTCATTGATTAGATTCTCTGAAAAAGCATTACGTCCACTTGGCCGTACAGCAGCAGGTGTGAAAGGTATCACATTACGTGAAGGTGATGAAGTAGTCGGTTTAGACGTCGCACATGCGAATAGTGAAGATGAAGTATTAGTTGTTACTGAAAATGGTTATGGTAAACGTACACCAGTTGCTGATTACCGATTATCAAATCGTGGCGGTAAAGGTATTAAGACGGCAACAATTACAGAACGTAATGGTAACATCGTATGTATCACAACTGTTACAGGTGAAGAAGACTTAATGGTTGTAACGAATGCAGGTGTGATTATACGTCTAGATGTACATGACATCTCACAAAATGGTCGTTCTGCACAAGGTGTTCGACTTATGCGTCTAGGTGATGACCAATTTGTTTCAACAGTAGCTAAAGTAAAACAAGAAGATGACGCTGATGAAGCAGAATCAGATATTGAAAGTGATAATGCTCAAGGTGAGTCTAGTAACGAAGAAGTTATCGAAGGTGGCGCACCAGGCAAAGCGATTCAAACTGAAGTTACTGATGAAGAACAAGGTTCAGAAGACACTCAAGATGGTGATGAACGAATCGAAGTAAGACAAGACTTTATGGATCGTGTAAATGAAGATATCGAAAACGATTCAGAAGATAATGAAGATGAATAAACCATAATATAAAGTAGAAAATAAGACTCCCCTATCATCAGGGGAGTCTTATTTTTATGTAATAAAAAGGGATATGGCGACTGTTAAATGTGACCATATTCCCTATATAAGCTATTCTTCTAATTGTTTCATTGCGAATGGAATTTCATTGATTAAACGTGATGGTGGTACGACATACATCGTTTCAGAAAGCTTTTCTCCGATATAACTATGTGTATAAGTCGCGCTCATCACCGCTTCTTTAATACTGTCAAATTGACCTACGAAGCTAGTAATCATTCCTGCTAAAGTATCTCCCATACCACCAGTTGCCATAGCTGGGCTACCGATAGATAGTTTATAATCTTCATTTCTAAAGTAAATCTCAGTACCATGTTTTTTTAGAACAACTGTTGCGCCAATACGATCAACCACTTCACGATTACGCTCATAAGTTTGTTCTTCAATTGGGATACCACTTAAACGTTCCCACTCTTTTTGATGTGGCGTAAAAATTACTCGACATGAAGGTAGTTGAGGTTTAAGTTTACTAAAAATAGTAATAGCATCACCGTCTACTATTAAATTCTGATGAGGTTGGATGTTTTGTAATAGGAAAGTAATGGCATTATTTCCTTTAAAGTCTACACCAAGTCCAGGTCCAATTAAGATACTGTCTGTCATTTCAATCATTTTAGTAAGCATCTTTGTATCGTTAATATCGATAACCATTGCTTCCGGGCATCGAGAATGTAATGCAGCATGATTAGTTGGGTGTGTTGCTACAGTAATTAAACCACTACCACTAAATACACATGCACGTGCTGCTAACATGATTGCACCACCTAAATTAGCAGATCCACCAATTAATAGGATTTTACCGTAATCACCTTTATGAGACTCTTCTTTTCTTTTAGGAATATTAATAGTATCTAAAGTTTCCATCTACCTAAACCTCCTTTTACCGGATTATCTATTTCTATTATACAAACCGGTTTATGTTCATTGATTCATTTGATATTGAATATAAGTCACAACGATGTGTGTGCTTTTAAATACAATAAAAAATACTATACCTGTAATACACTTTCGTCAATAGGAATTTAAGAAATGTAACGATATATATACCAAGTATAACAATGACAATATTTTAGCGTATTAAATAATTAAATTGTTAATGTATTATAAAAATTGTAAAAGGTATTGTTTATATAAAAATGAAAACGTATACTTTTTGATAATGGAAGTTTTAATTCTACATAAAGGGGAGCTGTTTCTATGACTTTATTTTTAAATGGAGATGCTTTAACGATTGAAGATATTAAACAATTATTACACCAAGATTTAAAAATTGAAATCACAGAGGAAGCATTAGAAAGAGTTAAAAAAAGTAGAAGTGTAGTAGAACGAATCATTAATGATAAAGAAACCATTTATGGGATTACTACAGGATTTGGTTTATTTAGCGATGTGCGTATTGATTCGACTCAATATAATGACTTACAAGTTAATTTAATACGTTCACACGCTTGTGGGATGGGCGAACCATTTTCTGAAGAAGTATCACTTGTGATGATGATTTTACGTCTTAATACATTATTAAAAGGAAATTCAGGGGTAACTTTAGAATTGGTCGACCAGCTCAAATATTTCATCAATGAGCGTATTATACCTGTGATTCCTCAACAAGGTTCACTTGGTGCATCAGGTGATTTGGCACCATTATCTCATTTAGCTTTAGCACTTATTGGTGAAGGGCTTGTTTATTTTAAAAATGAAGAAGTTGATAGTCGTTATGTTTTAAATGAATTAGGAAGAGCACCATTACATCTACAAGCTAAAGAAGGATTAGCACTAATTAATGGCACACAGGCTATGACTGCACAAGGGGTCATTAATTATATTGAAGCGGAAGACTTAGGTTACCAAGCAGAGTGGATTGCGGCGCTCACACATCAAGCGTTAAATGGTATTGTTGATGCATATGATCATAGAGTACATGCAGTTAGAAATAGTCAAGAACAAGTAGATGTCGCGGCACGTATGCGTGATTGGTTAGCAGACTCAAAGTTAACAACAAGACAAGCTGAGATTCGTGTTCAAGATGCTTATTCTTTACGTTGTATTCCACAAATTCATGGCGCAAGTTATCAAGTGTTTAACTACGTAAAAGAAAAGTTAGAGTTTGAAATGAATGCTTCAAATGATAATCCGCTTATCTTTGATGAAGACGGTGAAACAACAGTCATATCTGGTGGTAACTTCCATGGACAACCTATCGCCTTTGCGCTTGATCATTTGAAATTAGGTGTCAGTGAATTAGCGAATGTTTCAGAACGACGTGTGGAACGACTAGTGAATCCGCAATTGAATAACGGTCTACCTGCATTCTTAAGTCCTGAACCTGGTTTACAAAGTGGCGCGATGATTATGCAATATGCAGCAGCGAGTCTAGTATCTGAGAATAAAACACTTGCACATCCAGCGAGTGTAGATTCTATACCATCTTCAGCTAACCAAGAAGATCATGTATCTATGGGAACGATTGCTTCAAGACATGGTTATCAAATGATTGAAAATGCACGACGAGTTATTGCGATTGAATGTATTATTGCGTTACAAGCAGTTGAGTTAAAAGGTGTCAATCAACTATCACCTAAAACACGAGACAAATATGACGAATTTAGAAACATTGTGCCATCTATCAAACAGGATAGACAATTCCATAAGGACATAGAAGCCGTAGCACAGTACTTAAAGGATAGTGCATATCATTAATACATTCATAAAATGAAAATGATTGAATTTTAAAATAACTTGAAAATTACAAAAAACTTTGCTATATTGTGAGTAAGTTAATAAAACATTGTTCGTAGGCCAAGTAGTATTATTGATGGATTTCAGAGAGCTTGTGGTTAGTGAGAACAAGTAATCCACTTTAATATGAATCTACCTACATTTAGTGAGCAATCGGCGAATAACCGTTATTTTAGTTAAGTGCAAACGAAGTTACATTTCATTGAGATGTTTGCTTTGTTTGTTAAATAGGGTGGCAACGCGTAGACCACGTCCCTTGTCGGGGCGTGGTCTTTTTGTATGCTTTTATATACATAGTTGGCATGCTAAATATATATTTTTATGGGAAAGGATGAAGGTTTCATGTTAGATATTAAACTTTTTAGAACAGAGCCAGACAAAGTTAAGAGCAAAATTGAATTAAGAGGAGACGACCCTAAAGTAGTCGATGAGGTATTAGAATTAGATGAAAAGCGTCGTACATTAATAAGCAAGACAGAAGAGATGAAAGCGAAACGTAATAAAGTAAGTGAAGAAATCGCTCAGAAAAAACGTAATAAAGAAAATGCTGATGATGTTATCGCTGAAATGCGTCAATTAGGTGATGACATTAAAGAATATGATACACAATTAAATGAAATTGATAATAAAATGTCTGATATTCTATGTCGTATTCCAAACCTTATCAATGATGATGTACCACAAGGCGCTTCAGATGAAGAAAATATCGAAGTTAAAAAATGGGGTACACCTCGTGAATTTGATTTCGAAGCGAAAGCACACTGGGATATCGTAGAAGATCTTAAAATGGCTGACTTCGATCGTGCCGCTAAAATTTCTGGCGCACGTTTCGTTTATCTAACAAGAGACGGTGCACAATTAGAACGTGCATTAATGAACTACATGATTACTAAACATACAACACAACATGGTTACACTGAAATGATGGTACCTCAATTAGTTAACGCTGATACAATGTATGGTACTGGTCAATTACCTAAATTCGAAGAAGATTTATTTAAAGTAGAAAAAGAAGGACTATATACAATTCCAACTGCTGAAGTACCTTTAACAAACTTCTATCGTGATGAAATCATCCAACCAGGTGTCTTACCTGAAAAATTCACTGGACAATCTGCATGTTTCCGTAGTGAAGCGGGTTCAGCTGGTAGAGATACAAGAGGTTTAATTCGTTTACACCAATTCGACAAAGTTGAAATGGTACGCTTTGAAAAACCTGAAGATTCTTGGGATGCTTTAGAAGAAATGACTACAAACGCTGAAGCAATCTTAGAAGAATTAGGATTACCATATCGTCGTGTTATCTTATGTACTGGAGACATTGGTTTCAGTGCTAGTAAAACATACGACTTAGAAGTATGGTTACCAAGCTATAACGACTACAAAGAAATCAGTTCATGTTCAAACTGTACTGACTTCCAAGCACGACGTGCCAATATCCGTTTCAAACGTGATAATGCAGCTAAACCTGAATTAGCGCATACGTTAAATGGTAGTGGTTTAGCTGTAGGTCGTACATTCGCAGCAATCGTTGAGAACTATCAAAATGAAGATGGTACAGTAACAATCCCTGAAGCCTTAGTACCATTCATGGGTGGTAAAACTCATATTCAAAAGCCAACTAAATAATTTAGATTGTTAGCGAATGACTAGCTATACAATGCGCGGTAATGAAGAGCCATCATTGCCGCGTATTTTTTTATGTCAATAACCTAAAGTAAGAGGGTAGGGGAGGGACATTAAGTAAAATTTAGATGCAAAATAGTGTGGGTAGTCTAACTATTAATAGAAAATTCTGTCATATTTAAAATGTTGTGATGACGGCATTTTAAAAGTGAGGTTTGTCTGACATCACACACACCGACGTCTAAAGTGATTGCCGTTTTCATCATTGTATATTAGACTTGAGTTTATTATTTAAACGTAAATGCGTTTGTAACTAGAAAGGGGGAGACAAGATGACCCATCTCACATTTAGACAAGGTGTTAAAGAATGCATTCCAACATTATTAGGGTATGCAGGTGTTGGTATTTCATTTGGCATCGTTGCTGCATCTCAAAAGTTTAGTTTATTAGAAATTATATTACTTTGTTTAATTATTTATGCTGGTGCGGCACAATTTATTATATGTGCGTTAGTCATAGCTGGAACACCCATAACAGCGATAGTGTTAACAACATTTATTGTTAATTCACGTATGTTTTTATTAAGTATGACTTTAGCACCCAATTTTAAGTCTTATGGTTTATGGAATCGAATTGGACTTGGTTCTTTAGTAACCGATGAAACGTTTGGTGTAGCCATCACGCCTTATTTAAAAGGTGAGCCAATTAACGATCGTTGGTTGCATGGTTTAAACATCACAGCATATTTGTTTTGGACCTTTTCTTGTGTAGTTGGTGCTGTATTTGGCAAATATATTTCGAATCCAGAGATATTAGGATTAGATTTTGCGATTACAGCTATGTTTGTATTTTTAGGAATTGCTCAATTTGAATCTGTTAAAAAGTCTAAGATCAACATCTATCTTGTGCTTATTCTATGTGTCATTGTGATGATGTTAACGTTAAGCTTTGTTATGCCCTCGTATGTAGCGATTATAATATCTGCGGTTGTCGCATCTACATTAGGGGTGGTGATGGACAGATGATGACAGATCAACATATGTTAATCATAATTATTCTATGTGGTATTGTTACGATTTTAGTCAGAGTGATTCCATTTATGATGATTTCACGAGTAAATCTACCAGATGTTATTATTCAATGGTTATCCTTTATACCTATCACACTTTTTACAGCACTTGTCTTGGACGGTATTATTCAACAACATGAAGGTAGTGTAGGCTATACACTCAATGTGCCATTCATTATTGCATTAATACCAACTGTATTATTAGCCATATATACGAGAAGTCTAACTTGGACCATTTTAGGCGGTATTGCATTTATCGCTCTATTGAGATTCTTTCTATAGAAATCAAGGTCTACATATTGAATTTCGTGATGGAGTTAGTTAAAATTTAAGTAGTTAGAAAATTTAGATAATTAATATATTTATTCAAAACTTAATCATAAAATCTTATTCAGAGAAGTTGAGGGACTTGGCCCATAGACGCTTCAGCAACCGGCTATAAAGAATACGAGTACGGTGCTAAAACCAACGAGCACTCGAATGATAAGTACTGAACCGCTTCTTACTTTTCATAGAGTAAGAAGCTTTTTTATTTAAAGGAGGATGGATTCATATATGTCGAATTATACAGTTGATACATTAGAATTAGGCCAATTCACGACAGAGTCTGGAGAAACGATACAAAACTTAAAATTAAAATATGAACATGTAGGTTATCCTGGACAACCATTAGCATTAGTTTGCCATGCATTAACTGGCAATCATCTTACATATGGTACAGATGAACATCCAGGTTGGTGGCGTGAAATTATTGATGGTGGTTATATGCCTATCAATGATTATCAATTTTTAACATTCAACGTCATAGGGAGTCCATTTGGTTCAAGTTCAAAGCATAATGATCCACATTTTCCAGATCATTTAACATTAAGAGATATCGTACGTGCACTTGAGAAGGGGATAGAAGCACTAGGGTTTAATAAAATAGATATTTTAATCGGTGGGAGTTTAGGTGGTATGCAAGCACTAGAATTACTTTATAATCGACGATTCCAAGTAGATAAAGCGGTTATACTTGCTGCTACAGATAAAACCTCATCGTACAGTTGTGCCTTTAATGAGATTGCTAGACAAGCGATTCATATCGGAGGTAAAGAAGGTTTAAGTATTGCTCGACAATTAGGATTTTTAACCTATCGATCTTCTAAAAGTTATGATCAACGCTTCACACCTGAAGAGGTAGTTAGTTATCAACAACATCAAGGGAACAAGTTCAAAGAATCCTTTGATTTATCATGTTATTTAACACTGCTGGACGTCTTAGATAGTCATAATATTGATAGAGGCAGAGATGATGTTGATGAGGTGTTTAAATCATTAGACACAAAGGTATTAACGATGGGATTCATAGATGATTTGTTATATCCAGATGATCAAGTATTAGCGGCAGGACAACGTTTTAAATATCATCGACACTTTTTTGTACCAGATAATGTGGGGCACGATGGTTTCTTACTTAATTTTGAAGATTGGGCACCTAATTTATATCACTTTTTAAATGCGAAACATATTCGACGATAATGACTAAAACCATGTTCTAACGTTAATTTTATAAGGTTGAATATCGATGTTAAAAGTATAGTATATAAAGAGAATACAAATCGAGAAATTAAATAGGTGACTATGAGATGAAACAATTGATAATTATATTAAATGCATTGAATTATATAGTTATAGCATTATTAATAATATTCAACTTCAATAATCTATCTGAAAAGGGATTAGATATATGTAGATATTTTCTTTTTATTAGTTGTGTTTTATTTATATTTTCATTAATTATGTATTTAATAACTAAGAAAGAATTTGTTTTAAAAAGTAGTTTTATTAATCTAGTTAATTTAATTGTAATATTTCCAATTCTACTATTAATAATGATTTGATTTTCATATTACTATGCTTACTATTAAAAGGTTTACGGTTAAAATATTTTAATGAATTTTAATTAAAAATTTGTAAAAATAATAGATTATTTCACTCTAAAGTACTGCTGGAATTGACCGACATAAATACCAGTAGTACTTTATTGTTTATTTTTTTCAAAGAGGTTAAAATGGTAATTATAGTCAAAAAAAGTATGGGAGTGGCGTGTGTGTTTTCAAAAATACAACCTAAAGCAACTATTATAGGTACATTAGCATTAGTGATAGTCGCTTTAGTAACACATGTATTACCTATTCTCGGCTTAATTTTATGTTTATTTGCAACAATCCCAGGTGTCGTATTATGGAACAAATCTATTCAGTCATTTGGAATTAGTGCCTTAGTAACAGTTATAATTACAACATTATTAGGTAATACATTCGTCTTAAGTATGATGGTTTTAGTGATTTTAACGAGTTTAATCATTGGACAATTACTTAAGGAAAGAGCAACAAAAGAAAGAATTTTATATGTAACAACGGTATCTCTAAGTTTAATGACATTGATAGGATTCATGTTATTACAAGTATTTGAAAAAATCCCAAGAGCAGCCGCATTAGTTAACCCAGTTAAAGAAACCGTTCATAACATGTTATTAACAAGTGGAGCAGATGCTGATTACAGACAGATGCTTGAAGAAAGTATCCGCCAAATGACGGTCCAACTCCCTAGTTATCTCATTATTATCGTTTTTCTTTTCGTTTTAATTAATCTGATCATAACATTTCCAATCTTGCGCAAATTCAAAGTAGCTACGCCAATATTCAAACCACTATTCGCTTGGCAAATGAATCGTACGCTATTAACAATCTATATTATTGATTTACTTTGTGTCATGTTTGCAACCCAACCAAGTACGTTCCAGAGTATCGTATTAAACTTTGAAGTTGTGTTATCATTAGTGATGTACATTCAAGGGATGAGCGTGATACATTTCTTCGGAAAAGCGAAGCGACTACCGAATGTAGTAACTATCATATTAATGGTTATAGGGACATTATTAACACCAATGACTCATATTGTAGGGTTATTAGGTGTCATCGATTTATGTATCAATTTAAAACAACTAATGAACAATAATAATAAAAAGTGATGAGAGGTGGAAGAATGAACCGTCAATCCACTAAAAAAGCTTTGCTCATACCATTTATCATAATGGTACTGACTGCTATAGCATTAGTCATCGTTTGGTTTATATTTAACCAAATCGTGGCAGGCATAGCTGCAGGAATATTACTAGTAATGATTATTGCTAGTGGGTTCTTGCTAAGACAAGCTTTTATGAAAATGGACAGTTATGTGGATGGTTTAAGTGGTCATATTACAACAAGTAGTAATAAGGCGATTAAACACTTACCGATCGGGATGATTGTGTTAGATGAGAACGACCATATTGAATGGGTTAACCAATTTATGTCTGAACATTTAACAACTAATGTTATTTCAGAATCGGTAAACGAAATATTTCCTAATATCTTAAAGCAATTGGAGAAAGTTCAAGAAGTAGAAATTGAACATGAAAATTATCATTATAGAGTACGTTATTCAAGCAATGAACATTGCTTATACTTCTTCGATATTACAGATGAAGTACAAACGAACCAACTATATGAAGATTCAAAACCCATTATTGCAACATTATTCTTAGATAACTACGATGAAATCACGCAAAACATGAACGATACACAGCGTTCTGAAATTAACTCAATGGTTACACGTGTAATTAGTCGTTGGGCATCAGAATATAATATTTATTTCAAACGTTATAATTCAGACCAATTCGTAGCCTATTTAAATCAAAAGATTTTAGCAGAAATCGAAGACTCAAATTTCAACATTTTAAGTCAATTACGTGAGAAAAGTGTTGGTTACCGAGCACAATTGACATTAAGTATTGGTGTCGGTGAAGGTACTGAAAATCTTATCGACTTAGGTGAATTATCGCAATCAGGTCTAGACTTAGCGCTAGGTCGTGGTGGTGACCAAGTTGCAATTAAAAACATGAACGGCAACGTACGCTTCTATGGTGGTAAGACTGACCCGATGGAAAAACGTACACGTGTAAGAGCGCGTGTTATCTCACACGCATTAAAAGATATCTTAACTGAAGGCGATAAAGTCATCGTGATGGGACATAAACGACCTGACTTAGATGCCATTGGTGCAGCCATTGGTGTGTCTAGATTCGCATTAATGAATAATCTAGAAGCATATGTTGTCTTAAATGAATCTGATATCGATCCAACATTGCGTCGTGTCATGGATGAAATTGATAAGAAACCAGAACTTAAAGAACGATTTATTACATCAGACGATGCATGGGATATGATGACATCGAAAACAACGGTTGTTGTCGTTGATACGCATAAACCAGAAATGGTTCTAGATGAAAATGTCTTAAATAAAGCAAATCGTAAGGTAGTGATTGACCACCATAGACGTGGTGAAAGCTTTATCTCCAATCCACTACTGGTTTATATGGAACCTTATGCAAGTTCAACAGCAGAACTTGTCACAGAGTTGCTAGAATATCAACCAACTGAACAGCGTTTAACACGTCTTGAATCTACTGTTATGTATGCAGGTATTATTGTTGATACAAGAAACTTCACATTACGTACGGGTTCAAGAACGTTCGATGCCGCAAGTTATTTACGAGCACATGGTGCCGATACTATTCTTACACAACACTTCTTAAAAGATGATGTGGATACGTACATTAACCGTTCTGAATTAATTAGAACAGTCGAAGTACAAGATAACGGTGTTGCGATTGCACATGGCTCAGACGATAAAATTTATCATCCGGTTACAGTTGCACAAGCAGCCGATGAGTTGTTAAGTTTAGAAGGTATAGAAGCTTCATATGTCGTTGCCAAACGTGAAGATAACCTAGTCGGTATCTCAGCCCGTTCATTAGGCTCAGTTAATGTTCAATTAACAATGGAAGCCCTTGGTGGCGGGGGTCACTTGACGAATGCAGCGACACAATTAAAAGGTGTCTCAGTCGAAGATGCCATTGTACAATTACAACAAGCAATAACAGAACAAATGAGTAGGAGTGAAGACGCATGAAAGTAATTTTCACACAAGATGTTAAAGGTAAAGGTAAAAAAGGCGAAGTTAAAGACGTACCAGTAGGTTATGCAAATAACTTCTTATTAAAAAATAATTATGCTGTAGAAGCAACACCTGGTAACTTAAAACAATTAGAACAACAAAATAAACGTGCTGAAGCAGACAGACAACAAGAAATTGATGATGCAAAAGCATTAAAAGAAAAATTAGCTAACATCGAAGTTGAAGTATCTGCTAAAACAGGTGAAGGCGGTAAATTATTTGGTTCAGTAAGTACGAAACAAATTGCCCAAGCCCTTAAAGATCAACATGACATTAAATTAGATAAACGTAAAATGGATTTACCACAAGGTATCCACACACTAGGTTATACAAACGTACCTGTTAAATTAGATAAAGAAGTTGAAGGTACTATTCGTGTGCATACAGTAGAACAATAAAGATGGATTGAAATTAGAGGTGTAATCAATAATGGATAGTATGTACGAGCAAAATCAAATGCCACATAGCAATGAAGCCGAACAATCTGTCTTAGGTGCCATTATTATTGATCCGGAATTAATTAATACAACTCAGGAAGTGTTACTTCCTGAGTCATTTTATAGAGGCGCACATCAACATATTTTCCGTGCGATGATGCACTTAAATGAAGATAATAAAGAAATTGATGTAGTGACGTTAATGGATCAATTAACGACTGAAGGAAGCTTGAGTGAAGCGGGTGGCCCGCAATATCTTGCAGAATTATCTACCAATGTCCCTACAACAAGAAACGTTCAATATTATACTGATATCGTATTTAAACATGCACTTAAACGTAAACTGATTCAGACTGCAGATAGTATCGCCAATGACGGATACAATGATGAGTTAGAATTAGATACGATTTTGAGCGATGCAGAGCGACGTATTTTAGAACTATCATCTACACGTGAGAGTGATGGTTTTAAAGATATTAGAGATGTATTAGGACAAGTGTATGAAACTGCTGAGGAACTCGATCAAAATAGTGGTCAAACACCGGGTATTCCAACAGGTTATAGAGATTTAGACCAAATGACAGCAGGTTTTAACCGAAACGACTTAATCATTTTAGCTGCACGACCATCTGTTGGTAAGACTGCCTTCGCACTTAATATTGCCCAAAAGGTAGCAACACATGAAGATTTATATACAGTAGGTATCTTCTCTCTTGAGATGGGTGCAGACCAATTAGCAACACGTATGATATGTAGTTCAGGTAACGTTGACTCAAACCGATTAAGAACCGGTACAATGACCGAAGAGGATTGGAACCGATTCACGATTGCAGTTGGTAAACTATCTCGAACAAAAATATTTATTGATGATACGCCAGGTATTCGAATCAATGATTTACGTTCTAAATGTCGTCGACTTAAACAAGAGCATGGTTTAGATATGATTGTGATTGACTATCTACAATTAATTCAAGGTAGTGGTTCACGTTTCTCAGATAACCGTCAACAAGAAGTATCTGAAATTTCACGTACGCTAAAAGCTATTGCACGTGAGCTAGAATGCCCTGTTATCGCACTGAGTCAGTTATCTCGTGGTGTTGAACAACGTCAAGATAAACGTCCGATGATGAGTGACATCCGTGAATCAGGGTCTATCGAGCAAGATGCTGATATTGTTGCCTTCTTATATCGTGATGATTATTATAATCGTGGCGAAGATGAGGATGACGATGATGATTCAAGCTTTGAGCCACAAACTAATGATGATAACGGTGAAATTGAAATTATCATCGCTAAGCAACGTAACGGCCCGACAGGTACCGTGAAATTACACTTCATGAAACAATACAACAAATTTACTGATATAGATTATGCTCATGCAGAAATGTCATAAAATATTTTAAATATAAAAACCGTACAATAAATAACTTTAAAGTTTTATTGTACGGTTTTTGTTTTGTATAAAGGCATTTAAAAATCACTAAGTATGTGTCTTGAATTTTTGAATAAATATGTTAAATAGCGTCATGATAGCTTTTATATACTTTTTAACTTTCATTATAAAGAAAAATAGATGGATTTGATTGTATGAAATCAATGTTCGATTTTTATTTGCATTATAGTATCTATATTGGTAAAATACTTCATGGTTAAATGAGAAAAATTTGGAGGTGCTCTTATGTCATCAATCGTAGTAGTTGGGACACAATGGGGAGACGAAGGTAAAGGTAAAATTACAGATTTCTTAGCAGAACAAGCAGACGTGATTGCACGTTTTTCAGGTGGTAATAATGCAGGACATACCATCCAATTTGGTGGAGAAACATATAAATTACATTTAGTACCATCAGGTATCTTCTATAAAGACAAATTAGCAGTTATTGGTAATGGTGTGGTAGTTGATCCAGTTGCATTACTTAAAGAATTAGACGGTTTAAATGAACGTGGTATTTCAACAGATAACTTACGTATTTCTAACCGTGCTCAAGTGATTTTACCTTATCATATTGCACAAGACGAGTATGAAGAGCGTCTTCGCGGTGATAATAAAATCGGTACAACTAAAAAAGGTATCGGCCCAGCATACGTAGATAAAGCACAACGAATTGGTATCCGTATGGGAGACTTAGTCGAAAAAGAAACATTCGAAAGACTATTAAAACAAAATATTGAACATAAAAATGCATATTTCAAAGGTATGTTTAACGAAACATGCCCAAGCTTTGATGATATATTTGAAGAATATTATGCTGCAGGTCAACGTTTAAGAGAATTTGTTACAGATACACCTAAAATCTTAGACGACGCAATTGTTGCAGATGAAAAAGTACTATTCGAAGGTGCCCAAGGTGTGATGTTAGACATCGACCACGGTACATATCCATTCGTCACTTCAAGTAACCCAGTAGCAGGTAACGTTACTGTAGGTACTGGTGTAGGTCCAACATACGTATCAAAAGTCATTGGTGTATGTAAAGCTTATACATCACGTGTTGGTGATGGTCCATTCCCTACAGAATTATTTGATGAAGATGGTCATCACATTAGAGAAGTTGGTCGTGAATACGGTACAACAACTGGTCGTCCACGTCGTGTAGGTTGGTTCGACTCAGTAGTATTACGTCATTCACGCCGTGTAAGTGGTATTACAGACTTATCAATCAACTCAATTGATGTGTTAACTGGCTTAGATACAGTTAAAATCTGTACAGCATATGAATTAGATGGTAAAGAAATTACTGAATATCCAGCTAACCTAGATCAATTACAACGTTGTAAACCAATCTTCGAAGAGTTACCAGGTTGGACAGAAGATATTACAGGTTGCCGCACTTTAGAAGAACTTCCTGAAAATGCACGCAAATATTTAGAACGTATTTCTGAATTATGTGGCGTACGCATTTCAATCTTCTCAGTAGGTCCAGATCGTGAACAAACAAACTTATTAGAAAAATTATGGTAATTAATACCGATAAGCCGTTAAATGATATAACAATTATTTAACGGCTTTTTTTATATTTAATATGATGATAAAAATGCTTGAATATACTACAAAATAACTAATCAATTGTTCTTTATTATTACTGTCTCAGGCCTAATTAAAAATAATGTTAAAATTATGTAAAAAATATCTTGTCATTCAAATATTGGCTGTGCTATAATCTATCTTGTGCTTAAGAACGGCTCCTTGGTCAAGCGGTTAAGACACCGCCCTTTCACGGCGGTAACACGGGTTCGAGTCCCGTAGGAGTCACCATTTTTTAGGTCTCGTAGTGTAGCGGTTAACACGCCTGCCTGTCACGCAGGAGATCGCGGGTTCGATTCCCGTCGAGACCGTATTGCCTACCCAAGAGGGTAGGCATTTTTTTATGTCCTTTTATTATCAATGAAAGTAATGCCACTTTATTTAATGATTGTTCCCCATTTTACAAGTCGATGACATTCGGCAATCGAAACTTAACATTTCCCCAATTATCGTTAGAATCAAATGAAAAACATTGAATTAATCGGTTTTATACTAAATTTTAATATTACAAAATTATGAAATTAATATCTTTTGAATTCTTAGCTTACTGAAAGCATTCAACTTATTTTGTGATATAGAATTTTGGTGGTAAACTTATATATAATATTATTCTATAATTTTTTATACAAAAATAGAATTAACCGTTCATAAATGGTAAATTAGATAGTAGTAACTGTGTTAAAAAAGCACATGCTTTTGAGCTTCGTGAAAGGTCTCAAGCGATACGAATTAAGATAAGACGAACGGTAGAATTATACTTTGAGAAATGAGGTTTATATATATGGCTAGAAAAGTTGTGGTAGTCGACGATGAAAAACCAATTGCTGATATTTTAGAATTTAATCTTAAAAAAGAAGGATACGATGTATTCTGCGCGTACGATGGTAACGACGCTGTAGATTTAATATATGAGGAAGAACCAGACATCGTATTATTAGACATTATGTTACCTGGTAGAGACGGCATGGAAGTATGCCGTGAAGTACGTAAAAAATTCGAAATGCCTATCATCATGTTAACTGCGAAAGATTCTGAAATTGATAAAGTTTTAGGATTAGAATTAGGTGCAGATGACTATGTGACGAAACCATTTAGTACACGCGAATTAATTGCACGTGTAAAAGCAAACTTACGTCGTCATTATTCTCAACCAGCGCAAGAAGTCAATGACGCAACAAATGAAATTTCTATTAAAGATATCGTCATTTATCCAGATGCGTATTCAATTAAAAAACGTGGTGATGACATCGAGTTAACACACCGTGAATTTGAGTTGTTCCATTATCTTTCTAAACATATGGGCCAAGTAATGACACGTGAACATTTATTACAAACTGTGTGGGGTTATGATTACTTTGGAGATGTACGTACTGTAGACGTAACGATTCGCCGTTTACGTGAAAAAATCGAAGACGATCCATCACATCCAGAATATATTGTGACACGTAGAGGCGTTGGATATTTCCTCCAACAACATGATTAGAGGTTTAGTTGAATGAAGTGGCTAAAACAACTCCAATCCCTTCACACGAAACTGGTCATTGTCTATGTCTTACTGATTATTATTGGTATGCAAATTATTGGTCTATATTTTACTAATAGTTTGGAAAAGGAATTACTCGATAATTTTAAAAAGAACATTACACAATATGCAAAACAATTAGATGTAAGCATTGAAAAAGTATATAACGAAAAAGGTTCGGTCAACGCTCAAAAGGATATACAAAATCTTTTGAGCGAGTATGCCAACCGTCAAGAAATTGGTGAAATCCGCTTTATAGACAAAGACCAAATTATTATGGCAACAACCAAGCAGTCTAACCGCGATTTAATCAATCAAAAAGCTAACGATAGTTCTGTTCAAAAGGCATTATCACTTGGTCAAAGTAACAACCATATGGTGTTGAAAGACTATGGTAATGGTAAGGAACGGGTTTGGGTTTATAACATACCAGTTAAAGTTGATAAACAAACGATAGGTAATATTTACATAGAATCGAAAATCAATGATGTATATAACCAACTTAACAATATTAACCAAATCTTTATCGTAGGTACCGCTATTTCATTATTTATTACTGTGATACTCGGATTCTTCATTGCGCGAACCATTACCAAACCTATTACCGACATGCGTAACCAGACGGTCGAGATGTCTAAAGGTAACTATACGCAGCGTGTTAAGATTTATGGTAATGACGAAATCGGTGAACTCGCACTTGCATTCAATAATTTATCCAAGAGGGTACAAGAAGCACAAGCGAATACTGAACGTGAGAAACGTCGTTTAGACTCTGTTATCACACATATGAGTGATGGTATCTTAGCGACAGATAGACGTGGACGTGTCCGTATTGCTAACGATATGGCACTTAAAATGCTAGGCATGGCTAAAGAAGACCTTATCGGTTATTACATGCTAAGTGTATTGAATTTAGAAGAAGAATTTTCATTAGATGAAATTCAAGAAAATAATGACAGCTTCTTATTAGATATTAATGAAGAAGAAGGCATCATTGCGCGTGTAAACTTCAGTACGATTGTTCAAGAAACAGGCTTTGTGACAGGTTACATTGCCGTATTACATGATGTAACAGAACAACAACAAGTAGAACGTGAACGTCGTGAATTCGTAGCTAACGTATCACATGAATTACGTACACCATTAACTTCTATGAACAGTTATATTGAGGCACTTGAAGAAGGTGCTTGGAAAGATGATAACTTAGCACCACAATTCTTATCCGTGACACGCGAAGAAACAGAACGTATGATTAGACTTGTTAACGACTTACTTCAATTATCTAAAATGGATAATGAATCAGATCAAATTACCAAAGAAATCGTCGACTTTAATATGTTTATTAATAAGATTATTAACCGACATGAAATGGCTGCTAAAGATACAACATTTGTCCGTGAAATTCCACAACAAACGATTTTCGCTGAAATAGACCCTGATAAGATGACGCAAGTATTTGATAATGTCATTACTAATGCAATGAAGTATTCTCGTGGTGATAAACGCGTCGAGTTCCACGTGAAACAAAATGCACTTTACAATAGAATGACAATTCGTATTAAAGATAATGGTATCGGTATCCCTATTAATAAAGTAGATAAAATCTTCGATAGATTCTACCGTGTCGATAAAGCACGTACACGTAAAATGGGCGGTACAGGTCTTGGACTAGCCATCTCAAAAGAAATTGTTGAGGCACATAACGGTCGTATTTGGGCCAATAGTGTGGAAGGCCAAGGTACATCTATCTTCATAACACTACCATGCGAAATCATTGAAGACGGTGATTGGGATGAATAGTAAAGAGCACATCAAAACGATTATCCTCGTCTTACTCGTACTAATGAGTATCGTCTTAACCTATATGGTTTGGAATTTCTCGCCTGACTTATTTAATGCAGATAGTACGCCGGAGAATAAGAGAGACAACACTAAACCCATTAGTAAACCAGGAACGGCTAAAATGGATAGTACCATCACACCGTTTCAAATTATTCATTCTAATGGTGAGAAAACAGAAGGTATGCCCGCAACAGGACATGCTATTTCAAAAATAATTAGTCCTTTAAAAGATAAAGATATTGTTTCAGTACAACATTTAAAACGAAATCATAATTTAATTATTCCAGAACTGAGTGATAATTTTATCGTTCTTGATTTTACGTATGATCTACCGTTATCAACATATTTAAGCCAAGTTTTAGATATTGATGCTAAGACACCGCGTCATTTTAACTTTAATCGACTACTAATAGATCAAGACCACGAAGGACGCGTCGTATTATATGCAATTAGTAAAGATAGACATCAAGTCGTTAAAATGAAGACATCCGTTAAAGGTCAAGATGTTAATCAGTCATTAACTAGTCTGAAATCAGATATGGAGAAATATACTGAAATCATTACTAATAAAGAAACAATTGATAAAGCCACACACATTTTTGCACCTAAAAAGCCAAAAGATATTAAGACATATCGTATGGTATTCAATATTATTAACGTTGAAAAAATGAATTCCGTATTATTCAATGATTCAACGATTGTTCGTAGTGCTCAAAGTGGCGTGACAACTTACAACAATAATACAGGTGTAGCCAATTACAATGATAAGAGTGAGAAATACCATTATAGAAACTTATCAGAAGATGAGAAGAGTTCAACTAATATGGAAGATACTATTGGTGGTACATTCGAATTCCTCAATGGTCATGGAGGCTTCTTAGGCGAAGACTACCGTCTGTTTAGCACAGATAATATGAGTGGTGAATTAACATATCAACGCTTCTTAAATGGTTATCCTACGTTTAACAAACAAGATTTAAATGAGATTCAAGTTACTTGGTGTGAAAAAGGCGTCTTTGATTATCGACGCTCATTACTAAGAACGGATGTAATCTTGAATAGTGGTGATAAAAAATCACTTGAAAGTGCAGAATCTGTTCGTTCAGGACTTGCAAACAATAGTAATATCGACTTCGAGCGTGTGACTAACATCGCGGTAGGTTATGATATGGATGATCGACCTAACAACGATGATATCGAAGTACAACGCAATAGTGAGTTTACACCTCGTTGGTACGTCGAATATGACGGTAAGTGGTATGCGTATAAAGATGGGGGGCTAGAATAAATGAACTGGAAATTGACTAAGACCTTATTCATTTTCGTATTTATTCTTGTGAATATCTTCCTCGTCGTGATTTATATTGATAAAGTAAATAAATCACAAATTAATGAAGCGGAAAGTAATAATCGCGTAAACTTCCAACAAGAAGAAATTAAAGTCCCTGACGACGTCTTGAACAAAGATGTGAAAGATACGCATATGCAACAAATCACAGCAGAATCTAAAGATTTCTCAAGTTATGCCAAAGAACATTCAAGCTTGAGCGCATCGGAATCAGGAAAGTTACTTGATGGCGATATCGGTAGTACCGTTAACGTCAGTGATAAAAACCTTAAAGATATTAAGAATTACATGAAAGACAATGTTTATAAAGGTAAATATTATCAATTGAGTAAACTTGGTTCAGATACAATGACTTTTGAGCAAACCTATCAAGGTTATCCAATTATGAATAACAGTAGAGCTAGACTTAGCTTCAATATAGATAATGGCAAAGCAACAAGCTATAAACAGACAATGATGGACAACATTGAAGCGGCTAAAGGATCAAACAGTAGTAAAAACCAAGTCATAGGCCCGAGAAAGGCTATAGAAGCTTTATATTACAACCGTTACCTCAAACGTCATGATGAAGTGATAGACGCACGTTTAGGCTACTATTCAGTCGTTAAAGAAACAAACGTGCAACTACTACAACCTAACTGGGAAATCAAAGTCAAACACAACGGCAAAGACAGCACACAAACCTATTACGTCGAAGCCACAAGCACTAATCCAAAAGTAATAGACAAGTAGGAAGCAAGACTGAATATTAAACTGTCGACAACGTTTTTAACATTATCGGCAGTTTTTTATGTATATTTTTAAGTTATGAATAAGATTGTGCTTTTTTGAAATATTAAATAGTGAAGATAAAAAATAAAATTATCATTATGCGAGTAGTTTAAAAAACGGAGTATTGGCAGATTAATATAAGAATTGGTATAGTATAATATAAGCTATTTTAAGAACGGGTGGAAGTGGGACAGAAATAACATTTTATTAAAATTGATTTCGTTGTTCCACCACGGCAAGGTTGACTAGAATTGAAAAACTTGATTTAAGTGAAAATCAATTCAGCCAATTACTGCCAATACAAAATGATAGCCTGAAACATTTGTTTATGTCTCCGGCTCAAAAAGTTAATTACTAACTAAAAGAATAATAGAAAAATGATACGGAAGGCACTCTTACGTCACTAAGAGGGATGAGTGCTTCAATTAGAAAGGATGAGCCGCTTGATACGCATGAGTGTATTAGCAAGTGGTAGTACTGGTAATGCCACATTTGTTGAAAATGAAAAAGGAAGTATCCTTGTCGATGTAGGCCTAACGGGTAAGAAGATGGAAGAACTCTTTGGCCAAATCGACCGAAATATTAAAGATTTAAACGGTATATTAGTGACTCATGAGCACATTGATCATATTAAAGGTCTAGGTGTCTTAGCACGTAAATATAACTTGCCTATATATGCGAATGAAAAGACATGGCAAGCAATTGAGAAGAAAGATAGTCGTATTCCAATGGATCAGAAATTTATTTTTAATCCGTATGAAACGCAATCAATTGCTGGGTTTGATATTGAGTCATTTAACGTCTCGCATGATGCAATAGATCCACAATTTTATATTTTCCATAATGATCATAAGAAATTTACGATTTTAACTGATACAGGTTATGTTTCAGATAGAATGAAAGGTATGATTCGTGGTAGTGATGCCTTTATCTTTGAGAGTAATCATGATGTGGATATGTTACGTATGTGTCGTTATCCTTGGAAGACGAAACAACGTATTTTAGGAGATATGGGACACGTATCTAATGAAGATGCAGGTTTAGCAATGACTGATGTGATTACCGGTAATACCAAACGTATATATCTATCACATTTATCTCAAGATAATAATATGAAAGATTTAGCGCGTATGAGTGTAGGACAAGTGTTAAACCAACATGATATAGATACTGAAAAAGAAGTATTGTTATGTGATACGGATAAAGCACAAGCGACACCTATTTATACTTTATAATGAAATTTTAGACGGGAGTGAGACAGAAAGTCTCGCTTTTTTTTAATGCTATTTCTGTGGAAAAGTGGTAGAAGTAAGTCTTAAAAGTCATATTTATAGGGGATAACTTGATAAAAATAATTAAGACTATCGGGAAGTTATCCACTGAATTGTTCATAGTTATCCAGAGTTGTGTACAATACACACAGAAATACCCACATTGTACACATACTTATCCACAAAATAACAGGTTGTTCCACAGTTTTTGTGTATAAATCATAAATATTTATAAAAAATGTGAGGATAAACTGATACAATAAGAGGGAATAGTGTGAACAAGTTGATAACTTGTGGATAACTCTAACAAGTACTTCTCGGAGGATATTATGAAAATTACAATTCTGTCAGTTGGAAAACTTAAAGAAAAATACTGGAAACAAGCAATCGCTGAATATGAAAAGCGATTAGGTGCATATACTAAAATTGAAATAATAGAAGTGCCAGATGAAAAAGCACCAGAAAATATGAGTGATAAAGAAATTGAACAAGTTAAAGAAAAAGAAGGCCAACGTCTATTAGCTAAAATCAAACCACAAGCAACTGTGATTACCTTAGAAATTGAAGGTAAAATGTTGTCATCAGAGGGCCTCGCTAAAGAACTCAACCAACGCATGACACAAGGCCAAAGCGACTTTGTATTTGTGATAGGCGGATCCAACGGCCTACATCAAGACGTCTTACAACGCAGCAATTACGCCCTATCATTCAGCAAGATGACCTTCCCACACCAAATGATGCGCGTCGTGTTGATAGAACAAGTATATCGAGCATTTAAGATAATGCGGGGCGAAGCATATCATAAGTGATAGAAATTTAGTATCTTCATAACGAGATTTGATTTTAGCTTAACGTATAATTTTATATATATAACTAATATATTTAAAAAATTAAATGAAATAAGGTCCAAATTCATGGAGAATATTTCTTTTGAAATAAGTCATATTAATTGAAATAATTATGGGTGGAGAACACATTATCATATATATTATAAATGAAGAGGGCATTAAGGAAAAATTGGAAGAATATTAATTATAGATCCTCAAAAAGCAAATGAAAATTATTGGAATGATTATACATTAAATATTCCAAAATCTTTTAAGAAATCAATTGTTAATAATGATTTGAATGAATATATAATAGGAGTTATAGAAAGGTATGAAGACACTGATACTATATTAGAGGATTTTTCTGAACATCAAGCCTTGACGCTAGGAAGAAGTATATGAAATAAGATATGGATTATTTACATAATAAACAAGAATTAATAAATAAATATAAGGATTAAATCGATAATGTTTTTATTTAATTTAAATATTAAATAAAATGTAAATATTTAGTTTTTTGAATCAAGTGAATATTTTATATAAATAAAAAATATTCAGAATGGAATGTGTTGAAATGAAATCGATTTCTTTTTAAAACTTATTTACCAATATTAATTGTTCTCATGATTATTTTTAATTAAAACTTGAGTATTGTAAATGTTTTAATATAATAAATAGCAAATCATATGAATAGAGGTAGTTATTTAATGAGCTTATCAGCTGTAATTCAAGAAATAGGTAATACATATATTGAGGAAAAAGAAACAGGCGAATTTAAAGGGGCACCGGTTGGTAATTTAGTAAAGCATAAAATGGTTGAAGAATTAAGAAATATTGAAGAATTAAAAGAATTTAAAATTAAAGGTAGTATTGGAAATGGCCGATTTGCTGACATTCCATGGGTTGCTATAATGGATACAAACATAACTGAAACTACTACTAAAGGCATAGATGTTGTTTTCTTATTTAGTAGTGACGGAGAAAATGTATATCTGACTTTAAATCAGGGTGCTACTTACTTCAATGAGAAAAAATTTAAAAAAAGTGACATAGTAAAAATATCAAATTTGATATATAAAATGCTAGATTCTCCTGAAAGTAAACCTATTGATATTGATTTGAAATCTGAAACAAGTTTAGGTAAAAGTTATGAAACTACTACTATTAGTGGATTTAAATACGAAATAAACAATATGCCAGACTCATCAAAAATAAAACAAGATTTAATTAAACTATTGAATGATTATAAGTTAATCAAAGCTATATTTGAGGATAATAATAATGATGTTGGTCAATTTTACAATTATATATTAAATTCAGAAAACAAAACAAAAAAATACCAATCATTCAAAATATTATTCCAAAAATTTGTAGAACAAAGTCAAAATAATATTATAAATAAGAATAAAAGTAATGTAATACAAAAAGAAGGACTTGAAGATTTAGAAATTAGGAAAGTTAGAGATTTTAACATTATTAAAATAGAAGACATTAATTTTCATATTCATTTATTTAATAATGGCCAATACGGTAGAAAAAATGGAAATGGAAGTGGAAAAATTCCATATATATGCTATCAGTTTTCTAATGGGAGATGGGCAACTATACGAACGACATTTGAAAACTATAAAATGTCTACTGTAAGAATAACTTTATGGGATGAAATTAACCAAATTGAACTAGAAACAGATAAAAGTTATGATGTTGAAAATTTTGATTTGTTTTCTGATAATCCTCCTAATGAATATTTTAAACAGTTTTATGATGATTACATCATTTATATAAAAGAGGTTAAGTCGATGGTAGAAAATAAAATCGTAAATGAAATGACTGAAAAATTACTAAAATCAAAAAATATTATATTAAGAGGAGCACCTGGTACAGGTAAAAGTTATTTAGCTAAACAAATAGCTTCTAAAATTATTGGAGAATCTACTGAAGAAATAGAATCCTCAGAGCAATTTGAGTTCGTACAGTTCCATCCAAATTATGATTATACGGATTTTGTCGAAGGTATCAGACCTATTATAAATAATGGAGATATGGGTTTTAAATTGAAATCTGGAGTATTTAAGACATTTTGTGATAATGCAAGAAAAGCTCAAATTAACTATGATGTTATTGAAGACGGAGAAAAATATGAAAATTACATTGAAAATGAAAATAAAATTAAGAAATACGTTTTTGTAATTGATGAGATAAATAGGGGAGAAATTTCTAAGATTTTTGGAGAATTGTTCTTTTCTATAGATCCTAGTTATAGAGGAATAAGTGGGGCAGTAAAAACACAATATTCTAACATGGAATCGGGGAGTGAAAGATTTTTTATTCCTGATAATGTATTTATCATAGGGACTATGAATGATATTGACCGTTCAGTAGACACATTTGACTTTGCAATGAGACGTAGATTTAGATTCATTGAAATTAAGGCAAATGAAAATGTTGAGATGTTAGAGATTTTAGAAGATAAAAAAGAGGAAGCTATTACTAGGATGGTTAGTCTTAACAATGTGATTTCTCAAGTGGAGGGATTAGATAGTAATTATCATATCGGTGCGGCTTACTTTTTAAAATTAAAATATTTAAACTATGAAGAACTATGGGAAGATTACTTGGAACCACTTCTAGCTGATTATATTACAGGAATGTTTAACGAAGAAGAAATTATGGAGTCATTCAAAATGGCTTATCATAATCCACAATTAGAAATAGGTTTAAAAGATGAAAGTGATTAAAATTAAAGATAATTCTTCTCTAGCATCAGAAGAGTTTCGTGAAATTCCAAATATAATATCTTCAATATTAGACAAAACTATGTCAGAACTTGAAGAAGCTGGGATATTTGTATTTCCTAATAGTTTAAAAGAGCAAGATAGTATAAGTGAGGGACAAATTATTCTTAATAAAGTAGGTCAAGATTATCAATCTAGTAATATTATGGGATTTTTAGGTTGTGAACATGAAAATTTAATTATTGAGTCACGATTTTCAGAAGAACAAAATGATTATTTTTTTCAATATTTAATAGAAAATGTTTTGAAAATACCATATGTAATTGACCTAAATACAATAATTGATCAAGACAATAAAGTCATTGACCTATTTATTTATATTTTCCCTTACTTTTTAAAGAAAGCTTTGCGTAAAGGGTTGTACAAAAAATATACAAGAAATGAATATAATAATCAAAATGTAAAAGGAACTGTGGACATTCAAAGACACATTAGAATTAATACGCCCTTCATAGGTAAAATTGCATATTCTCAAAGAGAATTTTCATACGATAATTATATTCTTCAATTAGTTAGACATACAATAGAATTTATTAAAAAAAGAGATGCAGGAGCAGGTATTTTAAATAGCGTCAGAAATGAAGTGAAAGAAGTTCAAGAGGTTACTACAAGTTATAATATTCGTGATAGAAGAAAAGTAATAATGCTTAATAATAAGTGGCCTGTCCGACATGCTTATTATAAAGAATATAGAGAGTTACAAAAACTTTGTTTAACCATTTTGCAACAACAGAAACATTATATAGGGAGTGGCTCTGATAAAATTTATGGTATTTTATTTGACGGTGCGTGGTTGTGGGAAGAGTACATTGCTACATTAATCAGTACAGATTTCTATCATCCCAAAAACAAAAATGGTGATGGTGCTCAAAGATTATTCAGTAAAGAATCTGGGAAAAAAGTAGGTTTGATTTATCCAGATTTTATTGGGCATAATGATAAAAATAGAGTTATTGGAGATGCCAAATATAAACCTATACAAAATATAGGAAATAAAGACTATTTACAGCTTTTGGCATATATGTTTAGGTTTAATGCTAAAAGCGGTTATTATTTCTTTCCCAGCCATAAAGGAAATAGTCATGAAGTATTATATCTAAATCAAGGTCTGACTTATGAAAAAAACGTACAAATGCATAAAGATATAAAAATTGCAAAGTTTGGACTCACTATCCCTAAAGATGCGGTAGATTATAAAGATTTTTCCAGAAAAATGAAAAAAGTTGAAGAAGAATTTTTAGATAAATTAGTTTTTAATTAAAATAGAATAACTTAGCATTATACAAAGTGATATAGAAAACTACATCAATAGCTGATACGCAGAAGCGTATCAGATATTGATGCGGTTTTATCTATAATTTTAATGTAAAATAATAGATAGACAATAAATTAATACATATTTAGGAGATAAAAAATGAACCAAATTGACCAATGGAAACATAAATTTAACGCATTACCACGTTTACCTAGATCACAATCTAAATTTGGGTATGTAGATACAATAAAGACTATTTTTCATAAAATAATTACTAACACAGAACTAGAAACTGTTGTAAAAATTGAAGGTAGCGAAACAGAACATACATTAAAACATTACATAGAAATACTATTAAGATATCAATTTATAAAAAAAGATAATGAAAATAAGTATTACCTCACAGAGAGTTTAATAAATTTTGAAGAAGAAAGTATTAGAGAAAATTTAGCTGAATTTTTGCAATTACATGTGAAATATATATCTGAGTTATTGTTTTTTATAAAAGAACCTAAAACTACTAAAGAAGTCTTAAACTATGCAAATGAAAATTATAATATGTCTTGGAAACAAAACGGACAGATTCATGAGCGACTAGCGTGGTTAAATGATTTAGGTTTAATTAATTCAATGAGTTATAAAAAGTTATATGTTATTAACCAAGAGGGAAGAAATTTTATAGAAAAATATCCTCCTTTGAAATCTTTTAATATATCTGAATATGTTCAAGATATAACTGCAAAAGAAAAATTAATTAAATTACCAGAATGGATTGAGGAGTTAGGTTGGAACGTCAACAACATTGATAGAAAAGATGGATTAGGTTATATTCCAGGAGGTAGAGCAAAAGCAACTGAACTGATATTAAACATAATAGAATTTACTTTAAATGCTAAAGATACAGAGTCATTAAGTAATTATATTAATGATAAGTTCAAGTGCAAGGAATCATCTGTAAATAGTTTTTTAACATTTCTAACTAATTTAAAAATTATAGATAGAATTGGAGAAAAAGTTTACGAAACTTCAGATTATGGTATTAAACTTTTAAATTCTGACCATCCAGATTTATATCTATTATTTTTTATAAACAAAGAATATAAGTATATTTTTGAAATACTTTTCGTGTTAGAAGAGTCCCCTCAAGAGCCTAAAGAATTAATTGCTAGAGGTGTAACTGAGTTTAATATGAATTCTGAAAGACTTGATAGAATTAGAGAAAGAATAGCCCATTTAAAAAATGCTAAATTGATTTTGAATGATAAAGGTAAAAAGTTAAAATTATCAAATCGTGGTCAGTTATTATTATCAGTATTAAAAGGTAAAATGAGTATTAATAACTCTTCAAATAAAGGAGTTGGGTTATTAAAAAATAATGAAGGTAGTTATCAAAATTTATTAAAAGAAGTTCGCTTAGCTTCAACTAAATCTTCTAGTCCGCACGATTTCGAAAAATTATTAGAAAAAACATTTATTGAACTAGGTTTTAAAACTAAATTGTTAGCGCAATCAGGCACTACAGATATTTTATTAACTGCTAGAACAGTTCCAGATTATACGTATAAGGTAGCTATTGAGGCAAAGACAAATAAGGAAGGTATAATTACTGAAAACTTAGTGAATTTTGATGCGCTTAAAGAACATAAAAAGAAGCATGATGCAGATTTTATAGTAATAGTTGGCAAAAATTTTAATGGAAGATTGAAAAGATTTGCTGAAAACAATCAAGTTTTATTATTGGATATTGATAATCTTGAATTATTAGTGAAAAGGCATCAAGTATATCCTTTACAAGCAATTGAATATAAAAAATTATTTAATCAAGTAGGAGAAGTAGATATAAGCGTTTTGGATAGTACATATAATAGAATGCGTAGATATAATGTATTATTTAAATCGATTATAAAAACTTTAATAGAAAATAGTGATGACGAATTTACAAAAGGTATATTAACTATACGTGAAATTTATATGCTTATAAAAAGCATAGATGAGTTTAATGATGAAGATTTAACTAAAGAAGAAGTAGATAATATGTTAAATTTACTTTCAAATCCATTAATTGGGTGTGTAGGAAAGGAAAAAAATGGTTATTATGCGAAAGGATCTTTAGTTGACGCTCAATTAAAATTTGGGTTTTATTATTCTGCATCAATAAAATAAGACATTATTTATGATTTTATGCTTTTTAATCATTGGATACCTTATTTAATTTGAGATGTTTTTGTATAATTTTATCTAGTTGCTGCTATTCTATATCTAATATTTCTATATTTTCTTTTATTGATCTTATTATGATAGTTATTTTCTTTTTACTTTACAGTGTCGAAAGTTTCTATAAATCCGCAAAAATTAAACCAAGATTTATTTCACTCGTAAGTGTTAATGTAAATCTTGGTTTTTTGATTATAATTCAATTTTAGTTTCATAGTCTATAGATGTTTTAGGACCATTCCAAATTTGCACCGTTCCATCATCTTTAACTACGATAGTATTAGCTCCTGCACCGGATTTATTATTAGCGTTAATTGTCCATTCTTAACCATTGTATTCAGGTTCTTGAAATTTTAATAAATCTGCATTTCCCACTTTATTTATAGCTGCAATAGCATAATCAAAAACGTTATCTCTAGTTACCTTTTGTTGATTCTTTGCAGCTTCGTGGGTTGTAGTTTGCGTTTTTTCTTGACTATTACTTGGACTTTCATTTGATTGATTCTCTTTATTAGAGGGTTCACTAATACTTCGAGAGTTACTTCCAATATTTTCTTTTTGCTTAGCCTGTAATTTATTTTTTGCAAATTCTACTTCTTGATATTTGTTGTAACCAAAAAAACCAATAGATGCTAATATACCAACGATTGCAATCATTGTAATTATACTTAATAATTTATTCATAGTTTAGTCACCTTTAAGTTTAATAAGTGCCGCCTTGGCCATTGGCACGTGCTTCTACTTGACCTCTTAAATAGTTGATATAATCTCCAGAGCCTTTAGCTTTGCTATCAACAGCTGCAGCTTCTTTTTCGCTCATTCCTTCTTTATATGCAGCTAAAAATTCATCATCAGACATGTTTTTAGCATCTTCTGCTGTATATTTTGATTGTCCCTTACCTTCACTAGAGGGAGTTGCACCTCCCGCAGCTGGTTGGAATTTCCCTGCTTCTGAAAATTTTTGTAAGGTAGGTGTCATTTCTTGTGTTGTAATAATCCCATCTCCATTTGTATCTGCTGCATCTATTTCGTTTGCTAATATTCGTGCTTCTTCACTGTTAATATTAAAAGCTTTTTCAAGTTGTTTCGCTTTTTCATTATTTACTTCATTTGTGACATTATCTTGTTGTATGTTTTCTGTTGATACTTGGTTTTGATTTTCATTTTCTGTATTTTTATTTTTATCGATTTTCTTATTCTTCTTATCCTCTAGCTTAGCTTCTTCTTTTTTAAGTTCTAAATCTTTGTAACTCCCATATGCAAATACAACAGCAACGCCCAATATTACAACTAATAAAATAACCCCTAAACTTGCGAAAACTTTCTTCACATAATCATCCCCATTCAATAATTAGTTTAAATTTATATTAATATATTTTGCCACGCTTTTCTATATAAATTTTAAAAATTAATATAGAAAAGATGTATTTATAAAAACAATTGTTTTGCTAGATAAATTTAGATTCATTTAATTTTTCAGATTGAAAAGTATGCTTAAATATATAGAATTAGTTTTGATATGACTATTCTAATGAAAACTCAAATCTTTATTAACTTGCGTGAAATACTTAGACATCAATAGAAACACTTGATAATTCGTATAAAGATGATTATGAAGAAGGTAGTTTTATTAAAAATATAGGTGATATGTATAAACGTATAATTGTTGTGTATAAATAATATAAAACAATCCCCTGTTAATTAAATGATTAACAGGGGATTGTTATGTGTTGAAATTGATTATGATTCTGTATGTTTTTCTCTTTGTGCTTCGAATTCATCTAGTAATTCGCGTGCTTCAGCGATGGATTGTGTATTCATTAATTGATGACGTAGTTGACTCGCACCTTTAATGCCACGTACGTAAATTTTAAAGAATCTACGTAAACTTTTGAATTGTCGGTCTTCATCTTTATCATATTTTTGGAATAATGATAGATGTAATCGTAATAGACCAAGTAGTTCTTCGCTAGTATGTTCACGTGGTTCTTTTTCAAAGGCAAATGGGTTGTGGAATATGCCTCTACCAATCATCACACCATCAATGCCATATTTTTCGGCAAGTTCAAGTCCAGTTTGTCTATCTGGAATATCGCCATTAATTGTTAATAAAGTATTTGGTGCTATCTCATCACGTAGTTGTTTAATCGCTTCAATTAATTCCCAATGCGCATCAACTTTACTCATTTCTTTACGTGTACGTAGATGGATCGATAAGTTCGCGATGTCTTGTTCGAAGACATGTTTTAACCAATCACGCCATTCATCTATTTCATAGAAACCAAGACGTGTTTTAACACTTACCGGTAGACCTCCCGCTTTCGTTGCTTGAATAATTTCAGCCGCCACTTCAGGTCTAAGAATAAGGCCAGATCCTTTACCTTTTTGAGCAACGTTTGCAACAGGACATCCCATATTTAAATCAATACCTTTAAATCCCATCTCCGCTAAACCAATACTCATTTCACGGAACTGTTCAGGTTGATCGCCCCAAATATGTGCTACCATAGGCTGTTCATCTTCACTAAAAGTTAAGCGACCACGCACACTGTGAATACCTTCAGGGTGACAAAAGCTTGCAGTATTAGTAAATTCAGTGAAAAACACATCAGGTCTCGCTGCTTCACTTACCACATGACGAAAGACAATATCCGTCACGTCCTCCATAGGTGCCAAAATAAAAAATGGCCGTGGCAATTCACTCCAAAAATTTTCCTTCATAATATATTTAAACCTTCTTCTTTATTAGTATCTCGCATTTTTACGCATAATGATATTACCACAAAGGGGGGAGATATACAAAGTGAAGTTGACTAATTGTAGAGTGTGAGAGGGGTGTATGATTTAATGATTGTACAAAAACCCCCTTCAAAATTGTTCGTTGTAGCAACTACTTTTATATACTATGAAAGATAGGCTCAGGTAAAACTGTGGATAATAATTTTGAAAGTCTATTAGTATATTTAATTTATTTGTTAAAATAGCGATAAGTATAAATTAAATATTTAAGGATGGGGTCATATGAAATATTTAGTTAAAGATACATTATCTTCATGGTTATTAATCGAATCTTTAAGTCCGGGAAAGGTAGATTATACGACAGAAGATACATTATCTGAAGAACATTTTAAGAATGGTAATAAGCAAACTCAGTTACAAACTTTCAATGAATATTTTGATATTTGGAATGAAGAACGTTTTGTTATATCAGATGAAAAGAGAAAAAGTGGGGAAATAATCTTTAAGTTCTATAGAAGCTGTTTTCGTTATAACGAAATTAATTTAAAGATTCAAGATATCTTTAATAGCCATTCTGAAATATATAACCCTAACTCAACACATTGTTATGGTTATACATTTAATACTGATGAGAATGGCTATGTTTTGATGGATAGTATACACATTCCAATGATTATGAGTGCTTTAAAGGAAATTGAAAAAGATAAAAATGCTGATATTGAAAAAAAGTTTGAGGATTCAGTAGAAAAATTTAAGCAAAAGGTAAATGAGATTTTAGCCGATGAACCTATCAATGAACGAAAACTTAATCAAATAGATAAAGTATATGATAAGTATTTTTCAGTTTTACATAGTGACAATAGTGGCTTGTTTCCTAATTATGTTGCAATTGAATTTATTGGAAAAGATGAATTACCAAAACCAGAATTTAACAGTTTCTTTATTACAGATATAGAAATGGCTAGAAAATCTCCTAATCAAACGTTAATTAAATATATAGAAGGCATAGATGAGCAACAACGGGTAGAAATTGATGAAAATAAAGAAGAAATTGAGAAATTTCTACATCCATCAAATCTTCCTGACGGACGTTGGCCTTCCCAAACTGAACATAGACTTTCACTAATGCAACAAGTTGCAGTTAATCAAATAACAAGTTGCAATCAACAAATTAATTCAGTTAATGGCCCTCCTGGAACTGGGAAGACTACACTATTAAAAGATATTTTTGCACATTTTGTAGTTGAACGTGGTAAAGAATTAGCTCAATTAAGCCACCCTAAACAAGCATTTAAACCAACTAAAATACATGAAACTGATGAGAAACCGGTATATTTACTTAAAGATTCGATTGCTCGATATAAAATGGTTGTTGCTTCAAGTAATAACGGAGCTGTTGAAAATATTTCTAAAGATTTACCTAAAATAGATGAAATAATTAGAAACCCAAAAGATTGTGCGTTTCCGGAGTATGAAACAGATTATGCAGAATTAATAGCAGAATTACAGGATTTTGCTAGTATAGCGAAAGATTTGATTGGTGAAGATGCGTGGGGATTATTCTCTGGTGTATTTGGAAAAAGTGAAAATATTAATGAAGTTTTAAATCACTTGTTAAAAAATGATCAAGATAATGTGGGACTTGCTAAGTTACTTCAAAATGAAAATAATCAATTAAGTAATGAAGATATCAAGAAAGAATGGAAATATCATAAGAAAGCATTTTTAGATGAATTAGAGAATGTGAAAAAATTAAAAGAGAAGTCTATTGAAGCATATAAGGTATACAAAAAATATGAAAAAGCTTTAACTGAAAATCAAAATTTAAATGTAAGAGAACAAAAATCAAGTGAAAAATTAGAGGAAATAGAAAATGAATTAGAGAAATATAAAGAAGAAATTAATCAGTTAAATAAACAAATGAACGATAAAGATAAACAGATTGATATAATAAATGAATATTTGCATACATCTGGACAACATAGCTTAATGAATAAGATAAAGTCAATGTTTAGTTCCGAAACTGATGAAAAGTACCAAAAATATTTAGAAGAGAAAAAGCAAATTTTAGAGCGAAAAATTGAATTTGAAAAAGATAAACAAGATAAAGAAAATGATATTGCTAACAAATCTAAAGAAAAGGATTATTTAAATAACGAATTAGCAAAAGTTTATAAACAACAAAAAAGTTATAATGAAGTTGTTCAAAGATATAATGAATTCTGTACTCAGACTAGTATTGATATGCCGACAAAAGATTTTTGGAATAATGGGAAAAAAATTTATGCTAAGAGACAGATGTCAAATTTATGGACAAGTGATGAATTACAGTATAGAAGAGCTATGCTTTTCGTAAGATCAATGATATTGCACAAGTTATTGTTGATTGCCAATTCTACGACCATATTTGCAAATTTAAATAACTTTAAAAATCGACGTAAATTAATAGATGCCAAGCCTGAAGTAGTATGTAACGCATGGAATGTAATACATTTAATATTCCCAATTGTTAGTACTACGTTCGCAAGTTTTAAGTCTATGTATCAAGGCATTCCAAAAGATTTTATTGATTACTTGTTTATTGATGAAGCAGGTCAAGCCGTTCCACAATCAGCGGTTGGAGCATTGTACCGTTCCAAAAACGTAGTGGCTGTTGGAGATCCAATACAAATCGAACCAGTAGTAACATTAGAAAGTCATCTTATTGATAACATTAGAAAAAGTTATAACATTCCAGAACGATTATTATCTAAAGTGTCTTCCGTTCAATCTGTAGCCGATTATGCTAATCAATACGGATTTTGGAAAGAAGATACTTCAGAAGAACAACAAAAAACATGGATAGGTATTCCTTTGTGGGTACATAGACGTTGTTTAAATCCAATGTTTACAATTGCAAATCAGATTGCTTATACTAACAAAATGGTATTACCAGAATACATGCAAAAGCCAGGTAAAGCAGGATGGTATCATGTTACTGGAAAAAGTATTAATAAACAATATGTAAAAGAGCAGGGTATTAAAGTAGTTGAATTACTAATTAATGACTGGAAAGAGGCGCTAAACAATAATGAAAATGAACCGAGTTCATTTGTAATATCGCCGTTTTCAGCTGTTCAACAACGAGTAAAAGCTTTAGCTAAGAAAGAATTACCTAAATGCTTAAATATAGAAAAAAGTAAAATTAATAAATGGATAGATAAGTCAATCGGAACTGTTCATACATTTCAAGGTAAAGAAGCACAGAAAGTATATTTTGTAGTAGGTACAGATAATACACAAGATGGGGCAGTAAATTGGTCATGCGAAAAACCTAATTTGCTTAACGTGGCGGTCACAAGAGCTAAAAAGGAATTCTACGTTATAGGAGACTTAAATAGAATCCACCTCAAACCATATTATGAAATTATATATAAAGAATTGAATGATATATATGAAGTTCACTAGTTATGCTAAAATGAATTGAATAATCTATTTACTATAAGTTAAATAGTGAAGGGTTCATTAAGGAGAAAAGATGAAGAAATTTACGCCTGAAAAGATAAGTGAACAGTTTTCGAAATTGTTGTTATTAGCGGTTAATATTTGTATTGGTCTCATTGCGATAACACTTGTTATATTTTTATTTACCGAATGTTTTGGTTTCTTTCAAAACTTATTTTTACAAGATAAAGACTTGAAATATAGCCAAGTGATTGAAGATTTATTGGTATCGTTCATGTATATTGAGTTTATTCTACTCATTATTCAATATTTCAAACACAATTATCATTTTTCGTTACAATACTTTATTTATATCGGTATTACAGCGATTGTCAGAATTATTATAGTAGAACATAGCGATGCTACTGAGACAATCTTGTTAGTCGCAAGTATATTTATACTAACGATTTCACTATACTGTTTACGAAAATTTACGATTGATTAAAATCAAATACTAAACTTTAAGAGGGAAGCATGTGTGAACGCACTGTTTCCTTTTTTAAGTTATAAAAGTAAATGTAATAACTATGACTTATCTTTAGTATTGTCTTTCGTATTTGGAACTAAACAATATAGTGTCAGTAATATTGTAAAAGCATAGCCGAAATATTGTCTGCCGCTATAGGGCATATCAGTGAACCCTATAATTATAAGCACGGTAATTAAATCTATAGCCATGAGGGCAAGATAAATACGCTTTCTTGTTTTTCGTTTCATACGCATCTTCCTTTTGTTTAAGGATAAAAATCATATCCTTAACGAATAATTACTATAACACCCAATATGATAAATAAAGAACATAATACAGGCTGGGACATAAATATATATTTCAAGTTACATTCATATTTAGGCAGTAGTTGACTGAAATGAAAATGTCCTTGTAGCAAGCTTTTTCATTTCTAGTCAACCTTGCCGAGGTGGGACATCGAAATAAATTTTAATAAAATATTATTTCTGTCCCACTCCCTTTATATCTAATCAATTTTAACGATTTAATCCGTATTCATAAGAAACATCAAGTTCATCTCGTAAAGTTTCTCCTTCATAGTCTAAATGGAAAAGCCCTCTTTCTTGTAAAATAGGAATAACCTTATCAACAAAGTCTTCTACACCATCATGAGTGCTATCTGGAACAATAGAAAATCCATCGGCAGCATCAGATAGATACCAGTCCTCTAGAAAATCTGCGATCATTTCTGGAGTACCAACAACTACAGGGTGATAATTGATCACACCATGTGCCAAGACATCTTTAATTGATAGTCCACTTTGTAACAATTCAAGTGCTCTATTTGAACGTGGATCCATTAAGGAAGGTCGAGCTTGACTGAGCAATGTTTCAGGTAATGGCTGATTGATATCTATAGTATTAATATTAAAAGATAACCCAACCATTTGTCCCAAATAAGCTACATGTTGTTCAGTTTCTTTAGGTGCAAAATCAAGTAGCATTCGTCTTCTATTTAGTGCCTCTTCTTTGGTCTTACCAATTGAAAACATAAATCCAGCGAACATTTTAATATCATTTGGATTACGACCATATGCTTCTGCACTTTCCCGTAATAATGTTCGTTGTAAAAGAGCTTCTTCTTTAGTAAATGGATTTGCGTATACACCTGATGCAAATCTACCCGCAAGTTCAATACCTTTTTCACCACCACCTGCTTGGAATATAGGAGGTTGATATTGAGGGGATGGAGGTATGGGTAGAGGACCTCTTGTTTGATAATATTGTCCATTATAATTTGCAAGATTTACTTCATTAGTATCTATAAATTGACCAGAAGTAGCATCAAGTTTATAAGCATTTTTACCAAAGCTTCCCCAAAGTGATTGAACAGCACTAATATGTTCATGCGCCATATCATATCTGACATTTCGACTTGGTAAGTGTTGACCGAAATTTAATGCAGTAGTGGGATTAGATGTGGTAACCGCATTCCAACCTGCTCGACCATTGCTCATGATATCTAATGTTTTTAAATGACGTGCTAAATTGTATGGTTCATTAAAAGTCGTCGAGTAAGTAGCTACTAAGCCAATGTGTTTCGTTTCTCTAGCGACAGCTGTTAAAAGTAAAAGTGGATCTAATGAATGCATAGGAGAATTTATGCTTATATCATTTGTAAGAGATGGTGTATCTGCTATGAATAAAGAATGTATCTTACCTCTTTCAGCAATTTTGGCTTTTTCAACATAATTATCTATATTCGTATAAGCATCCACAACGGCACCTGGCATACGCCATGATTTAAATTCTCCACCGTATCCAGAGACCATTTGCAGTACGATTTTCATTTTTCTATCTCTTGCATTTTTCATATAGACACGCTCCTTTTTGAGGTTTAGTTAATATGTTAATGAGTATATGTATGATAATATGTTTTGAAAAGAAGGCAATTTTAAAATACTAGGTATATTATTTCGTACCTTTGTAAAAGGATAAGATATAATGGCTAAAATATGTAAATATGGATTTGATGAATCCTTTATAAAAAATAAAAGCGACCTTTATCATTTAGGGTTTTCACAAAATTTACTTGAAGGTCGATGGAAACATTTTATTTTATGGTATTTATCAGATGAACCTCAACGATATAGTGATATTAAACGATTTTTATCAGGTATTTCTCAAGGGTCATTAACGAAACAGTTGCGCGAACTTGAATATGATGGACTTGTTCATAGAGAGGTCTATCCGGAAGTTCCTCCCAAAGTGGAATATTCACTTACTGAAATGGGTAAAGATATCATTCCAATTATTGAGTTGATGAAAGAATATGGTGCTAAATATGGCAATGATTAATTTAGATCATACAAATTTGTGTGATAGATAATAAAATGACGCGTTATTAAAACATTCGATAAGCTACAAAAGTACAATTTTTAGTACTAAGGCAATATTTATTTCCTACTTCTCTAACTTTTTTAGATGTATTAATATAATTTAAATCAAATCAAGTTAGAAAGGGCTATAAATATGCAAAATAGAGTAACTAGTATTTTGAATATAGAAAAACCGCTACTCCAAGGCGCGATGAATTCATTAACTAATCCAGAATTTATAAGTGCAGTAAGTGAAGCGGGAGGATTAGGTATTTTAGGACCTAATTCTGGTGAAGCGAGAAACACGCAATCAGCTATTGAAACGACTGAACGTATCCGAAAAGAAATTAAAAAGATAAAAGCATTAACAGATAAACCATTTGCATCAACGATTATGGTAAATGAAAATCTAACATTTACGGATTATATTATTGATATGCTGATAGAGGAGCAAATTCATGCAGTGTTAATTAACGGCCTGTTGGATGAGAATATATTTAATAAATTAATAGCCAATGATATTAAAATTATATTTCGACCTAATACGCCGACAACTGAAAATGCAATTGCAGCTGAAAAATTAGGAGCTGATGTTTTTGTGGCAACTGGTTTTGATGAAGGAGGGTCTGTACCAGAAAATATCATTGGTACTTTTTCAATAGTGCCAATGATTGTCGATGTAATTAATATCCCTGTAATTGCTGCAGGCGGTGTGAGTGACGTGAGAGGTGTTAGAGCAGCATTTAGTTTAGGAGCTGAAGGTGTATATGTAGGTAGTGCGTTGATTCCTACTGTAGAAAATCCAGCTGCTGAAAATGTGAAACAGTATATTGTAGATTCAGAGACAGAAGACTTAATATTGTTTAGAAATCTGCCAGCCTATTATCGCTCACTTCCAGGTAAATTAGCACGAGAACTTAAAGAAATGGACGAAAATGGAGCGACTAACGAAGCACTGGCAAAACATATGGGTGCAGGTAAAAATATGAGGTTAGGCATGGTTGAAGGAGATACAGAGAATGGGTATGTATCAGTAGGAACTGGCATAAGTTCTATTAAATCTATTCGAAGCGTTAAGGAAGTCATTGATGATATGATGCAGGATTTCAATTCAAACACCTAATCTAATTTAGTAGTTGAAAAATTTATTTAACATATTCGAAGAGCGTTGATACTCAACATATATTTTTTACTTATAGTCTATGTAATAGGTGCTTTCATATTGTAGTATGGGGCTTTTTAACAACATACATTATATAGCTCAAACAATCATATCAAATAACTGTTGCTATTCTAAAAAATCATGGTATTATAATCATAACTTAAAACACTTTCGTATAAATTCATACGTTTCTGTATGAGTTCGACGAGAGTGTTTTTTTATTAAAAGGTTCGTTGTCACGTACTTTAAAATAAAGAAAGAAACTATGAGGTATTTGAATTATGGGCGAAAAACAATGGATTACACCCAGATCATTTTTATTTAATATATTAAATGGATTAGCGATAGCAATCGTTGTAGGTATGCTTCCTAACGCGATTTTAGGAGATTTGAGTAAATACTTCAGTCAGTATAATGAGATATTTTCAAAAATAGCAGTTGTAGTTCAAGGCATTCAATATACGATTCCCATATTAACGGGTGTCTTAATTGCGATACAGTTTAATTTAACACAATTACAAACAGCTGTGGTTGGTGCAGCAACATTTGTCGGTTCTGGTGCAACGACAATTACAAATCACCAATGGGTCATTACAGGTATCGGAGATTTAATTAATACCATGATTACCGGAGCGATTGCAGTAGGTATTATTTTAATCATCGGAGATCGTGCAGGCAGTTTAAATATGATTATCTTACCCATCGTTGCCGGTGGTATTCCTGGTCTCTTAGGATTATTATTACTGCCTTATACCAAATTGATAACAGTGGGCATAGGTAGTGTTGTTAATAGCTTAACAAATACACAACCTATCATTATGACAATTCTAATTGCAGTGATATTCTCTATTCTTATTGTGTCACCGATATCTGCGATTGGTATTGGTATTGCCATTGGTATTTCAGGGCTCGCAGCAGGTTCAGCCGCTGTAGGTGTCTCTGCCAGTGCTATTATGCTAGCACTAGGGGCATGGCGTGTTAACAAAGTAGGTGTTCCTATTTCAGTGTTACTCGGTGCCGTTAAATTAATGATGCCGAATACCATTCGACATCCTATTATATTTTTACCAGTTACATGTACCGCTGCAGTATCAGGACTCGTAGGCGGGTTGCTTAATATTAAAGGTACACCTGATTCGGCTGGGTTTGGTTTAATCGGATTAGTAGGCCCAATTAAGTCATTAAACTTATTAGGTACTAGTATGGGTAGTGGCTTGCTACTGATTGCGATAACTTATGTCATCGTACCAATCATATCAGCTATCTTTTTCAATTATCTATTTGTGAAAATATTGAAACTCTATAAACCAGATGTATTTATTTTTAAATAACTTTATATAAGCCAAAGGCAATTTCTATGAATGAGATAGAAGTTGCCTTTTTTCTATATAAAATGACTATTTCAAATATATTTTAGGGTATAGTTTTATTAAGAAACAAATAATCATAAATAGTTTAAAATTTCAGTCTGATCAGAATATTATTAAGCATAGTTAATAAATTAATGATAGGAGAGATAGGATGGAAATTAATTTAGAGCACCCAGTGTATAAAGTTCAAGTTTCAATGAAATTACTTACATCTCAAGGCGTTCCCGGGACACTATATTTACTAAAAGACGTGATTTATTTTGAAGCAGATGGATTACTGAAAGGTTCAGAGATTAAAAACGAATTTCACTTTAATGAAATAAAGAGTTTGAAATTTGGTTTATCATTTAGTCCGTATAGAATAGTAATAACTGAAAACAATAATGAAAATTGGATATTTGATTACGTGTCACGTAAAGAAGGTAAAAAATTTGTAGAATTATATGAGGCTATCAAAGAAAGTAACGCATAGATAACGTGCAATAGTAAAAATGCCAATTCACCTTTAATAATAGGTGGATTGGCATTTGTTTTATATTATGACTTTCTACAACTCACACTATTGTACAGTCACTTTTTAATTTCTTTCAACATCGTTTTTATAACATATAGCAAAAGGTTTATATATCAACATGTGAACCTTTTTAATTTGTAAATAAAAAAGTTTGAATTATAAGAAATATTTATACATAACTTTAAAAAATATGTAGTAAGTTGTGACAAAATAAGTTAATATATTTTTATTAGAATTATATTTATAAAAAGGAGCGCAACTAAATGATTTGTCCATCATGTGCAAATGAAGTAGGTCAGAATGATAAATTTTGTCAACATTGTGGTACCAATTTAACTGTGGAAAAGCCCATTATGAAGGAAAACGTAGATACAAATAATAATTTAACATGTCCTAATTGTAATGAAAACGTCCAATCTAATGATAAATTCTGTATTAATTGTGGATTTAAATTAAATGAATCTATGCAATATTCATCTAATGAAACCTATAATCATAGTCATCAACATATTGAAAGAGAAGTTGCTAATAATACCAATATTACTGAGGAAGCTAAAAATCTATTCAATAATACGACAAAATCAATAGGTAGATTAGCTGGAAATGATGAAATTCTTAAATTAAATTTGAGAGATATGTTTTCCCAAGTGTTTAAGTTTCATTCAAAGCATGAATCAGATGATGTGTTTATAGCTGGTACACAAAGTACTACACCACATATTACAGAGGTTTCAGAAGAATGGGGAAAACCATGGGTATTTTCACGCGTATTCATATCACTATTAATTACTTTTATTGGCTTGTGGTTTTTAGCAAAAATGTTTGGTAATGAAAATAGTATTCCAGGTATGATATTTATTGGAGCACTAATCGTTCCTATTTCTGGAGTAATATTTTTCTTTGAATCCAATGCATTTCGTAATATTAGTTTTTTTGAAGTCTTGAAAATGTTCTTTGTTGGTGGGGTCTTTTCTTTAATAAGCACGCTTGTGCTATATCAATTTGTATCTTTTAGTGATGATCTTGAAATGTATGGAATTATGACAACGGGTGATGCATTTTTAATTGGATTAGTTGAGGAAATAGGCAAAGCTATTATAGTTGTTTTATTTATTAACTATCAAAGAACCAATAAAATTTTGAATGGTATATTAATAGGTGCTTCTATTGGTGCTGGTTTTGCTGTATTTGAAACGGCAGGATATATATTGAACCTTAGTTTCATGAGTGATCAAACAGTTGATCTTAATGTAATGATTGAAATTATCATTTTAAGAGGATGGTCTGCTTTAGGTGGTCATTTAGTATGGGCAGCGATTATTGGAGCAGCAGTGGTTATTGTGAAAAATACTAGTCAGTTTACTTGGTCTAATATCCTTGATAAACGATTTCTATTTTTCTTCTTTATCTCTGTTGTTTTACATTTTATTTGGGATGCACCAATCACATTCTTAGGAAGTTATAACTTAAAATTAATTATTTTAATAGTTATTGCATGGATTTTTATATTTATATTAATGAAATCTGGATTGACTCAAGTAAATGTATTGCAGAAAGAATATATTGAAAATAAAGAAAAACAATGAAAATTTATCAATGAATAGTATAGCTATTTTTTTTATAGAGAAATATAGCTAGTTCGGTGACATTTAAAGTTACACCATATGAAGGTACTGTAATAGTTTGCAACAATATGAATAGGGTTTTGGAAGAATTAAAATAAACGGGGGGAAACGATGAAAATATTTTTGTCTATCTTAGCATGTGTATGCTTAGTTATTATAATCTTGGCAACTGGTTTATGGGGATATTCTTCTTATAAAAATATCATAACTAAAGAGAAAGAAGTGCATAAAGCAGAACATAAAGAATCTAAAAAGAAAACAACTAAAGAAAGTAATAAACAAACACCTGAAGATACAATGCAAAATAATCAAAATACTGTTAATCAACCAGTAAGCCAACCTCAACAGCCTGTAACAAATACAGCAGATACTCAATCTAAAACAGAAAGAAAAATCGATGAAAAGGAAGAACATTCTGATGAAACGATGCCTGAAATAGAGGTTTATGACTATACGGATGATAACGGAGATGGTAAACCAGAAACGATTAATGGTAGTCCAGCTGGGGATGTTGGCCAAGGTGGTGTCCCAGGAGAAACCGTTCATTAGATAAAGCATTTAGATAGTTTCAAGATTAAAAGTAAATCATTAAATATATCTTTAAAATAGAATAATAACCCCTTCTATATTGGCTATTTGTTTAAATATAGAAGGGGTCTTAATTTTTATAAATGTTTATTGATCAGTCACTTTTTCGGTTCTTATAGCATCGTTTAATAGGTTATCCCAGAAGCCTTGGAATTGCTCGATTGAGATGCCGTTTTCATCTTTTTGCGTTCCGACAAAGTCGCCGTGGTCCCAATCGTGTTGGACAGGTGTGACTTGCCATACGCCTTTTTGAATTTGATCTGTAGCATCGACATATTTTTGATTAGATGGATGTTGTGCCGAAATTACTGATACTAGACCGTCATTTTCTCGCCAAGCTTTATCGTCTAATTTACCAATTACATTGGTTGTTGGTAAATACTTAATATTCATATGACTATTACGATGATGGATACCGTTGTTATCTGGGTCAGATGATTCGCCAGTATATGTTTTATAAACAATATTTGGGTTGAGTGACGTATGATTATTCAACTCTTGTGCACCTTCAGTTGTTAAATCATAGAATCCATTATCTTTTGTCTTCCATAAGTTACTATTTTCAACGCGTTTTACATAGTCTATATAAGTTTCATCAGGTCTCTGTTTTAATCCCCATTGAGTTAAACCAAGATCGGCACGAGAGAATTTATTACCTTGTGATTTCGCAAAATCATAAACAGCTTGTCTTACAATCGCTTCATTACCTAGTAAATCAGAGGCGTGTGTGCCGTTATGAGGTGACGCTAACGTAGTAATGGAAGAAATCATGTTATCTTGTCCACCTTTATATAATGGTGAAATCTCACCACCATGTTGCTTTTGATATTCGATTTCTTCAGGATTTCCATTACGTAACATTTCTTCTAATAAACGAACAGTTTGTCCACCCATACTATGGCCGATTAAATGAATTTTCTGGCCTGGTTTCCAATCTCTATAGGCCCCTGCATAAGACTTGCCATAACGTTCATGACCATATTTAGCTGCATGTGCCGCACCATAATCTACAGTGCCACCTTTGATATAGTAGTACAATTCAACCGCACGATCATAGTTACTACCTAATGCACTTACACTTGCTTCACTCACGTTATAACCTTTTGCACGTGCTTCTTGTGTGATGTTAAGACGTTCGCCACCCCAATAATTACTATCTCCTAAACCAGGTCCATTATCAGCTGTAAAACCATTAAATCCATGTACAAGTATAATAGGGTCATGATTTTTATATTGTTGTTGAGGCGCTACCTTATTCGTCTGATCTTTAGTAGGTTGAGTAGCCTGTGCTTTGGATTTGTTGTTATGTATGGCTACCGCATTTTTAGTTAATGTATTTAAACCATCTTTAGATTGATCATCGTTGTTATCTGTAGGTGTACTATCTTTAGTCGCTTGTTTATCTAGGTTATCTAAATTGATATGGCTCTCAGTCGATGTTGTGTGATCTTGTTTAGATGAATCTAGTGAATGAACTGGCACCTCTTGTGAAGCACTAGAATCTTTAGCTGTAATGTGTTGTGTTGTAGATAGTTGTTGTTCTGATGATGACTTTGAAGGTGTTACATTGACATCTTTATGTGTGTCAGTCTGCGGGACCTCTTGTGTACCTTGTTTCTCTATAGATGAATCTTCTTGTGATACATGTTTATCTTTTTGAGCATTATCCTCAACAGGTTCTTTAGAAGACTGTTCTTGTTTATCTGCTTTAGATGTTATATTTGACTTTGATGGTACAAGTTTTGAATCTTCATTAGGTTTAGATGTTTCATCAATATCTTGCTTTGAATTAGTAGGTTCTTGTTTGGTTGGAGTTGATTTGTCATTTGAAGCTGGTGCCTCATTTGAGTCGACTTCAAGAGATTGTTCTGAATTGTCTTGAGATGACGTTTGATCTGTATCATTTGTCTTTGTAGTTTCATGTGAAACGTCATTAGTTTTATCAATAATATGTTTAGAATTTTCGTTTGTTTGATTAGTTGATGTATCCTGCATTTTGTCAGTGTCTTGATTTGATGTTTGTGTCGAATTCGATTCAGGACGTTCAACATTCGTATTATTTGTATCAGAATCTTTCGCTTTTGTTGGTTCTGAAGGTTGTTGTTGTGTTTGATTAGAGTTAGATGATTCAGTTGTTTCTTTAACATTTTGTACAGTAGTTTGATCTTGTGATTCAGTTTCTGCTGCTTGTGCAGATTCCGCTCCGACAAATAACATAGATGCAACGATGATTGAAGATGCACCTACACTTAACTTACGAATACTATAAGAATTCTTTCTGTTTTTCATGTTATTAGCACCTCTATCTGTTAAATCTGGATTATGAGCAACATTTAATATGAAATGCCGACAGATTAACAACGTACTTCAGAAAATCCGACGACACCCCCATCATAAATTAAGATTATGAACGTAATATAAATTTCTCTTTACAACTTCTTAAAGTTCCATCAAACAAAGGTAGGGGTGAGTAACAATACGCTTTACTTATTGTACGGGTTTTTGTACAATTTATTAAAAGGAGGTACAGATTATGGCAATAGTATCGTACTCAATAGCTAGAAAAAATTTTAGAAGTTTAATAGATAAAGTTAACAATGATTCAGATGCGGTGACTATAACAACTAATGATAGCAATGCTGTACTGATTTCGGAGTCAGATTACAATGCGATGATGGAGACATTATACCTCCAACAATCCCCTGCTAATGCCCAACACTTGGCTAAATCTATAGAAGATGCTGAGCGTGGAAATACAATAGAGGTAGATTTAGAATCATATGAGTAGATTAAATATTTTATTTACACCTGATGCATTTGAAGATTATAAATATTGGCAAATTCATGATAAAAAATTATTAAAAAAGATTAACCAATTGATAAAATGTATAAATCGTAATGGCCCACTCGAAGGTGAAGGAAAACCTGAAGCTTTGAAAGGTAATTTTAAAGGATATTATAGTAGAAGAATCAATTTTGAACATAGGTTAGTTTATAAAGTACATGATTCAGAAATAATTATTGTTTCTTGTAAATATCATTATTTTAAATAATTTACTATGGTCTCTAAACAACAGATTGATGTATTTGAATTCAAGGGAGAGGGACAGAAATAATATTTTCTTAAAATTTATTTCGTTGTCCCACCCCGGCAAGGTTGACTAGAAATGAAAAAGCTTGGTACAAGCACATTTTCATTTCAGTCAACTACTGCCTAAATATGAATGTAACTTGAAATATATATTTATGTCCTAGACTGTTTTAATATAGATGTGTAATGATCCAATCTATTTCCCATACGAATTACATATTTCCTCATAAACCATGTTATGATAAAATATTTTAAAGCGCTTACATTTTCTAAAAATTAAACCGATTTGGTATTTAAGTATTTTGTAAACAAATGCAATATCGTCGTTTCATTATTTAAAGGGGGATGTTAATCATGCAAGGGGATAGTATGTGGTTAACGATTGTTGGTTTAGCAATTATTATTTCAATTGTAGGATTGCTAATTGCTAAGAAGATTAGTCCGGTTGTGGGTATGACATTGATTCCATGTATCGGTGCTTTAATTTTAGGCTATAGTGTTGCCGATTTGGTTAAGTTCTTTGATAAAGGGTTAGCGCAAGTGATGAACGTTGTCATTATGTTCATTTTTGCGATTATTTTCTTTGGTATTATGAACGATAGTGGTCTGTTTAAACCACTTGTGAAGCGGTTGTTACTGATGACACGTGGTAATGTAGTTGTCGTTTGTATTATGACGGCATTACTTGGAACGATTGCACAACTCGATGGCGCAGGTGCGGTGACATTTTTATTATGTATTCCTGCCTTATTACCATTATACAAAGCATTAAATATGAGTCGCTATTTACTCATTTTATTATTAGCGCTCAGTGCAGCAGTGATGAATATGGTGCCTTGGGGTGGTCCAATGGCGCGTGTCGCAACCGTTTTAAAAGCTAAAAGTGTCAATGAATTATGGTATGGTTTAATACCAATTCAAATAATTGGTTTTATTCTCGTTATGTTACTTGCAGTGTATTTAGGTTTTAGAGAAAAGAAACGTATTCAAAAAGGGATCGCAAAGGGAGAAATTGAACAAACTCAAGATATTGATATACATAAACTTGTTGCGCATTATGAACATGAACAAGATATTAAGTTTCCAGTAAGAGGTCGTGCCAGAGAGCATGGGTCTATTAAGTGGATTAATACATTGTTAACTTTATTAGTTATGGTTGCCATGTTAACGAATATCGCTCCGCCAGAATTCGCATTTATGATAGGTGTTTCTATTGCTTTAATCATTAACTATAAGAGTGTAGACGAACAAATGGATCGCTTAAAAGCACATGCACCTAATGCATTAATGATGGCTGTTGTCATTGTAGGAGCAGGGATGTTCTTAGGTATTCTCGATGAGACGGGTATGCTTAAAGCAATCTCTACAAGTTTCATTCATATTATTCCGCAACCAGTCGGACCGTATATTCACATTATTGTAGGTATCTTTGGTGTACCACTTGATTTATTAACAAGTACGGACGCCTACTATTTTGCATTGTTACCTATTGTTAAGCAAACAGCCGCTGAATTTGGCGTATCACAAGTGTCTACTGCTTATTCAATGGTGATTGGTAATATTATAGGTACTTTCGTAAGTCCATTTGCGCCAGCAGTATGGCTTGCACTTGGTTTAGCCGAAGCCAACATGGGCACATATATTAAATATGCCTTCTTCTGGGTATGGGGCTTTGCTATTGTATTGTTACTTATTGCAATGTTAATAGGTACAGTAGCCTTTTAACTACAGGGAAGTGTTAAGGCAGTCTAAAAAATAAGCGTAGTACAGAACATGATGGTTAAGTACTACGCTTGATTTATGCGATTATTGATATTTTATGAATAAAATGCGTCAAAGACTTGATCGATATCTTTAGCTGCGTCTTTGATAATATCTTCTTTAGGTAAAATGGATGTACCTTGTGCACGTGCAATGTAGAATTCATCAAAGCCCATAACTTCTTTGAACATTTCTCTTAAATAATGGTATGAAAATTCAAGTGGTGTATAACGATCTTCATTGGTATAAATACCACCACTTGCTTGTAATAGTAATGCTTTATAATCATCTGTCATTAGTCCAACTGAGCCATCGTCTGTATATTTAAATGTTTCTCTAGGAATCATAATATTATCGATGTAATCTTTTAAACGAGATGTGATATTGAAGTTGTGTAATGGTGTCAAAATCACAATACGATGATGTGCTTTAAATTGTTGTACTAAAAATGTAGATTTGTCAGCAACTTGTTGCTCTTCCTCAGATAATGGTGTACCCGCGCCAAGTTTATTCCACACGTTTAACAATTGTTCGCTATCAAGACGAGGTAATAAACCTTCATATAAGTTAAATTCTTCAATCTCTCCATTAGGAAATGCTTCATTATATTTTTCTAAAAACATAGCTTTCATTTGAGCAGTATAGGTACTGTCATTATTAAAATCAGGGTGTGCGTTAATAAGTAACGTCTTCATAGTTAAATACTCCTTTGTATGTAATATGACAAGTATACACGGTTACATCATAAATTCCTATTACTATTGATTCTCAAATACATTAAAAGTAATTAGCATCCTATTCACATTAAAAATAAACGACCATAACATTCACGTCGTTCAATTTCACACATTTTATTTCAACAAACACAAATATTTTCAACAGTTAGGAATAATTTAGCGTCTTTTAAGTAAAATGGTTTGCTAAGCTAACTAAAAATGATACAGTTTTTCGTGGACAATTTTAAGAAAGGAGTAGGGTGTCGTGTCGAGTAGTGAAATGACAATAGCAAAACGAAATACGATTGTAGTAGTGATGTTAATCAGTGCATTCGTAGCTATGTTAAATCAAACCATTTTAAATACTGCCTTACCAGCGATTATTTCCGGCTTAGGTATTCCTGAAACGACAGCACAATGGTTGATTACAGGATTTATGTTAGTTAACGGTGTTATGATTCCACTTACTGCATTTTTAATGGATAGATATTCTACACGAGGTTTATATATTTTCTCTATGGCTGCCTTTTTAATTGGATCTTTAGTTGCAGCACTTTCCCCAAACTTTAGTATTTTAATGGTGGCTCGTGTGATTCAAGCAATTGGTGCAGGTATTTTATTACCACTCATGCAATTTACAGTGTTCACCTTATTCCCAGTAGAAAAACGTGGATTTGCGATGGGACTAACAGGTATAGTCGCACAATCTGCACCTGCGATTGGACCAACGTTAACGGGCTTGCTCATTGATGCGTTTAGTTGGAGAATGCCGTTTTACGTCGTCGCAACGATTGCTATTATTGCCTTCGTGATTGGTTACTTCTTCGTTGAAAACCATAGTTCTCCAAAAGATACTGCTTTAGACAAGATTTCTGTTGTATATTCTACCTTTGGTTTCGGCCTCATTTTATTCGCGTTTAGTAGTATCAGTACGTTGGGTATCACGTCACCAGCTGTAATCATTACATTTATATTAGGTGTAATCGTGATTGCCATCTTTACATTCCGTCAGTTAAAAATTGACCATCCATTGTTAAATTTACGTGTCTTTAGAAGTAAGACATTTACCTTATCAGCAGTAGCATCTATGTTGCTATTTATTGGTATCGTTGGTCCTGCATTACTCATTCCTATGTATGTACAAACAGGTTTAGGACTATCAGCAGTATTATCAGGGCTTGTGATTTTACCAGGTGCTGTGTTTAATGCATTTATTTCTGTTTATACAGGTAAGGTATTTGACCGTTTCGGATTACGTGTCCTAGTGATACCTGGCTTCACACTGTTGATTATTATGACGATTCTTCATACATTTTTATCAACAGATACGCCATTTTGGTATGTAGTCGTTATTTATGCGATTCGTATGTTCTCAGTCGGTTTATTAATCATGCCATTGAATACTGCAGGACTGAATGCATTACAATCGGAAGAAATTTCTCATGGTACAGCAATTATGAATTCATTACGTATTATCGCTGGGGCAATGGGTACCGCAGTGAGTATTACGATTCTTTCCATTGTATCTAAAAATGATTTAGCAGGTAGTCATACCGGTCAGTCTAAAACTGAAATGATGCGTGCAGCTACTGTACATGGTGTAGATGCAGCATTTATATTTACAACCATCTTGATTGTGATTGCATTTATTCTATGTTTATTCATCAAAGATAAGACAAAAACTTCTAGAAAATAATAAAATTATAAAGGAGTATTTGACATGAGTGTATTTACAAAAGAGGACCATTTACAAATTTTAAAAGATATCGTAGAAATCAAAACAGTGAATGATAATGAAATAGAAGTAGCAAAATATTTAAAAGATTTATTAGAAAAGCATGATATCAAAGCAGATATCGATGAAATTAAAGGTCATGACAATCGTGCTAACCTAATTGCTTCCATTGGTGAAGGTCACCCAGTCGTGGCGATTTCAGGACATATGGACGTGGTATCAGAAGGCGATCCTAATAATTGGCAATTCCCACCATTTGAATTAACAGAACAAGATGGCTATTTATATGGTCGTGGTACATCAGATATGAAAGCAGGCTTAGCTGCACTAGTCATTGCAATGATTGAAATCTATCAAAGTGGTGCGTTAAAACAAGGTACTATCAAGTTAATGGCGACAGCTGGAGAAGAAATGCAACAACTAGGTTCAGAACAATTATATAAAGAAGGCTATATGGATGATGTGGATGCATTAGTCATTGCTGAACCATCCGAATCAGGTATTGTCTATGCGCATAAAGGTTCTATGGACTATCAAATTGTATCTCGCGGACAAGCAGCACACAGTTCTATGCCTGTGGTCGGACAAAATGCGATTAAGCCATTACTAGATTTTGTGCGAAATATTGATGAGGAATACGAATCCATTAGAAAAGAATTACAGTGTGAACAATTTGATTTCAAACATGTGATTGAGAGAATAAAAGGACGTGTGGGCGACAAAGTTGAGGAAGAAGAAATCGAGCGCGTCATTAATGGATTGGTTATTAACCATACAATTATTCAAGGTGGTAACCAAGTCAATTCTGTACCTGATATGGCAACAACAGACTATAACATTCGTACCGTTCCAGAGTTTAATAATGATCAGGTGAAAGCCTTATTTAAAAAGCATATTGAACAGATTAATAACGAAGGCGGTCAACTGGAAGAAGACATGTACCTAGACTTAGATCCAGTGCTTACAACAGGGGAAAATCGTTTAATCGCGCTAGGTCAACAAGTGGCAGCTCATATTTTCAAGAGGGATGTCGTTGCAACACCAACAGTTGGTGTGACTGACGCATCTAATTTACTACGTGATAAAGATGAACATTTCTCATTCTTAATGTTTGGTCCAGGTACCGTACCACATCAAGTCAATGAACATGTAAATAAAGAAACATATCATCAATTTGTTGATTATTATATTGAATTATTAACATCATATTTAAATGAAGTATAAATAAAGATGTATAGGAGTAGCTAGTGATTGCGTGATGCACGAATGATCAGAGGCTACTCCTTTTATATTATGATAATAAGAGTGGCGTAGAAAATAGGATGAGTAAGATGATATTTAAAACACCTAATAAACTGGTGACTAATTTTTGTTTACATTTTGAAAGTAAGGTTAATTGGATAATTATAGTAATGAAAATGAGAATAGCGCCTGGCCAATACCAGAAAGAGAATGTAGAATTGTTAAACAAGTTCGTGAAAAAGGTCGTATAAACGATAAAAAGATTCAATACTGTTAAAATAATTGAAGTGACATAGAGTAAGCGGGTGTTGATCATGATGTTTATCCTTTCTAATCATGTAGTTATATTTATATCATATTATATATAGTTAATACTCAAATTTCAAATCAATTTAATTATTAAATTATATAAAAGTCGCTACGGTTATAGGAAAACGGGATTTTTAAAAAGGGAGAGAGATGTATGAATGAACGTAATGAGGTTATCATCAAGTTGCTAGATAGAGCAAATATTAAACCAGGCATGCGCATATTAGATATCGGATGTGCGACTGGGGAAGTCACTCAATTAGTAGCTGAACGTGTTGGATCACAAGGTGAAGTGATTGGTATTGATATGAATCAAACACTGTTGGAAAAAGCAGTTGAAAATAATCAATATAATCATGTGTCTTATCAACAACATGATATTTATCAATTACCGGAAACATTAGGCCAATTCGATGTCATTATTGGTAGAAGGGTACTCATGTATTTACCAGATGTGGTACAAGCGTTACGTATATTAAAGGACTTTTTAAAACCAGAAGGTATATTCTGCTTTCGGGAAAGTGATGCTATCAATGGCCGTACGGGTGCAGATGAACTACCTCTACATCAAACAGCGATACAATGGATATGGCAAACTGTAGCACAAGAAGGTGGCGATATTCATATCGGCCAAAAGTTATACAATTTGTTGAACGAAATAGGTATGAAAGACATTGATTACTTTGCGGAAGCGGTTATTCATACATCCGACGACAATGATTTAGAATGGCTTGTAGGTATTATGCTACCTAGAATGAAGGCACATCATATTGTGGATGAGACCTTCTCAATAGAAACATTCAAAGAAGAATTAAAAGCAGAGGCACAACACAATCATAGTGCCTTCATAAGAGATATGGCATACGGAATTATAGGGAAAATAAAGTGATAAAGAAGGGAGAGGGACAGAAATAATAAAGAACCACTAATCATTGAATATGAAGTGGTTCTTACGCATTAGCCACAGCTAATGTGTACTTTAAAATAGGAATACATGAGTGAAACTCATGCATAAGAAATACTAATTTCTAAAGAAAAAGTATTTCTTTATCGTTGTCCCACCCCGGCAAGGTTGACTAGAAATGAAAAAGCTTGGTACATTAGACCGTCTTTGTAATTTATTACTTAGACGGTTTTATGCATGAACTTTAGTTCATGTATACCTCTAAAGCTTAATTTGAACACATGAGTCAATACGCATGTGTAAGTCATTCTAATTTCTATAAGAAAAAGAATGACTTTACAGTCAACTACGACCTAAATATGAATGTAACTTGAAATATATATTTATATCCTAGCTTCTCTTTTATATATGGAAGGTATAAATTTCCAATATTTTTGAAAGCGCTTTATAATAAGGAGACATGTAGAATATACATCATAATTATTCTAAATGAACCTTGAAAGTAGGTATTTTTATGACGAATAATAACATTCATTCACAATTATTAAATAAGGTTAAGAAGGGAACAAAATTGGTAGGTGTCAGTGTAGGATCTGGAATATCGGCAGTTAATGCTAGTAAAAATAATGCAGATTTAATTCTCTTTTTAAGCTCTGGTATTTTTCGAAACAGAGGAGTGAGTTCTTTAGGAGCATACTTAGCTGCATCAAACAGTAATGATTTGAATTTGTCTATATTTGATAGAGACATTGCTACTAAAAAAATAGATACTCCAATCATTTTTGGTTTAATGGCAACGGATCCTACTATTAATATAGAAAATTTTATTTCGTGTTTAAAGGATAGAGGTATATTTGGTATTAATAATTATCCAACGGTTGGTTTGATTGATGGTCAATTTAGAAATTATTTAGAAGAAAATAATTTAGGTTACGATCAAGAAGTTAGGGCAATTAGGATAGCCAAACAAAAGGGAATGTTTACTACTGCATTTGTTTTTAATGAAATTCAAACTAAACAAATGCTTGATGCGGGAGCTGATATCATATGTTTACATCTTGGGTTGTCAGTTGGAGGTGATTTGGGAACAAAACAAATTAAATCACTTCAATATACAAATCATTTGATTCAACAAATATTTCACTCATTTAATGAAGGTATTCTCCAAGAAAAAATGATTATGCTATATGGCGGACCTATTAAAACTCAACAAGATTTTCAATATTTATGTGATCAGAATGAATTTATTAATGGTTATATTGGAGGTTCATTATTTGAACGTATTCCTACTGAAGAAGGCTTAAAAGTAGCAATTGATAACTTTAAATATTCAAGTGACGAACATATGATTTCGTTTATGAATAAGAAGGATAAAAGTCCTGAAGAGTATATTGATTTTGTGCAAGCATACATTCATCAACATTATTATGAATATATTTCTTTAAATGAACTTGCTGACATTTTATATATATCACGCCCTTATTTGAGTAAATTATTTAAACAAGTCATAGGTAAATCATTTAAAGAATATTTAGTGATGTACCGCTTAGCCAGAGCTGAACATATGTTGCTTAATACAAATCAGTCGGTTAAAGAAATTGCAGATTCGGTTGGTTACAATGATTATGCACATTTTAGTAAACTATTTAAGCAAAAATATGGATTGTCACCTACTCATTACAAAACAACAAATTGAGAATACTTAAACACATGTTTATCAATTAATGAAAGCGCTACAATATCCTTGATAGTTCATTTAAAAGGGGGTTGTAGTATAAATGAAAACAGTCGCAATTATTGGTACATTTGATACAAAAGCAAAAGAATTTAGCTATGTTAAGGATGAAATTGAAAGACTCGGTTTTAACACACTAATGATTCATACAGGCGTGTATGATTCGTTAATTTCAGTAGATATTACAAATCAACAGGTTTTAGATGAAGTAGATGTAGACATAACGGAATTAATCAGAAAGTCGGATAGAGCGTATGCTACGGATATGTTAGCCAAAGGTATGCAATCACTATTATTAAAATTATTCGAAGCACAGAAGTTTGATGGTGTAATATCATTGGGAGGATCTAGTGGAACTGCTATAGCAACTGCTGGTATGAAAGAATTACCTATAGGAATACCTAAAGTAATGGTATCTACTATGACTTCTGGCGACATCTCCCAATACGTAGGTACTTCAGATATATTTATGATGCCGTCCATAGTAGACATAGCAGGTTTAAATAAAATTTCAAAACAAATTTTCATGAATGCTATCAATGCTCTGGGAGGGATGTTGTCTGATTATGAACTTGATTTCAACGAAGACAAACCATTGATTGCAGCAAGTATGTTTGGTGTAACTACACCTGTTGTGACTCAGGCAACGGAAATACTAGAACAGCACGGTTATGAAGTTGTTATATTTCATGCAACAGGTACAGGTGGCAAAGCTATGGAGGATTTGATTCGAAGTGGTTACTTTGAAGGAGTGTTAGATTTAACAACAACAGAATGGGCAGACCAGTTATGTGGTGGTGTATTATCTGCAGGTGAATCACGCTTAGATGCTGCTATAGAAAATAATATACCTCAAGTAGTTTCATTAGGGGCGTTAGATATGGTGAATTTTGGTCCTAAAGAAACAGTTCCCGAACAATATAAAAATAGATTGTTATATCAACATAACCCTTCAGTGACACTAATGAGAACAACGGTAGAAGAAAATATAAAAATAGGACACAAAATAGCTGAAAAATTGAACAAGGCAGATACAAATACTGCTTTAGTAATACCAGTTAAGGGTATTTCTGCTATAGATAAAGATGGTGAAATATTTTATGATGAGAAAGCGACTCAAGCATTAATCAATACTATTAAAGAAAATCTGAACTCTAATATTACAATTCATGAACTAGATTATCACATTAATGATAAGACATTTTCAAATGAGGTTTCTAGAATATTAATCAATGCGATTGAGAAATGAGAGGGAGATACGTATGAATAGAAAACATATTAAAGAAAATTTTAATCAAAAAATTAAAGATAATAATATTATCTTAGGTGTAGGTGCAGGTACTGGTATTACTGCTAAGAGCAGTGAAGCGGGTGGAGCTGATTTATTAATTATATATAATTCAGGACGATACAGAATGGCAGGTCGTGGTTCATTAGCAGGGTTATTAGCTTATGGAGACGCTAACCAAATTGTACAAGAAATGGGTAATGAAGTATTACCAGTAGTTAATCACACACCTGTTCTTGCAGGAGTGAATGGCAGTGATCCTTTCAGAGTTATGGATGTTTTTCTTAAAGATTTAAAAGCACAAGGTTTTGCAGGCGTACAAAATTTCCCAACTGTTGGTCTGATTGATGGTACTTTTAGACAAAATTTAGAAGAAACAGGTATGGGATATGATACAGAAGTAGAAATGATACGTAAAGCACACGAATTAGATATGTTTACAGCACCATATGTTTTTGATGAAGAGCAAGCTAAAGATATGGCTAATGCAGGTGCGGATATGTTAGTAGCACATATGGGATTAACTACTAAAGGTAGTATTGGTGCTAAAACAGCATTGACACTAGATGATTGTGTAGAACGCATACAAAAAATTGTTGAAGCCGGAAAATCAGTAAATGAAAATGTATTAGTTATTTGTCATGGCGGACCAATTGCAGAACCAGATGACGCTGAATATATTATTTCTAAAGTAGATGGAATTGTAGGATTCTTTGGTGCTTCAAGTATTGAGAGATTTGCAGCAGAAAATGGAATTAAAAAACAAACAGAAGCATTTAAAAAGATTGTTAAATAAATCGAATATAATTTTAGAAGTGCTATAAATGTGTATTAACAGTTATAAAGAAGCTAGGACAACTTGCCATTGTCCTAGCTTCTCTTTTATATATGGAAGGTATAATATTAAACTAGCTCAAAGACGTTTATGATACGTTGGCTTTAGTGACATATCCGTTTTCAATTGCAAACGCAATATGACCTTTACCTACTTGATAACTATAAATGCCATCGCCTTTCTTTTTAGCAGGCCCTGTTAACGGATTTTGATAATCATAGTTATTACCATATTTTTGTTTTACTTGTTTTAAGCTAATTGAGTTTGGTTTTACTTTAATATCTACATTGCTTGCTTTGTGATTTTTATACTGTTGGAATGTTTGATCATAAATGACTTTAGAGTTAGTAGGTGCTTGATATTTACCGCTAACTTTAACACCATTGAACTCTAAATTATCCGCTTTTAAACCATTATAGAATGATTGGCTTAATAGAAAGTTACCTCCTGAAGAAGTGTAACCGTTATATTTATACCAATACTGTGATGACGCTGCGTGTGCTTGGTGAGATGATACATTATCTGTAGAAACGCTTACTCCTAGTGCTGTGCCTAATACAATGCTTCCCGCAACAAAAGTTTTAGTTAATTTCTTCATAAAGCATCACTCCTGTGTATTTTTTGGTAGTGAAAACGCTACCAACTTTAAATTACAACAAATTTATAAAAGATTCAAATTTAAAGTATAAAATGATTGTCGATTTTAGCGTAGGAATTATTAATTTAAAAAATACATTTTTGCATATACGGTATAAATATAAATAATTTCTGTTTGTTGGCCATATTTTTACAAAAATATAGTATAATCGCCTTGTATAAAGAAGTATTAATAATATATATTTTAGAATTTTAAAAAACATTAAACAAAGGGGATTTATCATTGAAGAAATTTTTATTTTTAAGTGGAACAGCATTATTACTTTTGTCAGCTTGTAACAATGGCGATTCATCTAGTGATTCAAAAGGAGCATCGAAAGTAGAAGATACACAAAAGAGTGAAGACAGTAAAAAACAGAACAATTCTAAGTCATCATCAAGTAAAGAAAGTTCAAACCAATCAAGCAAGTCTAAACAATCATCTACTAATGATATTTCGAATCTATCTGAAAAAGAAAAGTTGGCGTTAGTATTTTTAGCAAATGAATCTGGTGAGTATGCCATAACTAAAAATGATATTTTAACAGGAAGATACACGACACAAACGTCGGATGGTAAAAAAACAGAAGAATTAAAACATTTTGCTATATCTCGAGATATGGAATCTATTCCCAATGCGCCTGAAGGTATGAAATTTTATGTTGTTTCACCTTCAATTGGTCAATTCTCGTCTGTTATCGGTGTAAGTGATGAAAAAATTTATTTAGGAGGAACTCAAAGTCAAATTCCTTCATATAAAGATGCCTTAAAAACTGGTGAAGAACACGATACGAAAGAAGTCTATGATAAATATAAAGACTCTAATGAGTTTAAGCAAATAGCTAATAAGATTAATATTTATGATAAAATGCCAACATTCTCTGACGACGAAACTGATGACGATTCAAGTTCAGACGACAATAGTTCATCTGATAGTAGTTCAGATTCTGAAGAAGTGACACGTGATAATGTCATCGACAAAGTAGAATCTTACGAAGGTGAAAAGTTAGATACAGATACGTATACATTTAAAGAACCTGAAAAAACAAGTGACGGTAAATGGGGATTCTCATATGATGATAAAGACGGTAATTTAGCCGGCTCATATACTGTTGATACAGATGATGGTTATGTGACTAAATATGACGAAAACGGGGACAAAATTGGTTCAGGATATTAGGACTTGAATTAAATTAGAAAAGTCCGCTAAATATGTAAAACTATATGTATGTCTTGATTGTTAACTAGATATAAAAATAACTCCCAGCCACGATAATAATCGCATGGTTGGGAGTTGTTTTTGTATTATGAGTGTTTAGTATGTTTTTGCCAAGGCATTGGTATGTGTAAGTGCATTAAATCGAATTTTTTAATAAGTGTACCAATAATAAAGGCGAGTACTAGACTTGTGATAGCTACGGCGATGATTGTAATCGCTGATGAAACTGGGTTGTTAAAGCCAAATAAGACAATCGCACCTGCAATAGGTGTTGCCATACCTGTGACACCAATTTTAAGTCCACTAAATGCAATAATACAAGCATTGACCATACCGATAAGAGCATTCGTACCATATAAAACGGGCGCATATCTAACGATTAAATCAATTTGTGTTAAAGGCTCGATAAAGACTGCAAATCGATTTGGTTTCTCCCCAATTTTCAAAATGTTGAATAATGTGAAGTTTACAAATGACGCACCTGTACAAGTAATAGCACCAATGGCCATTGGGAGTCCTGTAAGGCCTAAGATACTTGCGAGAACCATTGAACTTAATGGCGTCATACTTGTAACTGGAATAATTAAGCCTAAGATGATCGCTAGAGCATATGGACTACTGTCGCCAACTGAGTTCACGGCACCTGCAATTTGATTTAATACGGCTGTAACACCTGGATTAATCAGTGATGCAAGTCCATATACTAATGCCGGTGCAATGAGTATCACTGCGATTAAATCTAAACCTTCAGGCACTTTCTTCTGAATCAATTTAATAATAAATGCAACTATATATGAAGCGATAAATGCTGGTAATAAACTGAAATCCTTTAATACAAGACCGACGATAATAGCGAAGACAGGTGATACACCTAAATTGATGCATGCGAGTATACCTACCGCAATACCACCTAGACTACCCGCAAGGTCCCCGATGTCTTGTAAGAATTTAATATGTAAGATACCACCAATTGCATAACTTAAGAATGCTTGAGGTAGGAATGTAGCACAAGCAGCACCAGATAACGCTTGTAAGCCTTCCTTACCGTATGGTGCGAATTTAAGGAACAATGTCATAATGACCAACACAATAACGAGTGTTCCGACGCCTAATATAATATTCATGTCATTAAACCCCTTTAGTAGAAATAAGAATTGTTCTATAAAAAATCATTTGACAATTGTAACATAATGTTCAAAAAATTAAATCGCCCACAAAACATTGTTAATCAATATTTAATTTTTTTGAAAATTCAAATGAAATGGTTGTTCCCTTCCTTTAGAGTTGTATTGAGAGAATAGAAATGAAACAATATACTTCAATATTCAAAATAATATTTTTAACAATATAGACAAAAAAGATGGCAATTTACATGAATAAAATGATGATTTGGGGTATATAATAAACACGTAAAGAGGGGGAGATTGTCATGAAATTTTTTAAATTAGATTATCAACATCATAAAGATATTGTTGATGATAATGTGTTAACAATGTTTGTTCTTGCGAAAGACAAAGATGAAGTAGAAGCATTCGCAAAGAAATTAGGGTATGCGGTAGAAAATATTAAGAAATTAACTGAAAAAGAATTCGAACATGAAAAAGAAGTGACAGAACATTATAGATTAGAGCATGCAGATCAATATTTATAATGTTGTAATACGACAAATGAGGCATTAAAACGGGGAGCTGTGGATCATTCATCTACAGCTTTTTGAATATAAAAAAAGGTTCGATGTTGAATAAGACGAATTCATTAAAAGGGTGTGTGATATCATGTATATTGGAAAGCATTCACAAATCAATGATTATGAAGAAATTAAACAATTTATACAGCATAATAATTTTGCGACAATTGTAACGAGTAACGACGTAAAACCCATCGCGTCACATATTCCAGTGATGATTTCAGAACAAGATGATCAATTAGTGATTACAGGACATTTAGCAAAACAAAATGAATTGGTACAAACGATAGAACATAACGCACAGGTATTAGTGATTTTCCAAGGACCAGACGCCTATATATCCTCTACATGGTATGAAACAGAAGACGTACCGTCATGGGATTATCAAAGTATACATGTATATGGTGAAGGGCGATTATTGAATCATGATGAACTAGTATCTGATTTGAAGCAATTATTGAATCACTATGAAGGCCATAAAGATGATGGTGCAACTTGGGATCATTTATCAGAAGATACTAAGAAACAAATACATGGGATTGTCGGATTTCAAGTTAAAGTAAATGATATAGAAGCCGCATACAAACTTAGTCAAAATAGAAGTAAGCAGGAAAAAGTGAATATTGTTAAGCAATTAAAGGCGTCGGTCAATCAAAAGGAAAGTAAAATTGCTAAAGAAATAGAGAAGTATTAAGCCGTTTTTTTATAAAAAACATGAATAATATGAACTTGAGAGGATTAGATAGCAATGAGAGAAATAGAAAAATTAGATAAAGGTATGCCATATCATTTTGATGATAAAGAAGTGGCGGAACGTAAAGCTAGAGCAGCGCAATTATGCCAAGAATTTAATGCCATTCCTGCTACAGAACCGGCACAACAAGAAAGTAAAATCCGCCAAATATTAGGTTCTGCTGGTGAAAACATTTCATTCCAAGCGACATTCAATTGTGATAACGGGAAAAATATACATGTCGGACATGACGTATTAACAAACTATAACCTTACCATTCTAGATATAGCACCAGTGAACATTGGAAATCATGTGATGATAGGTCCTAATGTTGATATATATACAGTTAACCATCCATTAAGCGCAAAAGGAAGACGAGAATATTTAGCTCAAGCAAGTCCTGTAAATATAGGCGACGATGTTTGGATAGGTGGCAAAGTCACGATTACTCCTGGAGTGTCTATTGGAAATAATGTAGTGATCGCTTCAGGTGCCGTAGTCACAAAGGATATACCAGATAATACCCTTGCAGCAGGTGTACCGGCTAAAGTTATTAAAGAATTAGAAGAATAATAGTTTGATAACTGATTAGTAACACAAAGATGAGTGTAAATTTTTATTAAATAATACTAAAGTGCTATGCAGATGGTGTATAGTACTTTAGTATTATTTAATGTGTTATTTTACAATTTATAAAGTAATAATGATGTATTATTGTCTAATTTTTTAAAATTTTCTTGTTATTTACATTTTTCCTTTACAAAATATCATGTATAATGAATAAAAAATAACTAGGAGAATAAACAGACATGATGAAAAACAAATTGACTTTAAAAGAGAACATTTTTATCGGATCAATGCTATTTGGTTTATTCTTTGGTGCTGGGAATATCATCTTCCCAATTCATCTTGGACAAACAGCAGGGTCAAACGTATTTATTGCCAATTTAGGCTTTTTAATTACTGCTATTGGATTACCGTTTTTAGGTATTATTGCTATCGGTATGTCTAAAACAAACGGTATTTTTGAAATTACATCAAGAGTCAGTAAAACGTATGCATACATATTTACGATTGGATTATATCTAGTCATTGGACCATTCTTTGCGTTACCTAGGTTAGCGACAACATCTTTTGAAATTGCATTTTCACCATTCATTTCACCTGATGTTGCGAAGATTTACTTACCCATCTTTAGTATTATCTTCTTCTTATTAGCGTGGTTCTTTGCGAGAAAGCCGTCTAAAATTTTAGATTACATAGGTAAATTTTTAAATCCAGTCTTTTTAGTTTTATTAGGTATTGTCGTAGTCTTAGCGTTCATTCATCCATTAGGTGGGTTAACGAATGCGCCTGTGAGTGCTGATTATGATAAGAGTCCATTACTTAAAGGATTCATTGATGGTTATAACACGTTAGATGCGTTGGCATCATTAGCCTTTGGTATTATTATTGTATCTACGATTAAAAAGTTAGGTATCACAAATCCTAACAGTATCGCCAAAGAAACATTTAAATCAGGAACAATCAGTATTGTTTTAATGGGGATTATCTATAGTTTACTTGCGTTTATGGGTACGATGAGTATCGGTAAATTTAAAGTGAGTGAAAATGGTGGTATTGCATTAGCTCAAATTGCGAGACACTATCTTGGGGATTACGGAATTATCGTATTATCTCTGATCGTTATTGTCGCATGTTTAAAAACAGCGATTGGTTTAATCACTGCGTTCTCTGAAACATTTACAGAGTTATTCCCGAAACGTAGTTACTTAATGTTTGCGACAGTGGTCAGTATCTTAGCATGTATTTTTGCTAATGTTGGTTTAACTAAAATCATTATGTATTCAACGCCAGTATTGATGTTCATTTATCCATTGGCCATTACAATTATTTTATTAACTTTAGTAAGTCCATTATTCAATCATTCGAAAATTGTATATCGATTTACGATTTTCTTCACAATGATTGCGTCATTTATTGATGGTGTTAAGGCTAGTCCAGAGCCATTTTTGAAAACATCATTCGCTAAATTTATCATTTCATTAGGTGAAAAATACCTACCATTCTTTGATATTGGTATGGGTTGGATTCTACCGGCATTAATTGGATTTATCATTGGATTAATTGTTTATAAAATCCGTTCTAACAAGTCAACGACGACAGAATAATTAACTATATAGCGTCTATCTTACATTTGAGATAGACGCTATTTTTTTAAAACTATGACGGAGCTGAAAGCATATGACTTAAATAAATATTTATTTGCACTTAACAATGAGTTAATAATCATTAATTACGCTTAATCTAAAATAAAATAAGGGATGATTAATATGGAAATTGTGAAGTCAAAGCAAGATTTGTATCGAATCATTGATGATGCGGACAAGCAACATACATCTAATATGTTGTTATTGATGATATTAGGAACGATATTTTTAGATGCGTATGATATTACCATTTTAGGAACAATGACAGACCAAATCACGAAAGAATTCAATTTATCACCAACCATGTTGTCATTCGTGATGACATCATTGCCTGTAGGGGCATTGATTGGTGCAATTTTTGGAGGATCGCTCGCGCATCGATTTGGCAGAAAGCGTATCCTTTCAATTTCATTATTAATATTAATTGTAACGTCTTTAGGTGCAGCACTTTCGCCTAATCTTATGATTCTATTAATATGTAGATTTCTGATGGGGATTGCGATAGGGATGGACAGTCCAGTTGCGTTTACATTTATTGCAGAAATTAGTAATAAAGTACAAAGAGGTCGTAATGTTAACTACTGGCAAGTCGTATGGTACATAGCGATTGTGACATCGTCGTTAGTGGTCATTGCATTTTTCTTAATGGGAGCAGGAGAAACATTGTGGCGTATGGCCGTTGGATTTGGGGCTTGTATTGCTTTAGTGTTATACATCATGCGATTAAAGTATTTACAAGAAAGTCCAACTTGGATTATTAATCATTTTTCACTCGAAAAGGCGACAAACTATATTCAGAAACATTACGATGTCCAGTTGAAGCTAGAAGAAAGACAAGAAGAATATCAGGCCAATCATTATGAACATCAACAATCTTACAAAGCACTGCTTAAAAAGCCATATTTAAAAAGGTTAACTTTAGCAACAGCGATATCAACATTGCAAGGTATGCAGTACTACGCAGTGGGATTATATATTCCAATTATAGCGAAGTACATGATAAGTGAGGATAAGCTAGGGGTCTTATTTGGTACAGCAATTGTCAATATTGCAGGTATCATCGGTGCGTACTTAGGTGCACAGTATACATATCGATTGGGTACGAGAAAACTTACAATGATAGGTTTCGGCATTGTCTTGTTTGTTATGGTTGTAACAGGACTATTTTACAATAATTTACCAATGGTAATGAATGCATGTTTAATTGCATTGTTCTTATTCGGTCATTCAGGTGGACCAGGAACGCAAGGTAAGACGATTGGTGCATTATCATTTCCAACACATTTACGTTCACAAGCGACAGGTATTGTGGAGTCAGTGAGTCGAACTGGTAGTATTATTGGAACGTTCGTATTCCCAATTATCTTAGCAGCAGTTGGATTAAACCAAACGATGTTATGGATTGGTCTTGTACCACTGATTGGTCTCATAATTACATTTGTATTGAAATGGGAACCGGTCGGTAAAAATGTTGAAAATGAATAATATAAATATAGGGTGGAAAGTGAATCTATAATAATGACATAATTGTATCAACCCGCTATAAAGTTTGCTATGACAGGTTTATGCAACTGAAGGTAAGTGTCCCGTTTGTCTGAAGTAAGACAAACGGACGTCTTATTTTTAGAATGTTCCTGCGTAACTCCCCTCCCCTACTTCCACTTGAACATTCAGCTTATATCGTTTATTTATCGTAATAATTTCAATTGATAAAAATATACACATTTTAATATATTTTGTAACTTTAATTGTGTTAATATTTAGATAACTTAATAATCAGTCATAATTAACTTTCATATGTAAGGGGGAAGGGCATATGCCTAAAAAGTTATTTAGTATTGATTTAAACAAGAAGATGGATCAGCAAGCACATCCAGGACACAATCGATGGCATCCAGATATTCCAGCAGCATTTTCAGTAGACCCAGGGGAATCCTTTAGAATGGAATGCTTAGATTGGACAGATGGACAAGTTGCCAATAATGATGATCCGAGTGATATTAAACACGTGAACTTAAATCGTGTACATGTTTTAAGTGGTCCAGTACACGTAAACAACGTACAACCAGGTGATTTACTTGTAGTAGATATCTTAGATATTGGTGTTTTTGATGAACATCAATGGGGGTTCAATGGTATTTTCGATAAAACTAATGGTGGTAGCTTCTTAGTTGATCATTATCCAAATGCACAGAAATCAATTTGGGACTTTAATGGTATTTATGCAACGAGTAGACATGTTCCAGGAGTTGAATTTGTAGGGCAGATTCATCCAGGATTGATTGGTGTGGCACCTACTCAAGAGATGCTAGATGAATGGAATCGTCGCGAGAAAGAATTAGTGGATACGGATCCAAATCGTGAACCAGTCTTAGCTAACTTACCTGATACGGATGCAGTGGTGGCTGGTACCTTAACTGGTAAAGACTTTGATAGAGTAGCGAGAGAAGGTGCGCGTACTGTGCCACCTCGTGAAAATGGTGGAAACTGTGATATTAAAAACCTATCAAAAGGTTCTCGTATCTATTTCCCAGTATTTGTTGAAGGTGCAAAACTTTCAGTTGGAGATTTACATTTCTCTCAAGGGGATGGAGAAATTACCTTCTGTGGTGGTATTGAAATGCCAGGATGGATTGATTTAAGAGTCAACGTTATTAAAAATGGTATGGAAAAATATCATATTAAAAAGAATCCTGCCTTTAAACCAGGACCAGTAATGCCGAATTATACAGATTATATTGTGTTTGAAGGTATTTCTGTAAATGAATTTAGTGGTAAACAAACATATCTAGATGCCAATACAGCGTATCGAAATGCGGTATTAAATGCGATTGAATTCCTAAAAACACGTGGATTTACAGGTGAACAAGCTTATATGTTATTAGGTACTGCACCGGTACAAGGTACAGTCGCAGGTATAGTGGACGTGCCTAATGCATGTTGTACGATTGCGATTCCAAGAGAAATTTTCAAAGATGACATCGTACCGAATTTGGAGCCTGATCAATAATGCTTCAATATACTTATGAATGTAAAGAATGTGGCGAATTTACCTTACGCCAATCTATGAAGGAACAACATGATATGGCAGAATGTCCACAATGTCATCATGATGCTAAGCGCGTATTCTCAACATTCCAAACCTATAAAATGGATGGAAAACTAAAACAAAGAATTGAACGAGGGCAAACACCTCGCATCATGTCCAAAGATCAATTACCGAAAATGACACCTAGACCAACCAAACAAAGCAGGCCATGGATGGCAGATCATTAAATTTGATTCAAAAACAACCTCTACGACCTAGATCAGTCGTGGAGGTTGTTTGCATTGAAAGACGTCAATATACCATTAATAAAAACTTGGTTTATCGAAATTAGTATTTGGTTCGTTAACGCCAATACTTTCTCTAGAATAAAGCTCAGGTTGGTTTACTATGTCAGTTACTAGTTGTGCCACAGCTTGTCTTGTAACTTGAGCACCAGTAAAAGGTTCGTTTATCAAACGTTTAAATATGAGTTATATTGGTAGTTTAAAATGGATAGTGTACAATTTTTGTTGTTGTTCGAGAAAGTTTTATATGTTTTTATTTTGAAAAGTGGTAAAATGATATATTGTTATAATTTGGAATTTAAATAGAAAGAAGGATAATATGGGTTTTTTATGGTCGCGTCGCGCACGAATGTTAGAAATTTTTGTGCTCACAGTCATTACAATATTTGGCATTGGGTCGCAATATTTTTCCAATTTAGCTTATAGTTTAAATCAAGGTATACTTCAAACTTCTTTTGGTACTGGTTCACAGTACTTAATCATACCGTCAGTTATAGCGAACTTTGCGTTTGCATTTGGTATTCCATTAGGACATGTATTCACACATCGTTTAGGTTTCAAGAAAAATTATCTACTTTTTGTTTCTTTCTTTTTAATCGGTTCAATAATCGGTCTCATATCACAGGATTTAATAGTATTAAGTATTGCTAAAATTATACAAAGCGTTAGTACAGGTGTTCTATTTTTTACTTTATTACCACAATTATTTCGTAACTTCCCACGAAGATTCCGCAATGTATTTTTATTATTTGTCATCGTAGGCTTGTTTGGTGCCAACGCGTTAGGCGGATTATCTGGTAGTGTTTCATTAGAGCTTGATAGTTGGCATTGGGTATTTGTACTTAATATCGTTTCAGCTATCGTTTGTTTAATATTTGGGACAGTATTTTTAAATAAAGAAGAGCACAAACATGTGTCTCCGAATTCTATTGATTATGTGCTTATTATTTTATTGTTTTTAACTATATTATGTTTTGTGATACCAATGGCTATGTTAACGCAAAAAGGATATAGCTCATTATGGGTATGGCCATTTCTACTACTAGCGATGTTCTTCCTAGTGAACTTTATATACAGAAACATGCATTCATCTTCACCGTTAGTGTATTTTAAAACATTATTTGCTAAAAAGCCTAGTGTAGGAGCAGTGATGGCGATATCATCACATTTAACATTGTTGACTGGGATAGCAGGTATTAATGTTTTTCTTACTAAGATATTAAAGCTACCATTTGAAGATATAGCAAGATTTTATGTATGCTTCTTCATAGGTGTCGTCATAGCTGGTTTTATTAAAATGTTCTTTTATAGTGCTATTGGGGCAGGTATATTAGGTTCCCTTGGTTCGGTAGCATTATTATATGTCAGTGTGCACTGGATAGCGATGGGTAATGTGATTAATTTGCCGTTATTATACTTGCAAGCGGCTTGCTTAGGATTTGGCGCATCTATGGCATTACTAAGTGGTGCGATGGCCACGTTATTAGATGGAGAAATTAAATTTGCTTCTAATCGTTCAACGACAATGCATTCGATGCGTAATTTCTTTGCGGCACTACTGGTACCTATCATTGCTTATACAATGAAAGATCATATTCAACAAGGTGTTCAATTATTATATGGTAGTTTCACGACTCATATAGACAACCCAGTACAGAACCAATTAATCTTATCGAAAAAAATGCAAGATATCACAATTGATGCTGATGATAACGTGTTTATGATGATGATTGTTTTTAACATCATTCTATTAATCGCTTCTATAATTCAAATGTTCTTAGGTAAAGGTCGACGTATCCATGTTAAACCTGAATAAAATTAATGATGTAATCCAAAACAGGCTGGGACATAAATATATTTCAAGTTATAGTCATTTCTAGTCAACCTTGCTTGGGGACGGGCCCCAAACATAGAGAATTTCGAAAAGAAAATCTAAAGACAATGCAAGTTGGGGATGGACAACGATAAAGAAATACTTTTTCTTTAGAAATTAGTATTTCTTATGCATGAGTTTCACTCATGTATTCCTATTTTAAAGTACACATTAATGCGTAAGAACCACTACATAATCAATGATTAGTGGTTCTTTATTATTTCTGTCCCACTCCCTTAACTTATGAGAATAAAGCGAGATTATTTTAAGTTTGATAAAAATTCAGTTGTAGTAGTAACTACTGCAAAGTTAGATAATGCTTTGATCAAATAAAACAAATAACGATGGATTTTGATCATATTGAACAATTTTATAAAGTGAGTGGAGAAGCTTGTTTTATCGTATTAGCCCATTTCGACAATAATGAATTAGACCAATATTTAGAGAAAATATCAAATTATGCTCGATATACGGTGGAAAACACAGTAGGTGAAAATTTAGTTTGAAATGAGACGTTGTAAGCTGGTAAATCGCATATAAAATACAAATATATATTGACTATTTTTATAGAATAAGGTAACTTTTGATTCTTACATAAAGATGAGAAATGAGTTGGAAATGAATGTCTAAAAGTAGAGTTGAAGCGTTTAGTGATGGCGTTATAGCCATTATTATTACGATATTAGTATTAGAACTTAAATTACCAGAACATCACCATAGTTTAGAAGCTATTTTAGAATTGAAATATAACTTTATAGCGTATGCAGTTAGCTTTATAGCCATTGCAACAATTTGGATTAGTCATCATCATTTATTAAACCAAATTAGTGAAATCAACAATAAAATATTATGGGCGAACATTAATTTCCTATTTTGGTTATCGCTACTACCAACCATCACTGCATGGTTTGGTCATGATATTATGTCATGGCAAGCAGCGTTATTGTATAACATAGATATTATCGCGTTTAATTTGTCATTCATGTTACTAAGAAACCAAGTAATTAAACTATCACCTAAAACGCAAAATCATCATTTGAGTGAAACGAGAGTCAAAGAAATGCTTTCATTTGCTAACAATGTTATCACATTGATCATTTCATTTTTCTTCCCACCGTATGCACTCATTGGATTGTTACTTAATATCTTAATATGGGTAATCCCTTTTCATAAACAACATTCATAAATGCTAAGTCGAAAATAAGCCTGTTCTAATACGGATATGACTCCTAATTAGAATAGGTATTTTTTTGTGCTAAAACAGTCGTTCAAATGGGCTTGTTTATTTTTACTTTAGAAATCAAATCTTTTGTAATTTAGAAAAATTTTTTTCATAATAAACGGATAGGTGTCCGAATAATATTGTTAAGGACATATGAGCAAGTTATATTAAAGGAGATTTAATATGTTATTTGAAAGAAATCGCCCTTACACACAGGATACGTTGCTAGATAAGGAAAATATTTTAGAGCTCATTCAGTTTGAGAGATTTTGTCGAGACAATAGTCTTTGGGACAGTATGTATGAATGCTTTGCTGAAGACTCAATGATAAACATTTCATGGTTTAAAGGTCCAGGTAAGGCATTTGTGGATGCTTCTAGAGAAATGAATCGTTATGCACCACATCAAATTTACAATTCGCAAATATGGATAAATCAAGATAGAGCAGTGGCAATTATGCAAGCCATGATTCAAACAAGATTACCGATTAACGAGGTTCAGATGCAACTTAATTCTGATGCGAAAATTGTTTATGGATTGGTTAAACAAGACGATACTTGGTATATCAATACTATGGAATGCGTATATGAAAAGGATAGCTTGACACCTGTTGTCCCATCTACAATTTCGTTACCAGCTAACGCGTTGAACCAATATCGATCAAGCTACGCATGTTTAAGTTTCTGCCTTAATTACATTGGTTATAGTGTTAATCATGAATTACAAGGCATTGATCGACCAGAACAATTGAATGACTTTTACAATCGATTGGATCAATGGTTGACGTATCAAACAGAATCTATATAAAAGGAGTATATTAATGATGAAGAAAATAGATTTACATTCACATTACCTATCACCTGGGTTTGTGAAATTTTTAGATGATTATTTTGATGGTAAAGGAGACGGTGTACCAACGCCAGCATTCTTTGTCGATGACTATTTGAAATTAATGGCAGAAGAAGACATTGATTATAGTGTGCTTTCTATTTCAAGCCCCCATTTGAGTGCTGCACCAGATGAAGTGATGCTAGAACTTACAGAAGAAGTTAATGCCTATGCTGAAGATTTACATCATGCACATAGTGATCAATTAGGTTACTTTGCTTCATTACCACTACCATTAGTTGATGAAAGTATTCGCATGATTGACTATGCTTTAGATGAACAACACGCTCTTGGGTTTACATTGCCAACGAATGCACGTGGTATTTATTTAGGAGATGACCGTTTAGACCCAGTATTAGCGAAATTGAATGAACGACAAGCGACCGTAGCAATTCATCCTAATGAGCCTAAACCAGTGAATGAATCCATTAAAGCACAAATTTTATCACCATTAATGGAATTCTTTTTCGATACAACACGTACAATCATTTTTATGAGTCAAAACAATGTGTTTAGTAAGTATCCTAATATTAAATGGATTGTACCGCATAGTGGTGCATTATTACCTGTCATTGCACAACGTGTCAATATTGGTAATAAAATGTTTAACGTTGAAAATGGTCCAGATGATATTGAACAGGTGATGCAAAGTTTATACTTTGATTTAGCAGGTATGGTTTTACCACATCAACTTCCAACATTATTAAAAATGGTAGATGAAAATAAAATCGTATACGGTGCAGATGCGCCTTATACAACAGATCAAGTCATTAAGCGATTAGCTAAAGATATTGAATCTACAGATTTATTAACAGAAGAGCAAAAAGAAAAATTCTTACATCGCAATGCGAGTCAATTATTAGGATTTTAAAATAAAGCTAAAAAGGAGCCTTCCAATTGGAACGCTCCTTTTTATATTAATTGGTGCCATCTAATTCCTTATTAGAAAGAACCTCCGCAAAGTCATACGGTGAACGATCACTTAAATGTTTGTCTAACATTTGGTCGGCTCTTGCAGTAGCTTTTTCACTACGTGGGAATAAAGCTTGTTCATATTGTGCGAAGGCTGTTTCAATATCATTAGGCTGTTCAATAATTGCTTGTGCTAATTCGGATCCGTCAAACATTGCTAAATTAGCACCTTCACCAGCTGGTGTCATGACATGTGCTGCATCACCTAAAATCGTAACTCCAGGAACACGCTCCCATTGATGACCTACAGGTAAGGCATGTATTTTACGTAAAATTGGACCTTTTTCACTTTCATTGATCAGTGTTAATAAGTCATTGTGCCATTGGTCAAATTGATGAGCTAATTGTTTAAGTGCAACGTTAGAATTATTAAAATCGATTTGATTTAATTCTTCCTCTGTTTGTCTTAAAGCAATATAAGTGTGAATGACATTTCCTGGTTCGCGATGTGCTTGGATGCCTTTACCAGGTGCAAGAGCATACATAGCACCTTGACCTACTATATTGGCTGCGGAAGGATGTTGGTTATCTACATCATATAAATACGTTTCAATTAATGATGTACCCACGTATTGAGGTTTAGCATCAGAGACTAAAGGACGTACCTTAGAGAAAGTACCATCTGCGCCGACAAGGATTTGGGTTGTTACCGTTGTTCCATCAGCAAAGGAAAGTCGGTGTTGGCCGTGCGCTAAACTTTGAATATCTGTTAACTTTTTATCCCATTGGATGGTATTCGGTTTAAGAGATTGGAGTAGTATTTGTCGTAAGTCACCGCGAAGTACTTCAGGGCGTCCATGATTACCATCATCTGGGATATCTACAATAGTATTACCGTCTTTATCAAGTACTTTAGCAGCTGCACCACCATCATGGATAATTGATTGGAATTGGTCGAAAAGTCCAGCTCTTTGTAATGCGATTTGACCGTCACGTTCATGGATGTCTAACTGCCCACCTTGCGTTCGTGATTCAGCTGAAGGTTCTTTTTCATAAATAGTTACCGGAATAGAATTTAATTGTAATACGCGAGCAAGTGTAAGGCCACCAAGCCCCGCACCGATAATTGTGACTGGTTCTTGTTTATTAAAATTTGTCATAATTTACCTCTCTTTAAAAATGATTTTGTTTTCAAAAGAAAAATCAAAATATATAAAATTTCTTGTACATTATAAAGAGACTGATGTTATAGATACAACAAACAAGTTAAATGTCATTGTAGGAAAATCAACATATTGTTTGAAAATGTAGAACAATGATTTTTGGTTATTTAATAAAGCGGTGGTCATTATGGAATGATATATGTATCGTTTATTAGAGTAGAGTCAAGAGGATATAAGTCTATTCAGCTACTCTGTTTAGTGATAAGATGTAAGCAATATATTGTGATATAGGACGTGTCAGTAAGGGGTAAGGACGTATGAAACGAGTATCAATTAAAGATGTGGCGAAAGAAGCGGGCGTATCAGTAACGACGGTGTCGCACATTTTAAATCAAAATGAAACAAGGTTCTCTAAAGAAACCATTCAAAAGGTATTATTAGCGAAAGACCGTTTAGGCTATATTCCCAATAAAAATGCCCAACAACTCAGAGGCCAAACAAGAAAGTTAATAGGTGTTGTCTTGCCTAACTTAACCAATCCATTCTTCTCGGCGATGATGCAAAGGATGGATGATTGTAAAGCAGATGACGTTGATTTATGTTTTATAGCAACATCAAGTACAGACTTTAAAGATAATATTCAGCATCTTGTAGAACGTGGCATAGATGGTCTCGTTATCGGACGATATGTGAATGACCCACATCACTTAAATGATTATCTTAGTAAACATCATGTACCATATGTCTTACTAGATCAAAGTGAAGACCATGGTTATACCGATATAATTAGAACGAATGAAATAGAGGGTGGTCAGACTGCCGCACAACATCTTATCGAATTGGGACATCAACAGTTAGCGATTATTCAACCTCATGAGTTGATGGCTAATATGAAAGATCGAGTGAAGGGATTTGAGCAAATGTGTCAAAGTCATCAGTTGCCGGCCCCTGTAAGAATTTGTACTGAATTGTCTAAAGCTGGGGGACGTGATATTGCTACAAAACTGGTTGAGCATCACGTTACGGGTGTCTTTGCCATTAATGATGAATTAGCGATTGGTTGTATACGTGGTTTAACAGAATGTGGTAAATCAGTGCCGGATGATTTGTCGGTTGTTGGCTATGATGATATAGATATGGCAGGTTACATGACACCGGCACTCACAACCATTGCCCAATCGGTCGACGATATTGCTCATATCTCACTGCAATTAATTACCGATAAAATCAATGGCAGACCGCATGAAAATAAAAGAGTAGAACTTCCGACTCAACTGATGCAACGTGAAACGACGCGACAATTATCTTGATTGCCCCCAAATAAATACTGACGTTTATAAAAAAGCCATACAATCAGTTATTGATAGGTATGGCTTTTTTATCGTGTTTAAGAAAGCGTATACATTTACAAATAGAAGTGCTATAATTTAGTAAAACGTTTTACTAAACGCAACAGATAAAAAATATATCAATAGAGGTGTTGAATCATGAATTTAGTTGCATTGTTAATTGGTTTAGGGCCATTAATCGGTTGGGGTCTATTTCCAACGATTGCATCCAAATTTGGTGGTAAACCAGTTAACCAAATTATAGGTGCTACAGTCGGGACGTTAATCTTTGCCTTTGTCTTCTTTATCTCCACAGGCCACGGCTTCCCAACAGGTATGGATCTGTTCTTTGCATTATTATCAGGAGCTGGTTGGAGTTTCGGTCAAATTATGACATTTAAAGCATTTGAATATGTAGGCTCATCACGTGCCATGCCAGTTACAACGGCCTTCCAATTATTAGGGGCATCACTTTGGGGCGTCTTTGCATTAGGTAACTGGCCTGGTGTTACAAATAAAATCATCGGCTTTTTAGCGTTAGTAGTTATCTTGATTGGTGCTTGGATGACAGTTTGGAGTGAACACCCTGAAGCTACAAATAAAAACTTATTACGTAAAGCGGTAGTGATTTTAATCATTGGTGAAATTGGTTATTGGTTATATTCAGCAGCACCACAAGCTACAGACATCGGTGGTAAAGCAGCATTCTTACCACAAGCCATTGGTATGGTGATTGTGGCAGTTATCTACGGACTAATGAAAATGAAAAATGGCAATCCATTTACTAATAAAGTGACATGGTTACAAATTATTTCTGGTTTCTTCTTTGCCTTTGCAGCATTGACGTATCTCATTTCTGCACAACCTAATATGAACGGTTTAGCGACTGGTTTCGTATTATCACAAACATCTGTAGTACTTGCGACATTAACTGGTATTTACTTCTTAAATCAACGTAAAACATCTAAAGAAATGTTAGTCACAGTGATCGGGTTAGTTCTTATCTTAGTAGCTGCAACAGTTACAGTATTTATAAAATAATCAACTGGAGTGATATAAATGAAGAAAACAGCATTACTCAATAGTCATGTATCTAAAGCCATTGCGACAATCGGACACTATGACTTATTAACTGTCAATGATGCAGGCATGCCTATTCCTAATGACGATAGAAGAATTGATTTAGCAGTAACGAAAGAATTACCTAGATTTATTGATGTATTAGAAACAGTACTCTCAGAAATGAAAATCCAAAAAATCTATTTAGCTGAAGAAATTAAAACCAATAATGCAACTCAATTAAAACAAATCAAAGCATTAATTGATGATGACGTTGAAATTGAATTTATTCCACACAGTGAAATGAAAGCATATTTAAGTCATCCATTAAATAAAGGTAACATTCGTACAGGTGAAATTACGCCATTTTCTAACATTATTTTGGAATCAAACGTGACATTTTAACATATAGAAATGGGGACATTGTTATGACAAATAAAGTCGTTATTCTAGGATCTACCAATGTGGATCAATTTTTAACAGTTGAGCGCTACGCTAAACCAGGGGAAACATTACATGTAGAAGAGGCACAAAAATCATATGGTGGCGGTAAAGGGGCAAACCAAGCCATTGCAACGGCACGTATGAAAGCTGATACGACATTCATTTCCAAAGTGGGCAATGATGGATTAGCACAATTTATGTTTGAAGATTTTAAAGCAGCAGGTATGAACATTGACTATATTTTAGAATCTGAAACAGAAAAGACTGGCCAAGCCTTTATTACAGTGGATGCACAAGGTCAAAATACGATTTATGTCTATGGTGGTGCAAATATGGCGATGACACCAGACGATGTGAAAAGTGCGAAAGCAGCAATTGTCGATGCAGATTTCATTGTGGCACAATTAGAAGTACCAGTTCCGGCAATTATAGAAGCATTTAAAGTTGCGAGAGCGGCAGGTGTGACGACCGTCTTAAACCCCGCACCAGCCAAAGAGATTCCTCAAGAGTTATTAGAATTAATCGATGTGATTGTACCAAATGAATTTGAAGCTGAAATATTATCAGGTGTACCAGTCACAGATGAAAAATCAATGGCACAAAATGCAGATTACTTCTTAAGCTTAGGTGCCAAAGTCGTGATTATTACATTAGGTGAACAAGGCACATACTATGCGGTTGAAAATGATTCCGGCCTAGTACCAGCGCAAAAAGTAAAAGCTATTGATACAACAGCAGCAGGCGATACGTTTATCGGTGCCTTTGTCAGTCGCTTTAATATGAAAGAACGTAATTTAGTTGAGGCTATCGACTTTGCCAATAAAGCCGCATCACTAACAGTTCAAAAGTCAGGGGCACAAGCCTCTATACCATTAGCAGAAGAAGTTCAATTATAGATATGATAAATCCCATTCCAGCTGGTTTCAGTTAGAATGGGATTCTTTAGTGCAAAAGCATAAATAATCCCTTTTGGTAGCATCGTCGTATCGAATCGACCATCTATCAAAAGGGATTGTTTCATTTATATTTGAATTTAATCGCAAAATGTATCGCTAGTCTATCACTAAAGTAATTGTATTAAGAGTGGTGATGGTTTAACTGATAAAACTCAATAGCATTACCTCTTAAAATGCCGTCAATCGTGTCTGGATCAATATCACTGTTTTTAATATAGTCTACACCACGTGTATATTTCTCGTCTTGGAAGTAAGGGAAGTCTGACCCCATCATGAGCTTTTCCTTACCGAATGTATCAATGGTATTGATTAAAGAAGGTTCATGGAAATTAGCAGTATCATACCAAAATTGGCGATTTAATACTTCATATGGATCAATGTTAAAGGCATTCCAGTCTTCGTAATTGTCTTTAATACGAGTCATGAAGAATGGTAAAGCACCACCTAAGTGTGAAATATGGAATTTGATATTTGGATATTTTTGTGGAATCTCATTTTTAATTAATTGTAACGTAATGAATGTAGATTCTAATGGTGCGCCAATCACCCATTCTAATTGATAGTCGTTCACGAGTGGACTTTGGGCACCGCAACCAGTTGGATGAATATAAAGTGTTGCGTTTAATTCGTTCATAGCTTCGAAGAAAGGTTCGAATTGTTTGTCGGCAACTGACACTTTATCTTTCACAATAGTTGGAATCGCAATACCTACAAAGGCATCTTTTTTAAGTAGTTCTTGTGCTTCTTTAATAGCTTGATCGACATATGGAAGTGACACTGCACCATATGCTAAGAAACGGTCTGGATATTGTTGAACCAATGATTCATATAAATCGTTAATCTCTTGTGCACTTTGATGTGCTTCTTCTTTTGTACCCCATTGTGGTGATTGTGGTGTGGCAGAGATGATTTGCATATCAACGCCAGCATCGTCCATCATTTTAAAGCGCTTGTCTAGATCTTCTTTAGAGGCAGATTGATTAATTCCTTTAGCAACTTCTGTTCCTTGACTACCTAATTTGCCTAATTTCTCTAAATAGTCTTCACTCCATAAATGTGCATGTGTATCAATCGCTTTTGCATTTGACATATGATTGTCCTCCTTTAATTAAATGACTATATTAAATATTTATCCAGTTTTAAAAAATATAATCTTTTATTGACGACGATTTAAACTTAAAACTTCGATTAAGCTAAGGACATTTAACATGAAGAATTTAGAAGCGGCTTTGGCACCTTGGTGACCATGTCCTGCTTTATAGTGATTGTAGATTGCTGTACCCATCACGATGTTAATCATTAAAGTACCCACAACGACTAATTTTTGGCCAAGTTTGCCTAAAATTGAACTAAATAAAAAGATAGAACCTACAAATTCGAATAATCCTGCTAATCGCATTGAACGACGTGATAATCCGAATCCTTCTTTAAATTGTTGTGCCATAGCATCGTCATTTTTTACTTTTGGTAAACTACTTTTTAAAATTTCTTTTCCTACATATGCGTTAATAACATGTCTTAGTAACATGCTTAACACCTCCTATTAAATAATATTAAAGATTAGTGTGTTGTATTTGATTGTCTTTTTTCTGAGAAAAGTGCAATGAATGCACCTATCAGTGCTACAAAGGCAACGATATAAAATGTTATATCTAGACCATGGATAAGACCGGCTGCACCGTGTAATGGTGAAAGGTGACCGAAACCAGTCATGAGTGTTACAAGTATACCTGTACCGATAGCTGCTGAAATTTGGCGAATTGTATTATTCATTGCCGTTCCATGCGCAATCAAGGATACAGGTAAAGCGTTTAATGCTTGTGTAGTCATTGGTGTCATAATCATAGAATTACCTAACATCAAGATTGAGAATGTCACAATGACATACAATGCTGATGTCTGTGGATTGAACTGTGCCATGAATAAGGCACCTATCATAATCAATAACATGCCAGTGATACTTAAACTTCGGCCGCCAACACGGTCGTATAATTTACCAGTAACAGGTGACAACAAGCCCATGACGAGTCCACCAGGTAATAAGATGAGACCAGATTCTAAAGGTGACCAATGCATCATGGTTTGCATGTATATAGGTAAAATAGTCAAATTACCGATAAAGAGTACAAACATTAATACAATTAAAGTCATCGAAATGGTGAAACTACGGTATTTAAATACTCTAAATTCGAGTAACGGTGAAGGTAGTTTCAACTGACGACGTATAAATAGCGCAAGTATAATGATGGAAATGATGATCGTCACGTAAACGGATGGATGTGACCAACCCAGGTTACCGGCTGAACTAAAGCCGTAAAGTAAACCACCAAATCCTAGTGTAGACATGATGACTGACAAGATGTCTAACGAAGGTTGTTGTGTCTCGGTAATATTTTTCAAATATAAAAAGCCGAAAATAGCGTCAACCACACTAATTAAGAGCACGACTAAAAATAGATAGCGCCAATCGAATAGGTGGATGAACCAACCTGCTGCTGTAGGACCAATCGCAGGTGCAAAGCCTATGACAAGACCGAAGATACCCATTGCCATACCACGTTTTTCAACAGGAAAAATAATGAATAATAGTGTTTGAGATAATGGCATTAAAATACCTGCACCTAACGCTTGAATACTACGACCCACTAATAATAATGGGAAATTAACACCCAACATACAGATTAAAGAACCAAGTATTAAACAGGTCGCAGCCGTAAAGAATAGTGTACGTAATGAAAATCTCTCAATTAAGTAGGCTGTGACAGGAATCATAATACCGTTCACTAACATAAAGATGGTCGTTAACCACTGTGCCGTACTACTTGATATCGCAAAGTCCTTCATGACCTCTGGCAATATCGTTGTAAGTAACGTTTGGTTTAAGACACCAATAAAAGCACCAATCATCATGACCGCAATCATTAAATTACGTTGTTTTATATTTAAATGTGATGGTTGTGTCTGAGTCATAATTTCACCTCTTTTCTTAAATGGAATAAACTATCACTTATTTTATTCGGAATGCGTTCCGTTTGTCAAATTTATGAATTCAATATAATATAGATAGTGTTAAAAAACGAAAAAAGTAAAAAGGAGATGCTTAGTAATGAATATTGAAGGTCTTGAAAAATATTTAAATATAGATCCAAATAAATATAATGAACCAAGCTTAGAAGCATTAAATTATTATTTAAAACGATATATGTTAACAGTGCCTTTTGAAAATATAGATGTTCAAAATGGTGTGAGAATATCAGTAGAAGTAGATGATATCTATGAAAAAATCGTTAATCACCAACGTGGTGGTTTCTGTTATGAAATGAATCACTTCTTCAAAGCGTACTTAGAAGCAAAAGGCTTCACAGCAAATATGGTATCTGCAACTATTCATACACCAGGGGGCGGACGTAGTCTTAAAGGCTCTCATATGTCATTAATCGTGCCGATTGATGGTGTCAATTATGTCGCTGATGTCGGTTATGGTGACTTGCCAATAAGTGCTATGCCAATTAATAATCAAGATAGTGATGCAATCATTGAGGATATTAACGGAGAATATCGTGCCATTTATGTAAATGATAACTTATTCTACATTCAAAAATGGAAAGACAATGAGTGGGATACAGAATACGAAGCTGAGTTAGAACCTAGAGACATTCATGATTATGATTACAATATCGAATACAATCAAACTAATCCTAATTCTACATTCGTTAAACGTTTGCTCGTTACAATGCCTAAATCATATGGTCGTGCGACAATGTCTCAAAATAATTTAACGTTAACGAAACAACGAGATAAAGAAAAATATGATGTGACAAGTGAAAATTATCGTCAATTTTTAAAAGAAGAATTCAATTTAGATGTTAAAATTAATAGATTAGAACCATAAAAGGGAGCACATCATTTGGAAGGGGATAAGATGACCAATCAACGGAAAAAACGTAGTGATGCAACGCATAACAAAGCAATCATCTTACAGACAACGACCCAATTATTAGCACAGGGTGAAGATATTAGTGAGATGAATATGTCGGAAATCGCGAAGAAAGCTGGCGTGGGTGTAGGCACTTTATATCGTCACTTTGAAAGTAAATCGTTACTATGCCAAGCGATGATGGATGAAAAGGTTCATGATATGTTTGATGAAATGGATACGTTCCTTCATCAGCATCAAGATGCGTCTGTGAGGGATAAAATATATGGTATTTTATCTATTTATTTAGATTTAAAAGAGGCAAACTTTAATGTCCTAAATTTTATTGAGAAATCAAATTCTCAACATCAGTCAATGATTAATATTCCGTTTTATGAACAACTGAAAGAATTGATTAAAGACCAGTTCACTAGTCAGCAACAGACCCAAGATTTAGAGTTTAAGATTAATTTGATGCTAAACTCATTTTCATCAGATTTCTATTACTTTGCCAAACATGATCAACAACTGACTAAAGACCAATTTTTAAGCCGTTTATTAGATATATTTATAGGATAGACAAAAGCTTCTGAGTGAAACAGAAATATAGATAGCCCTTAAATTTAATTGTAGCCTGAGACATTAATTTATGTCCCAGGCTACAATTTTTATAAGTCGTATGTTAGATTGTTAAACTTTGCGATAACGCTTAAGTCCGAGGATATTTAAAATGATAAATAATATAATGAAAATGAGAAGAATTAGAACATCAAACCAAATATCAGACCAACCTTGTCCTTTAATCATAATGTTTGTTAACGCATCTCCTGCGTATCGTAATGGGAATAAATAACCAATGTTAGCTAACCAAGGTGTCATATTTTCTAGAGGGAAAATACCAGAAAAGAACACTTGTGGAATGGCAACAATAGGTATAAATTGAACCATTTGAAACTCTGAATTAGCAAATGTTGAGATGAAAATGCCCATCACTAATGCCGTAATGGCTAATAAAATATTAATGAGTAAGACATACCAAAGACTACCCGCTAGGTTGATATTTAATAAATAGATTGAGAACAGAACGATAATCAATGTTTGAATAATAGCAAAGATACCGTAACCAAGTAAATAACCAAAAACAATTTCACTTCGTCTAATTGGCGTAGCAAGTACGCGTTCTAACGTTCCGGTTGTGCGCTCGCGTAATAAGGCGATGCCTGAAATAAGAAAGACGAATAAAAAGACAAAGAATCCCATCAAAATGGGGAACATTTTATCGAAATAGTTACTATCTTTATCCCCATATAAATAACTATGATCTAGTTGGATATCATTAGTATCTTTATTTTTGGCTGCTTGTGGCATTGAATTCATTACTTTTTTAATATCATTCATTTTATCTTTTTGAATAGATTGATGTACTAACTGTTTAACTGAACCAGATTTACTTGGATCTTCATTGGTATAAGTGACATGTAAAGTCTGATGATCTTGATATATAAAAGCATCTAAGTGATTGTCTTCTATTTTAGCTTTAACATTTTGATTAGAATCAAAGTGCTTGAATGACACATCATCATTTTTCATATGGTCAGTTATTTTAGTGGATACAGAGTCGGCGATGCCAATATTTAAAGTAGTGTCTTCATCAGAATTAAAGATAAAGTACATTAAAGTTAGTACTAATAAAGGTGCTAAAAACATAAGCGCTAGTGTACGTTTGTCTCTAAGTAATTCTATAATGACACGTTGAATCATTGCTAAAAGTTTCATTAATGTTTAACCTCCTCTGCTTTAATAAAGACCTCTTCAATTGTGTTAACATTGAATTGTTGTTTTAACTCATCAGGTGTGCCTAATGCGAAAAGCCGCCCTTCTACAATTAGCCCAATTTTGTCGCAACGTTCAGCTTCGTCCATAACGTGTGTTGTGACGATGACACTTTTCCCTTGTTGCGTTAATGATTTTAATTGTGACCATATTTGTTGTCTTAGTTTAGGGTCAATACCGACAGTTGGCTCATCTAATATAATTAAATCTGGATTAGATAACAAAGTAATTGCTAACGACAATCTGCGTTTCATTCCGCCAGAAAATGTGTTAATGGTTTTATCGAGTGTACCTTCTAAATTGACTAATTTCATATTTTGATCAATACTTTGTGCTAATTGTTGGCCTTTTAAACCACTTAAATGACCAAAAAATGTAAGATTTTGTTTAGCAGTTAAATTTTCATATAGAGCATCAGTTTGTCCCATGTAACCAATATGACTTAATACGCCTCGATCAGGCATACTATGGTTGAAGACTTCCGTACTACCTGCATTTAATGTTTCCATACCGAGCAGACATTTGATGGTCGTCGTTTTACCTGAACCACTAGGCCCTATTAAGCCCAAAAGTTCTCCTTCGTTAATGTCTAGACTGATTTGGTCTAAAACGTTATGTTTATCATAAGATTTTACTGCGTCTGTGAGTGATGCAATCGTATGCGCCATACTGTGTACCTCCTTATTTGACACTGTGTTTAATTACTGTATATTCAATATAAATCAGTTTTCGACAATTGCACGTGTCAATTTGGAATAATCAGACACATGAGATATAAATGTTCAATAATGTTATGGGGGCGACACAAATGAACGAAGAAACCATGGATAAACGTGTGTATAAAACATTAACCAAAATTGAAAAAAGTATGGTTACACTACTAAACGTTAAATCTTATGATGACATCAGTATTAAAGATATTTGTGATGAAAGTGGCATTAGTAGGGGAACGTTTTATCAACACTATAGAGATAAAGATGACTTTTTATTTCAATATCAAAAAGCTATGATGAAAAAAGGGAAACGTCGATTGACACAAATTCAATTTGAGGAACGACGTCAATTCTTTGAACACGCGTTAAACTTTTGGATTAATGAAGGAGAATTATTACTTTTATTGTTAAGGGATAATGGCGCTTATATTGTCCACCAAGCCATAAAAAAGAATTTACAACAAAACATTGAAGTCCGTTTGGTGCCTATTATGAATACTCAAGCACTTACAAATAAAGAAAAATATTTTTTAATTATATTTATGAGTAATGCGGTCTTTGGTGTGTTACAAGATTGGGTGCAAAGAGGGAGACAGGAATCGCCAAAAGAAATATCACTCATGATAGATAAGGTTTTTAATACGGTGTTTGTTTAACACGTTTTACATTATTTTAGTGAATCGGTAGTGTTTCATTGTATATGAAACATTATCGATTTTTAATTTTTAAAAATTATTTATAATCTCACTTTTATATCATCTTATACCCATTCACGATTTATTAAATGAAAATTATTATCATTTATATTGACAATATGATTCTACTCGTATATTATCTTCTTTAAATCGTAACCGTTACGATTTGTTTTGTGCAATTGTTTTGAGAATTAGGATAGGTTGATTTGAAAACCAACATATCCATCGAAATTCAAAAGAATATACAACATTAAGGAGCGTCGTATGAATCGACAAGTGATTGAATTTTCCAAGTATAATCCATCAGGGAATATGACCATACTTGTTCATTCACAACATCATCCAAGCGACTACGCCAAGATTGCGAATCGATTAATGGCGTCGACACATGTATGTTGTGAGCAAGTAGGATTTATTGAATCTAACAATCTAAATCATGGGGATGATTGTCGATTAGTAATGAGCGGAAATGAATTTTGTGGTAATGCGACTATGTCATACATGCATTATTTACAAGAACATCAACGATTAACAGCACAACAATGTCATTTGAATGTATCTGGTTGTGATGATTTAGTGCCTTGTACTATCCATGGTCACCAGCAGTACGAGGTAGGGATGCCACAAGCACAACACGTCACAACTGAATATTTACACATTGCACAGCATATGTGGCAAGCGATCAAGATTACATACGAATCATACGTACATTATGTGATTCCAATCGAAGAGATCACAGCAACATTCAAACAACAAGTGGCACAATTTGTGCGTGAACAACAATGGGACGAACAGTATAAAACCATTGGTATCATGTTATTTAATGTTCAAGAACAATATTTACACCCGTTAATATACATACCAGAAGTAAAGAGTCTGATTTGGGAAAATAGTTGTGGTTCTGGTGCAGCTTCGATTGGTGTATTTCACAATTATCAAAGTCAACAGTCATGCGAAGATTACATCGTTTATCAACCAGGTGGCAGTATTTCAGTGACATCTGCATATTGTTCTGAAAACGGATATCGCACCTCTATTAAAGGTCGTGTATCAACTGTTGCTAGAGGACAAGCTTATATAGAAGAGGAGACGATGACCCATTGATGCATTCAAATACAAAGATAGAAACACTTTTACAACAATATTTAGAACAATTCGAAGCACGATACCAACATGTTCTTAGTGATCCAAATTCGATTGACGCATTAGAATCATTAGTTGATGACTATAGTCAGTTGATATTAAATCCAACATATCAACAACAATATGATTTATGGCAAGACGAACCACGTAAACAACTAATCACACAACAACTGCAAGATATCACTGCGCAATGTGTGAAACAAGTTGAGATGATTAGAGCAAGACGATTATTAGACGGTAAGGCGTCTACGTCAGGTTACTTTGACAACATAGAACACTGTATCGATGAGGAGTTTGGACAGTGTCATATTGGTAAAGAGGACAAGTTATTACTCGTTGGATCGGGCGCGTATCCAATGACATTAATTCAAGTAGCTAAAGAAACTGGTGCTTCAGTCATTGGTATTGATATTGATCCACAGGCAGTTGATTTAGGTCAACGCGTGGTCAATGTGTTAGCACCTAATGAAGATATCCATATTTCTAATCAAACTGTAGATCAGTTATCAGATATTAAAGAGGTAACGCATATTATATTTAGTTCTACGATTCCAGTTAAGTATGAGATTTTAGCGCAATTATTTGAGTTAACCAATGATCGTGTAGTAGTCGCTATGCGTTATGGAGATGGGATGAAAGCTATCTTTAATTATCCTTCTCAACCTGCGGCGTCAGATCAATGGCAATGTGTACATCACCTCGTCCAACCCAACCAAATATTTGATGTGGCACTCTATCAAAAAGCGTTATCACAGGCAGGGATCACTTATGTCTAATATCTTGATTATTGGAAGCGGGCCTGTCGCTATTCAACTTGCTCAATTATGTAACCGTGTATCGAAAAATCATATCGACATGGTTGGTAGAGCGTCGACCTCAAAGAAATCACTGGATGTTTATCAAAGTTACCAACAAGCAGGTACATTTACAGTTACAACACAGAATGATACACATCATCAATTTGCTGGTCAGTTTCAAATACGTCATTTTTATCAAGATATTCAACAGATTGACGAAAGCTATGACACCATCATTTTGGCGTGTACTGCAGATGCTTATCGACCGATGCTACAGCAGTTGGCACTTACGATATTACAACATGTGAAACACATGATATTAGTATCACCAACATTTGGTTCACATATGATGATTGAGCAATTATTGGCAGACATTAATACTGATGTTGAAGTCATTTCATTTTCAACATATTTAGGAGATACGCGAGTGGTTGACACGTCTCAACCACATCGTGTGTTAACTACGGCTGTGAAATCGAAATTATTCGTTGGATCTAATAAGCCATCGTCCCAGTTGATTCCACAATTACAAACTTGGTTTGAATCATTACACATTCAACTTGCCGTGATGGACACACCCTTACATGCCGAGATACATAATAGTTCGTTATACGTTCACCCACCATTATTTATGAATGACTTTGCATTAAAGGCAATTTTCGAAGGCATTGACGTACCGGTATATGTCTACAAATTATTTCCAGAAGGTCCTATAACAATGATTTTAATTCGAGAAATGCGCCAAATGTGGCAGGAAATGATGACGATATTACAGAAATTAAGTGTGCCCTCCGTCAATCTTTTGAAGTTTATGGTTAAGGAAAACTATCCCGTACGTTCAGAAACGATAAGTGAGTCGGATATCCATCAATTCGAAGAGTTACCTGCTATACATCAAGAATACCTACTTTACGTCAGGTATACGGCAATTTTAATTGATCCATTTTCTAAGCCAGATAAAGATGGACGTTATTTTGACTTTTCGGCGGTACCATTCAAGTCACTTTATCAAAATGAACAAGGTGTCGTTCATATACCAAGGATGCCAAGTGAAGATTATTATCGTACGACGGTCATACAAGCGATTGGGAAAGCATTAGGTGTGTCGACACCAATGATCGATACGTTATTACATCGATACGTCGGCTATTGCGAACGTTATCAAATCGAGCACCCACAACAATCTGTATCGTCACAATTCAACCTTGATGATTTTGAAGAAGATATATCACTAGTTACAAAGTATTTAGCAAATAGTTCAAATAAGTAATTCGTATGTCGTTTGAGACATGGCAACACATTTTTCAATCCATAAAGAAAGAGGAAAAATAATGAATAAACTAACAAAAATGAGTGCAGTTTTACTAGCTTCAGGAATCATATTAACAGGATGCGGTGGCAACAAGGGACTAGAAGATAAGAAAGAACAGAAGACCTTATCCTATACCACGGTTAAGGATATTGGAGACATGAATCCCCATGTCTATGGAGGATCTATGTCAGCGGAAAGTATGATCTATGAACCGTTAGTACGCAATACGAAAGATGGAATCAAACCGTTATTAGCTAAGAAGTGGGATATCTCAAAAGACGGTAAGACCTATACTTTCCATCTAAGAGATGACGTCAAATTCCATGACGGCACGAAATTTAACGCAGAGGCAGTAAAGAAAAATATCGATGCTGTACAACAAAATAAAAAGTTACATTCATGGTTAAAGATCTCCACATTAATCGATGATGTCAAAGTGAAAGATGACTATACTGTACAGATTCACTTAAAAGAAGCCTATCAACCAGCATTAGCTGAATTAGCAATGCCTCGTCCTTATGTCTTTGTATCTCCTAAAGACTTCAAGCACGGTACAACGAAAGATGGTGTCAAAGCATTTGATGGTACAGGTCCGTTTAAAATGGGCGAACATAAGAAAGATGAGTCGGCCACATTTAATAAGGACCAACACTATTGGGGTGAAAGGGCTAAATTAAATAAAGTAGAAGCCAAAGTGAAACCAGCTGGCGAAACAGCATTCTTATCAATGAAGAAAGGTGAAACCAACTTTGCTTTTACAGACGACCGTGGTACAGATAGCTTAGATAAAGATAGTTTAAAACAACTTAAAGAGACAGGGGATTATAACGTTAAACGTAGCCAACCTATGAATACGAAAATGATTGTGGCCAATGCAGGTAACAAAGACAGTGCTGTCAGTGATAAGTCAGTTAGACAAGCCATTGGACATATGGTTGATAGAGACAAAATCGCGAAAGACATTTTAGATGGTCAAGAGAAGCCAGCAACACAGCTCTTTGCGAAGAATGTCACAGATATTAATTTCAATATGCCAACACGTCAATTCGATACGAAGAAAGCTGAAAAGCTATTAGATCAAGCCGGTTGGAAGATGAATCAAGACAAACAAATTCGTCAAAAAGATGGTAAAGATTTAACGATGACGATGTACTATGACAAAGGTTCTACAAGTCAGAAAGAACAAGCTGAATTTTTAGAAGCTGAATTTAAAAAAGTTGGCGTCAAATTAAATATCAATGGAGAAACGTCAGATAAGATTGCAGAACGTCGTACCTCTGGCGATTATGATTTAATGTTCAATCAGACATGGGGATTATTATACGATCCACAAAGTACCATTGCAGCCTTTAAATCCAAAACAGGCTATGAAAGTGCTACCTCAGGTATTAAAGATAAGAAAAAGTTATATAACGATATCGATGAGGCATTCAAGATTAAAGATGAAAAAGCACGTTCTAAAGCTTATCAACAAATCTTAAAACAAGTGGATGATGAAGGTGTATTCATACCTATTTCACATGGTAGTATGACTGTCGTTGCACCTAAAGATCTGAAAAATGTGTCATTTACTCAATCACAATACGAACTACCATTTAACGAAATGCAATATAAATAAAGGAGCGTCTCAATGTTCAAATTAATAATAAAACGTATTGCACTCATGTTTCCGTTATTGATTGTAGTGAGTTTTATGACATTTATGATGACGTATCTAACGAATGAAGACCCAGCTGTAACGATTTTACATGCGCAAGGTACACCGAATGTGACACCGCAATTAATAGCTGAGACAAAAGAGAAGTATGGGCTCGATGCACCGATTCTTGTTCAATATAAGGATTGGCTACAACAAGCCGTTCAGTTTAAATTTGGGACGAGTTATATTACAGGCGATCCAGTATCAGAACGTATCGGGCCTGCATTTATGAATACATTGAAATTAACATTGATTTCAAGTGTATCAGTCATGGTGACATCCATATGTCTCGGTGTGGTAAGTGCCTTGACGAGAGGACAACGTACAGATCGCGTGATTCGTTCTATCGCATTCTTTTTAACGGCGTTACCTTCGTATTGGGTCGCATCCATGCTCATTATTTATGTATCAGTTAAGTTAAATCTATTGCCAACATCTGGATTAACAGGACCAGAGAGTTACGTATTACCAGTTATTGTAATCACGATGACCCATGCAGGTATTTACTTTAGAAATGTAAGACGCGCCATGATTGAACAACTTAATGAAGACTATGTACTCTATTTAAAAGCAAGTGGTGTAAAGACCATGACCTTATTGCGACATGTCTTACGAAATGCATTACAAGTGGCAGTGTCTATCTTCTGTATGTCGATACCAATGATTATGGGCGGCCTTGTCGTTATTGAAAATGTGTTTGCATGGCCGGGATTAGGACAGCTGAGTATTAAAGCGATAGTTGAACATGACTTTCCAGTAGTACAAACGTATGTGTTAATCGTGGCGGTGCTATTCATCATCTTTAATACATTAGCCGATATCATCAATGCGCTTTTAAATCCTAGATTAAGGGAGGTATCACGATGATTGTAAAACGATTATTACAAGATAGAGGTGCAGTCATTGCGTTAGTGATTATCGCGACATATTTCTTGCTCGGATTCCTAGCACCAGTGATTACCTTTCATGAGCCGAATCATATCGACACGGCACATAAATTTGCAGGTATAAGTGCGACACATTGGTTGGGTACCGATCATTTGGGTCGCGATGTATTGACGCGATTGATTTATGCCATTCGACCAAGTTTACTCTATGTCTCAATCGCATTAGTCATATCAGTTGCGATAGGTGCCATACTGGGTTTTATTTCCGGATATTTCCGGGGTTATATTGATGCACTGATTATGCGATGTTGTGATGTGATGCTAGCATTTCCAAGTTATGTAGTGACTTTGGCGTTAATTACATTATTCGGCATGGGTGTGGAAAATATCATTTTAGCTTTTATACTCACACGTTGGGCATGGTTCTGTCGGGTCATACGTACCAGTGTGATGCAGTACACGTCAGCTGATCATGTCAAATTTGCTAAAACGATTGGCATGAGTGATTTTACGATTATTCGTAAACATATTTTACCGTTAACTTTAGGAGATATCGCGATTATTTCTAGTAGTGCTATGTGCTCGATGATATTGCAAATGTCAGGGTTCTCATTTTTAGGTTTAGGTGTAAAGGCACCGACTGCAGAATGGGGCATGATGTTGAATGAAGCACGTAAAGTGATGTTCACTCATCCTGAAATGATGGTCACGACAGGTATCGTCATAGTCATTATCGTCATGGCCTTTAACTTCTTATCAGATGCATTACAAGTAGCGATGGATCCACGTATCTCTTCTAAAGAGAAAATGCGTGCAGTAAAGAAAGGCGTGATGCATGAATGACCTTATTAACAGTTCAACAGTTAACGATTCGTGATGAATGGACAGATACAACACTTGTCGATGCTATTAACTTCCAAGTTAAGCGTGGTGAGACATTAGGCATTATTGGTGAAAGTGGTAGTGGTAAGTCGATTACATGTAAGGCATTAGTAGGGCTTAATCCAAGTCGCCTCAAGGTTACAGGGAAAGTCCATTTTGACGGGCATAACTTGTTAGCATTATCAGAAAGTCAATTACGCAAATACAGAGGACAAGCGATTGCGATGGTCATGCAGCAAGGTGCACGTGCCTTTGACCCATCTACCAAAGTCGGAAAACAAATGATAGAAACCATGCAGGTACATACGTCATTATCGACACCAGAGATTGAACAAATATTGATTGACTATATGATCTATATGAATTTAACAGACCCGCAAAACATTTTGGCGTCTTATCCATATATGTTATCAGGTGGGATGTTGCAACGATTGATGATTGCATTAGCATTGGCATTAAAGCCTAAATTGATTATTGCAGATGAACCCACCACAGCATTAGATACGATTAATCAGTTTGATGTGTTAGAAGCATTCGAAGATATTAAACAACATTTTGATTGCGCGATGGTATTCATTTCACATGATTTAACCGTCATTCATAAAGTGGCTGATCGTGTCATTGTTATGAAAGAAGGGCAATTAGTCGAAGAAGGAACAACAGAAGCGGTTTTACATCATCCACATCACAGGTATACGCAATATTTATTATCGACGAAACAAAAAGTAAATGACCATTTTCAACGTGTCATGCGAGGTGATAGCCATGATTAAAATCAATCATGTTGAAAAACATTACGGAAAGCGTAGTTTGTGGGGGCCTAAACCTAAACCGATTATTAAAGATGTCAGTTTAGACTGCCCTGTAGATGAAGCGATAGCCATTATCGGTGAAAGTGGTAGTGGTAAATCGACATTGAGTCGCATGATATTAGGAATTGAAAGGCCAGATAAAGGTACAGTGACATTAAATGACCAACCGATGTACAAGAAGAAGGTCAGACGTCATCAAAATGGCGCCGTATTCCAAGATTACACCTCCTCACTACATCCATTTCAAACTGTGCGAGATATTCTATTTGAAGTGATGTGTCAATGTGATAAACAAAGCACTGATGAGATGGAAGGAGCAGCTAAGACACTATTAGAAGAAGTGGGATTATCAGAAGATTTTCTAGATAAATATCCCAATATGTTATCAGGTGGCGAAGCACAACGTGTTGCTATTGCCAGAGCGATATGTATTAATCCAACTTATATCTTGTTCGATGAGGCAATCAGTGCGCTAGATATGTCGATACAAACACAAATATTAGATTTGTTGAAGCGGTTAAAGCATACACGTCATTTAAGCTATATCTTTATTACACACGATATTCAAGCCGCTACATATCTGTGTGATCGTTTAGTTATTTTTAAAGACGGTCAAATTGAAGAACAAATCGCAACACGTGATTTACATACAACAACCAATGCTTATACCCAAGCATTGATAGACAAACAACTATCATTCTAAGGAGTGAGATAATGAAAGGTGCCATGGCTTGGCCATTTCTAAGATTATATATACTCACACTCATGTTTTTTAGTGCGAATGCCATATTAAATGTATTCATTCCATTAAGAGGTCATGATTTAGGGGCAACCAATACAACCATTGGTATTGTGATGGGTGCTTACATGTTAACAGCAATGGTCTTTCGTCCCTGGGCAGGCCAAATTATTGCCCGTGTCGGACCTATCAAAGTATTACGTATTATTTTATTGATTAATGCTTGTGCGTTAATACTATATGGACTGACTGGATTAGAAGGATATTTCATAGCCAGAGTGATGCAAGGTGTGTGTACGGCATTCTTCTCAATGTCGCTACAATTAGGTATTATCGATGCTTTACCTGAAGAACATCGATCAGAAGGTGTGTCACTATATTCATTATTCTCTACAATACCAAATTTGGTTGGGCCACTTATTGCAGTAGGCATTTGGCATTTAGATCGCATCTCAATATTTGCTATAGTGATGATTGCGATTGCCTTAACAACGACATTCTTTGGTTATCGTGTCACCTTTTCTAGCGAAGAACCTGACACGCATAAGAAGGTTGAACCATTGCCATTTAATGCAGTTACAGTCTTTGCACAATTCTTTAAAAATAAAGAATTATTTAATAGCGGACTCATTATGATTGTAGTATCAATTGTATTTGGTGCAGTGAGTACTTTTGTCCCGTTATACACAGTCAAGTTTGGGTTTGCAGATGCTGGAATCTTCCTAACCATTCAAGCTATAGCTGTTGTGTTAGCACGTATTTATTTACGTAAATACATTCCTTCAGATGGTATGTGGCATCCTGTTTATATGGTCAGTGTCTTGATGTTACTTGTCATTGCATCGATGGTTGTAGCCATAGGACCACATGTACACGTAATGATGTTCTACAGTAGTGCGATATTGATTGGTGCCACACAAGCTTTAGTATATCCAACACTTACGTCATATTTGAGCTTTGTCTTACCCAAAGCAGGTCGAAATATGCTACTAGGATTATTTATAGCCTGTGCAGATTTAGGTGTCTCGTTAGGCGGAAGCTTGATGGGGCCTATATCCGATTTAGTAGGATTTAGCTGGATGTATACCATTTGCGGTATGCTTGTTGTAGTTATGATGTTAATGAGCGCATTCAAAGGTATACGACAAAAATAATTGTCGACAGTGTTGAGGTTATGGAAAGTAATTTGTAAGTTAGAAAAATAAGTGAATGTAAAGCGATGAATTAGTGGGAGTGGGACAGAAATAATTTTTAAGAAAATATTATTTCTGTCCCACTCCCACTTGCATGATTGCGATGTATATACTCGCAATCATCAATGGTTTTATCGTTGCTTTATTTACGCATTGGCTACGTCATCGCAATGATAAAAAGGATGACAGGTAGTCAACACTAATAAAGCCCCTTACTATTGCAGTAGTAAGGGGCTTTGGTGCGTTTTAAGCGATGTAATTACATTGTTATTATATCACGTTAGGTATCATAATACAACGTTTATGAATTAATTAAATCATTTATAAAATTCTGATGTATAGAAATGCAATTTACCCTTTAGTTTACAACAAAGGATTAAGTTGTGCTTGAATGGCATTTAATATGTTGTTTTTCTCGTCCTACTATTAGGTTTAAATCGATATAAATGATACCAGAATTGAATAAGCTTGATTATAGGATTTGATTTTAAAACAGATAAGTTGCTAAATACATACAAACACTATTTAATAGATGAAAAGATAGAGTTAGAGGAGTGGTTGTTATGACAATAGTAGGGCACCATCATATTTCGATGTACACCAAAGATGCGGTCAAAAATAAGGCGTTTTATACTGAGTTACTTGGATTAAGATTAGTAGAGAAAACAGTTAATCAAGATAATACAAAAATGTATCATTTATTTTATGGTGATAATGCAGGTCATCCTGGTACATTATTGACATTTTTTGAAATTGAAAATGTTGGTAAGCATAGACCGGGAACAGATTCGATTCATCGGTTAACATTACTCGTACCATCAGAAACGGCATTGGACTATTTTAAACAACGATTAGACCAAAACAATGTGGAATGGACGTCACTGTTATATCTAGGTCAGTCTGCGGTGTTGCTAAAAGATCCAGATGAACTAGAAATCATATTATTAGTCAACGATGATTATCAAACGCCAGAACAATGGTCGGCCAATGATGATACAGATATACCTAAAGATGTTCAAATACTGGGAATGGGACCAGTTGAATTACGTAGTAGAAAGCCAGAAGTGTTAACTGAATTTCTTGAACATATCTTAGGTTATCATCAGCGTAATGATTTAGAAGCAGACGATAACACAACCATCATGACATTAGACGAACAAGGGTTATATACAGACTTTGTCATCGTTAATCAACAAGGTCATCGTGTTCGACCAGGGCAAGGCTATGTACATCATGTAGCAGTCAATCTACCTACAGATACAGACTTAAATGACATTTATGAGAAAATAGCGCGACAACCCAACCCTAACTCCGGTATCATCGATCGATACTTCTTCAAATCGTTATACTATAGACATAACCAAATCCTATTTGAATTTGCGACAGCAGAGCCAGGATTTACCGTTGATACACCCGTCGATAAATTAGGTCAACAACTCAATCTCCCCGATTTTCTAGAGGACAAAAGAGACGAAATCGAAAGCCAGTTGAGAGAAATATAAAATACAATATAAAAGCACTCGCTAGCATGGCGAGTGCTTATTTGTGGTTACAACTCAATCATGTTCTAAAAAGTAAGTACAAAAGGTAAGATTTAACCAAGTCTTAGACAAACTGCGAATATATACATATATTAATAGTACGTGTGTATGGAAAAGAAAGGCTGTGAAATAGGTTGTACAAAGAAAAGAAATTTAAAGTTTTGTCTCATTTGTATATTTTAATGATAATAATGCTTTACATGGGTCTCATTATCTATTTATTAACCGTTAACATTGAAAAAAACTCTTATATATTGAGTTTAATTTTCTCCTTATTTTTTGGTCAATCTACAAAAAATATATATAGTGTTATTTTAAATGTTTATGTAAATTTTAGTGAAGCTATACCTACTGAATTCAAAAAATTAAAAAGAAAAGTTAATTCATTAGTGGATTTTATAATGGTTGTTTTGATATTAATAATCTTAATTAAAAGTGATGTTAGTAATTATATAGTTATACTTTTAGTAATGTTTACTACAGGATCTCTCATAATGGGTTTATTTGTTGCTAATGAAAGTAAGAAAGAGTAACAACGAGAATGAACAAAATAGTGATTTTAATTAATCTATTCAAGTTATCTACTATGCTCTAAATACTTTATTATGATTGAACCACACCTCAAATGTTTAATGAAAATTAACTTTGGGGTGTGGTTTTATAATTTTTCAACTCAATAGCGTCATTTCAATAAATTCGCTTACAATTTTTGTTGTGTGATACGAATATTATGATATATTTTAATAAACAGTAGTAAGCAAAGGGTGGGTGTCAATTGGCATATCAAAATGAATTTTCTTTAGAAAAGGAAATGATGGCGCAACTATCATCAAATGGTTATGAAACGGTATCGATTAAAAATGACACGCAATTATTAGAGAATTTCCGAACAATTTTAAACGAACGTCATGCTGATAAATTAAATGGACAGCCCTTAACGGATAAGGAGTTCCAACGATTATTAACTATGATTAATGGTAAGGGGATCTTTGAAAGTGCGCGAATTTTACGTGATAAATTGCCACTAAAACGAGATGATGAATCAGAGGTCTATTTATCGTTTTTAGATACTGTTAACTGGTGTAAAAATAAATTCCAAGTGACGAATCAAGTGTCAGTGGAAGATACATATAAAGCACGCTATGACGTGACAATTCTTATCAACGGTTTGCCGCTCGTTCAAGTGGAGTTAAAACGACGTGGTGTCGATATTAATGAGGCCTTTAATCAAGTGATGCGCTATCGTAAGCAGAACTACACAGGCCTATTTCGTTATATTCAAATGTTTATTATTAGTAACGGTATAGAAACACGTTATATTTCCAATAATGATGGCGAAATTTATAAAAGTCATATGTTTTATTGGAGCGATAAACATAATCAACGTATCAATACACTAAGCGATTTTACAGAATCGTTCTTAAGACCGTGTCATCTCGCTAAAATGATATCACGTTATATGATCATTAATGAAACAGATAAGGTATTAATGGCAATGCGCCCGTATCAAGTCCATGCGGTAGAAGCATTAATACATCAAGCGACAGAAACGGCCAATAATGGTTATATTTGGCATACAACTGGTAGCGGTAAAACGTTAACTTCCTTCAAATCGAGTCAGGTCTTATCAGAACAGGACAATATTAAAAAGGTCATCTTCCTAGTAGACCGTAAAGACCTTGATAGCCAAACTGAAGAAGAGTTTAATAAATTCTCTAAAGGTGCTGTCGATAAAACAAATAATACTGCCCAACTCGTACGTCAACTTAATGATAAGAGTTTGCCATTAATCGTAACGACGATTCAGAAGATGTCTAAAGCAATTCAGAATAATGCAGAAGCGTTAGAACAATATAAAACAGATAAAGTGGTCTTTATTATTGATGAATGTCATCGTAGTCAGTTTGGTGACATGCATCGTATCGTACGCCAACATTTTAATAATGCCCAATACTTTGGATTTACAGGCACACCACGTTTTGAAGAAAATCGAAGTCAAGATGGACGAAGCACTGCAGATATATTTGGCAAGTGTCTGCATACGTATTTAATTAAAGATGCCATTCATGACGGTAATGTGTTAGGTTTTTCCGTTGATTATATCAATACGATTAAAGCAAAAGAGATAGATACAGATACTGATGATATGGTTGAAGATATCAATAAAGATGAGGTGTGGATGGCTGAGGACAGAGTTGAATTGATTGTCAGACACATTCTCGAAAATCACGATAAATATACACGAAATAGACAATATTCAAGTATCTTAACAGTACAAAGTATCCCTGCTTTAATTCAGTATTATCAAGCCTTTAACAAGATAAACCAAGAATATGATCGCCCGTTAAAAGTAGCAGGTATCTATTCATTTGGTCCGAATGAAGAAGCGAAAGAAAGTGACAATGAAGTCAAAACTGAAACAGCACGTGAACATCTAGATAAGATGATGCAAGACTATAATACGAATTTTGATACAAACTTTAACACAGATACGTTCCAAGAATATTTTAATCATGTATCTAAAAATGTGAAGAAAGGTATCAAAGACAATAAGATTGATGTGTTAATTGTCGTTAATATGTTCTTAACAGGATTTGATAGTAAAGTGTTGAACACATTATATGTAGATAAAAATCTTAAATATCATGACTTAATCCAAGCTTACTCACGTACGAATCGGGTTGAAAAGGAAACGAAGCCTTTTGGTAAAATCGTCAACTATCGAGATTTAAAGAAAGCAACAGATAGCGCATTACAGTTATTCTCACAAACTGAAGATACCGATCGAGTATTAATGAAGAGCTATGATGAATATAAAGCGGAGTTTGTTGATGCTTTAGCAGAATTAAAAATGATCGCACCGACACCACAACATATGGATCAAGTACAAGATGAAGAAGAACTGAAACGATTTGTAGAAGCCTATCGTCTAGTATCTAAATTAATACTAAGAATGAAGGCATTTGATGAATTTGAATTCACCTCTTCAAGTGTCGGCATGGAAGAACAAGACTTTGAAGATTATAAGAGCAAGTACTTTGCGATTTATGATCAAGTGAAGCCCCAACGAGGAGATAAAGTATCTATATTAAACGATATTGATTTCGAAATCGAAATATTACGTAACGATACGATAAACGTGTCTTATATTATGGATTTAGTACGTCAAATTGACTTATCAGATAAAGTAGAACAACAGCGTAACCGAGAACAAATTAGACGTATATTAGATACGGCTGATGACCCTAAACTACGCTTAAAACGTGATTTAATCAAAGAATTCATAGATAAGATTATTCCAGACTTATCTGAAGATGACGATGTTGACGAAGTATATATTAATTTCGAAAATGCGAAACGCGAAGAAGATTTCAATGCCTTTGCGGATCAAAAATCCATAGATGAAGATGTACTCAAACACATCACAAGCGAATTTGAATACAGTGGCATTTTGAATAATGACAAAATTAAAGACCTAGTTACTGGTATGAAATTAAGAGAAAAGAGACAGACTAAAGCAGCTGTCGCATCATTTGTCGAAGAAATGACAGAGAAATATAGCTAATCGAATAACAAACTAATTTACGGAGGAATGACACATTGTCTATTACAGAGAAGCAACGTCAACAACAACAGGAATTACACAAGCGTTTATGGTCAATTGCGAATGATTTGCGTGGCAACATGGATGCGAGCGAATTCCGTAATTATATTTTAGGTTTAATCTTCTATCGCTTTTTATCTGAAAAGGCAGAAGCGGAAGTGGCTGACGCATTAGCGGATGAAGATGTCACATACGAAGAAGCATGGGAAGATGATGAATATAGAGAAGATCTTAAAGAAGAACTTCTTGAAAATGTCGGTTACTATATCGAACCCCAAGACTTATTCAGTAGTATGGTTAAAGAAATAGAAAACCAACGCTTCGATATTGAACATTTAGCACAGGCCATCCGAAAAGTTGAAACATCTACATTAGGCCAAGACAGTGAAGAAGACTTTATTGGTTTGTTCAGTGATATGGATCTGAGTTCGACAAGATTAGGCAACACAGTTAAAGATCGCACAGCACTAATTGGAAAAGTGATGATTCATTTAGCAGAACTTCCATTTGTGCATAGTGACATGGAAATCGATATGTTGGGTGATGCCTATGAATTCTTAATTGGTCGTTTTGCGGCTAATGCAGGTAAAAAAGCTGGTGAATTCTATACACCACAACAGGTGTCTAAAATCTTAGCGAAAATCGTGACACAAGGGAAAGATCAATTGAGAAATGTCTATGATCCAACATGTGGGTCAGGTTCATTATTACTACGTGTAGGTAAAGAAACAAAAGTGTATCGATATAACGGTCAAGAGCGTAATAATACGACATACAACTTAGCGCGAATGAATATGTTGTTACATGATGTGCGTTATGAAAACTTTGATATTCAAAATGCGGATACATTGGAAAATCCAGCCTTTATGGAAGAAAAATTCGATGCGGTTGTAGCCAATCCACCATACAGTGCCAAATGGTCAGCAGATAGTCAATTTAATGATGATGAACGTTTCAGTAATTACGGTAAGTTAGCACCGAAATCAAAAGCAGACTATGCCTTTATCCAACATATGGTGCACTATTTAGATGACGAAGGTACGATGGCAGTCGTCTTACCACACGGTGTCTTATTCCGTGGTGCAGCAGAAGATGTGATTCGTAAATATTTAATTGAAGAAAAGAATTATATTGATGCGGTGATTGGATTACCTGCCAATATTTTCTATGGTACAAGCATACCAACGTGTATTTTAGTCTTTAAAAAATGTCGAGAAGCTAATGACAATGTGGTATTTATCGATGCATCACAATCATTTGAAAAAGGTAAAAACCAAAATCATCTTACAGATGACGATGTCAATCAAATTGTCGACACATACAGTAAGAGAGAAACGATAGATAAATATAGCTATGTCGCATCATTAGATGACATTAAAGACAATGATTATAACTTAAACATCCCGAGATATGTCGACACATTCGAAGAAGAAGAGCCCATCGATCTAGACCAAGTCCAACAAGACCTTAAAAATATTGATAAAGAAATCGCTGACGTTGAATCAGAAATTAATGAGTATTTGAAAGAATTAGGAGTGGTTAACCATGACTAATGAACAAAAGAACGTTCCTGAGTTAAGATTTCCAGAGTTTGAAGAGGAATGGGAAAAGAAAAAGTTAGGGAGCATAGCTTGCTTCTCGAAAGGTAAATTAGGATCTAAAAAAGATATTAGCCAAAATGGTATACCTTTCATATTATATGGTGAATTATATACTAAATATAATGCGATAATAGAAAAGGTATACAGTAAAATAGCGATTGATAAAAATAATTTAAAGGTAGCATCGAAGAATGAAGTGTTAATTCCTTCATCAGGGGAAACTTCGATAGATATAGCCACAGCTTCATGCATTGATATAAATGAGGAAGTTGCTATAGGTGGTGATATAAATATACTTACACCTAAAAATGTAGATGGAAGATTTATTTCTTTATCACTTAATGGTGTGAATAAATTAGAACTTTCTAAATATGCTCAGGGTAAAACGGTAGTTCATTTATATAATAATGATATTAAAAAGTTAAAACTTTCATTGCCCATTAATTTTGAAGAACAACAAAAAATAGGTGATTTCTTTAGCAAACTCGACCACCAAATCGAATTGGAAGAACGAAAATTAGAACTATTAGAACAACAGAAAAAAGGATACATGCAAAAAATCTTCTCCCAAGAACTAAGATTTAAAGACGAGAATGGGAATAATTATCCAGAATGGGAAATAAAAGAACTTATGCAAATAGCTAAAGTTAAGACTGGAAGAAAAAATGTTCAAGATAATATACAAGATGGAAAATATAAATTTTTTGACCGCTCTGTAGAAGTTAAATATTTAAACACTTTTGATTTTGATGAAACAGCGATTATATATCCAGGTGAAGGAAGTAAATTTTTACCAAGATACTTTAGTGGGAAATACTCCTTACATCAAAGAGCTTATAGTATTTACGATATTAATATTAATAATAATTATCTTTACTATTATCTGTCACTACAAAATAATCATTTCTTAAAATATGCTGTTGGATCAACAGTCAAATCTCTTCGAATGTCAGGTTTTGATAAGCTCAAAGTGATGGTGCCAAAAAATTCTGAACAAGAAAAAATAGGGAGCTTCTTTAAGAATCTCGATGAATTTATTGAAAAACAATCAGATAAAGTTGAGTTATTAAAATTACGTAAGCAAAGTTTTTTACAGAAGATGTTTGTGTAGGTCTGATAACGATTATTTTATATAAACTGAATTAAATTTATTATATAAATAAAGGTTTGGTAAAAGTGGAAGAACTCTTTTTTAAAGGTGAAGATGTAATTAAAGTAATCAATGAAGTAGAAAAATATATTACAAAAGATTTAAATACTATTGATGACTTACAAAGTTTCAATGAAAGTCACATTTATTTAGCTGTTTATGATATATCACACACTTTCTATCTTAACTATATAGACATAAATAATTGTGTAACTATTAGTAGTGCTAGAACTCTATTAAGAAAACTATATGAGTTATTACTTTATTTAAAATATATATTAGAATCCAAAAGCGAATCAAGCAAAAGAGCTGAAAGATATTTTGCATATAATGCATACAAAGAAACTGATTTGGTATTAACAAATGCAAAAGACGGAGATTTTAGTCAACAAGAAATGATTGTTTTAGAAGATAGATTTGATAGTTTAAAGAAGTCGTATATAAAAACTTTTAGTAATTCAAAATTAAAAGTAAATGAAGTAAGGGACATAGCAAAATGGTATATGGAAAAAAGTACTGATGATAAAAAAATAGGTAAAATTGAATTGCTATCAGAATATTTAAATATGGGTTATTATTATCAACATATATATAGAAGTTTTTCAGTAGATGTTCACTCTATTGGTAATAATAAGAAGAAAACTATAAATATATTAGGTGTAAATAGTAGTATTAGTAATGGAGAAATAGAAATATATGAGCAAAAAGAACCTTTATCTTCCGAAATAGAGTTATCTTCATTTACAAATTATATTGTAGCAAAATTTATTGAATTATGTTATGAATTTACTAATAACATAGATTTTTGGTTTGGTTATAAGCAACCGTTTGAAGAATACTATAATAATAAATGGAATCATAAATAAATTAAAAAAGACGGATTAGAGAAAATCTTATATGAGAGAGTGTAAATGATAATTTGTCGCCTATATTAAAATTTGATCTATAGATGATATCCGTGTAAAATCAACAATCATGTATTACCTCATAATTAGTATACTCCCTAATCATACGTTTAAGTTGCCATAACTTTAACAATTTCTCTTGTGTGATTAAAGTGTACCCAAATTTCACAATCACAATATTTTTAATTATCTATTTATAAAAAAATCATTCATTGCTCTAAATTTTTAACTAACAAATATTATTGTATAATCTATTTAAAAGTAGTCGTAGTAGCCACGAAGTGTATTATAAAAAGTTATAACTATCAAACTAATATAGTGAATCAATAGATATAATTAACAGGAGGAATTATGTTTACAAGAAAACAACATTATTACCCAAGATGTTTATTGAAACATTTTGCTAATGAAAACAAGATGATATATGTACATATTCGTCAAGCGAATAAAAAAACTTTTATGAATTATGAGAAAGTATGTGTCGCAACTGATGCATATGAAACTGAAGATAAAGTTGATAATATTTTAGAACACAAATTAGGGGTATATGAGTCTGAAATAGAAAAGATTATTGATTATATTATAAAAAATATTAAATCTAAGGACTTAGATGTTTCAGAAAATATGCAAAACAAGATTTTTCAATATATTCATTTACAATATTTACGTACTGACGCCGGAAGAATTAATTTTATGAATTTAATTGAAAATCCGTTTACATATAAACCTAGAAAAAAACCTATCGATCTAGATGAAATACAAAAACACAAAAATACAATAAAAAAGTTTAATGAAATTTTTAAGCAAGGTAACAACCTAGAAAACTTATTAAAAAGAATGAAAAAACCATCTAACATGAATTTTCATATTGCAATAAGTGAAGACAATTTATTAACTAGTGATAATCCAGTAATCGCTACTGATAATTGGAACCAAATAATGCTTCCAATTACTCCAAATATTCTTATAGAATTTCAAGAAGATAAAATTAACTCATCTAACGATTTAAGAGTAATATTAAAAAAAAATAAAACAAGATATGTAAATGAAGCAACAATTAATACAGCAAATTATTTTATTATATCAAATAAAGAGTTTACCCGTTATCAATATAAATATATAGACAATCGCTTTAATAATAAGAATTGGGAGATTGGTTATCCTCATGTAAATTTGAAAAATTAAAAACTTTTCTAGCATTATACATATTACAACTTTTGTTCCTTCTTTTTTAATACTATTGAAAGATTGTTTTTTGCATTTCTCCATTAACCAATGTTATAATTTAGTTAACAAGAGCTTCGTGCATTATATGCACCAATCCCCTCACTACTCGCAATAGTGAGGGGATTTTTAGGTGTTGGCTAATATCGCCTATTTTTTCTTATTGTTACGTGTACGTAGCCAATGCGTAAATAGCGCAACAATACAACCACTGATGACTGTGGTCGTGATGTGAACAAGAGCTTCGACCATCTGATATGCACCTCCTCTCTGCGTCTAAATTGACGCCTGAGAGATAGGCGACTTATATATTATATCATCTACGAATATTCGATGATAGATAACTTCCGATAAGTGATTTTATGTAAAAACTTCCATAAAAATTATTATAAATAAATTACTTGATTTAATATAAAATTTTGAAATGAAAACGCTTTTTGTATTTATTGATATTCTAATGTTAGACTGAAATTAATCATAGTAGATTTGGCAAATTTCTTTGTATTTTCCATGAATTTTAATCAATAATTTAAGGAGAAGTTTATGTTAAATATAAGTGATAAGCAGTATGTTCAAAGGACTATGAAATGGTTTGTATTTTCGATGATTATTTTGATTATAAGCTTTATTTTATCTAGTATATTTAGTCCATCTCTTGATACTTTTAAAAGTATCGGAGACCAAATACCATCTAGCTTAGATAAAGCTACTGGTTTAAATAAAGTGTGGGAATACATTATAAATAATGGTTTTAGAGTCCCTATACAAATGCTAATACTCTCTTTAATTCCTATTCCATTTTTATATTGCGTAAATTTAATTTTTACAAGTACAATTACCGGAATCATGTTTGGATTCGTAATCAACTTTGACTTTCATAAAGGTTCGATAGTGATTTTATCATCAATTCCACATATCGTTGTTGAAATATTTGCGATGTGCTTTGTTGTCAGTGGTTTATTTAAATTAAATCAAGCAATTGTTAGAAAAATCAGCAATTTGTTTAGAAAAGAGAAAAAACAAAATGTTTCATTTAAACAAGCGTTAATTCAATTAATTAAAACATATATCTTAATTGCGCTACCTTTATATTTTATTGCAGCATTTTTAGAAACTTACTTCACTGAATGGATATATAGTATATTGATATAAACTAAATGATGATTATTATTTGAATTTCTAACGAATAGAGGGAATGTATATGCTACTCTTTCCTATGAGCCTTTTTATGATTGTGGTAGGTATTTCATATAGTAAAACCTATCCAAAAGAAAGAAATCGATGGTATGGTTTTAGATCAAAAAAATCAATGAAAAATGATGAAATATGGCTTAAAGCACAATTCTTATTTATTCAGTATAACAAGAGTATATTTAAATATAGTGCCATGTTTTCAGTCGTTTTCGTAATATGTGATATAGCATTGATTATATTGAAATTAGAAGACCAATTAATGGGGTCTATATTAATACAGACAGGAATTATTTTAATATTATTAGGTGCACTCCATTGGATTGTAAATAGAAAACTCTAAATTGAAAAATATTATGAAGTTAGATGATGAGATTTTAAATATACATAAATGTAATATTAATATAAGTATTAAAAAGGACAAGCACTGTGGTATCAGTGTTTGTCCTTTTTTAGAACAAGAAGAAAGCAGGCGGCTCAGCTTCATATTTATCTTTGTCTAAATGTTCTTTTTTAATAATCTCATTAGGAGATAAATCATTTTTAGGATCATCTGAAATAAAGAGCTTGCCTAAGGTTTTGTCATCATAGCCAATATCGCCCTTAAATTGTGTACTATGACTAGAAAAAATTGTAGCATCAAAGTCGTAATTTTTATCATTATTAATATAACCTTTTATAAAATATCCGCCCATCGGATTCTTTTTAAAACTTGTTACATGCATAGAATGATAATCTTTAAGGTTATATTTAAAGTATAAATCAATGCGTTTTTCTTGGGTTTGGATATAGTGTTCTTTTTTGTTTTTGTGAGAAATATATCCACAAACAACCATAAAGACGAAAATGATTAAAATTGTTATCAAGACATAACGTTTTTTCAAAAGAATCAATCCCTTTGTATTAGAAAAAGAAGAATGAAGGCGGTTCAGCTTCATATTTATCTTTGTCTAAATGTTCTTTTTTAATAATCTCATTAGGAGATAAATCATTTTTAGGATCATCTGAAATAAAGAGCTTGCCCAAAGTCTTGGGATCATAACCTATATCTCCATCAAATTGATTGCTTTGGCCAACATATATAGTAACATCAAAATCATATTTTTTATTATTGTTAATATAACCACTTACAAAGTAAGAGCCTGCCATAAAATTCTTTTCAAAATTAGTTACATGCATAGAATGATAATCTTTAAGGTTATATTTAAAGTATAAATCAATGCGTTTTTCTTGGGTTTGGATATAGTGTTCTTTTTTGTTTTTGTGAGAAATATATCCACAAACAACCATAAAGACGAAAATGATTAAAATTGTTATCAAGACATAACGTTTTTTCAAAAGAATCAATCCCTTTGTATTAGAAAAAGAAGAATGCAGGCGGCTCAGCTTCATATTCATCTTTGTCCAAATGTTCTTTTTTAATAATATCATTAGTTTTCACTGTATTTTTTTGGAATCTTTATTAATAAAGCGTTGTTCAAGCCCTCTAGAATCATAATCAGTATAACTAGCAAATTGATATTGATCTAAAGTAGAAAGTAAAATCATTTTATCATATTAAACCAAAATCAAACATTGATTATTATAAAAAATTAAATAAATAAAATGTTATTAAAAATCATCATTTGCATAAAGATAGTGATGATTTCAAATACCTAGCTTATTTTGAAGATCATATATTGGTTTTCAATCCCTTTGAATAAACGAGGAAAATTAAATGTTCCTCATTCGTCCCACAACGCTCTCTTCAACGTACTCGCAATCATCCCTATGTTGAAGGGGGCACTTTTATATATTCAACTACGGAAAAGGTGATACATATCTTCAAATTGTACCTATCCATATCTATCTTCTGATAACTCCTCAATGATTCATTCTCATCCTAATTCTTCATCCATATACATACACTTATATAACTTTGCATATTCCATCCAATTATTTATATATTATCCAAAGGCATTCAGTTCAAATAAATAAATTTTAAGCGTATACTTGAATTGTAAGCAATTAGAATTATGGGAGCATAAGAGATGAATTTTAAAAACGTAGTAGTCGCAGGTGGCGGTGTACTAGGAAGTCAAATCGCTTTCCAAAGTGCATTCCACGGATTTAATGTAACGTTATATGATATTAATGATGAGGCTTTAGAAAAAGTTAAAGAACGTTTGAATATCTTAAAAGGACGTTATTTAGATGATTTAGATACGACTGAAGAGAAAGTAGAACAAGCGTATCAATCAATCCAATTTAGTACTAGTATTCCTGATGCAGCGAAAGATGCTGACATTGTTATTGAAGCAATTCCAGAAGTTGTTTCAATTAAAACAGATTTCTATAAACAGTTAGGTGAAAGTGCACCTGAAAAAACAATTTTCGCAACAAATTCTTCAACATTTGCGCCAAGTCAATTTAAAGATGTTACAGGTAGACCAGAAAAATTCTTAGCATTACACTTTGCTAATGAAATTTGGTTACGTAATACAGGTGAAGTGATGCGTACGGAAGATACTTCAGATGAAATCTTTAATGAAGTATTAGACTTTGCGAAAGCAATCGGCATGGTACCACTTCCAATCCGAAAAGAACAACCAGGTTATATTTTAAATTCATTACTTGTACCTTTAGTAACACAAGCAGGTTACTTACTAGGTAACGAAGTTGCAGATTATAAAATGATCGATAAAACATGGATGAAAGCGACAAACGATGAACATGGACCATTTGGCATGAATGATATCGTTGGTATCGCGACACATTTAAATATCAGAAAATCAAAAATGGATGAAAATTCACCAGAATGGGCTAAAAACTACCTTAAATTCTTAGAAGGTATGGTAGAAGAAGGTCGTCTTGGTAAATCTGTAGGTAAAGGTTTCTACAATTATCCAAACCCTGAATTCAAGAGTGACAACTTCTTTGATAATCCAAAAGAAATCAAAGATTTAACACATGGATTCAAAAATATTACTGTAGCAGGTGGCGGTGTCTTAGGTAGTCAAATCGCATTCCAAACTGCGTCTGGTGACTTTAACGTGTCACTTTATGATATTAGTGATGATGCGATTGAAGCTGCTAAAGGCCGTGTAAAACAAATCAAACAAGATTACAAATCAGATATGAATGTGGATGACGCAACTGTAGACAAATTTGAATCAAATATTAGCTACTATACTGATTTAGCTGAAGCAACAAAAGATGCAGATTTAGTTATTGAAGTTGTACCAGAAAACACTGATATTAAAAAAGATTTCTATAAACAATTAAGCGAAGTCTTAAATGAAGATGCGTATATCGTTACAAACTCTTCTACATTAAGACCAAGTGACTTTGAAGACTTAACTGGTCGTCCAGAAAAATTCGCGGCATTACACTTCTCAAATGGTGTATGGCTTAAAAACACTGGTGAAGTCATGGTTGCAAGCAAAACAACAGAAGACACATTTAATAAAATCTTAGCATTTGCACGTGATATTCACTTAGTAGTGATTCCAATTCACAAAGAACAACCAGGATATATCTTAAATACGTTATTAATTCCATTACTTCATGCTGGACTTAAATTATTAGTTAAAGACATTGCAAATGTTGAAACAATTGATAAAACATGGATGATTGGATTCCATGCGGTTCATGGTCCATTAGCTATTGTAGATATCATTGGATTAAATACGATGTATCACATTTTAAATGCTATTTACCAAGAATCTAACGATGAAATCGATGGTAAAGTTGTTGATTTATTACAAAGTAAAATCGATAAAGGTGAATTAGGCCGTGGCGTAGGTAAAGGTTTCTATGACTATTCAAATGGTGCACCATATTTAGACCCAGATTTCTTAAAATAAGCATTCTGCATTAGTAGATGTAAAGATTCATTAGTGACAGTTCCCTTTAACAATTAAAATCATTCAATAGATGACATATAAATAATTTCCCCAAACCCCCTTTACTATCCGCCGTAGTAAAGGGGTTTTTGCTATTGATTAAGCGTATCAAAAAAGCTCGACAGCGATCGCTACATTGATCTTTGTCGAGCTTTAGTCGGTTAATCACCATGTCACGTTAATAAAAGGAGGTCTTCATATGCTGATTAACCATGAGATGGGGTGAATATGGGTTTATGGGATAAAATGATTACGCTAAAATTTGTTTACTGATAATCCAGTTTTTATGGTGTTTAAGCAAAATATTTTGCTCTTTCAATTCTTGAATAATATGGCCAGTTGTTTCACGTGAAATACTTGCAAGATCACTAATCATTTGAATTGTTAAAAATGATTTGATTTCATAAAATTCGTCGTTATCATAACCAATCATGTGACATAAATAAATTAATATTTTAATCACGCGTTCTTTTGCACTTTTAGAACTGAGTGCCATATGATATTCAATTTGTTGTTTCTGATTGTTACATAACAATTGGTAAATTCTAATAAACACTTTGTCATTGTTTCTACATAGATATTCAATAAGATCAATGGGAACGGCAATCATGATACAGTCTGTAATGGCTGTACACATTTCATTCGTTGTCTTCTCTTGGAAGAGATTATGCATGGGGAATAATTTATCATCCTTGTTTAAGATGCGGTATACATCACCATTCATACTAAATTGTTCTCTTAATATATAACCATCAATCAAATAGTAAATATGTGTTAATTCGTCAGAAGAATAGTAAATGACTTGTCCTTTGTTATATTGTCTAACGATACATTCATTTTTGTAAGGTTGTAAAGCAACAGAAGGGATGTGAATCAATTGGGCAAGTCGTTCAAGACACTGATCACTATGATTTGTGATTATTGAATTATCGATTGCAATGCCTCGTGATTGGTTGTTTGTCATAAAGTCACCACCTTAGTGATTAATGCTCGATTTGTGTGCCAACATGTCCTTTGAATGCTTCATATGCATTATCTAAATTAGTGATAATCGCGCGTCGGCCTTCACCACTTTCAACAAAATCAATGGCAGCTTCGATTTTAGGAAGCATAGAACCCTCGGCAAATTTACCATCTTTGGCATATTGTTTTAACGTTGCAACGTCAACGTTTGTTAATGCCTCTTGATTAGGCTCGTTGTAGTTGATATATACATGCTCTACGTTCGTTAATATCATTAAAGTATTAGCGTCGATGAGTTGTGCTAAGCGTTCACTGGCAAAGTCTTTATCTATTACAGCTTCGACACCTTCATATGTGTCGTTGCGCTTAATAACTGGTATGCCGCCGCCACCACATGCAATGATGATATTTTGATTCTCTACTAATGTACTAATGAGTTGATGCTCTAAAATAGACACTGGCAAAGGTGAAGGTACCACTTTACGGTAACCACGTCCAGCATCTTCCTTATAAGTTGATTCTGGATTGGCTTGCTGTAATTGCTCAGCTTCTTCTTTAGTGTAAAATGGTCCAATAGGTTTAGTTGGGTTAGACATACGGGGGTCATGTTCGTCGACCTCAACACGAGTAATTACTGTACCTGCACGTCTTGGACTCTTAATTTCAGCAAGTACTCTGTTGACTTCCGTCTCTATCCAGAATCCTATCATACCTTGGGTCATGGAACCACAAACATCAAGCGGCATGGCAGGGGTTTGTGGACTATCTGCTTTAGCTTGTTGGATTAACATCGTACCAATTTGTGGACCGTTACCATGAGAGATAACAATGTCTGCATCAGTATCAAATAAAGGTTTGAGTGCTTGCATTGTCGAACGTATTGCTTTTCTTTGTGCGTCAGCTGAGCCATCATCAGTTTGTATGGCATTACCGCCTAACGCGATGACGATTTTGTTATCCATATCGTTCACTCCTTAATTAGAATACATTTACGGCACCAGTGATTAATCTAAAAATGCCGATGATTGCTAGAATTGTGATTAATACAAAGAAGATATAGTCAACCTTGCTTAAAGGTTTCCGGTTATTTTTTTGGACGGTTTGGTAAACGAATAAGCCTGGGATATAGAGCAACATGGTTAATAGTAAGTAATCTATACCCGCTGCATAAACGAGCCAAATCGCGTAAACAGAAGAGATAATACCAATAACCCATTGTTTCGTTGTAGCACGTTCCTTCGTTAAGTAAGTGTATTTAACTTGATAGAAAGCACTGAACATATATGGGATAAGGATCGCACTGGATGCGAGTGAAAAGGCGAATTGATAAGCACTCTCTGTGAATAACATACTGATTAAAAAGATTTGTACTAATATATTCGTAATTAATAATGAATTGACAGGCGCTTTATTTTTATTTTCTTTTGCAAACCATTTAGGGAATAGGCCATCTTTCGCAACGACGAAGGGTAATTCACCTGCGAGTAGTGTCCATCCTAACCAAGCACCTAATACTGAAATGATTAAACCAATGTTGACTAGTACTGAACCCCAATGTCCTACTATATGTTCTAAGACTGCGGCCATAGATGGGTTAGATAGTTCTGAAATATGATTCTGTTGAATGACACCTTGTGCGAGAACAGTCATTAAGAAATAGATGACTAATACAGAGATAAGACCGATCACAGTTGCAGTACCGACGTCTTTTTTACTTTTAGCACGGCTTGAAAAGACAACCGCACCTTCAATACCTGTAAATACCCAGACCGTTACAAGCATTGTACTTTTCACTTGGCCTAATGTGTCACCCCAACTGAATATGCCAGTATCGCCACTTGTCATGCCGTATAAACCAGCTTTAAAGGTCTCAAAGTTAAACGCACCAATCATACATACGATGACAAGTAAGATAGGGATGAGTTTGGCAACAGTAACGATACTATTAATAAACGCAGCTGTTTCTACACCTTTTAAGATGAGGTAATGCACGCCCCATAAAAGGATAGAAGCAACGATAATACTTGGTAAGGTATTTCCACCTTTGAAGATCGGGAAGAAGTTACCGACCGCTGACATTAATAATGTGGCATAGGCCACATTGCCTAGAAAGGCTGCAAACCAATAACCCCAAGCACTTGAAAATCCAATAAAATCACCGAACCCGGCTTGTGCATAACTATAGATACCACCGTCTAAGTCTTGTCTTTCATTCGTTAAGTTTTGAAAGACAAAGGCTAGGGAAATCATACCAATTGCTGTGATAATCCAACCAATAATGATGGCTAAACCACCAGCTTGATTACCCATATCTGAAATAATGTTAAATGCACCGCCACCAATCATTGAACCAATGACGAGGCCAATCAAGGAGGTTTTACTTAATTTATTTCCATCTGATTCACTCATATGTCATGTCTCCTTTGAATAAATAAGCAGGTTCAGTTGTGATTCATATATAGGAGTTCAGTGATATGAGGGTATCGTAACCAAACCTGCGTCTTCTTTTTAATTGCAAACTATCCTAGCGTAGCCGCCATCACAGCTTTAATCGTATGCATACGGTTTTCTGCTTGATCGAATACTTTAGAATGTTTGCTTCTAAATATCTCGTCAGTGACTTCCATTTCAGATAAACCATAGTCATCTTTGATTTGTTGACCGTATGTGGTATTTGTATCATGGAAGGCTGGTAAACAATGTAAGAAAATCGTGCTATCTTTACCAGTTTTATCGAACATAGCTCTATTAACTTGATAGTCTTTTAATAATTTAATACGTGATTCAAACTCACTTTCTTCACCCATAGATACCCACACGTCAGTGTAGATAACATCGGCATCTTTAACACCTTCGTCAATATTATCTGTAATTGTGATTGAACCACCATCTTGTTTGGCACGTCTTTCTGCAATATCAATATAGTCTTGAGATGGGAAGAGTGCTTTAGGAGAACAAATTGTTACGTCTACACCAAGCATTGGTCCAGCCACAAGTAGTGAGTTAGCCACATTGTTACGTCCGTCACCCACATAAGTAAGTTTGATGCCATCTAAATGACCAAAGTTTTCTTTAACTGTCATGTAGTCAGCTAACATTTGTGTTGGATGCCATGCGTCCGTTAAACCATTCCATACAGGTACACCTGAATATTTAGCTAAGTCTTCAACCATCTCTTGTGAGAAACCGCGGAATTCGATACCATCAAACATTCTTCCTAGTACTTTAGCTGTGTCTTCAACAGATTCTTTTTTACCTAATTGGATATCATTTTTTCCTAAGAATTCAGGATGTGCACCTAAATCAATAGAGGCAACAGTAAAGGCTGCACGTGTACGTGTAGAATTCTTTTCAAATAATAGGGCGATATTTTTATGATCTAAATAACGATGTGGAATCCCTTTTTGTTTATAATCTTTTAAAGTAATAGCGAAATCGATTAAATCGCTAAATTCTTTTTTCGTAAAGTCATCTTCTTTTAATAAATGTCTACCTTTTAAGTTAAGTGGTTGTTGAATTTCTGACATGATTCATTCCTCATTTCTTTAAAATGTATTAGTAAAGTGCATGTGTGTACTGAATTAAATATCTTCTCTATATAATGGTTGGCTCATACATCTTGGGCCCCCACGACCACGTACTAATTCACTACCTGTAATTTCAATAACTTTAATGCCTTTATCACGTAATAATTGGTTAGATACATAGTTTCGGTCGTAAGTTACGACAACCCCTGGACGGATAGTCAATGTGTTAGAACCGTCATTCCATTGTTCACGGGCACCATCGATAACGTCACCATTACCTGTTGGGATAAATTCAATATTGTCGATGTTAAGCGCATCTTCTAATGTTTCTTTTAATTTGTTTGAGTGCGTAATTTTAATGTCTTGACCTTGTTCATCTTTTTCAATGGTGAAGATGTTCATGTTATCTTCTTCTTTGAAAATCGCAGCATGCATTGTAAATTTGTCGTAGTCAATCATGGTAAATACTGTATCTAAATGCATAAATGTACGGCTGTTTGGAATTTCGATGGCAAGTACTTTAGTAAATGTAGATTGATCATCGAATAAAATTTGTCTTGCTAAGCGTTCGATAGCTTGTGCAGAGGTACGTTCAGAAATACCAACTGCAAGTACATCTTTAGATAGAATTAATTCATCGCCACCCTCAATATTGAATGGTGAATTTCTATCTAACCAAACTGGGACATCGTCGTTTTTGAATCTTGGGTGATATTTCAAAATATATGTCATGAAGATAGATTCACGACGACGGGCACGCCAATACATACGGTTGATAGTCATTCCTCTACCTACAGATGCTTGTGGGTCTCTAGTGAAGTAAAGGTTTGGCATTGGATCGAGATAGAATGGATAGCGGTCATCCATATATTCTACGAGGTGATTCGTTTCTAATTGAATTTCTTCTTTACGTACACCAGCCATAATTTTTTCTACCAGTTCTTGGTCATTTAATGTTGCGAATAGTTCTTTAATTTCTTTTTCATGACCGAGGACAGTCTTTTGTGATTCTTTTAAAATATCGTCGATAAATTGTTCGCGAACAGAGGCATCTGCAATGGCTTCTGCAGCTAGGTGTTCTAAATAGACAACCTCGACACCTTCATCTCTGAGTACTTGCGCGAAATGGTCATGCTCTTCTTGAGCAACTTTCAAATAAGGAATATCGTCAAATAGCAATCCACTTAGATGATCAGGCACTAAATTTTCTAATTCTTTACCTGGTCGTTTAAGTAATACCGTTTTTAATTTGCCGATTTCACTGTTTACGTGGATAGGTCCTTTTTCCATTGTTATTTCCTCCTTTGATTTAATACACCTAGAGTATAAAGCGCTTTCAACATAGAGATTGAGAATCTTTTCACAATAATAATGTCGAATATCTCATATAAAATATTTATTCAATGCAATTTGATGATAGATTATGCAATATAAACGCATAAAACCTATAACTACATGTATATTAAGTTAATACGATAATAAATAATTAATATAATATGATTTTTTATTCGATTGAATGTATGGATAGTCATGCATGATTAATTAACTATAAATGTTAAATCTGTCTATATTTTAAGAAGATTTTTATACATCAATATAAAACTTTTTATAAAAATTGTTATAAATGAGAAATACTTCACATATTGTATGAAAGAAATTTGATATGGTATTTGTGATGAAGTTTGTCTGTATTTTGTGAAATATGCAGATAAAGGAGTAAATAGATATGAGAAAAAGTAAACGATTGGATTTAATATCGACAATTGTGAAAGATAATGACATACGTTCAAAAGCCGAAATTGTCGACTATCTTGATAAACATTTTGGTATCAAATATAGTGTGGCAACGATTAGTAGAGATTTAAATGAACTTAAAATATATAAAATGCCTACCGCCAATAATGATCGATGTTACCGAAAGTTTAATGATAATGCTCAAAACGAAGCGAAAACGAAACTCATAGCCTTTTACAATGATGAGATCGAAAAGGTCACAATTAAAGATCACTACCTTATTGTCAAAACATCGCCAGGATTTGCGCAAAGTGTGAACTTTTATATCGATCAGCTCAATTTAAATGAGGTATTGGGAACAGTTGGCGGTAATGATACGATATTGATATTAGTCAGTTCAGCAGATGTTACCGAATTTGTACATTATCAATTATTTGGGCAGACATATCAAGAAGAGCTAAAGTCATGATTCATGTGACGTGATGTATATTAAAAGTCGATGACAAGTATCAAAATGAATTTTGCCATTGAAGCGTGCTTGATGTTATAATGCGTAAGGTTTCAATTCGGCAAATAAAACGCGATTCAATTGATATATGTCATATAGTGAGTGGCACGTAGGATAGTCAATAAATAACAATTCTAATGAGATGATAAGATAGCCACCTTCATGGGCGAGTGATGAAACCAAGTTGAATGACACAATGGTTTCTTACTCGCTCTATTTTATTGCGGAAAAAGTGGACGGTGTCATATGTATGCAAAGTGCAAATATATGCATATTTTAAATACGATAGGGACGTAATGAGCGCTTTATCAATATTGAATTTAAATAGTATGAAAAGGAGCGGATGTTATGGTAGATAGTTGGAAAGTACAGTGGTTTAATCAACCGATGAAAAATATACTAGCAGGTATTGTAGTGGCACTTGCTTTAATTCCAGAAGCGATTGCCTTTTCAATCATAGCGGGGGTAGACCCGATGATTGGTTTATATGCGGCGTTTATCATAGCGACAGTGACAGCGATTGTTGGTGGACGACCGGCAATGATTTCAGGTGCTACAGGTGCTGTTGCACTTGTTGTGACACCACTCGTGAAGGAACATGGAGTGGAATATTTATTTGCAGCAACGATTTTAATGGGTTTGATTCAACTTGTCTTAGGTATTTTAAAAGTAGGAAGACTGATGAAATTCATTCCACAATCCGTAATGATTGGCTTTGTTAATGCATTAGGTATTATGATCTTTCTATCTCAAATTGAGCATATTTTTAATATATCCATTGCGACTTACATTTATGTCATTATTACTTTATTAATCGTATATATTGTACCTAGATTCTTTAAAGCAATTCCTGCTCCATTAATTGCGATTATTTTATTAACAGCATTATATATGTTTACAGGTGCCAATGTGCATACCGTTGGCGATTTAGGTACGATTAAGCAAGCATTGCCTCATTTCATTATTCCACAAGTACCGTACACACTGGAAACGTTACAAGTCATCTTACCATTTTCAGTTTCGATGGCGATTGTGGGGTTAGTAGAAAGTTTACTCACAGCTAAAATTGTTGATGAATTTACAAATACTTATAGTAGTAAAAATAAGGAATCTCGTGGACAAGGTATCGCAAATATCATTACAGGATTCTTCGGTGGTATGGGTGGTTGTGCGATGATCGGACAATCTGTCATTAATGTGAAATCCGGTGCGACAAGTCGATTATCGACATTAACTGCAGGTATAGTACTCATATTTATGATTATTGTATTAGGGGATTTAGTAGTGCAAATTCCAATGCCTATTTTAGCGGGAATTATGGTCATGGTATCTATTGGAACAGTAGACTGGCATTCCTTTAAATATGTTAAAAATGCTCCAAAAACGGATGCCTTTGTGATGATTCTAACAGTTATTATTGTATTGATGACACATAATCTAGCCATTGGTGTTATCGTAGGTGTAGTATTTAGTGCACTCTTCTTCGCGACTAAGATTTCTAACGTGAATGTGACAACAGAGACGTTTGATGAGACGTTACATGTATACTTTGAAGGCCAAATTTTCTTTGTATCTATTGATTCCATGATGAACCAAATTGACTTTAATGTGGACCATTCAGTCATTGAATTAGACTTCAACCATGCACATTTATGGGATGATTCAGCAGTGAATGCGATTGATACTATCGTACAGAAATTCGAAGCCAATCATAATACCGTCTATGTGAAAAAGTTAAATTCAGATAGTAGAAAAATTATTTCCGAGCTAAGTCAGATTAATCATAACCAGTTGATTTAATCGACACTAGCTGTAAAATATAGAGGAACTCATGACGGTAATTGTGTAAAATATCAGCGCACTAACTATGATGAGGGGTGATAGGATGAAATTCATCATCAGACAAGAGCAAAAAGAAGATTACCTGCAAACTGAAGAAGTAGTGAAAAAGGCTTTTGAGAATGAATCATATAGTGATCAAAGTGAGCACACATTGGTTGCGAAATTACGAAAGTCAGAGGCATTTGTTCCAGATTTATCATTAGTCGCTGTAAATGAAGATAAAATCATAGGACATATATTATTATCTAAAATTTTGATTGATACTAAGGATAAGAAAGTAGAATCTTTAGCATTAGCACCTATTTCTGTTTTACCCGAATATCAAAATAAAGGTGTAGGTCAAAAATTAATACAACAAGCTTTAACCATTGCAGAGAGCCTTGATTTTGAATCAGTCATCGTTATGGGACACGAAGCATATTATCCGAAATTTGGTTTCAAAAAAGCATCTCATTGGGGCATACAAGCGCCTTTTGAAGTATCAGATGAGTTATTGATGGCAATTGAATTAAAAGATAGTGCTTTAAATCATGCTTCAGGTATCATCCAATATCCAAACGCATTTTTTGAATGATGAGGTTGAGATTGATAATGGTATGTAAAAAACATAATGTAGATTGGTATATAAAAGAATAAATTTATGATCATAGAAACTATAATTTGACTCCTGTTAACTTCATGTAACGGGAGTCTTTTTTTATCTAACTGATTTTTTGGCTAATATTGTGATTTTAATAGAAACTATAATTATATTAAAAAATTATAAGAGATTATTTGAAAATTCCAGGTTTTTAGTTACAATATAGGCGAACAATATTTTAAAGGAGTGTTTAAATGTTCGTTTCTCAAAGCTGCATTGGAAGAATAGAAAATCGTTGCGAGTGGTTGAATCGAGAAATTAAACAATCTAAAGAAGTTATAGAATCGAAAGGATTTCCATGTGTATTTGGCATACAAGGACATAAAAAGGAAGTTCACTTTTATTCTGCATTAAATTATCCATATAGTCCTGAAGAATTATCTAAAGATATAGATCTTTATTTAAATGAATTAAAAAAGATGCCTAAAAAAGATAGGGGCATTTCTGGATTGTTAGTATATTTTGAACCAATTGGCAATATGAGTATACATGCAAAGCAGTTTATGGTTTGGCAACTTCTTTCATCAATGAAAAATAAGTATTGATATAAAAAGGATAATATTGATAATAATCCTTTAGACGATGGTTATGCGTATCGTTTTAAAAATGAATTATGGTTCATTAATTTTAGTTCTAATAGTTATAAACACAGAAAATCAAGAAATTTAGGTGCTTTTATAACATTAGCAATGCAAACTCTTAGTAAATCAGATGAATATTTTAATTACAATATGGAAACTAAAGCTAAAGCACAAAAAAATGTTAGAAAATTAGCAGAGAAATATGATGGTTGTCCCGTACATTCTGGTTTAGGACCTGTTATTGGTTCAGGAAAATTTTCACCAGCTAAATTATCTTATTTTATAGGGGATACCAATTCGGAAAAATCTTATGAACCATGGAAATTTCAAGCATTTAGACCACAAAAAATAATATTAGATGAATCAATTATTAGTGAAAATGGACCTCAAGTTAAGCATTTTGAATGTCTTTATGGAAACGAAAAAATTAAACGATATTCAAACTGTAAAGAAGAACATGACATAAATGAAAACAATCTACTAGTTACTAATTCCTCAGATTTAGTAGATTTATATAATAGCAATATTCAAATAGCAACCTTTAATAAGAATATAGCTTCAGAGTACAATGTTTTTGATATAGATTATATGAATGATTTATTGGCATTAAGATTCATCAAAGATAACGCTATTTATAACTAATATAAATTTGAAAGGAGTAAATGTTTTGTATAAAAATATAATATTTGACTTCGATGGAACAATTGCTGATTCAAAAAAAAGTAGTTCGATAGCAACCAAAAAAGCATTTTCAGAATTTGGTTTACATATACCTAGTGACACGCAAATTGAATATTATATGGGGATACCTATAGAAAAATCTTTTGATTTAATGAGTGAAAAAAGTTTATCTGAAAATGAATTGAATCAATTAATGGAGTTATTTAGAAGATATTATAAAGAAACAGAAACATTATATTTGAATATTTTTGACGGAATGACAGAACAACTCGCAGAGCTCCATGAAAAATATAAGTTGTTTGTAGTATCTAGTAAAAAAACAGATGTATTAAAACGAAATCTAAAAAAATTGAAAGTTGAACATTTCTTTTTAGAAGTTATAGGTTCGGATAAGGTTGAAAACTATAAACCTTCCCCCGATGGAATAATATATATATTAAATAAATATAACTTGCATCGTAATCAAACGATATATATAGGAGATGCAGTTTTCGATATAAAAATGGCTAATAATGCTAATTTAGATTCTTGTGCTGTAACTTGGGGAAGCCATGGTGTTGAAGAATTAAAACGTGAAAATCCTACATTCATTATTACAAATGTTCACCAACTAGATTTTGAGGAATAGTATATGGCCATCAGTAAAAGAATAACAATTATTGGATTTTTAACAATGTTTATCGTAGGCGTATCAGATTTGATAGTCGTTGGTATGTTAGGTGAAATGAGTAAGGAATTTCATGTAAGTAAAGCTTTGATAGGTCAATTGGTCACTTTATATGCTATTGCTTTTTCGATATTAAGTCCTATCTTAACGAAACTCACAAAAAATATAAATGATAAAAACATCTTAGTGTATGGTTTGATTATTTTTATTCTGTTAACTTTAATGACTACGATAATTAGAAATTACATTTTGTTGTGTTTAGTTAGAATTGTATTAGCAGGTGTCGCTTCATTAATAACAGTAAAGTTAATGGCAACAGGTGCCAACATTGTTCCAGAAGAATATAAAGCTTCTGTAATTGCTAATATATATGTTGGATTTAGTGCTGCAAACATATTAGGTATACCATTAGGTACGCTAATAGCTTCTCAGTATAATTGGAAACTTCCATTTTATTTAATCGCAATTATAACTTTTTTATGTTTATTAGGTGTATTGTATTTTATACCTCATAAAACCGAAGATCAAAGTGTTAATAATACTGAATATAAAGTAATTAATTATAAAGGTATCATATTGATACTTGTTTTTTTACTATTAATGATGGTTTCTAATAGTATATTGTTTACATATATCGAGCCTTTAGTAAAAAGCAACGGTCATAGTATCTTTATTGTAAGTTTATGTTTATTCCTTTCAGGTATTGCAGGTGTACTAGGATCAAAATTAGGTAATAGTTTGTCGGAGAAAAAAGGATACAATATAGCTGGAAATATAATTATTGGGGTATACACAATCTCTATTATATTCATTTGGTTCGCCGGTGGAAATGTTTTAATTCTTACTTTATGTGTATTTATATGGAATTTATTTCATTGGGGAACAAATCCAACAGTTCAATATGCATTACTTAAATTTTTACGAGGAGACCCGAGTCAAATATTAAGTTATGATATCTCAGTATTAAATTTAGGAATAGGATTAGGTTCATTTATAGGGGGGATATTATATTACATAGATTATCATTTTAATTTATCTTTAATGATTTCAATCATATTAGCAGTTTGTTCATCATTAATTTTAAAAATGGTGGTTCGCTCAGAGTATATGAATTAAATATTAAAGATCATAAATGGAGCTTCACTGTTTTAATCTCATTCATCAAAATAATTTGGATACGTATTCATATAAAAAAGCAATTTCTATTCGAAGTGGATAGAAATTGCTTTTTTTAATTTGAACATAGTCTATTTATTTGTAATTCACACTTATTGTTTTCAACAATAGTAAGTATTTTTATTAAATGATATCTAACTCATTTTTGAAGTACGTATATTTCATAAAGTTGTAGCTACTATTTAAAAAAATTCTAGTTTTATTTAAAATTGTTGCTAATTTTTTTATTAAGTTGTGTTAATATTTAATTATTAAACGAAAAGGGTGGGGAGAAATGAGAATTAAATACATAGCAATACCTAGTATTGCAATTACTTTATTATTAACAGGTTGTGGTCAAAAGGATAATGACCAAGATAAAGATTCTAAAAACAAACAAGAACAAAAAAAGAAAGATAATAAGAAAGAGAAATCAAAAGGTAAAACTACAAATAATTCTACAGAGAATAATTATAATGAAAATTCTCAACAAAATTCTAATAATGAAGAAACTGCTAATACTTCTAATAATCAACAAGGAGAACAAGAACAAGCTAATACTAATTCACAAAATAATAATGTAAGTAAAAGTAACACAAATAATGAAAGTGTAAATACTAATAGTAAAGAATATAAAGAGTATTTAGATGCTAAAAAGAGCCAATATGATATTACACATTTAACACCTGAACAAAAAGCTAATGGTGCTGGTGGTGGTGGTTCCAGTTGGGCTTATGCTGATGAAAATGAAAGTTTTAATGATTGGAAAGCTAGAACTGATAAAGAAAAAGCTGAGGCAGGATATTAATGAAAAAAATATTATTTTTGCTTGTGTTATCACTAGTAGTTTTGTGTGGTTGTGGAAATAGTGCAGAAAAGAAATTAGAAGGCCATTGGTATAATGAAACTTTTGAAGAAAATTGGGCTATTATTAAAGATGGTAAAATGGAACAAAGAGACACAAGAAATGAGATGGAAAATATTAAAGAAAGAGGAGACTCAGTAAGCTTTGATATTTATGATTCTAAAAACGATGTAACGCAACATTTTACATTTAAATTTGATAAAGATAACCCTGATAAAGCAAAGGTTACTTTGTCTGCTGAAAATGTTATATCTATACAAATAGACGCAGTGAAAAAAGATAGTAGCTCTTCAAGTATTACAAGTTGGCTGACTAGAATATGTATAGTAATAGCATTAATTTGGTTTATTTATACTATATATAGTATTAAAAAGAATACTAATAGTAAAAATAGAGTTGAATAAACTCATTATTAAAGTCAAGTAATTTAAATCGAAAAAATATTTTTATTTTATCGAGTTGTGTTTAGCCCAATAGTTGTCAGTGTTCGAAAGAAAAGACGAACATTTGGCATAAAACTTTAACTTTAAATAAGTTTAGGTATTATGTATAATTATCCTTATAAAACTTAGTTCAAAAATTTGTCATATGTTATCGCTTTACACTTGAGAAAGTGAGGTGATGCGTATGACTATTCACTTAGATATAGATATTTCTATAGTTGTAAGTTTCATTAGTACTTTATACGTAGTCATCAAAATGACTGCAAAAAAATAAGCTCTCGTACTACCAATACGAGAGCAGAAATATACATTGTGATAACATATTAACCCAAGAATTTCAAAATTAGGTTTACTAAGTTTTTCCAGTCTCAAAGTTGAGATTGGTTTTTTTGATAAGTATATATTATCATGATATTACACATTTAACAAACGATTTTTTCGTACTAAAAAACTACTTTTGGGTAGTGTTATTTAAGATTTTTTTAATTCCATGTATTTGCTTTGATTTTTAATACAAGAACTTCTCTGAAAAAGAATATCATTTCAACACAATCTTAAGTTCATTAATATTCTTAAAGAGTTATGTATGTTTGGTTGGTATCTACTTAAAGTTATTATTTTTCTCAATTTAATATATTTGTTAATAAAAAAATTATTTCCGAGCTAAGTCAAATTAATCATAACCAGTTGATTTAAAAGTTAGATGATGTGAAATATACCAATTAAATCGATAGCTATTAATTTTTACATTTCATCATAAACATGAGAAAAAGCAATTTCTATTCGAAGTGGATAGAAATTGCTTTTTGTTTTGAATGTATAAAACTAAATTTTAATGTAATGCTTGATTCTTTTGCTTTTTTGAAATTACAATATTAGCGATTAACCATGCTATTTGCACTATAAATGGAATTAAAAATGCAAATCCTAACACACCTAGATTAACTAACTTTAGTTCGGTTGTTTGTGTTACGCCAGCTGCATCTACATTTCTATTCCACACCATAAACGCGAAAAAGATGAAAGTTATAATTTCTAGAATACTCATTATCCACCAAGAAATCCATGAAATTTTCATTTTATTCACCTCAACTTAGTTACTTTTAGATTAACATAATTAAGTTAATTTTCTGAAATGATATTTCATAAGCCCCCTTACTATTTTATTAGTAGGGGGATTTTTGGATAGATGAATTTTAAGTCAATACAATAGATTTTACTTTTATCATTAAGTGAATGTCTCTTATTAAGCGTTTATTCATACAGTGCCTGTTGTATTATACTCACGAATGTATCAATTGTGAGTTGGTTAGCGTGTCTAGCTTGGTAAGTACGATGTAAGTCGAACTGTTGATGGTTAGTAGTGATATCGTGTAACACTTGGTTAAACTGGTTCAATTGTTCTAATGTAAATGTGTTTTCTGGTGCAGTAAATGGACGCTGATGCGCAACCTCATCCCACGCTAAGATAACGTGTTGATGATGAAATGCCCGTGCTACTGCATTTTCAATTTCGTTGCCTTGATTAATGTCGAGGTAAATATCACAGAGTTGGTATAGTTCCGCAAATATATCTTTAGTTGCTGCTGGATATAAATGTACGTGTTGATGTTGATCGTACGTCATGAGTTTGGACGACATTTCAGTTAATGCAGCGATATGGAATTGCATATTAGGGTGCGCCACTATAATATGTTCAAGCTGCGGTATTTCATCTGAGTTTGTCAGGATGAGTGCATGGTTTGAATATTGATTTGATTTATCAAAGTCATACAGATAACCGGCTTGATAAACATGCGATGCTTGTTCAGAATTAAGTTGTGCCACCACAGTATGATATTCTCTGTAATCAGGTATCATCACAGAGAATTGACGTTGTAATGTACCATCTAGTAATGACAACATATTTCCTGGGACATGACCGTTACTACTTTCTTGCCAGAATAATAAGCCTTTACCTTCTGTATTCATATGATGTAAGACTAAGAATGGTGTTGATAAAGAATTAATAATGATCTCAGATAAATCCACTTGAATTTGTTGAAGATAGAAGGTTATAAACGCCACTTTAGAAGGGAAGAAATAGGATTGTCCTTGCCAGTCTAATACATAATCCCCTGTGACATAGTTTTCATATATCACTTCTTTACCTTCTCGGGTTACATATTTCTTTAATATAGCTTTTCCAGCCAAATCATAAATCGTTTCAGCAAATTTAAAGCCATGTTTTGAATAATGATCTTCAGAACGCAAGCGACCTTTATCGTCGAACCAACGCACATGACTAACTATGCGCGTTTTATAATGAGGGCGATAACGTATTTCGCCTCTAATATGTCCCATATCTTTAATTTGAGCTGATTGCCCATCGCCACTAATTTCCCAAAATGGTGGGACATCAACAGCATTAAAGAATTTAGGTTGATCGTCATCATGTAATAAATTAGCCGCAAAGAACTGATAAGGGGATGTCACCTCATCTGGTAGGAAACCATCATCTTCAATACAAATAGTGAAGTTATGATAATCTGCTTGTTCAAGTGTTTGATGTAATAACTGAGTCGGTTGATTATAATATTCAAATAAATTAATCATAGAGCACCTCGTCGACTAAATTCTGCCATTTGTTAATCATTTCTGCTGTCTTAAATGGTGTAGCAATATCATATGAAACTTGCTGAGGAGATGTAGGGCCATTGTTAAAGTATTGAACTATTTTATCAGCCATGCGATCTGTAATCTCCTCGATAGATTCTTCCTTAGTCGGTTTATCTAATAAGTAACCGTTTTGACCATCTGAGATGAAAGTGGGGTTCCCATAATTCACATTGAAACCAATCATACCTAAGCCAGAACCTACTGCTTCCATAAGTGTTAAGCCAAAGCCTTCACTTTGTGATGCTGATACAAATAATTCATATTGTGTGTAAATTTCATCAAGATTGACGTGACCTCGTAAGTGAATGTAGTCTTCGGCATGATGTTCACTGATGATTTGTTGAATTTTATCTTTTTCTGGGCCGTGTCCGTAAATATCAAATGATAGCTGTGGTACTGCTTGTTTGGCTTTAATGACTGCTAGTGCGATCCAATCTACGTGTTTCTCAGACGCTAAACGTGAAGCGGTTAGGATAGAATATGGTTGTCTTTCTACACTTGGCATTGTTAATTGGTCGAGACTACCCACAGGTATTGTTCTAATACGTGGTTGAAATTTTGTATATTGCGCAAATTGTTGTGACAGAATTTGATTTTGTAAATCGGTAGCCACAATATAGAAATCAATATATGGTGCGTGATTAAACTGATATTCATAATAATTGTTCCATAAAATGTGCGTACCATCTGTGATATTGTCACTATAATGTTCTGCATGTACCACAATACCGACATGACTTTGGCCTTTATTTTGTAGAACTGCTTGGCCGATATCAGTGGCACGATCTAATATGACAATGTCGTTATGCGTTAAATATAATTGTTGAATAAAGTAAGCAACAAAGGCTTCTTTACTATCAAAACGTGCATCGTTAAATACATAGGAATGTGCATCACCATCTATGATCTCTTGATAGGCGATAGAGCCATTTTCATTGTAGAACTGACGCATATACAATTTGGCATAGTTATCATATGGTGCGTAATATTCAGAGAAGACACGAACGTAGCTATAGAAATCTTTGCGAATTAACATACCATTAACGACAAATTCAGCACGGTCAACATAGGGTTGGTCGGCATTTTTCATATAACAGGTTACAAATGTTTGAGATTGATGGTCTAAATAAAGACGTTGTACCTTGCCTTGTTGATCGACTTCAGTCCGTGTCACTGTATTTCCGACATCAAGTTTAAGTTGATCAATGGTATATGTAGTTGGTGCTATTGGGATATCTGTAAAGTATTGATATAACCAAATGACTTCATTGTCTTGAAACCCCAAGTTAGCTGTTAAGGTTTGTATATTTTCTGACGCAATAAAATCTAAAAATATGAATTTTGCATCTTCTTTTAAATGTCGTAGCATTTGTGCGCGATAACTTTGTGCATATTCTACGCCGCTACTTGCCCAACCAATGCCAAAGTTGATGTTATAAATTGTCATAAATAGCCCTCCTTTTAAGGGAAATGAATGGTTAAATCACCATTTTGTTGTTCATCAATGATACTTAAACATAAGTTTCGAATCATACGATGTTTAATATCATGTTCCATATCATTAAATGAGTCTAATGCCACTTTATGGTATTCAAATATAGAATTCCGTTGACCTTTTTGACGCTGATTGACGTTCGCTTTGAGTTGTTGTAAATAGTCTACTTGCTCAATCCATGATGTGTCGATGGCTTTGAGTACTGCTTTTCTTAAAAATTGTTGGTATAACTCGTTGTCACTAATTTTCTGTTTATTAGTGGCCAGTTGGTCTTTAAATTGTGTTATTAAAAACTCAATATTTTCATCGTGATTTTGATGATTAAATTCAAAATTAGCATCCACAAAACTAAAGCTCAAGTTTTTATAGATATAACGAACAATATGATCTCTTGTCATACTACCGTCAGTCTTAAAGTCATGATTAAAGACATCACGAGCAATACTTTCAAAGTCTAAGTCATCTAAGTTTTCACTATTAAGTATACGGTTACGTTCACTATAGATTAATTGACGTTGTGTACTAATACTCTTCTCGAATTCATTTGCCGTTTCACGTGCTTTCATGCCTTCTTCTTCAGAAACACGTTGTGCCTTTTTAACAATACGTTTGATTTTATTATTAAAGGTAGGGCTATCAGATAGGTATGCTGTATCTTGTTTCATCAATGATGGATTGTCTTTTAACTTGGAATCGCTCCAACGTTGGACTAAGTAATCATCTAATGAAATAAAAATTTGAGACTGACCTGGGTCACCTTGACGACCGGCACGTCCTCTTAATTGTCTATCGATACGACTATTTTCCATGTGCTCGTTAATCAGTACTGTTAGACCACCGAGTTCGTGAACTTCTTTAGATAGTTTAATATCTGTACCTCTACCAGCCATACTTGTAGCTACAGTAACGGCATTCAATTGACCTGCCTCTGCAATCATTTGGGCTTCACGAGCGACATTTTGTGCAATCAGCAAGTTGTTCGGGATATGTCTATTAAATAATTCACTGGAAAAGTATTCCGCTGCTTCAGCTGTACGTGTAATTAATAATACAGGACGATGCTTTTGATGATAGTCAATCACTGTATCTAAAATTGCGACATTTTTATCATCATCATTCACAAATACTTTATCCGGTAAATCTCGTCTTATCACAGGATTAGATGTTGGAATTTGAATAACGATTTTTGAATAAAGGTCGAAAAATTCTTTCTCCGCAAGTTTACCTGTCGCCGTCATTCCAGAAAAGCGCTCAAATTGCATAAAGAGATTTTGGAAGGTAATGGTAGCCATGACACTCATATCATCTGAAATATCTAAATGCTCTTTAGCTTCTAAGGCTTGGTTAAGCCCGGCTTGCATTTTAGTGCCTGGTAACATACGTCCAGTGATACGGTCGATTAACATGATTTCGCCGTCCATAATAATGTAATCTAAATTAAGATCAAATAAATAAGTGGCACGTAATGCAAGATTAATATTCCTTACTAAATCAAAGTAGGGGGCATCATAGATATTAGGCACATCAAAATATGTATTGGCCTTTTCGATACCTTGTTCAGTTAACCAAATTTCACGCTTTGTCTTTTTCATTTTGAAATCTTGATCCTCTTTAAGTGTTGCTACAAAGGCTTTTACAATTTCAAACAAATTAGATTGTACTCTTGGTGCACCAGAAATGACGAGTGGTGTTTGTGCTGCATCTAAGATAATAGAATCCACTTCATCAATGAGGGCATAGTGTAGTTCAGGTAAGAACTTGCTTTCTTTCGTATCAGCTAAGTTATCGATAAGATAGTCAAAACCTAAATTACCATTGGTTGTGTAAATAATATCGTGATGATATAGCGTCTGCTTTTCTTGATTGGATATAGGTCCTTGAGGATTCTCTACAAATCCCAGTGATGTTGTAAGACCTAACCATTCATATAAAGGTTTCATTTCTTCATAGTCACGTTTCGCTAAATAATCATTTGTAGTGATTAAAAAGACAGACTTACCTGATAGCGCATTTAAGTACAAGGGTAATGTGGCAGTTAATGTTTTCCCTTCACCTGTCTGCATCTCTGAAATATTTCCTTGATGCATCACTATTGCACCTAGTACCTGTACGTCTTTGTGATACATACCTAATACACGACGTGACGCTTCTCGGACAACAGCATAGGCTTCAGGTAAAATATCATTCAACGTTGCGTTACCATCTTGCAGCTGCTGTTTGAAGTCTATGGTTTTGTCTTGTAATTGTTCATCTGAATATTGACGCATGTCTTCACTATAACGATTGATTTTATTTAATATTTTATAAAGTTTTTTTAACCTCATATGATTAATTGCGGTATTCACATTGAGATTCATAGTTATCCTCCTTTCTGATTGATTAATGGATTTTAATTATGATCACGTTTTGGACGTGTTGTTTTCATGATTTGATTGACTAAGTTAACATTCTCCTGTGGTGTACGTGGTCGACCGTCCTCTGATGAATGTGTCTCTGTTATATCATCAGAGCTCGTTAAAATGTCATTGGTTGATGATTCGATAGATTCGGCGATTTCTTTATCTTTATCCTTTACAAAATATCGTTCAGTTAAGGTGATTTTCTTAAATATAAGATGATGACATGCAGCGTTCATCAAGCAAATATCATAACTATAAGCCTCATTTGGATAAATAAAATAGCTATCAGTTTCTTTAATCATACAGTGGTCGAATGCTTTACCATTTTTTAAATAAAAGGTCACAATGACATAAACACTTTGTGCTGGCGTGGCAGTAATATCTAGATGAATATCATAACGATAACCTCTCTTTAACATAGGGAGTTTAGGCGGATGGCCATCTTTATCAAATGTAGTGGCTGGTTCCCATAAGTTAATTTGCAAGCCTGATGGCATGAGTTGATTTTCATAATATGTGTAGTCATCGTGAAATTGTATTGTTGCGCCATGTTTGTAAGTATGACGTGTCACTTTGCGCCATCTTACGTCTAATGTTTGATTACTTTGCATGATTGTCTCTCCCAAAATGATCTTTTAATAAAATATGATAAAAGTTCATAAACCAATTCACAACGGTTGATGTATCATCATTATGTCGACCTGGTACGGCTTTGTTCATCAGATGGACATGATGTCGGCTTAATACTGGTAGCAAATCTTCGAATGCAGACTGATCGTAATCGTCATTTTTCATATAAGTAATAGCAATGGATGTATCGCTAATATGACTATTTGAAAAGACATTCCAGAATTTGTCGTCTAAGTCTTTAATATGCTTCAAATCGTTGTTAGTTTGTGATGACTCGGTCATTGTATGTTCGGGTGAAAGGGCGATATCTAATGATGTTTCGAAATCATTAGGTCGTAATAATTTCATATTTTTAGCTATAGTACCGACATTGACTAAAGGCTTACCAACGTTAATGCCTTTAGGATTTAATTGGGCACCGTAGTATAAAGCACCAAATGATCCCATAGATAAACCTGATAGTATCAAGTCATCTTCTTTGAACTCGAGTTGGTTTAGTGTATCGGTAATGACCTGTTTAATACCATTTTCATACGTATCCGAACCTAAGTAAAATGCGCCACCTTGAATTCTTGGATCACTAATCAGTAAGAAAGGCGCACCTAATTGATTCATTAGAAAATAAGCTTCAAATCCTTCAGCTTCACGATAACCACTGAAGTAAACATTAAGTGGTGGTTTGAAATCTCCAGGATTAAAGTAATAAAAGAATTCTTCGCGATTTTCATCTACAAAACGATGACTACCGAGTAATAAATGACCGAATTCAATATGTGATAAACGTTTATGTACGGCGCCGATATGAACGGTACCATTACCTTTAACACTGACTGATGTTGAAATGTATGCCGTATAGGGTCTGCGTTGTAAATAAAGTGGCTCGGCAAGTTCTTCCTCACTTAGAACAATCTTTTCAAGGACGCCTTCTTCTGGATTTAAAGATACTAATCGAAACGTATATTCTAAGGTGACATCACCTTCAGTTCGGAATTCCGGCCAAACTTCAATCACTTTATCTTTATCGTATACGAGGTTTTGCTGCCAATTGAGCACCGGAATCAATTCATCACCGAAATGACCTTTCAATTGAATTTCTCTATTACCATAATGAATCACTTCGATATGTGCTGGCGATTGGATATGTGTTCGAGCTGGACTCACCTTATCTCCGTATTGCCCAGGAAATGAAATAGATATCAATTTATCATGAAGATCATCCGTCGTATCATAATGAATAGGACGAATGAGATACCTCTGCACTAAATCAAGTTCTTCATAGCCACTTGGCCAATATTGTGCATCGACAAGTGTATTATATGGATGACTCACAATATGCAAGAGTTGTGTTAATGCATCTGTCAGGTTCGCTTGTATAAATACTAAATCAAACTGTCCAGATTCCTCGACAATCTCTTTAATACTATCGATATACCCACTATCAAATTCAAATAATTGTGTATCAAAATAGTCCCAAGCGACTTCTGGTTTATGCGTGAATAGATATTCTAAATCTGTTCCACCAATTTGTAATACTTTAAATTTACGTGGCATGGTTATCACCTTCTAAAAAGTGGTCAAGTTGTTCAATAATGTGACCTGAACTTAAATCTTCAATCATATTGGTATTAAATGTAAACGCACCATTCCAATGCTTTAAGGTACTTAAGAAATAATCTAACGCAGTCGTAATATCCGCATAACTATTAATCAAAAAGCCATTTTCTAAATGAGTGACATAACTACTTTGATGCATATTTATTTGTGGAATTCTGACACTGATACTTGCAATTTGTAAGAATAAATCCGGCTCAGCACTAAGGTCAATGACAATTCTTAGTCGGGATAATGCCTTTAATACGTCATATTCAAATGGCACCGATTGAATTTGTACTAATTCCTCAAAGTCTTCCGCTGATTTTGCTTGGATTAATTCTGATTTGGCTAAATCTTCCTCATCTTCTTCGTTGAACGTTTCATTGACATTTTGTATTAATTGAGATAGCCATTGTTGTAATTGTGTAGCGCTATTTTTCGTTAAAATGACTAGGCGATACGATGGATGACGTTTAATATAAGTGATTAAATCATTGATTAATATTTGTAAATAATCGTCATTAAGACCATCAATCCAAACACCTATGTAAGTTTCATCTAACTGGCTACTAAGATTTTCTAAGATTTGTGTATCGAATGGTGTAAATCTCAATATTTCAGGTTTAGTATCTAGTGTTTCAATGAGTTGATGTAAGATATGTTCGTTTTCATGTGTATCAACAAGCCATTTGTTGCTATGCGCCATACTCTTAATCAATGGTTGGTCAATCGTACGATTACGTTTACTAAAAATGGAGTAATATACTTGCACGTCATTTCTAATCGTATTAAAAATGCCGTTATGAGCAATATGTGATGAAACAATCAGTTTATCATTCGCTTGCATATGTTGATTACAAAATGTGTTTAAACGTTCTGTAATTAAATCAACCATTGATGGATAGGTCTTGGAATGAAATTGGTGCGCATGATCTGCCATAACTTGAACAACATTGGTCTCTAGGTTTTCACGTAAAACAACATCACCCGAAGCGGTTAAATAATCTTGATATTGTTCGTGACCGAGTTCGTTGTAATAGCGGATAGCACTCAAATAACCACGTTCATCAAAGATATAACGACGCTGATGAATATCATGTTCAAAATCGTCCACTACAATTAAATAACCGTCTTGATTAAAATAAATTTTGGATACGTAATGTGCTTTCATAGCCTGTATTAAATAAGGTGAATAGAAAAATTCAGTGTTATCAGGCCACTCTAAGTCTTCAAATTGAAAGGATCTAGGTGGAATGTCTTCGAATCCCTGAATTTCGTCAAATAACGACCAAATATTTGCTTCATATAAGTCATACTTATGCAGAAATAAACGTAAGTTGGGATTAAAACTTAAATGAAGTAGTTTAAAATCTTCGTCATTTTTTTCATGCATCGACATGAGACTAATGGAATCATCAAACTCTATCATTGCGTTTTTTATATAAAATGGTTGATTCAAATTACGCCACCATTGATCATTGTTGTACCAAGCTGGAACGAAATATTTCATACCTTACTCCTTACCAATATTTGTTTAAAAATGATTTATATTTATCAAAGTATAAATATGTTCTAATTGTTTCTGTAATATTTATCGTAATGTAAATTAAAATAATAAACTGCGTAAAAATTGAAATTTGATCATAAATACCAGATATAAATATAGAACTAATAAGCGGCAGACTAATGATAAAACCAATTATTAAGGCACCGATTGCACTAATTTTTTTAGCTCTACGGTTTAAATAATGTCTTGTATCATCACCAGGATAAATGCCGTCGAAATAATTCCCACTCTTTTGAAAGTCTTTAGCAATACGTTTCGTATTCAACATAACTCGGGATAAATAATAGTTTAAGATGATCAACATGATGATGAATATCAATACCCCAATTGGATTATCTAATTCTAAAAATGGTGGTCGATATTGAGCATCTCCAGTGATCCATCTTCCAACTAAATGTATTAAGACACCTAATAAGAAGAAAAGTGAAAAGTTAAACATGATTGAAATACTACCAGCAGGGTTTAATTTCCAAGATACATAAGTGTCTTTTTTAGATGTACTGATATTCATAATATCTCTGTAAATCATCCGATATTCAATCATTTCTATGAATAATAAAAGAATCAACACGACTAATATCATAATTCCACCGATCATCATTGTTTGGGTATCCAACAATTGAAGATGCTTATTTTGAAACATAGATTTGATAATACTAACTAATACGATAGGCGTTGGACCTGCAATACCATAAACAGTATTTTGATCAGCTAACCACACGAGTAACATTGTGCCGGCTACTAAGATAAGTAACATTAAAGGGAAATTAGCGTGATGAATCATACCCTTATTAATGTACTCACTTAAGATAAAATAGCCTTGAATTAATGCTAATAAAATAGTGAAAAAACGTTCTTTATAGCTACGTTCTAGACGTGTTTGTTTTTGACCTTTCTCCATATTTCGATAGGTCAGTAACGTCATAATAATCATCGTGGTAAGCCAAGGACTTAGACCCAATGAGAATAGGTTGAGTGTTGTAATATCTCCGCCGACATTTGAAATAGCTAAATCAAGAAATTGATTCGTATGTTGTGCTGATGATTTCATATCAGCAATTTTAATATTACTACCCAATATGTATATGAAAATGATCATTAGAGTGAAAAGAATACGTTTATATAAAATTTTATATTCGATATTTTTAATGTTTTTAATATTCATCAATTTCCCACACTAATCCTTTTCTTTAAATGATTATAAAGAGGCAAAAGAACCCATTATTTTTTGAGTAATCAATTGAGTACTTTAGAAATAACAATGCTTCTGCCTCTATTTTATTCTAATTAATTATTGTTATCTTCTTTGCGATCTTTTTTGTCTTTTCTAGATTTTCTAAATATAGCTAGACCGAAAATTAATGATAATAATCCTGATAGTAAACCTTTAGATTGATTGTCATCTTCACCAGTGTCAGGTAATGCTTCTGAATGAGGTTTGTTGTTGTCATGATGTTGTGCCTCAGAAGTTGGATGCATTGGTGAAACATTAGTTGATTCACTAGATGATGCGCTCATGCTATGTGACATAGACTGAGATGTGCTGTCGCTTGTAGAAGCGCTTGTGCTCTGACTATGAGATATACTTTCACTTGGTGTTTCGGACGTAGACATTGATGCGCTATGACTGTTTGAATCACTGCCACTTGTTGAACCACTGCTACTTACTGATTGGCTGAATGAGTGACTATGACTTGGCGTATCCGATGTACTTACACTAGCGCTATCTGACATGCTATTACTATTTGAGTCACTGCTACTTGTTGAATCACTAATAGAAATACTATTTGTATGGCTATGTGATTGACTATCAGAAGTAGACATGCTTGCACTATCAGATGTCGACGTGCTCGTTGAGTCACTTGTAGAAATACTGCTACTTTCTGAAGTCGACGTACTAGTGCTAACAGAACCACTTAGTGAAGTACTTGTTGAAGTACTGTCACTTAATGAAGACGAAGTGCTTGTACTTACAGAGTCACTTAGTGATGTACTACCGCTTGTAGATGAACTGTCAGAAAGTGAAGTACTAGTTGAGTTACTTGTTGAAGTACTACTACTTTCTGAAGTAGACGTGCTCGTTGAGTCACTAGTAGAAGTACTGTCACTTAATGAAGTGGATGTACTTGTGCTTTCGGAATCACTCAATGACGTACTACCACTCGTTGATGAACTGTCAGAAAGTGATGTGCTCGTTGAGTCACTAGTAGAAGTACTGTCGCTTAATGAAGTCGAAGTACTAGTACTTTCAGAGTCACTCAATGATGTACTACCACTTGTAGATGAACTGTCAGAAAGTGAAGTACTCGTTGAGTCGCTTGTTGAAGTGCTGTCACTTAACGAAGTCGAAGTACTAGTACTTTGAGAATCGCTCAATGACGTACTACCACTTGTCGACGAACTATCGGAAAGTGATGCACTCGTTGAATCACTCGTAGAAGTACTGTCACTTAAAGAAGTAGACGTACTTGTACTTTCGGATCCACTTAGTGAAGTCGAAGTACTAGTGCTTTCAGAGTCACTCAATGAAGTACTACCACTTGTTGACGAACTGTCAGAAAGCGAAGTACTCGTTGAATCGCTCGTAGAAGTACTGTCACTTAATGAAGTGGATGTACTTGTGCTTTCGGAATCACTCAATGATGTGCTACCGCTTGTTGACGAACTGTCATAAAGCGAAGTACTCGTTGAATCGCTCGTTGAAGTACTGTCACTTAACGAAGTAGAAGTACTTGTACTTTGCGAATCACTCAATGACGTACTACCACTTGTAGATGAGCTATCAGAAAGAGACGTACTCGTTGAATCGCTCGTAGACGAGCTATCACTTAATGATGATGACGTGCTTGTACTTTCGGATCCACTTAGTGAAGTCGAAGTACTAGTGCTTTCAGAATCACTTAGTGACGTACTACCACTCGTAGATGAACTGTCAGAAAGCGAAGTACTCGTTGAATCGCTCGTTGAAGTACTATCACTTAATGAAGTGGATGTACTTGTGCTTTCGGAATCACTCAATGACGTACTACCACTTGTCGATGAGCTATCGGAAAGTGAAGTACTCGTTGAATCACTCGTTGAAGTACTATTACTTAATGAAGTGGATGTACTTGTGCTTTCGGAACCACTTAATGAAGTACTACCACTGGTAGATGAGCTATCGGAAAGTGACGTACTAGTTGAATCACTTAGCGATGTACTTGTTGAAGTACTATCACTTAATGAAGTAGAAGCGCTTGTACTTTCAGAGTCACTCAATGACGTACTACCACTCGTAGATGAACTATCAGAAAGTGAAGTGCTAGTTGAGTCACTCGTTGACGTACTACTACTTTCTGAAGTCGACGTACTTGTACTTTCGGAGTCACTCAATGAAGTGCTACCGCTTGTTGACGAACTGTCAGAAAGTGAAGTGCTAGTTGAGTCGCTTGTTGAAGTACTATCACTTAACGAAGTAGAAGCACTTGTACTTTGAGAATCGCTCAATGACGTGCTGCCACTTGTAGACGAGCTATCACTTAATGATGATGACGTGCTTGTACTTTCGGATCCACTTAGTGAAGTCGAAGTACTAGTGCTTTCAGAGTCACTTAATGAAGTACTACCACTCGTTGACGAACTTGTACTTACAGAGTCACTTAGTGATGTACTTCCACTTGTCGATGAACTATCGGAAAGTGAAGTACTTGTTGAGTCACTCGTCGAAGTACTATCACTTAACGAAGTTGAAGCACTTGTACTTTGAGAATCACTTAATGACATACTACCACTTGTAGATGAACTATCAGAAAGCGACGTACTCGTTGAGTCGCTTGTTGAAGTACTGTCACTTAAAGAAGTCGAAGCACTAGTACTTTGAGAATCGCTCAATGATGTGCTACCGCTTGTTGATGAACTGTTAGAAAGCGACGTACTCGTTGAGTCGCTTGTTGAAGTACTATCACTTAAAGAAGTGGATGTACTAGTGCTTTCGGATCCGCTCAGTGATGTAGACGTGCTTGTACTTTCAGAATCACTCAATGACGTACTACCACTAGTAGATGAGCTATCAGAAAGCGATGTACTCGTTGAATCGCTCGTTGAAGTACTAGTACTTTGAGAATCGCTTAATGACGTACTACCGCTTGTTGACGAACTATCAGAAAGTGAAGTACTTGTTGATCCACTAGTTGAATTACTGTCACTTGTTGACGAACTATCAGAAAGTGAAGTGCTCGTTGAGTCACTCGTCGAAGTGCTATCACTTAAAGAAGTGGATGTACTTGTACTTTCAGAACCACTCAATGACGTACTACCACTAGTAGATGAGCTATCGGAAAGTGAAGTACTTGTTGAATCACTCGTCGAAGTACTGTCGCTTAATGAAGTGGATGTACTTGTACTTTCAGAATCACTCAATGACGTACTACCGCTCGTAGATGAACTGTCAGAAAGCGACGTACTCGTTGAACCGCTCGTTGAGTCACTCGTAGACGAGCTATCACTTAATGATGATGACGTGCTTGTACTTTCGGATCCACTTAGTGAAGTCGACGTACTAGTACTTTGAGAATCACTTAATGAAGTACTACCACTTGTCGATGAGCTATCAGAAAGTGAAGTGCTCGTTGAGTCGCTAGTTGAAGTACTGTCACTCAATGAAGTTGAAGTACTAGTACTTTGAGAATCGCTTAATGAAGTACTACCGCTCGTAGATGAACTGTCAGAAAGCGACGTACTCGTTGAACCGCTCGTTGAGTCACTCGTCGAAGTGCTATCACTTAAAGAAGTGGATGTACTAGTGCTTTCAGAATCACTCAATGACGTACTACCACTAGTAGATGAGCTATCAGAAAGTGAAGTACTTGTTGAGTCACTCGTCGAAGTGCTATCACTTAAAGAAGTGGATGTACTAGTGCTTTCAGAATCACTCAATGACGTACTACCACTAGTAGATGAGCTATCAGAAAGTGAAGTACTTGTTGAGTCACTAGTAGAAGTACTGTCACTTAATGAAGTCGACGTACTTGTACTTTGAGAGTCACTCAATGATGTGCTACCGCTTGTTGATGAACTGTTAGAAAGCGACGTACTCGTTGAGTCGCTTGTTGAAGTACTATCACTTAAAGAAGTGGATGTACTAGTGCTTTCGGATCCGCTCAGTGATGTAGACGTGCTTGTACTTTCAGAATCACTCAATGACGTACTACCACTAGTAGATGAGCTATCGGAAAGAGACGTACTCGTTGAGTCACTTGTAGAAGTGCTTGTACTTTCAGAATCGCTCAATGACGTACTGCCGCTTGTCGACGTACTATCACTTAACGAAGTCGACGTGCTTGCACTTTGAGAACCACTTAATGACGCACTCGTACTGCTAGAAGTCGATGCACTATCACTTGCATATGTACTAGAAGAAGTAGAATCACTGGCACTTGTTGAAGCACTTGCGCTATCACTTAATTTACTACTAGTACTTGTCGACGTGCTTGCGCTTTGAGAACCACTTAATGACGCACTTGTACTGCTAGAAGTGGATGCACTATCACTCGCAGACGTACTAGAAGAAGTAGAATCACTGGCACTTGTTGAAGCACTTGCGCTATCACTTAATTTACTACTAGTACTTGCAGACGTGCTTGCGCTTTGAGAACCACTTAATGACGCACTTGTACTGCTAGAAGTCGATGCACTATCACTTGCAGATGTACTAGAAGAAGTAGAATCACTGGCACTTGTTGAAGCACTTGCGCTATCACTTAATTTACTACTAGTACTTGCAGACGTGCTTGCGCTTTGAGAACCACTTAATGATGCACTTGTACTATCAGAAGTCGAAGCGCTCGTCGAAGTCGATGCACTTAAACTGTTGCTTTTCGAATCGCTCAATGACGTACTTGTACTGTTCGAAGCCGAAATACTATTACTATTTGATGTACTATTAGAGGTACTTGTACTAGTTATAGTAGACGTGCTTTGGGAGTTGGATAGTGAATCACTAGCTGCATTACGTTCTATATTCCATGTAAATGTTTTAGTTGTTGTATTGTTACTTGCATCTTTTGAAGTAACTGTCACAGTATAACTACCTAATTGTGATGGTGTACCGCTTACTGTTTTAGTAGATGGATCATATGTTAATCCTGGTGGTAACCCAGTTACTGTGTCAGTCGTTGAACCACTATTATCACTTGTATTGATAGTGACATTGTTAATAGGTGTGAACACTTGATTAGACTGATTACCGATATCAATCACAGGATTAGTAGTATCTACGACATTGATAGTGAAAGTAGATGATGATGAATTACCTGCTTGGTCTACTGAAGTAACCGTCACCGTATTATTGCCTAATTGAGTTGGCGTACCTGTGATTGTATTTGATGTTGAATCATAAGATAATCCAGCAGGTAGTCCCGTGACAGTATTAGTAACTGTTCCGGTACCATTATCTGTACTATTCACTGTGATTGGTGTAATAGGACTATTAATTTCTTTAGTTTGATTCGTCATATTAATTGTTGGCGCTTTAACATCTTTATAGAAGATGGTGATAGCTTGACCAGCATTAGTTAACTTAACAGTTTTATTTGTAGCATTGTATGTCGGTGCATATGTACTATCTACATTGACTAATTGATAGCCTTTAGGTGTGATTGTACTTTGTTGATCGTCAATGTTAACTGTATTATCAACATCTCCAGCCAATGTTTTAGGTGGAATGATTTCTTTACCAGTATTAGCATCAACATAGTGCACTTGTGCTGTAGCAGATTCTGTATAGGTAAATGAGTCAATTTGAACTTGTTGTAAATTTCGTGCACCACCTGTAGAAGCAGTCATAGATAAAGAGAAATTGGTATTATTACTTGCTTTAATCCAATCTGAAATATTTCTTGTCCATGTTTGACCAGCATACGTGACTGTCATCACTTTTGTATCACCATTATAATCAATGACGAAATCTTGGAAGGTACCGTTAGGTTGTGTCGTTAATTTCGCTGCGTTTGCTGTCTTAGTGCTATCCGTATATGTCGATGCGACACCGCTTGAATTGGTTGTTACAAATGCACCAAATGCACCGCCGCCTGATACGTTCGCAGGGTCTTTATTGGCACTAGCTGATGCGTTTGGTTGAGAGGTATTATGATAACTATCTAGTTTAAATCCGAATGCATTATTTAAGCCACCGATACCTAAAGCTGCACCTTCTTTACCGATTTGGCCTAAAGTACCAGGTGAGAAAGCAAATCCAATTCCATCTCCGCCAGTAACGCCATCAGGACTAAAACCTTCATAACGCGTTCCTAAGTTAACTTTACCAGTGAAGTGGAAACTCTTATTGGAGTTGATTTTAGTACCAAGTGAAATGGCACCTTTTTGACTACTTGCATCAGGTGTCAGTGTAGCGATACCAGTGTTTTTATCAAAAGTTGCAGAACCAACTGTTGTGAAATGGTCGGTAAAGTTATTTTTATCAACAACAACTTGTGATGTTGTTGGTGCAATAGGTGTTGGTGTTGCAGCTGCTGCTAAACGATTGACCGCTAATCGACTAAACGCACGTACTTTAGTTGTATTAGCTGGTTTAGTAGACTCACTTGCAACGGGTGTTGTGACTACACTTTCAGAAGCAGCATGTGTCATTCTTTCATTCACATAGGATGTTTGATTTGTAATCGATTCACTTTTAACAATGTTATTTTGATTAGATGATGATTCACTAGTTGTAGCATTGTTTGGTGTTTGACTATCTTTACTTTGTGTTGGTTTTTGAGACTGACCCTCATTTGTATCTACTTTAGATTCACTAGACGTACTTTGTTGTTGGTCTTGTGAGTTAGATGTAGATTTTTGTGATTGTGCATCAGTTGATTTGTCGTTAGTAGAAGATGCCGTACTTTTAGCATCTTTACTATCACTTTCACTAGATGTCGTACTATTATGTTCTGATTGATCTTGCTTGGATGATTGTTCTGAGTGGCTGTCGTTATGTGATTGATCGGATTCACTTTGTTGTTCAGTTTGATCTTTCACACTCTCACTTGATTGTGTGTTTGATTGATCACTTTGACTATCCGTAGATTGAGTACTATCAGCATTGTCATTTTTTTCTGAACTTTGTGTTTTTTCTGAGGAAACCGATTCGCTATTTGAAGGATTTTCGTTGGTGCTTGCATGTTTAAGTTCTGTTGAATTTTGATTTGCAACAGCTTCACTTTGCGTGGAAAGTTCTGAAGTTATAGGCAATTCAGAAGCCGCCATAGCTTGATGATTATGTAACATGTTCACTGTAAAAGCGCCACCAGCTATGGTTGTAGCTTTTATAGCATTTCTTTTTACGAAATTACCTTTGTCTTGTGTTTCATCAGGACCTTCACTTGTGTGATTAGAAAAGATAGGTAATCCCATGATTTGCATGAGTTTAATTTCTTTGATACCTGATTTAATCCAGTGTTTGCCTGATTTATATAATTTAACCCGTGATTTTTCTTCTTCTAAACTGTGTTTTAAATTTCTTTGTCTTTTTGACATTGAACCATACTCCTTTTAAATGTTGCTTTGTAAGAATGGGTTAGTCTCAATGTAATAATACACTAATATATAACTTCAATATTACAATACAAATATACCACATATAAAGAATAATAAATAATAATATTATTTGGAAAATGAATTTGTTACTTTTTAGTAACGAATAGAGCTAAATTAAATAATATTGTGTTTGCAATATTTTTGTCGACAATTATAGTTAGAAAGCAATTAAAATTAAGTTAAATGTTTTTGAGAAATCTCATTTTTATAACTTTGCAAGTAAATAGGGTGAAGACGACTTCAATATAAAAAGAGATAATGAAAGATATTTGATAAGGGTACACTTCGGTTTGTCTGAGGTCAAACTGACATCCGTCTTAATAGTAGTAGGTTAAAGATAAATGAGCTTAATAAGTCTTCAAAGTCTAATTGATATGCTGTCATGCTATCACTTAGGCTTTTTTAATTAATTTAATTGTGGCTATAAATTTATATTGTATTATTTACTTTTTTATAGTAATCTTTAAAACGAAATAATTACGATTTGAAAGGTTAAGGATAACAATATGGGAAATACATACGATGTTTGGTGGAAAAAGGGAGAAGAAACGGATGATGATATGGCAAGGGACCATCAAGAGTCTTGGCAAAGAATCATTCAGATGCTTGATCCAGTCCATATTAAGGGACAAACAATTTTAGACTTTGGTTGTAATCAGGGTGGTTTTTTACGACAACTGTATCAGACACATGAATTTGATAAAGGTGTGGGCATCGATTTAGCATACAACTCATTAGAAAAGGCGAACACATTAAAAGAACAACGTCCCCTCGAATACTATTTAACGGATAAGCCTCAAACAACAGGATATAAGTTTGATACAGCTATAAGTACGTCTGTGTTATATCTCATTGAAGATGTGCCTCAACATGCAAGAGATTTAAAAGCAGTTTTAAAAGAAAAAGGTGTTTATTACGCCACATTTGCAGATCATACGAATAATCCAAGTAGATATTTTATGAAAGAAACTATCGATAAATATGGCGCGACGCCATCTCAAGATCATTCATTAAAACATATTGTTGATAGCTTTGTCGCAGAAGGTTTTGAAGTAGCAGTAATAAAAGAAAGCGTACCTGACGTTATCAATCTTACAAACTATAGTGATTTTTATTTATCTCCGAATGACTACTTACGTACATTATTTGAAGAATCATTTTTAATTAAAGCTACATTGAAAGAAGGAACAAAATAGTGAAAAAGCGAATATTATTATCAGTTGCAACAACGACGTTACTATTAGCGGGTTGTTCAAGTCATACTAAGGATGATCACAATATTAATGTGTCATTACCAACAGAAGCGAAAGCAGATAAATTAGATGCACAAGGTTATGATGCTGCGATGCCGGTTTATAGCGCAGTATATGATTCACTTGTTCAGTACGATAAGAAGAAAGGCATCAAAGTGGGTCTAGCAGATCGTTGGAAAGTTGATAACGCAGGAAAAGAATATGAATTTCATTTGAAAGATAATGTGAAATTCTCTGATGGGTCTAAACTAGATGCGAAAGCAGTTAAATTTTCAATTGAACGTGCTAAAAAGATGAATAAAGAAACGACTGTTGAAACATTAAAGCAATTAGATCAAGTGGTAGTAAAAGATTCACATACAGTACAGATTATATTGAAACAACCGTCTAATCAGGTGTTGAATGAACTAACACAAGTGAGACCACTTCGTATTATGAGTCCACATGCAGTTGAAGGTGGCAAGGTCGATGGCAAGTTTAAGAAGGCAATTGGTACGGGTGCATTCGTTGTAGACAAAGCAGGTAAGGAAAAAACTACAATGAAACCGAATAAGTATTACAATCACGAGCATCCAGTTAAATACGACTTATCTTTCCAAACGATAGAAGATGGTGATTCTAGAAATTCAGCTATACAGAGTGGTTCTGTAGATATTTCTGGTGGTTCATTAGGAATGTTATCAGACCAACAATTAAAACAAGATAAGAAAAATAAAGACTTAACAATAGAAGACCGACCAAGTACAGTCAGTCATTTTATGGCTTTTAATCCAGATCATAAGACATTAAAAGATGACAAAATAAGAGAAGCAATAAGTAAAGCCATCAATACAAATCAATTATCAGATCAACATATGCGCGGCATTTTCCAAAAGGATGTTCAATTTGTAAATGATAAGAACCAACAACAGCATGACTATAATATTAAAGATACTGAAAAAATTCTTAAAGAGGAAGGCTATCAGAAAAATCATAATGGCATTTATGAAAAGGATGGTAAACCATTATCATTCAATCTTGTCATTCAAACTGCAGAATTTCCAAATTGGAAAGATAAAGCAGAGCAAGTTCAAGATCAATTGAAAAAAGCAGGTATCGAATTAAAGATTAAAACATTAGATTCTCAATCATATTATGACACATTATGGACGAAAAAAGACTTTGATCTCATTTTCTATAGAACATACTCAGATGCCTTAATACCTTATAACTTTATGAATTCAGTATTTAAAAATAGTGATGGTAAATCAGGGGTGCTTGCAAACGATAAAGTGTTATCAGAGAAATTAGATGCGTATCCTAAAAAGATTAACCGTGATGAGCAACAACAGGCAATGGATGATATCTTTAAACATTTTAATCGTAGTTATTATGGTGTGCCGATTGCTTATCCAAATGAAACATTTGTGACGAGTCATAAGATTGAATCATTTAAATTCTCAGGTCTTACTGATGCGCCTATCGACTATAAACATTTGAAAGTTAAGCAATAAAATGTTTAAACGTACGTTGAAATTATTGCTGTACTTATTTATGAGTTCATTCATTATATTTCTGTTAGTGGAAAAGACATCAGGAAATCCAGCCATCTTGTATTTACAGAGGCATGGGTACACACATATTTCCCAGGAAAATATAGAAGCAGCACAACATCAACTAGGTCTAGGTCATCATGTGATATTAAGGTATCTAGACTGGGTTGCGCATGCTTTTACAGGCGATCTCGGTTATAGCTTTAGTACTCGTGAGCCAGTGACTTCTATGATTATTCAATCATTAACGCCTACATTGACATTAATGGTAATTGCAACGGCTATTTTATTACCGTTAGGATTCGCTATTGGTTATGTGGTTGGCGTCAATCCAGGTCATAAATGGAGGATAATGCTTAGAAGTATCGCTCAAATCTTAACCTCAATGCCGGAATATTGGTTGGCGATATTATTCGTGTATTACTTTGGCATTCGTTTGCAATGGTTACCCTTTGTAGGAAGCAGTACGTGGTTACACTTTGTGCTACCTGTTACAGTGCTAGTCATAGTAGAAGGTTGTCATATTATTCTAATGACAGCACATTTAATAGAAGGAACGCTTAAAAGTGATGCTTACCAATTAACCTTATTACGTGGTTTTAAACTAAAACATCGAATCTATGTGCAGATTAAAGATATTATCGCACCATTAATAACGATTATGATTAATAGTATGATTCATTTGTTTGGTAAGGTTGTTATCTTAGAAGTGATTTTTAGTATGTCAGGTATAGGCAAAATATTGATTACTGCAATCAATCAACGTGATTATCCAGTAATTCAAGGTATTATCATGATAGTGATTGTCGCAATTATGATCACTAATTACTTGGGAGATATATTAATGATTAAGAATGAACCTCGAATTCAGCACAAGCAATTAACTCAACCTAATTTAGAAAGGATGGGTAATCATGAATAAGCATAAAACTGTATATATAATAGTAGGTTTTATATTCATGATGATTGCAACTATAGTTGTTAGTTTGATCCCACAACAGTTGAATGAGGCATTAGGATTACGTCCACCTAATTTCAATCACTTATTAGGAACAGATCAGTTAGGTAGAGATTTTCTATTGCGTCTTATTCAGGGAAGTATCGTGACGATTGGATTAACGATGACAGTAATCGTGTTAAGTATCGGTATCGGTTTAATACTGGGATTAATTGCAGGTATAGAGGGACGTTGGTTTGATAAAAGTTGTATGTTTTTAGCGGATTTATTATTAGCTATCCCATCGTTTATTATTGCTTTAGTTGTTTTAAGTTTAGTGAGTGATTCAATGCTAGGATTACTATTTGCACTCACAATAGGATGGTTAGGACGCTACTTACGTTACTTTAGAAATTTAACTAGAGATTTACAAAAGCAACCTTTTATTACTTACGCAGTATTAAGTGGTAATTCTAAGATGAAAACAACACTAGTGCATACTATTCCTCATCTAATGAGTAATATACTAGCCCTAATTACTGCAGATATAGGTAAAATTATGTTAAGCATTTCAGGGTTAGCCTTTTTAGGACTAGGGATTAAGCCACCCACACCTGAATTAGGGACAATATTATTTGATGGTAAGAGTTACTTTAGTGCGGCGCCGTGGTTATTCTTCTTCCCGGGACTACTATTAGGAGGTTATGCTTTATTATTTCAAATGATCAACAACAAAATAATGAAATAACAACCTTTGTGAGTGTCGATCGGTTAAGTGTTTTTAACAATGCGCGCACATTATTAAATTCAATTTCTGTAGATATTCAAAAAGGTGCGTTTCATTGTGTTATAGGTGAAAGTGGTAGTGGGAAGTCCTTGTTAATTCGTACAATATTAAATATGACTTCTGCAGAATTATCGTATCAAGGGAAAATTGATATCAATTTGGCCAATGTTGATGCAGTGTTTCAAGATACAACGAGTAACATGTTTCAAAATATTACACTTGATAAACACTTTGATATGTTATATCAAGCACAATCATCGAAGTTGACCAAGCCAGAGCGACGTGTGCAGTTGATTGAAATGATGACAGCCTTTGGTTTAGAAGAGCCGCAACGTTTATTAAAATCTTATCCCTTCGAATTGAGTGGTGGTATGGCTCAAAGAGTTGCGCTAATGATGGCATTGATTAGCAAGCCTCAATGTTTAGTTTTAGACGAACCTACAAGTGCACTCGATCAGAAAAATAGTCAAAAGGTAATGCGTTATCTTTCGAAGATAATGAAGGAAAAACAGATGACGATGATATTTATCACACATGATCTTAATTTAGTAGAAGATGATGCGACACATATTAGCATTATGAAAGAAGGTCATCTCCTAGAAAATGGTACTGCAAAGGAGATACTTCAACATCCCAAAGACGATTATACGAAGAAATTAATCGACATTGCGCATAGGAGAAAGCAATATGCTTACAATCAAACAACTGTCTAAAATTATTCAACATCAACCAATTTTAAAAGATATAACATTAGATTTAACAGAAGGTCATTTACTGATATGTGGAAAAAGTGGTAGCGGAAAGTCTACTTTAGCGAAAATAATAGCTGGATTAGATTTAGATTATACTGGCCAAATCAAGTACAATGGCATTTCAAGAACAGACACTCAAACGAAAAGATGGACGAAACAGATTCAATATGTACCACAATATCAAAGCAATACATTAGATTATCGAAAAAGAGTACGTGATATCTTATTAGCCCCGTTAAAAAATTATCATTTTGATCCTTCAACTTATCAAGAGAGAATCGCGGCAGTGCTTAAACAATGTCTTCTACCTCAGTCGATTTTAGATCAACGTGTAAGTACATTGAGTGGTGGCCAATTTCAGCGACTTTGGATTGCTAAAGCACTTATTATAGAGCCGCAAATATTAATACTTGATGAAGCAACTACGAATTTAGACATTATTAATGAAGAAACGATTCTCAATATGCTAAAGGAATTAACACAAATTCAAATGATTATCATCTCACACGATCCTTACGTGATAGATTATTTTAAGGGTCAGAGACTCGACTTGGATTTATAAAATTGATTGAGTCATATTGTAGTGATCACGATTCACTATGATATGGCTTTTTGTATGAAAAAAGGTTTGCCCTTGAGCACGCTCCATGGTTTACAATGTTCGTAACAGAAGTGGAGGTCGTAGTCATGAATACAAAAGAAGTTGTCGAATTGATGGATATTTCTCAAGATACTTTAAGATACTATGAAAAGGTAGGCGTAATTCCACCAGTTGAACGTGATAAAAATGGATATCGCATCTATCAAATGAAAGATTTAAATTGGATATACTTAGTTAAGCATTTAAGACAAGCTGGTGTAACGATTGAATTGCTCGTTGAATTTTGCAGATTAGGTCAATTACCTAAAGATGAGGCGGTTCAAAACCAACAGAAAGAAGTACTCAACAAACAACTTGAAGAATTAGATGAACATTTGAAGATCATTCATAATGCAAGAGAATTATTAAAATATAAAATTGAAACGTATGATGACCATATTGCCAAAATCAATGATGAAGCGGCTCAAGAATATAATTTGAAAAAGATTTGGGAAAATAAAAGACAATAAATTTGCTATAGAGTGAACTCTATAGTGTAAGGTGTAGTTATAAATAGTAGGAGGTTTTCATATGAAAACAATAAAACTAAACGAAACAATTGAAATACCAGCATTAGGATTTGGTGTGTTTCAAATTCCACAAGAACAAACAAAAGACTCCGTAGTTAATGCGATTCAAGCAGGCTACCGCCATATAGATACAGCACAAAGTTATATGAATGAAACAGAAGTAGGCGAAGGTATTAAAGCATCTGGTATTGATAGAAGCGAATTATTTGTTACTACAAAAGTATGGATTGAAAATGTTAACTATGAAAATACATTAAAATCAATCGAACGTTCTCTAGAAAGATTGCAATTAGATTATATTGATTTAGTATTAATTCACCAACCATATAATGATGTTTACGGATCTTGGAAGGCGTTAGAAGAGCTACAAGAAAATGGAAAAATCAAAGCGATTGGGGTATCTAATTTTGGTGTTGATCGCGTTGTTGATCTAGGTATTCATAACAACGTGCAACCTCAAGTGAATCAAATTGAAATTAATCCGTTCCATCAACAAGAAGATGAAGTACAATCACTTCAAAAAGAAGGTGTACTTGTTGAAGCTTGGGCACCATTTGCTGAAGGAAAAAACAATTTATTTAGCAACGAAACGTTACAAAATATTGGTGACAAATACGGTAAATCAATCGCACAAGTTGTACTACGTTGGTTAGTAGAAAAAGACATTGTTGTCTTAGCAAAATCAGTTAATCCAGAAAGAATGAAACAAAACTTAGATATTTTTGATTTTGAACTAACAGATGAAGATAAAGCACAAATCGCAACATTAGATAGTAACGATAGTCAATTCTTCTCACATGCCGATCCAGAAATGATCAAAGCATTAACAAGTAGAAGACTCGACGTATAATATATATACAAAAGAAAGGGGCATCCTGAGAATGAGGATGCCCCTTTTTTCATGATTGCAAATTACTAATTATATATTGATTATGCGCCTGATCCGTCAAAACCTATTGTTACTGAAGTGACTTGTCCATTTTTTTGTGAAATGGTTACCGGAGTATGGTAAAAACCTGTTTTTGGACTTTTAAGTTGATAAGAGTCAGTGTTTGGATGTTTATTACCTTGTATATCTCTCATTTCTTGAAGATCATTACCATAAACAGATTTTAATTGTTTAATAGTAATATTATTGACTTTGATGTGTACAGATGTTGCTTGCTTTTTCCCAGGTTTAATAGAAGAAAAAGATTGGTCATATTTAGTGAAATCATTAATTTTAGACGAAGTGCCACTTAAATTAACAATTTTTGTACCATTGAAAGTAACATTTCCATATTTTACGGCATTCTTAAAGCTTTTATTTAGTAAGAATGATCCGTCATTATTAACATAACCTTTATAATTATAATAAGGTGTTGTAGCGGCATGTACATCTTGATTAGGATTTACATCTAATGAGGCTCCGACTCCGAATACTGTTCCGATGGCTAAAGTTGATGAGACAATTGCTTTGGCAGTTTTATTCATACGAATCTCCCTCTCATTTTTAGTTGAATCGTTAAAAAAGTGAAATGTTACGATTCAATGACAATATTACAAAACAATTACATCAATTTCAAATGAATAAATAAGTTTGATTTTATACACATATATACATAGTTAACATAAGTGTTAATCGAAAAATTTAAGGTATTAGTAAAATGTATAAGGCTAATAAAAAGAGAGTTTAAATCAAATAATGAATATTAAGTCATTATTTTTTGTTTATTAACGATATTTTTACAATATATTAACAAAACTTTAAAAGAGGTTTCTTTATATTGGAAGCGGGAATGAAAAATTATCTAATATAAAGGAGAGATTAGTAATGAAACATACTAAAACAATAGCTTTATTATCATCAGCAGCCATTTTATTAGGTGCGTGCGGTAACGGTGGCAGTGATTCTGCTTCAAATAAGAAAGACGAAGGTACGAAAGATGCCACTGTAGCGGTTAAAGATATTAAGACAAAGCCTGAAGATGCAATTAAAAAGGCACAACAAACATATAAAAACCAAGATTTAAAAGATATTTCTTATGAGAAATCAAATGGTGACTGGGTCTATAAAGTAGAACAACAAGACACGAAAAATAATAAAGAGTCTGAAGTTATCATCAATGATAAAGATAAAAAAGTGATTCACAAAGAAACTGAAAAAGGTGAATCTAATCAGTCTAATGACACATTTAAATACAGTGATGTGAAGAATTATAAAGATGCTATTAAATCAGCACAAAAAGACTTTGATGGAGATGTGAAAGAGTGGTCATTATCAAAAGATGATGGCAAATTAGTATATAACTTTGACCTACAAAAAGGTAAAGAAAAGCATGAAGTGACTGTCGATGCTAAAACTGGAAAAGTATTAGACAATCAAAAAGACGATTAAAATACATGCGCTAATATGAAAAACGAGCCTGGGACATAAATAAAATGTCTCAGGCTTCAATTTTTTTAATATATTTCCAATAATTTCTTCCAGTTATAAGAAACCATAACCGCAATGCTCATAACTAGTAATAAGATGACGAGTTCAGAAGCCATGTAACCTTGTGATAAGTGTACTGTAAATAGGGCGCCTAACATAATGACGATAAATCCAGCAGCAACGTAATTTGAAAATAATCCGATAATCATTAAAATACCACCGATAAATTCAAATAATCCTAATATAATTCCTAAAAATGCAGGAAATCCTAACCCAGACATCATTTCCATAGGCTCTTTAAATCCGCTAAATACCTTTTGTGATCCATGTATTGTAAATGTAATACCTAACATCAGTCTAATTAATAGTAATCCTAACCGCATAAATACTTACCTTCCCTTTAAATATATTTTATATACTTGATATGGTTAGTATACTACAATAAGATTATTTTCAATGCAACCACGTATTTGATTTTTTTTGAAATAAATTCAAAGGCATTACATATAGAAGTAGTAATAAAGCTTTTAAGAGGACACATGGTGTCCGGTTCAAATGATTAAATTAATAAAAATGAATAAATTTGATTTTGATTTTAAATTGGATATAAGTTTGCGTTATAATACTTATGCGTATGCAATATACATATAATTAATTTAATTTGAGGATTTAAAAGTGTTTTGTGCGAAAAACGTTAATGACTTCAGCAATGTATATTAATGCAAGTTACATCTAGTTTTAAGAATGATTGCGTAAAGCAAACTAAAGGGGGAACATCGTTGAAAAAAGTTTTTACTAGTTTAATGATGATTATGATGTGTTTAGTCTTAATATCGCCAACTGTTTTTGCTGAACAGTCTCCAGTCGATGTTGCTAAACAAGAACATCAAGATATTGATAAGCAATACAATCCAAAAGGGATGATAGTAACAACTAAAGATGGTCAAATACTTTATGATTATCATGGAAATACTCAAGTAGATCCAGCATCTACTACTAAATTGATGACGATGAATTTGGTTTATGACGATATTAAATCAGGCAAAATTAAAATGAATGATAAAGTGAAAATAACATCACGATATGAAAAAATGTCAGAATTGCCTAATTTAACTACATTTCCACTTAAAGAAGGAACAACCGTTACAATCAATCAATTATTGAAGCAAGCTGCATTAGAATCAAGTAACGCTGCGACATTAGTATTGGCAGAACATATTGATGGTAGTTCTTCGAAATTTACAGATAGAATGAATCAAAAAGCTAAAGACTTAGGCATGAAGGATACAAAGTTTACGAATCCAAGTGGAGCTAATAATAAAATATTAAAACCATATGAGCCTAAAAGTTATAAAGATGATACGATTTCACATACAACTGCACGTGATATGTCATTATTAAGTAATCATATATTGAATGCACATCCAGATGTTTTAAAAATTACAAAACTATCTAAAGATAAGCAGTCAAATCAAGAATTACATAATACCAATACATCATTACCTAATGAAGCAGATGGTATGAAAGATGTTGATGGTTTAAAAACAGGGACAAGTGACAATGGATACAATTTAGAATTAACTGCCAAACGAAATCATTTAAGAATCGTAACAGGCATATTTAATGTTAAGCCGTACCCTGATGAACAAGCGAAGCATGCCCGTCAAAAACTGGCGAATGCTTTAACTGAACATGCATTTAAGCAATACGACTACCGTAAAGTCATTTCAAAAGGTGAGCATGAAATAGACGGTAAAAAATATGAAGTAAAAAAAGATTTATATGATTTAGTACCTAAAGATAAAAGTAAATATCAATTAAAAGTGTCTGAGGATAATCAATTATATGTTGATTATGATCGTCAATTTACGAAAGGACATCAAGCACCTACCGTAGAAGTCGAACCTACGACACATTGGGGTATGATTTTTCTATACGTATGTATGGCAATTGCCGGACTAGTATTACTAGGTATGTTGACAATCATAGGTATCAAAATTTATTACAAAAAGTTTTAATCAAATGATGACGTATAAAACATACTAAGATTAGCTATGAAGAAATCTATGACGATAGATTTTTTCATAGCTATTTTTTATAGTTATAGAGAGTAGGACAGAAATAATAAAGAACCATTAATCATTGATTATGTAGTGGTTCTTACGCATTAGCCACAGCTAATGTGTACTTTAAAATAGAAATACATGAGTGAAACTCATGCATAAGAAATACTAATTTCTAAAGAAAAAAGTATTTCTTTATCGTTGTCCATCCCCAACTTGCATTGTCTGTAGATTTTCTTTTCGAAATTCTCTATGTTTGGGGCCCGTCCCCCCGGCAAGGATGACTAGAAATAAAAAGCTTGGTACATTTAGACCGTCTTTGTAATGTATTACTTAGACGGTTTTATGCATGAACTTTAGTTCATGTATACCTCTAAAGATTAATTTGAACACATGAGTCAATACGCATGTGTAAGTCAACTACGGCCTAAATATAAATGTAACTTGAAATATATTTATGCCCCGACCTGTTTTTTAAAAATTAAAAATCAATCAAATTGACAAAAGATATAAGTGTAACTACAATGGTTACAGGAGGTTAATTTATTTGAAAATTAGTAGTAGATTTACAGTAGCAGTGCATATATTATCTTTAATTCAAATAGAGTCCAATCAAGAGCTATCATCAAAATATATAGCTGGCAGTGTTAATACTAACCCCGTTGTTATCCGACGCATTATTGGCTATCTTAAACGTGCACAATTAGTAGATATGTATCGTGGCAATGGCGGTCTATACTTACTAAAACCGTTATCAGATATTACATTATTAGATGTATATCATGCTGTAGATGTGGTTGAAGAAGGACAATTGTTTCAGATACATGAAGACACGAACGTGAACTGTGTGGTAGGTGCTAACATTCAAGGGGTGTTAGAGATTATATTAATGCAAGCACAAGATGCTATGGAAGGTGTTCTAGCGAAAGTGACAATGAACGATATCGTTAATCAAGTATTGCAACATAACGAATAGCGTATTCGTTATTCGACTTGATGTAACTGTTACAGTTACATCAATGATAAGCACATTTCAAAATGTAATTAATCTTAAAAGAGATAAACGGAGGAGTTTCACAATGAAAATAGGAATTATAGGCGCTTCAGGTAAAGTAGGACAACTTGTATTAAAAGAAGCTTTAGATAGAGGACATCAAGTAACTGCCATCGTGAGAAATGCATCAAAAATAACAAATACGGAAGTAGAAATCATCGAGAAAGACATTCATGATTTAACAACTACAGACATAGCATCATTTGAAGTTGTTGTTAATGCTTTTGGTGCACCATTAGGCGATTCAGAAGGACATATCAATGCAGGCCGTCATTTAATTGATATTTTAAAAGGAACAGATACAAGAGCAATTATTGTTGGTGGTGCCGGAAGTCTATATGTAGATGATGCACATACAGTTCAATTAATCGACACACCAGAATTTCCTGATATTGTTAAACCTACAGCAAGTGGTCAAGGACAAAACCTTGAAGAATTACGCAACTCAGAAGGTATAACATGGACATTCCTAAGCCCTGCTGCAGAATTTGATCCAGAGGGTGTTAGAACAGGTCATTACCAATCTGGTAAAGATCAATTAATTGTTAATTCTGAGGGGAATAGCTATATCAGTTATGCAGATTATGCCGTTGCATTAGTAGACGAAATTGAAAATCCTCAACACATTAATGAACGCTTTACTGTTGTGGGAGAAGCAAAATAATAGAATTAAAAAAGGCTGAGATATTCATGAGGACTGGTTATGAGTTGATGTGTACATATCACACAATCACTCACATTATCCATCATGTATCTCAGCCTTATTTTTATTATTTTTTAGGATATAAACCTAAATAAGATTCTAAACTTTGGCCAGACTCTTTGACTTCTTTGGCTTTCTCTTTACCTAAATAGCGTAAATGCCATGGCTCATATTGATAGCCAGTTTCATTTTCTTTGCCTTTACCATATCTAATAATAAAGCCATATTCATCTGCATGGCGTTTAATCCATTGACCTTCTTTGGTTTTACCAAAACTGTGGTATAAGTTTTTATCAGACCCCTGTGCACCCACATCGAATGATAAACCAGTTTGATGTTCTGAATGACCTGGTTTAGAGCTATATTTATTAGCTGCTTTTTCACCATCTCTAGCTTTATAATTATTGAATAATTGAATTTGAGTTTGATAGCTTCTGAAGCCACTAATTTTGTATAAATTGATATGATCTTTTTTCGCATCAGCAATCATTTTATTTAATGCTTTCACTGCTTTAGGATTTTCCCCAGGATTATAGTCTTTTGGTAATTTAATTTGCTTATTCACCATTAAGATACCGTCAATATAAGTTTTACCATCTTTTTTAACTTTCTTGTGAGATTGATTCTGTTTATTACTATCTTGCTTGCTCGCTTCATTTTTTCCTTCAGAATGATGATTTGAACATGCTGATAGTACTAATAATCCCATCAATAGCACAGTCCATAACTTTTTCATATCACACAAAACTCCTTTTATATTGTTAACGTGATTTACCAAATAACCAACTAATTGTACACGAAATAAGTTTAACATATTTTATTAGTATAATAATGGTATATAAGAAATGAATTCATTTGGTTTTTATGTAAGTATTTTAATTTTGAATTTATGATATTTATAAATCTGTTATGTAACAGTGAATAAAAATGTAATTCTGTATTAATTTAAAATACAGGTTCGCTAATCAGCCATATTTTAGTTGAAAATTAGTCATAAATTTTGTGAAAATTATCACAATAAACATGCTACACTACATGTGAAAACGTTAACAAAACGAAATGGAGGCGAACAGTATGTTAGAAACAAATCATCATACTAGTGCTTGGCAAGGTTTTAAAAATGGTCGTTGGAATAGACATGTAGACGTGAGAGAATTTATTCAACTAAATTATTCATTATATGAAGGTGACGATGACTTTTTAGAAGGTCCAACTGAAGCAACATCAAAATTATGGGACCAAGTGATGCAATTATCTAAAGAAGAACGTGAACGCGGTGGTATGTGGGATATGGATACGAAAGTAGCATCCACAATCACATCACATGACGCTGGATATTTAGACAAAGATTTAGAAACAGTTGTCGGCGTGCAAACAGAGAAACCATTTAAACGTTCAATGCAACCATTCGGTGGTATTCGTATGGCTAAAGCAGCATGTGAAGCATACGGTTATGAATTAGATCCAGAAACAGAAAAAATCTTTACAGACTATCGTAAAACGCATAACCAAGGTGTATTCGATGCATATTCCAGAGAAATGTTAAATTGTCGTAAAGCTGGAATAATTACAGGATTACCAGATGCATATGGTCGTGGACGTATCATCGGTGACTATCGTCGTGTGGCATTATATGGTGTTGACTTCTTAATGGAAGAAAAACTTAAAGACTTTAATACAATGTCTACTGAAATGTCAGAAGATGTGATTAGATTAAGAGAAGAATTATCCGAACAATATCGTGCCTTAAATGAATTAAAAGAACTAGGACAAATGTACGGATTTGATTTAAGTCGACCAGCTACTAACTTTAAAGAAGCGGTGCAATGGTTATACTTAGCATATCTTGCAGCAATCAAAGAACAAAATGGTGCTGCCATGAGTTTAGGACGTACATCAACATTCTTAGATATTTATGCTGAACGTGATTTGAAAAACGGTGACATTACAGAAAGTGAAGTACAAGAAATTATCGACCACTTCATTATGAAATTACGTATCGTTAAATTTGCACGTACACCAGACTATAACGAATTATTCTCTGGCGATCCAACTTGGGTAACTGAATCTATCGGTGGTGTAGGTATTGATGGTAGACCATTAGTTACGAAAAACTCATTCCGTTTCTTACATTCATTAGATAACCTAGGTCCAGCACCTGAACCAAACTTAACTGTGCTTTGGTCAGTAAGATTGCCTGAAAACTTCAAAATTTATTGTGCAAAAATGAGTATTAAAACAAGCTCAATTCAATATGAAAACGACGATTTAATGCGTGAAAGCTATGGTGATGACTATGGTATCGCATGTTGTGTATCAGCAATGAAAATCGGTAAGCAAATGCAATTCTTCGGTGCTCGTGCTAACTTAGCTAAAACATTACTATATGCTATCAATGGTGGTAAAGATGAAAAATCTGGCAAACAAGTAGGTCCAAGTTATGAAGGTATCCATTCAGACGTATTAGATTATGATGACGTATTTGAGAAATTTGAAAAAATGATGGACTGGCTTGCAGGTGTATACATTAATTCATTAAATATCATTCATTACATGCACGATAAATATAGTTATGAACGTATTGAAATGGCGTTACATGATACAAATATTATTCGTACGATGGCAACAGGTATTGCGGGATTATCAGTAGCAGCTGACTCTTTATCAGCAATCAAATATGCACAAGTAAAACCTATCCGTAATGAAGAAGGTCTAGTTACAGACTTCGAAATCGAAGGCGACTTCCCTAAATATGGTAATAATGATAGCCGTGTGGATGATATCGCAGTCGACTTAGTTGAACGCTTCATGACAAAATTACGTAGCCATAAAACATACCGTGACTCAGAACATACAATGAGTGTATTAACAATTACATCAAACGTTGTTTACGGTAAGAAAACAGGTAACACACCAGACGGTCGTAAAGCCGGCGAACCATTTGCACCAGGTGCAAACCCAATGCATGGTCGAGACCAAAAAGGTGCATTATCTTCATTAAGTTCTGTTGCTAAAATTCCTTATGACTGCTGTAAAGATGGTATTTCAAATACATTTAGTATCGTACCAAAATCATTAGGTAAAGAAGAAGACGCTCAGAATAAAAACTTAACAAGCATGTTAGACGGCTATGCAATGCAACATGGTCATCACTTAAATATCAATGTATTTAACAGAGAAACATTATTAGATGCAATGGAACATCCAGAAGAGTATCCACAATTAACAATCCGTGTATCTGGTTATGCAGTTAACTTCATTAAATTAACTCGCGAACAACAATTGGATGTCATTTCACGTACATTCCACGAACAAATGTAGAAAATAAGGTGGGAGCAAAATGCTTAAAGGACACTTACACTCCGTCGAAAGTATGGGCACAGTCGATGGACCAGGTATTAGATATATATTATTTACACAAGGTTGCTTATTAAGATGTTTATATTGTCATAATCCAGACACTTGGAAAATCAATGAACCATCTAGAGAAGTTACTGTAGATGAAATGGTTAATGAAATATTACCGTATCAACCTTACTTTGATGCATCTGGTGGTGGCGTGACCGTAAGTGGTGGCGAGCCATTACTACAAATGCCATTTCTAGAAGCGTTATTCAAAGAACTACAAGCAAATGGTGTGCATACATGTCTTGATACCTCTGCAGGATGCGTCAATGATACACCAGCGTTTAATCGACACTTTGATGAACTACAGAAACATACAGATCTTATATTATTAGACATCAAACATATTAATAATGAAAAACATATTAAATTAACAGGCAAACCCAATACACATATACTCAAATTTGCCCGTAAATTGTCAGATATGAAACAACCTGTTTGGATTCGTCACGTCCTAGTACCAGGTATCTCAGATGATAAAGAGGATCTCATCCAACTTGGAGAATTTATTAATTCTCTAGATAATGTTGAGAAATTTGAAATCTTACCCTATCACCAACTCGGCGTGCATAAGTGGAAAAATTTAGGCATCCCATATCAATTAGAAAATGTTGAACCACCCGACGATGAAGCTGTCAAAAAAGCCTACCGTTACGTCAATTTCAAAGGGAAGATCCCAGTTACATTATAAAAAGAAATAAACTCATAACACTACACACCCTTCACAAACACATCAGTTCCTTATTGGAATTGGTGTGTTTTTAATTATTCAAATATCTTTTTAAAAAGAATGATATGTGAAGTTATTAAATAAAATATTCTGAATTGTATTGAAATTAATAAGAATTTTATTTACATTTATATTAATAAATATATTTTTGAAAGGAGTCATTTTGATGAAAAGAATTTTCGTATTAAGTTTATCAGCATTCCTAGTTTTGGCAGGTTGTCATTCAGGTGAAAAATCGAACGCAACAGATAAGAAAGAAGAAAACAAGCAAGCGTCTAAAACAAATGATAGTAATAAAGAAAAACAAGATAATAAAAATGAAAACAAAAGTACGTCAGTGACTCAATTATCAGAAAAGAAAAAATTAGCATTAGCTTTTTATGCTGACGAAGCAGATCAATATATGTTAACTAAAAATGAAATCCTAACAGGCATTTATGAGTATAAAAAGGGATCTGAAGTTGAGAAAAAGCAAATGGAAGATCTAATGTTAGAGAAAGTGGATTCTATAAAAAATGCACCCGATGGCATGAAGTTTTATCAAGTATATCCAACGAAAGGTCAGTTTGCTTCTGTTATAGGTGTAAATAAAAATAAAATATTTATAGGTAGTACACAAGGTGCATTAAATGATTATGCTTCTTTATCTAAAGATGGTAAGGAACTAGATATTAATCAGTTATATAAAGCAAATAAAGATAATAGATCTTTACCAGAAATGGAAAAGAAAATACAAATCGTTGATAGTGGTGCAGCACAAAAAGCAGATGATCCAGATAAAAACGCTGCTAATACGATGGCACATATGAGAAGCCAAATTTATAATGAAATCAGTGAATTTGATGGCGAATTAGATAATAAAACCTACCTTTGGGATAACATCCGTATAGACAACGATGGTAATTGGACAGTGAATTATCGTAATCATGATGGGGAAATCATGGGTACATATAAGAGTGAGAAAGATAAAATAATTAAACTCGATCAAAATGGTAATAAAGTTAAAGAAAAGCAAATGAGTAATCAATCAGAAGAATAATGAATCGATGAAGCGTTTAGTGACATATCAAGGTTACTAAGCGCTTTTTAAATTTCTAAATAAATTATTGTTAATTTTCTGAAAATAGGGTATCGGTATAAAAATATTAACTTCAATGATTTAAAAAGGGGATTAATCATATGAAAAAAGAAAAATCGAAGGAGTTCAAATTTAAAACACCTCATACGTATGCTTTATTATTAATGGTTATTATATTTGCTTGGATAATGACTTATGTGATACCAGCAGGGGAATATGCACGAGAAAAGAAAAGTGGTCAAACAGTAGTTGTTTCTGGTTCTTACCATGAAGTTGCGAATCAGCATTTATCATTTTTAGATATTTTTAGAGCAGTACCAGAAGGTTTGGTAAGTGGCGGTGAAATTGTATTTTATGTATTTTTAGTAGGCGGTGCATTTGGGATAGTTCACCAAACAGGTGCATTTGAAAATGGTGTGAACAAAGCAATGCGTACATTAGGCAAAGCCAATTTTTTAATGATTCCATTGACGATGACGGCCTTTTCCATTTTAGGGTTTTCTATCGGATTATCAGAGGAGACGATTATTTTTGTACCTATAGGAGTGTTGATTGCTCGTACACTTGGTTATGATGCATTAACAGGGGCAGCGGTAGTCATATTAGGAGCCGGAAGCGGATTTATGGGTGGTATGCTTAATCCGTTTACTGTTGGTGTTGCGCAAAAAGTAGCTGAGTTACCATTGTTCTCTGGTTGGGGATTACGTACGATTATATACGTCTTTATACTCACTGCAGCTATTACTACAGTCATGCTTTACGGTCAAAAAGTTAAAAAGAATAAGTCGAAGAGTATTGTTTATGAGTTGGAAAAGGAAGAAGGACAACTTAATACAGAAATTGAATATCAAAATTTTAGTAAGAGGCAAGCTTTCAGTCTAGCATTGATTCTTGGTGCGATTTTATTTAATGTATTTGGTATTTTTAAGTATGATTGGACGTTTACGCAAATGAGTGCCAACTTTCTATTGGCTGGTATCGTAGCTGGATTAGTCGCTGGACTTGGATTTAACGGAACATTTGATGCACTAGTTAAAGGGATGCAAGATATTCTCTATGGTGCGTTAGTCGTGGGTATTGCTAAAGGGATTGTCGTGTTATTGGAAAATGGTAAAATCATCGATACGATTGTACATGGTATGACAACACTATTATCTGACGTACCTGCTTCATTAGTCATCATGGTGATGTTTGTTTTACAATTTATATTGAATTTCTTTATTCCGTCAGGCTCAGGACAAGCTTTAACAACAATGCCACTCATGATACCTATTTCAGATTTACTACACATCAATCGACAAATTACAGTGTTAGCCTTCCAATATGGAGATGCCATTAGTAATATTTTATTCCCGACATCAGCGACACTGATGGGTGCTTTAGCAGTTGCGCGCATTTCATATACACAATGGCTAAAATTTGCATGGAAACTCATTGTTGTATGGATCATTATCTGTGCAACAGCAATGTCTATCGCCTTGATGCTAGGTTACTAGTAAGTTTATATAATTTATAAATGAAAAATATTTAAAACTGATTTTACATCTAAGGTGTAGAATCAGTTTTTTATAGAATAAGTCAATTTAAATTGCTGCACAATACAGACTAGTACAATATTTATAAAAATTAATACTAAAAATAAGTGAAATGTTGTGATAATATAATATGGTGTAAATACTTAACTTTTTAATAAATTGAATAAATCTATGTAAGTAATACATATACTATATATATTGATTATTAATCTAATAAATGATTTATTCGAGGGATTAAACGGTTATTCGAGGGGAGCTATTTGAGTGAAAGTTAAAAAAGCAATTATTCCAGCAGCTGGTTTGGGGACAAGATTTTTACCAGCAACGAAAGCAATGCCAAAAGAAATGTTACCTATCTTAGATAAACCAACAATTCAATATATTGTTGAAGAAGCATCAAGAGCAGGGATCGAAGATATCATTATCGTTACAGGTAAACATAAACGTGCGATTGAAGATCATTTCGATAACCAAAAAGAATTAGAAATGGTATTACAAGAAAAAGGGAAAAATGACCTATTAGAAAAGGTTCAATACTCAACAGATTTAGCTAACATCTTCTATGTTCGTCAAAAAGAGCAAAAAGGTTTAGGCCATGCCATTCATACAGCACGTCAATTCATTGGAAATGAACCATTCGCTGTATTATTAGGTGATGACATTGTGGAATCAGACACACCAGCAATTAAACAATTGATGGATGTTTACGATGAAACAGGTAAATCCGTAATTGGTGTTCAAGAAGTAGCTGAAGAAGACACACATCGTTACGGTATTATCGATCCATTAGAAAAATCGGGTTTACGTTATGAAGTTAAGAAATTCGTAGAAAAACCAAAACAAGGTACAGCACCATCTAATTTAGCGATTATGGGACGTTATGTACTAACACCTGAAATCTTTGATTATCTTGAAACACAAGAAGAAGGTGCAGGTAACGAAATTCAATTAACAGATGCAATTGAACGTATGAACGCCGAAAGCCAAGTATACGCATACGATTTCGAAGGTGATCGTTACGATGTCGGTGAAAAACTAGGCTTCGTTAAAACAACGATTGAATATGCATTAAAAGACGAAGATATGAAAGATGATGTGAAAAAATATATTAGAGAATTGAATTTTTAATATTAGGAGAAAAAAATTGAAAAAAGTAGATATTAAAAAAAAGATTGATAATTACAAAAAGAATAAAGGTAAATTTTGTTATATAGAGAATCGAAGAAAGAAAAAGATACAAAAAAACTATTTTGTATTAGAGTCCACTCACGGTGATTCGGTAGGGGGACATATTTTTTATCTTATTGATGAAATTCAAAAACAGGTTGAAAAAAGTAAAATTTTCATCGTTTCTAAACAACCAGACAAGCATAAAAAATTGCTTGATGAAAAAGGGATTTCTAACATTCATATGGTGAAACATTTATCAGAAGAATATTATGAATTGATGGCGGTTTCTGAGTATTTAATCAATGATACAACATTTTATCCATTCTTCAGTAAAAGAGAAGGACAAAAATATTATATTATTTGGCATGGTACACCATTAAAAAATATGGGGAAAGATATGGAAGTAGTCGTAGATGTTGCTAATGTCCAACGAAACTTCTATATGGCTGACAAAATCATTGTAAGTAATGAACATACTAAAGACGTTTTAGTGGATTCACATAATTTAAAAAATATCTATCCTGGTAAAGTAGTTGTCGGACCATCACCTAGAAATAGCGTGTTTTATAATCAGGAATTACGAGAAGTTATTAGAAAAAACTTAGGTCTAGAGAATAAAAAAGTGATAAGTTACATGCCGACATGGAGAGGAACAGTAGGTAAGGTAAAAAAATCAACAGAAGTCGAAAAAATGCTCAACTACTTAGATAAATTTTTAGATGACAATACTATATTATTTGTTAAACTTCATGATTTCGAAAAAAATAGTATAAAAAATACGTATAGAAATATTCGTTTCTTCCCAGAAAACTTTGAAACATATGAATTCTTAACTGCTACAGACGCTTTAATAACAGACTATTCATCAGTGATGTACGATTATTTGAACATGGATAAACCTGTCATTCTATATACATATGACTTAGATGAATACGCCAATACTAGAGGAATGTATGAGGATTTAACAGATTATCCATTTATTAATACAGATACCTTAGAAGAATTAGAAAAGGTTATTAATAAAATTGAACCAACCACTGATTACACTGAAATGAAAAATAGATTCACTAAATACGATAGCCAAGCAGGCGCCTATAAAATAACTAAAAATATATTGAATGATTATACGGATGATTCAATTATAGAATATGATATACACAACGGAAAAGAAACTGTAGCCATTCTTAGCGGGGGCTTTTGGAATAATGGTGTAACGACGGCACTTATCAATACTTTGGAAAATGTTGACACCTCTCAACGAAACTATATATGCTTTTTTGAAAAATCTAAGGTGAAACCAGAGCACTATTATAGATTACTAAATCTTCCAGAAAATGTACTTTTTTATCCTACAACTGGGGAATTAAATGGTAATTTATATGATCGAATGCTAGTTAAAAAGTATTTATGGGATGAAAATTATTCTGCAAAAGCTAGGAAAAACCAGTTAAAACGCCTTTATAGAGAAGAATTCAAACGATTATTCGGTGATGTAAAAATAGATTGGATGATTCATTATACTGGTTTTGAACGAAAAGAAGCTGAGATGATGAGACATATAGATGCTAAAACAGCTATATGGGTGCATACTGATATGTTTGAAGAATATAAAGCCAAACGTAATTTTAGTAAAAAAATTGTATTTGGCGCATATAAAGATGTAGATAAGATTGTTTTGGTACATAATAATTTAAGAGAGAATCTAGTGAACAATATCAAAGGTATTAGTCATAAAATGACAACTGTGAATAATTTCTTAGGAGAAAATAGAACTCGAAATCTTGGTAATGAAGATTTGTTTGAATCATTAGAGGGTGTTAAGGTCGATTATTCTTTTAATGACAATGCATATAAATCTAAGAACCAAATTCATCTAGAGAACTTTAAAGATGAAATTCAAACTCTATTAAATGAAATTAAAAATAAGAAAAATATAAACTATAAGTTAGTCATAGATAAAATTATTGAAATTAGCTCAACATACAAGCTTAGTGACTATTTAACTCATGTCGTTAATAAAGAGGTTGAAATGATTAATGAGTCTATACACAGACTTCAAGGTATATTTAATGATAATGAAGATTTGGTATATGAACTAGCATTTGAAGAGTTTGTATCAGCTATACTTCCTACATTAAAAGATAAAGAAGACGAACTGCACTTTGATTTTCCTGAGTTAAACGATCGAATAGAACAATATAGAGATAGTGAAATCGATGAAAATGAAGATTTGAGTAATGATGCAATTAACCAACCTCGACAACAACTATCTCCAAAAGTTGAAAAATTAATTTTAGATAGCTATCAAACTTTAAAAAGAGAAAAAGATTTATTAGCTAAATATGATCATTTATTTGGTAAACAGTTTGAAAAAGTGTCTAACTATATGAATCACTCAGTTTTAGATAATGAAAATCAGTTATCTAAAAAACCAATATTTGATTTTTACAATCACTTTAGAATTTCTAAAGTGAAACTTTTAAATGCTATATATGATGAAAATATTAAGGTTTACATTAATATAGGACGATATGATTATCAAAAAGGACACGATAAATTAATTGAGGCATTCGAAGATTTATATGAAATCAATCAAAATATATTCTTAGTTTTAGTTTGTCCGCATGGTCCACTAAAAAGTAAAACGATTAATAGTGTTAGAAATTCATCGGCTAGGGAAAGCATCGTCATTTTAGGTGGGATGAATAATCCATACCCACTATTATCGAATTGTGATGCATTTGTATTATCATCAAATTACGAGGGATTAGGATTAGTTGTATACGAAGCATTAGCGCTAGAAACAGATGTAATCACTGTAGACCTTCCGGAAACAATTCAATACTTAGAAGAAGATCAAGCCATTATTGTAGATAACAATGCGAAAGGAATCTATAACGGTTTATATAAACATAGATATAATCAATATGAAATTAAACCATTTAATTTCGAACCATTTAGACAATCGTCTATTAAGGAATTTGAAGAAGTCTTTAAATAATTCATATAGACGTACAGGCATTGCTAACCATCAACTAGGAAAGATAGGTCTCCGATTATCAAGTTATTGTTACATTAAATGTATCAATATATTTAGTGTAAAGGAGAATAAATATGAAGTTAATTCGATGGTCAGGTCTCGTATTAATTTGTACTTTAACTGTGATACCGATGAATGGTTTAGCACATGCCCAAACTAATCAAACAAATATGTCATCAGTACATACTGATATCCATGATACTCAGTTTGAAAAATCTGGAAATGTCGGTAATCACGCACAATTTTTACTTGATGAATCGTTTCTAAAATCACTAGATAAAGGAACTGTTTCATTTAATGGTTACCAAGTTGTATCAAATGATGATGGAAAATCAACATATAACAAGCAAGTGTTTGATCAAGATATCACAGTTATTGATTCCCATTCAGCATCGAGTGTGAGATTTTCAGTAGCAAATCCAAGTGTGTCATTACAACAGATGAAGGACGTATATGATGCATCAAAGCTAAAACATATCCCTCATACAAGTAATGATGCACAATATCCTGATGATGGTACTTATGTTTATCAAGGTGATGCTACGCGATTACAATTTGTAGTTAAAAAGGGCTATGTATCAACTGTAACAGTCGGTCAAGTGAATACAGAAGGATAAAGTAAGGGTAAGTGTGCGGTTTGTCTAAGGGTAGATAATTATACTTTTAAAAGAAATCTAAATGAAGAAACATAAATATAAAATCCTCAACTTGTGGTATCAACACTATTGAAAAGTGTGAATCAATCATCACTCTATATTCAATGGTGTTCATCCATTTAAGTTGAGGATATTTTTTATAATGCTTCTTTGAGTGCTTCTTTCATAGCGACATAAGCATAGTTACCAAAGTCTGCTTGTGCACTTTCAAACGGAGCGCCATTAACACTCACTACTTCATGATTTTTATCTTTATCATACTTAACAGGTGAGAAATTAAAATAAGCTAAATAGTTAGAATCGGCTTTTTCGTCTTTTTCCTTTTCACCTTTAACTAATATTGACACATTAGTAACTGGAAGTGCTTCATAATTCATTTGAGCTACACTATATGGTACAGGTTTTGATTGGTTAAGTTTTAATAATTGGTTTAAATTTTTAACTTTAGTGAAATCTTTATTTTCTACAGCATCACTGAAACTTACATGATATAGACCTGGTTCAACAGAAGCATAAATAAGTTTACCGTCTTTATATTTAGTCATGATTTCAGTATAATATTCTGGGTAATTAGTGTTGCCGACTTTTTTACCAGAGCCAGTGACATACCAATAATTAACTTGCTTAATACCATCTTCGCCTGCATCCATTTTTTGACGTTTTACATCTTTTTTATCTTTGAAAAATGCATCAACATCGTCTAATGAAGAACCCTTAGATTCTTTAGTATATTTATAATCAGCAAGCTTTACTTTATCCATTAATTTCTTATAATCTTTCCAACCTTGTATTCCTTTTTGATTAGTAAAAGTTTTATCTGTCATTATTGGATCTAATTTATTAAGCATAGAGATTGGTTTTTGTTTATTATACTTTTTCTTAGCTTCTTCATACGCTTCACTATTGTCATCGTATTCTTTAAAACGTTCACTTTTACTTTTAGCTTTAGATTCTGATTTTTTCTCATCATTTTTATGTGAATCTTTATCATTATTACTATTGCTACAACCTGCTAAACATAATACTAAGGCTAAAATAAATACACTAATTAATTTTTTCATAATAAATTCTCCTTTAACTATGTTTTAAGTTAATGCATTATTATATTTTTCATAAGCCATCCCTTTGTCTTCAAGAACATGACGATAAAAAGGATTTTGACCGATAATTTTAATGTGGTCAGCTAACACTTCAACCTCATCCAAGTGATGTGTGGTCATAATAATTAAACATTGAGATTTTAATTGTTCTAATAAATGATGGATATCATATCTAGATTCGAGATCGATACCTACAGTTGGTTCGTCTAGAATTAAAATCTTAGGTTGGCTAAGTAGTCCGATTAATATATTGATTTTTCTTTTATTACCACCAGATAGCTTCGAAACTTTAGCTTTGGTTTCATCAAAATTAAGTTGTTTTAAATAACTTTGAATCGTCTCTTCTGATATTGGATGTTCACATAATGATTTGAAAAATTGAATATTCTCTTCAACAGTCATATGTTCAAATAATGCGATGTCTTGTGGTACATAACCCACTAATTGTCTGATTTGACGCTTAGTTAATGACTTTCCAAAATATTGAATACTACCTGCATCGACTTTTTCAATACCAGCAATTAAGCGCAATAACGTAGACTTACCGGCACCATTTTCACCTAATAGAATCGTGATGAGATTGTTCTGAAATGACATATTTAGTGAATCGAAAATGTGTTTCTTCTTATAATGTTTTGCTACGTCTTGAATGTCTATCATGTATATCACACTCCTTTATAATTGAATCCATATATAAATCACACTTACTACCATGGCATACACAATCGCCATAAATAGACGATGACTTAAGACATTTACTTTAAATAGAAGTAATGCCATACCGAACTCGTAAACTACTAATATAATGATTGATTTCAAGTAAAACCATATACTCAAAGGTTGGTGCATGCCTATACTAATGAGCACTAATATACAAAATAGAATAATGACATGTGTAATGATATAGGTACTATAAAGTTTGAGTTGACTATGATGAGTCAGAAATAATCGATGAAGTGGTGCATCTTGCTTAAGACGTTGATGTAATAGAATTTGAATCACACTGACCCATATCACAACGGCAAATACAATGCCGATAGAGATAGATTGATTGGCATTATGATTGATTGCATGCGTAGTCATTTGTGATTTGGGTGTGTCTTTGTTGTATTGCTTTTGAATGTCTGACATTGTTTTAGGTTGTTTTATATCACTTAAATGTTCATATATAATATTTGGAATTTGTTGTTCATATAAGGAGCGACTTATGATTTCAATGGCTATACTACCTATGAAATCATCACGTCCATATAATGGCAGGGCAGCCTTTAAATTGTTGTCTTTAAGTTTACGATCAAAGTCTTTAGGAATTTGTAGGCTTGCCATGACTTCCTTTTTCTTTACTAAATCATCGATATAAAAGTCGTCTTCAGATAATTGACGAACATCAACATATTTACTTTGATTAATTTGATGTATGAGTTGCTTAGAGGATTGGGTATGACTCATATCTTGTACTGCTATTGGAATTTTAAACGTTTGGTTTGCAGATTTTTGACCTAACCATAAGGCAGTTAATGTTAAGACAATCGTCAATATCAAGATCAAATAAGCTAGCCATTGATTTTTAATCACAAGTTGAATATAAGGTTTCATCGGCGGTACCTCCAAACAAGTACAAGTATTAACATCACAATCAATACAACCAAACTAGAATAAAAAGCAGGGTGTGTATCTAAAATATAATTATTTAATGTAATTTCTAGCATTTGATTAGTGACTAAACTAAATGGTTGACCGACTATCATATTGTTAAATATATGTTGGAAGAAAATGGTTGGGACAGTGATACCAGAAAATCCAATAATTATGATGCTTAAACCGACTTTTAATAGTAGATTCAACCATGATTTAGCTAATAAATCGATTATGATTAAGCATAAGATCATCATTGTTACAAAGTATAGTAATTCAATAGTTACGGTAGGCCAATTGTAATTTCTAAAGGGACTATCTAGTGCATGATGAATCCAAATAAATCCTATAGCTGACCATAGTAACGTGTAAAACCAAGCGATAAACCCACGGACAAGTGTGAGTTTCTCATAGGAAAAGTGAAACATTTGTAATCGCTCTTTTAATGCAGATTCTTGGTTCATTTTAAGTACAGTATAGAGTGATAGACATAGGATATATATTGAAAGTAAATAACCAGTCACCACATAATAACTACCAGTGTCATAGATATTGATAGGTTCATAATCGAAGGCACCAGTACGATTGAGACCTGTAAATAGCATGTCAGTCATTGTCATTAATGTCTCATTGTCAGAAGGTTTATCCGCAAGATGACTGAAACTCAAAATGCCACCCATCGACAACATTAAGCGATCATACACAGAATGAGTGAGTTGGTTAATGACTACACTTTTAGTGGACTGTTTGTCATATGTATAAACTGAAATAGGAAGACTACCGTTTTTATAAAAAGCCTTTGTCATACCTTTATCAAAGACGAAATAGCCCTGTAATTTCTGTTGTTGCAACAATTGATGCGCTTGATGTTCATCATATTTTTTCAAAGAGACGTTTTTTCCTAAGTGACTCCCTTTACCGACAGACCCTAAAATAAGTTGAGTTTCTTTGGAGTGATCCTTGTCGACGATACCTATCTTGAAAGATGATTGATCTTGGTTAAGTTGTTGTAGAATTGTTAGTGTCGTGATTAAAGCCATAATCATCAGTAATAAATATAAAAATAAATACCACTTCTTCAATAAAAAAGAGTGGTAGATGTGAAACAATTTTAGTATTTTCAAATAACCACTCCTATTAAATGATATGAAAAATGGGGTGGAAATTATGTCCCACCCCATATGGTTGTAATGGCTACGATATCCTATATTGAAATGGATAGGGGTATGAGCCAATCAATAGTTTGAAAATGTATTTGATATATCATTCTCTAGCTACTTAATCTTCTAATTTTTTAGTTATTTTTTTGAAATTATCTTTATAACTTTTATTGATTTCTTTGGCTAGTTTTTCTTTGTCTTTTTCAGATAAATCATTAAAATCTTTAGCACCTTTTGTATCAAAGTCAATTTTTTCTTTTAATTTGGTATCTGCATTTAAAATGATGTTAATAGGTTCATTTTCTATTTTAAACTCTACATTAAGCTTCTGTTTTTGTTGATTATTCTTTGTATCAGTATCTAAATTATTTTCATAGTCAATATCATAGTTATCTGTACCATCATCTATAGTTACAGTACCAGCATCTTTTCGTTTTGAATCGCTTTGACTTTCCTTATTATCGATATCAACTGTATAACGATCATAATCTATACTGCTTGTTAATGTGTATTTATCTTTGTAGTTATCATCTTTCTTTTTAGATGTACCATTAATCTCAAATGTATTATCATTACCAGACACTTTGTAATCCACTTTTAAATCATCATCAATTTTATTTGTACCTTTGATAGTGATTTTTTTGTCATCTGAATCAGTAATAGTAATATCTCGTTTTAATATTTGGTGCTTTTCTTGATAAATTTTAGATTCGATTTTAGGGAAATCTTTATCTTGAGCATCCTGTACATCTTTGAGTGCATCTTTAATTGATTTGTTATAATCTTTTTCATTCATATTTGAAAGACGCAAAAGTTCATTGTCATTTTTAGCTTTTTTTAATGCTGCTACTGTTATTTTCTTAGCTTTTTCTCTACTGATAGTTAATGTAACAGGTTTAATCTTTTTAGATTCGCCGTCAATTTTGACCTTTTTTTTATCGCCTTTTTTAAAGTCATCATCATCTAATTGATCTGTGATTAAATCAGTATAACGTTCAGTTACTTTATCCATATCATCTTGACGTGTGTGTAATACGCCTAGTTGATTGTTCAAATTGAAATTAACATTTGAATAGCCTTTATCTTTAAGTTCAGATGGGTCAACACCTTGCAATTCAGCTAATCCATCAATAATTTCATTATTTTTGATACTATAAATACCTTTGAAGTAAGGTGATTGGTAATATTGATTTTGATCATCGGCACTGGCTTGGAATTTACCGATTTCTTCATCTACGATTGTAGGTGACATATTGACGATACTTTTCTTACTTTTAGGATCGTGGCCAATGGTACCTTCAAGTTTTGTACCATCTACTACAGATTTAGGTAAGCCAAGATCTTCGATAAAATCTTTAGAGGCATCTGCACTAATTTCGAATTTAGATAAGAATGAATTATCGTTATATTTTTCTTGGAATTTCATTTCATTTTCAAAACGATCATTTACATATGAATTTAAGTTTTTAGCTGTTTTCTTTTCACTTAATAAATATGTATTTTTGGGTGTGTTAGTAATAAATGCATATACACCCCAAGCTATTCCCAGTACAAGTAATAATCCGACCACGATAGGTAAGATGATTTTAAGTTTTTTCGACATATCGTATCCTCCCAAAATTTGCTATAATCCCCCAATTAGAATTGAACTATTTAACAAAAGTGACTAAATAATTGCGAACAATTTATTCAGCCACTTTACTTGTATTATTTTAACTTGATTTCTTTTTTAGCAAGATTATCGTTGCTATAATCGTTAGGATCTTTAACCTGTAATGTTACTGGTGTTTTAGTATCTTTTAATTTAAAGAATTTAACTGCTTTAACTTTACCACCTTTATTGATTTCGTCAGTATCGTTATCGCCGTATTTTCTATCTAATTTACTATCATAAGCATCCCCAGTTTCTAATTTTCTTTTTACATCTTTAGAATCTTGGTATGCTTCAAAGCTTTGACTGAATGCTGATGATGCTGTTACATCTTCTTTATCAGTTTTCTTTTTAACACCATAAACAATGGCAATATTTGGTTTATCATCATCTGCATATTTACTTGCATCAACGATTTCAGTATCTAAAATTTCAATGTCAAAATCTTTACTCGTTAATTTATCATTTTCGAATTTAGAGTCAGATTTCTTTTTATCATCGTCAGAAGAATCAACTTTAACAGAATCAGTATTACCAGAATCTTTCTTGCTTTCAGATGATTTGTTTGATGAATCACTATCTGATGAGTCTTTAGAAGAATCATCTTTACTACCACAAGCGCCTAAGATTAAAACTGACGCAAATAGTAAAGCTAATAATTTTTTCATAGTCACAACCTCCAAAATTTTATAAAAGTAAAAGTATGTAATAAAACATTCAAGTTTTAATATTAAATGTATATTAAAATAATGAATATTTATGGTAAATAGTATAGCATTTATTAGATATAATAGTAATACTTTTATTTGAAAATATTTAGTTTAAAATATATAGATGAACAGTATATTTACATGGATTATGATTAATTAAATTTTTGCATAGTTGTAATACCAAATTGTTTTAAAAGCACAATTATCTAATAGAGTTAAATTGAATTTTGTCTAATAATATTAAGAGTTAGTAAAAAATAAAAAGTAATGCAGAGGAGAAGTAATGAAAAACATAAAGAAAATAAATATCAAAGTCACATTGATAAAGTAATGGAAATACAACAAGAAACACATAAAGAAATGGTAAAAAAAGATGATGAATTCATACCAGAATTTGATAAAGATAAAGTAAACACATACGTATTTGATGAAGGTAAACTTATTATAATAAGTTATAAAGCATTCAAAAATAGTGGTAATCTGTTTTTTATACCTTATGTATTTAAAGATGACAAAATATACTATAAAGAGCACTTCGACGCAGAAACATATGTTAAAGAACATAAAGCTGATTATAAAGATATCAAAGTAAACTGAATTATAGGAGAGAGAAAATGGAAAAATTAATTAAAGTGACGTCTTTAATTGGCGTTATCATTCAAAGCTTTTTAACATTATTGTTTTTATTATTTTTAATTTTATCAGCTACAGGCATTATACAACCGGATTTAACTACAACAGTTAATGGAAAGGTAACAGTACAAAGTCCAGAAACAGCTCAAGCAACATTCGTTACGGTATTTGCCATTTTCTTTGTAATTTCATTAGTTTCAGATTTATTAGGTATTTTCGCTATGAAAAAGTTATTTGTGAATAATAAAATGAGTGGTATTTTGCATATTATTGGGGCAGTTATCAGTGCTAATTTATTAACATTTATTGCTTGGTTAATCAGTGGTATTTCTATTTTAAGATATAATAAAACAGGAAAAGAAGTGTCGTAGAATGAAATATGTTTGGTGGATACTTTTAACAATTGCTGGAATTTTAAGTTTAATAAGTGTTTATGGATTTATTCTATGTGTAGGTAGCTTTGGAATGGTAGCACTGAATGTCATGTGGTTATTTGTCTACACACCACATAAAAATTCAAAAGCACTTGAATCTGTTTCAAAACCAACAATATATTTGTCAATCATTGGAACATACGCTGTCATAACGTTGATGTCTATTCTATTTTACTTTGTAATGAAAACTGATTTTATGGAAATAGGTTTAAAATTATATGGAGAAACATTTAATATAATAGGATTACCATTATTTATCATTGGCATTGTTTTATTTACTATTGGTACATGGTTTGTATATAAAATACAACAATCACGATTAAGACAATAAAATGAATAGAATGTGAATTAGGACGTTACATAGCATAGGGATGGAGAGAGATGGAAATGAATTTACAAAAAAGATCAATAGAATCAATTCAACATTCACATTTAATAGGATTATCATTAGTGAATTTCATTATTTTTGCATTGTATTATTTTATATATGCAGGTCCAGGTATAAAAGGGAATATACCTTTATATATGAAAATATATTTAATAGGTTCGTTATTATTATGGTTGATTCTTTATTTACAAGAGCGAGAATATATTTTTAAAAATTTTAACCGGAGTAATTATAAAATCAGAGTCGTAACATATATGACCATCAACCTTCTTTCAGGGTACAACATTCCATTTTTAATTAGTTCCGCTTATGCTTTTTATTTTGGAGATTCTCGAGAAGACACTTTTACTTATTGGTTATTAATTTGCGGACTCATAATAGTTTCTGCTATAGGTCTATTCTTCTTTTGTTTAGGAGAATTTGAAATGTTTGGTATCCAAAGCGGTAGTTTTATTAGAATGTTTGGAATTCTAGTTATCTTATTATCATTTGGACTATTGTTATATGTATCATTAATTGTTCCGGTTGATTCTGAAGAAAATAGAACGATTTGGATGGGGATGATAATGCTCTTTTGTAGTCATTTGTTAATTGGACGAACATATTTTTATCTTGGTCTGTTAGAATATGATATTAAGGAAGAAGGATTAAATTTATAGGTATTATAATTATTAAATTTTGAATTCTCAAAGCTTTAAAGGTTAAAAATAGAGTTTTTTAATTAATACATTAACCCTCATACAATAAGAACGCCAACTACCTCAATAAATCAATGGTAGTTGGCTTTTTTGATATTTAGCAATAGTAATTAAGACAGATTTCTCAATGATATGATGGCATATGGGGATGACATGTTGCTTTATATTATTTATGATGATGTGACGTCGCTGCTAAAGAAGGCGAATAGGTTTTTAGGTTGATCTGTGTTATCGACATTGCCTTCTAAGAAGTCTGAACCTGGTCCGTATGCGTATGTGTTAACGTCTTCGCCAGTATGACCGTATGTTGTCCAACCTGTTCTTGATTTATCGTTAATAGGTTTTTGGATAGCGTCTTGAAGTTTGCCTTGTTGTTTTTCAATTTTAGGATCGTCTTCATTTTTGGCTTTATCTTTTACATCTTTTAATTTATCTGCTTCGTCTTTGATTTTATCTATTTGTTTAGACTTCACGTCAAAGCCATATCCGTTCTTAATGACTTTTTCTACATCTTCACCCTTTGCAATTTGTTCTGTCATATGTGCACCTGATTTTTTCATTTTATGGATAGCATCTGGGTTCCATTTATATTCCTCGCCACTACCAATTGTCATACCACCAGTTGAATGGTCTGCCGTTGCGATAACTAAAGTATCATCACGATTTTCAGCGTATGACATCGCATTTTCAAATGCTTTGTTGAAACCGTCCATTTCTGACATGACACCTGTGACATCATTAGCGTGGGCTGTTTTATCGATTGAAGCACCTTCTACCATTAAGAAGAAGCCGTTATTATTTTTCTCAAGTTTATTTAATGCACTTTGTTGCATATCAGCTAACATTGGATTTTTCTTAGGTGCATCAATTTGTAGTGGCATATTTTCTTCCGCAAATAGACCTAATACTTGGTCGCTCTTAGAATTAGCTAATTCATTTTTATTTGATACGACGTCATAACCGTCTTTTTTGAATTTTTTATCTAGGTTTCCATTTTCTTTACCAAAGTATTTAGAGCCACCACCAAGAAGTACATCTACTTTATGTTGGCCGTTGATTTTATCATTGTAAAATTGTTTAGCAATTTCATCTTTTTTATCACGGTCGTCAACATGTGCAGCATATGCAGCGGGTGTAGCGTCAGTAATTTCCGCAGTCGAAACTAATCCCGTAGACTTACCGCTTTCTTTTGCTTGTTCTAATACTGTTTTTTGAGCTTGTTTGTTATTATCTACACCGATAGCACCATTAAATGTTTTCTTACCAGTACTAAGTGCTGTACCAGCAGCTGCTGAGTCGGTAATATTTTCTTTATCATCATCGTTATGTACGCGCATTGTTCCTTTAAGATAGTTGTCGAAAGCTGTTTTATCCATCTCTTTAGTTTTAGGATTATCAGCGTAGTAACGGTAGGCTGTATTAAATGATGGTCCCATGCCATCCCCAATTAAGAAGATTACATTCTTAGGATTTTTAGTATTACCCATGGCAATGGCTTCGCTATTGTTAGTATTTTGACTATCGGGTGCTTGACCACCTGCTGAAGCTAGTGTTGGATGACTTGTGCTAAATAAAGTCGTCGTTAAAATTGAACCTGCGATAGTCATCTTTCCCCATTTTGAATTTAAAAACATATAAACGTTCCTCCCAATATTATATATAATTGTTACATTAATAGAATAAAATAATTAAATTGATTTGAAGTAATTATTAAGTTAATGTTTTGTAAATTTATATTAAATTCTAGGAGTGTAAATATACATTTATATTAATGCATCATTTTATATTTGGTTGTTTTATAAATGATATCAATTGTTATAAATATGATTTGACCAATAATATGAATTACTATCATTTAGTAAAGTATTGAAAATTAAATCAACCCAATTATTCGCGTTATCATTGGGTAAGCGTTATAATTCATTTGATTTAAATATAAATGTAGTTTGAGATGCTTTATATCTCTTGCTGTAAGGAGGCTTTTTATATGACTCAATCTAAACCAGTCATTGCTGTTGAAGAACATTTTGTTATAGAGGAATTAGATTCTTTTAAAGATGAAGATCCTAATGGTCCACATGCGAAAGCGGTAGCACCTATCATGAACCGTTTGAAGAACTTAGGTGACAATCGTATTGCTGAAATGGATGAAGCGGGAGTGGCAAAGCAAATTGTGTCTCTAACTGCACCTGGCACACAACAATTAGAGAGAGATGAGGCAATCCAACTGTCTACTAAGGCAAATAATTTACTTGGTGAAGCAGTTCAAAAGCATCCTGAAAGACTTGCTGGATTCGCAACGCTACCCACCATTGAGCCAGAATTAGCCGCACAAGAATTAGAGCGTACTGTGAATGAATTTGGATTTAAAGGTGCGATTATAAATGGTCATACGTTAGGAGAATATTTAGACCATCCTAAATTTGAAATAATCTTTGAAAAGGCTGAACAATTAAATGTACCTATCTATTTACATCCAGCCATTCCGCCTGACAATGTAATCGATACGTATTACAAAGGTAATTATTCAAGTGATGTGGCAATGCAATTTGCTTCTGCTGGATGGGGTTGGCATATTGAAACAGCTATTCACTTAATTCGCATCGTGTTGAGTGGTACATTTGATAAGTATCCCGATTTAAAAATAGTGACAGGACATAATGGGGAAGGTGTATTATACGCACTTCAAAGATTGGATACTTTAATTCCACCACAATTGTCTCATCTAAAGAAAAAAGTCAGTGATTATCTTAAAGAGAATATTTATTATTCAATTTCTGGTTATACTTATGCACCACCATTTATGCAAATGTATGAACAAATAGGTGCTGATCATATTTTATATTCTAGTGACTATCCATATGTTTCTATGAAGGATACATTAGATTTTGTTAATCAATTAGATATCAGTGAGGAAGATAAAGATAAGATTTTATACAAAAATGCACAGCAATTATTTAATTTATAGAGGAGTATGATATTAATGGATAATCAATTAGAACCACTTAATCCTAAAAAAGTAGCATTTATAGCTGTAGATTTACAGAAAGATTTACCGATGACGTATCATCCCTATCCATACGCTACAATCACTGAAAATGCGGGTAAATTAGCACGTGCATTTGAACAAGCAGGTGCATTGAATGTCTTTTTCAAAGTTGGTACTACAGATGGTAAGGATATGTTAAATCCAATTGCCGATAGAAGTATGGTGGCTAAAGGAGCTGCTGATATGGGTGACCGTCAAAAATTTGATCAGTTAACACCTGAATTAGATTGTATTAAGCATGCACTCCGTATTACAAAACATCAATGGGGTAGCTTTTATGGTACGGAATTAGATTTACAATTAAGACGTCGTGGTATAGATACCATTGTCTTAAGTGGTGTTGCGACAGGTTTCGGTGTAGATACAACAGCTAGAGAAGCGTATCAACATGGGTATCATATTATTTTTGCTGAAGATGCGATGGGCGCATTATCAGCACAAGAATATGAGTATGAAGTAAACTATATATTCCCGTTCATGGGGCGTGTACGTAAAACAGACGACATTATTAACGCAGGTTGGTCAGAATAACGTCAGTCTAAAATAGAATAATGGAGTCAAAACAAAAGTCATTTTTAGTTTTATAGCTAAAGATGGCTTTTATGTGTTTAGTGGAAAATGGCTATCGGGTAGTATGAATGAATAGATGATTCAAATACTAAGGAGAATGATTAATGAAACAAGCACAAGACTTAAAAAAGACATTATTTCAATTAGATGGTCAAAAGTACGGTGCTTATAAACGTATTAAAAATGTCTATGATTTAAATGACTTTCAATTAGCCATTGATCATATACAAGTGGATCCATATGCGCCGCCATCTAAAATAAGATTAATCATTGATAGAGATATTGTAGAGATACCAGATAAATATTTAGATACTGAAGAAAAGCGTGTAGCTGTTGCTGACTTTTTAACAAGAAATGTCACACATGTATTGAAATCGTTAGTTTCTAAATCAAAGGGACAACACAAGCTATTGATCGATCGTTGTGGTCAAGAAATGTTGAAAAGAACATCAGTAGTAATTAACAACAATAATATAGAGGTGCGTCTCGAGGTAGGTCTTCCAGCTGCAGGACGCAAAATATTAGGCAAAGCTGCAGCAATAACACTGACCGAACTATTACCTCAGCTTGTATCTCAAGCACTTAACTATCAACAAATTGATCAAGCATCTTTAAAACAACAGGTTGAATTAAAATTAAATCAAACTTATATTAGAGCGCAACTCGAGCAACAAGGACTTATCGCATTTGTAGCTAATGGTGCCATATTACCGAGGAAAAGTGGTATATCTGATGGACCAATGTCCAAGGCTAAATCATTTATAAGTCCTAAGTCATTTGAGACGACTATGCATGTGCCGTTTGGTGAAGCGGTGAAGGGTATGGGAATACCTAAAGGCATTACTCTTATTGTGGGTGGTGGCTATCATGGTAAGTCAACATTATTACGAGCATTAGAGAGAGGTGTCTATGACCATATTGCAGGTGATGGACGAGAATATGTTATTACCAACGACAGTGCAATGAAGATTCGCGCTGAAGACGGTCGTAGCGTTGAAAAAGTGAATATACAACCATTTATTGATCACCTACCAGGTAAAAAAGACACAAGTCAATTTTCAACAGATAATGCAAGTGGTAGTACATCACAAGCCACCAATGTCATGGAAGCACTTGAAGCACAATCAAAAGTAATGTTAATTGACGAAGATACCTCGGCTACGAATTTTATGATTCGTGATGGCCGTATGCAAAAGTTAATAGCACCCGAGAAAGAACCGATTACACCATTTTCAAATAAAGTGAAGCCATTATATGATGACTATAATGTATCGACTATTTTAATTGTAGGTGGGTCAGGCGATTACTTTGAAGTGGCTGATCAAGTACTGATGATGGATGAATATGTACTCAAAGATGTCACTGAAGAAGCTAAGGCAATAGCACATTCCACCGGATATGAACGTGATGTGATTTCACAACAATCATTTGGTAACATCCCGTCAAGAGTCCCACTTACGTCAAGTTTTACTAAAAAGGGTAAAGACGGTCGATTAAAAGCAAAAGGCCAACATGCAGTGATGTATGGTAAAGAGGCGATTGATATATCTGGGTTAGAACAATTAGTAGATGATAGTCAGACTAATTGTTTGGCAATGATGTTAGATTATATGCAACGTTATAAGGTGAAAAACGAGCAGACGATTGTAGAGATAGTCGATGCAGTTTATCAATTGATAGACGAGCAAGGCTTAGAGGCGATGTCACATCATCAAGGTCATCCAGGTAATTTAGCTTTACCACGTAAACAAGAATTGATAGGTACGTTGAATCGCTATAGAGGGTTGCATGTGAAATGATATAAATGTAATGATGAATAAAGAGATGAATGAAGTATTTTTAAATTTTAACGAAAGGTCGGAATAACACGTTGAAATTTTTGAGTATTTTCTTTCCTGTTATTATTTATGTCATCATTTTAGCGTTGCAATATTTTTTATCTCGAACAGGTAGTAAAATATTAGGTTTAATTATGCCAGTTGTATTAGTTGTAGGTGTCACATATGGTTATATGATGAATTATTTTGAATTAGGATTAATGCCTATCATCTTCTTAACAATTATGGGATTATTTATGTTATTAGGAGAATGGCAACGTGCACAACAAGCTAGAAAATCAAAAATGAAAGAATAATGAGATGCGCATGTATCTAGGAATACGTGAAGTACTTAGATAACATGCGCATTAATGTATGATAGATGTTATTTAATAAAAGGTTTGTTGTCATTATATTCTGCTTCAGTCATCAATCTACTTTTTCGTTGTATACCGTAATCTTCTTTAAAACAGTGCTCTCCTACTTTTAAATAGGGTACTACAGTTGCTCTAAATTTTACTTTTTTATAAAGCAGTGAAAAACTAATGTCATAATATTTTTGCCTCTCAAAAAGCCATATATGGTCAATCATAGCGCCATTAATTTGGACATCTTTTAATAAGATTTTGACATTGCGCAAATATGGAATATCGCGATTCAATTTATTTTTATAACCTACATATTCAACTCTACCAGTGACTACGACATTTTTATTACGAAATGGTCTTAATTGTTCCCTGATCATCTATGTTCCCCTTAAAATATCACTTATTAATGAAATAATATCACAAAATTATAAAAAGTGACCAAATATCATTTGGTATAAATAAAAAAGTAGTGCTATTGAAGTGATTTGTGCTATTGATTACATTTGATGTTGTAGGGGATATTAATTTAATATAAAAAATAAAACCTTCATCCGATAGAATGATGAAGGTCAGTGCGTTGCTATTTTCGAATTAAAGCCAGAATACCAGCAACTAAAATTAAAATACCTGATAAGATACCAAAGAAACCGATAAAGATGAAGTTTAACAGGCCACCAATAACTAATAAAACACCCATTAAAACTCTTTTCTTATTGATGATACAACTTAAGATTAAAGTGATAATACATGTAAGGATGACAGCGACACCTAGTCCGAAAACTTGTCCACTATCTGATGCCTCAAATTCATTACCGATACTACCCACCATAATCGCAAATAATCCACCAAGCATACCGAAAATACTTCCCATAATGCCTAGAATCATTTCCGCAACTCGGTTTGTTGGTCTTTCAAACTGATAATTATTCATTATGTCACCTCGTTATTATTCATAACTTTAATATATACTATTAAACAAATTAAATAAATAGTTTTGTAGCAACTTATTAAAATAATAATACTTAATTGATGTAAAAACATTTAATATACAAAAAGAAGTTGAACACACTTTAATGATGTGTCCAACTTTTATATGAAAAATGATTCGTTTTAATTATGATTGTCCTTAAACGCTCTAACAAAATAATAAATACTAATACATGCGATAATAAGAAATGGAATAAATACAGATAAACTAAAACCATGGATGATATTCCAAACAATCATGACAATTGCTAATAAACAAACGACCACACACGCTAACATTTCAATTGTACGTAGCATGATGTATAACCTCCTATGTATTTAAAACATGGTATTGTAAATATATAATGATTCTAATAGTTTAATTATAAAGTAATTTATAATGTTGTTAAAATAATTTAATATGAAAGATTGCTTATTAAAAAGTTATAAAGAAAAGGAAGGTCTTATTATGTCATATTACGCATTAATCGTTGAAGATGATATAGATATAGCACATATTTTATCTTTAACTCTTACAAAGATGACGGTACATACAACAATTAATTATTCCGGTCAAGAAGCGCTTCAAACATTAAAAAATAATCAATTTGATTTAGTGATTTTAGATTTGATGTTACCAGAATTAAGTGGTGAAGAAATACTTCCTTTTATAAAAGATAATACATATAGCAAAGTTATAGTTATATCTGCTAAAACTGATGTAGAAGAAAAAGTAAAATTATTAAATTTAGGTGCAGATGATTATATGACTAAACCCTTCGATGCTAAAGAAGTAACAGCTCGTGTTTCAGTTCAACTGAGAAATTTAGATAGCAAACCTCAAATGGAGCAACTTAAATGGAAAGATCTTACTTTGGATATTAGTAAATATCAAATGTTCTATAAAAATACTGAAATTAATTTAACTAATTCAGAGTTCGAGATTATGAAGTTGTTAATGCAATATCCTGAGAAGGCATTTTCAAAGCAAAAGATTTATGAATCCATACAAGGTATTTATTTAGGTGATGACAATACCATCAATGTACATATATCTAATATTAGAAAGAAGATAGCGCTGCAGACAACTGAAACATATATACAAACAGTGTGGGGGATTGGGTTTATGTTGATCTGAAATCTTTATGATTTCTTTATATTTTACTTAAAGGAACTTAAGGAATATTTCGTTATGTTAAGTGTAAGAATAGCGAAGGAGATGATTAAATGAATCCAGTCATACAAACAAAGCAATTATCTAAAAAGTTTAAACATGACTATGGGTTACAACCTACCGATTTTAATCTTTATGAAGGAGAAATATGCGCGATTATCGGACGAAATGGCGCAGGTAAATCGACGTTATTTAAATTAATTGCGAATCAAATTCATCCTACGAGTGGTAGTATCAAATTGTTTGGAGAAGATGGCTATAATATTAATAATCAGGGGCGAAAAAGAGTAGGATTTATGATTGAAACACCAGAATTTATATCTAATTTTACGGCTTATCAAAATCTATATTATTTTAGTATTCAACGTGGTGTTACGAACAGTGAAAAAATAGAAGAAGTATTAACTCTAGTAGATTTGAAGAATATCACTAAAAAGGTAAAGCAATATTCATTAGGAATGAAGCAAAGGCTTGGTATAGCGTTGGCTTTATTGACAGGGCCAGATATATTAGTACTAGATGAACCGATTAATGGATTAGATGCTCAAGGTATTAAAAGTTTTCGAGATTTAATTTTAAAATTAAATGAAGAAAATGGAATTACAATATTAATATCTAGCCATATTTTAAATGAACTACAACAACTTGCTTATCGATTTGTATTCATTGAAAATGGTGAAATTATTGAAGATATAAGCAAAGAACAAATGCTTAGTAAAGGAAAGCGTCAACTGATAATCAAAGTTGATAAGCCTGAAAGCGCAGTAAGAATATTAGAAGAACATATTGAAAATATTAACTATAAAGTATTGCATAATAAAGAAATTGTTATAGAACCACTCAATATAGAAAGTAGTGATATTAATAAGTTACTACTTAATAATAATATCGAAGTTGAAGAATTCAAGATTGAAACAACGAATTTGGAAGATTATTTCTTAAATAAGGGAGTGGGAAATTAACATGATTAATTATATGAAAAGTGAACTTTATAGAATATTTCATAGTAAAGGATTATATATATACTTAATTGTTTGTAATGTTCTAATGATACTTGCGGCACTCACATTATTTTATTTTGATAAAACGGAAAATAATTTTCCTTATGGTAATGCTAAGTTTTTCTATACAAATGTAATTACAGCTGGATTACTCATCTTGGTTATTGGTGCATCCATGAATATGTTAGTGAATAGTAAACAAAACAAAGCATTAAACAAAATTTCAATTTCTTTTGATACAGCAGTTTCATCTATTTATTGGGGCAAATTTATAGTTTATATCTTGAGTTTCTTAGTTTTATCTCTAATTAGTACTGCAATAACAGTTATATTAGGTATCACATTATTTGATTTTGATCAAACAGCACTCACGAATTATTTAATAGCTTTAGTTAATATGGCCCCTATTGTATTTGGTGGTCTCGCTCTAGCCCATGCTATTAATAGTTTTAAAGCTAATCTTGCAATAGTTATCATTATTATTAGTATTTTTTACTATCAATCGGCAATGATATTACAAGTATTGACGATGATCAGTCATAAATTTGATGTTATTTATGATAATTCTCCAACAGAGCTATTTAATCAAAATTTCAAAGAATTTATGCAGGAGTCAAGTCAGTTTGGGATTCATTATTGGTTGATAGGTGTATTATTAGGATTGATGTTTTTAATAGTAGGTTATTTAATTTATAGAAATAAAGAGTTTATAGACTAATTTAAGGAAGTTATTAAATGATAATCAGTATGATATTAGCACTCATTCTTGTTGTTATAATTTATAAATATTTATTGTTGAAATATGATATGACTCAATTAACGAAACAATTAAAATATATAAAACATCATATTACTTCGAATCAAATTATTCGAACTAATACTCATCATAAACACTCAGTTAACCTGATTAATGAAATCAATGATGTGTTAAATGCAAAGAGAAAAGAAGTTGTGAAATATAAGCAACAGGAATTACTGTTAAATCAAGAAATTACCAATATATCTCATGATATTCGAACACCTTTAACAGCTATTAAAGGATATGCTAACTTAATGCAAGAGATTGAAACAATAGACGAAATCAATCGTTATGCTAAGGTGATTAATAGTAAAACAGATAACCTTATCAATATGGTGGATCTATTTCATGAAATGACCAAATTAAATTCAGGTGATTATGCTTTAAATATACAAGAAATTAATATTGATGAATGTTTAAAAGAACAATTTTTATCGTATTTCAACCAATTTGATAACAAGTCTATTAATGTATTATTTAATGAGGATGGTACACACTTAGTCAAAGCTGATCGAGTATGTTTAGAACGGATTATCAATAATTTAATATCGAATATTCTTAAATATGGTAAGACATATGCGAAAATTAAAGTTTTCGATAACAAAGACAGGGTGCTTATTGAAATACAAAATGATACTGATGAACCATTAAGTGATGGTGATCAAACTAACTTATTCAAAAGATCTCAAACACTTGATGCCAGTAGACATAATGGTAGTACGGGATTAGGTTTATACATGGTTAAGCGATTAGTAGAAGTACAGAATGGTAGAATTACAGCTGCTTACCAAAATAATCAGTTCAATATATCTATTGAATTGCCAAGAGTAAATAGACAAAAATAATGATAAGATGTCAAAATAAATTAAAACCTGTTCTCAACAGCGTCGGTGGGAACAGGTTTGTTATTGTTTAAATAATTTTTTCTTTATCCATGTATTCATGTACTTTGTTGATTTGTTCTAAAAATGAGCCATCAAATTTGTTATCGAAGAAAGCACTGCCTATAGTGAAGGACCATGGTGACGCATTTTTAATAAGATCTAATTTATCGTAATTATCAATACTACCAGCTACGCATACAGGTCCGCTTACATTTTTAACAAACGTTGTAATTAATTCATCAGCATCACCAATATATCGATAACCTAATAAATCTATGCCATATACACCTTTGTTTAAATAATCATTGGCTTCTTGTACCATATCATCAATGTCTCCCTCTAATAGGGAAGGTCTGCCACTAATTTTTCCAACGAATGGCATATATTTTAAATTATTTAATTTACAGAAATTATGAATAGAATCAAAATATGTTGTCCCCATTAAAATATCACAACCACATTCAGCTGCAATCTGTGCCCCTTGTAATCCCTTTTCTTCATCGTATTCTACAACTTCTAAAAATGTAGTCTTACCACATGATTTCATATAAGAATAAAGTTGTTTCATTTCTTCTTTAGGTATGCCTTGTTCTTTAAATCCCCAAAATTTAGCTTGTGAATATTTACATGATTCAAAAATATCTGATGCATTTTTTACTGTAAAATCATTGTGAGTCAACATAACTGTAAGTTCGCTTCTATTCATTTTATTTCTCCCACCATTTATTTATTAACTATATTAATATTTGTTATTTTAATGTTAATACTAGTAAATAACAATATTTACATATAATATTAGATTGACTTACAAAAGAGTATCAATTATCATTTGTTGTGTTATTATTAAAATGTATTGCAATATAAAAACAAAATGATTATTAGTGAGGTTGAAAATATTGAATATTTTATTTCCATCAGTATATTTAGATAGTGTTTATGCGATAGATTATGAAAAAGTTAAAGAATTAGGCTATAAAGCTATAATTTTTGATATAGACAGTACTTTAGTCCCTCATGGTGATGACACATCTGACCAAGTAGATGAATTATTTGCACACATTCATGATGTAGGATTAAAAACATTGTTATTATCTAACAATAGCGATGAACGAATTGCGCTTTTTAACAGAAATATTCAAACTTTGTATATCCCTATGGCGAATAAACCTCACAAACCTAATTTTTTTAAAGCTATCGATATGTTAGGTGTTAATCGCTCAGAAGTTTTACTTGTTGGCGATCAAATCTTTACAGATGTTTTAGGGGCAAATTTATGTGGCATTGACAATGTATTGGTTAATTTCTTAAAACATAAAGAAGATATCAATATAGGTAAAAAACGCCAAGTAGAAAAACTTATTTTACAAGTTTATACACTTTTATATAAAAAGAGAAAGCATAGACTATCAGATATAGTAGTAGGAGATTATAAAAAAATGGATAAAAAGAAAAAATTGTTCTGTGAAATTCATCCCGCTTTTTATGCGATTTCAGTACGCAAAGGTATATTGAAAAGACACGTTGATAATCTAAGACAAAAAACAAAGTTTGCTCGTACATTTAAAAAAGAACAATTGCCAAATGTGGTTCATAGTTATTCGACACACTTGATTAAAAAAGGTAAAGATATTGATCCTGAATTACAATACAATAAAGCATATAATATTCAACTAGCTTCTTCTAAAATGGATGGGATTATAATAAAACCTGGTGAAGAATTTTCATTTTGGAAGCTAGTGGGTAAGATTAATAAGAAAAATGGTTATAAAGATGGCAGAGTCATTATAAATAACAAAGTACAACCAGGTATGGGGGGTGGACTTTGTAATTTAGCCAATTCAATCAATTTACTTATACAACATAGTCCATTAGTAGTTACTGAATTACATACGCATTCCGATGCTTTATCACCAGACCATGGCAAGCGAGTACCATTCGGAACAGGCACGTCTATCACGTATAACTACATTGATTATCGTTTTAAAAATACAACGGATCAAACGGTTCAGATTAATTTATGGGTTGAAAATGAAACCTCTTATGCAGAGTTAAGAAGTGAAAAGCCGTTTCCAGTCAAATTTAATTTGATTGAAAGAGATCATCATTTTACTAAAGTGGATGGTAAATTTTACCGTAAGTCTAATATTTATAAAGAAACAATTGATAAGAAAACGAATAAAGTCATAAAAGAAGAGTTAGTATATAAAAACAATTCTGAAGTATTGTTTGATTATGATTTAATACCGAAAGATTTAGTAGTATAAATTAAACAAATTAAAACCTGTTCTCAACAGCGTCGTTGGGAACAGGTTTGTTATTGTTATTGCTCTTTCAACACACCGTCTTGCATGTGATAGACTTTGTCGCAGAATTGGGTTAATCGTTCGTCGTGGGTAACGATGATGCATGTTTTGTTTCGTTGCTTTGTTTGATGTTCTAAGATTTTCATAACGGCCATCGCGTTGTCTGTATCTAACGAAGCAGTGGGTTCATCGGCTAATATAATAGATGGATTAGTGTAGATTGCTTTGGCAATGGCAACACGTTGCTTTTGACCACCTGATATTTCGCTAGGAAGTTGGTTCTCTATTTCGGTCAGGCCTAATTGATTTAGTAAATCTTTATATTCATCTTTATTGAGTACATCTTTTTTATACTTTTTAAGTAACTGAAATTGTTGTTTAACCGTTAAAAATGGCACTAAATTAGTGGATTGTAGAATAAATCCAATTTCTTGAATTCTAATACGGGCAAGGGCCTTTTGTTTTAATTGGGTAATATTTTGATGATTAATCCATATGTCACCCGTAGTAGGTGTTTGTAATGCGCCTGCCATTGTTAAAAAAGTGCTTTTCCCAGAACCAGATGGCCCTACAATGGCGATGAGTTCGCCTTGATTAAACGACAAATCAGTTGATTTAACAGCTTCTATGGTTTGGTTACCATCTTTAAATGATTTCGTGACAGCTTTAAATTGTAACATTTGCATACTCCTTTCTATCCAATTGCTTTCAATGGATCAATTTTTCTAATAGATAAGACTGAAAATAGACTTCCTAATAATGAAATAATGATGAGTACTATACCAAATATAAGTAGTGTGATGATATTAAACTGTATTGGAACAGCGTCAGGCAGGATAGTGCTCGTTAATAATGTTAGTCCCAGTCCAATTGCCGTACCAATCAGTGACAATATAAAGGTTTGTGCTAATACCATTTTAGCTAGATAGGTATTAGTGAAGCCTTGTGCTTTTAAGACGCCGAATAGATTAGTCTTTTGTAGCGTCATGACGTATAAGAACACACCGATAACCGTTGCTGAAATTACAAATAAGAAAGAAATCATAAAGTTTAAAGTTAGATTTTGCGCTTTATAACCCGGTAAATTTTCAATAAATGCATTGATAGATACGCCTTCTAAATCACTATCGAGCTTATGATCCTTCCAATTTTTATCTTTCACGACAATGGCATTGGTTTTATCTTTTGATAGCGCTGGATTGATCTTTTCAATCGTTTTGTTATTAGAAAAAATCACTGGTGATGCATTGTACTTCGCACTTTCTGTAATACCAACGACCTTCAATTTCTCATCTGATTGTGACAATGATAATGTATCGCCAACTTTGAATCCTTTATCTTTGAGGGTTTGGTCGATTACTACATCATTGGTCTTTTTTACTTGATGCCCGTCAACTAATTTTGGCACTAAAAATGAATGAGATGTCACACCGAAGAGTAGGGCATTTTCTTCTTTTTGTTTATTAGAAACGATGACACCTTGTTGTTTCAATGATGTTGCTTTTTTGAAGTTGTCTTTCACTTTGGATTGATCAAATACAGATTGTTCTACGGTTTGATTGGCATCTTTGTTTAAAATAATAGCGTCAGCATGCCACTTTTCAATGCCTTCTGTATTCATTTTGATTAACCCATTTGCAAGTCCAGATAATAAAAATAATAAATAGCTAATGAGTACCAAAATCCCAATAATTAAACTGAACTTAAGTTTGTTTCTTTTAATTTCATTCCAGGCTAAGAACATTAGGTTGTATCCTCCTTTGAAAATAGATAAGACCGTTATATAACTTATCGTGATTAGATTACTTTAAGATACCATTTTTTACGCTTATTTCATAAAATTTCGGTTGATTTAAAATGATAACAAAGCATTGGTAATATTCATATAATTAGTTGAATGTCATATAACCTGTTATAATCAAAGCTCAAATAAGTTAACCTGAGGAGGTTAAATATGAATGAACAAGTCTTGGTCACAGGTGGTAGCGGGTTTTTAGGAATGCGTATCATTAGTGAATTATTAAAAGATGGCTATGAGGTACGTACGACGTTACGTTCTTTAGATAAAAAGAAACAAGTAATTAAAACATTAAATGATCATCACATAAAAACTGAAAAATTATCATTTGTAGAAGCGGATTTATCGAAGGATGAACATTGGAATGAAGCGATGAAAGATTGTAAATATGTATTGAGTGTCGCTTCACCAGTATTTTTTGATATTCCGGAAGATGAAAAGGAAGTCATTAGACCAGCAATTGAAGGTATTCAACGAATTTTGAGAGCAGCGGAGAAAGCGAATGTGAAACGTGTAGTGATGACGTCAAACTTTGGTGCTGTTGGTTTTAGTAATAAAGATCAATCTAGTGTCACTACCGAAGAAAACTGGACAAACCAAGATGAACCGGGATTGTCAACTTATGAAAAATCTAAGTTATTAGCAGAGAAGGCGGCATGGGACTTCGTTAAGAATAAGGATAATGATTTAGAATTTGCGACGATTAATCCTGTAGCAATGTTAGGGCCATCATTAGATAGCCACGTATCGGGAAGTTTTAATATTATTAAAAATCTCGTGAATGGTTCATTGAAACGTGTGCCTAATATCCCATTAAATGTAGTTGATGTCAGAGATGTGGCGCGTTTACACATTTTAGCGATGACTACACCTGAGGCCAATAACCAACGATTTATCGCCACGGCAGACGGACAAATTTCAATGCCAGAAATTGCCCAATTAATTAAACATCAACGTCCTGAATTAGCTACTCATACATCTACAAAGAAATTGCCTAACTTTGTATTAGGTTTAGGTGCGAAGTTTAATAAAGAGGCTAAAGAAGGCAAATTGTTACTTGATATGAATAGAAATGTAAGTAACGAACACGCTAAATCAATACTTGGTTGGCGCCCAATTGGAACACAAGAAGAGGCAATTCTAGAAGCGCTTGATAGTATGGCTAAATATAACTTGATTAAATAAATTAAAAAAGCAGTAGTAGGTCAGTGTTTAAAATGACTTACTACTGCTTTTATGTTGTAAATCTATTTTCCTAATAATTTAACAACGCGACGTTGTTGTTCTTTACCCGTTGGATCAGCTTGTGTTTTAAGTTCAGTAAATGCTTCAGACCAGTCTGATGTACGAGTACGAATAGGTGGTTCTTCCATTTCTAACGTATTAAGTATGACGGTAGCGACTTCTTCAGAAGTTTGAGATGACCCCGCGCCATAATTCTCTTTAAGACCACCTAAGTATGAATCAAGGATTGGCTTGTACTCATCATCTTTAAGACCATCCGTAGACTGTAGTTGTGCCATCACATTGTTTGTGAATTCTGATTGAATGCCACCTGGTTCAATGAGAGTAAATTTAATATTGAATTCCGGTTGAACGTAACTAGCCATCGCTTCCGTATAACCTTCTACACCGAATTTAGTTGCACAATAAATTTCGTTAAATGGTTGACCTACAAGACCGCCAACAGAAGATATATTAATGATACGACCTTCTCTTTGATTTCTCATATATGGTAAGACTGCTTTTGTCATACGTATGACGCCCATTAAGTTTAAATTCAATTGCCACATGATTTCATCATCTGTTGCGAGTTCCGTTGTTTTAACAAAGCCAGCACCTGCGTTATTAATAAGGATATCAATACGACCTTCAGTATTGATAATGTCAGTAACGACTTGATTGATATGATTTAAGTTTGTAACATCTAGTTGTTTGACTTCTAAGTCTATACCGTCTTGCTGTGTTAATTGTATGAGTGCATCTTGCTTTTCTAAATGACGCATCGTTGCGTATACTTTATATCCATTTTTAGCAAGTAGTGAAGCAGTTTCTAAGCCTAAGCCTGTTGAAGACCCAGTAATTAATGCGATTTTTTTATTCATGAACGAATACCCCGATTATAATTATTTAAATCATTAGTTGCGATAAGTTTACGTGGTTATCAATGGAATAGCAAAGATTTAAGACCAACGTTGCTCAACTTTTCCGAATTTCCAAATCAATGTTGAAATCAACCATGTGATTAAGAACAAACCAACCAAAATATAACCTAAATAGTCAAATTGAATGGATTGAATTAGTGACCAAAAGCCACCAGATAACGCCAATTTATCAGCCATAATTTGTAACAACTCTATTAGGCCAATAATTAAAGCTGCGATAACTGAAATGGTTGTAATTGTAATGTTGTAATAGATTTTACGAATAGGATTAAAGAATGCCCAGTTGTAGGCAGATTTCATCACTACACCATCTAAGGTATCTAATAAACTCATACCTGCTGCAAATAAAATAGGTAATGATAAGATACCTATAAATGAAATAGCTTGTTGAGAAGCACCAGATGACAACGCGAGCAATGCAATTTCGCTTGCTGTATCAAACCCTAAACCAAAGAGGAAACCTAATGGTAATACGTGCCAACTTCTACTGATGACTTTGAAGTAAGGTCCTACAAATCGAGTGATAAAGCCTCTAGATTCTAAAAGTTCATTCACTTCTTCATCATCAATGCCTTTTTGTTTACGTAATTTCATAAATAATTGAACTAGAGATACTAGAATAATTAAATTTAAGATACCAATTAAAACTAAGAAAAATCCGGAAACTAACGTGCCAATCGTACCACCTATGTCTTGGAAATGGGGTAATTCACTTTTAGCCCATTTGACTGATATGCCTAGTAATACAGCCATTAAAAATACGACGGTAGAGTGACCGATTGAAAAGTAGAAGCCGACACCTACAGGATCGCGACGTTGTTGTAATAACTTTCTAACTGTATTATCGATAGCAGCGATATGATCGGCATCGAAAGCGTGACGTAAACCTAACGTATATGCCAATATACCCATGCCAAATAAAATATGATGATCTTTACCTGCAAACCATAAAAAGCTAAATCCAATAATGTGTAGTAAGATGACAATGCTTATGTATGGTAACCAACTTAATGATTGTCGTTGCATTGATTTCAAAATAATACCCTCTTTCTGATAAACATAATAATTAATCATACTCCGATTGATGATAAACGCATAGAAAATTTTATTGGTGTAACAAAAATGTTATGCCGAAAATAAATTAGTTTTAATTATTATTTAATTAATATTGCAATTAAATAAGGTTAATAGATTAAACGTTTGAATGATTATATTGTCAGGTATAGATTAATGACAAGTTTTTAAATAAAGGGGGAGATGACAAATGGTTGAACATCAAGGGTGTGTTAAATGCGGACATACTGAAGTCGAAGAGGGCACACTTTCTGCAACTGGTTCAGGGCTCTCAAAAGTTTTTGATTTACAACATAATAATTTTATAACCATTACTTGTAAAAATTGTGGTTATACGGAATTTTATAAAGATGATAAGAATAGAAAATCAGATATCATTGATCTCTTTTTCGGTGGCTAGTGACTGACTATGAGTCCTTAAATATACTATCTTTAATCGTTGATAATGAGTATATGAATGAACATCCCAATTGTTGAATTAAGCGTTCAATATGTTGGGATGTATTTTTATAAACAAACTATTGTTTTTCTGATTCATTTATTAGTAGACTGATATTATTATAACGATTGAGACGTGTGAAGGGAGGACTTTGATGAATAATGAATATAAAAAAGGCATATTTTTCGCACTAGGTGCATATGTTTTATGGGGCATTTTACCTATATATTGGGAACTGATTCATCATATTGGTGCATTTGAAATTTTAGCATTTAGAATTATCTTTTCAGCGATATTCATGATTTTTATTTTAATCATTGGCAAGAATCAGAGGCAAGCATTTATTCGAGATGTGAATCAATTGGTGACACATCCTATACAACTTGTAGCCATCGTCGTTGCTGGTTATGTGATAACGATTAATTGGGGGACGTTTATATGGGCGGTGACGAATGGACATGTATTACAATCTAGCTTAGGTTATTATATTAATCCGTTAGTGAGTATCTTATTAGCACTCATTTTCCTAAAAGAAAGATTTAATAAATTTGAATGGTTAGCGATACTATTTGCATTTATTGGCGTACTTTACATGACATTGAAAGTAGGAGAATTCCCAATCGTGTCACTCATGTTGGCATTTTCATTTGGGATTTATGGATTATTGAAAAAGGTTGTCCATATCGATGCGATTAGTAGTATTACAGTAGAATGTATTGTCACGGCTCCTGCAGGTTTAATTTATGTAGGTTACTTATGGCAACAGCACCAACTTAGCTTTGGTATGAACATGTCATCGTTCTGGTTATTATTCTCTGGTGCGATTACAGCGATTCCTTTAATACTATTCTCAGCAGGCGCAAAACGTATTCCACTATCTTTAACAGGGTTCATCCAATATGTTGGACCGACCATTATGTTTGTTTTAGGTATCTTCTTATTTAACGAACCGTTTGATATCAATCAGTTGATAACGTTTATCTTTATCTGGATAGGTATCGTGTTATATAGTACATCTCAATATTTAAAAATGAAAAGAAGACCAATTACAGAATAAGAAAAATCATCACCTTTACCCAAGAATAAGTGGTATAGGTGATGATTTTTTATTGATATTGAATTGATTAAAATATACCGATTAATTTCATCCATAATGAGCCTAAGCCAATCCAGATGATAAAGTAGACGAATCCTAATACGATATTCATTGTCCACCAACGTTTTTGTGTGATGTAGCCTGAGCCATAAAGAATAGGCGCTGGACCACTACTATAGTGTGTTGTTGACGCTAATAAGTTACCGAAGAACCCAAGAATTAAAGCACTGAATAATGGAGGTGCTCCGGCTGCGACTGCCACACCTAATAATGCAGCATACATCGCACTGACATGTGCAGTTGCACTTGCGAATAAATAATGTGAATAGAAGAAAAATAGTATAAGTAGCACAATGACAATTGGCCAACTTAAACCATGTAAGCTATGTGCAATCAATTGACTCAACCATGGAATAAATCCTAGTTGGTTTAACTGATCTGCCATGAGTACAAGTACTGAGAACCAAACTAATGTATTCCATGCACCTGTTTCATTTAAAATATCTTTCCATGTTAAGACACCGGTAAGTAACAGTAATGCTAACGCAATAAACGCTGTTAATGTTGCATCAACATGGATAAAGCTACCTGTTACCCATAATGCTAATGCCACGATAAAGATACCTGTCATGAATTTTTCAGCAATGGATATAGGTCCCATATTGGCTAATTCATTTTCAGCCCACTGTTTGGCATTGGGTGTTTCCTTTACAGTAGGTGGATACATTTTATAAATAATAAATGGAACGACGATTAAGGATACTAGTCCAGGTACAAGTGCAGCTAAAAACCAATTCATCCACGTAATATGTACATGCGCAGTTTTTTCCGCTAAGTTTTGAGCTAGTGGATTACCTGCCATTGCAGTTAAGAACATTGCTGCTGTAATGAGGTTACCTTGGAATTCAGTGAAAATGAGAAAGGCACCCATTTTACGTTCTGTACCATCTTTAGGGCTTGAACCAAATGATTCAGACAATGATTTAATAATAGGGAACATAATACCACCAGCACGTGCAGTATTACTTGGTGTTGCAGGGGCTAATATTAAATCGACGCCTACTAATGAATAGGCTAAGCCCAAGGTCTTTTTCCCAAAAAGTTTGACGAATTGCAGTGCGATTCGACGACCTAAACCCGTTTTAACAAAGCCTCTTGAAATGAAGAATGCCATAGCGATAAGCCATATACTATTATTACCGAATCCTTGGACAGCGGTCTTAATATCTACAACACCAACCAAAACGGTTAATGTAAATCCAATAATAGATACGGCACCAATGGGCATAGGTTGCGTGATACAGGCGATGATTGTAGCGACAAATATCGCAAACATATACCACGCTTGAGTATCTAGTGCATCTGGTTTGAAAGGGGTTAATGCCCATATGAGTAAACCAACTACAATAGGAAGAATAAACTTTTTGTATTTTACATTATTTTCCAAGATGAGTTTCCTTCTTTCTTTCTATTAGGAGATTCATTAATACACCACTAGGATAATCCTATTTATAGTGAATGTACAGAGGGTTTGAGTAATTAATTGAGAATCATTTTCGATGATTTAGAACATAAAAAAGGACCTCACTTTACAAGTGAAATCCTTTAAATGATGATAGCTTAAGATACTGTTTTAACAACCAGACTATCAAAAAGCATTGTTGAATTATTGTTGTTTTATGACACGTGCCATTTCTTCAATTTTACCAGCGTGAAGCGGTATATGAATAGCATTTAACATTAATAATCCTTCCACTGTGGAGAATCCTGCAATGGGTTGATCTAGTGTTTGTGCTAACTGTTCATCTGTTAATTGTCTTGCACGTTCAGGAATAGTTTGAATATCTTTTAAAATCTCATCGATACTCGGCACACCACCTTCAAGTTGAGGCCAGTCAGCTGGTTTAGATCCAGGCGCAAATAGTTGTCTATAGCGTTCTAAATCAACCACATGTTGATTGCCTTTAGATAATGCATTTTCAAAAACAGTTAATACATGACCGAATTGCCAATGTATATTATTAGGAAATACATCACTATCTTGATCTAAAATATCTTCAACTTTCCAACTATCATACATATTTACTAAATAATGAACACCCGTATCAATAACATCATAAACCGTATTCGTCATCATCCATCTCTCCTCTGTATAAAAAATATACTTAATCGTTCTAATTGTGTTTACCCAGAATCATCGCATCTTAGACATTATCAAATGAGTGCGATTGATAGTGAATATTATGAAATGACTATCTTTTATTGTAAGATAGTTGACAAGAATAGATTTATTGACTATCTTATATTATAAGATAGTAGTCGGAGGCGTTGATGATGTCAGTATCAAATCAAATGATGAAAGGACTGCTAGATGGCGCAATATTAGGACTAATAGCTAAAGGTGAAACATATGGTTATGAAATATTAGAAAAATTGCATGCCCATCAATTTCCTGAAATTAGTGATGGAAGTATTTATCCTGTACTCTTACGTTTGAGTAAAAAAGGATACGTAGAAACAACAGTTCGTAAATCTGATAATGGTGGGCCTAAAAGAAAATATTATACGATTACAGAAAGCGGCAAAGTAGAGTTAGCAGCATTTCAAGAGAAGTGGAAGTATTTAAACTCAGGTATGAATAATTTATTCGGGAGTGAATAGTTATGTTGAGTAAAGAATCGGAAAATTTCTTGGACAAATTAAGAGTTGAACTTCTTTTTAGAGGAAAAGACGAAGATGAAGTGAATGAGATAGACGATGAATTGCGAGATCATTTACTAACTGCTGAACAAAATGGTGAAGATGTACGGCCAATTATCCAGACGCCTGTAAAATTATATGCAGATCGTTTCGCTAAAGAAATGACATTGACACAGGGACTATATAAATATGTGATGTACTTTATAGTATTCTTATTGGCTATTTTTATGATACCTAGAATGCTTGATCAAGGTACGTTTGATGTGTCAGTATCACTCCTGCTTTATATTATAGGTGTATTCGTTTTAGGTGTGGTTGTACAACTCGTAGTGATGAGGAAAGCGTTAGTTCGATGGGGAGATAAGAAAGAGTCTTACATTGTGATCATAGGATTTGGTATTGTTGTTTATTTATTGATGATAGCTGGCGAATATTTATTAAGGTATTATCCAATCTATACTATGATTAAATTATCTAATATACAAAGTTTAGCGATTGGAATCATTTTACTCATTTTGACAATGATTGGTTGCTTTATAGTTAAACAGAAGATTTTCGCATTTATTATTTTAATAGTGTCTGCACCTAACTTAATTGCACACCTTTTCACTGGAAGTATGAGTGGTAATCGTGAAACATTTATTATTATTTCCTCGGTAATACTGTTAGTGATTAGTTGGGGATTCATAGGTTATTATATTTATAAGCTCTGGAAATTAAGAAAAAGAGATAAACGTGAATAATTCTATTAAAAGAGGTGGCAGTAGGATGTATAAGTATAAAAAGAGGAATCCTTTTTCTACCCAATCATCTCCAGTTTATGATGAAGGGAATCGACATATTGTTGATATACAGAAAGTTTTTCGTAATCCATTTCAAAGAATCGTAAGTATTGTCACATTATCTTTAAGATTTAGAAGATATGAATTGAGGAATTCAGCAGGAGAAATCGTTGTCGAAGCTAGTGCGAAGTCTGTGTTAGAGGGTAAACATTTTGAATTGTATTATCATGACAAGGGCAGCACACAAAAGGTTTTATTTGATAAGAAAAGTAGTGGAACAAAGGATACGTATGGCATTATTAAATTAGATAATCGAATTTTAAATATATATGCCGATGAAAATAATCAGACGCACATTAAAGATGCTAAATTAGATCGTGACATTGCATATTGGAAACAAGTTGGGGACTACGCAGAAATACGTGGTGGAGAAGATCGCTTTTTTGAAGATCATAAGATCTTGTGCATTGCGATACTTCATATCTTTGCAGTGAATCATGTCTATACACGCCATAAAGGATGGTCAATGATAGGACCGCCTACGATATAAAAAATAGCCAAGAATGATAGGAGCAGGTCATTCTTGGCTATTTTTATATGAATTAATGTGTCTCACCTAAAGCAATTTTGATGTCATCATTTCTGTCAATTGCTTCGATTGCTGCAATTAACCCTTTAACAATTGTGTCCAGTGATAATGAGGGTGATTGTTCTGATGATTCGACTTGTTCTGGAATATAAGGCACATGAATGAATCCAAATAGCATGTTTGGAAAGCGTGTAGCATTTAAGTAACCGAGTTGATATAAAATATGATTACATACAAACGTACCTGCACTGTTTGATAGTTTTGCAGGGATGCCTTGTTGTTTGATATTTTCTGTCATTCGTTTAACAGGTAAATTTGAAAAATAAGCTGGTGCACCCTTAAGTTGTATAGGAATATCGATAGGTTGTTGTCCGTCATTATCAGCTATTCTGGCATCATCTATATTGATACCGATACGTTCAGGGGTGATTTCGGCACGCCCACCGGCTTGACCTACTGCAACGACAGCATCATATTGTTCAGAATCTAACGCTTGTTGTATGACATTCATCACTTTATGAAAGACTGTTGGCACTTCTAACTTTGTAATATCATGTTGTCCGATATGGTCAGGCAACTGCTTAACCGCCTCCCAAGAAGGATTAACTTGATTGCCCTCAAATGGATCAAATCCAGTAACTAGAATCTTCATACGCCCACCTCTTAATATGATTTATTTATATAGTATCATTTAAACCCAATGACTCAATAAAAAAACAGGTCGTAAAACGTATCGTTTTACGGCCTGTTTTAAATATTTTAATTATGCGTGTGCATGTTCTGGAACGTCTTTGAAGTTTTCTAAACGACGTTCCCATTCTTCATCACTAATATCATGTGTTGCAACGTAACGGTTGCGTTCATGTTTAGCGCAGTCGTATGAGCATGCGCCTAAATATTTTTCTTCATTTTCTTCTGAAACAAGGATTTGTTTGTTACATTCTGGGTTGGCACAATTGATATAACGTTCGCAAGGTGTGCCGTCGAAATGTTCTTTACCGACCACTGTTTTCTCAACTTGGTTAACATCTACGCTAATACGTTCATCGAAGACATACATTTTACCATCCCAGTATTGGCCTTTGGTTTCTGGGTCTTTACCATAAGTTGCGATACCGCCGTGTAATTGACCAACGTTTTCGAAGCCTTCTTTAACTAACCAGCCTGAGAATTTTTCACAACGAATACCACCTGTACAATAAGTGACAATGTTTTTACCGTCTAATTTGTCTTTGTTGTCGCGAATCCAATCTGGCAAGTCTCTGAAACGTGTAATGTCTGGACGCACAGCACCACGGAAATGACCTAAATCAAATTCGTAATCATTTCTAGCATCTAAGATGACTGTATTTTCATCTTCAAGTGCTTCTTTAAATTCTTTTGGTGAGTAGTATTTACCAGTTGTTTCACGTGGATCTACATCTTCTTCTAAATCAAGTGCAACGATTTCTTTTCTTGGACGTACGTGCATTTTTTTGAATGTGTGACCTTCAGCTTCATCAATTTTGAATGTCATGTCTTTAAAACGTTCGTCTGCATGCATATGTTCAATATATTTATCTGTATCTTCTTTAGTACCTGATAGTGTACCGTTGATACCTTCTGTTGATACTAAGATACGTCCTTTTAAGTTATTCTCTTTACAGAATGCTAAGTGTTCTGCAGCAAATGTTTCGGGGTCTTCAATCGTTGTATATTTGTAATATAAAAGTACTCTATAATCCATTTTCTATTCTCCTCTAATCTATTAATCTATGTGTTTTACATCATTATTTATGCATTGTTAAGCGTTTCGTTAATGTCTACGTATTTTTACACCATTATAATATTGTACCAAAATTAGCAAATGATTCAATATCTCAGCTTATAAATCATTCAAGTGACTGAGTATTTAAATGTATTTTACTAAGATATAAAACTGACAAAATAAGGCAATAATGATTTGAAAATGTGCTTATGTCACAGAATCAGTAAATTGGTTATATCCCTCAATGACTTTAAATTTAATTTCAGATAAAATAGTGATGATATCATTATATATGAAAGAAGGGGTATGAAAATGGAAAATAATGGTTTGCCAACATTAAAGTATGAAGGGCTATCGGCTAGTGTGGCGCCGATTGTTTCGGAAAGTGAATTGCAAACGATAATAGCTGAACCATGGGTGGAAATCTCGGATAAAGGATTACAACTTGAGGGCTTAAACTTTGATCGTGATGGGCAATTATTCTTACTCGATGTCTTTGAAGGTAATATCTTTAAAGTTAATCCTGATACTAAAGAAGTGACACGTCCATTTAAATCGAAAAAAGAAAATCCAGCAGCCATCAAAATTCATAAAGACGGTCGATTATTTATATGCTATTTAGGTGATTTCAAATCGACAGGTGGCATATTTGCTACAACTGACAAAGGGGACCAATTTGAAGAGATTATTTCAGAATTAAATACGGAATATTGTATTGACGATATGGTATTTGATCGTAAAGGTGGCTTTTATTTTACTGATTTTAGAGGTTATTCAACTCATCCTCTAGGCGGTGTGTATTATGTATCACCAGATTTTCAAAAGGTGACACCTGTGATTCAAAATATTAGTGTCGCAAATGGTGTGGCCTTAAGTACAGATGAACGTGTACTTTGGGTGACTGAAACGACTACGAACCGATTACATCGTATTGAATTAGAAGAAGATGGTGTGACAATTGCACCATTCGGCGCGACGATTCCTTATTATTTTACTGGTCATGAAGGTCCAGATTCTTGCTGTATTGATAGTGATGATAATTTGTATGTTGCAATGTATGGACAAGGGAGAGTCTTAGTATTTAATAAAAAAGGCTATCCTATTGGGCAAATTTTAATTCCAGGTCGAGATGAAGGTCATATGCTACGCTCTACGCATCCACAATTTATTCCTGATACAAATCAACTTATTATTTGTTCAAATGACATCGAAATGGGTGGAGGATCGATGTTATATACGGTAAATGGATTTGCTAAAGGTCATCATAGTTTCCAATTTCATTAAAAAAAGTATGAAAAAAACGGTTTTCTACGTATATGTAGAAAACCGCTTTTTAATATTTATTAGTCTTGGATTGAAAATTCTGCTGAAACTTCGAATTTTACTTCTCTACCTAACATTACGCCACCAGTTTCTAATGCTTGGTTAAAGCTAATGCCATATTTTTCTCTATCGATTTTACCAGTTACGATGAAACCAGTTACTTGTTCACCGTTCATAGGATTTTTACTTACGCCATTATATTCAACGTCGAATTTTTCTTCGTGTGTTTCGCCTTTGATTGTTAAGTCGCCAACAACACTATTTTCACTTACTTCTTTAGATACGAAAGTGATTTTATCAAATTCATCAGTACCGAAGAAATCGCCTGTTTTTAAGTGGTTGTCACGGTCTTCGTTACCAGTATTGATTGAAGCAGGATCAATTGTTGCAGTTGCTTTTAAAGTACTTAAATCGTTAATATCGCCTTCAACGTTAACGTCGAATTTTTCGAATGCACCTTTCACTTTTGAAACCATTAAATGTTTGATTTGGAAATCTAATGCACTGTGTACGCTATCGAATGTAAATTGAGTCATAATTAACTCCTCCGTTTTCTCTTTTTAAATATATCATTTATATTTGATATAAAGAATATACCACGTACATTTTAGAAAAGCAAACTTTTTATTATTAAATCTTCAAAAGTTTATATCTTTTCTACTCTAAAAGTAGATTTAATTTCTAAATGTGTCAAATGAAAACATATTGGGAATAGAAAATAAAAAGACAGGTAAATATTTTAATCAAAGGAGTTATCAAAGATGAGCATCACAAGAGGTATCAATCATATTGGATTGACTGTTCCAGACATTGAACTAGCGACAGAATTTTTCAAACAAGGATTAGACGGGAAAGTGGCTTATGAAAGTCAAACACAAAAAGATAGTCCTAGAGAGGGCGAATTTGTTGAAGAGGTATTAGGCCTTGAGAAAGGTGCCAAAATTATTAAAAAACGAATGATGGTTTTTGGTAATGGTCCAAATATTGAACTTTTTGAATTTAAAGATGCTACGCAACAACAAGCTGTATCATTACAAGATATAGGTTTCACGCATCTTTCATTCTATGTAGATTATTTTGAGAAAGCTTTGGCACAAATCAAACGTGCAGGTGGGCAACCCATATCTGAACCACATCTAAATACACGTTATGAAGATACGAAAGATAATCAAACGGTTTATGTTAAGACGCCGTGGGGAAGCTTAATTGAGTTACAAACGATACCAAATGGTTATTATTATCCTCCTGATAGTGAAGCTGATGTATTTATTCCGAATAAAGTTGATGAATGATGTCATTATTGTTCGAAAGTGGGTATAAGTGAACTAAAGGGGGATGACAATGAATTATATTAAATACATTCAATCAGCAGACGGTACTAACCTATATGCGAAGGTCAACGAGGTATCGGAACCAAAGGCCAATATCATTGTTGTTCACGGTTTAGCTGAACACCTTGAACGTTATGATCATATCACTACATTTTTAAATGATAATCAATTTAACGTCATTAGATACGATCAACGTGGACACGGTCGTTCAGAAGGAAAGCCTGTATTTTATAGTAATAAAGATGAAATTGTTGAAGATTTAGATGCGATGATTCAATTTGTGAAAGAAACCTACAAAGGTAATGTCTATCTTATTGGACATAGCATGGGCGGATACACAGTCACATTATATGGAACAAAACATCCTGGTCTTGTCGATGGTATGATCACTTCTGGGGCATTGACACGGTATAACCTGAAATTATTTGGAGAACCTGACCGTAGTCAACCAGAAGATAAATATTTACCGAATGAACTTGGTGACGGTGTATGTTCAGATGAAGATACGATTCGAAAGTATGAATTAGACGATTTAGTAGCGAAAGATATCTCTTTTGGATTAATTTATACATTGCTTGATGGCGTAGAATTATTAAAAGCACAAGCAGCATCGTTTACTGATCCTATATTAATATTACATGGTAAGGAAGATGGTCTTGTGAGTTATCAAGATTCACTTGAATTGTTCAATGACATTAGTTCCGAACATAAATCAATCCATATTTATGATGGACTAAAACATGAAATATTTAATGAGGTTTCATATAATCAAAGTATTTTCCAGGAAATAGTAGACTGGTTAAATCATAATGTATCTCAATAAAATGATAACCGGGATAGTGCTAGCTATGCACTTATCCCGGTTATTTTTATATCAAACGATTAATGTAATAAAACTTGTGTGACTAACATGCCACCACCAAATACAAGTACAAAGACGACAACAGGCCATACAAAACGGAACCAGTGAGAATAACGCATATTAAGCATTTGTAATGTTGCCATGACTAAACCTGTTGGTGCTAAGAATAGCATTGCATATTGTCCAAATTGATATGCAGATACAATAGTATATCTAGGAATACCAACTGTATCAGCTAGTGGTGCGAAAATAGGCATCGCTAACACAGCTAATCCAGATGATGATGGAATAATGAATCCTAGGAAGAAGAAGATAAATAATAAAGCGATTATAAATAATGGACCTTGAATATGTTCTACGAGTGAAGAAGAAAAATGTAAAATCGTATCTGAAATGCGACCATTATTTAATACTAAGTTAATGCCACGTGCTAATCCGATAATGAGTGATACCCCAACTAAACTGGAAGCACCTTTGACAAATTCATCTACGACACCTTGTTCACCTAAACCATTAGGACCAGTTGCAGTGAGTAGCATGATAATAATGGTAAAGATAAGGAATGCAGAAGCCATTGTTGGGAACCACCAACCTTGTGACATCACACCCCATACCATGACTGGGAAAGGTATCACAAAGAGTAGTAAAATTAACTTTTTACGCATTGTAAATGATTGTTGTGTGGTATCGTGCTGCATCACAGACCATTGTTGATCAAATTCGTCTTTGTCTTCGTAACTATAAGACGCGGTAGGGTCTTTTTTAATTTTTTTACTATACCAATAGAGGTAACCAATAACAAATAGTGCGCCGATAATACAACCAGCGATACGCCAATACAAACCTTCAGTAAATGTAGTGCCGGCTGCATTAGATGCGATAACTACTGAAAATGGATTGATCGTAGAGAATGTTGAGCCCATCGAACTTGCTAAAAAGATAGCCCCCACACAAACAATAGAGTCATATCCCATAGCTAAAAAGATAGGGACAAGTATAGGATAGAAAGCTACAGCTTCTTCCTCAATACCACATAAGGTACCACCAAGAACCATTAATATAGATACAAAGAAGATTAATAAAAATTCTCTGCCTTTGGTCTTTTTAGTTAGCGCCAGTAAGCCAGATTCAAAGGCACCACTAGCTTGAACGACACCAATTAAACCACCGAGTACTAAAATGAATACCATAATATCAGCAGCTTCAATCGTACCATTTACCATACTACTCGTAATATCAGACAAATGAGCAGGGTGTTGATCTAAGCGCTCATATGTATTGGGAATGGATACAGGTTTATTAATAGCACCTGAAGTAAATTGATCAATATCAATTTTGACACCCATCTTATCTAGTTCATGTTGTGTAGCTTTGTGTGTTTCAACTTTACCTTGCGGACTTTCGACCTTTAATACATGATCATCATAAGATAATTTAGAGTAAGAACCTGCAGGAATCATCCAAGTTGCTAAAACAGCTAAAATCGTTAAGATGAATAAAATTGCAAATGCACCAGGCATTTTTAACTTAAACTTTCTTTTTGGTGAAGATGTATGACCATCGTTCATTGTGTGTTCCGTTTCCATTCAATCTCCTCCCTATACATACTTTGTTAGTGAATAATTATAAATAAATATACATATAATTTCAAACAAATTAAGCATAACATTAATTATGAAAAATAATGAGGAAAAATTAACATTTTCAAAGAAAAAATAATTGAGAATTAATGAAGTTCAATCCCACTGACTAAGCTGTAATTAAATCATGTTGCCTAAAAATAACCAGTACGTTTTTGTCTTCACGTACTGGTTTCGTCTGCCATCAATATACTATTGTTCGATATATCTTCTTAGATGTTTGGCGGTTACAGATTGTTCAACATCAAGTAAGCCCTGTGGTTCGCCGCTATAAAGGAGTTGTCCGCCTTTATCACCTGCATAGGGACCGATATCAATAAACCAATCTGCTTGTGTCATCATTGTTAAGTTATGCTCGATTAGGATTACTGTGTTACCTTGATCAATTAAATGATTGAAACATTCGATGAGTATGGGAAGGTCGTCTTCATGAAGACCAGTCGTAGGTTCATCAAAAATAAATATGGCATCATGTACGGTTTCTGTTAAATATTTACTCAATTTAACACGTTGTATCTCCCCACCAGAAAGTGTATCTAGAGATTGTCCTAGTGTCATGTAATTTAAGCCAGTATTTGCTAAAGCTTGTAATGGTTGAACAATGTGCTTATCATTTTTGAATTTTTCGATGGCTTCTTGGACAGTTAATGATAAAATATCAGCAATTGAGTAGCCATCAACTTTGGCTTCAAGTACTTCGGGACGATACCTTGTACCGCCACACATTTCACATGTTTGAGAGAAGTCAGGCATAAATGCCAACTCCGTTTTAATAATGCCCTTACCGTGACATTCGGGGCAGGCACCTTCAGAATTATAACTGAACATACTTTTTTTAAGGCCAGTTTGTTGACTGAAGAACGCGCGCACGTCATCAAAGATATTTAAATAAGTTAGCAAGTTTGAACGGTTTGATGCGTGGGCAGGTTTTTGGTCTATGAAAATCGCATGGCTATCTTTTTCAAATGCTGATGTAATTAATGAACTTTTACCTGAACCTGCTACACCAGTTACGACAGTCATTGCATGTTTAGGCAATTGAGTAGTGATGTGTTGCAAATTATTTTTAGAAATATCATTAATCTCTAACATATCATTGTTTGATCTAATGTCATCTTTTAAAGTATGCGTACGATGAAGTGCTTGGCCGGTACTCGTTTGAGATTTGAGTAAATCTCTATAAGTGCCTTCAAATGTAATTTCGCCACCATCTTTACCAGCTAAAGGTCCAATATCTATAACATGATCGGCAGTCTTGATAACGTCAGGGTCATGTTCTACAACAAGTACTGTATTGCCTTTATCTTTTAAAGATTGCATTAAGTCATTAATCCGTTGAATATCCTCAGGATGAAGTCCCACACTCGGTTCATCGATAATATAGACAAGGTCACTGAGTGGACTATTCAAATGTCTGATGAGCTTAATTCGCTGTGATTCACCACCTGATAAAGATGTCGTTTCCCGTGATAAAGTTAGGTAGTTAAGACCAACATAGCTCAATGATTTAAGTTGTTGTTTGAGTGGTTCGATAATAACTTGTGCTTTGGTCGATTCAATTGTTTCTAAAAACGCTAAAGCATCATCGATTTGTAAATCGGTAAAATCAGCAACATTCATCCCATTGATTTTACAACTTAATACTTTGTCATTAAGTCGTTTACCATGGCATGACGGACAAGCATGTTTAGTTACAACACGTTCAATATCTTTCGCAAAGCGTTTTTTCTCAAAGTTATCATTTAATAAAAAGGAACGTCTAAATCTATGAATTAATCCTTCAAACTTTGCGGTTCTAGGCCAATTTGCTGGTGGATTTTTAAGCTTTGTTGGTTCTGTGTATAAAAACGTGTCTAATTCTTCTTTAGTATAATTTTTTAATTTTTTATCATTATCAAATAAACCTGTATATAAATAACGTTTTCCTCTCCAACTGTCAGGACGAAATGATGGAAAGTTAATCGCATCTTCATTTAAGGACTTATCAAAATCAAGCAGTTCATTTAAATCGATATCTTCGACATAGCCTAATCCTGAACATGTTTCGCACATGCCTCGTGTATTATTAAATGAAAAGACATCGGAGTATCCGACAAATGGTTCGCCAATACGCGACCATAATAAACGTACAGAAGCATAAATATCTGAAATCGTGCCTACTGTAGAACGCGAATTACCACCTAAACGTTTCTGATTAATAATCATCGCTACAGGTAGATGTTGAATTTGATCGACTTCTGGTTTGGAATATTGACTTAATTGATGTTGGATATAACTCGAGTAAGTTTCATTGAGTAAACGTTCAGATTCGGCTGCTAGCGTATTAAATACTAGGGAAGACTTACCTGAACCGGAGCGCCCTGTAAAAACAGTTAATTGATGTTTAGGAATGGTTACATCTATATTTTTTAAATTATTTTGCTTGGCACCAATAATTTTGATTTCTGACATGTGTTTCACCTCTTAATACGGTATTACCCTAATATGTATTTTCAATTCGTTATGAATAGTCATTTAATAGCGCTTATTCGCCATAAGATGAAGTGTGTATAATTACAAAAAATAAAAATTGTATAGAATTGGATTTGATTATTGACTTTTCAGACAAATTTTCGTAACATTTTAATCAATTACTAGTTAAAGTAAGTGTAAGTGATGATGTCGAAATTTTTTATTTTAATATTATTGTAAGCGCTTACTAACAAAAGAAAGGATGGTTCTTATGAAAGCTTGGTTTACAAAATTAATTGAGTTTTTACCACGTGCAATTGTCAATTTATTCATCTAGTCATTTAGGATTGATTTAAAAATAAAATAAAATAGAGGTGCCGAATATGAAAAATAGAGAAAATAAATATAGTATTCGTAAATTTAGTGTAGGAACATCTTCCATTTTAATCGCAGCATTATTATTTATTGGTGGAGGTTCTGCTCAAGCAGCTGAAAATCAAGATAAGGGAAATGTTGATTCAGAAGCACAACAAGCACAATCTATTGGGGAACAACAGGGAAATGATGTTAAAAATGAACAAACAAATCAATCTAGTGAATTAAAAGAACGTAACGATAGCGTTGAAGCACAAAATGACAATCAACAAGATGCAACACCAACAAGCTTACATAAAGAAACATCTGAGAAAGATACTACACAAACGTCACAAGACAATACTGAAGAGAAACAAACAAAAGATGCAACAGTAGAAACTGAGCAATCAGCTAATCAAGTGCAACAAGATGTTAAAACAACTAAAGAAAAAACAACAGAAGATCAAGCAACAAAGTCTGTTGAAAAATCTGATGCTACAACGCCAAATCAAAAGGACAAAGCTGATGGCAAAGCAACAAAAGAAGAAACGCCAACACCTAGTCCAAAGGCGCAAGATAAAGCATCATCAACTCAAACGCATCAACATGATGTAGATCCAGAATTTAATAGCAAACATAAAGCTTCACAAGTGGATCCAGAATTTAGTCATAAGCAAGCGCAAAAGAAAGCGGATGTAGATTCAGAGTTCAATAAAAATCATAAAGCGCAACAGGTCGATCCAGATTTCTCTCGACGTCATGCTACAGAAAAAGCGACTCATGCTACTGTGAATAAAGAAAAAGCAGATGCCACAATTAATCAAAAAGACCAACAAAAAGTGACAGCACAATCAGTTGATCAAAAAGCTACAGCTCCGAAGCAAACTGATTCATCTCAAAAATCAAAACAAAAGCAACCTGTCTCTCTTGAACAATTAGAAAAAGATTCACCATTATTATCAAAAGATAATCCAAGTAAAAAAGATAAAGAACAAAAAGACGGTTTACAAGCGCTAAAATCGAATTCAGTTGCCACATTAAATAATCAGTCTAAAAATAAAGTAGCTGTAGCAGATAAAGACCAAACAAATAAGAAAGCTAAACAACAACAGTATAAAAATCATGATCCTATCATTCTCGTTCATGGATTTAATGGATTCACTGATGATATTAACCCAGCTGTTTTATCACATTATTGGGGTGGCGATAAAATGAATATTCGCCAAGATTTAGAAGAAAACGGCTACAAATCATATGAAGCAAGTATCAGTGCCTTCGGTAGTAACTATGACAGAGCGGTAGAACTATACTACTATATCAAGGGTGGTCGTGTAGATTACGGTGCAGCACATGCTGCGAAATATGGTCATGAGCGATATGGTAAAACATATGAAGGTGTATATAAAGACTGGAAACCAGGTCAAAAAGTGCACTTAGTTGGTCATAGTATGGGTGGACAAACGATTCGCCAACTTGAAGAACTTTTAAGAAATGGTAACCAAGAGGAAATTGAGTATCAGAAGAAACATGGTGGTACAATTTCACCATTATTCAAAGGCAATAATGATAATATGGTTTCTTCAATTACGACACTTGGTACACCACATAATGGTACACACGCTTCAGATGTATTAGGTAATGAAGCGGTTGTAAGACAGGTTGTTTATGATATTGGTAAAGCCTTTGGTAATAAAGATTCAAGAGTCGACTTTGGTTTATCTCAATGGGGCTTAAAACAAAAACCAAATGAATCATATATCGATTATGCTAAACGTGTGAAAAACTCTAAGTTATGGAAATCACAAGACAATGGTTTCTATGATTTAACTCGAGATGGTGCAACAGACTTAAACCGTAAAACATCATTAAATCTAAATATTGTATATAAAACATATACTGGTGAGGCAACACATCCATCACTATTTGGTAGACAAAAAGCAGATTTAAACATGTTCTTACCATTTATTTTAACTGGAAATGTGATCGGTAAAGCTAACGAAAAAGAATGGAGAGAAAATGATGGACTTGTATCTGTGATTTCTTCACAACATCCATTTAATCAAAAATATACACAAGCAACAGATAAAAACCAAAAAGGTATTTGGCAAGTAACACCTACAAAACATGATTGGGATCATGTTGACTTTGTTGGACAAGATAGTTCTGATACAGTAAGAACTAGAGAAGAATTACAACAATTCTGGCATGGTCTAGCAGATGATTTAGTACAAAGTGAAAAGTTAACATCAGAGCAAAAAGCACAAGCATAATTAAGATACTATATCTTTAATAAAGAAAGGAGCATGCACTATGACTGCGGATTTCTTCCAATTAATCGGATCATTCTTCAAAGTATTAAAAGAATTATTTAAGTAATATATAAGTAAAGTACCTCACATGCTTTATGAGCATGTGAGGTACTTTTTTAATGTAAAAAAACAATTGAATTTAAATATCTAAATTTATAAAAGTAAAAAATATTTAAAGAAATATAAAAATAAATGATTTAATTATAAAAAGTTGTTATGATATAGATGTGTCAATGATTCACTTTTGGAAGGAGATTTTAAAAATGAAAAAAATGACAATGTTAGCAGGTTCAGTATTAGCAGGCACACTCGCAGTTGCAGGTGTATCTGGTGTGGCGGACGCAAGCTCAGTACATAAAACTGCCAAACACCAACATCAAACAACTCAAGGTGACCGTCCTTATGGTGGAATTGCACCTAAGGGTATGTCAGAGAAACAATATGCAGAATTAGAAAAGAGATTACCAAAAGCAAGTGAAGTATCAACTAAAGAATATAATCAATTAGTGGATAAAGAAACACAACGCATCGCTGATAAATATGACGTGACTATTCATGCACCGCAAAAAACATTCCATCCACATCAATAATTCATAAATAATAAGGCGTCTCGCACAATGCGGGACGCCTTTATTGGTGAATAAAAAGAACCTAAGACATAAAGAAATGTCTCAGGTTACAATAATAAATATTCAGTAGCGGAGGGAGAAGGATTTGAACCAACGCGAGCACGAAGCTCCTACCAATCATAAATGATTGGCCTCTTAAGCCAGACTTGAGTATCCCTCCAAATCAATTAACAAAGAACAGTATATAACTATCTATAGTAAATGTAAAGATAAATGGATTAAAAAATTAAAAATTTGTAAAGACGTGCAATATTCTAAAAGAATCAATTTAATTTTATAGTTAAATGAATCCTTTAACTATACGAATCAAGCCATAAATGATTTCAGGTATACTTTGAAATAAAATTTCATTGGTTGTCTCTTTTAGAATGTCCATTTTACTTCTTTTACGATTTTTATTTTTTGTTGCCAAAATCTATCCCTCCAGTTAAGCATCATCATAATAAAAGTTAAATGCACACTTTAAAACAATGAACGAATTAGACGCATAAGACCACCTACCATTTCAGGTAAAAAGTTAAATACGTCTGCCCAAAATGAGTCTTTAGTTTGTTTTTCATCTTCAGCAATTACTTTTTCGTCTTGCTGGTCTTGTTGAGATGTCATTGTAGTTACCTCCATATTCATGATCGTATTGCTCTTCCATTTCATTATAACGTTCATTTAGTATCTATCATAATATAATAGGGTTATGTGGGTTAGCCCAATCAATATCAAGTTTGTCACATGATTGTCAAAAATTAATCATATGCATGATGATGTATAGACATTCAATTTACAATGAAATGATATTAAGATGATAGTGCTCTAGAATGCCTAATCCAAAATTGTCTTAATTTTAATATAATGAAAATGAAATGAAAGCTTATGAAAACTCGTATTGAAGATTTCGAAAAATTTCTATATACCTCTTCACGTTGTTCAAAATCTTTTGTAGTATATCACTCATGTTGATTTTTTGAACGAAACGAAAAGGGGGAAGCAGTGATGAGAGAAAATAAAATGATGTTTTTTATTTTTATGTTAGGTACGTTTACTGTTGGTATGGCTGAGTATGTTGTCACAGGATTACTTACACAAATATCTGATGACATGCATGTATCTATTTCAAGTGCGGGACTGCTTGTGAGTGTCTATGCGATTAGTGTGGCAGTGATTGGTCCATTCATGCGTATATTTACGATGAAAGTCCATGCGCATCGCTTGTTACCTGTGCTTGTAGCTATATTTATCGTGAGTAACTTAGTAGGAATGTTAGCGCCTAATTTTAATGTGCTCTTATTATCAAGATTAATGTCTGCAGCTATGCATGCACCGTTCTTTGGCGTTTGTATGAGTGTAGCAGCGGCTGTTGCACCACCAGCTAAGAAACCGCAAGCAATTGCCTTAGTTCAAGCGGGTCTAACGATAGCAGTCATGATTGGTGTGCCGTTCGGATCATTTTTAGGTGGCTTGGCTAATTGGAGAGTTGTATTTGGTATCATGATTATCTTAGCAGTGATAACGATGTTAGGTATGATGAAGTTTACACCTCACGTTTCATTAAGCGCGGAAGCCAATATTTCTAAAGAATTAACCGTATTTAAGAACCCACACATTTTAATTGTGATTTCTATCATCGTATTTGGTTATTCAGGTGTGTTTACAACTTATACGTTTATGGAACCAATGATTCATGACTATGCACCTTTTAAAATAATTGGATTAACCGTATGTTTATTCTTATTTGGGCTAGGTGGTGTAATTGGTAATTTAGTGACAGGTAGTGTACCAGAACACGCTCTAACTAAATATTTATTCTATACGTTCTTCTTATTATTTATTACTATTATCTTATTCGTTACTTTTGTTCATTATGCAGTATTAGCATTACTCATTTGTTTCTTATTTGGATTTGGAACATTTGGTACAACACCGCTGTTAAATAGTAAAATTATATTAAGTGCACATGAAGCACCATTACTAGCAAGTACGCTAGCTGCTTCTATATTTAATGTAGCTAACTTTATTGGTGCTATACTGGGTTCAATATTATTATCAATTGGATTACCATATATGACGATTACATTCATATCTGGTGGTATTATTATTTTAGGTATCATACTCAATACAGTAAATAATGTTTACGAGAAAAAGCACATACAATTTCATAATTAATTAATAACCCTGTTCGACACGTGATCGAGCAGGGTTTCTCATATTTAATCATTACTTTTTAACTTTAAAATTGACGACCTGAGGAATATGAGAATTTGAATGTGCTTGAAGGTAATCGATAATTAATTGTGCGCCGTCAATTTGGATATCTTTAACAACTGGTGCGTTGGCGTACATATCATATTGACCGCCACCCACTGAACGATAGTTATTCACACAAATTGTATACATTTGATCAAAGTCTAATGGTTCACCATTGAATTGAATATGTGACACACGTTGTCCTCTAGGCTGACTAGCTTGAATCGTGTAACTTACACCGGCGAATATATCATAGTTAAAATGTTGAGGTTTCGGTTCCATAAAATCTTTACTGATGGTGATTTCTTCTTGAATAACATCAAAATATTCAGCAGAGCGTTCTATTGCAGCTTTAATATCTGCACCGCTAACACGTAATACTTTAAATGTATTTGGGAAAGGATAATTGTTAATGACATCACGCATTGTAACGTGTTTTGTAAAACCAGTTGCTGAATCAAATAAGGCTGTACATGCCATATCGGCACCACTCTTAGCTAATAAGACGTAATTTAAAAAATTGATAAATGGATGTGGTGCTATACGAGCTTCAAATGCATCATCCACAATCATTTCATTAGGTAGTTCAGCAATCTGAGTATCGAGCCAGTCTTCTAATTGACTTCTTAAATAGCGATCATCTTCATTAACAACAAAGTCATCATCATCGCTAACCGGTAATAAACTACATGACGCAATGCGTTCATGAGTGTCATCGTTCAAATTCAGAACAACTTTGCCTATAGATCGACCTCGTGTACCAGGTTGTATGACTGCCGTTTGGTTGAATAACGTTGCGATATCTCTATGTTGATGACCTGTAATGAATATATCAATATCATCACAGAAGTGTTCTAAAATTGCATAACCTTCATTTTCACCTGTTTGTGCTTCGGTAGCGTCTCCAGTTTCTAAATCTTTTTCAAAGCCACCGTGATAGCTCACAACAACAAAGTCTGATTGGCGGCGTACTTCGGGTAGCCAACGTTGTAATGTTGTTACGGCACTTTCAAAGGTGAGTGACTGGATGTGTTCAGGTTGCTCCCAATGAGGGATATACTGCGTCGTTAATCCAATCACGCCAATTGTTTTACCATTAACATCGAAATAGTGAATGCCCTGATGCGTGAGTAATTCACCATTCTCAAAGATATTGGCACATAACACCGGATAGTTTAGACGATTCAATGTATCTTTCAAATAAGGTAACCCGTAATTGAATTCATGATTACCTAGCGTACCAAAGTCAAAGGACATACGATTATAGAAATTGACTAGAGGCTGACTATTCTTGATATGAGAGACGAGATAATTACAAAATGGTGAGCCTTGTAAAAAATCACCATTATCTATTTTAATATGATAAGCGTAATGTTGTTGGTCTTTTTCAATCAAATGATTAGCCAACAATAAGCCCATAGGTAGGTATTGGTCTCTTTTGGAGAAATCTGTTGGAAATATGTAACCATGTATATCGCTCACTACGTAAAACGCAAGTTGTTCCATAAAATATCACTCCTCTTTACTCATCATGAATTATAGAACAATATTGTTACATTGTGTATTATTAAATAAAATTTACAAAACCTTCAACTGTATTTAAAAATAAGTTATTAAAATTCATTTTAATATAATAAAAAATAACTTTAATATGTGGTAATCTATAAGTGTAATTTTATTATATACATATTACACCAAATACGTATTAGAAGGGACAGTTATTAGATGAAAAAGTTGAAGTGTTTATTGATTCTTGTTTTATCAGTCATTATGTTTACGGCAGCATGTGGAAATTCAAGCTCTTTAGATAATCAAAAGAGTTCTGACAAAGGTTCAGATTCTAAATCTGGAGATTATAAACCAAAAGAACTAACGGTACAATTTGTACCATCACAAAATGCAGATAAATTAGAAGCGAAAGCGAAGCCACTTGAAAAACTTCTGTCTAAAGAATTGGATATGCCAGTTAAAGTATCCGTTTCTACCAACTACAATACAATTGTCGAAGCCATGAAATCTAAAAAAGTAGATGTCGGCTTCTTACCTCCTACAGCTTACACATTAGCACATGATCAAAAAGCAGCAGATTTATTATTACAAGCACAACGTTATGGTGTGAACAAAGATGGTTCACCTAATAAGCAACTTGTGGATGACTACAAATCAGAAATTTTAGTGAAGAAAGACTCAGATATTAAAAGCTTAAAAGATTTAAAAGGTAAGAAAATTGCCTTACAAGATGTAACTTCAACAGCAGGTTACACATTCCCATTAGCTACATTAAAAGAAGAAGCGGGTATTAATGCAACTAAAGATATGAAAATCGTCAACGTTAAAGGGCATGACCAAGCAATCATTTCATTATTAAATGGTGATGTAGATGCAGCAGCCGTATTTAACGATGCACGTAATATTGTTAAGAAAGATCAACCAGATGTATTCAAAGATACTAAAATTTTAAAACTTACGGATGCGATTCCTAATGATACGATTTCTGTAAGACCCGATATGGATAAAAAATTCCAAGATAAATTGAAAAAAGCATTTAAAGATATTTCAAAAACCAAAGAGGGACATAAAATAATTAAAGAAGTATACTCACATGAAGGTTATACTGATACAGATGATTCTAAATTTGATGTTGTCAGAGAAAATGAAAAAGCAGTTAAAGATATGAAGTAATGCAAAAAACAACTACTTAAATAAAGTTCAAATGACTTAAACAAAGTACATGACTTTGAAATGCTAAGTGTTGAATTGGATGAAATATTGGGAGATTTTGATATTCAATTCGCCTTAGTATTTCTTTGTAAAAGAAAGGTGTCAAACATGAGTCAAATAGAATTTAAAGATGTCAGTAAGGTTTATCCTAACGGACATGTAGGATTAAAAAATATTAATTTAGAAATAGAAAAGGGAGAATTTGCGGTTATAGTTGGCTTATCTGGGGCAGGTAAATCAACATTACTAAGATCAGTCAATCGTCTCCATGATATTACATCTGGTGAGATTTTCATTCAAGGCCAATCGATAACGAAAGCACGAGGAAAAGAATTACTCGAAATGCGCCGTAACATTGGTATGATTTTCCAACATTTTAATTTAGTTAAACGTTCTAGTGTTTTGAGGAATGTATTAAGTGGGAGAGTGGGCTATCATCCTACTTGGAAAATGGTGCTTGGGTTATTTCCTAAAGAAGATAAAATTAAAGCAATGCATGCACTAGAACGCGTAAATATTTTAGATAAGTATGATCAACGTTCGGATGAACTTTCAGGCGGACAACAACAGCGTATTTCAATTGCACGTGCATTATGCCAAGAGTCTGAAATCATATTGGCAGATGAACCTGTAGCATCGTTAGACCCATTAACAACGAAACAGGTTATGGATGATTTAAAGAACATCAATCAAGAATTAGGCATTACGATTTTAATTAACTTACACTTTGTCGATTTAGCAAGAGAATATGGTACTCGTATTATTGGATTACGCGATGGTGAAGTAGTCTATGATGGACCTGCTTCTGAAGCGACTGATGATGTGTTTAGTGACATTTATGGACGCTCAATTAGCGAAGACGAAAAGCTGGGAGTGAATTAATATGACCGCACCAGTACAACAAAAATATGATACATATTTAAAGCGGAAAATGTCGCTCAAGACAAGTTTTACATTTGTATTACTCATCGCGTTAATTGTTTGGAGTTTTATTTATACAGGCTTTAATGTTGGGGACTTAATGGTTGGCTTACCTCAAATAGGTGATTTGTTTGCCCAAATGATTCCACCTGATATGAGCTACTTAAGTCAAATTACACAACCCATGTTAGACACAATTAGAATGGCGATTGTCAGTACTGTATTAGGAAGCATCGTGTCTATTCCAGTCGCATTATTATGCGCCAGTAATATAGTACAGAAGAAATGGATTAATATACCTGCACGATTTGTATTGAATATTGTCCGTACGATTCCAGATCTACTACTTGCGGCGATATTTGTTGCTGTGTTTGGTATTGGTCAAATTCCAGGTATTTTAGCGTTATTTATTTTAACGATTTGTATCATAGGTAAGCTATTATACGAATCGTTAGAAACGATAGATCCAGGACCTATGGAAGCGATGACGGCGGTAGGTGCAAATAAGGTGACATGGATAGTTTATGGTGTAGTGCCACAAGCGATATCATCATTTGCCTCATATGTACTTTATGCATTCGAAGTAAATATACGTGCTTCAGCCGTGCTAGGTTTAGTAGGAGCGGGTGGCATTGGATTGTTTTACGATCAAACATTAGGTCTATTTCAATATCCGAAAACCGCTACCATTATTTTATTCACGTTGGTTATCGTATTCATCATTGATTACGTTAGTACGAAAGTGAGGGAACAACTCGCATGACGACTAAAGAAACGCAATATCCATTACACACTAAAAATCATCGCAAAAAGTTGATTAAACAATGGCTCATTGCAATTGTAGTAGTGAGTATAATTATTTGGGCTTTTTCAGGTGTGCCAAGTTTAGAACTTAAAAGTAAATCTATTGAAATTTTAAAAGCTATTTTTAACGGTTTGTTTCACCCAGATTTAAAATATATTTATATTCCTGAAGGTGAAGACTTATTAAGAGGGCTATTAGAAACATTTGCTATAGCAGTCATTGGTACTTTTATAGCAGCTATTATTTGTATTCCACTTGCATTTTTAGGTGCTCAAAATATGGTGAAATTACGACCTGTTTCAGGTATAAGCAAATTTATATTAAGTGTTATTCGAGTATTTCCAGAAATCGTGATGGCATTAATTTTTATTAAAGCGGTAGGTCCTGGTTCATTTTCAGGTGTTTTAGCACTCGGTATTCATTCAGTTGGTATGTTAGGGAAATTATTGGCAGAAGATATCGAGAGTTTGGATTTTAGCGCCGTAGAATCATTAAAAGCCAGTGGTGCTAATAAAATGAAAACATTAGTGTTTGCAGTTATTCCACAGATTTTACCATCATTTTTATCATTAATCCTTTATCGATTTGAATTGAATTTACGTTCTGCTTCGATTCTTGGATTAATAGGTGCTGGTGGTATTGGGACACCACTTATCTTTGCAATTCAAACTCGTTCTTGGGACCGTGTAGGTATAATATTAATTGGACTTGTAGTCATGGTAGCAATCGTTGATTTGATTTCTGGCGCAATACGTAAACGCATCGTTTAATTAAGCGGATAGGCTAGAGTTTCTCATTATGGGAAACTCTTTTTTTATTAGGAAGCATTTTTTAATAGAAAATCTCATTTTAAGGATGAAAATATAGTTAGCAATCGAATATATATTCACAAGTCATCGTGGTATAATAATATTAAATAAATATTTTATATAATATGTTTGGCATTGTACGAGTATCCTAAATGTTTAAACACTATTATATATGATTCAATGATGGAGATGACAAATCATGATCGATATTCATAACCATATATTGGTTAATATGGATGATGGACCAAAAACGAAACAAGCCATGATTCAGTTGCTTACTCAAGCTAAAAAAGAAGGTATCACAGGCATTATAGCTACACCACACCATCTAAATCCTAAATTTAAGAATAGCTTTCAAGATGTTTCTTTGACATTAGCAGAAATGAGAAAAGTACCAGAAATTAAAGACTTAGGTATCGAATTATTTCCAGGTCAAGAAGTAAGGCTAACAGAAGCAATGATTAAGGAAATTGAATATGGCAGCATACAAGGATTAAATAAATCACGTTATTTATTGATTGAACTACCATTTGGTGATGTACCAGACAATGCTAATCGACTGTGTAATGAATTACAAACTCTAGGATATATACCAATCATAGCGCATCCAGAACGTAATAAAGCAATTGCCAAAAATCCGTATCTATTGTATGAGTTGATTAGTAACGGAGCAATGAGTCAATTGACAGCAAGTTCTTTGTTAGGTGATTTCGGAAGAAGTGCTCAAAAATTATCATTACGTTTTATTGAATGCCATTTAGCACACTTTATAGCATCCGATGCACATTCTGTAGAGCATAGACCTTTTGTATTAAACCAATTATTTGATGAACGTAAGTTAATGCCTTATAGAAATAAAATAGAAGAAATGATTGAAAATGCTAAAGCTATCGTGAACAATGAAGCTGTTTATTCGGATAAACCATGTGAGCCGGAGATGATGAGACGATTTCTAAGATGGTTTTAAAATGAATTTGAATGAATAATGAAAATAATTTAGACAATAGTTGTAAAAGTAATGTGTAAGGTCAAGTGAAGAGAGGTATGGATGAATAACCTGGGAAATGAATTAACCTTTAAAATGAAGAGGTGATAAAGTTGGAAGATAATCAAAAAGTAGTTAATGACAGAACAAATAATGTGTTGGGGGCATTAAGTTATTTAAGTATATTCTTTGCACCTGTACTTTTTCCAATTATTGTTTGGATCGTTGCGGAGCCACCTGCATCTACGTATTCTAAAAAAGCGTTATTAAACCATGTCATGTCTTGGGTTTGTATGGTTTTAGCCATTATTTGTTTTGCAATGGCGCCAGCATTATACAATCAAAGTACAGTGTTAATGGTAATTTTGTTTATTTTGGGTATCGCATTTATCTTAGGATCTGGAGCACTTTTTATTATTAATATCGTTAGAGGGATTCAATTATTAATTGATTAATTACTCATAAGGGAAGCGTCGTTCAATGACTTTGAACGACGCTTTAAATGTAGTATTAGAATTTTTCGTATCTTATGGGTCTTGACGTGCCATACGAATTCTTAACTGATGTTTGTATGAATATATGGTTTGTATCTTCGTAGTCTAAAATATACATGAGTTGAGGATCTTCTTCAGAAGTCAGTTTAATACGTTGATGTTCGGTATCAATTTGAAGAATTTGATATTGATTGTGATTCGTATCAACGCCAGTTCGAATGCTAATAGATTTTTGGGCTGATGGGTTAATCCAATTGCCTATAAATAAGTGAATGGTGTCTTGCTTTGACTTTGTGAGTGTAAGTGCGTCGTCATTAATATGAATAAAGTGGAGTTGATACATAGCGTCGCCTGCCTTCAATCAATATCTATATTATGTTTAATAACCTATCATTGTGTCGTCCCATGTATAGTCTCTGTTGAATGATAAATGAAGTAAATTAGAGTCTGCATCTTGAATAGATAAATCAGTATCCCATGGATTCCAGAAAATCAGTTTGTCTTCATTATTAATTTTAGCATTACCGACAACTGCCATAGCGTGACCAAGATGAGGATCATTAGGATTATTCTCAACACTATGAGCTAATATCATAGCACCTTTATTATCTTTAGTTAATTGATCAATTTGATTATAAGAAGGCATGCCACTTTGATGTTGAATGTCTCTACCTTGTGAATTACCGTATTTAATCATTTGATGTGGGTTAGTTGAGAATTGTGGTAATTCTTCTTCGCTAACATTTGGGTATAGTGTTCTCATAATATCGTGTGCATTATATTTATCTGTATTCTTAGTGGCATTCAGTAGGGCTGCCATACTAAAACCAGCACACCATGAATTATCAAATTGTTGTTCTCTTATTTTGAAGTTTTTTAACGTGTTTTCATATTGAACTTGATTGTCTTGGTTGGCTTCAGCTGCTTGATTTTCATTTATTTTTGTTGGCTCAGATGTGGCTTTAAGTTGTTGTTTAAGATGAGATGACATATGTTGGCTATTTTCTTTATTTTTGATGTTTGTAGGAAGCGGTGTGGCTTTAACTAATCTAACTTGTCCATTTTCTTCGAAGTAGAAGCCTTTTTCATCAGTTAAAATCGTTATATTTGTGTGTTTGTCTTTAATTTCTTCTAAATCTTTAGCGATGAAATTTGAGATTTTAACACTATAGTTTGCATTTTCTTTAGATTGTTTTAAATCAGTTTCATTTTTAGGGCTAATCGTTAATGTATAAATAATTTCGCCATCTTTTAATACTGGATAATAATAACTATTATCTTCTTCACCATTAAATTTATAGATTTTAAATGCTTCGCCTAATTGATAGTCACCAGTTTGGCTATTTTTTTGTTTATCTAGTGCTTGAGCATAGCCTTTATATTGTTGTTGTGCTAGATTCTGAACTTTTTGAGGGACTTTATCATTTTTAACATTAATTTCTAGTTGATTGGACTTCTGTGCAGCATAAGATTTGTTAAGGTCAGTAAAAGCAATGGTTGATAATAAGAGTATGGCAAATAAGAGAATACTTATTAATTTAAACGATATATGTTTATATGAATGATGCATTTAACAACCTCCGATAATGTTTGATGATTGATTTATAAGTATACGTTGTCTGTTTATTCTGAATTTTTATATTAATATGTTTGGCAAGTTACGCTGCGTCTGGATTATCGTAGTTATTATCATCATCGTTGTTATTATTGTTATTATCGTCTGTGCCATTATTGTTATCATTGTCGTCATTATTGTCGCTATTTGAGAAATGAATATCTTCAATATTTTGTTTTAAGAAGTTTTGAACATTGTTGTTGATAAAGACAGCGCCATTATAGCTATTAGCTGCGCCACCCCAATGAATACCAATGACTTCGTTACGGCTATTGAATACAGGTGAACCTGAATTACCACCAGTTGTACTTAAGTCATAGTGCATGTCTTCACCTTGAATTTGAGTAATTTTACCTCTACTTTCCCACATAGTAGCAAGTGGTTTATCTCCTGGATAACCAGTTACAGTAATAGGTTGATTTTGACTTGTGTCCGCATTGTCACTTAAAGTGGCTGGTGTAACAACTTCACCAATATTTTGATTTTTGTCATTAGGTGAGAATTTAACGATGGCTAAGTCCGCATTGCCTGGATATTTAGTGATTTGTTCTCCAGTAAAGCCACCATTTGGATAATTATTTTGATTAACTGCAGAAGGGAAGGCTTTTAAAGCGCGTGGATTTCCGTGAGTCGCATCTACAACATGCTTGTTAGTTAAAAGTTTGTCTTTACCTACAACAACGCCTGATGCGATAAATGTACCTTCGTTTGATTGAACTTGAACGAAAGTAACAGGAGCATAGTGACCTAACGTTGTATCATTAATTTGATGTCGATCATTGTTAGGTAGTATGACATTTGCGCGTTCTTTCTTTTCAACAGGTTTGACGTTATTACCTTTATCAATCTTCGGCGTCTTTTGTTGTTGAGATTGTGTGGTTTGTTGGTGATTATCGGTTGATGATGTCGTTTCTGCATGTGCCGGATTAATTAATGTCGCTGATGTCAAAGTTGCAATTAACAAAGAACTTGCTGTAAAAAACTTAACTTTCATTTTAAAACCTCCTAAAAATTATATTTCCAACACAAATATAACACCAAAAATTTTTAAGTCAATACAAATATATAAAATAATTAAAAAAGGTTTGTAGAAAATAGTGTTTTATGAAATGTTTTCTATAATATTGAATTAAATATCATTTTATATTATTTAATTGTACAAAAATGGATTTTAACTATATAAAAAGCACCGACTAAAACTATAAAAATAGTAATTAGCTGGTGCTTCTTAGTATTATATCAATTATAATGAAATTAATAGTGTTTTAATGATAAGTCTATTTTTTAGCAGATGATTTTCTTAATAAAATAAAAGCTACGCCTAAAACGAGTGTGATTACAAAGCCAATGTATGGCGCACGTGTTCTGTCTTGACCTGTTGCAGGTAATGAATTTGATTGGTGATGAGTTGTTATAGCTGATTGCGGTGTTGTAGTATCATGTGATTGTTGCATTGAACGACTTATCATTGCTTGGTTGTTAGCATGAATAGGTTGTCCAACTGCATCATGGTTAAAGTCAACATCCGCATTTTTATTAGCAACAATCGCATCGCCGTCTTGGTCATGATTGAAGTTGTTATTGATGTTATTGTCAGAAGCAATAGGGTTGCCGTCTTGGTCGTGATTAAAGTTGTTATCGATGTTATTGTCAGAAGCAATAGGGTTGCCGTCTTGGTCGTGATTAAAGTTGTTATCGATGTTATTGTCAGAAGCAATAGGGTTACCATTTTGGTCATGATTAAAGTTGTTATCGATATTGTTGTCTGAGGCAATAGGGTTGCCATCTTGGTCATGATTGAAGTCGCTATCTACGCTATTAGCTGTCATTAGAGGATTACCGTCTTCATCATGGTTGAAGCTAGCATCCACATTATCATTACCAACGATAGCATCACCATTTTGATTATGATTAAAGTTGTTATCGATGTTGTTTTCCGCAGTAATAGGGTTGCCGTCTTGGTCGTGATTGAAGCTGCTATCGATGTTATTTTCCGCAGTAATAGGGTTACCATTTTCGTCGTGATTATAAGTTGAATCTGTTTGATTAACTTGAGTGATGGCATTACCATTCGACTGATGGTTAAAACCTTGGTCTACTTGATTATTTTCTATAGTTGCAGCTGAAGCCTCGTGATGTGATGTAAGAAATAAAGCAGAAGTAGTGATAGTTGCGCCGATTAAGTATTTGATAGAATGATGAGTCAAAAAATCTCCCCTTGAATATATTTATTTATACAGTAAAGAAATTTTATCTAAGTTATTGTAGTTAACTCATAAAGTTAAATGTTTAGTTATCAAAACTTCGTTATGTACAATCTAAATATAGCATCAAATCATTTGAAAGCCCTATGAATCAGGTGTCAATGAAATAACAGTTTTGTCACTCTAATCATCAATCATGTAATAACACTTAATATTATCTAACAATGTAAGTACTTTTGATAAGGCTTTATATTATGTAGAATACATATAAAGAGGTGAGAACGATGGAAGTAGTATATGTAGCTGGCGGTTGTTTGTGGGGCGTTCAAGCTTTTTTTAAAACTATACCAGGTATCGTATCAACTGAAGCTGGAAGGGCTAATGGAACAACATCAAATTTGAGTGGTGAATACGATGGTTATGCCGAATGTGTAAAGCTAACATTTGATTCGGATAGTTTAACTATTCGTAATATTATGGCATATCTTTTTGAAGTGATTGATCCTTATAGTTTAAATCAACAAGGTCAAGATATAGGTAAGAAATATAGAACAGGATTATATAGTGAAAATACGCAACATTTGAAGGAAGCACAAACTTTTATTAATGAGCGTGAAGATAGTGATCATATTGTAGTGGAAGTCTTACCTCTGTCTAACTATGTAAAAAGTGCGCACGAACATCAAGATAGATTGGAAAATTATCCTGAAGATCATCATTTGTGTCATATACCCATGCATATGTTAAATAAATATAAATAAAAGAGGTCACTTAATGTGACCTCCGTGTTAATTATTTGCGTTTACCGTCAAAAGTATCGAATAAGCTTAATGTTGCTAAGCCTAATAAGTCTAATGCATGTTGAGCACCTTTTTTACCATGTCCAGCTTCGAAGTGTTTGTAAGCTGCTACACTTAGTACTGAAATTGTAGCTAATGAGCCTAAACGTGAAGCAGTTTTACTTAAGAAGCTTACTGCGAATAAGCCTGCAGCAGCTGCTTCAATCGTACCAGCTAATTTAACTGATTTTTCAGGCATACCGAAGACATTTGTGAATGTATCTGACATACCTTGGTCACCTTGTAATTTTGGTTTTGATGCATCGTAAAGTTCTTTAGCAAGTTTTAAATTTGTAGCATAACGTAAAATCATAAAAATATTTCCTCCTATTTATCTTCAAAATATTTATCTACTATAGGTTTAACCTTTTCCCCGAAAAGACGGATGGAATGCATTGTTTTTTCATGAGGCATTGATCCAACTGGTGTATGAATCATAAAACGATTAAGACCTAGAGTTTCTACAGTTTCAATAATTTTTTGTGCGACCGTTTCAGGGCTACCTAAGTATATCGCACCTTCACTTCCAATTTCTCTTTCAAAGGCTTGTTCATCGAAAGGTGGCCAACCACGTTCTCTACCAAGTACATCTTGATGGGCTTTTAATGAAGGGAAGAATTCGCGTTTAGCTTGCTCATCAGTGTCAGCAATATATCCCCAAGAATGTACAGATATTGGTAATTGAGATGGATCATGTCCATATGATTCAGCAACAGATTTGTAAATTTCTATATTACGTGCGAACCGTTTAGGATTACCACCAATAATAGCATAAGTGATTGGTAAACCAAATGCACCTGCTCGTAATGATGATTCAGGTGTACCACCTGTAGCGATAGAAATCGGTAATTCGCCATGTTCTATTCTAGGATAAACACCTGTGTTTTCAACGCTAGGACGTAATTTACCTTCCCAATTGATGATTTCATGCTTATTAATTTTTAATAGCATTTGAAGTTTTTCATTAAATAAATCTTCATAGTCATTTAAGTTGTAACCAAATAATGGGAAAGATTCAATAAATGATCCTCTACCTATCATTACTTCAGCTCGACCATTAGATACAGCATCTAATGTAGAGAAGCGCTCATATACTCTGACTGGGTCATCAGATGATAAAACAGTAACAGCTGATGATAGTTTGATATGTGAAGTACGTGCAGCTGCAGCAGCTAACACAGTTACTGGATCTGACACAGCGTAATCTTTACGATGATGTTCGCCTAAGCCATAGATATCTAAGCCTAGTTGATCAGCCAATTCTATTTCTTCTACGATATTTCTAATTCGTTGTGCATTTGAGATAGGAAGTTCTGATCCTTCCGGCATATGAATCGCACTATTATCGGCAAATGAAGTTAATCCTAATTCAATTTTCATTATTGCCACCTCCAATATATTTTTTATACTGGGTATATTATATATCGTTGGTTTTTGAAAGTCAATACTATTTATTCGTCTTATTATTGAGGCTATTTTCGGGGATAAAAAGCATATTTGTGATAGCAATTTAATTTTCGGTAAATTTAAAACTTTTTGAAAATTAAATAGGTTCTTTAGTTTTGTTGATGAAAGTGTAATAATAGTTAACGTTATTATTAATAGGAAGGGAGCATCGGTATCATTGGAGGAACAACGTCATTATAATCTTATCACTACGATTCTATTTTTCTCAGGAATTATCGTTATGGGTAGTTTATATACTGCACTTCCACTTACAGCAGCATTTGCACATTCCTTTCATATACCCCAATCGGTAGCCACATTAAATGGTGTCATTTTTTCAATTATGTATTCAATAAGTTGTTTGTTTTATGGAACGATTTCCGACAAATATGGAAGAATTAAAACCATTTTAATAGGTTTGAGTGGATTGACCATCATTTGTTTTATTATCGGATTTGTACAATCATTTTCACTATTACTCATTATGCGGGCATTACAAGGTATATTCGCCGCAACATTTTCTCCAGTAGCAATCACGTATACGACGGAAACATATCCAGCTAAAAAAAGAGTTACTGCAATTAGTTTTATTAGTACTAGTTTCATGTTATCGGGGGTATTAGGACAGAACTTAAGCGAACTCATTGTTCATCATCTTAACTGGCATTGGGTATATTTCACTTTAACTGTATTATATTTGTGCTTAATATTTGTTATTTACCGCTATGTACCAGAAAGCCCACGTCGAAATTCAGATGTACAACTAGTAAAATTCTTTGATAACTTTAAAGATTTCCGCGATAATCTAAAAGTTTTATATTGTTTATTCATCTCATTTACATTATTAATTATGTTTATCAGTATGTATGCCATTTTAAATTTATACATTTTATCAGATAAAGTAAATGGAGATATGTCTACAGCATCATTAGTGAAATTATTTGGTGTGATAGGAATGCTAGTATCGTTGTTAGGAGGCCGTTTAAGTGGCAGAATAGGTATTAAGCGTGTGATCTCACTTGCCTTACTTACAAGTACGTTATCACTTATATTGATGGGAATCACGACAAATATTATTTGTATCACATTATTTAGTGTTACATTTGTTGCTGGTATTGCATTTGCGATTCCATCAGTCATATCGAAGGTAGGTATGACTGTTAAACATAATCAAGGATTCTTTTTATCAGTCAATACTGTCATATTATTCATGGGAACAGCAATTGCACCCATTTTAATGATTTATATCGCTAAGTTACCGCAATATTTCTTAATGTTTGTTTCAATCGCATGTATTGGTTTTGTTTCATTTATTGTATCGTTATTAATGCCTAAAGATGAAAGTGTATATTAAATAAAAAGCAAAACGAATGATTTAGTTAATAGATATGATATATATTTAAACGATTTATTTATAGTGTATAGCTATAAGTAAATCGTTTTTTAGTATTAGAATTATGCAAATAGCTATTATATGATTGAAGAAATACAAATATTTAATAGGGGTGAGAAACGATGAATTATTCACCAAAGCAAGGCACTAAATCTCATGGATTGCCACATGATCCATTTAAAAGTAGTACAGTACCAAGACCTATCGGTTGGATATCTACAGTTTCGAAAGATGGTAAAGATAATCTAGCACCTTATAGCCAATACCAAAATTTAACTTGGGACCCACCTATGGTTATGTTTGCGGCGAATCAGTCAGTATTAGGTGATCACGAACGTAAAGATACTGTGAAAAATGCTGAAGAGACGGGTTGGTTTGTATGGAATATGGCGACATATGATTTAAGAGAAGCGGTTAATTTATCATCAAAAGCATTAGCACCCGACGAAGATGAATTTGACTACGCTGGGGTTACTAAAGAATCATGTATTGAAGCACCTGGCTACAGAGTGAAAGAGTCTCCAGTGCATTTCGAATGTGAGTATGTTCAAACAATTCGTATACCAACTGGTGATCCTGTATCTACAGTTGATATTGTGATTGGACGTGTTGCCCAAGTGCATATCGATGATAAAGTCATCACTGAAGATGGAAAATTAGATATTCCATCTATTCGTCCAATTGCACGTTTAGGATATTATGATTATACAGTTGTTGATCAAGTATTCGAAATGAAAGCACCTCATGCTTCTAAAGAAGAATTAGCAGGATTAGAAGGTAGAAATTTCGATAATAAAAATGATGACTAAGGTTTAAAACACTTTAGTCATCAACCATTTAATGTAGAATAATAGCCAGTTAAAGCGGTGTTAGAACCCCATTGACTGGCTATTTTAATTTTGATATTTAATATCGGATTTTGAAATCCTTATATCTATAGTAAATCTTTATTTACTTTTTGTAGTTCTGTATAGTCGCCATCAATGTTTACTTTTGGAGGTTGTACATCAACTTTTGGAAATAGTATTAAAGCGACTAAACCAATTAAACCATATATAATAAAGGTCATTGTATAACCTAAATCTTCTATAAATGGTCCTGCTACCATAGATCCTAGCACTTGCCCAACAGCTAACATTAAAAATGGTATTCCGATTCCTAATGAGGCGTTCTTCACAAATATCTTCACACCCCAAACGAGTAGTACACCTGTAATAAAAATATAACTCACACCAAAGATTAATGATGAAAGGAAAGGCACTATCCACACGATAGGTGTTAAGGCTAAGAGAATAGAAGCAACTGACATTAAGATAACGCCAAAAAAGTAGGCAAATTGAATACCATATTGATCAATGATATGGCCAGAAATCCCACCAAAAATACCAGCTACACCGATTAGAATCCAAAAAATAGATAAGGCGATTGGAGAATAATGGTCTGTTTGTTGAACATATGATTTTGAGAAAGTCCAAAATGGTGCAGTTGAAAAACCTAATATTGTGGAAGCCATAATGATTCTTTTACTTGCACTAATATCTAAAATATTTAAAGAACCTGGATAGATTTTTAAACTATGTTTTAAAGATGGAATAACGAAAAAATTCCAAACAGTAATGAGTATGGCGATCACACCATAGATTAAATATGTTGTTCGCCAATCAATAAATACTAACATCGCAGTGATACCAGTGAATACTAAGCCTAAACTCGTACCAGAATTAATCCAAGTATTGGCCTTACCTTGTTGTTCCCATTTAATCCATAAGGAAATGGCGTAACCATAAGGTGGAGAGATTAATCCAGAACTTGCGCCAGCGAGTAAGACACCTAATGACAGTGTTAAGGCATTAGGTGAAATGCTTATCATAAATAAACCTAATATGACTAACATACTAGCTAACATAATCATGTATTTTGGCCCTGTTTTAGCAGTTCTCAATGTTGCATAGACGATAGTAAAACAATATGACAAATAGAATAAAGATGAAATGAGTCCTGCACTAGAAGCACTAAGTTTTAAATCATTAGATATATCAGGAAGAAATAGCCCAAAGCTAAATCGACCTAATCCATAAATGGTGGCAATCATGGCAATGCCAGGAAAAACTAATTTATAGAAATTCATATAGTAACAACTCCTTTTTTATATAGAACGTTCATTCTATTTTAGTTTAAAAATGAGAGAGATTGATTTAATTATCAATCTCATCGTTGGATTAATTATATTTAGTTGCTTCATCGATAAATAGGTGGGCAACGTAGCGTGCATGTTTGGTTGCTTCATCGACACCTAAAAGGGTAGTCATAGAGGTTGTACCTTCCATTAGCAAGGTATATCTAATAGCTAAATCGCGTCCATTTTTAAAATTAGAACGGTTGGCTAAATTTTCAAGATAAGTTAATAATCGTTCTTTATGTCCACGTGCGATAGCTTCGATATTATTATCGGTATCGCTATAGTCTTCAATCGCACGAATAAACATATCACCAGTGTACGAATAATCTTTCAACCACTTACAGTGTGCATCTACTGCAGCAATGAATGGTTGTTGTGGGGATTGATGAACACCGTCTTCTAAGTATTGCCAGTAACGCATTTCTCGTTGTTGAAGCACGGCTTCGACTAGTTTTTCTTTAGAGTCAAAGTGGTTATAGAGTGTCATAGTAGCTACATTGGCTTCTTGAATAATTTGCTTTAATCCGACACCACGAAAGCCATGTTCGTAAAATAAGCGTTCTGCTACTTCTAATAAATCTTGCTTTTTCTTGGACATTATCATCACTCATTTAAAAATAGAATAGTCATTCTAGTTAAAATTAACAGTTTTACTACTAGCTGTCAAAGTGTTGATTTGCGATTGATGGCAATGGGTGTCGATTATCGCATTTCTAGATTTAGTTGGTAGAAATATGATCGACAGGGCGAGAAAAATCAAGTGTATCGTGTAATGCTGATAAAATTTCTTCTTCTGAGTAACTGTAATTATTCTCAACCCATCTTCTTATAATTTCAATGAGTCCACTACTATAAAAATCAGCAATTAATTGTGGATGATCGCTGTTCATAATTTTATGTGCTAATAAATCGTTATTACACTCAGCACCTTCTAATATTTTCTCACTACAGAATTGAGTCAAACTACGAAAGACATCGTCTTGTCTTGATGCGACAAGTAAATGTTTAAATACAGGTTTATGTGTATTGATGAATGAGATAAATGATTCTAATGCATCTGTTGAGCCGTGCTGATGTAAAGAATCTAAATCGAGTGCTTCCTTCATATATTCTGTTAATGAGTATAGTAAGTCATATTTATCTTGGAAATATCGATAAAATGTACTGCGATTAATTTCAGCAGCATCACATATTTTCTGTACAGTGATTTCATCAAAGTAATAGTCATTTAATAATTCAAAAACTGTTTGATTAATATGTTTTATCATACGTTTTTGTGTAGATGTCGTCATAAGCAGGACTCCCCGAATAGTCATTTTATTAAGATAATATTGATTGATAATTTATCATAGACGTTGTTATTTTACCAAATATAAATGCTTTTTACATGAAATACACATTACTGGATTGTGAAGACAACACAAAAAAGCAGGACTTGAGCTGTATATTCTCAAGTCCTGCATACATGATTGTTACTCGGAGTTATTAGATTTTACTAGAAGAATTAATGATCAATACCTTCTAACCATTCATCTACTTTATTATCGTTGTCATCAACATAGTCTTTGGCAACTTGTTCTGGATTTTTCTGGTCTTTGAAGATTTTCTTAGCTAATTGATCTTCATCTTTTTTGCTCCAGTCGTCTGACATACGTGTTGCAATTGTGTATGCTGCTGGATGATTAGCTTTGAATTCTTTATTAAATACTAAGTTAATATGTTGATCTTCTTTACCATAAATTTTGTCAGGATCTTTTAACATTTTAACGCCTAATTCTTTAGAGAACCAACTAGAATCCATTGCTGTAAATAGGATTGGTTGTTGTTGTTTATAAGCTTTTTGTACTGCTTTAAATTGATCTTGGTCAGAAGATTCTTTAAGGCTATAACCGTCTAGATTATCTTCATCAAGTTCACTTTTAGTTTGTTTCATGACACCATTTCTAGCGTCTGTACCTTGTATTTCTTTATCGAATTTCTTATTATCTTTTAAGTCTGCAATTGAGTCGATATTTTGTTCATATTTTGGTACGGCTAAGCCTACTTTAACATCATCGACAAGGTTCTTTTTGTCGTAAACGGATAATTTACTTTTGTATTTATTATAGTAACTTTTATCTGTAGATGGGAAAATACCTGACGCATGGAATGAATCTGGATTTTCAGATACAGATGCATATAATGGACCGCTTGCTTGTACAGGTGTAGTTGTAACGTCATAACCAGCTTTTTTAAGTACTTCAGCTATGACTAATGTACGTGGCGCTGAGTTATCACTAGCAATATATGGTAATTCGATTTCTTTATTGCCTAGGGAAGTATTGTCATCTTTTGATGAACTTCCGCCACCGTTACCACATGCACTTAGCACGATGGCTAAGGCAATAGTGGCAAACAGGCCTAACAGTTTGAAACCTCTTGTTTTAAACATTCAGCATATCCTCCTTTTTAAAATTAATATCTGTCATCGTCATGATTGAAATCGGTACGATGTTTGTTGTCAGTATGATTTGAATATTGATCGTATACATCTTTACTATTTTCTCTTGCATATAACATTAATGCATTAAATAGCATGTCTTGATCATTCGTTTGATTTGATAACTGTTTGAATAAATCAGTTGTACGTGCTTCGTTACTTTGTGGACGAGATTGAGAGCGACGTGCGTATGAATGACTACGCTCAGAATGGTCGTCTAATCTGTCGTCACGTCTTGGATAATTGTCGTGACCATTACCTTGTTTATTATATAAAGATTCATAATCTACATCGTCGTTTGGTTCATTGGATGCAAATCGTGATACGTGTGATTCGCTTGTGTAAGTTGAACGATGTGTATCATCTTGATAACGTCGTTCATCTTCATCGCGATGATATTGACGATCTAAACGTGAAGGGTGTTCACTTTCAAAGTCTCTGTCATCTCTTTCACGACGATCAGTAGCGTAAGCACCATGACGATCTTCATTGGTAGATGCATGAGATTCAGTTTGATGTGAATCTTGTTCTAATGCTTTACCTTCGATATCTAATTCTGGGAGGATACTGCCTAACCATTTAGGTAAGTACCATGATCCTTTACCAAATAATTTCGTTAATGCTGGAATTAATGTCATACGTACGACAAAGGCATCAAATAGTACACCAAATGCTAGAGAGATACCCATTGATTTGATTTGCATATCGTCTTGGAATACAAAGGCGATAAACACACTGAACATAATCAATGCAGCTGCTACAATAACAGGGCCACTTTCTTTAATACCTACTCTAATAGAGTGATCATTGTCACCAGTTTTACTATATTCTTCATGTACACGCGTCATTAAGAATAGTTCATAGTCAATAGCTAAACCGAATAGTAAACCGATTGTAATAACTGGTAAGAATGCTAATAGTGGACCAGTGTTTTCTACACCGAATAGACCACCAAGGAAGCCATCTTGCATGACTAAGGTTGTGAATCCGAGTGTAGCCATTAATGATAATACGAAACCGAGAACGGCTTTTAATGGAACAAGGATTGAACGGAATACAAATACTAATAATACAAATGCTAATAATACGATAACACCAGCAAATACTGGAATAGCATTATTTAATTTTTCAGCCATATCGATGTTGATTACGCTTTGGCCTGTTACTTCTGTATTAAAGTCGTATTTTTCTTTGGCTTGTTTATTGTAATCACGTAAATCATAAACTAAATTGCTTGTTGATTGCGCATTAGGTCCATCTTCAGGAATGATAGAGATTAATGCATAATGATTATTATCATTTAATTGAGGTTTTTCGACAGTATCGACATTATCCATATCTTTAAGATCTTTTCTCATACTATTTAAATCAGATTCAATGTCTTTTTTACTGCCACCATCTTTAGTATTTACAAGCATCGCAATTTGACCGTTATATCCGGCACCAAAGTTGTCAGTAACTAAATTATACGCTTTATGTGCGGATGAATCGTTAGGTTTTAAGCTATCATCTGGCATACCTAAACGCATTCCAGAAATGGGTATGATAGCTGCGATTAAAATAATTAAACTAATAATAATAGCTAGTACTGGCTTACCAACTACAAATTTAGCCCATGGATGATTTTTAGGGTCTTTACTTTTTTCTGGTTTGTCTTTGATTTTAATACGTTTATGGAAAACACTGATCAATGCAGGTAATAATGTTAAAGCGGCAAGTACCGCGAATAAAACACTAATTGCAGAAGCGAATCCCATAACGGCTAAGAAATCAATACCTACTAATGAAAGACCGCAAACAGCAATCATAACTGTTAAGCCGGCGAATATAACTGCGCTTCCTGCTGTACCAACAGCTAAGGCAATTGATTCAACAGGTGGGGTACCTTTTTTCCTAATTTCTTTATATCTAAATAAGATGAATAGAGAATAGTCGATACCAACTGCTAATCCAATCATTACGGCTAGTGTTAATGTGAAGTTTGGAATATCGAATACGTTTGTTAATAATGCAATGATACCAATACTTGAACCAAGTCCCATGAGGGCACTGACAATTGGCATACCTGCTGCAATTAATGAACCAAATGTAATTAATAAGATGATAAATGCAGTGACAATACCTACTAATTCTGAGTTGCCTCCTGGTTCAGAACCACCGCTACCACCTTGTGCTTGTTCGATTTGAACATTGTGGTTATCTTTCACATCTTTCATTTCACGATCGATAATTTTCTTAGAAGAATCTTTTAATGATGTTTGGTTAACTACATAATTGACTGTCGCAATTGCAGTATCTTTATCATCATTGACTTGATTTGTTTCATATGGATTACTTACGTTTTGTACGTAATCATCATCTTGTTTAATATTATCAAGTGCTTTTTCAATATCTTTCTTAGTGTCTTTATCTGTAATACCATCCTTTTTATCAGAATGTATTACAATTTTCATCGATGCCTTTTCACTATCTTGATGGAACTCTTTTGACATCTTGTCATTTGTATCTAATGATTTAAGACCATTCATTGTAATATTGCTATCAAATTTAGGTGCGCTAATTAATAATGGTGTAATGATAACGCCTAGAATCAAAAGCCACGCAATGATACTGACCCATTTGTGCTCAGCAATGAATTTGCCTAATTTGTATAAAAGTTTTGCCAAGACATTTCCTCCTATTTGTTTTTTATTCGTTAACTTGTGACGGAACTATGAAGTTGGACTCAATTTAATTGAGAAAAATCTATGGTGTTTTAAAGTTACAGTTATTAATTTAACAAGATTCAACTGCTTGAAACACCATTAATTTTATTGAGTCGTTGAAAAATGAAACAGATTGTAAGAATTGTTGGACATTTTATTGAAAAGATAGCTCAGAAGTGTGCTTTATGAGCAGTGATAGCAACTGTTAACTTGTGACAAAATGTCCAATGAGAATTAAAATACCTATCAATACTAAGCATAAACCGGGTAAATAAAATTTCTCTTTTAATTCATGGCGTTTTTCATCAGCATACATCACGATTTTGGAAATAATGATTAAAATAGCGCCTAATATTATAAGTATGATAGATAAAGCCATGTGGATGCCTCCTTACAGTTGTGGTACGGCTAAACTAAGATGAAAAGAAATAATTAAAAAATGCTTTATATAAGTTATATTCCCTTTATTCAGTTAAATATGAAACCGATGCGCAAGTTTAATAAAAAACATCAAAATAGGGATGACTATGGCATGAAGCCCCATTGATGTATCGATACATAAAAATTTATAAAAAAAGTGGGGAGAGTTAGATACTCACCACCACTTAGTAGGTATTTAGGAGTTGTTCATTAATCAAACGCGAGGGTTCAATAATTGAATTTCATTATTGAGCGTTGGCTTTTAAGTTAACGTCAATATTACCACGTGTTGCTTTAGAATATGGACAGAATTGATGCGCTTGTTCTACATACTGTTCAGCCTCTTCTTGAGATACATTTTCTAACGTAACGTCAATGTCTGCTGCTAATTTGAAACCATTATCGGTAGTATCTTTCACTAACTCAATAGTGATTTCAACTTCAGGGTTTGCGTCATTAACTTTATGTCGAGATAAAATTAATGATAATGCACTGTTGAAGCATGCACTATAACCTGCTGCAAATAATTGTTCAGGGTTAGTATCGTTACCACCTTGACCACCCATTTCTTTTGGTGTTGCTAAATTTTGAACAAACGTGTTATCTGGACTAAATACGCGACCATCACGGCCACCATTACTAATCATTGTAGTTGAATAAATTGATTCTGCCATTTTAAAAACTCCTTTTAATATAAAATTAAGTTAAATCATATTTCGAATTTAACTAATTTAACTTGATTGAATTATAAAGGTATATACATATAGTTACAAATTATTTGTTTATTTCATTTTACTGATAGATTAAATAGCTTCTATTTAAAATGCAAAGTGTAATTTTAAAGTGCTTTGTTATATAATGGAGATGAATTTTAAAACGGCAATTGATAAAAGGAGATTGAAAACATGAAAGATAAACAATTCGACAAAGTCAGCATGTGTTTGAAATTATCTTGTTCAGCGCTTTTAATCAGTGGATCAATGATAGGTTATGGTTCTGCTAGTGATATGACAGTACAAGCTAAAGAAACTTCAACTTCACATCATACATCTGAATCTAAAGATGAGTCATTGCAAGATAAAATCGATGACGCTAAAGATGATATTGATCAACTTACACATTTAAAAGAAGATTCAAGACAGGATTACCACAAACAACTAGATGATGTATCTGATAATGCAACATTGGATAAGATAATTGAAGATGCTAAAAAAGAAGATCGCAAATTGAAATCATTAGACAAAGAAACGCAGCATTCAACAGATTCAGCTAAAGAAACGTCTAGTGAAAAGAATGCTGAAAATGTGAAAGATAAAGATGATGTTACTAAAGACTTAGACAAAATTTTAGCTGATTTGGATTTATCTTCAGAAAATGTTGATAACCATCAACAAAAAGATGGTGAAACGAGTCAGGCACAGGAACAAGCTCAGCCACATGATAAGCAACAAACGTTAAATCATAAACAAACGTCAGTGTTGGATGATTTAGATAAAATAAAGCAAGATACATCATTAGATGAAGATGCCGATACGACACAAAAACAAAAGCGTTCCGATTCATCATCTAATCAACGTCAAGACGCACAACAAGATTCTAAAAATCAATCAAAAGCTGCTACTAGAGAACTGCCACAATCTAACGCCAAAGAACAACAAACATTAGATGATTTAAAACACATTGCTGACGAAGCAGATGTGAAACAATCAGATCAAAAACAAGATGGACACGTTGGAAAGATTACAAAAGAGTTAGAGGGTAGTGACAAAATAAATCAAGCGATTTCTAGTCAATTATCTTCTAATAACATGAACGGCAATCACTACATTAATGATAAAAGAGATACACTTAAGGCATTAGAACAGGATGTCAATCAACAAAGCGATTTTGACAATCAACGTAAACAAGCTTTAAAACAAGACATTCGTCAAACGGAACAACGTATGAATCAACAACATGATTTAATACTTAATCAGTTGCAACAATCCAAAGATAAAAATAAAGCGGCTCAATCCATTTTGGATACAGTGATGAGTCAACATGAAGCGAAACAAGCAATGAAACACGTAAAGACGAAAGGAAAGACAGATCAACAAATTGCCAATCAAATCGATAAACAGCTAGATGGTCTTACACATACTTCATCAGATAATATTTTAAAATCAATGTTAGATCAATCTGCAGATAAGCAACAATTAATTAAACAACTCCTTGCTACACGATTAGGGGATAAGGAAGCGCAACGTATTGCGAAACAATTAGCTAATGGACAATTATCAAACCAACAAATTGTAGAGCAACTCAAACGACACATTGATAAACAAGGACATGTGAGCGCGGATGACATTTTAAATGATGTATTAAATAATGCAAAAGATAAACGACAAGCGATTGAAACTATATTAGCAACGAGAATTGAACAAGGAAAAGCAAAAGTTCTAGCAGATATCATTAATCGTATGCAAAGTGATAAAGCAAGTGCTTTAGATTTAATCAAGTCTGCCATTAACGGTAAGGCTAATGATTTATTGCAATTGCAACATAAGATGGACAGTGCTAAGAAAGATTTAGACTATATTGTTTCTCCGATCAAAAATAGACCGAGCATTTTTGATAGAATTAATCAACAATCCAATCAAGGCTCTCGTTTATTAGATCAACTTAATTCTGGTGGTAGTCTATTGGATAGTATTCCTGATATTCCAACGCCAACACCTGAAAAAGGCCTAACGCTTGGTTCTAATGATGGATTCCTAGATGGATTGTTTAATGATGATGGTAATCTATCATTACCTGATGCAGGTCAGGCAGTTAAGCAACATTGGATGCCTATAGCATTAGTTATAGCCATTATCGGTGGTAGTATAATCTGGTATAATCAACGTAAAAGATCAAAATAAATTAAAACAAGCGAGACAAAGTTAACTTTGTCTCGCTCTTTTTAATGGTGTAATCCGAGTGATTTATTTACCCGTTATATAATCCAATTGTGATGCATCATCAGCATCAATCGTTCTATATGAGATAACGCCTAATCCTTTCACATTTGATTCTCAAATGATAATTGAACCATCAGCGTTAACTTTTTCTACGAATGCAACATGACCATATTGTGTATCCGCACCTAATTGACCAGCTTCAAAAACGACTGCTGTATGTTTTTTAGGTGTTGAAGATACTTGATAACCTTCCCGTGCTGCACGATTATTCCAATGATGTGCGTCGCCTAAATTACTATGAATATATTGACCAAATTGTTTCATACGCTGATCCACATACCATGTACATTGTCCTTGTGGATAGCTTGAACTTCCTTGGTTTTCTTCGAATGGTTTGAAACTTGATTGTGATTGATCATCGCTATGAATCGTATGATTATATTTATCCAAACTTGGCATTTCTTTCTTATCAAAATCAGTTAAATGATAATGTTTTATAATACTATTTAATTTCTTAGCATAATTAGGATCAGTCGCATAAGTACGTGATAAATGAGAAGTTGCTGACTGGTAAGTAGACGCTTCACTCTTCCATGTTGGACGGTAAATGTTAGGGTTACCATCTATACCTTTTTTAATTAAACGTGCGTAATCTTCGAGTGATGCTTTTGTATCAGGATATTTACGGAAACCAGCTGTAATATTAAACATGTTATTTGTACTATCAGCTTCTAAAGTATTAAATGAAACAGACTGTCCTTGATAAGTTCCTTTAATGCCAAATAGATTAAAATTAGGTTTTTGTGCTAAAGCGCTATTACCAGAATCAGATTCTAAAATAGCTTGTGCCATCATTACTGAGGCATAGAGGTCTTCTTTTTGACCTATTTGATGTGCATCTTTGGCAATCGATTTAATAAAATCTCTCGTGCTTTTACTATCAACGATATTGATATCGCCATCTGTTAAAGCACCATCTTCTATTTTAGGTAATTGTTGAAACAATCCAGTGGCACGTGTATTCGATTGTTTAAAATCACCTTCAAATGATTGTGCGGGCTTTGTTTTATGTTTTAATTCATCCGGTGTTGGAAGTTGAGGATTGACGTCTTGCTTTTTTGTATTGTTTTGCTTTGTATCTTGTTGTTTATCATCTTGAGTGTGTTTATCTTTAGATGTTTGATATTGCTTTTGCGTCTTCGTTGCATCCTCACTATACTCATCTAAAATGGAATCGATGGCTGAGTCGGAAATGCTTTGATTAGATGATGATTTGCCATTCTTGTTCGAACCATTCGATTGATTTGAAGAATGATCTTGTTGATTGTTGTCACTTTGTTGATGATCTTGAGTTTCATCACTTTGTGAATGATTGTCTTGGTTTGATAGGTCACTATTTTCCTTATCGTGACGATTAATAGATTGATCACCTTTATTAGTCTCGTCTTGTTGTGGATACTTTTCAGAATGACCACTATTGTCTGCATTTTGATCATTGTCAGTTATCTTATCATTATCATCAGACTGGTTATTTTTAGAGTTTGTATTTGTATCATCTTCTTCATGAGAAGGTTGTTCATAGTCTGAAATATCGGAGTCAAAATGAAATAGGTTTTGAATTAACGTCGTTAAACTAAAGCTATCATCATATTGGTCTGGAGACCATAATCGATTAAAGTCAGATTGATGCGTGGATAATCCATCATAAAATTGATTAATTAAATTAGTTGATTGATGTGACTGTTTATAATTATCATCTGTTACAGATGTTTGTGTTCCATGATGGTTTTGTTGGTGCGCTTTGTCTTGTTTTTCCTTTTTAGTGTTTTGGTGTGATGATTGCTTCGTTTTTTCATGTTTGTGTTCTGATGTGTTAATCTCATCATCTTCTTGCGTGATTTTAGTACTTTTATCATCACTGTTTGTTGAATCATTGTTATTTTGCGTATCACGCTGTTGTGATGAAGATGGTGTTGTTGAGTGGTCATCTGCAGCATTAGCTATGGGTGCTGTTGAGAAAGATGGCACAATTAATGTAGTTGTAAGTAAATATGTTAAGAATTTTTCTTTAGACATCTATGATTAGCTCCCTTAAAAATTTGAAAAATGATTGAGATATTTATTGGACATTTGTTATAATTTAACTTATGACATTTATAGTTGATACATATCAACGAATTGAATCAATCTAGTAAATTTAATTATACTAACCTTTATCAGAAAAATAAATTGTTTTTGAAAAATGTAATCTAACATTTGGTAAAATAGGTATAAATATGATGGCGATATAAATATAGATAGGAAAGTTAATCAATCGTTTTTAGGAGTGTGACAATGAAAAACGCACTAAAGCTGTTTAAAACAGATTTAAAGAAAATTGCTAAAACGCCAGCAGTTTGGATCATATTAGCGGGATTAGCCATATTACCCTCATTCTATGCATGGTTTAACTTATGGGCAATGTGGGATCCATATGGAAATACGGGCCATATTAAAGTAGCGATTGTCAATGAAGATAAAGGTGACAAAGTTAGAGGGAAAGAGATTAATGTAGGTAATAAGATGGTGCAAACCCTAAAGAAAAATGATAGCTTTGATTGGCAATTTGTTAGCCGTGAAAAAGCAGATCATGAAATTAAAATGGGGAAATATTATGCAGGCATATACATACCGAGCAAGTTTACACATCAAATTACAGGAACATTAAGGAAGCACCCTGAAAAGGCGGATGTCGATTTCAAAGTCAATCAGAAAATTAATGCTGTTGCTGCGAAATTAACGGATACAGGTTCTTCATTAGTGGTAGAAAAAGCTAACGAACAATTTAATCAAACCGTGACGAAAGCATTACTTTCAGAGGCGAATAAAGTAGGTCTGAAAATTGAAGATGAAGTGCCAACAATTAATAAAATCAAAAATGCGGTCTATGCAGCAAATAATTCTCTGCCAGAAATTAATAAGTTTAAAAATAAAATCATCTATTTAAATGAACACCAAGATGACCTTGATCGCTATGCGAATCAATTTAGAAATTTAGGTAATTATAAAGGTGATATTTTAGATGCACAAGAAAGATTAAATCAAGTTAATTCATCAATACCTGCATTAAATGAAAAGGCTAAATTAATAATTGCGCTGAATAATTATATGCCTAATATTGAAAGAGTACTAAATGTAGCAGCTAATGATGTACCGGCACAATTTCCTAAAATCAATAGAGGTGTCTCTATAGCGGGGCAAGGTATTGATGCTGCGAATGACCAACTCACAGATGCTAAAGGATTTTTAACACAAGTTCAAAATCGAGTTGGTGATTATCAAGATGCAGCAGGACGTGCCCAAAATGTAAATAATGATGTTAACCAAGATTTACGTCAACAATCAGGTACGAGTCAACAAAGTGCTCATAGTAAGAAACGTGATGAAGGACATAGTTATCAAACTGGGATTAAGACGCAATCTTTAAGTACTTCAGGTAATAAAGATAATAACCAGTCAAATGAGCTAGTAAGTTCAAATGATGTTAAATCAATGAATACAGCATTGACTGAATCATTATTATCGCTTTCAAATTTAAGTGATGTTCAGGCCAAGGCATCTCAAAAAGATATGGATGCATTGAAACATATCTCATACGGTATATTGGCATCAGACAAACCGACTGAGTTTAAAGAACCGTTAGAAAATGTATCATCTCGTTTAGAAAATGCTACGAAATATAATCAACAATTTATTGATATATTATCAGAGCTTGAAAAAAATGAAGATGTTGATTTATCAAAAGAAATTAAGCAAATAAAAGCAGCTAATAATCAACTCAATGGTCAGTTAAAAACAACCAACCAATTAATTGATGCTTTATCAAACGGTAGTTCTGGTAAATCAGAAGCGATTAACGTATTGAACAAAATCAATGACACGAATAAGACGTTAAGTCAATTCCGTACGTATGTTAAGAAAGAATTAAATCAAAGTTTATTAAACATTTCGAATGATATTACGTCGCAATTGGCATCAGGTCAACAAGCATTATCAACTGTTCAATCTAAATTAAATTCAATTAATCAAGTGATTCAGTCAGGACAAAGTATATTAGATAGTGGTAAAAAGCGTATTGATCGTATTCAAACAGCATTGCCAGGTATAGAACAAACGTATATGAATGCAATGAAAACAGCACAAGATTATTTCCCAACTGTGAAGAAAGATGTAGCCAAAGCGACAGATTTTGTGCGTAATGATTTACCTGGCTTAGAACAACGCCTAGCAAATGCTACTCAAGCAGTCAATGATAATTTACCATCGTTATTTAGTAAATATGATAATGCGGTGAATTTATTAGATGAGAACCAACCAAGAGCTAAAGAAGCCCTGTCTAATTTAGCGGATTTCTCAGAAAATAAATTACCAGGTGTTGAGAAAGATCTGAAGAAAGCCAATAAAATATTTAAACAATTAGATAAAGACGATGCCGTAGATAATTTAATCGATGTATTGAAAAATGATTTGAAAAAGCAAGCTGATGTCATCGCACATCCAATAAATAAAAAGACCACCGATGTGTTCCCAGTTAAAGATTATGGTTCTGGAATGACGCCGTTTTATACAGCCTTATCTATATGGGTCGGCGGATTGTTAATGGTTAGTTTATTATCCGTAGATAACAAACATCAGTCATTAAAACCAATTCTTAGTCCTAGAGAAATCTTCCTGGGTAAAGCAGGCTTCTTCTTCCTATTAGGTATAGTACAATCATTAATTGTATCAATTGGAGACTTAGTTATATTAAAGGCAGCCGTCGAGTCGCCAGTATTATTTGTGACGATAGCAGTATTCTGCTCACTAGTATTTAACTCAATTATTTATACTTGTGTATCATTATTAGGAAACCCTGGTAAAGCCATTGCGATTATTTTCTTAGTATTACAAATCGCAGGTGGTGGCGGTACTTTCCCAATTCAAACGACGCCTAAGTTTTTCCAAACGATATCGCCGTATTTACCATTTACGTATGCGATTGATGCTTTACGTGAAACGGTAGGGGGTATTGTTCCGGAAATATTAATTACGAAAGTGATTATCTTAGCATTATTTGGATTAGGATTTATCATAGTTGGTGTTATTTTGAAACCAATCACAGATCCATTGATGAGAAAAGTTTCATCTAAAGTTGATGAAAGTAATGTAACTGAATAAAGTGAATGAGTTTCTAGCACTTAGGGCATAACATGTATCCCTCAAGTGCTAGAATTTTTTATGTAAGGTACATTAAGACACGAGTTCTACACAAAAAATATATTCTTGAGTGATATTATAATAAGTGAATATATTTAAGGAGCGTGTGTAGAATGACACATCAAAATAAAGTGGCTATAGTAAAAGGAGCAGCACAAGGTATTGGTTTTGAAATAGCCAAACGATTATTTAATGATGGCTTTAATGTTGCATTAGTGGATTATAATGAACAAGGTGCGAAAGAAGCGGCTGCCACATTAAAGGGTAATGGCCAAGAAGCTATCGCATTTAAAGCTGATGTCGCTAATCGTGATGAAGTCTTTCACGTTTTTAGTCAAGTAGTTAAACACTTTGGAGAATTAAATGTAGTAGTGAATAATGCTGGGTTAGGCCCAATGACACCTATAGATACTGTAACAACTGAGCAATTCAATCAAGTTATTGGTGTAAATGTTGGTGGTGTATTTTGGGGTATTCAAGCAGCACTCGAACAATTTGAAGCGTTAGGTCACGGTGGAAAGATTATAAATGCAACGTCTCAAGCAGGTGTAGAAGGTAATAAAGGATTATCACTATACTGTAGTTCAAAATTTGCAGTTAGAGGTTTAACACAAGTAGCTGCACGTGATTTAGCTGATAAAGGTATAACAGTAAATGCATTTGCACCAGGTATTGTTGAAACGCCAATGATGGAAGGTATCGCTATTAAATTAGCTAAAGAAAATAATCAACCTGAAGAATGGGGTTGGAAACAATTTACAGATCAAATTACATTAAAACGTTTATCTAAACCAGAAGACGTTGCTAATGTTGTTAGTTTCTTAGCTGGTAGTGATTCAGATTATATTACAGGACAAACAATTATCGTTGATGGTGGTATGAGATTCCATTAGATTAGTGAAATAGTTTTAGAAGAAATTTGAAAAATTGATTCAAATCAGACTCATGAATCATTGAGTGTTAAATAAAAAAGACAGGATACGACATTCAGCTCAAGTGAGAGCCAATGAGAATGACTTAATCCTGTCTTTTTATTATTCTGATTTGTTTTGTTTATTTGAAGTGCTATTGTTCTGAGTTGAACGATTCGCATTATTATTGTTATTAGAGCTTTGACCACCTTGACCGCCTTGACCGCCTTGACCTTGTGATGATTCAGTACTTGCCTTTGGTTTATTGGCTGGTTCCGATTGTTGTGAACGCGCAGGTTGATTATTACTTTTTTGTGCTGGTTGGTTGGACGGTTTAGCTTGAGTTGATTGACTTGGTGATGTCTGATGAGTAGCTTGAGATGATTTTTGAGTTGGTTGTTGATTAGCTGAATGATTGGATTTGTTTACATTATTTTGTTGTGAATTCGTAGGTTCAGCTTGAACAGTTTCTTGATCTGTTGTATTATTTTTCGCTTTCTCTTTTGACGTTTTCTTTTTATCTTTTTCTTCAGTTTTGTGATGAGATGTTTTGTTTTGGTGTGTTAAAGCTGCAAAAACAGAAAATCCTAAAGCTAATACAAGTGCAAAAATAACAATACTTGCTAATAATTTCTTCAAAAGTGTGTCCTCCATTAACTACGATAATTATTAACTATATTATAATCAAATTTTTGAATAAGAACACAATATTTAATGATATTTTAAAATAATAGGAAAGTAAGTGAAATATATGGGTGTATTAACTAATGAACAAAAGGTAAAAATTTTATCAGAAATAGTGGCTATACCTTCAGTCAATGACAATGAATTAGCAGTAGCACAATATTTAGAGCAATGGCTTAATCGATATGATATTGACACACACATCGATTACATTTCAGGAGAACGTGCAAATCTAATTGCTACCATAGGGTCTGGTAAACCAGTCGTTGCAGTTTCAGGACATATGGATGTAGTAAATGAAGGGAACCATGATGATTGGACATCTCCTCCATTTGAATTGACTGAACGAAATGGTCATTTATATGGAAGAGGTGCTGCTGATATGAAATCGGGATTAGCTGCACTGGTGATTGCAATGATTGAAATTAAAGCGAGCGGACAGTTAAAACACGGTACCATTAGATTATTAGCAACCGCTGGAGAGGAAATGGAACAAGCAGGATCAGAACAATTATATCGTAAAGGTTATATGGCTGATGTTGACGCCCTAGTCATCGCAGAACCATCTTATCCAAGCATTGTATATGCTCACAAAGGATCAATGGATATTAAAATCACATCTCAGGGGCGTTCAAGTCACAGTTCTACACCTTTTATGGGAGAAAATGCAATTACACCACTTATTGAATTGGTTCAAAATATCAATCAAGCATATGAAGAAATAACGCAAAGAATAAAAGGAAAGGCTTTAGATTATGGCAATATGGTCAATCAAATGGCTGATCAATTGCCTAGTTTTGTTAGTAAAGATGAAGTTCAAACTAGAATTCAAGGACTTGTGATGACCAATAGTATGATTAATGGTGGTTCTCAAGTCAATTCTGTTCCTGATTACGCAACTGCAACGTTTAATGTTCGCACGATTCCAGAATATGATAATACAAAAGTTAAAGCACTATTTAATAAATATATCGATGAAGCGAATCAAAGAGGAGCACATTTGACTCATGACATATATTTAGATCTTGATCCAGTTGTCACAACGGGTGACAATCACTTATTTAAATTAGGCCATCAACTAGCTCAAACATATTTTGATCCTTCGGCATTGATAGATACACCAACAGTGGCCGTTACGGATGCATCTAATTTATTAAAAGGTAAAAGCGAAGACTTTCCATTCTTAATGATAGGGCCAGGTCAAGGACCTCATCAAGTTGATGAATGTGTTAATAAAAATCATTACTTAAAATTTATCGATTACTATATTGAATTATTGCTAACATATTTAAATGAAAAATGATAAGACGTGTAATATAAAATATTAAATTTAAGCATAAATTAGATATGACAAAACTGTAAGGGCTATTACTTTTAATTGTATGTCTTTAGTTGATGACGTATAATTTAGAAGACCTATTAAGCAAAGAAGCTATGGGTAAAGAAAGAGAGGATACGTTATGAATAAAAAGACAAAATCAATCATTGCGTCTACATTAGCTTTCGGTACATTATTAGGTGCATCAGCGAGTGTAGCGCCAGTAATCAATCATACGGCACATGCAGCAACAACCCAAGAACATCAATCTGCTTATTATACTTATAAAGGTAACGCAGGTTATGATGCGAAGTTTGTTTTAGATAAAAATTTCAAAAATGCAATCAAAGCTGGCAACGTTACATTTAATGGTATTAAAATTGCGCCAACTCAATCAACTCAAACAGTAATCAAATCAGATCAATTATTCCGTCAGTATGATAAAAAATCTAAAAAAGCTTCATTAGTCGATATTCCATTGAAAAAGCAATTGAAGCTAACAGATTTACAAAAATCTTATGGTAAAGATTTGAAAAAAGTAGATAATGGTAAAAATAATACAACAGGAATTTATTACTACCAACCTAAGAAAAATGGTGAAGCGGTTTGGTTCGATGCATCAAAAGGTAAAATCGACCGCGTTGTCATTGGTTATGAAAAAACTAAAGTAGCAATTCAAAAAGATAAAACATTAAATAAAATTAAATAAGTTAGAACGACATGAACAGACGTCCGTATAGAGGATGTCTGTTTTTTGATAGGTTCAATTATGAATAGTCTAATTGGAGATGAAATAACAGATAACGATATGATAGGTCTTTGTGGAAATTCAGGTAATTCGTCAAAGCCTCATGTTCATTTTCAAGTTAGTAATCAACCTAGTTTAATAGAAGGACAATCACTCAAAATAAATTTTAAAAATAATAGGATGCCCGTTAAAGGTGAAAAGATTTGTCGATAAAATAGTTTAATAAAATTTATATATTATATTATAATACACAACGTATATTTATTGAATTTTATGTAATTTTCATTTACTTTCTATAAAAATATAAATAGTATGAAGGGAGATTAAAATTTATACTTATACGGAGGATTAACATGAATCGATTGTCTAAAACTATCATTTCCGGTATTTCAGTAATAACTATAAGTAGTACATTTTATAGTGAAGAAGTGGATGCGAAGAATGATCATTCAGCAAATCAAAACAAATTAGAAGTTAAGGATAAGAATAAAGCATTTCAGGCATTAAAATTATTACCCAATGATAAAAATGCTAAAAAGCAATTTAAGCACTATAAAACAGTCGACGTCAATACAGATCAATTAGGCTACACGCACTATACACTACAACCAAAGTTTAAAAATGTATATGTTCCTGATAGAGAAGTTAAAATACATACTAATCCTCAAGGTAAGGTTGTTCTTATCAATGGTGACACAGGTGGTAGTGAAATAAAACCTAGTAATACTGTCCAAATCCATAAAAAAGAGGCCATCAATAAAGCTTTTGAAGCTATTTCAATGTCTTCAGATAAAGCTAAAAACTTTAAAAATGATGTCATTAAAAAGAATCAAATTCAAATTAGCGGCCAACATAACAAATATGTTTATCAGGTAGAAATTGTAACGACGTCTCCTAAAATATCGTATTGGAACATTCAAGTTGATGCTGAAACTGGGGAAGTCATTGATAAGATAAATAATATCCAACATGCGCATACTGAAGGTACGGGAAAAAGCGTATTAAACAAAACGAAAAAAATTAATATTAATAGTAAGGATAAAGGATATGAGTTGAAGGATGTGACGCATAAAGGTAATATTTCAGCTTATGACTATAATGATGAGGATGGCAGTTCGAAACTGATGACAGATAAAGATAAAGAATTTGTAGACAAGTCGCAACATGCTGCTGTTGATGCGAACGATTATGCTAAAGATGTGTATGATTATTATAAAAATAAATTTGGTCGAGAATCATACGATGATAAGGGAAGTCCTATCGATTCATTAACTCATGTGAATCAATTTGAAAATGAAGATAATCGTAACAATGCTGCTTGGATTGGTGACAAAATGATTTATGGAGATGGAGATAATGACAATTATTTACCATTCTCTGGTGCTAAAGATGTGGTAGCACATGAAATTACACATGGTATAACTCAGGAAACAGCCAATTTAGTATACGAAAATCAACCCGGTGCATTGAATGAAAGTTTCTCAGATGTCTTTGCCTATTTTATTGATAGTGATAATTTCTTAATTGGTGAGGATATATATACACCCAACGTTAAAGGTGATGCATTAAGAAGTATGTCTAATCCTGAAAAATATGATCAACCTGCACATATGAAACATTACTCTAAAACACAAGAGGATAATGGTGGTGTACATACCAATTCTGGTATCCCTAATAAAGCTGCCTATTTAACAATCAAACGTATTGGTAAAGATAAAGCTGAACAAATTTATTATAGAACGTTAACACATTATCTATCTTCTAATTCAGATTTCGAAGATGCTAAAAAATCATTACACCAAGCTGTGCTTGATTTATATGATAAATCTACAGCAGATCAAGTTAATCAATCATGGGAAGATGTTGGCGTTTAATCTATCTAGCCTTTCACTGAGATAAGCACAGTGAAAGGCTTGTTTTATGTGGGAACACTTAGGGTTGTCTAACGTTAGACAACGAGCAGGCTAATTTAAAAAAGTTAAGAGTGTACGATTTAAATTGACTCATCATATTTTATTTTGAAAAACAATAATTTACATAATTTTAAAATAAAATATATTGTTTTTGTGTGTGAATATAGTAATGTTGTATGTATATTGTATATAAGGAGATACAACATTGAAAAAGTATTATTTAATATCGATTTTGTCTTTTATTTTATTTTTGATAGTTAGCATGTTGGCATATCGGATGGATTTAAAGCAAGAGGCACAAGTTTTAGCAGTAGGCGATAATTTAATACACCCTAACATATATAGGGATGCACTTGAATCAGATGGTGATACATACAATTTTAATCCTATGTACCAAAATATAAAAAAAGATATTCAATCTGCAGATATTGCATTCATCAATCAAGAATCTCCAATAGGTGGTGATCATCGTCCTTATCATGGGTTTAAAAGATTTAACACACCTAGTGATATTTCAGATAGTTTAGTGCAAACCGGATTTAATTTTATTAATGGATCTAATAATCATGCATTAGATCAAGGTGATGAAGGACTTAAATATCATATTCAACAATGGAATAAATATAAAAATAAAGTGTTGTTTACAGGTACTTACGATTCGCAAAAGTCTCATGATCAAGTGGCAGTCAAAAAGATAAATGGTATCAATATAGCTATGTTGAGTTATACATTTGGTACGAATGGAATTAAACCTAAACATCAATACGAAATCAACTATTTTGATGACAAACAAATTAAGAAGGATATTCAACAAGCTAAAGAAGTGGCAGATGTCATATTTGTATCGGCACACTGGGGAAATGAAGGATCTCATCAACCTAATCCAATACAACGAAAATATGCAAAGTTATTTGCTGATGAAGGGGTGGATGTAGTATTAGGTACACATCCTCATGTTATACAACCAGTTGAATGGATTAAAGGTAAGGATCATCATCGTACCTTAGTCGCTTATTCCCTAGGAAATTTCTTGAATGGACAAGAAACTGGAAATGAAAGTAATGACCTACTCGGTAGAATAGAATTTAAAATAATGAAAACGCCTAAAGCAGTAAAAATCGAAAACGTTAAATGGCGAAGTATGGTTAATTATTATGAATTAAGTGATGTATATAATAAAAACAGTAAAGAAAACTTTAAAATTTATCCATTAAAGGATATGGATGAACGCTTAATTCGTAAACATGGCCGATATTATGACCCGAATTCTGATATGAGTCAATTACGATTAAAACAAATAACTAAAGAAGTCATTAACGAAACGTTTTTAGATGATGATAGTTTCTAAAATGATTAGAAGTTATATATGTTCTACTAGTATTCCCCAACATAATCATTAAATGTTTCATGAGAAACATCGTAAATGATATTTACCATTTTAAGAATGTATACAATACTGAATGATTTGTATCACTATGATGTCGATAAAACAAGTAAAAAATGCAGGAGAGTTATTTTATATAATGCATAAATAAACGATATATTGAATTTATATTTACTATGTTGTAAGATGTTATCAAGGAGTTGATGACATGAGCAAGTTTAACTTTGAAGGTAAATGTTTATTAAAGTCGACCGATTATTCTAAAGATGAATTGAATTACATCATAGATAAGGCACAACAATTAAAAGCAGAAAAGAAAAATAACCAATCACATCAATTATTAACAAATAAAAATATAGCTATTATATTTGAAAAACCATCTACACGTACACGAGCAGCATTTAGTGTTGCAGCACATGATTTAGGTGTTCAAGTAGATTACTTTGGACAGGGAGAAATTCATTTAGGTAAAAAAGAGAGCATCTATGACACGGCGAAAGTTCTAGGAAGTATGTATGATGGTATCGAATTTAGAGGACATGATCATAACGATGTTGAAACACTAGCACAACATGCTAATGTACCTGTCTGGAATGGTTTAACTAATGAATGGCACCCTACACAAATGTTAGCGGACTTTATGACACTCAAAGAAGAGTGGGGGACGTTAAAAGGTAAGACTTTAACATATATTGGAGACGCTCGAAATAATGTAGCGAATGACTTATTAGTTACAGGGGCGTTATTAGGCGTCAATATGAATATTGTGGCACCAGAATCTCGCTTGCCGGAATCGCATGTGGTAGCGATGGCTAAAGACTATGCGGAACAAACAGGCGCAACGATTCAAATCAGTAGTGATATTGAAAAGACTGTTTATCAAACGGATGCTATTTATACAGATGTTTGGTTTTCAATGGGAGAACCGACAGATGTTATAGAAGAAAGAGTTAAGGCATTACAACCTTATCAAATCAATATGTCATTAATTCAAAAGATACAAAATCCTGATGTGAAAGTACTGCATTGTTTACCAGCTTTCCATAATACACAAACGCAAGTAGGCAAAGATGTCTACGAAAAATATGGATTATCAGAAATGGAGATCACAGATGAGGTCTTTCATAGTCCTTATTCTATTGTTTTTAAACAAGCAGAAAATCGTTTACATTCTATTAAAGCCATAATGGCATTAACTTTAGGTGGCATAAAATAAGAGATTACAAATGAGGTGTTATGCATGATTATAGAAGTCTCTAAAGCATTAAAGTCATTTCTTTATGAAAACTATGAAATAGAAATAGGCGAAATAGCGAGTAAGCAAATTATTGATCATATCTATCCTATGATAGAAAATGAAATACACGAAGATATGAAGGCAGAGATTCAAAACCAAACGATTAATGATGTTATAGCAAAGTTAGAATCTGAAAAGATAATTAATCATAGATAAATGAAGAGGTCGAGACAAAAGAGTTTAGGATTTGAGCAGAACCGAACGATACACAAAATTGTTTTCCAATTTTAGTCTAATCGTGAGAGTCCCATGCCCAGCTTGCACTGCCGGTAGGTTTTCAAAATGAAAACCTCTCTGCTGGGGCCAGAAGAAGATAATCCTGTTTTGGGACGTTGTTAATCGGTTTCCCAGAGTACTAAAACTTTATGTCTTAACCTCTTTTTATGATTTATTATTTATTTTGTGAAGCAAATGCTTTAGCGATATCACTTAATTTAGCTGGTGCATCTTCAATTGCCATTTTTACTTCAACAAAGTGCATGCAATCACTATGTGCATTGATCTTTTCAAATGTTTCTTTAAGTTCATGTGATGTATTAACATCATGGACGACTACATTATCTCCGCCAAATACTGCAGGGAGCGTTTTGTAATCCCACATATGAATATCATTATACGGTTCTTTCATACCATGAATTAAACGTTCCACTGTATAACCATCGTTGTTAACTACAAATATAATCGGTTTCAATTGTTGTCTAATCATTGTTGATAACGATTGAACTGTCAGTTGGAGTGAACCGTCTCCGATAAGTAAGACATTACGTCTATGCGGTGCAGCGATTTGTGTACCTAATGTTGCAGGTAAAGTGTAACCGATAGACCCCCATAATGGCTGACCAATAAAGGTATTATCTTTATATAAAGCTAAATCATAAGCGCCAAAGAATGAAGAACCTTGTTCAGCGATTAAAATATCGTCTAGTTGTAAGAAATCTTGCATCATCTTGAAATACGTTGCTTGAGTTAATGGTTCATGATCAACTTGATAGTCATGTTCTTTTGGTCGTTGATACATTGGAAATTCTGATTTATTTTTATAAGAAATTGACATTAAACCTTTTATAAGATGAGGTAGTGCAACTTGTTCAGAGATGGTTTCATTCATTTTAAAATAGTTATGATTAATCATAACAACATCATCGATATCAAATTCAAATGAGAAACCAGCTGTCGCTGAGTCAGTTAACTTCGCACCAATATTTAAAATAGCATCACTTTGATTGACATAGTTTTTAACATTTTCTTCAGCGATACTACCATCAAAGATACCAAGATAATGTTCGTTTTCTTCATTAAAAGCTCCTTTACCAAGAGAAAGTTGAGCGACAGGTATATGCGTTTGATTTACAAATTGTTCTAATTCAGAATGAAGACCAAAACTATTAATTTCATGTCCAGTAATAATCACAGGTTGTTTAGCAGAATTTAATTTATCTTCAATCATTTGAATATAGTGAGATACATCTTGATCATCACGTGCTTCAGGTTGGAAAGATTTAGATACGTCGATTTCAGTCATTGCAACATCGATTGGCAAATGTAGATGAACTGGACGACGTTCGTTGATCGCTGCTTGTATAAGTCTAGGAATTTCAGTCGTTGCATTCTCTGGCGTAATATATCCTTGGGCGGTTGTTATAGGTTCAAACATTTTTCTATAATCATCAAATGTACCTTCACCTAAAGAATGATGAACATATTTTCCAGCTGACTCAACAGCACGAGTAGGTGCACCAGTAATCGCAATGACTGGTACACGTTCAGCATAAGAACCGGCAATGCCGTTAACAGCACTTAATTCTCCAACACCAAACGTAGTAACTAATGCACCTAATCCATTAATTCGAGCATAGCCATCAGCGGCATAGCTAGCATTTAATTCGTTAGTATTACCAATCCACTCTACTTGGTCATGAGAAATAATATCGTCTAAAAAGGCTAAATTGAAATCGCCAGGAACACCGAATATTTTATCTACCCCAGCAGCATTAACTGCATCCATTAAATATTGTCCTACACGTTGTTTCATTATGCATTCCACCTTTGTTTATGTATTTGCATTTTACAATTAAAAGATAACTTTTTGTAAAAAGAAAGTCAATTAACTTGACCTTTTAAAGAAAGTTTAACATGACGAAAAAAGGAAACTTTATTATAATGAACCTTAAATATTAGAAAAGGAAAGAAAGTACATGTCGACAAATAAAAACGATTATGAGCATATGCTATTTTACTTTGCATATAAAACCTTTGTAACGACAGCGGATGACATTATTGAGCAATACGGTATGAGTCGCCAACATCACCGTTTTTTATTTTTTATCAATAAATTACCTGGAATTACAATAAAAGAGTTACTTCAAACATTGGAAATATCAAAGCAAGGTTCTCATGCCACACTGAGAACGCTAAAAGAAAAAGAACTTATCATTGAGCAAACATCAGAAAAAGATAGACGTGTTAAGCAGTTATTTGCTACGGATAAAGGCAATGCGTTAATTAATGAGCTCAATTACGCACAAGATCACTTGTTACAAACGATTCAACAAAAAGTAGGAAACAATTGGTACGATATAATGGAAGCGTTAGCCAACCAAAGAGATGGCTTCAAACATATTGAACATTTAAAAGGACAAGAGTAACTAATACTTTTGAGAGGCCCTTGTTGCATATGATGTAACAGGGGATTTTTATGATATTAAAGAAGTAATGGTGAATGTTAAGTAATGATGTTAAAAATATTAAACTCCTACATAGTATTTTTAAAATTTTTGTTAATAATGTAATAAATAGATGATATATTAAATAAAAATATTGCTATTTCCAATGGATAAGTTAACATAGGATAAAAGTATTTTATTTTAAGGAGTTTATGAATGAAAAGATATGTAACTAAAAAAACTAAACCAATTGTTAAAATAACGTTAGGTTTAATCACTGCGTCAATTAGTTTAGGAACGATAAGTGTCGTGACTCAACAAGCCACTGCCCATGCCTCTACTGTACAAACGACTCACAACCACACGAGCACTCATAATCAAACACGAACACCATCGATAGCACCTCATATATCCCAAACGAAGACACCTGTGAAACATGTCACAACGACAGTTAAGGCTCCAACTACAGTGAAAACGACGACGAAAGTAGCAACTATTAAGCAACCAACTCAAACAGTGAAAACGGTATCTGTTTCAGCTCCTAAAACAAGTCGAACATCTACAATTAAGACAAGCACGAGTCATACACAAAAACCAACATCTGCTAAGGCACCTACATCTACACACCATAAAAGCAGTACAACAATGACTAAGACATCGACAAACCATACCACAACAACAAAAGCACCTATAACAAAAGCAACGGTATCTAAGACATCAACAACTAAACCAACGAATGCGACACAACATACGACTACAACACCATCAAAATCAACAACATCGACGAAAACATCTACAACGACGCGTCCACCGAGCCAGACATCGAAGACGGTATCCAAGACATCAACTAGTACTGCCAAAGCACCTTCGTCATCAACGTCACTGCCAAGTACTAAACCATCAACGACGACTGCTTCTTCAACGAAACCAGTAACACCGACAACTTCAACTACAACCCAAACGAGCGCAAGTTCGAAAGACACTAACCTACCATCAACAGGTGCTCATTCAGATGCTAAACCAATCATACCGGTTGAAAGTACGCATAAAGATTATTACACTTCAATGACCCAACTTGAACGAGAAACTAAAGAAGGCATAGATTGGAAGAAGGAAACTCGTGACCAAGGCAACCAAGTGCTGATCGTTGCGCCTCATGGAGGTAATATAGAACAAGGTACGTCTGAGTTAACAAAGTTACTTGCACAACAAGGCGGTTATGATTATTTTTCATTTGAAGCCACTAGACCATCTAACAATACACAATTGCATGTGACGTCTACACATTATGATGATCCAACTTTACATCAAATGATTGAAGGACGTGCGGCTACCATTTCTATTCATGGAGCTAAAGGAGACGACCAAATTGTATTCTTAGGCGGCGCTAAGTCTGACCTAAGAGATGCGATTCAATCACAATTGGAAAGTAGAGGCTTTGCTGTACAAGTGCCGCCTGAATATTTAGGCGGATTAAATGAGGATAATTTTATTAATAAAAATGAAAATAGCACTGGTGTGCAATTAGAGTTAACAACTGCATTACGAAAAGCATTATTTATTAATCAAGATATGAGTACAACATCACGAAAAAATGAAAATAATTGGTCTCCATTAATGTATCAATTTGTAGATGCATTGCATATAGCAATATCACAAACAACGGAGACATCAACACATTAAAATCGACGTGTTGTGTGTTATTGAAAAAAAGAATGTCGATGAAGTATATTAAAATTAATTTATGTTTTTTCAACACATTGATAATAAGGTTTTTAAAATTGTTGAAAAAAAGTGTATAATTATGTCATAAGAATTTCAAAGCGATAGTTGAAATGAATAATCGAAGAAGGAGTTTTTATGATGAAAAAATTCGCTATATTATTAACTTTAGTTGGTGCAGGTTACTATGCATTTAAAAAATATCAAAACCATGTAAACCAAGCGCCTAATATTGAATATTAATATGTATCATAAGTAATTAGATGAATACATTAAAATAATCCGGGATGAGTCACGCTCATCTCGGATTATTTAATATCAAAGTTTATTTTATGTCATTAGCAAAGAAATCAAAGATATTTTTTGCACTATCTGTATTTTCTTTATTTCCTTTGAATTGATTAGATCCAGGACCATATGCATACGTATTTACATCTTCACCAGTATGACCGTAAGTCGTCCAACCTGTATGTGACGCATCATTGATTGGTTTTTGAATTGCATCTTGAAGACGTGTAGTTTGTTCGACAACTTTTGGATCTTTTTCATCTTTGCCTGATTTTGTTAATTTCTTCAGCTTTTTAGCTTCTTTTTTAACTTTATCAAGTTGTTCTTTAGGGAAGTCAATACCATAACCATCGTTGATTACTTTTTCAGGGTCTTTACCAGCAGCAATTTCTTTTGTCATATACATGCCAGAATGTTTCATTTGATGGATTGATTGAGGATTCCATTTGTAATCTTTGCCTTTACCAATGGTCATACCACCTGTAGAATGATCTGCTGTTGCTACAACAAGTGTATCTTTATGTTGTTTAGCATAGTTAATCGCATTTGAGAAAGCTTTATCAAACCCTTGCATTTCAGACATTACACCCGTAACATCATTTGGATGTGCAGCTTTGTCAATAGACGCACCTTCTACCATTAAGAAGAAACCTTTATCATTCTTTTCAAGTTTACTTAAAGCACTGTTTTCCATATCTACTAATAATGGGTTGCTTTCTGGCGCATCAATTTGAAGTGGCATATCTTTCTCAGAGAATAAACCTAATACCTGATTGCTAGTCGATTGATTCAGTTCATTTTTATTAGAAACCACATCGTAACCATCTTTTTTGAATTTTTGATCTAAATTTCCATTATCTTTACCAAAATATTTAGAACCGCCACCTAAAATGACATCTACTTTATGTTTGCCGTTAATTTTATCATTATAAAACTGTTTCGCAATTTCATTTTTTTATCACGAGAATCGACATGTGAGGCATAGGCTGCTGGAGTTGCATCAGTGATTTCTGCTGTAGATACAAGACCCGTAGATTTACCTTTTTCTTTTGCACTTTCTAACACAGTTTTAACATTTTTCTTATTAGCATCGACACCAATGGCACCATTATACGTTTTATGACCTGAACTAAATGCTGTAGCGCCTGCCGCAGAATCTGTAATATTTTCCTTAGGATCATTAGGATAAGTACGGTTAGTACCCTTTAAATATTTATCAAATGTAGTGGGTTTCATCGATTTAGCTGAAGGATCATTTTGATAATAACGATAAGCAGTATTGAAAGAAGGACCCATTCCATCGCCAACTAAGAAAATGACATTTTTAGGGTTTTTAGTATTACCGAAAGCAATAGCTTCATCATTACTTGGTTTTTTGTTGTCCTCTGTATTTGTCCCAGAAGCTAAAGATACATTCGTACTACTTAATAATGTTGCAGCAATGATACTACCTGACAATAAGTATTTAGTATATTGATTAAATAATTTCATTTAAAATGGCCCCCTAATATATGTATAAATGCATTACAATTTAAGTATAAGCAAGGCATTTTGATTAGATGTGTGGTTCTTGTAAATAGATTGTAAACATGGATAAAAGGGGATTTTATGAACGGAGGATTCTTAACAAATGTACTTTCAATAATAAACATGTAAAATAGATATTAAATAGAGTATAGCAAGAGAGAAATTGGAAGCCATTTTGCCACCATGGAAACTCATGCTTAAAATAAACGAGGTGAAAAAAATGATATTTGTTATGTTATCTCCATTATTCATCATAGGTTTTATTGCATTAAGTATTTATGAAGAAAAAAGAAGAAAGAAAAATGAAGCTGCTAAAAAGGCATCAAATGACACTCAAACTGATGAAAATCAAGTCGAACATCAAGATAAATCAATGTAACGCAACGAAAGGTGTATCTCAATGAAGATTTTGATAGTAGAAGATGACTTAGTCATTGCAGAAAGTTTAGCGAATGAACTTAAGAAATGGAACTATGACGTTAAGATGGCAAAAAAGTTTTCACATGTTTTAGATGATTTCAAAGACTATCTACCTGACTTAGTACTACTAGATATTAATTTACCAACTTTAAATGGCTTCCATTGGTGCCAAGAAATGAGAAAAATCTCAAACGTACCTATTATATTTATTAGTTCAAGGACAGATAATATGGATCAAATAATGGCGATACAAATGGGTGGCGATGATTTTATTGAGAAACCATTTAATTTATCGTTAACAGTTGCTAAAGTACAAGCTTTATTACGACGAACTTATGATTTAGCTGTATCTAATAACGAATTAAATGTTAAAGGGTGTAAACTGATTGTTGATGAGGCTAAGTTAATGTTTCAAGATGATGTGACACAACTGTCTTTAACAGAACTTCAAATCGTTAAACTGTTGTTTCAAAATGAAGGTAAATTTGTAAATCGAACAGCTTTAATTGAAAAATGTTGGGAATCAGAGAATTATATTGATGATAATACTTTGGCTGTAAATATGACACGATTGCGAAAAAAATTAAGTCAAATTGGCTTAACAGATTTTATTGAAACGAAGAAAAATGTGGGATATAGGGTGTAAATAAGATGTTACTAACGTTTATTAAATCAATTAAAAATGAAATAGCGATTGTTACGTTTATATCCTTACTGTTTGTACTCATTTTCTTTGTGTTTTCACTCCCCCAAAGTGCGCTAATGCTTGGTGTAGCAATTATTTTATTTATTATGTGCATTTATTGGTGGATCAGTTATTTAGGTTTTCAAAAACAAGAAGAACTTAAAGAAAAAGTAGTATCACTCGAAGAAGAACTATTTGAAATGAAAAACAAACAAATTGAATATCGTAAAGATGTTGAAAGTTATTTCTTAACATGGGTACATCAAATCAAAACGCCAATCACTGCATCGCAACTATTGCTAGAACGTAATGAACCTAATGTTGCCAATCAAGTGAGACAAGAAATTGTACAAATTGATAACTATACTCGTTTAGCACTAAGTTACTTAAAATTACTTAATGAAGCCTCGGATATGACAATCACAGAGGTGAACATAGATGATTTAATTAAACCTTTAATTATGAAATATCGAATTCACTTTATTGAACAACATACTAAAATTCATTATCAATCTAATGATGATAGTATCTTAACAGATGCACAATGGACTTCAATATTGATAGAACAGATACTGAATAACGCATTAAAATATGCACGTGGAAAAGATATTTGGATTGACTTTGACTCAACGTCTCAACAATTATCTATTAAAGATAACGGGATTGGTATTAGTCAAGCAGACTTGCCGAAAATCTTTGACAAAGGATATTCTGGTTACAATGGTAGCCTTAATGAATCCTCAAGCGGCATTGGATTGTTTATCGTTAAACATATTGCGCAACATCTGAATTTAAATGTTGAAGTAACATCAGAATTGAATAAAGGTACACAATTTACAATTAGCTTTCCAACGCAAAGCTAACTTTCAAAATTGTAAGATGGCCAACAAGATTTGTAAGAAATTATAAATGTTGTTGGTCCTTTTTTAATATAAAATAGAGTTGGTATTAGAAAGGAGCGTCCATATGTTACTAGAAGTCAAACATGTCAAAAAGGTATTTGGAAAGGGTTTAAATAGAACTGAAGCCTTAAGCGATATGAATTTATTAGTTGATACTGGTGAGTTTGTAGCCATTATGGGTGAATCAGGATCTGGTAAATCTACATTATTACAACTGATTGCTACATTTGATCAATATACGGAAGGTACCATTCAATTGAATGGTCAATCCTTATCGTCATTGAAAAAAAGAGATATTGCTCAGTTTCGACGAGAACAACTAGGATTTGTCTTTCAAGAATTTAATATTTTAGAATCAATGACAAATAAAGATAATATTTTAATGCCACTTGTCTTAAGTAATCAATCTGTTCATACGATGCAAGAACGTCTAGACAAAGTGAGTCGACAACTTAATATTAGTGACATCTTAAATCAATTTCCAAATCAAATTTCTGGTGGACAAAAACAACGCGTTGCTATAGCACGTGCGCTTATTACGCATCCTCAACTATTATTAGCAGACGAACCAACGGGGGCGCTTGATTCAAAAAGTTCGAAACAGTTAATGCAATTATTTCAACACCTCAATCAACAACAACAAACGATTTTAATGGTTACGCACTCTACTATTGATGCTTCGTATGCTAATCGTGTTGTTTTTATTAAAGATGGTCGTTTATATCATGAGATATATCGTGGAGAAGAAAACCGGATAGCATATCAAAAGCGCATTGCTGATAGTTTAGCAATTATAAATGGAAGGGAGTAGTTAACGTGCCCCTAACAATGATTTGGACAATTGTTAAACGCCATTTTGTAACGCAACGGCATATCATCATACCATTTATTTTGTCTTCAAGTACGATATTTGCGATTGAATACATACTATTATCATTAACCACTAATACATATATTCAACAACATCATCAATTACTAGGTGTTTTTGCAATAATTGGAAATGTATTCATGTCATTATTAGCTATCATTTTTATCATTTATGCTAATCAATTTGTCTTAAAACAACAACAAAAGACCTATTCACTTTATATTATTTTAGGTATGGAAAAACGTCATCTTAGCATCATAATATTAATAGAATCCATAGTAAAATATTGTATTATCGCATTATTGAGTATCGTTGGAGGATATTTATTCGGTGCACTCTTATTTATGTTTATTCGTAAAGTAACGACAGGACGGGAAGGTTACCTAAGTGCCTATCCATTTGATTTTAAAGCCATGTGGATAACATTGCTATTATTATCAATCGTCATGATATTATTATTAATGATTAATGTATTTAAAATCACTATGCAAAATCCTATGCAATTAATGAATAAGAAAGCGTATCGTAATTATCGATTTCAAAAGGTATTCAATTATAGTTTGTTAATTATCGGGATGTTATGTGTTGGTAATGGTTATCGTATAGCTTTACAAAATAATACGCCAGCAGAGTCGATTTTGGCATTATTTGTTGCTATATTCTTTGTATTTATAGGTACATATTTATTATTTATATCATTGAGTGTTTTACTCATTGAAAGGTTACAAAAGTTGTCTAAGTTTTACTATCGACCTAAACGTTTCTTTTTGATATCAGGATTAAGAGCACGTATGAAATCGAATGCAGTAGGGTTAGCAAGTATCGCGATATTATGTACGTTCTTGATTGTTACTTTAGGGATGACCGTCACGACATACAGAAGTATGGGTGAGAATGTTCGCAATATGTGGAAAAATCAATATCTTACCAGTATTGAAGGTGATTTTCATCAGGATAAAAAGGTAGCTCAAAAGGTTAAAGCAGTAACCGAAGATATTAAACAAAATATACATTCAGATACACCGAAAATATATACCCAATCCATGTTTAATGTACTTTTAGACAATCGTTCAGATTATCGACGTTTACTCAAACCAAGTGATTCACCAAACGAGTTCAATATTGATCCTTGGAGTACTAAAAATGTATTTATTACGATTATGACATTGAATGATTATAACCAATTTAATCGCCCGCTACATTTAAAATCAAATGAAATCGGTGTGAACACGAGCATGCAAATGCTAGATTTGAATGACAGTTTAGTACTAAGAGGAAAATCCTTTAATATTAAACCTGTTGAAGAAACCAATGTGAATTCTATAAGATTCAGCGAAAACATTAATTTAATTGTTAAAAATGACAAAGAACGTGACCAAATCATCCAATATTATACTAAAAATTCATCCAAAGCTGACGATCAAGTCACACACACGATGATTGAATTTAATGCGTACGATTTAAAAGGGAAAGACACGCCCGATATTCATAAACTTGAACAAAAACATCATATCAATATTACTAGCTATGAATCATTTATTAAGATGTTTTATAACTTCAATGGCGGTTTAATATTTGTGGGAAGTTTAGTTTCTTTCGTTTTAGTGATTGGAATATTCTTGATCATTTACTATAAGCAAGTATCAGAGGCGCAAGAAGATGTTGATCATTATGTTACGATGGCACATCTAGGACTAGATAATGATGATATCAAACATATATTAGATCAACAGTTAATTTGGTTATTTAGCGTTCCGTTTATTGTGAGTATATTCCATACAGTGGTTGCCTCTAAAATAATATATAATGTACTCGGATTATTTGGAGAAGTTAGCAAAGGTATATTTATAACTAGTTTTATAAGTGTGATAATAATGGTAAGTGTTCTTTACCTCTTGACGTATAAAATGACGTCCTATTTATACTCAAAATATGTAAATCAATTAAAAAAATAAAACTAATAAACCACTGATATAATAGTAAAAATAAAATTATTACCAATTTAATTTTATAATTTAAGCATACATGGTATTTCAATTGGGTAATGATAAAGAAACAAAGAAAGAGGTGTCATTTAATGAAAAGGACAATTGAACGGATTCTTGCTTGGTTAGGGATCATTACTCAATTATTTATATTATTAGGTTTAGGCATTGGTGCCATGTTTGGTGGTACGAGTGAAGTACAAAAAGAAATTAAAAGACAAGCTAAAGAACAGGCTGCTTCAAATCCAGCCGTAGACTCATCATCACATATGTCTGAGTTATTACCATCTATTTTTAAAGTTGGACTTATTTATGGTTTAGTTATTTTAGTAATTGCACTAATTGCGACATTATTAATTAAGAAAAAGGCTAAATTAGCAGGTGTTTTACTCATCATTGCTGGTGTACTTTCATTAGTAATGAACTGGATTGCTGCTTTATTCTGGATTATTGCAGGTATTATGTTATTAGTTAGAAAAAATAAAGATAAGCATGATATCAAGGATAAAGACGGTGTCCATAACAAACATTCAAAGGATAAGCATCATGATAAAGCAGAACATTTAAATGATGACAATCGTAAACATCATCACGATGTAGAAGATAGACATGATCGTGATGTAGAAGGAAGAGACGCACGTAACGGATTCGATGCAGATCGCAGAGAAGACGACCGCCATAGAGCAGACCATCATGATGTAGACCATCGTGATGCCAATCACCAAGATACAGACCGTCGATTCGAAGATACAGAAAGCAGACATGATAATCGTAACGTAGAAGGAAGAGACGCACGTAACGGATTCGATGCAGATCGTAGAGAAGACGACCGCCACAGAGAAGATCATCATGATGTAGACCGTCATGAAGCTAATCGCCAAGACACAGATCGTCGATTTGAAGATACAGAAAGCAGACATGATGATCGTAACGTAGAAGGAAGAGACGCACGTAACGGATTCGATGTAGATCGCAGAGAAGACAACCGTCACAGAGAAGATCATCATGATGTAGACCGTCATGATACAGAACATTCTCAAAGCCAATTTGAAAATGAAACACATAACAAAGATAACTTTGTCGATAAAGTAACACGTCGATTCAAGAATGATGATAAGAAATAATAATATAAAATAGAATTGGTGTTTTACCTTGAAAGGAGCAATAATCCGTTCCTTTCAAGGTTTTTTATTTGAGGAATAAACCTATATACACAATTAATTATTTATAAAAAGTAATTATGGATACATGTTATTTGTCAAATATAATCAATATCGTTATTATGGATTGATATTGATTTTTTTATTGAAAAGGTTTGAAATTTCTCTATGAGTCTATAATATAATTTGCGTGCAAATTATTTTGAATATATCGAAGATAGATGACATGATGTGATCCATTGTAAAATTAGAACATTGTATTGCTATTTTAATTATATTAAAGAAAGGAGGTTTCACCGATGTATACAGTAGGATTAGTACCATCACCTGGCGTTGCACATGAACATGTGACGAAGATTATTCCCAAAATCAAGCAATTGCTGACACAAAGGATTAATGATGATAGTCAATGGAACTTTGAAGTTAAAGAGGATTTAATTATTGGTTCTGCCGAAGATGTACATGAGAGTGTTGATAAAGCAGAACAAATCAAAAATGAAAAACATTGGGATTTCGCAATATGTGTCACAGACCTTCCTAGTATTTCTGGCAAAAAGGTTGTCGTTAGTGATTTCAATAATGAAAAGCAAGTTGCAATGTTATCATTACCTTCCTTGGGTGCGATTGATTTAAAAAGAAAGTTAATTAGTAGTATTACTACGATGATTGAACAACTATATTATAACGAACCACTATCAAAGACCAGCACCCATCCATTCATCCATTTAAAATCGGTAGAACCTGAAGAAGACGAATCCCCCAAAAGACGATATATTAATCCATTTATGATTATAGGTTGGATTCAGTTAATTTGTGGTTTAACGCGTGCTAATAAACCATGGAAAAATATTTTTAACTTCAAAAAAATTATTTCTGTTGCCTTTGCTACAGGGACATATGTGTCTATTTTTTCTATGCCGTGGGAGCTTAGTGTCATTTACTCACCGATCAGATTTATTATATTAATGATTATTTCTATTGTTGGTATGGCATGTTGGTTATTATATGCACATAAATTAATCGAAAGAAAAACAGCCAAATCACAAAGAACGTATAGATGGATATACAATGCCACAACAATGTTGACACTGATAGTGATTACGCTAATCAATTATTTCATATTGTATCTATTATTAATTGTGAGTATTACATTGTTTGTGCCAGTAAGTTTATTTAATAGTTGGACCAGTGCACAAGCAGAATTTACGTTTATGAATTACGTCAAATTAATTTGGTTTGTATCATCACTAGGCTTATTAGCGGGAGCAATGGGATCTACAGTAGAAGATGAAGAGAAAATAAGAAAGATTACGTATTCATATCGTCAATACCATCGTTACAAGGAAGCACAAGAAGAAAAAGAAGAACAAGAACAACATGAGCCATCACAACAAGAGGTTGAAAGACAGTCTACTAGTGATGATAGTGATGACGATGAATATGAAGAGAAAAAACAAGATCATAGAGAGGAGGGTTATTAATGTCTGAAAGAAAAGTCATAGGATTAGTTGTAGCACCTGGTGTTACTGAAAAGTTAGCAGAGAATTTAATGGAAGATATACCTGACATTTTATCAGAACAACATGATAATCAAGTCGAATGGGAAATTGATTTAGTTGTTGACCCTCTAACTGGCTATGCGGAGAGAGTAGAAGAAATATTTACAAAGGTTCAAGAGTATCATGATGAACGTAAATGGGATTATGTATTAGCTATTACAGATTTACCGATATTTCACCATAGACGTGTGATGGCACTGGATATCAATATGAGAAATGGTGCAGCAATCTTTTCATACCCTGCGTTTGGTTGGAGACCGGTTAAAAAACGATTTAAAAACGCGATTGTGACAATCATTAATGAAGTTCATCATGCAGAGCAAGACCACCGTAATTATGATAATAATGATCATATCGAACAAAGTGTTAAACAACAGTTCCCACTTTCTAAAATAGACAAGACACATGTGTATTTAGATGACACAGAGTCAAAACATATACGCTATTTATCTAGTTCTAGATCAAGAGGCATGTTCAGATTAGTCAGTGGGATGACATTTGCCAACAATCCATTAAATATGATGGCGAGTTTAAGTAACATTGTTGCCATTGCTTTTACTACTGGTGCCTTTGGTTTAATATTTACAACCATGTGGCAAATGGCTAATAATTTCTCGATGTGGCGGTTATTTGGCATCTCTATTATAGCGATACTAGGTATGTTGCTATGGATTATGATGTCACATGATTTATGGGAGTCCACAAAGCAAAGTAGTAATAAAAGGATTACACTATTATATAATTTAACCACGGTGATGACGTTATTTATTGCAGTTATCATTTATTATATTATCCTGTACTTAATGTTTTTATTTGCAGAATTAGTGCTTTTACCAGCCGATTTCTTAGGCCAACAAATTAGTCTTAAAGGACCAGCCGGCCCTGATTTATATCTAAGTATTCCTTGGTTTGCAGCATCAATTTCAACTGTAGCAGGTGCCATTGGTGCAGGTTTACTTGATGAGGAACTAATCAAAGAAAGTACGTATGGATATCGACAGCGAATTCGATATGAAGATACACATCAAAATCAATAATCTTTAATGATATATCAACCTGGGACAATTGGTACGTCCTAGGTTATTTTTGTATTGAAAATAATAATCTAGTAATTCATAAGCAATTATTCCGAGCCAGTTCCTATTTATTTCCTTAAATATTAAAAAAATCAATTTTAGAAATTGTTTAGAAAAGATAGTCTTTTTATAAAAAGTAATTTAAAATATTGGTTAACAATATTTTTAGAATCTGAAAAATATGAAACAATCATTATGAAGGGAATGATGGAAAATGAAATATTGTCCCAATTGTGGCAATGAAGTAAGACCAGGACAAGCATTTTGTAACAAGTGTGGTAATACATTAAAAAAAGAAATCAAACAAGCGGAACCGTCATCACAAGGAAAACAAGAGACTCAAGCAACTCAATCAAAGCAAACATACCCAGATCGTAATCGATATACCCCTCAACCAAATAAAAAAGATAAGAAACCGATTTGGATTATAATACTTTCAATTATCTTTATTTTATTAATTGGTGCATTACTTTATGGTGCTTACTACTATTACAATAATGTAATTAAAGACAATGATAGTGATAACCAAACTACTGAAACACAAAAGAAATCTAAAGATGATAGTCAGTCAAAAGAGTCATCGTCTAGTGAGGCTAACTCATCAGAGAAAGCACCAACGATTGATGTGTTTAGTAGTAACTTTGATCAAGGGTATATGAAATCTGCATCAACTGAAGGCTATAAAGGCATTTATAAGGATATGACAAGAAAAGAAGTCGAAGCTAAATTTGGTAAATCCTCAGGCAAGGTTGATGGTGGTCAAACATATTATGAAAAATATGGTGATTTAGCGGTACTTTATTCTGGAGATAAAGTAGATCGTGTAGGTGTAGCACCTTCTAATGTGACTGAAGATGAATTTTTAGATCACTACTATGAACCTGACGAACGTAAAAGTGATGAGTTGATTTATGATAGCAACAAAGATAATGACTTCTCAGTTATAGCTCACAGTAAAAAAGGTAAGATTACTTTAATTGAAAATATAGACCAATTATAAAGAGAAGAAACGATCAGTTAATACTGGTCGTTTTTTTATTTAAAATATTAATTTTCTGACAACTTTTATAAAATGGGTTGACTTTAAAATTAAAAAAAGTTAATGTATTAACATATTATTCTGACAATTCAGATAGGTTTTAAAGAGAATGGATAAAAATTGATAGGGGGATGATAGAGATGTCAGTCAAAGCGATGACATACGATAATTTTACGGGCGACCCTTTTATACACTCCCTCAACATTGATAACGACACTAAGGGCGCATATCAAATATTAAAATGGGCATATGATCAATATGAAGATGAATTAGTTTATTCATGTAGTTTTGGTGCAGAAAGTATGGTGCTGATTGATTTAATTTATCAAATCAAACCGAATGCCAAAATTGTCTTTTTGGATACTGACTTGCATTTTCAAGAAACATATAACTTAATTGATGAAGTAAAAACAACATATCCTGAATTACGTATCGAAATGAAGAAACCTGATTTAACATTGGAAGAACAAGCTGATCAATATAATCCTGCGTTATGGAAAAATAATCCTAACCAATGTTGTTATATCAGAAAGATTAAACCACTAGAAGAGGTCTTATCTGGGGCGAAAGCTTGGGTATCAGGACTGAGACGTGCACAATCTCCAACAAGAGCGCATACTAACTTTATTAATAAAGATGAACGGTTTCATTCAATCAAAGTTTGCCCACTAATATACTGGTCAGAAGACGATGTATGGCAATATATCAAACAACATCAATTACCATATAACGAGTTACATGATCATCATTATCCTAGTATAGGTTGTATTCCTTGTACATCACCAGTATTAGACTCTGAAGATTCCAGAGCAGGACGTTGGTCAAATTTTGACAAAACTGAATGCGGATTACATGTTCCTGACAAACCTTAAATAGGGTTAAAATTTTTACGTATAAAACCTAGTATTCCGATAAGGATTGAACAGAGGCTAATGACATCATATTTCGTTTACTCATTTAACAGTTTGGTACATAATTAAAGTAATCGGATCTGGGTGCAAGCGTCATGAATGAAGCTAATAGAATATAAATAGCGCATCGTTAAAATGATGACTGGATTGAACAAGTATGATGAGGTCAAAATCTAGGATAGATGACAGCATACGATACCCAGACTTTCAAAATCTAGGATTGAAGACAAGAGGTGGAAATTAGTGAATATTAACATCACAAATAGTCCTTTCAATGAGGAACAAGCAAAACAACTTAATGAATTACTACCAACTTTAACACCTGAACAAAAGCTTTGGTTAAGTGGTTATTTAACAGCGAGTCAACAAGCTGAGACCAATGAATCAGTGACGTCGAATCAAATAGCACAACAAGACCAACAAACTGAAACAATGCTTGCTGATAAAGAACCTGAAGTTACACCAGAATCTCGTGCCATTACAATTTTATATGGTTCAGAGACAGGAAATGCCCAAAGTTTAGCAGAAATCTTTGAAGAACGTCTTGTAGATATGGGTAACAATGTGACCTTGAAATCTATGGAAGACATTAAACCTAAAGATATTAAAAAAGTTGAAGATTTATTTATAATCACATCGACACATGGCGAAGGTGATCCACCTGATAATGCTATTGAATTACATGAATACTTACATGGGCGTAAAGCACCGAAACTAGAAGGTGTGAGATTTTCAGTACTTGCTTTAGGTGATCAATCATACGAATATTTCTGTCAAGCTGGTAAAGATTTCGACTTTAAATTAGCCGAATTAGGCGCTGAGCGATTATATGACCGTGTAGATTGTGATATCGATTACGAAGAAGATGCCGAAAAATGGATGGCCAACGTCATTAATGCTATAGGCTCCAAACCCAAAGATACTGATAGTGAGCAAGTTGTAAGCGAATCGATTAAATCAGCAAAGGAGCGTAAATATTCTAAATCCAATCCATATGAAGCAGAAGTATTAGAAAACATTAATTTAAATGGTAGAGGATCTAATAAAGAAACAAGACATGTTGAATTACTATTAGATAATTTTGGAGAGGAATACGAACCAGGCGATTGTATTGTGGTATTACCACAAAATGATCCATCTATTGTTGAATTATTAATCAGCACATTAGGATGGGATTATGAAGAACAAGTGCTTATCAATGAAGATGGCGATACATTAAACCTTGAAGAGGCATTAACATCGCATTTTGAAATTACTAAACTAACGAAACCATTATTAGAGAATGCATCAGCACTATTTGATAACGATGAATTAAAAGGAAAAGTTCAAGATAAAGAATGGGTTCAAAATTATATTGAAGGACGAGACCTTATCGATTTATTAAACGATTTTAATACGACTGAACTTCAACCCGATAACCTATATCAACTATTGAGAAAGTTACCACCTAGAGAATATTCTATTTCAAGTAGTTATAAAGCAACGCCTGATGAAGTACATATTACAGTTGGTGCGGTAAGATACCATTCTCATGGTCGAGATCGAACAGGTGTCTGCTCAGTTCAATTTGCAGAACGTGTGCAACCCGGCGATACGGTACCGATTTATTTAAAACGTAATCCAAACTTTAAATTTCCACAAGAAAGCGAAGTACCTGTCATCATGATTGGACCTGGTACAGGCGTCGCACCTTTCAGAAGTTATATGCAGGAAAGAGAAGAATTAGGATTTAAAGGAAATACTTGGTTGTTCTTCGGTGAACAACATTTCACAACCGATTTTCTTTATCAAACAGATTGGCAAGAATGGTTAGACAATGGTTATTTATCGAAACTAGATGTTGCGTTTTCTAGAGATACTGAGCATAAAGTGTATGTGCAACACCGTATATTAGAAAATAGTAAACAGTTTAATGAATGGATACAAAATGGAGCAGCTATCTTCGTATGTGGGGACGAAAAGCAAATGGCTAAAGATGTACACCAAACGATTAAGGAAGTATTGATGAATGAACAAAGTTTATCCGAAGAAGATGCTGAAGCGTATCTTAAGCAGATGAAGAGAGAGAAAAGATATCAAAGAGACGTCTATTAACGGGAAAGGGTGTCAAACATGGTTAAATCAAATCAAAAACTGTCAGATGAATTAGATGATCATTTAGATCAAATGGAATATTTGAAGGCAGATAGCCAGTATTTGAGAGGTACCATCGAACAAGGATTAGCTAATCCTATCACTGGTGCGATTTCTCAAGATGATGCGAAGTTATTAAAGTTTCATGGTAGTTATATGCAAGATGATAGAGATTTAAGAGATGAACGACGTAAACAGAAATTAGAACCTGCTTATAGTTTTATGATTCGTGTACGTGTACCAGGTGGCAAAGCTACGCCAGAACAATGGATAGCCATGGATGATATTTCGAATCAATATGCTAACCAGACCATCAAATTGACAACGCGTCAAGCATTCCAATTTCATGGTATTTTAAAACGAAATTTAAAACAATCTATGAAAGATATTAATCAATCTGTACTTGATTCGATAGCAGCCTGTGGAGACGTTAACCGAAATACAATGTGTAACCCCAATCCATATCAATCTAAAGTACATGCCGAAGTAAATGATTATGCTACAGCTATCAGTAATCATTTACTTCCTAGTACTGGAGCATATCACGAAATATGGTTAGACGGTGAAAAAGTATTAGATTCAAGTGAAGAATCAGAACCCATTTATGGAAGTACCTATTTACCTCGTAAGTTTAAAATTGGTATTGCAGTACCACCGTCTAATGATATTGACGTTTATTCTCAAGACATTGGTTTGATTGCCATCATTGAGCAAGGTGAATTAATTGGCTTTAACATTACTATTGGTGGTGGTATGGGTATGACGCATGGTAATAAAGAGACATACCCGCAGTTAGGTCGATTAATTGGTTTCATTCCTAAAGACAAAGCAGTTGATGTGTGTGAAAAACTATTAACGATTCAACGAGATTATGGTAATAGAGAAAATCGTAAAAATGCACGTTTTAAATATACAGTTGATCGTTTAGGTGAAACTTGGGTGACTGAAGAGCTAAATCGACGCTTAGGTTGGGAGATTGAACCTGCAAAAGATTATGAGTTTGACCATAATGGCGATCGTCTTGGATGGATAGAGGGTGAGAATAACTGGAACTATACGCTATTTATTCAAAACGGACGTGTAAAAGATACTGAAGATTATCAACTTAAAACAGCACTTCGTGAAATTGCAGAGACACATACTGGAGATTTCAGGTTGTCACCTAATCAAAATTTGGTCATTGCTAACATTTCTCCAGAAAAGAAAAACGACATACAACAAATTATAGATAAATATCAACTTACAGATGGTACTTATTATACTGGATTAAGACGTAATTCAATGGCTTGTGTAGCATTTCCAACATGCGGTCTTGCTATGGCAGAATCAGAACGTTATTTACCTTCACTCATTTCAAAAATTGAAAATTTACTTGATGAAGCGGGGGTTCAAGAAGAAGACATTACGATTCGAATGACAGGATGCCCAAATGGGTGTGCTCGCCCAGCCTTAGCAGAAATCGCATTTATTGGTAAAGCGCCAGGAAAATACAATATGTATTTAGGTGGTGGATTTAAAGGAGAAAGACTCAATAAATTATATAAAGAAAATATTGATGAAAACGAAATTTTACAAACGTTAAGACCGCTACTCATACAGTACGGAAAAGAAAAATTACCGGATGAACATTTTGGTGATTTTATGATACGCACTGGGGTGGTAGCAAAAGTGAATGATGGAAGAGATTTCCATAATTAAAAGAAAAATGGCGTTAGGGGTTGAGTATCTATGGGCAAAGTTTATTTAGTAGGTGCAGGACCTGGAGATCCAGAATTATTAACGATCAAAGGGCTTAGAGCAATTAAAGAAGCAGATGTCATTTTGTATGACAGGTTAATTAATAAAGACATATTAGACTATGCTGAGCCAAACACTAAGTTTTTCTATTGTGGCAAGGACCCATACAGACATTCGTTACCTCAAGAAGAAACAAATCGTATGATGATACAGTTGGCTAAAAAAGGACATACAGTCACACGGTTAAAAGGTGGAGATCCATTTGTATTTGGTCGTGGCGGAGAAGAAGCGGAGCAATTGGCGACACATCATATTCCATTTGAAATTGTTCCGGGAATTACATCAGGGATAGCGGCACCAGCATATGCAGGTATCCCAGTAACACATCGAGATTATAGTTCATCTGTAGCGTTTATCACTGCTGTAAATAAACCTGGTATGGATAAGGAAGCGTATTGGCAACATTTAGCGCAAGGCCCTGAAACCTTATGTATTTATATGGGCGTCAAACGATTACCGGAGATTTGTGAATTACTAGTGAAATTTGGTAAGAATCCTCAAACACCAGTGGCACTTGTACATATGGGTACAGCTACATCACAACATACAGTAACGGGTACATTGCAAGATATCACAAATAAGGCAAAGGAAATTACTAATCCGGCGATGATTATAGTTGGAGACGTTGTGAATATGAGAGAAAAAATCAGTTGGTTTGAAGAACAAGCATTTAAAGAAAATGTCAACTTGGCTAAGTAAGATACACTTAATTATTAGAATATTAAAATAATTATTTTGGATAGGAAAGGTGACGAGGCACATGCAAATGCCAATCATGATTAATTTATCACAAATGAATGTTGTGGTTATCGGAGGTGGTCGAATAGCCACACGACGTGTCGAATTGCTACTTGAGTATGCTAGCCACATTCGCGTAGTAAGCCCTCATATAACAGAATATTTAAATGGGCTTATCCAACAACAACAGGTAACATGGCATCAAAAAGAATTTGACCCCTCAGATGTGGCAAATGCAGACTTAGTCATTGCTGCTACAAATAATGACCAAGTGAATGATGAGATTAAACATCACCTAGGGCCACATACATTATTTAATCATGTAGGTAATGCAAAAGAGGGTAATATCACATTTCCTAATCAACTTAGAAGAGGCAAACTCACAATAAGTGTATCAACAGATGGAGCAAGTCCTAAACTAGCTAAGCAAATCATACAAAATTTGGCACAAACTTATGATGAATCTTATGAAGACTACATTGACTTTTTATATGAATCTAGACAACTTATTAAAGAAAAGGCACTCACATCATCTGAAAAGCAAAGCTTACTTCAAGATATTTTAACTGAAAAATATAAACATCCCAACGCACAGCAGTCTTTTATAAACTGGTTGAAAACACTGGATTCATCCAGATAGGGGGCAAGGTGAAATATGCGGAAATTATTTATTTTTGCGCTAGCAGGCTTTTTAGCACAATTAGTAGATGGATCACTTGGAATGGGGTTTGGGGCGTCATCATCCTCCATTCTATTAACCTTTGGCGTGGCACCCGCTATTGTCTCAGCTACAGTTCATTTTTCAGAAATAGCGACTACCGCAGCATCAGGGACCTCACATTGGAAGTTTGAAAATGTCCATTATCCAACGATGTTGAAATTAGCTATTCCAGGTGCTATCAGTGCATTTTTAGGTGCAGCAGTATTAACAAGCATTAATGCTAATGCAATTAAGCCACTGATTGCTTTATTTCTATTGTCGATGGGCGTTTATATATTATATCAATTTATATTTAAGCATATGAACGATGAACATCATTATTCAGGTCAATTTGGCCGGATAAGAATGGTGACACAAGGTGCTATCGCAGGTTTTTTAGATGCTATAGGCGGTGGCGGATGGGGACCTGTTAATACACCGTTACTTTTATCTAGTAAAAAGATGGAACCACGATACGTGATTGGTACAGTCTCAGCAAGCGAGTTTTTCGTTACACTATCAGCGTCGTTAAGTTTTATCATTTTCTTAGGTATGACACATATCAATTGGTTAGCTGTAATAGCACTTAGTGCAGGTGGACTGATTGCAGCACCTATTTCCGCATATCTAGTTAAAATCTTACCGATTAATATTTTAGCAATATGTGTTGGGGGATTAATTATTTTTACTAATAGTAATGCATTGCTTAGTTACTTTGTTAAGGATGAGGTGCTATCTAACATTGTGAGAGTCATCATTATCGTTGTTGTTTTAAGTCTACTTGTTATCCAGGTCATTAGAAATAGAATGCTAAGTTTTTCTTACAAGAAAAACCGAGTAAACAAATATAATTAATTGGAAAAGGGGATTTAAATATGTCAGAGCATAAAACATTTACAAATGATACTATTCGCCCACATGGTGGAACATTGGTCAATCGTATTGTAGAAGGTACAGAAAGAGAACAACTGATTGAAAATGCGAAGTCTTTACATTCAATTATATTAAATCAATGGAGCTTATCGGATCTAGAATTAATAGGCATTGGTGGGTTCAGTCCATTAACTGGTTTTATGAATCAAGCTGATTATGAAAGTGTCGTAGAACATGTTCATCTAAAAAATGGTCATGTTTGGAGTGTGCCAATTACATTGCCAGTAAGTCAAACAGAGGCTAACAATTTAGAGATTGGCGAACAGGTAGCACTATATGGAGAAGATGGTACATTGTATGGTGTGTTAGATTTAGAAGAAAAATATACTTATGATAAAGAAAAGGAAGCACAACATGTTTATGGTACAACAGATAATGCACATCCAGGGGTGAAAAAGGTTTACGAAAAAGGTGAGTATTACTTAGCGGGGCCAATACAATTGATTAATCGTCCACAACATGATGCATTTGTAGATTACCATCTTGACCCATTAGAAACGAGACAGCTATTTAATAAAGTGAATTGGAAGACTGTTGTAGGATTTCAAACTAGAAACCCAGTTCATCGTGCCCATGAATATATTCAGAAATCAGCATTAGAAATTGTAGATGGATTACTATTAAATCCATTAGTAGGTGAAACTAAATCTGATGATATTCCAGCAGAGGTAAGAATGGAAAGTTATCAAGCCATACTTAAAAACTATTTCCCAGAAAATCGAGCACGTTTAGTCATTTATCCGGCTGCGATGAGATATGCAGGTCCAAGAGAAGCCATTTTACATGCGCTAGTAAGACAAAACTATGGTTGCACACACTTTATTGTTGGTAGAGACCATGCAGGTGTTGGTGACTATTATGGCACTTATGAAGCACAGGAATTTATTTCTCAATTTGAAAATGAATTAGATATACAAATTTTAAAATTTGAGCATGCCTTTTACTGTGAGGCATGTGGCAATATGGCTACAGCTAAAACTTGTCCACACGATGCTTCGAATCATTTACATTTAAGTGGTACAAAAGTAAGAGAAAAATTACGCAACGGAGAATCATTACCAGAAAAATTTTCAAGACCAGAAGTGGCAAATGTGCTGATCAAAGGATTAAAAGAGAAATGACAAAGGGTGATGTTAAATGAGTGAAACAAAACATATTACATGGCACGAATCTGAAGTCACAAAAGCACAACGACAAACGCGTAATGGTCATCAAAGTGTATTAATTTGGTTTACTGGTTTATCAGGATCAGGTAAATCTACGGTATCGGTTGCTTTAGAAAAGGCATTATTTGAAGATGGCAAACAAACGTATCGTTTAGATGGAGATAATGTCAGACACGGTTTAAATAAAAATTTGGGATTTTCTCCTGAAGATAGACAAGAGAATATTCGACGCATCGGTGAAGTAGGTAAGCTAATGGTAGATTCAGGTGCAATTACAGTTACAGCTTTTATATCACCGTACAAACAAGATAGGGATAATGTTAGACAATTATTTGAGGAACAAGAATTTATCGAAGTTTATACAGAATGCAGTATTGAGACTTGTGAGCAACGTGATCCTAAAGGCTTATATAAGAAGGCACGTACAGGTGAAATACCTGAATTCACAGGTATTAGTGCGCCATATGAACCACCAGAAGAACCAGAAATCATCATTAATACTGAAGATAATAGTGTTGAGTCATCGGTTAATCAAATATTAAGCTATTTAAAAGAACATCGTTATATTTAAAAATACGAGGTAAAGCGTGTAATGGAACTGATTCATTTTCATACACGCTTTATTTTTTGGAAATAAGATAGTTATCAATATGAATTAAAAATTAAATTAATGTTTGAACATCTACTGATTGTGAAATAATAAATAAGAAATAAGTAATTATACACATAAAATGAAGGTGATAACATGAGTGTCTTTTCTAAAGAGGATAAAATTCAAATATTGTCAGATATGGTTGAGATAAATACTGAAAATGATAATGAACTTGAAGTATGTAAATATCTTAAATCATTATTGAGCAAATATGATATAGACTCTAAGATTCAGGAAGTTGACGATAATCGAGCGAATTTAATTGCCGAAATTGGTGAAGGGTCACCGAAACTAGGTATCTCAGGGCATATGGATGTTGTTGATGCTGGGGATCATAATGAATGGAAGCATGATCCATTTAAATTAACAGAAGAAGATGGTAAATTGTACGGTCGAGGTACGACTGATATGAAGGGCGGTTTAGCAGCATTAGTTATTGCTATGATTGAAATTAAAGCGTCAGGTCATCTACAACAAGGTTCAATTAGATTAATGGCTACTACAGCAGAAGAAAGAGAAATGTCAGGGGCAGAGAAACTTAAAGAACAAGGCTATGTTGATGATTTAGATGGTTTAATTATTGCCGAACCGTCAGATGGCTTTGTATTTTACGCCTCAAAAGGCTCCATGGGATTAAAAGTAACATCTAAAGGCGTGCCCGCACATAGCTCATTACCATCACTGGGACATAATGCGATTAATACCCTCATTGAATTTATTCAAAAAATTAAAGAAAAGTATGATGACATCAAGAAAAACGAAGGTACATATGCACTTGATGTGCACCCATTTATTGATGAATTCTTTGGCGACCAAGTTGACGATAAGACGGAAGAAAAAGTTGAAGACGTAGCTGCAGGACTTGTTATTGTGAATTCGATTATACGAGGTGGAGAACAATTTAATACTGTTCCGGAAGAAGCGTATGCTGAATTTAATGTGAGAACCGTACCAGAATATGATAATCGAGCGATTGAAAAATTATTTAAAGATACGATAGAAGAAGTTGATAGTGACAGACTTTCTTTAGAAGTAACTGTCGATCATCAAACAGTATATTCTCAAAAAGATAGCACGTTAGTACAAAGCTTTTTAGATTATAATAATGAATTTAAAGTATCTGGTTTAGTTGGGGCGACTGATGCAGCAGAATTATTAGTAGATAAAGATGAAGACTTTGATTTAGCTATTATTGGCCCAGGTCATATGACTATGGCACACAAAACAGATGAATATGTTTATAAATCAAGATATTTAGACTATACAGATATGTATCAACAAGTAATGTTGAATTATTTAAACAAAACCAAATAAAACCAAATGAAATGGACTAAGATTATTGCGTGGATAATGCAATAATCTTAGTTTTTTTATGTAGAAAATTGTCAGATAAATTACATACATAGTAATAATTGTTATTAACAAAATGATTAAGTTGCGTAGCTATCCTTTTGAAAGCCATTACAACCGTAATCCAACAATTTTACAAAAAATGTTGGATTATTATGATTCATTTACAAAATCTTAACATCGCCCACAAAAGCTTGTTTGTTTGTTAGAGTGTGTCTTGTCGTTAATTAACGAAGAAGAAACTTATATGTTTATAGAAAATTGAAGGTAGCCACGAGATAGTAAACAAAAAAGCTTTATCATTCTTAGGAGGATATTTAAAATGAAAAAAATCGCTACAGCTACAATTGCAACAGCAGGTTTCGCAACATTTGGTTTAATGCAACATGATGCAGATGCAGCAGAAAACAATAACGGATATAATCCTAACGATCCTTATTCATATGAATACACATATACAATTGACCAACAAGGTAACTACCACTATGATTGGAAAGGTAATTGGAGTCCTAACCAACAACAAGGTAATAACAATAGTTATTCATATGGTAACCAAACTACTCAAAACTACAATTCAAATAATGCTACAAACAATAATCAAAATACACAATCTTATACTACTGATAATACAAATAATCAAGGTGGCGGATTAGGTGCTGATTATTCAACATCAGATAAAAATATCAAAGTGACTACACAAAACGCGCCATCTTCAAATAATTCAACTGCATTTTCTGGACAATCAAGCTCTGGTTCAAATGCGTATACTGCTGGTCAATGTACTTATTATGTATATGACAAAGTTGGCGGCAAAATCGGTTCTAATTGGGGTAACGCAAGTAACTGGGCAAACGCTGCAGCACAAGATGGTTATAATGTAAGTAATTCACCTAAACAAGGTGCAATTATGCAAACATCACAAGGTGCATTTGGTCACGTTGCATATGTTGAAAATGTAAATAGTGATGGTTCAATCAAAGTTTCAGAAATGAACTATAATGGTGGACCAGGTAACGTTTCAACACGTACTATTTCAGCTAGCCAAGCTGGTTCATACAACTACATTTCATAATGATTTATATTCAAATAAGAACTCGAAATAATATTAAATATTATTTTGAGTTCTTTTTTTGTTTTGGATTAAATTTTGAATGGGTGTGACATATTTGTCAGGGTTGTGATTAAATTCGTGCCTCCATGGGAGTTTATTATTATTTGACATCATTCAATTTTCAAAACAATGATTTCAAAAATTGAATGATTATTTTTATAGTTGTTCATGAATTAGTAATAAACTTATGACAGTTTAGTTAAGTCATCGATTATACATTGTAATACTATATATTGTGTTTTAAATTTTAAATAAACACTATATATAGAAAAGAGTGGTAAGATGAATCAACTAGAACAATCATTAACTGGTTTGATTGAGAAGGATCCAACTATCGTAAATGAGAATGCTAATAAAGATAGCAATACCTTTTCGACTATGCGTGATTTAACGGCAGGTATTGTTTCAAAATCATATGCTTTAAATTATTTATTGCCTAAACATATTGCTGAGGCGCATCAAAATGGTGATATTCACTTTCATGATTTAGATTATCACCCATTTCAACCATTAACAAATTGTTGTTTAATTGATGCAAAAAGCATGCTGAAAAATGGCTTTGAAATAGGTAATGCCAATGTTACATCTCCAAAATCAATTCAGACAGCATCAGCACAACTTGTACAAATTATTGCGAACGTCTCTAGTAGTCAATACGGTGGATGTACAGTGGATCGTGTAGATGAATTATTGAGTGAGTATGCACAATATAATGAGCGACATCATCGTGAAATAGCACAAGTTTATGTTAAAGATGAACAGATTGAAACATATGTAGAGCAACAAGTGACTAAAGATATTAATGACGCCATTGAAAGTTTGGAGTATGAGATTAATACACTGTATACCTCTAATGGTCAAACACCATTTGTCACATTAGGATTTGGCTTAGGAACAGATACATTAAGTCGTAAAATACAGCAGGCGATATTGAAAACGAGAATTAAAGGATTAGGTAAAGATCGTGTCACAGCCATTTTTCCTAAGTTAGTATTTTCTATTAAAGATGGTATTAATTTGAAAAAAGAAGATCCGAATTATGATATCAAGCAACTTGCATTAGAATGTTCAACAAAACGCATGTATCCTGATATATTAAATTACGATAAAATTGTAGAATTATTAGGCGATTTTAAAGCACCGATGGGATGTCGATCGTTTTTACCAAGTTGGCGTAATGAACAAGGTGAATTTGAGAATAATGGACGTTGTAATTTAGGTGTTGTAACTTTAAATTTACCAAGAATTGCGCTTGAATCAAAAGGTGACATGACAACGTTTTGGAAAATTTTTTATAACAAAATGTCGTTAATGCACGATGCTTTAGTATATAGAATAGAGCGATTAAAAGAAGCGACAGTAAATAATGCACCAATCTTATATAAAAGCGGTGCATTTAAAAATAAACTCGATGATCACGAAGATGTAATGGCGCTATTTAAGAATAAAAGAGCTACGATTTCCATGGGATACATCGGATTATATGAAACTGCTACAGTATTTTATGGACCTAATTGGGAACATAATGACGAAGCCAAAGCATTTACAATTGAAATATTAAAAGAAATGCAGCGTCTACAAAAACAATGGACAAATCAATATGACATTTGGTTTAGCATATACAGTACGCCTAGTGAATCATTGACCGATCGTTTTTGTCGGTTAGATCAAGAACGATTTGGAGATATTCAAGATATTACAAGTAAAGGCTATTACCAAAATTCATTTCATTATGATGTAAGAAAAGATATTACGCCGTTTGAAAAATTAGATTTTGAAAAAGATTATCCATATTATGCGAGTGGTGGTTTTATCCACTATTGTGAGTACCCTAAATTGAATCATAATATTAAAGCGCTAGAAGCGGTATGGGATTATGCTTATGATAAGGTAGGGTATTTAGGTACCAATATTCCAATAGATCATTGTTATGAATGTGGATTTGATGGAGATTTTAAATCAACACCACACGGCTATCAATGTCCACAATGTGGTAATGATAACCCTGAAACGGTTGATGTTGTTAAACGGACATGCGGTTATTTAGGTAATCCAGTTCAACGTCCAGTTATTGAAGGACGTCATAAAGAAATGTGTGCGCGTGTGAAGCATATGAAGGAATCTTGACAATGAATCCTATATTAGAAATAGAACATGGACAGGGATATATAGCTAAGATTGAAACACATAGCTTTGTAGATGGTGAGGGTGTACGATGTAGTGTGTATGTTTCAGGATGTCCATTCCAATGTCTGGATTGCTATAACAAAGCGGCGCAACATTTTAAGTATGGTGAACCATTTACAGAGAAAATATTACAAGAGATTATCTCATATTGTGAACAGAGTTATATTAGTGGTTTAAGTATTTTAGGAGGCGAGCCCTTTTGTAACTTAGACGTGACATTGAAACTTGTACAAGCATTTCGACAAAGATTTGGACAGACCAAAACAATATGGGTGTGGACTGGATTCCAATTTGAATATCTTTCACAAGATAAGGGATTACGTTTTGAATTATTAGAATCTGTGGATGTGTTAGTTGATGGTATGTTTATCACGCAGTTATATCGTCCTAATCTACCTTACAAAGGGTCATTAAATCAAAGAGTGATTGATGTATCCACATCTTTACAACGACAACAATTGAGTGAATACATTTGCAGTGGCCCATCAACGAGTAATAGCTTTTAATCATGTTATAACTCGTTATAAAAGGGAAATGTAATACTAAGAGCAAAGATTCAATATAGAGAAGGTGAGACAATATGTGGTTATTAATAGGTAAATGGATGATTGCCATTGGTCTTATCGTAGGATCCATTATTGAAGAAACGATTTATAAAAAACGACGCCAAACACGTAAAACACAACAATAATAGTAAGATAATGAATCGAATGAGCAATCACTACAACGTGTAGTGTTGCTCATTTATTTTTAATATTAATCTAATTTGTAATTGTTAACATTTGTTGACGATGTCTAAATACTAGATATATCAGCTTTAAACGCTCATTTATATTGATAAAATAATACATTTGATTTTGTAATCAAATATGAAAATATATACTTATCACATGTTTAAGTGATAAAATATCAATGTTACTAAAAATTAACATCACAAGAGAGTTAGGAGTCCCTAAATTGCTACTGTTTATAATAGAAATTATGATTATGATTTTAGCTGTGTTATTAGGATTAAGAACAGCCGGTGCACTTGGCTGCGGCATATTTGCTATTGTAGCGCAACTCATTATGATTTTTGGTTTTCAAATACCACCGGGTTCTGCACCTGTCACAGCAGTGTTAATTATTCTATCAATAGGAATCGCAGGTGGTACGTTGCAAGCTACTGGCGGTATAGACTACCTTGTATATATCGCATCTAAAATCATCGAGAGATTCCCAAAATCAATTATTTTTATTGCACCAATGATTGTGTTTGTATTTGTCTTTGGCATTGGTACTGCTAATATTGCTTTATCATTAGAACCTATTATTGCTAAGACAGCTCAAAAAGCAAACATACAACCTAAAAAAGCACTTACTGCATCAGTACTTACTGCGAATTTAGCACTTTTATGTAGTCCGGCTGCGTCAGCGACAGCTTATATCATATCGGTGTTAGCTGGTTACGATATTTCTATGGGAAAATATTTAAGTATTGTATTACCAACTGCGATGATGAGTATGCTTTTATTAAGTGTATTCTGCACATTTGTTGGAAAAAATAATCCCATACCATCACAAAAGTTAGTCGAACTACCAGAAGAGACATTACCTAGTGAATTTTCAAAAAATGTAAAATTCGGTGTATTAGCATTCTTAATATGTGTATTAGGCATATTAACATTTGGGATATTCCCTCATTTAATGCCATCATTTAATGTAAATGGCAAAACTGTCAATGTAGAAATGACAGATATTGTTCAATTCTTTATGTATTTAAGTGCTGCCATTAATCTATTATTATCAAAAATTAATACGTCAGATATTTTAACGTCACATATTTCTCAATCAGCATTTGGCGCATTGTTTGCAGTATTAGGTCCTGGTTGGTTAGGCGCTACTATTTTTAACGCACCTAATAATTTGAAAATATTAAAGAATGATATTGGCCAAGCTATTAGTAGTGTACCTTGGCTAGTGATCGTTCTCGTATCAGTAGTAGCGATGATTGTGATTTCTCAAACAGCGACTGCATCAATTATGGTGCCAATTGTTATGAGTCTAGGCATTCCGCCCATATATTTTGTCGCCATGGTTCAGACGCTTAACGTTAACTTTGTGATTCCAGCACAACCTACTTTATTATTTGCAGTTGAATTGGACGAAACAGGAAGAACAAGGCCTACGAGTTTTATTATTCCGGGATTCTTTGTCATAATCACCTCAGTTGTAATTGGTTTTACATTAAAATTATTATTAGGATACTAACAAGTAATGAAATCAACTATCTTTCACGAATTAAGTGGGAGATAGTTTTTTTGTTGTAATTAAGCAAAATTAATGAAAAAAAGTAAAATAAATAAAAATTCTGTTTCAATGCATAAAAATTCATATATTTAATGAAGTTAAGTTTGTTTAATTCGTTAAATCTAAATTTAATACTGTTGTCACAACAATCAATTGTGAAAGAATAATCGTCAGAAATTATATAATTATTCAATAATGGGTTTGTATTTCTTTGTATGTAATTTGCATTATTATTAAATGTTCGTTATTGTCAATTTTGTGAATCAATTATATTTGAACGTGGAACTTAAGAACATCAAGATTCATAAATCATTTAGTATTAGGGGGATCACGATTGAGAAAAGAAAAAGTTATGGACTGGACGACCTTTATAGGTGTAGTCATAGTGTTACTTTTAGCTGTTATACCTATGATGGTTTTCCCGAAAGCAAGTGAGACAATTATTACAGATATCAATAGTGCAATTTCTAACTCGATTGGTTCTGTTTATTTATTCTTAGGATTAGCTATTTTTTGTTTCGTTTTATACATAGCATTTGGTAAATACGGTAATGTTACTCTAGGTAGAGCGAGTGACAAGCCGGAATTTAACACATTTACTTGGGCAGCCATGTTATTCTGTGCAGGTATTGGTTCAGATATTCTATATTGGGGTGTAATTGAGTGGGCATTCTATTATCAAGTGCCACCTAATGGCGCTAAAAGTATGTCCGATGAAGCACTACAGTATGCGACGCAATACGGAATGTTCCACTGGGGTCCGATTGCATGGGCGATTTATGTATTGCCAGCATTACCAATTGGTTATTTAGTGTTCGTTAAAAAACAACCTATATATAAAATTAGCCAAGCGTGTAGGCCTATATTAAAAGGACAAACAGATAAGTTTGTAGGTAAACTTGTTGATATCTTATTTATCTTTGGATTATTAGGTGGTGCGGCAACATCACTTGCCTTAGGTGTACCTTTAATATCAGCAGGTATTGAAAGACTTACAGGTTTAAATGGTGAGAATATGGTTATGCGTTCAATCATTTTGTTAACTATCACAGTTATATTCGCCATTAGTTCATATACAGGATTGAAAAAAGGTATTCAAAAGTTGAGTGACGTCAATGTATGGTTATCATTCATCTTATTAGCCTTTGTCTTCATTATTGGACCAACTGTATTTATTATGGAAACTACAGTGACTGGTTTAGGGAACATGATGCGAGATTTCTTCCATATGGCAACTTGGGTTGAGCCATTTGGTGGTATAGGTCACCGTAAAGAGACACATTTCCCACAAGATTGGACGATATTCTATTGGTCATGGTGGCTAGTTTATGCACCATTTATCGGTTTATTTATTGCTCGAATTTCAAAAGGTAGAACTTTAAAAGAAGTCGTTCTTGGTACGATGATATATGGTACGTTAGGTTGTGCATTATTCTTTGGTATATTCGGTAACTATGCCGTTTATTTACAAATTTCTGGTCAATTTAATGTGGTTGATTTCTTAAATCATCACAGTACAGAGGCTACTATCATTGAGGTAATGCATCATTTACCATTCCCAACTATAACGATTGTCCTATTCTTAATTTCAGCATTCTTATTCTTAGCGACAACATTTGATTCTGGTTCTTATATTTTAGCGGCTGCTTCTCAAAAGAAAGTGATTGGGGAGCCATTAAGAGCGAACAGATTATTCTGGGCATTTGCGTTATGTTTACTACCATTCTCACTCATGTTAGTAGGTGGAGAACGAGCACTGGATGTACTTAAGACTGCATCGATACTTGCGAGTGTACCATTAATCGTCATATTCATATTTATGATGGTCTCATTCTTGATTACCTTAGGACGAGATCGAATCAAATTGGAAACACGTGCTGAGAAATTAAAAGAGGTTGAAAGACGTTCACTTCGAATTGTTCAAGTGAAAGAAGAAGAACAAGATGATAATTTATAACATATTAAAAAGGCTAAAGGATTGATATCCTTTAGCCTTTTACTTATCTTCGTGTTCTGGAATAGGGAAGTACTTAAAGATTTCTCCTGTTTCTAAAGCTTCGCTAAGTTGTGCTAACCATTCGTAATACACCTTTGAATGATCGAGTTGAGCTTTCACTTTATCAATATCTTGTCGTTCTTCATCAGTTAAATCATTGTTATTTAAGATAGGGTTAATAATAGCTTCAGCATCTTTGACTGCTTCCATATTTGTATCGATTTCTCGTTCCCATTTCTTAGTGAAAAAATTGCGGAAGAAAGTAAAGAAGTCTTTTTCAGCAATGAAATGTTGTTTTCTGCTACCTCTTGTAAATTGTTGTTTAACAATATCATATTCTTGTAGTTTCTTTACACCTGCACTCATGCTAGGTTTACTCATTTGCAGTTGTTGTCTCATTTCATCTAGTGTCATGCTTCCCTCAAACACCATGATGCCGTATAAGTTACCAACACTACGATTAATGCCATACAAATCCATTGTTTCGCCAATGGAATTAATTACCAAGTCTTTGGCTTCTTCGACTTGAGATGTGTAGTTTTCTGAACGTGTCATGACTGTACCTCCAAAAAGAATTATTTCATTTTACCACGTCTCAACATAAAGTTAACATGATTTCATCTTTTATATGCTAATCAATTATATAATTTTATTTAAAAAGATGAAAAGCAAGGTTTTAGAAAAATATTAGGTGAAAATATTTTGCTTTATCTCGTTGTACTAGAGACGTTCGAATCAGCTCAAAAGGAACACACTAGCTAAAGCTAGTGCGTAAGAATCACTAGCTTAATAAAATTAAGAGTGATTCTTTATTTTCCAGACCTTTTGACGGCTTCCGAAAAGCAGGATTTTCGGCTGAAATACTCACGATGCATAAAATTTGAAAAGCAATTTTATTTATCGTTCGAATCAGCTCAAATCCTAAGCGCTTTTCTTCAGACCTTTTGACATGTTTTCGTTTTATATGCTAACATATTTCTGTAAAATTCGTTAAATAAAAATTTAACAAACTTAACGGAGGTATTTTGATGGAACTTGTAAAGCGCTTGTCAAACCGTCAATTCATTGATGGTGAATGGGTAGATAGCTCAAATAAAAACACGAGAGATATAATCAATCCTTATAATCAAGAAGTTATTTTCACGGTAGCTGAAGGTACAAAAGAAGATGTAGAACGTGCTATTTTAGCGGCAAGACGATCATTTGAAGATGGTGAGTTGTCCTCAGAAACAAGTGAAGTCAGAGGTCAAAAAGTCAGAGCCATTGCAGATAAAATCAAAGAACATCGTGAAGAATTAGCAAAATTAGAAACATTAGATACAGGTAAAACATTAGAAGAATCTTATGCAGATATGGATGATATTCATAATGTATTTATGTATTTTGCAGGATTAGCTGATAAAGACGGTGGCGAAATAATTAATACACCAATTCCTAATTCAGAAAGTAAAGTCGTTAAAGAACCAGTCGGTGTGGTGACACAAATTACACCTTGGAACTATCCTTTATTACAAGCGTCTTGGAAAATCGCACCAGCATTAGCAACTGGATGTTCATTGGTTATGAAGCCTAGTGAAATTACACCACTAACAACAATTCGAGTATTCGAATTGATGGAAGAAGTTGGTTTCCCTAAAGGTACAATTAATTTAGTTTTAGGTGCCGGTTCAGAAATTGGTGATGTTATGTCAGGTCACGAAGAAGTGGATCTTGTTTCATTTACAGGTGGTATCAAGACTGGTAAACATATCATGAAACAAGCAGCAGATCATGTAACTAATGTGGCTTTAGAGCTTGGCGGTAAGAATCCAAACATCATTTTTGATGACGCAGATTTTGAATTAGCAGTTGACCAAGCATTGAATGGTGGTTACTTCCACGCTGGACAAGTATGCTCAGCAGGTTCAAGAATATTAGTGCATAACGATATTAAAGAAGACTTTGAAAAGGCACTTATCGACCGTGTTAGCAAAATTAAACTAGGTAATGGATTTGATGATGATACAGAAATGGGTCCAGTCATTTCACAAGAACATAGAGATAAAATTGAGAAATATATGGAAGTTGCCAAAGAAGAAGGCGCTACAATAGCTATTGGCGGTAAACGTCCTGAAAGAGAAGATTTACAAGCCGGTTTATTCTTCGAACCAACTGTTATTACGAATTGTGATACATCAATGCGTATTGTACAAGAAGAGGTATTTGGACCAGTTGTTACAGTAGAAGGATTTTCTGATGAAGCAGAAGCTATTCGCTTAGCTAACGATTCTATTTATGGATTAGCAGGTGCGGTATTTAGTAAAGATATCGGAAAAGCACAACGTGTTGCTAACAAATTAAAACTAGGTACTGTTTGGATTAATGATTTCCATCCATATTTCGCACAAGCACCATGGGGTGGATATAAACAATCAGGTATCGGTAGAGAACTCGGTAAAGAAGGATTAGAAGAGTATTTAACTTCAAAACACATCTTAACAAATACTAATCCAGAACCAGTTAACTTTTTCAGTAAATAAAACATAGTAATGAAACAGAGGTTCGAGTGACGCAAGTGACATGAGTTACTCAACCTCTTACATATTTCAGTACGATTCAAGATAACAATGAAAGAGATGCATACAAATAAAAATTGATTTCGGAGGTTATACGTGATGAGTAGAAAACATGATTCATACGATTACATCATTATTGGTGGCGGTAGCGCAGGATCAGTATTAGGTGCAAGACTAAGTGAAGATAAAGATAAAAATGTATTAGTATTAGAGGCAGGACGTAGTGACTATTTCTGGGATTTATTTATTCAAATGCCAGCTGCGTTAATGTTCCCATCTGGTAATCCATTATATGATTGGATTTATCAAACAGAAGAAGAACCACATATGGGACGTAAAGTAGACCACGCAAGAGGTAAAGTATTAGGTGGTTCAAGTTCAATTAACGGTATGATTTATCAAAGAGGTAACCCAATGGACTATGAAGGTTGGGCAGAACCTGAAGGTATGGAAACTTGGGACTTTGCACATTGTTTACCATACTTTAAAAAATTAGAAACAACTTATGGTTCAGCGCCATATGATAAATATAGAGGACATGATGGCCCAATCAAACTAAAACGTGGTCCAGCAACCAATCCATTATTCAAATCTTTCTTTGATGCCGGTGTTGAAGCAGGATATCATAAAACCCCTGACGTGAATGGTTTCCGTCAAGAAGGTTTCGGCCCATTCGATAGTCAAGTACACCATGGACGCCGTATGTCAGCATCAAGAGCTTATTTAAGACCAGCTATGAAACGTAAAAATTTAGATGTAGAAACAAGAGCATTTGTAACTAAAATTAATTTCGATGGTAGAAGAGCAACGGGTGTTACTTACAAGAAAAATGGTAAAGAAATAACAATTAATGCCAAAGAAGTTATTTTATCAGGTGGTGCTTTCAATACACCACAATTATTACAACTTTCTGGTATTGGTGATTCAGAATTCTTGAAATCTAAAGGTATCGAACCTCGTGTTCATTTACCTGGTGTTGGTGAAAACTTTGAAGACCACTTAGAAGTGTATATTCAACATGAATGTAAAGAGCCTGTGTCATTACAACCTAGTTTAGATGTTAAACGCATGCCATTTATCGGTTTACAATGGATTTTCGCACGTAAAGGTGCTGCAGCTTCTAACCACTTCGAGGGTGGCGGTTTCGTACGTTCAAATAATGAAGTAGATTATCCTAACTTAATGTTCCACTTCTTACCAATTGCAGTACGTTACGATGGTCAAAAAGCACCTGTCGCACATGGTTACCAAGTTCACGTTGGACCAATGTATTCTAATTCACGCGGTAGCTTAAAAATTAAATCTAAAGATCCATTTGAAAAACCAAGTATCGTCTTTAACTATTTATCAACCAAAGAAGATGAGCGTGAATGGGTAGAAGCTATTCGAGTTGCAAGAAACATTTTATCTCAAAAAGCAATGGACCCATTTAATGCTGGAGAAATTTCACCAGGACCATCTGTTCAAACAGATGAAGAAATTTTAGATTGGGTACGTAAAGACGGTGAAACAGCGTTACATCCATCATGCAGTGCGAAAATGGGACCTGCATCAGATCCAATGGCAGTTGTAGACCCACTTACAATGAAAGTTCATGGTATGGAAAATTTACGTGTTGTTGATGCCTCAGCAATGCCTAGAACAACAAACGGAAATATTCATGCACCAGTTCTAATGTTAGCAGAAAAAGCTGCTGATATTATTCGTGGTAGAAAGCCATTAGAACCTCAATATGTTGATTATTATAAACATGGTGTTCATGATGAAATGGCTGGCGCTAAAGAAAACGATCCATTTTATAAACATTAAATCTTTTCAATTAATCACTTCGGTATGACATATTCATATCGAAGTGATTTTTTATATTTTCATAACGATGTCTTTAACAATGTAAAGTGTGACACAACAATAAATGGGAATAACGTATTATAATATAGATAAAAGGAGAGGATTTTATGAGTAATACTTTAGTTGAACGTCTACGTGAAAAAGAAGATAGAATGATTGAGATTAGAAGATATCTTCACCAACATCCTGAATTGTCATTTAAAGAAGTAGAAACACCTAAATACATCGCTAACTTTTACAAAGATAAAGATTGTAAAGTAGAAACGAATGTAGGACAAAATGGTGTAAAAGTAACGATTGATAGTGGTAAACCTGGTAAAACACTTGCAATTCGTGCTGATTTTGATGCGTTGCCAATTAAAGAAGAAACTGGGTTACCATTCGCCTCTGAGAATGAAGGTGTTATGCATGCGTGTGGACACGATGCACATACTGCTTATATGTTAATTTTGGCTGAAACACTTATCGAAATGAAAGACCAATTTAAAGGTAAAGTTATTGTTATTCATCAGCCAGCTGAAGAAATGCCTCCTGGTGGTGCGCAAGGTATGATTAAAGACGGTGTCTTAGAAGGTGTTGATCATGTACTAGGCGCACACGTCATGAGTACGATGGAAGCTGGTAAAGTCTTTTATAAAGAAGGATTTGTTCAAACAGGACGTGCGTATTTCAAACTTACTGTTCATGGTAAAGGTGGTCATGGGTCATCACCCCACATGGCAAACGATGCGATCGTTGCGGGGGCTAACTTTGTGACAACAGCACAAACTGTAGTGTCTAGACGCTTAAGTCCATTTGAAACAGGTGTTGTAACTATTGGTTCATTTGACGGTAAAGGTCAATTTAATGTTATTAAAGATAGTATTGAAATTGAAGGTGACGTGCGCGCATTAACAGATGATACTAGAGATACAATTGAAAAAGAATTAACGCGTCTCGTAGAAGGATTAGAAAGTACATTCGGTGTGACATGTGATTTTGAATTTAATAAAGACTATCCTGCATTATACAATAACCCAGAATTTACATCTTACGTTGCTGACACAATTAAAAATGCAGGAGACAATGATATTAAAGGTGTTGAAGAATGTGAACCACAACCACCGTCTGAAGATTTTGCGTTTTATGCAGTAGAATTACCAAGTACATTTATTTACTCAGGTGCTGCACCTGAAGACGGTGAGATTTATCCGCATCATCACCCTAAATTTAATATTAGCGAATCTTCTATGTTAGTTGCAGCTGAAGCAGTGGGTACTGTTGTGCTAGATTACTTGAATTAAAGGAGATTAATACAACTATGAATCAACAACAAGAATTTAAAGGTAATAATAGATTATTAATTGGTATTGTTTTATCGGTGTTAACATTTTGGCTATTTGCGACGTCATTAGTTAACGTGATTCCAACATTGACGCAAGCATTTCATAGTCGTTTAGAGACAATCAGTATAGCCGTCAGTCTAACAGCACTCTTTTGTGGAATGTTTGTTGTAGGTGCTGGCGGTCTTGCTGATACATATGGGCGTGTCAAATTAACGAATATCGGTTTGTGGCTTAATATCATAGGATCATTACTTGTTATTGCTACATCTTTTGTGCCATTACTATTAATAGGAAGAGCAATTCAAGGTTTATCCGCAGCAGCCATTATGCCGGCGACTTTAGCAATAGTGAAAACATACTATCACGGTAAAGATAGACAACGTGCATTGAGTTTTTGGTCCATAGGCTCTTGGGGTGGCTCAGGTTTAGCATCTATATTTGGTGGTGTAATGACTACATTTTTAGGATGGAAATATATATTTATATTTTCTATTATCGCGTCGCTTATTGCGTTGTTGCTTATTAAGGGCACACCAGAAACAACTGCATACCTAGGCAAAGAAAAGAAACGCTTTGATGTTATAGGTGTAGGGTTGCTTGTTTTAATTATGCTCAGTATCAATATTGTTATTACGCAAGGGTCAAAGATGGGATGGCTTTCTATATTTATCATATGTTTGATATGTTTTTGTATTACGATGGCTATCATATTTTATTACTTTGAAAGAAAATCATCGTATCCCTTAATAGATTTTAATCTTTTTAATAATAGATTATATTCGGTTGCAACATTAGCTAACTTTTTACTAAATACAGTGGCAGGAACACTCATTGTTGCGAATACGTTTGTACAACAAGGTTTAGGATTTTCTGCTTTTAAAGCAGGTATGTTATCAATCACATATTTAGTTGCTGTGCTTTCTATGATAAGAGTTGGCGAAATGTTTTTAAGAAAAGTGGGACCCAGACAACCAATGTTACTTGGTACGTTTTCAACCATGTTAGGCGTGTTATTCATGTCGATGACTATGCTCTCGGTTACAAGTTACATTGTAGTTTGTGTATTAGGTTATTTGTTATTTGGATTGGGATTAGGTTTGTTTGCAACACCATCCACAGATACTGCCATTTCCAATTGTTCAGAATCAGAAGTAGGTGTGGCAGCAGGTATATATAAAATGGCCTCATCTTTAGGTGGTGCATTTGGTATTACTTTAGCCGGTACGATTTATAGTGTAATGGCAAGTACATCTTCTATTGCTACTGGTGCTATGATAAGCTTCTGGTTTAATGCTTTAATGGCATTAAGTTCATTTTTAGTAGTTTGTGTAGCTTTGCCTAAATTATCACGTCGCTCAAAATAATATCAATCATGTAAAACGACTTACATGTGAGTTGATATAATTTTGAAAATGAAAAAAGTTTAATGCTATTTGATTGATAGTGATGTTTTATTGCGCGTTTCGTGATAGTATAGTAGCAATAAGTAAGATGAGGTGATAGCGTGACGTTTTATGAATTTATACAAAGTTTTACGGGGGACCAGACACCTCTAGGCGAACTTGCGGCATGGGTAGATAAGGATATACAATTTCCAAAAGAAGAAAAACTAGCTGATAATATATTATTATATTTTAAGCAAGTGACTAATTTAGACGATGAAATATTAGAAATAGTTAAAAGATCACTCTCATTATACGAACAAGCTGTATAAAGAAAAGTAAAAATGAATTAGGATGAAGGAATAACATGTTATTGAATGATTACTATAAAACATATAAGATGAATGAATCAGACGATACATTTATGATCGAGAAAAATAATGATGCTCAGTATTATGACATCTTAGAATCGATTAATGAGCTATCAAATGATACATTTTGTGTGCTCAATCATTTATATGTCAATGAAGATAAAGAAACTCAATTTGAAGATAAATTTTTAGGACGTCAAAAGCATTTGCAAGATGTACCAGGATTTAAAGCGTTACGTTTTCTTAGACCTCAAACTAAACATAAACATTATATTATAGTGACTTTATGGCAATCGAGACAAGCCTTTTATGATTGGCAAAAGTCATCAGCATACGCACAAACACATCGCAAACGTGGAACAAAACGTGGCGTTGATAACCTAATTGTCAATCGTGATTTGTCATATAATATTAGAATAGAACTTGAAGATATGGCCAATCAGTTTCTAAATTATGAAGATATATTCTAATATATAAAGAAACGGTACAGAAATTATTTCTGTACCGTTTTTTGATGAATATGAAAGTCATATTAGTTTGGTCGTCTGTCAATAAAGAGTAAAATATATCAATGTGATAATACATTTGATAAAATTGAAAAGAATGACATGGAAAGGGAGTAAAAATATGCAAAAAACAGATTTACTTGCACCTGAAAAGTATAATATTACATCAGCAATAGAACAATATGCTACAGATGCAACTAAAAAAGCAATTATTTACAAAGATTCAGAACATGATCATATTGAAGTGACTTATCAAGAATTGATAAAAAATGCGAATAAAGTAGGTAATATTTTCAAAAAGCATGGCTTGAAACATGGAGACAAAGTATTAATTATGATGCCAAGAGCTATAGCTACATATGAATTATATATTGCAGCATTAAAATTAGGGATTGCCATCATTCCAAGTTCTGAAATGTTACGTACCAAAGACTTACAATATCGAGTAAGCCACGGTGAAATTGATGCGGTTATTTCATTTGGGAAATTTATTAAGGAATTTGAAGGGTTAAAAGAATATCAAAACCTTACTAAATTTATTGTTGGTGATACACATCCAGATTGGATTTCAATTGAAGAAGAGAAACCCAATGCAAGTGATGAACTAGAAGTGACTGATACTTCTCGAGAAGATGTTGCGATTTTATCATACACGTCTGGTACTACTGGTAATCCAAAAGCTGTTACTCATACACATGGTTGGGGTTATGCGCATTTACAAATGGCACCTAAACATTGGTTATGTATTAAAGAAGATGATCTTGTTTGGGCGACTGCAGCGCCAGGTTGGCAAAAATGGGTATGGAGTCCATTTTTATCAAGTTTAGGTTCAGGGGCAACAGCGTTTGTATATAACGGTCGTTTTAAACCAGAAACATATTTAGAATTATTACAAGAATATCAAATCAATGTATTATGTTGTACGCCGACAGAATATCGTATGATGGCTAAATTACAAAATTTAGATGATTATCATTTAGAACATCTGCATAGTGCAGTGTCAGCGGGTGAACCATTAAATAGGGAAGTCGTTGAACAATTTAAAAAGTATTTTAATATCACAGTGAGAGACGGCTATGGTCAAACAGAAAGTACATTATTAATTGGTTTCTTAAAAGATACAGCATCTCGTCCAGGTGCGATGGGTAAATCTATTCCAGGTAGTTATACAACTATTATTGATGACGATGGAAATGAAGTGGAACCTAACGTCAAAGGTAATATTGCTGTGCCGTTAGACTTACCAGCGCTATTTAAAGGGTATTTCAAAGAACCAGAACGAACTGCAGCTGCAAGATTAGGCGATTATTATGTGACTGGAGATTTAGCTCATCAAGACGAAGATGGTTATTTCTGGTTTGAAGGTCGTAAAGATGACATCATTATTAGTTCTGGTTATACGATTGGACCATTTGAAGTAGAAGATGCATTGACAAATCATCCTGCTGTTAAAGAATGTGCTGTCGTAGCAAGTCCACATGAATTAAGAGGTAATATTGTTAAAGCGTTTATAATTCTTCAAAATGGATACACAGGTGATGACGAGCTAATTAAAGAACTTCAAACCTTTACAAAAAATGAAGTTGCACCATATAAATATCCACGTGCAATAGAATTTGTAGAAGAATTACCAAAAACAAATTCAGGTAAAATTAGACGTGTAGAATTAAGAGATGCAGAAGTAGAAAAATATAACCAAGAACATGAATAAAATATAAAGTGAGAAAAACCTGAGCATTGGATCCATGCTCAGGTTTTTTATTAGTATGACACATTGTTTGTAAAAAGATGGCTGAAACAACTATAGATTTTTAGTACAAATATTAGATGAATTGTGACAATAATAAAAACTTTGCGTAATCGTTTTCATATCATGCTTGTATTTTTCTTTTTATTATGACATACTCAAAATTAATTAGTATGACATAATAAAAAGAGGTGCTTACTTATGACAAAATTGATTTATGCATTTGATGAAGGACAAAAATCTATGAAAGACTTATTGGGGGGAAAGGGTGCTAATTTATCGGAAATGAAACGATTGGGTTTACCTGTTCCAGACGGTTTTACGATTACGACAGAAGCTTGTATAGATTACTTAAAGCAAGGTGAACATTTATCAGACGAAGTAAAGTCACAATTACATGACCACTTAACTGCTTTTTCAAATAGAACAGGCAAATCTTTTTCATCTCAGGATCATTTATTACTTGTATCAGTACGAAGTGGTGCGAAAATATCTATGCCAGGTATGATGGATACCATATTAAATTTAGGATTAAATGATGAGAATGTAGAAAAACTTGCCACTAAAACAGATGATGCTCGATTTGCATATGATTGCTATCGACGTTTATTACAAATGTTTGGTGATGTTGTATATGGCGTACCAATGACTCATTTTGATACATATTTTGAACAATATAAAAAAGCGCATCAATATAACTCTGATGCTGATATTACTGCTGAAGGATTAAAAGAAATTTGTGAACAATATAAAGGGATTTATTTAGAACATGGTCATAAACCCTTCCCTCAAGATCCGCTTCAACAATTAGAAGAATCCATTGAAGCTGTATTTAAGTCTTGGGATAATGATCGTGCTCGTGTCTATAGAGATTTAAATGATATTCCACATGATATTGGTACAGCTGTGAACATTCAGGAAATGGTATTTGGTAATAGTGGTGAACGAAGTGGTACAGGCGTGGCATTTACTAGAAACCCTGTGACAGGAGAGAATCAATTATTTGGAGAATATCTATTAAATGCTCAAGGTGAAGATGTCGTAGCAGGTATTCGTACACCCAAGGATATTGATACATTGAAGGAACAAATGCCAGATGTGCATCAACAATTTGTCAATGTGACGAAACAATTAGAAACGCATTATAAAGATTTACAAGACATTGAATTTACGATTGAAAATGGAAGATTGTATTTATTACAAACGCGTAATGGTAAGCGTACGGCTCGAGCAGCTATTAAAGTGGCTGTTGATTTGGTTAATGAAGGGCTCATTACTAAAGAAGAAGCTGTGACACAAGTTGATGTAAAATCAATCGAGACATTATTACATCCTAATTTTAAAGAAGAAGCATTAAAACAAGCGACGGTTATTTCGAAAATGGGGCTACCTGCAAGTCCAGGTGCAGCGACAGGAAAAGTTGTATTTTCAGCTGAAGAAGCTAAAGTTCAAGCAGAGAATGGTGACAGTGTTATTTTAATGAGACCTGAAACATCTCCGGAAGATATCGAAGGTATGGTGGCGAGTGAAGCTATTGTAACTACACATGGAGGAATGACATCACATGCTGCAGTTGTCGCTAGAGGGATGGGGAAATGTTGTGTGACAGGTTGTTCTGATGTCGAAATTGATACAGTAAACAAAACAGTACATTACCCTAATGGTGATATGTTACATGAAGGAGATATCATTTCTGTCGATGGTAGCGCTGGAGATTTATATCTTGGAGAAATTGAAACAGTTAGCGCTGAACATAGTGATGAGTTCGAACAATTTATGCAATGGTCAGAAGAAATTGCACGATTACAGGTACGAATGAACGCAGAAACACCACAAGATATACAAGCAGGTTATCAGTTTAATGCTAAAGGTATTGGCTTAGTGCGTACAGAGCATATGTTTTTCGGTGCGGAACGCCTTGTGGAAATGCGTCGATTTATATTAGCTTCTAATTATGATGAACGTGTAGAAGCATTAAATAAAATCAAGACATATCAAATTGAAGACTTTGAAGCCATATTTAAATTGTCATCTGGGCGACCAACAATTGTCCGATTATTAGATCCACCGTTACATGAGTTCTTACCATCAACAGAAGAAGATATTGCTATGGTTGCAGACCAATTAAATGTTTCTACAGCACATCTAAAACGAAGAATCAATGATTTGAATGAGGTTAACCCAATGTTAGGACATAGAGGATGTCGCCTAGCTATTACTTACCCTGAACTTTATGAAATGCAAGTTGAGGCAATCATGACTAGCGTGTTTAACCTTAAAAAAGAAGGTATTACATCTCAACCAGAAATCATGATTCCACTTGTATCTACAGTTGAAGAATTTACAACATTAAAATCACAATTAGTATCAACGATTCAGGATTTAGAAAATGATATGAAAGATAAAGTACATTACTTGATTGGCACTATGATAGAAACGCCAAGAGCATGTTTGATTGCGGACCAATTGGCACAACAATGTGACTTCTTTAGCTTTGGAACGAACGATTTGACGCAATTAACATATGGGTTCTCAAGAGATGATGCAGGTAAATTTATAAATGTGTATACTGAAAGTAATATATTACAGCTTGACCCTTTCCAAACGTTAGATCATGATGGCGTAGGTCAACTGATAGAGATAGCGGTCACAAATGCTAAGCGCGTTAATTCGTCCATTAAAATAGGTGTTTGTGGAGAATTAGGTGGAGATGCAAAATCAATACGTAGATTTAACCAATTGGACATTGATTATGTTTCATGTTCACCATTCCGTGTACCTGGAGCAATCCTAGCTACAGCTCAGAGTCAAGCTGAAGAAAGTGAGAGATAATGTGAAAGAACAACAAGCACAACAATTAACGATTTACATCGTTTCTGACTCTATAGGGGAAACGGCACAACGGATGATACATGCGACACTGACCCAATTTCCAGATTTAACACAAATAGAAATTAAGAAGTTCCCATATATTAAGGATGAAAATGAATTTCTTAATGTATTAGAATTAGCGCATGAAAAAAACGCGATAGTGGTTACAACACTGGTTAGTGAATCTTTCAATGCACTTGGTCATCAATATGCACAGGAACACCAAATATCATATATAGATTATATGTCGGAATTAATCACGATGATTGAGCAACATACGCAATCTACACCACTGATGGAAAGTGGCGCATTACGAAAAATGAACACAGAATATTTCAAACGTATTGAAGCTATAGAATATTCGGTTAAATATGATGATGGTAAACACTTCACGGATATTGGAGAAGCGGACGCCCTAATTGTTGGCGTATCTCGAACGTCTAAAACACCATTGAGTATGTATTTAGCCAATAAAGGTTATAAAATAGCGAATATACCATTAGTGCCAGAAGTGACGATTCCTGAAAGTGTATTTCAACATAAAGGACTAAAGGTATTCGGTTTAACAGCAAGTCCCAATTATATCGCTAATATTAGAAAAAATCGTGCTGAGGCGTTAGGTATTTCAAAAACGTCAACATACAACAGTTTAGACAGAATTAAAAAAGAATTATCCTATGCCGAAGAAATATTCAATAAATTAAATGCAACCGTGATTAACACAGAATATAAATCTATAGAAGAATCAGCATTTTATATTGAAAAGTTTTTACAACAAAACGATTAAAACATAATCATATTAAATGTTATTTTATAGTGACTTAATGTGACATATATACAATTTCATGTATTTATGGATAAAATATAATCACCTTCTAAATCAATTTCTATTATTATAAAGAATAATAATTTACTTTTATCAATGGTTGATTTAACATAAGAATAGAAGACTAGTTTACGAGATGAAATGTTAGAAAAATTGTATTAAATCCTGATTTAGTCAATAAAATGCAATTTTAGTGGACTGGTGTAAGTATTTATTTTGGAGAGGTGAACAACATGGCAAAGTCTGACAAAAAAGACGTGATTTTAATTGGTGCCGGTGTACTTAGTACAACTTTCGGATCAATGTTAAAAGAAATTGCGCCAGACTGGAATATTCATTTGTATGAACGCTTAGACCGTCCTGGTATTGAAAGTTCTAATGAACGTAACAATGCAGGTACAGGTCATGCTGCGCTTTGTGAATTGAACTATACTGTTCAACAACCTGATGGTTCAATTGATATCGAAAAAGCGAAAGAAATCAACGAACAGTTTGAGATTTCTAAACAATTTTGGGGTCATTTAGTTAAATCAGGAAATATTGAAGACCCACGCGCATTTATTAATCCATTACCTCATATTAGTTTTGTAAGAGGTAAAAATAACGTTAAATTCTTAAAAGATCGTTATGAAAAAATGAAAGCTTTCCCAATGTTCGATAATATCGAATACACTGAAGATATCGAAGTAATGAGAAAGTGGATTCCATTAATGATGAAAGGTCGCCAAAATGATGGTGGCTACATGGCAGCAAGTAAAATTGATGAAGGTACAGATGTAAACTACGGTGAATTAACACGTAAGATGGCACAACACCTTCAAGAAACTGATAATGTAGAAGTAAAATACAATCATGAAGTGGTTGATTTTACACGTTTATCAAATGGTAAATGGTCAGTAAAAATTAAAAACCGTAACACAGGTGACGTGTTTGAACAAGAAACGGACTATGTATTTATTGGTGCTGGTGGTGGCGCAATTCCACTATTACAAAAAACAGGTATCCCTGAAAGTAAACATTTAGGTGGATTCCCAATCAGTGGACAATTCATTGCATGTACAAACCCAGAAGTCATCAAACAACACGATGCCAAAGTGTATGGTAAAGAACCACCTGGCACACCACCAATGACTGTACCTCATTTAGATACACGTTATATTGATGGTGAAAGAACATTATTATTCGGACCATTTGCGAACGTAGGTCCTAAATTCCTTAAGAATGGTTCAAACTTAGATTTATTCAAATCTGTAAAACCATACAATATTACAACTTTACTAGCATCTGCGGTTAAAAACTTACCATTAATTAAATATTCATTTGACCAAGTGATTATGACTAAAGAAGGTTGTATGAATCATTTACGTACGTTCTATCCAGAAGCACGTGATGAAGATTGGCAAGTTTATACAGCAGGTAAACGTGTACAAGTTATTAAAGATACAGAAGAACATGGTAAAGGTTATATTCAGTTCGGTACTGAAGTAGTGAATTCACAAGACCACTCAGTGATTGCATTATTAGGCGAATCACCAGGGGCTTCAACTTCAGTATCTGTAGCATTAGAAGTTCTTGAGAAAAACTTCGCTGAATATGCTGATGAATGGAAACCATTAATTAAGAAAATGATTCCATCATATGGAGAATCATTAATTGAAGATGAACAATTAATGAGAAAAATCCGTAAACAAACTTCAAAAGACCTTAAATTAGGTTTCTATGGAGAAAAATAATTAAAATTAACTCAACCAAAGCGTAAATGAGCCTTGGTTGAGTTTTTTTGTTTTGTTATAAAGTTTGAACTTTTAATTGATATAATGAATGTAACAGATAAAGAAATGAGGGGTTGTAGTATGTCTAAATTACCTAATGATTTTTTATGGGGTGGCGCATTAGCGGCTAACCAATTTGAAGGTGGCTATGATCAAGGTGGAAAAGGACTAAGTGTGATTGATGTGATGACAGCAGGTGAACATGGGAAAGCACGTGAAATCACTCAAGAAGTAGAAGCAGACAAGTATTATCCTAATCACGAAGGTATTGACTTCTATCATCGTTATAAAGAAGATGTGAAATTATTTAGTGAAATGGGATTAAAATGTCTCCGTACTTCTATTGCTTGGACACGTATTTTCCCTAATGGAGATGAAGAAGAACCTAATGAAGAAGGACTAAAATTTTATGATGACTTATTTGATGAATTATTAAAATATGGTATTCAACCGGTCATTACGTTATCACATTTTGAAATGCCATTACATCTTGCTAGAGAATATGGTGGGTTTAAAAATAGAAAAGTAGCAGATTTCTTTGCGCATTTTGCTGAAACAGTATTTCAACGTTATAAAGATAAAGTGAAATATTGGATGACATTCAATGAAATTAATAACCAGATGGATTTGAATAACCCTATCTTTTTATGGACAAACTCTGGTGTGTTATTATCCGAAGAAGATAATAAAGAAGAGGTTTTATATCAAGTCGCACATAATGAACTCATCGCAAGTGCCAAAGCTGTTAAAATTGGTAAAGACATTAATCCTGAATTTGAAATAGGCGCAATGATTTCACATGTACCTATTTATCCATATAGTTGTAATCCTAAAGATATGATGGAAGCGGAAATTGCAGGTAGAATGCGTTTCTTCTTCCCAGATGTGCAGGTTAGAGGGTATTACCCAGGTTATGCTACGAAAATGTTTGAAAGAGAAAATATTAACATAGGTTGGCTTGAAGGAGACGACCAAATTTTACAAGAAGGTACAGTCGATTACATTGGATTTAGCTATTATATGTCTACAGTAGTTAAACATGATAGTAATAGTAGTGTAGAAGATAACGTTGTGAACGGTGGCTTACCTAATTCAGTTGAAAATCCTTATATTCAAACTAGTGATTGGGGTTGGGCAATTGATCCGGTAGGTTTAAGATTCACATTGAATGTATTATATAATCGTTATCAAATTCCATTGTTTATAGTCGAAAATGGATTTGGTGCAGTTGATGAAATGGATGAAAAAGGAAATATACATGATGACTACCGTATTCAATATTTAAAAGAACATATTGAAGCCGCAATTGATGCAGTCGACCAGGATGGTGTTGACTTAATGGGTTATACACCTTGGGGTATTATAGATATTGTATCTTTCACTACTGGAGAAATGAAAAAACGATATGGTTTAATCCATGTTGATAGAGATAATAGAGGACAAGGTACACTCGAACGCACGAAAAAAGATTCTTTTGAATGGTATAGAAATGTGATTGAATCTAATGGAGAACGGTTATAAGAGTATCAAAAATGTATTAATAAAAAGGAGTATACTATGTCTTATTATTTAGTGAAATTTGTTCATACAGATATGAAAGGCTGGCAACAGCACATACGTGATCATGCTATTTATTTATATCAGCTCGTTGAATCTGGTGACTTATTAGTATCAGGCCCAGTCGAAAATGAGGATAAAAGTAAATTGGAGGCGTATTTAGTACTTAAAGCAAATAATGAAGACCAATTAATGTCATTACTCAAAGCTGATCCGTTTTGGAAAGAAGGATTAGTAGCGGATTATTCGATAGAACAATGGACACCTATGTTTGGTAAGCCAGAAAATATCGAGATAACTAGTCCTATAGAAGAAGATTAATCAATAAAAATGGTGCTATGAAAGGAAAAATCATAGTGCCATTTTTTTATTTTAAAATAATTAACGATATATCGTTGACAAGTTTCGATATATCGTTTAATATATCGATATATCGAAAAAAGAAAGGTGATTAACATGTTTAATAGAAATAATAATCGTATAAATAGAGGTATGAGACATTTTGAAGGATTTGATATGAACAGAGGCCAAGGTAGAGGGCCAGGTCAGTTTGGAGACTTTAGACAAATGAATGGTAGAGATAGATTCTTCAAAAAAGGAAATTTACAATTTGTAATTTTAGAAATGTTAAAAGAGGAACCAAGACATGGTTACCAAATTATTAAAGATTTAGAAGAAAAATTTAAAGGTTTTTATTCTCCAAGTCCAGGTTCAGTGTATCCTATTTTACAAATGTTAGAAGATAGAGACTTTGTCACAATCACTAAAGATGGCAATAAAAAAGTGTATTCAATTACAGAAGAAGGTCAACAATTTGTTGATGAAAACAAAGAAAATAGTGATTTTTCAGAACGCATGGCGCAATTTGAAAATGTAGACTTTGAAGAAATGAAACAATCACGCGAAAAGTTACACGATTTATTCCATTTATTTATGAAAGCATCAAAAGAATCTATGCAAGACAATGATAAAAAAGAACAGTTAGATAAGATTATAAAAGAAACAAAAGAGAAATTAGAACAATTATCTAAATAGAGATGTAGTTGTCGTGTAGGAGGTCTTTTCAATGAAAAAACAAAGAATTGGAATTATAGGTGCAGGTCCAGGAGGATTAATGTTAGGTTTGCTACTTCAACAACAAGGACATGACGTTTCAATATATGAAAAAGCGAGTCCAGATTCAAATCAAAAAAGAGGGGGCTCTCTTGATATACATGAAGAAAGTGGCCAATTAGCATTGAAAGAAGCGGATATATTCGAACGATTCCAAGCATTAGCCCGTGTAGAAGGGGAAGATACACGTGTGCTAGGTAAAGATGGCACTGTTTATTTTGAAGAAATTGGTCAAGGAACAGGCGATCGTCCTGAAATTGATCGAGGTAAACTATGTGACATTATTATTGAAAAGCTTAAAGAAGATACGATTCAATATGGCTATACGTATCAATCTTTAACAGAATTAGATAATGGTAAAGTAACTTTACAATTTTTAGAAGATGAAGTGCAACAGTTCGACATGGTTGTCGGTGCTGACGGCGCGTTCTCGAAAGTTAGAAATGATGTTGCACATGTAGATGTAACTTATAATGATATTTCAATGATTGAATTGAATATTGACGATGTTGTCAATAAACATCCAGACTTAGCTCAAATCAATAGTAATGGTAGCTTAGTCGCATTAGGAGATTATAAAGGTATATTAGGCCAGTTTACTGGTAATGGCCGTATTAAAGTATATGTTGCATTCCGCATGCCAAGTGAAAAGCTTGATGATTACAAAGCGTTATCAGTAGGTGAGTTGAAAGAACAATTACTTGAAGATTTCTCTGATTGGGATGAAGATCTTAAAAAATATATCAAATATGCTAGCGATGACGTGATGTGTAGAAGAATTTATAAATTGCCTATTGGTTTCAAATGGGACAATCATCCACATATTACTTTAATTGGTGATGCAGCGCATGTCATGAGCCCATTTGCGGGTGAAGGTGTTAATATGGCGCTATATGATGCTTATTTACTAGCTAAATCTATAGAACGCAATGAAGATTTACAAACGGCATTGAAACAGTATGAAGAAGCAATGTATGAAAGTTCGGCACCAAGAGCACAAGAGTCACAAGATAACTTAGAATTAATGTTTAGTCAAAATAGTGCACAAAAATTTGGTGATTTTTTCAACCAAGCTTTTGATGAAGCATAAAAAATAAAAATGACATAAAGAAAGGTCGTGCAGGAAAACTGCACGACCTTTTTTTAATGTGGAAATTAGTTTTTATTAACTGATGCATCGTAGATTGAATCTACAGCGTCACCTAATGCTTTATCGAATTCTTCTTGAGATTGGCTAGCTCTTAAGTCACTAGCTAATGCACGTGAGAAGCTTGCGATAAGTTCATCGTTATCTTTTAATAATTTGTTAGCTTCATCTCTGCTGTAACCACCAGAAAGTACTACAACACGTACAACATTTGGATGTTGAGCTAATTCTTTATATAAGTTAGGTTGAGTTGGGATAGTTAATTTAAGCATTACTAATTGATCACTGTCTAAACTATCTAAACCTTTTTTAAGTTCATCTTTTAAGACATTTTCAATTTCAGCTTTATCTTTAGCATTGATATTTACTTCAGGTTCAATAATTGGTACTAAACCTTTTGCAATAATTTTTTTAGCGAATTCAAATTGTTGTTCAACAACATCTTTGATACCTTGTTCGTTTAATTCTAAAATGTTTGAACGCATTTTAGTACCAAAAATATGACGTTCATTAGCACGATCTAATGTCTCGTCTAAATCGTCAATTGGTTTCATTAATTGAACACCGTTTTGTTCTTCAGCTAAACCTTTATCAACTTTTAAGAAAGGAACAACACCTTTATCAGCTAAATAGTCTCCAGTATATTTACCTTCAACTTCACGGTCCATTGTTTGTTCGAAAAGAATTGCACCTAGGATTTTATCAGCTGAGAATGATGGTGAAGTTACCACGCGAGTACGCATGTCATGCACAAGTTTGAACATTTCATCGTCATTGCTATATTCATCTTCGTTAACACCATATTCTTTAAGTGCTTTAGGGGTACTACCGCCACTTTGGTCTAATGCAGCGATAAATCCTTTACCATTCTTCATTTTTTCTAATTGTTCTTTATTCATACTTTCCACTCCTTAACTTAACTTTCATCTACAGTATGATAAAAAATATTGTTATTCTCAAGCGATTCAACTTATAATTACCTAGAAAATTACACTATAATAGTATAAAGTCAAAAAATCGCCTTATAATGTGATGATTTGAAGGAGGATAACAATGTATAACAAAGTTCTAGTTATAGGTAGTCCAGGGAGCGGTAAATCTGCGTTAAGTACTCATTTGTCTAAATATATGAGCTTGCCTCTTTATCATTTGGATCAAATCAATTGGAAAGATGATAATCAGACCATAGAACAAGATGAATTGATTAACGAAATCAAAGATATCTTGATACAACAATATTGGATTATTGATGGTAATTATATAGACACATTAGAACTGAGAGTAAGTCATGCTGAAGTTGTTATTTGGTTACAAGAAAAAAGAGTGACTTGTATATGGAGAGTACTAAAACGATATTTCCTACATGTCATTTGTAAGCAAACGATTGGAAAGAATCCTAAAACAATGAGTCTAGCGTTTTTAAAATTTATTTGGGATTTTCCAAAGATTAATAATGAACAAATAAAGAAGTTACAACATAAGTACCCAGAGAAATTATGGATTATCAAATAAAGAGATTAAATATATGTAATGTACATGCTATGTATGAAATATGATAATATATAATATAAGAAAAGATTAATGATTTTTAAAATTTTGTACCACTACATAAATTGTCTGTAAAAATCATTTTCAATACATAAAAGGGGATTAAGGATGAAGCAAAAGAAAATTTGGATTACATTAGCAGCAAGTGCATTAATAATTACTGGTTGTAGTTCCGGTCATGAGAATGATAAATCAAAAGATAATAAAGCAGAACAAACGGCTAATCAAAGAAATAAAGTCGCTTATCCTAAAGATGGTGTGAAAGGCATCTACGTTACAAGTAATTCAACACAAGGAGATAAAATTGACCAATTAATTAAATACGTGAAAGATGCCAAATTAAATGCAATGGTTATCGATGTCAAAGATGACGAAGGTAATGTCACTATGAAATTTAATACTGGAAATAAATTAATCGATAAAAATACTATGGATATTGCAGATGCTAAACCATTATTGAAAAAGTTAAAAGATAATGACATTTATCCTATCGCAAGAATCGTTACATTTAAAGATACTAAACTAGCTAAAGAACATCCAGAATGGTCATATAAAGAGAAAGATGGTTCTGTTTGGCAAAATGGTAAAGGGGATAGTTTTGTAAACCCATTTGTTAAAGATGTTTGGAAATATAATGTAAGTATTTCTAAAGAAGCAGCCAAAGCTGGTTTCCAAGATATTCAGTATGACTATGTTAGATTCCCAGAAGGATTTGAAAATGAAGCTGATCAATTAGATTACGATAAAGGTGATTATAAAAATAGTAAATTAAGTAAAGGCGATCAGCGTGTAGATGCTGTTACAAGTTATTTAGAATATGCACGTAAAGAATTAAAACCATACAATGTGAAAATATCAGCAGCTGTCTTTGGGTATTCCGCATTAGTGAAAAATGCACCAGGTATTGGTCAAAGCTTCCCTAAAATCTCTAAAAACGTAGATGCTATTTCTTCTATGATTTATCCATCACATTGGAGTCCAGGAGATTTTGGATTAGAAGCACCTGATACTGAACCATATAAAACGGTTAATAGATATATCCAAAAAGAAAATAATATATTAGATTCATTAGGTAAACAAAAACCGATTTCTCGTCCATGGATTCAAGACTTTACTGCTTCATATCTTGGAGAAGGTAACTATAAAGAATATGATGCAAAAGCATTATCTGATCAAGTACAGGCTTTAAAAGATAATGGCGTTAACGAATTCTTATTATGGAATGCTGGCAATGACTATACTAAAGGTGCCAACTTCAATCCTGAAAAAGGAAAGAATCAAGATAAAGATTACCAAAAAGAGAAAAAAGATAAATAGTTAATTAAAAACACCTCTAATGCATACGATGCACTAGAGGTGTTTCTTTCAAAGTAATTTAAAATAGCATTTGATCACTACCAAATGTGTCATTTAATGCTTGCTGAGCAAGTACGTTTAAGTAATTCCAAGGTCTGTCGTAGTCAGGTTGGAAGAAGAAGTCTTGTACTGCGAGTTGTTCTAAAGTATAACCAGCTGAAATGGCAATGGACATGGTGTTGATTGATTCAGTAATATTATCTTTAGACATAAGTTGTGCGCCTAAAATTTTATGACTATCTTCATCATAGATAATTTTCATGTGTACAGGGATTTCATCTTGCATGAATTTTGGACGAATAAGTTCTTTGACATATTTTTGTCCTAAGTTTCCATCATAATGATCTTGTTCTGTACCATGAACACCTGTTTGACCAAATTTATAATCAAACAATTGTAAACCAGATGTACCAGAAACGCGTGGCATTGTCATATCATGGCCTAACATATTTTTAGCTGCTGTTACACCTTGTCGACGTGAATTGGTTGCTAAAGCAATATATCGATCTTCTTCAACTGGTGCAAATGGAACAAGTGTTGCATCGCCACCAGCATAGACATCTTTAGCAGATGTTTGTTGTTGATGATTAATATTAATGACGCCTTTTTTGCCTAAATCTATTTTACCTTCTAACCAATCTGTTGCTGGTTGAACACCTACGGCAAATAGTACTGTATCTGCTTCGTACTCGTTTTTATCTGTGATGACTTTAGTTACATTTCCTTGTTCATCACCGTTTAAGGATTGAACTGTTTCGCCACCTATAAATTCTAATCCGTGTTCTTTAGCGTTATCCTCAAGAATATCAGTAAATTCTTGGTCTAAATACGTACTTAAAATACGATCCGCGACATCAATAACTTTCGTTTGAATACCAGCTTTAGCGAAGGCTTCTGCTGCTTCGATACCGATATAGCCACCACCAACGACAACTGCTTTTTTGGCGTTTGACATACGTGATTTTACTTGATTAGCCCAATCTCTGCCACGCATGAATAAAACATGATTGTATTGATCGATACCTTCAACTGGAGGTGTGACCGGTTTTCCTCCTGGACTTAAGAAGAGTTTGTCGTAATTTACTTGCTCAGTATTACCATTTTGATCAACTGTAATGACTTTTTGTTCAGTATCTATATCAGTAACGGTGCTATTAACATGAATATTAACACCTTGATCTTTATATGATTGTTCATTCGCATAGTGTAATGAATCTAGAGATGGTGATACATCTTCTAAGTAACTTTGTATACCACAAGATAGGAAAGAAGGTTTGTCACCACTTTCATATACGTGTATATCAGCGTCTTTGTCTTCTTTAAGTAGTGTTTGGATGACCTCATATCCAGCATGAGATGTACCAACGATAATGTATTTCATTCTATTACCTCCTATTAGAATGGTTTATAATCATGAAAATAATTTTATTTCGTCTACAAATTATGTTTACCACTATATTTATTTTTTATTCACATAATCGGCAATTAGAGGCAATGTTCAAAAATTTGTCATGATTAACGGTTTTGAAAACATAAAAAAGAGGTCAGGACAAAAGTGTTTAGGATTTGAACAGAACCGAACGATGATAAAGAACTACTTCCTTATTCATAGGTTAGTAGTTCTTACAAACTCAATAGTTGAGTTTGTTCATTTGAATTGTTTTCCAAATTTTGTCGAATCGTGAGCGTTTGCCCAACTTGCATTGTTTGCAGAAATTGGAATACCAATTTCTCTATGTTGGGTCCCTTCTGCCGATAATCCTGCTTTCGGGATGCCGTTAATCGGTTTCCTAGAGCACAAAAACTTTATATCTCAACCTCTTTTTTGAATATATGAATTATGAAATTTTTCTTAATGGTCTTTGGCTAATGAAAGCTGTGCCTGCTACTAGGGACAGCACTGCTAATGCATCAGTAGATCTTGTGTCATCCTTACCTGACTCTGGTAATTCGTTAGATTTCACTTTACCAACATAATACGCATTTAACTCTTTAGTGCTATCTACTGAGGCATTCTCTTGTTGGCTTTCATTATTTTCTTCATAGCTTTTGGCACTGATACCTTGGCCTGTATAGTTATCTGATGAATTTAAAGAACTATAATCTCCGAAATTACCACTTTTATATTGAACTTCTCCATTTTTGTAAACTTTATATGCACCAACGCCGGCACCAGACTTATTATTAATATTAATGATAAAATAAGATCCTTTATCTTTGACGTTGTTGAAATTTTGTAAGTCGGGATTACCGCCGCTATTTTTCATAGCTTGTTGTGCAACATTGATGGCATTGTCTGCAGTGACTTCTTCAGCTTTGGCCTCACTTACGAAAGATGCTGAAAATAAAACAGTGCTAGCTAAAACAGTTGTTGCTATTATAGAGCGTTTCTTCACAATGAAAACCCCATTTCCAATTAGAGAATGATTTAATTCCTTTTACATTAATAGTGTACCACCATTTTTTTCTGAATAAGCCTTTTTAAATGAATCAATACTCAAACTTAAAGCTAATTTAAAGAACTTAATAAATGATTTAGAAATGGATATTAAATGTTATAGATAAACCCAATAGATTAGAAGATAAACAAATTACTTATTTACAATTATTGTGTAATTAGATATATGTTTTTGAAATAAGATAGTTTATAATAAATTTATAATGTAATGTATATACAAAATATAAATAAAGGGGATTCTTTAATGAAAAAATTAGCTGGCACATTACTAACAGCATCTATAGTATTAGCAGGTTGTGGGTTAGGGAATAATGACAATGATAAAGGAAGTTCTAAAGTATCTGATGATTCAACAAGTAAGAGTCATCAAAGCAGTGATAATAAAGATAATCACTCATCACAATCGAATCAAAGTTCAAGTCAATCATCTTCAAAGAGTTCAAAAGCACAACAAGAAAATACCAATACTCAAGATTATTATGCTAAAGTTTGGCTTACAGTATTTAAAGACTACCGTGGAAGTGGTGAAGTAGAGAATCATATATCAGCTATGTCTCATACTGATGTTAGTGGTGAAGCAATTAACCCATACAATAAAGAGGCATCAGAAAAATATCCAGATGGCGTTCAAATTATAAGTGGTACACCAACAGCTGCTGGCCATGTTATATATAAAAATAATGGGGATGGTACAATAACGACTTATGGCACGCCATCTCATTTCCAAGACCGTCGTTGGATGGAAGATGATTATACAAAATCTGAAACAAAACGTATTTTAGATAATGCTAATACGATTAAGTTATATGATGCGAGTCAAGATGAAATTGATAAAGTTAAAGGTTACTTTAATGAATCAGATTCAGTGCCCGCGACTGATGATGATGTATCAAACGATTCATCTGACGATTCAGATGATGACACGTCTTCAGATTCTAGTGATACAACAGTGACTCGTGATAATGTTATTGATATAGTTGAAGACTATGAAGGTCATAAATTGGATACATCAACATATACGTATAAAGAACCTGAGAAAAATAGCGATGGAGAATGGGGATTTTCATTCACAGATAAAGACGGTAACTTAGCAGGCTCTTATATTATTGATGAAGATGGAAATGTAACGAAATACGATGAAAATGGTGACGAAGAATAATCATCATTCAATTAGCGATAGGCTAGGATATAAATATATATTTCAAGTTACATTCATATTTAGGTCGTAGTTGACTGTAAAGTCATTCTTTTTCTTTAGAAAGTAGTATTTCTTATGCATGAGTTTCACTCATGTATTTCTAAATTTAAAGTACACATTAGCTGTGGCTAATGCGTAAGAACCACTACATAATCAATGATTAGTGGTTCTTTATTGTTTTTGTCCCACTCCATTGTTTTATAAATGTAATTTTGAAATAGCAAAGATACAGAAATACATGAATACTACAAAGATCATATGTGCAATGAGCCACCAAATCCATTCTGTCGCATTAAATACAAAGAATGATCTTTGAGCGATGGCAATGAGGAAAGGATACATACCGATAAATATCACTAGTAAAGGTAGATAGGCTAAGTGATAGAGTAGTTTTGATATATTGTAAAGTACCATGAAGATGAGATAAATCATCAAACCTATAGACAGATGTATGATGACTTCCATCCATGTTGGTACAAGTTTAGGGTTAACTAGAAAATCTATATTTAATAATAGCTGTGTTAGATGAGTATGCTGTATGAGAACATCTAAAATCATAGTACTGAGTAATAATACAAAGGATGAAGCAACAGCACTTAAAAAGTGGTAAGTCAGTCTTAGAATAATACCCCTCCTAGTCCACGTTTGATGTATATTTTATTCCCTAATACGGATAACATATACATACAAAAAAGATATCTATTTTATTTAGTTAGAATTTTCGGAAAATATTTACAAATCTGAAAATTATTAGTATATTGAGTACTATCATCAAATCGAAATCATTTTATAACTGAAGCATATGAATCATCTTTTTAATCGTCAGTAATGAAGTGAAGTTTAATTAAGAAAGGATGATTTGATCATGAGTAAAGCACAAGACTTAATAAAAGAAGATGAGCAATATTTTGCTAAATCTGGAAGAATCAAATATTATCCTTTAGCCATTGATCATGGCTACGGTGCAACGCTAGTAGATGTTGATGGAAAAGAGTACATCGACTTATTAGCCAGTGCAAGTTCACAAAACGTGGGTCATGCGCCTAAAAAAGTAACCGAAGCGATTAAAAAGCAAGTTGACAAGTTTGTCCACTATACGCCAGCGTATATGTATCACGAGCCATTAATTCGCTTATCTAAAAAGTTATGTGATATTTCACCCGGTGACTATGAAAAAAGAGTGACATATGGGTTGAGTGGTTCAGATGCCAATGATGGTATTATTAAGTTTGCTCGTGCATATACAGGACGACCTTATATCATCAGTTTTACAAATGCGTATCATGGTTCAACATTTGGTTCACTTTCTATGTCCGCAATAAGTTTGAATATGAGGAAAAAATACGGTCCGCTTTTGAACGGCTTTTATCATATACCGTTTCCTGACAATTATAGAGGTCTATTTGAACAACCTAATGCGAATACGGTAGATGAATATTTAGCACCGCTTAAAGAAATGTTTGACAAATATGTTCCGGCTGACGAGGTAGCATGTATTGTATTAGAAACGATACAAGGGGATGGTGGTCTATTAGAACCTGTACCAGGATACTTTGAAGCTTTAGAAGGTATTTGTAGAGAACATGGCATTTTAATTGCGGTTGATGATATTCAACAAGGATTAGGACGTACTGGAAAATGGAGTTCAGTAGAGCACTTCAACTTTACACCAGATTTAATTACGTTTGGTAAGTCGCTTGCCGGGGGATTGCCTATGTCAGCTATCGTCGGACGTAAAGAAATCATGGAGACGTTAGAAGCACCAGCACATCTATTTACTACTGGTGCGAATCCAGTTAGTTGTGAAGCGGCTTTAGCTACACTTGAGATGATCGAAGAAGAACAGTTACTCGAAGCAAGTCTAGAAAAAGGTAAGTATGTACGTCAAACGATGGATAGATGGGTCACTGATTATGAATGTATTGGTGATGTCCGTGGTAAAGGATTATCAATTGGTATCGATGTAGTATCTGATCCAATTCAAAAGACTCGTGATCCTGAAGCAGCATTAAAAATATGTAACTATTGCTTTGATAAAGGCGTTGTTATCATAGCAGTAGCAGGGAATGTGTTAAGATTTCAACCCCCACTAGTCATTTCCTATGAACAGTTAGATTATGCATTGTCGACGCTTGAGGATGCGATTCGAGCGTTAAATCGAGGGGAATTAGATCAATATGAAATAGAAGGTCAAGGCTGGTAAATAGATTGTAGAATATAAATAAAAGAGCCGTTCCACAAACGATAATCATTGTGGAACGACTCTATTTATATTTTTATTAAGGTTTTTTTGGAGATTTGTAGGCATCATCACGATCTTTTTTAGAATGTCTCATGCCGTAAAGTAAATAGATAAATATACCTACAATGAACCAAATGAGTGTATATAATTTGGCTTCAAAACTTAAACCCCAGAATACTAATAGAACTAGTATAAAAGTGACTGCGGGTAATACTGGGTATAATGGCAGTTTGAAAGATGGGATAGGTAAGTCTTTACCTTCACGTTTTCTAAGTTGATACATTGCTAATGAAACAAACATAAATGCTACTAATGTTCCTGCTGAAATTAATTGAGCTAAGAAAGCAAATGGGAACATTGATCCGATTAAGACACCAATTATTGTTAAAATAACTAATGCTCTATTAGGTAAATGTTTGTTATTTAATTTACCTAACCATGATGGTAATAAACCGTCACGACCAAATGAGTATAACAGTCTTGATCCAGCAAGCATCATACCAATTAAGGCAGTAAACATACCGATAACTGAGATAGCTTGCACAACTGCTGCAACAATACCGTGACCACTTTCGCGTAATGCCCAACCTACTGGTTCAGCGTTGTCAGCATATTGACTGTAATGGAACATACCTACTAATACTAAAGCAACTGCAACAAATAATACTATAGCGACTAATAATGATCCTAAAATTCCTCTTGGCATTGTTTTTTGAGGATTAATTGCTTCAGCAGAGTTGGCAGCGATAGAGTCAAATCCGATATATGCTAAGAAAATCATAGAAACACCAGCATAAATACCTTGCCAGCCACCAAAGTCACCTGCATCAGTTACCTTGTGTTCTGGAATAAATGGTACATAGTTACTAAAGTTGATAGCTGTTAGTCCTACAATGACGAATAAGATAATTGCTAATACTTTTAAAATAACTAAAATATTTTCCATACGTGCAGCTTCACTCATACCACGTGATAATAGTAAAGCAGTTAAGATAATAACAATGGCTGCTACAATATCAATGACGCCACCATCACTACCAAATGGATTGGATAATGCTTTTGGTAATTCAATGCCTAAGGGTTTAACTAATCCTCGTAAGTTAGCGGAAAAACCAGAGGCCACAAAGGCGACGGCAATAAAGTATTCAGCTAATAGCGCCCAACCGGCAACCCAACCAAAAAATTCACCAAATAGTACGTTAATCCAAGAATAAGCAGAACCTGCAAATGGCATAGTGGAAGCCATTTCAGCATATGTAAAGGCAACTAATCCTGCTACAATGGCTGCAAGTAAGAATGATAATGCAACCGCTGGTCCAGCATGCTCAGCTGCTACAACACCAGGTAAAGTAAATATAGACGTAGAAACAATAGTACCTACACCTAAAGCAAGAAAATCTCGAACACGTAAAGTTCTTTTTAAATGACCATCTTTACTTTGATAGATGGATGGATCTTCTTTTTGTGTTAATCGTTTAAAAAAACTAGACATAATAAACCTCCGTATATCAATGAGTTATATTTAACTGTCATTTTAATAATTTATATCATAGCATAAAAAACGCATGTTTTGTCTAAAAATTCTGAAAAATCAAAACTTTCTTGTTCAATTCTGTTATACGTGACATAAATTAGCATTATGTAATATGTCTACAAAATGGCAGTAGCTATCCAAATTGTATATACTTTGAAATAAAGTATTACAATTAGAGCTATCCTTGCCGAGGTGACTCTAAGAAATAAAGTTAGCAGTTATTTCTGTTTCACGCTCAAATTTAAAAGGATAAACTTGATTATAACAGAAAATATCGGGATAAGAAGTATTTTTTTATAAATGTGAACGATATTTTAGCTTTTTACAACATATTCTATACAATGAAGGTATATAAACATACCAATGGACTATATGTTCCATATTACTATAATAAAAAAACGTTGAGGCGATAACGATGGCTTTAGAAAAATTTATGCGAAGAAATATATATCAGAGTAAGGAAATGGCTATACTCTTAACCTTTGTTGGTGGATATATTGATGCTTATACCTTTTTAAGTCGAGGAGGCACACTAGCAGCAGGTCAAACAGGAAATATTATATTTCTTGCTTCAGAGGTATCACATAGAGATTTAACTGGTGGTATATTGAAGATTGCTTCAGTTGTATCCTTTATGATTGGCGTAATGTTTGTGTCTTTAATTCATCATCAAATGGCAACACGGTATTGGAGATTAGTCTCATTATTGCCTATTACAATAAGTTGTCTTGTTGTAGGATTTTTACCAATGAGTATACCTAATTTGTATATTTTACCACCGCTAGCATTTGGTATGGCAATGCTTACAACCTCATTCAGTAAAATAGAAGGGGAAGGTTATAACAATACCTTTTCAACGGGGAACATTAAAAATGGTGTGATAGCACTGAGTGAATATATATTAAATGGCGATACTGCCCAATTGAGAAAGGCTAAACTTTACATTAAAATAGTATTAAGTTTTATTATTGGAGCTATTATTTCAGCAGAAGTTCAAAAATATATAGGCACTTATGCCATATTAGTTGCAGCAATGATTCTAATAGTGATATTTATCTTTTATAGTATTTTAATTTATAGAAGAGAGCATACGGTGGAATAACTTTCAAAATTCAAAATAAGAGGTTAGCGCTATGGAAATAAAACAGATCAAATATTTTGTTGAAACTGTTCGACGTGGTGGTATGACGCAGGCATCAGAACATTTATATATTGCACAGTCAACCATCAGTAAAGCAATCAAAAGTATAGAAAACGAATATGATATTACATTATTTGACCGTTCACAAAAGCAAATTAAACTGACAGACATCGGTCAGACATTTTATGATAACAGCTTAGAATTTTTAGCATTGTTCGAGAAACTATCACTAGAAATGAACGATGTGATGAATGTACAAAAAGGTCATATTAGAATAGCCCTATCGCCCATGATGAATGTTCAATTATTTACAGACAGTTTAAATCAATTTCATCAACTCTATCCGAAAGTCACGTATGAGGTAATGGAGGGTGGAGGTAAAATAGTAGAAAACCTCACAGAAACAGATGAAGTAGATATAGGTATCACGACGTTACCTGTTGATGCAACTTTATTTCATTCGGTACCATTGTATAATGAAGAGCTATTACTTGTTGTGAGTAAAGGCCATGCTTTGGCACAACAAGAAAAAGTAGATTTAGCTGAACTAAAAGAAGAAGAGTTTGTGCTATTTCATGATGATTATTACTTAAAAGATCAAATTATCGAGAACTGTAAACGATTAGGATTTTATCCAAAAACTGTAGCGAATATATCTCAGATTAGTTTTATCGCGAATATGATTAGTCAAGGCATTGGTATTAGTGTCGTACCAGAAAGTTTAGTACATTTAATGGGAGATAATGTGAAAGCATTGAAACTAGAAAATGCAGAGTTATCATGGCATTTAGGTTTAATCTGGAGAAGAGATGCATACCTTAACTTTGTAACGCGCGAATGGATACAATTTATAAGGGATTTAAGAGAGAAGTAGTCATCCTTAAATATCAAAAGGAATGCTTAAATTTAAAAATACTTTGATGTCAAAGCGCATCAAAGTATTTTTTATTACTTTTTTCTATATATAATGTATTCCTTTTAGGAATGTAATTAATCGAAAATATGTATTTTATTAATACTTCGAGAGAGGCTATAATGAATGATGTAAGGCACATAAAACCGACAAATTGGTGACGTTAACATCATTCACCCCCTTGTATGTTTACACATAAAATTTAATAAAGTATATTTAAAATGAAGTCGGATTTAATTGTAATTTATTATAAATGAATGAGATAAAAACGTAAACTTTAATCTTTATCTCTTCAAAGTGAAGGAGTTTTTCAATATGAAAAAATTTGGTAAAAAAGTTGTTTTAGTTGGGGATGGCTCTGTAGGCTCTAGTTATGCTTTTGCAATGGTCACACAAGGTATTGCAGATGAATTTGTAATTATTGATATTGCTAAAGATAAAGTGAATGCAGACGTTCAAGATTTAAACCACGGTGCACTTCACAGTGATTCACCAGTTGTTATTAAAGCTGGAGAATATAGCGATTGTAAAGATGCTGATTTAGTAGTTATTACTGCTGGAGCACCACAAAAACCAGGTGAAACACGTTTACAATTAGTAGAGAAAAACACAAAAATTATGCATAGCATTGTGACAAGTATTATGGATAGTGGTTTTGATGGTTACTTCCTAATTGCGGCAAATCCAGTAGATATCTTAACTCGTTATGTTAAAGAATTAACTGGTTTACCAGCTGAACGTGTTATCGGTTCAGGTACAGTATTAGACTCTGCAAGACTTAGATATTTAATCAGTAATGAGTTAAATGTAGCTCCTGCAAGTGTGCATGCTGCAATCATTGGTGAACACGGTGACTCAGAATTAGCAGTATGGTCTAAAGCAAATATCGCTGGTATTTCAGTATTCGATACGCTTAAAGAGCAAACAGGTAGTGAAGCTAAAGCACAAGAAATTTATGAAAAAACTAGAGACGCTGCTTATGAAATTATTCAAGCTAAAGGTTCAACATACTACGGTATTGCATTAGCCTTATTAAGAATTTCAAAAGCTTTATTAAACAACGAAAACACAATTTTAACAGTTTCTTCACAATTAAATGGAGAATATGGATTTAAAGATGTATACATTGGTGTACCAACATTAATTAACGAAAATGGTGCAAGTAAAATTTATGAAACACCATTAAGCGATCACGAAAAAGAATTGTTTAAACAATCTGTTGAGGCATTAGAAGCTTCATATGATTCAGTGAAACATCTTTTAGACCAATAGAACATGAATAATAATCTTTAATGTATAAATGAGCAACGGGGAATTGTTTTCACACTGATGTTATCGTCAAGATAAAATAAAATGTGAGCATTGGAAGGAAATGAATATAATGGCAGACAAAAAATATACTGCAGCCGATATGGTCATAGACACGTTAAAAAATAATGGTGTAGAGTACGTATTTGGTATTCCAGGTGCAAAAATTGACTATTTATTTAACGCACTTGAAGACGATGGACCTGAACTTATTGTTACGCGTCACGAGCAAAACGCAGCAATGATGGCCCAAGGTATAGGACGACTAACTGGTAAACCTGGTGTCGCACTTGTAACGAGTGGTCCAGGTGTAAGTAACTTAACGACTGGACTATTAACAGCAACATCTGAAGGAGATCCCGTATTAGCTTTAGGAGGACAAGTTAAGCGTAATGATTTATTACGTTTAACACATCAAAGTATAGACAACGCGGCTTTATTAAAATACTCAACAAAATACAGTGAAGAAGTACAAGATCCTGAATCTTTATCAGAAGTCATGACTAATGCTATGAGAATAGCAACATCAGGTAAAAATGGTGCAAGCTTTATAAGTATTCCACAAGATGTGATTTCAGCACCAGTAGAATCAAAAGCAATAGCACTATGTCAAAAGCCTAATTTAGGTGTTCCTAGTGAGCAAGATATTAATGATGTGATTGATGCAATTAAAAATGCAGCATTCCCTGTTTTACTTGCTGGTATGAGAAGTTCAAGTGCAAATGAAACAAATGCTATCCGTAAATTAGTTGAAAGAACAAACTTACCAGTAGTAGAAACATTCCAAGGTGCTGGTGTCATTAGTCGCGAATTAGAAAATCACTTCTTTGGCCGTGTAGGATTGTTCCGTAACCAAGTAGGTGACGAATTACTTCGTAAAAGTGATTTAGTTGTTACAATTGGTTATGATCCAATTGAGTATGAAGCAAGCAATTGGAATAAGGAATTAGACACGAAAGTGATCAATATTGACGAAGTTCCAGCAGAAATTACAAATTATATGCAACCTACTAAAGAATTAATTGGTAATATTGCAGGAACTATTGAAATGATATCTGACAAAGTAGATGAACCATTTATTAACCAACAACATTTAGATGAATTAGAGCAGTTAAGAGCACATATCATTGAAGAAACAGGTATTAAAGCAACTCATGAAGAGGGTGTATTACATCCAATCGAGATTATCGAATCTATGCAGAAGATGTTAACTGACGACACAACAGTTACTGTTGATGTTGGAAGTCATTATATTTGGATGGCGCGTAAATTCAGAAGTTATAATCCAAGACATTTATTATTTAGTAATGGTATGCAAACGTTAGGTGTTGCATTACCATGGGCGATTTCTGCAGCACTTGTACGTCCAAATACACAAGTTGTCTCAGTGGCTGGTGATGGAGGATTCCTATTTTCAGCACAGGATTTAGAAACAGCTGTTCGAAAGAATCTAAATATCATACAATTAATTTGGAATGATGGTAAGTATAATATGGTTGAGTTCCAAGAAGAAATGAAATATGAACGTTCATCAGGTGTAGATTTTGGTTCAGTTGATTATGTGAAATATGCAGAAGCTTTTGGAGCAAAAGGTATGCGTGTCACAAATCAAGAAGAATTAGAAAATGCGATTAAAAAAGGTTATGAAATTCAAGGACCTGTAGTCATTGATATACCTGTAAATTATAAAGATAATGTAAAACTTTCAACCAATATGTTGCCTGATGCATTTAATTAATAATCAAATAGTAATTGAGGAGTGAAGCTTTTATGACTAATATCTTATATCAACACGGTACATTAGGAACATTGATGGCAGGACTATTAAAGGGTACTACCTCAATTAATGAAATATTAAAACATGGAGATTTAGGTATTGCGACTTTAACGGGATCGAATGGAGAAGTGATATTTGTGGATGGTAAGGCTTATCATGCCAACGAACATAAAGAATTCGTTGAACTCAAAGGTGATGAATTAACACCTTATGCGACAGTGACGAAATTCAAGGCAGATACAACATACCAAACTAAAGATAAATCATCTGAAGACGTTTTTGACGAAGTTAAAGAAAACATGTTGAGTGAAAACTTATTTTCAGCTGTTAAAATTTCTGGAGTATTCAAAAAAATGCACGTTCGCATGATGCCTGGACAAGAGCCGCCATATACACGATTAATTGATTCGGCACGCAGACAACCTGAACAAACTGAAACGTATATTAAAGGAACTGTTGTTGGTTTCTTCACGCCCGAACTATTCCATGGTGTAGGTTCAGCAGGATTCCATGTGCACTTTGCTAATGATGATCGCAACTTTGGTGGCCATGTATTAGATTTTGAAGTTGAAGATGTTAAAGTTGAGATTCAGAACTTTGAAACTTTCGAACAACATTTTCCAGCTCATGATGAAACATTTAATAATGCTACTATTGATTATAAAGATATTGCGGAAGAAATAAGAGAAGCCGAATAATTATAAATGAAGCCTGAGGTAAGTCATGTCTTGCCTCAGGCTTTGTTAAATTATTAGAAAAGTTATTAAAATTGAGATTGATAGGCTGATAAAAATGCATAAACCGTATTAAGGTAAGGTGTCGTTATATGATATTCTTGAGCCTTCCTATAAATGTATCCTTGGATAGTCTCCATTTCTAAAGGTCTTCCAGATGTGATATCATAGTACATACTTGTTCCCATTTGATCAGGGTACCCCTCATATATAGTCATAATAGAGTCGAGTGTATTCACATCGAAATTGAGTCCTTCAGCACGTGCTACGGCAATTCCCTCTAAAATGATTCCACGACAAATGTCCCGAATATGTGATGAATGTAATAATTTAGCAGTATCTCGACCCAACGCAGTAATTGAATTGATACCTAAATTAACTAATAGTTTATACCATATTATTTCTTCTATATTCTCTTCGAGTATGATTTCAATATTCGTTTGGTCAGTTAACTTTTGTAATTTTCGAGTCCTTGGTGTATCTTTCAAGTGAAGGCGATAGTCTCTAAAATGAGTGACATCATTGTTGTTTTTCTGACCACTAATATAGACAACAGCTTGATATGAATTTGGATAAGGTATATGTTCTAATTGTCCATAGCCATTTTGAGCGAGAATGATTATAGTCTCTTCATGAATAATAGGCGATAATTGAGTAATAACTGATTCTAATTGATATGTTTTAACCGCAATAAATACAATATCAAGGGGTTGTGTTATATCTTGATAAGGCGTTACAGAGATTGTTTTAGATTGATGTCCATTTTCTGGGAAATAATTTAATGTGTTTTTTTGTTTTCCAATAAGTAAAGTGTCAGGATATGCTTGCTGTAGTTCAATAGCAATCGTTGTTCCAACGGCACCTGGACCAATAACACCAATTGTCATAATATTATTCTTTCCTTTCTGGGATAGATTCATTATACTATTGCTTAATAATATAGGAAATTGAGGATGAATTGAATTGAAAACTATAGCTCAGTTAGTAGAAATGAAAGAACAAAGCAATAAAATTTCAATGGTTACTGCTTATGATTTTCCTAGTGCAAAGCAAGCACAACAAGCAGATATAGATATGATTTTAGTAGGAGATTCCTTAGGAATGACTGTGTTAGGTTATGAAAGTACAGTTCAAGTTACAATAGAAGATATGATTCATCATGGTAAAGCAGTTCGACGTGGTGCGCCCGATACATTTGTAGTCGTAGATATGCCTATCGGTGCGGTGGGCATCAGTGATGAATTAGATTTGAAAAATGCATTAACGTTATATCAACAAACAGAAGCAAACGCTATTAAAGCAGAAGGTGCACATTTAACTTCATTTATTCGTAAAGCCACTCAAATAGGCATTCCTGTTGTTGCACACTTAGGGTTAACACCACAAAGTGTTGGCGTTATGGGATATAAATTGCAGGGTAGTACAAAAGAAGCTGCATTACAGTTAATTAAAGATGCGCATCATGTAGAAGAAGCTGGTGCAATTGCACTTGTACTCGAAGCGATTCCTAGTGATCTGGCGCAAGAGATTAGTCAACAGCTATCAATTCCAGTGATAGGTATTGGCGCAGGGAAAGATACTGACGGACAAGTATTGGTTTATCATGACATGTTAAATTATGGTGTCGATCGTCATGCCAAATTTGTTAAGCAATATAGTGATTTTTCAATAGGTATTAATGGTTTAAAACAATATAATGAAGAAGTAAAATCAGGCGCATTTCCATCCGAAGCACACACGTATAAGAAAAAAATTATGAGCGAGGTAAATAAAAATGACTAAAGTGATTACAACGGTAAGTGAAATGCAAAGTATTGCTAAAGAATACAAGAGACATGGTCAAACGATTGGTTTTGTACCAACTATGGGTGCATTACATGAAGGGCATTTAAAAATGATGGAATTATCGTCAGAATTTAACGATATAACTGTAGTAAGTATATTTGTTAATCCTTTACAATTCGGTCCAAATGAAGACTTCGATGCGTATCCACGTCAAATTAATAAAGATGTTGAAATGATGGAAGAAATTGATGTGGATTATGTCTTTTATCCAAGTGTAGAAGAAATGTACCCTGATGAATTAGGCGTAACTTTGAAGGTGGGTAAATTAGCCCATGTATTAGAAGGTGCTCAACGACCAGGACATTTTGAAGGTGTCGTAACTGTAGTAAATAAATTGTTTAATATTATTAGTCCAGACTATGCTTACTTCGGTAAAAAAGATGCACAACAATTGGCTATCGTTGAAAAAATGGTTAAAGACTTCAATCATCCAATTGAAATCATTGGAGTTGATATTGTTCGTGAAAAAGATGGACTAGCTAAAAGTTCACGAAATGTATATTTAACAGAAGAGGAACGTCAGGAAGCCGTTCATTTAAGTAAAAGTTTGAAATTAGCACGTGATTTATATAATAATGGTGAACGCAATAGTTCTGTTATAATAGATGAAATTACACAGTATTTATTAGATTATACAAGTGGTCAAGTTGATGAAGTAGCCATTTATAGTTACCCAGAATTAGAAGAGCAATCTAAAATTCAAGGCCAAATCTTTATTTCATTAGCGGTTAAATTTTCTAAAGCACGTTTGATAGATAATATAATAATTGGAGCTGAATAAGTTGATTAGAACAATGATGAATTCTAAAATTCATAGAGCAAGAGTGACGGAATCCAACTTGAATTATGTTGGAAGCATCACGATTGATTCTGATATTTTAGAAGCCGTTGATATACTACCTAATGAGAAGGTAGCAATCGTTAACAACAATAATGGTGCACGTTTTGAAACATACGTCATCGCGGGCGAAAGAGGTAGTGGCAAAATTTGTTTGAATGGTGCCGCCGCAAGATTAGTAGAAGTAGACGATATAGTCATAATTATGACCTATGCACAATTAAATGAAGAAGAATTAAAGTATCATGCACCTAAAGTTGCAGTGATGAATGAACATAATGAAATCATTGAGATGATACATGAAAAAGAAAATACGGTTGTTTTATAAGTCGTATAACTCAATATGAAAATAAAGTCCTAGTAAATCGCAAGATGCGTTTTATTAGGACTTTTAAATTTTAATGAATAAAATAAAAATAATATAGAATAGGATGGTCAAATGGGATATAATTTAGCTAAGTAAGTATAGCGGAGGAATTGAATAGACATGAAATGTCCAAATTGTGGTCAGAATTATCAACAAGAAGATCAATGTTGTAGTCATTGCGGTTACCAATTAACACGTCAAAATGACCATACAACAACTAGTACAACAGCATCTACAATGAAAGAGACTCAACATTATTCTACGAAAACTAACGGTAAAAATACGGGAAGTAGAAGGGATAAAGAAAACTTCAAACAAGACACAACATCAAATCGCACAAAGAGAAAGTTATCTACGCTAGGTGAAAACGATGCGCATTTTGAAGAAATTATGAAAGACAAAACGGCATCTTTTGAACATAAAATGAAGGATTTAAAAGACGAAAGTAAACAGTTTTTTAACCATGTATTTAAATTATCGGATCAAAACGATGTGATATATAGTTATCGATTATTAGTGACGTTAATGTGCGCTGGATTATTTTTAAGTACGTTATTAGTTATTATTTTATCATCTGATATATTTTTATTATTTCCAGAAAGTTCACCATTCAAAGCTATTTTTTACATGATAGTTATCATTCTAGGTAGTTTGGCTTTATCAGTGAGTATTTTATATTGTATTGTGAAATATACTTTAACCACAGCGATAGAATTTCATAAAGTATTTTCAGATTATATCGTAATTAATACATTTTCAGTATTAGCATTATTGATGGGTCTAGTCTTAGGTATTTTATCTATCTTTAAATTAGCATTGATTATCATACTATTAGCATTTGTTCTATTATATATGATTTCCCCAACGTATATATTAGTAAAATATAGCGGTGTCTATCCTACAAAAATTGCGAGTATATATGGCATTATCATTTACCAATTTGTCATGATGGTAATGGTTTATTTATTAGGGCATATGATTATACAACAAATCATTAATGATTACCTGATGAAGTTGTTTGGTAGTGGTTTTAGTGGTTTATTGTAATAGATGCGATATGCCTATCAATTATAATCTAATTCAAAATTGTTCATTGTATCATTCAAAAGCGTCGAACAAAAAATATAATAATAATCATTTGCATCAAATACATGCTGCACGTAAATCGCATAGATACCGTTTTCGCAAGCCACGAAAACCATTGTTCCTGATTGTCTTTTTAGTGATGATCATGGTCGTTGCATTAGTAAGTTGGGTATACTATTTTAGATATGAAAATTCAGCTGATAAAAGAATTCAAGCATTTTCAGATACAATGAAATATAAGGATAAAGATCAATTAACCACATTAGTTACCTCAAATCATCAATCATTGACAGATGATGAAGCGTCAGCATATTTTTCTTTAATTCAAACAATGGGTGGCTCGGATAGATATATGAAACAAATCAGATCTGCCATCCGCCATCTAGATCAGAGTGAAGCTACATCGCAAGATATCAACATTGATGGTGTGACAATTTTAACAATTAAAAAGAAAACGCAATTATATGGTTATATCAAAGAATTTCAATTTGAAATACCACAATTTCGTTTTATATTAGATGCTAAAGATAATGGTAAATTGACATATCAATTAAATGACAAAAAGCATGAAATACGTTTAGTGAAAGGTCATATAGTGAGTCTTGAAGCAGTACCATTAGGTGAATATAAATTAAAAGCAACTAAAAAAGTGGGTAATCGTACCTATGATGGCGAAATCATATTAAATTTAAAGCAGTACGGCACAATGGCTAAAGAAGATTTTAGTGAAAAGCGATTTAAAGTAACAACTAAAAATAGTTATATGTTTAAAAAAGTAGAGTTAGTATTAAACGATAAGCAAATGGGTAGAGTTAAAGATTACATCACATATGGACCGTATAGTGGAGAAGAAGATTTACTTGTATATGGATTAGGTTATATAGGGAATCAATCATTCAAATCCAATGAAGTGAATGTACCTTCAATTAATAGCGATGAAAGTCCAGTTAATGTTGTACTTAAATTTAATGAGTCGGAAGTCTTTAATCAGACTCGAAATAAAGATAACCATGGTATGACAAAAAATTAAATCATATTGATATAAAAGAGAAGGCGATAAGCACTTCTCTTTTTTTATTGATTTGATAACGATAGAAGGTTTTTGATAGATATTAAAATAAAATAATTTTAGTAAAAATATCTATAAAGGTATTTGGTCTATCTAAAAATATAACTAACTTTAATAAAGATTTTTATAAATATTTCAAAAATCCATAGAAAACAACATAAATATAATGTTATACTTTGCAAAGATTAAAAATAGAAATTGGGGGTAACATTATGAAATGTCCAAATTGTGGTCATCAAGTCGAACAAGATGACGTTTTTTGTGGAGAATGTGGTACTAAATTAGACCGTCAATCTAAAGCAGTCACAGCCGCTGAAAATGATATTCAAAAAGCAGACTCTAATACACAGTCTCATCATTCAACACAACCATCTAGTCACCACACGATCAATTCAACTAGCAATGCCTCACATGAACAATCACAATCTATGAACCAAGATGCTTCATTTAATTCTATGAATCAACATACTGGATCTACAGAAAGTAGTTCAAACTCAAACTTCAATCATAGTCAACAGCAACAAGCGTCAAACAATACTCATCAACAGCAATTCCAAAACCAGCAATATCAGCAACAACATCAACAATTCCAAAACCAGCAATATCAACAACAACCACATGGTTATCAAAAGCAACCTAACCAATTTAGTGAACAAGCTAAAGAGGTTACAGCTGAAAGTAAAGGGTTTTTCAAAAGTGCCTTTGTAGATCCAGACAGAGAAATTAAAAGTATACATACATTTAGTTTCAAATTATTAGGGTCACTTTTAGCAATTGGATTAATTTTAATAGCGATTATTTTATTCTTAGCTATTCCAGAAGAAGTATCTTTATTTACTTCAGAATCTAAAATTGTTTTTTCTATCATTTTTAGCTTAATTATTTTATTAGCTGCAATTGTAGGTGCAACGTTTGCTATTACTAGATTAGTTGTAGTCCAAGCGATACCATTTAAAAAAGTACTTTCAGATTTTGTATTTATTAACAGTGTAACAGTAGCGACATTTTTACTATCAATTATTTTATTAATAATGGAAGCATATACGTTTGGTACAGTCGTTCTCATTTTATCTTTCGTTATACTTGTTACGTCAGGTGTTTATCTTATTGCTAAATATAGTGGTATTAATCACACTAGATTTTCTAGCTTTTACGGTATTATTATTTATTTAATTGTTATTTTCATTTTAATGAGAATATTTGGTGAAGTAACATTCTCAAGTATCTTAGAATCATTCAATGAAACAAAAGATTCATTATTTGACAGCTTATTTGGTGGGGGTAGTACGTTTTAATGAAATATTGTAGTAATTGCGGTAATCCTTTACGCCCAGACGTAAAGATATGTACAAATTGTGGTGCACCAGTTAATGGATCATCAAGTACATCACAATCAACTCAAAGTCAAGGAAATGCACAACGACAACAAGGTTATAATAATGCGAATACACATCAACAGTATGAACCACAACCTAAGAAAAGTAAGAAAAAGGTTATCTTAATTATTTTGATTATTGCAGTGGTATTGGCTATGTTAATTGCCATTTTTGCAATCTTGAAACATCAATTTTCACCTGAAAGTCAAGCGGACAATATCGCACATGCAGTGAAAAAAGATGATGCTAAAGGTCTAGCAAAACAAGTAACGTCAGATAATCATAAATTGAGTGAAGAAGAAGCAAGAGCATATTTAAATTACATTAAAGCTGAAGACGATTTAACTAACGTTGCCAATCAAATTAAAAATAATACTAAAGAAATCAAGCAAGGTAAGTATAAAAGTTTATCAGTCAATGCGAATGATAATAATGTCTTGAATATTGAGAAGAATGGTAAAAAATATTTATTCTTCGATAAGTATAACTTTAATATTCCGCAACAAACGGTATCCATTTATCCTAATGATAGTGGTGACATTACTTATACTTTTAATGGAGAGAAACACCATATTTCTGTTGAGAAAGAAGAAGAAAAAACGTTAGGCGCGTTCCCAATAGGCGACTATAATCTAAAAGCATCTAAGAAGATGGATGGCAAAACGTTTAATGGTGCGCTTGACATTAGTATGAGTGAAGATAAAGCTACTGCCAAGGAATCATTTAAACAAAAGCGTTTCACTGTGACAACTGAAGGCGGCTCAATGTTAGATGATATTAAAATCTATGTGAACGATAAAAATTCAGGAGATGAATCAAAAACGTATGGTCCATATGATCCTGATGAAGAGGTAATTGTTTATGCACAAGGTACATTAGATGGTCAGTCATTTAAATCAAGTTCAGTGAATGTCTCAAGTGCAAGTAATGAAGATGATGGCGTATCTGAAGTTACATTGAAATTTGATGAAGACGCGATTGATGACGCATATGATAAAAAAATGGATGAAGACGATGACAGTGACAGTAGCGACTCAGGTGAAGTGACAAGAAGTAATGTTATCGACAAAGTAGAATCATATGAAGGTCATAAATTAGATACAGATACGTATACGTATAAAGAACCTGAAAAAACGGATGACGGCAAATGGGGCTTCTCATTTGAAGATAAAGATGGAGACTTAGCCGGGTCATATACAGTTGACACAGATGATGGCTATGTAACAGAATATGATGAAGACGGCGAAAAAGTCGGTTCAGGTTACTAAGATTACCATGCTTTAAAGTTATCATTTTAATATTCTAGTTAAACAAAAGAAAGGGCCACTCTGATGAGTGGTCCTTTCTTAAATATATATAACATTATTTTGTAACTGGAACGATAAGTTGAGAATCATATTGTCCACCTGTATGAATATGATGAAGACCTTTGTTAACGCGTTCTTCATGTTCATAGCGTGTTTTCATACCAGGCGTACTATTACCTTTAACTACTTCACTACCTTTGACAACAACGACTAATGTTTCACCTTGTTTGAAACGTGTGCCAGATGGTAATAATTCGATTTCAACAGGAACAATGTCTCCTTTATTAAGTTTGAGCTCTTGTTCATGTTTATGCCAAGGTTGAGCGATAGTTGATTTGTCTTGGTCTAACTCACGATGAGATGCACGTAACCAACCTGTAGCTACTTGACCTTGTTCAATATGGTTGAAGTCTGGGAAGTGCACTTCGTTACCACGACGATCTAGTTTCTTAATACCTGCGAATAAGTCCATATCGTCTGCATCATCTGTACTTACCCAAAGTTTTAAGTTCATATTTCCTACTAATTCTGTGTCATGATCGAATGTATAGCTAAAGCGCACATCATCTTGTTCATTTTCAGAATCGTATTGAGTTGAACTTTCTTCATTGACAGCATTTTGATTTAAAGTTAAGTCTTTAGCATTTAGATATAAAGGTGTGTAGTTTGTATTTGGTAATGGGAATGCTGTTGCTGTTTTGAATTCACCTTTATAGAATTGATCCCTTACTTCATAAGTAACAGTTGGTGTTTCTTTCCAATCATTATCTTCTTCTTTAAGGTAATAATCGAAGAAGGCTTTTTGGCGTTCAAGGTTTTCTCGAGCATAATAGCTTTCCCATTCTTTACGACCATGGATATATAACCATTTGTCTTCTGAACTTGCTTGTTTAAAGCCTTCAAAAGAACCACGATTGTGTAAACCTTGTGTTGACCAACTTGCGCAAGCTAGTAATGGTGTTTTAATTTGATGCAACGGTGCTTGACGTTGTTTCCAATAATCATCGAATAATGGATGGTCTTTTTGAGCTTGAACTAAATCTTCAATATTTGGATTATCAGTCCATCTTGCAAAAATACCTTGAACCCAGAAACGGAAGAAACCTGTATCAGGAATACCGCCATGGAAGGCTACTTCACGATACATATCATTGAGTCCTTCCCAAGGAATCATAGCTTTTAAATGAGGAGGATTTAATGAAGCAACCCACCACTGAGTAACAGCTAGATAAGATACACCATTGGTACCCACATTACCATTACTCCATTCTTGTTTTGCAGCCCATTCGATGACTTCATAGTAGTCTTCAGCTTCACGTTTTGACCAAGGTGATAGAACACCATTTGATTTAGAACTACCTCTTAAAGCAAGTTTAACTACGACATAATCTTGAGGTACCCAGAATCCTGGATCTGGTGATTCTTCTGGTGTGAAACTAGAAGTTGGAATAGGACCTAATGTAGGCCATTGTGCGCCCATGTTAGTGATTTTAGGTTTATTATCTTTACCATAAGTGTCGGCTGACATGACAACAGGAAATTGACCTTCTTTATTCGGACGGAAAATATTGACGTATAATTTTTCGCCATCTTTCATTTCTACAGCCACATCTTTTTCCATAATCATTTCTTGATTACCAAATTGTACACTATCTACAACGATATGATTAAGACCTTCTTTAACATCGTTAACATCTGTGACAGTTAATTGAGGATTACCTAATAAATTTCTTATCATTTGAATCACCCTTTTTGGTTTATTTTCTTTACACTTTTATCGTAAAGGGTTATGTGGTTAATTCCAATCATCAATGTAGATGATTTGTATGTTAACCAACAAACACCTTATAATTGTTGGAAAGAAAGCTATAAGGAAGTGACATAATGCCACAAGACCGACGTGTTAGAAAATCACAAGCAGCAATTAGACATGCTTTTATCGATTTACTCCATAAATATGTCTTAGAACAAATCACGGTTCAGCAAATATCAGATTTGGCAGATGTGAATCGTAGTACTTTTTATACTCATTACATAGATAAATATGATTTATTAGAAAAGATGGAAGATGAACAAGTAGAAATAATAAGAACGTTTATTGAAGAGGGAGATGTATATAAAAATCAAACATTCTCTGCTGAAAGTATCCGCACGATTATGGAATTTTTAATAGGAAATATAGAAAAGAATATGGAATTTTATCAATTAATGTTTACGATGGGGAAAGATTCGAATTTACATGAAAAGTTATATGAATTAATCACAGGTCATTTAAATCATTTTAAAAATGAAAACAATAAAATAGATGATATACCGTTTTCTTATTTTATGAGTTATGTATCAGGTGCTGGATTATCATTTATCCGACATTGGGTCGAGGATCCCAATCGCATTGCTAAAGATGATTTGATACAGCATTTTTACGATATAGTTAACAATGGACCAGCTACGATAATTAGAAGAGGAGAATAAAAGCAAAAGGTTGGGACACAAACTTTATGTCTCAACCTTATTATATAAATTATGACTGTGGCATTGCGTTGTAATCTTGACCGTGTAACATCCATCTTACGCCGTATTTATCTGTAAATACGCCCATTTTACCGCCCCAGAATTGCTCTGATAATGGTAATTCAACGTCGATAGAATCATGGTCTTTAATTTTATCATAGAAAGCTTCGACTCTTTCTACATCAGCTTGATCATTAATATCAAAATCAATTAATAATGAAATGCCGTTATTGATAGGTTGGATTCGGCTGAATGAATCCGCGCCTAAGATTTTCACCCCAACAATTTCAAATTCAGAATGCATTGTTGCCTCTTTGGCTTGCTCTTTAGTCATACCAAAATGTTCAGCTTGATCTTCGCCAACCTCTAAACGTTTAATATTTGTAGCGCCAAAAACCTCTTCATAATATTTAAGTGCTTCTTTTGTATTTGGAAAAGCTAAATATGGTGATAATTGAGTCATAAAATACCCCTTGTTATTTTTATTTTATTGCTAACCACATCATACAATGTTTTATGTAAAAAGAATAGAATTATGTATGATTAGTTTATTAATAATGGAAATAAGACTTAGTTTTCAATTGTATCGTTTATATGGATATATTAGGAAACTAGAAATATACTTTTTATGTATCGTTTATTGTATAATATTCATAAATTATATTATGCATTAAAAGGGAGGGGTTTCTTTTGATTGAAGCGGGCGAAATTTTAAAGAAAATGAAGAACCAAAAAATCAATTATGACAAAGTTTTAAGGAAAATGATTCAACAATGGGAACAAAACGGGGAGCGACCTAAAATTTTATTACATAGTTGTTGTGCACCTTGTAGTACCTATACTTTAGAATTTTTAGCACAATATGCTGATATCGCGATATATTTTGCCAATCCCAATATTCACCCTAGGAGTGAATATTTAAGACGCGCTAAAGTTCAAGAAATGTTTGTCAATGATTTTAATGAACAGACAGGAGCTAATGTAAAATATATTGAAGCAGCTTATCAACCACATGAATTTATGAAAATGGCTAAATCAAGAGGACTTACTGAAGAAAAAGAAGGTGGTCTTCGATGTACAGCTTGTTTTGAAATGAGGCTTGAGATGGTTGCCGAAGCAGCTGTTAAATATGGTTATGATTACTTTGGTAGTGCAATCACGTTATCGCCAAAGAAGAATGCGCAATTAATTAATCAACTTGGTATGGATGTTCAACAAATTTATAATATTAAATATTTACCAAGTGATTTCAAGAAAAATAGGGGATATGAGCGTTCCATTGAAATGTGTAAAGATTATCATATTTTTAGACAGTGTTACTGTGGGTGTGTGTTTGCCGCAATGAAACAAGGGATTGACTTTAAAGAAATTAATAAAGAAGCCAATGAATTTTTAAAGCAATTTTAAAAATGACCCAGAGCGAAGATGTTATATCTTTTACTCTGGATCATCATATTAATTAAATCATTCTATGAATGAAACGTACGATAGCCATAATAGCTATGACGAGCATTGCTGCAAAAGAAAAGAATTTAAATCGTTTATTTTCTTTTTTAATTTCTTTGTCTTCATTTTGCATCATTTCTTGTAATTCACGTTCGATTTCTAAATCGAGATCTGTTTTTCGATAGCCATTTAGGCCTTTTCTTTCATCTTCATCATTTGAAGGATGTGATTTACTGTTTTCTGTTGTGTCTTGTTGTGTGGACTGATTCATTTCTTTATCTTTGATATCTTCTCGCATTGTATAATGCCTCCTATATTCATGACACATACTTTTAATGATTATACTTGATGTAAAGTCATTGATTCATCGTTAACTTGCTTTTTAATTATTTTACATCTAATCCGATGATATCGCTAATATGATGATAATCGTTTTGGTTTAAATATTGAACAATATCTTTATTTATTTTTTTAGTTAATCCTGGACCTTCCATAACTAATGAAGAGTATATTTGTAATAAAGAGGCTCCATTACGTAACATTTGGATAGCATCCTCAGCATTAAAGATGCCGCCTGTACCAATAATTAAGAGTTCTCCCTTAGTTTCTTGATAGGCTAATTTAACAAGTTTTAAATTACGTTCAAATAATGGACGTCCGCTTAACCCCCCATCTTCAACACGGTTAGCTGATTTTAAGCCATCACGTTTACGTGTCGTATTTGCAAGGATGACACCATCGAAGTGTGTCTGAATAGTTGGTAATAGAGATTTCAAACCTTCTTCATCCATATCAGAGGTCAATTTTAAGAAAATAGGTACATTGATTTCATTGCTTGCTTTAAACGTTTCTAACGCATTGCATAACATTGAAAATTCATCTTTATCGTGAAAATTTTGTAAGTTTTCAGTATTAGGTGAACTTATATTGACAGTGAAGAAATTAACATCATTTTTGAATGTATCAATGACTTTAATATAATCTTGATATCGCTCGTCATAAGAAGTCATTTTATTAACACCTACGTTTAGACCTATAGGTGTATGGTAAGCGTAGCGGCGCAAATGACTAAGTGCTTTGTTCATACCGATATTATTAAAGCCCATGCGATTAATTAAGGCATCATCTTCTAATAAGCGATACATACGAGGTTGTGGATTACCTGGTTGTGGTTTTGGTGTGATACCACCAAGTTCTAATGCGCCGAAACCAAGATTTTCTAAAGCTTTAGGTACTTCACAAGATTTATCATAACCAGCTGCAAGGCCGATTGGATTTTCAAATGTAATACCGTGAATATCTTGAGATAACATTGGATTTTGGTAATCGAATAATTTTTTCATAATCGGTAATACATAGGATTGCTTTTGTGCAATTTTTAATGCGTCGATAGTTAATCCGTGTGCTTTTTCAGGTTCAATTTTAAATAAAAGGGGTTTAATTAATTTATACATGTTAACGCTCCTAGTTCATTATATTTGAGGCTTACTATCCTCAACTTAATATATTTGAAACTTTTCCTTTTAATAGACTAGCATTTTCATTTGCAATTTCCTAGTTAAATTATAAAAATTAAAAAAATAGACGAACTTTTATAAAGTAGGACTACATATTGATACCGTCTTTAACGATTAAGCGATTGGAAATGAGGTAATATAAATAGTATTCAGTAATATAGGGAAGGTGACATCATGGCTATAGATTGGAAAGAACATTTACCGCTAGATTACATTAAAGAGATTACGCCAGTCAGTGGTGGAGATGTGAATGAAGCATTTAAAGTAACCACGCAGCAAGATGATACGTTCTTCTTATTAGTACAACGTAATCGAGATGAATCATTTTATGCTGCAGAAATAGCAGGACTAAATGAATTCGAAAATGCAGGTATTACTGCTCCTAAAGTCATTGCAAGTGGTGAGATAAATGGTGATGCTTATTTAATTTTAAGCTATCTTGAGGAAGGACCAACTGGCAGTCAAAAAGACTTGGGACAATTAGTTGCTAAAATGCATAGTCAACAACAAGAAGATGGTCAATTTGGATTCAGATTGCCACATGAAGGTGGCGATATTTCATTTGATAATTCATGGACGGACAATTGGAAAGACATTTTTATTTATCGCCGTATGGATCATATTCGAGATGAATTATTACGTAAACAACTATGGAATGAAGAAGATAATAAAGTATATGAACAGGTGAGAGCGGTGATGCTAGATGCATTAGACCAACACCAAAGTAAGCCATCGTTATTGCATGGTGACTTATGGGGTGGTAATTATATGTTTTTAACAGATGGTCGTCCAGCTTTATTTGATCCAGCACCGTTGTACGGTGATCGTGAATTTGATTTAGGTATTACAACCGTATTTGGTGGTTTTACTCAAGAATTTTATGATGAATATGAAAAGCATTACCCGTTGGCTAAGGGTGCGTATGAACGGTTAGAATTTTATAGATTATATTTATTGATGATACATTTATTAAAATTCGGTGGAATGTATGCGAGTAGTGTTAATCGTTCAATGGAAACAATATTAGGGTAAAGAAAAGCACGCGTTGAATTATTTTTCAACGCGTGCTTTTTTAATCAACTTATTGATGCCACATTTTTAATAATACTTCGGCAAAGCCTTCAGGTTTTTGTACATAACCTAAATGACCGCCAGGAATATCAAAGATTGGTAAACCGATTTGTTCATTAATATAGAAGTTAACATCTTGTGGAAATGATCCTTTAGAATCAGTACCATTTAGTAATGTGATTTGATCTTCATGCTTTTTAAAGTCCTCTAAAGTAATATCTGAATGTGTATATTGGCGAATTTCGTATTCAGACCAGAACATTACACGTTGATATTGTTCTTTTTGAGCTTCTTCTGTTTCTGCAGGCTGAGACATCATTTTAGCATCTATCGGTGCAATATTAAGTGTTTCAGCAAATGTTTTCATACCTTTTTCTAAACCTTCTGTAAGGATTTGGTTTACAATTTCATCATTTTTATCTTTCCAGTATTTACTATCTGGTAAGAATGTATTGATTGGTGGTTCGTGGAAAGCAATTTGTTTAACCACTTCAGGGTGTTCTTTGAGTACATGCATAGCAACGATTGAACCAGAACTTGAACCTAAAATATAGACAGGTTCATCACTAAGTGATTGTGCTAATTCTGCAATATCTTTTGCGTCACGTTTTACACGGTAATCATCGTCTGGATTTGCTGCTGATTCTGGTAGTGGTTCTGTTAACTCACTTTCACCATAGTCACGACGATCCACTGCAACTACAGTGAAGTGATCTTTTAACTGTTGTGCTAATGGCATAAAGATGTCGCCAGTCCCATTGGCACCTGGGATGAATATTAATACCGGACCTTGTCCAATTTGATGATAACGTAATTTAGCACCTTTTAATTCTATTGTATTCATATGAAATACCTCCATTGAGTTAAAGCATGATTTATAAATAATATTATTCTAAGCCAAGTAATTTAGCGCCATTTCTATAACTTACTTTCTCTTTTTCTTCATCAGTTAAACCAAGTTCATCTAAAAATACGCCTAAACGTTCTGGTTCGATATAAGGATAGTCTGCCGCATATAAAATTCGGTCAATTCCCATTTCTTTTTTAACTAAATCAAATTGTGGTTTAGTTAACATACCACTTGGTGTCATATAGAAATTATTTTTAAAGTAATAACTAACAGGGTGTTTTAAATGATCAGCAAATAAAGTTTCATCCATACGTTCTAAGAAGAATGGAATGAATTCACCCCAGTGTCCGATAATCATATTTAGATTAGGGTAACGATCAAAGATACCTGATAGTACCAAATGGATTGCATGAATACCAACATCGATGTGCCAGCCATAACCGAAACAAGCGAATGTAGCAGCAGTGATTTCTGGATAATTTCCTTTATAGTAAGATTGGTATACATCACTATTTACGGGTGCGGGATGTAAATAAATAGGTACATTTAATTCTTCAGCAGTTGCAAAAATACCGTCGAATTGATCTTGATCTAAGAAACCATCTTTTGTACGACCCATAATGAGTGCGCCTTTAAACCCTAACTCGTTGACACAACGTTTGAATTCTTCAACAGCCGCTTCAGGTTCGTTAATTGGTAATGTAGCAAATCCTACAAAACGATCTGGATTTTGTTTGATATAGTCAGCTAATTGATCATTAGCTTTTTTACATAAATCGATGGCTTTTTGACCTTCAAGATTTGAGGGTGCACCATTACCGTATGATAATACTTGCATTTGTACATTTTGTTCATCCATGAATTTAATTCGTTTATCATGATGAGAGATTTCATCAGCGTCAGTAAAACCTGATTTTTTCTCTAATCCTTCTAACATGACTTTCATGGGTACGCCATTAGGGTCAGCAGAAACTTGACTCATTGTTTCTTTTTGAATGTCATCTATCACATAATGTTCTTCGAAAGTAATACTTTTCATTTTAAATCCTCCATCATAGTGCGTTTTTATTTATATAGTGGGAATACTACTCATTAATTATTGGAAATTACCAAGGCATTTTGCCGTCACCATTAATGAACGTACCTGTTGGTCCATCAGCATCAATTGTTGCTAATTCTACAATAGGTTTGATGCCTTCAGTTGCTGGTTTAGAATTATTGCTAAAGTCACCAACTAAGTCTGTATTTGTAGAACCTGGATCTGCAGCATTGATTTGCATTTGAGGTAAACCTTTAGCGTATTGAACTGTTAGCATAGTGACAGCTGATTTAGAAGAACAATAAGCTAATGAATTAACATGAAATTCTTCTGACTCAGGATTTGTTACCATACCAAATGAACCTAAACCACTTGTTACATTAACAACGACAGGTTGTTCTGATTGTTCTAGTAATGGAATGAATGTGTTCATCATTCTTACAATACCGTATACGTTTGTTTGATAGACTTTATCCATGTCTTCAACAGTAATATCTGCAGGTTTTGCAAATTGTCCTGAGATACCAGCATTGTTAACAAGTACATCTAAGCGACCTTCTTGATCTTTAATGTAGTTGAAAGCATGTTGTACAGATGTCTCATCAGTAACGTCTAATTGTACACTTTGTGCACCAATTTCTTTAGCTGCTTCTTGTCCACGTGATTCATTTCTAGAACCAATGTAGACTTTATGTCCTTCGTTGATAAGTGCTTTGGCAGTTTCGAAGCCTAAGCCTTTATTGCCACCTGTAATTAATGTAATTTTAGTCATGATATTACTCCTCTTTATCAAAATATAGTTTGATTATATAATCTCTGATTGTTTCATTTGATAGTCCGCGTTCGTCTTTTTGTAATTCGAAAGATTTAGTAGATAATGATTTCAAGAACATATCTACTTTGAAAGTTGTCCATGTTGTACTTTTATTATTGCCAAGAATTTCACTATAAAACTTAAATAACTGTAAATAAATATCACTATGGTAAAAGTCATTTTTATCTGTTGTTTCTTCAATACAGTGAAGTAAGTCACTGTTGGTGGTTTTGAAATCTAAAAAGATATCAAGCGACTTTGCCATGACTACTTTAGTATCGTGATGTTTTTCTTTCACTTCGTACATTTGGTTGATAATGTCAGTAAAGTCATGTTCGATAATCGTCGCACACAAGGCACTCTTATCATTAAAATGACGATACAAAGTTCCCATTCCAATATTTAATTCTTTTGCGATGCGATTCATACTCACTTGTTGAACACCATATTGGTTAAAGAGTTCAATCGCTTTATTCTCAATGCGCTGCCGGTTCTCGAGGGCGTCTCGTCGCAAATACATCACCTTCTTAAAATAAGTTTGTTGACAAACGGACAACTATCCGTTTATTATAAAGCCTATCATACAAAAAGACAAATAGAGTGATATAGATGTTTAAATAAGAAGGATGAGTGATATAAGTGTCATTAAATAAAGAGCAAAGACAAATCACAGCTAAAGAACTACAAGAGCATTTTGACGAAACAACGTTAAGTTTAAAAAATATAGCAGACGAATTGAACATTTCAATCAATGATGTGTCACATGTATTACAAATGAAAGCGCCAAATAAATTATTTGGAAATCATTTGCAACAATTTATACATTTAGTTTGGGACGTTCGAGACCTAATGAATGAAAATATCTGGCATACGGGTAAATCACCAAAAGAATATACATATTTAAAAGGTGAAAAGGATGATTATTGGTTTTTACAACAGTAATGAAGGAGAGAATATCAATGAAAAGCATTTTAGTAATCGGTTCTACAGGTAAACAAGGTAATGCCGTAGTTAAGCAACTTTTATCAGATGGATGGCATGTACGTGCACTAACACGTAATAAGAATAATGAAAAGTTAACGTCTATTGATAGTGACAAACTTGAAATTGTAGAAGGTGACTTAAGCGATCAACAAAGTTTAGAACAAGCAATGCAAGGACAATACGGATTGTACAGTGTTCAACCTATTGTTAAAGATGATATTGCTGAAGAATTAAGACAAGGAAAAATGATTATTCAACTTGCTGAAAAGCAAAACATTGAATTTGTGGTTTATAGTACAGCTGGTGGTGTAAATAGAGATAGAAAAGGACCACACTTTGAAGCCTTAGCAGATATTGAAAATACACTTAAAGCGTCATCATTGAATTTTTCAATTATCAAACCTTCATTCTTTATGGATAACTTCCTTAGAATAGCTAAAAAAGAAAATCAACAAATTGTAATACCTGAATTTATTAGTCCAGATGTTAAATTTGCGATGATTTCTTCAATTGATATTGCTAGAATTGCTGCAAATTTATTTAAAGACCCTGAACAATATAATCATCAAGCGATTGAAATTGCTTCAGATGAGTTAACACTTAATGAAGTCGTTAAAACGTTTGCTACTGTTACTGGCATGCCAACAGAAATTAAAGGTAAATTTGTTAGTGGTACAGCCGAAAGAAGTTGGCTAGAAGAAAAAGGTTATGTTGTCGATTTTGATTTAATGAATCAAATTAATCCAGATAAACTATCATTAGCCCAATGGATTGAGAAAGTACAATTTTAGTAATGGTCTATGTTAATAAGGAGAGATAGTTATGATTCAGTCGATGTGGTTTAATTTACATGTTAAAGATTTAAAAAGAAGTGAGCAGTTTTACCAATCTTTAGGATTTGAAATTAATCATAATCCTGACAGGCTTGACAAAATGGTAGGAATTAAAATAGGATCGACCATTGTCATCTTAATTGAAAATAAACATTTTGAAGCGGTCACTCAGGATAAAGTTCATGCAAATGCTAATGAAACGATTATTTCTCTAGGTGTAAAGACGAATGAAGAAGTTGATCAACTTGTTAAACAAGTTGAAGCGTCAGGCGGTCATATTTTAGAACAACCGACAGTTAAACAAGGCTATTATGGTGCTATGTTTGCTGATCCAGATGGACATAAATTTAACTTTTTAGTTTGTTAAATACAATAAGGCACTCAGTTTCCAAGTTTGGATGCTGAGTGCCTTTTAATTTGGATTTAAGATCAACTTAAATATTTCCATATTCTTTTCTCAAATCATAAACTTTTTCTGGTGTAACATCTTGGCCAAGTGGATCAACAACTTTCATAGTAGAAAATGTATGAAGTACTTGTCCTCGTATCATTTTTAAATAGTCTTGTCTGAGTGCTTGTTGTTCTTGTTTTTCTTCTACACTCAATGTTTGTACTTTTTCTTTATTTGCTAATTCGTTAATTCTGTCTAAAATTTGCATCATCGCAACCTCCAATTCATTTTTCCAACAAATATTTACTAAGCAACACTTGTTGTATAAACATAATATACTCGCATATGCATGATATAGCAATAGACATGCTCAATTCATATGTTGTCTATGCAACATATTGATCAGTTTGTTGTATAAATAAAAAATATGACCCTATGCATCATTATTTTATTAATGTACATAGGGTCATCATTTGTTTTAGATAATAAAATGTTGAAATCTTTATAGGTGCGCGATGTGATGAATTAAGAATGGAAGATTTTTGTCTATAAAGTTTTCAGCTGTATCATGACTTGTAGAAAGCCAATGATTACACAGACCACTCATACCTGCCGCAAGAAAACTAGCACTACTTACCAAGATGTCTCTATCAATATCTGAATAACTATTTTCTAACATGATAGAAAAGATATCCTCTAATTCGTTATTAATTCTCTTGTGCGCTTGTTCACAAAATACATCTTGGTTCATTTCACAAGATGCTTGTACTTGTTCCATATATTGAGTCATTGTGATGAATATATTTTTTAAGACGATTTCATTGATAATATTTGAAATGTTGAGTGTGTCATTTAAATCTTTAAGAATAGTGACATCTAAAGAATAATCGAGTATGTCGTATTTATCTGTGAAATGTGCATAGAACGTAGCTCTATTAACAGTTGCTTCATCAGTAATATTCTTGACTGTTAATTGGCTTAACTTCTTTTCTTTTGATACTTTTTGAAATGCGTCAACAAGTAGTTGTTTTGTTCGTGTGACACGGGGATCAATTTTGTCAGTCAATTATGTTTGCACCTACCTAACAAATGTTGTTTATCTTAATATAAATTATCTTGCTAAATGTCATATATGTCAAAAATAGTGTCTATGAACTAATTTAATAGTGATTGTAAATTTAAATTATGGGTAAATATAGTTTTATAGAAAGTGAATTTACTTTCAAACAAAGTTTGTAATCTTTTTAGGGGAGAAACTGTTAAAGAAACAGAACGGGGAGACGGATATGGCAGATAAACTGCAACGTGAATTAAGCAATAGACACATACAATTAATTGCTATTGGTGGTGCTATTGGTACAGGATTGTTTTTAGGCGCAGGTGAATCAATTCATCTGGCAGGACCATCGATATTGTTGACTTATATTATAGTAGGTTTTGTATTATTTATGTTTATGAGAGCAATGGGGGAAATGTTGTTATCTAACCTTGGATTCAAATCATTTGCAGATATCGCTCATAAACATATAGGGCCATTAGCAGGCTTTGTGGTTGGATGGACTTATTGGTTAACGTGGATTATTTCAGGAATGGCAGAAATTACGGCAGTTGCTAAATACATAGAATATTGGTATCCAGCAATGCCTAATTGGTTAACAGCTTTATTTACATTGTTAGTATTAATGACACTCAATTTATTTAGTGCAAAGTTATTTGGAGAATTAGAATTTTGGTTTGCGATTATAAAGGTATTAACAATACTAGCTTTAATAATTGTAGGTATTATTATGATTGTCTTTGCAATGAAGACACCTTATGGCACTGCTAGCGTATCTCAAATATGGAGTCATGGTGGTATATTCCCGCATGGTGCTTCAGGATTTTTCATGTCCTTCCAAATGGCCATTTTTTCATTTATAGGAATTGAATTAATTGGTATTACTGCAGGAGAAACTAAAAATCCTCATAAAACGATACCTCAAGCGATTAATAATGTACCATATCGCATTTTGATATTTTACATTGGATCACTTGCAGTCATTATGGCGGCGGTGCCATGGAATCAATTAAATCCTTCAGATAGTCCTTATGTGAAATTGTTTGGTTTAATTGGTATTCCATTTGCAGCAGGTTTAATCAACTTTGTAGTATTAACAGCTGCGGCATCTGCGTGTAACAGTGGTGTGTTTGCGAATAGTAGAACGATGTTTGGTTTATCTCAACGTAAACAAGCACCACCTATTCTTGGTAAAACTAATCGCAATGGCGTTCCATATTATGCGATATTAGTGACATGTGCACTATTAAGTATTTCTGTGATACTAAATGCCATCTTTAAAGATGCGACTCAAGTGTTTGTATATATTACGACAGTATCAACAGTTTTAAATATAGTGATTTGGTCAATCATCATGATTGCTTATTTAGGATATTTAAAACATAATCCAGAACTTCATAAAGCGAGTCAATATAAAATGCCAGGTGGCAAATGGATGGCATATGCTATTGTACTATTCTTTATATTTATCTTTGTGGTATTACTGATTAATCCAAGTACGAGACTTGCAGTAATCATTGCACCATTCTGGATGGGGATTTTAGGATTAATGTATTTAAGATATAAAAAAGAATCTAGAAAAGCAGAGATTCCAGATGAATAAATGAATGTGCATCGCCAACAAGAAAGCTTTGTTGGCGGTGCTTTTTAAATAGCAGTCGTGTTAAAAGAAAATTTGTAAAATTAATGACTTTACAAATATATTTATCTGAAAATTCTAATAATGTGATATACTATTCTCCATAGTCTTAATTGGCCCAACTTTACACAACAAATGATTGCATCAACGAATTACCAACACACCTTAGATTTCATCATGTGTATAGTTAGTTCAATTAAGGCTATTTATTTATGTTTGATTTATCGTATTTAGATATTGGAGGCGCTAGAAATGACAACATTGAGTAAAATTGGACCGAAAGAATTTATTTTTAGAGTGCTATCTGGTGTAGCAGTTGGTATTGTCGCAGGATTAGTACCCAATGCGATATTAGGGGAGATATTTAAATATTTAATGCAGTTTCATCCCATTTTTAAAACATTACTAGGTGTTGTTCAAGCAATTCAATTTACGGTTCCGGCACTTGTTGGTGCTTTGATAGCATTGAAATTTAATCTGACACCTTTAGCGATGGCAGTAGTTGCAAGTGCTTCGTATGTTGGTAGTGGTGCTGCACAATTTAAAAATGGCACATGGGTTATAGCTGGAATTGGGGATTTAATTAATACAATGATTACAGCATCGATTGCCGTATTATTGATTTTATTAATAGAACATCGCGTAGGAAGTATGGCTTTAATTGTATATCCAACTATTGTAGGTGGTATTTCAGCGACTATAGGTGTGTTGATACTTCCATACGTACATATGATTACTACTGGTATTGGTAATATGATCAATAGTTTTACAGAGTTACAACCTGTTTTAATGAGTATGCTTATTTCGATGGTATTTAGCTTTATTATCATATCGCCACTATCAACTGTTGCCATTGCGATTGCAATTGGTATTTCCGGTATTGCAGCTGGTTCAGCTTCAATCGGTATAGCAGCTACAGAAGCGGTGTTGTTAATTGGTACGAGCCAAGTTAATAGAGCAGGTGTACCAATCTCAATCTTCTTTGGTGGAGTTAAAATGATGATGCCTAATATGGTTCGCTATCCTATTATCATGATGCCTATATTGATTACAGCTGCAGTTTCAGGCATTGCATCCGGCATTGTCGGTATCGCAGGTACAAAAGAATCTGCAGGATTTGGTTTTATAGGAATGGTAGGACCAATTAATGCATTTAAATTTATGGGTATTGACTCAGCTTGGTTGAGTTTATTATTGATTATCATCGCATTCTTCATTGTGCCTTTCTTCGTTGCATGGATTTTAGATATTCTTCTAAGAAAGGTCTTTAAAATATATACGAACGATATTTTTAAATTTTTAGCGTAAAGCTAAATAGAATATAGACGTCTTACATATAAGTGAGGCGTCTATATTTTATTATGCTATACTTTATTAAAATCGCTATCTATAAAGGGTGGGTAAGATGAATAAAAAGATAGAACAATTAAAACTAAAAGCGGCAAGTTTAACACGACAAACACATGATTTAGGTATACCGGTCATGATCGTGTTTGAAGGTGTACCTGCCTCAGGTAAGACGCGCTTGTCCAATGAACTATTACTTACGTTTGATGCGAAATACACACAATTTATATCAACAAAAACACCGGATGCCGAAGACTTAAGATATCAATTTTTACAAAAATATTGGAATACACTGCCTCAAAAAGGAAATATCAATATCTATTTTAGAAGTTGGTATTCTCACTTTTTGGATTATAAACAAAATAATATTAAGCAAGATTATTATAAAAACGATGATAAACTCGTGAATCAAATCAAACATTTTGAAGAGATGCTTCAGAATGATAGTTATGAGCTAATTAAATTCTATATTGAAGTCAGTGAAGAAAAACGACAAGAGCATATTCAACAAACCAAAGATAATCCATTAATGAGTTGGAAAGTACAAGAGTATGAACAAATCATACCTAAAGATATCTATTTGAAAGAAATGAGAAAGTTCACGCATTCTGATAAACAATGGGAAGTTATTGACTATACACAACGAGAAGTTGCATTTGAAAAGATGTATAAACATATTATAGAAAGATTAGAACAAGCTATCCAAAAATCAAATCAATCAAAAGGTAATAAAGACGGGGCATTTACTAAAGATTTTTCAACTACTAAATTTGATGTAACATTAGATGAAGTATCTAAAAAAGAATATAAAGAACTGATAGAACCTTTACAAAAACGGATGAGGGAAATTCAATTTGCATTATATGAACGAAAAATTCCGCTTATCTTAACATTTGAAGGCATGGATGCAGCGGGTAAAGGTGGTAATATCAAACGTATTCGTGAGAAATTAGATCCAACCGGTTATGAAGTGAATGGTATAAGTGCGCCGACAGACGTTGAACTGGCACATCACTACCTTTGGCGTTTTGCGAAAGAAATGCCAAAAAGCGGGCACATTGAAATATTTGATCGTAGTTGGTATGGCAGAGTGTTAGTAGAAAGAGTAGAAGGATTTGCAAATAAAGATGAGTGGGAACGTGCTTATGAGGAAATCAATCATTTTGAAAAAATGTGGACAGATGAAGGAGCAATATTATTAAAATTCTTCTTATGTTTAGACAAAGAAGAACAACTTAAACGATTTAAAGATAGAGAACAAGATATAAATAAGCAATGGAAAATTACAGATGAAGATTGGCGCAATCGTGAAAAATGGGACTTATACTTAGAAGCAAGTCACGATATGATAGAAAAAACAGATACAATACATGCACCTTGGCTTATAGTTCCAGCCGATCATAAAAAGACAGCAAGGATTGAAGTTTTAAAATATATCATTAGACAGTGTGAGAAGGTATTATGGGGTGTCAAAGATTATTAGCATCTTGAATATATCTTAAATAGTAAAAATTAAAGGTGGTTATATATCAAATTATTGTCAAAAATTTGAATATATCCATCTTTTTTTGTGTATTTAGATCTTTTTAAAATTTTTAGAACTATTACAATTATGTAACTACATTGCAATCTGTAATATTACGATGGATGTAAAAGTTGAGTAAAACTTAAAGGAATTCAATGTAATATAAGGCTTTATGATGAAAAATTAAACCAAATCATGCAAAAATTAATGTTACAAGGACGTCAGTAATATTTCAAAGTTACAAAACTTGATTTTGTTTGTAATGTTTTGTAAGGAACGTGTAATATACAAAGCGGATTTTTGTGGTATAGTGAATACCGTCGAAAGTTAAACAAAAACATTTTCAATATTGCACAACGAAATTTAATACTTTAAAACATATAAAAAACAAAAAACTTTTTGGAGGATTTTTCAATTATGAAGAAGACATTTATCGCATCAACTTTAGCATTAACATTAGGCGCAGCAGGTTACGCAGTATCAGGACACGAAGCACACGCTTCAGAAACTACTAACGTAGATCAAGCACACTTAGTAGACTTAGCTCATAACCACCCAGAACAATTAAACGCTGCACCAGTTCAAGAAGGCGCTTATGACATTCACTTTGTAAGTGGTGGATTCGAATATAACTTTACTTCAGATGGTACTAACTTCTCTTGGAACTACCAAGAAGCTGGTTCTACTTCAGCTCAAACATCAAACACTGCTGTTCAATCAGCTGACTACACAACTTCTTACAATCAAGAAGCTGGTACTCAATCAGTAAGCTCTAACCAACAATCAAGCAACACTAATGTAGAAGCTGTTTCAGCTCCAACTACATCAAACAATGGTTCAAACCACAACTACAGCACTAAAACAACTTCATACTCAGCACCATCAACTTCAAGTGCTTCAACAGGTGGATCAACTAAAGCACAATTCTTAGCTAATGGTGGTACTGAAGAAGCTTGGAACGCTATCGTTATGCCAGAATCAGGTGGTAACCCTAACGCAGTAAACCCAGCTGGTTACAGAGGTTTAGGACAAACTATGGAATCATGGGGAACTGGTTCAGTAGCTAGCCAAACTAAAGGTATGCTTAACTATGCTAATAGCCGTTACGGTTCATTAAGCAATGCAATTGCTTTCCGTCAAAGCCACGGTTGGTGGTAGGATTTAATTTATAACTGGAAAGCCCTTCGAGTTATAAATGATTAAGAGGATGACAATGTCATCCTCTTTTTTTTATGCGTAAAAATGAACGATTAGAATATATTTATATTTCGTGTAAAGTGTTTGATTACCATTAAATACGGGAATTTAACAAAAACTATATATAGCATATCATTCAGTTTTTTAATCAATTGAATTGGGTGACGAAACATTCAATTCAAATGATATAGATATAGGCTAAGTACGGTAGAAAGTTCTATATATTCATTACATAAATATCATTCTATACGTCTAGAATTGATATTAACGTATAAAAGGTTATGTGTAACAGGAGGTCCATGAATGACAACGGTCAATGAGAGTTATAAATATTGTCATCAAATAATGAAAAAGCATTCTAAAAGTTTTTCTTATGCGTTTGACTTATTACCAGAAAGTGAGAGGCGTGCTGTTTGGGCAGTATACGCGGTTTGTAGAATTATAGATGATAGTATTGATGAAGAACAAAATCCTCAAAAATTACAAGCTATTAAAGAAGATATTCAACTGATTGAGTCACAGCAAGTTGATTCTACGGTTCAATTCAAGAGTAATCAACGTATTATGTTAGCTTTTTACGATACATCTCAAAATTACAAAATGGAGTATCAATCTTTCTATAATTTGATAGAATCTGTATTTGAAGATGAACATTTTGAAATGTTCGTTAAAGACGAGGAATTAATGAGATATTGTTATGGTGTAGCTGGGACAGTTGGAGAAGTACTATCACCTATTTTGACTGAACAGCCAAGTCATGAAACATATGAAGTGGCTCGAGAATTAGGAGAAGCATTGCAATTAACTAATATCTTACGCGATGTAGGCGAAGACTTTGAAAAAGGTCGTATTTATTTTAGTCGAGAGATGTTAAATCAATATGATGTAAATATTGAAGACGTTTATCAACAGCAGTTAACTGATAATTATATTAATTTATGGGAACATTATGCTCAAATTGCAGAAAAGGATTATCAATTTGCATTAGATCATTTAAATGTTTTTAAACCTGAAGCAAGATTAATTATCGAACTAGCGGCACGTATTTATAAAGGTATTATAGATGAAGTTCGTGTACATGGTTATCCATTACATCGAAGAGTATATGTCTCAAGGTTGGATAAGTTAAACATATACAGACAAGTTAAAGCTAAATATAATAAATAGGTGGAATGTCAATTGAATATTGCTGTAATAGGTGCGGGTGTGACAGGTTTAGCTTCTGCAGCTAGGCTTGCTGCACATGGTCATCAAGTAACATTATATGAAAAGAATGAACAGATTGGTGGACGTATGAACCAATTTACGAAAGATGGCTTTACCTTTGATATGGGACCTACAATAGTTATGGTGCCTGAAGTTTATAAAGACGTGTTTGAAGAATGTGGTGAACGCTTTGAAGATTACGTAGAAATGAAACAATTACCATATATCTATGATGTCTATTTTAATAAAGATGATAAAGTGAGAGTGCCTACCGATTTAGCTGAGTTACATGACGCTTTAGAACAAATTGAACCTGGAACGACACATGGATTTATGAAATTTTTAGCAGATGTATATGGAAGATATGAGATTGCTAGAAAATATTTTTTAGAACGAACATATAGAAAACCATCAGACTTTTATAATTTAACATCACTGATTCAAGGTTATAAATTAAAAACACTAAATCATGCGGATAACTTAATTGGTCAATATGTCCAAAATGAAAAAGTTCAAAAAATGTTAGCATTTCAAATGTTGTATATAGGCATTGATCCTAAACAAGGCCCTTCATTATACTCAATTATTCCAATGATTGAAATGATGTTTGGTGTTCATTTTATTAAAGGTGGTATGTATGGCATGGTGAAAGGTTTAGAACAACTAAACCTTAAGCTAGGTGTGGATATACAATGTAATGCTAATATAGAAGAAATTATTATTGATCCTAAGTATAAGCAAGCAGACGGCGTAAGAGTGAATGGCCTAGTTAAACGATTTGATAAGGTACTTTGTACGGCAGACTTTCCATATGCTGCGCAACAATTAATGCCACAACATGCACCCGTTAAAAAATATCCTCCTCAAAAAATAGACCAATTAGATTATTCATGTTCAGCTTTTATGATGTATATAGGGATTGATAAAGATATTACGGAAGATGTATTGTTGCATAATGTCTTATTTTCAAATCATTTCAGACAAAATATAGATGAAATATTTAATGGGGATATTTCCGAAGATCCATCGTTGTATTTATATGTACCTAAAGTAGGAGATGCCACGTTAGCGCCTGAGGGACAGACAGGATTATATGTTTTAATGCCAACACCAGAGCTTAAAACAGGCCCTTTAGAATGGGAAAATCCACAGTTTATAAAAAGTGTTAAAGAACATATTTATCGTAAATTAGCTACTATACCTGCACTTGAACATGTTCAAGATTATGTTATTTCCGAAACGATTTTTACACCTAAAGATTTTGAACAAACGTTTAATGCTAAGTTTGGTACAGCATTTGGGTTAATGCCCACGCTAGCACAAAGTAATTATTATAGACCTCCGAACGTATCTAGAGATTACAAAGATTTATACTTTGCTGGTGCGAGTACACATCCAGGTGCAGGTGTACCTATTGTTTTAACAAGTGCTAAAATCACCGTTGATGAAATCATCAAAGATATTAACAATCATATATAATTCGTTAGCGTAGAGCGTGAGATAGAATTGCTATGACTTTCATATCAATACGAATTCTCACGTTTTATTTATATTAGATACTAAACACTAAGATTAAAAATCAGAATATTGTTAATATTGACAATATTAATCCGCTTGATAGAATGATAATATCTAAACATGACATAGAACATTGGAGATTAAGGAGGCATGAGACGTGAAAATGTCAGAGAGATTGGCGGCAATTCCTGAAAGTTATTTTGGCAAAACTATGGGAAGAAAAATAGAATATGGGCCTCTTCCTTTAATTAATATGGCTGTTGGTATTCCGGATGGTGAAACACCACATGGTATTATTAATCATTTTGCTAAAAGATTGAACGTACCTGAGAATCAAAAATATGGTGCTTTTCATGGTAAAGCATCATTTAAACAAGCCATCGTTGATTTTTATCAGAGACATTATGATGTTGAATTAGATGCAGAAGATGAAGTTTGTATATTATACGGTACGAAAAATGGACTTGTTGCACTTCCAACTTGTCTCGTTAATCCTGGGGAAAATGTGCTATTACCGGATCCAGGTTATACAGATTATTTAGCGGGGGTCATGCTTGCGGATGCTCGCCCTGTCTCATTAAATTTAGAACCACCGCACTATCTGCCAGATTGGGATAAAGTAGATAAAAATATATTAAATAATACAAAGCTAGTTTATTTAACATATCCAAATAATCCAACAGGCTCTACTGCTACCAAAGCAGTGTTTGATGAAGCGATTCAAAGATTTAAAGATACTAATACTAAAATTATTCATGATTTCGCTTATAGTGCATTCGGTTTTGATGCTAAAAATCCAAGTATTTTATCATCAGAGAATGGAAAAGATGTAGCTGTTGAAATATTCTCGTTATCAAAGGGATACAATATGTCAGGATTTAGGGTAGGCTTTGCAGTAGGAAATCGTGACATGATTCAGGCCTTGAAAAAGTATCAAACACATACGAATGCAGGTATGTTTGGTGCCTTACAAGACGCAGCAACCTATGCGTTAAATCATTATGACGAATTTTTAGAACAACAAAATGATACATTCAAGCGAAGACGAGATATGTTTGAGCGTATATTAAGTGAAGCAGGGTTGCCATTTGTACATTCTAAAGGTGGTATTTATTGTTGGTTAAAGACACCACCCGGATATGAGAGTGAATCATTTGAACAGTTCTTATTAAAAGAATATTCCATTTTAGTGGCACCTGGTATCCCGTTCGGTGAAAATGGTAGAAACTATGTAAGGCTATCTTTAGCACTACCAGATGAACAACTTGAAACAGCAGCAGAACGATTAGCAACTTTAGCAAATTTATATGGAAAATAGTACATAGGGGATGAAGTTATTATGACTAAAATTAAAATAATGAGTGTGCGTGACGAGGATATTGTATATATTGAATCATGGGCTAAGGAAAACAATGTGGAATATGAGTTAACTAAGTCACCATTGACAGAGGATAATGTCGATGAGGTTAAAGGATTTGATGGGTTATCATTATCACAACAACTACCTATTTCAGAAGCGGTGTTTGCTAAATTAAAATCATTCGGTATTAAACAAATTGCTCAAAGAAGTGCGGGATTTGATACATACGATTTAGAGTTAGCATCAAAATATGACATTATCGTCTCTAATGTGCCTTCGTACTCACCAAGTTCAATTGCAGAATTTGCAGTAACACAAGCTATTAATGTTGTCAGACATTTTAATGCTATTCAAACTAAAATGAAATTACATGATTTTAGATGGGAACCATCAATACTGTCACAATCAATCAGTGATTTGAAAGTGGCAGTCATAGGTACTGGAAGAATAGGAAGTATTGTAGCTAAAATTTTTGCTAATGGTTATGGATGCGAGGTAGTCGCATACGATCCTTTTCCTGATGCGCATATTAAAGATATAGTGTCATATCAAACCACTTTACAAGAAGCTATTGAAGGTGCAGATATTGTTACTTTGCATGTCCCAGCAACTAAATATAACCATCATTTATTTGATCAATATACATTTAATCATTTTAAAAAAGGTTCAGTATTTGTCAATTGTGCACGAGGCACTTTAGTCGATACACATGCGTTACTATCATGTATAGATAGTGGTCAAATTAAAGGTGCTGCTCTGGACACCTATGAATTTGAACGTGGCTTATTCCCTAGTGATCAACGAGATAAAAAGATGAATGATACGTTACTTCAACAACTGATTGATAGAGAAGATATCATCATAACACCACATATTGCATTTTATACAGAAGCAGCAGTGGAAAATTTAATCGTTGATGCGTTAGATGCAACAATGGAGGTTATTCAAACAGGAACAACTCATTTGCGAGTAAATTAAAAAACGGGAGCGATACCCATTAAGGTCGCTCCCGTTTTAATTTTTATTTAACATCATAGCCTTGATCTTCAATCGCATCTTTCATGTCAGAAAGTTGAACTTTATCTTCGTTATAATCCACACGTACTTGTCCTTTTTCTAAATCAACTTCTGCAGCTGAAACACCGTTTATTTTAGCTAAAGCAGATTCAACAGCATTTTTACAATGATCACAACTCATGCCTTCTACATTAATAATTTCTTGTCCCATTTTAATTCACCTCATTTTATTTAATATCTTATCTTCATTTTATAACTAAGTTGTATGACTTAAAAGTAATTGATACAACTTAATTGGATTGTTTTATTTAATGATTCGTTTCAATCTTAATGCATTGGTTACAACGCTAACAGAACTTAATGTCATCGCAGCGCCTGCAATCCATGGTGCAAGTAGACCTAAAGCGGCGATAGGTATACCTGCGATATTATAGCCAAAAGCCCAAATGAGATTTTGACGGATATTGCGCATTGTTAGTTGGCTGATATTGATTGTTTGAGATAGTAATGATAAATCACCACCTAATATTGTAATATCGGCTGCTTCAATCGCAACTTCGGTACCAGTACCCATGGCAATACCGATATCTGCAGTAACAAGTGCAGGGGCATCATTGACACCATCACCAACCATAGCTACTTGTCGACCTTCTTTTTGTAGACGTGTGATGTTGTCGGACTTTTCGTCTGGAAGTACATTGGCAATGACATGATCAATACCGACTTGTTGTGCTATCGCTCGGGCGGTATTGTTATTATCACCGGTCAACATCACGACATCGATATTCATTTTGTGTAGTTTCTGTATTGATTCAATAGCATTATCTTTAATAGTGTCTGCCACAGCGATCATACCTTGATATATATCATCGATGGCAATTAGCATGACCGTTTTACCATCGAGTTCCCACTGAGTCATTTTTTCATCTATATGAGAATTCAAAGGAATTTGATGTTTTGTCATTAATTGACGATTACCAACTAAAATCGTTGAATGGTCAACAGTTGCGGATATACCATGTCCTGGCATAGCATTAAATTCATCCGTATCCACTAATTCGAGATTTTTTCCTTTAGCATAGTCTACAATGGCTTTTGCTAATGGATGTTCGGAAGCGTTCTCTGCACTAGCGAGTAATTGTAGTGAACGTGTATCACCGTCAAAATCAGTTACTACAGGCTTCCCATTAGTAATGGTACCCGTTTTATCCAAAACAATAGTATCAATGTGTTGTGTTTCTTCAACGTACTGACCACCCTTAAATAAAATACCTTTTTCAGCAGCGCGTCCTGTTCCCACCATGATAGATGTAGGTGTAGCTAAGCCTAATGAACATGGACAAGCGATTACAAGTACTGAAATAGCTGCCATAAGCGCGGGTTCGAATTCTCCGACATGAACCACTGTAATCCATATCATAAACGTAAGTAATGCAATACCGACAACGGTTGGCACAAAATAACCAGATATTTGGTCAGCTAATCGTTGAATAGGTGCTTTGGAACCTTGTGCTTGTTCGACAACCTTAATGATATTAGCTAATGCTGTATCATTACCGACTTGTGTTGCTTCCATAATGATTGAGCCATTTTGATTAATCGTTGCGCCAATAACTTTGTCATCCGCATTTTTATCTACTGGGATAGATTCCCCAGTTAACATAGATTCGTCTATAGACGTTATACCTTTAATAATGACACCATCAACTGGGATTTTTTCACCAGGTTTAATAATAATATGGTCGCCAACTAGAACATCTTTAATGGGAACCATTTTTTCTATACCATCTTTAACAATGCGCGCTTCCTTAGCTTGTAAACTTAATAATTCACCTAGGGCATTGGTCGTTTGTGTTTTAGCTTTTGCTTCCAAATATTTACCAAATAAAATAAGCGTAATTAATACAGCACTCGTTTCAAAATAAAGGTGTGGCATATGCGTTGAATGATTGAGCCATTTAAACATTTCATAAATGCTATAAAAATAAGCTGCGCTTGTACCTAAAGCGACTAATACATCCATGTTGGCAGAGCCATTTTTTAGATTTTTATAAGCACCTTTATAAAACTGCCAACCAATTATAAATTGTACTGGTGTAGCCAATATGAATTGGAACCAGGGATTCATCAATAGGGAGGGCAAAGGTAAATGGAATAAATGAACCAACATTGTCATCAGTAGTGGTACTGATAATACGATAGAAAAGATTAATTTATGGAACTGTTTCTTCAGTTGTTTATCTTTATTTGAATATTGTTGTTGTCCTTCTTTAACTTCAGCGTCATAACCTAAATTCTGGATTTTAGAAATAAAATCATCACTATTAACGACGCCACGATAATATGTCACAGTTGCTTGTTCTGTAGTCAAGTTAACCGTCGCTTGAACGACACCATCCATTTTATTAAGGACTTTCTCTATACGATTTGAACATGCTGCACATGTCATACCAGAAATAGTTAAGTCAATACTGTCTTTTACTACATCGTATCCCAAATGCTGGATTTCGTTGACATAGTCATTAGTTCGGTATTGTCCTTTAAAATCATCAATAGTGGCTTGCTCAGTTGTAATGTTAACTTGAGCTTTAACATCATCCAGTTTGTTTAATTTCTTTTCAATTCTATTGGAACACGCAGCGCATGTCATGCCAGTGATGTCTAAAGTTGTTCTTTTGTTTTTATCCATGCGAAAGCCTCCATTTCTATTCACTTTTAATATACCCCCTATAGGTATTTAAGTCAATCGTATGAACTGAGGTATTGTCAGTAAATAGGTAAGAATAACAAAAAGTACAATTCAACCATGCGTAAGACATGAGAATTGTACTTTAATCATCTATATTAACAGCTGATTCGCTGGTATTGTCATTTATATGAGTCATTGGTTTATTAAGTATCTAGAAGAAATCTGATGGAGAGAATTGTTTGATATCAATATCTTTAAGTTGGTTAATATCATAATTGGAAAAGTTCTCTAAAAGTTGTCCATTTTTCATTTGTTGATAGTATTGGTCGGCTTCGTTAATGACATCATGTGTTTGAACTGTTTTAACGACACCTAAGAGGATTAGGACTGCAATAACAGTTTTTAATATCCTTTTCATTATTATCGGCTCCTTTTGGTTTTGATACTATTTATTATAGAAAATAAAGTACTTGAATACATGGGGCTATGGTATTGATGTTACCTCGTACTTCAGTATGATGTTTAAAAATAGGCATGGAAAAAGTATTTAAATCGTTTTGAAAGCAGCTTTATAGGGAAGTTGAATATTGATTAGGAAAGGGGACATGTTATGAATTTATTAGAATTTCATCAACAAATTAAAGGTTATACGCAAAGTAATCAACCAGGTATTGAAGCGGAAATGAAACCTAAGCCAATAGCTGAGTTAAACACATATCAAGCTGCAGGAAAATTAAAAGACAAAGTTGCACTAATAACTGGTGGTGATTCAGGCATTGGACGTGCAGTTGCGATATTATTTGCTAAAGAAGGTGCCAATGTAGCCATTGGTTACTATAATGAGCATCAAGACGCTAAAGAGACAGTTCGTCGTTTAGAAGAATTAGGTGTTAAGGCTAAAGCATATGCACATGATTTAAAAGACGAGACACAATCGCAGCAACTTGTGAAAGATGTTGTCGATGATTTTGGTGGACTTAATATCCTAGTTAATAATGGTGGCGTGCAATTTCCTCGAGATCATTTTGAAGAGATTACACCAGAACAAGTAAAAGAGACATTCCAGACAAATATTTTCGGAATGATATTTTTATCTCAAGCAGCAGTACCGTATTTAAATGATGGAGATTCAATTATTAATACGACAAGTGTGACAGCATATAGAGGTTCAGGTCACTTGATTGATTATTCAGCGACAAAAGGTGCTATCGTATCATTTACACGTTCATTAGCTACTACATTAATGGAGAAAAATATTCGTGTGAATGCAGTAGCACCAGGCCCCATTTATACACCGTTGATTCCTGCAACATTTGATGAAGAGAAAGTTGAAAATCAAGGCGGTGGTACACCAATGGGGCGTCGTGGTCAACCAGCTGAACTAGCACCATCATATGTATTTTTAGCAACACCTGCAGATAGCTCATATATCACTGGACAGGTGATTCATGTTAATGGTGGAGACTTCATGACCACTTAACAAATAGTTAAACGAATTAAATGATAGGATGACGTAATAAATGACAGAAAAAGAAAAAATGTTAGCGCATCAATGGTATGATGCCAATTTCGATTCGGAATTAATCAATGATAGGAAAAAAGCTAAAGATTTATGCTTTGACTATAATCATACAAAACCAAGTCATGAAGACGAAAGAAATGAAATATTAAAGTCACTGTTCCAATCAAATCCTGAAAATATAGATATTGCCATACCATTTGATACTGATTACGGATGGAATGTGACCTTTGGTGAAAATGTATTTCTTAATACAAATTGTTATTTAATGGATGGTGGAGGTATTACATTTGGTGATAATGTATTTGTAGGTCCTAATTGTGGCTTTTATACAGCGACACATCCATTGAAGTATGAAGATAGAAATAAGGGATTAGAATTAGCTGAGCCTATTAGTGTTGGTAGTAATACGTGGTTTGGTGGTAATGTAGTGGTATTACCAGGTGTTACTATCGGCGAAGGTAGTGTGATAGGTGCAGGTAGTGTTGTAACGAAAGATATCCCGCCTAATAGTTTAGCAGTAGGAAATCCATGTAAAGTCATACGTCAAATTGATAATTAATCACATAGTTGTCCATAAGAAGTAAAAGTGGTTCAATGCATTTGCTTCTTGTGGACTTATTTTATTTCGAGTTGAGGTTGGCGATTTAACTGTCAGAATCAAAAAATATTAAGGTTTGATTAATCCGCATATTAAATTTTTGAAATATTAAGATTTTTAAATGAAAGCGATTGCAAAAGTGTAACAGTACATAGTAGAATGTAAGAAAGGTTGAGATAAAATGACACTGAAAGACAGTAACATCAATAGGCATTTATCTAGACCTCAATATCATTAAACAAAGGGTTTGAAGAACTCACTTTAATATTTCATAGGGGGTACGCAATAATGGTAGTAGATTTTAAAAATGAACCAGGTATTGATTTTACGGTTCAAGAGAATGTAGATAAATTTAAAGAGACTTTAAAAAAGGTTGAAGGACAACTTGGTCAAGATATTCCATTAGTGATTGATGGTAAAAAAATTAGCAAAAAAGATCAATTTGAATCTATCAATCCAGCCAAAACATCTCAAACTATTGCTAAAGTCTCAAAAGCAACAAAAGAAGATGTAGAAAAAGCATTTCAATCTGCTAACGAAGCATACCAAACATGGAAAAAATGGTCTCATAAAGATCGTGCTGAATTAATGTTACGTGTTGCTGCAATTATTCGTCGTCGTAAAGAAGAGATTTCTGCAGTAATGGTTTACGAAGCGGGTAAACCTTGGGATGAAGCAGTTGGCGATGCAGCTGAAGGTATTGACTTTATTGAATATTATGCACGTTCAATGATGGATTTAGCTGATGGTAAACCAGTATTAGATAGAGAAGGAGAACATAACAAATACTTCTATAAATCAATTGGTACAGGTGTTACAATTCCACCTTGGAACTTCCCATTCGCAATTATGGCTGGTACAACATTAGCGCCAGTAGTAGCAGGGAATACAGTATTATTAAAACCAGCAGAAGATACACCATTAACAGCATATAAATTAATGGAAATTTTAGAAGAAGCAGGATTACCTAAAGGTGTAGTTAACTTTGTACCGGGCGATCCAAAAGAAATTGGTGACTACTTAGTTGATCATAAAGATACGCATTTTGTGACATTCACTGGATCAAGAGCGACAGGTACGCGAATCTATGAAAGAAGTGCAGTAGTTCAAGAAGGACAAACATTCTTAAAACGTGTTATTGCTGAAATGGGTGGTAAAGATGCGATTGTTGCCGATGAAAATATCGATACGGATTTAGCAGCAGAAGCCATTGTTACCTCAGCATTTGGTTTCTCAGGACAGAAATGTTCAGCTTGTTCTAGAGCTATTGTTCATAAAGATGTGTACGATGAAGTTTTAGAAAAAGCAGTTAAATTAACGAAAGCATTATCATTAGGTGATACAACTGGCAACACGTTCATGGGACCAGTGATTAACCAAAAACAATTTGATAAAATTAAAAATTACATTGAAATTGGTAAAGAAGAAGGTAAATTAGAACAAGGTGGCGGCACTGATGATTCTACTGGATATTTCATTGAACCTACTATTTTCTCTGGATTAAAATCTTCAGATCGTATCATGCAAGAAGAAATCTTCGGACCAGTTGTTGGATTTGTTAAAGTGAAAGACTTTGATGAAGCTATCGATGTTGCTAATGATACTGAATATGGTCTAACAGGTGCAGTGATTACAAATAACCGTGAACATTGGATTAAAGCTGTTAATGAATACGATGTAGGTAACCTATATTTAAATCGTGGTTGTACAGCTGCAGTCGTTGGTTATCACCCATTCGGTGGATTCAAAATGTCAGGTACAGATGCCAAAACAGGTAGCCCAGATTACTTATTAAACTTCTTAGAACAAAAAGTCGTTTCTGAAATGTTCTAATTCATATAGTAATTAAAAGATAAGAAACGTTGTTTGAGTCGCTTTATGACTTAAACAACGTTTTTGTTTTTCGTAAAAATTGAGTGAGAAATTAAGTTGTCATAAATTGTTAATAATATTGGATTAAATGATATTGAATATCAAAGGATATAAGTATACGCTTACTTTAATTAATAATGATTATCAATATTATTTGGGGAAGCGTGAGGTAAATGTTAAATATTAAATCAGCACTAAAAAATAAAAAATATAAGATTAAACAAATTGATATCAATAATAAGGACATGATTTATAGATTGAATGCATTTGGTATTCGAGTAGGTTCAGATATTAAAGTGAAACAACGTTGTATGTTCAATGGACCATGTGTGATTGAGATTAGCGGACAACAAGTGAGCATTAGACATTGCGATGCTTGTCAGATAGCTTTGGAGGAATAGGATCATGAGTCAAAGTTATTGTATTTTAGGTAATCCCAATGTCGGTAAGACCTCCCTCTTTAATAATTTAACAGGTTCTTATGAGTATGTAGGTAACTGGAGCGGTGTCACTGTTGAAAAGAAAGTTGGAAAATTAAAGCAAGAATTAGGAACCCTCGTTGATTTACCAGGGACGTATGATTTATCTCCAATATCTAAAGACGAAACAGTTGTGACAAAGTATTTATTGCAAAATGATTATACAGGAATGATTAATATTGTTGATGCGAGCCAACTCAAACGGAATTTGCAGCTAACAATTCAATTATTAGAACTGAATGTGCCAGTGATGATTGGTTTAAATATGATCGATGTATCTGCCAAACGAGGTATTATGATTGATCATGATAAACTGATGCGTCGTTTAAGAGTACCAGTATTACCAGTCATTGCACGTAATGGTAAGGGTACAGCGCATATGCTTGAAGAGTTACAATATTTAGATCAAGCTCAAGTGCCACACTTCAAATTAAACTATGGAACAGAAATAGAAAAAGCTATCAAAGATATTTGTGCATGTTTAAAAGACGGTACTCATTATACGTCGCAGCAAATGCGTTTTATCGCAATTCAATATTTGTTAGATAATGCGCAAATTTGTCAAACGTTAAATCAGACATTGATTCAACAATTAGAACCAATTAAATCAGCACTTTCACAACAACTCACATTATCTATCCGTGATGATATAGAACAAAAACGTAATCAATATATAGAACAAATACTAACAGACGTCGTGACATATCCAGATGAAGAAAAGCAATTCTTCTCATCAAAATTAGATAAAATACTAATTAATAAATATATAGGTATGCCTATTTTCCTAGGTATTATGTGGTTGATATTTCAAATTACTTTTACCTGGATTGGTACACCACTATCTGATCAATTAGATGATTTTATCGGAGGTACTTTAACCGATTGGGTTAAAGCGGGAATGCATCAAATAGGCGTCGTACCATTTTTGCAAGATTTAATTACAGATGGAATCATTGCAGGCGTAGGTTCAGTACTTGTATTTGTACCACAAATTATCGTATTGTTCTTCTTTATTTCATTGCTTGAAGATTCAGGGTATATGGCTAGAATCGCCGTATTAATGGATAAATTAATGGAACATTTTGGCTTAAGTGGTAAAGCATTTATACCAATGATCATTGGTTTTGGATGTAATGTGCCCAGTATTATGGCTGCACGTAGTATAGAAAATGAGAAAGAAAGATTATCGACAATATTAATTGCGCCATTTATGTCATGCTCAGCAAGACTACCCGTCTATGCTTTGTTTGTAGGGGTATTCTTTAAAGAACATCAATCTTTAGTGGTACTCAGTCTATATGTGTTAGGTATTGTCATTGCTCTTATTGCAAGTACTATTTTAACTAAGACCGTCCTTAAAAATAAGCATTCATTATTTATTATCGAGTTACCTACGTATCGAATTCCATCAATTAAAACATTATGGAGAAGTACATGGGAAAAGGCAAAAGGCTTTGTTAAAAAAGCAGGTACATTTATTTTTGGTGGGTCAGTCGTGATTTGGCTTCTAAGTTATGCAGGTCCAGGTGGATTTAATGTCAGTATCGATCAAAGCTTCTTACACATTGTGGGTTCAATCGTAGCAACTGTCTTACATCCATTAGGATTTGGTACTTGGCAAGCAGGTGCAACACTCGTTCCAGGGTTTTTAGCTAAAGAAGTCATTGTTAGTTCAATGGCAATCATTTATTCATCAAGTGAAGGTGGTCTCGTACATGTTTTACAACAACAATTCACACCTTTATCAGCGTATGCCTTTATGATTTTTATATTATTATATATTCCATGCCTATCAACAGTAGCGACGATTCGTAAAGAAACATATTCAATTAAATGGACATTATTTTCAATGGTTTATCCATTAGCAACAGCTTATATTTTAGCACTAGCATTTTATCAAATTGCTAGATTAATCGTTTAAGGAAGTGGCGTAATGACAATTATCATTAATATTTTGATATTTTTAGCAATATTCGGCTATACAGCATATGTATTAATTAAACACTTCAAACAATCCAAGTCTGGACAATGCGGCTCATGTAGTTCTAAATGTCATTGTGATGATCAAATTAAAAGCACCCAAAGTAAAATTTTTAAATGAAAAAGTTCAATATCTGATTTTTAATATATTAAGAAATGATTGATTAAATATTAATTTACTAGAAAAATGATTAAAACTTTTAAATAGTGATATATAGTCAATAAGCAGAAAAATAAAAAACTATTGGGGGATTTTAATCATGAAAGGTAGTAAGAAATTAAATCAGTTATTAGAAGACAATGAGAAGAAGTTAAAGAAATTATTTAAATATGATAAGAAAGAGGCATTGTCATTCACGAAAGAAGATAGAGAAAAAGTCGAGGATCAGTTTGGTGTATATGTGATATTCGATGGCAAAAAACCTGTCTTTGTAGGCCAAACTGGTGGTTATTCAACTGGATATAAACCGATTCAAAAGGATTTAAATAGCAAATTAGCGCAATATAATTCTAAATCTGATAGTGGCACAACCAAATTTAGACGAGAACTTGCGAAAAGTAAGAAAAAAGATACATCAGATTTAAAAGGTGTAACTGCAGAAGAATACGGATTAACTTTCCAATATATTAAAGTCAAAGATGAACCAGCATTTATTAATATTTTAGAAATTTTAGCTTTAGAATATGCGAAACAAGAAAATATGAAGTTATACAATTTTCAATAATTAGTAGAATTCAGAATATCAAGCGATTGAATGAATAAAGACTAAAGGTGACAGAACCTTTAGTCTTTATTGTTAGTATTTTGATTCAAGTCTTTTAAATATTGTTTATGATAAAAGTTGGCGAGTTTCAAATCATGGACGAAAGAGATGACAGGTCTTATCGTCATTTGTATACTACCGATAACAAAGAGAACTGTTCCAATTGTTACGGTTTTATCGCTAAAGAATAAGAAACTACCAACTAAAAAGACAAGTCCTAATACGATATCATTAACTTGATAAATTGCTTTATAAAAGTTAGTGATTTGATTCGCATGTGCTTCAGTGGCTTTGCTATTAAGTTGGTTATTTGTATTGAAATGTAAATCAACATCATTAGGATGCTTTTTCACAATCATCACCCCCAATTGATTATATAATGGTAGTCATTTTCAAACAACTTGAAATAGAAATAGACGAAATTTGGAGTGATCATAATGGAATATAATTGCTTTTATCAATCCCCAGTTGGCCAATTAGAATTGGTCAGTGATGGTCAAAATTTAACTCAATTATTATTTAGTAATCAACAACAACCAACTGAAAGAGTAAACAAAGCATCGTTACCAATATTTAAACAAGCAAGATCCTGGCTAGATACGTATTTTAAGGGAGAACGTCCACAAGAAACTGTTCCTGTTCAACCATCAGGAACAGCATTCCAACAATATGTGTGGGAAGAATTAAACCAAATAGAATATGGTGAATTAACGACGTATGGTGATATAGCTCAACGTATTGCTAAGAAAATGAATAAAGATAAGATGTCAGCACAAGCAGTAGGTGGTGCTGTAGGTAGTAATCCGATATCAATTATTATCCCATGTCATCGCGTAGTTGGAAAAAATGGTAGCTTGACAGGGTATGGTGGGACGTTGCCTAATAAAATCAAATTATTAGAAATAGAAAATATAGACATGACGCATTTATTTACACCGAAACACACAACAAAGCCATAATAAAAAGCCTAGATGTGGACATCAATGATGATGGTCCGATACATCTAGGCTTATTTATATTAAAAAATGATGTGATATTTCTGATAAAGTTTATTCTGGAACGTGATATTCACGAATATTGTCATTGATTGCTTTTAAATAGAAGATCGATTGATCATTTTCAACTTTATCTTGTTGTTCATCAAATTCTAATTCATCAAAACGTTTAAAGAATGTTTCGTAGTCTTCAACTGACACTTCATTGCGTTGTTTTAACGCAGATTGATGACCTTCTATATCTAAGTGATTTTGATAACCATCTACTACATTAGCGCTAAAGAATTCACCTACTGAACCTGAACCGTAACTAAATAGTCCAATCGTTTGTCCACTTGAAAGCTTATGATTTTCTAATAATGAAATAAGACTTAAATATAATGAACCAGTGTAAATATTACCTACATAGCGATTGTAATAAACCGCATCTTCATAACCTGCTCTTAAACGTTCTTGAGTTGTTTCATCAGCGTCATCAATAATTGATTCTAATGCTTTTTTACCCATTTTTGTAAATGGTACATGGAAACATAATGATTCGAAATCAGCTAATGATGTATTTTCGCGTTTAGCATATTCGTTCCAACTATGTTGGAATGAGCGTATATAAGCATCTTTAGATAATGCGCCATCAACTAATGGATAAGCATGGCCTGTTGGTCTCCAGAAGTCATAGACGTCTTCTGTATAAGCGACAGCATCGTCATTAAGTTGTAAGATGCTAGGATTGTGTGAAATCATCATGGCTACGGCACCAGCGCCTTGTGTAGGCTCTCCACCAGATTGTAAGCCATAAAGTGCAGTATCACTTGCAATAACTAATACCTTTTCTTCTGGACGATTTGCAAGATAATCTTTAGCTAATTGAATGGCAGGTGTAGCAGCATAACAAGCTTCTTTCATCTCAAAGCAACGTGCAAAAGGTTGAATACCTAGTAAATGATGCACTTGAACGGCTGCAGCTTTAGCTGAATCAATTGCAGATTCAGTTGCAACAATAACCATACCGATTTTCTTTTTATCTTCGTCTGTTATAATATCTTTAGCAGCATTTGCTCCCATTGATACGATGTCTTGATTGACTGGACTTACAGCCATTTCCGTTTGGCCAATGCCAATTAAAAATTTATTTGGGTCAACTTGGCGTGCTTCTGCAAGCTTTGCCATGTCTACATAAAATTTGGGTACATAAAAGTTAATTTTATCTATACCTATGTTCATAAGGCGTACATCCTTTCAGTTTTAAAAGTAGCATTAGTATCATACCAAAATAATTTAGTGATATACAATGAATATAACAGATTTTCATCTCAATGTATAACAGTTATGTAAGCGTTTTAATAATTGCTTTAAATAGCTTATTGAATCAAGTAGAAATTAAAAAACATAGTGAGCAATGTTGTTATAATTTAAAAATTTTAGAATGTTTTATAAGATTGAGGAAACATATAGACAGTATCATCTAAAAACGCTGACGCCTTTATGGATCATATATTTCAAGTTTTTAGATGAATGTAAACACGTTTGAATGCGAGTAGCGATGATAACTAAAAATGTTAAATAAAGGAGAAGCACAAATGAAAAAGTTAGACAAAGGGTTCCGACATCTTTCACGAGAAGATAAATTAGAACAATTAGAGTCATATGGTTGGTTATCTAGTGACAATCATGACATTCTTTTAAATCATCCACTGATAGATGAAGATATTGCAAATAGTTTAATAGAAAATGTAATTGGACAAGGTACTTTACCGGTGGGATTATTACCCGAAATTATAGTTGATGATCAACCTTATGTGGTACCAATGATGGTAGAAGAACCATCCGTAGTAGCAGCTGCAAGTTACGGGGCTAAATTAGTAAACAATACTGGTGGATTTAAAACTGTTTCAAGTCAACGATTAATGATTGGACAAATTGTATTTGATGGCGTGACAGATACGGAAAGTCTATCACAAGCCATTCAAGATAAAGAAGCACAAATCCATCAAATAGCAGATGAAGCATACCCATCTATTAAAGCTAGAGGTGGCGGTTATCAAAAGATTGAAATAGATTCATTCCCAAAACAGCAATTGCTATCACTTAAAGTATATGTTGATACTAAAGATGCGATGGGTGCTAATATGTTAAATACAATTTTAGAAGCGATTACAGCACACCTAAAAAATGAATTCCCAGATAAAGATGTATTAATGAGCATATTATCAAATCATGCTACTGCGTCAGTAGTTAAGGTGCAAGGTGAAATAGACATCAAAGATCTTAATAAAGGTGGACGTGATGGTGAAGCGGTCGCTCGTAGAATGGAACGCGCTTCAGTATTAGCACAAGTAGATATCCACAGAGCGGCAACACATAATAAAGGTGTAATGAATGGTATACATGCAGTCGTTTTAGCAACAGGTAATGATACACGTGGTGCAGAAGCCAGTGCACATGCATATGCAAGTCGAGATGGTCAATATAGAGGCATTGCGACTTGGAAATATGATCAAGAACGTCAACGTCTTATAGGTACAATTGAAGTACCAATGACACTTGCAATAGTGGGCGGCGGTACGAAAGTATTACCAATTGCTAAAGCATCACTTGATTTATTGAATGTTAAATCTGCACAAGAATTAGGTCATGTTGTGGCAGCAGTTGGTTTGGCACAAAACTTCTCAGCATGCAGAGCCCTTGTATCAGAAGGGATACAACAAGGTCATATGAGTTTGCAGTATAAATCATTAGCTATTATCGTAGGTGCAAAAGGTGATGAAATTGCACAAGTAGCAGATGCACTTAAACAAGAAGACAAAGCCAATTCAGCAAAAGCAAAAGCCATTTTAGAACAAATAAGACAAGATCAATAAATATAAATAAAAGGACATTGTTTGCAAACTCAATTGCAGTACCAATGTCCTTTTTATATCTTTAATAAATGTAGTTATAATTACGAGCAGATGCTTTACTTATAATTCGTGTCCCATACCCATACGGACGATTATAATTGTATTCTGATATTTTGATATTGCCGTTATTATATATTCTTTCTACTACGGCAACATGTCCGTAATAACCTGCTGTTGATTGCATAACAGCATATCGTCTTGGTGTATGACCAGTAGCATACCCAGAACGTCTTGCGTTGTAATACCAATTTTTCGCATTTCCCCATCGATTAGAAACAGGTTTACCTAATTGTGCACGACGTTGATAAGCCCACCATGTACATTGACCTTTGTTGTAATAATTTTTATATGAAGCTGCTTCTGACACGTGTGTCTGTTCAGCTGTTTGATAAGCAATAGTTCCAGTTAACAAGATTCCAGTAGCGATTATGACACGAGATAATAATTGTTTTAGTTTCATTGTTTTCTCCCAAAAATCGTTTTTTTATTTAGTAACCGTATTCATAATAGATGTAAAAAAGATAGAATACAACATTAGAAACGAATTATACAAGTAACTGTAACGCTACTGAAATAAAAATAGGGTATTTGTAATAATATTTATATTTGTATGCAATTTTCATCATTTTACATTAGATTTATAAGTATAAAAAACTGCCAATAAAGTACGAAACTTTATTAGCAGCGTTCGACGTCATTTAAGACGTTTTCGAGATGATAGACTCCATGTATTCATTATGTTAGATGAATGCTAAATAACAATTAACATAGATCATACATTAGTGAATTGGTTGAAGACTGACAATGCTCTTTTAACAATCGTCATTGATAAGTCTTCAGGACACGGATTAGTTCGAAAATATGACAATATTTCACTTTGGCTCTTCACTTGTCTAGGAAAATTGTTATCTTGATTAATCCAATCAACCAATTCGCCTAATGGTGTGTCATCACCAAGAAAATTTTGCATAAATTCGTAAAAGCTCAATTCCTCACCTCGAATAATCAATTTGAGCCAGATTAAATTATAACATAGTTAACAGAGTGACATGCGATAAATGGCTAAATAAAAATACAGTAATGTGTATACTAATGTTTCATACATATAAAAATAAGTGATATTGTATAATAAAAGAAACAGTTTTTGAATGGGTGAGTTGCGTGGATATTAAACATATGAAATATTTTGTTGAAGTTGTGAGGCAAGGCGGAATGACTAATGCATCGAAGTCTTTATTCATAGCTCAACCTACTATTAGTAAGGCAATTAAAGATATTGAAGGTGAGATGGCAGTACCGTTGTTTGATAGAGAGAAGAGGCAACTTGTATTAACAGATGCAGGCCAGATCTTCTTTAATAAATGTAAGGAAATCATTGCACTTTATGAAAACTTGCCATCTGAAATCAATAGTTTATATGGATTGGAAACAGGTCATATGGATATAGGGCTTTCAGCAGTCATGAACATGCAGACTTTAATTGATATGATTGGTGATTTTCATCAACATTTTCCCAATGTAACATTTAACTTTGTGGAGAACGGTGGAAAATACATTGAACAGCAACTATTAAATGATGAATTGGATTTTGGTATTACAACATTACCTGTTGATCAACAACGATTTGAAGCCATTGCTTTAAATAAAGAATCGTTATGTGTAGTTATCCATCATGAACATCCTTTAGCACAACACCAATCTGTGAAAATGAAAGAATTAATTCAAGAGGACTTCATATTATTTAACGATGATTTCTATTTAAATGATAAAATTATGGAAATAGCTAAAAATGCAGGTTTTATACCCAATATGGTCTCTCAAATTTCGCAATGGAACGTCATTGAAAATTTAATCAGTAATCAACTTGGCATCGCTATATTACCTTATTCTATTACGCAACTCATGAATGAAAATGTACGTGTGCTTAATATTGAAGATGCGCATGTAGACTGGGAGTTAGGTATTGTTTGGAAGAAAGGGAAACGATTAAGTTATGCAGCGAATAAGTGGATTGATTATTTAAGAGAACGCTTAGGGTAAGAGCGTAATAAAGTTCCAATGATATCAATTTTATGAAAGTTGAAATACAAAGATAGCGTAGAGTTCTCCCGTTAATGCGGGGGGACTTTTTACATTACTATAAAGATAGCGCTTCCATAGATTTAAGGAATGTTTAATATTCGAAAAATGTATTTTAATAATAGAAAGATGGAGACTATAATTACAAGTATCACTAAAAAATTGTTGTAACAATTTGGACAAATTTTTTAGAAGGGATAGATCGCATGCATAAGGTGAGAGATTTACTACAACTTTTTGTACAAATCATTCTTATATTACTTATTTCATACATCGGTACCGAAGTGCAGCGCTTATTACACATTCCTTTAGCAGGTAGTATTGTTGGCCTACTCATGTTTTATCTATTGTTACAGTTTAAAATCATTCCTGTATCATGGGTAGACGAAGGTGCAAACTTCCTATTAAAAACAATGGTGTTTTTCTTTATCCCGTCTGTAGTTGGCGTGATGAATGTAGCATCAGATATTACACTAAACTACATATTGTTCTTCTTAATTATTATTTTAGGAACATGTTTAGTGGCATTATCTTCAGGCTATATTGCTGAAACGCTAGTGAAAAGAGATGATGTTGGAAAAGGAACGGATGAGTTATGACGAATATATTACAAGCTACTATCATGATTCTGCTGACGATTGTGGTATATATCATAGCTAGAAGACTACAAGATCGATACAACAATCCTTTTCTGAACCCTGCATTAATTTCATCGATACTCATTATAGCGATTCTGCTTATGTTTGGCGTTAGTTATAAAGGTTACATGAAAGGTGGGGAATGGATAAACCATATTTTAAACGCAACAGTCGTTTGTTTGGCTTATCCCCTCTATCAAAATAGACAGAAGATAAAGAAATATCTATTTGTGATTTTCACGAGCGTGTTAACTGGTGTAGTACTTAATTTTATGTTAGTATACGTAACGTTGAAAATCTTTGGCTATTCCAAAGAAACCATTGTAACAATGCTACCAAGGTCTATTACGGCAGCCGTAGGGATAGAAGTATCCAATGAACTTGGTGGTACAGATACGATTACAGTGCTCTTTATAATAGCTACAGGGTTAATAGGCAGCATTCTAGGTTCAATGCTATTGCGTATGGGAGGCTTTCAGTCATCTATCGCGAGAGGCTTAACATATGGTAACGCTTCTCATGCTTTCGGTACGGCAAAAGCACTAGAATTAGATATAGAATCAGGCGCATTTAGTTCTATTGGTATGATATTAACTGCAGTAATCAGTTCGATTTTAATACCAATTCTTATTTTATTGTTCTATTAAAGGGAAGAAACTCATATAAATAGAAAGGGAGGCTATTTGAAAAAATGGCAAAAATCAAAGCAAATGAAGCATTAGTTAAAGCATTACAAGCATGGGACATCGATCACTTATACGGAATCCCAGGAGATTCAATCGACGCAGTAGTAGACTCTTTACGTACAGTTAGAGATCAATTCAAATTCTATCACGTACGTCACGAAGAAGTAGCAAGTTTAGCTGCTGGTAGTTATACAAAAATCACAGGTAAAATTGGGGTAGCATTAAGTATTGGTGGTCCTGGTTTAGTTCACTTATTAAATGGTATGTATGACGCTAAAATGGATAGCGTTCCTCAATTGATTATTTCTGGTCAAACAAACGATAGTCTTTTAGGTACAGGTGCGTTCCAAGAAACTAACTTATCTAAGTTATGTGAAGATGTAGCGGTTTACAATCACCAAATTCAAAAAGGCGACAATGTATTTGAGGTTGTTAACGAAGCAATCCGTACTGCTTATGAGAAAAAAGGTGTAGCTGTTGTTATTTGCCCTAACGATCTTTTAACTCAAAACATTAAAGATACAACTGATAAACCAGTTAACACAACTAAACCAAAAGCAATTGCACCTAAATTCAAAAACATCAAAAAAGCTGCTAAATTAATCAATAAAAGTAAAAAACCAGTTGTACTTTTCGGTGTTGGTGCACAACATGCGAAAGATGAATTACGTGAATTTGTAGAAATGGCTAAAATCCCAGTTATTCACACATTACCAGCAAAAGCAATTATTGCTGATGATCACCCATATAACTTAGGTAACCTAGGTCAAATTGGTACTAAAGCATCTTATCAAACAATTCAAGATGCAGATTTATTAATCATGATTGGTACTAACTTCCCATTCGTTAAATATTTACCTAAGAAAAATATTAAAGCGATCCAAATCGATACTAAAGAAGAAAACATCAGTCACCGTTTCGACATCAATGTTGGTATCTTAGGCGACAGTAAAATTGCGTTACAACAATTAACTGAAAATATTAAACATGTTGCTAAACGTCCATTCTTAGACAAAGCATTAGATCGTAAAGCTGTTTGGGATAAATGGATGGAACAAGACTTAAACAACAATAACTCACCATTACGTCCAGAACGTTTAATGAAAGCAATCAATGATAACTTAAAAGAAGATGCAATTGTATCTGCAGATGTTGGTACATCAACTGTATGGTCAACACGTTACCTAAACTTAGGTGTTAATAATAAATTCATCATCTCAAGTTGGTTAGGTACAATGGGTTGTGCACTTCCAGGTGCTATGGCATCTAAAATTGCATACCCAAATCGTCAAGCTGTAGCTATTGCTGGTGACGGTGCATTCCAAATGGTTATGCAAGACTTTGCAACAGCAGTTCAATACGATTTACCATTAACAATTTTCGTATTAAACAATAAACAATTAGCGTTCATTAAATATGAACAACAAGCTGCTGGTGAATTAGAATATGCCATTGATTTCTCTGATATGGATCACGCTAAATTCGCTGAAGCTGCAGGCGGTAAAGGTTATACAGTTAGAGACGTTAGTCGTTTAGATGATATTGTAGAAGAAGCTATGTCACAAGACGTACCAACTATCGTTGACGTACATGTAGACCCTAACGCTGCACCATTACCAGGTAAAATTGTTAATGCAGAAGCACTTGGTTATGGTAAATGGGCATACAGATCTATCACTGAAGATAAACACTTAGACTTAGATCAAATCCCACCAATCTCAGTAGCAACTAAACGTTTCTTATAATATAAATAGAAGCAAAGTTCATAAACTCAGCCAAAATAACTTGGCTGAGTTTTTTTGGAATTCCTATTGTAAACGCTTAAACAAATGTGTATACTATATTTAAATTTAATAAAACATTTGCGTGTTACTGGTTAAGCAGGCATGAGCAAACAGGTGATCATTTAATATGGTCTTGTTTGTTCATGCCATTTTTTATGTGCATGCGAGTGATTACAATATGAGAGGAATGTTTTTACATGTTTAAAAAGCTCTTTGGGCAATTGCAACGTATAGGTAAAGCATTAATGCTACCTGTCGCAATTTTACCGGCAGCTGGGATTTTACTTGCATTTGGGAATGCAATGCATAATGAACAGTTAGTCAAAATTGCACCATGGTTAACAAACCATGTATTTGTCATGATTTCTTCTATCATGGAAGCAGCAGGGCAAGTTATCTTTGATAATTTACCATTATTATTTGCAGTCGGAACAGCACTTGGATTAGCTGGAGGAGATGGCGTAGCAGCGTTAGCAGCGCTAGTTGGATATTTAATTATGAACGCGACAATGGGTAAATATTTAAATATTACAATTGATGATATCTTCTCTTATGCAAAAGGCGCTAAAGAATTAAGTCAAGCAGCAAAACAACCTGAATATGCACTTGTGTTAGGTATTCCAACCTTACAAACGGGTGTGTTTGGCGGTATTATCATGGGGGCAGTAGCCGCATGGTGTTATAACAAGTATTATAATATTACATTGCCAGCATTTTTAGGATTCTTTGCAGGTAAACGTTTCGTACCAATCGCAACATCAGTAGCTGCAATTATTGTAGGTATTGTATTAAGTTGGATATGGCCACCTATTCAAACGGGATTAAATGACTTATCTAACTTCTTACTAACGAAGAACTTAGTATTAACAACATTTATTTTTGGAGTTATAGAACGTTCATTAATTCCATTTGGTTTGCATCATATTTTCTATGCACCATTCTGGTTCGAGTTTGGCCATTATACAAACCATGCTGGAGAACTTGTACGTGGTGACCAACGTATTTGGATGGCGCAATTAAAAGATGGCGTACCATTTACTGCAGGAACATTTACAACTGGTAAATATCCATTCATGATGTTTGGTCTACCAGCTGCAGCATTTGCAATTTATAAAAATGCACGTCCAGAACGTAAAAAAATCGTTGGTGGTTTAATGCTATCAGCAGGTTTAACAGCATTCTTAACAGGGATTACAGAACCACTTGAGTTCTCATTCTTATTTGTAGCACCATTATTATATGCGATTCATGTCGTATTAGCAGGATCTTCATTCTTAATCATGCATTTATTAGACGTAAAAATCGGTATGACATTCTCAGGTGGATTTATCGACTATGTATTATTCGGTTTATTAAACTGGGACAGAACGCATGCATTACTTGTGATTCCAGTTGGTATCGTGTACGCGGTCGTGTATTACTTCTTATTCGACTTTGCTATCCGTAAATTTAACTTAAAAACACCGGGTAGAGAAGATAAAGAACAAGAGGTCAGAGATTCAAGTGTCGCTAAATTACCATTTGATGTGTTAGACGCAATGGGTGGTAAAGATAATATCAAACATTTAGACGCATGTATTACACGTTTAAGAGTTGAAGTAAATGATAAAGCTAAAGTAGATGTTCCAGGATTAAAAGCTTTAGGTGCTTCTGGTGTACTTGAAGTTGGTAATAACATGCAAGCGATTTTTGGTCCAAAATCAGACCAAATTAAACATGATATGGCGAAAATTATGAATGGTGAAATCACTAAACCAAGTGAAACGACTGTGACAGAGGAAGACTCTGAAGAGCCAGTTCATGTAGAAGATATTAAAGAAACAGAAATTTACGCACCAGGTGTTGGTCAAATTGTTCCATTATCTGACGTACCTGATAAAGTATTTTCAGAAAAAATGATGGGCGACGGTGTTGGATTTATTCCTGAAAAAGGAGAAATTGTAGCACCATTCGATGGTACTGTTAAAACAATCTTCCCAACAAAACATGCAATTGGTTTAGAATCAGATACAGGTATTGAATTATTGATTCATATCGGTATTGATACAGTTAAACTAGATGGAGAAGGTTTCGAAAGTTTAGTTAAAGCAGATGAGAAAGTAACACAAGGACAACCGTTAATGAAAGTGAACTTAGCATATCTTAAAGAACATGCACCAAGTGTTGTAACACCATTAGTAATTACTAATTTAGGTGATCAAACATTAACAGTTGAAAAGACAAGCAGTGTTGAACCAAGCCAACGCATTATGAAAGTTAAATAAATATAAGTGCACATTTTAAATTTCTAAAATGTGCACTTTTTAATAGGGTTGACATGTGTAATAATGACTAGCAGTATAAAATTGTATATTACATTAATACGTTTAAAACTGTTGGAGGTCTAAAGTATGATAGATTCCAAAATGAAAAAGAAAGATGATGTAAGACATAATGGGAATAAAATTATTAATATTCTTATTATCATTGTTTTGACAATCATGATACAAATTCCTGCAGCTATGTCTATTATTGCACTGCCATTTTCATTGAAAATCAACGATTGGTATACTATCGCATTAAGTATGCTTATTCTTGGTTTAGCATTATTTATTGTTTGGGCTATAAGGTCGTATTACTTATATCGTACATATGAAAACCAATGTCATAAAATGAGTATGAAAGATGTTTTTAAAAATATTGGATTCTTTTTTCTAGCTATTATCTGTAGCATCACTAGTAATGCTTTAATGTTCATTTTTATAGGTGATTCAGACACCAAAAATGAAAAAGTGATTGATGAAAGTCTCGATTCACTTATGGATAAAAGTCATTTACCTCATCTTTCTATTGTACTAGTAACAATAATATGTCTATGTTTCATAGGTCCTTATCTTGAAGAACTCGTTTTTAGAGGGATTTTTAAAGAAACATTATTTATGAAAAGCCGATTTTGGTTACCTTTAATTATCTCGTCTGTAACGTTTAGCTCGCTACATTTATCAACAAATATATTCTCATTTGGTTTATATTTTTTAATGGGATGTGTTCTATATGTTGCTTATGATAGAAGACGAAATATTAAAGATAGTATGATGGTACATATGTTAAACAATTCTATTACGACAATTCCTTTGTTTTTAGCATACTTATATATTTACTTTAAATAATAGCAAATCATCTCTTCTAATAGATTAAAAAGTATTTTACTTTAATTTAAAAGGGTCATATTATCGATTAAATGTGTAATCAATAATATGACCCTTTATTTTTCAATATCTAAGATAAAAAGAATAATTAAGCTTCTGTGATATCATTTTCGATTAATAATTTAATCGCTTTATGATCTGTAGCATTTCTAAATAAATCATATGCATTTTCAATATCGCTTAATTTACTATAATGTGTCACTAATTGTTCTGGTTGGATGATTTTACTTTTAAGTGCTTCTAAAAGTTCTTCTGTAGTATTACCAGAAACTAATCCAGTTGAAACGTTGATGTTTTTAATCCATAATTTGTCGATATCAAATTGAACAGGTAAACCATGAACACCTACATTAGCGATTGTACCGTCAACGCCAATGAGTTTTTGACATAAATCAAATGTTTGTGGAATACCAACAGCTTCGATTGCTACATCAACACCACGATGATTAAGTTTGTATACTTCTTGAATCGCTTGTTCAACGTTACTTGAATTAATCGTATGTGTAGCACCTAATGATTTAGCAGTTTCTAAACGGTTGTCATCTAAATCAATCATAATAATTTTAGAAGGTGAATAGAATTGAGCAGTTAATAATGTCGCTAATCCGACTGGTCCAGCACCCACAATGGCCACTGTACTACCAGGTTTTACTTTTCCTTTTAACACACCAATTTCGTATCCAGTAGGTAAAATATCTGAAAGCATTACAAGTGCTTCATCAGGTAATGATTGAGGCGCGTGATATAAAGAGTTATCAGCAAATGGTACTTTGACATATTCAGCTTGTGTACCATCAATTAAGTGGCCTAAAATCCATCCACCATCGTTCTCACAATGCGCATAAATGCCTTTTTTACAATAGTAGCATTTACCACAAGAAGAAACGGCAGAAACAATAACCTTATCGCCAACTTTAAAATTGTTCACATTAGATCCTACTGATTCTACAATACCAATACCTTCATGACCAAGTGTAGTATTTTCAGGTACTTCAGGTGTATCTCCTTTAATAATGTGTAAGTCAGTACCGCAAATTGTCGTTTTAACCATACGAATAATGGCGTCAGTACTTTCTGTAATAACAGGTTTTTCCTTATCGATTAATTGTGCCACACCAGGCTTTGCATAGTTATAGGCTTTCATATAAATCCCTCCAATGATATTGTGAATTATTTCACAAATATTATACCACAAAATAAAGAATAATAATTTAATATCAAAAAATATAGAAGGAAAATTATAAAACCCTTTACCTATAAATGTACAATTATTTATAAACTTCAAAGTTTTTAAACAATGAAAATATTGATTAAATAGCGTAAAATAGAATTGAACATAGATATAAAGGAGTTATGAGTAATGGATACAAATGAAGGGAAATTAGTGGTAGATACTGAAATAGAAGTCAATGGCTACGATATTGATGCAATGGGGATTGTGAGCAATATCGTTTTTATTAAATGGTTTGAAGACTTACGTACGATTTTTATCAATCAATATATGAATTATTCTGAAATGATGACACAAGGCATCTCGCCTATATTAATGAAAACAGAAGTAGATTATAAAGTACCTGTGACGATACATGATCGTCCAAGAGCGCGTTGTTGGATGATCAAAGCGAGTAAAATGAAATGGATTTTTAAATTTGAAATCGCAACTAACGAAAAAGTTCACTGTATTGGCTATCAAACGGGTGGCTTTTATGATTTAGAAAAACAAAAGATAACAAAATTGCCACAAGTTTTCCAAGATATCTTAAAATAGAGTGGAAGTTGATTGACGAGAGTGAACTGCATACCTTATGATATATACCAATTTTAAGGTAAGAGGGTGTATGGTATGGTTGAATCAATTCGTGATGTAGCCCAATTTAAAACATTAATTAATACAAAACCTTTAGTAGTGATACATGTAATGAGAGAACATTGTAGTGTTTGTCATGCTGTTTTACCACAATTGAAGGATATATTAGACACGTCATATCCAAAAGTGACATTGGCAATTATAAACCAAAGTGAAGTACCCGAGATTGCAGGAGAGCTAACTATTTTTACAGTACCTGTTGATTTAATATTTATGAATGGCAAAGAAATGCATAGACAAGGTAGATTTATTGATATGCAGTCATTCGAAAGACAATTAGCTACAATGTATGAACAAATAGATGATTAAATAAGAAAATGATGAAGGTGCCTCAAATTGATGACTCAATTTGGGGCTCTTTTTTATGGAAAACCAATATGAATTTAGCCCGAGTTGTTGGGGCATAGATATGATAAATGTTATGATAAAAAACGTGTGAAAATTTTAGATAGTATTATGATATGGCGTTATTAATCATTATTTAACATGTTTAAAGCTAACATTTAATAAAAGAAAAACAGTCGTGATTAAACAGTTTATGGCACCTATGTATACTTTTCAGCACCTATTAATATGCTTTTAAATATTTTTTGTGTAATAAGGAGGCTCAAATGGAAAAACATTCTCGTAGTTATCATATTAAAAATACTATTTTTTGTTTATTAGGTACATTGTTAATTGCACTTGGAGTTAACTGTTTTGTTATTCCAGGGAATTTAGGTGAAGGTGGCGCTATCGGTATGTCTTTAGTGCTGAAGTATACACTTGGTTTATCACCGGCACTTACATCTTTCGTCATCAATGCCTTTTTAATAGTTATTGGTTGGAAATATTTAAGTAAAACAACAGCCATATATACAGTCATTACTATTACTGCAAGTTCCATTTTCTTGGATTTAACAAAGTCTTTAAGTTTAGGAATCGATGAAAACTTTATTAATGCGGTATTTGCAGGTGTATTTATTGGCGTAGGTTCAGGACTAGTCATCGCTTCTAGAAGTACGCTAGGTGGTACATCGGTTATTGCACGAATTATTAGTAAATATTCCGAAGTAAAAACATCGCAAGCGTTATTTATTCTAGATGCACTTGTCGTATTATCATTCTTAATCGTATTACCAGTGACTAATGTGCTGTATACGATTGTGATGTTGTTCATTGTCGAGAAAGCAATGGCATTTGTCGTTGAAGGTTTCAATCCTAAAAAAGCGGTGACCGTTATTTCTGATCACAATAAAGAGATTAGTTCTGAAATATACCAAGCGACTGGCAGAGGTTCAACATTATTAGATGGTAAAGGCGCTTATCAACTTGATAATACCGATATATTATACGCGGTAGTATCTCAAACACAAATAGCGACAGTTAAAAAGATTGTCAATCGTTATGATGACCAAGCCTTTTTAGTTATCCATGATGTTAGAGATGTTTTAGGTAATGGCTTTATGAATATCAAATAATAGGACGTGATGAGCGTTATTAAGACTAATCACGAGAAATTGTTATATGATAGTAGTAAAGAATATAGGAGGTGCATGTCATTGTTTAAAAGAGCACTTGCTGTAATTAGCTCAACTGTTTTAGGAAGTATATTATTTGCTAAAGTTAAAGAAAAAAGAAGTTACCGTAGTTTTGTGCAGGAGAAAATGATGCGATTGAATGGTATGAAAAAGTCATTCGATAATGTTGAAGGTGCGAAAAAAGCACTTGAACGAACTAAAGAAGAAACGGCTGGTAAATACGGTGGTACACCGTATGAATTTAAACATCATGTGAAGATAAGAGATTATTTTGGTTCACTTGTTTATATTGTTAATGATCAAAGCGACCGTAAGCAAGAAACGGTATTGTATATACACGGAGGTGCTTGGTTCCAAGATCCATTGCCATATCACTTCGAATTTATCGATTTACTTGCGGAAACGTTAAATGCCAAAGTGGTAATGCCTGTCTATCCGAAAGTGCCACATAGAGACTATGTGACAACAGATGTATTGTTGCATCATTTATACCAAAACTTACTTCAAAAAGTTGAAGATGCTGAACAAATAGTGATAATGGGAGATTCTGCAGGCGGTCAAATTGCTTTATCATTTGCACAGTCTTTAAAAGAAAAACAATTACCTCAACCAGGACACATTGTTCTTTTATCACCAGTACTAGATGCTACATTTAGTAATCCAGAAGCCAAGAAGTATGAACAGGAAGACCCTATGTTAGGTATAGAAGGTAGTAAATATTTAGCTACATTATGGGCAGGCGATACGCCTTTAGAGGATTATAGAATCTCGCCTATTAATGGGGAGATAGAAGGACTCGGTCATATTACGATTGTGATAGGTACAAAAGAAACGTTGTATCCTGATGCACTCAAACTCTCTCATATGCTCAACGACAAAGGCATTGCACATGACTTTATACAAGGTTATAATCTGTTTCATATTTATCCTATATTTCCGCTACCAGAACGCGAGCGTTTCTTAAAGCAACTTCAAGAAATCATAAAAAAATAACCCTATGCCAAATTATTTTTGCTAGGGTTTGTTTGGAATATAACAGCGAATTCATTTATCAGTATGTTTGATAATTTGAATTCGCTGTTTTGTTATCTATATGTTCATTTTGATGCTTACTATTGTCATTTGTATCTACATTTTTATAATTTGTTGCTGTATATGAATGAGATTTTGATGAAGCTTCTTCATTTTTTAGAGAAGTGTTGACGGCTTCATCGCTATTACGAGTTTTATTGTTTATCTTCGTATGATCTGTATCTAATACAGAATTAGTCATGTCTTTCCCTTGTAAACTCCCAATTAGAATGAATGATAAGTATAAAGTTGTCACAATTAAGATAATCGCCAAATAAATACCGATAGCGAATTTAACTGACTTTTGCATTCTTCTCCTCCTAAGGTCTGAGTAACTACACTCTTAATGTAACACTTAATTTTTAAGATAGTGTAAATTCCTAGTAAAAAATATATAACTTAAGCAAATGTTGGCACAAACACGTGCATCTATTGATATTGCTAATAATGTAAGCTTATCTGTTAAATCACGAACTATACCTTTACATTCCTTTACATATTTTTAATCTTTGATTAATAGAATTAAAACTGAGTCAATAACCAAATGATAGGCTACTACTAGTAAGTAGTAGATTAAGCATTTTCGACAAAGAATTTTAAGCTAATATTTAAAATATATTGACTTTTAATTAATAACTTTTATAGACTTTATAGTGATGGAAACGTTTGAATAATTTGTATTTATCTTATTTTATTTAAATGTAAATCTACATGTATTGTTCCATTTATAATTCAATATACATAGAAAAGAGAGGGATTACAGCGTGATTCTCATAATAGTATGTGTCGTGTTGATTCTATGGCTAGGCATTAAGGAGAAAAACCGCCATGCGAATCGACTTAAGAAAATCCCTATACGTATCAACATTAATGGTATTCGAGGTAAATCAACAATAACTCGAATGGCGTATAGTGTGCTTAGAGAAGACCACTATAGAGTCATAGGGAAGACAACAGGAACTGACGCAAGAATGATGTACTGGTTTACCCAAAAAGAGTACCCAGTGATTAGAAAACCTCAAGGCGCCAATATTGGTGAGCAACGTGATATCATTCGTAAAGTTGTTAAACAAAAGGCGAATGCACTTGTTAACGAATGTATGGCTGTTAATCCAGATTATCAAATTACTTTCCAAAAGGATTTAGTAAAAGCGAATATTGGCGTTATTGTCAATGTTATGGAAGACCACATGGATGTGTTAGGTCCAACATTACAAGATGTTGCTCAATCATTCACGGCAACTATTCCATATAAAGGTAAATTAGTAGTAATGAAAGATGAATTTACAGAATTTTTCGCTAAAGAAGCCAAAAAGCGTAAAACAGAATTAATCGTTGTGGACAAAGAACAAATACCAGAGTCTTACTTAAGAAAGTTTGATTATTTAGTTTTTCCAGATAATGTAGCTATCGTATTAGGTATTGCTCAAGCAGTTGGCATTGACAGTGAGACAGCCTTAGAAGGTATGTTAAATGCGCCAGCAGATCCAGGTGCTGTAAGAATTAAATACTTCCATGCCAATAACACTAAAAATGTATTTGTTAATGCGTTTGCTGCCAACGAACCACAATCCACTAAAGCTATTTTAAATAAGGTGGAATCATACAATTATCCTTATACGAAAAAAGTGGTCATTTTAAATTGTCGATCTGACAGAATCGATAGAACACAACTATTTGTTGATAATTTCTTAGAAGATATTGATTACGATACGTTGATTTGTACCGGAAAAAGTACACAGATGGTATCAGATTTAATGCATCGTTTACCAGACAAAAGATATTTGAACTTTGAAGGACAAGATTTTACAGAAATTGAAAAAGCTATTATGAAAGAATCGGACAATGCACTTGTCTTTTGTGTAGGTAATATCCACGGCCCAGGTGGAAGAATAGCGGAATTCATAGAAGGGATAGAATAAAATGATAGGTTCAGAATTATATTTCTCCTTATTTGTAGGTGTCGTTCTCAGTCTTATTTTTGCTGAGAAATTTGGTATTAACCCTGCAGGACTGGTTGTACCAGGTTATTTAGCTTTAATTTTTGATCAACCCATCATGCTGTTATCAGTACTTATTATTAGTTGTTTAACATTCTTCATTGTAAATAATGGTATTAGTAAATGGGTTATTTTATATGGTAGAAGAAAGTTCGCAGCCATGATTCTAACAGGTATGGTATTGAAGTTTATATTTGATTTGATTTATCCATTGACCCCATTTGAAATGGTCGAAGTGTCCGGTATTGGGGTAGTAATTCCTGGTATCATCGCTAACACAATTCAAAAACAAGGTGTTGTAATAACATTATCATCTACTATGTTATTAACATGTATTACATATGTCATCTTGTTCTTATACAGTTTTATTAATTAATCAAGAACAAGGAGCGCGTAATAACAATGAAAAAGAAAAAACGATTAACGCCAAGCGAATGGTTGCTCAAACAATCTAAACGACATAAGCGTAGAAATACGTTGTATACAGCCATCGTCCTACTTATCGCTTTAGTATTAATAGTCTTCGCTATTCGCGCGGTCAAAGTAGTACCAGTTAAGAGTGATGCGAAAGATCCTAGTAGTATCCGAATGACATATTTAGGTAACATTACATTAAATAAACATATTCGCCAAAATAATCTCAATAGCGTCTTTTCTGGTTTGCAAGATCCGTTGAAAAATAGTGATTTCTCAACAGCATCGCTATTAGTTAATGACTTTTCAAATGATCCTAAGAAAGAAATTGAAAAGAATTTAGAAAATATCATGTTCTTAAAGAAACAAAATATTAAAAGTGTCAATTTAATTAACCAAACAGCCGACAATGTTACAGCTAGAGACTTAATGGAAAAAGTAGAATCGCAAGCAGGATACAACTTCTTAACGGGTAATGGTTCAAACCCAATCAACAGTAAAACAATTCAACAAAATATTAAAGGTAAGAAAATTGCGAATGTATCTTTTACAGATGTTGAATCCAATTATGCAGAGCCGCTAAAAAATACGACGTCTATTAGTTTAGATCCTGATATTTTTTATCCATTAATCAAAAAGTTAAAAGAAAATAATGATTACGTCGTTGTTAATGTCGATTGGGGCATTCCTAATGAAAGAAATGTTACAGATCGTCAAAGAGAATATGCACATGCGTTATCAAAAGCAGGTGCTGATGTCATTATCGGTCATAATTCAGTTATTCAAAAAGTTGAAAAATATAAAAACACACCTATTTTTTATAGCCTAGGAAATACGACTTCAGATGATTTCCTATCTAAAAACCAAAAAGGTATGGTTGTTCAAGATGATTGGAAAGGTAAAAAACATAAGTTCCATCTTACACCAATACAATCTAAAGACGGTAAAATCTCACAAGATGATATGAATAAGATGGATCATAAACGTTTTCATAATAATATTAAAGATCAGTCAATCAATCTTAAAAAAGCTGACGATGGAGGTTATACATTTGAATATTAAAAAACATTGGCTACCCATTACTGTCGTTATTATAGTCGTCATCATTTTCCTACTCGTCATATTTGCAAGAGCGAATGAAGGTTTAGATAGTTATGAACAACAAGAACTGAAAAATGGAGAACAGCAATATCTTTCAAAAGGGGCCAGTTAGGAATGAACATATATAATAAAGCAACCTTGACTGTCATTTTAATTATTACCATTATTATTTCGTTTGTCTTTTATTACTTCACCTCAGATGAAAAGGTAGATAAAGATAAGCTATATGAAAATAAAATAGCTAATCATAAAAAGCCAGGAACTAAAAATTATGGTGTTGCATCCAATAATGCAATTGCTACAAAAATAGGTGAAAAAGTAATAGAAGATGGCGGTAATGCAACAGACGCAGCATTTGCAGTGTCATATGCATTAGCAGTGACTGAGCCACATTCATCTGGATTAGGTGGCGGTGGCGCAACGCTAACGTACGATGGTAAAGATGGCCAAGTACCAAACTTATACGAATATAAAACGTATTCTTCTTATAACTTTAAACAAGGTGATAAAATCGGTACCCCTGGGTTTGTAAGAGGGATGCATGATATGCATGAAAAAGAAGGTAAGATGGATGAGAAGAAACTCTTTGATTACGTTATTCCACTTGCTAAAGATGGATTTGAAGTCGATTCAGAGTTAGAGCGTAGCTTGAAAATATATGGTTCTAAAATTGATCGAAATTCACCATTCTTTAAAGGTAAACAAACAGTGCGTGAAGGCGATGTTGTAAAACAGGAAAAACTAGCAGATACGTTAACTAAAATACGTGACAAAGGTCCCGATTACTTCTACAAAGATGTAGGTAAAAGCGTTTCTAAACAACTAGATAATAAACTAACTGAAAAAGACTTTACGACATTTAAGACTGAAAAGAAAGAACCAGTAAGTACAGATTATTTAGGTAACAAAGTTTATTCAGCATCTAATCCACTAGGTGGGACATTAACACTACAAGGTCTGAAAATTGATGAAAAGGAAAATCAAGATACCGCTGATCGAAATAGCTATATTAAAGGTATCTTGGAATCCCGAGATATCATGTATAGTAACCGTGATGTTGTTAATGGCGCAGAGCCAAGTAGTGAAGAACATTTATCTGATGACTACTTATTAGGTGAACTTAATAAAGTCAATGTTGGTACAGCAGGCGAAGGTGGTAGTGATTTCAATCCTATCCAAACAGATAACACCAGTACAACACACTTTGTTGTGATTGATAAACAAGGTAAAGTTGCAAGTACAACAAACACGTTATCAAGTTACTTTGGTTCTGGTGACTTTATGAAAGAAGGCTTCTATATGAATAACTCATTAGGCGACTTCTCTAAATCACCATCAAGTCCAAACTATGGTGAAAAGCATAAAGCACCACGTTCATTTATTTCACCATCTATCATCGTTGGTACAGATTTCTATATGGGTATCGGTACACCAGGTGGTAACAAGATTCCAACGATGTTAAATGAAGTCATAGTCGATTATTTAAGAGGTGACGGTACGTTACAAGAAGCAGTAGATAAACCACGTTTCTATAATGATGGTGGCACGATTTACTATGAAAATGCGATTGATGATAAAGATTTAGACATCTTCAAGAGTATGGGATATGCTGTGAAAGAAAAGCGTAACGATCCAAACTTTGGTAGTGTTCAAGGCGCTGTGTATGATAAGAAAAACAAAAAGGTAGATGTCGGATCTGACGTTGGTAACAGATAAGGCAATACTATTAAAAAAGACGTGAGGCAAAGGCCCACGTCTTTTTTCAATATTAACTATTTTCTCCATTACGGACACGGTCAATAATATTTTGAATTTGTTGTTGCTTTTCCTCTTCATTTTCAACAAAATAAGCAAATGGACCTTCTTTAATAGAAACCCAAGGTACGAGCACATCAAAGTCTAACGTTTTAATCAATTCAAGGCTTTGAATCGAGCGTTCTCTATCACTAGAGCCTAATATAACAGTACGCCATGAGTCACCTTCGAAACATAAGAAGTCGCCAGTAAATAAATAACGATGCTCACCGTTATCCCATAGAAACATCGTCGTACCAGGTGTATGTCCTGGTGTAGGAATCACTTCTAAATCATCATATAACATTTGGCGTTCATTGAAATAATCTTGAATTGCTATTGAGCGCGTGAGTGCCTTGGCATCATCTTGGTGTATGATATACGGTATATCAAGTTGATTAGGGCCGCCTAAAGATTCATGATCATGATTCATTAAAACTTTAGCAGCGCCTCCCAATTGTTGAATGTCTGGTTGAACGTCTTTTAAATGACCAGAGTGATAAATGACTATATTGTCACCTTCACGTTCTAAAATAAATGATTTAAATTCAAAACGAGGATCAAAAGGTAATTGAGTTGTTGGCGTTGCATAAAGTCCTTGAGCAATTTGGTGTAATTGATTATATGGTTGTGATTGATTATCTTTATATTGATTGGTCATTATAATTCATCCCTTTAATTATTTAATAATTACAAAATTACCCCTTTATATAAAGAATTAATCATAAAAAAGCTAAAATAGACAGTATGAAAGGTGTATATTAAGATAGTGATGAGTACTGGAATAAGGTAGTTATAAGACTGACATATGTTGATGAATATCATAATGGACAAATGATTATAGATAAAGGAAGTGTGCCATTTGAAAGAAGTTGTATTAGGTATCGATTTAGGAACAAGTTCAATCAAAGTAATAGCTGTTAATCAACAAGGGGACGTCATTGAGTCTGAGAATGCGCCATTATCATTAATCCAAGAGCAAAGTGGATATAGTGAGCAAGATCCTGAAGCTTGGTTCCAAGCAACTAAAAAAGCGATTTTAGCATTAATGTCATCATCTAAAATGGAAGGTTATGTTGTCAAAGGAATGTCATTTTCAGGTCAAATGCATGGTTTAGTCATTGTTGATAAAGAGGGACACGTCTTGCGTAATGCAATTCTGTGGAATGACACTAGAAACTCTGAACAATGTCGACAAATCATCGATAAATTCGGTCATAGAGTTAATGAAAATCCAGTTTTAGAAGGATTTACTTTACCTAAAATGCTTTGGGTACAACAACAAGAGCCTGAAATTTGGAAAAATGTAGATTACTTTATGTTACCGAAAGATTATTTACGTTTTCGTCTCACAGGTAACATACACATGGAATATAGTGATGCTGCAAGTACATTATTATTGAGTCCAAAGACGAATCAATGGACTAAAGATTTAGGAGATACTTTTGAAATTGGTGATATATATCCTCCACTTGTTGATTCACATGCATTTACAGGTAACGTTTTACCTACAATTGCTGAGGAGCTTGGTTTAAATGAAGATGTAGCTACATTTGCAGGTGGTGGTGATAATGCATGTGGAGCCATAGGTGCTGGTGTGATACATGATAAAGAGACCTTATGTAGTATTGGGACATCCGGTGTGATTTTAAATGTCGAACATCAAAGCGTAACAGAATATGATAATAATCTACATTTCTTTAATCATGCGATACCGCAAACTTACTATGCAATGGGTGTAACTTTAGCTGCTGGATATAGCTTTAATTGGTTAAAACATACCTTTTTTGAAGAAGAAAGTTTTGATCAACTAATACAGTTGGCAAGTCAATCTACGATAGGCGCGAACGGCTTACTATTTGCACCATACTTAGCAGGTGAACGTACACCTCATGGTGATGCAACGATTCGCGGTAGTTTCATAGGCATAAGTGGTCAACATACTAAGGCAGATTTCGTTAGAGCAGTGATTGAAGGTATCACGTATTCATTATATGACTCTATACAACTTATTCGACAAGCAGGCAATGAAATTAATACCGTCATCTCTATTGGAGGCGGCGCGAAAAGTGATTTTTGGTTACAATTACAAGCAGATGTGTTTAATACATCAGTTAAGAAGCTAAAACATGAAGAAGGGCCTAGCATGGGGGCAGCCATCATAGCGGCATATGGTCTAGGTTGGTATCAAACATTTGAAGAGTGCGTTAATGATTTCATTCAGGTAGAGAATGTATTTAAACCTAATACGGATAAGCATCAACAATACGAGTATTACCATAATATTTATAAAGATATGTACAAGCATACTAAAGATATGACGGCTAAACTTATCAAATAATACGAGGTAGATTGGAACAAATAGACGGCTTCCAATCTACTATTTTTTTATACTAAAGAAGCGTGTTGTGTAATTATTAGAAAAATCTGAAATTTTATATTGACAAAATTAATTTAAAATCGTTTAATATACATATAAAAATACTTCGTTTTATTTTAAAACTACATTATTCCTCGAAAATCGTATCAATCAACTTAAATAGACTCCTTTTTATCACTTACAACTTCAGTATTAGAATTGCTTTACACCACTCATTTTTAATACAGTAACAATTTTCTATCCACATTTAAAAACTTATCCTTTCTACTCAAGCTATCTAATAGACATTCACATCTTTAAATTTAAATTTGAAATTTTTAAATACTATTCCAACAACCACTATCCTTAATCTTCTACAAAAGGATCCTTAATTTGCCAGAGAGGAGCATCCGAATATGACGTATGATATAAAAAGGGGAAGAGGGCCACCAGTTAATGACAATCTTGACATAGTTAAGGGATTACAGTAATTGAATAAACTCAAAAACATCAAGTGTAATTGATGTAAAACCTCACTCAAATTTATAACATTCATATTTATGGGTTTCTTACACAAATTTATGGTAAGAAACCCTAAAAAATTGTGAGCGATTTGTTACAAAATAAGTGTATAAGCGTTAGAATAGAAAGGTCGTCGAAATAATTGAGAGAATATAGTTGAAAAGAGTAAGTTTACATCGCCGGGATTTTTCATGTAGAATGCAACATACAAGGGAAATTACTGATAAAGTGTATATTTGCATTTTAAATATGAATTATACAATTAATTCGTGAAACATTTCACAATTTAGTCTTATTTAAATCTTTTTAATTATTGAAATCGCTTTCTTAAGGGTGTACGATAACTATGGCCTAAAAATAAAAAAGTGAGGTTTTGGGGAAATGAATATTATCTTAGGAGTGGGTACACTTGTACTAGTACTTATCATCATGACGCTATTCTTAAAATTTGCACCTTACGGTAAACAAGGATTGCAAGCTTTATCGGGGGCTGCATGTGCAACGTTTTTACCTCAAGCGTTTTTAAGTTATGCAATTGGTGGCGTATTCCACATCAAATTTTTACAAGAAATCGGTGATTTAGCAGGAAGTTTAAGTGGTATAGCAGTAGGGATACTTACTTGTTTAAACTTAGGCGTATCTCCAGTGTTCGCAGTTATCGTTGGTTTAGTGTTACATGATTTTAAACTATTACCAGCATTTATTGCAGCGTATATTGTAGCTTTTGGAATTAAATTAATAGAGAAAAAAGTTCCAGAAGGACTAGATTTAATTGTTGTTATTTTATTGGCTCCAGCAATTACATTTGGTTTAGCAAGCGTGATCACACCAGGAGTTATGGCAACACTTAAACAAATTGGTAGTGCGGTTACTTCAGTTGGCGACAATAACCCTTATGCACTAGCAATCATTTTAGGACTAGTTATACCGGTTACAGGTATGACACCATTAAGTTCAATGGTATTAACAAGCTTATTAGGTTTAACAGGAGTACCAATGGCAATCGGTGCAATGACATGTATGGGAAGTTCATTCGTCAATTATGTCTTATTTAGTCGATTACACATTGGTGGTAAATCTAAAGCATTTGCAGTAGGTATCGAACCATTAACACAAATTGATTTAATTGCTCAATATCCAGTACAACTATATGGAACGAATGCATTAATTGGAATGGTAAATGCTTGTATCGTAACATTTATGGGCGTAGTGATCGGCGTAAAAGGTATGGCCACACCAATTGCCGGCGCGATTGTCTTATTTGGATTTAATGAACCAATGAAAGCAATTATTACAATTGTCATTGTTGCAATCGTAAGTATCATATTGGCATTAATCATGAGTACAATTATCAAGAAATTTAACTTAATGAATTTAAGTTTAAATGTACCGAGCAGAAAGAACCAAGTTAAGGAGAGTGTTTAATGATGGCTAAAAGCTATGATTATCAAAGTGCATTCGATATTATTGGTCCAGTTATGATGGGACCGTCAAGTTCTCATACAGCCGGAGCAGTAAAAATCGGTAACTCAGCAAGAGCTGTTTTAGGTGATGTGCCTAAAAGCTTAGAAATTCGTTATTATGAATCTTTTGCTAAAACACATCAAGGACACGGAACAGACGTAGCTGTAGTTGGCGGTGCAATGGGCTACAGTACATTTGATAACAGAATTAAATCAGCATTAGACATCGCTAAAGACGAAGGCATCGCTGTTGAAATTATTGAAGATGAAGGTGAAAGTATTGGACAACATCCAAACTGTGCCTACATTAAAGCTGATGATGCAAATGGACGTCATATCGAAGTCATTGGTATTTCAATTGGTGGCGGAACAATCAAGCTTAAAGGTATCCATGTGAATGGACTAGAAGTAGAAATGAACCACGGGTTACCTATTTTAGAAGTTGATGGTCCTGCTGATAAAGCACAAATTAATCATTTGATTAATGACTTAAACGATATGGAAATTGAATACAAAGATGAATTAACACAAGTTAATGATGATAAAAGTTTAGTGGTTCTGCCATTGAATAAATCAATCAAAGAATCAACATTAGACACAATTAGAGAAAAATACAGTGATTTTAACGTTTCCTATATTAATTAAGGGGGATTCAAGATGTTTGATTCAATTAGAGAAACAATAGATTATGCAGTAGAAAAAGATATGGCATTTGCAGATATCATGATCCAAGAAGAAATGGAACTTAAAGGTCTTACTCGTGATGAAGTGCGTGCCAACATGAAACAAAACTTAGATGTTATGAGAGATGCTGTTGTTAAAGGTACTACGGGCGAAGGTGTAGAAAGTGTAACTGGCTACACAGGACATGACGCAGCAAAACTTCGTGACTATAATGAAAATAATCATGCACTATCGGGACATGAAATGATTGAAGCGGTTAAAGGTGCAGTTGCTACAAATGAAGTTAACGCAGCAATGGGTATTATTTGTGCGACACCTACAGCTGGTTCCTCGGGTACTATCCCAGGTGTATTATTTAAATTAGAAAAAACACATGATATTACAGAAGATCAAATGATTGATTTCTTATTCACAGCTGCATTATTCGGAAGAGTCGTAGCTAATAATGCAAGTGTGGCAGGAGCAACAGGTGGTTGCCAAGCAGAAGTTGGTTCAGCATCTGCAATGGCCGCAGCTGCAGCAGTATCAATTTTCGGTGGTTCACCGGAAGCTTCAGGCCATGCTATGGCTTTAGCAATTAGTAATTTACTTGGTCTAGTATGTGACCCAGTTGCAGGTTTAGTTGAAATCCCATGTGTGATGCGTAATGCCATTGGTTCAGGCAATGCATTGATTTCAGCAGACCTTGCATTAGCAGGAGTAGAAAGTAGAATTCCAGTTGATGAAGTTATCAGTGCTATGGATAAAATTGGTAGAAACTTACCAGCATCATTACGTGAAACTGGTTTAGGTGGTCTAGCAGGTACGCCAACTGGTGAAGAAATTAAACGTAAAATCTTTGGCGAAGCTGAAGATATGGTGAAAAACAAATAATATTTTGTATCATTAAGCACTTAAGAGTACATAAGCTCTTGAGTGCTTTTTTCATATAATAGAGTTAATGAGCAGGAAAGTAATAAATTTATTTTTCTAAAAATTAAAAAAATTCATTACAAAAGTTCAGCCCTATCACTAAAATAATTTAAAAGGGGCTGATGCAATGCTACGATTAACATTAATTTTTATAGCATTCATCATTAACACAACGATAACGTATTTGTGGACGACAGAGGGAACTTGGGTGAATTTATTATTCAAATCATTATCGCTAAGTATGATCATTGTGTTCATGTTTTACTATATTCGTTTTGTTATTGAAAACAGAGGTAATCAATGAGATTAAGTCATGGAAGTCAATTCCTACTTAATCTCTTTTTACGTTGTACAAATCAAGTTGGTAAAATGCAAGGTCGAGCCATTGGTCAAATTTATACCCAGCATGTTTAATTGTGCCAGAGTGAATGAAGCCAAATTTATCATGCAATTTAATACTACCTTTATTAGAGGAATCAATACCTGCTACTAGTATGCGGTAATCATTGTCTTTAGCTTCATCAATCAGTTTTGATAACAATTGTGATGCAATACCATGATGTCTATATTCTGGATGAATGTAAATAGAATGTTCGATGGTATATAAATAAGCAGGCCAATTTCTAAAAGGGCCATAAGTTGCAAAACCTTGTACGATACCCTCTTTTTCAAATACAAAAATAGGATCACCGTTTTGTTGTTTATGTTTAAACCATGCCTGTCTTTCCTCTATAGTAGTTGGATGATACGTGTATACTGCAGTCGTATTGATAATAGCGTCATTATAAATATCTAGTATTGAAGTTAAATCCGATTGTTGTGCTTGTCTTATCATGTTCGTCACCTCAATAACTATTAGATACTAATTTAAAACTAAAAACAAGACATACGTAATGACATCCTTATAAGAATATTTAATGGATTTTACATCATTCAATGAATTGAATACTTTATTCAAAGATTATGTAATATGAATATTTAATGATATACTGATATCAAAATATAGAAATAGCTAAATCTGAAATGATTTTCATTGTATTTAACTAAAGGAGTAACATATATGAAGAAATGGACCAATCGATTACTGACTATAGTTGGTGTTGTATTAATATTAGTAGCAATTTACTTATTTGCTAAACCTCATATCGATAATTATCTACATGAAAAGGATAATAACGATAAAATCGAAAATTATGATAAAAAAGAAAGTAACGATAGTAGTCAATCTAAGGATAAAGCACCCGAAATCCCTAAAGATAAATCAAAGATGGCAGGTTATATTAAAGTGCCAGATGCAGAAATTGAGGAACCTGTTTACCCAGGACCTGCTACACCTGAACAATTAAATCGTGGTGTAAGTTTTGCTGAAGGTAACGAATCATTAACAGATCAAAACATTTCTATTGCAGGACATACATTTACCGATCGCCCACATTATCAGTTTACAAATTTAAAAGCAGCTAAAAAAGGCAGCAAAGTGTATTTCAAAGTAGGAAATGAGACTCGAAAATATAAAATGACAAGTATCCGTGATGTTGATCCATCTGATGTTAAAGTCTTAGACGAACATAAAGGCGAGAAAAATCAATTAACATTAATTACTTGTGATAATTACAACAAAAATACAGGCGTTTGGGAAAAACGTAAAATATTTGTAGCTAAACAGATTAATTAATCCAATTAGTATAGACTGGGATATCAACAAATGGTGTCTCAGTTTTTATATTTTTTCTGTCTTGAAAGAAATTTCAAAGTCTGAATATAGTTTCAGGATGTACCGTGAATCTTCATCACTTTTGAATTGTTGTCTATAATGAACGTAAAGATTGGATGAGGGGGACTACACGTGATTAAGGCAATTGCAGTTGATATGGATGGGACATTTTTAGACTCAAATAAACAATATGATCATGAAAGATTCGAACGTGTATTTAAAGCGTTGAAGGAACAAGGCATTGAATTTATAGCAGCGAGTGGAAACCAATATGCTAAATTGAAGTCAATATTTGGTGAAAGGGATATGTTCTTTATCTCAGAAAATGGTGCTGTTATTTATAAAGGCAATGCATTATATCAATATCGCAGTTTTAATCATCAAGATTACCAAGATGTGATTGATTATCTACATAAAGATAGACAGATTGATCAAATGGTAATATGTGGATTAGAAAGTGCTTATATTTTAGAAGATACACCGGAAGCATTTAAAGAAGATACACGATTCTACTATCATCAATTAAATGAAATTACGCAATTAGAAGATTTACCTGAAGATGAATTTGTAAAAATCGCGTTAAATATTAATAGGCAGACACATCCACATTTAGATGAAGAACTAAAAGTACGTTTTCCAAATACAATTAAGTTAGTATCGAGTGGGCATGATAGTATCGATATCATTATGCCCAATATGACGAAAGGACAAGCATTGGCCAGACTATTGGACGTTTGGGAAATGCAACCTTCAGAATTGATGGCATTTGGTGATGCGAATAATGACAAGGATATGTTAGAGTTAGCTCAATATAGTTATGTGATGAAAAATAGTCAGGATAAAACGTTGTTTGATATAGCTTATGACGTCGCGCCAAGTAATGATGACCAAGGGGTATTAACTACAATTGAAAATGTAGTACTTAATCTTAAATAATCAAAGACGCGTTGTGTTGATCATCGGTTTAGATCACTACAACGCGTCTTTGATATGTGATTTTAGTTTAAACGTGTCTCACAAGTACCTGTGTTAATTACAGATAGTGATGCATTTAAACCGCCCTCAACAAGGTTTTGTACAGCTTCATCAGAGAAAAATGCAATATGCGGTGTAACTAAAATATTTTCATTATCGATGAGTTCTAATAATGTGTCATCTTCAATTTCTTTATTTGTCCAATCAAATGTGAAATAAGGTGCTTCAAATTCATAAGTATCAATAGCCGCACCATATAATGGACCGTGATTAACAGCATCAATCAAATCTGGTGTGTTGATCACAGCACCACGAGCGGCGTTTACTAGTACTGCACCTTCTTTGACTTTAGAAAACATCGCTTTGTCGAACAAGTGATAACTTTCTTTATTAGCAGGTACATGTAATGAAATGATATCAGCACCATTAATAGCTTCTTCAACAGATGATTGATATTCAATGAAATCTAATGATTCATTTGGATATGCATCATAACCCACAACTTTAGCTCCAAAGCCAGCATAAATTTTAGCTGTTGCAGCGCCGATTCTACCAGTCCCTATAATGGCTACAGTCATATTTTTAACTGGACGTGACATAATAGGCGCAGCCCAAGTGAAATTATGATCTTGTACACGTTTTTCAATTGCAGGGAATTTACGTACTAATTGTAATGCGATAGATACAGCATATTCCGCAATAGTTTCAGGTGAATAGCTAGGCACGTTTGAAATAATAATATTGTGCTTTTTAGCCAATTCTAAATCGTACATATCAAAGCCAGCAGTTCGTTGTGCAATTTGTTTAATGCCATATTCCTCTAGTTTAGGATAAACTTCCTCTTCAAGTTTACCGAATTGCATTGTAGTAACACCGTCATAATCTTTAAGTTGATCAACGGTTTCTTTACTTAATAACTCAGGTGACGTAGTAACTTCAATATTATTCTTTTTACCCCAGTTTAACGCCATATCCTTTTCATATTCTCTTGTACCGAAAAACATAATTCTTGTCATCATTGTTTACCTCATTTCTCAAATATAAGAAAACTAAAAATAACTAATAATATAAAATATATAAGTAAGACTGAAACTTACAATCACATTATATTGTGAAACTTTTCACAAATCAAGAGAAATATTAATTTTTCTTTTAAATAAGATAAATTAAGGATTAAGATGTTACATTTTTTTAATTAATCAATTATTAAGACACATGGGTTCAGTTCAAATATTTTTTCAGAAAGGTCAACTAAGCTATAATTTATAGTATAAAGAAATGAATAGGAGGCAATATAAATGAGCGATATGAATCAAACAATCATTGATGCGTTTCATTTTAGACATGCAACAAAACAATTTGATGCATCTAAAACTATTTCAAACGAAGATTTTGAAACAATACTAGAAGCAGGTAGATTATCTCCAAGTTCACTAGGTTTAGAACCTTGGAAATTTGTAGTAGTTCAAAGTAAAACGCTTCGAGATAAGTTAAAACCATATAGTTGGGGTGCTCAAAAACAATTAGATTCCGCTAGTCATTTCATGCTTATTTTTGCACGTAAAAATGTGACATCCCAATCACCATATGTACAAAATTTAGTGAAAAATGTTAAAGGATATGAAGAGAGTACAATCCCTGCAGTGTATAAAAAGTATGATGACTTCCAAACAGAATTCCATATCAATGATAACGAACGTACATTATATGACTGGGCTTGTAAACAAACATATATTGCCTTGGGTAATATGATGACAAGTGCAGCTTTATTAGGTATAGATTCATGTCCAATTGAAGGGTTTGATGTAGATACAGTGACTCAAATCTTATCAGATGAAGGTATTTTAGATACTGAAAACTTCGGCATTTCAGTTATGGCAGCATTTGGTTATCGTGCAGGTGAACCGCCTCATGGTAAAGTTCGTCAAACACAAGATGATGTAGTTAAATGGATTAACTAAAAATACACATGGCTTCTTAAACTATGATTTATATAGTATAAGAAGTCTTTTTTGATTCAAATTTTGAAACAATGAGCATCTTGTTTTATTTTCATAATTGAAGTCGTTACAATGTTAATAAGAAAAAGTAAACGTTTACATTTCCGAAAGTATTTCAAATAAAATTAAAAAGGAAGGGATACTATGGCAAATATTAAAGTAAGAGATTATATCGATGAACGATACGGATTATTTATTAACAATGAATTCCAACAAAGTGAAACTGGAGAAACACTGACAGTGACTAACCCAGCGAATGGTGAAGAATTAGCGGAAGTCGCAAAAGCAAGTCAAAAAGACGTGGATAAAGCAGTTGAAGCGGCTACAAACGCGTTTGATAGTTGGAGTAAAATTTCAAAAGAAGAACGTGCAGACTATTTACTAGAAATTAGCCGTAAAATTCATGAGAATGCAGAACGATTCGCGACAATTGAATCATTACAAAATGGTAAACCATATAGAGAAACATCTACAATTGATGTACCAATGGCAGCAAATCAATTTAAATATTTTGCAAGTGTGTTAACAACTGATGAAGGTTCAGTAAATGAAATTGATCACAATACGATGAGTTTAGTTGTACATGAACCTGTAGGTGTTGTAGGTGCTGTTGTGGCATGGAACTTCCCAATTTTATTAGCTTCTTGGAAGTTAGGTCCTGCACTTGCAGCAGGTAATACTGTTGTGATTCAACCATCATCATCAACACCATTAACACTAATTGAATTAGCTAAAATCTTCCAAGAAGTATTACCAAAAGGTGTTGTTAATGTATTAACTGGTAAAGGTTCTGAATCAGGAGACGCGATTTTCAATCATGAAGGTGTCGATAAATTGTCATTCACTGGTTCTACAGATGTAGGTTATGGTGTAGCAAAAGCAGGTGCGGAACGCATTGTTCCTACAACATTAGAACTTGGTGGTAAGAGTGCCAATATTATCTTTGACGATGCAAATATTGATCAAGTGATTGAAGGTGTGCAATTAGGTATTTTATTCAACCAAGGTGAGGTATGTAGTGCCGGTTCTAGATTGCTCGTTCAATCATCAGTTTATGACAAATTACTCCCAAAATTAAAAGAAGCTTTTGAAAACATTAAAGTTGGCGATCCATTTGCAGATGATATTAAAATGGGAAGTCAAACTGGTGGAGAACAAATGGAAAAAATTCAAAGCTATGTAAAATTAGCTGAAGATGATCCAAATGCAACAATTCTTACAGGTGGTCACAGACTTACTGATAATGGTCGAGATAAAGGCTTCTTCTTCGAGCCAACGATTATTGAATTAAATGACAATAGCCATCAGCTAGCACAAGAAGAAATTTTTGGACCAGTTGTTGTTGTTGAGAAATTTGAAGACGAACAAGAGGCTATTCAAATTGCCAATGATTCTGAATATGGATTAGCAGGTAGTATCTTTACAACGAATCTAAACCGCGCATTAAATGTTGCTAAAGCGATTCGAACAGGACGTATCTGGATTAATACGTACAACCAAATTCCAGCAGGCGCGCCATTTGGTGGATATAAAAAATCTGGTATTGGTCGTGAAGTGTACAAAGATGCCATTAAAAACTATCAACAAGTTAAAAATATCTATATTGATACTTCAAACGAAACAAAAGGTCTTTATTAATAGGACATAGTATCAATCATGCGATAACCCTTTCATCAAAGTAGATGAAAGGGTTATTTATATTTTTAAAATGATAATAACAACGAATATTAAATTTTTGAGAAAGGCACATATTTAATTAATAATAATCTATAATGCAATTAATATATTTATATATTAATATGAATTATGGAGTAAAGTGAAAATGAAAAAAATGATTATATTAGTATTAATGTTTATGTCGTTAATGCTAATACTGATTGGTTGTAGTCATTCTAAACAACAAACGCAAAAGAAAGATTATAAACCAGAAGTGTTAAACGTAGAATTTGTTCCATCTCAACATAGCGAGACACTCAATGCAAAAGTGAAACCATTACAAAAATTACTCTCTAAAGAATTAGGTATTCCAGTAAAAGTACATATTTCAACGAACTATAATACCATGGTTGAAGCATTAAAATCGAAAAAAGTTGATGTCGCCTTTATATCACCTGTGTCTTATACTATTGCACATGATCAAGGTGCTGCCGATGTACTTTTAAAATCAAAGGGTTACTTGGTAGACAAAGAAGGTAATAAAACGAAAAAGCTTGTTGACTACTATCGCTCACAAATTGTAGTAAAGAAAGATAGTGATATTAAGGATTTAAAAGATTTAAAACATAAAAAGGTAGGTCTACAGGATGTTGAATCAACATCGGGCTATATTTATCCTTTGGCAAGCTTAAAAGATAAAGGCATCTCACTTAATGATATTCACACGAAACAAATTAAAGGTTACGATCAAGCTTTAATTGCTTTATTAAATAATGATGTGGATGCAGTTGCTACATACCAAGATGCGCGTGCAGACTTGAAAAAAGATTATCCTCAAATATATCAAGATACCAAAGTCATTTATCGTAGTGATAAAATTCCTAATGATACTATTTCTACTAGAAGTGACATGAGCCCATCTTGGAAAGACAAAATTAGTAATGCGTTTATGCATATTAGTGAAACCCATAAAGGTAAAAAAGTAATAAGTGAAATTTATGGACATGAAGGCTATGAAAAAGCACATGATAAAGACTTTGATAAAGTGAGAGAATATAGACAGAAAATAGATAGTAATTAAATTTTAGCAAAAGGACATTACATGACCACTGCATTGATTAAACTGTAAGCGTATTAAACAAATGGAGGTCATGGATGATGAAAAAAGGATTAATTGCAACAACACTAGCAGGAACAGTTTTAGCGACAGGTGTGTTAACTGGACAAGCACATGCTGCAGAACAAAAACAACCGATTTATGTATTTACGGAAAAGCAATTTAATGAACATAGAACAGGTGAAACTGAAGGATTTGGTGGGGGACCAGGTTCAGATGTAGGCGTGGTAATGGGTAATGAAACGTACCAACAGTATTTACAACGTGTTAAAGAAGGTCAATATAATGCCGAACATTCTGGATTACCAATTAAATATGTGTATCCTAAAGACGCTGAACAAAACAACATACAACAACCTAATCAAAATAATACAAACATGAATCATCAATCATCAACACCACAAACTGTAGCTAATGCTCAGCAACAGCCGGAGCAATCAAGCCAAGCAACTGTATTACCTGAAACTGGACAACAAACTTCAAATAGCGGTGTTATATTAAGTAGTATTTTAGGCGTCATCGGTAGTGCCGTGTTATTGATTAGCCGCAAATTTAAGCAACAAGCATAAGTATTATCGCTTCAATCATTGAAATATTTGAAATGATGTAGAGGAATGGTCGCAATACTTTGTTCTTAAAGAATCAAGTATCACGACTTTCCTCTCATTTTTATATCATTTTTTAGAAATAAAGAACAAACAGACAATATGTGTCCATGGCATTTCTTATAATTTTACTAGGAGTTGATTGTTTTGGATAAAGCGACCCGAGTACTCAATTTATTTACTCGATTAATAAATGAAAATGTTGTGCTTACCTCAGATTTAACAGACTTAACAGATGTGAGTTCAAAATCCATTCAAAGAGATATAAATACGATCAATTTATTTTTTTATGAAAGTGATTTTTGGAGATTTCAACAAACAAAAGTGATTTATAATCGACGTCTTAATGGATATCAGTTAATTAATGACGCATATAATCAAAAAAGCTTACGACTCATAAGTTTATTGATTAAGATTAAAAGTTTAACACCAACACTACACAAGGAAATTTTTAACTTATTCGAGAGGGAAATTAATAGCCAAAATGTAGAAAATCAGAAAGTGTTGAAGTCAGTGTTAAATCATTTTAATTTAAGGGAAGAATCATTGCCAGGATATCAATTAATGACTTTACAAAGGGCGATTACACAACAACGCAATGTTAGATTTCAAATCGAGGGTCAAAACGACAAAATTGTAATCAAACCTTTATCTCTAATGTACATGCATTATGACTATTGGTTAACGTACGAATATAAGAAGGAAGTATCAACAATTTCTGTACGTTCGATAAGCGATATCAATGTATTAGAATCACATTTTAATCATGTTCATACGAAGACACCTATTACATTTGAAATTAATAAACAAATTTGGGAACAATTTAAGCAACAATTTTCAATTCAAAACATGATTGAAGAACGTGAAGATACATTAATCGTAGAAGTGAATTGTACCGATTTAGATGCATTTTACATATCCTATCAATTAGCTCCGCTAGCAAGAATGTTAGGACCACAACAATTAATCGATCAATTTGTGAATCGTTTAGAAGTAATTAAAAGGCAATATACTAATTAATGGGAGATTACATTTATGAATTTAGAAGAAAAAAATTATATCGAGAATCAAGTGACCAATCGGTCTAAGCAAATGAGTGTAGCGTATATTTTATGGTTTTTCTTAGGTGGATTAGGGGGACATCGTTTTTATCTAGGTAAGACTGGCTCAGCAGTAGGATTATTAATTTTAACATTAACGACAGCATGGTTTACATTTGGTATTCCAACCATTATCTGGCTCATTATTGATGCTTGTCTTATTCCGGGGATGATTGAGGAAAATAAGGAAAAGGTTAGACGACATGCGACAGAAGAAGTATCAATGATGAATCACAATTAAAATCACAACTATAATCCATACCAAGACCAATATGCACAACAAGGTCAATTTAATCAAGCGCAACCGCAAAACGGACAACAGCACTTTAATCAAGGGGCAAATGAAGAAGTAACAGAACAACAATTTAATCAAAATCAATAAAGCATAACAAAAAAGGTAGGACAAAGTGTCCTACCTTTTTATTATGCTTGAGGTACTTTAGTTTGATCTGAGTGCAAGTGTACAGTCAAGCCCTCTGGTGAAGTTAAAGTCTCTTCAGTTTGATTTGGTTTATAAATATCAAAGCCAGTTAAACCGTAACTATTTTCATTATCTTCGCGTTTTTTACTTGATTGCCAAGTGTTAGTTGCTAAATGATGATGATATTGATTTGTAGACATAAACAAAGCTTGAGGTAATTTAGATACATGTTGGAAACCAATTTGGTTAATATAAAAATCTTTAGCTTCTTCAATATTATGTGTTTTTAAGTGAAGATGACCAATTTTAGCATTATCAGGCGCACCGTCCCAACCATCTTCAGTTCTTTCTAATAATAATTTAGGACCGTCAACTTCAAGTGTATCCATTTTAACGAAGCCATCATTCCAAGTCCAACCGTCACTTGGGCGGTCGCTATATACTTCAATACCATTACCTTCTGGGTCATTGAAATAAAAGGCTTGGCTCACTAGATGATCACCAGCACCGATGCGCATACCTTTATTTGCTACGAAGTATAAGAAATTTGCTAAATCTGTATCTGTTGGTAATAAATAAGCAATATGGAATAAACCAGCTTCTGAAGCGGCAGGTTGTCTACCATCTTTAAGTACATTCATCGTAAGTGTATGGCCACTGTTGCCAATACCTAGAATTGCTTTATCTTCTGTTTGTGATAATACTGTAAATCCAAGAATATTTGTATAGTAAGTGATCATTGTATCTAAGTCTTTAACGTTTAAATTGATATTTGTAATTTGTGTTGCAGTAGTGTCATGAAATGCCATTTTAAATCCCCGCTTTTCTCTTTTGTAATATATTTATTATAACAGGTATAAAAAGTATATTCAAGTAAAACTTTCAAAAAAAGATGTGGAATAATGTAAATGGTGCTATTATCCCACATCTATTTGAGTATTCTTTAAAATTAACCTAAATATACATCTTGTACTTGCTCATCTTTTTCAAGAACTGCTTTAGCAAATGGGCAAGATGCAATGATTTTTAAATTATTTTCACGTGCGTAATCTACAACTTTATATACTAATTTTTTACCTAAGCCTTGACCACCAAGTTCATCGGCAACACCAGTATGATCAATATCAATTTCGTTATTATCTACAGATTTAAAAGTAATAACTGCTTGTGCATTGTTTTCATCTTCACCAACATAAAATCGTTGATTGCCTTGTTTAATTTCTTCAGCCATGAGGCATCGCTCCTTTTTGAATATATAGTATATATTTATCACTAAATGGAAAAGATAAACATATTACAATACGGTTTAGGACATAAAGCACAATTGTTGATCATTTACATCATTAAATAAAATTGCTAATCTAAATTTAATTAAATGACTAAGGTGGGGATGTTATGACACAGTTAAAATATATGCAAGTGGATGTATTTGCGAATGAATTTTATAAAGGAAATCCTGTAGCAGTTGTATTTGGAGCGGATCATTTAACGGATCAACAAATGAAAGATATTGCACGATGGACGAATTTATCTGAAACGACATTTGTGTGTCAGCCAGACAATGAATTGGCAGATTATCGTTTGCGTATTTTTACGCCTAATAATGAACTACCATTTGCAGGACATCCCACAGTAGGGGCATCATTTGCGGTATTACAAAATGGTACGATACCTAAAAATGAGCATTATTTAATCCAAGAGAGTGGCGTTGGTTTAGTGAAAATAGATATAGATCAAGATAAAACATTCTTTAGTCTTCCTGAACCAAAAGTTTCCCAAATAGAAGTGAAACAATTAGACGGTATTATTAAAAGTTTAGACCTTACAAAACAAGATATTGAAAGAGCTGCAAAAGTGAATATCGGTGCTGAATGGTTAACTTTTCAGTTGAAAGATGCACAAAGTGTAAGGGATTTACAGCCTAATTTTGAATTAATGAGTAAGTTTATTTACCCTGGTACGACAGGTGTTACAGTTTTTGGTTCATATGACTCTGAAGACGACGTTCAATTTGAAGTTCGTTCTTTTGCACCTAATGAAGGAGTGAATGAAGATCCAGTATGTGGCAGTGGGAATGGTTGTGTCGCAGTGATGGTTGAACGATATGATTTAGTAAAAGACGATGAATATACCAATACTCAAGGTTGTTGTATCGTTAGAAATGGAAAAATTAATGTAAAACAAGAACAACCATTAAAAATAGGGGGACACTCGAATATAATTATAGAAGGTTATATCACTGTAAAAGAAGATAAATAATAAAAGGGTGAATTGAAACAGGCATGAAACAGTTTGTTTGAATTCACCCTTTTTATTATATTTTAAAGTAGCTTTCATGTTTGATTAAATAGTTTTCAATAAACTTGAAAAAGGCTTCGTTTGCCGGATTGAGGGTCGTATCTTTTAAAGTTGAAAGATAAATAGGTTGATTGAAAATAAACTCTTCATCTTCGATATAAGGCAAGTTGAGGTCTCTACATGATGAAATAGGTAGAAAGGAAAAGTTATTTCGTTTTGATAATACTGAGGATATGAAGTGGTCATCTACATAATTTTCATTATCAACGGTTATATGTTTATAAGATAAGATTTCTTTAAACATACGATTAAATTCTGTATTTTGAGAAGAAAATAAAAATGATTTATACAAATTAGAATCTCGTAAATCAATGTATTGACCATCTAAATATTTAGGATATGTGAGTACAATATCTTCAGTAATAATTTGTTTACAATGAATTTGAGGATGTGTCAGCGCCATAGTATTTAATGTAAAGTGAATGTGTTGAAATAATAATTTTTGAATCATTTCACTGTTACTAATAATATCAATGTTAAAGTTATTATCTGGATATTGATCGATAAATTGGTCAAATATAGTCATCATAAAACGACTACTAGATGTTGCAAAACGAACGGTATGTAGACGCATTGATTCATTCTCATTAATGACATCAGTGACTTGGCTTAATTCATTAAAAATAGTATGTGCCGACTCAAGTAGAAGTTGACCACTTTCTGTTAATTGAATGCTACGTCCTTTTTTAATAAATAATTGCGTATTTAATTCATTTTCTAATTTTTTAATGGTCATACTAAGTGCTGGTTGGCTAATGTATAACTTTTGTGCTGCTACAGTATAGTTTAAATATTCGGCAACATAAGTAAAATATTTTAAATGTAATAACTCCATGTAGGACCTCCTTTTAGATGGATTGAAAATGTTAAGATTCGTTTTAAATAAGCCTCTCTCAATATATTATTTGAGAGAGACAGGTAATTGATTTATAGATCATTTGTTTGATTTATTTGTTGTGATAATTAATATAATTTCATTATACCTTTATTTTAAATCTTATTACAGGTATTAGACCTATGCAAATTGCAAAGGATAAAGTTATGTAAATGTATATTAAGCAATAAAAAAAGAGCACATATTGATGTGCTCATGAACTATTATTGATATCTAATATAAGACACTGTCGTGTTGTAATATTCCTCGAAACCATGAATACCATCGGCACCACCAAGGCCAGATTCTCTCCAACCGGCATGATAGCCATTCACGACTTCTTCTGCTTCACAATTGGCATATACTTCACCAAATTTGAGTCGTTCCGTAGCTGTCATGACTTCTGACAAATCATTAGAAAAGATATATGAAGATAGTCCTGCATTAGTGTCATTAGCATCATCAATGACTTGCTCAAAGTTTTGATAAGTTGTGATAGCTAAAACAGGTCCGAATATTTCTTCTTTAAAGACAGCGTCTGTTTGTTTAACATGATCAAGTACTGTTGGTGCATAGAAGTAACCAGGACGATCTAGTATATGACCACCTAATACAAGTTCAGCACCATTTTGTACTGCTGCTTGTACTTTATCATCAATACTATTTAATTGGGTTTTATTGATAATCGCACCGAAGTCAGTTTTATCGTCTAATGGATCTCCGACTGTAAGAGATTTCATTTTTTCTGTGACTTTATCTACAAATGTATCATGGATATCTTCATGCACAAAAATGCGTTCCGGGCATGTACATACTTGACCTGCATTTTTAATACGTGCAGTGACAATATAATCTACGGCTTTATCTATATTAGCATTAGGTGTAACAATCACTGGTGCATTGCCACCAAGTTCTAAATTGACTTTTTTAACTGTACTTGCTGCATTTTCGAATACTGCTTTACCAGCACGCATACTACCAGTTAATGAAATAAGTTGGATATCTTTATGTTGTGCTAATTGCGTACCTACTGTTTCGCCTGTGCCTGGTACAATTTGAACGAGTCCTGCAGGAATGGTAGATGCCTTGAATAGTTGAGCTAGACGTAATGTGAGTAACGTTGTTTCTTCGCTTGGTTTAATAACTACAGAACAGCCTGTTACGATAGCAGGAATCACCTTACGTAATAATACTAAAATAGGTGCATTCCAAGGTACAATGCCAGCTGTGACACCAATAGGCTTTTTAGTGAGTTGAATTGTTTCATTCTCTACACTATTTTGTAATACTTCTCCCTTATTACTCATACTTAAACTAGTCATATAATCAATAAATTGTATGGATTTATCGATTTCGCCTTGAGCTTCAGCTAATGTTTTACCCTGTTCTTTAACGTATAATTGAGCTAGTTCATCTTTATTTTGTTCAAATAGAGGAATAAGCAATTTAACATGTTCGGCACGGGTAGGTTGTGGGATTTTTTCCCATTCTAATTGTGCTTGTTTCGATTTTTCGATAGCTTGATTGACTTCATCCTTTGTCGCGAATGTGATAGTATCTATCTTTTCTCCAGTAGCTGGATTAATCACATCCATAGTTTCATTCGAGTTACTTTCAATAAATTCGTTATTAATAAATAATTGATTCGTCATCTCAAACACCTCCATAATTTATATTCCCTAAACTAACGATGATTAAATATAAAAAAGGTCGGCATGGAAATATGCCAACCTGTCATTTCTGAATTTAATGTTTTTTAAATCCTTTATAAAATATAGGAACCAATAGAATAAAACCAAATAATCCCATGATAGGGAAGACTTTACCAATAAGTGAAATGAAACCTACAAAGGTACATATGAAAGTCACGATAGCCATCGAAATAATCAATATAAAGTATCTCTTTGAAAAAGGCGTACTAAATCGAGCAGCAAAAGCATACATAAGACCAACAACGGTATTGTATATCACTAAAATCATGATAACTGACATGATAAGGCCAATCGAAGGTGAAATATTTTTAGCTAATAATAAAGAAGGGAGTGCGACATCCTTAATTTGATCAAATTCTGTAACTAAACCTAAATTAATCATTAATAGTAAAAATGTAATGATTAAACCGCCTATTAAACCACCGTACGTGGCAGATTGACGATATTTTAATCTGCCCCCCATCACTGAGAAGAAACTAAATGCAGCAGCTATTTGTAAGCTAGCATAATTGATACCATCAAACCACCAACCTGGTGACATGGATGGATGATGATGTGCATAATGATTAGCTGCTTCAAAGTTAAGGTGTCCTGATGCAAAGTAATAAATTGCAATCATTGTCACGACTGCAACGAGAAATGGTGTGACACCACCTAGGACTGCAATTAAGCGATCAAATTTTAAAAATAATGTTAATAGTATTAATATGACAAGTAACAGTGAACTTAGCCAATAGGGCAGTCCAAAGCTTTCATGTATCGTGGACGCACCGCCTGCTGTCATAATAATCGCTAAAGAAAATAAAAAAACGGTTAATATTAAGTCAAATACTTTAGCAATTGTTGGATGTAGGTAGTAATGGACGGATTCAGAATGATTACCTGATTGTAACCGATATCCTGTTTTTAAGACTAAAATACCGCCAACTGTGATGATAGCGCCTGTGATGGCAATACCACCAAGACTATATATGCCATGACTCGTAAAGAATTGAAAGATTTCCTGACCAGTCGCAAATCCTGCACCTACGACGACGCCTACAAATGCAAACGCCACGATGATGGATTCTTTAAAAATATTCATTGTCGTTCTTATCCCTTCATGTCGAAATTGATTTTATTATAATTTTAAATTTTTTTATCATGAAAATGCGTATCTTTTTATTTTAGACGAATTAACATAAAAAATAAACACCTCAGTACATCTTATATGGACGATTGTATGAACATGGTGTACTAATATTGTGACAAAGATTATAAAACTAAAGCGAAGCGGTAGCAAAGATAAATGATAAACTATAGAATTTTAAATAAGGGTAATGCATTCGTACAAATACTTTGATAGTATTATCAAATATTGAATTTTTGAAAGTGAAGTAAGTGTAATAATTGAAGAAGGTGTAGTTATGATTTTTGATTTACCTTTAATGTTAATGATTGTTGTATTTTTAGCGTTAGGTATTTTTAGTCAATGGTTAGCCAATAAAATTAAATGGCCATCGATTGTCGTGATGGCTATAGTAGGACTATTAGTAGGTCCAGTGCTAGGCATTGCAAATCCGAAAGAAGCGATGGGATCAGATGTCTTTAGTCCTATCGTATCGCTCGCTGTAGCGATTATTTTATTTGAAGGAAGTAGTAACTTAGACTTTAGGGAACTTAGAGGCATCTCTAAAGCGGTTATTAGAATGGTTACAGTAGGAGCAGCAATTGCATGGGTTCTAGGTGCAGTTGCCTTACATTACATCTTAGACTTCCCACTATCAGTATCTTTAGTAATGGGTGGTTTATTTTTAATTACAGGTCCAACTGTCATTCAACCACTATTAAAACAAGCTAAAGTGAAGAAGAATGTTGATTCGATATTACGGTGGGAGAGTATTATTTTAGATCCGATAGGGCCAATGTTGGCATTAACTGTCTTTTATGTGTTCCAAATTATCGATGATGGTATTAGTTTTTTAGTGATTGTACAATTCTTCTTGAAAATTGTATGTGTCATTGTTATTGGATTTGGCGCATCTTTCCTATTCAATTGGTTAATAAAACATGATTTAATTCCACAAAGTTTAATGCCACCGATTCAACTCGTATTTATTTTATTAATTTTTAGTATTTGTGATGAAATCTTAGCGGAATCTGGATTACTTTCAGTCACTATTTTTGGACTGATGATGGCTCGAAATAAACGTCATGACTTAATGTTTAAAGAATCAGATCATTTCATTGAGAATGCATCAACTATACTAGTATCAACTGTATTTATTCTTATTACATCATCCTTAACGAAAGATGTTTTATTAAATGTACTTTCATGGCAACTTGTGGTGTTTAGTATTGTGATGATTTTACTTGTAAGACCGATATCCGTCATTGTCTCTACATTTAGAACCGAAATATCAAAACGGGAGCGTGCAAGTGTAGCGTTAATGGCACCAAGAGGGATTGTTGTTTTAACAGTAGCACAATTCTTCTCAAGTTTATTCATGGATGATGGCGTTAAAATGGCGCAATATATCACGCCAGTAACATTTGGACTCGTATTTATTACCGTTGTGATTTATGGATTTAGCTTTACACCATTAAGTAAATTATTAGGTGTTGCCAGTAATGAACCACCTGGTGTGATTATCGTTGGAGAAAGTGAATTTTCATTCCACATAGGTAGTATGCTTAAAGAACATGGTATCCCAGTTATGATATTTAACTTATTTGAGAATACATCTGACAAAGCCCATCAAGAGGGATTTGAAGTCTTTAAAGGCAACTTATTATCCAGTAATGATCGAATTTATTCAGATTTGTTGAGATATAACAAATGTATCTTAATGACTAAATCTTTTATTTTTAATAGTTTAGCATTCAATGAGCTTGTACCAGAGTTTGGTTTGAATAACGTTGATATGATGCCTGTGTCATTCAATGATGAACAAGCCCGCAATAATATGAATGGTCCAATTCGAAACCATATATTATTTGATGAGAACCATACACCAAGATGGTTTGACCAATATATAACACAACATAATATAATTGAAGTGCCAGCAGAAAGATATGATGAAATTACGCATAAAGATATGTTGATTTATTATATTAGTGATAGTAAAAAAGTGACATTTAAACGCAGTCAACGCACATTACCAAAAGAAGATCACGGTGTTTATGGTATCTTGAAAAATGTATATGATAAATAAAAATGCTAATTTATGATTAGGATTATCTCGAATATCAACAACACCCCCTCACTAGAACTCGTAGTAAGGGGGGTGTTTATGTGTAATCATTTGTGTTGTTTTTATTTTAAATAGCGGTCATGCATTAATATTTTGAGAATATCTATTTGTGATTGTAACTCCTGACCAACATTCGTATCTTTGATTTTTTTACGTGTGAGTTCTTCATCTACAACACGTTTGACTGATAATTCATCAGTACCATCTGATAGTACTTTTTCTTTTGTATTGAATTCTTGGTGCGCTACCAATTGCATACCAAAGGAATTATATAATAATGTATAGCCTGCTATGCCAGTGGTTGATTGATATGCTTTTGAAAAACCACCGTCAATAACTAACATTTTACCATCCGCCTTGATTGGGTCTTCACCATCAATTTCTTTTACTGGCGTATGTCCATTAATGATACGGCCTTCGTCTGGATTCAAACCAAAGTCACTTAACATTTTACGAATCATATCTACATCTTCACGAAGATAGTAGTATGGATTTTTTACTTCTTTGTGAGATGCTTTATCTTCAATAAAGTAACGTTCAAATGTTGTCATAGCTCGTTTACCAAATAATGAAGAATATTTACCCGTCCATAGATACCACACTAAATCTGTTGATAAATCATCAGTGACTTCTTTGTCATCGAAAGCTTTTCTTACATGATATTCAAAGACATCTAATAGCTCACGTCCACTATGCATTTCCCCGTCAATTTCAAATGATTCCATTTCACCATTTTCATCTACAGGGATACAACCATGTATAAGTAAATTGCCATTGTATGGTAAATATAATTTACCTTCTCGCATTAAGAATGACATGTGACGACGTAATTTCTCAGATTGTTGGAATGATAATAGTAATTTGTCGATGACTTCTTGTTCTTCTTCCAGTAAGACTTCAGGATGTTGGCGATCAATCGTTTGGAAACATGTATCTTTCAATGGATACGTTTTACCGTAAACAGTGATTTCATTGTTGTCAAAATCGATTTTTTCTAGCACCAAACGTTCTTCCATTTCAAATGACGGGCGACGTTTAATGATTGGCATTTCAAGTTTGAATTGGATCATCGCAATGGCTTGATGGATCTTAGTAATTTGATGTTCTTCACGTTGTGTCAAACTTGCTTCTTTATCTGGACGCTTCTTAGGTTTGAAAGCAGGGTTATCGCCACTATAATATTTCTCAGCTAAAGTGAGTAACGGTCTTAAGTTGATGCCATATGCATCTTCAATAATATCTAAGTTGTCGTAACGCGCACAGATTCTAAGTAAATTAGCAAGGCATACTTTAGAGCCAGCATAAGCACCAATCCATAGCACATCATGGTTTCCCCATTGAATATCTACAGAGTGATAATTGATTAATGTATCCATGATTTTATCGGGTTTAGGACCACGATCATAAATATCACCAACAACATGTAAATGATCGACAACGAGGCGTTGTACTGTGTAAGAGAGACCAATGATTAAATCGTCTGATTGTTCTAACTCGATGACTTGATTGACTAATGTTTCATAATACGTCTTTTTATTTTGATATTCATTATTTTTATAAAGTAATTCTTCAATAATATAGACGAATTGTTCTGGTAAAGCTTTGCGAAGTTTAGAACGTGTATATTTAGAAGAACAATATTTGATTAATTCAACTAAACGTTCGATGGTTGTAATATACCAAACGTTAAGTTGCCCTTTGGCATTGAATTGGTTTTTAACAAGTTTTAGTTTATCTTCTGGATAGTAGACAAGGGCGGCTAAATCATTAATTTCTTTTTCGCTAAGTGTTTCGCCAAATATATCATTAATTTTAGCTCTTACATTACCAGAGCCATTTCTTAAAACGTGTTGGAATGATTCGTATTCACCGTGTAAATCACTTACAAAGTGTTCAGTACCTTTTGGAAGTTCTAGGATTGACTCTAAATTAATGATTTCAGTTGCTAACTTTTCAGCACTATCAAATCGTTGAGATAGTAAGTCTAAGTATTTTTTCTTTAGTTCATTTTCAGTAATATGTGTCATGTCTTGTCACTCCTATTTTTTAATTCCGTTCAAAGCCAGTTATTGCAATTATTAATGCGCTTACATTTGATTATCAATAAAAATTTAACAATTTTCAATAGCAAAGCATTAATTGAAAAGATATTTTTAAATTTAGAAATATCGTTATCATTTCAAACAATGAGAAATAGCAATAACACTCATTTCTAATAGATGTGATTAAACTTGTAAAAAATAAGCTTTGTGAATTAGAAGGAGGAGAACACAAAAAAGCCAACAAAGTGAGTGCACAATGTTGGCTTGGGATAGCTTTAATTCATTAATTTACGCGTTTACGTTTGACAAAGTATCTGATGACGAAGTAAATAACGGCAATGATGATAATGACATACATAATTCTAGAATACGTATGGATACCATTCATTAAGGCGCCAAAGCTATCACTTAAAAGACGACCTAGTAAAATTAATGCGAAGTTCCAAATTGTTGTACCAAGAAGTGAAAGTGATGTGAACTTCACAATATTCATACGGTTAATACCTGCAGGGATAGTAATTAATACACGTAATACCGGTATGAAGCGGCAAAGTAAGACTGCCCATGCACCGTAGCGTTTAAACCAGTCATTAGCACGTTTTAAATCGCTACTTTTTAATTTCATCCATTTACCATGACGATCGACAAAACGATATAGCTTTTCTTCTGAAATAAGACGGCAAATATAATATAGAATTAATAATCCGATAAATGACGCAATCGTCGCAATGATTAATAATGTCCAAATGGATAAATGAGATTTAACTGACAGTAAACCTGCAAAGGTTAAAATAATTTCGGAAGGGACTACAGGTAATACATTCTCTAACAAGATGAGAATGAAGATAGCCGTGTATCCCCACTGACTAATAAAATTCGTAATAATTTGTTCCATTTATATGAATAGACTCCTTTATGCGTTGAAGCATATTACTTAAGTAATATAGTTTGGTAAAACCATTATAATAAAAATAATAAGTAAATGCTTGTAAAAGGGGGGTCAGTTTATCATTTTATTGCTTTTAAGAGTTGATGATAAAGTGCATGAACATCTGTCTCTTCTGTAATACCGTGTACATTCATACCGCCATCTTTGAATAGTGTGAATGCCAAATCCTTGTGTTGGATTAATTTAGCAAATGGTGTGGATTTAATCATATGTCCTGGGAAATCTGATGCATAATCGAAACTGTGGGCAGGCAATCTAAATCTGACTGTATCTCCACACAATGGTTCGATTGTATGATTCTGTTTATCATTTAATACGTCATATTTTTGAAAATGACATACTGGACATTGATCATCCTTTAATTGACGTATATTTAATGATTGATGTTGAATGTTAAATGCATCTAATGTGATTAATTGTTGGGAAAACCCATATCCACTAATATAACGTATAGCTTCAGCCACTTCGTAACTCGCTACAATCGAAACGATAGGTGGCAAGACGCCATTGATAGCACAACTTTCACCAGTTTGAGGAATTTGCTGTAATAAACATTTAAGGCATGGTCCAGTAAAATCAATACCATAAACGGTGCCTTTGCTACCGACAGCTGCACCATAAATCCAAGGAATATTTAATTTATGACATACTTCATTAATCAAATAACGTATTTTAAAATGGTCCATACCATCTAAAATAATGTCTGGATGAAAGTCTTTAATGATGTCTTCGATATTTGTAGATAACAACTCTTGATAATAGGTCTTTAAATGTACTTGTTGATTAATAGTATGGACTTTCTGTTTAAGTGCCTCAACTTTAGATGTCATAAGTTGTGCATCTTGCTCATCATACAAAGTTTGTCGATGTAAATTGGATAATTCTACAATATCCATATCAACGATGGCTAAATGATGGGCGCCCATGCGTGCTAATTGGTCTATTATATGACTGCCTAATGCACCAGCACCAAGTACCATGATTTTTGTTTGTTCTAATTGAGCCTGTCCTGTTTCGCCAAAAGGTTGAAAGCGTGTTTGTCTTTCATAACGTGACATTATAAGAAGCCTAAGCCTTCTGTAGGACTTGATGCTTGTGCTGTATATTTTACGGGAATACGACCAGCTTCATATGACAATCTTCCGGCTTGAATACCTAACTTCATTGCTTCGGCCATTTTGACAGGATCTTTAGCTGCAGAGATAGCAGTATTTAATAATATTGCATCAGCACCCAATTCCATTGCTTGACAGGCATCTTTAGGAGAACCAATACCGGCATCTACAATGACAGGGACGTTAGCATTTTGAATAATATAACTTAAATTAAGTGGATTATTAATACCCCTACCTGTACCAATAGGTGATGCTAATGGCATTACCGCATGGACACCTAGGGCTTCTAACTTTTTAGCTAATACAAGATCATTAGAGATATAAGGACAGACGATATACCCTTTTTCTAATAGCACTTTACAAGCTTCATACGTTTCAAACGGGTCAGGTAATAAGGTTTCATCATCACCAATGACTTCAACTTTAATCATGTCGCATACACCAGCGTGATTTGCAATTTCTGCGATACGGATGGCTTCATCAGCAGTTTTAGCACCTGCAGTGTTAGGAAATGTAATGAAATCTTTTAAGTTCACATTAGCTAGTGGGTTTGGAAGATTTTTATCATATAAATTCATACGTCTTACTGCAAATGTTAATACGTTTGTTTCAGCTGCTTTAATTGCTTCGGATTGAGTTTGTTCATCCTCGAATTTACCAGTACCTAATAATAAACGAGATTTCAATTCTAATTGACCTATTTTTAACATTTTATCCGCCTCCTACAAATTCTAATAATTCTAAACGATCATCTTCTCTGACTATTTGATTGTCAAAATCATCTTGCTTAATTAAAGATTGGTTATGCTCAACTACGACACGTTGTGGGTCTAATTCTAATGATTCTAATATGCTTGTAATCGAATCTTCTTGTTCAAAGGTAAATAAATCTCCGTTAATGATGCACTTCATTTTGCTCACTCCTTGATAAACTAAATGCTGAATAGCTTACTGGTTTAATTCCGTATAATAGCCAGTTGGCAATATCTTGACCGATCTTAGGCGATAACAGTATACCGTTACGATAATGACCAGTGATGATAAACAAGCCGTCATCGATTTGATCCATGATAGGTAATTCATGTTCTGTGTAAGGTCTTATGCCTGACCATTGTTTTAGAATATGGCCATTCGATAGTCCAGGTATACGTTGTTGAGCATGATTGAGTAGCCATGAAATACCTAGGTCACTATTACCGACACTGTAATTATTGAATTCACTTGTCGCTCCAATTAAGTAGCGATGTTTTTCCTTTGGAACGATATAGCAACCATTCGTCATGAACACAGTATGATTTAATTTAAGTGAAGGTTGTTCAACTAATAATACCTCACCTTTAACACCAATCACTTGTCTTGGTATAGCGTAATCTTTTAATAGCTGAGTAGACCAAGCACCACCTGCCACAATTACTTTTTTAGCGTAGATATTAGCATTATTTGTTGTAACTGTGTAAAAACCATTATTGTGATGAATGTGTTTTACTTCTGTTTGATAATAACGATGAACATCGCGCTGAATTATTGATTGTAATAAAGCTTTAGTATAGTGATTGGCATTGATTTGACCGTCCTTTGGAATATATATGGCTAAGTCAGTTGGTTCGACATGACCATTTGACAGGTTAAATAGTTCATCATCTGAGAGTAACTCAACGCTTGGGTCTTTTGATTTAAGAAAGGCATATTGTTGAGTTAACCACTTTACGTCTTTGGTTGATGATGCCATTTTAATTAATCCAGACTGTTGAAATTCAATATCAATACCAGTTTCATGATAGAGGGCATCACTTAATTCTGGGAATAATGACCTAGACGCTACTGCTAATTGAAATAATTCACTATCAGTTGTGAACTCATTTTGAGCGCCTAACATGCCACCGGCTTTATAAGAGGCATGCATACCTGGTATATCTCGGTCTACAATAGCAATATCTAAATGTGATTGATTAAGTTGTCGAGCTATCGACATACCTATCACACCAGAACCGATAATAAGAACATCATGCATGAGCGTGCCACTTCCTTTTTAAAGAGTTAATTTCGCTAACGGTAGAGGTCATGAAAAATGAAATTGAACATAGACCATCAAATGCTGTAGGTAATTGAGAAATGGTGGACGGGGAAATTCCGCCTATAGCATAAATAGGAATATCAATCTCGAGTACGTCATGAATCTCTTGAATTGTTCGTGGATGTTCATCTGGGTGCGACGATGTAGGGAATATGTGACCGAAAAAGACATAATCTAATTGCCACTCATGACATTGCTTAACCATTTCAATATTATGCGTTGACATACCGACAACTAACTCAGGATGTTGTTGTTTGATTAAAAATGCTTCTTCGTCATTTTCTTTAAAATGAATACATTGTAAATTTAAAGCTTTAAGTAATTTAAAATGACTATGAATGATTATTTTATCTTTGGGAAATCCAGCTTCAATGAGCTGTACAATAAAACCTTGTAACTCAAAAGCAGACATAGGTGTTCTAAAGAGTAAGCCATCAATGGCCGGCTCTATAGTCAAAAAATGCCTTAAATCTTGCTGTGACAATTCTTTATAAAAAGTTATCGCAATAAATATATACATCACCTCAACAAAAAACGCTATTTCCACATAGTAGGGAAATAGCGTTAAATTGCTAATGAGTACTTTAAATTCATAGCTATGCCACTTCCCTACGCCAGTACAAACTGGATCAGGTTCTAGGAATTATAAAGTCACATCTTTACTCTCAGCCTTAAACAAAGGCACTTCCAGTGGGTTTATTATTAAATTGTATGAATGGAATAGCGCTTTCAATTTACATACAGTTTACTATTTTTTATTGACGGTATCAAACATGACAACTATCTTTATTTAGCTTTTTTTGGAATAAAGGCAAGAAAGAAACAACCAATTTAGACGAAAACGCAAATGAACATGAATAGCTTATTTAAATATTGAAAATTAAATGTAAGTATTGTTAATTTTTATTGAATAAATTGTGAATATTTTCTAAATTTTATATTGTAACCGTTTCCATTTCGTGCTATTATAATAAAAATTGTAGTGCTACAAGAAATGAAAAGATGTGTGATTAGAAGTTAAACAGTCATCATTAGGAATTTCTGAAACTTAACGACAACACATAGAAACAACATATCATTATGGGAAGTAGGAAAAGAAATGAATAAAAAAAGAAGTAACGTTCGTTGGTTTTTTGCGATTGCATTCTTTCTTATTGGTGTTATAGCTTATATGGATAGATCTAATATTTCATATATTGCTGTACCAATGATGGAAGACTTACATTTAACAAAAACACAATTTGGTTTATTAGCGTCATTTTTCTCATTAGGTTACGCTTTAATGCAAGTACCGTCAGGGATGTTAGCAGAGAAATTTGGACCACGTAAAATGATTACAATAGCTTTAGTATGGTGGAGTGCTTTTACAATTCTCACAGGTATGATTAAGCATCATGGTTTATTATATTTTGTTAGATTTTTATTTGGTGTGGGAGAGGCGCCTATGTATCCATCTAATGCAGTGTTCAATTCATTTTGGTTTGCTAAAAATGAAAAAGGAAGAGCATCAAGTGCGTTATTAGCAGGTTCATATTTCGGCCCTGTGTTAGCACCGATTGTAACCATCGCGATTGTTAACGCATTTAATTGGCAAGCAGTCTTTTATATTTTTGGTGCGGTTGGTATTGTGATGGCAGTTCTATGGGCAATTATCGCTAAAGACTTGCCGGAACAACATAAAATGGTCAATGAAGCTGAAAAGCAATTTATTACTGTGCATAGAGACATTGTTGAAACTGATAAATCACTACCACCTTGGAAACGTTTTTTAACTCACTTTAGTTTTTATGCGATTGCGATTCAGTACTTTGTAGTACAATTTGTCATTACATTATTCTTAATTTGGTTACCAACATATTTAACAGAACAATACCATGTTGATTTCAAAGATATGTCAATTAGTTCATTACCATGGTTATTAATGTTCTTCTTGATTTTATCTGGTGGTGCTATTTCAGATAAGATTTTAAATACTGGTAAATCTCGTTTCGTCGCACGTGGCGTCATTGCGATTTTAGGATTTGTCGTCTTCTCAATATCAATCTTTTTTGCAGTACATACTGAAAACTTATATGTCACTATATTCTGGTTATCTCTTGGCTTAGGTGGCGTTGGTATGTCTATGGGTATGAGTTGGGCCGCAGCGACAGACTTAGGTCGTAACTTCTCTGGAACAGTATCTGGTTGGATGAACTTATGGGGGAATATTGGTGCCTTAACGAGTCCATTCTTAGCTGGTGCCTTTGTTGAACAACTTGGTTGGAGTATGACGTTCCAATTATTAATTATTCCAGCAGTATTAGCGATTATCATGTGGTTCTTTGTTAAACCTGATCAACCATTAGTGATAGATGAACATCAATCAGTTAAATAATTTGTAAATATCAAATACGAGCAATAAATGAGGATAGACAGGTCGTTAAGATCATGCTTCAAACTCATTTATTGCTTTTTTAATTTTACTAGGTGCATAATTATATTATAGAAAGGTGTGATTCGAATGATGATAATCAATGCTAAAATTAAAATATCAGAAGAAAAACGTGATGAATATTTAAAACTTATGAAACATTTAGTTTCTGAATCAAGAAAAGAAGAGGGCGTACTATTCTATAGCCATTATGAAGATGTGCAAGATAGAAATACGTTTATCGTAGTGGAGAACTACGTAGATGAAGCGGCTATTAAATCACATAATGAGTCTGAACATTTACAAATGTTCAAAAATGAAATTGGTAACTTTGTCGTAGAAGCACCAGTGATTGAAGTGGCTCAACAAGTCAAATAAATATTTATATCGGTATAAAGGGAATTAGTCATCAAACAAAAAGAAAAGTGTTATAATAGTTTTTGTGTTTTGATGAATTGCAAGCAATACATCCGATAAATTGACGCTATAGAGAGCGGGATAAAGCTGATTTCAAAAGTGAAATGAGAACCATTCCGTTCTCTTATTTATGTTCAAATAAAAAAGAAAGGAGAGCATATTTTGAAGAGTTTCTTAAAGACAGTATTTTATTTTAATCGATCTAAGATTGATATGTTCAAAGGTATCAGACAAGGCTTGCTTATGATAATACCTGCATTATTAGGTTATTACTTCGGCTTTTTCTCATTTGGTTTACTTATTGCCACTGGTACTTTGGCACATATTTATGTTTTTAAAGGTTCACCACAATCTATGATTAGAACGGTGGTGCTTTGTTCGTTAGCTTTCGCAGTTTGTATGATGTTAGGGACATTGACAGCTGCACAACCGCTCATCTTTGGTATTTTACTTCTAGTTGTAACGGTGGTGTCATTTTATATATTCACAGATTTAAAAATTGCGGGTCCATCATCAACTTTCTTTATAGTGACATTTTGTTTACCAATGAACTTACCAATTGCACCTGATCAAGCATTAGTGAGAGGACTTGGTATTCTTATTGGTGGTGCATTTGCGACACTAGTTGTACTTATCACTATCTATATGAAGAAAGAAAAAACAGAGGATAGTGCCATTAATTCTGACTTCAAAGTGATTCAAGATTTAATGAAAAATTATAATGATCCAGAATCATTTAAGAAAGTGGCAACATCTGCAGTGTCTTCTTTTAAAGCATCAGATAAATTATTGATCACATCATCATCTAGTAATGGTAAATTAAGTACGAGATTCCAAAAATTACTATTAATACATACGTCAGCACAAGGTATTTACTCAGAATTACTTGAATTAAATGAAAAGGGTGTGCGTCCATTACCAAATGAACTGCTTGAAATGCTAGACTTTATCATTGATAAAATAAGTCATCCATCTTCAAATGGTAAAACATGGAGAAAAGAAGTAGATGTGAGCCCAGAATTCGAAAACTTAATTAGTCATATATTAAAAATTGACGAAATTGCTCATGCAAACTCTGAACATCTTGAACATGAGGCAAACATTCGAAAACCATTATACAGTAAACGTATTTTACAAAACTTAACATTAGATTCGCTCGTATTTAGAAATACATTACGATATACAGTCATTATTGCAGTAGCAATCTTTGTTGCTTTATTCTTTGGATTTGATAAAGCTTATTGGATTCCACTTTCCGCACATACATTATTATTAGGTACATCAACGATTCACACATTAGAACGAGGAATGGCCAGAAGCTTAGGTACGTTACTCGGTGTAGTGGTACTTTCAGGAATTTTAGCATTTACAGTACCAGCCCCATTAGCAGTTGTATTAATGGGCTTCGGTGCGATGATGACAGAAGCATTTGTTGGTGTTAACTATACTTTTGCAGTTATCTTTATTACGATACAAGTTATCTTATTAAATGGATTGGCATCACAGAATTTATCCATCTCAATTGCTTTCCCACGTATTGTCGATGTGGCCATGGGGGTTGCCATTGCATTACTCGGTTTATTTATACTAGGACAACGTACAGCGTCTGCGTTATTGCCTAACACTATTGCAGATGTTGTTAGACAAGAAGCGAAATTTTTCCATTATTTATTCTCCAACAATGAATACAAAAATGAAGAACAAGAAAAACATTTAAGTCTAAGCTTGTCAGTAAGATTAAACAATATGACGCAAATGTACAACGCAGCAAATGGTGAATTATTTAGTAATAAGTCAGTTATTCAATATTACTATCCAAGTATATTTGCCTTAGAAGAAATTAGTTTTATGTTGAGTAGAGCTTTAAACGATAAAAATCGAACTAGAATTGACGATCAACAAATGGGTGAATACTTAGCTATCTTTGAAAATATTGCTAAGCACTTTGAACTCCACTCTCATTTAGAAGTTAAAGACTTAACAGATTTACCGCAATATAATTATATTAAGTCAGGTTTAATGAAGATTCAGAATAATAGTCAAAAAGAACGTAAAGATGCAAGTGAAACACTAGCATTTGCTTAAGTTTGCGAATGATTAGGCAGTCTGAGGGTTGTCTAACTTCAGAGTCCGGTCATGGTGATTGAATAGTTGAAAAGAGTGGTAAAGAAAAGTATCACACTCATTAACTAGGAGATGAAATGCAATGCCTTGGACTATGGAAGATTATCCTCAAAGCCTAAAGAATTTAGACAAATTAGAACGAAAAAAAGCAATTGATATTGCTAATGCTATGCTAAAAGATGGTTATAAGGAGTCAGATGTGATTCCAATAGCAACACAACAAGCTGAAAAATGGTATAAACAAGCATCTGAAGAAGAACTAGAAGAACTCAAAAATAAACACATCACACAGCATCTACAAGATAAGTCAGCGCAACCAGAATTAAATGAAAAGCCAGTTCATATATATTTCGAAGATAATGAATGGAAAGTGAAAACAGAAGATGCAAAACAAGCATCTGATACATTCACATATAAAAAAGATGCTATAAAGCGTGCCAAACATATTGCAGACAATAAAGACACTAAAGTAGTTGAACATCAAAAAGATGAATAGAATGACTAGAGGTTGAGACATAACGTTTTTGTGCTCTGGGAAACCGATTAACGGCGTCCTAAAAGCAGGATTATCGGCAGAAACTCTCACGATTCGACAAAATTTGGAAAACAATTTTGCTCATCGTTCGGTTCTGCTCAAATCCTAAACGCTTTTGTCCCGACCTCTTATTGTTTACGACTAAAGTAGGTAATGCAATTATTTCTTATTCTCATTGAACTTCGATATAATGAAGGGGATAAAAGAGATGGAGGAAATCATATGTATGTAGAGAGAAAACCATCATTATACCTTGAAGACTTGAGATACGAATTTAAAAATAGTTTAAGTGCTATTCAAAATGGTGATGAGGCATTTGATATTTTAGTAGGATTTGTTGAACTCGATCATATTTATTCATCCGCACTTAAAGAAATAAGTACTAAGTTAAGCATTTTAGATGATAATTTCAATCATAGATATAAACATAATCCCATACACCATATGGAACGACGTGTTAAAGAGATGGGGAGTTTAGTTAAGAAGCTTAAACGGAAAGGTTTAGACATTAGTGCACAAAGTGCTAGAGATCATATTATGGATATCGCTGGTATTAGAGTGATATGTAATTATATGGATGATATTTATGTTATTGAAGAGATGTTATTAAAACAGGAAGACGTCAAATTAATTAAACGCAAAGATTATATTGAACATCCTAAAGAAAATGGTTATCGCAGCTTACATATTGTGGTATCGATTCCAGTATTCTTAGCAGATTCTGTAGAAATTATTCCAGTAGAAATTCAAATTAGAACCATTGGTATGGATATGTGGGCGAGTCTAGAACATAAAATCCGTTATAAAAATAATGCAGATACTGAAAAATATAAAGGTTTATTAGAACAATGTGCTACAGAGATTACCGATGTAGAAAGTAAGATGCAACAGATTCATACTGAAATATCTAAGGATGATTAACGTCACCCTTAAAGAAAGATGAATAAGGTAGTAGGTCGCCAATTTACTAAAGCATGACGACTTACTACTTATTTTTATGTAAAAAGGATTTTAATTAAAGTAATATGATAAAATATTTAATATATATAATATGATTTTTGAGAATTAGAGGGTTAAGATGAATAAGCAAAATTTTAAAACACAACTATACCAATTAAATAATTATGAAAATGAACAAAGTGAAGTGATATATGCAGGTAATCCCAATTCTAAAGAGGCCATTGTCTTTATTCATGGTGCATTACTTACGTATAAGATTATGACCATGTTTGAACCATACATGAGAGAATACAAACTGATATTTATCAACTGTCCTAGTAGAGGTAAGAGTTCTGAAATTGAAAGGGATAATCACACATTAGATGACTATTCAGAACGTGTTTATGATGTATTAAGTCAGATTGTGAGCGAGCAACAATTGTCAGAAATAAAAGTAGTTGGTTATTCTATGGGAGGTATGATTGCTACACGTTTATTGAAATTTAATACACTGCCCATTTCTCATTTGATTTACCTAAACAGTGCTGCAAAAATCACACCAGATGGTAGTATGTTAGCACGCTTATTTACGTCAGATAGTAAGCGAGATATTTTAAAGGATGAAATTAATGCAGTGAAAAATTTACCACAATACATACTCGATAAAACCATTTTTGCGCAAAAAGAAAATGCGATTGAACTATTTCAATTCGTCGCACCAATCAAGACAATTATCACAGATATTTTGTATACGATTAATGCTGATTACCTACCAGATATTGAAGAAATAGAAACATTTCCGAAGATACTATTCATGTCTGGTAAAGAGGATCAAATTATTCCATATACAGATTCATTAGCTACGTTAGAACAATTCAAAGCTTATGGTGGCACAACAAAAGAAATCGTATATGAAGGAATAGGGCATCTTGATTTTCCAAGTGTATTAGAAACAAAGTCAGAACAAGAATTAGGTGTTGTAGATCATATCAAACAATGGATTCAAGAATAATTACGTATGTTATTTGTAAAATGTATTCCAAATTGTCACAAAATTAATTATTGTATTGAAACACCTGCTCAATCTTCATAATTTCGTAAGGATTTTAAAGCTTCGATGACTAAAATAATCGAGGCTTTTTATTATTTTAGTTAAAGTAAGCGTTTGCAAAAATGTGCATCATGTTTTAATATACTTGTATACAAGTATAGAACGACGAATGAAAGTGCGGTGTGAGCTATGACATATGGCTATCCAGAACAATGGAAACGACATTTAACTACAGGTGAGGCGATAGCTGCAGAAATTAGATTAGGCATTATTAAAGGTGATATTCAAGCAGAAACACTACTGACTGAAAATCAAATTGCTAAACAATTCAATGTGAGTCGCTCTCCTGTTAGAGATGCATTCAAGCTATTACAAACAGATCAACTTATTCATTTAGAACGAATGGGGGCGCAAGTCTTACGTTTTGGTGAACAAGAAAAAAGAGAACTTTATGACTTACGCTTAATGTTAGAGTCTTTTGCCTTTTCTAGATTGAGATCACAAGATACACAACCGATAGCTAAAGAAATGAAAAAGCAACTCGAAATGATGAAAGTAGCAGTACAATTTGAAGATGCTGAATCGTTTACGAAACATGATTTTGAATTTCATGAAGCCATGATTTTAGCTTCAGACCACCAATACCTCAGAACATTTTGGAATCATTTGAAACCTGTGATGGAGTCACTAATTCTCCTATCGATGAGACGCAGAATGTTAGAAGATCCTAATGATTTTGAACGTATACATCGAAATCACAATGTCTTTGTAGATGCAGTTGAAAATAAAAATGCTGAAACGTTAAGACAAGCCTTTCATTTAAACTTTGATGATGTAGGTAAAGATATAGAAGGATTTTGGTTACGCTAATTTTTTAGAAAGGAAGGGATAAGATATGAAATATATGATTGGTGTCGATATTGGTACCACAAGCACCAAATCAGTACTTTATGATGAAAATGGACAATTCATTATGAAGCATAACATTGGGTACGAATTGCATACACCTAATGTCGATGTGTCTGAAGAGAATCCAGATGAATTATTTGATGCAGTATTGATGACCGTCAAATATGTCATCAGAGAAGCCAATATCGCTAAAGAAGATATTAAATTAATCTCATTTAGTGCCCAAATGCATAGTTTAGTTGCGATGGATGAACAACATCATCGCTTAACAGAGAATATTACTTGGGCTGATAATCGAGCAAGTAAATATGCAGACCAAATTAATCAACAACATGATGGTTTTAATATTTATAGAAGAACAGGTACACCCATTCATCCAATGTCACCATTATCGAAGATATTTTGGATGAAACATGAGCAACCAGATATTTTCAATCATACTGCCATGTTTGCTGATATTAAGACATATATTTTATATCAACTATATGAGACATATGTTATCGACCACTCCATGGCTTCAGCTACAGGTATGTTCAATCTGGAACAACTTGATTGGGATGACGACGTATTAAATTTATTAGGTATCACACGTCAGCAGCTACCAGAATTAGTGCCCACAACACATATTTTAAAAGGAATGAAAAAGCGCTACGCCACATTAATGGGTGTCGATGAGAATACGCCTGTAGTAATTGGCGCGAGTGATGGTGTGTTATCTAATCTGGGCGTGAACAGTTACCGAAAAGGTGAAGTTGCCGTTACTATTGGGACATCTGGTGCTATTAGAACCGTCATTGATAAACCAAGAACGGATGATAAAGGTCGAATTTTCTGTTATGTCCTAACAGATGAACATTACGTAATTGGTGGACCAGTTAATAATGGTGGCGTCATCTTAAGATGGCTTCGAGATGAGATATTAGCAAGTGAAGTCGAAACAGCCAAACGCTTAGGTGTTGATCCTTATGACGTATTAACTCAAATCGCCAGTCGTGTTAAACCAGGCGCAGATGGCTTAATCTTCCATCCTTATCTTGCTGGAGAACGTGCACCATTATGGAATGCCGATGCACGTGGGTCATTCTTCGGCTTAACACTATCTCATAAGAAAGAACATATGATACGTGCTGCCTTAGAAGGCGTTTTATACAATCTATACACAGTTTATCTAGCTTTAATAGAAGTGATGAATGAAACACCAAGTACAATCAAAGCGACAGGTGGATTTGCTAAAAGTGAAATTTGGCGCCAAATGATGGCAGATATCTTTGACACGCATTTAAGTGTGCCAGAAAGTTACGAAAGTTCATGCTTAGGTGCATGCGTGTTAGGTATGAAAGCACTTGGTGAAATTGATGACTTCTCAGTAATTGAACAAATGGTAGGTACGACAAATGAACATCAACCTGATTCAGAAACAGTCGATATTTATCAACAACTTGTAAGTATCTTTATCAATATTAGTCGCTCTTTAACCGACACGTATAGTGAGATTGCCGCATTTCAACGACAGCATATGAATTGATTTTAAGCAGTGCCAGACAAATGTAGTATTGCATAGTTAAGTCACAACGTCACTTTGCCACTTTCGAATTCGAGCAACTTTGTAAATGAGAACAGACATATTATAGGAAGAAGGGGAATGCCATGTTTGCAGAAATTTGGCCATTAATTAGCGTTGTTTTAGGAATTGTGATCTTATTAAGTTTAATTATCTTTTTAAAACTGAATACATTTATCTCTTTAATCATTACATCAATTGTTACTGCTTTGTTATTAGGTATGCCACTGGATAAAATTATGGAAACTGTAGAAAAAGGTATGGGTGGTACATTAGGCCATATTGCACTTATCTTTGGACTAGGCGCCATATTAGGGAAGTTACTTTCTGATGGAGGTGGCGCAACACGTATTGCCGATACATTAATCGCCAAATTTGGCCAAAAACATGTACAGTGGGCGATGCTCGTTGCTGCATTTATCGTCGGTATCGCTTTATTCTTTGAAGTGGGATTAGTGTTATTAATTCCATTAGTATTCACAGTAGCCAAACGTGCGAATGTATCTACACTTAAACTTGGATTACCAATGGTTACAGCATTATCAGTGACACATGGTTTCTTACCGCCACATCCAGGACCAGTTGTTATAGCTAAAGAATTAAAAGCGAATATTGGTCATGTACTCCTTTACGGTATTATTATTTCAATTCCTGTTACTTTAATCGCAGGTCCATTATTTAATAAAATCGCACAAAAAATCATTCCATCTGCATATGGTAGAGAGGGAGATATTTCAGCATTAGGTGCTCAAAAGGAATTTACTGAGGAAGAAATGCCAGGATTTGGAATTAGTATTTTAACAGCGATATTACCAGTCATCTTAATGCTTGTTTCAACATTAGTACAACTTATCACAGGACATGATTCTCCTAAAAATGCATTCGAATCAATTATTTATTTAATTGGGAATGCTGGTACAGCCATGTTAATTGCAGTTATCTTCGCTATATTTACAATGGGTGTATTAAGACATAGAAAAATGGAAAATATCATGGAATCAGTTACTCAAGCAATTTATCCAATAGGCATGATGTTATTAATCATTGGTGGTGGCGGTACATTCAAGCAAGTACTTATTGATGGTGGCGTAGGTGATACGATCGCCAAAATGTTCGAAGGTACACACATGTCACCAATTCTACTTGCATGGATTGTTGCTGCAGTACTAAGAATTGCACTAGGTTCTGCAACTGTGGCCGCCATATCTACGACAGGTATTGTGATGCCATTATTACAAGCTTCAGATGCCAATGTCGCACTTGTTGTGCTAGCAATTGGTGCAGGAAGTGTGATTTTATCTCATGTGAACGATGCAGGATTCTGGATGTTCAAAGAATATTTCGGACTAACAGTTAAAGAAACATTTTTAACATGGTCATTACTCGAAACAATCATTTCAGTTTCAGGCATCATCTTTATCTTATTTATTAGTTTATTTGTATAACATTGGGGATGTAACTACCGGCTGGAAACAGTCGGTAGTTTTCTTTACACATTATTGTGTATATACCACTAGTAATGACTATTACATGTATTGTTATGTTGTTTATCAAGCACATTCGAGCGAAAAAATAAACCCGTCTTACTGTGAATAAGACGAGTTTAAAAGCTGTTTGTGTAAAACATATGAATTGAGTTAACGCTCAAAATATGTTGCTTAGTTTTTCCAACTAGTGACTAGTCGAATGGTTGCTAGGTGTATTTTTATGCTTCAATTATACTAAGCCATCGATTTGATTGCAATAAACAGATAATGAAATAAAACCAATGATAAGTTTTAGACAATTAAAATTAAATATTAAAATAGATGATTATTCATAATATGGCTAAAACTAGGCACAATGTTTATTTAATGATAAGATAAGGTAAATATAATTAAGCTTCATACTTTAATTTAAAGGAGTAGTAGAGACTTTGAAACAAATAAAAAAAGCAATTATTCCAGCAGCTGGTTTGGGGACAAGATTTTTACCAGCAACGAAAGCAATGCCAAAAGAAATGTTACCTATCTTAGATAAACCAACAATTCAATATATTGTTGAAGAAGCATCAAGAGCAGGGATCGAAGATATCATTATCGTTACAGGTAAACATAAACGTGCGATTGAAGATCATTTCGATAACCAAAAAGAATTAGAAATGGTATTACAAGAAAAAGGGAAAAATGACCTATTAGAAAAGGTTCAATACTCAACAGATTTAGCTAACATCTTCTATGTTCGTCAAAAAGAGCAAAAAGGTTTAGGCCATGCCATTCATACAGCACGTCAATTCATTGGAAATGAACCATTCGCTGTATTATTAGGTGATGACATTGTGGAATCAGACACACCAGCAATTAAACAATTGATGGATGTTTACGATGAAACAGGTAAATCCGTAATTGGTGTTCAAGAAGTAGCTGAAGAAGACACACATCGTTACGGTATTATCGATCCATTAGAAAAATCGGGTTTACGTTATGAAGTTAAGAAATTCGTAGAAAAACCAAAACAAGGTACAGCACCATCTAATTTAGCGATTATGGGACGTTATGTACTAACACCTGAAATCTTTGATTATCTTGAAACACAAGAAGAAGGTGCAGGTAACGAAATTCAATTAACAGATGCAATTGAACGTATGAACGCCGAAAGCCAAGTATACGCATACGATTTCGAAGGTGATCGTTATGATGTCGGTGAAAAACTAGGCTTCGTTAAAACAACGATTGAATACGCATTAAAAGACGAAGATATGAAAGATGACTTAAAAGCATTTATTAAGCAATTAGACTTATAAAATCAAAAAGCACTAACCATAGCAATCTTATGGTTGGTGCTTTTGCTTTATTTTACTACTTTAACGAAACTCTGATTAGCAGTGACGTAAAGTCCATCCGATGTTTTTAATCTAGGTGTTAACTTACTCGTAAATTCAATATCTATAATATCTAATTTTGTACCTAATTCTAATGATTTAATAGGATCTTTTTTAAATCCGACATCCTCATATAACTTACACTTTTTAACAATTTCAATCGCTTTAGGTGCATGAGTAATATAGCCTTGGATACTATCAAGATTAATAGGTGCAACGAAATCTTCATTAGCGGTAATATAGTAACCCTCTTTAGCTACCAATCTAGGCGTTCCTTTGTCACTCTTTTCCATACTACTTACTTCTATGCATTGTCCTTTATTGATGACAGCTATGTCTTTAGTGAAATTGGCATCTTCATACTTTTTAATCTTTTTTAATACGACAATATGTTGAGGTGTTTCTGTAAGATATTGTTTCATGTTTGTCTAGTCATCTCCGTTTTTAATAAGAATAAAAATCTCATGAAAATATAAGTGTGGTAGTAAGTTATTCTATATAAGTGAAACGCTTTCAAAATAACTTAACATCATTATACGTTAAGACAGACATAAAGTCATTATGTTTAAAGTGAATGTTGTTTTGAAATGACTGTAACTGACTCGGTTGCTTGCCTACATAATTACTGAATTTAGAGATTTAAGCATAGAAAAACACTTTCCCAAGGATCATCATAATTGAGCCATAAGAAAGTGTTTTAAATATATATCGATAAAGTTATGAGGTTTGTTTAACTTTTATATCCAAGGTTACCATTAACCGTTTCATAAAGATTAAATTGGTCATTCGTTTTAACTACAGTAGAATTTAAGTCTGCATCTAATACAGTAATTGCTAATTTTCCTTTTGGAAGGTGACTAGTATCAAACTTAACAGAGTATTCACCTGGTTTTAAATTGTTCTTTTTAATCTTTAAAATTTGATACTGTTCAGGATTTTTTCTGCTTTTAAGTTCCATAAATTCTATATGAGAATTTTTAGAATATAGTTTTAATGTAATACTATTATTTTTTCGAATAATATTTTGTAAAGTCACGTGCATATGCTTTAGGAAAAGTTCATTGTTGTATGAATAATACGCTTTATTTCTTTTGAACTGTAATTGTTCATCGTCTTTATCTGAGTACCATTTAATAAAGGCAATGATTTCCGCTTTGTCACCTTTTTTAATTAATTCTATTGCTTTTTTGTTTAGTTCGTCATCTACATACTTGTTTACGTCAAAATCTTTTTCGATTGTATTGATAGCATCTTGTAATAGTGGTAACATAACGTCTATTTCTCTAATGAATGTTTTCTTATAAAATTTACCATTTAATATATCTTTGTTGATAAGACGGATAAGTAAATTTCTAAATACTTTTAAATTTTTATATTTCTTAGATAGATATTTATATGCGTCCATCTGAAGTTTCATTCTATTTGGCATCGTAGATTCTTTAGATTTTACTAAAGATACATTATCTTGATATCTATTTGTGAAATAAACAACATCTTCTGTAGTGCTAATTTTGTCTACATGGAAAAAGACTTCAGCAAAGAATTGTAAATCTTCAGCGAAAATCATTTCAGGGAAGCGAATATTATTATTTTTAATGATACTTGCTTTAACCATTCTGCCATGAGGAGCTAAATGATAAAATGATTTACTATTTTGATTCAAATCTAATTTTGAATGTGCGATTTTAGATAAAGCGACACCAGCACGAGCTACTTTATCATTAAATACATAATTTGTTAGACCGGTAGCGTAATCTGTTTTGTTCTTTTTCAAAAGATTATATAAGGTTTCAACAGCATTTTCAGGTAACCAATCATCACCATCAATAAACATCAGATATTTCCCTCTGCTTAGATCAATAGATAGGTTACGAGGCTGAGCAGGTGTCCCTGAATTTTGATCTAATTGGACTAATTTATAGTTGTAGAAATTAGTTAAATTTGAAGCAACGACTTCTAAAGTATCATCAGTAGAACAATCATCTACAACAATGACTTCTAGCTTTTTTAAATCGAACGTTTGATTTAAAATGCTATCTAATGTTTTTTTAATAAATTTCCCTTTATTATACGTGCTTATTAAAATACTAACTTTGACATTGTTAGACTTTTTGTTTTCTGTAATTATTTTCATTATTATCCCCTTAATTTGTAAAATGATAGCAATCTAAAATTAAACAATAGATATCTATAATTATAAGTATTTTAATTGCCAACATTATTTACCATTTTTATTTTTAAAATCATTTATTTATATTACACAATCAAATAGTAACACATTTCATTTGGGTATAGTAGTATATATAATAAATAGAAAAGTCACTTTATTAGCTTTTTGTAAAACAAAATATACTTCAACTATAGATGATTGGTGAACATTAAATGTCTATATGTAATTACATTTTAAATATTCCTGAATTACCATTGTTTAAACCCGAAAACTTCAAATATATTTCACAAAAAAAGTGCATCCTTTAAAGAAAGATTATCTTCTGGGATGCACTTCATTTCTGTACGTTCATTTTTATTTAACGTTTTAATAATCTGTTTTTTATATTGGAAAATTTATTGTTACTTTTACTATTCTCATTTACCTTGTCAGCAGTAGTTTGTTTAGACTGTTCATTAATAAATGATTCAAGGTTAACAGGTGTAACGATATCAGTATTTGCTGAGATATAATAGCCATCTCTAGTGATTAATCTTGGTGTCTTATTTACTGTTTCTTCAATTGAAACTATTTCTACTATATTTCCTTTAGCCACAGATTTCACTTGATTAGTAAAGTTAACGTCATGGTATAAATTAGCTTTTTTAATTGTAACGATATAAGAAGGTGGAGTAGTTAAATAACTTGGTTTTTTAGGCGCCTTTTTAGCTTTATTGATTGATTCAAGGTCTAATTTAGCACTTTTATTTTTGAATTTACTATTTTTATTATCAATAGGGTGTGAAGCATAAACAGTTGAGTGTTCAAAGTCATTAAATTTAATCACAATATTAAAATCATAATTATCTAGATGTAAATCATCTGTTTTTAAATAAATTTGATTATCGTGAATTTCATATTTTAATGTCTTACGAGTGCTTTCATCATTGATTTTTACTAATTCTACTCCTTCAATAGTAGTGTTTGGCTTTTTATATACATGAAGTACTTCATAAAATGTTTCATTCATATAATGCGTACCATCATGAACTGCTACACATTTCGAAGTTAATGTTGGTAAGTAATTAAATTTATCCGGGTAGTTGAAATGCACAACATTGTTTTTAATGTATTTATGAGCATGTGCATTATAAAGCATAAATTTGATATATTCTTCAAAATGTTCTTTACTATGCTGATACGCATGGAAAGCATTTGTATATCTTTCATTTTCTAAAAAGTCTTCTATGTCATATCCATGTTCTTTAATGATATTTTGAACTTCTTCGAACATATTGTAGTAAACATCTTTGTTATTTGATTTGAGAAATGATTTTTTAATAAACACTCTAGAAATAAAATCCATTTCAACAATTCGACTAATGATTTGCTTCTTAGCATATTCAGGTAAATCCATTTTAATTAAATCTTTAAGTACTTCAATATTAAAATTGGCTTTTTCAATATCATCTGTTTCTTTTACTAAAGAAATATTATCTGAATATCTATTTACATGATATACGTGCTCATCTGTCATAGAAGCACTTTTTGATTTACTTATTAATTCTGCATAGAATAATTTATCTTCAGCGAATTTTAAATTTCTAAATTTAATGTTATGGTCAATAGTTGTGGAACGCTTGAATATCTTGCCCCATGGTCCCATACCTCTAAAGATTTTGTAGATTTCATATGGGACTAGACCATTCGCTTTTTTATATGAAGCAAAGTTGGCTACCTTGACAATATCCTTGTTTCTGTTTTTAAAAGCTTGTCCAAATCCAATATCAGAGCCATGTTCTTCCATTTGATTAATTAGATTTGGATAGCCATTAGGTTCTAACCAATCATCTGCATCAACAATTGTAATATATTTACCCTTAGATTCTTGTATACCTAAATTTCTGGGATCGGCAGGACCACCAGAATTTTCTTCTAGCTGAATGCAACGAATAAAATCATATTCATCTGCATATTTTTTTAAAATATTATAAGAATTATCAGTCGACACATCGTCTACAAATATGGCTTCTAACTGTGATTTATCCATATTTAAATCAATAATAGATTGAATACACTTATCTAAAAATTTTTCTTTATTATAAACTGATACCACAATTGAAATTAATTTATTAATGGTAAGACCTCCCAAATTAATGCATTGATTAAAATATTACCCAATTATAAAGCATTATAAATATTGTGTACATTAATTTGGGTTTAATAAATAATAATATACTTTTGATATTTAAAGCATTATTTTAAATTAAATATTTCTTCATTAATTTGTTGTGCTACATCATCGAAATGATCAATCGTTAATGAGACATATAATTTAATTTTAGGTTCAGTACCAGATGGTCTTAGGGCAATAAAACCTTCTTTGAAATATATTTTAAGAACGTTTGCTTTTGGAAGCGTGATTGGTGTTGTTTCATTAGTTTGGAAATCAACTTTTTCACCAGTTTCATAATCTTCAATAGCAACAACATCTAATCCATTGATTGTACGTGGTGGGTTGTTTCTATAAGATTTCATAATGTCATCAATAATGGCTTTACCTTTAGCGCCTTCAAATGTATGTGAGAATAATTGGTCATTATGACGTCCAACTTGTTGATAAATGTCTTCTAAATCATCTTTTAACATTCTGCCTTCATTTTTAAGTTCAGATGCATATTTGATGATAAGTGGAACGATTTGAATGGCATCTTTATCTCTAACGAAAGGTCCTGCTAAGAAACCATAACTTTCTTCATAGCCTAATAAATAATTTTGGTCTTCAGGCATATTTCTGATTGCTTCAGCAATATATTTAAACCCAGTTAAAACTTCTTTGTATGCGACACCATGATGGCGTGCCACAGATTTAGCTAATTCACTACTTACAATGGATTGAATCATCAATCTATTATTTAAATGTGAAGTTGCTTTGATTTGATAATTTAATAAAAGAGCGCCGATTTGGTTACCATTATAATAATAGATATTGCCTTCTTGATCGCGTTCAGCTATACCTAGTCGGTCTGCATCAGGGTCCGTACTGATTAATAAATCTGCATTGACTTGATTTGCAAGCGCGATAGATTGATCAAATGCTTTGTGATCTTCTGGGTTAGCACTAGCGACAGAACTGAAATTAGGATCTGGTTTACATTGTGCTTCGACTAAATTAAATTGATTGAAGTTTAATTGAGATAATATTTCAGGGACTACAGGTACACTTGTGCCATGTAAACTTGTGAATACCACTTGTAAATCAGATTGTGGTATGTCACCAACTAATGATTGAATTTCCTTAAAATAAGATGCTCTTACTTCATCTGGTACAGATAAAATCAATGATTGTTGTTCATTCGATAATTGAGGTAATTCAATCGTAAGTGGATCACCTAAAGCATTGATGTAATCACTTAATACATTAGAAGGCTCTGTAGATAGTTGTGCACCATCTTCACCATAAACTTTGATACCATTATAGTCTTTAGGATTGTGACTTGCAGTAATCATGACACCAGCATGTGCTTCTAAAAATCTTACAGCATATGATAAGTCAGGTGTTGTACGATACGTATCTGATAAATAAACTTTGATATCGTGACTTGCTAAAATCGTCGCAATGATTTGAGCAAACTCAGGTGATAAATGTCTTGTATCATAGTGAATCACTGCTACAGGTGAGTCATGTTTTGATTTTAAAAATTGCGCTAAACCAAGAGCAACTTTAGAAACTGTGAATCGATTTAAACGTCCTTCACCAAGACCTAATTTACCTCTGATACCTGCTGTACCAAAAGCAAGCGTTGTTTCAAATCCTTCTTGTTGTTCCTCTGAAGATTGTTGATTATAAAAGTCTTTAACTAAACTGTCGTCTATGACATTAATCCAATTATCTTTCATAAATATAAATTCCCCTTTAAAAAATAATGATGCGACATATAAAATTGAATGCTTAATTTAAAATTAAATATACCATGTAACGTGTATAAACATTGTAATGTACGCATGTAAGTTAACTTTATTATATAGTACATTTATTGCAAGTTACATTAAAAAGTTAAGAAAAAATGATAGATTGGTAATAATTGAAAAATAACAAACAGAAACCTAGATAAGACAATCTGTCCAGTTTTTTATGATTAAATATAGTATTGATCTTAAATTTTCATTAGATAAATTACTATATTCAATTTATTTGATAGAATGAATATATATAAACAAATTTAAAAGGTGATAGTTATGAAAAAAGTAATAAATGTAGTTGGCGCAGTAATATATTCAGATAACAAAATTTTATGTGCACAAAGAAGTGAAAATATGAGTCTCCCGTTATTATGGGAATTTCCTGGTGGGAAGATTGAAAAAGGGGAAACAGAAGAAGAAGCGTTAATTAGAGAAATTAAAGAAGAAATGAAGTGTGATATCTCAGTCAAAGAAAAATTGACAACTACAGAACATGAATATGATTTTGGTATTGTTAATTTAACAACTTTTAAATGTCATTTAAATCAACAATTACCTACTTTAACAGAACATAAGGAGATAAAGTGGTTACTAATTAATCAACTTGATTCAATAGAATGGGCTCCAGCTGATGTTCCAGCAGTTAAATTATTAATAGAAGGGGAATAGCTATGAATAGGCTAATCGAAGATTTTACACAATCGCTATATAAAGGTTTTATCGATAAAGATGTATCGCATCAGGGTAACTTTACGCCTAAGCTATTAATTAATAATAAAAAAGAAAATGTTTTATCAACAATAGTACAAGAATTAAAAAAGTGCTCATCTTTTAGTATATCAGTGGCTTTTATTACTGAAAGTGGTTTAGCTAGTTTAAAATCTTATTTATATGATTTAAACCAAAAAGGAATAAAAGGAAAAATACTTACTTCAAATTATTTGGGATTTAATAGTCCTAAAATGTATTATGAGCTACTTAAATTAGAAAATGTTGAGGTAAGATTAACAGATGTAGAAGGATTTCACGCCAAAGGTTATATTTTTGATCATGACAATTATTCTTCGATGATCATTGGTAGCTCAAATTTAACTTCCAATGCATTGAAAATTAACTATGAGCACAATATTCTTTTATCAACGCATAGAAATGGTGAATTAGTTCATAATGTGAAATCACAATTTAATGATCTGTGGGACGAAAGTATACCACTGACACCAAGTTGGGTTGAAGAATATCAAGAAACGTTTGAGTATAAGTCAATAAAGAAAGTATTAGAAATACAAAAGGAACAATTGATATCTACAGAAAATTATAAAAATGCTATAGATATTCAGCCTAATAAAATGCAGAAAGAAGCATTAAAATGTTTAGAGGCTCTTAGAAAAGAAGGGAAAGAAAAAAGCTTAATTATTTCGGCTACAGGAACTGGTAAAACAATATTATGTGCCTTAGATGTTAGGGCATTCAATCCAAATAGGTTCTTGTTTATAGTACATAATGAAGGTATTTTAAATAGAGCTAAAGAAGAGTTTAGAAAAGTAATGCCTCATATTGATGAAAAAGAATTTGGACTATTAACTGGGAAACATAAAGATATCAAAGCGAGATATTTATTTGCTACTATTCAAACATTATCTAATAATGAAAATTATAAAGAATTTGCAAAGGATCATTTTGATTATATTGTTTTTGATGAAGCACATAGATCGGCTGCAGCCAGTTATCAGAAAGTATTTAAATACTTCACACCTAAGTTTATGTTAGGTATGACAGCAACTCCAGAAAGAACAGATGATTTAAATATATATGAATTATTTGATTATAATGTGGCTTTTGAAATTAGATTACAAGAGGCTTTAGAAAGTGAAATTTTATGCCCATTCCATTATTTTGGGGTCACGGATTATTCACTTAACGGAGAAATAAATGAGGATGTTACTGATTTAAAGAACTTAACATCTGATGAAAGATTAAATAACATTTTAGAAAAAACAGATTACTATGGTTATTCTGGAGAAGAATTAAAGGGTCTGATTTTTGTTAGTCGGAGAGATGAAGCATATGAGTTAGCAGAAAAACTAACTAACTACGGCATCCCTTCTGTTGGTTTGACTGGTAAAGATAATATCAATGTACGAAGTACTACAATTGATCGCTTGAAAAATGGGGGAATCAACTATATTATTACTGTCGACTTATTTAATGAAGGTATCGATATACCGGAAGTGAATCAAGTTGTAATGCTACGACCTACAGAATCAAGCATCATTTTTATTCAACAATTAGGTAGAGGATTAAGAAAAAGTTCTAATAAGGATTATGTTACAGTAATTGATTTTATAGGAAACTATAAAACAAATTACTTAATACCGGTTGCTTTATCAGGTGATCAATCTCAAAATAAGGATAATTATAAAAGATTCTTAACAACTAATAGCGAACTGAATGGTGTTTCTACAATTAACTTTGAAGAAATAGCTAAAAAAAGAATTTATGATTCTTTAGATGCTGTTAAACTTAATCAACCAAAATTATTAAGAGAAGCATATGAAACGGTTAAGAAAAGAATAGGTAAGCAACCTATGTTAATGGATTTCATTAGACAAAATTCAGTGGACCCAAGTGTTATTTTTTCTAAATACAAAAATTATCATGAATTTTTAACTAAAAATAAATATATTGAAGATACATTAAGTATTAATGAATTTAAGAATTTAACATTTTTATCTAGACAGTTAACACCAGGATTAAAAAAGGTGGATATTGATGTATTAGAAACTTTAGTCGAAGGCGAAACTTCAATTGATAATTTAATTGAAAGTATGAGATATCAAAATGATGATATAACTGAAAAAGATGTGATGACATCATTAAAAGTCTTAGATTTTACATTATTTAAAGCAACAATTGGAGATACTTATGGAAGTCCCCTTATAGCTATTAATGATAAAAACGTAGAGCTAACAAATGATTTTTCTAGTGCCTTAAAGAAACCATTATTTAAGAAATACTTTTTAGATTTGATCGATCTATCTAAATACAATAATATGCGATATCAAGATAGTGGAAATAAAATGATTATTTACAACAAATATTCTAGAGAAGATTTCGTGAAATTGTTAAATTGGGATAGTGATGAGTCAGGTACAATTAATGGATATAAAATGAAACATCAGACATTACCTATATTTATAACTTATGACAAACATGAAGATATAAGTGATAATACAAAATATGAAGATGAATTTTTGAGTCAGGATGAATTGAAATGGTATACGCGCTCTCCAAGAAAGATTACCTCTCCTGAAGTACAAAATATACTGAAACATGCGGAAGATAATGTAACGATGTATATTTTTGTTAAGAAAAAAGATGATGATGGCAAGTATTTCTATTATTTAGGTACAGCAAATTATATTGAAGGTACGGAAGAAGAAGATATAATGCCTAATGGTAATTCCGTGGTAACAATGAAAATTTCTATGCATCAAGCAGTTAAAGACGATATTTATAGATATATAACTGAAAATTAATAGTTTTATCATTCCAAGTAAGGTGAACGAATTGTTCATCTTACTTTTTTATTTTCCTAAATAATATTTATTTTATTATTCTCATTTGCTCAAATATCCTTTTAGTTGTAATATGTAATTAAAGGAATAAGAAAACGCTTACACAATCTATAATATTTTCTTTGCTTTTTATTTTCTTGTTTCTTTTGGGTTTTCTTTTCATTATTAAATGGCTTTTATGAATATGATATGGAAGGGGGATGTGATATGGCAAGTAACTATGATCTTGTAGTGATTGGTGCGGGACCTGGTGGTTATGTGGCTGCAATTAGAGCGGCACAACTTGGTAAATCAGTCGCAATCGTTGAAAAGCAACATGTTGGGGGAACGTGTTTGAATGTGGGTTGTATTCCTTCTAAAACGTTACTTGAGTTTGGGTCTCAAGTACATCAAATCCATGCTGCTAATGATTTAGGTATCACAACGGATCATTTGAATATTGATTATTCATGTTTATTTGAACATAAGAACAATATCGTTCATACATTAACCGGTGGCGTAACACAATTGCTTAAGAAGAATAACGTTGAACTGATTCAAGGAGAAGCTGTGGTTAAAGATGGACTAACAATTGAAGTGAATCAACAATCACTGAAGGCGAAAGACATCATATTAGCAACAGGCAGTCAACCATTTGTTCCGCCTATTAAAGGTATCGAAGATGTAAATTATCTAACGACAGATACCTTCTTTAATCTACAGTCATTACCGAAACGTTTAGCCGTTATTGGTGGTGGTGTGATTGCTACTGAATTAGCATCATCCATGGCTGATTTAGGCGTAGACGTGACGATCATTGAAGTAGCTGATGATATCTTATTGACTGAAATTGAAGAAGTACGTGAATATTTGAAAGCACATCTAGAAGAACAAGGTGCTCATATCATTACACAAGCGCAAATTAAACAAGTAACATCTTCTGCTATTCAACTTGAAACCGGTGACGCAGTTGAATTCGATCAATTATTAATTGCGACAGGTAGAAAGCCAAATACACAAGTCGTAAACGCACTTAATATCGATATGGATGGTTCGTTCATTCAAGTGAATGCGTTTAATCAGACAAGTAACGACCATATCTATGCTATTGGAGACTTAGTCAAAGGTTACCAATTGGCGCATACTGCAAGTGCACAGGGCGTGGTAGTAGCCGAAAAGTTAGCTGGTTTAAATCCAAAACCTGTTAATCCGAATGAAATTACAAGATGTATTTATACAAGAATTGAAGCGGCATCCGTTGGGCTTTCAGAACAACAGGCGAAAGACGCAGGATATGATGTAGCAGTTACTGAATCAAGTTTTCAAGGTAATGCGAAAGCAATGATTAAAGGCGAGCCTCAAGGATTTATTAAAATAGTGTCAGACATGCAATACAATGAAATCTTGGGCGCATTTATAGTGGGACCGCATGCGACAGATCTCATTGGTGAGGTTTTAGGTGTCAAAGCTTCAGAAGGTACAATGAATGAACTATCTCAAATTATCCAACCTCATCCATCTTTATTAGAAGCAATAGGTGAAGGTGCAGATGCATTATTTAAAAAAGCTATACACATGTAATTTACATTTAAATTTCTGAATTTTGTGACAAAAATGTGATGTTTTGAATCGGTTAAAGGGGAGGAAATGACTATGGAAAAGGAACAAGCACGTTGGATTTATAAAACAATGAATGAAATTCGATACTTTGAAGAAAAAGTGCATAAAATTTTTAGTGATGGTCAAATTCCAGGATTCGTTCACTTGTATGTGGGTGAAGAAGCAGTTGCTACGGGTGTCATGTCATTGTTAGAAGATGATGATTATATTACAAGTACACACCGTGGACATGGTCATGCAATTGCTAAAGGTTGTGATTTAAACGGCATGATGGCTGAAATTATGGGTAAGAAAGATGGACTTGGCCATGGTAAAGGTGGCTCTATGCACGTAGCCGAAATCGACAAAGGTATGTTAGGTGCCAATGGAATTGTAAGTGGTGGCTTTGGCCTTGCGACGGGTGCAGGTATATCCATTAGAAATCAGAAAAAAGAAAATGTTGCCGTATGTTTCTTTGGTGATGGTGCAGCTAATGAAGGTAATTTCCATGAAGGATTAAACTTTGCATCTATTTTAAATTTACCAGTGATATTTGTTTGTGAAAATAACCAATTCGCTGAAGGTACAACACATGATTATGCTAGTGCGTCTGAAACCATTGCAGAACGTGCTAAAGCGTATAACATGCCTGGTGTTAGAGTGGACGGCATGGATGTGATTGAAGTGAGAAATGCTGCTAAAGAAGCGGTTGAACGAGCTAAAAATGGAGAAGGACCAACACTGATCGAATGTGATACGTATCGAAAATATGGTCACTTTGAAGGTGATGAACAAAAGGTTAAATCACCTAATGATCGTAATGCAGATAAAAATGCTACAGAAGAGTTTAGAAAAGTAGCAATCAACGAAGGTTGGTTAACGGAAGAGGAAGCAACGAAAATTGAACAAGCTGCAGAACAAGCAGTTGAAGATTCAGTTGTATACGCAGAACAAAGTGAGTTACCAGATGTCGAATCACTATATAAAGATGTATTTGCATAAGCAAAGGGGGATATCATTATGAGTGAAAATCGTAAGTTAACATTTATGGGAGCAATCAACGAAGCAATCGATCAATCAATGGAAAAGGATGACAATGTCATTTTAATTGGTACAGATGTATCTGGTGGTGCCAATGTGGAACATATCAAAGATGATGATACATTTGGTGGTGTATTTGGTGTAACCAAAGGTTTGGCTAAAAAGTATAGTCGTGATCGTGTTATTGACACACCGATAGCAGAACATATTACCTTAAGTACAGCAGTTGGTGCGGCAGCTACTGGTTTACGACCAATCGCAGAGTTAATGTTCAATGACTTTATTGGATTTGGTCTGGATCCTATTTTGAACCAAGGGGCAAAAATGCGCTATATGTTTGGTGGGAAAGCTAAAATTCCATTAGTTGTTAGAACTGTACATGGTGCAGGCGCAGGTGCAGCGGCACAACATTCACAATCACTATATAATATGTTTGCTGCAATTCCAGGTGTTAAGGTCGTTGTGCCATCTAATCCATACGACGCTAAAGGATTATTAAATGCTGCCATTGAGGATGACAATTTAGTCGTATTCTCTGAAGATAAAACACTATTAGGTCAAAAAGGCGAGGTGCCAGAAGAACATTATAAGGTAGAAATTGGTAAAGCCAATGTTGTTCGAGAAGGTAGCGATTTATCCATTGTAGCTATAGGTAAAATGGTAGCTGTCGCTTTAGAAACGGCAGACCAATTGGCTGAAAGCAATGTATCTGTTGAAGTGATTGATTTACGCTCAGTATCACCTTGGGATAAAGATACAGTATTAGATTCAGTTAAGAAAACAGGGCGACTTATCGTCATCGATGAATCTAACCCACAATGTAATGTAGCTGGTGATGTGGCATCAGTGATTGGTGATATTGGATTTGATTATTTAGATGGTCCAATTAAAAAGGTCACTGCACCAGACACACCAGTACCATTTGCAGCTAACTTAGAGGAAGCTTATATACCAAATACAGATAAAGTTTTAGATGTCGCATCAGAATTAATCGATGATTTGAAACAAGCTAAATCATAAGTATGGGGGGTGTGAAGCATGAGTGAAAATATTATAATGCCGAAATTAGGAATGACAATGAAAGAAGGAACTGTTGAAGAATGGTTTAAATCAGAAGGTGATACAGTCAATGAAGGAGACAGTATTGTCACAATTAGTTCTGAAAAGTTAACACAAGACGTAGAAGCACCAGCATCAGGTACATTATTAAAAATCAATGTACAAGCAGGAGAAGAAGCAAAAGTTAAAGCAGTGCTTGGTGTTATTGGAGAAGAAGGCGAATCAACGCAGCAACAATCTGAAGAAAATAATTCTAAAGATGAAACTAATGATGAAGCAAAAGAAAGTGATGCAGATAACGGAAATGCAAATCAAGAAGTCAAAGTTCAGCAGCCTAGTCAAGAAGACGCATCTCAAGAACAACGTCTATTTATTTCTCCATTAGCACGTAAAATGGCTGACAAAGAAGACCTAGATATTACACGTATTAATGGTACAGGTGGTAATCAACGTATAACTAAATTAGATATCCAACGTGTACTTGAAAATGGTTATGATCAAGCAGATCATAAGTCTAGCGAATCGCAACAAGATACATCTGAAACTGCAAACTTAGCAGCAGGAAATGTCGGTGAAGGCTTAAGTCCAATGCGTAAAAATATTGCTCAAAATATGAGACAAAGTCTTCAAAATACTGCTCAGTTGACGTTACATCGTAAAGTAGATGCTGATCACCTATTAGAATTTAAAGATAAATTAAAAGGTGAGCTACAAAACGCAGGGCAAGATGTTAAATTAACTGTCACAACATTACTTGCTAAAGCAGTGGTCTTAGCCCTTAAAGATTATGGCGCTATTAATGCACGTTATGAAAATGGCACATTAACGGAATATGATGACGTCCACTTAGGTATAGCAACATCACTTGAAGATGGATTAATGGTACCCGTTATCACACAAGCAGATACTAAAAGTGTTGGTGCACTTGCCAATGAAATTAAACAGTCTTCTGAAGCGGTGCGTGAAGGTAGAACAAATGATATACAATTACAAGGCGCTACGTTTACGATTACGAATATGGGGGCAAGTGAAATTGAATACTTCACACCAATATTAAATGTTGGTGAAACAGGTATTTTAGGTATAGGCGCATTAGCACAAGAAGTTGTTATGGATAACGGCAATGTTAAACAAGTGTCTCGAATTCCACTAAGTTTAACATTCGACCATCAAATATTAGACGGTGCAGGCGCAGCAGAATTCCTAAAAGTATTAGCTAAATATATCGAAAATCCATATTTACTCATTTTATAAAATTAGAAAACTTGATATTAAAATAAGGAAATGTCTTGATGTTATCTATTATAGAAACCTCAAGACATTTCTTTTTGTACTTTAAAATATATAAGAAGGTAAAATTTTTGCATTTAGGTAAATATGAATTTAAACTCCAATTATAAGTATATTTTTTATACTTATTGCAAAATAATGAAAATCAAGATAAATCGAGAGGTATTTAAAATGAATGAATTTAAATTTGACATAAATAATGAAGTGTCAATGATGACGATTAAGCCAATTTCTATTCCTACCCCATCTAATCGTGGAGAGGAATTACAGGTTAAGGTGAGTATGCCATCTGAAGGTAAGCATTTACCTATTATTTTATTTGCGCATGGATTTGGTTCATCTATGCATGCATATGAACCACTTACTGATTTTTGGGCATCACATGGATTTGTCGTAATTCAAGGGACACATTTAGATTCTAGAACAATAGGTTTAGCTCAGGATGATTCTAGACAACCAGATATTTGGCGTCATAGAGTCGAAGATTTAAAATCAATTTTAGACCATCTATCATATATTGAAGCGCAAGTTCCAGGTTTAAGTGGAAGGTTAGATAAGAATAGAATAGCTACAATTGGTCATTCATTCGGTGGACAAACGGCTGGAAACTTACTAGGTTTACAAGTCATGTACCCTGATACTAAAGAGACGACGGACTTATCAGATGATAGAGTAAAATGAGGGATTTTATTAGCGACAGCTGGAGAAGGTGGCGACAATTTAACTCAATTTGCAAAAGACCATATGCCGTTTTTAAATCCAACATTTCAATATATGACGAAACCAGCACTTGTTGTGGTCGGTGATAAAGATCAATCGCCATTAACTCATTTAGGACCTGAATGGATGGAAGATCCTTATTACCTAAGTCCAGGGAAGAAAAGTTTATTAAAATTATATGATGCAGAACATTCACTTGGTGGTATTGCTGGATATGAGGCAAAGGAAACTACTGACGAAAACCCACAAAGAATTGATTTACTACAACATACGACATGGGCATATTTGAGACATATCCTTGATATCGAACATGATAGTTGGGAAACAGCTCAAAATATAATTAAAAATGATACAAATATAGCCGATGTTTTTTCAAAAGAAGAGTAAAGATACTTTCAGAGCAAGGAGGATTAAGCTATCTATTGAGCTTAGTTCTCCTTTTTAATATTAAATATAAAAATTTGTATTTAATACTTGCACTTTACAAATAAAAGGAATAGAATGACAACATCCAATAAATAGTTAGATATCTAACTAAATAAACAAACAAAGATAAGCAATCAACGAGCAATATTAAATATAGTCAAAAATGCTAAGGAGTGTTGAATATGAAAGAGTTAAAACGTATTGGAATTATGGGTGGCGGACCTGGAGGATTAATGCTTGGTCTATTATTACAACAACAAGGGCACGAAGTTGCTATTTATGAAAAAGCAGATCCTAATGTAAACAAAGATCGTGGTGGTTCACTTGATATTCATGATGATAGTGGTCAACTTGCTTTGAAGGAAGCGAATATTTATCAAGCATTTAAAGATTTAGCACGTTATGAAGGTGAAGACACACGCGTCGTATCCAAAGATGGTACTATCTTATTTGAAGAAGATGCTGAAGGTGAAGGCTCACGTCCTGAAATCGATCGTGGAGAACTTTGTGATATTATCATGAATCAATTGGCACCTTCTACGGTACAATATGGCTATACATTTAGTCATTTAAATCAACTTGATAATGGTCAAGTAGAAGTAACGTTTAAAGAAGGACAATCACAAACATTTGACTTAGTTATAGGTGCAGATGGTGCCTTTTCTAAAGTTCGAAACCATATTACAGATGTAGATGTAGAATATAATGATATATCAATGGTTGAATTAAATATTAATAATGTTAAAGAAGACCATCCAGATTTAGCTCAATTCAATAAAAATGGAAAAATGATGGCATTTGGTGATCATAAGGCAATATTAGGACAATTGAATGGTGACGGACGTATTAAAGCTTATGTATCATATTTAATGGATGTGAATCAATTGGATCAATATAAAGCGATGTCTTCTGATGAAATTAAACAACAATTATTACAACAAGACTTTGCAGATTGGTCACCAGAATTAAAACATTATATCGAATATGCTAGTGATGATATGCTATTACGACGCATTTATAAATTGCCAATAGGATTTACTTGGGAAAGTATTGGTAACGTCACACTGATTGGTGATGCAGCCCATTTAATGAGTCCATTTGCAGGTGAAGGTGTCAATATGGCTTTATATGATGCCTATTTATTAGCCAATGCAATCAAAGAATCTCAAGATTTAGATACTGCAGTTGCACAATATGAACAAGAGATGTATGCTGTTTCCAAAGAAAGTGCTCAAGAATCTCAAGATAATTTAGAAGTGATGTTTAGTAAAGACGCTGCAGAACAAATGACAGCTTTTTTCACTTCAGTTATGGAATAGACTTTAAATAATGAGGATTGAATAAAAAATAAAGAGATAGTAGTTAGTAAAAAATAGAAATGAATCATTCAAATCACGATTGATCTTGCAACGGTAGAGGTTATATGAAAGTTGACATTATTTTTACAATCTTTAAAAAGTGATATTTTTGTGAAAACAATCACAAACACCTTTTATTTTCTGAAAAATGGTGTAGTATATGAATTGTAAGGAATAAGACATGTTGGAGTGATAAAAGTGAGAAAAGTAATTGAAGAGCTTGTTTTCTCTGATGTAAGTAGCTATGAAATCTATGTCAATACCGGTGTGAACCAAGGTATTATTGGCGACATTAAAGATGGCTATTTAACTATCGATTCAATCCCCTATATCGATGCTGAAAGACTATACTACTATGGCTTAGAACGAAAAACATTAGTGACAAACTAATTCATTTTGACTCCTAATCGTAAATTAACACCTTGCCTTCATTGGTGAGCAATTGAAGGCATCATTATTATACCCCCCGTATAATTCTGGAAATGTTTATAAAGACCGTATCTCAAATGAGGTACGGTCTTTTTTGAATTATTTTGAATGTTGTTGGTCTTCTACGACTTTAAAGTTCTTTTTGATACCGTTATAGGCATAGATAAGATTGAACATTTTGTTTTTTGCTTTATCTGCACTAGCGAATGGCATTCTGACATCACTCATTTGATTAATGTCACGTTGGAATTGCTTTTCTGCAGATTTTTGATCAGCGATAGACATATCTAACCATTCTTCTTTACTAAATAAGTCTTCGAAACGAAATTCAAATGCTGTGCGGTGATTGTGTTCTCTTAATTTTAATATACGATCATGAAAAGTCATTATTTGCCCCCTATAATTCCAAAACATGTATGATAGTTACATATTAACTTTATAACTTATAAATGATTTTTACAATCATGATTTTCAAATGTTTGAAACATGCTAAGTAATGATAAGAATTCACAAACGTTTAACTTAGTAGTGTCATTGGTAATTATAAAATAATGATAAATAAAAAGGAGTTTTGAAGATGAATCAATTAAAAGATAAAGTTGCAGTCGTTACAGGTGCAGGAAGCGGTATTGGTGAAGCAATCGCAACTGCTCTAGGAAATCAAGGTGTTAAAGTTGTTTTAGCTGGAAGAAATACAGATAAACTCAATGCAGTTGCTACAAAATTTGATAGCAATCAAGTTAAAGTGGTAGCTACAGATGTAACTAATCAACGTGAAGTAGAATCATTAATTGATACTGCTAAAACAAGCTTTGGTGGATTAGACATCGTTGTAAATAGCGCAGGTCAAATGAAATCCTCTAAAATCACAGATTATAAAGTAGAAGATTGGGATTCAATGATTGATGTGAATATTAAAGGTACGTTATATACAGTACAAGCGGCATTACCAACATTATTAGAACAATCAAGTGGTCATATTATCAATATCGCATCTATTTCAGGATTTGAAGTAACGAAAGGTAGTGCGATATACAGTGCTACGAAAGCGGCAGTGCATACAATCACTCAAGGATTAGAAAAAGAATTAGCTAAAACAGGTGTCAAAGTCACTAGCATTTCACCAGGTATGGTTGAAACACCATTAACAGAGCATTACGACTTTAATGGTCGTAAAAAGTTAGAAGCGCAAAATATTGCTGATGCTGCCATTTATGCATTAACACAACCTAGTCATGTGAATGTTAACGAAGTAACTGTACGACCTGTATAATATTTAATTCAAATCCTAACCATGATAGACTTAAATTGTAAACGTTTTTATAAAATCATTTTACATGAAGGACGGGATGTAAATTGAATCAACGTCAATTTGAGTTATTAGAATGGTTAGTCAGTTATCATACGGAAAGTCCACCAGGTCGGAACACAGATCCATTACAAGATGATATCGTACAATTGTTAAAACAACTTGACTTTACCATACAACGTGAAGCAATGTATGAGCATGATAGTGTGGTCATTGGCACGCTTAAAGGCACAGATGCCCAAGCACCTAAATTAATTTTAAACGGTCATATCGATGTTGCCTCTGTAGAAGATGATCAATACTGGACGTATCCACCATTCCAACTTACGGAGCACCAAGATTGGTTATATGGTAGAGGTGTCAGTGATATGAAAGGTGGCATGTCATCTTTATTTTATGTTTTAGAACGATTACATCAAGAAGGACATCGACCTAAAGGTGACATTATTGTTCAGTCAGTGGTTGGTGAAGAAGTAGGTGAAGCAGGTACTAAACGTGCGTGTGAAGTAGGACCTAAAGGTGATCTAGCGCTTGTATTAGATACTAGTGAGAATCAAGTGCTAGGACAGGGTGGTGTCATTACAGGTTGGATTACAGTTAAAAGTAAAAATACAATACATGATGGTGCCCGTCATCAAACGATTCACGCAGGTGGTGGATTATTTGGTGCGAGTGCCATTGAAAAAATGACTAAAATCATCCAAGCATTGAATGAACTCGAACGACATTGGGCTGTAATGAAGCATTATCCAGATATGCCAGCAGGGGCCAATACCATTAACCCTGCTGTGATTGAAGGTGGCAGACACCCAGCATTTATTGCTGATGAATGTCGATTATGGATTACAGTACATTATTTACCAAATGAGTCATACGAAGATGTAGTAACTGAGATCGAAGATTATTTAAATCGTGTGGCGCAAGCTGATGTGTGGCTAAAGGACAATCCACTTGAGTTTGAGTGGGGCGGTACATCTATGATTGAAGATAAGGGAGAAATATTCCCTAGCTTTACCGTCCCAGTAGATCACCCTGGTTTTCATCAATTACAACAAGCACACCAAACAGTACATCAAGCACCATTAAGACATGGTATGAGTACGACAGTGACTGATGGTGGTTGGATTGCACATTTTGATATTCCAACCATCTTATATGGACCGGGCAGTCTAGAAGAAGCGCATAGCGTTAATGAAAAAATACAAAATGAAGAACTTAAAAAATATAGTGAAGTACTATATCAATTTTTAAAACATTGGTATGAATATCCTGAAAAATAAGTAAAAGGGCTGGAACGACGACGTTCCAACCCTTAATTTATATATCATATTAACGTTTGAGCGTATCACGTAAACGACTGACCCAACTGTCACCACGTTTAGAACGCACGGCACGACCAGATGGTTGCGCGCTTTGACGTTTTAATTCTTGTCCATATTTAAGTGCAATTTGCATCAAGTAGGCTTGAGAATTTAATGGTGACGAATTATTTTCGATATAATGATAATTACCATATTGATCTTGATAACGACCTTTTTGGTTATCTGATAACTGTAAGTTCATAAAGTCTAATAAACGTGCGGCAATGTTTTTATCTTCAACAGGGAATAAGATTTCTACACGTTTGATCATATTACGTGTCATTACATCGGCTGATGATAGGTAGATACGTTCGTCTCCATTATTATGGAAGTAATAAATTCGAGAATGTTCAAGTAATCTACCAACGATACTTACAACTTCAATATTTTCACTGATGCCAGGGATGCCTGGTTTTAAACAACAAATACCACGAATAATTAATTGGATTTTCACACCAGCTTGTGATGCTTCAAATAATTTTTCAATAATCGCTTTATCTGTTAATGAGTTCATCTTCATCATGATTTTCCCATTACCATGTTCTAAATGACTACTAATCTCTTTATCAATGCGATCAATAAAGACATCTCGTATATCAAATGGTGCCACAATCAACTTGTTATATTGTGGTTTAACCGAATAGCCACTTAAGTAATTAAAGAAGTTAATCGCATCTTCTGCAATTTCGTTGTTCGTCGTAATAATACCCATATCAGTATATAATTTTGCAGTTTTGTCATTATAGTTTCCTGTACCAAGATGTACAAATGATGTTAATTCACCAGCAATTTTCTTCACGACTAATGCGATTTTACTATGTGTTTTCAGATGAGTCATACCATAAATCACATGGCAACCCGCATCTTCTAACATACGTGCCCAATGAACGTTATTTTCTTCGTCGAAACGTGCTTTTAATTCTACAAGTACCGTTACTTGTTTACCTTTTTCGGCAGCTTCTTTCAAGCTCTTGATAATAGGGGAATCTTTACTTACACGATATAACGTTTGTTTAATCGCAATGGTATTAGGATCTTCGGCAGCTTCTCTAATAAAATCGACAATAGGTTCAAATGATTCATAAGGATGATGGAAGAAAATGTCACGTTCCAAAGCTAATTGATAAATGTTGTTATAGCCAAGTGAACGAGGCACTTGCGGTGTGTATTTATCGTAAGTTAAATAACTTAACTTGTGAGATAAGTGATCAACTAAACCAAATAAGAAAGTTAAATCTAAAGGACCGTCTACAAAATAGACGTCGTCATCTTTAACTTCGAGTTGATCCATAATCCAACCAATATCTTCACGTACAGCAGTACGACCATCCACTTCTAAACGCACGGCCGAACCACTTTTACGTTCTTTTAAGAAGCGTTCTATTTCAATTAATAAGTCTTCTGCACCGTCTTCGTGAATTGTTAAATCTGCATTTCTTGTGATACGGAAAGCAAATGTGTTTAATACTTCGTAACCAACGAACAGTTGATTAATAAAGAATGTAACAACATCTTCAACCATTAACACATATTGCTTATACCCCTCGTTTAAAGTTAAAAATCTAGGTATTAATGATGGAATCTGAACAATTGCTGAATTAATTGCATCTTCCGTATCGATATCTACAAAGATATTTAAACTTTTATTATTCAATTTTGGAAATGGATGATAGGCATCTATACCTAATGGCGTTAATGTAGGTAGAATTTTCGTTTTAAATTCATTCTCTAGTCTAGTTAAAAGAGATTCTGATAAGTCCTCAGGTTGAGCCATTTCAATTTCATAGTTACGCAACTCTTCAATTAATTCATTGTAGCGATTGTATTGAATGTTAACATACTCTGTATTTTTCTTTTTAATAGCTTCTAATTGCTCTTGAGGTGTCATTTGTGCTTTGTTTTCAGGTTTATCATAGCCCATTTTGACCTGATCTTTGAGTCCTGCAACACGCACCATGAAAAATTCATCTAAATTTGAACTAAAAATTGATACGAAATTTAATTTCTCGAGTAGTGGATTACTAAAATCATAGGCTTCTTCTAAAACTCTATAGTTAAAGTCTAACCAACTTAACTCCCGGTTGTTATAGTATTGTGGTAAATTAATATCCTTTTCTCCCAATTGAGTTTGCATACGCTTAAAACACCTCATCGTTTTTTATATACTCATATAGTTTAAAAATATCATACAATTATTAAGATTTTGTAAAGACGATCGTTACTTTACCTTTTAATATCTTTTCAATATGCTTTTTCTGACGATTTGCTTGATATTCTTCGGCGATGGGTTCCCCTTTGTAGAACACGTGAAGCTCATATTTATCGTCTTTCTTCGCTTTGAGTTCAACTTCTTCAACAAAGCTTGTATGAGAAATATTGAGTGCATTCACAAATTTGATAATACCACCTAAGGATTGAATCGTTTCGGTCTCTTTACTACCGAACCAATGTGTTTCTTTGCAGTAGAACTTAAGTAGTGATTTATTTTTAAAACTTGCAAGTAATGCTAACTTCACACGATCTTTATGTGAAAAGCCGTTGATCATTGAGTTAGCAATTAGATAGTAGGTATGTGGTGAACTTGAATCAGAATCGATAAAGCTACCTAGATAATAAAGATACGCACCTTCAACGAAGAGCTCTTTATCTTTGTCGCTTAATTTAAGATCTGAACGTTTTAATAGTTGTGATAATAGTGATTCTGCTAGTTTAAGACGACGATTAGCACTGCTTTCTTCAATGTGATATTCGTTTGCTAAATGGCGTAAAGCATCTTGTCTTACATTATCTTTTGAAAATTCTTCTGGATAACGTTGGAGAATGAGATTCATTACATAACCTTCGCGAATACCTTTTCTAGAGAATGTAAATTGTGTCGCATCCACTTTCTTGTATAGTGTTTTAAAGACTGAAACGGCAGGTAAGATAATATCTACACGGTCGCGACTTAATCCGTCTAGATTTGTTAAGTCGTCTCTTGAGCTTTTTCGAATTAAATCATAGACTTCCTCGATATCTCTATCGGACATCGTGTAGTTATGAACGCCACCGATAGGGTAAGAATGTTCTGATTGATGAATTCGAGCTACATTTCGTGCTGAGCCACCTACGCCAACGAGTGCGACATCTTGATCATTAAGCCAGTCAAGTTGACCGAATTGCTCTGATAAGAATTTCTCCATACTTTTAATCGCTGATTTATCATTATGATCTTTATCACCAAAGAATTGACGTTTGAGTGAGACAACACCAAATGGAAAGCTATGTGCAGCCTTTAATTTTTTATCTTTAAATAAAGTGACCTCTGTAGATCCGCCCCCGATATCGACGGAGACACCATTTTCAATATCAGTTGTATGCGAAATGGCATAATAACCGTAAAACGCTTCATCTTCTTCAGGGACAATTTTAATCTCTACCCCTGTGTCTTTTTTAACTTTTTTGATAATATCTTGTTGATTATTTGATTGACGAATCGCTGCTGTTGCAATTGGATGTAATTCGTCTACTTTGAATTTCGTTGCTACTTTATTAAAGCTACTTAACGCGTCTGTAAGTACTTGAATCCCTTCATCGTTCATGTCGTTATCTTTAGTTAAATACTGACTTAGACGTGCGGGTGTCTTAATATTCAGTATTTCATTCAAGCCTGTGTCTTTATCAAATCCAAAAATAACAAGACGAATGGTATTTGAACCAATATCTATTAAACCAATACGTTCTTCCATCACTGCCTCCTATGTTTTATGGGAACAATTGTCATACCCCTGTTTAATTTTATTTTACATGAGTTATATAAAATGAAAAGAATTTTAAGGTATTTTTCTAAGAAAATTTCATCTTTTTGTAAATCAAAAAAGATTGTCTAAGTTCAACATGTTTTCTTTATTAATTGTACTTGAAAATAAGCCACTTCCATGTCTGTTGGAAGTGGCTTTAAGATGATGCATTCTATTTATTTTACATGTAGTGGTCCACCAGGTCCGACTGGAATACCTAGTAAGAACCAAATGAGTGTGAATAGTGTCCATACAATCGTTAAGGCGATTGAATATGGCATTAGACTTGAAAGTAGGGTGCCGAGTTTCATGTTTTTATCATACTTTTGAGCATAAGATAACAACAACGGTAGGTAAGGCATCATTGGTGTGATTGGATTGGTAATGGAATCACCTACTCGGTATATAGCTTGTGTAAAGGCAGGGTGGAAGCCGACTAAAATGAGCATTGGCACAAAGATAGGTGCTAAGATACCCCATTTAGCAGAGGCGCTACCCACTAGCATATTGACGAGTGCACTTAGGAAGATGACACCAATAATCAGTACAATACCATTTTGATGTTGTAGTAATTTGGCACCCTTGACTGCTGTAATCACACCAAGGTTACTCCATTCTAGGAATGCGAGTAGTTGTGCTGCAAAGAATACAATGACAATGAATGAACCCATAGATGACATTGAATCAGTAATCATTTGTCCTAAATCCTTAGTATTTTTAATTTCATGACTTAAGACGCCGTATATCACGCCCGGTACTAAGAAGATGACTAAGATAATGAGGCCGACACCATTAATTAAAGGTGCATCATCAAGTAGACTACCTGTTTTAGCATTTCTTAAAAAACTATGTTCTGGGATAGCGCAAATGATGAGTAATACAAGTAAGACGATAAAACTCATATTTGCCCAAAATAATGCCTTTTTCTCTATAGGTGTGATGTGAGAAGACGTCTCTTCCATGTCATCGTGTGCATCTGAATCATCATATTTACCAAGCCTAGGAATAATTAACTTTGTTGTCACTAAGTGGATGGTAGGTAATAACACAACTACACTGGCCGCAATGAAATACCAGTTCATAGCCACATTGGTTTTAATATGATCTGAGACGATTCTTGTGGCAGGTTCAGTAAATGAATAGACTAACGCATCTTGCATACCTACGACTAAATTGGCAGCAAATCCGCCCACAGCTGATGCATATGCCATTGCTAGACCTGCGATAGGGTGATAACCAATCTTGATAAATAGCATAGCCGCTAAAGGTGGTAAGATAATCGTTGCTGCATCACCAGCTGTACTTCCGACAATACCAATTAAAATGATGGTAGGAACGATTAACTTCTTTGGTGCTCTGTTTACTACTGAAATCATGAGTTTATCGAAATACCCAGATTTTTCAGCGGCACCAATACCAATCATGACACCTAATACGAGGCCAAGTGCAGGGAATTCAGAAAAGTTCTTAATAGCATCATTCATAATCATGGCAAAGCCATCATGACTGAGAATACTTTTGATATGAATAGTTTCACCGTTACCTGGATGTTTAACGGAAACATTAAATAAAGAGACGAACCATGTAATAATAGCAAGGCCGACACACATTAAGAAGAAGAGTACCGTCGGATCAGGCAATTTATTACCTACCCATTCGACCCCATTTAAAAATTTACTAACGATTGATGGTTTTTGTTTTGAGTTTGTTGCCATTCATGAACCACTCCTTAGTTAAATTATCTAAAAGTATAGCAAATATTACATATAATGATAAGAATTTTCTGAAATTTAAAAAGAAGTATATATGATTCGTTAGTAAATGTAAATTCGATGTGTATGTGCGAGATATGAAATATTCATTTTGAATTAAAACGCTATCATTGTCATAACGGCGTTTAGTCCTATTATGAAAGTGGAACAACAATAGTAAGATTTCATTTTAGCAAAATATTGAGGAGAGTGACGTTATATGAAACGTTTAGAGAATAAAGTCGCAGTTGTGACAGGTGCAAGTACAGGTATTGGTCAAGCTTCTGCCAATGTATTAGCCCAAGAAGGTGCACACGTCTTGGCTTTAGACATTTCTGATCAATTAGATCAAACAGTTGAAGATATTAAACAACAAGGTGGACAAGCGACTGCATTTCAAGTAGATATTTCTGATGAACAACAAGTTCAAGCGTTTGCTAATCAGATTAAATCAGAATTCGGGCATGTAGATGTACTATTTAATAATGCGGGTGTTGATAATGGTGCAGGACGTATTCATGAATACCCAGTTGAAGTATTTGATAAAATTATGGGTGTAGATATGAGAGGTACATTCTTAGTAACGAAATTCCTTTTACCGTTAATGATGGATAATGGTGGTTCAATCATTAATACAGCTTCATTCTCTGGGCAAGCAGCAGATCTTTATCGTTCTGGTTATAATGCTGCTAAAGGTGCAGTGATTAACTTTACGAAATCCATTGCTATTGAATATGGTCGTGACAATATCCGTGCTAATGCGATTGCACCGGGCACAATAGAAACACCATTAGTAGATAATTTAGCTGGTACGGCTCAAGATGAAGCGGGTCAAACATTCCGTGAAAATCAAAAATGGGTGACACCATTAGGACGATTAGGTACACCAGATGAAGTAGGTAAATTAGTAACATTCTTAGCATCTGATGATAGTTCATTTATTACAGGTGAAACGATTCGTATTGACGGTGGCGTGATGGCGTACACATGGCCAGGTGAAATGTTAAGTGATGATAGTTGGAAAAAATCAATCAAATAATAAAGCAAAATTATTAAAAATAATAAGCCAAGATGTCCCAGGAAATAGCAGACATCTTGGCTTAAATACTATTTAAGTTGTTTCGCACATGCTTCACATAACTTATATTGTTGGTCGGCCCAACCGCTTAAGTGAGTATATCCATGAAGATCATTACCTTTAACTTTAATATAGATAGGCTCATCTTCTTTAAGTTCACGTTGACAATGAGAACATTTTAAAGCGCCAAATAGTCTCATAAAGTCACCTCCCAAAGGATTACCTTACCATTTGATATTGTTATAAGTATGATCATTTAATGATCGTACAATTTCAGCAACTAGACGTACCGAACGATCATAATCATCTTTATGAATCACTGATACATTAGAGTGCATATAACGCAGGGCGATGCCCAGTGTTATAGTAGGTATACCTTCATTCGCAACATGGATACTACCTGCATCTGTACCACCACCTGGCGTTGTATCCCATTGAACGTCGATATGATGTTGTTTGGCGACATCTTTGACATGTTGACGCAATCCTTCGTGCGCAATGCTTGAAGCATCCATCATAATGACAACAGGGCCACCACCTAAATAACTATCACTTGTTTGACCAGACATGCCTGGTGTATCAAATGCGACTGCCACGTCTACTGCAATGGCTAAGTCAGGTTGAATAGTTTGTGCAGCCACTTTCGCACCACGTAATCCAACTTCTTCTTGTACTGTGGCACCCGAATATAAGTTAATATCTATAGCTTCATCTTTTAATTCATTGAGAACATCGATAGCTAATGCACAACCATATCGATTATCAAATGCCTTAGCAGTCATATATTTATCATTCGCTAGTGTTTCAAATTCACTGTATGGTGTGACCATATTGCCAACAGACACACCGGCTTGTTCAGCTTCTTCCTTACTATTCACACCAATATCGATATACATATTTTTAATATCTACGGTTTTCTTACGTTCTTCAGGTGAAAGAATATGTGGTGGCTTAGAACCAATAATACCTCTTAATGCTTTACCATCATCTGTTGTAACAGTGACTTTTTGAGAAAGCATCACTTGGTTCCACCAACCACCAATTGGATTAAAAGATAAAAAGCCATCTTTATCAATTTTGGTTACTAAGAAACCCACTTCATCCATATGTCCTGATATTAAAATAGATTTAGAACCATTTGTTGCAGTCTTTTTACCGAATATGCCACCCAAATTATCTTCTACAATCGCATCACTAACTGGTGATAAATAATCTTTCATTATAGACTTAACTTGCATTTCTCGACCTGCAATACCATTGGCGGCAGTCAGTTCTTTCAGTAATTGTATTGAATCAGTCATACCATCATCCTCCCAATCATTAGTTACTTATAGTTTAACATAGCACATTTATTGATATGTATTGATGGAAATGTTTATGGAATAAGGGTATATTAATATCAATAATAAATCAGGTAATGGTACCATTGCCCCAACAAACAGGTGAGAGAAGGCGATCATATGAAAAAACTAGTTTCACTTATAGTGGTTATCGCATTAAGCGCAATCACACTAGCTGCTTGTAGTAAAGAGCAAACGAAAACGTTCGAGGGTGACGTTAATGGTAAACAGATTATTACGTCGCTCACATATAAAGGAGACGAAGTACTGAAACAATCTACAATAGGTACTTTGAAATATGATGATTTAGGTATTGATAAAGATCAAGCCAAAGACATGTTAAAGAAAGATGAGAAGGCCTTTAAAGGTGACAAAGGTGTATCATTCAAAATTGATTACAAAGATGATAAAGCAGTTGAACATATAGATATCGATTATGAAAAAGCCGATATCGATCAATTGAAGAAAAAATTAGGCTTTGTATCAGTTAAAGGTAAAAATAATAAAGTAAGTTTAGATAAAACCGTTAGCCAAATGAAACGTAACGGTTTAAAAGAAAAAAGTAATATGACCGATCATGATGATTAAAATACAAGAGCCAGTACATGCAAATGGCAACGCATGTACTGGCTCTTAATTTTATTTGTTCTATTGCTTTTGACTAAAGTCTTCAATAGCGGCTTTAATTTCATCTCTAACACGTTGGAATTCTGACCAATCTTTACCAGCTGGATCGTCGAAACCCCAATGTTCTTTCTTAACTGAAGGTGGCAATGTTGGACAATGTTGATCTGCATGGCTACACAATGTAACAACTAAATCAGCACGATCTAGAATATCTTGTTGTATTAAATCGGATGTATGATGTGAAATATCGATATTGACTTCTTTCATCGCTTCGATAGCCTTTGGATTCACACCATGTGTTTCAATACCACCTGAATATACATCCCAATTTGAATCTAATATATTGTCAGCAAAGCCATGAGCCATTTGACTACGACACGAATTACCAGTACAGATGAAATAAATGATTTTCTTTGCCATGCTTAGAACTCCTTATTAAAAAATGATTAGTGTTAAATATAGTCCTAATAACGTGAAGAATAAGACTGGAATGGTGATTACGACACCTGTTTTAAAGTATGTTCCCCAAGAAATTTTGACGCCTTTTTGTGCTAATACATGTAACCATAATAATGTCGCAAGTGAACCTATTGGTGTGATTTTAGGACCTAAATCTGAACCAATCACATTACTATAGATCATACCTTCTTTGAGTGAATGAGATACGCCTGACTGACCAATTGCAATCGCATCAATTAAGACAGTTGGTAAATTGTTCATAATTGAAGAAAGAATAGCTGAAATAAAGCCCATACTCATAATACTAGCGAATAAACCATGAACTGAAATGTTTGAAAGTGTATGAGCTAATATAGTTGTGATACCGGCATTTTTCAAGCCGAAAACGACTAAATACATGCCAATTGAAAAGATGACAATATTCCATGGTGCGCCTTTAATGACTTGTTTCGTATGAACAGCATTCGATTGTCTTGCGAGTAATACAAATATGATAGCAATGGCACCTGCAATCAATGAAACAGGTATTTGTAGCCATTCACTTACAAAATAACCAATCATCAATACTACAAGGACAATCCAAGAGATTCGGAATAGACGTTAATCTTTTAAGGCAGATGACGGATGATTGATATGAGTGGTATCGACACGTTTTGGAATTGATTTTCTGAAATAAATCCATAAAACGACGATACTGGCAATTAATGAGAATATGTTAGGTATCATCATACGACTCATATATTCACCAAAACCTATGCCAAAGTAATCGGCTGAGACAATATTAACCAAATTACTAATAATCATTGGTAGCGACGTCGTATCTGCAATAAATCCACTGGCAATAATAAATGGAAAGACCATTTTCTCATTGAATCCTAAATGACGAACCATAGCTAAAACGATAGGAGTTAAGATTAATGCGGCTCCGTCGTTGGCAAAGAAAGCAGCGACGATTGCACCGAGAACCATGATTAAAACAAACATCATGAGACCATTACCTTTAGATGCTCGCACCATATGCAATGCTGCCCACTCGAAAAAGCCGATTTGGTCTAGAATTAACGATATTAATATAATTGCAACAAAGGTTAATGTGGCATTCCAAACAATTTGAGTTACTTCAACCACATCTGAAAGGCTAACAACACCTGTAATGATTGCGGCGATGGCACCAATGACAGCAGTAATACCAATATCTAATCCTTTAGGTTGCCAAATTACAAAGACGAGTGTGATAAGGAATATGACGATAGCAAGAATGGTCATCATGATTGATCACCTCGTTTCACTGACTGACATACACATTGATCATGTGTTGTATTAATAAGTTTTAAATTATCAATGATTTGTGTGTAAAATTCATGATTTAATTGATAAAAACGTTTATTGCCTTCTTTTCTGATTGAGACAAATTGATATGTAACTAAAACTTTCATGTGATGACTTAAGGTAGGTTGGGAAATTTGAAAATGTTGTAGTAAATCATACGCACATAATTCACCACATGATAAAATATCTAGAATTTCCAATCGATTTTCATCAGATAGTACCTTTAATATAGATGCTAATTGTTGATATGACATAATGACCTCCAAAACATATATAGATTATCATCTATATAGATAAGTGTCTATGATAAAAGCACAGAAAAAGACGACCACTTGTTAAGTGATCGCCTTATAAATACACTTTATTATGAAATTAATTTTAATTTGTAATCGTGGATGGTTTGTGTGCCACCATCTAATTTTCGATAAATGATATGGTCTGCAGTGATTTCTGTTGGACTTGATACGCCTACAGCTGCAGCAATATTAAATAAACCTTCATGTAAACTAGTGACATAGTTAGTTACACGGTATTGCTTTTCATCAACAATTAATCCTTTTTCTTTCTTTGGATCAGTTGTAGCAACACCTACAGGACATGTATTCATATGACATTGTTGACTCATGATGCAACCTACACTAATCATCATACCACGCGCGATATTAACTAGATCGGCACCTAATCCTAAAGCAATAGCAATTTTATCTGGTGTGATCAGTTTACCAGATGCGAAAATTTTCACACGATCTCGTACGCCATATTTCTCTAACATGCCAGAAACAATAGGTAGGGCGGTTAGTAAAGGTAATCCAACACCATCTTGAAGTTCTTGGAATGTTGCCCCCGTGCCACCTTCACCTCCGTCAACAGTGATGAAGCTTGGGTATTTATCGAGTTCCACCATGGTTTTGACTAGTGTCTCGATCTCTTCAACACGACTGACAACAATTTTAAATCCAACAGGCTTTTGGCCTAACTGTTGTATATCGTCTACCCAATTGAGTAAGTCTGTAGCATTATGAATAAATTCGAAACGGTTTGGTGAGTTAATGGTTTTAAATGGTTCTACATTACGTATTTTAGCAATTTCTTCATTTACTTTATTACCTTCCATATGTCCACCACGAGTTTTTGCACCTTGTGCTAATTTTAATTCAAAAGCACGTACATTCTTACGTTCGGCAACTGTTTTAAATTGTTCTTTACTGAAATTACCTTCTTTATCTCTAACACCGAATAACCCAGGTCCAATTTGGAAGATGATATCACCATCACCTTTAAGATGATAATCTGATAGGCCACCTTCACCTGTGTTCATCCATGTACCAGCTTTAGATAAACCTTTAGATAATGCTGAGATAGCGTTTTTACCTAAGGCACCGTAACTCATACCTGATTGGCCGACTAAACGCTTAATTTTATAAGGATGTTCTAGATGTTCACCAAGAACCACTGCATTGTCATCAGTTAAGTAGAACGGATCAATCTGTTTGCCTTTACGATGCTCATCACGACTAAATAAGCGTTCATTCTCGATTTGATAAATAAAAGTTGAAAGTAGTGTCGTATTATCAACTTTTAATTCACTCGCTTGTAATGGAAACATAGTATTTTGTATGTAAAAACCATCTTTATAATCTGACATTGTCCCAAAACTAGTCATTCTTGAATTATATTTCCCCGCTAATACAATATTTTTATAATCTGTACGAGAGAATGGTTTGCCTTCATTATCACCAGAAAATAAATATTGTCTAAGTTCAGGTCCCATTTTTTCTGAAAGGTATCTAATACGTGCTAATAGTGGATAGTTTCTTAACACACTGTGTTGTGTTTGTCTTTTATCTTTGATTAGCCAGATGATACCTAGCAATAATGCACCCAATAAAAAAATCATAATAATGATGTTGACGATAAACTGCATTGTAGTCAATACACTCATTAAAATGCCCCCCTTAATCATTACTCCAACACTATGATACACTTTTCTTTATGTTTTACAATGAAACCGGTTAAATTTATATTGTAGAATTTTAATTGTATAAGTTTATGAAATATTTATATAAGGAAATTTAACTTAAATAATGTATTAATATGAATAATAAAATGATAAAGTAATTATGATAGAATGCGATGGAGGAGGTGACACATGAACCAACAACAAAGACAACATGACATTTGGAACCAACCCAAAATCATGAAAAAAGATTTTTTAATGATACCGTTATACATATTATTTCAAATGGTGGTACCTATTATCGTAGTGTTTGGCACACTAGGATTAACAGCTATGATCACCCAAAAGCCACCAGCCCAGTTTTTATATAACTTATCTTTGAGCATAGGATTTGTCTTAGCTCAATTTTTAGTATTATTTATCTTTTTTGCGATGCATAAATTTGATATTGCTCAAGTCATGAAAAGGCAATTTCATTTTGCACGAAACAAGACCTTACATATATTGTTAATGATTATCGGTGTAATGATAGTAATGTGTATATTGCGATGGCTCTTTAACATATTGGGTATAGGGCCAACTCAATACGAAAGAAGAGTTGAGGGATTATTTCATTATCCATCAGCGCTATGTTTTACCATGATTTCAATGGTTATCTTACGTCCAATGGTGGAGGTAATCATTTATAAGCATCTCATCATACATGAATTAAGTAAGATATGGCCTACTACTGTGACTATCATACTTTCTATTATGATTGAGACTTTGGTTCATGTGTACGATATGATGAGTGTGTGGGAAATGTTACCATTTTTAATAATGGCAATAGGTTCAACATTGATTTATATTAAATCAGGTATGAATCTAGCCGCCGCATATCTTTATCAGTCGGGGATACAAGGCGTGTTATTTATCATCATGGTATTCAAAATGTTAATTATGTAAAACTAATTCAAGAGTGAAAAGGAGTCTTTTATGGAAAACCAATCCACACAACAACCCTTAGATTCACAGCAACACAAAAATGAATTTGCGTCCAAGAAGATAGTTAAAAGAGATTTCTGGCTTATAGTTGCTTACCTCATTGTGGGACAATACGTATTTCCGATGATTGGTATGATGATTGGTGCCATCGTTGCGATGTCACTGGAAATCAAATCTGATAGTAGGATTAATGAGATTGGTATCAATTTTGCTACTGTATTTGGTTTCATTGGAATGTGTTTAGTCCTATTATTATTTTATTTAATGCATCGAAAGACACTTATTCCATTAGCTATTCAAAGAGTGAAAGATCTTAAAAAATATATAGTAACTTTAATCATCATTATCGTTATCATGTACATATTGAATATGTTGTATGGTATAATGGTTGAATTTTTACCAGAGAAATATCAGTTTAGTGATACAGAAAATAATAAAATGTTAGAAAAAATGTTTACTTCTGCATGGATGTGGCCGGTATTGTTTTTAGATATTGTCATTGTGACACCTATAGTAGAGGAACTGTTATTCAGACACTTATTAATTCACGAGTTAGGTAAGAAATTAACATATGGTTTGATGTATGTGGTTTCGATTCTGATGTTTGCAGGGGTACATGTGACAGAAGCGCAATCTCCATTTGAATTAGGACCTTATGTAATTATGGCAAGTGGTTTCGTAGCTGCTTATCATCTTACGAAACGTAATTTAGCAGCTTCAATAGCCCTGCATATGATTAACAACGCGATATCTTTTGTTGTGATTTTATTTACTTTATAAAATTTTAGAAATAAATAATGAGAGGATGTGTATAAAAGCACATTCTCTTTTTTTATAATTTAAATTATCATAAAAATTAATTATATTGTTATTTAACGTGGGAAAACGGGAATGAGTAGTGTAATGGGATTTAAAGGAGCGTGTAACATGTTATTAGAAATTGAACATTTAACTTACGAAGCGGATCACCGAACAATTTTAAAGGATATTAATTTTAAGGTGGATAAAGGTAATACTATAGCGATTATTGGCCCTTCAGGAAGTGGCAAAAGTACACTTTTAAAGCAACTTAATCATTTGATTGAACCTACATTGGGCACATTGTATTTAAACGGCAAACCTTATCATGACTACACACCTGAAAGTATTCGTATGAAGGTGAGTTACTTAATGCAACAAAGTGAGATGATTGGTACAACGATTGAAGATAATATGAAGTTTCCTTCAGAAGCGAGAAACCAAGCATTTGATAAAGATAAAGCACTTAACCTTTTAGAAAAAGTAGGCCTAGGAGACTATGATTTATCTGCAGAAATTGAACATATGTCAGGAGGGGAAAAACAACGTATCACAATTGCACGACAATTAATGTTTGAACCCGAAGTCTTATTATTAGATGAATCGACAAGTGCTTTAGATACACATAATAAAGAACGCGTAGAAGATATTATTTTTAAAATGGCTGAAGAAGGTATAGCGATTTTATGGATTACACATAGCGATGACCAAAGTATGAGACATTTTCAAAAGAGAATGACAATCATTGATGGTGAAATTGCTAAGATAGAGGAGTTGAATCAACATGAGTAATACGGCATTATGTTTAACAGCGTTGTTACTGTTTATTCCTATCCTCATTTCTTATAAGGAAGGCTTACATATTATTAAAGATTTAGTGGTAGCAACGATAAGAGCGACCATTCAATTGCTCATTCTTGGCTTCTTACTACATTATATTTTTAAAATAAATGATAAATGGTTACTTATCTTATGTGTGTTAGTGATAATCATTAATGCATCTTGGAATACCATTCAACGTGCATCCCCAGTGATGCATCATGTGTTTTGGATTTCATTTGTTGCAATATTTGTAGGTACTGCATTGCCACTAGCAGGTACGATTGCAACAGGGGCCATTGATTTTACTGCTAATGAAGTGATTCCAATAGGTGGGATGTTAGCCAATAATGGTTTAATTGCGATTAATTTAGCCTATCAAAATTTAGATCGTGCATTTGTACAAGATGTTTCCGAAATAGAATCGAAATTAACATTAGCAGCGACACCGAAACTTGCTTCTAAATCATCAATTAGAGAAAGTATTAGATTAGCTATCGTGCCAACGATTGATTCCGTTAAAACATATGGGCTTGTGTCTATACCAGGTATGATGACAGGATTGATTATCGGTGGGGTGCCGCCATTACAAGCTATTAAATTTCAATTGTTAGTGGTATTTATCCATACAACAGCTACGATTATGTCTGCACTCCTTGCTACATACATGAGCTACGGCCAATTCTTTAATGCAAGACACCAATTAATAGCAAGAAATACAGACATTAAGTCAAGTTAATGAAGAAAAGTTTTAAACTTTTGATTTCCTGACAAACAAAATAATGAAAAAATATTATATAATGAAACAGTTACTTATCTTAGTTAAATGGGTTTGTAGCTGTTTTTTTATGCTATAAACATTGAAAAATTTATGAAAGGGGGATATGAAAAATGTCGATGATGCGTATCGTTACTTTCATTTTTAGTGTGTTTATCGTTGGTATGGTCGAGATGATGGTAGCAGGTATTATGAATTTAATGAGCCAAGATTTACATGTATCTGAAGCCGTCATTGGCCAACTTGTTACGTTATATGCTTTAACATTTGCCATTTGTGGACCGATTCTGGTTAAAGTGACGCAACGTTTTAAAGCTAAATCGATATTACTTTGGACATTAGTGACTTTTATTATAGGGAATTTAATTATAGCAATAGCGCCTAATTTCACTATTTTAGTGATAGGACGTATTCTGTCCTCTGCAGCAGCATCACTCATTATTGTTAAAGTACTTGCGTTGACTGCAATGTTAACTTCACCTAAAAATCGAGGTAAGATGATTGGTGTTGTCTATTCAGGATTTAGTGGTGCCAATGTATTTGGTGTACCTATTGGAACATTAATAGGCGATTGGGTAGGTTGGCGTTTTACTTTTATATTTATTGTGGCTGTCAGTGTCATTGTAGGTATACTAATGATGTTGTATTTACCTAAAGAACATGAACTGAGTCATGCTAATCATACAGACGCTGACCATTCTAATCAGGTAATATCTAAAGTATTACGTCCAGCTGAAGTAGCAAAATTCATTATAATTACATTTTTAATTTTAGTAGCGAACTCAGTCACATTTGTATATATTAATCCACTGATTTTATCAAATGGCCATGAAATGTCATTTGTATCACTGGCATTACTAATTAATGGTGTTGCTGGTGTGATAGGTACATCATTGGGAGGTATCTTTGCAGATAAATGGACAAGTAAGCGTTGGTTAATCATCTCTATTACGATATTTATCGTTATGATGCTTGTCTTAAATTTCATTCTATCAGGTACGATCATGTTATTAATCGGATTATTTGTTTGGAATATTATGCAATGGAGTACGAATCCTGCAGTGCAGAGTGGTCTTATAGAACATGTTGAAGGAGATACAAGCCAGGTGATGAGTTGGAACATGTCTAGCTTAAACGCAGGTATCGGAATGGGTGGTATAATCGGTGGTTTAGTCGTATCACATCTATCAGTACATGCAGTGACATACACAAGTGCCTTGATTGGCTTTCTAGGATTAGTCGTTACCCTTACATTAAAGAATATTCACTTTGCTAAAAAAGAAGCATAATGAAAGGGAGTGGGACAGAAATAATATTTTCTTAAAAATTTATTTCTGTCCTACTCCTTTTTTAGTCATAAATATGTGGTGTTGTATGACCCACTTGATATGGTAGCCACGGCATCTTACTAAATCTTGCAAAGTATGCAAGGTCGTGAATCATTTTCATACTTAATTCACGTTCGTGAGTCGTGACATCTAAGCCATTAGCTTTTAAAATGTCCAAATGACCGAACCAAAAGACTATATCTAATATATGATAAGCAGAGTGATAATAAGTGTTATTTGGTTGGTGCCATTGAAAGGAAGCTAGCCATCTGTTGGGATTATGACTGATGCTTTTCAAAAAGTCATGTGCGGGTTGTTGAAAAATATAGTCAGTAATACATGTAGATTGTTGTTGCGCACTAATGGCATCACTGATTTCTATTTCTACACCATTAAAAGCCATAGCTTTAACAAAGCGATCAGGTGATAACTTTCGAGATTCATTTTTTATATAAATATCACCTTCATTTTGAGTATAAGAAACAAATATCGGCTTTGAGAAATTGGGATTATTCATTGTCATTGATGATGTTTGAATAGGTGCGTAAATTAATTCTAAACCTTTGGACTGGCCACGAGTTGTTTGGTCTAAATTCATGATATTCATGATATTTTCTGTAGTTAATGAATCTATGGTTGAGTTAGGGTAGTTTTCCGCTATGATTTCACTAAAATTTTGTGCTTTTTCATAGCCTATCTTTCGACTGTCTAAGCGCAATGTACCGCTTAATAACATGACTTTATGGAAATAGGATTCTGTCTCTGGCAATTGCATCAAAGCCATGATACTCATACTCCCTGCAGATTGCCCTATTAACGTAACGTTATTAGGATCTCCACCGAAATTTTTAATATGGTGGTGTACCCATTTGATCGCATTGATTTGATCAGAAAGCCCATTATTACATTCGTAATTTGAATTGAAAAAGGACCAATCTAAAAATCCCCAAGAACCTAATCGATAGTTAAATGTGACGACAATCACATCTTCTTGTTCGACGACAGATTGAGGTTGATATAGTTCAGCGCTACCGTGGCCATTGACAAATCCGCCACCGTAAAAATAGATGATGACAGGTCGAGTTTTATTTTGAGAGTGATGACGTCGCCATATATTTAAATATAAACAATCTTCATCTTGTGTAAATTGATTGAAATGAAAGTAAACACCACTTGAGAAAAAATCTTCAAGTTGGTTATACGGTTGTGGGGGGATGTTATTGAAAAAGGTTGCGTCTACCGATTTAGGCAATGATGTAATCAATTCAGAATGTTTAAATCGACCATATTTGAGATCGGCATAACGAATACCAAGGAATGCGTCAATATCATTTTCATTATTATAAATACCTTTAACGATACGGTTATTTAAAGTTATGTTAACCATCATTGTCAATCGTCCTTTCAAAGTCATCTTTAATAACACTATATAATAAATGATTAAAGTCAGCTATATGTATAAAAAAACTGCTAACGATGTTTACAATCGTTAGCAGTTTTAATTTGATTTATGAGTTTATTCTTCTTTGTTTTGGCGTTTTTCTTCTTTATCTTGTTGTTCTTGACGTTTTTCAGCGATTTTTTCGCGTTTCTCACGACGTTTACGTTTCTTAAGTTTATCACCCATGTTACTATTCATTTTCTTAGCACGTCTGAAGTAGACACTTTCGAATGAACTAATTGCACCTAATTGATAGAAAATAAGTGCAACGATGATGATAACTAAGAAATCCCATGGATAATGTATCCAGTTTAAACCTTTGAATTCTTTACTACCAATAAATGATAGGAATGAAAGTACGACGAGATAAACAATAATCCATAAGCTTCCGCCGATTTGTTTTTTAGTGTTTTTCCAATTCATTTTATATTCATAGAAGAAATAAATTGGTAAACCTAAAATGATGATTAATATAACTTCTGCTGTTGTTGGCCACATGGCCCAATAAATAGCTAGTGACGCAAGAACGAATGATAATGGGGCCATGAATTTTAAAATTCTAGCTCTAAATGGACGTGTCATCTTAGGACCCATTTTACGTAATGCAATAACTGTCGTTGGACCAGTTAGATAAGCAACTAATGTTGCAGTTGAAATAACTGCTGCTAACGTACCCCAGTCACGGAATAGTGTAACCATTACCATACTGATGATTGCGTTAAACACAATTGCAACACGTGGGATTTTATATTTTTCGTTCATTTTACCTAAGAATTTAGGGATGTGCCCATTTTTTTCCATGGCGCGTAATACACGACCAGTTACAGCAACAAATGATACACCAGTACCAAATGGTGACACTACAGCTTCAATATAAAGTAAAATGGCTAACCAATTTAAACCTAATAAAATGGCCATGTCAGCAAATGGAGAGTTGAAGTTAATACCACTCCAACCATGTTCATGAATCATTGACTGTGGCATAGAAGTGATGAATGTACTTTGTAACACGATATAAAGCACAGCACTAATTGTAAGTGAAATAGCAATACCACGCGCAATATTCTTTTCAGGGCTTTTAATTTCTGATCCCATATTAATGATTGTTTGGAATGCATTAAATGAGAAAATAATACCTGACATTGTTGTTGCTGCGAATATTGGTGCACTACCGTAAGGCATGAATGTACCTACTGAGTGACCATAATTTCCTGTATCAAAGCCAGAGATCATTAACATAATAATTGTTAATAATGGAACTCCAAGTTTGAAGAATGAAATTAAACTTGTAAATGAAGTTAATAGTTTAACTGACCAGTAATTTAATAAAGAGAAGATAATAATAATAGCATAAACAGCGATTAAACCTGTTGTACTGATTGAACCATCTTTCATTAAACTACCCATCGGTTTAGCCCAATCCCAAGGCCAAGAACTCATATATTGAACAGCTGAAACTGCTTCAATAGGTATAATTGTTACGAGTGATACCCAGTTTGCCCAAGCGGCTATGAAACCGAGTAATGAACCATGTGTATATTGAGCATAGTTACTCATACCACCAGATTGTGGGAACATAGTTCCAATTTCAATGTAGTTATAGGCGATGGTTCCTATAACGACGAATCCAATAATCCAAGAAATGATAGCTGCTGGTCCTGCAATTGACGATGCTTCCCAAGCACCAAATAACCAGCCTGAACCAATTAATGACCCTAATCCGAGTAACACTAACTGGGGCAGATTAATCTTACTGTTATTCGATTCTGTTTCATTTTTATTTGCCATATTGACTCCTCATTCTTTTATATTCTGAAAATACTACGCCATTATTATACGCTAGTTAAAATATTAGTCAAATGTGTATATTGTAATTTTTATTTAAATGTATAAAATTAGTTTTTTTAATATTATAGTTTATAATAGTGGAGAAATGGCAGAATCAATAGAAAGTAGGGCAATGACATGGTAGAGAAAAATAACAATTTGGAAGTAGAAAAATTTTTGAAAAAAGATAGTCAATGGAAAGAAGAATATAACTATTTAAGAGAACTTATAGTTGATTTTGACGAGTTGGACGAAGATTATAAATGGATGCACCCTTGTTACACTATTAATAATAAAAATGTGGTTCTTATTCATGGTTTTAAAACGTATGTAGCACTTTTTTTCTTTAAAGGTGCACTTATTGAAGATTCTAAAAATACTTTAATTAGACAAACTAAAAATGTACAAGCCGCAAGACAGCTACGATTTACAACTTTAGAGGAAATTCAATCACGTAAAGAAGAAATTATTGATTATGTGAAACAAGCTATTGACATTGAAAAGTCTGGTAAACAAGTTGAATTAAAGAAAACAGAAGATTTTGAGGTGCCAGAGGAATTACAACAACAATTCGATGCGATGCCAGAATTAAAAGAAGCGTTCGATCAATTAACACCTGGAAGACAACGTCAATACTTGCATCATATTGGTGATGCCAAACGAGCAGATACCAGACAAAAAAGAGTGGACAAATATATTAATCACATTTTAGAAGGAAAAGGTATGCATGACAAATAGCAAGAGGGAGTGGGACCGAAATAATAAAGAACCACTAATCATTTATTTAGTGGTTCTTACGCATTAGCCACAGCTAATGTGTACTTTAAAATAGGAATACATGAGTGAAACTCATGCATAAGAAATACTAATTTCTAAAGAAAATGAATGACTATACAGTCAACTACTGCCTAAATATGAATGTAACTTGAAATATATATTTCTGTCCCTCTTCTTATTTTTATGAGTGTTTAAGCATTTAATAAAGAGGATTAATGGAATCTCATCCCACCATCAACAATAATCGTTTGGCCAGTAATATAATCTGAATCTTTGCCAGCTAAGAAACTAACAACATTTGATACATCTTCAGGTTGTGAAAGTTTGCCTAAAGCGATTTGATCTGTAAATTGTTTCCAACCCCAAGATTCAGGTTTTCCAGCTTCTTCAGCAGTTTTCTTAGCAATACCTTCCATCATTGGTGTTTGAACAATACCAGGCGCAAATGCATTTACTGTAATAGATTCATGTGCTAGATCACGTGCAGCAACTTGAGTTAAACCTCGCACAGCAAATTTACTACTACTATAAAGTGATAAGCCTGCATTACCTTCTACGCCAGCTTGAGAGGTAGCATTAATAATTTTTCCGCCATGACCTAATTGTTTGAATTGTGCATGTGCGGCTTGAATCCCCCATAAAACACCTTTGACATTGACGCCATATACTTTGTCAAAGTCTTCAGGAGTAATGGAATCAATCGGTGTCATGGGTCCTAAACCAGCATTGCTCACTAAAACATGGAAATCACCAAAATGTTCAACTGTTTGATTTATAGCACTAAATATATCATCACGATTGGCTACATCAGCTTTAATGGCTAAAACCTTTGAGTCATCTTGTGTTAAAGATTGTGCCGCTTGAATTGCGCCTTCTCCGTTGAAATCCACAATGGCAACTTTGAATCCATCATCAAATAAACGTTTAACGATTTGATACCCAATGCCTTGTGCACCGCCTGTTACAACTGATACTTTGCTTTCTTGACTCATATAAAACCCTTCTTTGTCTATATTTTGGTTACAAGCTCAACATAGCACAAAAATGAAATAAAAAATTATAAATGTGTAACATAAAAGTATAATTCAATGTATTGTCAATTTTTCTTAAAATAATTTTCATAATTCATTAGGTTATAAAATACTAAGCATATTTATCCTTTTATATAATTAATCAATTGAAATAAGAACTTTATAAAAATGTTAAGGGTGAACAGTTAAATTTTGTAAAAATGCAATAGGTTTACTAAAATTATATAGGGTATATATTTATATCGTTGTCGAATATGCGTGCAATTAAAATAGCATTAAGTGTTGGGAGCACAACATTAATGAAGTGTGATTCGCATTTTATCGTAGTTACAAATTTTAAAAGAAAGGCCTTCGTGCTCTTGTTCAACTAATATTTTATTTTGTTAACAACTGCTCTGTAGGCCTTTTTTAATTGTCATCGTATTAATTCGTCATTTTTTACAATATGGAAGGGGAAAACAATCATGTTAAGCATTAAGAATTTAACCAAGATTTACTCTGGGAATAAAAAGGCAGTAGATAATTTAACGCTTGATATTGAATCAGGTGAATTTATCGCCTTTATTGGGACAAGTGGTAGCGGTAAAACCACTGCTTTAAGAATGATTAACCGAATGATTGAAGCAACAGATGGCCAAATTCAAATGAACGGCAAAGATGTACGTAATATGAACCCAGTTGAATTAAGAAGAAGTATTGGTTATGTCATTCAGCAAATTGGTTTGATGCCTCACATGACTATTAGAGAAAACATTGTACTTGTACCGAAATTACTAAAATGGTCGAAAGAAAAGAAAGACCAAAAGGCAGAAGAACTCATAAAACTTGTAGACCTACCAGTCGAATATTTAGACCGTTATCCGGCTGAACTATCTGGTGGTCAACAACAACGTATTGGGGTAGTAAGAGCCCTTGCGGCTGAACAAGACATCATCTTAATGGATGAACCATTTGGTGCGCTTGATCCAATTACACGAGATACATTGCAAGATTTAGTGAAAGAACTTCAACAAAAATTAGGTAAAACATTTATTTTTGTGACACATGATATGGATGAAGCTATTAAATTGGCCGATAAAATTTGTATTATGTCGAAAGGTAAAGTCGTACAATTCGATACACCTGACAATATTTTAAGAAATCCTGCAAATGATTTTGTAAAAGACTTTATTGGTCAGAATAGATTGATTCAAGATAGACCAAATATGAAAACGGTTGAAGGCGCAATGATTAAACCGATCACAGTACACGCAGATGATTCACTTAATGATGCGGTCAATATCATGAGAGAGAAACGTGTAGATACCATATTTGTTGTAAACAACCATCACAAATTATTAGGATTTTTAGACATAGAGGATATCAATCAAGGACTCCGTGCAAGAAAAGAACTGATTGATACGATGCAACGTGATATTTATAAAGTACATATCGATTCGAAATTACAAGACTCAGTACGTACAATTTTAAAACGTAATGTTAGAAATATTCCAGTTGTTGATGACGACAATATCCTCATTGGTTTGATTACACGTGCTAACTTAGTTGACATCGTTTATGACTCTATTTGGGGTGAAGCAAGCGACACACAACTAACTCAACCTTCTGACGAATCTGTTAATAGTGATATAGCAAATTCAGAACATCAAGCTCATCAACAAAATGATGCTAGTGTTACAGAAGAGGCGAATAAGCATGAAACGGGAGATGAGCGATAATGAAAGCATTCTTGAATGAATATGGAAGTCAGCTCGTATCTAAGACGATTGAACATTTCTATATTTCTATCATTGCTTTACTGATTGCAATCGTCGTAGCTGTTCCGGTAGGCATCCTATTGTCTAGAACAACGAAAACGGCCAATGTAGTTTTAACTATTGCGGGTGTTTTACAAACTATTCCAACATTAGCAGTATTAGCTATTATGATACCTATCTTTGGTGTAGGGAAGACACCAGCGATTGTGGCGTTGTTTATCTATGTTTTATTACCAATATTAAATAATACGGTACTCGGCGTGAAAAACATTGATAAAAATGTAATACAAGCTGGACAAAGTATGGGAATGACACAATTTCAATTAATGAAAGATGTTCAAATGCCATTGGCGTTACCTATGATTATTAGTGGTATACGCCTTTCAAGTGTATATGTTATTAGTTGGGCTACATTAGCGAGTTATGTCGGCGCAGGTGGTCTTGGTGATTTAGTATTTAACGGATTGAATTTATATCAACCACCAATGATTATTAGTGCAGCAATATTAGTTACGTTACTAGCACTAATTGTCGACTTTTTATTATCATTAGTTGAAAAATGGGCAGTACCTAAAGGTTTAAAAGTATCTAGATAAGAAAAGGGAGGATTTATCAATATGAAGAAACATATCAAATATACAGTGATTCTTATTGCGTTGTCCCTCTTAGTATTATCTGGGTGTAGTTTGCCAGGTTTAGGGGACGGCAATTCAAAGAATGATGTAAAAATTACAACAACTGAGACGAGTGAAACTAAAATCATTGCTAATATGGAAAAATTAATGATTGAACATGAAACTAAAGGCAAAATTAAACCTACAATTATAGGTAACTTAGGTTCTAGTATTATTCAACATAACGCATTACAGCGCGGTGACGTCAATATGTCTGCGGTAAGATACACAGGTACCGAATTAACAAGTGTATTGGATGCCAAACCGACGAAAGATCCTAAAAAAGCCATGGCAGAGTCACAAAGACTATTTAAGAAAAAATATGATCAAAAGTATTATAATTCATTAGGTTTTGCGAATACGTATGCGTTTATGGTGACAAAAGAAACAGCTAAGAAATATCACTTAGAAAAAGTATCAGACTTAGAAAAACATAAAGACGAATTACGATTAGGTATGGATACGCAATGGATGAATAGAGCAGGCGATGGCTATCCAGCATTCGTTAAAGATTATGGATTCAAATTTGCTAGTGCACGACCAATGCAAATTGGACTAGTATATGATGCACTGAAAAATAAAAAATTAGATGTTGCTGTAGGATATTCTACTGATGGTCGTATTGCAGCATATGATTTAAAAATCTTAAAAGATGATCGTAAATTCTTCCCACCATATGATGGTAGTCCACTAGCGACTGAAAAAGTGATTAAAGATAATCCGAAAATTGATACGGCCTTGAAAAAGTTAGAAGGTAAAGTGTCAACAAAAGAAATGCAGAAATTAAATTACGAAGCAGATGGTAAAGGTAAAGAACCAGCTATCATTGCTGAAGAATACTTGAAAAAACATAACTATTTCGAAAACGACAAAAATAGTAAGAAAGGTGGTCAATAATCATGAAAGGTAATTTATTCCAATCTATTATTGAATATTACTCATTAAACTTTGGCTACCTAATGGAACTATTCTTTAAACATTTACTTATGTCAGTATATGGTGTGCTCTTTGCATGTATCATTGGGATACCGATTGGTATTGTCATTGCACGATATAAAAAATTAGCATGGCCAATCATCACGATTGCTAATATCATTCAAACTGTTCCAGCCATTGCCATGTTGGCCATTTTAATGTTAGCGATGGGACTTGGTCCAACTACAGTAGTTGTTACCGTATTCTTATATTCATTATTACCAATTATTAAGAATACGTACACGGGCATTGTAGATGTAGATGAGAATATTAAAGATGCTGGTAAAGGCATGGGTATGACGAGAAACCAAGTTTTACGTATGATTGAATTACCACTATCTCTTTCAGTCATCATTGGTGGTATACGTATTGCGCTCGTTGTAGCAATTGGAATTGTGGCAATTGGTTCATTTATCGGAGCGCCAACGCTTGGTGATATTATCATCCGAGGTACCAATTCAACAGACGGTACGACTTTCATCCTTGCAGGGGCAATCCCTATTGCATTAATAGCCATTTTAATTGATTTAGGTTTAAGATTTTTAGAAAAACGATTAGATCCTACTCGTAAAAATAAAAAGAAATTTGAACATCAACCACAACAAATCAAATAAAATATAAAAAAGAGGTCTGAACTATGATTTTTGTTCAGGCCTCTTATCTTATATTAAATGATTTAACCTAATAAAATAGGTGCTAATATTGGCACAATTGCGACGACGATGACACCAACGATAACAACGGCAATACTACCCATTGATTCTTCAGTTTCACCTAAATCTTTTGCGGCTGCAACACCTAGTGTATGACCACTAGAACCTAACGCTAAACCACGTGCAATTGGATTGGTAATTTTAAACCATTGTACAATCTTAGTACCGAGCGCAGAGATAACAACAGCATTAAGAATAACAGCTAATGATGTTAACTCTTTTACTCCACCGATACCTTCAGATACTGGTAAAGCAATCGCTGTTGTAGCAGCTTGAGGTAACATTGATGCAACAATTTGATTACCAAATTGGAATAATGAAGCAACTAAGTAAATTAATATTAAAGCTACAACTGTACCTAATGCGATACCACCGAATATTTGTAACCAATATTTTTTTAACACATCACGTTTTTTATATAAAGGTATAGCAAAACTGATTGTCGCTGGCTCTAAGAAGAAATATATAATGTCGCCACCGATTTTGTAACTTTGATAGCTAATACCTGTTAATTTTAAGAAAGCAATACCTACAACCATACTTACAAATAAAGGTGCAAGTAAGAAAAAGCCATTTGTCTTTTTATAAAAATATGTAGCTATAACAAATGGGATTAATGATAATAAAATACCGAAATAGGGTGTATTAATACCTAAATAGTCCGCCATGATTAACCTCCTATACGACTAGTTTCTTCATTTTTCTCTTTACTTGGGAATAGTGATTTAGTCACAAGTAACTGAGATGCATAACCAGTACATACTAATAAGAAAATAGTTGAAATAATAATAAGTAAGATAATCAGTATTGGACTTTTACTTAAAATCGGTAATGAATTGATAACTGAAATCCCAGCTGGAACGAATAAGAAACTGATGTTATTCGTTAAAGCAGTTCCTACGGATTCAACCTGTTCCAATTTAACAATGCCAGTACATAAAGCTATAAATAATAAAACTAAACCGATTACTGAAGCGGGCATTGGGATAGGCATGACTGCTTCAATGATCTTGGAAATAAATAAAATAACTGCAAGTGTTAAAGCCTGTTGGAAGAAATGATACACTCTTCCAGATGTATGTTGAACTCGTTCACTTTGAGAAGGTGAGTTAGCCATAACATACATTCCTCCTGTTCTATTTGTATAAAATGATTTGGTAAGAACGTTTGGATTTGTCAAAAATACGACTCACTTACTCATTTAAAACAAAAAAAGCGACTGACTTGTTATTAGGTTTTAAAAAAATAAATAAAGCTTAAATTGCAAATTTCAAACGAATCTTTTGTGAAGTAATTCACAAGTGATTATACAATACATTTCATATTAATTTGTATATTGAATTCGTCATTTCAGTGACAATTTTCAAAATAATTAATAGGGATCATCGTTATCAATTTAACAAATCCTCGTATTATCAAATCGAAAACGCTTACCTATTTTTAACGATAATACTATCATTTGTATAGTTCAAGACGTTATGGAAAAATAAAAGTAATTGGTGTAAAATATAGATTTATATATACAAATATTCTAAATATTAAAAGAAATTAAAGGGTAAAGGTAAAGAAGTATTAAATCGATTTATATAAACAGATTAATAATTTAGACAAATAGAAGGAAAGAGATTGTTATTAAATCAAAGGTCATAGCATTAAGTCGATTTAAAACCAAGTAAGTAAAAGTTGGAAAGTGTTTTTTGTAGGAGGAATTGATATTTTATGAACAAAGCTTCAAGAGAATTTGAAGGAGATAATAGGCTTCTTCTTGGTATCATTTTAGGTGTGATTACCTTTTGGTTATTCGCACAAACACTTGTGAATCTAGTTGTCCCTTTGCAATCTACATATCAAAGTGATATCGGTACGATTAACATAGCAGTCAGTCTTACAGCTTTAATGTCAGGCTTATTTATTGTAGGTGCCGGTGACTTTGCGGACAAATTTGGTCGTGTGAAAGTCACATATATTGGATTAATTTTAAATATTATTGGTTCTTTGTTAATTATTATCACGCCATTTACACCATTTTTAATTGCTGGAAGAATATTCCAAGGGTTGTCTGCTGCATGTATTATGCCAGCAACACTAGCTATTATTAACCAATATTATATTGGTACAGCGAGACAAAGAGCGTTAAGTTATTGGTCAATTGGATCATGGGGTGGTAGTGGTATTTGTACACTCTTTGGTGGCTTAATGTCAACGCACTTTGGTTGGAGAACCATCTTCATCGTTTCTATTGTATTAACATTATTATCAATGTATTTAATTAAACATACACCTGAAACAAAAGCTGAACCAGTTATCACTGAAAATGGTGAGAAAAAGAAATTCGATATTGTTGGCTTAATGATCTTGATTATTTGTATGTTAAGTATCAACGTGATTATTACGCAAACATCTAAACTAGGCTTATTCTCACCCATTATTTTAAGTCTAATCGTGGTTTTCATTGTTTCACTTATCGGCTTTATTATCTATGAAAATAAGATTAAATATCCTTTAGTAGATTTTAGTTTGTTCTCAAATAAAGGATATAGTGGTGCAACAGTTTCTAACTTTATGTTGAATGGTGTTGCAGGTGGGACACTCATTGTTGTTAATACCTACTATCAACAACAATTAGATTTTAATGAATCACAAACAGGTATGATTTCATTAACTTATTTGATAGCAGTATTAATTATGATTCGTGTAGGTGAAATAATACTACAAGCACTTGGTCCTAAACGTCCGTTATTAATGGGTAGCGGAATTACTGCACTTGGTTTAGTATTACTGTCATTAACGTTTTTACCAGAACCTTGGTATATTACGTCTAGTGTCATTGGTTATTTATTATTTGGTACTGGCCTAGGTATCTATGCCACTCCATCTACAGATACAGCTGTAGCACAAGCGCCTGACGAAAAAGTGGGTGTTGCTTCAGGTGTTTATAAAATGGCATCATCTTTAGGTAATGCATTTGGTGTTGCTATTTCAGGAACAATATATGGTGTGTTTGCATCACAAATGAATATGGAATTAGGCGGCTTTATGGGTGTGATTTTAAATGCGGTCATTGCCATCATTGCATTCTTCGCCATTTTATTATTAGTTCCAAAGAAAGCAAGAAATTTATAATTACTAGTGAAAGGTCGAAACGAAAAAGTTTCGACCTTTTTTATAGCATTAATTTTAATGTTAGAAAATTATGAAAATTAAGTTATGTTCATTGACGATGTTAGTCTTAAATAGTATTTTAAAGGTAACTTTATCGAGGAATGAGGGATTGGAATGAAGATAGCTATTGCAGGTTCAGGTGCATTAGGAAGTGGATTTGGTGCTAAATTATTCCAAAATGGATATGATGTAACGCTAATAGACAGTTGGGAATCACATGTTAAGGCAATTCAAACGAATGGATTACACATAGATATTAATGGTGAACATTGTCATTTAGAAATACCAATGTATGATTCTAGAGACATACCTGAAGATGTGTTATATGATGTTGTATTTTTATTTCCAAAATCAATGCAGCTTAAAGAGGTGTTAGATTATATACAACCACATATAAATCAATCAACCATCGTAGTATGTACGATGAATGGGCTAAAACATGAGCGTTTGATTGAGCAATATGTCGAATTACCACAAATTGTGAGAGGTGTAACAACTTGGACAGCAGGTATCGAAAGTCCAGGTTATACGCATCTAATGGGTAGTGGCCCAGTTGAAGTAGGTGCATTAGTTACAGAGGGTACTGATAACGTAAAAACAATCGTAGACATTTTGAATCAGGCAGAGCTAAATGGTGTATTGAGTGATGATTTACATCAATCTATATGGAAGAAAATTTGTGTGAATGGGACAGCCAATGCACTATGTACAATTTTAGAATGTAATTTAGCAACGTTAAATCAAAGCGATGATGCTAAAAACCTTATTTATAAAATTACCCAGGAAATTGTGCACGTAGCAACGATTGATGATGTACATTTGAACTTAGATGAAGTGTTTGAATATCTCATCGACTTAAATGATAAAGTAGGTCCACATTATCCTTCGATGTACCAAGATTTAATAAACAATCATCGTAAAACTGAAATTGACTATATTAATGGTGCGGTTGCTCGTTTGGGAATGGAACACCATATCGATGCACCAGTCAATCATTTCGTAGCTAATATGATTCATGCTAAAGAACAACAATTAGATGCACAATAAATGTAAGAAACCTTTTATTAAGCTTATAAGCAAAATCCATGAATTGCTTATAAGCTTTTTTAAACTGAAAAATGACGTGTGACATTCTAATATTTGAGGTGAGTATATGATCGTTAATGAATTAGAAAATACGGTGGTCAAAAAATATATGAATTTACTATTATTAGCAGATCCTGAAAAACAGGCAATAGAACAATATATTAATCAATGTCAGGTCTATTTACTTAGTGATCATCACCAATCCCAAACACTAGCTATTGCAGCAGTAGAAAAATTATCTGATGCAGAGATAGAGCTGAAAAACATTGCTGTTCATCCTTTATATCGCAGAAAAGGACAAGGTACTTACCTAATGACATGGTTATTTAATAAATATCGAAACATGACAATGTATGTTGGTACTAGTGACACTGAAAGTACGCTCAACTTTTATTATCGATTAGGCTTTGAAGACTATGATATTAGAAAAAATTTCTTTATTAGCCAATATGAACAGCCTATTTATGACAATGGAAAATTGCTCAAAGACATGAAAATACTTAAAAAGGATTTATAAATTGTGTCTTAAGTATATATGAAAGGGTAATGATAAAAGGAAAGATAAGTTTAAGGAGATGTTTGTATGTCTATATCATACAAGAAAGTAATTATGACTGGTCTGGTTGGTGGCTTCTTAGGAGGCGCTGTTAAAATGGGTTGGGAAGCATTATTACCACCTAGAACGCCAGAGCGTGATGAAGAGCCACCACCAATGACAATGCTTCATCAATTAGATTTACCGGAGAATGTTAAACATGCAAGTTATCATTATAACGGTAATGAGATTCCACTCACAATAATGGGTGTTCATTATGGATTTTCTATAGCGAATGCATTAGGATATGCACTACTTGCAGAAAAATGTCCTCAAGTAAAAGTATTAAGAGGAAGTATTTTTGGTGTGTTAGTAAACATAGCCTTTCATGAATACCTACTACCAAAATTATCATTAACACCTAAAGTAGAAGATTTACCTAAAGAAGAAAGGTTTTCAGAATTGCTTGGGCATATTATTTGGATGAATACGATAGATTTTGTACACTCGTCTAGCAAGTAATTAAATACCCCCTATATAAATAGAGAAAAGGTGAGACTATGAGTAAAATATTTGTAACTGGTGCAACTGGTTTAATCGGTACCAAATTAACAAAAAGATTATTAGAAGAAGGTCACGATGTAGCTGGCTTTACAACATCTGAAAATGGTAAACATAAATTAGAATCAGCAAATGTCAAAGCGTATGTCGGAGATATTTTGAAATACGATACGATTGAATCAGCAATTGCGGATTTCCAACCAGAGATTATTATTAATCAAATTACAGATTTAAAAAATGTAGATATGGCAGCCAATACTAAAGTTCGTGTCGAAGGTTCTAAAAACTTAATCGATGCAGCTCAGAAATACAATGTTAAAAAAGTCATCGCACAAAGTATAGGCTTTATGTACGAAGCAGGGGAAGGCCTTGCTACAGAAGAAACACCATTAGATTTAGAATCAAGTGGTGACCGTAAAGTAACAGTTGATGGTGTAATTGGACTTGAGGAAGAAACATCTCGTATGGATGAATATGTTGTATTAAGATTTGGTTGGTTATACGGACCTGGTACATGGTACGGTAAAGATGGTATGATATACAATCAATTCGTAGATGGTAACGTTACATTATCAGATGGTGTTACATCATTTGTACATCTAGATGATGCAGTTGAAACGTCAATTCAAGCTTTAAACTTTGATAATGGTATTTATAACGTGGCAGATGACGAGCCTGTTAAAGGATCAGATTTTGCAGAATGGTATAAACAACAATTAAATGTTGATCCAGAAATTAACATTCAACCTGCACAACCATTTGAACGTGGTATTACTAACGATAAGTTCAAAGCACAAGGTGGTAAATTAATTTACTCAACTTGGAAAGATGGAATGAACCCAATTAAATAGCGTATATGAAAAAGCACGACTTAGCCTAATGGTTTAAGTCGTGCTTTTTACTATGAATGAGTTTTAACGTTGTTCTTTATGTTGCTCTAATGATTGTCTTAGTTGTTGTGCTTCTGACCGTCCAACCTTGGCATAATGACGATGCGCAAAATGCATTTGGATGATTAGAAATGCCGCACTTAACGACCAATATAGTCCTAAAGCTGAAGCGGAATGTAAAGATGCATAAGTAATGAAGATAGGTGATAAAATCATCATCACATAATACGTTTTACGTTCATTTTTAGGATAATGAATTGAATTCACTAAAGGTTGAATCAAATACATGAGTGCTGCTATTAGCGTCATCATAATATTCGGTTCGGTTAAATTAAACCATAAAAAGTGTGGATATTTTGTAATACCATCACTACTTGGATATTTTAAACTCATATATAATCCCATAAGGATAGGGATTTGTATAATGACAGGGAAATAACCGATAATATTTTTAAATGGATTGATACCATATTGCTTATATTTTTTCATCAATAGTTGATTTGCTGCGTTTCGTTCCTCTTGAGAATCTGCTTCTTTAATCTTCTCTCTAATTTTATCAATTTGAGGTTGAACGACCTTCGTTTTCTCACGCATGATATGCATATTTTTTACTTGAATAAGCATAAATGGTAATAAAATAAAACGCACGATTAAGACAATAGCTATAATAGCTAAACCGTAGTTATAATTAAATAATCGGCCAAATAAATGTAATAACCGATCCATAGGTTGTACAAATGTATTATAAAACAATCCTGTACGATTATCAGATTTTGAATAGTCACATCCTGATAAACATAAAACAGTGATTAATAATAGAGAAATTCGTTTGGCCATCATTGACTTCCTTTTCATATGAAATATCTTTGTTTTAAAGGTATGAAATCAATCATTACATACAATTTTAATCTAATATAACAAACTTTGAACATCGTTTTGGTTACTTATTCTTAACTGTTCATTTTTTAAACATAAATGTTAGTTAGAATGAAGTGTGCGTTTCTGACTTAAAATGATGATTACAAGTAATATAGTAATTAAGATGATACAACTATAAAAGCTAAATAAAGCCCATTTTGCGTGTGCAGGTAACCATGTCATCACAAACGACCAACTATTATTGCCTAAGACAAAGTACGGTAATAAATAAATCGCAACACTTATTAATACGAATACTACCATGACTAAAATAAAAGCATATAGTGAAACTTTGCTTCTTTGGACCATGTATTTGCCGTGTTTGATGGCAAATAAGCGACGTAAGATAAAGTAGAGACTTATAATAACGCCTATCATGGATATGATAGAGATGATGACGTTCATATTGTGAGCTTGATCTATTTTTGTCTCAATCGTTGTATAGTGTTTGTGGTTCATGACTTGTGCATTCAAATGGTCAGCGAGTTGTGTTACTTTATTAGAATTCATATTTGCTAATACGACGATACCATATGATTTTTTAGGATTGAGCAATATAACTGATGAATAGTTATCAAGTGTACCGGTATGGTATACATAATCTGCGTGTGAATTAGTGAACCATCCAGCAGCATAACCATTGGCATCATCTTCACCTTGTGATTCATTTATTGTTTTTTGAGAGGCTTTAACAATATCTTTTGTTTTAGATGATGGTGCTAATTGCATTTTAATCCAATGTTCTAAATCCTTTGTATTAGACATTAAAAAGGCTGAAGGTGTATCGCCAATATTGAATGAAGGTGCACTTTTTTTAATCGTTCCACCTGATTGTTCATAACCAACGGCTTCGTGCTTATTTTTAGAGTTTGTCTTTTTAAATGTTGTGTGTTCCATATGTAGCGGCTCTAAAATATGATCTTTAATATACGTGTTATAAGATTCTTTAGATACGTTCTGAATAATGAGACCTAATACATCGTAATTCATATTGGAATATTCAAATGTGTCTCCAGGTTTATGATTGAGTTCCTTGCCTTTGATACTTTGAACTAAATTTTTGATAGAGTCACCATATACCTCGGTTTGATCCTCACTTGTAATATCTGCGGGTATACCACTTTTCTGACCAAGCAATTGTTTAATCGTGATGTCTTGTTTTTTACCATCGTATTTCATATAAAAGCCTGGAATATATTTAGATACATGATCATTAAGGCTAAGTTTGCCATTTTTAGCTAATTCTAAAATGGCATATCCTGTAAATGCTTTGGTATTTGATGCAATTTCATATCGTGTTGTAGGCTTTGCTTTAATTTTCTTCTCGACATTTGCATAACCGTAACCTTTATTTAAAAAGACTTTGTTATCTTTTATGATTAATATTGAAGCGCCAGGTATATCGCCAGATTTCATGTCTGATTTTACAATTGTATCAATATAATTTTGAGACGATTGAGTGAGTAATGTTTCATTTTTATTATATGCCCAAAAATGTTTCGTAATGATCACAGCAATGAGTATGGCAATCATCATTAAAACAGTGATGATGAATGGTTTCTTTTTCATGATTCTAATCCTTTATTATTTAATGTTGTGTCGTTGTTAATTTTGTGTAATTTATTATAGCAGGTTTTGAAATGTTTTAGCGAGTTAAAGGATTTATTTTATGAATAACAGATGATTAGAAAAATGAATGAATAAAAAGTGTTATAATACTCTAAAGTAGTATATAGTTAGTAAAAAGATATAGTGTTAACCTATACAATTTTCAATGTTGGGAGTATAGTTTATCCATCAACATACAAAGAGGTAGTAGTGTTATGTTTAATCAAATTAAAAGACTTTTAATTGGGCGTCCCAAAAAGAATAGGGACTTGAAAAACGAAAAAATCACTAAATTTAAAGCATTAGCCATTTTATCATCAGATGCATTATCATCAGTAGCTTATGGTCCAGAACAGATATTAATTACATTATCTGTTGTAGGCGCAGTAGCGTCTTGGTATACATTACCTATTGCTGCAGGCGTTCTGATTTTATTAGCTGCATTGATATTATCATATCGCCAAGTGATATATGCTTACCCTAAAGGTGGCGGAGCATATATGGTATCAAAAACGAACTTAGGAGAGAAATGGGGACTTCTTGCTGGTGGTTCGTTATTGGTCGATTATATTTTAACCGTAGCAGTTAGTATATCCTCCGGTGCAGATGCGTTTGTAGCTGCATTTCCAAATTTATATGATTACAAAGTACTCATAGCATGTTTATTAGTATTAGTTATTTTGATATTAAATTTAAGAGGTCTAACTGAATCGGCTACTGTGTTATCTTATCCAGTGTACTTATTCATAATTGGATTGGTTGCATTAATTGTAGTGGGAACGTGGCGTGTTGCAACAGGTGACATTCAACCCCATATGCAATCTTCAGTAGGAACAGCAGTACACGGCGTGACACTCTTTTTACTATTAAAAGCATTTTCTTCAGGGGCTTCTTCTTTAACAGGGGTAGAGGCTATTTCAAATGCGGTGACAAACTTTAAAGACCCAGCACCTAAAAATGCTGTAAAAACGTTAGTCACAATGGGTAGTATTTTAGCATTCCTATTAGTAGGTATCGTAGGATTAGCTTATGTATATGGCATTATGCCACAGACTGAGACTACAGTTCTATCACAATTAGCAACACAAATCTTTGGTGACAATGTGGCATTCTATTTTGTACAAGCTACAACAGTATTGATTTTAGTATTAGCAGCAAATACTGGTTTTACAGCATTTCCAATGTTAGCGGCATCTATGTCTAAAGATAAATACATGCCTAGAATGTTTACAGTTAGAGGGGACAGATTAGGTTATTCTAACTCAATTCTAGTGTTAGGTATTTTTGCGATTATATTAATTATCTTATTTAAAGGTAAAACTGAAAATTTAATTCCATTATATGCAGTAGGTGTGTTCATTCCATTTACATTAGCGCAATTTGGTATGGTATTAAAATGGTTTAGAGAACGACCAAAAGGTTGGCAGGCTAAATTAGCAGTTAATACATTAGGTGGTACGATTACATTTGTAGTATTTATGATATTCTTGATTACTAAATTCAGTCATGTTTGGCCCATTTTATTATTCTTACCATTCTTCGTATCTGTATTTGTAAGAATTAAAATTCATTATCGTAATGTCGCAGAGCAATTACGTTCTGATTTAGATGTCCATGACGTACCAGTAGTAGATCGTAGTTTAGCGATTGTACCGATTATGAGTATTACGACTGTGGTTGATAAATCAATTTATTATGCACAAATGTTAGCGAATAATGACGTGATTGCAGTGCACGTTTCATTTGGTGATGAAGATGAAAAAGCATTCCAAGAAAAATGGAAGCAACACTTTCCTGACGTTAGACTTATTATTTTACATTCAGAATATAGAAGTATCATCAGACCGATATCACGATTTATTGATAAAATACATCGTAAAGCCGAAGATCAAAATTATTTAATCACGGTGGTTGTTCCGGAATTTATTCCTAAGAAACCTTGGCATCATTTATTACACAACCAAACGAGTTTACGATTAAAAATGCATTTAATTTATCAAAAGAACGTGATATTATGTACAATTCCATTTAAACTAAAAAAATAAATTAAAAAGCCGTCGCACTCATCAATTATTTAATAAGTGCGACGGCTTTTAGTTTGAGACATATAGTTAATATTTCTCTGCAAATACTATTTCATTGTAGTTGATATTTTCCCGTAATTGACTTGCCACTTTACGTGATAGTTGATTACGTTTAATTAAAGCATCTAAATATTCACGTTCAGCATAAATAGCTTGGAGGTGAATATTTTGTTGCGCTTCAGTTGTTAATTCTTTAGAAGTTTGGTTTGATTTATCTTTATTTTTATTACCTTTACGTCGATTACGTAAGGCACGAGATAAGGTGTGATATTGATCAACAACTAAACTTACTTCTAACACGTTTGAAGCATTTTGCTCTTTTTGCATACGTAAAATAATATGATGATTAACGATACGTAAAATTTGTTGCACCTTTTTCAAATCATTTTGATAAACTTTTAACATTTCTGTACGGTCAAGTTGTGCTTCTTCATTGTGATGTTGCGAATTATTTTCAGTTTGATTTGATTTGCTTGGTGAGACATGATCTTTATGAGCATGTTCCTTTTTAAATCGATCATACTCTTGTTTACGTAAATTCTTTCTTGCTTTAAAACGAAGATAGAACATTTTAAAGAAGCGTGAAATTTTCTTTACAAAAGAAGCTTCTTTATAGGAATTAGTAAGTTCTTTAACATTTCTATAGTTATTCAACTCTTGTGAATTGATCTTGCCTTTATTGATAAGTCTTTCTAATGTGGCAGTTTCTTCTTCCTCAGCAATTTCTGCTAAACGATGTAATTCTTTAGTATTTTGATTATCTGGTTCTGCATTAATTAGGAATGACATTTCTCCATAATATTGTGTTAATACAGGTCTATAATCAATGTCTTTATTCTTTTCAGATAGTTCTTTAAGGCGACTTATAACCGCTTGCATAATGAAAATTTTTGCTGATTGATAGGTCATACCTTCATTTTCTGTTGATTTCTCTGATTCTGTGATGAAAGGTAATACCACTTGCGCCATTATTAAGCTGATAAGTACCATTAATGAAGCGATGAATAATAAATCATTTCGATACTCGAAGGTTTGGTGGTTATTGATAATCGTTGGCAATGTTAAGGCCATGGATAATGAAATTGTTCCGTGTATACCACACATTGTCATAATAAATGAATAACGTATACGGCTTGGTGGTTGTTCTTCAGCGATATCCGTGTCTTCCAAGTAACGTTGTAAGTGATTTGGATAATAGAAATCTTTGTATAGTAAGAACACCCAGATAAAACGAACAACATAAATAGCTAGTGCAATAAGCAAACTAATCAATATTAAGAATTTAATATTATCTGGTTCTACTTTGATGATTTGGATGACAACTTCAGGAACGATGAATCCCAATACCACGAATACGAATCCGTTTAGGGCATAACTCAACGTATTCCAAATTTGCGAGTAGCTCATTTGTAGTTCAGTTTGTGCACGAATGAGTCGATCGCGTTCCCAACCATGTAAAAGACCTGCAACAACAACTGCGATAATGCCTGATGCATGGAACAACTCTGCAATAAAGTAAACAGCAAATGGTGTAAGTAATTGAATGAATGTTAAAGTATTATTGTCTTTCATACCTTTGTTAGCAGTTAAGTAAATACGTAATCTGACAACCACTGAACCTACAATAATTCCAATTAAAATACCAATAATTGTAGACACGATAAATTGCTCTATCGCATTTACAGCTGAAAAGGCACCTGTGACTAAAGCTGTAACAGCAATTTTAAATGAAATAATACCGGCAGCATCATTTAAAAGTGATTCACCTTCAAGTATGGACATTGATCCTTTAGGTAAGACTTTCCCTTTTGTGATAGCTGATACAGCAACTGCGTCTGTTGGGCATAGAATTGCTGCAATAGCAAAGGCAGCTGGCATTGGTAAATTAGGCCAGATCCAATGAATAAAGAAACCTACACCAATAACGGTAGTAAATACTAAAGCCATAGCCATTAGAATAATTGGTTTTTTATATTCAAGTAATTTCGTTCTTGAAACATGCGTACCTTCAACGAATAGTAAAGGTGCAATGACAGCCATCATAAAGACCTCAGAATCGAAATCAAAATGAATGGGGATAGGTAAGGTGAAGATGGCCACACCTAACGCGATTTGTATAAAAGCAGTAGGGATTTTAGGAAATCGATTATGTATAATCGAACTAATCACTACTGCAATTATAAAGATAATAAAAGCTTCTAATAATTCCATAGAAATCTCCTTGTAATAATGATATATATTATTCTACCTTATATTTTCACATTTACAATTTAAACAAATTAGACAAAAAAAGGTATAATCGACAAAATCGATTATACCTTATAATAATATAATTATTATGTGTTTTCTACGTGTTTTTGATCAGATAAGCGTTGCTTATCAGCTAAGTCTTTAGCGTTATTTTTATACTTTTTATAGTAGAAGTATAAGAAGATGAACCAGAATGGTGAAATAAAGATAGCAGCTCTAGTATCATCACTAAAGAATAATAAAATGAATACAAACGCAAAGAATGCTAATACAACGTATGCTGTAGCTTGTCCTCCAATCAATTTAAACTTATTGTCTTTATGTTCTTGTGGATTCTTTTTAACATAAATAATATAAGAAACAATAATCATTGCCCATACAACTAAGAACAATACTGTCGATAGCGTAGTGACATATATAAATAATTGAATGGCATCTGGAAAGATAAAGTTAAGTAGTGCTGCGACCAATAAAGTAAATGATGACACGAACATTGATAAGTAAGGAACACCATTTGAATTGGTTTTACTTAACACTTTTGGTCCTAGACCTTGTTTAGATAAGCCGAATAGAATACGACTGTTTGAATAAATACCACTATTTGTCGCAGAAGCGGCAGCTGTTAATACTACGAAGTTAACAATACCAGCGGCAAATGGAATACCAATCAATGTAAATAATTTCACGAATGGACTGCTATCTGGATCGATACCATTCCATGGAATGACGGACATGATAACGAGTAGTCCACCAATATAGAATAATAAAATACGAATAGGTACGTTATTGATAGCTTTAGGAATCGTTTTCTGAGGATCTTTTGTTTCCCCAGCTGTAACCCCAATTAATTCTATACCTATAAATGAGTACACAGCAATTTGGAATGACATTAAGAACCCAAATGCACCATGTGGGAACATACCGCCATGTTTAACTAGGTTAGTAAATGATGCATGCCCGTAATGTGTTTTGAAAGAAAAGAATATCAATACTAAACCTACAATAACCATAGCGACAATTGTAACTACTTTAATAATTGAGAACCAGAACTCTAATTCTCCAAATAGTCTTGCACCGAGTAAGTTAAACGAAATTAAAATTAATACAATGAATAATACTGTTAGCCAGTGAGGTACTTGTGGATACCAAAAGGCGAAATATTGTCCCATTGCTGTTAAGTCAGACATACTCGAAACAATCCAACAAATCCAATAAGTCCAACCAATCACGAAACCACCGAAAGGTCCGATGTATTCATTGGCTATATCAACAAATGAATTGAATTTCGTATTACTTAATAATAATTCCCCTAAAGCACGCATAAAAGCAAAAAGTATCATTCCGATAATCATATATGTGAATAACAGAGAAGGTCCTGTAAGTGAAATCGTCTGTCCAGAACCTAAGAATAGCCCCGTACCAATTGCACCCCCAATTGCAATTAATTGGATATGTCTGTTATTCAACTCTCTATGTAGTTGTCTTGCCATAATGTTCCTCCTCAGGAAAGCAAAATAAACATTTTTTGTGAAAGCGTTTTCTTTTTATTAATACTATAGAAATAGTTGTAATAAAGCAATTAATTTTCAAAATATAAGTAAATACATTTATTAGGCTTTGTATGATAAATATTACTTATGACTTTTTTGAATAATCACATAATTCTGTTAAATAGGGGTACTTTCAATAGTAATTAATTTTCGAAAACATAACTATTATAAAGATAAAATAATAATTTTTGAAATGATATGGTGATAATGATTATCAATCATAGTTTTTTGAATCAAAAAAGAGATATGTAATAATGATTAACAATGATAAATAATATGTGAAGAAGGAATGTAAAATGAGAATAGGTGCGATTTCAGATTTACATGTTGATCGACACCCCAAATTAACCGTGCAACATTATTTGGATAGTTTAGTTGATGTGGTAATCAAAAGAAATATAGAGTTACTCGTCATTGCAGGTGACATTTCAAATGACTATCGACAAGTGATTCAATTTATCAATGACTTAAAAGAAACGCTAAATATCCCAATATTATTTGTACCTGGGAATCATGATTTATGGTCTGATGGTACAGATAAAAGTTCACAAGACATTTTCGACATTTATACACAACAAGACACGTGTTTGATTAAACAACCGTATATTATTAATGATGATTGGGCAATAGTGGGGCATACAGGATGGTATGATTACTCATTTGCTAATGACCAATTTTCATTCGAGAAATTAGAACGAGGTAAACATTATGGTGCAACTTGGCAAGATAAAGTGAGAATGGATTGTGATATGACGGATAAAGATTTGTCATTACAAGCGGCGCAACAAGTGGAAGCGGATATAGAACAAGTTGGCACACGTAAGATTATTTTAGTAACACATGTTGTTACACATCCTGCTTTCGTAGTGCCAACACCACATCGTATTTTTGATTTCTTTAATGCTTATATCGGAACCAAAGACTTCAATCATATATACCAAACTAACAATATTCAATATAGTATTATGGGGCACGTTCATTTTAGAAAAACTTTGATGGATAAGGGTATACACTATTTATGTCCATGTTTAGGATATCAACGTCAATGGCGTACAGATGATATTTCTCAGGAAATGAATCATGCACTAATGGACTTTATCATTTAAAAATCGCTAACACTCAAAATAATAGTGGGTGTTAGCGAAGTGTTTTTGATATTGATTATTTAGGATCAACGTATAAACACATGCGCCCTGGGGCATTAAAACTGCGTTCCATTTTAGATTTCTTAATTTTAATGATTTGTTTTTGATTAGGGAAGATAGCTGGAACAATAACACCTTTCTTTATATGACTCCATAGTGGGTCTATATAATAATAGTGTTGATCATCATAGCCAATTACTAATGTGACATGGATATTCGAAACCAGACGAATTTTACGACCATCAAATTTGAAGCTACGACGCATTGGTCGAGCACCTAAACTCGTATGATAAATCACAATAGGTTGTCGTTTATCAATGATCTTTTCTAATTCAGCCAAGCTAGTACCTGTGCCGTCAATGATATGTGAGTTGTATTTTTGTAAAAACGGAACATAGGCTTTTGGGAAAATGGTTTGGTGATAGCCAAATTTAACAAGTAAATGATGACCAACATAACCTTTATATGGATTGTTTGGGTGGGTGGGCCAATTTTTCATAATGTCTGTAGCTTTAACAGGTTGTTCATTATAGTGAAGCATCATAGACGCTGATACGCCTTCACAGCCCATAATCATTGGTATTGGAAATAACTGACTCATCGGTTTAACAGGTAATATAGTTTGGTTCATCGTTAATCTCCTTCGACTTAAATACACTTTAAATAATATTCAATATTATATACCGTGCACCATTTTTTGGATAATGATATGTTTAGAAATAATCATTTTAATGTTATTCAATCCCAAGATAGGTTATAAATAAATGGGAGTAGAAATTTTTAAGGGGAGTCAAAGATGGATTATCAAATTAAAAGTATGAAAGCGACACATATTATTGGCGTGACACGTCAATTTAAAAGTGGCGGTCATGCTCAAAGTAATATTCCTGATTTTTGGGAAGATGTGACGTCTATGGGATTAGATCGTAGACTTGCAGAAAAAAGTGACCTAGCACTTAATGGGTTGCTTGGTCTTTGTTTACCACAACAAGATGGTAAAATGAATTATATGATTGGGGTGTCTTGTGAGACCAATCCAAACGACGGTTTAGAAACGTATCAACTAGAGGATAATGATTATCTTGTGGTCAATGCGAAAGGGAAAGTACCTCAATCCATTAGACAAGCGATGCGTCAAATTCATCAGGAATTGATTCCAACTGAGAATATTCAGTTAAAGCGTGCACCGTTTTTCGAATTGTATCCTGAAGGCGATACGCAAGACGACAATTATATTACTGAAATTTGGTTACCCATAGAACAAAATAAATCATAAAAAAGCGCAAGTGTTAGATGCTTTCAGACTTATAGGTCTGAAAGCATCACACTTGCGTTTTTTATTTTATGAACGATATTTAGTTGGATTAAGTTTGAAATAAATGACTTGTAATATGACTAATAATATTGCCGTTACTGAAATGATTACTAGGTATGGTGAAGCGTCAAATTGACCTTTAAGACCAACTAATGGTGAAATCACACCGCCTAAAATAAATTGGAATAAGCCTAATAAACTTGAAGCATTGCCACTACCACCAGTTCGTTCTTCCATAGCGAGTGCAAAGCCTAACGGTCCGATAGACGTAACCGGGCTTATATTTAAAAAGAAAGCGATGATTAACATCCAAATAGGCCAATGCATTGTTAACGTTAAAATAATCAATACGACCCCAATGATTTGGATTAGTGTTAAATAGATTAATAGCGTGTATCGACTCAACTTTTCAACTAATAGTGCCACAATTTGACTTACTAGAATTAAGCCGATTCCATTGACTGCTAAAATCATACTAAATTGTTGTGGCGATAAGCTATAAATTTTTTGCGTAATAAATGGTGATGCGGCTGAATAACTAAATAACATGACATAAGTTAATCCTTGTAACAACATTGGAATCACAAATGATGGTTTCTTTAACAACTGACCAAAATCTTTAAAAATACGTCCATAGTTTAATATTTTACGTTCGGATTGATCTGTTGATGGCATTTTCATCAATACGCCGATAATGACGATGATTGTGATTATTGTCAGAATGACAAAGATACTTCTCCAAGTAGATATGGTTAGAGCGAATCCACCGAGTAATGGTGCAATGATAGTAATAATCCCATTAACGACCATAAGTGACGTTAAAAACTTAGCCATTTCGTCACCACTAAATTTATCTCCGATAGATGCTTTTGCAATAACAATAGAGCCACCTGCTGTTAAACCTTGAAGCAATCTTAAAAATAGAAAGAAATATAAGTCTGTCGTAAATACCGCAATTAAGGATGCAAGCATATATATAACTAGAATCGTTAAAGCAATTTTTTTTCGACCAAATGCATCTGATAACGGACCAAAGAAAAATTGTCCAAGTGCTAAGCCAATCATTGCAAAAGAAATCGTTAATTGAATTTCAGATGTCGTTGAACTAAAAGCATGTTGCACATTCGGTAACGATGGTGAATACATATCAATCGATAAAGGACCAAAGGTAGTCATTACACCGAAAATGATAATTAATATGAAAGGGAAGTGCTTGGCACTTGTATTTTGCATAATCATTCTCCTTTTAAAGAAGTTATAGAACAAATTATATATGTTTTAACCATATTTGTATGTAGTAATTTAAATTTTTATGTATTTGACATTTATACAGTTTAACTATATAGTTTAACTGTACAGTAGAACTATATAATGAAAGTGAGGTAGATTATTATGAAAAGATACAAACTGCTACCTTTATCAGAAACGATGCATTATATTTTATTATCATTAGTCAAGCCAGCACATGGTTATAAAATTATGCAACAAGTTAACGAAATGAGTAATGGTGATGTAAATATTGCAGCAGGGACTTTGTATGGCGCACTAGAAAATTTACAAAAGAATGGATATATAAACATGATTAGCGAATCAAAGGAACGTAGAAAGGTTTATAAAATAACTCAGCTTGGCAAAGAAATTTTAGAAATTGAAAATGATAGGTTACGTAGAATGGTGAATATTTATGAATCAGGAAGTGATCAAATTGAAAAAAATGACTAAATTCAGAATGTTTTTAAACCCAATTAAAGAAGAAAAATGGATTAACAATATTCTTGATGAAGGCTATAAATTAGTTAGTTTTTCAACTTTTGGATTTTATAAATTTATAGAAACTGATGAAAATTACGTAGTCAGGGTAGATTATCGTTCTTTAAAAAAGCGAGATTTTTATGATTATGTCACTTTACATGAGGAATGTGGATGGGATCATATTTCTGGTAGACCACATGGTGTTAACAATCAGTACTGGGAAAAGAAACGGGATGGTAATGATGATTTATTTTCGGATAATGAATCTAAATTAGCATTTTATCAAAGGATAGTTAATCTAATAACTTCTGTATGTATCATTTATTTAGCTACTTACTTATCTAACATTTTTCAACATCAAAATGCTTTCCAACTATTTTTAACTCCAGGTTTATGGGATATGCCTAAAAATTTAATGTGGAAAGCTATATTATTTGAATTACCATTTGCATTAATGAGATTGTCATTTCATTTAATATTTATTTCACTAATATCGATAGTAATAGTTTTACAATTTAAAATTAATAAACTGAAACAGAACAATATTTAAAATTTAATGGCAAAAACAGGCTTACATGTATTTCTAAATGGAAGTACATGTAAGCCTGTTATGGTTGATGACTATTGTTGTTGATTTTTTGAATTACCGGAACCATTAAGGAGTTCGTCAATTTTAGTTTTAATGCTATCAAATTTTGTATTGATGTCTTGTAGCATGCTATCTACTTTGTTTTGGTTCTCGTTGTTTTGTTGTGCATTATTTGCATTTTTTAATTTATCGATTTGGTCTTGATAAAATTGTGTGAGTTTTGAATCTGCATTAGTTTCTTCTTTTTGTTTTAAGTTATTAATTTGTTGTTGTAATTGATTAATTTGAGTTTGACTATTTTTATTTTGTTTAATTTCGTTTTTAGCTGTATCCACTTGTTTATTAATATCGTCGTTTTGATTTTCGACTTCTTTTTTATAGTTTTGAGAGACGTTAGGGTCGTTATTTACTTTGTTATTGTTGTGATTTAACACTGCTCTCGTTACGAAAATAGCCACGATAATTAATAATATAACGATAATAGCGATTAACCATTTTTTAGATTTACGTGTTTTTTGGTTTTCTTCTTGTAACTCTTGTTCTCTTCTATAATCTCTACCATTGTAATAGCGTTCAGGGTGTTGTTCTGGATCGTTAAATTCATTTTGATCACGATATTGACTTTGATTTCTGTATTCACGTTCTTCACTTTGGCTACGATGATTTTGGTATTGGTCATCATAACGATACGATTCTTTATACTTATCAGTTCTCTTCATTTCATTCACCTCATCATTATTGGGTTAGCTTATTTATGAATCAAAAGACATGTTTAATTTTAATAAACGGGCGATATTGTGTGCAGTTTGACTTAAAAGGGTAGGTCCATTATCCAGTGCGTATTGTAGATCCATAGGTTGATTCATGATACTAAAGACACTATCTATACCGTGATCATAGACTGCTTCGTATCGCTCGCCCAAACTACCACCAATGGCTATAACAGGTAGATTGAATTGCTTAGCAACTTGAGCAACACCAATTGGCGTTTTACCGAAAATCGTTTGGTAATCTAATTTGCCTTCACCTGTAATGACTAAGTCTGCATCTTTAATTCTAGATTTGAAATGTGTTTCTTCTAAAACCACATCAATACCTTTAGATAATTGAACGTCCAAGAATGCTAATAAGGCTGTGCCCATGCCACCAGCTGCGCCTGCACCAGGTATGTCTTTAACATCTTTATCTAGTTGTAATTTTATCTTATCATGATAATGGCTTAGAGCGGTATCCAACTTTGGTATCATCTTTGTTGTGGCGCCTTTTTGTGGACCGTATATCATGGTAGCACCATTATCACCTAACAATGGATTAGTCACATCACAAGCTACTTTCATATCTATGTTTTTTAATTTTGAATTTAACTGTGTTGTATCAATGGTTTGGATATCAAGAAGATGTATTCCGCCTGGTTCAATAGAGTGCCCATTGCTATCTGTAAATTTTACGCCTAATGCTTGTAACATGCCTGCGCCGCCATCATTCGTAGCGCTGCCACCAATACCAAGTATAATTTTTTGAGCACCTTGATCTAAAGCATGATTAATAAGCTGCCCAGTTCCGAAAGAAGTGGTTTTCAATGGATTTCGTTCTTCATTTGATAACAAATCTAAGCCGGATGCAGCGGCCATTTCTATTATTGCTATCTTTTGATGTGGTGAGTAAGCATAATTAGCGTTAATGTCTCGGTAGAGTGGATCTTTTACGGTTGTTGTTATTATTTTAGCGTTTAAAGCATCTATCAAGGCTTCAGTTGTACCTTCGCCACCATCAGCCATGGGAATTAAATCATATTCAATGGTTGATGGTAATATTGTGGAAAATCCTTCTTGTATCGCTTCCGCTGCTTCTTTTGCGGACATACTCTCTTTAAATGAATCTGGTGCGATGACTATTTTCATTGGACGACACTTCCTCATCGATTTGATTATCTTTATTGTAAAAGAGTCAACTTGAAAACAAAAGATAAAACATTATCAGTGATCAATTAATCATGGATGAAAGATACAACATTATATATGGAAAATATAATTTATAATAGTATAATAATATAGCGTAATATTTATATAGGTAAGGTGAACAACTTAGACATGAACAACAAGATCAACTTTAAATTGAATGAATTATACGTATGGTGTACTTTCATTTTTCTTTTTTATTTATTAATTAGTATTCTAACACCTTTGTCAGGAGATGATTTCAAATGGGCAATTGCACATAATTTAACGGTGTATAAAGGACTTATTGAATACACGAATGGGAGATACTTAGATAACTTATTAGAATTAATAGCTATGAAAATCAGTGTTTTAAGATATCTTCTCTATGCCGTTATATCAATGAGTATGGTCTATTTATTAGTTATCATGACTGGCAAATATCAACGTAGAACGTATATTATCATTGCGTTTATAGTCATTTTAATGATGCCAAGAATCATTTATAGAGATACGTATGGTAACTTCGCAGGTTTCTTTAGTTATGTACCTAGTACAGTGTTATCGATATTGATATTATTTGTAGTTGTAGTATCTATATATAAATGGGAAGAACTCAATACTACGTGGATAAGTTTGTTTTTAATATCCACTTTAATAGGGCAATTGTTTGTTGAAAATTTAACACTTTATAATATGTTGATTTTGATTGTTGGGAATGTCATCTTTGTCATTCGAAATCGACATATCAATTATTATTTAATCATGGGCTTTATGTTAAGTTTAATAGGCGGTATGCTCATGTTTATTAACCCGATATATATCAGTATTTACAGAGGTGGCAACGAATATTTACGGTTCTCAGATAATCAAGGTTTGAAACATAAGATATTACATACTATATTTAAGGAATTACCGGAATATATTTTCATTAATCAATATTTAATATTAACCGTGATTGCGTTTATAACAATATATTTATTATTTAAAAATACCTTTTTCAATCATTGGATATTACGTTGGAAAGTAGTTTTGGTAGTCAGTATCGCTATTTTGCCTTTCTATAAATTCTTTATATATGATTTTCTTCAATTTTATAAATTAAAAGGGTCACTCAGTGTCGCTTTATTAAATTTAATGGTTTGTGGATGGTTCTACATTGCGTTATTTATTGCAACTTATATCATTTTTAAAGCACAGTTTATGAGAATGTTAGGTTACTATACACTTGGATCTATATTATTAGTCACTGTGCCATTACTTGTAGTGTCTCCGATAACGGCAGGTAACTTCTATACTATTTATATATTATGGGCCTTGTATTTACTACTATTAATGACTCAGAGCGGAATTAATATGAAATCGTTACATATTGGGATAAGAGCACTAGCATTAGGATTATCTATGATATTTATTGTGACTTTTAGTATGATATATTTTACACATATACAACGGTTAAATTCTATTAAACATCAATTAGATACACAACATATTAAACATGTGGTCGTACTTGAGAAGTTGCCGTTTGAAAATATGCTTAAAAAAGCAACGCCTCGCAATGATATACAACACAATTTATTTAAAATATATTATGATATACCACAGAATGTTAAATTGAAAATTGTACCGTATGGATCGAACATGGCAAAACTTGAAGGAGATTAAGTATGAAATTGACTCAAACGCACTTTGAGATAATAAAATTTATTATTGTAGGCGGGGTGAATACATTTAATTATTATGTAGTGTATTTACTCTTACTAAAACTTTTAAATGTAAATTATTTAGTTAGTCATGTTACTGGCTTTTTAGTAAGCTTTATCATTTCTTACTATTTAAATTGTTACTTTGTATATAAAGTTAAACCTACACTACGTAAATTTATTAGCTTCCCTTTGACACAAGTCGTTAATATGGGAATGCAGACTGTATTGTTATATGTATTTGTACAGTGGTTCAATATACCATCAGAAATTGCACCATTCGCTGGCTTGATCATTACGATACCTATTACATTCATATTATCAAAATGGATTTTAAAAGATTGACGTTTGAGTAATCATCATTATTTCAATCATGCATAACATTATAATCTCGCAAATGAGTAGTGAATATCATTTGTGAGATTTTTTATGTGATCAAATATAAATTGATGGGTTTTTAATTTGAAATTGAGTTGAAAAAGTACTTTTTTTCTTAGCGATTAGCAGGTTGATTTTTAGGCAAATCTAAAAAAATAATTAGCTTAATTATATAAAAAATATAGAAATTAAAAAACGTTGTAAAAACATTTTTTATGATTCATACTATGATTACTAAAGGAAATCAAGGTGGTCTATTGTCATGTCTCAAAATGAAAATTTGAAAATTGCACAACGTGGGGCATATCTAAGTTTAGTTGTTTATATTATTCTTTCAATAGCTAAATACGTGACAGGATTTATATATAATTCTGCAGCAGTCAGAGCGGACGCATTGAATAATATGACAGATATAGTGGTCTCTATTGCTGTTATTGTTGGACTGAAAATTTCTATTAAACCAGCAGATAAAAATCATCCATATGGTCATTTAAAGTCTGAAAATATCTCAACATTATTAGTATCATTTATTATTATGTTTGTGGGGATACAAGTTGTCATTGAAAATGCACCTCGATTATTAACCCATGATAAACATGTACCAAGTCCGATTACAATTCTAGTTAGTATTGTCAGTGGTCTCATCATGCTTGGCGTTTATGTCATTAATCATAAATTAGCAAAGAAAACAAATAGTAGTTCGTTAAAATCTGCTGCTAAAGATAATTTATCAGATAGCTTAGTCAGTATTGGTACTGCAGTAGGTTTGGTATTTACACAAATCGGATTTCCTATTATTGATATTGTTTTAGCAACAATATTAGGTTTATTAATTATATATACTGGCTTTGGAATATTTAAAGAATCTATCTTTACATTAAGTGATGGTTTTAATGAAAAGGATTTAGAAGAATATCGTAATGATATTTTAGAAGTGGATGACGTGCTAGACGTTCGAAGTATTAAAGGACGTTATCATGGTAGTAGTATCTTTTTAGATGTGACTATTGTAGTTGAACCTAATTTATCTATTAATGAAGCACATTTAATTTGTGATAAAGTTGAATCACATCTTCATGAGAAAGGTATATCATCAGTATATGTACATCCTGAACCAAAAATAGATGAAGCTACTGAAAATGAAATACATCAATCACACCAATAAAATAATATAGTAAAAGCGTCGAATAGTATCAATTAAGATTCTATTCGACGCTTTTTTAATATATACAGCTTACCAATAACCGTTAGCTTCTCTGAATGAAATAGCTTTATCGATTGAGCCGTAACGTTCTTTAGCATAATTAATCATACCTTTAGTTTGGTTTTCAACGGAACCATAGCCCCAAGATTGGTTCGTTTGACCTAAACCATGATATTGTCCGTTTGATGCATTAGGATTACCACCTGATTCTGGTATAACAATACTGTCCCACAATGCTTTAGTACCGCCTGCATCTATGAACTCTTGATAAACACTACTTGTAGATTCATTACTTTCTGAATAACTTTGTTGTGACGATTGGTTGTTTTCAGCTGCATGAGCTTGATGTGCTTCCATACCTGTAGCACCTATAGAAATTGTAGCGATAATTGCTAAAATAGATTTTTTCATTATAGTTAACTCCTTTAGTTAGTGAATAATATTCGACTTAAATTGATATCCCCCAAGGATATGAGTCTGAATGTATCATTTGAATTTATGATGTTCTAAAGATGTAATGCATACTATAACACCTCAATTGTTTGCATAGGTTACATGAAAATAAAAAAATGATGACATACATGTTAGTGAGAATACATTCATTGCAATAGAAATAAAAATATGTCAAAAAATGACAACATAATAGCAACTGTAAATGATTGAAATTTTATATGGTAGTTCTATAATGAAGATATAAAATTTAATAAATCGATTTATTAAACGAGTTTTTTTAATTGAATATACATATCAGCTATCCTTCAAGATAGTTTGTTATATAAATAGGAAGGTGTTAAATGATGCCAAAATTAATTCTATGTCGTCATGGTCAAAGTGAATGGAATGCGAAAAATTTATTTACAGGATGGGCAGATGTTAACTTATCTGAGCAAGGTATTGAAGAAGCAACTGCAGCAGGTAAGAAAGTATTAGAGAATCAGTTAGAAATAGATGTTGCCTTTACTTCATTATTAACACGCGCATTGGAAACAACGCAGTATATCTTAGCACAATCAAAACAACAATGGATTCCAGTATATAAAAGCTGGCGCTTAAATGAACGTCACTATGGTGCGTTGCAAGGATTAAATAAAGATGATGCAAGACAACAATTTGGTGAAGAACAAGTTCATCAATGGCGACGTTCTTACGATATTCAACCGCCTGCAGAAAGTGAAGAACAACGTAATGAATATTTGAAAAATAGAAGATACCGTCATTTAGATCATAGAATGATGCCGTATTCTGAAAGTTTGAAAGATACGTTAGAACGTGTGGTACCGATTTGGACAGATCAAATTTCTCAACATTTATTAGATGATAAAACTGTATTAGTTTCAGCACATGGTAATTCAATCCGAGCACTAATCAAGTATTTAGAAAATGTATCAGATGAAGACATTATCGGTTATGAAATTAAAACAGGAGCACCATTAGTATACGAATTAACAGATGATTTAGAAGTGAAAGACAAATACTATTTATAGTCAAAAATAAAAGGTCACGTGTTGATGCTTGCATCAATAGGTGACCTTTTTTGTGGAGTAATATTAATGTGAATTAATGATGTCTAGCAATATGATGTTTTGCATCAAATGAAAGTATCATCTTTCTTGTAAATGTATATATTGAAATAGGGAAGGATTACTTTGCTCTTTTATGTTGTTTGATAATTTTCAAAGCACGTTTTCTTGTTTTAATATTGGGACTGTTCAAATTACGTCGTGCGGTTTGTAAATCTGTTTTCATAATATGACCTCCTTTATCTGTTTATATTATGGCGGAAAGTTTCAAAAATGTAAATAGTAATTATTACGATTTGTACAAATAGAACCTTTTGAACTAAAAAAATGCATATTACATTCAACAACTGTATAATGTTGTGATAAAAGAAAAGGAAAGTAAGGAGGAGTATTAGTGTCTCTTAAAGCAAAATTAGTAATGATGATTACGATGTTACTAGGCGGGTTCTTTGGTTTGCTTAATGAAACCTTATTAGCGACAGCACTACCTAGTATTATGAAAGATTTCAACATTGAATATTCACAAGTACAATGGCTGACAACAGCTTTTTTATTAACTAATGGGGTAGTGATTCCATTATCAGCATTATTTATCCAACGATATACGACAAGACAAGTTTTCTTAGTTGGTATTTTTATATTTTTCTTAGGAACTATGTTAGGTGGATTTAGTCCTAACTTTACTATTTTATTAATAGCAAGAATTATTCAAGCATTAGGTTCAGGTATCATGATGCCCCTCATGATGACAACCATCTTGAATATATTTGAACCACATGAACGTGGTAAATATATGGGAATGTTTGGTTTAGTTATTGGACTTGCGCCAGCTATTGGACCAACATTATCAGGGTATTTAGTTGAGTATTTAAATTGGAGATCACTATTCCATGTGGTTGCTCCTATTGCTGCCATCACATTTATCATTGCCCTATTTACAGTGAAAAATGTGGGCGAAACAATCAAAGTACCTATTGATATCATTTCAATCATTTTATCTGTCTTAGGATTTGGTGGTTTGTTATATGGAACAAGTTCAATTTCTCACGATGGTTGGAATGATCCTATCGTTCTAACTACTATTATTGGTGGTGTGATACTTGTTGCCTTATTTATCTGGAGACAATCTAAACTTGAAACGCCATTATTAAACTTTGGTGTGTTTAAAAACACTCAATTTGCCATTGGTATTTTAATTATGGCAGTTACCATGGTTTCCATGATTGGTTCTGAAACAGTGTTACCTATGTTCGTACAAAATTTATTAAATCGTACGCCTTTAGACTCCGGATTAATTCTACTACCTGGTGCCATTGTGATGGCGATTATGTCATTCACATCAGGGGGACTTTATGAAAAATTCGGTGCAAAACCTTTAGCACTCATCGGTATGATGATTGTAATCATTACTACTGGTTATTTTGTCATTATGGATGAAAATACAAGTTCAGTGATGTTAGCAACAGTTTATGGCATACGTATGATAGGAATCGCATTAGGTTTAATGCCTGTGATGACGCATACAATGAACCAATTAACATATGAAATGAACGCGCATGGTTCATCCATGACTAATACAGTACAACAAATTGCGGGATCAATTGGTACAGCAATTTTAATTACTATTTTAACGCAAGCAAGTAAACACTATTCACCTAATATGAGTGATTATGATGGCATGAAACGTAGCGAGATGTTAGGACAGATTAAAATAGATACGTTATTACATGGTTATCACGCTGGTTTCTTATTTGCCGTTTTAATTACAGTAGTGAGCTTTTTATGTTCATTTATGTTAAAGAAAAATACAAAATCGACAGACGAACAATAGCTAATCAGAGTTGTGATGACAGTCAAAAGCCAGTAACTAGTTATTGACTTACTACCCATTAAGGATTAAAATGTTTTTATTCCGATTAGAATAATAAGATTAGGGGAGAATAGTTTAATGAAAAGACTTTTATTTTGTGTCATTGCATTAGTATTTGTATTAGCAGCATGTGGTAACAATTCAAACAAAGATAGTAAATCAAGTAGTAAAGATGACAATACAATTCGAGTGGGTACTGAAGGTACATACGCACCTTTCACTTTCCACAATAAGCAAGATAAGTTAACTGGTTACGATATTGATGTTATTAAAGCAGTAGCGAAAGAAGAAGGACTTAAATTGAAATTTAACGAAACATCTTGGGACTCAATGTTTGCAGGTCTAGATGCAGGTCGTTTTGATGTCATTGCCAACCAAGTAGGTATTAATAAAGATAGAGAGAAAAAATACAAATTCTCTAATCCTTATACTTATTCAAGTGCGGTATTAGTCGTTCGTGAAAATGAAAAAAATATTAAATCATTCAATGATGTTAAAGGTAAAAAGTTAGCACAAACATTTACTTCTAACTATGGTCAATTAGCTAAAGATAAAGGCGCTAAAATCACAAAAGTTGATGGATTTAACCAATCAATGGACTTATTATTATCTAATCGTGTAGATGCTACATTTAACGATAGCCTCTCTTATTTAGATTATAAAAAGCAAAAGCCTAACGCTAAAATCAAAGCAATTAAAGGTGACGCTGAGAAAAATAAATCAGCATTCGCTTTCTCTAAAAAAGTTGATGATAAAACAGTACAAAAATTCAATGATGGATTGAAGAAAATTGACGAGAATGGCGAACTTAAAAAAATAGGTAAGAAATGGTTTGGTCAAGATGTTTCTAAACCTGAATAGTGAACAACTTCATGCTTTAGACGCTGCAAAGCAAGCATTTGGACCTATGTTAGAAGGATTAGTGAAATATTCTATCCCAATCACACTTGTAACATTTGTATTAGGCTTAATCATTGCCTTATTTACAGCCTTAATGCGTATTTCTACAAGTAAAATATTAAAAGGTATTGCACGAGTATACGTATCAATCATTCGTGGAACGCCTATGATTGTTCAATTATTTATTATTTTTTACGGTATTCCAGAATTAGGAAGACTCTTAACAAACGATGCTGATAATCAATGGACATTGGCACCAGTTATCGCAGCTATTATAGGGCTATCACTTAATGTGGGTGCGTACGCATCTGAAATTATTCGTGGTGGTATTATTTCTATACCAAAAGGACAGACAGAAGCGGCTTATTCAATCGGAATGAATTATCGCCAAACTGTACAACGTATTATTCTGCCACAAGCCATTCGCGTATCAATACCAGCATTAGGTAATACATTCTTAGGACTTATTAAAGATACATCTTTATTAGGATTTATCTTAGTAGCTGAAATGTTCCGTAAAGCACAGGAAGTTGCTTCAACTTCTTATGAATATTTAACGATTTATCTTTTAGTTGCATTAATGTATTGGGTAGTTTGTTTCATCATTTCAGTTATTCAAAGCTTTTATGAATCATACATTGAAAGAGGGTATCGCTCATGATCGAATTATCGAATATTCATAAATCATTTAATCAAACAGAAGTGATTAAAGGTATCGATTTAAAAGTCGATAAGGGCGAAGTTGTAACTTTAGTTGGACGTTCTGGTTCAGGTAAAACAACACTCTTACGTATGATGAACGCTTTAGAGATTCCAACAGAAGGTACAGTTTATGTTAATGGTAAAACGTATACAGCTAAGGACAAGAAATCACAGATTGAAGTACGTAAACAGTCTGGGATGGTGTTCCAAAGTTATAATCTATTCCCACACAAGACTGCGCTTGAGAATGTCATGGAAGGTTTAGTTACTGTTAAGAAGCAAAGTAAGTCTGAAGCTAAAACAAAAGCACTAGAGCTACTAGAAAAGGTTGGCTTAACACATGTGAAAGATCAACGTCCACATGCATTGTCTGGTGGTCAACAACAACGTGTAGCAATTGCTAGAGCTTTAGCTATGAATCCTAAAGTCATGCTATTTGATGAACCAACATCTGCACTTGATCCTGAACTTGTTAATGACGTATTGAAAGTGATTAAAGATTTAGCACAAGAAGGTATGACGATGGTCATCGTTACACATGAAATGCGATTTGCTAAAGAAGTATCTAACCAAATTGTATTTATTCATGAAGGTAAAATAGGTGAACAGGGCACACCCGACGATATATTTAATCGTCCACAAACAGATGAACTTAAGCGTTTCTTAAATGTCATTCAATAGTATTTATAAGATAAAGAAATCCCAGTGAATTCAGTTTCACTGGGATTTTTAGTATACTTATTTTTTTCTGTTTTCAATTAATTCTTTTACATGGTAAAACAATGGTTTAATCGGTTTAACAAAGTCACCGATATATTCGTATACATTAGCATTAAAGCCTTCTTTAAAGCGTTGAACGCCATAATCTTCAGCGTTTTCACTAAAGTCGCCAGTAATACCATAGAAATTATAACGATCAATATGATGTGCTTTGGCAAATTTAATCATTTCCCATTGCAAACGGTAAGCGCCCATATAAGGGTTATATCTTGGGTTAGAACCACTAGATAAGTAATATACTTCATGGTCGTTATAAATATATATTGCAGCGGCTAAGTTCAATACTTGACCTTCTTTATCAATTTCATCTTTAGTTTGGTTTATCTTACGTTCATTGCTATCGTATTGTTGTTTAATTTGTGTATGCTTCGTTTTATTTTTCTTAGAATTTGGATTCTCTTCTAAAGCTGTTTCTACGTCATGAAGTTGTTTTGATAAATCCTTGTGTTTGTCTTCTAGAGTAGTGAGATATTCTTGTAAATCGATATAGGCTAATTTAAGCATAGCGTTGTCGCCATATGTCTTTTGTAATTCTTCGAAGTATGGTTCATCACGGAATTTGAAACCGTGTTTTTCTTCCGCCATTCTAAATAAATCAAAGAATGTACCTGTTTCTTCTATAGATAATGTGCGTACTTTTACACCCATTTCATAAGTTTTTTTAATATTACGACGTGTTTGATAGTCCATTTCTTTCATTAATTGATCTTCTGATTTACCTTTTAAATCTAAGACTGAAAGCCAACGAATTTGGCTCATCATATCATATCCGACTGTATAACCTTGGTGTTTATAGCCTAAATCTTCCATAGTTTTGATAACAGCGCGGTTATCGTATGATTTTAAAATTTCACCATCAGCATTTCTTAAATTTTCAAGAATATAAGGATCAACAAGTACATATAAACAATTATGTTTCTTCAAGTATGAAGTTAAAGATTTAAAGAAGAAATGTACTAGTGATAAGTTATTATAGTCCATGACTGGACCACGGTGTGTATAAAAATATTTAAAGAATTTTAATGTACGTGCTTCAGTTAACAGACAAGCAGCAATGACCTCGTCTTTATCGTTTTTAACACCGACAAGATGAACGTCTCCACGCATTTCACGTCGATTGTCATAATGAATGCTTGATTGTGTGTAATGTGAAAAATGTTCTGTAGTAAATTTACCGAATTCTTCGGATGTTAAGTTTACAAATTTCAATATATATCTTCCCCTCTAGAAATAAAAACTAATTAATGAATCGTCAATAATTATATTATCAAAATACTACTATCATTACACATCATATCATAAAAAATAGCGTCATACTTTTGTATGATGTGATAAAATCATAGATTCTATTTATTTTTAAAATTAATTTAAAATTGTGTTTTTTGTATGAATTGATACTGTGATACTCTGGATTCTATGATAAAATCTAGAGTGAAAGATGACATGATTTAAAATAAGATTTCATCTCAAATGAGTCATATTATCGGGAGTGAACATATTGAAGAAATTCGTAGTGATGATCAGTGTATTAACACTAGTACTAGTCGGATGTAGTAGTGGAAAATATACAGATAAAATTGATAAAGCGGTTACGTTACAAGAAAAGAAACAAACTAAAATAGCAAAAAGAGATGCTGGCGACGAAGTGAAGCACTTTGATAAAAAGGATGCTAATATCTATGTTTATGATAAAGGAAAATACGTTATCCTAGCGTATAAACCTTTAAGTGATGATGAAGAAGTCCATTATTACACTTATGAGTTTAAGGGGAAAAAGGCTAAATATAAAGAAAACTTTAACTCAAAAGGTTATTATCAAGAACATGATCCAGATTACAAAGAAGAAAATATGCGCTAGCCTGCTATAAGTGATAAGGAGCAACAATGAAAAAATTAATCAGTATAATATGTTTGTGTTTCATCATCGTGTTAGTGAGCGGTTGTGGTAAAGAAGATGTGAAATCGCCTCAAGCTACTAAAGACGGTAAACCACTCATTGTTATTTATGGTGATTTTAAATGTCCATATTGTAAAAAGGTTGAAAAGAATGTGATGCCTAAACTTAAAGAGAAATATTTAAACAACCATAAAGCGGAAATTAAATACGTTAATATGGCATTTTTAGGTAAAGATTCAATTATAGGGTCAAGAGCAGGACATGCAGTTCAAAATATTGCACCTCGTTCTTATTTACAATTTCAAAAATTAATGTTTGAGCATCAACAAGATGAAAAGAAAGCGTGGATTACTGAAAAAGTAGTTGACCAACAGATTGATCATTTGAATATTTCTGCAGATCAAAAAGAAAAAATAAAGTCAGAATATAAAACTAAAAATAGTGCCGCATGGAAAGCTGCAAATAAAGATAAGAAAGATACAAAAGCACATCATATTAAGACAGCGCCAACTGTGTTTATCAATGGCAAAAAAGTGGAAGATCCATATCACTTTAAAGAATATGATAAATTACTTCAATCAAAATAAATCATTTATATAATGAGGTCGGGATTTATGCCTGCATTTTGGACGACGATGAATCGTTTTTCCAATATGCAATAGCATCAAATCTCGACCTTTTATGGATATTGTAAAAATTTGATGAAGATGATGGATAACTAGATAGTTAAAGGTGACACTGGGTATGGTCATATAAGATGAAATAATTTTGAATATTTAAAAGATATGAATGATAAAAAAGTTGTCTGAATAGGCTTGTTTTTTACGAGAGTAAGGTATATAATTTTTAATCGTAATAATTACTATTTAGGAGGAACGACATGAAAAGAAAATTAAGTTTATTGTTACTTATTCCTCTTATGATATTAGCACTTGCTGCATGTGGCAACGGTGATGATCATAAAAAAGGAGATAAGTTAAAAGTTAATACAACAGTATATCCGTTAAAATCATTTACAGAACAAATTGGTGGTAAATATGTAGATGTTAAATCAATTTATCCAGCGGGCGCAGATTTACATAGTTATGAACCTACTCAAAAAGATATGATGAGTGCGGCAAAATCTGATTTATTCATTTATACTGGTGACGATTTAGACCCAGTAGCTAAAAAAGTGGCTTCAACAATTAAAAAAGATGATAAAAAATTATCTCTACAAGATAAAATCAGCAAAAATGATTTATTAGCAGATCATCATCATGAAGGTGAAGAAGAACATCATGGCGAAGAAGAACATCACCATCATGGTAAATATGACCCACACATTTGGTTAGATCCTAAGATGGACCAAACATTCGCTAAAGAAATTAAAGATCAACTTGTGAAAAAAGACCCTGATCATAAGAAATATTATGAAAAGAACTATAAAAAATTAAACAAAGATTTAGAGAATATTGATAAAGACATGAAAGACGCGACTAAAGGTAAAAAAGGTAATGCAGTATTTATCTCTCATGAATCTTTAGGTTATCTTTCTAATCGTTATGGATTCGAACAAGTAGGCGTTCAAAATATGAGTGCAGAAGATCCATCACAAAAGGATCTTACAAACATTGTGAAAGAAATTAAAAAGAATAAAGTAGAATACATTTTATATGAAGAAAATGTATCAAATAAGATTACTGATACAATTAGAAAAGAAACAGATGCGAAACCATTAAAATTCAACAATATGGAATCTGTAACTAAAGAACAACAAAATGAAAAAGGTCTTTCATACCAATCATTAATGAAAGAAAACATTAAAAACATTAAAAAGGCTTTAAATAGTAAAATTAAAGTAAAAGATGAAGACCATGAGCATGAACACGAACATGAACACTAAATAATATATTGAGAAATACAGAGCACTTCAGATGTTAGAACTTGATTCTAGCATGTTGAGGTGCTTTTTATGGTTCAATCTTTAGTAACTTCTATTCTATTTTGCTATGATAGATTTGTTTTAAATTATCAAAATTTAGGAGAATATCTATGACTATTAAAGTTGAAAAAAATAAAATTATCTTTTCAAGAACATTCACAGGAACGATTCATGAACTATTTAACGCATATACACAAGAAGATTTGTTTAAACAATGGTTTCATCCAGAAGGTGCTTCTACGGAAGTATTTGAATTTAATGTAGAAGAAGGAGGACATGCATTTTTTGCTATACACACGCCCGATATGACAAGTTACACGCGTTCAGAATACAAAAAAATTGAAAAACCTAATTACATTGAATACTTAGACTTTTTCGCTACACCAGATGGCGACAAAGATCCTAATATGCCAGGTATGCATATTGTAATTGAATTTGAGGAAAAGCAACCTAATCAAACTACAGTGACGTCAACTTCTGTATTACCTTCGGAAGAAGCTGCTCAACAAGCGCTTGATATGGGCGTCGAAGAAGGTATGAATTCAACATTGGACCAATTAGAAAAACTATTGAAATCATAATTGTAAATAAATTGTACCAACTGTGGATTTGTAAATGGGTGTATTATTGAAGTGGAATCTTATTTAAAAGAGGTTGATTTGATGAAAAGACGATATTTAATCGTGTTGGGATTATACTCAATAACTCATTTTATTTCGGCGGTTGTCATTAATTCCAAATGTTTTGCTAACCAATATGTACGTTTTATATTAAGAACGTTATTAGGGTATAGTATTTTTGCATCAGGATTACATTATTTTTCAAAATTAAAACGAAAATAATGGGATCGCTAATATTTAAATATGGACTGGGGTGGGGACAATGGTTGAGTGTCTGCCTCAGTTTTTTTATTTAGTTTTTATTAGATTAATTGGTAAAGTCAAAAGGGAAATGTTAGATGAGACAATCATTAAATTGAAATGTAAAACTGATTCTATCAAATATTTATAAATAACTTAAAAAGCATTTTATCATTTGTTAAAAAATTACCACTATTCATCATCTTTATTTCTTCATATAATGAATATGAAATAAATGATTTTAAAAAGATGGGAGTAATTGAGAATATGATGGAAAATCGAAAAACTACCGAAGATACATACGCAACTAAGTCTATTATGGAAGCGGTAGTAAGCCAAGCGCAAATGAAAGAAGTCATGGCTGATCAAACACCTATGCGTTATGCGTTAAAAGCAATGATGGCAGGATTCTTGTTATCTATTGTCACGGTATTTATGCTAGCTATTAAAACACAATTTGCTGCTACACAAATTGATGGCTTAATTAATTTGCTTGGTGCCATTGCATTTAGTTTAGCCTTAGTATTAATTGTATTAACGAATTCAGAATTACTAACAAGTAATTTTATGTATCTAACAGTAGGTTGGTATTATAAAGCAATACGTTTGAATAAAGTCATATGGATATTTACATTTTGCTTTATCGGTAATGTACTGGGTGGAATCATCTTATTTTTCTTAATGGAATATGCACATGTAATGACTCCAGAAATGACGGATGCACTAACTGAAACTGTACAAAAGAAAACAGAAGCATCAACATGGTTAAATATATTAGTAAAAGGTATTTTCTGTAATTTCTTTATTAATATAGGTATCTTTGTATCTATGCAATTTAAAGAAGGATTAACCAAAGCATTCTTTATTGCTTGTGGAGTAGTTGTGTTTGTCTTCATGGGTTATGAACACGTTGTCTTTAATGCCGGTTTATTCTCAGGTATGCTATTTTTCAATATTGATGGAATGTCAGGTTTAGGCGTTTTGAAAAATATTGTATTTGCTTTAATAGGTAATTATATTGGTGGCGGTATCTTTGTTGGATTAGTTTATGCTTATTTAAATGGTCAACGTTCACAATTAAAATAATGATCTTTGTGTAAGGGAGTGGGACAGAAATCATAAAGAACCACTAATCATTGATTATGTAGTCGTTCTCACGCATTAGCCACAGCTAATGTGTACTTTAAAATAGGAACACATATGTGTAAGTCAACTACTGCCTAAATATGAATGTAACTTGAAATATATTTATGTCCTAGCCTGTTAATTTTTATGACGAGTTATCAAACAAGTTGATTGACTCTTGTCGTTTTTCTTTTTACGCTTAATGTCATGAATAGAGAAAACGAAGGACGTGAAGAGAATGAGTAACGTGAATATAAGAATTGCAGATCAAAATGATGTTGTACCGATTCATCAACTTATGTATGAAGCCTTTACGCCATTAAGGGAATTAGGCATTGATTGGCCATCAGTGAATGCCACAGAGGAAATGGTAGCAGACAACATCAAACATAATACAACATTTGTATTAGAATTGAACGATACAATCATCTCAACGATTACCGTACGATATCCTTGGGGGAGTGTCAGAAGTATTTCTGGTTATCCGTTCGTTTGGTGGTTTGCCACACAACCAGAATTCGATGGACAGGGCTATGGTAGTCAATTGTTAAAATACGTAGAAGAAGATTTTTTAAGAGATACATTAAAGGCCTCAGCAGTCACATTAGGAACATCCGCGCGATTACATCCTTGGTTATTAAGTATTTATGAAAAAAGAGGATATGAAATATATGCTGAACATGAAAACGATGACGGTGATTTAGGTGTGATTATGAGGAAAATATTAATTCCTGAACGCTTTGAAGAAAAGATTCTAGGACAACCACCATTTTAAAAAAGTCATCACAAAGAGTTAAAAATAGCCAGTAAATGAATTGAAACATTCATTTACTGGCTATTTTAATTTTATTAAAAGTTCGAGGATTTATTATTTTTTATCTACTTTGTAATCAATTAGATAAATAGACTCTGGTGTTACATTGAAGTTTTTCACATTTTTACTTACACCGTCAATTTGGTCATTGTACGTTATATAACTATTTGGAATGTCTTTGTCTGACGTTTTCAATATTTGATTCGTTAGTTGCTCACGTTCTGTTTGACCGAATGTGTGGTTTAATTGTTTGATTTGTTGAGTAACCTCTTTATTGTCATAATTACCTTTATTATTTGCGCCTTTTGGTAAGTAAGCAGTATTAAAGAAATAACCTGTATCTCCTCTAGGAACTGTTAAGTAACTATACATAGAAGCATCCCATGCAACTTTATTTTTCAAATATCCTTCGATATCATCTACGTTTCTTAATTTTACTTCAATGTTTGCTTTTTTAGCTTCAGATTGAATAACTTGTCCAATCTTAGGTAATTCAGGTCTACCATCATAAGTAACCATATTGATTTTTAAAGGATGATCTTTAGTGTAGCCTTCTTTGGCTAATAGCTTTTTCGCTTTATTAATGTCTTGTGGCTGAACCTCGCTACCTTTAATATGCTTCAATCGATCATTAAATGGTCCAGAGGCTGGTTTGGCATAATCTTTGGACACATTCTTAGCAATTTCTTTACGATTAATAACTGCATCAAATGCTTCTCGAACATTTTTATTCATTTTTTTGCTGTCGTGATTATAAAGTAATAAATGAGTTCTGAAACCAGATGTACTTTGAATATTCGCTTTATTAGATTTTTTAACATCATTAATTTGAGCGATAGGTACATCTGTTGTTAAATCTGATTTGCCAGATAATAAATGGTTGACACGAGTATTGCCATCTTCATGATATGTGACATTGATTTTACTTAATTTAGGTGTACCTTGCCAATAATCTTTGTATTTTGATAGCTCTATCTTTTGTGACCGTTGATATTTGTCAATTTGGTACGGGCCTGTACCAACTGGTTGATCCGAAACTTTGCCTTTCGCTTGTGTGTCATAAATAGCTGCGAATGGACTCGCTAATTCGGATTTTAATTCAGGATAAGGTTCCTTGGTTTTGATTGTCACTTCTTGGCCTTTTGCAGTGATTTTATCAATAGGTAGAGATCCACTTAATAAGTCACTCTTTTTAACACCTTGTTCTAGACTACGTTTGACAGCATCTCCAGTTAATTTATGACCATTTTGGAAATGAATGTCATCTTTAATTTTTAGGGTAAGGGTATCATCAGATTTTTGTTTGAAGGATTTAACCAATAGGGGTTTAACTTTACCATCTTTAGACATTTTGAATAAAGATTCTAATGCACCGATTTTCACAGGTACATCCGTTTCATATGGCGCAATTGATGTTGTTTTTAATGGGATTTCAACATTAAGCGTATCTTTTTTATTTGTTGCATTATTGTTACAACTTGCTAAAATAAAGGATACTATAATTATCAGAATAGTAAATCTTTTCATGTCGTTTACTCCTCTCCATTGTCTAATCATGAAAATTTACTAAGTCGTTAATATGGCACGTACATATTGCATCGTTCGTTATGTATTTGAAATTGGTGCTAGTTGAAGTAGTACATATATTAACCACTAATATTTTAATTATATATCTTATTACATGTAATTTAAATCTTTATACATCTCTTTTTACAAAGTTAAATATTTTAATATGTTGTGTATATAACTTGTATAAGGGGATTCCCTAATTTTCACTAAAAATGTGAAATTAATCACAAAAACTCTACGAATTAGTTTACAATTCAAGTTGAAAGGATTGGTATTATGGTAGGCAACATTTTAGTGGCACATGGAATGAGAAAAGGAAATCAAAATAAAGCCTTAGAAGAATTCATTACAACTTTACTAAAAGATGAAGAGTACCATTACGAATTAGCATTTTTAGAGAGTGACACACAGAGTTTAGAAATAACAATGGAAAAGATGATCGAAAAAGGAATCACACAATTTAGAATTGTGCCGTTACTTATTTTTAGAGCGATGCATTATATTGGCGATATTCCTAACATACTATCAGAGATGAAAGTAAAGTATCCTCAAATTTCGAGTCAAATGAGTGAACCTTTAGGCACACATCCTTATATGAAATCACTAGTAGAAAGAAGAATAGAGGATGTGCATCTTGCTGATCAAGCCTCCAAGACAGCAACGGTTATTATTGCACACGGTAATGGTAGCGGCCGTTTTACAAAAGCACATGATGAACTTAAAGCATTTGTGGAAACCATCGACTCGAAGCGACCTGTATATGCAAGAGCTTTATATGGCGTTTTAACATTCAGGAATGATTTAGACGAGATATCAAAACAATATGATGAATTAATTATCGTGCCACTCTTTTTATTTGATGGAAGATTGGTCAATAAAGTAAAACGATTCATTGATGACATGGATATTCATTGTAAACTACACATTACACCGTCAATCAATTTTGATGACGCATTGAGACTTATTATACGAGAACGTCTTGAAGCACTCCAATTTTAAAAATAACAACATGTGCCTTTATATCCAATCCTTTAAATAACTTATCTATAGTGATAAAGGGGCATATATATGACTAAAAACAAATTAGTGATGATAGGAAATGGCATGGCTGGTTTGAGAACTATCGAAGAAATTTTGGATAGAGATCCGCAACGTTTTGAAATTACCATTATCGGTAAAGAAGCCTATCCAAATTATAATAGAATCATGTTATCTAATATTTTACAAAATAAAATGACTGTAGAAGAAACAATCATGAATTCATATGACTGGTATGCAGAACATGACATTAAATTGGTTAATAACGATCCAGTGACGATATTAGATAGAGAAAAAAAGACAGTTTTAACTGAGAGTGGGCAATCCTTTGAATATGATCAATGTATAATTGCCACAGGTTCAAAAGCATTTGTTTTACCTATTCCAGGATCTGATTTACCAAGTGTTATTGGGTGGCGAACAATTGATGATACTAAACGCATGATGGAGATAGCTCAAACTAAACATAAAGCAATTGTTATAGGTGGGGGCCTATTAGGATTAGAATGTGCTAGAGGGTTATTAGACCAAGGTATGGAGGTAACCGTAGTACATTTAGCAGAATGGCTTATGGAAATGCAATTGGATCGAAAAGCAGGTCAAATGCTAAAAAATGATTTGGAACAACAAGGTATGCGATTTGAATTACAAGCGAATACCCAAGAAATTCTCGGTCATGAAGATGTTGAGTCCGTTAGATTAGCAGATGGACGTGTGTTAGAAGCGGACTTAGTTGTTATGGCGGTAGGTATTAGACCTTATACTGAGGTAGCTAAAGCGGCTGGTTTAGACGTTAATAGAGGTATTATCGTTAATGAATTTATGCAAACAAATGATCCAAATATCTTTGCTGTGGGAGAATGTGCAGAATGTGAAGGTAAAGTATATGGTTTAGTTGCACCATTATATGAACAAGGTATCGTTTTAGCAGACTATTTAACAAATAAGGAAACTAATGGTTATCATGGCTCTACTACATTTACCTCTTTAAAGGTATCAGGGTGTGATTTATATAGTGCAGGTATTATTGAAGAAACTGACGATATTCATGGTATAGAGATATTTAATAGTATCGATAATAATTATAAAAAAGTATTTTTAAAAGATGGAGAAGTTGTCGGTGCAGTGTTATATGGGAATACAGATGATGGTTCTCGCTTCTATAACATGATGAAAAAGCACGAATCTATCGAAGACTATACGTTGGTCTCTTTATTAACAAAAGGTGGAGAAGCTGCCAATGTATCTATTGAGGATATGGCAGATGACGAAACAATTTGTGGTTGTAATGGTGTCAATAAAGGCACAATTGTAGAAGCGATTACTAAAAACGGATTAACGTCTGTAGCTGAAGTTACAAAAATGACTAAAGCAGGAAATTCATGTGGGAAATGTAAAGGCCAAATCGCAGACATTCTACAATATGCATTAGGTGATGATTTTATAGCCTCTAAACCAACTGGTATATGTGCTTGTACGGATTTATCACGAGATCAAATTGTTACTCAAATTAGAGCAAAAGGACTCAAAACATCTAAAGAAGTGAGACATGTACTCAACTTCAAAGATAAAAATGGATGTCCAAAATGTCGTCCAGCTATCAACTACTATTTGAACATGATATATCCATATGAGCATAAAGATGAAAAAGAATCACGATTTGCCAATGAACGTTATCATGCAAATATTCAAAATGACGGTACATTCTCCGTCATCCCCCAAATGCGCGGTGGTGTTACAGATGCAGATCAACTTATTAGACTAGGGGAAGTCGCTAAAAAATATAATGTACCACTTGTTAAAGTTACAGGATCTCAACGTGTGGGATTATATGGATTGAAAAAAGAAGAACTACCAAGCGTATGGGAAGACTTAGGCATGCGTTCTGCTTCAGCTTATGGTAAAAAAACACGTTCAGTTAAAAGTTGTGTTGGTAAAGAATTCTGTAGATTTGGAACACAATATACGACTCAACTTGGTATTAGATTAGAGAAAACATTTGAATATATTGATACCCCACATAAATTCAAAATGGGTGTATCAGGATGCCCTAGAAGTTGCGTAGAATCTGGTGTGAAAGATTTTGGTGTGATATCAGTAGAAAATGGTTTCCAACTCTATATCGGAGGTAATGGCGGTACTGAAGTAACAAAAGGACAATTACTAACTACTGTAGAAACAGAAGATGAAGTGATTCGTATTTGTGGTGCATTGATGCAATATTATCGTGAAACTGGAATATATGCTGAAAGAACTGCGCCTTGGTTAGAACGTCTTGGTTTTGAAAATGTGAAAGAAGTATTGTTAGACCCCGAACGTCAACAAGCACTTTTCGATAGAGTGATGGAAGCGAAACAAGCGATCCAAGAGGAACCTTGGCAAGCAATCGTAAATGATAAAGCATCACAAAAAATCTTTGAAGTTGAGAGGGTTTAATCATGAAACATATGGAGAAAATTAAAGTGTCCCGTATAGATGAGTTAACACCATTAATTGGTAAGAAAGTATTCGTAAACGATAAAGAGATTGGTTTGTTTTTAACAAATGAAGGAGAGATATTTGCAGTCAATAATATTTGTCCTCATAAAGAGGGGCCTTTGTCAGAAGGTACTGTTAGTGGAAACTATGTTTATTGTCCTTTACATGACCAAAAAATTGATCTTAAGACAGGTGATGTTCAGGAACCAGATACTGGTTGTGTAGAAACGTATCCAGTAGAAGTCGTAGATGGAGATATTTTTATATGCCTTTAAATCGATACGGAACTGTCTACTTAGTAGGTGCAGGTCCTGGTGATCCTAATTTATTAACTAAAAGAGCGCAAAGACTCATTGAAAATGCAGATATTATATTATACGACAGATTGGTTAATCCCTTTATATTGCAATATGCTAAACCAGATATAGAAATCATTGATGTTGGTAAGAAACCATATACTAAACATATTCAACAAGAGGCCATTAATCAAAAAATGATTGAAGCGGCAAGTAAACATCATCATGTGGTTAGGCTTAAAGGAGGCGACCCTGCTATATTTGGACGTGTCCAAGAAGAAGTAGAAGCTTTAGTTGAATTAAATATCAACTTTGAAATAGTGCCGGGGATAACATCGGCAAGTGCAGCAGCACAATCCATGAACTTAGGTCTAACAATGAGAAGTATAGCTAAAAACGTTACTTTTTCAACAGGTCATTTTAAGGATTCAAAAGATAATGACATTGATATCAGTACATTAATAAATAAAGGAACGCTAGCTGTTTATATGGGGGTTAAACGACTACCTAGAATTATTTCGCAAATCAGACAGTATACATCGTATGATTACCCAATCGCAATTGTTTTCCGTGCCTCACTTTTTGATGAACAAGTATTGACTGGAAATATAAGTAATATCGAACAAAAGTTAAACCAGTATAAAGTAGAAGGATTACCAGGCATTTGTATCATTGGAGATATCATCAGCTATTCACAACCCCAAATTAAGACTAAGAATAAAGAAAAAATATATATTGTAAAAGGCGATAGAAACCAAGCATTAGAAAAATGTGAATTACTATATGAGCAAGGTTATGGATGCATGATAGAAGTAGATGAGACGTATCATTATTCTCAACAAGCATTATACAAATCAGTGTTAAAGCAGTATACACATCAGTTTATTGAATTATAAGCACAAAATGAATATTAATGATAAAGCAGTGTCTATCTAGAATAGGCACTGCTTTTTTGTAGTAGGGAATTTATAAGTGCAATTAGGACATTCCCTAATATATAAATATTGTGAAAAAATGTACAATCTAATTGAAAAGATTGGAACGCATAGATGAAGTAAAGGTCTAGGAGGATATTTATGGGCAAATTTGGATTGAATTTTTTTAAACCAACTGAAAAGTTTAATGGTAATTGGTCAGTACTTGAAAGTAAAAGCAGAGAATGGGAAAAAATGTACCGTGAACGTTGGAGTCACGATAAAGAAGTGAGAACTACCCACGGCGTGAATTGTACTGGGTCTTGTTCATGGAAAGTTTTTGTTAAAAATGGCGTCATAACATGGGAAAATCAACAAACAGATTATCCTAGTTGTGGTCCAGATATGCCAGAATATGAACCGAGAGGATGCCCAAGAGGTGCCTCATTTTCATGGTATGAATATAGTCCATTAAGAGTTAAATATCCCTATATCAGAGGGCAGCTCTTAGAATTATGGCAAGAAGCACTTGAAGAAAATCATGGAAACAAAATTGCTGCATGGACATCTATTGTAGAAGATGAAGAAAAAGCCAAACGTTATAAACAAGCGCGTGGTATGGGTGGTCATGTACGATCAAATTGGAAAGATGTAACTGATATTATCGCTGCTCAATTACTATATACCATTAAAAAAGATGGTCCAGATAGAATAGCAGGATTCACGCCTATTCCAGCGATGTCTATGGTGAGCTATGCAGCTGGTGCACGATTCATTAATTTGTTGGGTGGAGAAATGTTGAGTTTTTATGATTGGTATGCCGATTTGCCACCAGCATCACCTCAAATATGGGGGGAACAGACAGATGTCCCTGAATCAAGTGATTGGTATAACGCTGCTTACATGATTATGTGGGGTTCAAACGTACCATTAACAAGAACTCCAGATGCACATTTCATGACAGAAGTACGATATAAAGGAACTAAAGTCATTTCTATCGCACCAGATTATGCTGAAAATGTAAAGTTTGCAGATAATTGGCTGGCGCCTAATCCAGGTACTGATGCTGCAGTTGCTCAAGCAATGACACATGTTATTTTACAAGAATATTATATCAATAATCCTAATTCACGATTTATTAATTATGCTAAACAATATACAGATATGCCTTTTATATTAATGTTAGATCAAGATGAAAATGGTTTGAAAGCAGGCCGATTTTTAAGAGCAAGTGATCTTGGACAAGATACAACAAACGGAGAATGGAAGCCTGTGTTATTTGATAACTTATCAAATCAACTAGTTGTTCCAAATGGTACGATGGGGCAACGCTGGGAAGATGGTAAACAATGGAATCTTAAATTAGAAGATGAAGCAGGCAATGATATTCAACCTAGTCTATCCATGGATGAAAGTGATTTTGAATTACAACAAATTCAATTTCCATATTTTGATAGCAATGGCGACGGTGTCTTTGAACGACCTATACCTACTAAGAAGATTAAATTAGCTAATGGTGATGAAAGATATATTACTACTGTATATGATTTGATGATAAGTCAATATGGTATCAAACGTTTTAATCATGAATTAGAAGCAACGGGATATGACGATGCACATTCTAAATATACGCCTGCCTGGCAAGAAAACATTACAGGTATAAAATCTAGCCTAGTCATTCAAGTTGCAAAAGAATTTGCTCAAAATGCTATAGACACAGAAGGACGCTCAATGATTATTATGGGAGCTGGTATCAACCATTGGTTTAATTCCGATACAATTTATCGTTCTATTTTAAATTTAGTTATGTTATGTGGCTGTCAAGGTGTCAATGGTGGTGGTTGGGCACACTATGTTGGACAAGAAAAATGTCGACCCATCGAAGGATGGAATACGATTGCATTTGCTAAAGATTGGCAAGGGCCTCCACGCTTACAAAATGGGACAAGTTGGTTCTATTTCGCAACAGATCAATGGAAGTATGAAGAATCAAATGTTGATAAATTGAAATCACCTTTAGCGAAGCATATAAAACATCAACATCCAGCTGATTACAATGTGACAGCAGCTAAATTAGGCTGGTTGCCTTCGTATCCACAGTTTAATAAGAATAGTTTGTTATTCGCTGAAGAAGCCAAAGAAAATGGTGATGATTCAAATGAAGCCATCTTACAACGTGCGATTAATGAAGTGAAAACGAAGGAAACAAAATTTGCAGTAGAAGATCCTGATTTAAGAAAAAACCATCCTAAAACATTATTCGTATGGCGTTCTAATTTAATTTCTAGTTCTGCTAAAGGACAAGAATATTTTATGAAACATTTATTAGGTACAAAATCAGGATTATTAGCATCACCAAACGAAGATGATAAACCTGATGAAATTCAGTGGAGAGAAGAAACAACAGGTAAATTAGATTTACTCGTATCGCTCGATTTTAGAATGACAGCGACGCCATTATATTCAGATATTGTTTTACCAGCAGCAACTTGGTATGAAAAGCATGACCTTTCTTCTACTGATATGCATCCTTATGTTCATCCATTTAATCCAGCCATAGATCCATTGTGGGAGTCTCGATCCGATTGGGATATTTATAAAACACTCGCTAAAGTAGTGTCAGAAATGGCGAAGGATTATCTACCAGGTACATATAAAGATGTCGTAACAACACCATTAGGTCATGATTCTAAACAAGAAATAGCCACACCATTAGGTATAGTAAAAGATTGGTCTAAAGGTGAGATAGATGCCATACCAGGTAAAACAATGCCTAACTTTACCATCGTAGAACGTGATTACACATTAATTTATGATAAGTATGTTTCTGTTGGACCGAAATTAGAGACAGATAAAGTAGGGGCGCATGGTGTTAGTTTTAGCGTGAAGGAACAATACGAAGAATTAAAAAGTATGCTAGGGACTTGGAATGATAAAGATCCTAAATCTATCAAAAATGATAAACCTAGAATTCACTCTGCTCGAAATGTAGCAGATGCAATGTTAAATCTTTCATCAGCTACAAATGGCAAATTATCACAAAAATCTTATCAAGATTTAGAAAAACAAACAGGTATGACGCTAACTGACATTTCAAGTGAACGTGCGTCTGAAAAAATAACATTTTTAAATATTGGTTCTCAACCTAGAGAAGTTATTCCAACAGCAGTGTTCCCTGGCTCAAATAAAAATGGACGACGTTATTCACCATTTACAACAAATATAGAAAGACTCGTACCATTTAGAACGTTAACTGGTCGTCAAAGTTACTATATTGATCATGAGATTTTCCAACAATTTGGAGAAAGTTTGCCTATTTATAAACCTACATTACCACCAATGGTATTTGGTACTAAGGATAAGCAAATTAAAGGCGGTACTGACACTTTAATATTGCGATACTTAACACCGCATGGCAAATGGAATATTCACTCTATGTACCAAGACAATAAACATATGTTGACGTTATTTAGAGGTGGACCAACAGTATGGATTTCTGATGAGGATGCAGTTGAACATGACATTCAGGATAACGATTGGTTAGAAGTATATAACCGAAATGGTGTCGTTACAGCGAGAGCTGTCATTTCACACAGAATGCCTAAAGGTACTATGTTTATGTATCATGCACAAGATAAACATATTCAAACACCTGGTTCTGAAATTACTGATACTAGAGGTGGTTCACACAATGCACCAACACGAATTCATTTGAAACCAACACAACTCATAGGTGGCTATGCTCAAATTAGTTATCATTTCAATTATTATGGACCAATTGGAAATCAAAGAGATGTATATGTAGCAGTAAGAAAGATGAAGGAGGTCAATTGGCTTGAAGATTAAAGCGCAAATAGCAATGGTGTTGAATTTAGATAAATGTATAGGTTGTCACACTTGTAGCGTTACCTGCAAAAACACATGGACAAATCGACCTGGTGCAGAATATATGTGGTTTAATAATGTTGAAACAAAGCCTGGTACAGGTTATCCCAAACGTTGGGAGGATCAAGAGCACTATAAAGGCGGCTGGGTATTGAATCGGAAAGGGAAATTACAACTTAAATCTGGTAGTAAGTGGTCTAAAATAGCACTTGGAAAGATTTTCTATAACCCTGATATGCCATTGATTCAAGATTATTATGAACCCTGGAATTATAACTATGAGCATTTAACAACAGCTAAGGCAGGTCAACACTCTCCAGTAGCAAGAGCCTACTCTGTTATTTCTGGTGAAAATATGGATATTGAATGGGGACCTAACTGGGAAGACGATTTAGCTGGTGGTCATGTGACTGGGCCTAAAGATCCTAATATTCAAAAGATAGAAGAAGATATCAAGTTTCAATTTGATGAAACATTTATGATGTATCTACCAAGATTATGTGAACATTGTCTTAATCCAAGCTGTGTTGCGTCTTGTCCATCAGGTGCTATGTATAAAAGAGATGAAGATGGCATCGTTTTGGTTGATCAAGATGCATGTCGTGGATGGCGTTATTGTATGACTGGATGTCCTTATAAAAAAGTCTATTTTAACTGGAAAACGAATAAAGCTGAAAAATGTACATTTTGTTTTCCTAGAATTGAAGCAGGCATGCCTACAGTTTGCTCAGAAACTTGTACAGGTCGAATGAGATATTTAGGCGTATTATTATATGACGCTGACAGAGTAGAAGAAATGGCATCAACTGAAAATGAAAAAGAATTATATGAAAAGCAATTGGAACTATTCTTGGACCCATTTGATGAAGCAATCATTGCACAAGCTGAAAAAGATGGTATTAATCATGAATGGATTGAAGCGGCACAACAGTCACCGATTTATAAATTAGCCATTGAATATAAATTAGCATTCCCATTGCATCCAGAGTATAGAACAATGCCAATGGTGTGGTATTGTCCACCATTAAGTCCAATTATGAGTTACTTTGAAGGTAAAAATTCAGAACAAAATCCGGATATGATTTTTCCTGCCATAGAAGAAATGCGCTTACCGATAGAATACTTAGCGAATATGTTTACAGCAGGTGCCACTAAGCCGGTCAAACAAGCACTACAAAAAATGGCTATGATGAGAAGTTATATGAGAGCACAGGTGACTCAAAAAGATTTTGATGTTGAACGTCTAACGCAACTAGGTCTTACTGAACGACAAACGAAAGATATGTATCGATTATTAGGTTTAGCCAAATATGAAGAACGATTTGTGATACCGACAACACATAAAGAAACTTATTTAGATACGTATCACGCTCAAGGTTCGCAAGGTTATGGTGGCGAAAACTTTGGTGTGAATTGTGAAGGATGCGGCGTCGCAGTTGCTACGGACAAGTCAGGTCAAGACATTTATAACGAGCGTTTCTATGGAGGGATTTTCCGTGATTAACTTTGACAATTTATATCGATATCAAGACAGTTTAGGATATATCGCAATGCAATTATGCTTCCCTGAGAAAAAGACATTTAATGAAAATATATTTAACGAAGTTATCGATCCTAGTCATCCGGGGTATCAAGATCTATTAGCATTTAGAGAACAGATGATGCAATATACGTTATCTGAAATTCAACAAATATATACAGATACCTTTGATTTTAGCAAAAAAGCCCCTTTATATATGACATATAATCAATTTGATACGCAAAAAGAGCGAGGGCAAATGTTAGCAAAACTTAAAGTATTGTACGAAATGTTTGGTTTGAAAATGGTAGATAATGAACTGTCAGATTATCTACCGTTGATGCTACAATTTTTACAAACTATAGAATGGCGTGGTGATGAAAGGGCAGAAGAAAATATTCAATTAGTCATTATGATTATTGAAGATGGAACATATGTCATGGCAAATGAACTTGGAAAACTCAACCATCCATATGGTTATGTCATTCAAGCATTAAGAAAGACGTTGAAATTATGTTTACAAGTGCCAGAAGGGGTGGCTCTGCATGATTAATCAATTTTTATGGGTCATATATCCATACTTATGTATCGCTATATTTATCATCGGACACATTGCTAGATTTAAGTATGACCAGTTTTCTTGGACTGCAAAGTCTAGCGAATTAATTGAAAAAAAGAGATTGAAATGGGGAAGCTTACTATTTCATTTAGGCGTAATTCCCGTTTTCTTTGGACATGTCGTTGGTCTTGTCATACCGAAATATTGGATGGATTCATTAGGTGTTAGTGAACATATGTATCATTTTGGGGCAGTATATATTGGTAGTATTTTTGGTATAATGACGTTAATAGGTATGTTGTTACTTACCGCTAGAAGAATTACAATCAAAAATGTGAGACGTTTAAGTTCATTTTCAGATATTTTTGTTAATATTCTTTTATTAATCATTATCTTCATGGGATGTTACTCTACAATAGTTACGAATATGATGCATATCGAATTTAATTATCGTGAAACCATTTCAGTTTGGTTTAGACAACTCTTTATGTTTAAACCTCATGCAGATTTGATGACCAATGTACCATTGCAATTTAAATTGCATATGTTATTAGGGTTTACCATTTTTGCGTGTTGGCCATTTACGCGTTTAGTTCATGTATGGAGTGTACCCTTATCATATACAAATAGAAGGTACATTATTTACCGAAAAAATAAACTATAGTAATTCAAGGGTGGAAATAGTATGATGCCAGATTCAATGTTTGAAAGCCAAAATTTTCAAGAAAATATTGATAGAATTAGATTAGAACAAGGTTTTGATTTTGCAGCGTTAGCTTTTTATGAATCAGCGAGCACCTTTTCACCTATAAAATGGCAATATGTGTCAGGCAATAAGAATGATAGATATAAATTGATTATTTTGCGTAAAGGGCGAGGTCTAGCTGGTAATGTGATGAAAACGGGAAAGAGAATGGTAATTGCTAATGTAGACATGGCTTTAACACCTGATGAAAAGGTTAAGTTTCCTATATTACTCGGTGAAAATTTAACCGCGGTCATAGCGATTCCACTTTGGTATCAACAACAAGTGTATGGTGTCATGTTGTTTGGCCAAAGAAATCATAAACCATTACCAATAAATGTGTATGATATAGATATTTATGAACAATTAGGGATATTTAATGAAGAAATTTAGGTGATTAACTTGACGGTTAATAATGAACAACTTGAAGTGTTGTTAAGACGTTATTTTGAAAGTACAAATGAGAAGATTGTTTTTGTAAATAATAACGGAAAAGTCATAGCAATGAATGAAGCAGCTAAAGAGGTCATTTCGGAAGAAGAAAATTATAGTGCGATGACAAATGCGATATGCAGACGATGCGAGGGTTACACGAATGAGTATGACTTACAGTCATGCAAAGATTGCTTTTTAGATGTAGAACAACCTCATCACTCTCAATTCCAAGTATTTATGAAAACAAAAAACAGAAAAATCGCACCATTTACAGCTTCTTACATTACAATTGATCCGGTTAAAGGCATCAACGCATTTACTTTGCAAGATGTTGCACCTCAAATTGAACGACAAGAAAAAATGAATCAACGTCGAATGATGAGAAAAACAATTTCTGCACAAGAAAATGAACGTAAGCGTATATCTAGAGAATTACATGATAGTGTTATTCAAGAAATGTTGAATATTGATGTTCAATTACGTTTGTTAAAATATCAACAAGATAAAGAGAAGATATTAGATGATGTTAAAAATATTGAAGGATTAATGTCACAACTCGTTGATGATGTCCGACATTTATCAGTTGAATTGCGTCCTGCATCCCTTGATGATTTAGGACTAGAGGCAGCATTTAAATCGTATTTTAAACAATTCGAAGAAAATTATGGTATGCAAATCAATTATGTTTCTAACATTGTCAATCATCGATTTGATAGTGAAGTGGAAACAGTCGTTTATCGAGTTGTTCAAGAGGCTGTATATAACGCTTTAAAATATGCTGGTGTTAGTGAAGTAGAAGTCACTATTCAGCAAAATGAATTGACTTTAATCGCTGAAATTATTGATCGAGGACAAGGATTTGATCCATCTTCCAAGCCAAGAGGATCTGGACTAGGGTTATATGGAATGAAAGAGCGATCAGAACTTGTTGAAGGGAATTTAAACATAGAAACGCATATAGGTAAAGGAACGATTATTACTTTAGAAGTACCACTGTAAATTAATTTTTGGGGGAATAATGTTGAAAATAGTTATTGCCGATGATCATGCAGTTGTTAGAACCGGTTTCTCTATGATATTGAATTATCAAGAGGATATGGAAGTAGTTGCTACCGCTCCTGATGGTGTAGAAGCCTATCAAAAAGTCATGGAGTTTAAACCTGATGTGCTATTAATGGACTTAAGTATGCCACCAGGTGAATCTGGACTTATCGCAACGAGTAAAATTCATGAAAGTTTTCCTGAAACTAAGATTTTAATCTTAACGATGTATGATGATGAAGAGTATTTATTTCATGTATTGAGGAACGGTGCGAAAGATTATATTTTGAAAAACGCACCTGATGAACAACTATTGCTTGCTATTAGAACGGTTTATAATGGTGAGACATATGTGGATATGAAATTAACAACCTCATTAGTCAATGAATTTGTAAACAGTAGTAATCAGGAATATACAGATACATCAGATCCATTCAAAGTGTTATCCAAAAGGGAATTAGAGATATTGCCATTAATAGCAAAAGGCTACGGTAATAAAGAAATAGCAGAAAAACTATTTGTATCAGTGAAAACAGTAGAAGCACATAAAACACACATTAAAAGTACTTCCATTTTAATGGTTAGGGGCAGTGGATGACTGGTAAGTTACTACGTGATACTTGTAACTCACCTAGTCATCATGTGCCGGGGAAGAAAGACGAAATGTAAAATTTCTGTTCTTCACCCTCTTACGCAGTAGTGAAAGCTACTGTGATCCTATTAATAGGGGAATTACTTATATAAATAAGGGATTATCCTAATGTTCAGTTTTTCACAAAGTAGATAAAATCAAATTAAGATTAGTTCTATGTTCATTAATACTGCTATTAAAAGGCAGGCCCACATAGTACTAATAAATAAATGAATTCGACGAGGGTGAAAATATGGACAAGACAAAAGGTGGATTTCAACTCACATTACAAACACTTAGCTTAGTGGTTGGTTTTATGGCTTGGAGTATTATTTCTCCATTAATGCCGTTTATTTCTCAAGACATTAAAATATCAGCGGGACAACTATCCATTATTTTAGCAATACCCGTAATTTTAGGATCAATATTACGTGTCCCTTTTGGTTATTTAACTAATATTGTTGGAGCCAAATGGGTGTTTTTCTGTAGCTTTATAGTGCTTTTATTTCCAATTTACTTTTTAGGACAAGCACAATCACCAAAAATGATGATGATATCTGGATTCTTTCTTGGTGTTGGTGGTGCCATCTTCTCTGTAGGTGTTACATCAATTCCAAAATATTTTCCAAAAGATAAAGTAGGATTAGCAAATGGTATCTATGGTATGGGAAATATAGGGACAGCCATTTCATCCTTTTTAGCACCGCCAATTGCAGGGATTATTGGTTGGCAAGCAACGGTTAGAAGTTATTTGGTTATTATTGCTATATTTGCAGTATTAATGTTTATATTTGGGGATAATCGTGAGCCTAAAGTAAAAGTGCCACTAATAGCTCAAATGAAAATCTTATTTAAAAATTATAAACTATACTATACAAGTCTTTGGTACTTTATTACATTTGGTGCGTTTGTAGCCTTTGGACTATTTTTGCCAAACTATCTTGTACAACATTTTGGTATAGATAAAGTAGATGCAGGTATTCGTTCAGGTATATTTATTGCTTTAGCGACTTTCTTGAGACCAGTCGGAGGTATACTAGGTGATAAATTAAATGCAGTTAAAGTTCTGATGGTAGATTTTGTCATTATGATTATAGGTGCATTAATTTTAGGATTTTCTAATCACATCGCATTATTTACCATTGGATGTTTAATGATAAGTGTATGTGCAGGTATTGGTAATGGTCTTATTTTTAAATTAGTACCTTCATATTTTGCGAAAGAAGCTGGATCAGCAAATGGTATTGTATCAATGATGGGGGGGCTTGGTGGCTTTTTCCCACCATTAGTAATCACATATGTTACAGGTATGACTGGTTCAAGTCATTTAGCATTTATCTTTTTAGCTGTTTTTGGACTTATCGCATTAATCACAATGGTTCATTTAAATAAAAAAGAAGCATAAATAAATAACACCCTCATCATGGTTATACCGTGACGAGGGTGTTATATTTTGATTTATAATATAGAAATAGTTGTTGCGTCTTCAGATTCTTGTTGTTGTTTAGGTAAGCGAATATTTAAGACGCCATCTTCAAATGTTGCTTTGATTAAATCTTTATCTACATCTTCAAATTCAAATCGACGCACAAGTTCTCCGTTAGAGCGTTCATTCAATTGTGCTTGTCCATTATGAGGCTCTAAATACTTATTAGCTTTAATCGTTAATGTATGATGATCAAAAGTTAATGATATATTTTCCTTTTTAACGCCTGCAAGTTCAGCTTCTATTAAATAATGATCGCTTTCATTATATAAATTAGCTGGAAATGCTTGTGTTGAAAACTGATTAAAAACTTGTTTACCTAAGTCTCTAAACATATCAGTAGGGTCATTTTTCAAAAATGAATTATTAAAGAAGTCGTTACTAGGCATACTATTCGCTCCTTTTGATTAACTAAATTTGAATCATATTTAATTGTAAATTCATTATATGTACTGTTTAGGGTGAGGTAAAGTAAAAAGGATTCATGGAGTGATTACTCGTTCTAGAGAATATAGACAAAAGCTTACAATATGAAACATTGGTTCACATAACTTGGATTTACATGAATAAAAGAAAGATATGAATGTTGAGGGAAAGTTTACTTTTGTCTTTTTCTCTATAGAAGTATTACTTTTCCGTGGATTTATCAAAGTTTTTAGAAACAAACATTTGAAGATGGTTGATTAATTCTTTAGCTTCGTTAACGTCGATATCAAATTCGCCAAATACTTTTAATGACACTTCAGATAATGGTTTTTTAATACTTTTACCATGATCTGTCAGTGAAATTTGAAGAATTCTTTCATCTTTTTCTTCACGAGTTCGAACAACGTAATTTTTCTTTTCTAATTTTTTTAGTAATGGTGTTAAAGTGCCTGAATCTAAGAAAACTCTATCACCTAAAGTTTTGATGTTAAGTTTCTCATCTTCTTCAATCGCCATTAGCACTATATAACCAGTGTACGTGAGTTCGTATTCCTTTAAATAACTAGAATACTTTTTGATTATTTCTTTTGATGAAACATAGAATAAAAAGCATAATTGTTTGCTTAAATAACTATTTTCTACATACATTAAATCACTCCTTGTTAAGCTAACAATATTATGAAGTGTATGACTTGTCAAGTGCCGTTTGAAGTGATATAGGCAAATTGCTTTTCATTTAAAAATTACAAAATTATAATAAAAATTAATTGTTTTGAAATATCAAACGACTTATAAAGAAAGAGGAGAACTTAATGGAAAGAATCTCAAAATTTGATGATGTATTAAAAGGAAGAAAATCTGTAAAAGTATTTGATACTGAATATAAAATTAGTCACGAAGAAATGGATGAAATGATTCAAAAAGCAACTAAGGCACCATCATCCGTAAATATGCAGCCGTGGAGAATAATGGTAGTAGATTCGGATGAAGGTAAAGAAAAAATCTTACCCTCATTTGGGATGAACTCAAGACAAGTGAATACATCGTCCGCGATGATTATTGTTTTTGGTGACTTGAAAAATTATGAAAAAGCTGAACAAATTTATAGTGACGCAGTAAGTAAGAAACATATGACTGAAGAAATTAAAGATAAAATGTTAAGTTGGGTCCTTCCTCATTATAAAGGGTTATCTAGAGAAGGTATGAAAGATATCGTCAATATTGATAGTAGTTTAATGGCTATGCAATTCATGCTTGTAGCTAAATCTCATGGCTATGATACGAATCCAATCGGTGGATTTGATAAAGCTAATATTGCAGACGTGTTAGGTTTAGATAGTGAGCGTTTTGTACCTGTGGTAGCTATTGCAGTAGGTAAAGGTGCACAAGAAGCACATGACTCAGTACGTTCACCACTTGAAGATGTTAGACAATATCTATAATAAACTTGAACAAAATTTTTAAGTGCAAAATTCAGATAAGAATATTTTGTTACAAAAGTTTTATAAGACTTTAAAAATGTATGCTTTTCGTTCATACTAATTAAGATAAGGCAAAAGGAGTCTATAAAATGAGTAGGAAACAGAAATTAATTAGAATCGCTATTATATTAATCATTTCATTAGTTTTAGCATTTGCATTTTTCTTCGCACTTAAAACATATCAAGGCCATAAAAATATTGAAATGGTCGATAGTTATCTTAAAGAACATCATTTAAAAGATAAGATAAAAAAAGAAGAAACTTTGTATAGCGCTAAAAAAGGTGTCTATTATAAGGAAGTTATTTATAAAGACGAGCCTAAAGTAACTTATGTCATACAGCCGATAAGTACAAGAAAAGGTATCTTTGCAGAAGGTTTTGATACTGAAACTAAGAAAAGTTTAAAAAGTGCCAAACACAATTACTTTAATAAAAATTATAAACCTTCAAATTAATCTAAATAATTTTAGGTTATCGATTGAAAAAATCGGTAACCTTTTTTTCTTATTGTGTAAGTTTGATATTAGGCTAGAATTATGATTATAACAATGAAAGTGAAAAAAATAACCGTAGTAAAATACTCTGGTTTCACAATTATTTAGAAATTTCAACACAATTATTTGTATTTGTTATTTAAAAAATTATAGCTATTTTTAAGTTATCTGATATAATTAAGTGATGTCAGATGAAGGGGAGTTTGCAATATGGCTCTATTCAAGAGAAAAATTAGCCTTCCAGTGCAAGTATTAATTGCGTTGGTTCTAGGTGTTGTCGTTGGACTTATATTATATGGAAATGAAGAAGCGGCTAACTACATAAAGCCATTTGGAGACGTCTTTTTAAATTTAATTAAAATGATCGTTATTCCAGTTGTGTTCTGTTCTTTAGCGTTATCTATTTCGAACGTAGGGGAGTCGAAAACCGTAGGTCGCTATGGATGGAAAACAATACTTTACTTTGAGATTATAACAACAATCGCTATTGGTCTTGGGATTATCTTCGGTAACTTGTTTAAACCAGGTTCTGGACTTGATCCATCAAAACTACCAAAGGGCGATATTTCTAAATATCAATCATCTGCACACGCTGCAGAACAATCTACATATGGTAACCATTTTATTGATACCATTGTAAACATTGTACCTACAAACTTTTTTGAAGCTTTAACTAAAGGAGAATTATTACCAATCATCTTCTTTGCTGTATTCTTCGGTTTAGGCTTAGCTGCCATCGGTGAAAAAGCAGAACCAGTTAAATCTTTCTTAAATGGTACATTAGAAGCAGTTTTCTGGATGATTAACAAAATTTTAAAATTAGCACCATTAGGTGTCTTTGCATTTATTTGTACAACAATTATTACATTTGGTGCATCAGCTTTACTTCCTCTACTTAAACTTGTATTAGTTGTCGTCTTCGCGATGGTATTCTTTGTAGTTGTAGTATTAGGAATTGTAGCAAGAATGTGTGGCATAAGTATTTTCTCAATTATGAAAATACTAAAAAGTGAAATTCTTTTAGCCTTTTCAACATCAAGCTCAGAAGCTGTATTACCAGTAATGATGAAAAAGATGGAAAAATTTGGTTCACCAAAAGAAATTACATCATTTGTTATACCAATTGGATATACATTTAACTTAGACGGTTCAGCATTATATCAGTCAATCGCTGCTTTATTCGTCGCACAAATGTATGGTATGCATTTAACGTTAACAGAACAAATTGTGTTAATGTTAACATTAATGCTTACATCAAAAGGTATGGCGGCAGTTCCAGGTACTTCAATCGTTGTTTTATTAACAACATTAGGTGCAATGGGATTACCAGCTCAAGGACTTGCATTAATCATAGGAGTTGACCGTTTATTAGACATGGTACGTACAGTCGTTAACGTTATGGGTAACGCTTTATCAACTGTAGTTATCGCAAAATGGGAAAACTTATATGATAAGAAACAAGGCCAAGAGTATTTAAAATCACTATAAAATAACAAATCTGACATTTTTAGAGCCCCTTATCGCATTAGCGATTAGGGGCTCTTATGCATTAGCGCAAGCTAAGGCGAACCGAAGAAGAAAATCGCATTAGCGATTAGGGGCCCTTATGCATTTAAAGAAGTACTTCCATTTTAATGGTTAGTACTTCTTACGCAGTAGCGCAAGCTACTGTGATCCTTAAACGTACTTCCATTTTAATGGTTAGACTTATGAGAATACGACAAATATATATACAAAGAAAAGGAAGCAAGTCATCAGGACTTGCTTCCTTTTTAACTACATATGCATATGTCCCATATCATGGATTTGAGTCATTAATCCGTGAGGTACATCATCATGATCTACTTTTTTCACTTTTGCAATTTTGCCAGTTTTTTCATTTTTAGTAATCATAACGAAATCTTCTTTTTTAACAGATACTTTTGCATCTGAAGGAAGTTTAACATTCTTTTCAATTTTTTCGTCTTTTTCACTAATCATTTTATCAATTGTAGTATCATTTTTCATAACGCCATAGTATGTTTCTTTCTTGCCACCAGCCATCATTACGACAACTAAAACAATACATACAATTAACATAATTGCGATAAGACCAAAACCAAGTCCTTTTTTACTCTTCATTTTATATATTCTCCTTTAGTATTGTTGTTTTCTATTTCATTTATACAGAAAATTAGAGTAATTTGCAATTAAATTCAAAATATAAGTGTTTATTATTAATTGAAAAATTCATAAAATATACGTATTTGTGGTTCATTAACGTAAAAATATTGACAAATAAGTATTTGAGCTTCCATTGGTGTGCGTATTAAGTCATGTGATTCCTTTTTTACATAAGCACTTCATTAAATGAGTTTAGTGGCATGGATTAAATTACATGTGTAAACCTCATAATAAATATAAAAGAAGCACAAAAATGATTCTAAACTTTAAATCATCTTTGTGCTATTATTTTGGAATTGTGTCCCAAACTCACATTATAATTATAATTCAATTGTGAAAGGTGTATCTAAATCTTTGTCATTCATAAGTTTGATAGACTTAGGCGTTACTTTTAATACACATAATTCAGGATCTTTATTAGAATCAAAGAATGATTTATCTTGCGTTTCCCATAACCAATCAATGACTTTTTGATCTTTGACAACTTCAATCGTTGCATCAATTTCAACAAAACTGTGATTAGTTGTTTCATTATAACCTAATAAAATGTACGCATAAGGATTATCTTCAATTTCTTCAACTTTAATTGAGTTGACATTTGTCTTAGTATAAAGCGTTAATTCATCATTATAAAACACCATATATCTACTATTAGGTTTGTTATTATAAGCTGTAGATAGTACACCTACTTTAGAATGATCTAATACTTTTTCAATCGCTTCAGTTGCTTTTTGATTATCCAATATAATCATCTCCTTAATGATAACTATAACCATAAATCATCATTGTTAAACTTTAGCCATAGTTATATTTAAATCATTAATTGGGTTTAATACAGATATACTTCACTTCGTCGTGTTTTAAAATGATCTTGATGTCTTGATTATCAAGTTCTAGGAGTGATAATTCAGTTTTAGGATGATTAGAACGGTCTAATTGTTCAATCATCTCCTTATCAAGAAACAGTTGTTGTCTGTTTTGAGGTAATAAATTATCAATAGTGCCATGTTCATTATTTAACGTTTGGACTGTAATTAATGAATTTGCTTTTAAGTTATTTTTTAATATGAATTCTAGATGTGTATCAGATAAATAGCGATCGTTGATTTTATTAAATAAAATAAAATGATAATTGCCATCTTTTCGACTCATGATGTAATTATTAGAAATTTGAATAGGTTCATCCACAAATGCATGTGCCATTTTATAAATGTGAATGAGGGGTAGTGCATTACCGAATTCATTAAAAAGAGAAATATAAATTGAACCAGTGGCAATCAATTGGTAACTAATGCCACCACCATAGCGTAATAGTGCAATAATATGACAAACTAAGTCAGCGAGTTGTAATGGATTTACACCATTGTTAGTATATTTAAAACATTTTAAAGATAAATAATCATACACAAAACGTGTAGATTCTATACCTGAATCTATTATAAATTGTTTATAATTATCGAAATGCGAAGTCGTTCGATTATATGTTTTACTTTTGTTAATCAACAAGGATGTCGTTTCTATATTTTCGATATCGAGTAAATAATAATCAAAATGTAGTCGTCTTAAAATATCATATGTTTTATCTAAAGTTTGATGTTGATGCAATAATCCATCTATAGTTACACCATATTTGATATCTCTATTTTTATTTTTAATCTTCAAATGACATAGATGAATATCATGTATCGTCATTGTTGCTGAATCAAAAATTAGCATTAGTTTGACTGTCTTTTTATTGAGTTGATAGTCGGTATGACCTTGTAAAAATGTTAAGATGAATTGATTAACTGCTTTAAAGTCCACTTTGGATTTAATGGTCATTGCTAAGCCAATATGTCGTTCGAATAATTTATCAAAGCATCTATATAATAAATGATAATTGATTTGATTGGTTGTTAAGTCCTTAATGTCGTTGATAAGTATGACCGGTTCAGGTAAAAATGAAAAATCTATATCGAAATAATCATTAAAGGTGAAGTGAAACAATTCATTGAAATTATCGAGTCGAATAAATGCTTTGGAAGCTTTTGAATGATCTTTAGGATCAAAATGTTCAATATCAATTTTCGTAATTTCTGTAGTTAATTGATCATTGAAATTAAACTTTTCTATGAGTGGTAAAAAAGCTGCATGATCATAATCGCCAATATTTAATTGTGGCATAGTATCAATTTGATTGATATATGTGCGGTATTGTTTAGGGCTAAATTGTAAATAATTTTTAAATTGATTCGTAAAATTGGTATGACTAGTAAAACCAGATATTTCGGATATAGCGTTAATTGATAAATGAGAGGTCATAAGTAGTTGAATAGAATGACATAATTTTAGACTTGTAAAGTAGTCTTTAAAATTCATATTCAAATATCGATTAAATAAATTAGAACAATAAGACTCAGAAATACTACTGTGAGTAGCGACATCTTTTAAAGAAATAGGTTGACTTAAATGTTCTTCTAAAAATTGAAGACAATTTGCAAATAAAGGATAGTTGACTGCCATATTAGGTATATAATCGTCTTCTAATTTTACTACTGCTTCTTTATATAATGTTTGGATGATTTTAGGGCACACTTGTTGGTCAATATTATTTTTCGAATCTTGTTGTAAAAGTTGAAGTAATAATCTTTTGATATAGTCACTTGATTGCAATAAATGTCTGTCAAAGTAACATTGAAAAAACGATGTATCTTCGATGTAGAAATAAAAAATAGGTATGCTTAATTGAACTAAATGTGTCGCATTTTCTATTTCATATATGTCTCCATGGTTAATAATTGCAATATGAGCATCTAAATCTTTACGTTCACCATTTATTTTAATGCTCAATTCATGACTTAATGAAAACAGTATGATGATTTGATTAATATTACGACATGGCTGCGTTTGATGTTGAGTGGATAGGGTTAAATGGCATGACATGTTATGTGAAGGGACTCCTCTTATTTTTTAGTATCACAATATAATAATCACTTATAAATTGTTCGATTTGAATATATATGAGAATATTCATAGTCTAAGTCATTTAATATGCGATTGAATAATAATATTTATTATAATAGATTTTCATTCAAATAGTAATAGTTAAAAATAAAAGTTATTATAGCAATTTTTGTGAAAACGTAGTCAATTTTGTGTTGTTTACAATACAAATGAGAAATTAGAAATGTAGTAGAGAGTATTTGGAAATTTTAAATAGAGTGAGAATGAAATATTTAGTAGATAATAATAATAGATTTCAATCCAACAGAATTTTAAAAAATTTAATTCCTGGATTGTTAATCTGTGATTTTAAATGTACGTTATACACATCTTAGATATAACAACAAAAGAGAGAGACAACACAGAATCACATACGCCATATTTAGTGAAATAAATAATCAACTTAAAATAAGAATAAACATCAAGATTTAACGCATACAATTCCTATTTCTTCATAACACATATAGCATATGTGTTAAGGCATTATGACATTGGTTTGAAATCGATATGATATAGCAACTAGAATGTGCAGCTGATATTAACCAATAAAGAAATAGGTAGCATCCTGAGAAATCACATCTTCTGAAAATTAAAGTATGATGAAGCATCAATTTTTAAGTAGCGATAATTTATAATCATTAATTTGAAATACTCCCCCCGAAGTGAAAACAAATTATATGAAGCATGACAATAACTTTCACTGGATGTTATAGCATTAAGTCCTATTTATTGTTTATTATTATTTGGTGATACAACTTAGAATTAATCTTTCTTTAGAATTTAAACATAATGTACATTTAATGTGTCTTAAAGGTGACGTACCTTTTCGACACAAAATTAAACAAACGTTCCTTAAAAAATGGAACGTTTGTTTTTTTATTCTTTTAATACAGTACTTTGTTGTATGTAATGTACCTCATATTTATTAGCTAATACATTTAAAAATGACATTAAATCATGAATGGACACCTCATGGTTAACAAATTGTTGTTTCAATGTTTGAGACTTTTGCTTTTCTTCGTCAGTAGCCAACTTTTTAAAGTATCCCCACATATGATCATATGCATTTATGACACTACCTTGACTGGGATCAATAGTGATAGCGTGTTCAATCATCATACGAATTTCCTCGTAAGAGGTTTGAGTCTTTAGCTTTTCTCGAATAGCGTCATATTGTTTTTGACTATGTAGTAAAACACGATATTTTTCTTCTCGCCATAATTGTTCAATGCGTCCGCGTTCTTTCAATTTGTACCCTCCTATACGTTTAGTATTTCATATATACCCTTAATCATAATTAGTCAACGACATTACAGGCTGGGACATAAATATATATAGTTCAAGTTACATTTATATATAGACAGTAGTTGACTGTAAAGTCATTCTTTTTCTTTAGAAATTAGTATTTCTTATGCATGAGTTTCACTCATGTATTCCTATTTTAAAGTACACATTAGCTATGGCTAATGCGTAAGAACCACTACATAATCAATGATTAGTGGTTCTTTATTATTTCTGTCCCACTCCCTTTACGCAAAAAGTGAAAAGGTAGTGTTGATTTAATAATTGGAACCGGTTACAATTAAAGTAGTTATTTTGGAACCGGTTCTAAAAATGGGAGGGATTAGACAAATGAACTATAAACAATCTGCAGAAGAGATACTAAATGCCATTGGTGGTGAAGAAAATTTAGATTCAATGGCCCACTGTGCAACCAGACTAAGATTAATTTTGAATGATGAGAGTAAAGTTGATGAAGAAGCATTATCTAAAATGGATGTTGTTAAAGGAACATTTTCAACTGGTGGACAATATCAAATTATTATAGGGTCTGGAACTGTCAACAAAGTATTTAACGAAATGGAAAATATCACAGGTAAAGAAGCATCTACAACATCTGAAGTGAAGGACAAATCGACTAAAAATATGAATCCAATACAAAGATTTGTCAAAATGCTATCAGATATTTTTGTACCGATTATTCCAGCTATCGTAGCCGGTGGCTTATTAATGGGATTAAACAATCTATTAACTGCAAAAGATTTATTTTATGCGGGTAAATCTTTAATTGAGGTACACAGTCAATTTGCAGGATTAGCAGATATGATAAATATATTTGCGAATGCGCCATTTACATTGTTACCTATATTAATTGGATTTAGTGCTGCTAAAAGGTTTGGCGGCAATCCATTTTTAGGGGCTGCACTCGGTATGATTTTAGTACACCCAAGTTTAATGAGTGCCTATGATTTTCCCAAGGCAGTAGAAGCAGGTAAGGCGATTCCACATTGGGATGTATTTGGATTACATATTAACCAAGTGGGTTATCAAGGACAAGTATTGCCTATGCTTGTGGCAGCTTATATATTAGCAACAATTGAAAAGTGGTTGCGTAAAGTAGTACCAACTGTATTGGACAATTTATTAACACCATTGTTATCTATCTTTATCACAGCGTTTTTAACATTTTTATTTGTTGGCCCAATTACAAGACAACTAGGTTATTGGTTATCTGATGGATTAACTTGGTTATATGAATTCGGTGGTGCTATTGGAGGATTAATCTTCGGTTTATTATATGCACCTATTGTTATTACAGGTATGCATCACAGCTTTATTGCAGTGGAAACAACGCTGATTGCAGATCAAGCTAAAACGGGTGGTTCATTTATTTTCCCAATTGCTACGATGTCTAATATGGCACAAGGTGGGGCAGCTTTAGCATCATTCTTTATTATAAAAAATAATAAAAAATTAAAAGGTGTTGCTTCAGCAGCAGGTATTTCAGCAGTTTTAGGTATCACAGAGCCTGCAATGTTTGGTGTTAACTTAAAATTAAGATATCCATTTATTGGTGCAATCATTGGTTCTGGACTAGGTGCGGCATATATTTCATTCTTTAAAGTTAAAGCGATTGCATTGGGGACTGCAGGTATACCAGGATTTATTTCAATCAATCCTAATCATGGTGGTTGGTTACATTATCTAATTGGCATGGTCATTGCCTTTGTAGTATCTGTAGTTGTAACGTTTGTCTTATCTAAAAGAAAAAAATATAAAGAAGTTCAATAAACATAAAAAAGATGGACAGTTAGAGTATATTGACCTCTAGTACTGTCCATCTTTTTATATTTAAAACTGGTTATAACTTCTGTTTTCGCCATAAGTATACACTGACAATCGCAACAAGTATCAGTGAGATACCAACAACGATAATCCAAGAAATATAACTATGATCATCTAATGGTAATGGAACGTTCATACCAAAGAAACTAAATACAAGTGTAGGTAGGGTTAGTAAAACCGTAAACATGGTTAAAGTTTTCATAATGGTGTTCATATCATTAGATAATAGTGACGCATAGGATGTTGTAATACTTTCTAAAATACGTTGATGTAACTCAGTAGTTTCGATGGCTTGGTTATTTTCAATGATTAAATCTTCAAGTAACTCTTCGTCATCTTCAAATCGTTTAATAGCAGGTAAACGGAATAATTTTTTAATAATGGTATCGTTACCTTTTAATGCGGCTAAAAAGTAGACTAAACTTTTTTCGACTTCCATTAATTTGAAAAGTTGTTTATTTGTAATATTATTTTTTAATTCTCTTTCAATACGGATTCTTGATTTATTAAGTAATCTTAAGTTTCTATTATAATGGTTCGCAATAGTGGTTAATATTTCTAGAGCGAAGCGACTATGAAATTTTAGATTAATATTATCTTGTCTTGAAAAGTTCTCTAAGAATTCATTTTCAGCATCACAAATTGTCATAACGATACCATTTCCAATGACGATACCAAGCGGAATCGTAATAAAAGATAAAACACTACGATTAGTAGAATTGATTAATGGTAAATCGATAATAATGAGAGAATATCCAGTATCTTCATCATATTCGATACGTGCACTTTCTTCTGAATCTAAAGGATCTCGTATAAAATCTTCAGGTAAATTGTAGTGGTCCATTAAATATTCGATTTCTTCTCTATCAGGTTCAACGACATTAATCCATAATGGTTGTTGATCTATAGGTGTTTCAATAATTTCATTATTCATTTGATTTGAATGTTTATATGCAGTGATCATTTGTTAAAGTCCTTTCAAAGCTTTTTTTCAAACGCATCACTATGTTTAACGAGCAATGTGTTTAATTCAAATGGTTATATCTCTGTTCGGCCATAATCCTTAGTGGGCCATAATAAATAATCTTAAAGATGTGTGTAACTAATTCGTCAACAGAGATACGGTTTGTGTCTAATACCCAATACCTAATGATAGATATTGTAGCACCAGATACGTAACTATGAAAATACATTTCAGGAATACCTTCAATTTCATTATCAACACTGATTTGATTTTTCATATTATATTGTATCAAATCACTTATTTTTTCTTCTAAGCGACTTTTTCTTTCTAAACTCAAAATAGTATTGTAAAAGTCTAAATTATCATACACATGTTGAATAATGTTACGCAACACTTTATCGATAAATAATGTCGCTATCATTTCAACATTATCGCCTTGAATCTCTGAGAATTGAGTGAATTTAGAAATTTGATCAATACATTCATCTTCCATATCAGTGAGAAGTAGGTATTTATCTTCATAATGTAAATAAAAAGTACCTCGGTTGATGTCAGCTTTATCTGCAATATCTTGAACTGTAATATTTTCAAGGCCTCGTTCTTTCAATAATTGTATAAAAGCGTGCTTAATTGCAGATTTGGTTTTGCGAACGCGTCTATCTTCTTTCAAAAATGTAAAACCTCCCTTAGTTAATAGACAATATTCATCATTGTGTTCAATAACGGACGTTTTTCTATTAATTGATTGTTGTTTATTTATTTAAACTCATTATAATTGGAAAAGTGATAAATATTCAACACAATGTTGAATTGCTTCAAGGGAGGAAAAGTTATGAATATATTTAAAAGCAAATTACTATGGTTGACACCAATCGCAATCATTTTAATATTAATGATTTTTGCAATTGCATTTTATCCAGCGTTTAACCCTAAACCTAAAGATATGCCTATCGCAATTGTAAACCACGATGAAGGTACATCTATTCAAGGTAAAAAGATGAATATTGGTGACAAACTAGAAGATAAATTATTAGATAGTGATTCTAAAGCAATCAAATGGGTCAAAGTAGATAGTGAAAAAGATGCTAAAAAAGGCATGGAAAATGAAAAATATTATGGCGCTGCTATATTTGAAAAAGATTTTTCTAAACATGCTATGAGTAAAACTCAAAAAGTAGTCATGGACAGCAAAAAAGCTGAAATGAAAGAAAAAGTTGAATCTGGTGAAGTGCCAGCGCAACAAGCACAAATGATGGCTAAAAAAATGGGCAATCAAAGTGTTGATGTCAAACAAGCACAATTGAAAACAATTGTGAGCCAAGGATCAAGTTTACAAGGTTCTCAAATGGCTACAAATGTATTGTCAGGTATGGGCGACAATATTAATAAACAAATTACAAAACAAAGTCTTCAAACATTAGAAAAACAAAATGTTAAAGTTGATGCTAAAGATATTGATTCTGTAACTAACCCTGTTAAAGTGGATAATGAAAAAATCAATAAAGTAAAAGATCATCAAGGTGGCGGTAACGCACCATTCTTAATGTTTATGCCAATCTGGATGGGATCAATTGTTATCTCAGTACTATTATTCTTCGCATTTAGAACAAGTGGCAATATTAAAATTGCACATCGTTTAATTGCTTCTGTAGGACAAATTGTATTTACAGTGATTGCAGCATTTGCTGGTAGCTTTGCATATGTGTACTTTATGGGAGGCGCACTTGGATTTGATTTCGATCATCCAAACCGTGTTGCAATCTTCGTAGCGTTAGCGATTATGGGATTTGTTGGTTTAATACTAGGAACAATGACTTGGTTAGGTATGAAATCAGTACCAATCTTCTTCATTGCAATGTTCTTTAGTATGCAAATGGTAATGTTACCAAAACAAATGTTACCTAAATTCTATCAACGTTATATTGTAGATTGGAATCCATTCGTACATTATGCTACAAGCTTAAAAGAAATCATTTATATGAATCACCATATTGAATTAAATTCAACAATGTGGATGCTTATTGGATTTATGATTTTCGGTACTGTGTCTAGTTTATTAGCAGCAGCAATTAGAAAACATAGTACAAAACGTACTGAAGTACCATCATAAAGTTAAACTTTAAATATACACTGTCGATAAGCTTTCAAAGCTTATTGACAGTGTTTTTATGTATATATATAAAAGAGCAATCCCTTATTACTGGGATTGCTCTTTATGTTCTGAATATTAATGATTAACACGTTGCCAAACGAGTTTTTGATTAGGGTTGTTTCCATTTTCAATGCTAAGTGTATTGCCATCAAGTTTGAATACACGTGGTTGTGTATCACCTAACCAAGTTGGATTCATACTTACATTCATCGTATGATAAACGGTTTGGTTTTCTTCATCTAATTCATATTTACCAGCATAAGCTAAATAACCGTGTGCAGCTTCTGCCATTTCATCTTTAGTACCTGTGTGAAGGTCACCAGATGCATATGCAGGGCGACCTTGTTGCATCAATTGAGCTGACATATAACCATCTGGATTATACATAATAAAACCAGTTGCATCTTTACCTAGGGGATAGAAAATTTTACCATTTTCATCTTCATCTTGATAACTTACTAATGCCCATGTACCAATTAATTGTTCTTGTAATTGACTCATATTAAAATTCCTTCTTTCTTAAATGTTAATAATGAATTATGCGTTTGAACCGCCAGATACGCTGATTGTTTCACCTGTGATAGCAGATGCGCCATCTGATGCTAAGAAAACAACAGTATCCGCAATTTCAGAAGGTTCTAATAAGCGATTCATTGGCGATTTACTTGTAATGTGTTTTTCCATTGCTTCTTGTTCAGAAGTACCATCTTGTTCTGCTAATTTTGCAAGTTGATTTTCGATTAATTTTGTACGAACTGGACCAGGTAATACAGCATTTGCAGTGATACCATCATCTACTGTTTCAAGCGCAATCGTTTTTGTGAAACCAATTTGTGCGAATTTAGATGCTACATATGCTGATTTGAATGGATCAGCCATTTCTCCATGTGCGGATGAAATAGTTACAATACGGCCTTTTTGTTGTTGTTTCATGCTTGGTAATACGTGTTTAGTCATTAAGAACGTACCTGTTTGAATAACTCCAATAACTTGGTTCCATTTGTCTAATGGGAAGTCTTCAATTTTAGATATATATTGAATACCTGCATTGTTAACTAAAACATCGATAGCACCATATTGATTAGTTACGTCATTAATAGCATTTTTAACAGTCGCTTCGTCCGTAACATCTACTTGATAGGCAACACCTTTTTTTAATGATTGTGCTGCTGATTCAGCTGCGTCTTTGCTCATATCAAAAATGAATACACGATCACCTTGTTGATCAAATGCTTGTGCGATAGCATAACCAATACCTTGGCCAGAGCCTGTAACGATGACATTTCTATTCATACATAATTCCTCCTAAATGTGATATTTGACCTAGAATAGGTCGAATATTGTTTTAATAGTAAATAAATTGTGAAAGAAGTTATAATAAATAATACGCCTAACTGAAGTGTTGAAAATCAATTCTAAAGAAGAACTACAAGTTGTGTATATTTAGAGATAACTATTCAATTGTTTTAAGTATTAATTTATGTCGATTTGATGACAATTACTATTATCTGCCTGAAAGTGTGATTTGTAAAAGACTTATTGAGATATTAAAACCATAACCAAATGGTTATACAGAGAAAGTGGTGAGTTAAATGATGAATACAAATTCAGTTCAATATTTAGAGGCAGTTGGACGCTTTGGGAGCATCTCTCAAGCAGCCAAACATTTATATATTTCTCAGCCTTATTTGAGTAAATTTATTAAAGAAGTAGAATCAGAATTAGGGGTAACACTGATAAATAGAGATAGTAATCCAATTACATTAACGTATGCAGGAGAACGTTATTTGGATTATATGAATCAAATCAAATATACATATAAAGAAATGAAACAAGAATTACAGAACATCTCAGCATTGAAAAAGGGAAGATTAGTAATAGGTGTGAATCCTATATTAGCAGCGCACACGTTATATGATATATTGCCTGAATTTATAAAAGCGTATCCAGGTATAGAATTAAAGTTAATAGAAGAGCCGTCACATCGAATTGAACAACTTCTTATAGATAATAAAATAGATATCGCATTAACGATATTACCGTTTTATCAAGGGACTTTTAAATATGATGTTTTATATTCAGAAGCGATTTATTTAGCATTACCACCTGATTATTCATCGCATTTAAGTCATCAAAGTGAGGATAAAAATGTGGAAGACATACATGATGTTATCAAAAGTGACCATTTTATTTTATTGAAACCTAACATGGCGTTAAGACATCTTACAGATCAAATTCTAGAAAATGATGGTATAACACCACACATAGTGATGGAGACAATGAGTGTGGATAATGCATTAAGATTAGTTAATGAAGGATTAGGCATGACATATGTCCCCGAAAGTGTTAAAAATAGCATGCCTCAGTTTAAAGGACAATTTATCAAACTCGATACATCTAAGTATGCAAATCATGTTGTTTTAGCTTATAAATATGACAAACTCAATCATTTATCCAAAGGTGCTAATGCATTTTTAGAAATGGCAAAGTCAATTTATAGGGACTAAAATAATAGCCAGAGACATCATTTAAGTGTCTCAAGCTACTATCAAAAATATACTGTTCTTTAATCGGGGTGTTCCGCTATATGATTGGCTGTTAACTTTTTGATTAGGAAATCAGCGATTAACATTAAACTAAACATGATGATTAAGCTCATAGTGACATCACTTGTAAAGTGAGCGCCTATTCTGATTCTACTTAGAGCCATCAATACACTATAGATTAATCCTATGATAAACATCCATTGTCTTGTTGATAGTTTTTTAAAGTAAAATGCAAAGAACATGAAGAAAGCACCGTTGCCAGTGTGACCTGAAGGGAAGGAACTATGTCCCGTATTACCATTAATTGTAAGCCAATTGGTAAAATGACCAGCTTTATCCTCAATTTCATATGGTCTAACACGTCCCCACAGTTCTTTCATATTATCTACAAGTTCTAGGCCAATGAGTAATACCATAAAGCTAACAATAGAGACTTTAAATAGTCTTTCTAATTCTGACATATCAATACGTTTTAACCAAAATTGATAACAAATTAAGGCAATAATGATTAAGATAATGAATGAAATTAAGAAACTTAATCCAATTGATAAAGCTTCACCAGTGTTTCCTTCGTTATTTGCCATACCCATAGGTTTATGCTTTTTAATATTTTCTGATGTAGACATCATGTATTGAACTGTTTCAGATACCAATGCATTAGTCTTAATTAATGTATAACCAAAAGATACAATTAAAATGATAGCTTGTGCCAATCTATTTTTAAATGTCTTAAACACATAATAGTTAAAAATAATCATAGATATAATAAGTACAAATGTGGGTGGGAAGAGTCCATAATTTTGGAAAATAGTGCCAAATAAAGAGTTTTGATCCATTAAATGTTTAGAAATAGATTGATCTAAAAACGTTGCAGCACATAAAACAACAATAAGAATACCTAAAGTAGCTGAAGCGAGTTTTTTTGAAATAACCATATGATCCCCCTAGATGTTATGTATTTGTAAAGCAAGATTTCAAGAGACATAACTATACAAAGTTTTCTAATAGTATAGTTATGTCTTGTTAAAGGGTAGTAATCAATTTTTAAGTCATTGTGTTGTGAATATTAAGATTATGTAAATGTAAAATTTTGAATAAATTGAAGAACCTTTGGAAATACTGTCGAGTAAATATGAGTGTTCATTTATGCAAAATAAATTTTAATTTTATCTCATAAGTGTAATATGAAAAATATTTATCGACTAAAGTAAGCGTTTGCACTATGAATTTAACTCGATTTATTCTAAAATGAGCATATATACAAACATAAGGAGATGGATTGAATGTCAGTATTAGATAAATTTAAATTAGAAAATAAAGTTGCAATTGTAACAGGAGGTGCGTCTGGTTTAGGTAAAGCCATGGGGAAAGCATTAGCTGAAGCGGGTGCTAATCTTGTGATTGCTGATATGAATTTAGAAGTTGGTCAACAAACAGCTAAAGAATTCGAAGAAGAAACAGGTAACAAAGCAATCGCTTGTGAAGTAGATGTCACAAATATTGATCAAGTTAACGCTATGGTAAAAGAAACAATGGATACTTTTGGTCATATCGATATTTTATTTAACAATGCAGGTATTAATGAACATGTTGATTTTGAAGATATGCCATACGAACGTTGGAAAAAAACGATGGATGTTAACTTAAATAGTATGGTATTAGTAACGAACGCTGTAGGAGAAGTATTCCGTAAACAACAAAGCGGTGTTATCGTTAATACATCATCAATGTCAGGTGTTATTGTTAACACACCACAACCACAAGCAGCATATAATACATCTAAAGCAGCTGTTATCATGTTAACTAAAAGTTTAGCTAACGAATGGGCTAAACATAATATCCGTGTCAACACTATTGCACCAGGATACATGAAAACAGAATTAACTAAAGATTATTTCGCTAAAGGTGGCGACATGATTGATACTTGGATGAACATGACACCAATGAATCGTCCAGGTGTTCCTGAAGAATTACAAGGTGCTGCGCTTTACTTAGCTTCAGATGCGTCATCATTCGTTACAGGATCAGTCATTACTGTTGATGGTGGTTACACTGCATTATAATAATGAAGATTTATAAAGCTAGCTCATTTTTGAGTTAGCTTTTTTATTATTTATAGGTCTATGTACCTGTTTAATAATCAGAAAATTAGAACTTTAATATATCGGTTGTAAATTTGAAAAAGCATGTTATTATATTACTTAGATACCTAACTAAATGAGGTGAAGCGATGGAATTAACGTATCAATTTTTATTAAGAAGCTTAGCGCACCAAATGAAAAACTATGCGGATCGAAGGTTAGATGATTTTGGAATTACTCAAGAACAGAGTCATACATTAGGTTACATTTATCGACATCAAGAAAAGGGCATTTCACAAAAGGACATCATGAAGACGTTCGATAGAAAAGGCTCAACAGTTAGTAGTATATTAAAAAATCTCGAAAAGAGAGATTTAGTATATCGAAAGGTAAATCCAGAAGATACACGAAGTAAAATTTTGAAACTAACTGATGAAGGTATAACGTTAGTCGAGTCATTTACAAAGGTCTTTGATGAAATTGAAGAGCGAATGATTTTAAATTTTGCCGAAGAAGATAAAATAAAATTAAAAGAATATTTAGAACAGATGATGAAAAACTTAGAATAATGCGTGGTTATTGCTATTGATAATAACCACATTATTTTTCAAGATATAGTTAGAAATCTAACTGTTAGTCATCTAACGAAAAAGGGAGTAAGAATAATGAAAGACGAACAATTGTATTTTTTTGAAAAAGCACCAATCTTTAAAGCAATGATGCATTTCTCATTGCCAATGATGATAGGAAGTTTATTAAGTGTAATTTATGGGATTTTAAATGTATATTTCATAGGATTTTTAGATGATAGTCATATGATTTCAGCTATCTCATTAACATTGCCAATCTTTGCAGCTTTGATGGGATTTGGTAATTTATTTGGAGTTGGTGGTGGAACGTATATTTCACGACTACTGGGTGCCAAAGATTATAGTAAAAGTAAATATGTAAGTAGTTTCTCAATATATGGTGGATTACTATTTGGTATTATCATCGCATTAATTACAATACCATTTACAGATCAAATTGCTCAAATATTAGGAGCACATGGTGAAACCATTCATTTCACAAGTGAATATTTAAGAATTATGTTCTTAAGTGCACCATTTGTTATTGTATTCTTTATTTTAGAACAATTTGCACGTGCTGTTGGCGCACCATTTGTATCAATGGCTGGTATGTTAGCAAGTGTTGTATTAAATATGATTTTAGATCCAATATTAATTTTTGGATTTGATTTAAATGTGGTTGGAGCAGCTTTAGGAACAGCAATTTCAAACTTAGTAGCTGCGGTCTTCTTTATCATTTATTTTATGAAAAAAATTGATTCTTTATCTGTAAATATTAAATTTGCCAAACCTACAAAAGAAATGATGGCAGAAATTTTCAAAATTGGTATTCCTGCTTTCTTAATGGTAGTACTTATGGGTGTAACTGGATTAGTATTGAACTTATTCTTAGCTACTTATGGTAACTATGCGATTGCTAGTTATGGTATTCAATTTAGATTAGTACAATTCCCAGAATTAATTATTATGGGGTTAAGTGAAGGGGTTGTACCATTAATTGCTTATAACTTTGTTGCTAATAAATCAAGAATGAAAGATACAGTTAAAGCAGTTATAGTATCTATTTTTGCAATCTTTGCAGTAAGTATGGTAGTTGTGTTCATCTTTGGACACCAAATTATTCAATTATTTAGTACTGATCCACACATTGTTAGTCTAGCAACATTTATGCTACAAGTTACAATGACATCATTACTATTAAATGGTATTGGATTCTTATTTACTGGTATGTTACAAGCAACTGGACAAGGACGTGGTGCAACGATAATGGCTATTTTACAAGGAACAGTCATTATTCCAGTGTTATTCGTTATGAATAGTTTGTTCGGTCTAACTGGTGTAGTATGGTCATTATTAATTGCTGAGACATTATGTGCTTTAGCAGCAATGCTAATTGTATATTTATTAAGAAATAAACTAACAGTAGATAAAGAAGCTTTATTAGAAGAATAATCATTAGTATTCAATTGGAGGTTGAGACATAACGTTTTTGTGCTTTGGGAAACCGATTAACGGCGTCCCAAAAGCAGGATTATCGGCAGAAGGGACCCAACATAGAGAAATTGGTATTCCAATTTCTGCAAACAATGCAAGTTGGGCAAACGCTCACGATTCGACAAAATTTGGAAAACAATTCAAATGAACAAACTCAACTATTGAGTTTGTAAGAACTACTAACCTATGAATAAGGAAGTAGTTCTTTATCATCGTTCGGTTCTGCTCAAATCCTAAACGCGTTTGTCCTGACCTCTTTTTTGTCTAATTCGTGAACAATTTTTAATATTATTGTGAATGATAATGGTAATCGTTATGATGTAATGTGGAAAGAAAGTTGAAGTAATAAAGATAGGGGGATTCGATGGTACATATTAAAAGGTACCCAAAAATCGTTATTGCTTTAATAATGATTTGTTTTCTTTCGTTGATGCCATCACTGATGAATGAAGCTTCAGCTCATGCAACTTTGGAAAAGACGAATCCTAAACAAAATGGCGTTGTAAAACACATGCCTAATGAGATTGAATTAGAGTTTAATGAACCTGTTAACTCTAAGTATTCCAATATCACATTATACAATGATAAAGGAAAAGAATTAGGTAAAGTGAAACCATCGACGTCTGGATGGTCTAAAACGTTAGCATTTTCAACTGACAAAGTCGGCAAAGGTACACATACAATTAAATGGCAAGCCATTTCGGCCGATGGACATGAAGTTGGAGACCAATTTGAATTTTCAGTTGGTAAAGTTACTGCGAAAGATATAGATACATCTAATGCCTTTTATGAAGAACCAAGTTTCTGGTTTGGTGTTATGAGATATATTGCGGAAGGCGCTACGATTATATTAGTTGGTTTCTTTTGGTTGAATCGTATAGCCCAACGAAAGCAATTGAAGTCGTTTGATCTATTTCCAAAACAGTTTGGTATTGCATTTATGTTGATGATGTCATATGTAATGGCATTATTGCTTTACATGATGACTTTAACTTCTGACGTAGTAGATGATATTTTGTCGCTTAATATGGAGGTTTTAATGCAATTTCCATTTATTTTAAGCTCAATTGCAATGATATTATTATATGCGTTAATCATAATTAGAAATATGGATCGCATATGGTATGTACTTGTTTCATTTGTAATGATTTTAACAATAGCGATGTCAGGTCATGCGTGGTCACAAACATTTCCGATTTGGTCCATTGTGATTAGGACGATACATATAGCAGGTATGACGCTCTGGTTAGGCGCACTTGTATATCTCGTATGGTATGCAATGATTAAGAAATCGTTAAATCAAATGAAGACAGTTCGCTCAATGCTATTTAAAGTAAATGTGATTGCGGTAACGATGATTATCATTTCAGGTGTGTTAATGGCAATTGATGAAACCAATATTTTGGCGATTTGGTCAAATATGCAAACATGGACAACATTAATGTTAGTTAAAATCATCGGTACTATACTTATGATGGCATTAGGATTTTATCAAACTTCAAAAGCACTTGGTAAACGTCAAAAAGTCAACCGCATGACATTGATTACAGAATTGGTAATAGGGATCATACTTATTTTTATAGGTGTTATGATGAGTCAAATTAATATTCCAGGTTAAGGAGCAAAATTATGTTTAAAAAATTAATATCAATGAGTTTTATTTTATTTTTTGCATTAGGGTTATTTAAAGTAGCAGATGCACATGTCACATTAAATCCTAATGAGAGTGAACCTAAATCATATGATAAATATGACGTACGTGTTCCTGTAGAACAGAATGACAACACAGTTAAAGTAGAGTTAACAGTACCCAAAGGTGTGAATCTTGAAAATGTAGCGCCGGTTGATGGGTTTAAGCATTCTTTTGAAAAAGATAAAAAGGGAAACATCACAAAAGTAACATGGAAAGCAACTGGAAAAGGTATAGGTCCAAATGAATTTATAGAATTTCCAATTGTAGCCGCTAATCCTGACAAAGAAGGCAGTTTTAAATGGAAAGCTGTTCAAACGTATGATAACGGTGACGTCGTTAAATGGGATGGAAAAGAAGATAGTGAACATCCTGCACCAATTACAACTGTGAAAAAAGGTGCAAATCCAAGTGGTTCACATAGTGATCAATCATCAACTACAAGTGGTAGTACGATTGCATTATGGATAGTATCTATTGTCGCAATTTTACTTTCATTAATTGCGATTTTTAAGAAATCACGTAAATAATCATTTCAATTAGAGGTGGAGGTATTTAACCATTGAAGTATCGCTAAATGACATAGCGACATATTTCAACGTTAATTCTCTACCTCTTTTAATATAACTTAAATTTTAAAATAATCATGATGTTGTTGTATTGTCACTTTCATAATGATAAATATGTTCTATAATATAGATGTGAGGGAGGAAACATCATGCGCAGATTATTATACTCATTTTTAATTTATATGATTATTGGGTTATTTAGTGGTTTTTATTATAGAGAATTGACTAAAGCTCATCATTTTACGGGTGATACACAATTATCATTAGTCCATACACATACATTAATTTTAGGTATGTTCATGTTCTTATTATTACTACCTTTAGAAAAGGTCTTTAAATTAAGTAGTTATTATTTATTTAATTGGTTTTTCGTGATTTACCATATTGGTGTATTAGTTACAATTGGTATGATGACGGTCAAAGGTACATATCAAGTCATTGGTAAAACTGTTCCAGCATCTTTCCCTGGTTTTGCAGGAATGGGACATACGGCAATGTTAGCCGCATTATTAATACTATTTTTCTTATTAAGACAAGCTATTATTAAAGAACCGAGAGATTAAAGCGAACTCGTGAGTATACAGACTCACGAGTTTTTTTATGGAGTGATTTGCTTCATATGTTATAGGTCGTGTAGTATAATGAAAAAGTATTAAATGATAATAATTTTCAGTTAAAGTATAAATGTATGTTATTTACAGTGTTATTTTAGGGGGAAGCAAAATGGAAGACGTTACAATTATAGGTGGCGGTCCAGCAGGGTTGTTTGCAAGCTTTTACTCTGGTCTAAGAGGGATGTCTGTGAGAATCATAGACGTGCAAGATAAATTAGGTGGAAAGATGCAAGTTTACCCAGAAAAAATCATATGGGATATAGGTGGTGTAGCACCGAAACCATGTTATCAAGTTATAGAAGATATGATTCAACAAGGGTTACATTTTAATCCTAAAGTGAATTTAAATGAACGTGTCATAGATATTAGAAAAAAGGAGGAAAGACATTTTGAAGTTGAAACTGAAAAAGGTCACATCTTCCATTCTAAATCAGTCATTTTTGCAATCGGTGGTGGCATTATAAATCCCAAACCATTAAATATCAAAGGGGCAGAAAGATATCAACTGACGAACTTACATTATGTCGTGCAATCATTTGCTAGATTCAAAGGGAAAGATGTTCTTATTTCTGGTGGTGGCAACACTGCATTAGATTGGGCACGCGATATTGCTCAAATTGCGAACAGTGTGACAGTTATTTTTAGAAAACCAGAAGTGTCTGGATATGAAGCAATGACTAAAGTCCTAGAGGATTTAAATGTAAGATTGATACCACATACACAAATTAGTGAACTAATAGGTAACGAAGAAGATAAGTATATTCACCAAGTTAAATTAGAAAATGTAGAGAATGGTGATATTTCAATAGCTTCATTTGATGACGTCATTATTAGCCATGGCTTTGATCATGAGAATCCGTTATTAAAAGATTGTACATCGCAATTTGAACTATACGATGAATATCGTGTTAAAGGTTTTGGAAATACAACTACTAATATTCCAGGTATCTTTGCGTGTGGTGACATTGTACATCACGAGGCAAAGGTTCACCTGATTGCGAGTGCTTTTAGTGATGCAGGTAACGCGGCCAATCTTGCTAAAACATATATTCAACCAGACGCTCCAACGGAAGGCTATGTTTCAAGTCATAATGATATTTTCAAAGAATCTAATAAAGACATTATCAATCAATATTTATTTTAAATGAAAAATCTGGGGGAGTCATAATGGTAGATATTAAACATTTAGCACCGTCTGTAGAAGATTATTTAAAATTAAGAATAGATGCGGGATTGAGTGCCAAGTCCATCGAAGCGGCTCAAAGAGGACTACCTAATGCTTGTTTTAATGTCACTTTATATCATGATTCGTCATTAATAGGTATGGGTAGAATCGTTGGAGATGGAGGAACAGCACTTCAAATTGTGGATATTGCTGTCCATCCAGATTATCAAGGACAAGGGTATGGTCGTACAATTATGGAACACATAATGCAATACGTTCATGATAATGCAGTGAAAGGTACTTATGTAAGTTTAATGGCGGATTATCCCGCTGATAAATTGTATGAAAAATTTGGTTTTCAATCTACAGAACCACATTCAACTGGAATGTATATTTTATTTTAAACATAGTAAAAAGGCGTCCGCGACAATGTAGCGAGGACGCCTTTTCTTTGTAATACTATTATGTTATTTAACACCAAAATCGACAACAATTCGGCCCATGTGTTGGTGATTCATTGCGCGTTCAATACCATTTGGTAAGTCATCAAACGCAATAACTTCTTTAATATCATGTAATTGTTTTGGTTTTAAATCTTTAGCAAGACGACGCCATACGAGTTTGCGTAGTTTAATTGGAGTAAAGACAGAATCAACACCTAATATACTGATACCTCTTAAAATAAGTGGAAAGACAGAACTTTCGAATTGAGTGCCACCAGTCATTCCGATAACGGCTATACTACCATTATTATCAAGCTTATTGATGATATTAGCTAAACTTTCGCCACCAACTGGATCTATAGCAGCCTGCCAAGTTCTTGAACCTAATGCTTTACCATCATATTCAGGTAAACGATCAATAACTTCCTTGGCACCTAATGTTTTCAATTTGTCAGTTGCATCTTTACGCCCAGTACTAGCAACAACATCATAACCTAATTTATCTAACATTAGGACTGATAACATACCAACGCCACCAGAGGCACCTCTAACTAATACATTATCCTTTTCTATTGTTAATCCCTCAGTTTCTAAACGCTCAATAGCTAAACCAGCTGTGTAACCAGCAGTACCATAAATCATAGCTTCTTCTAAAGTTAAATCTTCAGGTAAATCGATAATCCATTCACTCTTCACACGAGCATATTCACTGAATCCACCGAATTGACTCACACCTAAATCATAACTTGTCACAATAACTTTATCCCCAACATAATGACCTGGGGCATTAGATTCTACAATTTCCCCCGATAAATCAATACCTGGCACCATTGGATATTGTTTAACAATCGCATTTCGATCTTGGGTAGCTAATGCATCTTTATAGTTAATACTGGAGTAATGTACCTTGATAAGCACATCCCCTTCAGGTAAATCATCTATAGTGATTTGCTTAAAATCTGCAGAGACCTTTCCTTCATCATCTCTATCTACGACATAAGCCATAAATTCTTCTGTCAAAACATGTCACTCCTTCAATATTATTGACCTTCATTATAAATTGTTCCTCTACTTATTAAAATGATTACTACTTTCCTTATTTATATTTAGCAAAATATTGCCATAGTTATTTTAATATAAAACGAAGTGAAATTGCATAAAGTTTTAGAAATTAAAATGTTAAAAAAACTGTCTCATAAAAATTGAAAAGAATTGTTGTTGACACATTTAAAATAGACCCATATAATTATTTTGATAATGATTATCAATTGATATTACATAGATAAAAATATTCTGTATATATAGCGCGTCAAATCAGCGTGGTAAATGAAAAATTTGAAGAGGTGTAGGAATGAAGAAATTACCAGTAATTTTATTAACGTCGTCTTTACTTTTAGCAGCATGTGGCAATAACAGTGACAGTGGTAAAGATAATTCTAGTAAGAGTAGTAATAATAGTGAAAACAAAGCTGAATTAAAAGAAGCTACTAAAAAATATGAAAAATATACTGATAAACAATTAGATGAATTCTTAAAAGGGACTCAACAGTTTGTAGATGCGATTGACAATAATGATATGGATAAAGCGAAAGAATTATATCCTAAAGTACGTATGTATTATGAACGTTCAGAACCTGTTGCAGAAGCATTTGGTGATTTAGATCCCAAAATTGATGCACGTTTGGCAGATATGAAAGAAGAAAAGAAAGAAAAAGAATGGTCTGGTTACCATAAAATAGAGAAACAATTATATCAAGATAACACAATAGACGATACAACTAAGAAAGATGCACAACAATTATTAAAAGATGCTAAAGAGCTACACGCTAAGGCAGATACATTAGATATTACACCTAAGTTAATGTTACAGGGGTCAGTAGATTTATTAAATGAAGTATCAACGTCTAAAATTACTGGTGAAGAAGAAATTTATTCTCACACAGATTTATATGACTTCAAAGCTAATATCGAAGGTGCACAAAAGATTTATGAATTATTCAAACCAACATTAGAGAAAAAAGATAAAAAATTAAGTGCTGATATTCAAAAGAACTTTGATAAAGTGAATGAATTACTTGATAAATATAAAGACGAAGACGGATACAAATCTTATAACGATGTAACTAAGAAAGATAGAAAAGCACTTTCAGATGCAGTGAATTCTTTAGGAGAACCACTAAGTAAGATGGCTGTGGTTACAGAATGAGTAAAGTAGATAATCAATCATCGTCATCTGTTTCAAGACGCTCATTTTTAAAAATGATGGGTATTGGTGGAGCTGGCGTTGTCATTGGCGCAAGTGGAGCAGGAAGTGTATTTTCATTTAAGTCAATGTTTGATACACCAGAAGATGAAGAAAAAGATGCATATGAATTTTATGGCAAAGTACAAGCAGGCATAACAACACCAACTCAAAAAACATGTAATTTTGTATCATTAGAACTTAAATCTAAAGATAAAAGCGCCATTAAAGATATGTTTAAACAATGGACTAAAATGGCGGCAAATATGACTGACGGCGATGCAGTCGAAAAGGATAGTAAGAATCCTTTATTACCGCCCGTTGATACTGGCGAAGCAATTGGTTTAGGCGCTAGTAAATTGACTTTAACATTTGGTGTGAGTAAATCATTTATGAAAAAGCTAGGTCTTTCTGACAAAATACGAAAAGACTATAAAGATTTACCACATTTTCCAAATGATCAAATAGACGAAGACTATAGTGATGGTGACATCATGATTCAAGCTTGTTCTAATGATGAGCAAGTGACATTTCATGCTGTACATAACTTAATACGTCCGTTTAGGGATTTAGTCAAAGTAAAATGGTCACAAAACGGATTTGTATCAGTCAAAGGTAAAGAAACACCAAGAAATCTAATGGCGTTTAAGGATGGTACAGTTAATCCGCGTAAAACGAATGAATACAAAGATTATGTCTTTATTAATGACGGTTGGGCTAAAAATGGCACATATTGTATCATTCGACGTATTCAAATTCACATCGAAACATGGGATCGTACTGCATTAGAAGAACAAGAAGCTACTTTCGGTAGAAAAAGAGGTTCAGGTGCACCGTTAACAGGTAAAAAAGAATTTGATGAGTTGGATTTAAAAGCTAAAGATAGTACAGGAGAATATGTCATTCCAGAAGACGCCCATGCACGATTGGCAAGAGAAGCGAAAACTTCAATTAAAAGACGTGCGTATAATTATACTGCGGGTACTAACGAAAAAACTGGCAATTTAGAAACAGGATTATTATTTATTAGTTTCCAAAAATCACCACAACAATTTATTGATATACAGAATCATCTAGGTCATAAAGACAAATTGAATGAATATATTACGCATAGAGGTACTGCTACATTTATCGTATTGCCAGGCGTACAAAAGGGAGGCTACCTAGGTGAAACACTATTTAATTAAAATAGTTGTGATATTAATGATTGGGCTGTCTATTTTCAGATTTACACCTGCACACGCCGAATCAGCCTCAATGAGCGAAACATATGTTGCGATTACTGATGCGAAATCGACAATTGCAGATAAAGATAAAAGCCAATCTGATAAAGCTAAAGCATTAAAAGACGTTAAAAAAGAAATTAAAGCGTTAAAGATTAATAATGATAGCAAAGAAGGCAAACAAGTTAATAGTAAGTTGAAAGAAGTAGAACATGCTTCATCAGACGATGCTAAAGCAGACAAACTTGGTGAACTGACTAAAGCACTTATAGCTTATGAAAACCAACAATCTTCTAAAGACGCTTCAGGAAAGATTAAGGAATTACAACAAGCAGTTGATGCTAAAGACGCACCAATGAAAAAAGCCATCAAAGATAAAAATCACTCAGAACTACAATCATTAAACAATGATTTAAATTCGATATGGACGAGTAATGAAACAGTCATTCGAAATTATGATGATGGTAAATATGGTCAAATTGAAGTTAATTTAATGCAACTAAGAGTTGCCATTCAAAAAGAGCCACTAGATACTGACAAAGTTAAATCTGCATGGTCAACGTTTAAGAACAGCATTGATACCGTTGATCAAAAGCAATCAGATTCAGACTCAGATAAGTATAAAGTTACTCAACTCAATGAAGAATTAGATAAAGCGATTGCTGGTATCAATGACAATGATTTAGATAAAGCAGATGCATCCTTATCGCAATTTGTTAAAATCTGGCCATATGTCGAAGGTAAAATTCAAACTAAAAATAGTAGTTTATATACTAAAATAGAAGATAAAATTCCTTACTACCAAAGTATTTTAGATCAATCTAATAAAGACCGTGTGAAAAAAGGGTTACAAGAATTAAATTCAGAAATCAAAGATACGGTCGGACAAGGTGAGTATTCATTTGTAGATATCATGATTATTTTCCTACGTGAAGGTATCGAGGTATTATTAATTATCATGACTTTAACTACGATGACACGTAAAGTTAAGGATGTTAAAGGAACGTCAAGTGTAGTAGGCGGTGCCTTATTAGGTCTTATTTTAAGTATTGGACTAGGTATTACCTTTATCTATACGATTGGTAATAATGGCGTCGTAAGAGAAGGTATGGAAGCTATTTTAGGTATCGTAGCAGTGGTATTAATGTATGTTGTTGGTATTTGGATGCATCGAAGATCAAATGCCCAACGTTGGAATGAAATGATTCAGAGCATGTATAACAATGCGATGAGTAACGGTAATTTAATATTACTGGGTACTATTGGATTAATTTCAGTATTACGTGAAGGTGTCGAAGTCATTATCTTCTATATGGGAATGATTGGTAGTATTACTACAAAAGATTTTATTCTTGGTATAGGATTAGCAATCATAATATTAATTATCTTCGCATTTGCATTTAGATTTATCGTGAAACTTATTCCTGTACGATTCATATTTAGAGTACTGTCTATCTTAATATTTGTCATGACATTTAAAATGTTAGGTGTAAGTATTCAAAAATTACAATTATTAGGCTATATGCCTCAGCATAGTATTGAAGGATTACCAACATTAAGTTGGATTGGTTTCTACCCAAGCGTTGAAACAATTATTGCTCAAGTCATATTAATCATACTTATCCTTGGGTTTGTTTTATACAATCGTAAGAAATAAATAAACATCTCGAATGAAGATATTAGACTTCGTTCGAGATGTTTTGTTGTTTATATGTGATTTTGGCGATGAGCATACTAAATTCAAATAAAAGAATTAAAGGTAACGTTAATAATAAATTAAGTACTAAATCAGGTGGTGCAATGATACTAGCAACTACAAAACATGCAAAATAAATATATTTACGATAAGTACCTAATTGGCGCGGATCAATTAAACCAAAATGTGCTAATCCTAAAAATAGAACTGGTATTTGGAATAAAAACCCAAAGACAAGTAGCCATCTTATGAGTTCTTCTAAATACGCTTTTAAACCTATGATTGGTTCGATACTAAGGGCATCTGATAAGTTAATTGAAAAATTAATAATCAGTGGGAAACCAATAAAAAAGGCAAATATAACGCCAAGAATAAAAAGAACTGCACAAAAGATACTATATTTATAGATGAATTTGCGTTCATGTTGATGTAAGCCTGGTGCGATAAATGCCCATAGTTGATAGAAAATCAGTGGTGCAATAATGCAAAGTGCGACCGTAAATATAATCATAATATAAATTTGTATAGTTTCGGTAAACGAGAATGTGTGCAACGTCACATTAGACCGTTTTATATAATGTAAAAAGGGTTTAACCCACCAATGTGACGTCAGATAAGTTATCACTGTTGCGACAATAAAGGCAATCAGTATACGTACTAATCGTTGTCGTAGTTCAGTAAAATGGTCTAATAATGTCGAGTTATTTTGATTGTTCACGTTGTGATTTTGATGCTTTACTGGGTGTGTCTGTAGAATCGTCATCCATGTGTTCAGCTGCGGATTTAAATTCTTTTAAAGTCGACCCAATAGCACGTCCAAATTGTGGTAATTTCGTCGGTCCAAAAATGATTAAGGCAATAATACTAATGATGACAAGACTTGTAGGTCCAGTAATTCCTAATACAAACAAATTTTCCATTTAATTCCATCCTTTATGAGTGTGATTGATTAATTATAACTTTATACTTATTGATAAAGATTATCAATAAGTATTTTACTTTTTAAAAGATTTTTTTTAAGCTAAATACCGTTAGAATCAAAACGAGATGTTTGAAGTCCAAAGTTATTGCTTTGATTATGAAAATAATTAATAATAGATGAATTTTTTTAAGAAATAAGATAAAGTATTGTTAATCTATACGATTAAAGGGGGATTTATGTAATCATGAAACAAATAAGGGAAGTAAGTATTGAAGAAGTTGAATCATTACAAAAAGTAGCAATAGATACATTTTATGAAACCTTTGGACCATATTATACAGATGATAATTTACAAAAGTACTTTGATAGTGCGTTTAATATTGAGACTTTAAAAAAGGAATTACAAGAACCACTCTCATTTTATTATTTTTTTACTGAAGATGACGACATTGTTGGGTATACAAAATTTAATGTTGATGATGCACAAACTGAACCACATGGTCCCGATTATTTAGAAGTGCAACGTATTTACTTTTATCAATCACACCAAGGTGGAGGCAGAGGCAAAAAATTAATAGAACTTGCTGTTGAGAAGGCGAAAGCATTTGGGAAATCAAAAATTTGGTTAGGCGTATGGGAACATAATCCTCAAGCCATTAAGTTTTATGAATCAAGAGGATTTGTTGAAACAGGACACCATGAGTTTATTACAGGTGATGTTGTAGATAGAGATATTATCATGGAAAAAGAATTATAATTTAAACTTTCTATGATTTGATTTCAAATCACATATTGAATTATTCGCATATCAGTTCAAAGTCAGATATAATGATGACGTTAATTTTTTAATTATGATTAAAATAATTAGATAAATATAAAAAGATTTAACGTTGGAAAGGACGTATTAGATGCATTCATTGACGATTATTGTCACTTACTATAATTCAGAGGAGTATATTCAAAGTTGTATAGAAAGTATTAAGCAACAACGTACTCAAGATTTTGAAGTTATCATAGTTAACGATGGTTCTACAGATCAAACAGAAGCGTTGATGAAAGAATCTCTTAAAGATTATGATAAAAAAGTTAATTACATTAAATTAGAAGAAAACCAAGGACATGCCCACGCACGTAATGTTGCAATGAAGGAAGTAGAAACCCCTTATTTCATGTTCTTAGACGCAGATGACGAATTAGCTTCTTATGCAATTACTTTTTACTTAGATAAATTTAATTATACAGATGGGTTAATTGCACCTGTGCATTCATTTATGCTTAAAAAGCCACAATATGTTGACTTAGACAAAGTAAAAGTTAACTATTTTGATGGTAAACGTAACATTAACTCATTTTTAAGAAAGCAAACTGCTTGTAACATTATTTTTAGAACGGCCATCGTCAGAGCACATGATTTAAAGTTTAATGAAGATTTAAATGTGTATACAGACTGGTCATTCGTTATTGAGTATTCAAAATATGTTAATAAATTTATGAGAATTACGAATTTCTCATTCTATTATCGTGGAGAAGTGTATGATCCATTTGATGGTAAAACATTGAGTGAACAAGACTTTGACATCTTATTCGAAGATTATGTCAAAATGTTCTACGATGCAATGGCACGTGTCACTCATAAAGAGACTAAATCATTTATTATTAATAAATTAGAACAACAAATTGCGAGAGATTTTGATCCTACACATCATGATATTAAGAAACGATATGCTGCACATAAAGAAACACTTGTTGAACTTGCACGTTATTTAAATGTGAACTTGATTAAACATCAACATCTAATCAATAAAATTGAAACGATTTTATTAATGAATGAAGATACTGAAAAAGCATTCCAAGTGAATCAATTCAGAAAAACATTAAGACACGTTAAAAATGTTGTTTTACGTAATAAGAACAAAGACCGTTCAATTTATGAATTAACAGATAAAGAAGACAATGTTAAGCCAGAAACGATTGTATTTGAATCTTTCGGTGGTAAAAACTACAGCGATAGTCCTAAATATATTTATGAATATATGCAAAAATATTATCCAAATTACCGTTATGTATGGTCTTTTAAAAATCCGAAAAACCATGTGGTTCCAGGTAATGCGGAAACAGTTAAACGAAATTCAGAGGCATATTATAAAGCGTATTCGGAAGCGAGTCATTGGGTTTCAAATGCGCGATTACCATTATATTTAAATAAGAAAGAAAATCAAACGTACATTCAAACTTGGCACGGCACACCATTGAAACGCTTAGCGAACGATATGAAAGTAGTGCGTATGCCAGGTACGACGACACCTAAATATAAACGTAACTTTAATCGTGAAACATCAAGATGGGATTATTTAATTTCTCCAAACAGATATTCTACTGAAATTTTCAAAAGTGCATTTTGGATGGATGAACCTAGAATGTTAGAAATTGGTTATCCTAGGAATGATATTTTAGTAAATAGAGCAGATGATGAAGAGTTTAAAAATGAAATTAAAAAGAACTTAAATATCCCTGAAGATAAAAAAGTCATTATGTATGCACCAACTTGGAGAGATGACGAGTTCGTAAGTAAAGGTAAGTATTTATTTGAACTAAAAATCGACCTAGATAATTTATATCAAGAATTAGGCGATGACTATGTTATTCTTTTACGTATGCATTATTTAATTTCAAATGCGATTGATTTAACAGGATTTGAAAACTTTGCTGTGGATGTTTCTAATTATAACGATGTATCAGAGTTATTCTTAGTGAGTGATTGTCTCATTACAGATTACTCTTCAGTTATGTTTGATTACGGTATTTTAAAACGCCCTCAATTCTTCTTTGCATATGATATTGATAAATATGACAAAGGATTACGAGGCTTCTATATGGATTATAAAAAAGATTTACCAGGTCCTATTTTCACAGAACCTTATGAATTAGCAAAACAACTTAAAGATTTAGATAAGGTGCAACATGACTATCAAGATAAAATTGATGCATTTTATAATCGATTCTGTTCAATTGATAAAGGTACAGCATCTCAATATATTGGAGATTTAATTCATAAAGATATAGAAGGTTAATCTTTATTAAAATAATACGAAAAATTAATAAAATTAGGGTATAATATTTATAAGTAATTAAATATTATGCCCTTTTTTATGTTTTTAATTATCAATGTAAATGCATTGATAATGGGCTGAAGATGTTTGAATGGTTTATTAATATACTATAGGAGGTTTTATTAATGAAGAAATTGTATACGAGTTTGTTAGCTTTATCCTTAGTTTTAGGCGCAGCGGCTTGTTCGAATGATGATAGTAGTAAGGACAAAGATAGTTCTAAAGATGATCAGTCGAAAACAGAACAGAAAGATAAAGCGTCTAATGATCATTCAAAGGATAAATCGTCTGATAAAGAAAAAGATAAAGGCGATAAAAACAAAGACAAAGATAAAAATGATAACGTAGCTTCAAACAATAGCAATTCAACAAGTAATAACCAAGATAGTGATCATAACCAACAAGCAACATCCAATGATAATGGAAGCAGTTCAGATCAACAAGCACAAAATGCGAATGGAAATAATAATAGTGCTACAAACAATAATCAGCAACCAAGTAATAATAATGATCAAGGCTCATCAAACCAAAGTACACAATCTACACAAGGTACTAGCGGTTATGTAGCACCTTATCATGGTACCAATGCAGCAAATGTTGCAAGAAGCTTAACAAGAGACAATGTGAACCAATCAGAAGCACTTAAACAATTACCAAACTTCCAAACTGCCTTAGATATTGCTAAACAAGAAGCTAATTTATATGGTAATCATAATAAAACGTATAATGACTATGGTATTGAAGGTAACAATGGTAATTACAGATACGTATTTAGTTTCAAAGATCCACAACAAAATGGTGTTTATTCTGTTGTTACAGTAAATAGTCAAGGTCAACCTGTTGTTGTTGATCCAGCTTATGGAAAATAGATTAAAAATCTGAATAGATATATTACGAAAAAGGCGTACCACAAACTCTCATTATTTGTGGTACGCTTTTTATCAAAACCAATTTTATTTTAGTTCATCTTGAATTAATTGAGTTAAGTATTGTAATGATTGGTTATCCTTATTGATGTATGGATTGTGATTTTTAGGAACCATATCATTTAATAAATCGCGTGTTAACAAATCAGCATCGGTATACCAAACATTAGATAAGCTTTTAATAACGTCTTTATAAACACCACGTTCTTCGACATATTCAGTATGATGCGGTGTGTATAGACACACATGTTTATCTATTGTTAAAGCATCAAAGATAATTGAAGAATAATCTGTTAAAACAACATCAGAAATAAGTAATAGGTCCTGTGTTTCAATACCTTTTTGGGGTAAAATCACGCCATCAGGTAAATGAGCTATATGCTCGCTTTCAACGTGTCCTTTAAATATGACATTATATTTAGCTAATAATTGTTCTGAAATCGGTAATAATGCATCATCATGATGGTCTGAAACCCATGTCGGTGCATATAATAGCACAGGTTTATTTAAATCACATTCCAATTCACGTTTAAGTTGTTCATGAAATGAAGACTCATCCAGTTTATTTAATAAATATTGTACTCTTGGATAACCAATTGGTAACACGTCAGTATGATGTGTTGGAAAAGCTGAATGGAACTTATCCATAGCTAGTTTAGAGTCACAAACTAAATAATCTTGTTTAGCTAATTTATTATATTTACGAGCTCTGTAATTATAAATATTTAAGTTTTGATTAGGTTCTCGACTATCTAAAAATAACTTTTTAATTGGTGTACCATGCCAAAGTTGAATAATAGTACCATTAGGTTTGATGTTATCTGGTATATAGCTTTCAGTAACTACAACTCGAGCTGTTTCAATCATCGCTTGGGTCTCTGAATCATCAGGCGATATAAAATGTGGTCCTTGTCTATCATTTGTCACAAAATAAGTTTTGATAGTTGGATTACGCTTAACAAAATAACTAAATAAATATTTAGAATTGCCACGATATCCATAATCAAAGCCAATAAAGACAACATGATCTTTCAATACCGTTGAATCTTTATCGTAGATATAACTTATTTCTCTATGCTTTTTTAATGAATGGTTTTTAAATGGTTTGAACATCCATTTTGGTAATTTGAATTTTGTACTTAATAACACTGAATCTGAATATCTTAAGTCACTATGGTCATCAAAAGTGAATTTAGGAAAAGGTACTTTTTGACGATGTTCATAAGCTAACGTATTTAAATAGAATTGATTGATTTTACTTATATTATCTTTATCAATAGATGACCAAAGTTCTGTGCTTGTTTGCATTGGTGCTTTGAAATCATAGACGACATGTCCATCGACAGCAAGTTGGCCTTTTAAAATTGTAACTAAAGCTAAATCGAATATAGTTTCAATATTGAATTTTTCTAAATGCGACAAGGCTGATTTAATTTCAAAAATCACATTTGGATAATGATTAATATTTTTCACCCAGTCTATAAAATCGATGGTTTCAAGCCCAAAATAACGGCAATCATTTAGATATGATTTGTCGATTGTATAATCAACAATGATTGAAGTACTTTTTAACTCTACAGCCTCGAGCATTTTTTGATGAATCATCATGTCATTCGAATAAGGGGCAAAATGAGTGTAGCCTTCATCTAAAGCTTTCGTGAGTTGAATATCTATATTTTCTAAATTAGTAATATTAATTTGCTTTATCATATCGTTGACCTCTTTAGACTAAATTTATTCTTCCTATTTTATCACGTGAGTCGAATGAATACATCATGCGGCACTTATCTTTAATGAAAAAATCGTTTTCACATTCGAATACAATTTAAAAGAATGAGTGATTGAGAATATTATTAAATAATTGAGAAAAACTATAAAAACAATGTTGTAATTTTAACTAGAAGATGATATATTTTAATTGTGAAAAAGTTCACAAGTAATAAATGAATATAATTTAATGAAAAGTCACAATCATAGATATTAATAATTTAATTTTTGATATAAATCTAGCTAGAGACAACAAAATTTATAGTAAAGGAAGAGTCAAGCTATGTTAGTAAATTCATTCAATCCATTTGATAACTTAGTGTTATCTAGCATTATTGCTGCAATCCCTATTATTCTGTTTTTATTATGCTTAACTGTTTTTAAAATGAAAGGGATTTATGCGGCAGTGACAACATTAGTTGTAACACTGTTAATCGCAATTCCGTTCTTCAAACTTCCAGTAGGTATTGCTTCAGGCGCAGTTGTGGAAGGTTTCTTCCAAGGTATTATTCCTATTGGTTATATTGTTATGATGGCAGTATTACTTTATAAAATCACACTAGAATCTGGTCAGTTTTCAACGATTCAAGATAGTATCACGAGTATTTCGCAAGACCAACGTATTCAATTGTTATTAATTGGATTTTCATTTAATGCCTTTTTAGAAGGGGCTGCTGGATTTGGGGTGCCTATTGCGATTTGTGCATTATTATTAGCACAATTAGGCTTCAGACCATTACAAGCTGCTATGTTATGCTTAGTTGCAAACGCGGCTTCAGGTGCATTTGGAGCTATTGGTATACCAGTTGGTGTTATAGATACTTTACATTTACCTGGTGATGTATCAGCTATGGGCGTTTCTCAAACATCTGTATTTACTTTAGTTATTATCAACTTCTTCATTCCGTTCTTATTAATCTTTATCATTGATGGATTCAAAGGAATTAAAGAAACGTTACCTTCAATCTTAGTTGTATCAATTACTTATACTGTATTACAAGCTTTATTAACCGTATTTAATGGACCGGAATTAGCAGATATCATTCCACCATTAGCATCAATGTTAGCTTTAGCATTATTCTCTAGAAAATTCCAACCTAAACATACGTTTAGAGTTCAAAAAGATGTAGAACCTGAACCAGTTAAACATCACAGTGCTAAATCAATATTATATGCGTGGAGTCCATTTGTCATTTTAACGATTATAGTTATGATTTGGAGCTCACCATCATTCAAAAATTTATTCTTGCCTAAAGGTAAATTATCAAGCTTAGTATTGAACTTTAATTTGCCAGGAACATTTAGTGAAGTCGCACATAAACCAATCACATTATCATTGAACCTGATTGGACAAACGGGTACAGCGATTTTAATTACGATTATTATTACTGTATTAATGTCTAAAAAAGTTGGATTTGGTGACGCAGGGCGTTTATTTGGCGTAACATTTAAAGAGTTATGGTTACCGATTTTAACAATTTGCTTTATTTTAGCTATCTCTAAAATTACAACATATGGTGGTTTAAGTAGTGCTATGGGTCAAGGAATTGCAAAAACAGGCGATGTATTCCCATTATTATCTCCAATACTAGGTTGGATTGGTGTATTCATGACCGGTTCAGTTGTGAATAACAACTCACTATTTGCACCTATTCAAGCATCTGTAGCACAACAAATTGGTACAAGTGGTTCATTATTGGTCGCTTCTAATACAGTCGGTGGCGTAGCAGCGAAATTGATTTCTCCTCAATCCATTGCTATTGCAACTGCAGCCGTTAAAGAAGTAGGTAAAGAATCAGAACTATTAAAAATGACTTTAAGATACAGTGTTGGATTACTTATCTTCATTTGTATCTGGACATTTATATTATCTGTGATATTGTAAGAATAAATTAAATAAGCATTTAAAAACTGATTCCTCGATGATCGAGAAATCAGTTTTTTTAGTACAAGATATTTAATGAATGAAAGCTAATTGAACATATTCATGAAGTCGTGATATACGGCTTCTGCAGAATATGATTGAAGTGTCTCATGTCCTTCTTGAAGAATGTGTTGTAGTTCATCATCATTATGCATCGTTAAATCGATACGTTTCGCAAGTTGTGATGTATCATCATGAGCAACTAAGTAACCATTCTTACCGTTTTTAATGATTGAATCAGGGCCAGTATTCCCATCGAAACTTATAACTACGTTATCTTGTGCCATAGCTTCTAATATCACCATACCAAACCCTTCGTTTCTAGATGGTATGACAGTGATTTTACTTTGAGCTAACTTTTGATTAAGGGATGGTGTGGCAGGATAAAGTTGTACGATATCTTTTAATTGATATTGGTCGATAAATTGTTTTAAATGGTCTTTCTCTTGTCCATCACCATATAAATGTAACTCATAATTTAAATGTCTTAAATCATCTTGAATTAATCTGATACTTTCTAATAAGAGATCAAATCCTTTTTCGTATTCTAATCTGCCTGCTGCAAGAATAATATTTTTCTTTTGAGCAGCGATGCGTTTATTATTAGCAATATTTGGTACGACATAAACAGGCGTTTTTAGTTTAGATTGATATATAGCTTGATCAGCTGTAGTCAACGTTGTCACTTTATTAACATTGCGGTAGGCATTAATGATTTGATTTTGGAATTTTTGATCATGTGCATTGAAATTCATATGTTCCATAGCAATGGTAGTAACATTTTTATTCTGATATTTAGCAATTAAGATATTGAAACTTGCCCTTGTACCAATTAGGACATCTGTTGATACACGTTTGATCGCTTTAATCATCTTTTTCTCAACGTAACTCGAAAATTGATTTAATCCAGGTTCATATTGAGATATGCGTTTAGGCTTTAACAGGGGTGTATATTTTTTGATACGATTTGCTAAAATAGCATTGAAATGAGTTGGTTTTAAACGATAATCAACTAAAACTTGTACTTTGATATCTTTGTGTAATTTGAAATAGGGATGATCCTTGCCTCTAAAGACTGAAATAATCGTAACAGGATGACCCTTTTCAGCTAATGTGTTAGCTAGCTGCGAAATCGATTTAACTGTACCGCCCATGGCATAGATATTATGCATGAAAAATGTGAACGACTTCATTTGAACACCTCTTATGTTTTGTGAATTTTTAATTATTATATCATGACATAGTTTACAAAATAGATAAACGAATATGTTAAAATAGATATATTACCAATATTTAGAAAACATCTATTTGGTTGAAATATAGATAAATATTAATTTCAATTGAATTAACCTAAGATGATTAATTGTAATTATATTGTACAATAGGTGATTGTATTCATTAAAATAGTCATGATATGGTACAATATAAAATGTTTTAAGTGTCATGTTTTAGGTAATGGATTGAGTGATTATGACTAGATTTCATGAATAATAAAACTAAGACAAAATGATGTTTAGAAAAGAATAACATTATTGATTTTATTTTTTATCTAATTAGAAAGCGCTTTAATATAAGTCTAGATCATTTGATGTTTCATTAATCAACTAAAAAGGGGGACTGTATTTGTTATGAGTACACAACATAGCAAAACAGACGTCATCTTAATTGGTGGCGGTATTATGAGTGCAACACTAGGAACATTATTAAAAGAATTAACGCCTGACAAAGAAATTAAAGTATTTGAAAAGTTAAATCAACCTGGCGAAGAAAGTTCAAACGTATGGAACAATGCTGGTACAGGGCATTCAGCATTATGTGAATTGAACTATACTAAAGAAGGTAAAGATGGATCTGTAGATATTAGTAAAGCGATTAAAATCAATGAACAATTCCAGATTTCTAAACAATTTTGGGCATATTTAGTTAGAACAGGTCAGTTAGAAAATCCTGAAAACTTCATCCAATCAGTACCACATATGAGCTTCGTAAAAGGTACTAACAATGTTGAATTCTTAAAACGACGCGTAGAAAGTCTTCAAAAAAATGTATTATTCGGTAAAATGGAAATTTCAGAAGATAGAAACAAAATTGCTGAATGGGTACCATTGATGATGGAAGGTAGAACAGATGATGAACCAGTTGCAATTACTTATGATGAAACTGGTACAGATGTTAACTTCGGTGCCTTAACTAAAAAATTATTTAGTAATTTACAACAAAAGAATGTTGAAATTCAATATAAACATGAAGTATTAGATATTAAAAAACAAAGTAATGGGACTTGGTTAGTTGAAGTGAAAAATTTAACGAATAATCAAGTAACAACTTATGAAACTGACTTTGTATTTATCGGTGCAGGCGGTGCAAGCTTGCCATTACTACAAAAAACAGGTATTAAAGAATCTAAACATATCGGAGGATTCCCAGTTAGTGGCTTATTCTTAAGATGTAAAAACCCTGATGTGATTAATCGTCACCATGCGAAAGTGTATGGTAAAGCTGAAGTGGGCGCACCACCTATGTCTGTACCTCACTTAGATACGAGATTTGTGAATGGTGAACGTTCACTATTATTTGGACCTTTCGCAGGATTTTCACCTAAATTCTTAAAAACAGGTTCATACTTAGACTTAATTAAATCAGTAAAACCAAACAATATCATAACAATGTTATCAGCAGGTGTTAAAGAGTTTGATTTAACTAAATACTTAGTATCTCAATTAATGCTTTCAAATGAAGAAAGAGTTGACGATTTACGTGTCTTCTTACCAAATGCTAAAGATGAAGATTGGGAAGTCATTACGGCAGGTCAACGTGTACAAGTGATTAAAGATACTAAAGATGCCAAAGGAAACCTACAATTTGGTACAGAAGTAATTACATCAGAAGATGGTACATTAGCAGCATTACTAGGTGCATCACCAGGAGCATCAACAGCTGTAGATATCATGTTTGACGTACTTCAAAGATGTTATAAAGATGACTTTAAATCATGGGAGCCAGCAATTAAAGAAATGGTACCTTCATTCGGTTTAAACTTATCAGAACATGAAGATGTATATCACGCAGTAAATAAAGAAATTGTTAAACATTTAAAAGTTAAATAATATAGCGAAAGCGCCTCACTTATAAGTAGTTTACTACTATTAAGTGAGGCGCTATTATTAATGATTAGAATTCATTTGGTAAATTTTTTCATTAATATTTTTGATTTCTCTTTTAGTTTTAAAGTAACTTATAAACCATATCAAGATGTAGATGCCTATAAAAATAACGGTGTATGAAACTAAACTCATCATTTCTAAGGGGAACCAACCTGCTATGATTGCAAGGATAGTAAATGGAAAATAACTACAAATAAAATGAATAAATGTAGATTTTGTAATACTCCAATCGGTAGCATTAAATATTAGACTATTAAATGAAAATAAAAGACCTATCAGCATCCAAATAGACATTGATATCAACATAATGATAGGTTCTGAAAGATAATGGTAATAAATGGTTCCCATAGTTGAAGACGGTGACAATGGATGATAGTGTCCATTAGCATGGAGATAACTGAAAAAATTAGATATCAATAACCCAATTATTAAACTAATGAAAAGTGACTTATAAATGTTTTTCATAATGATAATCTCTCCTTTATTGATTTTAAATATCTTCTAGAGGAATAAGTGTAATCATCGTCTAAGTTCTTTAAATACATACGTATTAATCCGTTTGCTTCTAACTGTAGTTTAATAATGGCATTTTGATTAACAATTTCTGACTTAGATATACGAATAAAAGTGTTTGGGAGTTGTTCTTCTAACTCATATAGTCGGTATTTAGTATTGAAAACTTTGCCATTTGATATTGCTACAACATGTTTTTGTTGAGTACGGAAGCTAGTGATGTGTTCGATTTTTAGTTGGAATATATCTTCATTTAATTTGCCATTTATTTCAGTTAAACGATCAATGTCTTCAACAGTTTGAATTATTTTTTGTACATTTTTATCCATTTGTGGTGAATGGATTTCTACAAATTGTTTCTGTTCAGTAGGGCTAATAAATAATTTTAATTGCACAGTTGTAACCTCCTCTATATTAATCATTAAAACATAATAATTATTTGGAAAAGGATAAATAAAGATAAACGGTTAATATATAAAGCTATGTGGTTATTATCTTTGCTGATTGACCACATAGCTTTAATTCTTGATTTTGAAATTATTATATATTTTTAGGCAAAATAATTGTGAAGGTTGTACCATCTTGATGGCTACTTGTAACATGTATCTTTCCGTGATGGAGTTGAATAATAGATTGTGTAATAGCTAGACCCAATCCGTTACTATTGTCATCTGTACTACGTTTGTAAAAGCGTTCAAACAAATGAGATTGCTCTGACGTGTCGATGACATCACCTTGATTTGTAACTTTTATTTGAATGCCTTGAGCTATTTGTTTCAATTCGATATTAATCAGTGATGCTTCATTTGAATATTTAATGGCATTGATAATTAAATTACTAATGGCCTGATGTAACAATCTTTCATTTCCTAGGAAATAAGTGGATTCTAAATCTGACATCAACATTAGTGATTTTTGGTCGATAGCGTAATGTTCATGTCGCACAATACGATTGATTAATTGATCGAGTTGAATTTGATCCGAGAAAGTTAAATGCTGAGCATTATCGAGTTCTGATAGTAATAATAATTCTTTTGTAAGTTCACTCAACTGGTTTGTAATTTGATAGATATCATTTATGCTTTGTTGACGTTCGTTTTGATTCTTAGCATGTTCTAAATCTACTAATGATTGTCTAATGTGTGTGAGCGGTGTTTTAATTTCATGTGATACATTCTGAACAAAATGTTGTCGCATTTCATCAACTTGCTTTAAAGATTGACGCATCGTATCAAAGCGATATTGTAGTGTACCTATTTCATCTTGACGGGTCTGCTTGATAGGGGTGATAAAGTCTCCATTCATTAATCTTTCTGTGCCTTGTTTTAATTGTTTAACAGGCCTAACAATGGCATAGGTTGAAGCGATGACAAGTGAAATAGAGATTAATAATAATAAAGTTAAGAGCACTGCTAAAAATAGTCTGAATTCACTAAATGTTTCTCCAATATCAGGGCGCATAAAGACAGCGACATTCTCGTGATGATTTTTAAATTGTAATCCTACAGTATTATCTGTTTCATTATCGAAAAAGCCAGTTACAAAAAGTTCGAAAGGCTTATTTTTAATACCATGATATTCATTGCCCTTTAACACACTTTTAATATGATATTGCGATAAGTTATCTTTTCTAAATTTTGTACCATAGAATGTTTTCTTACCATCCTGATCAACTGTCATAATTTGATAATTCATTTGACCAAGATGTTTAAAGTAATGATTAAGATGATTATTATGATTGTCACCCTCAAAATCTCTTGCTTCTTTTAACGTTGTCATGATTTTCGTATCATTAGACGCCTTTAAATTAAAATGGTAATAGATATTTGTGAAAATAAAACTAATAAAGGCACTGAATAATATGACGGTAATGGTATAAATAGCGATTCTGATATATAACGTTTTAAACATGGTGTTCTACCTTATAACCTTGACCACGCACTGTCTTAATTGTCACGTTTGAATCTAATTGCTGTAATCGTTGTCGCAATCGTTTTATATGTACGTCAATAGTTCTTTCATCACCTTCGTAATCATAACCCCATATTTTTTCGATAAGATGTGTCCTAGAAAATATTTGCTTTTCATTTGAAGCTAATAGAAATAAAAGTTGAAATTCTTTGTTAGGTAATGTCATCGTTTTACCATTTACAACAACTTCCATATAAGCTTGATGTAAGGTTAAATTCCCGATCGTTAATTTTTCATCCGTATGGATATGGTACCGACGTAAGACAGCCTTAATACGAAATATTAGCTCTTTTACTTCAAAAGGCTTAGTTAAATAATCATCCGTTCCACTTATAAATGCACGTTCTTTATCACTTAGTGCATCTCTCGCCGTTAACATAATAACTGGTAAATCGTAATCTTCTTTAATCATATGACATAATTCAAATCCATCCATTCCGTGCATCATAATATCCACGATTGCAATATCAACTTGATGATTATCAAGAAAATGAAGTGCTTCTTCACCATTGGTATGAGTATATGTATGAAAATGTTCTCTTTCCAAATGTGTTGAGACGTAATTTAATATTTTAGGGTCATCATCTACAATTAGGCAACGATTCATATCCACACTCCTTTTTACTTTATTATACAATGAATAAATTTTATAAAACAATGTATGCTTGAGTTCATATTCAGTTCACAAATGTTCCTTATGATACAACTATCAACAAACACAGTATAGGAGCGAGTATGAATGAAATTAGCATGGAATGAAATTAAATTTTATAAGTTTAGATATGTATTAATCATGTTAATCATAATCTTATTAAGCTTAATGGTGCTATTTATTAGTGGTTTAGCACAAGGACTAGCTAGAGAAAATGTTTCTTTGTTCGATCAATTTAAATCAACACATTATATAACTCAAGATATGAAAGAACCTCAGATTGAAAAATCTCAACTATCTCCAAAACAGCAAATGAAAATTAATAAGGAGACTAACATAAAGCCTACTCAAATGAATTTACAAAGTTTAGAAGTGGCGGGTAATAATGATGAAGATGTACTCACAATGTATTCTCCACAAGAACAACAATTTGATTTGAAAGAAGGGCAACTACCTACAAAGCACAATCAAATTGCAGTGAATCAAAAACTGACAGGTGAAGGTATTAAAATAGGGGATGTTATTCAGTTCAAGCACCATCAACAAACATATAAAGTCACAGGTATTCTTGATGATGCAATGTATGCACATAGCTCTATCGTATTGATGGATCAAAAGGGATTCCAGGATATTAATAAACAATATGCATCATTTTATCCAATTAAAACTTTATCTCAACAGAAAGAAAAACAATTAAACGATATTCCAGGCATCAAAGTGACGAATACCGACGAATTGAAAACAAACATTGCAAGTTATCAAGCCGAACAAGCACCGTTAAATATGATGGTGATTAGCCTTTTCGTTATTACAGCAATCGTTCTGAGTGCTTTCTTCTATGTCATGACCATTCAAAAAATATCAGAAATTGGCATTTTAAAAGCAATTGGAATCAAAACTAGACATTTACTGACGTCTTTATTACTTCAAATTTTAATTGTGACATTATTATCCGTAGTCATTTCAGTCGGTATAATTGCTGGTATTGCTATGATTTTACCTGTGACAATGCCGTTTCACTTAACTACTATTAACTATCTTTTAGTAATTAGTATTTTTATCATCGTCGCTATTATCGGTGCGTTATTATCATTCATTAAAGTTATTAAAGTTGATCCTATAGAAGCAATTGGAGGTGGAGAATAATGTCATTACAAGTTAACCATATTGTGAAAACATTTGGTAAGGGAGAGACTGAAACAAAGGTATTGAAAGATATTGATATCACGGTGGAACCAGGAGAGTTTATTATACTTTCAGGTGCCTCAGGTTCAGGAAAATCTACGCTTTTATCCATTCTAGGTGGTTTACTTTCTCAAACAAAAGGAGAGATTAATTATCAAGGAAAGCCATTATTTTCAAATACTCAACGTAATACTGAACGCCGTTTAACGGATATTGGATTTATATTCCAATCATCACATTTAGTCCCTTATTTATCAGTGTTGGACCAACTAACAATTGTAGGACGAGAAGCAGGAATGTCAAAAAAGGAAGCAAATCAACGTGCATCGAAGTTATTGAGTGACATTGGATTATCAGACAAATTAAATGCCTTTCCTCATATGTTATCGGGTGGACAAAAACAAAGAGTTGCAATTATGCGAGCATTGATGAATAATCCTAAACTGTTACTAGCAGATGAACCAACAGCTAGTTTAGATGCTCAACGAGCAATATCTGTTGTAAAAATGATTAAAAAGGAAATTATAAATAATGATATGTGTGGGATTATGGTCACACATGACCAACGATTATTTGAATATGCTGATAAAATGATTTATCTTGATGATGGTAAGATTGTAAAACATATAACATTATAGGATATTTATAAAAAAAGTGTCTTATGTACGTCATAAAAGTAACGTATATAAGACACTTTTTATTTAATCCATAAAATGATGATACTTATCCAAAATGTGAGTGCAAAATATATTGTTAAAAGTAATCGATATTGATACATCACACCTAAAAAGTCTCTAATTAAAGCAATATGGAAGAAATGATAGGGCGTATGACTGCCAACACCATAAGTTGGAATATCTAAATTTTTTGCTAATTTGAGTGCCCGCAATATATGAAATTGGCTTGTTACACATACTATCTTTGGCATATTAACGAAATAGTCATGAATAATGTCTTTAGAATATACAAAGTTTGTGTGTGTATTGGTAGATTGTTGTTCTAATAAAATATTGTCATTGGGTACACCCTGTTTAATCAAATATCGTTGCATTGCGATTGACTCTGGTATAGGTTCATCTGGACCTTGTCCACCTGATACTAGTAATTTAGGCTTATGTTCAGAATAATGATAAATTTCAAGTGCGCGGTCCAATCGTTCTTTTAACATTGGTGTCACTTCTTCAGTAAATATACCTGCTCCTAATACAATAATTAAATCCACTGATTGATTGAAATGACGTGAACCAAATGTGGATGACCACGTGAGATAACAAAGAAATGCAAATAATGTTGTAAAACCGATCAAACTTAGCCATAATGCAATGCCATTAATAATAACTAAAGGTGACAGGCTAATATAGAAGCAAGCACTCATAAATAATATTAAACGCATGATGCTTAAACACATTTGCTTAATAAAATGACGACCACGCTGATTAAACAGAATAGCATGATGTTTTAATAAACAAAATGCTATTAAAATGAGCATAAGGATAATTAATTCATACGGAATGCTATAGGTAATGAGATGAAATATTAAATTAAAGAAACCTAATATAATAGTAGAAATAAATCCTGTCACGCTTAATGTGATGTATTGGTTGATCAATAATGACAAGATTATCAAGATGATTACTAACGTTAAAATCAATGGAATCATGCGCACACCTCTATATTGTATGTACATATAAATGTAGTTGATAGTAAATAAATAAGCAACTCAAAAGATATTGTGATAAAACTGTTTTAAAGGTTTCATTTTATAATTTTTCTTGATATCATTTATAGGATGAAAAATAAATAATTTATATAAATCAACACGGTCTTGAGGAGATATATATGACTAGACAATTAGAAGATCATATCGCATTTTTAGAAATGTTTATTAATAATGTAAATACTTTAACGGCTAAATTGTTGAAAGATTTACAAAATGAATATGGCATTTCTGTCGAACAATCCAATGTACTAGCTATGCTTAATAATGAATCCATGACAATAAGTCAAATTACAGAAAAGCAAGGTGTTAATAAAGCGGCGGTGAGTAGAAGAATTAATAAGTTATTAGATGCTGGATTAGTTGTTCTAGAAAAGCCTAATGCTAATATCGATCAAAGGCTTAAGTTTATAACTTTATCTAAAAAAGGAAAGTCATACATGGAGAAGCGTAAAACATTGATTAATGATATCGCAATGGATTTTACAAAAGATTTTTCTTCTGAAGATTTGGACCAAGTTAGACATGTCTTAGAAGTTATTAATTATAGAATGACAAATTACAGTTCTAAATTATCTTAAATATCATTAAATCTACACTATACATAATAGAAGTTTTAGGAATATAATTTGATAGTAGATTAGTCATAAGACTAAATATGTATGTTGTTGGAAATCATTTAGTTATATAATGAAATTATCTGTAATAATAGAATGTATATTGATTGAATTATTGAAATTAATAATAAATTAATCGTTTTTAACAATAGATATAAATCGTAGATGGAAATTATTTTAAACTGACGAGTGTTTGGAAATTGAGTAGAGGTGATAAGATGAAACAGTGCCCTCAGTGTGGTGCTTCTGTGGAGAAGGATGCACACACTTGTCAAAATTGTGGCCAGTCAATAAAAACAGAAACAAAGCATAAAAGTAAGCAAAATAATAGTGAACAGCATCAAAGCAACACAAATCAATCTTCAGATAAAACAACAAATATAAAGATTAGAAAGATTGTACCAGTTGCCATTATATTTTTTATTATCATCTTATTGGTCATTTTATTCTTCCTTTTAAGAAATTTTAATTCACCTAATGCTCAAACAAAAATATTAGTCAATGCGATAGACAATGACGATAATCAAAAAGTGGCTACATTACTCAGTACTAAAGATAATAAGGTAGATCCTGATGAAGCTTCTGCATATATTAAATATATTAAAAAAGAAGTAGGAATTAAAAACTTTATTAGAGATGTCAGAAATACAGTTGATAAATTAAATAAGAGTCATTCTAGCGTGGCATCTTATATTCAAACAAGAGATGGCCAAGATGTGTTACGCGTAAGTAAAAATGGTACACGATATCTTATATTTGATAATATGAGTTTTAATGCACCGACGAAACAACCGGTTGTCAAACCAAAAGTAGATACAAAATATGAATTTAAATCCGGTGGTAAACGTAAAAAAGTAATTGCAGAAGCGGATAAAACAACGCCATTAGGCCATTTTATTCCAGGTGATTATAGTATAGATGCTACTAAAGAAACTAAAAATGGTGTGTTTAGTGGGAAACTTGACTTTGATTTTAAAGCTACCAATAGTGAGACCGTCAATGTGACTGAAGATTTTGATGAAGCACATCTCAATATTAAATTAAAAGGTGCTTCTAAACTTACAGATAAATCGAAAAAAGTAATCATTAATGATCGTACGTTATCATATTCAAATTCTAAAGAATATGGACCATATCCTAAGAATGAAGATATTACCGTCTCCGCGGAAGGTTCAGCTAAAGATAAAACTTTCGAATCAGAAACTAAGACGATCAAAGCATCAAAACTCAAAGATAATACCACAATTACCTTAGACTTCGATAGTGATGAAATTGATAAATACGTGGCTAAAAAAGAAAAAGAAGAAAATAGTTTGAAAAACAAACTTACTCAATTTTTTAGCGGATACTCTTTAGCATTAAATTCAGCATTGAATGAGAATAACTTTGACTTAATATCAAGTTACTTTAAGAAAAATTCATCATTATATGACACGATGAAACATCAATTAGAGAATAATCAATTAGTATCATTTCAAACATCTCAAGTCATAAGTGCAAGTCAAAGTGGAGATAAAGTTAAAGCGACAATCCAACAAATAAATGAAAATGGGCAATTGATTAATAAAGACTACGAATTAGAAGAAACATCTAAAGGTAATGATTTTAATTTAATTAAAGCATCAAATGAATAATAGTAATGATGGACGTAGGACAAGTGATCTTATTATAGAAGCGGGCACTGTTCTGCGTCTGTTTTTTATAGGGATAAAAATCCAATTGCATAAAATAGAATGTATAGCGTAATATATTGATATATGTAAAAATAAAGCCATTTGCTAAAAAATATTAAGGTGGTTTCAAAAATGAATCAAAAGGTACAATCAAAAAAACAATCCCCTATATTTGTAATCATCTTAGGTGCACTAACAGCTATTGGTGCATTATCGATAGATATGTTTTTACCGGGATTACCAGAAATCAAAAATGACTTTCATACCACAACGTCTAATGCACAACTCACATTATCGTTATTTATGATTGGGTTAGCGTTAGGAAACTTATTTGCAGGTCCGATATCAGATGCTACCGGCAGAAAGAAACCGTTATGGATATCAATGTTCATTTATACGTTAGCAAGTTTAGGTATTGTCTTTGTCACGAATATCGAAATAATGATTGCATTACGCTTTATTCAAGGTGTAACAGGTGGGGCGGCTTCCGTCATTTCAAGAGCTATTGCCAGTGATATGTATAAAGGCAAAGAGTTAACTAAATTTTTATCATTGCTCATGTTAGTAAATGGTGTTGCACCTGTTATCGCTCCGGCTATCGGTGGTGTTATCTTAAGCTTAGCCGTATGGAGAATGGTATTTATTATACTAACTGTCTTTGGCATACTCATGGTTATTGGTTCTCTAACCAAAGTGCCTGAGTCTTTACAGGACGATGAAAAAGATAGTGATGGTATTAAAGAAATGTTTAAAAACTTTAAACATTTATTAGAGACACCTAAGTTTGTGTTGCCTATGTTAATCCAAGGCTTTTCTTTTATTATGTTATTTACTTATATCTCAGCATCACCATTCATTATTCAAAAAATATATGGTATGTCAGCTCTACAATTTAGTATTATGTTTGCAGCAATTGGTATTACATTAATTATTTCAAGCCAATTAGTAGGTGTGCTTGTCGATCGAATAGAGAGACGACAACTGTTGAAAATTGTGACATATATTCAAGTGCTTGGCGTTGTGATAGTTGCTATTACACTACTAAATCATTTGAGTTTTTGGATATTAGTCATTGGTTTTATTATTTTAGTTGCACCGGTTACAGCCGTTGCAAGTTTAGGTTTTTCAATTGCTATGGATGAAAGTACAAGAGGGAGAGGTAGTGCTTCTAGTTTATTAGGATTGGTACAATTTCTATTAGGAGGACTTATGTCATCATTAGTTAATGTGATGGGTGAACATAATGTGATACCTTATGTGGTGATTATTAGTATGACAGCAGTGATTATGATTATTTTACAAACCATTTATACGAGACTACAACGTCGATCTTAAGAATGGGTTTGATTTATAAGATAAAAATAGCCAGAAAATGAGTTGCTTATGCTCATTTTCTGGCTTAATTTAATTATCTTTGTAATTTAATTGTATTTGCTAATAAGTTTTCAGCAATTACTTCTGGAGATTCTTTGCAACCATTGCGTAACCAATAAAATATGACACCAACCTGTCCACCAATTGAATAGGTGATGAACAATGATTTATTTTGAATTGAATTTGGATAATCTTCAATCACATTTTCATAAGCAACCTTTGTAGCATTAAAATATTTCATTGCTAATCCTTTATTAGGATATGTAATAAATATAGCTCGATAGAATGATTCTTTGCGCTTTATATACTTTGTAACAATTAAAAAGAATTTATATAACTTAGTTTTATCGACGCGCACACTTTCAAAATTATTATATAAAGTTTTGAGTAACTTTAAATATTTAGATAGATGATAATTTTGAATTTGTTCCAATAAATCATATTTATCTTTATAATTATCATAAAAAGTAGAGCGGTTAACGCCACTATATGCACAAATCATTTTAATCGTAATTTCATCGAATGGATATTCATCTAATAAATTTATCATACTTTGAATAATTTTAAATTTAGCTCTTCGTTTCATAAGCAGTCACCTTAGTCATCAATCCGACACATTTTTTTAAAGTGTCGGTGTTTTTTTTATCTACATGTATCTATAATAGATAAAGTGAATTTTAAAAGCAAATAGGAGGATATATTCATGAAGAAAATGGTATTAATTAATATCATTACTATCATTGTGTTAATTGTTATCGGAGTAGTAGGTTTCTACTTCTGGAACAATGCAACGAGCTATGTTAGTACTGATAACGCCAAAGTAGATGGCGATCAAATGAAAATAGCAAGTCCAGCTTCAGGTGAAATTAAATCACTTGACGTTAAGCAAGGTGAGAAACTTAAAAAAGGCGATAAAGTAGCTGAAGTAGCAGCTCAAGGCGAAGGTGGTCAATCTAAAGAGATGAGCATCAAAATGCCTAAAGATGGCACAATCGTTAAAACAGATGGTATGGAAGGTTCAATGGCTCAAGCTGGGAACCCAATCGCTTATGCGTACAATTTAGATGATCTATATATTACTGCTAACGTTGATGAAAAAGACGTTGCTGATATTGAAAAAGGTAATGACGTTGATGTTGATATCGACGGACAAAAAGCAACTGTAAGTGGTAAAGTCGATCAAATCGGTGATGCTACAGCAGCTAGCTTCTCATTAATGCCTTCATCTAATAGTGATGGTAACTACACTAAAGTATCACAAGTTGTACCAGTTAGAATTTCTCTAGATTCTGAACCATCTAAAAATGTTGTTCCAGGTATGAACGCTGAAGTCAAAATTCATAAAAATTAAGGGGGTCATTAAATGACAACGACCTTCATTATTGTTTATATTTTAATCGCGCTCATACTTCTTGGTTTGATTAATTTCTTCGTTTCTAAAGGTAAGAAAAAAACGAAAAACCAAAAAGTGGAACAACGCTCAACAAAAGGTTCTGAGAGTCAATCATATCAATCTAAATTTAAAGCAAGTGATTTAGAAAAATCTGAGTCACAAACATCATCTCCAAACGATTTTAGTTCTACTTCTAATCACATTGAAGATGATAAAAGAAAACATCATTTCGAATCTATGAATGAATCGGATGATTCAACAAAGAATGAACATGGGACGTTACGTCGTTCTGAAGACACTTCTCATAAATCAGATGAGGATAGCGGAGTTGACGAAGTTCATAAACCAATCAACCCTAACTCAGAAGAGGCTAGAGTTAATGAGAAGATTAAAAATCAACAATCTGATTTTATCTTCGGTAAAGGTATCACAAGAGGTAAGATTTTAGCGGCAATGTTATTTGGTATGTTTATCGCTATTTTAAACCAAACGTTATTAAATGTTGCCTTACCTAAAATTAATACTGAATTTAATATTTCTGCATCAACTGGTCAGTGGTTAATGACAGGATTTATGTTAGTTAACGGTATTTTAATACCAATAAGTGCCTTCCTATTTAATAAATATTCTTATAGAAAGTTATTTATAATAGGTTTAGTACTCTTTACAATCGGTTCATTAATCTGTGCGATTTCAATGAACTTCCCAGTGATGATGTCTGGACGTATTTTACAAGCTATCGGTGCTGGTATCTTAATGCCATTAGGTTCTAATGTTATTGTTACGATTTTCCCTCCAGAAAAACGTGGTGTAGCAATGGGAACAATGGGTATTGCTATGATTTTAGCACCAGCAATCGGACCAACATTATCTGGTTATATCGTTCAAAATTATGACTGGAATTTAATGTTCTATGGTATGTTCTTTATCGGACTTGTTGCAATTGCAGTTGGTTTCTTCTGGTTTAGACTTTATCAAAGAACAACGAATCCTAAAGCCGATGTACCTGGTATTATTTACAGTACAATTGGGTTCGGCGCATTATTATATGGTTTCTCTGAAGCCGGTAATAAAGGTTGGGGTTCAACTGAAATTGTTTCAATGTTTATCATTGGTATTATTTTCATTGCCTTATTCGTTATTAGAGAATTAAGAATGAAAGCACCAATGTTAAATTTAGAAGTTTTAAAATACCCAACATATACACTAACAACAGTGATTAACATGATTGTTATGATGAGTTTATATGGTGGTATGATTCTTTTACCAATCTATTTACAAAATCTACGTGGTTTCTCAGCGTTGGATTCAGGTCTATTAATGCTTCCGGGTGCATTAGTAATGGGTGCCTTAGGTCCTATTGCAGGTAAATTACTTGATACAATAGGTATTAAACCATTAGCTATATTTGGTATTGGTGTCATGACATATGCAACTTGGGAATTAACTAAGCTAAATATGGATACACCATACTTATCAATCATGGGTATTTATGTCTTACGTTCATTTGGTATGGCATTTATCATGATGCCTATCATGACTGCAGGTATGAACGCATTACCAGCACGTTTAATTTCTCATGGTAACGCATTTGTGAATACGATGAGACAATTAGCAGGTTCAATTGGTACTGCCATTCTTGTTACTGTAATGACTACACAAACAACAAATCATGTTACAGCATTTGGCGAAGAGTTGGATAAAACAAATCCAATGGTTCAAGACCATATGCGTGAATTAGCACAACAATTTGGTGGCGAACAAGGTGCCATGAAAGTGTTATTACAATATGTAAACAAATTAGCTTCTGTAGAAGGCATTAACGATGCATTTATCATTGCAACTATTATAAGTTTAGTAGCGCTTATTTTAAGTTTCTTCTTACAAAGTAAGAAAAAAGCAGATGTATCAGCAGCAAAATCAAGAGCAGAAGACTAAGACAAATTGAATGAGACATGACTTAATGAATAAAAGTAATAAATAGAAGATGATAAAAATTGTGTTGTGGGGGCATGATTTTTATGGGATCGGTATCGACTTCGATATCGATCCCATTTTTTAGTGGCCCTTACAAACGAAGTTTGTTAGGGCCACTTATGCCTTAGGAAAACTAAGGCGAACCGAAAAGGGAAACGAAGTTTGTTGTAGTGAATTTTCAAACCACCTAAAAAAGGGCCAATGAGGTTATCCTATTATAGATGACTCCATTGGCTCTTTTTAATTATTTAATACGAATTCTTCGGTTTCTAAAGAATAGACTAATGATTAATAAACCAATACTACAAGCTAATAAAATTAATGCATTATGAATGGCATCAGCTTCAGTCACAACTTGATCCGGTGATACAGATAAATAGTATTGTTTGAATGAATCTGCTATTTTTTCAGCTAAAGTATGAATAATATAACTAAAATACATTGTAATGACTAACATAATAGCCAAGAATAACATGTTAATAACTTTTAAAGCACTTCGATTAAAGATAATCGTTAATATAGATATAATCATGCTAATGATACATAAAGCGAAAAAGGCATAAAACACTAGTAATAAGCGATCAATTGATTGTTGTAGTTGATCTATATTACCTAGATTGATATTAATATTACCAACTTGTGTTACAGTATCTTGGAAATTTTTAAGTTGGTGGAAATCGATAGTTTGTTTAGCAAATACAATATTAAAGATAGGTTGATTGTACATGCTATAACCTGTAATTGCAGTTAAAACTAGTACGATGATTTGAATGATCATACTAACCCAAGAACGTTTTTTCTTGCCATATTGCTTACCACGATGCATTTGTTCATTTTGAAATGCATCATCAAATTTTTCTAATCTTCTTTGTTGATTAGTCATAACGTTGCCTCCTTGAAAATAGTCATATCTTTATTTATCATTTCCAGTCTTATTTTGTTATAATAATGAATAATCAAAGACAATAAAAATTAGACAATTTATAAAATGAAATTCATGACTAAATTAAAATATACTTTAAATTATATCCCTTTTTAAGTTACGAATGTAGGTTTTTAATCAAATTGTTTTTTAATTTTAAAAATTGCAAAGAGGTAGGTTTAGTTATTTATGAAGAATCGATTTATGAACCGAGTGGTAAACAAGTATATTCTACACAATCGTTCAATATTTTTCGACAATGATGAAGCAGTGGATAAGTTTTTTGAAAAAAGACAAGTTGAAAATGAGAAAAAACATAAGCAACCCTCTACATTAAATGTTAAAGCGAATTTAGATAAACTTATGTTAGGGGACATGCAAGTATTTCGATTTAACTTTAGACATGAGTCAAAAAGAAAAATATTGTATTTACATGGTGGCTATAATACATTACAACCCTCACCATTTCATTGGAGATTTATTGATAAATTAACACTTTCAACAATACATGAAGTTGTATTACCTATTTATCCTAAAGCGCCAGATTATCATATTGAAGATACGGAAAAAGCAGTAAGAGATGTATATCATCAACTTGTGGATGAAGTAGGAGCTGAACATATAATTGTGATGGGTGATGGATCTGGTGGTGCATTGGCATTGAATTTAGTTCAATCGCTCATTGAAAATAATGAACAAGTACCACGCCAATTATATTTAATCTCGCCATTATTAGATGCTACATTATCTAATAAAGACATCACAGATGAACTCTTAGGGAAAGATATCCTAATTAGTCGTTTCGGGGTCAATGAGATTATGAAACGTTGGGCGGACAATGTATCACTCACCGATAAACGTGTGTCTCCAATATATGGTCCTATAGAAGGCTTACCACCAGTTTATATGATCGGTGGAGGAAGAGAAATTATCAATCCAGATATGCATTTATTTAAAGAAAAACTAGAAATGATGGGACAAGAAATTACGTTCTATGAATATCCAAGAATGGTTCATGATTTTCCACTGTATCCAATACGAGAATCACATAAAGTGATTAAACAAATTACCAAAGCACTTAAAAATAATTAAAATGACAAAAACGATGAGCAACAAATGGCGTTGTTCATCGTTTTTGTTTATTCCATAATAGAATTGATATGTTTAATAATGAAATTTTGTCCTTTTGAAAAGTAAAGATCAGCTATAGTTTCTTCAAAGTGACTCGGAATATCAGTCAAATTACTAAATGAAAAGACTTTTTCAATATTGTCATTTCTTATACGACTAGCTAATTGATTATAGTGTTCAAGGAATTGTTCATCAATATCATATGTTTCAAGTAGTTGATTCATTTCATCTATGGCTTGCTTTTGTCCTTGTATATAACTCATGCGTGTCGCACGTTTGAATAACTTAGAAGCAGGACCATTGATAGTTAGCGCTTTTTGTTCATTTAAATCACTTAATCCTACTTTGACATCATCATATAAATCTAGTAATTCGTTTTGAATGGTATAGCGGATAGATTCACTCATGATTGATCCCCCTTATGAGGAATACCAATACGATGTCCTAATTGCTTAGGCCATTCGATTGTTTGTTGTTCTTGTTGAGCATAGCGCTCGATTTGTTGATAATAATCTTCAGGAAATGCAGCAGAGCGACGTTTATTTTGGTCGATTCCCATCATCATGACTTCATTGGTTGCAGCAATTTCACCATCTTGACGAACCATTCTTAAAAAGAAATGAACGCGTTTATAATCGTAATCATAAACATATAACTCAACATGATATTGTTCATTTAAAGTTAGTTCTGATAAAAAACTAGTATGTTCTTCAATTGTGAATGTTGTGTATTCATATTGTGCACGTTCATCTAAAGAAAGACCGTGACTATAATTAAAATCATCAATGACATCACTAAAAATGATATTATAATATGCATCATGCATATGATTATTGTGATCGATAAAATCTTCTGTCACTGTTTTACTTACAGTAAATGTTTGAGACATGACTATTACTCCTTTATTGTTTGCTTGATACTTATTTTACTAAATTAAATTAAGACATACACGTAATTCAATTCATGATAAAATAAAAAAGAATTGCTTATCAGGGGGTAAAGAGATGACGATGACCATTCGATACCAAACCGCTTCCCAACCATTAACAGAGGTGAGTCGCATAGAAGATGTTCCGAGTGAAGCGACCATTGTTTGGTATGACTTTGAAGATGCAACAGAGAAAGAAAATGAATTTTTAAGAAATCATTTTGACTTTAACTATTTAGAAATCGATGATGCGATTAATGGCATTCCTCGAGCGAAATATAAAGCTTATGATGACTATCAATATATTGTGTTTCACAGTATATTAACACATGATTATGCAGCTATTGCGTTAAATGTATTCTTGCAAGGTAATACATTGGTAACATATCATCATAAACGTTTTGAATCACTTAAAAAAGTAGTTCAAGATAATCAAAGACATCATGTTTCCGATTTGGACTGTGCGGATATAGTGATATATATATTAGACAGCATGGTAGATAAATATTTTAATTTTGTTTATGACATTGAAGATAAGGTATATACATTTGAGGACAGACATGTAGATGATCGCTATAGTAAAAGCGTGATGGATAATGTATTCCAACTACGTTCTGATCTAATTAAGATAAAGCGAGTATTATTTCCAATGCAAGAATTGGTTGATACCATTAAAAGTGAAGGTAAGTTAATTATCGATACAAAGCATTCTATGTACATACAACATATTGATGACCATTTAATTAAACAACGTAATGTGATTCGTACATCCCAAGAAATGACAAATGAAATACGTGAAAATTACGAATCCTATACTTCATTTAGAATGAATAATATTATGCAAATTTTAACATTAGTATCTGTAATATTTTCACCATTAACTTTTATTGCAGGTATCTACGGCATGAACTTTGCGTATATGCCAGAATTAAATTGGCATTATGGCTACTTTATTTGCCTATTTGTCATGCTAATCATCTCAATTATTTTAATTATCTTCTTCAAAAGAAAAAAATGGTTTTAAACCTTGTAATTATAAAATGAATCATTTGGAAAAGGCGGTATAGTAATGAGTGACTTTCAGAGAGAGCAAAGAAAAAATGAACATGTTGAAATAGCGATGGCGCAACATGATGCTACATTATCTGATTTTGATAAAGTGAGGTTTGTTCATCATTCGATTCCAAATATTGATGTGGATGATGTAGATTTAACGACAAAGACATCCGATTTTAATTTGAAATACCCAGTTTATATTAATGCCATGACTGGTGGTAGTGAATGGACAAAACAAATTAATGAAAAATTAGCGATTGTTGCACGTGAAACGGGTCTTGCAATGGCTGTGGGCTCCACACATGCTGCATTACGAAATCCTAAAATGGCAGAATCATTTACGATTGTTCGAGAAACGAATCCAGACGGTGTTATCTTTAGTAATGTGGGTGCTGACGTACCCGTAGACAAAGCAGTTAAAGCTGTTGAACTATTAGATGCACAGGCGCTACAGATTCATGTTAATTCACCTCAAGAATTAGTTATGCCTGAAGGTAATCGAGAGTTTGCTAATTGGATGGAAAATATCGAAGCAATTGTTAATGCAGTAGATGTACCTGTGATTGTGAAAGAAGTAGGATTTGGTATGAGCAAAGAGACATATAAATCACTACTTAATGTAGGCGTTACTTATGTCGATGTCAGCGGACGTGGTGGTACGAATTTCGTAGATATTGAAAATGAGAGACGTTCAAATAAAGATATGGACTATTTATCTAATTGGGGACAATCAACAGTTGAATCACTATTAGAAAGTTCTGATTTTCAAGATAAACTAAATGTCTTTGCAAGTGGAGGTTTACGTACCCCATTAGATGCTGTGAAATGTTTAGCGCTAGGTGCGAAAGCAGTAGGTATGTCACGTCCGTTCTTAAATCAAGTTGAGCAGGCCGATATAACACAAACGATTGAATACGTTGAATCATTTTTAGATCATATGAAGAAAATAATGACAATGCTAGATGCTAAAGATATCAATGAATTAACCCATAAAGATATGATATTTAATACTGAATTGTTATCTTGGATTGAGCAACGTGGTTTAGATATCCAAAGAGGTTAACTGAATCAAATTAAATAAGCCCGTACGTAAGACATGAGCATGTATTACGTACGGGTATTTTATTATTGGAAAAATTGTATGAAGCCCATAACAATGATGACACCTATTAAGTCGATTAAGAAAGCTCCGACTATAGGAACAACTAAATAGGCTTTTGGCGAATTGCCATATTTTTTAGTAATCACATCTAAATTTGCCATCGCATTAGGTGTAGCACCTAAACCATGACCTATAAATCCACCAACCATTACTGCCGCATCATAATCTTTTCCTAAACCTCTAAATAGAACGAAAATAGAGAACAAGATCATAAATACAACTTGTACAAGAACGATAATGATTAATGGTAAAGCTAATGAGTATATTTCAGTTAGCTGAATACTCATTAAAGCTAATGATAAGAAGATACCTAACGAAATATCTTCGATTTGTTCGTTAATTTTTAGATCCACAATGTTGAAACCAGCAGCTTCAGAAATATTACGAACGAATACTGCGACAAACATTGAACCTACATACATCGGAATATTCACGTTTGTTAAATTAGTAAATGTATTACCAATATATGTACCGAGTGCCATACAGAAAACTAAGATTGTGAACTGTATAAAGAAAATTTGAGTAGGTTTATATTTTTCATGAAGTGATTGATTATATTCAACTTCACCATAATTTTTAAATGAATCGTCACTATGTTCAGGTTTTAGGTTATAACGTTTAATTAAGAACTTAACGACTGGTCCACCAATTAAACCACCAAATACTAAGCCTAATGTTGCAGCTGCAAGGGCGGCTGTGACAGCGGAATCAATCCCCATATCTTGAATGGTTTTACCATAAGCGGCCGCATTACCATGACCACCTTCCATTGACATTGACCCTGCAGTTAAACCTAGTAAAGGTTTAATATTTAATAACTTCGCTAATGAAATACCAATCACATTTTGACAGAATGCCATAATGCCACAGAACATAAAGTACAATAGCATGACCTTTCCGCCAACTTTAAATAGTTTAAGAGATGCACCGAGTCCGATCGTTGTGAAGAATGCCAACATAAAGAAATCTTGTATAAATGAGGCATCTAATTTAATTTTCACAATATTAAATGAATCTAAGACAGCTACTAAAATAGCAAAAATTAAACCACCAATTACTGGTGCTGGAATACAAATTCTTCTTAAAATCGAGACATGATTAATGATCGTTTGACCAATAAGATATAAAATACATGCTAAACACAGTGTGGTAATAGCATCTAATTCAATCATTTTAACTCCCCCTTAGAAGTTATCCCAAAACCTATGTTTATGTGCTATTCAATTAAAATATGTAAGCGTTATAAAAAGCCACAATATCCATTATACATATATGTGTACAATAAATCTAGTTTTGAAATTAATATCAATTATATTTATACCTATTAATCATTAATCTAAAATAGTTTTTATCTATATTAATTTAAAAATGTGAAAGAAGAGAATATGATGATTTGAAACTATCTATTATTTAGTACCTTGCAATGTACAGTAGTAAGTGCTATATTATAGATAATTACTACTGTGTAATGTTCAGTACTGATTATTACACTTTGGAGGTCTAGCTATGAACACACAGTTTAAAAAGGGTGCATTAGAACTGATAGTCTTACTTATCATCAAACGAGAAGATCAGTACGGTTATTCTTTAGTACAAAATATTTCTCGCTATATGACGATTGCAGAAGGTACTGTCTATCCTTTGTTACGAAGATTGGTAAAGAACGGAGAACTATCGACGTATTATCAACCATCAACCGAAGGACCAGCGAGAAAATATTATCGGCTTACTGATCAAGGGCAAGAAAGATTAGCATTATTGAAAGAAGAATGGCAAATGTTTTCAAATGCAGTTAATACCTTTGTAGAGGAGAGTGAACGCAATGAATAAAGAAACTTATCTAAAACAACTCATAAGTCATTTAAGACATATGGATAAAGATGAGGAAAAGGATATCTATAATGAATACGAAACACATTTTATAAGTGGTAAAAATGAAGGTAAATCAGAAGAAGAGATTTCCAAACATTTAGGAAACCCAAAGATGATTGCTAAAGAATTAAATGCTTCATTGGCTATTGATAAAGTTGATGAGAAAAAGAATGCAAAAAATATTTTGAGTGCTATTTTAGCGGTCATGGGTTTAGGATTACTTAATTTCTTTATTGTATTAGTACCGGCATTCTTTATTTTTATGTTTTTGCTTACTTTAGTTGTATTTACAATCACACTCTTAAGTGCACCAGTATTTTTAATTATTAAATATATTACCGAAGGTGTAAATTCTATTATTTTATATGATGTTTATATGAGTGGTCTCATGTTTGGTGTTGGTTTAATGCTGTTAGCTATTAGCATTTTCTTATGTCATTGGATTCTTAAATTAACGATTATGTATTTAAAATGGAATATCTCAATTGTGAAAGGAAGTGTTCATTCATGAAAAAGCTAGTTTTAACGTTATTTATATTTGGACTAATTTTAAGTATTGGTTTTGGTATAGGCGTTTTTTCAGAATGGAAAACATTAGCTTCAAAGCAAGACAATGCCACTAAGTTAAATAAAGTTTATAAAGCACAAATTAATAGTATAGATCTAGATGTTGATAACAGTGATGTTGAAATCAAACGTGGTAGTACGTTCTCAATTAAAGAAAAAGGCAACTCAGATAAGAAAATAAATAGTGATGTAAAAAATGGTGAATGGCATATTAGTGATCAAGACCATCAATCAAATATTAATTTTAGAATTGGTTACATGACAAAGCACAAATTAGTAATCACAGTTCCAAAAGCGATTGATCAATTAACTGTAAAAGGTGACTCTGGTGATGTCACTATCGATAATATAATAAGTAAGAAATCAGATGTTACGGTAGATTCATCAGATATTTTCTTAAAAGATAGTAAACTAGGAAAACTAAAAGTAAACAATGATTCTGGAGATATATCAACAAGTCATATCGAATTCACCAACGGCAAAATAGAAAATGATTCAGGCGATATAGAATTGAGTAAGTGTGTTCCAGATCAACCCTTATATGTATCAAATGATAGTGGAGATATTACTTTGAATTATCAACAGCATCCTAAAAATACTACATTTATTGCACATAATGATTCTGGAGATTCTAACATAGATAACAAAGAATTTAAGCGTCATCGAATTGGAGAAGGGGACAATAACGTCGAGTTGTTTAATGACTCTGGGGATATCAACGTGCAATAAATATATATTTTAAGAGAGGTCAAGACAAAAAGCTCATTTTGGGACGCCGTTAATCGGTTTCCAAGAGCACAAAACTTTTTGTCTCAACCTCTCTATCGTTTTATTTCCAAGTATCGTCAGGATTTTGAAAATCTGATTTCTTCATACGAGAGACATAAGGGTTCCCTTTAACTGTGTAACGAAGTGGTTTGTTAGTCCATTCACCTTTATTCGGTATGCCTATACGTCCACTTTCAATAATTGATTTAGGGTATTTACGATGTTTAATATCGATGGAAAGTCGGCATTGATTTAAAGTAGCACCATCAATTGAACGTGGAATATTAAAGGCTTTTGTCCATTTTCCAGGGCCATTAGTCACTTCAAAGCCACTTTTGCCACGATTGATTTTCATAGCTTCAATACCATCTTCAGGTTCGATTGCGCGTATAAGCACACCTTCAGGAACACCAACATCTCTTGTAACAAAGTTAATTAATAGATGCGTATGCATGACGTGTGCATAAATCGTACCACCAGTTTGATATAAAGAAGTTACTTTAGGCGTGCGCTTTCCACCATATCCGTGAGCAGCACGATCTTTAATACCTAGGTAAGCTTCTGTTTCCACAATATAGCCACTATATGTTTGGTGTTCATCTTGGTAAATAACGCGAACGCCGAGTAATGCTTTAGCTATGTCCGTTGTGCTACGTTGTTTAAAATCCATAAATTTGGCACCTCTATAAAAATATTTGTTATAAGAATTTATTCTAAAATTTCTTAAAATATTTTTTGATTTATATTTTTAAAAGTCTTGTTGTTTGATACAATGACAATAGAAACAATATTATTACTTAATTAATGTATCAGAGTTATTAAGAGTAATAAAATAAATTGAATTGATGATCTGAAGGGAGCCACTAATATGAGAGAAAAAGTTGGTTTTAAAGCATCATTTAAATTATTTTGGTCAAATTATTTTAATTTTAAAGGGAGATCTAGACGTAGCGAGTATTGGTTTATGCAATTATGGCATTTAATCTTTATGTGCCCTGCCATTATACTTATGATTATTGGTTACCCAAGTTTATTCTTAGGTGCATTTAATGAAAGTAGTGGCGCATTAGGTATTGGAATTATTTGTATATTTATAGGGACTATTTATATCCTTATTTATTCATTGGCTACTATAATACCTAATTTGGCCATTTTAGCACGTCGATTCCATGATACTTCTCGTTCAATGTTGATTCCAATCATTGCGTTTGTCATTGGGGTATTATTGAATGTATTTAATATTGTTATTAACGCTAGTGGTCTAATAGATAATGTAGGCGTATTAATCACATATTATATTATCGCTTTAATCTGTCTAGTATTAGGTGTTTATAATATTGTGGTGAGTTGCTTAGATAGTAAAAATGAAGGCAACCAATATGGGCCAAGTCCTAAATATGAAGTGAATGAACCGGTTAACGAACCGAATTACAATCCAGTTGACAAAGCGAAGTTATATCGCAATACAACAAATGAAATTTAAACTTCAAAGGCTAGTGTCGATAATGACGCTAGCTTTTATTTCAAAGTAAGTGTCGTATATATTTGACTCATAAAAAAACTTAAATCATAAAAGAATAGCTATACTTGCGTTGAATCAATATGATCAACGACAAGTATAGCTATTTATATTTAATAACAATTATTCTGTTTCGTGGATATATGATAATTCTGGATGTTCACGACCTAATAAATCATGTAGTTTTTGATATTTATCAAATAATTTTTCATAATGTTTTACTTTTTCTGGATCTGGTTGTTTTTCATAATAAACAGGCTGTTTCATGTGTTGCACGGTTTCTCTTAATGTATCATATGCACCACCCACATTTGCGCCCAACATAGCAGCGCCTAATGCTGTTGCGTTTGAAGATTCTAAGACGACAACTTTTTTATTTAATACGTTAGCATAGATGTCGACGAGTAATTGACTTTTCTTAGGAATACCGCCAGAAGCATAAACAGTATGAACTGGAATATCATTATCTTCGAATTGTTTCATAATCATTTTAGTACCGAAAGCAGTAGATTCTAAGTAAGCACGATGAACCATTTCAAAAGGTGTTTGCAATGTTAAGCCAAAGACACTACCTGTTAAATGGCTATCACTTAAAATACTTCTATTACCATTGTGCCAGTCTAAGACAACTACGTGTTGGTCTTCAACAGGAATTTGTGATGCAAGTGTTTCTAAATATTCTAAGACGCTCTTATCTTGTTTGGCTGCTTCTTCAACGATATGTTGTGGGGCCATTCGTTCAGAGTAACTAAATAAATCACCTACAGCTGCTTGACCCGCTTCGTAAGCATATAACCCTGGAATAATAGCGTCTTTAACTGAACCTGTAATAGAAGGGATAGGTTCTTGTTTCGGGTCTAACATTAAGTGGCATGTGCTTGTTCCTATAACCGGTGTGAATTCACCTTTTTCAATTGCACCTGCACCTAAAACGCCAGAGTGGGCATCAATCATGTAAGGGGAAATCTGTACATTGGAAGATAGTCCCCATAAGTTTTGATAGTATTCTGATAATGACCCGGCGCTATCACCAATTTGAATGACAGGTGCTTCGCATTTATCTTTGACGATTTGTGGTAATTCTGGATCTACGGTTTCAAAGAAATCATAATTAAAGCCATTTACTTCATCATAGAATCCTTTGAATCCTATACCACAGTTAGAGCGGATATTTTGATTGACGAGTAAGCTTGTCATATAATCTCCAGCTTCCATTATATAATGGGCGCGTTCTAATAATTCGGGTGCTTTATGTTTTACTTCGAGGATTTTAGGAATCATCCACTCACTGTTTACACTATGGCCATAATAATCTAACCAATTTTGATTAGCTTTCTCATTGGCTTCAACCATTTGAGTTGCTTCGTCTTGAGCGCCATGATGTTTCCATAATTTAACATAGGCATGAGGATGATGAGATAGGTCTTCATTCATATGTAATGGTCTGAAATTCTCATCTAAAAAGACCACTGTACAACTAGTAAAGTCAACACCAATACCTACGACCTCATCCTTATTAATTTGGCTTTCTTCTAAAACGTGTTTAACACCATTTTCTAGTACGTGATGATAATCACCAGCATGTTGTAAGAAGTAATTATGGGGTAAAGTTTCTCCTCCTAATTCTTCAGCGATGGTACCATGTTGATAAGTCTCTTCATAACTTGAAACAATTTTTCCATCAGATGTATTTACCAAAATGACACGTCCTGATGCTGTGCCGTAATCGATACCAATACTATAACTCATTCTATATATCCCCTTTAAATTTGATGTCGTGTTTAATCATCTTTAAGAAGTTAACTTTAATTTAATCTTCTATGATAAAATTAATGATAGTGCTTACATAAATAATTGTAAAGTTTGACATATTGCAAAATCTAAATTCATTAATAGAACTAATAATGTTATATTAAATAATAATAAAAATATTATTTGGGGAGGTAAACATGTCATTACATATTGATCATGTGACGAAGAAATTCAATCAATTTACGGCAGTCAATGATATTTCTATCCATCTTGAAAAAGGGAAAATGCTTGGCTTTTTAGGACGTAATGGTGCAGGTAAGACAACCACCTTTAGGATGATATTAGGATTAAGCGAACCTACTGAAGGACACATTACATATGATGGTCATGCGATTGATCAGTCAATGTATAATCGAATTGGCTACTTACCAGAAGAACGTGGTTTACATCCTAAAATGACTGTGGAAGATGAACTGACTTATCTTGCAACACTTAAAGGGATGTCTAAATCAGATATTAAGAAAAATATTGATTATTGGCTCAAACGATTTGCTATAACAGAAAATCGTCATAAACGTATTGATGCCTTATCCAAAGGTAATCAACAAAAAATTCAATTATTAGCAAGTATGTTGCATCAACCAGAATTACTGATATTAGATGAACCTTTTAGTGGTTTAGACCCTGTTAATGTTGAATTACTCAAATCAGCTGTAAAAGATTTAAATGATCAAGGTTCAACAATTATTTATAGTTCTCATCGTATGGAACATGTTGAAGAGTTATGTGACGATGTATGTATCTTGAACCATGGTGAACTTGTGGTATCAGGTGACATACATGACGTGAAAGCCTCACATGGTTATAAGCAAGTTATCATTGAAACTGATAAATCAATGCCTGACATAGCTGATATTGAAGGTGTGATAGGTTTTGAAACAAATAAACGTCATATCAAAGTGACGATACAAGATGAATCCGTTGCAGAAAAAATATATCATCATGTCATCTCACATGGCTATGTACGTCGCTTCCAAGTACTAGAACCTTCCCTTAAAGACATCTTTATTGATAAGGTGGGTGATTTACATGAATAAATTTTGGGCTACATTTGGACTCACATATAAAAGTAAAGTGAAATCTAAATCTTTTATCATCTTCATGGCGATTGTCATTATTTTAATGATAGCATTATCCAATGCTGACAAAATCATGGATATGTTTAAAGGTGACGGTGATCAAATCGGTATCGTAACGAATAGTGAGCCAATATACAAAGTCATTAAACAACAAGGAAATGTGATTGATGAAGATGCTTCATTTAAAAAGGTAAGTAAACAAGAAGCGAAGAAACAAGTGAAAAATGAAAAGTTAAAAGAAGCCTATATCATTAAGGTGAAAGATAAACAACAGTTATCAGCAACTATCTTGAGTAAAGAAAGTGTCTCACAAGAAAAAGAGCAAAAAATAAATGGGGTACTGACATCGATTCAATCTAAACTAGTCGCATCGCAACTACATTTAAGTAACAATGATTTGAAAAAATTACAGTCCCAAAGTAAGGTTGACAGTCAAGTCCTCTCAGATAAGAAAGATCAGCAACTGGATGAAGGTCAAAAACTACTTAATTTAGTTCTAGTATATGCGATTCTAATGTTGATGTTCTTTATTGTTTTCAATTACGCAACACAAGTTGCAATGGAAATTGCCACAGAAAAAACATCAAGAGTCATTGAAATGATTATTACGAGTGTATCTCCAATCACTCATATTATGGCTAAGATTGCAGGGATTATCGCTGTCGCTTTAACACAAATTGTAATAATTGTTGTAGTTGCTATCATTTGTATCTTTGCCTTTGATTTAAAACGAATGTTAAAAGACTTTCATGTATCCATGAGTCATATCACTTGGCAAGTTTTAATCGTAGGATTGTTATGTATGATTATCGGAATATTAACATACGTGTTGCTAGCGGCAATATTAGGTTCTTTAGCAACAAGAATTGAAGATATTAACCAAACATTAATGCCATTAACTTTATTTGCAATGATTGCTTTTTATATTGCGATATTCAGTATGTTTAAACCTGACATTTTATTAATAAAAATAACTAGCTTTATACCTTTTTTAGCACCTTTTGAATTGTTAGTACGTGCCCAATCGACTGAGTTACAAGTTTGGGAAATCATCGTTAGTATATTAATATCAGTTGTAGTGATGTTTATTTTATTATGGATCGCCGTTAAAACATATAAAGATTCTGTATTAACTTTTGAAAAAGGACTATTTAATACCATTAAAAAGGTAATGAAAAAATAATTAAAAAAGAGGAAGCGCGTTAAATTAAACTTGTAAGAGTTTACAAAACGTTCTTCCTCTTTAATTTGTATTTTACTATGGCATATTAGTAGAAAAAGTGTAACAATATGTATGTATTAGCAAGCCAATTAATATAATACAATAGAAGATAAATAGGCATCACAAGCGACATTTTTTTATATTATTCAGTGACTCTTTACCCCGAGTTACTTATAACTAAGGTTTTAATGAAATGACAATCAGATTCATGTCTTGGATTTAAGAGGTAGATAATTCATATGAACTCATGTATGTTGTATAAAGTGAAGCTTCATAGATAATGAACAGAAAGGCGTAATGTTTGTGATGGTTTATTCTTTTTTTATATTTATATTAGCGGGTTTATGTGAAATTGGAGGCGGCTACTTAATATGGTTATGGCTTCGGGAAGGCCAACCATCGTGGCTAGGTGTTATTGGCGGCGTGATACTCATCTTGTATGGTGTGATAGCAACACTACAAACATTTCCGACATTTGGAAGAGTATATGCTGCATACGGGGGCGTATTCATCGTTATGAGTTTAGTTTGGTCTATGCTTATTGATAAGAATATGCCAGATAAATACGATATACTGGGTGCATTCGTCTGTTTAATAGGCGTCTTAATTATGCTGTTACCACATCGGGCATAATAAACGTGTTTGAAAGGGAGAAGTATGTAATGAATGTTGAAATTGAGCATCAAAGATATGGTGTAGACTTAATTAAAATTGATAATGAAGAAACCAAAATTGTGTTTACAAATTATGGTGCGAGAATTGTGTCATGGAAATATCATGACAACAATATTGTATTAGGGAATGTTGTTGAAGCGGATGAATTTTATTTTGATAATCCATTTAGATTTGGGGCGACTGTTGGACGATATGGTGGTCGTATTTCAAATGCGACTTTTAATTTAGAAGGAGAAACATATCAATTAGAAGCTAATGATGGCCAACATCATATTCACGGTGGTAGTCATGGTTTAGATTCTAAATTATTTGACTATGAAGTTGTAGACGATTTAGGACATGTCAAAATCATTTTCAAAACAACGTTAAAAGAAGCAGATGATCATTATCCAGGGGATATGGAAATTAAAGTCACTCATACATATGATGCGAATCATTGTTGGACAATTCAATATGAAGCTATATCAACGAAAACTACTTTGTTTAACCCTATGAACCACGTTTATTTTAATCTTAATCGAGATAATAACGTTATTGATAATCATCGAGTGTCTAGCTCTAAATTGAATATGTATCCATTAAATGAGGATCATATGATTAGTTCAGACAACACGTTAGATATACAACAGATATTTAATAAGGACGCCATATATTTTAAAGACATTTTTGAAAGTAGCCATGAGCCGATATCACAACAAGTGTCTCAATTTAATGGTTTAGATCATCCGTTCAAAGTAGGGGAACAACAATTATCAATAGATAATGATGAGTTTCAATTAGATGTTAAAACGGATATGCCTTACGTCATATTATATACATTTAATCAACCGAAAAACTGGAAAAGTGATGCAAATATTTATAAAGCACATTCGGGTTTGACAATCGAGGCACAGTATTTGCCAAATGATATTAACTTATATGGTGATCAAGCTTCATCAATATTAAAAGCGAATGAAATGTTTTATTCACAAACGAGCTATCAAATTCATGAGAAATAAGTTAAAGAGTAGAATAAACATCGTTTTTTACGATGTAATTGTTCTACTCTTTTTATTGTTTTATTTTTTTGTTTATTTTGTTGCACGTTGATACATTTTTTCAAGTTTCTCATATCTTTTAGACGATAAATATGGATTTTTCAATGCTGATGCGATTCTGTCTGCATTTTTTCTGTCATTATAATAAATGTCGTTTAATGTTTGGACGGATAGTTGTGTATCTAATTCGGCTTCCTTTATTAATTCTAAGTGATGATGTTGACTGACATATCCTTCTTTAATGACACGACAATAAAAGCCCGTTTTGCCTGATTGAGACATACGTTTAACCAAGTCAGAAAGCCCGTACTTTGCTTGGATTTTCCAACAGGGTTCTCTAATTTCAGAAACTTCGATAATTGCATCGCCTAATTGATATTGGTTACCGAAATAAACGACATTTTCATCTAAATCTTCAATTGTCAAATTCTCACCGAACATGGCGTACTCTGGCATATCAAGTAAATCACCACGATACATGTCATAGTTCTTTTTACTAAAACAGCATACGGCTTTATCTGGACCACCATGATCTTTATAAGCTTGTTCATCATCAACAAATCCTAATTTTGATAGCCACATTTGATCTTTAAAAGGTTGTTTATTGATTGCTGATTGCATAGGTTTGGCATCTTTGTATTGAAGTGATTCTATTTTTCCTGTCGAAATGGCGTACACTGGTATCATCATGGTCCCCCCTAAATTATTGTTTGAAGTGTATTTTACTATAGAATTTCATTTTTATGAAAGATTTTAAAATATATTAAAAATTAAACGTTGATTATGGTATGTTAAATTGAAAAAGTCATGTAAAATAAGAAATGTAAACGATTTAGAAAAGGGGCTCATGACGTGATGAATGATGTAAAACAACTCAAAATGATGACGCTAGATGATGTTTTAAGTCAAATCGAGGATGGTATGACGCTCGGTATTGGCACAGGAAGTACAATTGAATTATTAGTGCCTAAAATCGCTCAACTTATTGATGAAAAACATTATAATATTATCGGAGTATGTACTTCTAATAAGACGGCGTTTTTAGCTAAAGAATTAAATATTAATATTGTTGATGTAAACGATATTGATAAAATCGATTTAGCTATTGATGGTGCTGACGAAGTAGATCCTCAGCTTAACCTTATTAAAGGTGGCGGTGGAGCGCTATTTAGAGAAAAAGTAATCGATGAAATGGCAGACCGCTTTGTGGTTATTGCTGATGAAAACAAAGTTGTTAACTACCTAGGTGAAACATTTAAATTACCGGTTGAAGTAGATAAATTTAATTGGTATCAAGTTGCTAAGAAAATAGAAACAATTGACGGCGTGACAACAGAACGTCGTGTTACGGATGATGTCCCATTTACGACTGATAATGGTAATTATATTTTAGATTGTGCATTACCAAAAGGTATTGATCCTTATGAAATGCATGAATTTTTAATTCACATCACAGGTGTTTTAGAAACAGGTTATTTCCTTGATGTGGCTGACCAAGCAATTATCGGCACACAACAAGGTGTTAAAAAGATGAATCGACAAGTATAATATCTAGTAAAATTAACTCTTACTCAATAACAAAAGCGTCTATGGCCGTTCATGAGAACGACTATAGACGCTTATTTTAATATGATTCAACTTTTATTGTGCACTGTTGAATAAATCGACTAAACTTTGAGGACTATTTGCACCTAGACAAATATCTAATAATTCATGAGATTCTTTAGCTTCTTCCTCACTTCTAGGGAACATTTTTTCTTCGTATAAAGCAATAGCTTTATCAATATCATTTGGATGTTCAGCGATTAATTCCGCTAATTCCGCACCGTCTAACATTGCTAAATTAGCACCTTCACCAGATGGTGCCATTAAATGTGCAGCATCACCAATTAATGTGATACCTGATTGACGTTTCCAACGATGTGTATCAGGTAGAGCATTAATTTTACGAGGTGTAATAGAACTATCCGCTTGAGTAATTAAAGCAGTGACTTCTGGTGACCAACCTTTAAATTCTGCAGCTATAGTATTAGTTGCTTCTTGGCCATTTGAAAAATCAATGCTATCTATCCATTCGCTATCACAATTCATTTGAATATACGTGTGTAAAATATCGCCTGCTTCTCTATGAGCAACTATACCTTTATTTGGTGATAGAGCATACATTGCACCTTTGCCTACTTTGTTAGCTGTTTTAGGATATTGACGATCAACATCATATAAATAGGTTTCAATAAAGGTATAACCAGAATAATGTGGTTTAATATCAGTTAATATATTGCGTACTTTAGACCAAGCACCATCTGCACCAATAAGTTGAGCAGTTGTTACAGATGTGTTATCTCTAAATACAACTTTATATTGTTTTTTATCCAATTTTTCTACGTGGTCTACTTTTTTATTCCATTCAATCATGTCTTTTGGTAATGAGTCGATTAAAATATTTCTTAAATCACCACGTAAAACTTCTGGTCGGCCATTGGATTCGTCGTCAGGTAAATCTAATAGTAATTCACCATTTTGATTTACAATACGTGTTGCGTCAGCGCCTTTTTGAATAATAGAACGGAATTCATCCATTAAGTTTGCTTTTTCCAGTGCAACTTGACCATTATATTCATGTATATCTAACTGTCCACCTTGTGTACGTGCGTCACGTGATGCATCAGATTCATACACTTTAGCAGGTATGCCATTCACATATAGTACACGTGCTAATGTTAAACCACCGATGCCACCACCAATTATTGTAATAGGGTTATTATTTTCTTCTAAATTCATCAAACCACTCCTTAAAGAATGAGGAAATATATTATAGTATCTTAACATTCCTAATAAATATAATTTTGCCTGACTAAATTTACCCATTTAGGTTCGACATTTAAACGTTAAAAAAACCCGTCCACTCATTAATATGAATGTGACGGGCTTGATTAATTAATATTTGTTGTTAGGGCTATGTTCTTCAGTTTGTTTGATTTCATCTTGTAAATCAGAAACAACGGATGAACGACGATCTTGTTTATATGATGTATGTTCTTTTAAATGATCAGTTGACTCAGAGTCATGACCATGATCTTGAGCGTCATACTTATTGTCTTGATGTTGAGCATCTAATGTATCTTTATGACGATCATGGTTATCTGAAATTCTACTATTATCATGCTTAGTTTCAGTATAATCATTGTCATTATCATCGCTAACATGATCTAAATAATTATTAGGTTCTACTTCATCTAAATTTTGATTCGTCTTTTTATAAAAGATAGCACGAATGATTAAGCTTAAAATGATATAAATTAAACCAACAGCAGTCGTAGCTAAGGCGATGACTTTCATAGAGAATAAATCGCCAATTTCTTCACTAAACAAGAATACTAAACCAAATGACATTGCTGCGTGGAAAAGTGTAGCAATATAAATGGTACGACCATTAGTAGCTCTAATTAACTCACCTACAATCATTGAGAAAGCAAATGTATATAAGAAATGATAGCCTGCGAACTCAAGACCGTATGTTGTATTAGCATTAAAGATAGAATAAATGATACCTACAACAATACTCGCAAATAATGTGTTCATCTTTGTTTCAACGATATGTTGCAAATATGAACGGAAACCTAATTCTACTACAAACGCCATGATTAAATGACCGATTAAAATTGCGAATATTGACACAGATAAATCAGATGCTTGTAGTAGGATGAAACTATCTGCGAATGTATTGAAGCAGAACATACCGATAATGAAAATAAATAAAGGTATGATTAATGCGAGTAATAAACGCTCAATAACTTTGAGACTAAAAGTGAATTTTAAACTCGCCATTTGTTCTTTTTTATGTTTAAAGACAAGTAGACATATGATAGCTGCAATAAATGGAGAAAGGTCTGTAATGTCGAATACAAAACGTTTCACGCCTATTGCTGCTTGGAAATCTCTAAGTATTACGAATAAGGCCATTGTCACGACAAAAAACACAAATATTGTCATTGCCCATTGAAACCCAGAAATTCGATTGTTTTTCATTTTATGTAACCTCCATTACGGAAACAAGCAATTATTGTTTTATTTACAATTATACATCTTAAAAGATGATAGATAAATTGTCTATTTTAATTATCATCAAAATGTAATAGTAATGAATTATAAACGTAATTAAATTTAGGTTAAACGGGAATATAAGAACAACATTGAATTAAGTGTGAGCCAAAGTTATACTTTAATTATAAGGATAAAGCAAAGAAATCAAGGGGGAAGAACAATGTATCAACTAGCTGAACCAAGCTTATGGACTGGAAGATTAGATAGTGAAACAGATGCCAAACAATTTAGACATTTTCAAACTATCCAATTTAATGACTTAAGACAAGTAGAATTAGCATCTAAACAAAAAGGTGTTGGTATCTTAGGTTATGCGATTGATAAAGGTGTCGAACTAAATAAAGGGCGTGTAGGTGCAAAAGAGGGGCCTAATGCGATTAAAAAAGCGTTCGCTGGCTTACCAGATTTGAATCAATGTGAACAAATCGTTGATTATGGAAATGTCGAGCATGATCATGACGCACTAATTGATACTCAAAAGGAATTTGCAGAATTAGCAGCTAAGTCTATTCATAATCATAAGCAAACATTCTTATTAGGTGGTGGGCATGATATCGCCTATGCACAATATTTAGCGACTAGACAAGTGTATCCTAATGAGTCAATTGGGGTTATTAATATTGATGCCCACTTTGATACACGTGATGAAGGTGAATCCACTTCAGGTACGAGTTTTAGACAAATACTAGAACAAGACGACAATGCAGATTACATGGTATTAGGTATTTCTCAAGGTGGTAACACACAAGGTTTATTCGACTATGCTAAAGAAAAAGGCGTATCATTTGTTTATGCTGATGAATTATTACATCAAGTATCACCACCGATTAAAGATATGATTGAACGTTTTATTCACGATCATGATGTAATCATGTTTACGATTTGTATGGATGTTGTAGATAGTGCCTTTGCTCCAGGTGTTAGTGCTCCAGCAGTCTTAGGCATCTATCCACATACAGTGTTTGAATTAGCAAAACGCATTGTCCCAAGTGAAAAGGTTAAATCAGTAAGTATTGCTGAAATGAACCCTAAATACGATCAAGACAATCGTACAGCGAAACTGATTGCGAATTTAGTGCATCACTTCTTATTATAAATTCCAATAATCAATACATTGTTCAATAAGAGAAAGTACTTGTTCAGAGTGCTTTCTCTTTTTTAAATAATTAATATAAATTTTGCGTCCTAAATTAGGGCGTATTTTAATGTAGTCTAAATTCCGTGTATTAAATGATTGGTAATAAAATCGAGGAATAACCGCATAACCAATACCTAAATGGACTAGATTAGTAGCGGATTCAAAACGATCAGATTCCATAATGATATTAGGGTGGATACCTACTCTATTAAAATAATCATCTAAGTGTTTACGAACTTGAGAATTTTTATTCGGCAAAATTAAAGGTAAGTCATCCAATTGAATCGTTTTTTGCTTTGGAAATGCATCTTTAGGTGTTAATAATATATAAGATTCTTTATATAATGCGATCGATGTAATATCTTGATGGCGTATTTCTTCGTTTGTTAAGGCAAAATGAACATTAAAGTTGGTAAGTTGCTCAATGGATTGATGTTGATCATGCACTTCATAAATTCGGTATTGCTGATTAGGGTAACGCTTATGATGTGCACGGATGACATTGGCCATCCATTGACTCGTGGATTCTAAAATGCCCATTTTAATACGGGGTTCCGAAGACACATTTAAATCATACATTTTTTCAACTGTTGAACGATAGGATTCTACTAGATCTTCAGCATATTTATAAAACTGAATCCCTTTTTCAGTGATTTTAATATCTTTGGTAGTACGCATAAATAAGTCGTATCCTAAATCAGCTTCCATTTTTTTAATAGCTGCAGTTAAGGAAGGTTGACTAATATGTAAAAAATTAGCGGCTTTCGTAAAACTATTGTATTTTACAACGGCTAAAAAATATTCTAATTGAATGATTTTCATAGGTCATCTCCTATATATCATAGTTTTTATCTATAAATAATTAGTTTATTTATATTTGTTATCTATATCTTAGCATAATATAATATGGTTGTAACAACCTGATTAATAGTGATTGTTATCTTTTGAATAGTACGAATATTTAGAAGATAATGATTAAAGAGAAACTTAATATATTTTGGATTTTGATATTATTTCGGATGGGAGAGATAGTAATGAGAGAAATTCATGCAAAAAAAGGGTTAGATATCGAATGTAAAGGTTGGGAACAAGAAGCAGTACTACGAATGCTATATAATAACTTAGATCCAGAAGTAGCGGAACACCCAGAAGAACTTGTGGTATATGGTGGTATTGGTAAAGCTGCTCGTAATTGGAAAGCCTTTGAAGCAATTGAAAATACATTAAGAGATTTAGAAGCAGATGAAACAATGCTTGTACAATCTGGTAAACCAGTGGCAGTATTTAAAACACATGAAGAAGCGCCACGAGTATTAATTTCCAATTCAGTTTTAGTGCCTGAATGGGCGAACTGGGATCATTTTAATGAATTAGATAAAAAAGGCTTAATGATGTATGGTCAAATGACAGCAGGTAGTTGGATTTATATTGGTTCACAAGGTATCGTTCAAGGTACTTATGAAACATTTGCTGAACTTGGTAATCAAGAATATCAAAGTGATTTAACAGGTACAGTAACACTTACTGCTGGATTAGGTGGTATGGGTGGTGCACAACCACTTGCTGTGACTATGAATAATGGTGTAGCTATTTGTGTAGATGTCGACGAAAGTCGTGTTGATAAACGTGTCGAAACAAAATACTGCGATATCAAGACTAACGATTTAGATGAAGCATTAAAATTAGCTGAAGACGCTAGACAAAAAGGGGAAGCTTTATCTATAGGATTAGTAGGTAATGCAGTAGACATTCACAAAGCTATTTTAGACAAAGGATTTAAAATTGATATTATTACTGACCAAACAAGTGCACATGACCCATTAAATGGTTATGTACCACAAGGATATTCAGTTGAAGAAGCTAAAAAGCTACGTAAAGAAGATCCAAAAAAATACGTAGAATTATCTCAAGCTTCAATGGCTAAACATGTTGAGTTAATGCTTGAATTCCAAAAACAAGGTGCCGTTGCATTTGACTATGGTAACAATATCCGTCAAGTTGCATATAATAACGGAGTAAAAAATGCATTTGATTTCCCAGGATTTGTGCCTGCATATATTAGACCATTATTCTGTGAAGGTAAAGGACCATTCCGCTTTGCAGCATTAAGTGGTGATCCAAAAGATATTGAACGTGCAGATGAAGAAATGAGAAAATTATTCCCGGATAATGAAAAATTAATTCGTTGGTTAGATCTAGCAAAAGAGAAAATTTCTTATCAAGGTTTACCTTCAAGAATTGCATGGTTAGGCTATGAAGAACGTGCCAAAATGGGACTAGCACTTAATAAATTAGTGCGTGATGGTGAAATTTCTGCACCAATTGTTATCGGACGAGATCATTTAGATTCTGGTTCAGTAGCAAGTCCAAACCGTGAAACAGAAGGTATGCGAGATGGAAGTGATGCAGTAGGTGACTGGGCTGTACTTAATGCATTAATTAATACTGCAGCAGGCGGTTCTTGGATTTCATTCCACCATGGCGGTGGCGTAGGTATGGGTTATTCATTACATGCTGGTATGGTTGTTGTAGCAGATGGCTCAGAACGTGCAGATCGTCGATTAGGACGTGTATTAACTACAGATCCGGGTATGGGAGTAGTAAGACATGTTGATGCCGGTTATGACATGGCCATTCAAACGGCTAAAGATAAAGGCATCAAAATTCCAATGATTGATGAAGCAGGTGATAAATAATGAACGATTTAATTATTCAAAACATTAAAGAGCTTATTTTACCAAAATCAACTGATCGTCCTTTAAAAGGTGCGGAACTTGATCAATTAGATGTGATTGAAAATGGTACGGTAGTTGTGAACGACGGTAAAATTGTATATTCAGGACCACATACTGATAAATATGATGCTGAACAAGTGATTGATGCTACAGGTAAAGTAGTGTCACCATCATTGATTGATGCACACACGCACTTAGTTTTCGGTGGCTCAAGAGAACATGAAATGTCATTAAAACGACAAGGTAAATCTTATTTAGAGATATTAGAATCTGGTGGCGGTATTTTATCAACAGTTAAAGCCACACGTGACATTAGTGAAGAAGATTTATTTAAAAAAGCTGAACACGATTTACTAACAATGATTCAACATGGTGTTTTAGGCGTTGAAAGTAAAAGTGGTTATGGTTTAGATAAAGAAAATGAACTTAAACAATTAAGAGTGTCTAATCGTTTAGCAGAGAAATACGGTTTAGATATGAGACATACATTCTTAGGACCACATGCGGTTCCTAAAGAAGCAGAGTCTAATGAAGCGTTCTTAAATGAGATGATTGAGCTTTTACCAGAAGTAAAAGAATATGCAGACTTTGCAGATATCTTCTGTGAAACGGGTGTATTCTCAGTTGAAGAATCTAAACATTATATGCAAAAAGCGAAAGAGGCAGGATTTAAAGTTAAAATTCATGCTGATGAAATTGATCCACTTGGTGGTCTAGAGTTAGCTATTGACGAAAATGCAATTTCTGCTGATCACCTTGTTGCTTCAAGTGCAGAAGGTAAAGCAAAATTAAAAAATAGTGACACAGTAGCCGTATTATTACCAGCTACGACATTCTATCTAGATAAAAATGATTATGCAGATGCGAGAGGTATGCTAGATAATGATGGTGCTATCGCTATTGCAACAGACTATAACCCTGGTAGCAGTGTTACTAATAACTTACAATTAGCTATGGCCATTGCCGCATTGAAATTAAAATTATCACCAAATGAAGTTTGGAATGCGGTAACAGTTAATGCAGCAAAAGCTATTGATTTAGACGCAGGTACAATTAATGAAGGCGACAAAGCTAATATCGTTATTTGGAATGCGCCAAACCATGAATATATTCCTTATCACTTTGGTATCAACCATGCTCAAAAAGTGATTAAAGATGGTAGAGTAATTGTAGATAATGAATTTTCATTAGATTAAGACAAAGTGTTCATTGAAATGACCGTGCCGACATTGTCGGTACGGTTTTTTGTTTATAGTAAAAGGATCAGTGTATTTTTAGAAAAGTTTGACAATTATGTTACTATATATAGAAAAATAGTTTTTAGGTTGAAAGGGATGGAGATAACAATGACTGATTATACAGACTATGTGAATTGGCGACGAACATTTCACCAATTCCCTGAAATATCAGAGAAAGAATATGAAACTACACAACGACTTAAACGTATTTTAGAAGCACATGAGATAAAAATTTTAGATTTACCTTTAGATACAGGATTAGTTGCAGAAATAGGACAAGGGGACCAAATGATTGCGATTAGAACTGATATAGATGCGCTACCTATCAATGAGCAAGTCGAACATGAATTTACGTCAACCAATCAAGGTGTCATGCATGCATGTGGTCATGATATTCATATGGCAAGTATATTAGGCGTTGCAACACAATTGAAAGCCCAAGAGAATGAACTAAATGGTCGAGTGAGAATCATTTTCCAAGCGGCAGAAGAGCTAGGTCATGGAGCTAAAAAAGTAGTAGCTACAGGTGTATTAGACGGTGTAAAAGCAGTTTTAGGTTTCCATAATTATCCAACGATGGACATTGGTGACTTTGCAATTAAAAAAAGGTCCTATTACATCTGCAGTAGACCGTTTCGAATTTGATATTAAAGGAAAAGGCGCGCATGCTGCTAAACCAGAACAAGGTAATGACCCAACGGTGGCTTTAGGTCAACTGATTAATAGTTTACAAACGATTGTTAGTAGAAATTTATCTGCATTTGATAATGCCGTTGTTACAATTGGTGAAATTTCATGTGGAAATACATGGAATGTCATTGCGGATCAAGCCTATGTACAAGGTACTGTCCGTTCATTTAAACCTGAGCATAGAGCGTATATCGAACAACGAATGAATGAAATTGCTGATGGTTTAGCACAAACATTTAATTTACAAGTTGATTGCCGATATACACGACTTCCTGGAACAGTGATTAATGATGATGAATTAACTGATATAGCGATAGAAGTAGCAGAAGATGTTGGTTATCATGTATCAATTATGGATTTACCATTAACAATTGGTGAAGACTTTTCTGGTTATACAGAAACGTATCCCGGCGTATTTGCATTCATTGGATCTAATAGTGAGTATGATCTACATCATCCTTTATTTGATCCTGATGAACGTATTTTAGAAAAAGTGCCGACATATTTTGTGACACTCACTAAACGTCTTCTGAATCAATAGTCTCCATAAATTGTATAAAGATAGTATGATTAACATCTGGATAACCTTGGGTATATGAGAACATATACAAATTGAGGAGATGAATTTGAAATGTCAGCACAAGATCCTAGAAATAAATTCAAATCAACAGACTATGAACAACAAGAGCAGCCACTTCCAGGCTTGCAAAGCCAATTAAAACCTGAACCAGATTGCGGTGAGACATCATACGTCGGACACGGTCGATTAAAAGGATATAAAATGTTAGTCACTGGTGGCGATTCTGCCATTGGACGCGCAGCAGCTATTGCTTATGCTAAAGAAGGCGCAGATGTTGCTATTAATTATCTTCCAAGTGAAGACAAAGACGCACAAGAAGTTAAACAAGTGATTGAAGAAGCGGGACAAAAAGCAGTGTTACTGCCTGGTGATATACGTGATGAACAATTTAACTATGACATGGTCGAAGAAGCACATCAACAACTTGGTGGGCTGGATAATGTGACATTAGTAGCTGGACATCAACAATACCATGACGATATACAAGGGTTTGATACACAATCATTTAAAGAGACATTTGAAACCAATGTATATCCTATATTTTGGACAGTACAAAAAGCGTTAGAATATTTACAACCAGGTGCATCAATTACAACAACATCATCTGTTCAAGGATATAATCCAAGTCCTATTTTACATGATTATGCCGCTTCGAAAGCTGCAATTATCTCATTAACAAAAAGTTTATCAGAAGAACTTGGCGCAAAAGGTATTCGTGTCAATTGTGTAGCCCCAGGACCATTTTGGTCACCATTACAAATTACTGGTGGACAACCACAACGAAATATTCCTGAATTTGGTAAGGAAACACCACTTGGCCGTGCAGGACAACCTGTTGAATTATCAGGAACATATGTCCTATTAGCATCTGAAGAATCAAGTTATACAACTGGACAAGTCTTCGGTGTGACAGGCGGTATTCAAATTAACTAATGAATATAAGTTGGTCGATAAAGTGTTAATACTTTATCGACTATTTTTTTGTGACAAATTATATGATAACTATATCCAATTTTATTATGAATTTGGAATAAAAATATGTTTAATGTAAAATAAAAATATAAAATTATTAACCTTTTTGAAGAATGAAATTTAATTAAAAAATACCCTATATATTTAAGGGATTGGCATTTTATACGAGGACATGCAAATTAAATCTTATATCTAAAGGAGGTTATGACATGGTGAAAGATAGGTTTATAAGGGTTGCTCCGTTCATAATAGGTATAATCGCTATAGTTATATTTTCGTTATTTACTAAAAATCAATGGTTTTTAATCATTTTAATACTTTTATTTGCTTTAACCAATGCATTAAAAAATCTGTATTTTGTTAATAAAAATATTAAAAATAATATCATATGGATTAATCAAACAATCGACCGGTTATTAGGTATTATTGCGGGGTGTTTGTATTTAGGTTATGCCGGAATAGTGCTAATATCACAATCCCATGTATGGATTGGTTTCTTAATCCTAATGGTAACTATGGCGTTTGTTTTTTATATAGAAACTAAATTACAAATTGATGATGATACACAAAGGAAAAATCATCGAGATTATAAAGTGATCTCTCAACAACGTGAACGACAATTTAAAATACTGATGATTAGTATGACGATCATTTCTATTATTTTAATGATTGTATCACTTTATTTAAAATGGTGGATCGTCTTTGGTATAGCTATTGCAATGTTATTCGTAGTTGCTGTTGCATTAATTATTTATGAAAAATATTTTACGACGAAGTTATAATTTATGATTGACGTCATAGGAATTATCTTGTAACGTAAACGTTAAATATGAATCACTTATCAAGAGAAGTGGAGGGACTGGCCCTATGAAGCTTCGGCAACATTGAATCATGTGCCAATTCCAGTAACCTGTCTAGGTTTGAAGATAAGGGGATAATCGTTGTAGATGGACCTCTTTTCTTTATCATAAGGAAAAGAGGTATTTTTTGTAAGGAAGTAGGTCTAATGATGAAAGAAACTAAAAAGGGTAATGCTTGGGCGTTATTTCCGTTATTATTATTTATGTTGTTATTTTTAGGTGTAGGTATCATCTCGGGTGATTTCACGACGATGCCGTTAAATGTTGCGATAACGATTACAGTAATCGTTGCTTTGTTGATGAATCGCAAAGAAAAATTTGCCACTAAAGTTGAAGTGTTTACTAAAGGTGCAGGTCATTCAAATATTATTTTAATGATGCTTATCTTTATTTTAGCAGGCGCATTTTCTACGACTACAGAGAAAATGGGTGGCGTGACTTCTACTGTAAATTTGGGATTGTCTCTCATCCCTGAAAATTTAATTATAGTAGGTTTATTTATCATTTGTATGTTTGTTTCTATTTCAATGGGAACATCAGTAGGCACAGTAGCAGCTATTGCACCAGTAGGATTTGGCTTTGCGCAAGCAACAGATGTCTCTGCAGCATTAGCTATGGCTACAGTAGTTGGTGGCGCTATGTTTGGAGATAATCTTTCTATGATTTCTGATACTACGATAGCGGCTGTACGTACACAACATACGAAGATGAAAGATAAATTTAAAGTAAACTTTAGAATTGTTTTACCAGGTGCGATATTAACTATAGTTGTACTATTTTTCCTAACAAATGGTATTTCCATGGATCATTCTAAAAGTTATGATTTCCAATTAGTTAAAGTCATTCCATATCTATTGGTGTTGATTCTAGCGCTAGTTGGTGTCAATGTGATTATCGTTCTTATTGGTGGAACAGTTTTATCTGGAATCATTGGTCTTATTGATGGCTCATTTGGTTGGAAAGGATTACTAAGTGCTGTATCTAAAGGGATTATAGGTATGGAAGATATTGCGATGATTGCCCTATTAATTGGTGGTTTAGTAGGACTTATTCAACATAATGGCGGTATAGATTGGTTGTTAAATGTAGTTAGAGGGCGCGTGAAATCTAAACGTGGGGCTGAAATAGGTATTGCCAGTTTAGTTAGTGTAGCAGATATTGCAACAGCTAATAATACTATTTCAATCATTATGTCAGGACCATTAGCTAAAAATATAGCAGATGAATATGATGTTGATCCACGTAAATCAGCTAGTATTTTAGATATATTTGGTGGATGTTTCCAAGGCTTATTACCATATAGTCCTCAAGTTATTTCAGCTGCAGGAGTGGCTGGTATCTCACCATTCTTACTTGTACCTTATAGTATTTATCCAATCATGCTTGGAGTATGTGGGCTGATTGCTATTTTAATTGGGTATCCGAAATTAAAAAATAAAGCATAAATATGATTAAAAACTGAGACTTTTTAGTCTCGGTTTTTTAGTTGATAAATAGAATTATAAATATTGAAAATGTTTTAAGTCAGCGTTTTAATGGTAAACTAGACTAAATGTGTAGAAGCGCAATCTTTTTTAATGTATAAATGTTTGGAAGTTTGAACAAATACGTTAAAATAGTATTAAGAGTGAAAGTAGGTGACTGAAAGTGGCAAAGTATAATGTGGAAAATGAATATGTAGAAATTGATATTGAACGTTTATTAAAATATTCACCAGAAACAATTTATGAAGCTTGGACGAAAGAAGATATTCTTAAACAATGGTTTATGACGTCGAAACGTACGAATAAATCATTTGAAGCAGATGTCCAAGAAGGTGGTAAGTATCGTATCGTTGATAGTAGAAATGGCAAACAAAATATTATCGAAGGTACATACGAAGAATTAGTCATGGATGAATTTATTAAAATGACAATAGGTATGCCAGGCTTAAGTAACGATGAGGATATTATAGAAGTAGAATTCTTTGAACGTGAATCAGGTGGCACACAAATGTTCTTCTATTATCAATCATATATGGAACGCGAAAGAAGATTAACCAACCTTGAATACAAACAGAAAAAGAAAGAATATCATGATTCCACTGCACATGGATTTGAACTTATGTTTGATAAAATGAATGCAGTGTTAGAAGAAATTGAAGAACAAAAAAATAACTAATTCGTTTTAAACATAAGTTATATAAGCCAGTAAATGAACTTAAGAAAGCTCATTTACTGGCTTTTTATCTTTATAGGCTAATGCATCAATTGAGGTCGCCTTTCTCTTTGCGTTCATTATATTTTCTGAGCAGCGTTTCAAAGAAAATATGATAACTAATGAAACTTGAATAGTCAGTGCCATCATTTAAATAAAATGTATTACTAGATACATAAACATTATAATTTGCTTGTTGGGCTAACGAATTATCTTTCATCGTTGTGACAGAGATAAAATATTTTTGTCTCAATTGTAATAACTGAGTCACTTCTTTTAATTGATATGTTTCTCCAGATAGTGAAATGATAAAGAAAAGGTCTTGCGATACTGTTTTGTTTAAGACCATTTTTAATTCGTGGACATCATAAAGAATAATGATGTTTTTATGCATTGTTAATAATATTCTTTGTGCTTCTTCAGCCACATTGATTTGAGCTCGACCTGTTCCATATAAATATATCGTTCCAGCATCATTCATTTTATTAGTTAATAGTTCATAATCTATACGATCTAAATAATTAAATGTATTTTCAATTTCTTGTCTAAATGATTCGATAGAGTCAGAAGGCAATTGATTTTTCTTTTCACTTTCAAATTTTAAAAATGATTTGAAGTCACTATAACCATCAAATCCTAATTTTCGTGTAAAGCGATGTATAGTGGCATTTGATGCATGTGTATGTTGCGCCAAGTCTTGAATTTTCAAATTTTTACATAAATCAACATGGGTATTAACGAAATTTGCAATTTGTAAATCATTGTCATTGAGTTGATTAAAGTTCGCGTTCACACGTTCATCTAGAAACATGACGACACCTCATTTGTTAGTGTTGAAAAAATTTTCATCATAAGAAAACATAATCTGATTATACAAAATACTTTCAAAATGCGTCAATGACGTTGTAGTGATGTAAGCGTTTACTATATATTAGAAACAAGATAAGACATTGAAAGGAATGGTTTAATACTCATTTTCAATGTGAAATAGAACGAAATTGGGATGTGGAGGTAATTATAATGAATGCAATCAAACGTTTTGGTAGTGCAATGATTGTACCTGTCTTGATGTTTGCTTTCTTTGGGATTGTACTTGGGTTTGCAACATTATTTAAAAACCCAACAATTATGGGAGGTTTAGCAGACCAACATACATTTTGGTTTAAATTTTGGTCAGTAATAGAGTCAGGTGGTTGGGTCATATTCAACCATATGGAAATTGTATTTGTAGTAGGTTTACCATTATCTTTGGCTAAAAAAGCACCTGGACATGCTGCACTAGCTGCATTAATGGGCTATTTGATGTTTAATACATTTATTAATGCGATATTAACGCAATGGCCACATACATTTGGTGCCAATTTAGAAAAAGGCGTTGAAAATGTTACTGGTCTTAAAGCAATTGCCGGGATAGAAACATTAGATACTAATATTTTAGGCGGTATTATTATCTCAGGTATTATTACATGGATTCATAATCGTTATTATAGTAAACGTCTTCCAGAAATGTTAGGCGTATTCCAAGGATTAACATTTGTAGTGACGATTTCATTCTTTGTTATGTTACCTGTTGCAGCAATTACATGTGTCGTATGGCCTACAGTTCAACATGGTATAGCGTCAGTACAACACTTTATTATCGGATCAGGATATGTAGGCGTGTGGTTATATCATTTCTTAGAAAGAGTGTTGATCCCAACAGGTTTACATCACTTCATTTATGCACCGATTGAAGTTGGTCCAGTCGTTGTCAATCATGGTCTCAAAGCGGAATGGTTGCAACATTTAAACCAATTTGCAGAAAGTAGTAAACCGTTAAAAGAACAATTCCCATACGGCTTTATGTTACAAGGTAACGGAAAAGTATTCGGCTGTTTAGGTATTGCATTAGCTATGTATTCAACAACACCAAAAGAGAATCGTAAAAAAGTGGCTGCATTGTTAATACCAGCAACACTTACAGCGGTTGTTGCGGGTATTACTGAACCATTAGAATTTACATTCTTATTTATTGCACCATATTTATTCGTATTACATGCTTTACTGGCAGCTACAATGGATACAATTATGTATGGATTTGGATTAGTAGGTAACATGGGCGGTGGTGTTTTAGACTTCTTAGCTACAAACTGGATACCACTTGGCAAAGAACATTGGATGACATATGTGATTCAAGTGGTTATTGGTTTAATATTTGTAGGTATTTACTATGTATTATTTAGATTTTTAATATTGAAATTTGATATTCCACTACCAGGTCGTCGTAAAAATGAAGAAGAAGTTAAATTATTCTCTAAACAAGATTACAAAGAGAAAAAAGGCGAAGGCAAGACGGCGCAACCTCAGTCAACCGGAAATGAATATGATGATAAGGCAGCTTATTATTTAGAAGGACTTGGCGGTAAAGAAAATATTAAAGATGTTACTAATTGTACAACTCGATTAAGATTAACAGTTAATGATGAAAATAAAGTAGAAGACAGTAGTTATTTTACACATAATCAAATGGCACATGGCCTAGTTAAAAGTGGCAAAAGTGTACAAGTCGTTGTAGGTATGTCTGTACCACAAGTGAGAGAATCATTTGAACACTTAGTTTACGATAATGATGAAAAATAATTAAAACAAGGGATTCCGAAACAATATCGTTTCGGAATCCCTTTTATAATTAGTGTTTAAATAGTTGAATTATGAAATTCTTGCTTTATTTATCATTTTAGATTTATATCCTGCTGAAAGAATATCTATGTTACGTGTTGCTATAGTATGTAGTAATTTAGAAAAAATATCAGGAGGACAAATGATACTTGCACAATTTTTATTTAATGTATAGCTAATATTATAGTGATTCATATACATATTCATAATATCAATCACTTTGTCTTTGATAAATGCGTCTTGTAAGCCATCGATAGATAATTCAAATCGTTTAGCAGATTGGTATAAACGTTCTGAATCAAGTAATTCGTCTAGTTGCTTTGGTGATAAAATTTGGTAAATGGTAAAGTTATGGAAACTTAAAAAGCTAATAAAGTAAGGTAGTTGTTGTTTAGGTAAGCTGACTTCTAAAGCGTACATACCTTGTTGTTTAAAGATTTGGTATTGAAATGATTCACAAAACTTAAGTTGTTTACAAAGCTTTGTTAAAGATTTGCGTGATGATCGCGATTTTAAATCTGCGATATTGATGATATAGGTTTCAAATTTGTCTATCAACATGTTATGCCTCCCAATTGCTAACATTCGTACGTGGCTCAAATAATATATAGTTATGTAGGATATTTGTTTTTTTATTTCGTTAAATTGATTGTACCACGCTTCTTTTTGATATTCACTAGGACTTTTGAATGAAGGTTAATAAGAATATGGATATAAAGCTAGCGAAATCAAGTGTACCATGGTGTTTAGCATTTTATTAAAATCTCGTTACAAAGACTTTATACACCTTAAAATATCGAAAAATTCTGAAAATAATATTGTTCATAATTATGAGTTGTGATAATATTTGTCATTATTAACGATTTAGGATGTGTTTATATGTTGAATCGTATGAGTCAATTTGCCACTAAGACATTTATATTTTGGATGTTAGTGGCAGCTATAATTGGTTTTGTGTTTCCATCACATATGGCTATATTAGGAGGATTTGTCCCTTACTTATTAGGTATTGTCATGCTAGGAATGGGAATGACGATTGATCCAAAAGATTTCAAGATTGTATTACAATCACCTAAACCCGTTATTATTGGGGTGATTTTGCAATTTACGATTATGCCAACATTAGCCTTTCTGATTGCCAAAGGTTTTCATTTACCACCAGAAATTGCGATTGGTGTCATTCTAGTAGGGTGCTGTCCGGGTGGAACATCTAGTAATGTCATGAGTTACTTAGCTAAAGCGAATGTGGCGTTATCTGTTGCAATCACAAGTGTTTCAACTCTGATTGCACCTTTTGTCACACCAGCACTGATTTATCTTTTTGCGCATGAATGGTTAAATGTATCATTCACAAGTATGTTGTGGTCTGTTGTTCAAGTGGTACTGATTCCAATAATCATTGGATTTGTTTTCCAAAAGGTAGCGCGCCAATTTGCTCATAAAGCAGCGACGGCATTACCGCTTGTATCTGTTATTGCGATTTCACTTATATTGGCAGCTGTAGTTGCAGGTAGTAAAGCACAAATTTTAAAAACAGGATTACTTATTTTTGTCGTCGTAATATTACACAACGTATTAGGATATACAATTGGTTATCTATTAGCTAAAGTGTTTAAAATGGATTATCCAGATAAAAAGGCAGTTGCTATTGAAGTGGGTATGCAAAATTCTGGTTTAGCAGTTTCACTGGCTACTGTTCATTTCAGTCCTTTAGCTGCAGTACCGGGGGCAGTGTTCAGCTTAGTACACAATATTTCAGGTCCTATTCTTGCTAAATACTGGTCTTCTAAAAGTAAACGTCTCTGATGCACTTTTAAGGGAAATGGAAAGTCTGATTATGTTAAAATATGAATCAATGAACATATTTAACTTAAGAGAGACAAAGGAGCACATATATTATGTACAGAGCAGTTGTATTTGATTTTGATGATACGATTATCGATACAGAAAAACATCTTTTCGATGTCATCAATAAACATTTAGTAAAACACAACGAAGCCCCTATATCGTTAGCTTTTTATCGTAGATCGATAGGTGGTGCAGCAACTGAGCTTCATCAGTATTTAGAATCATTACTTGGTTCAGAGAAGAAAGCAGCAATATATAAAGAACATAATGATACAAGTAGCCAACTTCCGATCGTTGAAACGATTGGAAATTTAATGGCATATTTAAAACAACGTCACATTCCAATGGCTATTGCAACAAGTAGTCATAGAGAAGATATACTTCCTACCTTCCATAAATTAGGTTTAGACGAATATATTGATGTCATTGTAGGCAGAGAAGATGTTTCGAATGTCAAACCTGATCCTGAACCTTATTTAACAGCGGTGCAACAGTTGAATTATAATCCAACCCATTGTTTAGCAATAGAAGATTCAGTTAATGGTGCAACTGCTGCCAATTTAGCTGGCTTGGATGTTATCGTCAACACGAATGTCATGACAGAAGAACAAGATTTTACTTCAGTAAACTATATTGCCAAAGATATTGATTTTGATGACATTGTGCAACGCTTTTTTGAAGTGAAATAGGAGGTATGGCATGTTTTACACGATACTATTTTTTATAGCTGGTCCACTTATTATTGGTATAGGTAATTTAATCTTAGGACCCATATTTAATAAACGTGTTCCATTTCATGTGCATGTAAGATCATTTGTAGTGGGGACAGTGATTTATTTGATTTTAGCTACAATTGGATATTTCCTATTATTACAAGGTAAACTATAAAAATGCCCGTTTCAGATTGAGATCATTAACTCAATCTGAAACGGGTTTCTTCATATATGAAATAAATTATTACATGATTTTTAATAATAATGTAACTAAAATTAACACGATTAAAATCGCATCGATACCGACCATTATGGCAAAACGTGTTGTCTTTTGACCTTGTGATTTTGCTAATTTCATGGCTTTATAATTCGGTATAAAACTGATAATTAATAGTATTAAAATGATGACGCCAATCAAAACTGACATTAATGTTGACCTCCATTTCGTTTTTCAATATATTCCCAAATAAAACCAGCAATGATACCAATAACAATACCTATTAAAACACCTAATTGAATCTGTGATATCAATGCACCAATAATTAAACCAATGATGATTGCTATAGGCAATGTAGTACCAAATTTCATTTTTCTCTCTGGAGAATCTAAAACTGTAAAAGCAACTACATAAATGATAAAGAATGCAACTGCAGCTAATACAGATTTACCAATGAGTGGTAGTAAATTTGGGTTTTTAACTGAAAAATAATTGAGTAAGAAAAAGATAATTAAAAAGATAGCTGAAATTTTTAGTGCTTTTTTAATTAATGTTTGACTCATAACGATCTCCTTAATGATGATATGAAAAGTATATCATAAACCATAATTGAACAAACGTTAAAGAATCTTGAGAACATAAATGAGTTAGAGATTAAATAAAACTATATTAGAAAACAAAAACAGTGACCATTACGATTATTTCGAAGTTAAAAAACATGAATCATTTTCTTTTTTTTAAATATTTTTTAAGGCAGTTGTTTATTGCAAATGTAGTAAAATTGCGGTTTTGCAAAAGACTGCCATGCCAGTTTTGTAAGCGATTTCAATAAATTGTTAAAATATTGTTTCAATTTCGTCATTTTATAGTATAATTGCGTAAATAAGATTATTATTATTTTATCTTAGTAAAAAGAGGTGGGTTATTGTTATGGAGAATAATGAATTAAAAAGGGGATTGAGTGCACGTCAAATGCAAATGATCGCACTTGGCGGTACGATTGGTGTAGGTTTGTTTATGGGAGCAACAAGCACCATTAAATGGACTGGGCCATCTGTAATATTTGCATATTTAATTGCGGGTATATTTTTATTTTTAATTATGCGAGCAATGGGAGAAATGATATATATTAATCCGACAACGGGTTCATTCGCTACATTTGCAAGTGATTACATACATCCAGCAGCAGGTTATATGACCGCTTGGAGTAATATATTCCAATGGGTTGTTGTTGGTATGAGTGAAGTAATAGCAGTAGGAGAATATATGAATTATTGGTTCCCGAACTTACCAGCTTGGATACCGGGAATTATAGCAGTTCTTTTATTAACAGCAGCTAACTTAGTGTCAGTTAAAGCGTTCGGTGAATTTGAATTCTGGTTTGCGTTGATTAAAGTTGTAACAATTATTTTAATGATTATTGCAGGATTTGGATTAATTTTATTTGGAATTGGAAATGGCGGACATCCAGTTGGTATTTCTAATTTATGGTCACACGGTGGATTTATGCCAAATGGTATTGTTGGATTCTTCTTTGCATTATCTATTGTCATTGGTTCATATCAAGGGGTAGAATTAATTGGTATTTCAGCAGGAGAAACAAAGGATCCACAAAAAAATATTGTCAAAGCAGTTAATGGTGTCATTTGGCGTATATTAATTTTCTATCTTGGTGCTATCTTCGTTATCGTTTCAGTTTATCCTTGGGATGAATTAGGAAACATCGGTAGCCCATTTGTAGCAACATTTGCTAAAGTAGGTATTACATTTGCAGCAGGATTAATTAACTTTGTTGTATTAACAGCAGCAATGTCTGGTTGTAACTCAGGTATCTTCAGTGCGAGCCGTATGATTTATACATTAGCACGTAAAGGTCAATTACCTAAGATATTCACTAAAGTAATGAAAAATGGTGTGCCATTATATACAGTATTAGCGATTTCTACAGGTATTTTAATTGGAGCATTATTAAATGTGATATTACCAACTTTCATTAAAGGTGCTGATAGCATTTTCGTATATGTTTACAGTGCATCTATTTTACCTGGTATGATTCCTTGGTTTATGATTTTATTTAGCCATATTCGCTTTAGAAAATTACATCCAGAAGAAACGAAAAACCATCCATTCAAAATGCCTGGTGGTATGGTAGCAAGTTACTTAACAATTGCATTTTTAGTTATTGTTTTAATTGGAATGTTATTTAATAAAGAAACAGTGGTTTCAGTAGTGATTGGTATTATTTTCTTAGCTATCGTTACTATTTATTACTTCATTAGATATAATAAAGCTGAACAACAGGCAAGAAAAAATAATACATTAAAATAGTTTGATTTTAAAGAGGTTGAGACATAAAGTTTTTGTGCTTTGGGGAACCGATTAACGGGGTCCTTAAAGTAGGATTTTCTGTAGGAAATCCTAAACGCTTTTGTCCTAACCTCTTTTTTCTTTCGAACTATAGAATTGAAAAAGATACAGTCTAGACACTCATTAATGTCTAAACTGTATCTTTTTTAATGTTTGAAATCAATATTGGAAAGATGTTTTCTATAATTATCTAATGCCATTTTTGATTGTGTAATGAAGTCTAACGATGATTGATAATTAAGAGCTATATAACGATAATATAGGATATCGATCGTAAACATTTGTGCAAATAATGATGTAGTCGCACCCATTCGCATTTCATTTTCATCTGATTGTCCATAATCTAGTACTATATCTGACATCTGAGAAATAATATTTTTTGAAGAACTTGTAATTGTAATAATTGGAATATGATAATCTACTACAACTTTAGCAATGGCTTGCATTTCACTTTGCATACCATTATTAGTAATAAAAACAACACAATCTCGACTATCACAGGATGCTAACATAGTAGTGAAAATATGTGTCTCTTGTACAAGTTGTACATTCATTCCAATACGAGATAGCTTTTGATATAAATCAGTTGCAACGACAAATGAAGCGCCATAACCATATATGAAAATGCGATTCGATTGTTTAAATTGATCACAAATACGATCAATTGTTTTATCGTCTAGTGTTTCATTTGCATTATTCAAAGCACCTTTAGCACGAGAATGCATCTTCTTTTTTAATGATGCTGTACTTTCATTGTCAACTAATTCCACATTGTAGACCGTGGTCTCTTTTGGTAAATATTTAGATAAACCAATTTTTAATTCGTGAAAACCACCTTCAGTGACTTTTTTGCTAAATCTAATAATAGAAGATGGACTTGTATCAAGTTCTTGTGCTAGATCTTGAGAATTCATTTGCACAACATGGTGCGGTGCATTCAAAATATAATTTGCTATTTTTTTCTCATTTTTTGTTAAATAGGGATACTGGTTATCTATTTCATATAAAATGTTTGTCATTTTAATCACCCAGTTTATTAGAGTTTCTCATTTCTTTAGTCGTTCCAAATAAATAAGTCATGATAAATCCACCGATATATGCTGACAGCAATCCAGCAATATAACCTAAATACATATTATCTGATATCAGTGGCAATAGTGATAAGCCACTAGGTCCTACAGCTTTAGCTCCAATATGACCAATACCGCCAATGACGGCACCTCCAATACCTCCACCTATACAAGCAGTGAAGAATGGTCTTCCAAGCGGCAAGGTTACACCGTAAATCAGTGGTTCCCCGATACCTAAGAATCCAACAGGTAAGGCACCTTTTAATGTGTTTCTTAGTGGTTGATTGTGTCGGCATCTAACCCATAATGCTAATGCAGCACCAACTTGACCTGCACCCGCCATTGCAGCAATAGGTAGTAGATAAGTTGCACCAGTACTGTTTATCAATTCAATATGAATTGGCGTAAAAATATGGTGAAGTCCTAACATTACTAGTGGAAGGAAAAATGCACCGATGATAAATCCGCTAAAGACACCACCAACGTCTATTACCCAATTAACGACGTGAACTAAACCATCTGATACAAACCCAGCCATTGGCATGATGATAAAAATAGTTAATAATCCTACTCCGAGTAGGGATAATGTTGGTGTGACGATAATATCTATAGCATTTGGAGTTACTTTATGTAGTCTTTTCTCAATAATGCTCAGTATCCAAACAGCGAATATAACACCTATAATTCCACCTTGACCAGCAACAAGTGGTTCACCAGTGAAAATATTTTTAATCGGATTTTCATCAGTCAGACCAGTTAGTAGTGTTGTGCCACCAATGACACCACCTAAACCAGGAGTTGCGCCAAATACTTTAGCACTATTGATACCAGTGAAAATGGCTAGATATGCTAACATTCCGTCTTTAATCACATTTAATACGGTTACGAGTTGTTTCATAAAATCCCCAGAAATCATATGAGCAGTAAGCATATTATTGAGCACAGCTGCAATACCACCGATTAAACCTACACCGATAAAAGCGGGGATTAAAGGAATAAAGATATTTGAAATTGATTTCAAGAAACGTTGCCATTTACTATGTTTTCTTGATTTTTGGTAGTGCTTTTTATTTTCTTTTGCAAGTTCTTTAGCTTGAGATTGATAACTTTGATTGTCCGAATAGGAGATATCTTCACCTAACGGTACATGGCTATAATCTGCCATATGTCCTGCCACTTTCTCTACTACACCGGGACCCACAATGATTTGAAGTGTTTCATCTTCAACGATGCCTATGACACCTTCTATTTGATGTAATTCATCATAATTAACTATATCTGGATTCTTAATGGATAACCGCACTCTAGTCATACAATGCATGATACGCTGTATATTACGCATTCCACCTACCGCATTGATGATTTCTTGTGCGAGTCTGTCTTCTTTACTCATAGAATTAGCCCCCTTAACCTTTGATGGCTTGCTTAATCACACCATTATGTTGTAATAATTTGTTTTGTGCATCATCTTTAGTTGTGTCACATAAATACATCACAACAGCAGTTTTAATGTTTTGATCGGCTTTTTCATAGAGTAACTTAGCTTCTTCGTCATTTAAATCACATATATCTTTAATAATTCGAATAGAACGTTGAATTAATTTTTGATTTGTTGGTTTTAAATCTACCATCAAGTTATCGTAAACTTTCCCTACACCAATCATCGTCATGGTAGATATCATATTGAGAATGAGTTTTTGGGCTGTACCTGATTTTAAGCGAGTTGAACCGGTTAATACTTCTGGTCCGACAGGTACTTCCAACACATATTGTGTTAACTTACTCATCTCACTGTTTGTGTTGCAAGAAAGAGATACGCTTACGGCGCCAACCTCGTTTGCATAGGCTAAAGCGGCTTTAACGTAAGGTGTACGTCCACTAGCAGAAATACCAATCACTATGTCATCTTTTGATAGTTGAATTGCCTTTAAATCAGCTTTCCCTTGTTCTTCATTATCCTCCGCACCTTCAACAGCTTCTGTCATAGCCTTACTTCCACCGGCAATAATACCTATGACTTCATCGGGTGAAGTATTAAATGTAGGTACGCATTCTGCTGCATCTAAAACACCTAATCGACCACTTGTGCCTGCACCAATGTATATCAATCGACCATGTTTCTTGAATTTAGATATCGCTTCTTTGATGACTTTTGTTAATTCAGGAATGATCGGTTCTATAGCTTTGGCAACGAATTGATCTTCGTCATTCATCGTTTGAAGTGCTTCTTGAATTGACATTTCATCTAAATGCATAGTCTCTGTATTACGTGATTCAGTCGTTAAATGATTCAATTGTCATTGCTCCTTTAAACATTTAAATTCAAAAGTATCACCTGGCGCTATCAAATGGATAAATGGTTGATCCTGTTTATAAATTCGTGCAATACGATTGATATTTGGATGTCCTTGAAGTGGTGATTTAATTACTTGTAGTTCACCTTCATATCGACCATTCAGATGATTATCGATAGTAATATCTCCGGGTAATCTTTGGTCGATACCAACGGCTTCAATAGTTTGATTAATTAAGTGTCTAGATTCATAAGAACGTATGATATGTTCGGGCGAATCGATTCTTGAATGATGCTTAGTAAATAGTATATTTGACAGGTCATCATTGATATTTTCAGTGACATTAACACGCAGTTCAAAGTGTCGTTGGACACACATTTGATAGAGTTGACGCGCTAAATTTAAATCAAACCTAGTATCTCCAATAATAATATTTGAGATACCAACACGTTCTAATTCATGAACCGCGAAACAAGGATGCTGATTACGATGTACCTCGATAGTTGGTAAACCTTTAAAAATGGGTCCTCTTAATTCAGTTCCTGGAATGAAGGCATATATATCTGCCATTGAATCAAAAGAATGTATGAGTGCATTTTGTTGTTCGACAAATGTCGCACTTAATCCAGTATCCGGCCTTGGATAATAATTATGACAGTATACTAGTGATTGAATATTTGAATGACGATATAGCGTGGATAATTCACTTTGAGTTATCGTACTTGCGTTAATGCAACATCGATAACCGTGTTGCTGTATATCATGAATAAGATTGATATTAAGGTCGTGATCGATTCTGATAACAAAATCCCCATGAGCGTATTGATCTAATAAACTGTAAAAGTGGTGATTAAGTAAAGAAGGATTCACATCAATAATAAAGGTGATTGAATATTGAGATAATATCTGACACAATTCCCCAAAATGTATCAGTGTAAGTTGATCATCCTCTTCGGGTATTTGTAGAGAAGTAAAAATAGTATCGTATCCCTGAGATACCATTGATTGAATATAAGATTGATTTAATTTACTTCCTAACGAGACCGAGAAACCGAGCATGATCATCCTCCTCATTTATAAGCTTAATCATATCCGATTATAACGCTAATATTAGTCATTTACAATTTACATTTTAGATTTAGGTTTTTTTTTTACAAAAATATTAATAAATAAAATAAATAGTACTTTTGGAGAATAAAATACGAAAAATATAATGAGGGAAATAAGTAGAATTAAAAAGTGTGATCTTTAAATTGAATAAGTGTACGGTAAATCATATTTTGGTATTCGATAATATGATGAAAAATATCACCATAATTAATAGTATGAAGCGGGTATTCGACGAGGTAAGCAATTAAATTTTGATAATGAGTGAAATGACTTAAAGAAGTACAGTTGCGGTTTGTTGAATTTGTCTTAATCCAATTACTTTCTTTAATGATGAATGTATTAAATTCATTTAATGATGGTTCAAATTTGCTATAATGTGATACTAAGTAATATTTTAGCATTTCAGTATGTGTGATAAGTTGTGTTAATTTTAATTCAATATGGTTTAATGTTTCTTGAGAATTCATAAAGCCTCCTTAGTAGTTAAATGTAAAAAGAAAGGAAATATAGATATGAAACTTTCGAACAAAGGGTACCGTTTTAAAGATATTGCTTGGAGAGATTTATTTTTAATACCAATTATCTTTATAACAATGATGATATTTTCAAGGATAGGTGTAAATATATTAAATACGCATTATATACATATAGATCGATTAATGGGTGAGATGGTTGCTACCGTTGCACAAACCATGAGTTATGTTATTGCCATTTTATGTTTTTACCTTATGCATATCAGTTCCTTTTCAGAACGCTTGAAGAATGGGATTAATTATATAAAAAAGCATTGGAAATTTTTAATTGTGATGTTCATTATCTCAATTTGTGCGTCAAAAGCCTATGAATGGATGATGGAATTATTACCGCAATCATGGCAATTTAATGAAACACAGAATGAATTAGCATTAAATCAATTATTTAAGACCCCTCTATTTTTACCAATCACTTTTATATTGATAGTGATTGTTGGGCCTATCGTTGAAGAGATTGTATTCAGACATATCATTATAGGTGAATTAGGAAAAAAATTTAATTTTATTTTTATGGGGATTATCTCCGCTGTAACATTTTCACTAATTCATGTAAGTGATGCTAAATCACCATTAGAATTTGGTGCATACTTTATACTCGCAGTTATTTTAGTATTCGTATATTTAAAGTCAAACAGAAATTTAGCGTCTTCTATTACGATTCATATGCTCAATAATCTATTATCATTTATAATCACGATATATACAATTTCTATGTAATATACAATAAACCCAACTGATTACACGTGTAAATCAGTTGGGTTTAAAAATTGTTGATAATTATCAATCGTAATATCATGCGTTTTAATTGTTTTTTCAAATGAGTAGGAGATATCTTGTATATCTTTAATAGGGAGTTCTCGTGTAGAACCTAGTCCAATTTCAAATACCACAGCATGCCACTGACCATCTTTACATAATAGACCAATAAAGATAACGTTCTCCGCAATAGTTTGATTGTCTTCATAAAAATCTACAAGCATGACATTTCGTTCAGTACAGTAAATTAAAATATCGGAAAAGATATTTGGAAGTGTTATCTGTGCGGTATCTTCGAATTTTATATAGTAATCCATTTTTTTTAATAATTTTCGTACACGCGTTTGAGGTAAAGTTAAACATTGTTTAAGTATATCTTGAATTTCTTTAGTATAGGGTAGCGTAGAATAAGATTGACTTTCATTTAAGGTAAGAAATAGCGCAGACAATTGACTATCAGTCAAAGTAAGTGCAATTTTGGCTTGTGCATCTTGAATTTTGTAACCACCCTGGCTACCATGAGAAGCATGAATTTGAACACCTTGATTTTCTAAATCATCAATATCTCTCAGAATGGTACGTTTTGATACATTAAAACGTTTGGCTAATTCAGAAGCAGTTATTTTATTACTTTGTTGTATTTCTGTTATTAAGCGATTTTGTCGTTCTAACTTATTCAATGAAAGTCACCTCCAAATTAACATTACATATTACAATGATTATATCATATAAGCGACAATGATGACATTTATAGCGCATTTTTGGATTAAAAAGTGAAAAAATGGTCTAAAAAAATTTTGGAAAACGCTTACAAAAGAAAACGCTTTATGTTAATATATTATTTGTAACAGGGGGAGCGATTAACAAAGGGGTAGAGCTATATAAAAGATAGCTGGTAATCGTTCGAGTTACACTAAAACATCTTCAATATTTATTACTTACTTTCCTTTCTATTTGTCGGCTAGCATAAGACTAGCCGATTTTTTTATGTAAAAAGATGCAAATGGACACTGGCATGTTACTATAGCTATTAACACATTTAATTTAATTAATTATGATAAAATCATTAATATTTTTAGATATATAGGAAGGTGTTATTAATGCATAACATTGATTTGCACAAGATAGATGAAATGATAACAAAATGGTTGAAAAACGTAGACCAAATCATCCCAAATTTAATCGCGGAAATGGAAACAGATACAAAGTTAAATCGCTTTGACTTAGTGACAAATGTGGATAAACAAATTCAAAACGAATTTCAAGTATTCCTACAAACACAACTTGAAGGTCATCGGTTATTTGCAGAAGAAAAAAATAATGATGAGATAGATCCTAGACAAGGACATGTTTGGATTATGGAGCCTATAGATGGTACGTCTAATTTGGTGAAACAACAGGAAGATTATTGTATTATTTTAGGTTATTTTGTAGATGGCGAACCTAAGCTTTCATATATATATGATTACCCACATCAACATTTATATAAGGCTATTGAAAATGAAGGCGCATTTGATAATGCGCAAGTGATGAAACAACCACCTAATATGGATATAGAAGAAGCCATATTATCGTTCAATACACAAGTCATGAATGATGAAACGATTCATCAATTATATGATGCGTCTTTTAGTCATAGAATTATTGGTTCTTGTGGCTTAGATTCAATTAGGGTGATTAAAGGTCAATTTGGTGCACATATCAATACTAATCCTAAACCTTGGGATATTGCCGCACAATTTTTATTTGCGAAAGAACTTGGGCTGAAAATGACAGCGTTAAATGGTGGACCTATAGATTTATCAACAGCTGCGCCATTTATTATTAGTAATGAAGGATGTTACTCCGCAGTACTTGAAATTTTAAATAGTGATATGGGTTATGAAAGATAAGATAATGTTCGATATTAAAATCATTATTCCATATTCCATTAGGATTAATATTTTTACAATAAATTTCGCATAATAAGACTTTAGAAGTATAGTAAAAATATTTTTCTATTATATAATAATAAAGGTATATAGCATGTAAAGTAATTATGGAAAAGGAATGATGGGTGTGCGCAGAACAGAAAAAAATAGAATGAGTCTACCAGCTAAAATTTTAGTTTGGTTTGTTGGCATATTATTTATATTAGCGCTATTAGCAATGATATATGTCATTGCCAAGATATTTATTACTGGAGATAAAATACATAATCCTTTAAATAGAGATTATTCACATTTAAGAAACGGCAAAGTTAATTTGAAAAATGGTGATCCATTCACGATAGCATTATTTGGTGTAGATTCGGATGCTGAACGTAAAGCGCAAGGTGGCGGATCTCGTAGTGATACGATTATGATTCTATCTATTAATCCAAAAGAGAAGAAAACAGAGATTGTAAGTGTACCTAGAGATACTCAAGCTAAAATGGTTGGTAAAGGTACAACAGAAAAAATAGCACATGCTTATGCGTATGGTGGTCCTAATATGGCTGTCAATTCATTAGAAAAATTAATGAATGTTCCCATTGATCATTACGCAACGATCGATATGGATGGATTACATGACATGATAGATACTATGGGTGGAATTGATGTTGTAAGTAACGATACCTTTACAACAAACGGAATACATTTTGAAAAAGGTAAGAAAACGCATGTTAATGGTGAAGAGGCGATGAGCTTTATTAGAAGTCGTAAAGAAGAAGGTGCTGGTGGAGATTTCGGCCGTCAAGAACGCCAACAACTCATTCTAGAAGCTATGGCTAATAAAATGACTAGTGCGTCATCGATTACACATTTTGCACCGTTAATGAATGAAATACAAAAGAATGTTAAAACAGATCTGTCATTAGGAGAACTCAATACAATTAGAAGTAAATATAAAGATGCTAATGATACAGTGAGTAGACATCAATTAGATGGTCAAGGCGGCATACAAGATGACGGATTATATTACTTTGTACCTAGCGATAGCTCACTTCAAGAGAACACGAATTTACTTAAAGACAATTTGAATTTATAACGATATCATAATAAATAATAACCAGTTTAAATTAAGGGCAATAGCGATAGTTTAAAATCGTCGCTATTGTCTTTTTTTAATTCGATTATTTGTATTGGTTTAAATACTCACATTAAACAATCAATTAAATTTTAAAAATACTTAACATTGCATGGTTAAAGTTATACAATTAAACTGATTCTATCTATACATATATGTGTGGGGCATTTTAAATAGATGGAAGTTAGACATTATAACGTTAGCATATACGGAACTATATATAATGGGGTGAAAATATGAAAGAACATTTAATCGTCACTCTAGATGGTACAGATTATTTGGTTGAACCAGGTACCAACTTACTTGAATTTATACGTTCGAGAGATACGTTCGTACCAGCCATTTGTTATAACGAGTCAATGGGGTCTATTCAAACTTGTGATACCTGTACTGTAGAAATTGACGGCAAAATAGAAAGAGCTTGTGGCACAACTATTGATAGACCAATGACAGTCAATACAACTACGGATCATGTACAAGCATCTCAAAAAGAAGCATTAGATCGTATTTTAGAAAAACATATGTTGTATTGTACAGTGTGTGATTATAACAATGGAGACTGTGAAATTCATAATACGATGGACGAGTGGGGGCTTCAACATCAAACTTATGAATATAAAGAAAAGCCATATGAAAAAGATTATGGTCCATTCTACCGCTATGATCCGAACCAATGTATTTTGTGCGGACGTTGTGTAGAGGCATGCCAAGATATTGAAGTAAATGAAACAATCAGTATTGATTGGGATCGTGAACATCCTAGAGTTATTTGGGATAATGATGTACCTATTAATGAATCTTCATGTGTATCATGCGGCCAATGTGCAACAGTTTGTCCATGTAATGCCATGATGGAAGTCAATATGGAAGGTAACGCTGGATATATGACAGATACTGAACCAGGTTCATTAGCTGCAATGATTGATTTAACTAAAAAGGCTGAACCAGGTTATGGTCCATTATTTGCTATTTCTGATTCTGAAGCGGAAATGCGTAAAGAGAGAATTAACAAAACCAAAACAGTATGTACATACTGCGGTGTAGGTTGCTCATTTGAAGTATGGACTAAAGATAGAGAAGTGTTGAAAGTACAACCTTCACATGATTCTCCAGCTAATAAAATTGCATCATGTGTGAAAGGAAAATTCTCTTGGGGACATATTAATTCTGATCAACGTTTGACGAAACCACTTGTGCGTAAAGATGGTCAATTTCATGAAGTTGAATGGGAAGAAGCGTTAGATGTTATTACAGATAATTTCAAACAAATTAAAGACAAATATGACGCAGATCATTTGGCATTCATTTCCTCTTCAAAAGCAACAAATGAAGAGTCATATTTAATGCAAAAACTTGCACGACAAGTCATTGGAACGAATAATGTTGACAACTGCTCAAGATATTGCCAAGCACCGGCTACTAAAGGATTATTTAGAACTGTCGGGCACGGTGGTGATTCAGGTAGTATTGAAGACCTTGAAAAAGCAGCAATGACTGTATTAATTGGTACAAATACTGCTGAGGCACACCCTGTTATTGCATCACGAATGAAACGAGCTCAAAAATTATTTGGACAAAAATCACATGTATTTGATATTAGAAAACATGAAATGGCTGAACGTGCAGATGAATTTTATCAACCGAAACCAGGTACAGACTTAGTATGGTTAGGTGCTGTAACGAAATATATTATTGATCATGATCTGCATGACAAAGCATTCCTAGACGAATGGGTAGATGATTTTGAGAAGTATTATGAATCATTAGCACCATTTACGATGGCATTTGCAGAAGAAGCTACAGGCATCCCTCAATCACGTTTGATTAACTTTGCTAAAGAAGTAGCTAAAGCAGAATCAGTATCTATTTGTTGGGCAATGGGTATCACACAACAAGATATCGGAAGTGATTCAAGTACTGCCATTTCAAATTTATTACTAGTAACAGGTAACTATAGAAAACCAGGTACAGGTGCATATCCATTACGTGGACATAATAACGTTCAAGGTTGTAGCGATATGGGTAGCATGCCTGACCAATTTACAGGTTATCAAAAAGTAGTTGATGATGATGTTCGTGCGAAATTCGAAAGAGAATACGGCGTCGAATTAAATAAGAAACCAGGTCGAGATAATCATCAAATGATAGAAGGTATTCATAATGGTGAAATTAATTCACTATATTTATATGGTGAAGATACAGGAATAGTTGATTCTAATATCAATTTTGTTCAAGCTGCCTTTGAAAAACTAGACTTTATGGTTGTTCAAGACGAATTCTTAACTTATACAGCAACTTATGCAGATGTTGTATTACCAGCTAGTCCGTCATTAGAAAAAGATGGCACATTCACTAATACTGAACGTCGAATCCAAAGGTTATACCAAGCACTTGATCCTAAAGGTGACTCTAAACCAGACTGGAAAATTTTCCAACTTATCGCAAATCGTTTAGGATTTAACTGGAACTACAAACATCCAAGCGAAATTATGGATGAAATTGCACGTGTGACACCATTATATGAAGGTGTAAGTTACGACTTATTAGAAGGCTTTAATAGTTTACAGTGGCCAGTGCATAAAGATGGTACAGATGAGCCATTACTTTATTTAAATGGATTTAACTTTGATAACGGTAAAGCAAAACTTTATCCATTAACATTCGATAATTTCTTCAAAGAAGATGAAGTGTATGACTTACATGTTAATAATGGTAGATTATTAGAACATTTCCATGAAGGAAACATGACATATCAAACTGAAATGATTAAATATAAAGTGCCTAATGCCTTTGTAGAAATCTCACCAGAACTTGCTGAAGATAGAGGTATTCATGAAGGTGCACAAGTTAAATTAATTTCTGAAACTGGCGAAGCTACATTAACGGTACATGTTACAGATCGCGTAAGTGGAAAACAAATTTACATTCCTTTAAATAATGATGCTTTAGAAAATGGTAATATGGGTGCAATCAACTTACTTACTAATAGTGATGTAGATCCATACACAGATACACCATCGTATAAACGTACAAGTGCAAGAATGGAAGTGATAACTAAACGTGGTAAATCACCGCTAAACCCAACTAACTTCCGTGTAGACAAACAACGTAATCCACAATATAGTGTCAGAGTTGATAAAAAATGGGCGCGTCCAGACTATATTTTCCCAGGAAATCAGGTGAATGACTGATGGCAGAAAGAATAACTCAAATTAAACGCATGGAAAAATCAGATGAACAAGTCAAAGCAGATAATCTCAATGAAGTGTTAGATGCAATATCTGAGAATAAAGATAGTATCATGAAAGCAATTCGATTAGTTAAAGTTTTAGACGAAGCGAAATTGTTAGACGCACTATCTGGTGGTATTAAAGGTAGACAAGTTATTATTAATAAATTTGCAGTCGAATTAAATAAAGATATTTATACTGGATTATTATCTAATATGGCATCATTAGTATTTTTACTTGGCGACTTAAATGTTAAAGACTTAAGTGAGATGCTCAATAGACTGAATAAAGGTATGCATGTAGCCAATCAAGCAAGTAGCCATTCCAAAACGAGTGTTCGAAGCTTGCTAGGGGTTCTTAAAGATGATGATATGAATAGAAGTATCACCTATATGCTTAATTTATTAAAAGGTATGTCTCGAGAAGATTAGATATAAGAAGAGGTCAGAACAAACAACTTTTGATGAACAGGTTTGTCAAAAGCGTGATGGATGATTCATTTTCCATCACATGTTCTGACCTTATTTCTTTATGTCGACATTTACAAATTAAATCATGTATCATGTAGGATAAGTATTATTTTAAGTGAATAGAGGTGTCATATGATTAATCCCAATATATTAAAAGCTATGGCTATCGTATCTAATGTTTTATTAGTGATTGGTATCATCTTTTTAATAATGTTGAAGTTGATATTAGCCATCACATTTTTTACGGTATCGTTGGCTATTAGTTTAGTAATATTTAATGTACTATTTCGTGATAGAACAGGTATGAAGATTGCAATTAACGTATCATTCTTTATCGTTGTCATAGCAATTGTAATCGCATATGTCGTTTTGTCTAAATAGTTAAAATAGGAGCTTTTATTGAATGAAGAAATTGAGTAAGTCCCGTGTAAGTACTATTATTATCCTCTTACTATTGATTGTTTTCGGAATACTGTATATCATTTTTGATACTAATTTATTTAATAATGATAAACGTGTGTCTTTTAACGAAGCGGTCTCACGTCAACAAAATAAAGGCGTACTTAATATGAAAGAAGATCATGGTGAGTTTAAAAAAGCAAATGAAAATGATATTAAAAAGGCCATGTCAATTCATCATGGCGATAACAAACTCAAATATATGGATATTTCCGAAAAAGTACCTATGTCAAAAGAAGAAGTTAATAAAATGCTTAAAGGAAAAGGGATTTTAGAGAATCAAGGGCAAAGTTTTATAGATGCTCAAGATAAATATGAAGTTAATATTATATACTTAATCAGCCATGCAATTGTGGAAACTGGAAATGGTGACTCTGAATTGGCACATGGAATCAAAGATGGTAAACACAATTATTATAATTTTTATGGTATCGGTGCATTTGATGAGAATGCGGTGCATACTGGTAAAAGTTATGCCAAAAAGGAAGATTGGACATCGCCACGAAAGGCAATATTAGGTGGAGCAAAATTTGTAAGGAATCAATATTTTGAAAATCAACAAATTTCACTTTATCAAATGAGATGGAACCCGAAAACACCAGGACAGAATCAATATGCAAGTGACATCCACTGGGCTGACAATATAGCAAAAATAATGAAGAAATATTACGAACAATTTGGAATCAAAAAAGACAAAGTTCGAAAAGATTATTACATTTAAATTATAAATTGATAAGAGTATCTGCTTGAAAGCGAGCGGTATACTCTTTTTATTGTGGCAAGCATATCTTTAGTTTACTCAATTTTGTAAATGTATGAGATGTGATAAAATATATAAGAATCACAATGTTGAGGTGGAATCATATGAAAATCGCAATTGTCGGTGCAGGGATCGGTGGCTTAACAGCGGCTGCACTATTACAAGAACAAGGTCATAAAGTTAAAATTTTTGAAAAAAATGATGCAATTAGAGAAGTGGGTGCGGGTATAGGTATTGGTGACAATGTCATTCAAAAACTACACAACCACGATTTAGCGAAAGGTATAAAAAATGCGGGTCAGAATTTAACATCAATGCAAACGCTTGATGAGCATAATAAACCATTGATGACTGCGCATTTAAAACGAGATACACTTAATGTTACATTATCTCGTCAAACACTAATCAGTATTATTCAGTCTTATGTACAACAAGACAGCATTTATTTAAAACATGGCGTAACTAAAATAGATAATAGTAATTCAAAAGTCATTCTTCATTTCATGGAACAAGAAAGTGAAGCCTTTGATTTATGTATTGGTGCAGATGGCATACATTCAATTGTTAGAGAAGCTATTGATAGCCAAAGCAAGGTTCAATATCAAGGCTATACATGCTTCCGTGGGCTAGTCGATGATATTCATTTAGATGAAACGGATGTAGCTAAAGAATTTTGGGGCAAACAAGGACGCGTTGGTATTGTGCCATTAATTGATAACCAAGCATATTGGTTTATCATAATCAACGCTAAAGAAAAAGATGTCAAATACCAATCATTTGGTAAGCCACATTTACAAGCACGATTTAATCATTATCCCAATATTGTAAGACAAATATTAGATAAACAAAGTGAAACAGGCATTATATTAAACGATATTTATGATATGAAACCACTAAAATCTTTCGTTAAAGAGCGTACTATTTTACTAGGTGACGCAGCACATGCAACAACACCTAATATGGGTCAAGGTGCAGGACAAGCTATGGAAGATGCAATTGTATTAGCTAACTGTTTAAAATCATATGACTTCAATGAAGCATTAGAAAGATATGATAAATTAAGAGTAAATCATACAGCAAAAGTGATTAAAAAATCACGTAAAATTGGAAAGATTGCACAATATCATAACAGTTTGATGATCAAATGCAGAAATACAATGATGAAAATATTACCGAATAAAATTGCTTCAAACCAAACTAAATTTCTTTATAAATCTAAAGAAAAATAGTGTATAAGTAAAAAGGCAATCCAAATCAATGATGTGATTTGGATTGCCTTTTGTTTTACTGTTGAGGATTAACAATGAATTGCGGCGTTTTGCCATTTAATTTTTTAATTGTATCATTTGCTACAATTTTAGCCATCATATCTCTTGCTTCAAATGTTGCATTACCAATATGTGGTGTAAGTACAACATTTTTAAGCGATTTTAATTCATCTGTAATTTTAGGTTCAAATTCATATACATCTAATGCTGCACCTTCAATTTCTTTGTCTTGTAAGGCTTTTACAAGTGCTTGTTCATTAATGATTGGACCACGTCCAGCATTAACAATATAAGCTGTAGATTTCATCTTTTTGAATTGTTCAGTATCAATTAAGTGATGTAAATCAGGATTATAGGCAGCATTAATTGTGATGAAGTCTGCATTCTCAAGTAATGTATCTAAATCAACATATTTAGCACCGATATCTCGTTCTTTTTCCTCTTTACGATGAGGTCCAGTATATAAAACATCCATATCAAATGCACGTGCACGTTTTGCAACTGCACCACCAATTTCTCCTAATCCAATAATGCCAATGGTTTTCTCAGAAACTTCTCTACCTCTAAAGAATAGGGGAGCCCAACCATCAAAGCCTTTCGTACGTGATAACTCGTCGCCTTCAACAATACGTCTTGCGACACTTAAGATAAGACCAATGGTTAAATCAGCTGTAGCATTGGTTGAAGCTTTCGGTGTGTTTGTCACATCAATATCTTTCTCACGTGCATAGTCAATATCTACATTATTAAAACCTGCACCATAGTTAGCAATGATTTTTAAATTTTTAGCACTATCAATCACATCTTTATCTACATTAGTTGATAATAAACTTACTAATGCAGTGGCATCTTTAACACCATTTATTAGCGCATCTTTACTAATTAATCCCTCATCATCGTACATTTCTACTTCGAAATGTTCTTTGAGAAGGTTTAAACCGACCTCTGGAATTGCACCTGCGATAAATACTTTTTCCATCCTAATCACTCCTTTTATCAACAGTATATAAAAAGATAATACTCTAAACAATGAATAAACATATGAGCTGAATAATATATTAATTGATTAAACGTAATCCAATGACTGATCCTAGTATAAGTAGAATACAAAGAATTCTCATAATATTTTTGGATTCATGATAAAAGATCATACCTATCATCGTACCCCCAGCTGTACCAATACCTGTCCAGATAGCATAAGCAGTACCCATAGGAATATCTATCATTGATAGTTTTAATGTACTAAAACTACATACAAAGGCAATACCAATGAGAAGAATGAAAATTTTATGTTTAGTTCTAGACCATTCATTCATCAATATAACACCAATCACTTCTAAACAACCTGCGATTAAAAGATACACCCAAGCCATTATTTGCTACCTCCTTCAACATCATCCGTTTTGGAAAGCTTTAAACCTATAATACCTATTATTAATAAAGTAACTAATAATATTTTCATAAATGTAAAAGGTTGGTTGAAAAATAGTATATCGACGATCACAGTACCAGCTGCTCCAATGCCGACGAATATCGCATACACTGTACCAACTGGTAAAGATTTCGTAGCATTGATGACGAGATAAAAGCTTAAAATGATAAAGATAAGTGTAAATAACCAACTGAAAATTGAATCAGCATTATTCAGTCCAGTAACCCATATGATTTCAACTAGTCCTGCTAGAATGACTTTTAACCATTTCAATGTAAAGGTCCTCCTTATCAAATAACAATAAGAATATTCTCTCAAATTTAAAGATATAGGGCAAAGTTTGAAATTGATGTCGTTAAGATACATTTTCAAAATAAGTTTTATTATATATGTATTTCAATATTAGGGAAGCATATTCTAAAAAAGGATGTGAATAGGGGAATAATTTATAGAAAGAAAAAAGCCTGTAAATGCTTAATTAAAAGCATCTACAGACTTTAAATGTCTATTTCATATATGAATTAGATATGAATATAATTATATGAGCTTGCTTCACCTGCAGAAATAGTACGTGTGCTTACTGAGAAAGGTCCACCGCTATAGTTCATTTCAGAAACTGTAACTGAACCGTCAGAACCAACACTTTCAACATAAGCAACGTGACCATAACCACCTGCTGATGATTGTAAAATTGATCCAGCTTTTGGTGTATGATTGACTGTATAACCAGCTTGTTGTGCAGCTGATGCCCAGTTTCTAGCGTCTCCCCAAGTTGAGCCTACTTTTCCGCCAACTTTGTCATAAACGTACCAAGTACATTGACCAGCTGTATATAAGTTACCAGAAGCAGATCTTTCTGATGTAGTATTGCTAGTAGATGTTTGAGCTGTATTATAATTATATGATTGATTATTTGATTGATTAAATTCTGCAGCATCTGCGTGATGAGCAGTTGTACCGAAATATGCAGCGCCAATGCCTGCTGTTAATGTAGTAATAGTTGCGATTTTTTTCATGATAAATATCCTCCCGAATTTTGTTTGGTTTTATTATGTAAGAAGATACGGCGTAGCGAACCGGAAATCATCTTCATTTACCAATTTAAGTTTTATCGTTTTTACGACAAGAGTAACTTTAACAGAAAATCATTACCTTGTGCGGAATGTTACAGCATCGTAATTAAATTAAAAAAACCATGACGCTCGCTGTAATAAACGAGAATCATGGTAATAAAAGTTTGTAACGCTTACAAAGTGCATCCACACTGATTTATAATTAATTTAATAAATGACCATCAATCATAAATATTACAAAGAGTTGTAATAAATGTGTTAGAGATTATTTGAAAAATCTAATGCTAAGTGGAATTAGGTATTCATTGCCATTATAGTATTTAACACATGCAATAATAGTAAAAATAAATGAAACAAAGGCTAAAACCATCATAATAATAAAGCCAATGATATAGATAATAAAACCTACAGTCATAGAGGTATCAGTACCCATACTTAACCCGATAAAAAATGGAACTAACATAACAACTAATATAATTATTGTCCAAATTGTATAGGAAATAACAAAGTTTAAGTAATTTTTACCAGCTTTATTAACGAAACGAGATTCTTTATGTTTGATTATCCAAATGATAAGCGGACCAATAAAACCACTGAATAAACTTAATAAATAGATTAACATAGCCATTAATCGAGATTCTTGGTTATCTGAATCAACTACTTCAGAAGATTGATCATGTAAAACATCATTCTGATTGTGTTCTGTCATGGTATTACCTCCATTTTATATGTAAATTAAATTTATTACATCTTTACTATATCAAATAATTATAAATTGATAAATAAGTTTTTAGATTTACTTATAACATGATATACGTTATTGTTCATTTAAAGGTTTAATTCATTTAAAATAAGGATATATAAAATTATTACAAGTTAATGGGTTGAAAATAATTGAGACGTTAATCATACCTAATTCAAGTATTTAAACATAAATGTCCAATTAAAAATGATTGTTACATCTATAATGTTTGATTTTAGTATTTAGTAGTTGTAGCAAGATTGAAAAATAGAGTGGGACTAAGAAATCTTTTTATAAAAGTCATTTCAGTCCCGCTTTTTTAATGAAAGAAAAAGATTAAGAAAGAGAGAGGATTTTAATGAAAATAGCAATTATTGGTTCAGGTAATGGTGCTGTAACAGCTGCACTAGACATGGTGGATAAAGGTCATGAGGTTAAATTGTATTGTCGTAACCAATCTCTAGAAAAATTCAATAAAGCAATAGAAAAAGGTGGATTTGATTTTAATAATGAAGGAGAAGAAAAATTCATTCAGTTCACGGATATCAGTGATGATATTGAATATGTGATGAAGGATGCAGATATTATACAAGTCATTATCCCATCTTCATTTATCGAATATTATGCAAAAGTGATGTCTTATCATGTCACAAATGATCAACTGATATTCTTTAATATCGCTGCATCAATGGCATCTATACGCTTTATGAATGTACTTGAAGATAGACATATTGATGTAATGCCTCATTTTGCTGAAGCTAATACATTAACTTATGGTACACGCGTTGATTTTAATGAAGCACGTGTCGATTTATCATTGAACGTGCGTAGAGTATACTTCTCTACATTTAATCGAGAAGAATTAAATGACAGTTATGATAAAGTTTCACAAATTTATCCGAATTTGGTTAAAGAGGAAAGTTTACTTAAAACCAATTTAGAAAATGGTAACCCAGAGGTACATCCAGGGCCTACTTTATTAAATGTTGGACGTATTGATTATGCAGATGAATTCTCACTATATAAAGAAGGGATTACAAAGCATACTGTTCGTCTACTTCATGGTATTGAATTAGAACGTTTGAATTTAGGGCGTAAATTAGGATTTGAATTAGAAACTGCTAAAGAATCTAGAATTCAAAGAGGCTATTTAGAACGTAAAGATGAGGATGAGCCGTTAAATCGTTTATTTAATACGAGTCCAGTATTCTCTCAAATTCCTGGTCCTAATCATGTAGAAAATAGATATTTAACAGAAGACATTGCATATGGCTTAGTACTATGGTCTAGCTTGGGACGTGTGATTGATGTACCTACGCCTAATATTGATGCAGTGATTGTCATTGCTTCTACTATTTTAGAACGTGATTTCTTTGAAGATGGTCTAACAGTTGAGGAACTAGGATTAGATAAATTAGATTTAGAATAGTGATTTAAAAATATGGAAAGGAAAGAGGTCTTGTTTCAAAAAGAAAAGTAAAGGGGTTTAGATATATGAAAAGACAACCAACTTTTTTAGAGTCTATATCTACAATTATAGTTATGGTAATCGTAGTAACAACAGGATTTGTCATCTTTAATATACCTATTCAAGTTTTATTACTTATATCTTCAGCTTATGCAGCATGTATTGCTTATCGGGTAGGATTACGTTGGGAAGATTTGGAAGAAGGGATATCTAAACGATTGAATACAGCGATGCCGGCGATATTTATTATTTTAGCTGTGGGTATTATTGTAGGTAGTTGGATGTTCTCCGGTACTGTACCTGCACTTATTTATTATGGTCTTAATTTTTTAAATCCAAGTTATTTTCTAGTTTCTGCTTTTATCATTAGTGCGATTACGTCAGTAGCGACTGGTACGGCATGGGGGTCAGCATCAACTGCTGGTATTGCGTTAATATCAATCGGAAATCAATTAGGTATTGAAAGTGGTATGGCTGCAGGCGCTATTATTGCTGGTGCAGTATTTGGTGACAAAATGTCACCACTATCAGATACGACCAACCTAGCCGCATTAGTTACAAAAGTCAATATCTTTTCACATATTAGATCGATGATGTGGACTACGATACCTGCTTCTATCATTGGATTAATTGTCTGGTTTTTTGCAGGATTAAAATATCAAAGTCATACGAATCCTAAGCAAATTAAACAACTACTTCATGAATTAACACAGGTATACAATATTAATATATTTGTATGGATTCCATTAATTGTGATTATAGTATGCTTACTATTAAAAATTTCTACTGTACCTGCGATGTTAATATCAAGTTTAAGTGCACTTTTAGTAGGAACATTTAACAATCATTTCAATATTGTTGATGGTTTCAAGGCAACATTTAATGGTTTTAGTCATACTATGGTAAATCAAAGTCATGTTTCAAATAGTGTCAAAGCACTAATAGAACAGGGTGGCATGATGAGTATGACTGAAATTATCGTGACCATATTCTGTGGGTATGCATTTGCTGGTATTGTTGAAAAAGCCGGTTGTCTAGATGTTTTATTAAAGACAGTATCAAAAGGTGTGAATTCTGTTGGCACACTTATATTAGTAACAGTAGTATGTTGTCTCATGCTAGTTTTTGCAGCTGGTGTCGCATCTATCGTTATTATAATGGTAGGGGTACTTATGAAAGAAATGTTCGAAGAGAGACATTTATCCCAAACTGTATTATCTCGAACATTGGAAGATTCAAGTACAATGGTATTGCCTTTAATACCTTGGGGAACATCAGGTATATACTATGCACATCAATTAAATGTAAGTGTTAATGACTTCTTTATATGGACCGTTCCTTGTTATATATGTGCAATCATTGCAGTTATTTATGGCTTTACAGGAATAGGAATTAAAAAAATTAATAAAAGTGAAGTTTAAATGAATGAAAATGTGGAAAGTATTAAATAAGTTAAAACAATTACATAGATATAAATTGTAGCGATTATATCTGAATGATGTTTTAACTGATAAATATCCTTCTAATTAGAGTAGTGATTGAGTTTTGTAGCGGAATTTAATCATGAAATATTAGACTAAACGAATTCTTTTAAACAACATTTAATAAATTGCCAATTATTATGTAGAAAAAGCGAATCAAGAAAGATTATTTGAATTTGTTTGTAACCAAGAACCGGGTAAGGTTGTAGCGATATTACCTGGTTTACTTGGTTATTAACGAGACAGTTATTTAGTTACTGTTCTCAATTAAATCGTTAATATAATAGTTGCAATCATATAAAGAAACCGAGTATTACATTCACAATTTTGTGAACATAATACTCGGTTTTTTAAATATGACTAAAAATGATTAGTGAATGTAGTTATATGAACCAGCTTGACTAGCTGAGATAGTACGTGATGTTACTACACCAGGACCATGTCCATAGTTCATTTCAGAAACGCGAATTGAACCGTCACTGTTTACACTTTCAACGTAAGCAACATGACCAAATCCACCTTGAGTTGTTTGTAAAATAGCACCTGCTGCTGGGCGATTATTTACAGTGTAACCTGCAGCTGCTGCAGCGTTTGCCCAATTATTAGCATTACCCCAAGTTGAACCAACTTTTCCACCTACACGGTCATATACATAATATGTACATTGTCCAGCAGTGTATAAGTTTCCGCCATTTGAAGTTGCTCTTGATAATGAAATACCATTTGAAGATGGTGCAGATGTCGTAGTTACATGTACGTTATGGCTTGTTGCTGAATAACTAGCACCTAAACCGCCTGTACGTTGTGGTGTGTTATAAGCTTGAGTGTTATAGCCATAATCATAATTATTATAATTGTAGTTATTGTAATTGTTGTAAGCTTGAGTATTGTAACCATAATCGTAGCTGTTATTATGGTTTACTTTGTCTGGGCTCCAATTTCCTTGCCAAGTGTAGTGGTAATTACCTTGTTGATCGATTGTATATGAATAACTGTAAGAAGTTGGATCATTTGGGTTATATCCACCATTATTATTTTCTGCTGCTTGAGCATCATGATTTGCAAAAGCGAAAGTAGCGATTCCTGCAGTTGCGATTGTAGCTGTAGCGATTTTTTTCATTTGATAAATATCCTCCAATTTATTTTTATAATTTTAATAGCATAAAAGCTATGTTTTTATGTAAATGAATTCGTTCTTAACGACAAGCAATACTTTACCAAAAAAAAGTAGGTTTGTGGGCGTTGTTATGGATTTGTAATTTTTTGCTAATATTGTTACACAACTTAAAATAAAAATAATACGGCAATGATTTTGTTGAAATATGATGGTTATGCCATTTATTAAATGAATTTAAAATATTACGAAAAAATGTGTTACATATCTGTAAACTTACAGAAAATTTAAATTGTATTATATTTTAAAGGATGAATAATAAATTAAAGCGTAGGACAACATCATTTAATAATATATGTAAAATATGAACTGTTCTTAATAAATGATAGTTATCAACGAGTGATAAAATATATTGAAAAATGGATAAAGTAACTAATAGTCTAAAACATGCTGTTTAAATATAAATGAAAATTGATATAATCTTTAAAAGAATTGATAGTATAGAATATTAAATCGTTATAAAATTGAATGTGAAGATAGAGGTTATCTAATTAAGAGATACTTATTAAATCAAAGCATGAAGTTATGTGGATGATGTTATTGTAAGCAGCGTGAGGAAACAACATGATAGAAAACTATTCAGTCCGAATATTTCAGAATTTAATTATTAATAATAGTAAAGAGTCAAATATCAAACTTATTTATTGGTTAAAAGGGACAGGTAACATGATCGTTAATTTAAAAAAGTATGAGATGTGGCCTGGTCGTGTTTTACTCGTAATGATGAATGATGTATATCAAATTAAAAGTGAAAATCAAGCTATAACTTGTTTAATAGAAGTTTCAACTAAGGATTTCTTGAGATTTGTAACACCTCGAACAAGACTAATAGGTGGAGAAATACCAACGTCGAACTACTCAAAAATTACTGATCTACTAACCAAGTTAATCGAAATAAAATGTATGAATCAAACAGAAGAAATGATGATTGATAAAATTATCAAATATTTATGTATTGAATTATGCTCAATCGCTTCAGATGAAAAAGGGAATCAGGGCATTTCACTCATTTCAGAACCTATTCATAATTATTTAGTAGACAATCACTCAAGAAAAATAAATAAGAATGAATTAGTAAATGCAACTAATGTGCCAAGTCATCAATTAACACAAATGTTTCAACATACACCTTATTATAGTTTTAACCAATATTTAAATCATATTAGACTAAAATTTTGTTTGATTGATATTTTATCAACCGATCAATCAATCGAGTTTATTGCGATAAATCATGGTTTCAATCATTATTCTAGGTTTATCAAATTATTTAAAGATGCTTATGGTCAAACGCCAAAATTAATTAGAAAACTATATATAGAGACGTCTATCTCTAATAATAAAACAAAAGAAATTAAATTGGACGAAAGTATATTAAGACTTTTGAACCACGTGAATAAAGATAATCAACAATCATCTATGATGATTGATGTTCATTTCCCAGTAAGTAAACAGCGCAAAAGGATTGTCCCTCATCAATTATATATAGAAGTGGATAAATTAATAACGCTCAGTCATTTTGATTTGTTGAAATTGAAAGAGAAATTGAATTATAGATGTAAGCCGATCCATATCATTATAGAAGTTGAATTAACTTCACTCATAAAACAAAGCAAGGTATTTGAAGAACATTTAAATCAACGATTAAAAATGTTAAATGATGTGAATATGATTCCAGTTTATAAGATTAAAACAGAACACTCAGATGAATTGACTTCAATTGAAAAAATAGCCATCCAAAAATTAATCAAAATCTTATTTCAAATAAAAAGGCGATTTAAAAATGAAAAATTAGAAGTTTTAATTCGAGGGATTAATATTGATAGAATTAAAGAATTTAAACAATTATTGAATGTATATTTTGATGATTATCAATTAATTTGGTCTCCTTATCAACAACAATTAAATATGATTGATAAGGCTGAAAAACTAGTAGACATGATCATGATTCCTTTAAATAAAGTAAGTCAATTTGATTTTATTAAAAATGAAAAATTAATGATTAGTAATTTGATAGAGGGTAATCATACTTGTTTTATCAAACAGTCGCATTTTAAACAATTTAAAGACATTTTTAAACAACTGAAAAATGTCAATGCTGTCTGTTTACATTGGGATGATATTGATATGAAAGATATACAATTTTCTCAAATCACATCGACTCATTCCATATTGTTTTTATTGGATATTTATAATCAATTGCGTGGTAAAGTTATATTTGAGAATGCTAATTTGATAGTGTCTCATTATAGAAATGAATATCAGTGTATTGCACTACTAGATATACCAATGACTAAAAATCCTAATATTGATTTTGTTCAATTCAATTTCGCAAATATAACTAATATCAATCATGCTGAAATTAACATGATAGACTATCAGCCTTTTATGAAGTCAACTAAAGGAGATAGGAAATCAGATACAAGTGAGATTAAAACAGAAAATTTATATTGGATTGGTGAAATTTGTAAAAAAGAAATAGGTAAAAACACGATACAACTACCAAGTATAGCAATGGTTCATATTAATATTTTAGTTAATGATGTATGACTGGTATGTAAAGGGGAAGATTCATCATGCCAAATGTAAAAATAAAGACGTTTATTGCGCACTACATGATTATTAAAGTCGCTAACGATTATTTAAAATATTCATACCATTTAACATTTGATCATATTAAATTACTTTACTTTTTAGTTAATGAGAAAAACAATGAAAAGTATATGGATCTTAATCAACTTGAAATGGTCGAACAAAAAACAAAGATACTACAAATGTTACAATACTTATATCAACAACATTGGATTTTGAAAGATCGTAAGGATGAAGACCAACGACAATTAAGTATATCGATAACAGAGCTACAGAAACAAAAAATACATTTTTTATTTAGTGAACTTCTTGAAATGCTTAATTCAAATCAATTAATTATAAATGCTACAACAAAACATTCTATTAAATATGTTATAACCTGTAATGAAATGATTAGTTACATTAGTCAATGTTTAAATAAATATAACCTTTCAATTGAAGAACTCTATGTACTAGCTACATTACTTATTAATGAAAATGAAATGACAATTAAGTATATGAGATATCAAACACAAAGAGGTGTTGTAGCTTTAAGTCCCAATATAAAGAAGTTGAAACAAAAGGGTTATATTATAAAAGAAAGATGTGTCGAAGATGAACGTACGATCAAACTTAAAATAAAACATTCTAATATGAACTTAGTCGTTTCTATCATTGAATCATGTTATGAAATTTTAAAAAAGGGAATTAAAGATATATAAATAGATGAGTTATAGATAGAAGGAGTTTGTGTATGATTTTAGATAATGTCAATCCCAATGATTTATTCCCAACTGAAAAGAAAGGTCCTTCAGTGTTAGGAATTATGGATTACCTAGTTCAAGGACAATCTCAATTTGAGGGTGCATTTATAGCTACGTCTGAACGTTTAATTATGAATGTAGATATGAATGGTCAATTCTATTATAGAAATATTGGCTACGATGAAGTGAATGAAATTGAATATGATGGTGAAACAATTATATTTAATTTTAATATTGGTAAAATACCGATGCACGATTTTAAATCTAATGAAGTTCAAGCGTTTGTTGATTTTGTAAAAGATAAAATACAGGCTTAAACAAGCGGTTATAAGAAATATTTGAAATGAAACTGTCAATACTACTAATGATATATAGCGATATGCCATGATAATACGTATTATTATGGCATATCGTTATTTTTATTTTAATATTGCTTAGCAATTTATTATTTGTAAAAATCCAACTAATCAAATGGGAATTATAAAAATTTTAAAATATACGCTTTCAGAATAAGTGGTAAATTTGTGATATATATATTTTAATAACCATGAAAAAAGTTAAATAAATGTTTGAGAAAAGAAATAAATATATAAATGCAAATTCGAGTAATAAAATTATTGAATTTTTAAACTTGTTTGTTTAAAATGAACTTTGTAACATGGGTGGAGATCAATTCAGTAAGATGAAATTATGTAAACCTTGCTACAACAAGATGTGCATCAGAGGAGTGGTTTTAGAATGGCAAAAATAAAAAATATTAATGATTTAGTTGACGCTACATTTCAAGTGAAAAAATTCTTTAGAGATACAAAAAAGCAATATAATCTTAACTATGAAGAAATTTATATTCTGAATTACATATTAAAAAGTGAGTCTAATGAAATATCTTCTAAAGAAATTGCAACATGTTCTGAATTTAAACCATATTACTTAACTAAAGCATTACAAAAATTAAAAGAGTTAAATTTATTATCTAAAAAGAGAAGCGTGCATGACGAACGTACAGTAATAGTTTTTGTGACAAAAGAACAAAAGGATAAAATTAAGCAACTCATTGATGAATTAGAACAATATATCTAAGTGACTTGTTTTATTATATTTTATATTTAATGGTTCAAATTCAGATAATTAATTGTGATGGAAAGTAAGTTTTGGAATTGAGTAAGAAAGTGGAGCATTAGTTGTTACGCTTTTATCGTGTAGCTAGGGAATTATAGGTGTTTATCATTATAAACTTATTGGAAAATGGGTGTGTTTCAAGGTTAATGAATGTTTTCTTATTGTAGATACGATAAAAATGATCCATTAACCACAAACTGAATAGCATCTTAATTACATAATTTAGCTTCGCCCCTTATTTTTCAAATAAAGAAAGGCTTGGTTACCAAATGGCAACCAAGCCTTTTTAAATTTTAATCATTTTGACACTTGATTCACATTAATATTTTCTTAAGAAATTTAAATTTCTATCATACAGCATATTAGCAATATAAGCTTGAACTGTTTCAAGGATCTTTTCAATATACTGTGTACGGTTAGATAAAATTCTAATCGATAGCCCGTGTGTTGGTAATTGTGAAATGCCAAGTCGACAATTTAATTCTTTCTCAAAATGTTTAATTTGATCATAAACCTCATCGATAAATCTTTGATTTACATTAGGATGAATAAAATAAGCTGATCCTAAATGAGTATAATTTTCCATATAACCAATAGAATCTATTGAATTTTTTTCGGGATTTAACATAAGGTTATCATAAGTTACTAATTCATTATCGATGTATATTTCATTTACCAAATGCATATACTTATATGAAAAGTTTTTATCTTCTGATGAATAACCAGGTGTAAGAATATCAGTATAAAACATGGCACTGGTTTGATCTAAGTCAAAGCGATTGTATTGATAAAATTTAGCATTTTCGTATGCAATAATTGGATCTGCCACATATTCCATGTATGCGTTTGGCTTTAAATGGAATGTTTGATACTGTTCCACTCTGTCGTTTAATGTTTTATAAATTTTCGTCGCACCTTGAGAAGTCAGTGTTACACTAGCATTTTCTTCAATATTAAAATTCATTGAATAACGATCACCGTCAAGATAACCACCACCGACATTAACAATATAGAAAGTAGGGATGGTTGATCCGTTTAAATATACTGGACGAATAACTTTTAATGCTTTTTCAAAAAAGATATCACGTGCAACAGAACGACTTCCATTATTAAATACGGTTAAATCAAGTTGACCTGTCCAAGCTTGTTGAGACATTATGATAATCCTTTAAGTAAAGTATCTCGTTCAATCCACTTAATCACTTCATCAAGACCTTCATCTGTTTTTAAGTTAGTAAACGCGAATGGTCTGTCGCCTCTAAATACTTTTGTATCTTCAGCCATTTGTTCTAACGATGCGCCAACATGTGGTGCTAAATCCGTTTTATTGATGATGAAAAAGTCTGATTTAATCATACCTTGTCCACCTTTACGAGGGATTTTTTCACCTTGAGCAACGTCGATAATATAGATTGAAAAATCTACAAGTTCAGGACTGAATGTAGCTGCTAAGTTGTCGCCACCAGATTCAATAAAGATAAGTTCAATATCATCATTACGTTCTAATAACTCATCAATAGCAGCAAAGTTCATAGAAGCATCTTCACGAATTGCTGTATGAGGGCAACCACCTGTTTCTACACCAATAATTCTATCTTCAGGTAAGACACCTGTATTAACTAAGATCTTTTCGTCTTCTTTTGTATAAATGTCATTCGTTATAACGCCGATGCTCATATCTTTGGCTAGACGTCTAACTACTTTTTCTATTAATTGGGTTTTACCTGCACCAACAGGGCCACCAATTCCAATTTTAATTGGTTCAGTCATACTGATACCTCCTATGAAATAAAGATTCTTACATTAACATTTTCATGTTCCATTTGGTTTAATTCTAAACCGGGTGCTGTCATACCAAAGTCGCTTTCATCAAGTGATAATATATGATTTCTTGTTTCTTCGATATAAGGCACCATTTGTGTAACCACTTTTTGCCCAGCAGTTTGTCCTAAAGGAATAGCTCTCACTGCATTTTGTGTTAAACTTGATACATTTTGATAAAGGTAATAATCAATGATTGTTCCTATATCAACACCTAAATGATAACCAAGCATAGTGAAGCAGATAGCTGGATGCAATTTGGCTTTTTTATTTTTCATTTGTTCATGATACCAATTAATCCATTCGCTATCGTATAATTCCGTCGCTAATTTCACCATACGTGTTCCCATCTGTTTTGCACCAACACGTGTTTCTTTAGGAATACTTTGTACGAATATAAGTTGATCCATACGTAAAATCTTTTCTGTGTCATTTGCTTCTAGAGCCTCATAGACAATTCTCATCGCAAGACCATCCGAATACGTTAACTGTTCATTTAAAAATAATTTTAACCATTGTACAAAAGTGTCATCATTATTGACTGACTCACGTTGTATATAGGTTTCTAATCCGAATGAGTGACTGAAAGCACCCGTTGGAAATTGCGAATCACAGAACTGAAATAAACGTAAATTTTGATGATCAATCATGGGAATGTCCTATATGTCTAAATGCTTGATTTACTTTTCTATCTTCGTGACTATATGGAATACCTAAAGATTTTAGTAAATCTTCTACAAGATAGTCATATTGTACTAACATTTCAGTTTCTGTGAACTGTGCTGGTAAATGACGGTTCCCAAGTTGATGAGCAATATCTCCCATTTCTTTTAAATTACGTGGTTTAATCACTAATAAATCTTCAGAATTAACATCTACGACAATCATATTGTTCTCATCTTGATATAAAATATCACCATATTGTAAGTCGATAGGTTGTTTTAATCGAATACCTAATTCGTTACCATGATCTGTTTTGACACGTTGAATACGTTTAACTAAATCAGAATTTTCTAGATATACTTTTTCGACATGTTTATTTTTTTCTTCAGCTGATAAATTGGCTATATTGCCTTGTATTTCTTCGATAATCATTAATATGCTTCCTCCTAGAATAAGAAGTATCTTTGAGTTAATGGTAACTCAGTTGCTGCTTCACTCGTAATTTTTTCCCCATCAACATAAACTTCATATGTTTGTGGATCAACATCTAATTTAGGTGTTGCACTGTTATTCTTCATATCTGCTTTTGTCAAGTTACGGATATTTTTAACAGGTCTTACCATACGTTGTAAGTTAAGTTGTCTGTAAATACCATTTTCATAAGCAGTATTAGATACAAATGTCATAGCTGTATGAGTAATATTACCGCCATATTGTCCATACATTCTACGATATTTCATTGGTTCTGATGTTGGGATAGAACCATTAGCATCACCATTAACTGCTACATTTATTAAACCGCCTTTTACTACAAGCTCAGGTTTAACACCAAAGAAAGCAGGATCCCATAATACTAAGTCAGCTAATTTACCAGATTCAATTGAACCAACATAGTCAGAAATACCATGTGTAATAGCAGGGTTAATTGTATATTTCGCAATATAACGTTTAATACGATTATTATCGTTATATTCTGAATCGTCTTCTAATGGACCACGTTGTTCTTTCATACGATGAGCGGTTTGCCATGCACGCGTGATAACTTCACCGACACGTCCCATCGCTTGTGAGTCAGAACTAATCATACTGAATACACCCATATCTTGTAATACATCTTCAGCAGCAATAGTTTCTTTACGAATACGTGAGTCTGCAAATGCAATATCTTCTGGAATTGAAGCATTTAAATGGTGTGTAATCATAACCATATCTAAGTGTTCATCTACAGTATTATGCGTATAAGGTAATGTAGGGTTAGTAGATGAAGGTAAGATATTTGAATAAGACGCTGATTTAATTAAGTCAGGTGCATGTCCGCCACCAGCACCTTCAGTATGATACATGTGTAAGACACGATTATTAACTGCTTTCATTGTATCTTCCATAAAACCAGCTTCGTTTAATGTATCGGCATGAAGTGCAATTTGAACATCGAATTCATCTGCTACGTCTAATGCATGACTTAATGCTGATGGTGTAGCACCCCAGTCTTCATGAACTTTTAAACCAATAACACCAGCATGGATTTGTTCGATAAGTGCTGTGTGATTGACTGCTTGTCCTTTACCTGTAAAACCAACATTGATAGGTAATGCTTCTGCAGCTTCTAACATACGATGTATATGCCAAGGACCAGGGGTTACAGTTGTTGCTTTTGCACCTTCTGAAGCACCAGTACCACCACCGATATGTGTTGTAATACCGCTTTCTAATGCGACTTCTGCTTGCTCAGGATTGATAAAGTGAACATGAGTATCAATACCACCAGCTGTTACGATTTTCCCTTCTGCAGAAATAATATCAGTTGTACTACCAATGATGATATTCACATTATCCATAATGTCAGGATTACCCGCTTTACCGATTGCAAAAATATAGCCGTTTTTAATTCCGATATCCGCTTTAACAATTTTGTCATAATCGATAATCATTGCGTTCGTTAAAACTAAATCGGCTACATTTTTATCATCACGAGTTACGTTAGGATTCTGTGCCATACCATCACGAATAGATTTCCCACCACCGAATGTAGCTTCGTCACCATAATTAGCATAATCTTTCTCAACTTCTGCAAATAGGTTAGTATCACCTAATCTTACAGCGTCACCAACGGTTGGACCGTATAAACTTGTGTATTGTGATTGCGTCATTTTAAAGCTCATTATTTAGTACCACCTTTTTTATTGACATTATCATGGCCTTCGTCATTGAATACGCCTGCATATTTATCGTCTTCGCCAGTAGGACGATATACACGGGAACCATCGATAGGGCCATTTACAAATCCGCGGAAGCCATAAATTCTACGATTACCTGCATACTCTACAAGTTGGACTTGTTTGACATCTCCAGGTTCAAATCTGACAGCTGCACCAGCAGGAATATCTAAATGTTTACCGTAAGCTTTGTCGCGTTCAAAATCCAAAGCTAAGTTAGCCTCAAAAAAGTGGAAATGTGAGCCTATTTGAATAGGGCGATCTCCAGTGTTTTTTACTTCAAGTACCGTTTCTGGTGAATTTGGGTTAATTTCAATATCTGTATTTTTAATTCTAATTTCTCCAGGAATCATATTAACGTCCTCCTTAAACTATTGGATGATGGACAGTGATTAATTTAGTTCCATCTGGGAATGTTGCTTCGATTTCGATTTCAGTAATCATACTTGCAACACCATCCATTACATCTTCTTCATTTAAAATTGTTTTACCAAAGCTCATTAATTCAGCTACTGTTTTTCCATCTCTTGCGCCTTCTAATAATTCGTCACTAATTAAAGCAAGTGCTTCTGGATGGTTTAGTTTAAGGCCTCGTGCTTTTCTGCGACGAGCAACTTCTGCAGCCACAACAATCATTAATTTATCTTGCTCTCGTTGTGTAAAATGCAAAATAATCCCTTCTTTCAAATATTTATAATTGCAAAATAAACTTGCAAATTTTATATTAGGACGATTTTTAATAATTAACAAGTATAATGAGTCGATAAGTTTCAAATTTTAAATAAAAGGCACAAAATATTTGATTTTTAGAATGCAATTATAAAAATCATTTAATTTTATTAATACGTATATTATATAAAAAGAGTAAATAACATATTTATACACATTTTTTAAAAAGTGATGTATCATGATAATTATGAAATTAGGGGGCATATGTCATGAAAGCAGTAAGTATTATCTTAAAGAATATATCCCAAGTGTTATTAATTAATAATCATTACACAGGATTATTAGTGTTAATTGCTTTATTTATTGGTAATTGGAAAGTGGGATTAAGTGCACTCGTTGGAAGTATAATCGCATATGTATTAGCACCACATGTTAATTATTCTAATGAAGAGATCAATGATGGTTTAGCTGGTTTTAGTCCAGTATTAACTGCAATTGCATTAACTTTGTTTTTAAATGAAAATTGGGCAGGTATTTTGATAACGATTGTGGCTACTGTGCTAACTTTACCAGTTGGTTCAGCTATTAGAGAATGGTTAAAGCCATATGGTATAGCAATGTTAACTGCACCATTTGTTATTGTAACTTGGTTTGCAGTTTCAATTTCAGAACAAGTGAGAGCTGTTAAAACACCGTTGAATATCATTCCGGGAACTGTAGAATCCATTGTGAAGAACCATAGTTCTGAACATGTAAATATCATTAAAACCACTTTAGAAGGCTTTAGTGAAGTCTTTATTATTCCTAGCGTATGGGCAGGCTTGCTTATATTAATTGGTATTTTAATTGGCTCTAGAAAAGCAACGGTATATGCCGTTTTAGGTAATATACTCGGTTTTGTAATTGTAGCAATGTTAGGTGGTAACGTGAATGACATTAATCAAGGGTTATTTGGTTATAATTTAATTTTAACAGCAATTGCATTGGGTACCACATTCAAGACGAGTATCAATACATATTTTTCAACATTCCTAGGGTTATTATTAACTGTATTATTACATTTGGGTTTGAATACGATGCTTGAACCTATTGGATTACCATCATTAACAATGCCATTTATTCTAGCGACATGGATTATGTTATTTGCTGGTCGTCCTCATAGAAATCTCGAGAACAAGAATTAGTTAAAAAACTCTGGTTCACGCTTATTTAAAAGTGTTGTGTTCCAGAGTTTTAGTTTATGACACTAAATAATGGGTTGTATGATGTTCTAACTTATGGAAGATGAGCTCAATAATAATCGCTAAAGCCCAATAAAATAGTGCAGCGACCGTATAAACTGGTACAAATTGATAGCCTTCATTAGCAATTTCAGTACTAATTGCCATTATTTCAGTTACTTGGACAGCAAAAGCGAGCGATGTCCCTTTTAATAGCATAATAAATTGGTTTTCAATATTAGGTAGTGCATATCCAAATGCTTGTGGAAATACTATACGTCGATAAACATTCCAATTGGATAAGCCTACTGTTTGTGCAGCTTCGATTTGTTTTGTATCTACTGAAAGTAAACCACCTTTAATTGATTCGGATAAGTATGCAGTTGCATGTAATGAAAAAGTGATAGCTGCAATCATTAAAGGAGGGACCATATCTGGATTCATTTTTGTATTGAATATGGTGTTAAACCAAAGAATGAATGCTGGGACTCCATAATAAAACACAAATAATTGAACTATTAAGGGTGTACTTCTAAAAAATGAATTATAGATGACTACAAATTGAGATAGTCCAGGAATTCGATGTAAACGAATCAGAGCAAATATGGATCCAATCAGTATCCCTACACACATGGCTATTAAAGTTACTGCTAAAGTGTGAGGTACACCTTTTAAAACTTCAATAATAGTATGGAAAATAAAAGTCACTGGTATATCCCCCTTAAACTTGATAAGGCTTTTCTGAAATTTTACTGATAATTGTAAATGTTCCCTGAATGATTAATGCTAGTAACCAATAGATTATAGAAATCACAACATAGACTTCTAACATACCTAACCCATAATTATTTCCAATAATTAGTTGAACTTGTCCCATCATATCTATAATGCCAATAGTGAAAGCTAATGATGTATCTTTAATTAGTTCAATGATTTGGGTTGTTAAATTGGGAATACTGTTTCTTAATGCTTGCGGTATAATGATGTCTTTCAAGATTCTTGGATAACTTAATCCTACTGAAAGACCAGCTTCAATTTGACGATAATCCACTGATAAATAACCTGCTCGAAATACTTCAGATAAATAGGCTGCGCTGTGTAGACTGAATGCTAAAATAATGAAAAATAATCGATCAAAATGATTGATATTGATATGAAATATTAACAGAAATTGAGGTAATGCAAAATAAACTAAAAATAATTGAAGGAGAAGTGGTGTGCTTCTCATAAATGATTGGTAGATTCTCACACATGTTGATAGATAGGGCACTTGTTTTATACGTATTATAGTAAGGATTAAACCTAGTATAGTTGCTAAAATGAGTGCACATATAATCATGATTAACGTAATTGGCAATTGTTGGACGACTTGATTAAATAAATCTAGCCATTGTGTAGCAGACATTTAACTAATGCACCTCCAATTGATTCTTATGTCGATTAATCTTGTTTAAATCTTCGAATACATTGATGTCAAAGTATTTCTGAGATAATTGTTGAAGTTTGCCTTCTTTTTTTAATTCACGTGTCGCTTGATCGATATCATCATGTAATTGTTGGTTATCTTTATTGTAAACAATATGAAGCGGTTCTTTTTTAACGATGCCACCAATCTTAACGTCTTCGTGAACTTTGTCTTGAACAGCTTTATATGTATTCCAATTTAGAAACATAGCGTCACGACGGCCATTACCAACCATCTTCAAGTTGTCACCGTTAGAAGGTGATTGAATCGTATCTATATCTATCTTTTTATCATGAGTCTGATTATATTGTTTTAAAATTGAAAATAAACCACCACTTGGAGCCATAGGTGTTAACCTTTTTTGAGTTAAGTCACTGAGTTGATGTATATCATTATTCTTCTTATTAACTGCGAGCATAGGTAGTGCGTAACTATACGGCACATCTTGGTATAAAAACTGCTTCTCTCTTTCAGGCGTTTTAAAGAACCAATTAATGCCCATATCAAACTTATTAGAACCAATACCTACTAAATTAGATTCTTCTTCGCCAACCTCATATTTAAAATCATACTGCGGTAATTTCTTCTCTAATAGTTTCATATATTCCATATCTAACCCTATAAAATGATTGTTTTTATCAGTATACAGATAGGGTGGGTTAACTTCAGCTGAAAGTGCGACTTTAATTTCTTTTGGATGTGATTTCGTTGCATGTTGCTCATTATCATTAGAGCATGAATAAAGAAGAGAGACACTTAATACGAGAACGGTTAACATGAGATACATTTTTATACGTTTCACGTTGCATCCTCCTCTGTTTTAATTCTTTGGATAAAACGTTGGATGCGTTCATTACTAGGCTGATGTAAAACATCGTTAGGTGTGCCTTGTTTAATCAATTCCCCATTATCAATAAACAAAATTTGATCGGCAATCGCTTTGGCAAAACTAATTTCATGCGTCACTATAACCATCGTCATACCTTGTTGTGCGATATTTTTGATTAAGTTTAAAATACTTTGAATCGACTCAGGATCTAATGCTGAAGTAGGTTCATCTAATAGTAAGACTTTGGGATTAAGTGCAAGTGCGCGTACGATGCCTACACGTTGGCTTTGACCTCCGGAAAGTTGAATTGGATATTTATCCTTATGTGCTATCAAATTCACCATACGCAAATGTTCTTCAGCGATATGTATAGCTTCTTTTTTATTCTTACCTTGGCCATATATGAGACCTTCAGTTATATTTTCGAGTACTGTTTTATTTTTAAACAGTTGATAATTTTGAAAGACCATTGCTGATTGTTGTCTCAGGTGTGAAATATCTTTTTTATTGTGCTGCTCTGCATTGAACTGATAGTCATCAATAGTGATGTGACCTTTTGACGGAATAGCAAGTGCATTCAATGTACGAAGTAAAGTGGTCTTCCCAGAACCACTAGGGCCTATAATAGCTGTCACTGATCCCCTTTGTTGTGAAAAACTAATATCTTTAAGCACTTGATTTGAATGGTAAAAATGAGATAAATGTTCTACTTTGATCAAGTTGCTAACCTCCCTTTATCATTAAAATTAACTTATCATATTAATTCTTATCGGTAAAGTAGGGATTCTGTGATTTCAGTACTTTTAATTAATAATGTCGAGTGTTAAACTAAGAATAATTAAGCTAAAAGATATACGTTAATGAGGTGAAGAAATGGGACAATCATTATTAGTCCAAACTGAGTTGCAACGAAAATGGATAGACAAATTTAAGGCTGTAGAAGAGCAATTTAAATCATATGCAGAAAACAATGATATCGAATCACGTTTTCCATATGAAAATGTACAATGGCTCATTGATGAAGGATATACATTATTAACCTTACCTAAAGCATATGGCGGTGAGGGTGGAACAATTGAAGATATGGTTATTCTACAAACACATTTAGCTCGTATCGATGGTGCAACAGCCCTTTCTATTGGTTGGCATTTAAGTGTAGTGGGACAACTTTATGAACAACAACTGTGGGAACAAGATTTGTTAGATGAATTTGCTGAAGAAGTGAAGAAGGGTGCACTCGTTAATCGTGCAGTGAGTGAAGCAGAAACTGGTAGCCCAACACGTGGTGGTCGTCCTGCCACAAACGCAGTCAAAGTTGATGACGGATATGTCTTAAATGGTGTTAAAACATTTACGTCAATGAGTAAGGCATTAACGCACTTTGTGGTAGGTGCTTATGTAGAAGAACTAGGACAAGTAGGTTTCTTTTTAGTTCCTAGAGACTTTGAAGGTTTAGAAATAGCTGATAATTGGAACATGATAGGTATGCGAGCAACTGAAAGTCATGATTTAGTTTTAAATGATGTGAAGATACCTGAACAATATTTTGTAGAACATCAACGTAAGCCATCATTGAATGGATGGATATTGCATATTCCAAGTGTATATTTAGGTATTGCTCAAGCTGCAAGAGACTATGCAGTAGATTTTGCAAAAACATATAGTCCTAATAGCATAGATGGCACAATTGCTGAAATTCCGACAGTACAACAAAATCTAGGTAAAATGGAATCACTTTTATTATCTGCAAGACATTTTCTATGGAGTACTGCTCATGGATATCAATTATATGAGAAAGATACGGATATTTGGAATGAGACATCTGCAAGTAAAGTCTTAGTATTAAATCAAGGCTTGGAAGTGGTAGATTTAGCAATGAGAATTGTTGGTGCTAAGAGTCTAGAGATGGAAAGACCACTACAAAGATATTATCGTGACATGCGAGCAGGACTTCATAATCCTCCAATGGAAGATATGGCATATACTAATATTGCTAAAAGTATTACTGGTTTAATGTAAGTTAGATTAAAATTCGTAGCAAAATATCAAATTTATTATTATAAAAACTTATTGTAAAACTACATGCAATCTTGTATAATTTTAATGAAATTGATAATCGTTTTCAATAGGAGGAAAATATGAAAAAATTATTATTACCTTTAATAGCATTAGTGTTGTTATTAGCTGCATGTGGTAACAATTCAGGGAATGGCTCTAAAGAGTCTGATAAAAAGGCAGAAACAAAATCTTACAAAACGGATGATGGGAAAAAAATTGATATTCCTAAAAATCCAAAACGTATTGCTGTTGTTGCACCATCATATGCTGGTGGCGTAAAAAAATTAGGTGGTAACGTTGTAGCAGTAAGTAACCAAGTTGATCAAAGTGATGTTTTAAAAGATAAATTTAAAGGTGTTACTAAAGTTGGTGACGACGATGTTGAGAAAGTTGCTAAAGAAAAACCAGATTTAATTATTGTATTAGATCAAAATAAGAGTATCAAAAAATACAAGAAAATTGCAGCAACTGTGCCATTTAACTATGCAAAACATAATTATTTAGAACAACAAGAAGAACTAGGTAAACTACTAGGTAAAGAAGATGCAGTTAAAAAATGGGAAAAAGAATGGAAAGATCAAACTGCTAAAGATGGTAAAGAAATCAAAGATAAAATTGGTGAAGACAAAACTGTAACTATCTTTGATGAATTTGATAAGAAATTATATACTTATGGCGACCATTGGGGCCGTGGTGGAGAAATTCTATATCAAGCATTTGGTTTGAAAATGCCTAAAGCAGTTGATGATTTAACTAAAAAAGCAGGATTTGCTGAAGTGAAACAAGAAAAAGTTGATAAATATGCTGGCGATTACATTGTTTCAACAAGTGAAGGCAAAGCAACACCAGCTTATGAAAAAACTAATATGTGGAAAAACTTACCAGCAGTTAAAGACGGTAAAGTGATTAAAGTGAAAGCAGAAACATACTGGTATAATGATCCGTATAGCTTAGACTTTATGCGTAAAGATTTAAAGAAAAAATTAATGGATACTAAATAAACGATATCAATAATGAAGAAGTTGAGCCATGGTCAGTCAATGGTTCAACTTCTTTTTGTTCTTTTATGTCATCTTTGTAATTATTCGATATAATGAAATAGCTAATAATTATTAAAATATTTTAAATACAATTAAAGGAGTATTATTTATGAAAAAAGTTTATTTTAATCATGATGGTGGCGTCGATGATTTAGTATCATTATTTTTACTTTTACATATGGAAAATGTAGAACTAGTTGGGGTTAGTACAATAGGAGCAGATTGCTACTTAGAACCATCTTTAAGCGCATCTATCAAAATAATTAATCGATTTTCGAAGCAAAAACTTAATGTTGCACCTTCTTATGAAAGAGGGAAAAACCCATTTCCAAAAGATTGGAGAATGCATGCTTTTTTCATGGATGCATTACCGATTCTAAATGAAAAAGTGGCCAGTGCTGAGTCAAAAGAAAATACACTTGAAGCATACGAAGATATTATAGATAAACTTAAAAAAGCAGACGATAAGCTAATTCTATTATTTACAGGACCACTAACAGATTTAGCCAAAGCTTTAAAAACCGATCCCACAATCGAAAATAAAATTGAAAAACTTGTGTGGATGGGTGGTACATTTTTAGAAAAAGGAAACGTTGAAGAACCTGAACATGATGGTACCGCAGAATGGAATGCTTTCTGGGATCCAGAAGCAGTTAAAATAGTATTTGATAGTAAAATTAAAATAGATATGGTTGCACTAGAAAGTACAAACCAAGTCCCATTAACTTTAGATGTAAGACAACGATGGGCTGATGAACGTCATTTTACGGGTATTGACTTCTTAGGAGTGAGTTATGCAGCGGTGCCTCCATTAACTCATTTTGTTACTAATTCAACTTATTTCTTATGGGATGTACTGACAACAGCTTATGTTGGAAATCCAAAATTAACTAAATCAGTAAAACTAAATGTAGATGTGATTGCTCATGGTCCGAGTCAAGGCAGAACTGTTCAACGTGATAATGGTAGAGAGATTAATATGATCAATTACGTAGAACGTAATAAGTTCTTTAACTATATAGGAGACTTAGCTAAACGAGCGAACTAATGTAAACTATATATTCACTTAGGTTTACATTAATGGTATAATCATCTTCATGTAAGGAGGATGAACATATTGAGTACAAAAGATTTAGTTTACACAGCCTTGATGGCAGCAATTATATGTATATTAGGGTTAGTACCTGGTGTCCCGTTACCAATCATGCCAGTTCCAATTGTATTACAAAATATTGGTATATTCTTAGCAGGTATCATTTTAGGTAGAAAATTAGGTACATTAAGCGTAGTTATCTTTTTATTACTAGCTGCAGTAGGATTACCAGTTTTATCTGGCGGACGTGGCGGTATAGGCGCATTTGCAGGTCCATCTGCAGGATTTTTATTCTTATATCCATTTGTTGCTTTCTTTATCGGATGGGTTAGAGATAAATATTTACATAAAATCAATTTTATTATTTTATTAATTGTAACTTTAGTGGTAGGTGTCCTTGGTTTAGATATTTTAGGAACAATCATTATGGGGTTCATTACAAATATCCCAGTAAAAGAATCTATTAAATTATCGTTAGCATTTATGCCAGGTGACATTATTAAAGCGATCATAGCAAGTTTAGTAGGCGCAACGATTTTGAATCATTCTCGATTCAAACAGTTGATTAAATAAAATGACTATAAGACAATGTTTCATATAAGAATGATAAACGATTCTAATTATCGGCAGGGATGGGATAAGGATGAAACATTTGACGATATCAGACATTTATTTAGAAGGAAATATGCTATCTGAAGATGCACGCAAAACCATTTATTTAACACCGACTGATGCATTGCAATATTCTAATAATACATGGTTATATCATCAGTGTCCGACACAAGTTCAATGGCTAACAGATATTGAAACACAAAAAGAAATGCATGTTACACAAGGATCTGACCATTTATCCTTTTATTTCCCAGAAAATGAATATCTTAATGAAGCATGGTTTGATTTATTTAAAGAATTAGGATTTAAACTGGGAGTCTTAGAATTTTATTTAATAGAAGGACAAGATTTAGCACAATTAAACAAAAGAGACGATGTCACATTAATCAAAGTTAATAGGGAAAATTTGCAAGACTATCTTGATATTTATTATCAATTTTCATTACCCTTTGGTAAAAAATATGCGAAACAAAGCGTTAAGAATGTTAAACAAAATTTTAATATCAATAAAGCAACACCAATGGTTAGTTATTTAAACGGTCAACCTGTTGGTATTGTAGATATCATTGAAAATAAAAACTCGGTTGAAATAGATGGATTTGGTGTCTTAGAGGACTACCAAAGAAATGGTATTGGGCAAACGATGCAAGCATTTGTGGGTGAATTAGCCGGTGAAAGACCAGTGATGTTAGTTGCCGATGGTGAAGATACAGTTAAAGACATGTATTTGAAGCAAGGGTATGTATATCGCAGTTTTAGATATCAAGTTTTAAAAGAAAAAATATAACAATAGCTGCTAAAGATTCGACTTATTCGTTAGAATCTTTAGCAGCTTTAATACGTTCAGGGTGACTATATACATTGAAATTACCATCTCTAATAAAACCTACAGCTGTGATATTTAAATCATGTGCAAGTTGAATCGCAAGTGTAGTAGGAGCTGACTTAGATAATATAACACCTACGCCAATTTTAGCAGCCTTGATTAAAATTTCTGAAGAAATACGACCACTGAATATTAAAACTTTATTCCTAACAGGTATATGGTTTTGAATACAAAAGCCATATAGCTTATCTAGGGCATTATGACGTCCAATGTCTTGTCGATGTTCGAAAAATGTATCACCATCACTAATTGCTGCATTATGCAAACCACCCGTTTGTTTGAATATCGTACTCGCACTTTGTAAACGAGTCATCATATTCAATACTTGTTGAGGTGTGATTGTTATTTTCGATAGTGATGTCTTAGCAGTAGCGGCATCATTTTGGAAATAAAATTCACGACTTTTACCACAACATGAGGCAATCATGCGTTTAGTGGAATATTCGAAGCGATCATTTAATGACTTTGTTAATTCGACATGAGCAAAGCCTTTACTATCATCAATTTGAATGGATTTTAATTCATCTTTTTTTAATAAGGCACCTTCAGAAGCTAAAAAACCCAATACTAATTCTTCCATATTAGTGGGACTACAAATAACAGTGGCAAATTCTTCGCCATTTACCATTATTGTTAGCGGGAATTCAGTCACATATGTGTCAACACTTTCCTTAAGTTGTCCATTTTCATATCGTACAATATTTTGATTAGATGATATATCTCTATTCATATCTTTACTCCCTTTATCTCTATAATTAATATATTAAAGGGTTAATGATATATTTTAAATCATTATGTACTATATAATTAAGAAAAAGGTTGAAATTAAAAATTGCTATCAAATGTTTACACGAAAATGTCATAATAAATGATATACATCTTGAAGTATAATAGAGAATAAGGAGGTTTTATAATGAAAATTAAAAGTATTTTTGTAGTAATGTTAATGAGTTTACTAGTGTTAGGAGGATGTTCGAATTCATCTTCTGACAATGGTAAAAAAAGTGACAAGGCTGATAATGGTAAGAAACAAGAATTACAAATTTCAGCAGCAGCAAGTTTAACAGATGTTAGTAAAGAATTGAAAAAAGAATTTGAAAAAGAACATAAAGAGGCTAAAGTTGACTTTAACTATGGAGGTTCAGGTGCTTTAAGACAACAAGTTGAATCAGGTGCACCAGTTGACGTTATCATGTCAGCTAATACAAAAGATGTTGATATCTTAAAAAATAAAAAGAAAGCGCATGATACATATAATTATGCTAAAAATAACTTAGTACTTATCGGTGAAAAGGACAAAGATTATCATTCTGTTAAAGATTTAAAAGGAAATGATAAATTGGCTTTAGGCCAAATTGAGACAGTTCCAGCAGGTAAGTATGGCAAACAATATTTAGAAGAGAATGATTTATGGAATACTGTTAAAGATAAAGTCATTTATGCAAAAGATGTTAAACAAGTATTAAATTATGTGCAAAAGGGTAACGCACAACAAGGATTTGTTTATAAAACAGATTTATATAAAAATAAGAAAAAAATCGACAATGTAAAAGAAATTAAACAAGTGAAGTTATCAAAACCAATCACTTATAAAGCTGGGGCTACTTCAGATAAAAAATTAGCTAAAAAATGGATGGAATTCTTAAAAACAGATAAAGCTAAACAAATTATCAAAGACTATCAGTTCTCAGCATAGGAGTTGTCTTTCATGCCTGACTTAACTTCATTCTGGATATCTATCCGCGTGGCAACAATGAGTACCATCATTGTCATGATTTTAGGTATTCTTGTATCTAAATGGCTATACCATCGTAAAAAGCGTTGGGTAAAAATAGTGGAGAGTTTCATCTTATTACCTATCGTCTTACCGCCAACAGTGATGGGGTTTATATTACTTATTATTTTTTCACCGCGGGGAATCATAGGTCTATTCTTCAATAATATATTACATCTGCCAGTAGTGTTTACACTTACAGGTGCAGTTATTGCCTCAGTAATAGTAAGTTTTCCGCTTATGTATCAACATACGATTCAAGGATTTAATAGTATAGATAAACGTATGTTAGATACAGCACGCACAATGGGTGCAAGTGAAAGTAAAATATTTTATCGTATTGTACTTCCATTATCGAAACGTTATATATTATCTGGCATAGTGATGAGTTTTGCGAGAGCAATTGGAGAATTTGGTGCGACATTAATGGTAGCTGGTTACATTCCAAATAAAACCAATACTTTACCATTGGAAATTTATTTCTTAGTAGTTGAAGGTAAAGAAAATCAAGCTTGGCTATGGGTTCTAGTGCTTGTAGCATTCTCAATAGTCGTCATTATGACGATCAATTTAATGAATTATGATAAGTTCAGGGAGCGTGATTAAATGTTGAAAATTGATATATCACATAAAATTAATCAACGTAATATCGAGATTCATATAAACGATGACGCCCCTAAAATTTATGCTATACAAGGTCCATCCGGCATAGGGAAGACGACTATATTAAATATGATTGCGGGTTTGAAGAAAGCAGATCAAGCTGAAATTGAAGTAAATCAACGGATACTTACTAGTTCATCTAGACGAATACAACTCAAAATTCAACAAAGACGAATTGGGTATTTATTTCAAGACTATCAGCTATTTCCACATCTTACTGTGCAACAAAATATTACATTTATGACGCAATCTTCGAAACATATCAATGATGTTATGAATACACTTAATATTTCACATTTAGTTGATCAATATCCTATCACATTATCCGGAGGAGAAGCGCAACGTGTAGCATTAGCTCGAGCATTAAGTATTAAACCCGACTTATTACTTTTAGACGAGCCATTTTCTAGTTTAGATGACCATACTAAGTATGAGAGTATGAACCTAGTTCATAAAATTTATAACTTATGGAAAATACCAATTATCTTTGTTACACATTCTAATGAAGAGGCACATACGCTTGCTCATGAATTAATAATGATTTCTTAAAAATAGCGTAAATAATTATGGCGAAACTATATTAAGATGATATTCATCATATAGTTTCGCTTGTTTTATGTAGACTTTTTGTCACTTTGTCCAACAAGTTTTATAATAGAAGCAATACTATTTAAGGGAGATTCAAAGATGGATCAAGAGAGATATTCAAGGCAAATCTTATTTAAACATATTAAAGAAGAAGGACAACATCTTATTGGTCAAAAACATGTCATGATTGTAGGGATGGGAGCATTGGGAACTCATGTAGCTGAAGGTTTGATTCGAGCGGGTATTCAACAATTGACAATTGTTGATCGTGATTATATTGAGCTTAGTAATATACAGAGACAAACCTTATTCACTGAACAAGACGCAAAAGATATGTTACCGAAAGTCATAGCAGCTAAGAATCATTTAGAAGCGATTCGTCATGATATTGATATTAATGCTTATGTATCACATGTTGATGCATACTTTTTAGACATCTACACAACTAACATTGATTTAATTATTGATGCAACTGATAACTTTGAAACGCGTCAACTCATTAATGATATTGCATATCAAAAGTGCATACCATGGATTTACGGGGGTGTTGTTCAAAGTACATATGCTCAAACAACTTTCATACCTGGTAAGACGCCTTGCTTCAATTGTCTAGTCCCACAATTGCCTTCAATTAATTTGACTTGCGATACAGTAGGGGTGATACAACCCGCTGTAACGATGACAACTAGTTTTCAACTTGCTGATGCTTTAAAAGTGCTAACCAATCAGTCTACAGATATTAAATTGAAATATGGTGACATTTGGGAAGGTTACCATCATGCCATTGGTTTTAAAAATATGCATAACGACACATGTCCTACTTGTGGAAAAACACCCAATTATCCGTTCTTAAAGCGCAACCAACGACAATATACAACGTTATGTGGAAGAGATACTGTACAATACAATAACTCGACAATTTCCCAGGAAATGTTAGAAGCATTTTTAAAGACACACCATATTCAATATAAACAGAATCCATATATGATTGTTTTTACATTCAATGGATATCGTATCGTTGCGTTTAATGGTGGAAGATTGCTTATTCACGGTATGAATAATCCTAATGAAGCAACAAAATTAATTAATCAATTATTTGGATAATGATTGTTAGGAGGACTTAAATGATGCACACAAATGTGAAATTAGATAGAAATATAGAAGTTGCAGTACTTACAGTTTCAGATACTAGAAATTACGAAACAGATAAGGGCGGTCAACTTATACAAACGCTATTAAAAGATGAAAATATAAATATCAAAAGGGAAAATTATCAAATTGTAAAAGATGATCAAGAGGCTATACACAGCCAATTACAAACTTGGTTACAACAAAAAAATATTGATGTCATTATCACAACTGGTGGTACAGGAATTGCACAAAGAGATGTAACCATTGAGGTTGTGCGACCTTTATTAGACAAAGAAATTGAGGGGTTTGGTGAACTATTCAGATACTTAAGTTATACAGAAGATGTAGGTACGAGGTCATTATTATCAAGAGCAGTAGCTGGAACACATGACGAAGCATTAATATTTGCATTACCTGGATCTACAGGCGCCATTAAGTTAGCTATTAACAAGCTCATTAAACCTGAACTTAATCATTTGATACATGAACTAACGAAATGAAGATAAGGAGGCAGGGACGTCAGATTCTTAGTATAAATCATATGTTGATCGTAGTTGATGTTTGATTATTTATGTCCTTCTGCCTCTTAACTATCGAATTAAAACTAATTGGATCGATGATAATCTCCTGATTTTCCACCGGATTTAGATGTTAAATAGGTTTGACCTATTATCATACCTTTATCTACTGCTTTAGTCATATCATATATGGTTAAAGCAGTTACAGAGGCAGCCGTTAAGGCTTCCATTTCTACACCAGTTTTACCTGTTGTGGATACTGTAGCTTGAATGTTCAGTTCGAAATGATTTGAATGTGTTGTATTCCAGTCAAATGAAACATCTATACCTGTTAATGGAAGCGGATGGCACATTGGAATAATCGTTGATGTATTTTTAGCAGCCATAATTCCAGCAATTTGTGCTGTATTTAATACATTACCTTTAGCGTTAGTATTTTGAACAATTTGTTTATAAATTGTTTCATTCACTATAATACTTGAGTGTGCAATAGCAGTTCGTTTAGTAACTTCCTTATTAGAAACATCGACCATTTTAGCGTTACCTTGTTGGTTAATGTGTGTGAATTCTGACATGTTAATCCTCCTTTTCGACACAAGTATATCATGAAAAATTATTTATGGAGATGATCAAATGCCATTTGAAAAAAGAAGTCCAATTCCTGTTAAAGAAGCTATTCAACGAATTGTAAATCAAAATATTCGTTCAAATAAAATAACTGTGTCATTAGAAGAAAGTATTGGTTATGTATTGGCGAATGACATTGTAGCTACTTATGATATTCCAAGATTTGATAAGTCACCTTACGATGGTTTTGCAATTAGAAGTAAAGATACTGTAGGTGCTCGTGGTGACCATCGAATCAAATTTAAAGTGATAGATCATATTGGGGCTGGTTCAGTGTCACATAAAGAAGTTGGGCAATACGAAGCGGTACGTATTATGACAGGTGCCCAATTACCAAAAGGCGCAGATGCAGTGGTGATGTTTGAGCAAACAGTTGAGGAAGAAGATACATTTTCTATTAGAAAATCTTTCGAACACCACGAGAATGTGTCATTAAAAGGTGAAGAAACACAAACTGGAGACATTGTATTAACAGTTGGTCAACGTATTAATCCAGGTGCTATTGCAGTTTTGGCAACCTATGGTTATACAGAAGTTGAAGTTTATGAAAAACCTAGTATCGCAGTTATAGCTACTGGCAGTGAACTGTTAGATGTAAGTGATGAACTTCAACCAGGTAAAATTAGAAATTCAAATGGACCAATGATTAAAGCACTAGCTGAACAACTTGGCATCCACGTAGGATCCTATCAGATACAACAAGACGATTTACAAAGTAGTATTGAAGTTGTTAAACATGCAATGGAGCAACATGACATGGTCATTACGACAGGTGGTGTATCTGTTGGAGATTTTGATTATTTACCTGAAATTTATCGAGCTTTAGATGCCAATGTATTATTTAATAAAGTCGCTATGCGTCCAGGTAGTGTAACAACCGTAGCCGTAGCTAATCAAAAATATTTGTTTGGTTTATCTGGTAATCCGTCTGCATGTTTTACTGGCTTTGAATTATTTGTGAAACCAGCGATGAATCATATGATGAATGCCAAAGCGGTGTATCCTCAAATTGTAAAAGCAACGCTTATGGAAGATTTTACTAAAGCAAATCCATTTACAAGATTTATACGAGCTACTGCAACATTAACTCCTGCAGGTGCAACTGTTGTACCTTCCGGGTTTAATAAATCGGGTGCGGTCGTAGCTATTGCACATGCCAATGCCATGATTATGTTGCCAGGAGGTACGCGTGGATTTAAACAAGGACATACTGTTGATGTTATACTCACTGAGTCAGCGGCTTACGAAGAGGAATTAAATATATGATCTTACAAATTATTGGATATAAAAATGTTGGGAAAACAACATTGATGACACATGCAATATCATTTTTAAAAGAGCAAAATTTTAAAGTTGCAAGTATCAAACATCATGGTCATCAAGGTGAAGACATACAATTACAACATCAGCCTGTAGACCATATGAAACACTTTCAATCAGGTGCCGATCAAAGTATTGTACAAGGTCATGCCTATCGTCAAACAGTCACTAGAACGACTGAACAAAGCCTTTCTAATATTATTAAGGAATCTGTTACAATTGATTGTGATGTTGTACTAGTTGAAGGATTCAAACATGAAAATTATGACAAGATTATTGTTTACGATAATGAAAAACAATTACATGAGTTAAATCATTTAAACAATATATGTTATAGGATAAAATTAAATGAACCAAATGCATATCAAAAATTTGATGAATGGTTAATAAATAAAGTAACACATAAGGATTGAGCAAAATGAAGCAATTTGAAATCGTAACTACACCGATTCAAACTGAACCCTATCGTGAATTCACATTAAATGAACATCAAGGTGCAATGGTCATGTTTACTGGTCATGTACGTGAATGGACGAAAGGCGTTAAAACAGAGTATTTAGAATATGAAGCATATATTCCAATGGCAGAGAAGAAAATGGCTCAAATTGGCCAAGAAATAGAAGAAAAGTGGCCAGGAACCGTCACAACTATTGTTCACAGAATAGGTCCATTACAAATTTCAGACATAGCTGTTTTAATTGTCGTATCTTCTCCACATCGTAAATATGCGTATCAGGCAAATGAATATGCCATAGAGCGAATTAAAGAAATTGTTCCAATTTGGAAAAAAGAAATTTGGGAAGATGGATCGGAGTGGCAAGGGCACCAAAAAGGTAGCTACGAGGAAAGTCAAAGGGGGAAGTGAAATGAAAGTACTCTACTTTGCAGAACTTAAAGATATGATTAATCAACAGTCAGAATCAATTGATTTGTCAGAGAAAGTAACTGTTGAAGTTTTTAAAGACTTATTATTACAACGACATCCTGAATTAACACATAAGCAATTTCAAATTGCGGTAAATGAAGAATTTGTAAAAGACAAAGATATGATAGGATCTGGTGATACTGTGGCACTCATACCACCAGTCAGCGGAGGATAAAATAAATGAAAGCAATTATACTCGCTGGAGGAGAATCCAGACGTTTTGGACGTCCTAAAGCATTTGCCGAAGTTGAAGGTCAAATGTTTTATCAGCGTATTATCAAAGTATTAGAATCAACAAATATGTTTAATGACATTTTGATTAGTACAAATAATCAATTAAAAAATCAATTTGACCATACGAACGTGGTCGTGGATACCGAGGAGCATAAAGGGAAAGGCCCATTAGCAGGTATATTTACAGCTATGCAACAGTATCCAGATGAAGAATTATTTTTTGTAGTGTCAGTTGATACACCTATGATCAGTGAAAGAGCTATTAATCAACTCTATCAATTTATGGTGTCACACTTAATAGATGATCAAATAGATATCGCAACGGTAAAAGCATCAGGGCGTTATATTCCAACTATAGGTTTTTATAGTCCTAAGACGAAAGCCGTTATAGAAGATATTCTAGAGTCCGATGATTATAGTTTTAAACAATTATATAATCAAATGAATATAGATTGGATTAAAGTAGAAGACATCAAAGCACCGTCATATTGGTATTATAATATCAATTCACAACAAGACTTGGACACTTTAAAACAACAGTTAAGTTAATAAGGAGGGTCCATGATGGTAGAGCAAATTAAAGATAAATTAGGTCGACCAATAAGAGATTTAAGATTATCTGTCACTGATAGATGTAATTTTAGATGTGATTATTGCATGCCAAAAGAAATATTTGGTGATGATTTTGTCTTTTTACCCAAAGAAGAATTATTAACATTCGAAGAGATGGTAAGAATATCTAAGCTTTACGCGCAATTGGGTGTTAAAAAAATAAGAATTACTGGTGGTGAACCACTACTACGTAGAAATCTTTACCAACTCATAGAGCAACTGAATCAAATTGAAGGTATAGAAGATATTGGATTGACTACAAATGGCTTACTATTAAAAAAACATGGTCAAAATTTATATAATGCAGGTTTAAGACGAATTAATATTAGTCTAGACGCGATAAATGATGAAGTTTTTCAAGCTATTAACAACCGAAATATTAAAGCATCTACAATACTAGAACAGATTGATTATGCTATATCAATAGGGTTTGAAATTAAGGTGAATGTAGTCATTCAAAAAGGCATTAATGATGATCAAATCATTCCGATGTTAGATTACTTTAAAGATAGAGGCATTGAAATCAGATTTATAGAGTTTATGGATGTTGGGAACGACAATGGTTGGGATTTCAGTAAAGTAGTAACTAAAGATGAAATGTTAAGTATGATAGAAGAACATTTTGATATAGAACCAGTAGAACCAAAATATTTTGGTGAGGTTGCAAAGTACTATAGACATAAAGATAATCAAGTGAAATTTGGATTGATTACAAGTGTTTCTCAGTCATTTTGTTCATCTTGTACTAGGGCACGTTTATCTTCAGATGGAAAATTTTATGGTTGTTTATTTGCAGAAGTAGAGGGGTTTGATGTCAAAGCTTTAATGCGATCAGGTGCAACAGATGCAATGTTATTAGAGCAATTTAAAGCACTATGGCATGTTAGAGATGATCGTTACTCTGATGAGCGAACTGAACAAACCGTTCAAAATAGAAAGCGTAATAAAATAAACATGAATTATATAGGCGGATAGCATTAAACTATAAAACTAATTATGAATAAAAGAAGACTCATATTTTAGAAACAATTATTCGATTAATGGATTTAAAACGTTTTGTGATATCTGTGCTTTTACATTTATTTACTTTTCAATATTAAAATCGTACTTTAAAATGATGTAATTCCAAACCAATTTTAGACTTAAATTTAATATTTGTAATAGATAAAATTCTAACAATGTTATATAATAAAGTTAAGCAATTTAATTGTACAATACAAACATCACATCTAAGAATCAACATAGGAGGCATTTTATTATGACAAATAAAGTACAAGGTTTTATTGCATCTGAAAGAGAGCTAAGTCAACTTAAGCATTGGTTGAAATCAACTTATCGTATTTCAATTGAAGAGTTTGTTGTATTATACAAAGTCTTTGAAGGAGAGAAAATAAGTGGAAAAGAATTAAGAGATACATTACATTTTGAAATGCTTTGGGATACAAGTAAAATTGATGTCATTATCCGTAAAATCTATAAAAAAGAACTTATTTCAAAACTACGTTCTGAAACAGACGAACGACAAGTCTATTATTTCTTCAATGCGTCACAAAAGAAATTAATTGATAAAATGATTAATGAAATAGAAGCGATTAGTATTGCAAACTAACTATATAATGAAAAAGAAAGCTAGAGAAGCCTTGTTAATGAGGTTTCTCTAGCTTTTTAAATTTAATAAAATTAGCTTGATTTAATCATTATTCATAAGAATACGTATGTCTAACTTTCTTACCATGTACCAAGAAGTATACAGCTGTAGTTAATAGACCTAATATAGCCATTGCGCCATAAATCTGACTATATGAAACCATATGCGTAAATAATCCTAAGAATGAAGGTCCAAAACCTACGCCGATATCTAGACCAATAAAATAAGTTGATGTGGCTAAGCCATATTTAGATGATGGTGAAACTTTTATAGAAATAGCTTGCATAGATGAAGAAAGGTTTCCATATCCTATACCTAGTAAAATACCAGCAAGTAATAATAAGCCACTGTTATAACTGAAAACTAAACAAATAAAACATAGTATTTGTGCAATGAATGCTGGGTAAACCACAACATTTTCATTTTTATTATCCATGAGACGGCCTGCTATAGGTCGTGTGACTAATGAAGCGATAGCATAGAAAATAAAGAAATAACTTGCTGCATTAACTAAGTCACGTTGTTCCGCAAACACTTGTAAATAAGTTAATATAGCTGCATAAGTTACACCAACTAACATCATCACAAATGCTACTGGAACTGCCTCTTTGGCGATAAAGTTATGGATACTGAACCCCTTAGGTTCTGAAGCATTATGACTGGGTTTAACAGTTTCAAAATCTATTTTAATGAATAAAGATAATAGTAAACCAATGATTCCTAATGCAATACATAAAGTGAATAGTACAGTGATTGAAAAGGCATTAAGCAGCAGAATACCAAAGAAAGGTCCTACGGCAGTACCTAATACTAAACTTAATGAAAATAAGCTGATACCTTCACTTTTACGAGTTTGAGGCGTTACATATGCTGCTATAGTTCCTGTAGCTGTAGTAGCAATCGCTGTCGCAATACCATTTATTAAACGTACAAACATTAAGAAATAAATATTACTTGGAATAAAATAAAGTGCTTGAGTTATTATCAAACAACTTAAACCAAATATTAATATCTTTTTAGGACCAAATAAATTTACATATTTACCTGTTCCAAAACGACCTATTAATGATCCTACAATAAATAAACCAACGACAAGGCCTGCTAAACTATCTGATGCATGATATTCAGTCTTACTATATCCAGCAATTACAACAATCAACAAATACATACATAAGTATACGAAAAAGTTTATGATGAAATTTAGATTGAAGCGTTTGGTAAAAATAGGTGCTTTAGTTGCTGACGATTCATTCATTCTTGACTCTCCTTTAGTATTGTTTCATAAATGATAGACATTGACTCGATAATTTTTGATAATTGTTGCTCATTAACACCTGATTTCTTAATAATTTCACTTTGTATTTCATTAACCTCTTTATTAATCGCGTTAAATAATTGCATGCCTTCTTCTGTTAAACTCAACCATTTTTGACGCTTGTCATTACCCGTTGTAAATGTGATCAATTCTTTTTCTAACAATACTTTGATAAACTTTCGTGTTGTTGGTTTCTCTATAGAACGACGGTAAGAAATGTTAACTAAAGTCGTCGGTTGGAATTGAGCTATGTCTTTTAATACAAGCCATTGACCAGTATGGATATCATATCGGTCCAATATTGGTTGTGTTAATTTAATATAAGGTCGATAAATACTTATAAAACTATTAAAAAAATCATTACTAATCATGAGTACACCCCAAAATATTATAAATTAGTTAGCTTGGCTAACCTTTTTAAACGCAAGCATTATTATAGGACTAAAAGCTATATTTTGCAATACTTTTTTGCTAGGTTTTAGAAGTAAATTATCGATACATTTGTTAAAATAAGGATTAAGAAATGTAAAAAGGAGCTCATAACATGGATTTGAAATTTGATCATATCATTCATTATATTGATCAATTAGAGCAATTTAAGTTTCCAGGTGAAGTTGTTAAACTCAATTCCGGAGGGAAACATCATAAATTTGGAACATTTAATAAATTGTCCTATATAAATGAAAATTACATAGAATTTTTAGATGTAGAAGACCAAGAGAAATTACAAAAATTAGCTAAAACCGAAGAGGGTAGAGTGTCATTTGCGACGAAAATAGCTCAAGATAACTTTAAACAAGGATTCAAAACAATATGTTTAAGAACAAGTAATATTGATGCGATTAAACAGACATTAGAAGATAGAAATATAGATGTCATTGGTCCTGTAAATATGGAAAGAGAAACTAAAAAAGGTGAAAAAATAACGTGGCGTCTTCTCTATATTGCTGATCCAAGTTATATGGTCAAACCACCATTCTTTATTCAATGGGATCAAGGAGACGCCAATCGACATGAACAACTAAAGTCGTTATATCAAACTCAATTTTCTATTGATATGATTATGGTTTCAAGTAGTAAGAGAGCTCAGACAGTTAAGAACTGGCAAAATTGGTTTGATATGGAAATAGTTGAAGAAACTGAGAAATATACGGATTTGATTTTGAAAGAAGACCAGATATATTTTCGTATTGAAGATGGTAAACAATCTGGTTATCATACCGTAGTGCTTAAGGATACTGAAGCTACGGCACCATATTCACTATATATTAGAGGTGCTAAATATCGATTCGAGCCGATTCATTAATATAGATAATTATAGGCACTTTGAATAATAATAGCGATATGAATAAAAACAACGATAACAGATATAACACTTAAGCAACTACACAAAGAAGTCGTTCTAATTAATAAAAATAGTATAGATAATACTAAAGTGAATATTGCTATGATGACTTTCAGACTAAAATAGTCAATGGTAAATCCACTTTGTACAGTAGTAATAATAGAAACAAGATTAAAAACAATGAACAATACAATGAGTGTTGGCCGCATTAAATACACTACTTTCCTTTAGAATTAGATAGTATATTATATCAAGATTAATCTAACTTTAAAAACGAATTAAACTTGATAAAAATACTCATCTAGTATCGATGGAAATAAAGTTAAATATTGAAGTTTAATCGTTAATGTGTTTTGTCGACACTTATATTCAGACGTTGTATAATTATAGGTATTGTTAATATAAAGGAGATATTATAAACCATGGAAAAGATGAATATCACTAATCAAGAACATGACGCATTTGTAAAATCTCATCCAAATGGCGATTTACTGCAACTTACGAAATGGGCAGAAACTAAGAAATTGACTGGATGGTATTCAAGAAGGATTGCGGTTGGTGAAAATGGTGAAATCAAAGGTGTTGGACAATTATTATTTAAGAAGATTCCTAAACTACCATTTACATTATGTTATGTTTCAAGAGGATTTGTAACAGATTATGATAACAAAGATGCGTTATCACAATTATTAGAAGAAGCGAAAAAAGTAGCTAAAGACGAAAAAGCCTATGCTATTAAAATAGATCCAGATGTTGAAGTCGAACATGGTGCAGAAGCATTGAAGAATTTACGTAACCTAGGCTTTAGACACAAAGGATTTAAAGAAGGATTATCTAAAGATTATATTCAACCTAGAATGACTATGATAACGCCAATAGATAAATCAGACGAAGATATTATCCAAAGTTTTGAAAGACGAAATCGTTCTAAAGTAAGACTTGCCCTTAAACGTGGTACAAAGGTTGAAAGAGCTGGCAGAGAAGGCTTAAAAACTTTTGCGCATTTAATGCAAATTACTGGTGAGCGTGATGGTTTCTTAACGCGTGACATTAGCTATTTTGAAAATATATATGATGCCTTACATGATGATGGTGATGCAGAACTATTCTTAGTTAAGTTAGAACCTAAACCGGTCCTTGAAACGGTAAACTCAGAAATAACAGATTTAGAAAATGAAATTGAAAAGCTTCAAAATAAAAAGCAAGACAAAAAAACATTAAATAAGATTAATGATGCAAATAACAAAATTAAAAAGTCTCAGGATTTAAAAAATGATTTGTTAGAACTTGAAAAAGAACATCCAGACGGCATTTATCTGTCAGGTGCATTATTAATGTTTGCAGGAAATAAATCATATTACTTATATGGTGCATCATCTAATGATTTCCGTGATTTTCTACCAAACCATCATATGCAATATACAATGATGAAATATGCGCGTGATCATGGTGCAACAACATATGACTTTGGCGGCACTGATAATAATCCTGACAAAGAGTCTGATCATTATGGATTATGGACGTTCAAAAAAGTATGGGGCACTTATTTAAGTGAAAAAATTGGTGAATTTGACTATGTTTTAAATCAACCATTGTATCAACTTATCGAACAAGTGAAACCTAAATTAACGAAAGCTAAAATTAAACTTTCACGAAAATTAAAACGTAAATAAATTTAACCATTTTATCTGAACGATTCTGTCTATAAAAGAACGTTCAGATTTTTTTGAATGAACATTGCAATTTATGCGTATCGAACTAAGACTAGAAATTAATAAAAGGGGACACTTGATAAATGATAAAAAAACTATTGCAATTTTCTCTTGGTAATAAATTCGCAATTTTCCTTATGGTATTACTTGTTATTTTAGGAGGCGTTTATGCTAGCGCTAAATTAAAGCTTGAATTATTACCAGATGTTGAAAATCCTATGATTTCTGTCCAAACAACAATGCCAGGTGCAACACCGCAAACGACACAAGATGAAATTAGTAGTAAAATTGATAGCCAAGTGAGATCGATGGCTTATGTTAAAAGTGTCAAAACAGAATCTATTCAAAATGCTTCTATAGTGACTGTTGAATATAATAATGACACAGATATGGATAAAGCAGAGGAACAATTAAAGAAGGAAATAGACAAAATCAAATTTAAAGATGGTGTCAGTGACCCTGAATTAACACGTAATTCGATGGATGCCTTTCCTATTATCGCATATTCTTTAACTGATAAAGATAATGATTTAAAATCGGTGACGAAAAAGTTAAATCAACAGCTTATTCCTAAATTACAAACAATTGATGGTGTACAAAATGCACAATTAAATGGTCAAACCAATCGTGAAGTGACATTAAAATTCAAACAAAAAGAGTTAGATAGTAAAGGTGTCACGGCAGACGATGTTGAAAACTATCTGAAGACTGCCACTAGGGAAACACCCTTAGGTTTATTCCAATTTGGAGATACAGACAAATCAATTGTTGTAGATGGTCAATTTACTTCTGTTGATGCATTTAAGAATCTAAAGATACCAGCGACGATTGCTGGTCAAGGACAAAGTAGCGAAAGCGGTAGTGCTGATAATCAAGATAGTGAAAGTTTAATGCCATCTGAACCATCATCAGCGAGTAGTTCAAAGCAAGGTTCATCTAGCTCAATGCCATCATTTAAATTAAAAGATGTAGCGGATATATCAGTTGGTGATGAACGTACATCAATTTCTAAAACAAATGGTAAGGATGCAGTTAACTTACAAATTACTAAAGCACAAGATGCTAATACTGTTCAAGTTGCCAAAGATGTACAGAAAAAAGTAGATGAATTTGAAAAAAATAATAGTGAAATGAAAGCCATTAAAACAATGGATACAGCAAAGCCTATTGAAGATTCATTATATACGATGATTGAAAAAGCAGCTTTAGGTACCATTGTAGCGATAGTAGTTATACTTTTATTCTTAAGAAATATAAGAACAACGGCCATTTCAATTGTTTCAATACCAATGTCAATCTTAATAGCATTAGTTGCACTTAAATTATCTAATGTATCATTAAATATATTGACATTAGGTGCCCTAACAGTAGCAATTGGACGTGTCATTGATGATTCTATTGTTGTTGTAGAAAATATATATAGACGCTTATCAGATAGAAATGAACAACTTAAAGGTGATTCACTTATTGTCAGTGCTACAACGGAAGTGTTTAAACCTATTCTATCTTCAACTCTTGTGACTATCATTGTATTCTTACCACTAGCATTCGTATCAGGATCAGTTGGTGAGATGTTCAGACCATTTGCATTAGCTATCACATTCAGTTTATTAGCGTCATTATTAGTATCTATTACTGTTGTTCCGGCATTAGGTTCAACATTGTTTAGAAAAGGAATTCAAACTAAACCTCAGAAACAAGCGCAAGGTGTAATCAGCACTGGTTATAAAAAGTTACTCAATTGGTCTCTCAATCATAAATGGATAGTTATTATCATTAGTATTGTTCTACTAGTAGGCAGCATTGGTCTAGGCGCGGCTAAACTAGGTACAAGCTACATTTCATCAGGTGATAATAAATTCATGGCGTTAACTTATACACCAAAACCTGGAGAAACTGAAAAATCGGTACTTGAACATGGTGAACAAGTTCAAAAATATCTTAAAACAAAAAATAAAGTAAAAACAGTACAATACTCAGTAGGTGGACCCACACCTTCTGATCCTACAGGAAGTACAAATAGTATGGCCTTGATGGTAGACTACGATAAAGACACACCTAACTTTGAGGAAGAACCAGATAAGGTCCTTAAGCATGTCGATTCCTTTAAACATCCAGGACAATGGAAAAACCAAGATTTAGGAACTGGTGCAGGTAATGATTCTATTGAAGTGACAGTTCAAGGACCTTCAACAGATGCGATTAAAGGTACAGTTCATAAAATAGAAAGTACAATGAAAGATGTTAAAGGCATCAATAATGTCAAATCCGACTTGTCAGAAACATATCAACAATATGAAGTCAAAGTCGACCAAAATAAAGCGGCTGATAATGGTATATCTGCTAGCCAGTTAGCTATGAATTTAAATGAAAACTTACCTGAAAAAACAGTTACGACAGTAAAGGAAAATGGTAAGAAAATTGATGTGAAAGTAAAACAAAACAAACAGACAGATTGGTCTCAAAGTAAATTAGAAAATATTAAATTGAAGAAACCAACGGGTGGAACAATTAAATTAAGTGAGATTGCCAAACTGGAAAAATCTTCAACACCAAGTAAACTAACACAAGAAGATGGTGACTATTCAACAACAGTTTCTGGTAAGATAACAAATAGCGATGTCGGTGGTACTTCTCAAAAAGTCATGTCAAAAGTCAATAAGATGGATAAACCACATGGTGTAAAAGTGAACGTTGGTGGTGCAACAGATGATATTAATTCTGCTATGTCTCAACTTGCGATAGCGATGTTAGCAGCAATTATTATAGTATATCTTATCTTAGTCATTACGTTTAAAGGTGGTTTAGCACCATTTACCATTTTATTCTCGTTACCATTTACGGTTATTGGCGTTGTGCTTTCACTTGTAATTACAGGCGAAACCATTTCAGTACCTAGTTTGATTGGTATGTTGATGTTAATTGGTATTGTAGTGACCAACGCAATCGTATTAATAGATAGAGTAATAAATAACGAAAAATCTGGAATGGATATGAAATCTGCATTAATAGAAGCAGGTGGCACAAGAATACGTCCTATTTTAATGACAGCCATTGCAACAATAGGTGCATTGGTACCATTACTCTTTGGGGAAGACAGTTCTATATTAATTTCTAAAGGTATGGCTGCAACAGTTATTGGAGGACTTATTTCTTCAACGATATTAACACTTATCGTTGTTCCGGTAATTTATGAAATATTATTTACACTTAAAGATAAAATATATCGAAAACTAAACAGAAAATAGTATGTAAAAAGCCTCTTATCCCAACTAAGGGATAAGAGGCTTAATTATTAATATAAAATTAAGGTTAGAATAATATAAATAACAAATAATCCAATGGATAAGATGTTTAATATGTTTACACCTTTTACATCATTTTTTAGTGATTTAAATGCTGTTACTTCAACATTACCAACTAACAGTAATAAGACTATGAATACCCACCAATTTTCATTTGGGAATTGCATTGTAGTAATAGCAACTACAAATAATAATAACACAGCCATGATTATTCTTAAGATTCTAGTAAATATAGAATTCATTTTGAATATACTTATGTAACTTACAATTAAGTATAGTAAAGGTAATAAGATTAAGTATAATTTCATGAATTGACATCCTTTCTATTTCGAATTTATATTAGCACGTTCTATTACTTATGACTAGGATGTCTTTAATAAAAAATGTAATGATATTGTGACACCACAAACACTATTGTTCATTTATTTGCTTTCTCACCATAGCCATCTCTTTTTCGATTTCTTCTAATTGATTAACTAGTGGATCGATATTTTGATTTAATGACTCACGTTTTTCCAAATCACCTTGTAGGCGCGTGTAATCATATTTAAGTTCAGCTAATTTAGATTCTAAATTCATTCAAAGACAACTCCTTTATTTTTAATTTTACAGAGTATTTAAATTATATCATGAAACAAAGTGGTTCTAAAATTTATAGCAAATGTGTTAAAGTTATCAATTGTAAGAGTTGAGATACGTGAAAGAAGGGTTGGTATGACGGAGCAATTTGTAATGATTATTCTTTTAATCGCTTTAGGGTACTTTTTAAAGCGAATTAATTATTTAAAAGCAACGGATAGTCAAGTACTTTCCACTTTAGTTTTAAATGTAACCCTACCTTCTTTAGTGATTGTTAATTTGAATCATGCTGATTTAAATCCATCGTTTTCGATATTGCCTGTTATGATGATTATTTACGGAGTATTAGCTAAAATTATCGTTATTTGGTGTTTTCGAAAATATAATAATCAAATGCGTGGTTCAGTAGGTATGATGATTGGTTCTATGAATATTGGGTTATTTGCTTATCCACTTGTAGATGCTATTTGGCCGGGAACGGGTATGGTTTATTTTGGAATGGTTGATATTGGTGGAGCAGTAATTATGTTCGGTCTAACTTACTTTGTTGGTAGTTATTATAGTGAGGGAAGCGACCAGTTTAACTTTAAATTTTTAGGACTAAAACTAATTCAATCGGTTCCGCTAGTTACATACATTGTTATGTTTACGTTAAATATGGCTAATATACATTTACCAAAAGTAGCCATAGATTTCTTTTCAATTTTAGGTAAAGCCAATATGCCAATGTCTATGATTTTATTAGGTGTTATGCTGAGCTTTACAATTGATCGAGCGTATTTACCTATTGCAATCAAATACCTATGTCTACATTACGGAATTGGCTTAGGTGCAGGACTTCTTGTACATTATTTCTTACCGGTATCTGATCAAATGATTAAAACAACATTATTAATCACATGGTTATTACCTGTAGGAGTGGCGATTATACCTTATTCAATTCAATTTAAATACAAAACGTTACCTTTAATAGGGATGGTTACTAATTTAACGATTGTCATTAGTATTATTATATTATATATGTATCAAGCATTCTTTGTTTCATAGTCATTTTGTCACAGAACTAAAATAAAAACCATGCAATACAAGCAAACATAGTGTTATTAAATAACATATATTGTGCATGTATATTGCATGGTTTATTTTTTTGATTTAGCCTTTACCACCCATAAATGCAGGATAGTTTGTCATACCACCATCAACATAAATGGTAGTACCATGAACATAATGAGCTAAATCTGATGCTAAGAATAAAGCTACATTAGCAATGTCTTGAGCATCACCAATTTCTTTGGCAGGAATCATTTCTAATGTTTCTGCACGTGTTTTTGGGTCAGAGAATTTTTCTTTGGTATGTTCAGTAACAATAGCCCCAGGAGATATATTGTTAATTCTGATACCAAACTGAGCATATTCCATCGACATTGTTTCCATCATTAATTTTAATCCACCTTTACTAGAAGCGTAATGGACGTAATTAGGCCATGGAATTGTGTCGTGAACACTTGAAGTATTAATGATAACACCTTGTTTATCTTCATCTCTGAATTGTTTTATCGCTTCTCTTGAACCGATAAAAGCGCCAGTTAAGTTAATATCTATAACTTTTTGCCATTCTTCAAGCGTCATTTCATGAGTTGGTGTTGGTTTTTCAAAACCAGCATTATTAATCATAATATCTAACGTTCCAAAATGATTAACGGTTTGTTTAATTAAGTTGATCACATCTTCTTCTTTTGATACATCACCTTGAACAAGTAAAGCATCTCCACCAGCTTGTTTGATTATATCTACTGATTCTTGTAAAGAATCATCATGTTTATCAGAGCGATAGTTAAGTACAACTTTGGATTTAGCTTTACCAAAGTTTTCTGCAAATGATTTTCCAATACCACTACCGGCTCCTGTAATAATGACTACTTTATTTTCTAAGTCTTTAAACATTTAAGAGCCTCCTATAAATAAATTATTTTAGATTACCTAAAATAATAGCAGCAATGATAATAAGGATAATACCTGACCATATCCCTGTCATCTGACGACTGTCTTTTTTCTCTCCTAAGATAAAGATACCGCCAAGTGTAGATACGATAACTAATAATTGAGATAATGAAAAACTAGTTGCAACGCCTACTTTAGGTTGTGAATAGAACATAAATAAGTTACCGATTGCCCATACTACACCAGGAATAAGGTTTAAGGCAGTAGACTTGATTGATGTTTTATGATTCATTGATAAAATGAATCCACCAATTGCCATTCCGACTGATTGGAAGAATAGCGCTTTAGTACCACTAACATTAAAGATATCTCCTAATACAACATAACCAACATAACCAACTGTTGAAATTAAAAGAATACCCATTGCTTTTTTGAACTCTGGATCGTCAGATTTTCCTTCGTTTTTAGCTTTTAATGATGTTAATGCTATACCTGCGACTAATAGCACCATGGATAATAGACCGAATACAACTTGTACCATAGTACTCCATTCACCAAGGAAAATAACACTAAATAGAGTGGTGCCGACCAACTGCATGCCAGTTGAGATAGGCATTGTTTTAGATACACCAATTAAATTAACAGATTTTAATTGGTTCCCTTGACCGAATGCCCAAAGAGCACCAGAGAATAATCCAACTATAATGACTGTTAAATCGTCAAATGCTGCATTACCAGTTAAAAGTAAACAAATACCTACAATGAGTGCACCTAAAGTGGTACCTCTGATTTGGTTATAGGGGCCACCACCAACGAAAACATTGATAATAACAACACTACCCCAAAATAGTGCTGGTAACAATGCTATTAAAATATCAAGAAACTGCATATGTTTCTCACTCTCCTAAATTACGAATTAAGTGCTCCCCTTAATAACACTTGGAGTTAATTCTAAAACAAATTGATAGAATAGTAAAAAACATCGCTCGAATATTGGTTTGCTGCATTAAAAAAATACATCCCCCAATTATAGGAAGATGTATAATAGACATTTTTAATTATCGGTATTATTAACTGTTTCATGTATATGTTGTGGTTCTAATTTATATTTTTTGTATTCGTAGTTCGTTTTAAAACCTAATTCGTTAAATCGTTCCACAAGTCTACTGTTTTTATTACGTATTTTGAAATAAACTTTGCGCAAATCAAAATGAATAAATGCATAATTTAATGCGTATTCTAATAAATCAAAGGCGATACCCTTCATACGATAATCAATATGTGAACTGAAATACTTTATTTCAGCACTAGCTTGTTGCGTATTAACGTCTAAATATAAATAACCTTTTAATAAACCTTCACTAACGAATAGGAATAATCGATGTGTCTCATCAATACTATTTATGATGTCATTTGCATCCATAGCATCGTGTTTGAATGTTTTTTGATGCATACGTGAAAATGCACGATAAAATCCTTTTTGGTATTCAATAATATTTTGTTCACTTCCTAGATCGCCTATATCTTGATGAGCTTCTAAATAATAGTCTGTGAAATTATAACTCGCTTGAATTTGTTTAACGAAAGGTTTATATGTTTGTACGCCTTCTTCGAATGAAAAATTATATACCGCATAATCAGGTTGCCCAGCTATCATAGTGTCAAATAATTGTTGGAATAATTCCGGAGACAATGTGTAATTTGCTTCTATAAATGGACCAATAACTTTGAATTTATAAGTTTCATATGGAATTGCAAAAATTAGTGCTTTGATTTGGCTATCTTCAATAATGGCAAATGCGCCAGGATGATTAATTGCTTCTTCTAATAATTGATCAAATTCAGTAAATTGTTGAGGTATTTTATATAAATAGGAAGTTACTTGGTAATCAGAAGTTTCAATGAAAGATTTTATTTCTTTTGGGTCATTCAACTGAATAATGTCCATAATCCTACCTCCGTAACATAGTGATTAATATAATTATATGGGTAATTACAAATAAATGAAAGTTAATTGATACATGTACATGTTACAATTAATGTAATCCATTAAACATAATTATTATAGACATTAAAAAAGCTTAAATCTATATTTATTATAGTTAAATAAGAAAGGGAATTATCACAAATGCAATCATTAATTTTAGCAGAAAAACCTTCAGTTGCACGAGATATTGCAAGTGCACTTAATATAAATCAGAAAAGGAATGGTTATTTTGAAAATAATCAATATATTGTAACTTGGGCACTAGGTCATCTAGTTACGAATGCAACACCTGAACAATATGACAAGGCTTTTCAGGAATGGAAACTTGAAGATTTACCAATCATTCCGAAACAAATGAAAACAGTAGTGATTGGCAAAACAAGTAAACAATTTAAAACAGTAAAGTCATTAATGCAAAAAGACAATGTTAATGAAATAATCATTGCCACAGATGCTGGTAGAGAAGGGGAGCTCGTTGCAAGACTTATTTTAGATAAAGTTGGAAACAAAAAACCTATTAAGCGATTATGGATAAGTTCAGTAACTAAGAAAGCTATTAAAGATGGTTTTAATCATCTAAAAGATGGCCGTCAATATCAACACTTATACGAAGCAGCACTAGCAAGAAGTGAGGCAGATTGGGTAGTTGGTATCAATGCAACAAGAGCTTTGACAACAAAATATGATGCACAATTATCTTTAGGTCGAGTTCAAACGCCTACCATTCAATTGGTTCAATCTCGTCAAAATGAAATTAATGAATTTAAACCGCAAACATACTATACATTAACAATTAAAGTAGACGGGTTTGAGTTTAATTTTGATTCTGGGCAACGTCGAGTCACTGACCAACAAGAACTTAAATCAATAGTAGATGATATAAAAAATAAAAAGGGTCAAATAGAAAATGTAGTATCAAAACATAAAAAGACTTACCCTAGATCTTTATATAACTTAACGGATTTACAACAAGATGCTTATCATCGCTATAAGATGGGACCAAAAGAAACGTTAAATACTTTACAGAATTTATATGAAAGACATAAATTAGTTACATATCCGCGTACTGATTCTAATTATTTAACAACCGATATGGTGTCAACTATAAAAGAAAGATTACAAGCATTATTGGCGACAGAATATAAAGAAAATATAAGAGCATTAATGTCTCAATCTTATTCTACTAAAATGAATATATTTAATAACCAAAAAGTTTCTGATCACCATGCAATCATTCCAACCGAAATAAGACCTGACTTATCTCAATTAAGTAATAGAGAAATGAAAATCTATATGTTAATAGTAGAAAGATTTCTTGAAAGTTTAATGCCACCATATGAATATCAACATATTAAAGTGCATTTAGTAGTAGGTCAGTTCAAATTTGTATTAAACGAAAATGTCACAACTCAATTAGGGTTTAAAGCATTGAAACAACAAGAAACAGAAATTGTTACTCAGAATCCTTTTAAAAATAACCAAACAGTTAATATACAACATACCGATATTAAGTCACATCAAACAACACCGCCAGATTATTTTAATGAAGGAACATTATTAAAAGTTATGGAAAGTCCTCAGAATTATATACATTTGGATGATAAAAAACACGTACATACACTTAAAGAAGCGGGGGGTATTGGGACTGTTGCCACACGAGCTGATATTATTGAAAAGCTCTTCAATATGAATGCAATTGAATCAAGAGATGGCAAAATTAAAGTAACATCAAAAGGTAAACAAATTTTAGAGCTTGCACCATCAAAATTAACATCACCATTATTAACGGCTGAATGGGAAGAAAAATTACTATTAATTGAAAAAGGAAAATATAATAAGCAGCAATTTATAAAAGAGATGAAGGAATTTACGACTGAAATTGTAAACATTATTAAGAATAGTGAACAGAAATACAAACACGATAATTTAACCACTACCGAATGTCCTACATGTGGTAAATTTATGATTAAAGTCAAAACCAAAAATGGTCAAATGTTAGTTTGCCAAGATCCAACATGTAAAACAAAGAAAAATATTCAAAGAAAAACAAACGCGCGTTGTCCAAACTGTAAAAAGAAAATGACTTTATTTGGTAGAGGAAAAGATGCAACATATAGATGTGTATGTGGTCATTCAGAAACCCAAGCGCAGATGGATAAACGTATGAAAGAAAAATCGAGTGGTAAAGTATCCAAAAAAGAAATGAAAAAATATATGAATCAACAAGAAGAACTTGATAATAATCCGTTTAAAGATGCTTTAAAAAATCTAAAATTATAAATAAATTCGAACAAAAACGTGCCGAAAATTATGAAAGTTCGTATTTAGTATTGTCTTTTTAGAAAATTGGTATTAAAATATTAAAGTATTTCAAAAAAAGGAGCATTAGCCGTGAAAAAATACTTCAAGTTCGATGAATATGGTACAAACTTTAAAAGAGAAATCTTGGGTGGTATCACTACTTTCTTATCAATGGCGTATATTTTAGCAGTAAATCCACAAGTTTTAAGTTTAGCAGGAGTTAAGGGTGTATCTGCAGATATGAAGATGGATCAAGGAGCCATTTTTGTAGCAACTGCCTTAGCAGCATTTGTAGGTTCATTATTTATGGGCCTTATTGCTAAGTATCCAATTGCGTTAGCACCAGGAATGGGATTAAATGCATTCTTCGCATTTACAGTTGTTTTAACAATGGGCATTCCTTGGAAAGTCGGTTTAACAGGCGTTTTATTCTCGGGTATCTTCTTCGCGATTTTGACCGTCACTGGTCTTCGAGAGATTATCATTAACGCGATTCCGTATCAAATGAAAATGGCCGTCTCAGCTGGGATAGGATTGTTTATCACCTTTGTCGGTTTACAAAGTTCAGGTATCATTGTTAAAAATGATTCAACATTAGTCACACTTGGTCATTTAACAAAAGCGCCAGTGTTATTAGCAATATTTGGTATTGTAATTACAGTAGTATTATATGCAAAAAAAGTACCAGGTTCTATATTTATTGGTATGATTATCACTGCCATAGTTGGTATGATTACAGGTCAAATTCATACACCTACTGGCGTTGTTGGTCAAATTCCTAGTATCAAACCAACATTTGGTGCTGCATTTGAAGCATTTAAAGATCCAGGACAATTATTTACGATACAATTCTTAATTGTCATTTTAACTTTCTTATTTATAGATTTCTTTGATACAGCAGGTACTTTAGTTGCAGTAGCAACTCAAGCCGGTATCATGAAAGATAATAAATTACCGAGAGCAGGTAGAGCTTTATTCTCAGACTCACTAGCAACAATTGTAGGTGCTATTTTCGGTACTACAACAACTACATCTTACATTGAATCAACTTCAGGTGTAGCAGTAGGTGCTAGAACAGGTTTTGCCAGTATTGTAACTGGATTCTGTTTCTTATTAGCATTATTCTTTAGTCCATTAATCGCTGTAGTTACAAGTGCGGTTACAACGCCAGCACTTGTCGTAGTAGGTGTGTTAATGGCAGCGAATTTTGCTGAAATCAATTGGAAACGATTCGAAGTTGCAGTTCCAGCATTTATTACAATTATCATGATGCCTTTATCATATTCAATAGCTACTGGTATTGCATGTGGATTTATATTCTATCCAATTACTATGTTAATTAGTAAAAGACATAAAGAAGTACATCCGATTATGTATGTATTAATGGTATTATTCATTTTATACTTCGTATTCGTACATGGCTAAATAAAAAGGACGTTCACACCAACATGAGTGTGAACGTCTTTTTTAGATTGAAGTAATAAGATATCTATTTAGATTTATGACCATCTTTATATTGTGTATAGATGACTCTTGCGTTTTTATTCGGAATGTACGTTGGCGCAGCTAGTACAATAAAGACAAAGAAAATCATCAATACAAACAATGCCCAATGAATAATCATACCTACAAAAGGAATAAATGCGACAAACGATCCAATGATCCCAAGTATCGGAATAATCACCATAGGTTTAATAGTATTTTGAGTATCTACTAATAATATTATAGTAAGAATTAGATATAAAAATGCATTAAATAATAATGGCTGCCATCCAAAGCTTACAATAACGCTGCCACCTAAAAATGGAATGCCGTAAAAGAATTCGCAAATGATTAAAAATAATCCAATAATTGCTAGGGTTAGTTTAATACCGTTTTTCATTTAATTCACCCCCGTTCTCTTCTATTATAATAAAAAGAAACTAAAGTTAGTATTAAAAAGTTTATAACAGACAAAATGAAAATAGAAATAAAGTAAAAAAATTCCCTAAAACGGTTGAATAAGCAATACATTTAAAGTACAATAACAAAGTATGTGTTAGACAAAACAGAAAAAAGTTAGTGAAAACCATTGATTTATCAGTGTTTTTCATGTAACATATCTAATGTTGGACTTTAAGAAACGCGATGAAGCGAAAGGTTACTGACACACCCGGCCGCTTTGCCATGGCGCTGTGTGAGATAGTTTTCGTGGAGAAGTCTATCACTTAAATGTAGACGAATAAGGAGGGAAAATTATGGCAAAACAAAAAATCAGAATCAGATTAAAAGCTTATGATCACCGCGTGATTGATCAATCAGCAGAGAAAATTGTTGAAACTGCTAAACGTTCTGGTGCAGATGTTTCTGGACCAATTCCGTTACCAACTGAAAAGTCAGTTTATACAATCATCCGTGCCGTGCATAAGTACAAAGATTCACGTGAACAATTCGAACAACTTACTCATAAACGTTTAATCGATATTGTTAACCCAACACCAAAAACAGTTGATGCTCTTATGGGCTTAAACTTACCATCTGGTGTAGACATCGAAATCAAATTATAATAGAAAAATTTAGGAGGTGGACTTTCGATGACCAAAGGAATCTTAGGAAGAAAAATCGGGATGACACAAGTGTTTGGAGAAAACGGTGAATTAATCCCAGTTACAGTAGTAGAAGCAGGACAAAACGTTGTATTACAAAAGAAAACTGAAGAAGTTGATGGTTACAACGCAATCCAAGTAGGATTTGAAGATAAAAAAGCATACAAAAAAGGTTCTAAAACTAATAAATATGCTAATAAACCAGCTGAAGGTCATGCTAAAAAAGCTGACACAGCACCTAAGCGCTTCATTCGTGAATTCAGAAACGTTAACGTTGATGAATACGAAGTAGGTCAAGAAGTCTCAGTTGATACATTCGAAACTGGTGACATCATTGATGTTACAGGCGTTTCAAAAGGTAAAGGTTTCCAAGGTGCTATTAAACGTCACGGACAAGCTCGTGGACCAATGGCACACGGTTCTCATTTCCACAGAGCACCAGGTTCTGTAGGTATGGCTTCAGATGCTTCAAGAGTATTTAAAGGTCAAAAAATGCCAGGCCGTATGGGTGGAAACACAGTTACTGTACAAAACCTAGAAGTAGTACAAGTTGACACTGAAAACAGTGTAATCTTAGTAAAAGGTAATGTACCTGGACCTAAAAAAGGTTTAGTAGAAATTTCAACTTCAATTAAATCAATTAAAAAAGGTAATAAATAATTAACAAGCGAAAGGAGGAAAATGCATAATGGCTAATTATGATGTTTTAAAAGTAGACGGATCAAAAAGTGGTTCAGTTGAATTAAGCGATGCAGTATTTGCAATCGAACCTAATAATAGCGTTCTATTTGAAGCTATTAATTTACAACGTGCTTCATTACGTCAAGGTACACATTCTGTTAAAAACCGTTCAGCAGTACGTGGCGGTGGACGTAAACCATGGAGACAAAAAGGAACAGGTCGTGCTCGTCAAGGTACAATCCGTGCACCACAATGGCGTGGCGGTGGCGTTGTATTCGGACCAACTCCAAGAAGTTATGGTTACAAAATGCCTAAGAAAATGCGTCGTTTAGCATTACGTTCTGCATTATCATTCAAAGTTAAAGAAAATGGATTCACAGTTGTAGATGCATTCGGTTTCGATGCACCAAAAACAAAAGAATTCAAAAATGTTTTAACTACATTAGAACAACCTAAAAAAGTCTTAGTAGTTGTTGAAAACGAAGATGTAAATGTTGAATTATCAGCACGTAACATCCCAGGTGTTCAAGTAACAACTGCTCAAGGTTTAAATGTATTAGATATCACAAGCGCTGACAGTGTTGTAATCACTGAAGCTGCTGCTAAAAAAGTTGAGGAGGTGCTCGGATAATGGAAGCTAGAGATATTCTTAAGCGCCCCGTAATCACTGAGAAATCTTCAGAAGCAATGGCAGAAGATAAATATACATTCGATGTTGATACTCGTGCTAACAAAACACAAGTTAAAATTGCTGTTGAAGAAATCTTCGACGTAAAAGTTGATAATGTAAACATCATCAACTACAAACCTAAGAAAAAGCGTATGGGCCGTTACCAAGGCTACACAAATAAAAGAAGAAAAGCGATTGTAAAACTTAAAGAAGGTTCAATCGACTTATTCAACTAAAAAAACATTACCAATAAGGAGGTAAACGACAATGGCTCTTAAAAAGTATAAGCCAATAACTAATGGTCGTCGTAATATGACTTCATTAGATTTCGCTGAAATTACGAAAACTACACCAGAAAAGTCATTATTACAACCGCTACCGAAAAGAGCGGGACGTAACAACCAAGGTAAATTGACTGTTCGCCATCATGGTGGAGGACATAAACGTCAATACCGTGTTATCGATTTCAAACGTAACAAAGACGGCATCAACGCTAAAGTTGATTCTATCCAATATGATCCAAACCGTTCAGCTAACATTGCATTATTAGTATATGCTGATGGTGAAAAACGTTATATTATCGCACCTAAAGGATTACAAGTAGGTCAAACAGTTGAAAGTGGTGCTGAAGCAGATATCAAAGTAGGTAATGCTTTACCATTACAAAATATTCCTGTTGGTACAGTAATCCACAATATCGAGTTAAAACCTGGTAAAGGTGGACAAATCGCTCGTTCAGCTGGTGCTAGCTCACAGGTATTAGGTAAAGAAGGTAAATATGTATTAATCAGATTACGCTCTGGTGAAGTTCGTATGATTCTTTCAACTTGCCGTGCTACTATTGGTCAAGTTGGTAATATCCAACACGAACTAGTAAATGTTGGTAAAGCTGGACGTTCAAGATGGAAAGGTATCCGCCCTACAGTTCGTGGTTCTGTAATGAACCCTAACGATCACCCACACGGTGGTGGTGAAGGTCGTGCACCAATCGGTAGACCATCTCCAATGTCACCTTGGGGTAAACCTACGCTTGGTAAGAAAACACGTCGTGGTAAAAAATCATCAGACAAACTTATCGTTCGTGGACGTAAGAAAAAATAATAAAATTAACTTATTTGGGTGTGCGGCGTAACAGCTGCACGCACAGAATAAGAAGGGAGGCGCCCAAATGGCTCGTAGTATTAAAAAAGGACCTTTCGTCGATGATCACTTAATGAAAAAAGTTGAAGCACAAGACGGAAGTGAAAAAAAACAAGTAATTAAAACATGGTCTCGTCGTTCTACAGTTTTCCCAAATTTCATTGGTCATACTTTCGCAGTATACGATGGACGTAAACATGTACCTGTATATGTTACAGAAGATATGGTAGGTCACAAATTAGGTGAATTCGCACCAACTCGTACATTTAAAGGTCATGCTGTTGACGATAAAAAAACAAGAAGATAATTTTTAATAAGTAGAGGAGGAAATCCTAATGGAAGCAAAAGCGGTTGCTAGAACAATAAGAATCGCACCTCGTAAAGTAAGATTAGTTCTTGACTTAATTAGAGGTAAAAATGCTGGAGAAGCTATTGCAATTTTAAAATTAACAAACAAAGCTTCATCTCCAGTTATCGAAAAAGTATTAATGTCCGCTTTAGCTAATGCTGAACATAACTACGACATGAACACAGATGAATTAGTAGTTAAAGAAGCTTACGCTAACGAAGGACCAACTTTAAAACGTTTCCGCCCACGTGCGCAAGGACGTGCAAGTGCGATCAACAAACGTACAAGCCACATTACAATCGTCGTAAGTGACGGTAAAGAAGAAGCTAAAGAAGCTTAATAACTTTCTAAGGAGGGAATACTGTGGGTCAAAAAATTAATCCAATCGGACTTCGTGTTGGAATTATCCGTGATTGGGAAGCAAAATGGTATGCTGAAAAAGATTTCGCTTCACTATTACACGAAGATTTAAAAATCCGTAAATTTATTGATAATGAATTAAAAGAAGCATCAGTTTCTCACGTAGATATCGAACGTGCTGCAAACCGTATTAATATCGCAATTCATACTGGTAAACCTGGTATGGTAATTGGTAAAGGCGGTTCTGAAATTGATAAACTTCGTAACAAATTAAACGCTTTAACTGATAAAAAAGTACACATCAACGTAATTGAAATTAAGAAAATTGATATCGATGCAAGATTAGTTGCTGAAAATATCGCACGTCAATTAGAAAACCGTGCTTCATTCCGTCGTGTACAAAAACAAGCTATTACAAGAGCTATGAAACTTGGTGCTAAAGGTATTAAAACTCAAGTATCAGGTCGTTTAGGCGGAGCTGATATTGCTCGTGCTGAACAATATTCTGAAGGAACTGTTCCACTTCATACATTACGTGCTGACATCGATTATGCACACGCTGAAGCAGATACTACTTATGGTAAATTAGGCGTTAAAGTATGGATCTATCGTGGAGAAGTTCTTCCTACTACTAAGAACACTAGTGAAGGAGGAAAATAATCATGTTACTACCAAAACGTGTTAAATATCGTCGTCAACATCGTCCTAAAACAACTGGTCGTTCAAAAGGCGGTAACTATGTAACATTTGGTGAGTATGGTTTACAAGCAACTACAACGTCTTGGATCACTTCTCGTCAAATCGAATCAGCTCGTATTGCAATGACTCGTTATATGAAACGTGGTGGGAAAGTTTGGATCAAAATCTTCCCTCATACACCATATACTAAAAAACCTTTAGAAGTACGTATGGGTGCCGGTAAAGGTGCGGTTGAAGGCTGGATCGCAGTCGTTAAACCTGGTAGAATTTTATTCGAAGTCGCTGGTGTACAAGAAGAAGTTGCACGCGAAGCACTACGTTTAGCAAGTCACAAACTTCCAGTAAAAACTAAGTTTGTAAAACGTGAAGAATTGGGTGGTGAAACAAATGAAAGCTGAGGAAATTAGAGACTTAACCACTTCAGAAATCGAAGAACAAATCAAATCTTCAAAAGAAGAGCTTTTTAACCTACGCTTTCAGTTAGCTACAGGTCAATTAGAAGAAACTGCACGTATTCGCACAGTAAGAAAAACGATTGCACGTCTAAAAACTGTTGCTCGTGAAAGAGAAATTGAACAAAGTAAGGCTAATCAATAATTAATTGAAAGAGGAGGTTACAAAAGTGAGCGAAAGAAATGATCGTAAAGTTTATGTAGGTAGAGTTGTTTCTGACAAAATGGACAAGACAATTACAGTACTTGTTGAAACTTACAAAACACACAAATTATACGGCAAACGAGTAAAATACTCAAAAAAATACAAAACTCATGATGAAAACAATTCAGCTAAATTAGGAGACATTGTTAAAATTCAAGAAACTCGTCCTTTATCAGCAACAAAACGTTTTCGTTTAGTAGAAATTGTTGAAGAGTCAGTAATTATTTAATTCAAGATTAGAGATAAGGGAGGTTTAACTAATGATCCAACAAGAGACACGTTTAAAAGTAGCAGACAACTCTGGTGCTCGTGAAGTTCTTACAATCAAAGTATTAGGTGGATCTGGTCGCAAAACAGCGAACATCGGCGATGTTATCGTATGTACTGTTAAAAATGCAACACCAGGTGGCGTTGTTAAAAAAGGCGATGTTGTCAAAGCTGTTGTAGTACGTACTAAATCAGGTGTACGCCGTAACGATGGTTCATATATCAAATTTGACGAAAATGCATGTGTTATCATTCGTGATGACAAAGGCCCACGTGGTACTCGTATCTTTGGTCCTGTTGCTCGTGAATTACGTGAAGGTAACTTCATGAAAATCGTATCATTAGCACCAGAAGTACTATAAAATCAATTAACCAAAATATATAAGGAGGTGCCCACATGCATATCAAAAAAGGTGACAACGTAAAAGTTATCGCAGGTAAAGACAAAGGTAAAGAAGGTAAAGTAGTAGCTACTGAACCTAAACGTGACCGTGTCGTTGTGGAAGGTGTTAACGTTATTAAAAAACACCAAAAACCAACTCAATTAAACCCTGAAGGTGGAATTTTAGAAACAGAGGCAGCTATCCATGTTTCTAACGTACAATTATTAGACCCTAAAACAAACGAACCAACACGTGTAGGTTACAAATTTGTTGATGGTAAAAAAGTTCGTATTGCAAAAAAATCTGGCGAAGAAATTAAATCTAATAATTAATTACTAGTTGAAAGGAGGATCCACTTTGAACCGTTTAAAAGAAAAATTCAATTCTGAAGTTACTGAGAACTTAGTAAAGAAATTTAACTATAGTTCAGTAATGGAAGTACCTAAAATTGACAAAATCGTAGTGAACATGGGTGTAGGTGACGCTGTTCAAAACTCTAAAGTGTTAGATAACGCTGTTGAAGAGTTAGAATTAATCACTGGTCAAAAACCATTAGTAACTAAAGCTAAAAAATCAGTTGCAACATTCCGTTTACGTGAAGGTATGCCAATCGGTGCGAAAGTTACACTTCGCGGAGAAAGAATGTATGAATTCTTAGACAAACTAATTTCAGTATCACTACCACGTGTACGTGACTTCCAAGGTGTTTCTAAAAAAGCATTCGATGGTCGCGGTAACTACACATTAGGTGTTAAAGAACAATTAATTTTCCCTGAAATCGATTATGATAAAGTAAGCAAAGTAAGAGGAATGGATATTGTTATCGTAACTACTGCTAACACTGACGAGGAAGCTCGTGAATTGTTATCAAACTTCGGTATGCCATTTCGTAAATAATCTCTAAAAGGAGGCTAATTAAGTGGCTAAAACTTCAATGGTTGCTAAGCAACAAAAAAAACAAAAATTCGCAGTTCGTGAATACACTCGTTGTGAACGCTGTGGTCGTCCACATTCTGTATATCGTAAATTTAAATTATGCCGTATTTGTTTCCGTGAATTAGCTTACAAAGGCCAAATTCCTGGCGTACGCAAAGCTAGCTGGTAATAAACAAGAGTCTGAAAGGAGGCAACAATCAATGACAATGACAGATCCAATCGCAGATATGCTAACTCGTGTAAGAAACGCAAACATGGTTCGTCACGATAAATTAGAATTACCTGCGTCTAATATCAAAAAAGAAATTGCTGAAATCTTAAAAAACGAAGGTTTCATTAAAAACGTTGAATACGTAGAAGACGATAAGCAAGGTGTTATTCGTTTATTCTTAAAATATGGTCAAAACAATGAACGTGTTATCACAGGATTAAAACGTATTTCAAAACCAGGTTTACGTGTTTATGCTAAAGCTAACGAAGTACCAAAAGTACTTAATGGTTTAGGTATTGCATTAGTATCAACTTCTGAAGGTGTTATCACTGATAAAGAAGCAAGAAAACGTAATGTTGGTGGAGAAATTATCGCATACGTTTGGTAATAAATAATAAGGAGGTGCCATAACATGAGTCGTGTTGGTAAGAAAATTATTGACATCCCTAGTGACGTAACAGTAACTTTTGACAAAAACAATGTAACTGTTAAAGGTCCAAAAGGTGAATTATCAAAAACATTAAACGAAAGAATGACATTCAAACAAGAAGAAAACACAATTGAAGTTGTAAGACCATCTGATTCTAAAGATGACAGAACAGATCATGGTACAACTCGTGCTTTATTAAATAATATGGTACAAGGTGTTTCTCAAGGTTTCGAAAAAACGCTTGAACTTGTTGGTGTAGGTTACCGTGCTCAAATGCAAGGTAATGATTTAGTACTTAACGTTGGTTACTCTCACCCAGTTGAAATTAAAGCCGAAGATGGAATTACTTTCGCTGTAGAGAAAAACACAACTGTTAAAGTTTCTGGTGTATCTAAAGAGCAAGTTGGGGCAATCGCTTCTAACATCCGTTCAGTAAGACCTCCAGAACCTTATAAAGGTAAAGGTATTCGTTACCAAGGTGAATACGTACGCCGTAAAGAAGGTAAAACTGGTAAATAATAGATAACACTCTACAGAAAGGAGTATTGAAATGATCAGTAAAATTGATAAAAATAAAGTGCGTTTGAAAAGACATTCACGTGTTCGTACTAAATTATCAGGTACAGCTGAAAAGCCACGTTTAAATGTATATCGTTCAAACAAACACATTTACGCACAAATCATTGATGATGTTAAAGGCGAAACATTAGCTCAAGCTTCATCTAAAGATAAAGATATTGCTAACGAATCAGCTACAAAAGTTGATTTATCAACAAAAGTTGGCGAAACAATTGCTAAAAAAGCAAGTGATAAAGGAATTAAAGAAATCGTATTCGATCGTGGAGGTTACTTATACCACGGACGCGTTAAAGCATTAGCAGAAGCTGCTAGAGAAAACGGTTTAGAATTTTAATTTAAAGGAGGGACAAATACATGGCTCGTAGAGAAGAAGAAACGAAAGAATTTGAAGAACGCGTTGTTACAATCAATCGTGTTGCTAAAGTTGTTAAAGGTGGACGTCGTTTCCGTTTCACTGCATTAGTAGTAGTGGGAGACAAAAATGGTCGTGTAGGTTTCGGTACTGGTAAAGCACAAGAGGTACCAGAAGCAATCAAAAAAGCTGTAGAAGCAGCTAAAAAAGATTTAGTTGTAGTTCCACGTGTTGAAGGTACTACACCTCACACAATCACTGGCCGTTATGGTTCAGGTAGTGTATTCATGAAACCTGCAGCTCCTGGTACTGGTGTTATCGCTGGTGGACCAGTTCGTGCGGTATTAGAATTAGCAGGTATCACTGATATCTTAAGTAAATCATTAGGTTCAAACACACCAATTAACATGGTTCGTGCAACTTTAAATGGTTTACAAAACCTTAAAAACGCTGAAGATGTTGCGAAATTACGCGGCAAAACAGTTGAAGAATTATATAATTAAGGAGGGAAAATAAGTTATGGCTAAATTACAAATTACCCTCACTCGTAGTGTTATTGGTCGTCCTGAAACACAACGTAAAACTGTTGAAGCTTTAGGTCTTAAAAAGACTAATAGTTCAGTAGTTGTTGAAGATAACCCTGCTATTCGTGGGCAAATCAACAAAGTTAAACATTTATTAACAGTAGAAGAAAAATAATTAAGGAGGTGCCGACATGAAATTACATGAGTTAAAACCAGCAGAAGGTTCACGTAAAGAACGAAACCGTGTAGGTCGTGGTGCAGCAACTGGTAATGGTAAAACAAGTGGCCGTGGACATAAAGGTCAAAAAGCACGTTCAGGTGGTAAAGTAAGACCTGGATTTGAAGGTGGACAATTACCATTATTCCGTCGTTTACCAAAACGTGGTTTCACTAACATAAATCGTAAAGAATATGCTATTGTTAACTTAGACCAACTTAATCAATTCGAAGATGGTACTGAAGTAACTCCAGCTTTATTAGTAGAATCTGGTGTTGTTAAGAACGAAAAATCTGGTATCAAAGTACTAGGTAACGGCTCACTAGATAAAAAATTAACAGTGAAAGCTCATAAGTTCTCAACTTCAGCAGCAGAAGCTATTGATGCTAAAGGTGGAGCACACGAGGTGATCTAATGTTTCAAACGCTTGTGAGCTTCTTTAAAACTAAAGAAGTTCGAAACAAGATTTTCTTCACTCTAGCAATGTTAGTGATCTTTAAGATTGGGACTTATATTCCAGCTCCTGGAGTAAATCCTAATGCTTTTGATCAAGCAGCAAAAGGTTCTCAAGGTGTCACTGATTTACTTAACACTTTCGGTGGTGGAGCCTTGAAGAACTTTTCAATATTTGCGATGGGAATCATGCCATACATTACCGCATCTATTGTAATGCAATTATTACAGATGGATATTGTTCCTAAGTTCTCTGAATGGGCTAAACAAGGTGATGTAGGTAGAAGAAAAATCAACAATGTAACACGTTATTTCGCTATTATTTTAGCATTCATTCAGTCAATAGGTATGTCGTTCCAATTCAATAACTTATATGGTGGCCGCTTAATTGTAAGTCATTCTGTATATAGTTATTTATTGATTGCACTAACTTTAACAGCAGGAACTGCATTCTTGATATGGCTTGGTGACCAAATCACTCAGTTTGGTGTTGGTAATGGTATTTCACTTATCATCTTTGCAGGTATTTTATCAACGTTACCATCAAGTATCATTCAAGCAGGCCAACAAGCATTTGTAGGTCAAGAAGATACGTCTTTAGCTTGGTTGAAAATAGTAGCACTCATTGTTGCATTAGTACTGTTAACAGTAGGTGCAATATTTGTACTTGAAGCGAAACGTAAAATTCCTATTCAATATGCAAAGAAACAAACAGCTCAACGATTAGGTTCACAAGCAACTTATCTACCTTTAAAAGTTAACTCAGCTGGTGTTATTCCTGTTATCTTTGCGATGGCATTTTTCTTATTACCAAGAACGTTGACGCTATTTTTCCCTAAAGCTGAATGGGCACAACAAATAGCTGATACAGCAAATCCATCAAGCAACATAGGAATGGTTATCTATATTGTATTAATCATTGCATTTGCATATTTTTATGCATTTGTTCAAGTTAATCCAGAAAAAATGGCTGACAACCTTAAGAAACAAGGTAGTTATGTCCCAGGAATTCGTCCTGGTGAACAAACAAAAAAATATATTACTAAAGTGCTTTATCGATTAACATTTGTTGGCTCTATTTTCTTAGCTGTCATTGCAATTTTACCGATATTAGCGACTAAGTTTATGGGCTTACCAAGATCAATTCAAATTGGTGGTACAAGCTTACTTATCGTTATCGGTGTTGCTATAGAGATTATGAAATCATTAGAAGCGCAAGTAAATCAAAAAGAGTATAAAGGCTTTGGTGGTAGATAATTTGTAGGAGGGCACTTATGAATATCATTTTAATGGGCTTACCTGGTGCAGGTAAAGGAACTCAAGCGAGTGAAATTGTTAAGAAATTCCCAATACCACACATATCTACTGGTGACATGTTCAGAAAAGCGATTAAAGATGAAACTGATTTAGGTAAAGAAGCTAAATCGTACATGGATCGTGGAGAATTAGTCCCTGATGAAGTTACTGTGGGTATCGTTAAAGAAAGAATTTCTGAAGACGATGCAAAAAAAGGATTTTTATTAGATGGATTCCCTAGAACAATCGATCAAGCAGAAGCTTTAAATTCAATTATGGCTGAACTTGATAGAAATATTGATGCTGTCATCAATATTGAAGTTCCAGAGGAAGAACTAATGAATCGTCTTACAGGTCGTCGTATCTGTGAGAATTGTGGTACAACTTATCATCTTGTATTTAATCCTCCAAAAGTTGAAGGTATCTGTGATCTTGATGGCGGTAAATTATATCAACGTGAAGATGATAATCCGGAAACTGTTTCAAATCGTTTGAAAGTCAATGTTAAACAATCAAAACCTATATTAGAATACTATGATAATAAAGGTGTATTAAAAAATATTGATGGTTCAAAAGATATTGAAGAGGTTACTACTGATGTCATTGATATCTTAGACCAATTACAATAGATCAACTTTTACGATCTATGTTGATGTGAATGTTTACTAACACTGTAATATACAATTTAATATGAGTGACAAATAACGATAATTAATTCCCGTAATTTTTGTTAAACTTATTAAAGCTAGTCACTAATAGATTCGTATCGTTGAAGTTGTCTATTGACGATAACCTTACTATTGCAAAAAGGGGGAAGTTAATCAATGGCTAAACAAGATGTTATTGAATTAGAAGGTACTGTATTAGATACTTTACCAAACGCAATGTTTAAAGTAGAATTAGAAAATGGTCATGAAATTTTAGCACATGTAAGTGGAAAAATTAGAATGAACTACATTCGAATTCTACCTGGCGACAAAGTAACTGTTGAGATGTCTCCGTATGATTTATCACGCGGTAGAATTACTTATCGTTATAAATAATCGTCACTCCATAATATAGGGAGGTATTAAAATGAAAGTAAGACCATCAGTAAAACCAATTTGCGAAAAATGTAAAGTCATTAAACGTAAAGGTAAAGTAATGGTAATTTGTGAAAATCCAAAACACAAACAAAGACAAGGTTAATAAAAGAGAGGTGTAAATGTATATGGCACGTATTGCAGGAGTGGATATTCCACGTGAAAAACGCGTTGTTATTTCTTTAACTTATGTATATGGTATCGGTACTTCTACTGCGAAAAAAATCGTTGAAGAAGCTAACGTATCAGCAGACACTCGCGTAAAAGATTTAACTGACGATGAATTAGGTCGCATCCGTGAAGTAGTTGATAGCTACAAAGTAGAAGGTGACTTACGTCGTGAGCAAAACTTAAACATTAAACGTTTAATGGAAATTTCATCATACCGTGGTATTCGTCACCGTCGTGGCTTACCAGTTCGCGGTCAAAAAACTAAAAACAACGCTCGTACGCGTAAAGGCCCAGTTAAAACTGTAGCGAACAAGAAAAAATAATCGGTAAAGGAGGCAAATAATAAATGGCACGTAAACAAGTATCTCGTAAACGTAAAGTGAAAAAGAATATTGAAAGTGGTGTTGCACACATCCGTTCAACATTCAATAATACAATTGTAACGATTACTGACGAATTCGGTAATGCATTATCTTGGTCATCAGCTGGTGCATTAGGATTCAAAGGATCTAAAAAATCAACACCATTCGCAGCGCAAATGGCGTCTGAAACAGCTTCTAAAACAGCTATGGAACATGGTTTAAAAACTGTAGAAGTAACAGTTAAAGGACCTGGACCAGGCCGTGAATCAGCTATCCGTGCATTACAATCAGCAGGACTTGAAGTAACAGCAATCAGAGACGTTACTCCAGTACCACATAATGGTTGTCGTCCACCAAAACGTCGTCGCGTCTAATTTATGGTTGTGTTGTTACAGGTCACTGAGCAAACAGTATAAATCAAGTCGACGTATTTAAGGAGGATATTTGTAAATGATAGAAATCGAAAAACCTAGAATTGAGACAATTGAAATTAGTGAAGATGCTAAATTCGGTAAGTTCGTTGTTGAACCACTTGAACGTGGCTACGGTACTACACTAGGAAACTCCTTACGTCGTATCCTACTATCTTCATTACCAGGATCAGCAGTTAAGTACATCGAAATTGAAGGCGTGTTACACGAATTCTCAGCAGTAGATAATGTTGTTGAAGATGTATCTACTATTATTATGAACATCAAAAAGCTAGCATTAAAAATCTATTCTGAAGAAGATAAAACTTTAGAAATCGATGTTAAGGATGAAGGTGAAGTTACTGCAAGTGATATTACTCACGACAGTGATGTAGAGATTTTAAATCCTGAACTTAAAATTGCTACTGTTTCTAAAGGTGGACATTTAAAAGTTCGTCTTGTTGCTAATAAGGGTAGAGGTTACGCATTAGCTGAAACAAATAATACTAGTGATTTACCAATTGGTGTAATTCCAGTAGATTCACTATATTCACCTGTAGAACGTGTTAACTATACAGTTGAAAACACACGTGTAGGTCAAAGTAGTGATTTTGATAAATTAACTTTAGATGTTTGGACTAATGGTTCAATCACTCCTCAAGAATCAGTATCATTAGCAGCAAAAATAATGACTGAACACTTGAATATCTTTGTAGGTCTAACTGATGAAGCACAAAATGCTGAAATCATGATCGAAAAAGAGGAAGATCAAAAAGAAAAAGTATTAGAAATGTCTATTGAAGAACTAGACTTATCTGTACGTTCTTATAACTGCTTGAAACGCGCAGGAATCAATTCTGTACAAGAGTTAGCTGATAAATCTGAAGCTGACATGATGAAAGTGCGTAATTTAGGTCGTAAATCTCTTGAAGAAGTAAAATATAAATTAGAAGATTTAGGATTAGGATTAAGAAAAGAAGATTGATAAAGGAGGTTAACTCATGGGTTACAGAAAATTAGGTCGTACTTCTGATCAACGTAAAGCTATGTTACGTAACTTAGCTACTTCACTTATCGTAAGTGAGCGTATTGAAACTACAGAAGCTCGTGCAAAAGAAGTTCGCAGTGTTGTTGAGAAATTAATCACTTTAGGTAAAAAAGGAGATTTAGCTTCTCGTCGTAATGCAGCTAAAACATTACAAAATGTTGAAATCTTAAACGAAGATGAAACTACTCAAACTGCTCTTCAAAAATTATTCGGTGAAATCGCTGAACGTTATACAGACCGCCAAGGTGGTTATACTCGTATTCTTAAAGAAGGCCCTCGACGTGGTGACGGTGCTGAATCAGTAATTATCGAATTAGTATAATTTAATTATAAATACACTAACTACTTATATATAAAGCAAATGAGTGCAACGATAATATCTGCCACATACAGACATTGTCTAGCTCAGAGTACCCCATCAAACTAAATATTAAATTAAAGCGTGAACTCAACAAAACTGATGGGGTGCGCGCTTTTTTATTTTAAGCTGAGATATTTATATCCTCAGCTTTTTTTAATACTTCATTGATAGAAATACAAAATGCTTTTAATCATAATGAACACGTATACATATGATATTAAATAATGTAAAATGTTAAAGGTAACTAAAAATAAGGGGGAATAAAAGTGAAGGAAGAACAAAATATTATAGAATTCAAAAATGTATCTTTTAAATACCAAAGTGATTCTGCCTTCACTTTAAATGACGTGTCATTTCATATTCCTCGAGGCCAATGGACGAGTATTGTTGGTCACAACGGTTCAGGTAAGTCTACTGTTACTAAACTAATGGTAGGCATTGAAGAATCAGATGAAGGACAAATTTTATTTAATCAACATAAAATTGATAAAGATAATATAGCCCAAATAAGAAAACAAATTGGTATTGTTTTTCAGAATCCAGACAACCAATTTGTGGGTGCAATTGTAAAGTATGATGTTGCCTTTGGTTTGGAAAATCATTCAGTACCTTATCACGAAATGCAGGAAAAAGTGACAAGAGCATTGAAACAAGTAGACATGTTAGATTTAGCAGAATACGAACCACATTCTTTATCGGGTGGTCAAAAACAAAGAGTAGCTATTGCTAGTGTTTTAGCATTAAATCCATCCGTCATTATCTTAGATGAAGCTACATCAATGTTAGATCCTGTAGCTAAAACATCATTATTACAATTAGTAAAAGAACTTCAAAAGGAACAACAAATTACAATTATTTCTATTACACATGATTTAGCAGAAACGATGAGTGCAGATAATATTATTGTTATGAATCATGGGAGAATTTATAAACAAGGTAAACCCAATGAAATCTATAATGATGTTGATCAATTAATGAAAATAGGTCTAGAATTACCTTTTGCTATGAAAATGAATCAACTATTGTTTGAAAGTTCATCATTTGTCACATATGAAGGGTTGGTTGATCAATTATGAGTCTAAATATGAATAATGTGAGCTATATTTATCAACCTAAAACACCATATGAGTTTAAAGCCATAAATAACATTTCACTTACTTTTGAACAAGGACATTATTACGCGATTGTCGGACAAACTGGTAGTGGTAAATCAACATTGATTCAACATATCAATGCACTTCTAAAGCCAACAAATGGGTCAATAGAATTTAATGAAAAGCGTATAGACAGAAAAACGAAAGATAAATTTTTAAGACCTATACGTAAACATGTAGGTATGGTTTTCCAATTTCCAGAATCACAACTTTTTGAAGATACTGTAGAAAAGGAAATTGAATTTGGACCGAAAAATTTCAATATGAATGTACAAAAAGTGAAAGACACAGCTTTTGATATGTTATTAGAACTTGGTTTTTCACGAAATGTCATGTCTTTATCACCGTTTCAAATGTCGGGTGGTCAAATGAGAAAATTAGCATTAGTTTCTATTTTAGCTATGGATCCTGATATAATCGTTGTCGATGAACCAACTGCAGGTCTAGACCCTAAAAGTAGACTTCAAGTTATGACTTTACTTAAAAAATTGCAAACTGAACAGCATAAGACAATTATACTAGTGACTCATGACATGAATGATGTTGCTAAATATGCTGAAGAAATCATCGTTATGCAAAAAGGTGAGGTAAAGGCTATTGAAAATCCTAGAACGCTTTTCAGTCGCCCTGAAACACTTAATCAATGGCATATCACTATGCCTGATGTTGTTTGTTTACAACATGACTTTGAAACGAAATATAATACAAAATTACCAACCACTGCTTTAACAGAAGAAGAGTTTGTAGAGTTGTACAAGGAGTGGCAAAATGAAAAATAAATTAATAATTGGACGCTACCTTCCTAGCAATTCATTTATTCATCATTTAGATCCAAGATCAAAACTGATATTTGTATTTATTTTTATTATTTTTATATTTTTATGCCATTCCTTTGGTACATATGCATGGTTGTTTATATTGATTTTATTAATTGTGAGAATGGCTAAAATTAATTTTATGTTTTTAATTAAAGGACTAACACCAATATTTGTCTTTTTAATATTTACATTTTTAATGCACTTATTCTTTACAAAAGGTGGTACAGTTCTTTTACATTGGCACTTTATCACTATTGAAAGTAATGGTATTTTAGAAGGCGTTTATATTTCCTTACGCTTAATTTTCATTGTTATGATAGCGACTGTAATGACACTTTCAACAAGTCCTATTGATTTGACAGATGCGTTTGAAAAATTATTAACACCATTAAAATGGTTGAAACTACCAGTACATCAATTAAGTATGATGATGTCTATCGCATTAAGATTCATACCAACGCTTATGGATGAACTTGATAAAATTATTTTAGCGCAAAAATCTAGAGGCTCTGAAATAAGTTCTGGAGGCGTTGTTACAAGAATTAAAGCATTCATTCCATTGATGATTCCATTGTTCATTTCTGCCTTTCAAAGAGCAGAGGAATTAGCGATTGCTATGGAAGTAAGGGGATATGATGCATACGCAGAAAGAACGAGCTACAGACTACTTCAGTGGCGTCTGAGAGATACATTGATATTGTTACTATTAATTCCTATATTAGGTGTATTATTGTTAATTAAATTTATGGGAGTGTAAATGATTGCGTATTTTAGTAGAAATAGAATATCAAGGTAACCAATTTTTAGGATTTCAAATTCAACAACAAGGTAGAACTGTGCAACAGCAATTTGAAAAAATACTAAAAAGAATGCACAAACGCCATATACGTATACACCCTTCTAGTCGTACTGATAGAGGTGTACATGCGTACCAACAATATTTTCATTTTGATACAGAATTACAAATTGAAAATAGTAAATGGCAATATGCAATGAATAGTGCATTACCAGATGATATATATGTGAAATCTGTTCAACACGTCGATGAAGATTTTCATTGCAGATATGATTGTGTAGGCAAACGGTATCGATATAAAGTTTATCAAGCTAAGCATCGGGATCCATTTCAAAGTGGGTTGAAAACCTATATAGCAGATTCATTAGACTTAAATCAGATGAATGAAGCTGCAAAACGATTTATAGGTACTCACGACTTTACTGGATTCTGTTCACAAAAAACAGAAGTAGAGAGTAAGGTGAGAACCTTATACCAAAGTGAAATCGTAAAAACAGATGAAGGCTTCGATTACATCGTTACTGGATCAGGCTTCTTATATAATATGGTTCGTGTACTAGTCGCCTTTTTAATAGAAGTAGGAAAAGGTAAAAGATCTCCAGAAGAAATCCCACAATTACTAGAGGAGAAAAATAGAAATAAAATACCTTTTACTGCGCCATCTGAAGGGCTATATTTAGAAAAAGTTTATTTATCAGATAAAGCATTAATTAAAGATTTTGGAGACGAAATTAAAATACATTATAAAAAATCATTACAAAATGATTGAATTGCATTGACAAAAGGCCTATGAAATTATAAGATTATTAACGGTATTGTTTTATATCCACCCCACGATAAGCCCCGGAATCTTATTGTGTTACAAGATATATAAGCAAAATAGAACAACAGTTAACAAAATAAATGAAATCTACGCTTTAAATCGTAACAATTTTTAAATCAAACCAAATAGAATATAGACATTACGGAAGTAACTATTGTTAATCAAGTTTGTCTAGAGTCTAAAACGAAGCATTTATTTTTAGGAGGACAATTATTATGCGTCAAACATTTATGGCAAATGAATCAAACATTGAGCGCAAATGGTATGTTATCGATGCTGAAGGCCAAACATTAGGTCGTTTATCATCAGAAGTAGCATCTATCTTACGCGGTAAAAATAAAGTAACTTATACACCACACGTTGATACAGGTGATTATGTAATCATTATCAACGCTTCAAAAATTCAATTCACTGGTAATAAAGAACAAGACAAAATGTATTACCGTCACTCAAATCACCCAGGTGGTTTAAAATCTATTTCTGCTGGTGAATTAAGAAGAACTAACCCAGAACGTTTACTTGAAACTTCAATTAAAGGTATGCTACCAAGTAGTCGTTTAGGCGAAAAACAAGGTAAAAAATTATTTGTATATGGTGGCGCTGAACATCCACACGCTGCACAACAACCAGAAAACTACGAGTTACGTGGTTAATTAGAAGGAGGAAATTACATTGGCACAAGTTGAATATAAAGGCACAGGCCGTCGTAAAAACTCAGTAGCACGTGTACGTTTAGTACCAGGTGAAGGTAACATCAAAGTTAACAACCGTGACGTACGTGACTACTTACCATTTGAATCATTAATCTTAGACTTAAACCAACCATTCGATGTTACTGAAACTAAAGGTAACTATGACGTTTTAGTTAACGTTCACGGTGGTGGATTCACAGGACAAGCACAAGCTATCCGTCACGGAATCGCTCGTGCATTATTAGAAGCAGATCCTGAATACAGAGGTTCTTTAAAACGCGCTGGATTATTAACACGTGACCCACGTATGAAAGAACGTAAAAAACCAGGTCTTAAAAAAGCTCGTCGTTCACCTCAATTCTCAAAACGTTAATATTGCCAAGCTTGTTGCGAACTTGTTCGCAAACAAATTGGTTTACCATTAATAGAGCGAAAAGCACTTCTCGAAAGTTCGAGAAGTGCTTTTTTGTGTTGTTTAAAGATAATATTAATTATAAATATTTCTTGAAAGTAACGTTACGTTATCCCTTATGTTAGTTGTAAGGAGGTAAAAATCATATGTACAATATAAAATTAATTAGATCTGATGAAGTATATAGACAACTTGTTAGTATGGAAAAAGATAAAAGAAACAAATATTTTAAAAAGAAAGTACTTAGAGAGTTTGAAATGAAGTTTCAAATACAGCAGATACCTTTTGATAAAGAGTGCAGTAATAATTTTGATATATTTTCATATTTAGGCCAATCGCATATTATTCCTAGTGAGATTAAATTAAATGACATAGACAAGATAAAAGAAATGGATAACCAATTTTGGAATGATTGTGAACATTCAATAAAGCGTGCAATACATCGATTTGAAATGTCTGATGTTCAACCTAAAATAAAAGAATATATATTTACAGCTTTATTAGGTGATGAAAATAAACCCACTATGTTCTTGAATCAAAATTATGTTGGTGATGGGGGCATACCAGGGTACATTATTCTATCATTAGTACCTAATAGTTATACATTAAGTAGAGTTAAAAGTGCAATTGCTCATGAAATTAATCATAATATTAGATATCAATATGTTGATTGGGATGGTGGTTCATTAGCAGAATTAATTGTAGCTGAAGGTTTAGCAGAAAATTTTGTAGAATCATTATATGGTACAGATTATATAGGTCCATGGGTAACATCAACAGACTGGAATAAGAACCAAAAATTAATCAAAAATCTTATAAAGAATAATTTGTCTATTAATAATATTTTTGAATCAACTCCTTATTTATACGGTGACGAAATTTCAAAATCATATGGAGGCGAACCAATGGGGATACCATACGCTGCTGGTTATACATGTGGGTATTACTTAATAAAATATTATTTAGAAAAAACAAAATGTAGTATTGAAAAAGCAACAATCAAATCAGCTGATGAAATTTTAAGTGAGGTGGAAGCGTTTTGGAATACCAATATAGTTTAAAAGAAATCATGAAAATAACAGGGGTAACCAAAAGAACACTACATTATTATGATGAAATTGCATTATTGAAAGTTAAAAAGAATGGAAGTAATCATAGAATATATTCTCAAAAAGATTTAGTGAAGTTACAAAAAATAATATTATTAAAAAGCATGGATATGAGTATTAAAGATATAAGTAAAGTTATCAATAAAAGTGATAGCGAATTGAAAATGGTATTAAAAAAGCAGAAAGAAATTTTAAATAGAAAAATAGAAAGTTTAGAAAATACAAAGAGTGCAGTTGAACAGTATATTAAAGATGTTCCAATTACAGAAATTAATGAATTGAATAATATAGCTTTTAAGGAATATCAGGAAGAAGCAAAAATAAAATATGGACATACAGATATTTATAAAGAATTCGTCATATCAAACGGTGAAAATCTATTTAAAGAAGAAAAAATGAAAGAGTTTGAAGAGATTTTCCAAAAATTTAATAAGCTATCTTTAAATAAAATAGATGTTGAGGATGCTTATGAAGTTGTGTATGAGTGGAAAGAGTTTATGAATCAAATTGGACTTATGGATAATCAATTGCTTTGTTTAATAGCAGATACATATCAAAGCGATGAAAGATTTAATAATTATTTTAAAAAATACGAAAATCCATATATAACTGAGTATATTTCTCAATCAATCAACTATCATTTATCATAATTGTCATAGTGAACAAGCACTTCTCGAAAGTTCGAGAAGTGCTTGTTTGTTATTTATTTAATTCTGAAACGACATTTATCATATCATCATTAATGACCAAAGAAGCATGAGCATCATAAGGTGTATAATCTTTATTGATAATAATTAAATTGTCACCTTTGAAATTGGATATGAGCCCTGCTGCAGGTTGTACGACTAAAGAAGAGCCTAGTACAACTAATGTGTCTGCATTTTCAATTTTCTGTAATGCACGCATTATAACATTTTGATCCAACATTTCTCCGTATAATACGATGTCAGGACGAATTGTAGCGCCACAAATATCACATTGCTTTAATTGTCTTTCAATAACATCCTTTTTAGAATATTGATGGTGACATTGATTACAATAAAAGGTGTTTAGTGACCCATGTAACTCATCTACATATTTACTACCTGCGTCCGAATGGAATCCATCGATATTTTGTGTGATGACACCTAAAGATTTTTCGTCATGTTCTAATTGTGCGATCCAATGATGAACTATATTTGGTGACTTATCTATATACATTAGTCTTTTATGACAAAAATTAATAAAACCTTTTGGATCATCTTGTAAATAATCACGACTTAGTAAGTATTCTGGAGAGTAACCTTCTTTAGATATTTCATCGAATAATCCGCCCATAGAGCGAAAGTCAGGTACACCACTTGCTACCGAAACGCCAGCACCTGTAAAAAATACAATGTTGCTAGAATGATTTAGTATATTTTTTAAAGATTCAATTTTATTATTCAAAAAGACACCTCATTTTTATAAAAATTTATCTATACTTTAACTTTATCTCAATCACAAAAACACTTTACAATGATATTATAATAATAAACCTATCGATATTGAAGACACCTGTAATTTAATAAAGTTCAATATAAGATGGAATTTACATAAAACTAGCATGGTAAACATTAGTAGAGTCACAGTGAGTAATATATGTTTAACTATCATTATATTACAATCAATGATACATTATAGAGCCTAATTAAGGAGGCAAAATAAGGTGAATAAGCACGACAGATTAGATGCGATTGCAAAATTAGTAAATAAAAAAGGAACTGTAAGAACCAATGAAATAGTAGACGGATTAAATGTTTCAGATATGACTGTAAGAAGAGATCTAGTAGAACTTGAAAATCAAGGCATTTTGACGAAAATACATGGTGGTGCACGTAGTAATTCTACTTTTCAATATAAAGAGATGTCACATAAAGAAAAGCACACACATCAGATGGAAGAAAAAAGATATATTGCTAAAAAAGCTATTTCATTAATAGAAGATGGAGATACTTTATTTTTAGGTCCTGGAACTACTGTAGAAATTTTAGCTGAAGAAATGAATCATCATTCTCTAACCATCATTACGAATTGCTTGCCTGTATACAAAATATTATTAGAGAAGCAAACAACTAATTTTCGTGTCTACTTATTAGGCGGAGAAATGCGACATTTGACCGAAGCATTTGTAGGTGAAATGACTAATACCATACTTGAAAAGCTACGTTTTAGTAAAATGTTCTTTAGTAGCAATGGTGTTAATAATGGTGCTGTCATGACATCTTCAATGGATGAAGCATATACGCAACAACTAGCCTTAGAACATTCGATTGAGAAGTATTTGTTAATCGACCATTCGAAAGTTGGAAAAGAAGACTTTACATCTTTTTGTCATTTAGATGATTTGACAGCAGTAGTGATGGACGTAACTGATTCTGAAAAGTTAGACCAAATTAAATCATATATTGAAGTTGTTGAATAATATTAAAATGAACCAAAACCTTGAATCAATCGATTCAAGGTTTTTTATTTTTGTTCATAAATTCAACATTTTCAAGTAGTTTTTCACACATTAATGTGTGATATTCACACAATTTAATTATAAATGTTTGAATAAACTATGAATTCAAACAAAATAGCAACATATTATGTTGAATTAATGTTTGATTACGTTTATAATTTAAACATGAAGATTTGAAAGCCTTTTCTCTAATTTTTGAAAGTCGCTTTTAATTAATAAATCAAAAAGGAGATTTTTTATGACAATCATTATTGGATCAGATGTTGATGGTAAACGTTTAAAAGATTTAATTAAAACATACCTAGTTGAAAAGAATTTCGATATTTTAGACGTAACAGAAGGTAAAGAATTAGATTTTGTTGATTCTACACTTGCCATAGCGAAAGAAGTACAAAAGAACGATGACAATTTAGGAATTGCTATCGATGCTTTTGGTGTAGGTAGCTTTATGACTGCTACAAAAATTAAAGGCATGATTGCTGCAGAAGTATCAGATGAAAGATCTGCTTATATGACAAGAGGTCATAATAATTCAAAAATGATCACTATGGGTTCAGAAATTGTTGGGGATACTTTAGCCAAAAATGTAGTTAAGGGATTCGTAAATGGTCATTATGATGGCGGACGTCATCAAATACGTGTAGATATGCTTAATAAAATGTGCTAATTAAAGGAGGATAAAAAATGAAGATAGCTTTAGGTTGCGATCATATAGTAACTGATACAAAAATGGAAGTTTCACAATTCTTAAAATCAAAAGGTCATGAAGTCATTGACGTTGGTACTTATGATTTTACACGAACACATTATCCAATCTTCGGTAAAAAAGTAGGAGAACAAGTCACTAGTGGGAATGCAGATTTAGGTATTTGTATTTGCGGAACAGGTGTAGGAATAAATAATGCAGTAAACAAAGTTCCAGGAGTAAGAGCAGCACTTGTACGTGATATGACATCAGCACTATACGCTAAAGAAGAACTCAATGCAAATGTTATTGGTTTCGGTGGGAAAATCATTGGTGAACTATTAATGTGCGATATTATTGAAGCATTTATCGATGCTAAATATAAACCAACTGAAAAAAGTGAAAAGTTAATTGCAAAAATTAAACATTTAGAAACGCATAATGCAGATCAAGCAGATCCTCATTTCTTCGATGAATTTTTAGAAAAATGGGACAAAGGCGAGTATCACGATTAAAGGACGACGCATATGATATTAACACTAACATTAAATCCATCTGTAGATATTTCATATGCAATTGAAGCGTTTCATCTAGATACAGTTAATCGAGTTTCAAATATCGATAAGACAGCAGGCGGTAAAGGTCTTAATGTGACACGTGTATTAAATCAATTAAGTGAACCTGTTACTGCTAGTGGTTTAATAGGTGGTCCATTAGGAGATTTTATTGAAAATCAATTAGATGATTCACAAATTAAACATTCGTTTTTCAAAATTAATGATGCAACGAGAAATTGTATTGCTGTACTACATCAAGGAAAGCAAACAGAGATTTTAGAACAAGGTCCAACAATAAGTGAAGAAGAAAGTTCTGATTTTTTAAATCACGTTGATACATTAATTAAAAAAATGGACGTCGTAGCGATATCAGGTAGCTTACCAAAGGGATTAAATCTGGATTATTATTCAAAGATTATTGAGAAATGTCATGAACATCAATTACCAGTCATACTTGATAGCTCTGGAGACACATTGATGACATCTATACACTCTCCATTTAAACCAACAGTTATTAAACCTAATATAGATGAACTATATCAACTTTTAAACCAACCAGTTGATGAGAGTATTGAAGGACTTAAGAAAGCACTAAATAACCCAATTTTCAATGATATCGAATGGGTTATTGTGTCATTAGGTGCCAAAGGTATGTTTGCTAAGCATCATAATCAATATTACAAAGTTAATATTCCATCTATAGAAGTATTAAATCCAGTTGGTTCGGGTGACTCTACAGTGGCTGGAATCGCTGCTGCATTGTTAAATCATGAGAGTGATGAACAACTACTTAAAAAGGCGAATACTTTAGGTATGCTAAATGCTCAAGAATCACGTACTGGATACGTCAATTTAAATAATTATGATGATTTGTATCATCAAATTGAATTATTAGAGGTGTAAATAATGGTAAAAACTCAAAATAAAACGGCAGCAATTTCACAATTAAGTAATGAGCAAGGTGTTATTTCAGCACTTGCATTTGACCAACGTGGTGCTTTAAAACGTATGATGGCTAAATATCAAACTGGTGAGCCAACAGTTGAACAAATTGAACAATTAAAAGTTTTAGTAGCAGAAGAATTAACTCAATACGCTTCATCTATCTTACTTGACCCAGAGTATGGTTTACCAGCAACAGAAGCAAGAAATAAAAATTGTGGTTTATTATTAGCTTACGAAAAAACTGGTTACGACGTAAATGCTAAAGGCCGTTTACCAGATTGTTTAGTTGAATGGTCAGCAAAACGCTTAAAAGAACAAGGTGCAGATGCAGTTAAATTCTTATTATATTATGACGTTGATGATGAAGAACAGATCAATATTCAAAAACAAGCTTATATTGAAAGAATCGGTTCAGAATGTGTAGCAGAAGACATTCCATTCTTCTTAGAAGTTTTATCATATGATGACAATATTGCAGATAATGGCAGTGTTGAATTTGCAAAAGTAAAACCTAGAAAAGTGAACGAAGCTATGAAATTATTCTCAGAACCTCGATTCAACGTTGATGTATTAAAAGTAGAAGTACCTGTAAATATGAAATATGTTGAAGGATTTGCAGACGGAGAGGTTGTTTATACAAAAGAAGAAGCGGCACAACATTTCAGAGATCAAGAGGCTGCAACAAATTTACCATACATTTATTTAAGTGCTGGTGTATCTGCAGAATTATTCCAAGAAACATTAAAATTTGCACATGAAGCAGGTGCTAAATTTAATGGTGTACTTTGTGGACGTGCTACTTGGGCAGGTGCTGTTCAAGTATATATTGAGCAAGGTGAAGCGGCAGCACGTGAGTGGTTAAGAACAACTGGATTTAAAAATATCGACGATCTTAACAAAGTACTTACAAAAACAGCAACATCTTGGAAATAAATGATATTGATTTGAGGGGAGTATAACGCTCATGAATAGAGAAGAAGTACAATTAATTGGATTTGAAATTGTGGCATTTGCAGGAGATGCACGATCTAAGTTTTTAGAAGCATTAACAGCTGCACAAAATAAAGATTTTGACAAAGCAGAAGCTTTAATTGAAGAAGGTAAAAGCCTTATAGCAGATGCACACAAAGCTCAAACTAGTCTTTTAGCTAAAGAAGCTCAAGGAGAAGATATCGCATATAGTGTGACAATGATGCACGGTCAAGACCATTTAATGACAACGATTTTATTAAAAGATGTCATGTCACATTTAATAGAATTATATAAAAGAGGGTGAAGACCTTGATGAAAAAGTTAATTGCTCAAATTGAGAAGGGTAAACCATTTTTTGAAAAATTATCAAGAAACATTTATTTAAGAGCTATCCGTGATGGATTTATTTCAGCAATGCCTGTCATCTTATTCTCAAGTTTATTTTTACTAATCGCTTTTGTACCTAACGTATTTGGTTTCAAATGGGATAAAGAGATGGAAGGCATCTTGATGAAACCATATAACTATACAATGGGACTTGTAGCATTACTCGTAGCTGGAACGACAGCTAAATCACTTACAGATTCATACAATCGTAAGCTTGAAAGTACTAACCAAATCAACTTTATTTCAACAATGCTTGCGTCAATCTGTGGTTTCTTATTCTTAGCAGCCGATCCTGCTAAAGAAGGCGGATTTTTAAATGCATTTTTAGGAACTAAAGGATTATTAACTGCCTTTATATCAGCATTTATCACAGTTATTGTTTATAACTTCTTTATTAAACGTGATATTACTATCAAAATGCCTAAAGAAGTACCACCGAATATTTCACAAGTATTCAAAGATATTTTTCCATTTTCAGCAGTTATTTTAATTTTATATGGTATTGATTTAACAATTAGAGCGACTATTAAAACGAATGTTGCAGAAGCGGTACTTAAAGTATTTGAACCGTTATTTACAGCAGCTAATGGTTGGATTGGAATAACAATCATCTTTGGTGCCTTTGCATTATTCTGGTTTGTAGGTATCCATGGTCCTTCCATCGTAGAACCTGCAATTGCTGCCATTACATATGCAAATATTGAAGCTAACTTTAAGTTAATTCAAGCTGGTGAACATGCAAATAATGTTATTACATCAGGTACACAAATGTTTATCGTAACAATGGGTGGTACTGGTGCCACATTAGTTGTTCCATTTATGTTTATGTGGGTAGCTAAATCTAAACGTAACAGAGCTATTGGTAGAGCATCTGTTGTACCAACATTCTTTGGTGTAAATGAGCCGATCTTGTTTGGTGCTCCATTAGTTTTAAACCCAGTATTCTTTATACCTTTTGTATTAACACCAATTGTAAACGTATGGATCTTTAAATTCTTCGTTGATGTTTTAGGAATGAATAGTTTCTCAGTTAACTTACCATGGACTACTCCAGCGCCTTTAGGTATCGTCATGGGTACACAATTTGCACTGTTATCATTTGTTCTTGCAGTAGTATTAATCGTTGTTGATATCATTATCTATTATCCATTCTTAAAAGTGTATGATAATGAAATTTTAGAAGAAGAAGCCGGCATTAAGGAAAGTAATAGTGAGTTACAAGATAAAGTAGCAGCTAATTTCGATACTAAAAAGGCAGACGCTATTTTAGCATCACATTCAAATAAAGGTACTGAAACTAAAGCAGACTTAACAAACAATATTAAAGAACAAACAAATGTATTAGTCCTATGTGCAGGTGGAGGAACAAGTGGATTATTAGCTAATGCTTTAAATAAAGCAGCTGAAGAATTTAATGTTCCTGTCAAAGCTGCAGCTGGTGGCTACGGTGCACATATGGATATTATGAAAGATTATCAGTTAATTATTTTAGCCCCTCAAGTGGCTTCCAACTATGAAGATATCAAACAAGACACTGACAAATTAGGTATCAAGTTAGTTAAAACTCAAGGTGTTGAGTATATTAATTTAACGCGTGATGGACAAGCAGCACTAGCATTTGTACAAAAACAATTTGAAGATTAGATAGGAGCGTTTTTCATAATGACTAAAAAATTACCTGAAGATTTTATTTTTGGTGGAGCGACTGCCGCATATCAAGCTGAAGGAGCAACTCAAACGGATGGTAAAGGGCGTGTCGCATGGGATACTTATCTAGAAGAAAATTACTGGTATACTGCAGAACCTGCAAGTGATTTTTATCATCGCTATCCAGTGGATTTAGAATTAAGTGAAAAATTTGGTGTGAATGGTATTCGTATATCTATCGCATGGTCTAGAATTTTCCCAAATGGTTATGGAGAAGTAAATCCAAAAGGTGTTGAATATTACCATAAACTATTTGCCGAATGCCATAAGCGTCATGTAGAACCATTTGTTACATTACATCATTTCGATACACCTGAAGTACTTCACAAAGATGGTGACTTTTTAAATCGTAAAACGATTGACTATTTTGTAGATTATGCAGAATTCTGCTTTAAAGAGTTCCCTGAAGTAAAATACTGGACAACATTTAATGAAATTGGTCCTATTGGAGATGGTCAATACTTAGTTGGGAAGTTCCCTCCAGGTATAACATATGACTTTGGAAAAGTATTTCAATCTCATCACAACATGATGGTGGCACATGCCAAAGCAGTGAAGCTATTTAAAGATGGAGGATATAACGGCGAAATTGGTGTTGTACATGCATTACCAACTAAATATCCTTTAGATCCTAACAATCCAGAAGATGTTAAAGCAGCAGAATTAGAAGATATCATTCATAATAAATTCATTTTAGATGCAACATATTTAGGTAAATATTCAAGAGAAACTATGGAAGGCGTTCAACATATACTTTCTGTGAACGGTGGCAAATTAGATATCACAGATGAAGATTACCGAATTTTAGATGCAGCTAAAGATTTAAATGACTTCCTAGGTATTAACTATTATATGAGTGATTGGATGAAAGCTTACGATGGAGAATGTCTAATTACACATAACTCAACTGGAGATAAAGGTGGATCAAAATACCAATTAAAAGGTGTCGGACAAAGAGAGTTTGATGTCGATGTACCAAGAACAGATTGGGATTGGATGATTTACCCACAAGGTTTATATGACCAAATTATGCGTGTTGTCAAAGACTATCCAAATTATCATAAAATCTATATCACTGAAAATGGTTTAGGTTATAAAGATGAATTTATAGAATCTGAAAAAACAGTTCATGATGATGCACGTATTGATTATATTAAACAACATTTAAATGTTATCTCAGATGCAATAGCTGATGGTGCTAATGTTAAAGGTTATTTCTTATGGTCATTAATGGATGTGTTCTCATGGTCAAATGGTTATGAAAAACGATATGGATTATTCTATGTAGATTTTGATACACAAGAACGTTATCCAAAGAAAAGTGCTTATTGGTACAAACAATTAGCTGAAACAAGAGAAATTAAATAGAGTATTTTTTACAAGGTGTATCATTGCGATGCACCTTGGTTTTTTATGTGCGAAATTTGAAAAAATACTATATACTGAATGAAATATATGAAAAAGAGGTAACTTTATGAAGTCAAAATGGCTACTAATGATTAGTGTTTTAATCATTGCATTGATTATAGTTGCATCAGTGATATTCGTTCGTCAACATCACGCAACAAAAGTAGATACAGAACATTTTAAACAATCACATATTGGTACAATATTCGTGCATGGTTATGGTGGTAGTGAAAACTCAGAAAAATATATGGTAAACCAAGCTGTCAAACAAGGTGTAACTAATAATGTCATCACAGCAAGGGTATCAAAGGATGGCAATGTCAATTTTAAGGGGAATCTTAAAGACAATGCTTCAAATCCTATAATCAAAGTAGAGATGGAAGATAATAAAAATGGTGACACTGAACAAAACGCTAAAAATATCAAAAATGTGTTAGCAAATCTTAAATCCAAATATAAGATTGATAAATATAATTTTGTAGGACACTCAATGGGGAATTTATCATTTGCATACTTTATGAAAATGTATGGTACAGATAAAGACTTACCTCAATTAAATAAAGAGGTTAATATTGCTGGGACATTCAATGGCGTTTTAAATTTAAACGAAAAGGTAAATGAAATTACGGTTGATCAAAATGGTAAGCCAAGTAAAATGACTGATAATTACAAAGCATTATTATCTCTTAAAGATAGTTATAAAAATAAAGATATTAAAGTATTAAATATATTTGGAGACTTAAAAGATGGAACACATTCTGATGGGCGTGTTTCAAATGCTTCATCTCAATCTTTAAAATATTTAATAGGAGATTCGGTGAGTAGTTATAAAGAATCTAAATATACTGGAAAGTCAGCACAACATAGCCAATTACATGAAAATAAACAAGTAGCCAATGAAATAATAGATTTTCTTTGGTCTAAATAAGAAAAAGGTACAATTTCCATACGTACAAATCGAACCTTTCTATTTATAGGTAGAAAGGTTCGATAATGTATTCAATTGGATATTGTACCTTTATTTTTATAATTTCTCATGTTTTACTATATTCCATTACTAGTTCTAATAATCTTTTACGATTGGCTTCTCCATATACATGCGGCAAGATCATTATTTCGTCAACATGATAATCCTTCTTCAGTTGCTTTAGCTGGGTAGCTACTTGATATGGTGAACCGCTAATCACACGGTTTGCGTTGGATGACTTCTTCTTAAGTTCTCTATCAGTCCATTGTCGATTTATAACTGTATCAATTGAAGGGTAAGATTTAGGCTGATTAGCATAAAAAATCCTAATTAACCACAAATGAAAGGCATTTAGTAATTGATTGGTTTTGTCTAGGTTTTCTCCGGTAACAACAAACGTTGCTAATATGACATATGGTTTGACTCGGTCTCCATAGTGCTGATATATAGTAGATTTATATGTTTTAATAGCCGCTTGAAGGTGATGTGATGCTTGACCCATCTGTGCTATGACAAAAGGCAAGCCTTTTCTACCTGCTAGTTTCGCACTTCGTTCACTCATTCCAAGGATAAACATTTCAGGATAACTATTGATTTGTGGCGTTGCAATTAAAGTTTGAAAGCGATGTGGTTGAGTAACATCTTCAGTAAAATATTTTTGTAAATCGTTTAATTGGGTTTCGAATTGTAGTGGTTGAGTTTTATTTTCGTTCAATGCTGCAAAAACATTTGGGTAGCTTTTAGAACGGCCTAAAGCTAAATCAACACGTTGAGGATGTCGTGCTTCCATAATTTTAAACTGTTCTGCTACTTTATACGGACTATAGTGTGGAATCATGATACCACCACTTCCAATACGTATATGTGTCGTTTGTTCTAACAGAGCCATCATAATCATCTCTGGCGCACTAGATGCTACTGATAAAACTTGGTGATGTTCTGCTACCCAATACCTTTCATATCCTAGCTTTTCTGCAAGTTGTGCTAATTCGATACTATGATTCAGTGCATCAGTAGCATTTCTATTTTCAAAAATAGGCACATAATCTAAAATACTTAGTTTCATGATTGAATACATCTCCAACTTTTTCTCATTTATTGATTCATATTATACAGTTCGAACAAAATGATTGCGACATCTTGAACTGAGGTATTATGGTAATAACTATAAATTGAAAAAGGATGATTCGATGAATAATGAACAAATTAATTTCAATAAATATCCTGATGGCATGCCACAGGATGATACATTTAAATACGAGGAAATAGACATTAAAAATCCAAAAAATGGTGAAATACAATTAAAAACTTTATATATTTCAGTTGATCCTTATATGAGAGGCAGAATGTCACAAGGAGACTCCTATGTTCAACCATTTGAAGTTGGCCAACCAATTGTAAGTCATATCGTTGCTCAAGTAACTGCTTCAGAAGCGGATGGGTTCCAAGAAGGCGATATTGTTACTGGTATGTTGCCTTGGAGAAAATATAATACAGTAACTAGTGACAAAGTTAATATAGTGCCGTCTACAGAAGTACCACTAGAATTATATTTAAGCGTACTAGGTATGCCAGGTCAAACAGCTTATCATGGTTTATTAGATATTGGACGCCCACAAGAAGGTGAAACGGTTGTGGTTTCAGCAGCATCAGGCGCAGTAGGTTCTGTGGTAGGTCAAATCGCTAAGATCAAAGGTTGTCGTGTGGTAGGCATCGCTGGTGGTCCTGATAAAGTAAATTATTTAACGGATACATTGGGTTTTGATGCTGGTATTGATTACAAAGATAAACAATTCGCTGAGAATTTAGCACAAGCATTACCAGATGGTGTGGATGTATATTATGAAAATGTTGGTGGAACTATTGCAGATGAAGTATTTAAACATCTTAATCGCTTTGCACGTGTGCCAGTGTGTGGTGCTATTTCTTCATATAATCACCCGGAAGATGACATTGGTCCAAGAATACAAGGCACATTAGTTAAAAAACAAGCCATGATGAGAGGTTTCTTAGTTGCCGAATTTGCAAATGATTTTAAAAATGCGAGCGAAACATTAGCACAATGGGTTCATGAAGATAAAATAAAAACGCAAACAACTGTGGCGAATGGGTTTGATAAAGTACCTGAAGCATTTAGAAATCTTTTTACAGGTGACAATTTCGGTAAGCAAGTGATTAAAGTAGCAGATCCTGAATAAAAAAGTAGATGTTAAATTACGAGGCAGACAGTTTTATTTAAAATCAATTTGAGGTGATTGCAGCATGAAAGCAATAGGGTTTGATCAACCATTTAACTTAGACGAAGGAAATCAATTTAAAACATATGACATAGACCTGCCGCAGCCAAATAGCACAGAAATTTTAGTAAAAGTAAAAAGTATTAGTGTAAATCCTGTAGATACTAAACAAAGACAATTGACAGTATCACATCCACCAAGAATTTTAGGATTTGATGCAGTTGGTACAGTTGAAGCAATTGGAAATAATGTGTCTATGTTTGAAGTAGGAGATAGAGTGTTTTATTCAGGTTCTCCTAGTCAACATGGTTCCAATGCTGAATATCAAGTAATTGATGAACAGTTAGTCGCACATGCACCTGAAAATATTACAAATGAACAAGCTGCAAGTTTACCGTTAACAGGTCTTACAGCATCAGAAACGTTGTTTGATTGTTTCAATATTTCAGATAACCCAAAGGATAATAAAGGTAAGACTATATTAATTATTAATGGTGCTGGTGGTGTAGGCAGTATTGCAACACAAATTGCAAGTCACTATGGTTTACAAGTGATTACGACTGCGTCCAGAGATGAAACAGAGAAATGGTGTTACGACATGGGGGCAGACATCGTTATCAATCATAAAAAAGATTTAAAACAACAATTAAATCAACAAAGTATTGAAGAAGTAGATTATATATTCTGTACATTTAATTCTGATATGTATTACGAAACGATGATTGATTTAATTAAACCAAGAGGACATATCGCGACAATTGTAGCATTTAATGAAAAACAAGATTTAAATCTACTTAAGTCTAAAAGTATTTCATTTTCTCATGAGTTTATGTTTGCAAGACCTGTTCATCAAACTAATGATATGATTAAGCATCATGATTACTTAAAAGATATTACAACGAAAATAGAGCAAGGTATCTACCAACCAACTACTACAAAAGTGATTGAAGGATTAACAGTAGACAATCTATACAAAGCACATCAAACATTAGAAAGTCATACAATGATAGGAAAGTTGGTAATTAACATTTAATTATTAGTGAGAAAATAACTTCGAAAAATAGTGTTTTAGAACAAGTAATCATTTATTTAATTAAGCAAATGATACTGGATAGTAAACACTATATTATCTGGAATCATTAATATACAAAATCAAAATATATTGTCAAAACCTGGGATATCACGTCTCAGGTTTTTTATTTTTTTTATAGATCAATCTTATTTCAATAAATTATTAAAATATTAATTGATATAAATTGAAAAATAATTAAACATGATTGGAAGTAAGTAGCTAGGGTATATGAAAGTTAGAAAAAGGGGAGTGTTATACATATGAAAAATAAATCTATTAGCATTGTATTTTGGGTTGCATTATCCATTTGTACTCTTTTTGTTATCTATGGTGCAATCTTGCCAAAACAATTAGAAACCGTTACTAAAAATATCACTTCATTTATAGCGGTTCATTTTTCATGGTATTACCTATTATTAGTATTACTTATATTAATTGTATGTGTTTATTTACTATTTTTTAGATATGCAACAATTACTTTAGGTAAAGAAGGTGAAGATCCAGAGTTTTCATTACCATCGTGGTTTGCGATGTTATTTAGTGCTGGTATGGGGATTGGTTTAGTATTTTGGACAACGGCTGAACCCATTAGTCATGCCTTTAAACTAACACCAATACATAAAGCAGGTACACAAACTGCAATTAATGATGCCATGCAATTTTCATTTTTCCATTGGGGTATTCATGCATGGGCTGTGTACGGTATTGTTGCACTTGTCTTTGCTTATTTTAGCTTTCATAAAGGCTATCCTGGTTTAGTGAGTGCAACATTAGTACCTATTTTTGGAGAAAAAGCAATGAAAGGACCGATTGGAGGCGCCATTGATGTATTAGCAGTGATAGCTACTGTGACAGGGGTAGCGGCGACATTAGGATTCGGTGCTTTACAAATTAATGAAGGACTTCATTTTCTATTCCATTTACCGAATAATTTTGGTACGCAAGTGATATTAATTGCGATTGCAACAGTGTTATTTACTTGGTCTGCCTGGTCAGGTATTGATAAAGGCATTAAAACACTAAGTAATATCAATATGGCATTAGCGTTTATTGTATTAGTTGGTTTATTTATTGTGGGTCCAACGCTTTATATTTTAAATACGTTTACGAATGGTTTAGGGAATTATATAGCTAATTTCTTTAGTATGAGTTTAAGAATTCCATCCAGCCAGCAAAAATTCCAATGGTTACAAAATTGGACAATCTTTTATTGGGCTTGGTGGGTATCCTGGGCGCCGTTTGTAGGCATCTTTATTGCACGTGTTTCAAGAGGACGTACCATTAAAGAATTTATTTTAGGTGTATTATTCGTTCCTGCATTAGTTTGTTTTATATTCTTTGCTGTTTTCGGTGCTTCTGCAATGTATTTACAAGACAATAAAATTGCTAACATCGCGAAAGAAGCAACTGAAACCGCTACATTTGCAACATTAGAACATTATCCACTTGGATTTATTTTAAGCATTTTAACGTTAATTGTGATAATGATTTTCTTTGTTACCTCTGCAGATTCAGCAACTTATGTATTAGGAATGCTCAGTTCACAGGGTGATATTAATCCATCTTCAATTGTAAAGGTCAGTTGGGGAATCATTATGGCTTTATTTGCTATCATTATGATTTATACAGGTGGAACACAAGCCATACAAAATTTACTGATTATCGCAGCATTACCGTTTTCAATTGTCATTATTTTAATGATATGGTCATTATTTAAATCACTGGGTGAAGAAAAACCTAGACCAAGTAACAAGATATTAGTGAAAGATAGAGATTCAGACGTTTTAGAATATAAAAGTTCGAAAGATAAAAAAAGTTTTTAGATTTTTTGAAAAAATGTTTCCGATTACAATTAAATGGGAATAAACCATATAAGTAGTACTTAATTAAATATAAAAACTGATAATTAAATTTTAAATTATTGGTTTTGATTTATTTATAATAGGGTACTCATTTTGTGTGATACTAAAAAATATAATACTAATTGAGGAGGTGTCATACGAGGTGAAAAGACTTAAAAACTTTATCCTTGGCCTACTTATCGTAGTCATCGTTGGTTTCCTATTGTTTATGTATATTAAAGATAGTCGTATTTCTCAATATCAAGATTACTTCTTACAATTCAATTGGTTCCAACCACTATTGATTGGTCTAGCAGGATTGCTAATATTAATTGGTTTAATATTAGTACTAAGCATATTTAAACCTACGTATAGAAAACCTGGATTGTACAAAGAATTTGACGACGGTCATGTCTATGTATCAAGAAAAGCTGTTGAGAAAACAGTTTATGATACGATTGCTAAATATGATCAAGTTAGACAACCTAACGTTGTTACAAAAATGTACAACAAGAAGAAAAAATCATTTATTGATATTAAGGCAGATTACTTTGTTCCAAACAATGTTCAAGCAACATCATTAACAGAAAGTATTCGTGCTGATATTAAACAAAATGTTGAGCACTTTACTGAAATGCCAGTAAGAAAATTAGAAGTAAACGTCAAAGATCAGAAAACTTCTGGTCCAAGAGTGTTGTAAGGGAGGGATATCATGGCTAATAATAATAACCAAAATGGACAAGACTCTACGCAACAGCTTATTAACATATTGAAAACTTTCAAATGGAGAATCATCGGATTTTTAGCATTTTTACTTATAGCTATATTATTCCTAACTTTAGGTTTCTGGAAAACAATTTTAATTATTGTTTTATGTTTAATAGGAATAGGAATTGGGTATATTAAAGACCGTACACAAGACTTTTTGAATTTTCTAAATAGATGGAGTTAATTTAACTTTAATTTCTAAGATGTTCATTTAAAGTTTTAAAAAGATTAAAGAATAATAATTTTATTTAAAAAGGAGAATGCAAAATGGCAGTAGATAACAATAAAGCAAAACAAGCGTATGATAACCAAACAGGTGTTAACGAAAAAGAAAGACAAGAACAACAAAAACAACAGCAACAACAAGAAAACCAACAACCTCAATTTGAAAACAAATTAACTTTCTCTGATGAAGTAGTTGAAAAAATTGCTGGTATCGCAGCTCGCGAAGTTAAAGGTATCTTAGATATGAAAGGCGGCTTCACTGATAGCTTTACTAACGCTTTCTCAAGTGGTAACAATGTAACAACAGGTGTTTCTGTTGAAGTTGGTGAAAAACAAGCTGCTATCGACTTAAAAGTTATTTTAGAATATGGTGAATCTGCACCAAAAATCTTCCGTAAAGTAACTGACTTAGTTAAAGAACAAGTGAAATATATCACTGGTTTAGAAGTTGTAGAAGTTAACATGCAAGTTGACGATGTTATGACTAAAAAAGAATGGCAACAAAAACATGAAAAAGATAACAACCAAAACAACAACAATAACGAAAGACAAGGTTTACAATAATCTGTCCATTTAGTTATTTAGTTTTATAATAAAGAATCCGTGAGATACTTAAATATGTATCTCACGGATTTTTTCATACGTTTTAGTATTAAGAATGTAAGGGATTATTTACTTTAATATATGTGTATTCGTGTGCTTCATCTTCTAAGCGCATGGTAGTTACGCATTTATAATCAATTGTTTTAGCAAACATTACATTTTGAATTTCAGAGATTCTTTCATTAGGAACATCGGTCATTGTATCTAATATTTGGTGAATGATGTTTGCTATATCGTTCCAAATTATATCTTCTAAATTCTTATGATCAGCTGATTGTACAATGGTTAAGATTAATTCGCCTAAATGATTTTGAACGGTTGAATAAAAAGCTTTATTGAAAACAGAAACTTTAGATTCTGTTAAAATGCGTGATTTCTCGTGAAATTGGTCTGTAGCATAACCCATATCATTTAATCTTGCTTGATCGATTCTTAATCCTTCAAAGTCTCTCACATATAAATGATTTAATGAACCATCTTCGTTAAAATGTACAATTGCGTTCTGCAAATGTGCTTCAAGTGCAATTCCGTACTTCGTTAATAACGGTACAACTAAGCCTAATAGGGCATGACTATAATCTTTCATCCACGTTAGAGCAGCTTCATCGTATGAAGTGAATTTATGGTGACTTTGGTATAACTTAATTAATGACACTATTGGTGGCTCAGGGTGATATGGATATTGAGCGACTAGACTAGATGGAATCATTGAAGTTAAACCATTTTGCTTGAGATGAGTGTTAATATTGGTTCTAAATAAAGTACCTAATTGTTCACTACGCTCAGTTTGTATTGGGTCTAGGTCGTTTTCATTATAAAAATGGATACCAGCAACTTCATCAATGACCGATGATGCATATGGTTTGAATGTCGTATCATTAACTAATATTTGATTTAAAATGTGGGTCACTAACGGGCCATTATGTGTGGTTTGCTCCGATAATGTTCTAATCTCTCCAGTAATATGCACATTAGTTGATAACTTAATATGAGGATCTTCATTTGGCGCTTTTGGCATCAATGTTCTAAAAGATAATCCAGCATAATACGGTAATGTACATTGAGTCTTAATGATCATATGTTGATCTAGTTCTTTACTATAATCTCGATCGAGCACTTCATCATACTGCCAAGGATGTACTATCATGACATGATAATCATATATATTGATATCATCATATTGTTTTATTTCATCCAAAAGTTGTTGATACATACTAGGGAAAAGTTGGTTGATCGTATCATTATAAGATTTATCTAATGATTGCACTTTACTAAATTGATGATGTATCAAAATAATTTTCAAATCAATGGGTTGAGCAAATTCAGGAGAATATTTAAATGTCTCACTTGAATCCATACCTTTTCTTAATTTTGCACCTGGATGTAGAGGGTGACCTTCGATAACAGCTTGTTCTGAACGTAAATAGCTATCATTATGATTTTTAATAATATCAAACAAAGGTTGTGACTCACCTTTCATGCTATAGGCTTGATAACTAATAGCAAATATCATATTTGCTGCGCTATTTGTTAAATCATCTTTAAATTGATCGCTAGCCTCGTTATCTAACTCCGGTGCTTCAATTAAAACCCATTCTAATATATCATTCGGATGTTCTACTCGATAAAAAGATGAATCATTTATAGATTGATAATAAAAAGGACCTTCAACATCTACACGATTAAATGCGTGTTGACCACTTATAGGTGCATATAACTTTTTATGTGATGCTTTAAATTCTATTTCTAAAACTTCAGGTCGATGGATGGACAAAGCTTCGATATCTTTACTTTTTAATATTCTACTATGATCTTTGCCGTGTACCAGATTTTCTCTATGTATTGATGTGACTAATCTTTGTGTCACTTTATCGCGACCAATATTTATATTTTCAATAAAGTATTGCGACCATTCTGGATGAGATTGACTTAAAAATTGATAAGCATTTTGCTCATCTTTGGTCAGTTTTAAATTATGTTCTTTTGTGTTTTTAATTAAATTCATAATTCACCTCTAAAAAAATATTTTACAAAAATTAATAAGATTTGTATAATCCATATTAATGATAATGATTATTATTATCAATTAAAAAGACAGGTGAAATTTATGGCTAAATTTTTCTTTTCCAGTTCATTTCTACTGTTTTTAGGGAATTGGATTGGGCAAATCGGGTTAAACTGGTTTGTACTTACTACATATCATAACGCAGTTTATTTAGGTTTAGTTAATTTTTGCCGGCTCGTACCCATTTTGTTACTAAGTGTATGGGCAGGTTCTATAGCTGATAAATATGATAAAGGAAATTTACTGCGTATTACAATCTCTTCATCATTTTTAGTTACAGCAATACTGTGTGTGATGACGTACTCATTTAATCAAATTCCTGTATATATTGTATTAATCTATGCGACATTACGAGGAATGCTAAGTGCTGTTGAAACACCAGTAAGACAAGCAGTCTTACCAGATTTATCTGATAAAATCACAACAACACAAGCAGTATCATTTCACTCATTTATTATTAATATATGTCGTTCTATTGGTCCAGCCATTGCAGGTGTTATTTTAGCAGTTTATCATGCACCAACGACATTTTTAGCTCAGGCTATTTGTTATCTCATAGCGGTAGCTTTATGTTTACCAATACATATTCAAGCAACTGATTTGGGGGAACACCAAAAAGAGATGTCATTAAAAGTAGTGTTGGATTATTTCAAACGCAATTTAGAAGGTAGTAAGATTTTCTTTACTTCACTTCTAATTATGGCAACCGGTTTTTCATATACAACAATATTACCGGTCTTAACTAATCATGTTTTTCCCGGACAATCTGAAATATTTGGTATTGCAATGACTTGTTGTGCTATTGGTGGCATTATCGCTACTGTGATATTACCTAAAATTCTAGATCATATCGATGCTGTTAAAATGTATTATCTTAGTTCATTACTTTTTGGTATCGCCTTATTAGGTATCATTGTTCATAATTTAGTAATGATGTTTATCTGTATTACTTTAATTGGATTATTTAGCCAATGGGCGAGAACAACAAATCGCGTTTATTTCCAAAATAGTGTTAAAGATTATGAAAGGGGTAAGGTATTAAGTATTGTAATGATGGACCGAGGCATGATACCGTTAGGAAGTTTAATTATGAGTTTCTTTGCTGACAAATTTGGCGTATTAAATACATTTTTAATTATGGGAATAAGTACAGTAGCCATTTCGATCATATTTTACTTAATGCAACGAGTTCATAAAATTGGAGGAATTTCACAATGACACGCAATGAGTGGTTACTTGCAGATAAAAATATTCAACATAGAATGTTAAATGCAATTGTAAAAGAACGAATATGTCCTGAGGACGCAAAAATAAATCAATCAACAGATAAAATAGAAATACAATATCATGGACGAGTTCTAACTGCCTATGTTTTAAGAAAAAGTATGTTAGAAAGATATGTATTTGATGGACCATTCACATATCAATGTGGTGATGAACGCATTCAAATTACAAGTTTAGAAAGTTTACTTAACATATTGAATGATGCTTTTGATATTGAAATATCTGAGCGTTTATATCATGAGCTTATCCATAGTAGGGATAGCTTTGTAGAATCATATAAACAATTTAATAATAGAACATCATTAATTCATCAAAGTATGACATTTTCAATGCTACCAGACACGATTAATTTTTTTACATGGTTGCAACATATCAAAGATAATGGTACTACAAACGATTTAAGTTACTCTGAAAGTTTAGTTTTAGAAGGTCATCCTACACATCCTTTAACTAAGACCAAGTTGCCATTAACATCAGAGGAAATACGTCGCTATGCACCAGAATTTGAAAAAATTATTCCATTACATATTATGTTAGTTTCATCTTCACATATAAGGACAACATCAATGGAAAATGATGAACAGTATATCGTTAATCAAGTTATTCCAGAACTTAAGGATAAATTACAATCATTTCTAAAACCGCTCGATTTAGAAATGAATAATTATCGGGCGATCTTTGTACATCCATGGCAATATGATCATGTGATTGGTGAACGTTTTAAAACATGGATTAGTGAGAAAATATTAATTCCAACACCGTTTACAGTCGAATCTAAAGCCACATTGTCTTTTAGAACAATGGAGTTATTGCATCATCCATTTCATATAAAATTACCTGTAAATGTACAAGCGACAAGTGCTGTACGAACAGTATCTACTGTGACAACGGTTGATGGTCCTAAATTAAGTTATGCACTGCAAGATATGTTGAATATTTATCCTGAATTAAAAGTGTCTGCTGAGCCATTTGGCGAGTATGTCGATGTGGACGCGGATTTAGCACGTCAATTAGCGTGTATTGTTAGAGAAAAGCCAGTGTTAGCTCAAGAAGGATCAACTATAGTTAGCGCAAGTCTAGTGAATCGCAATCCGGTTGATGATGACGTCATAGTTGATAGTTATATTAAATGGATAAATAACGAGCTCACTACAGAATCGATAGAACAATTTATTCGACAATATACAAGCACATTAGTAAGACCATTAATAGCGTATATTCAAGATTACGGTATTGCTTTAGAATCACATATGCAAAATACCATCGTAAATCTTGGTCCTAATTATCAAATGAACTTTTTAGTCCGAGATTTAGGTGGTTCCCGTATTGATTTACAAACATTAAAACATAAGCTACCAGATGTTAAAATTACGAATGAAAGTTTAATTGCAGATTCAATTGAAGCAGTAATAGGTAAGTTTCAACATGCCGTTGTCCAAAATCAATTGGCAGAGTTAATTCATCATTTTAATCAATATGACATGGTGAATGAAGAGAGATTATTTAAAATAGTACAACAAGAAATTGAAGCGGCGATTGATGCCAATAAAAATCATGCTCAAGCTTTACATCGTGTCTTATTTGGACCAACAATTTCAGTTAAAGCATTATTAAGTATGCGAATGGAAAATAAAGTGAAGAAATATTTAAATACAGAATTGGAAAATCCAATAAAAAAAGAGGTGTAAGTACATGGCAAATATAAAAATAAATTTATCCAAAATACAATACAATGCCAAAGTACTTCAAACCATTTTAGATGCTAAACACATACAATTTACACCTGTCATTAAATCTATCGCAGGGGACCTACAAATTGTTCAAAAATTAATTGAATTAGGTATCACACATTTTGCAGATTCTCGATTAGAGAATATAAGACAATTAACTAATTTTGATTGTTCATTCACGATATTACGATCAACACAATTATCACAGTTAGATAATATGATTAAAGATACACAAATCAGTATTCAAACCGAATTAAATACTATTATTGAGCTGAATCGTATAGCGCAACATTTAAATATAAAACATCAAGTGATATTAATGGTTGATTGGAAAGACGGTAGAGAGGGTGTTCTAACTTACGATGTTGTTAAATATATCGAAACCATATTGAATTTATCCCATATTCAACTTGTTGGTGTGTCATTTAATTTTATGTGTTTTAAATCAAGTTCACCAATCGAAGATGATGTCTTTATGATTAACAAATTTGTTAGTGCCATTGAGAGAGAAATAGGTTATCGCATGAAAATTGTATCGGGTGGAAACTCAAGTATGCTACCGCTAACGATGTATAATGACTTAGGCAAAATAAATGAATTACGAATTGGTGAAACATTATTTAGAGGCGTCGATACAACTACAGACAAGCCCGTTTCACATTTGTATCAAGATGCGATAGTATTGGAAGCAGAAATATTAGAAATTAAACCACGTATGAATAGTCATACGAAACAGTCATATTTGCAAGCGATAGTTGATATAGGATACATTGATACGGATACAACTCATATAAGCCCGATAGCCAATGATATCCAAATTATTGGTGCATCAAGTGATCATTTAATGATCGATTTAAATAATCAAGATCATTATCAAATTGGTAATAAAATACAATTTCAATTGAGTTATGAAGCATTATCTCGCTCGATGTATAATAAAAACCTAGAAAAAGTATATGTAACTGATACGAAAGTTGAAACGATGATTCATTCATTTAATGAGCCATTTTGTTCAACGTATCATATAAATTCAAATATCTAATCAACGGAGCACCGACATCAGTGATCTCAATTAATTTTGAGAGTAATGTAAGGTGCTCCTTTTTAATATCTTGGAAATTTAAAATTCAAATATATGATAAAACCATTCCGCATTATATATGATAAAAGTATTCGAAGGGTTCATATTAATTATAAAATTTATAAAAATCATATTGACAATGAGAATCGTTATCAATAAACTATATATGTAAGCATATACATAGTTAAGGAGTGGAAAAATGAAAGGTATCAAGTTTTTGAGCATACTCGGCTTAATGTTAGCTTTAGTATTAGTCACTGCATGCGGTAGCGTAAGTAATAATGGGTCAGACGACTCTAAAAATAAATCAGCGTCTAAAGATGGGGTTGAAATTAAACATGCTGAAGGAACAACTAAAGTTCCTAAACATCCTAAACGTGTGGTCGTTCTTGAATATTCATTTGTAGATGCATTAGCAGCGTTAGATGTTAAACCTGTAGGGGTTGCAGATGATAATAAAAAAGAACGTATTATTAAACCCTTAAGAGATAAAATCGGAAATTATACTTCAGTAGGTGCTCGTAAGCAACCCAATTTAGAAGAGATTAGTAAGTTAAAACCAGATTTAATTATTGCTGATAGCAACAGACATAAAGGTATTTATAAAGATTTAAACAAAATTGCACCAACGATCGAACTAAAAAGTTTCGATGGGAACTATGATGATAATATCGATGCATTCAAAACAATTTCTAAGGCATTAGGTAAAGAAGACGAAGGTAAAAAACGTTTAAAAGAACATGATAAGAAAATTGCTGAATACAAAAAAGACATCAAATTTGATAAAGATGAAAAAGTATTACCAGCTGTAGCGGCAAAATCAAGTTTCTTAGGACATCCTAGTGAATCATATGTTGGTCAATTCCTAACACAATTAGGATTTAAAGAAGCATTATCACCAGATGTTACAAAAGGTTTAAGTAAATACTTAAAAGGTCCTTATTTAGAAATGAATTCAGAAACATTGTCTGACGTTAATCCAGGTCGTATGTTTATTATGACTGATAAAGCGAGTCCAGATGAACCAACATTCAAGAAAATGCAAAAAGATCCAGTCTGGAAAAAACTTGACGCTGTTAAAAATGATCGTGTAGACGTTGTAGATCGTGATTTATGGGCTAGAGCTCGTGGATTAATTTCTTCTGAAGAAATGGCGAAAGAATTAGTTGAGATTTCTAAAAAGGATCACAATAAAGACGATAAGTAAGGTGGAAAACTATGACTATGAAGGAACAAAGTAGTCAATCCGCTATACTACAAGAAAAAAGAAAACGCACTACACTCACATATATTGTGAGTGTGTGCTTTCTTTTTATTTGTATTTATTTAAATTTAGCGATTGGTTCTTCTCATATTGAATTTAAAGATATCATTCATTATATAACAGGTCATACTGATACGAAACAGACATTCTTGATACATAATTCTAGAATGCCACGCATGTTAGCAGGTTTATTAATCGGTGGTGCATTGGCACTTGCAGGTTTATTAATGCAATCTATTACGAGGAACCCATTAGCCTCACCACAAATATTTGGTGTGAATGCTGGAGCTTCTTTCGTTATTGTATTAATAACGGTTCTGATACCTTCACTTGAAAGCTATTCCATGATTTTAGCAATGATTGGTGCATTCTTAGGTGGATTAACGGTCTATACACTTTCAGGTTCAACTAAGGCAATGACACCAGTTAAATTAGCATTGGCAGGTATGGCTATTCATCTATTCTTCAGTAGTATGACTCAAGGAGTAATATTGTTAAATGAAGATTCCAACTCATCAGTGATGTTTTGGTTAGTAGGTTCATTGTCAGGTGTTAAGTGGCCAGAAGTGATTGCTATTACACCATGGTTAGTTGTGGCTATGATAGTTACAATGCTTATGGGACGTCAATTAACAATAATGGAACTAGGCGACGATATTGCTAAAGGATTAGGTCAAAAAATTCAAGTTGTTCGAATGCTCTTAGGATTATTAGTCATTATTTTAGCGGGTTTATCAGTTTCAATCGCAGGTCCAATAGGATTTGTAGGCTTAATCGTACCTCATATTGTAAAACGTTATATCAAAAATAATTATATCTTAATGATTCCACTCACTATTATAATTGGTGCCGATTTATTATTATTTTCTGATGTTTTATCACGACTTGTCACACATCCTTTTGAATCTCCAGTTGGTATCGTGACTTCTTTCGTAGGTGCATTTTACTTCTTATTTATCACAGTTAAAGGGGTGAAACGCGTATGACAAGGAAGAAGCATATGATTAGATATAGTATTGTTACAATATTATTAGTTATTAGTGCCATTTTTAGCCTATGTATTGGCTCAGTAATCGTGAATCCTATCGAGGCGATTAAAGGCATCTTCACACATGATAATTTTATTTTAAATGAATATAGAATCCCTAGAACATTATTAGGACTGATTATCGGTAGCAGTTTAGCGATATCTGGGGCAATTATCCAAGGTGTTGTTCGAAATCCACTTGCCTCTCCAGATGTGATAGGTATCTCTAAAGGTGCCAGTTTAGCTGCTGTTATTATCATCATGCTATTTCCATCAGCACCATTAGCGATATTACCTATTGGTTCGTTTATTGGGGCGTTAATGATTAGTTTAATATTGTCTTTTTTAATTTCTAAATTTGATGTTAAAGGATCTAATTTAGCTTTAATTGGTTTAGCAATAGGGGCAATATGTACGGCGATTGTGCAGTTTTTATTAATTCGCAATCCAATGGATGCTAATAATGCGCTTGTTTGGTTAACTGGTAGTTTATACGGTCATAATATTTCAAACTTCTTATCTATATTACCTTGGTTCATTATCACTATTCCGATAATTTTAATGTTGAGCCATCAATTGGATATCCTAGGATTGGGAGATAACGTCGCTGTCGCATTAGGTGCTAAAGTTAAAAGATTAAAAATGGTGTTACTCATCTTATCAGTAATGTTAGCAGGCGCTTCAATTTCAGTTGTTGGTGGTATTAGTTTCTTAGGATTGATTTCACCACATATCGCAAGACAAATAGTTGGCCATAAAACAATGCATGTCGCAATAATGTCAGGTTTAATCGGAGCGATATTATTAACATTTGGTGATGGTTTAGCGAGAGGTATTCATCCGCCATTAGATATTCCAGTAGGTGTCATTATTGCTATTATCGGTGCACCTTACTTCTTATTCTTATTAAGAAAAATGTAATAATTAGTGATACGACTCATAGACATTGTATGCATCAAGATACATGATATTGTGTTTCTTGGTGCATTTTCCATGTCACAAAATATTTAAATGAGTAACTATATATTTATAAAATTATTTAACTTTTAGCCATTGCACTTTGAATGTAAATCGCGTATAGTATTAAATACTTAATTATTCATAAAAATGTATATATATGAAAGAGTGTTTTGAAACAAATATAAATGTAATTTGAGTATATATAATTGTATTTTTAAATAGAAAGAAATGGATGACGAAAGATGAATAGATATTCTAAGCAAGAAATCATTAAAGGTCGAATTAAATTTATAACGATGTCACTTATCGGCATTATTTTATTTTTAATTCCTATACCAGTAGAACAAGATGGTAAAAAGCAAACGACGCTACCTGTTGCATTTTTAGCTAATTGGCTGAAAGATATTGTTGGTGGAGCAATGCCTTTTATCATTGTGACGATTATAACTTTATCAGCTATTTTAACACTCATTTGTTCTACGATTTTAAAAGATAAATTGGATCCAAAAGGATTATTATATAATGCGTTTAATGTGAATGTAAGTTGGATAATATTAAAGGTTTTAGCAGTAATCTTTGCATGGATGACGTTACTTAAAGTTGGACCTAAAATGATATATTCAGAAGATACTGGTGGTCTTGTGTTTTCTAGTTTATTACCAACTTTAGTAGCAGTATTTTTATTTGCGGCTTTATTTTTACCATTACTTATGGAATACGGCCTGTTAGAGTTGTTAGGGCCTTTATTTAGACCTGTCATGCGACCGTTGTTTACATTACCTGGCCGTTCAACAGTTGATAATTTAGCATCTTTTATTGGAGATGGTACTGTTGGTGTATTAATAACTAGTCGTCAATATGAAGAAGGTTTTTATTCAAGAAGGGAAGCAACAGTGATTTCAACTACTTTTAGTGTGGTTTCTATTACCTTTGCTATTATTATTGCAGATACTGTTAAAATGCAAGATCAATTTTTCTTATTCTATTTAAGTGTTATTATTTCATGTTTAATTGCGGCGGTTATCATGCCAAGAATATGGCCCTTGAATAAGATACCAGATGAATATGCGAAAGAAGTATCGAGTGATGCAAGAACAGAGCAACTTCCTGAAGGTAAAACAGCAATTGGTCATGGATTTGATATGGCTACAGAAGTAGGGATTAAAGCACCAGGTGTGAAAGGCTTCTTTAAAGCCGGATTAAAAACAGTCGTAGATATGTGGTTTGTTATATTACCTGTAGTGATGAGCATTGGTACGATTGCTACTATAATTGCGAACTATACGCCAATCTTTGAATTAATTGGGAAACCATTCGTTCCATTTTTACAACTCTTACAAATACCTGAAGCTACACACGCATCTCAAACCATTTTAATTGGTTTTGCAGATATGTTTTTACCATCTATATTAATTGAAAGTGCACATAGTGATTTAACTCGATTTGTTATTGGTGCATTGAGTATTACACAATTAATATATTTATCAGAAGTAGGCGGCGTCATTTTAGGTTCAAAAATACCAGTTAATATCGGTAAACTATTTGTTATCTTCTTAATCAGAACAATTATTACATTACCTATTATTACTTTAATCGCACATCTATTTTTATAATATATAAGCCAAGATGCCTTATTTGTTGTATTAACAACTGCACATCTTGGCTTTTTTTCTATTCTAACTATATTGATATTGTTATGGATTTAAAACAGATAGTACATTTGCTTTTACGATTTGGTTTTTAATAACTGGAGATGGTTCGTCGCTTTTTGAATCTTTTGGTCGTTGATGCGCCTCTTTAAATGCATCGCTTTTTACCCAGTTATTGAAATCATCTTCAGTTTCCCACCATGTATTAACGTACATATCCTCAGTTTCATCATCTTCGTTATTGACTTGCCAAACTTCGATTTTATTAAATCCTTTTAGCGATTCAATTTTTCCACCTTGTGTGAATCTTGGTGCCATTTTTTCTGCGAAACCTTGTTTAACAGTAATGCGATTTGTAACAACAAACATTAAAATCACTCCTTATATATATTTAAATTATTCGTCAAATGTTATCTAATTAAATTATAGTCCTTCATTAGGACTATTAAAAATAAAAAGAGACAATGAGCATTGCGATTATTAGCAATATCATTGTCTCAAAGTTTATGAAAACTCTATTAAAATAAGATTATTTTGTTAATTCGTTGTATACTTTTTGATCATTTTGAGTATAAATAATGTATTCATGGTCATCTGTATCGATAATAACGCGATTTGTTTTACCGAATGTAGAACCGATTCTAGAAACTTCTCTACCTTCAACGTTAGGTACTGCGTGAATATCTTGGTCTTGAGAGATATTTTTAATTTCGTTTGTTGGAATTTTAATATCTGCTACTCTCCATTGAATTCTAACCTCATTATTATCTTTTTTTACTGTCATTGCCATGATCCAATACACATCCTTTAATTAATTTTGTAAGTATATCATAAATCATTTTGTAACCGTTTTCAAGATATAATGTGATACTTTTTAAAATTAAGTCATACTAATTAATAATGATTTAAAAAATAGAAGAGACCGAAAATACGTTCGTATAAATAAGGAGAATATGATAAAATATTGCTATTAAAGGAGAGGTAATTATGACTGGAAAGACACATGCATCTTGTGGTTTATTAGTAGGTGCTCTAACAACTCAATATTTTCATACAGATTTATTTTCATCAGTGACAGTTATTGTATTGTCGGTTATTTCTAGTTTATTACCTGATATTTGTCATACCCAAAGTAAAATAGGTAGGAAATTTAAAATACTTAGTTTTTTAATTCGACTGTTATTTGGTCATCGGACATTTACCCATTCATTGCTATTTATAGGAATCATTGGATTTTTACTTCATATCATAGAGGCACCTATATATTATGAAGTAGCAATTATCATAGGATTGATTTCACATGTTATACTAGATATGGTAACACCTAAAGGGGTTAAATTATTGTATCCATTGCCAATAACAATTAAAACACCGTTGAATTTTAAAACAGGTGGACTTGTAGATTTATCACTTGCAACTGCTTTAACAGTTGGAGCTATTTATGTGTTTTTTCAAAGTGAAGTAAATGATATCATACATCATTGGGGATACATATTTACGCAATATTAAAAACAAGATACATAAATTCGAATATACAATCGAGTGAAATTATAATTTACATAAGGAGACAAATTAATGTTAGAGAAAAATAAATTAGAGAAATTTAATCAACAACATTTATACGAATATGAAAAATTGATGAGTAGTAATGAAAAGCACGCGCTTGAAGATAAACTTGAATCATTAGATTTAGAAGAAATTCAAGAAATGTATAAAAACTTATATGTTAATAGACAAACCATTGATGATACATCAGATGTATCGGAAGTTAAATATACTGTAAAGTCTGAACTTGATGAACAAGTGAAAGATGAATATAGAAATCAAGGTATTGAAGCAATAAGAAATGGCCAGTTTGCAGTCGTATTAATGGCTGGTGGTCAAGGGACTAGATTAGGGTATTCAGGTCCAAAAGGATCATTTGAAATAGAAGGCGTAAGTTTGTTTGAATTACAAGCGCGTCAATTGATGGCATTGAAGAAAGAAACAGGACATACAATGGATTGGTATATCATGACTAGTGATACCAATCATGAAGCTACTTTAGCTTATTTTGAACAACATCAATATTTTAATTATGATATAGATAAAATACATTTCTTTAAACAAGATAATATCGTTGCATTAAGTGAAGAAGGCCAACTTGTATTAAATGAAGCGGGTCATATTATGGAGACACCAAACGGTAATGGCGGTATCTTTAAATCACTTAAAAAAGCTGGCTACCTTGATAAAATGAAACAAGATAATGTTAAATATATATTTTTAAATAATATTGATAATGTTTTAGTTAAAGTTTTAGATCCTATGTTTGCAGGATTTACAGTTTCCAACAATAAAGATATTACGTCTAAGACAATACAACCTAAGCAAGGTGAAAGTGTCGGTAGACTTGTAAATAAAGATAGCAAAGATACAGTTCTTGAGTATTCTGAACTAGATCCTAATGTTGCAAATCAATTTGATAATGCAAACATCGGTATTCATGCATTTAAATTAGGATTTATTATGAGTGCAGTTGATAGGGAATTACCATATCACTTAGCAATTAAAAATTTAAAACAACTAGATGAAGACTTTGGAGTAGTTGAACGACCAACACTTAAATTCGAGTTATTCTATTTTGATATCTTCCGTTATGGTACTAGTTTTATTACGTTACAAGTACCTAGAGAAGAAGAGTTTTCACCATTGAAAAATAAAGAAGGAAAAGACAGTGTAGAAACGGCAACAGCTGATTTGAAACGAATGGGAATGATTTAAACTAAGGTGGTCCAGAGTATGTCAAACACAGAACAACATATTGAATCAAATCATAGTTCTTTTAAAGATATCATGCCTTTGTCATTTGGTGAGGAAGTTGGAAATACTGTCACGCATGGCTTTGCATCATTTTGTACAATGGTTATATTACCATACGCTGCAGTGCATAGTTTTAATAAGCATGGGGCATTGTTATCGACAAGTATTTCAATATTTGTCATTAGTTTATTTTTGATGTTCATATCATCAACGGTCTATCATGCAATGGCGAATCATACAGTACAAAAATATGTATTGCGAATTATAGACCATAGTATGATATATGTTGCGATATCAGGTACATATACACCAATATTGTTAAATGTAGTTGGTGGTTGGTTAGGTTGGACTGTGTTTATTCTATTATGGGGGACAACTGTGTGGGGGATTTTATATAAGTCAATCGCCACTCATGTCAATCATAAGCTAAGTCTAATAGTATATTTAGTTATGGGTTGGGTAGGTGTTATATTTGCACCTATTATCATTTTAAGAACATCATGGTTATTTATACTATTTATTGTATTAGGTGGTTTATCATATACTATTGGTGCTTGGTTTTATGCACAAAAGAACCGACCATATTTTCATATGATATGGCATATATTTATTTTAATTGCTTCATTTTTCCATTTAATAGGCATATTATTTTTTATGTCTTAGATGAAAAACTAAAGGTAGCTAGAGATTTTACAATCATGTCTCTAGTTACCTTTTTTATAAATTAATTAGGAATCAATTAAATAAAGCGTTTATTTACAATTACAGTTGGAAAGATGAAATAAAATATAACAAAACGAAAAGTCATACTAATTAATGATTGTTTTATTAAATGAAAGTCTATAATATAGATTGAGTTGTAAGAAAAATTAAGTTGGAGGACAACTAAATGAGATTAAAATCGATGATAACGGTATTAGCATTAATTTTGATAATGTTTATGGCTGCGATTGAAGCATCAATTATTTCACTAGCAATGCCGACCATTCGTCAAGATTTAAATGCTGGAAGCTTTATTTCTTTAGTATTTACAGCATATTTTATTGCTTTAGTTATAGCAAACCCGATTGTTGGTGAACTAATGTCGCGATTTAAAATTATATATATCGCTATCACAGGGTTAGTTTTATTTGCAATAGGTAGTTTTATGTCAGGTACAAGTGAAACTTTTATGATGCTCATTATATCTAGAGTCATTCAAGGATTTGGTGCTGGTGTGATGATGTCGTTATCACAAATTGTTCCTAAACTTGCATTTGAAATCCCATTAAGATATAAAATCATGGGCATAGTAGGAAGTGTTTGGGGTGTATCAAGTATTATAGGTCCACTTTTAGGTGGAGGTATACTTGAAATAGCAACTTGGCATTGGCTTTTCTTCATTAATATTCCGATTGCCATTATTGCGATTATATTAGTCATTTTTACATTCCATTTTCCAGAGGAAGAAATCATATCTAAGACAAACTTTGATGTAAAAGGTTTAAGTTTATTTTATGTATTTATTGGTTTATTAATGTTTAGCTTGCTTAATCAAAATCAAGTTTTATTGAATGTTTTATCACTATTACTTGCATTATTGATAGGGTATATTTTATATAAAGTTGAAAAAACAACTGATCACCCATTTTTACCAGTGGTAGAATTTAATAAATCCATTGCCTTAGTATTTATTACAGATTTACTCATTGCCATTTGTTTAATGGGCTTCAATTTATATATTCCAGTATATCTACAAGAACAAATCGGTTTATCACCGCTTCAAAGTGGATTTGTTATTTTTCCATTATCTGTAGCATGGATAATCTTAAACTTTAACCTAGCTAAATTAGAAGCGAAGTTTTCAAGAAAAGCATTATATATTGGCGCATTTACCTTCCTAATCATTGGAAGTATCATTATTATTTTCGGTATAAAAACCCCTTTACTTATAGCATTTAGCTTTATTCTTGCTGGCTTGAGTTTTGGGTTTGTATATACAAAAGATAGTGTCATTGTGCAAGAGGAAACATCTCCACATCAAATGAAAAAAATGATGTCATTTTACGCATTGACTAAAAACTTAGGGTCTTCAATTGGATCAACGGTTATGGGTTATATGTATGCTATGAAAGCAGGTTGGTTCGGTAGCAATTTGCATAATGTACTAGGTTTAGCAATTATTATTGCAATTGTATTAGTTGCATTATGGAGTTTCATTTATAAGAACAAACCGGTGACTAACTAATCAAACTTAACAATTCGTTTGAACGCCTACATTTATTGTGGGCGTTTTTATAATTTTATAAGGTCATCGATTAATGGTAAAATACTTAATGTATTCAAAATAGGAGGAGGATAAGTGTAATGAAGTTTTTTAGAAATAAGATGTACAATTTAATATCTACACTTATTGTTCTTACTATTTTTATTATATCAGGAACGATTTTTTTGATGTTTTTAGGATTTGGATTATATGGCTTAAGTAGGATTTTAATATATTTTAAATTAGGATATTTTGGCTATAATAAAAGCTTTTACGACAATATTTTCTATTATGGTAGTTATATTGTTTTAGGATACTTCACTTTATTCGCAGTTGAACATCTTATGGATTACTTTAGAAAACGTTTGCCACAAAATCCATATTTCCAAGGAATTACTTATCATTTAATTGGTTATTCAGTTACTACAATATTGTTTTATTTTATAATACATGTCCATTACACATATATTGATATTAAGTTTTGGGTGATTATGGTAATTATTGGATTCTTATATATTTGTAAAGAAATTTTCTATCCAGATAGCACAAATTTAAATAACAAAAAGTAATGAGCACTAAATTTGAATCGTTTTTCTTAATTTGTTTGAATGAAGTACTATTACCAAATAAAGGAGATTATGTTCATGAGCAATATAGAAATTAGTAAAAGACGAAGGAATTTAATTGTTTCTGTAATGCTAATTAGTGCTTTTGTAGCTATTTTAAACCAAACATTATTGAATACAGCCTTACCTCATATTATGAGAGAGTTAAAAATAGATGAAAGTACATCTCAGTGGTTGATAACGGGATTTATGTTAGTTAATGGTGTTATGATTCCGTTAACTGCTTATTTAATGGACCGAGTTAAAACGAGACCATTATACTTATCTGCAATGGGTACCTTTTTAATTGGATCGATTGTAGCAGCCATAGCACCTAATTTTGGTGTGTTGATGACTGCGAGAGTTATTCAAGCTATGGGGGCAGGTGTACTAATGCCACTAATGCAATTTACATTGTTTACTCTGTTTTCTAGGGAAAGACGTGGGTTTGCAATGGGATTAGCAGGTTTAGTGATTCAATTTGCACCAGCGATTGGTCCTACATTCACAGGCTTAATTATTGACCATGTTAGTTGGAGGGTGCCATTCATCATCATTGTTGGTATCGCATTAATCGCACTCATCTTCGGTTTTATATTTATTTCAAGCTATAATGAAACTAAGCAAACTAAGCTTGACAAACGTTCTATATTATATTCTACAATTGGATTCGGTATGATGTTATATGCATTCAGTAGTGCGGGTAGTTTAGGCTTCGGTAATCCAATTATCATTGGTACATTAATCATAAGTCTGATAATTATATTAATATTTATTAGACGACAATTAACAATATCTAATCCATTACTTAATTTAAAAGTATTTAAGACGAGAACTTTTTGTTTTAGTACCATAACTTCAATGATAGTGATGATGTCCATGGTTGGACCTGCATTATTAATTCCATTGTATGTACAAAATGCTTTAGCACTATCTGCATTATTATCAGGTTTAGTTATTATGCCAGGTGCAATAATTAATGGATTAATGTCTGTGTTTACAGGTAGTTTTTATGATAAATACGGCCCAAGACCACTTATCATTTCTGGCTTTACTATCTTAACGATATGTACATTTTTATTATGTTTCTTAAAAGCAGACACATCTTATATGTATTTAATTATAATATATGCGATAAGAATGTTTGCAGTTTCTTTATTAATGATGCCTATTAATACAGCTGGTATTAACGCGTTAGAAAATAAGAACATTTCCCATGGCACAGCCATTATGAACTTCGGACGTGTCATGGCTGGATCTTTAGGAACAGCTTTAATGGTCACATTTATGAGTATGGGATCAAAATGGTTAGGATCTACAATAGCTACATCTGGAAGTAAAGAAATGATACAACGACAAACCGTTGCTGCAGGTGTAGATGTGTCATTTGCGTTAGTTACTTTATTTGTAGTTGTTGCATTTAGTTTCGCATTATTTATCAAAGAACCTAGAAATAAGAATAAAAATATTAGAGAAGTTTAAATACAATTAATTCTTAGAAGTTAGCTATTAATTTAAAGCTAACTTCTTTTTTTATTACATAAAAAGTCTTATACTAAAAAAGATAGACTAGGTAATAGCACACTTTAGTTATTTAGTTGAGATAATATAAATAAGGGGGATTTACTTTGTTAACGGTAAATCAAGTCAAAGAATTAGTTGGAGAAATAAAAGATCCAATTATTGATGTTCCTTTAAAAGAGACTGAAGGAATAGTGGATGTTTCTATTAAAGAAGAAATTGAACATGTGAGTGTAAAAATTGCTATGGCACAATTAGGTGGGCAACCTCAACTAGACCTACAAATGGCTGTAGTTAAAACGCTAAAAGAAAATGGTGCAAAAACAGTAGGTATCAGATTTGAAGAATTACCTGAAGGTACAGTTGAACAATATAGAGGTAAAGGCACTGAAAAGCCTAAAACAATAGAAGGATTATTATCAAAAAATAATCCTGTTGAATTTATTGCAATCGCATCAGGTAAAGGTGGCGTGGGTAAATCAACTGTTGCAGTTAATCTAGCAGTTGCTTTAGCTAGAGAAGGAAAAAAAGTAGGGCTAGTAGATGCTGATATTTATGGATTTAGTGTACCAGATATGATGGGCATTGATGAAAAACCTGGTATCGAAGGAAAAGAAGTTATCCCGGTTGAAAGATATGGTGTTAAAGTAATTTCTATGGCATTTTTTGTTGAAGAAAATGCACCAGTCATTTGGAGAGGACCAATGTTAGGTAAAATGCTAACTAACTTTTTCACTGAAGTAAAATGGGGTGATCTAGATTACTTATTATTAGACTTACCTCCAGGTACAGGTGATGTTGCGCTAGATGTTCATTCAATGCTACCTTCTAGTAAAGAAATTATTGTCACTACACCTCATCCAACCGCAGCATTCGTCGCTGCAAGAGCAGGGGCTATGGCAAAACATACAGAACATTCAATTTTAGGTGTTATTGAAAACATGAGTTATTTCGAAAGTAAAGAGACTGGCAATAAAGAGTATGTATTTGGTAAAGGTGGCGGAACGAAATTAGCAGATGAGTTAGAAACTCAATTATTCGGCGAATTGCCATTAGAACAACCAACATGGAACCCTACAGACTTTTCTCCGTCCATCTATCAACCTGAAGATAGATTAGGTAAAATCTATCAGACAATTGCTCAAAAAGTAATCGCAACTACACAAAAGTAACAAAAAGTGATTTGGCGTATAAAATTAACTTTAATTTTATACGCTTTTTCTATTGCATTTTAGAAAAATCCTGTTAGAATAATTTCTTGTGAGTTATTCAACTCGAAAATATCAATTTAAAAAAAGTTTGATTTCATTGTTGACTTCAAAAGATAAAATTGATATTATATAAAAGTCGTCAAAAACGACAAGTTAAGTTTAATAAAACTTTGTTAAGAAAGTGTAAAACTTACTATTGCAAAGCGAAAATAAATCTATTAAACTTATTAAAGTAATCTTAATTAAATATTGACTTCGAGTTAAAGAAGTTATATAATGATGAAGATTGTATCAAATGAACATTGAAAACTGAATGACAATATGTCAACGTTAATTCCAATAATGTAACGAAAGTTACAACAATTAATTTAGTTTTATGAGCTAATCAAACATCATAATTTTTTTATGGAGAGTTTGATCCTGGCTCAGGATGAACGCTGGCGGCGTGCCTAATACATGCAAGTCGAGCGAACAGATAAGGAGCTTGCTCCTTTGACGTTAGCGGCGGACGGGTGAGTAACACGTGGATAACCTACCTATAAGACTGGGATAACTTCGGGAAACCGGAGCTAATACCGGATAACATATTGAACCGCATGGTTCAATAGTGAAAGGCGGCTTTGCTGTCACTTATAGATGGATCCGCGCCGTATTAGCTAGTTGGTAAGGTAACGGCTTACCAAGGCAACGATACGTAGCCGACCTGAGAGGGTGATCGGCCACACTGGAACTGAGACACGGTCCAGACTCCTACGGGAGGCAGCAGTAGGGAATCTTCCGCAATGGGCGAAAGCCTGACGGAGCAACGCCGCGTGAGTGATGAAGGTCTTCGGATCGTAAAACTCTGTTATCAGGGAAGAACAAATGTGTAAGTAACTGTGCACATCTTGACGGTACCTGATCAGAAAGCCACGGCTAACTACGTGCCAGCAGCCGCGGTAATACGTAGGTGGCAAGCGTTATCCGGAATTATTGGGCGTAAAGCGCGCGTAGGCGGTTTTTTAAGTCTGATGTGAAAGCCCACGGCTCAACCGTGGAGGGTCATTGGAAACTGGAAAACTTGAGTGCAGAAGAGGAAAGTGGAATTCCATGTGTAGCGGTGAAATGCGCAGAGATATGGAGGAACACCAGTGGCGAAGGCGACTTTCTGGTCTGTAACTGACGCTGATGTGCGAAAGCGTGGGGATCAAACAGGATTAGATACCCTGGTAGTCCACGCCGTAAACGATGAGTGCTAAGTGTTAGGGGGTTTCCGCCCCTTAGTGCTGCAGCTAACGCATTAAGCACTCCGCCTGGGGAGTACGACCGCAAGGTTGAAACTCAAAGGAATTGACGGGGACCCGCACAAGCGGTGGAGCATGTGGTTTAATTCGAAGCAACGCGAAGAACCTTACCAAATCTTGACATCCTTTGACCGCTCTAGAGATAGAGTCTTCCCCTTCGGGGGACAAAGTGACAGGTGGTGCATGGTTGTCGTCAGCTCGTGTCGTGAGATGTTGGGTTAAGTCCCGCAACGAGCGCAACCCTTAAGCTTAGTTGCCATCATTAAGTTGGGCACTCTAAGTTGACTGCCGGTGACAAACCGGAGGAAGGTGGGGATGACGTCAAATCATCATGCCCCTTATGATTTGGGCTACACACGTGCTACAATGGACAATACAAAGGGCAGCTAAACCGCGAGGTCAAGCAAATCCCATAAAGTTGTTCTCAGTTCGGATTGTAGTCTGCAACTCGACTACATGAAGCTGGAATCGCTAGTAATCGTAGATCAGCATGCTACGGTGAATACGTTCCCGGGTCTTGTACACACCGCCCGTCACACCACGAGAGTTTGTAACACCCGAAGCCGGTGGAGTAACCATTTATGGAGCTAGCCGTCGAAGGTGGGACAAATGATTGGGGTGAAGTCGTAACAAGGTAGCCGTATCGGAAGGTGCGGCTGGATCACCTCCTTTCTAAGGATATATTCGGAACATCTTCGTAGAAGATGAAGGAATAACATTGACATATTGTATTCAGTTTTGAATGTTTATATAACATTCACATATCTTCTTTTTCAAAGAAAGCGATTCGCAGACAATGCGTTGAGTTACTTTAAAGCGGAGTTTACTAGAATAAATAAGTATTTAAAGTAATGATAACAAAACAGTATGCAAACGCTTGACTGGAAATAGAACTTGTACATTGAAAACTAGATAAGTAAGTAAAATAGATTTTACCAAGCAAAACCGAGTGAATTAGAGTTTTAAAGCTTGAATTCATAAGAAATAATCGCTAGTGTTCGAAAGAACACTCACAAGATTAATAACGCGTTTCCTGTAGGATGGAAACATAGATTAAGTTATTAAGGGCGCACGGTGGATGCCTTGGCACTAGAAGCCGATGAAGGACGTTACTAACGACGATATGCTTTGGGGAGCTGTAAGTAAGCGTTGATCCAGAGATTTCCGAATGGGGAAACCCAGCATGAGTTATGTCATGTTATCGATATGTGAATACATAGCATATCAGAAGGCAGACCCGGAGAACTGAAACATCTTAGTACCCGGAGGAAGAGAAAGAAAAATCGATTCCCTGAGTAGCGGCGAGCGAAACGGGAAGAGCCCAAACCAACAAGCTTGCTTGTTGGGGTTGTAGGACACTCTATACGGAGTTACAAAAGTATATATTAGACGAATCATCTGGAAAGTTGAATCAAAGAAGGTAATAATCCTGTAGTCGAAAATATATACTCTCTTGAGTGGATCCTGAGTACGACGGAGCACGTGAAATTCCGTCGGAATCTGGGAGGACCATCTCCTAAGGCTAAATACTCTCTAGTGACCGATAGTGAACCAGTACCGTGAGGGAAAGGTGAAAAGTACCCCGGAAGGGGAGTGAAAGAGAACTTGAAACCGTGTGCTTACAAGTAGTCAGAGCCCGTTAATGGGTGATGGCGTGCCTTTTGTAGAATGAACCGGCGAGTTACGATTTGATGCAAGGTTAAGCAGCTAATGTGGAGCCGTAGCGAAAGCGAGTCTGAATAGGGCGTTTAGTATTTGGTCGTAGACCCGAAACCAGGTGATCTACCCTTGGTCAGGTTGAAGTTCAGGTAACACTGAATGGAGGACCGAACCGACTTACGTTGAAAAGTGAGCGGATGAACTGAGGGTAGCGGAGAAATTCCAATCGAACTTGGAGATAGCTGGTTCTCTCCGAAATAGCTTTAGGGCTAGCCTCAAGTGATGATTATTGGAGGTAGAGCACTGTTTGGACGAGGGGCCCTTCTCGGGTTACCGAATTCAGACAAACTCCGAATGCCAATTAATTTAACTTGGGAGTCAGAACATGGGTGATAAGGTCCGTGTTCGAAAGGGAAACAGCCCAGACCACCAGCTAAGGTCCCAAAATATATGTTAAGTGGAAAAGGATGTGGCGTTGCCCAGACAACTAGGATGTTGGCTTAGAAGCAGCCATCATTTAAAGAGTGCGTAATAGCTCACTAGTCGAGTGACACTGCGCCGAAAATGTACCGGGGCTAAACATATTACCGAAGCTGTGGATTGTCCGTAGGACAATGGTAGGAGAGCGTTCTAAGGGCGTCGAAGCATGATCGCAAGGACATGTGGAGCGCTTAGAAGTGAGAATGCCGGTGTGAGTAGCGAAAGACGGGTGAGAATCCCGTCCACCGATTGACTAAGGTTTCCAGAGGAAGGCTCGTCCGCTCTGGGTTAGTCGGGTCCTAAGCTGAGGCCGACAGGCGTAGGCGATGGATAACAGGTTGATATTCCTGTACCACCTAGTATCGTTTTAATCGATGGGGGGACGCAGTAGGATAGGCGAAGCGTGCTATTGGATTGCACGTCCAAGCAGTAAGACTGAGTGTTAGGCAAATCCGGCACTCATAAGGTCAAGCTGTGATGGGGAGAGGAAATTGTTTCCTCGAGTCGTTGATTTCACACTGCCAAGAAAAGCCTCTAGATAGATAACAGGTGCCCGTACCGCAAACCGACACAGGTAGTCAAGATGAGAATTCTAAGGTGAGCGAGCGAACTCTCGTTAAGGAACTCGGCAAAATGACCCCGTAACTTCGGGAGAAGGGGTGCTCTTTAGGGTTAACGCCCAGAAGAGCCGCAGTGAATAGGCCCAAGCGACTGTTTATCAAAAACACAGGTCTCTGCTAAACCGTAAGGTGATGTATAGGGGCTGACGCCTGCCCGGTGCTGGAAGGTTAAGAGGAGTAGTTAGCTTCTGCGAAGCTACGAATCGAAGCCCCAGTAAACGGCGGCCGTAACTATAACGGTCCTAAGGTAGCGAAATTCCTTGTCGGGTAAGTTCCGACCCGCACGAAAGGCGTAACGATTTGGGCACTGTCTCAACGAGAGACTCGGTGAAATCATAGTACCTGTGAAGATGCAGGTTACCCGCGACAGGACGGAAAGACCCCGTGGAGCTTTACTGTAGCCTGATATTGAAATTCGGCACAGCTTGTACAGGATAGGTAGGAGCCTTTGAAACGTGAGCGCTAGCTTACGTGGAGGCATTGGTGGGATACTACCCTAGCTGTGTTGGCTTTCTAACCCGCACCACTTATCGTGGTGGGAGACAGTGTCAGGTGGGCAGTTTGACTGGGGCGGTCGCCTCCTAAAAGGTAACGGAGGCGCTCAAAGGTTCCCTCAGAATGGTTGGAAATCATTCATAGAGTGTAAAGGCATAAGGGAGCTTGACTGCGAGACTTACAAGTCGAGCAGGGTCGAAAGACGGACTTAGTGATCCGGTGGTTCCGCATGGAAGGGCCATCGCTCAACGGATAAAAGCTACCCCGGGGATAACAGGCTTATCTCCCCCAAGAGTTCACATCGACGGGGAGGTTTGGCACCTCGATGTCGGCTCATCGCATCCTGGGGCTGTAGTCGGTCCCAAGGGTTGGGCTGTTCGCCCATTAAAGCGGTACGCGAGCTGGGTTCAGAACGTCGTGAGACAGTTCGGTCCCTATCCGTCGTGGGCGTAGGAAATTTGAGAGGAGCTGTCCTTAGTACGAGAGGACCGGGATGGACATACCTCTGGTGTACCAGTTGTCGTGCCAACGGCATAGCTGGGTAGCTATGTATGGACGGGATAAGTGCTGAAAGCATCTAAGCATGAAGCCCCCCTCAAGATGAGATTTCCCAACTTCGGTTATAAGATCCCTCAAAGATGATGAGGTTAATAGGTTCGAGGTGGAAGCGTGGTGACACGTGGAGCTGACGAATACTAATCGATCGAAGACTTAATCAAAATTTATGTTTTGCGAAGCAAAATCATTTTACTTACTATCTAGTTTTGAATGTATAATACATTCCATTTGTCTGGTGACAATGGCAAGGAGGTCACACCTGTTCCCATGCCGAACACAGAAGTTAAGCTCCTTAGCGCCGATGGTAGTCGGACTAACGTTCCGCTAGAGTAGGACGTTGCCAGGCAAATATATAATTATTCCACAGTAGCTCAGTGGTAGAGCTATCGGCTGTTAACCGATCGGTCGTAGGTTCGAGTCCTACCTGTGGAGCCATGGCTCCTTGGTCAAGCGGTTAAGACACCGCCCTTTCACGGCGGTAACACGGGTTCGAGTCCCGTAGGAGTCATTTAATGGAGAATTAGCTCAGCTGGGAGAGCATCTGCCTTACAAGCAGAGGGTCGGCGGTTCGAACCCGTCATTCTCCACCATTGATTTTTAATTAAATATGCTGGAGGGGTAGCGAAGTGGCTAAACGCGGCGGACTGTAAATCCGCTCCTTCGGGTTCGGCAGTTCGAATCTGCCCCCCTCCACCATCTTAATGGGCTATAGCCAAGCGGTAAGGCAACGGACTTTGACTCCGTCACGCGCTGGTTCGAATCCAGCTAGCCCAGCCATAAGAGCCATTAGCTCAGTTGGTAGAGCATCTGACTTTTAATCAGAGGGTCAGAGGTTCGAATCCTCTATGGCTCACTCTTAACATCTTTCTTCGGAAAGGTGTTTTTTTTTATTGTTTTATGTAAACGGATACATTATTCTATAAATAACACGAAAAAAAGAGGTGGATATATAAATGAAAAACATAGATATTATAGGGGTGCCTTCAACATTTGGTCAAAGAAAATTAGGGGTGAATTTAGGTCCAGATGCTATAAGATATGCAGGATTACAAGATAGACTAGAAAATATAGGTATTAACGTTCATGATAAAGGCAATATAGACGTTCCTGCTATAGATTTGAAAAAGTTTAATTCTGAGCAACAAGGCTTGAGAAATTATGATGAAATTATTAATGTTTCAAAGACGCTTAGCCAAAAAGTAGACCAAACGATAATAAATGATAGATTTCCATTAGTTTTAGGCGGAGATCATTCTATAGCAGTGGGTTCAATATCTGGTATTTGTAAACACTATGAAAATCTAGGTGTGATTTGGTATGATGCTCATGGTGATTTGAACATACCTGAAGAGTCACCTTCAGGTAATATTCATGGTATGCCATTAAGAATATTATTAGGTGAAGGTCCAAGTGATCTTGTTAATTTAAATGACATTCAACCAAAACTTAAACCTGAAAATATTGTTTTAATTGGTATGAGAGATTTAGATAAAGGTGAACGTGAGTATATCAAAGCACAAAATATTAAAACTTATACTATGGCCGATATAGATAAACTTGGTATAGAAACAGTTAGTAATGATACATTAAGTTATTTGAAATCAAGACATGTTGATGGATTACATTTATCCTTAGATGTAGATGCTTTAGATCCAACTGAAACACCAGGAACAGGTACAAGAGTATTAGGTGGATTGAGCTATAGGGAAAGCCATTTTGCTTTAGAATTACTTCATGAAAGTAATATGATAACATCTATGGATTTAGTTGAAGTTAATCCATTAATTGATTTACATAATAGTACAGCTGAACAAGCAGTTTCATTACTTGGAACATTCTTCGGAGAAACATTATTATAAAATATTTATTGCAACTTGCATGTATTTTGACATGCAAGTTTTTTTCATTTTTCTCTCCGTTCATATGACACTTGTTCTAATGATTGATATAATGGATGATATGGAAAATGTTATCGGAGGAGATGTTATGGATTTTTCCAATTTTTTTCAAAATTTTAGTACTTTGAAAGTCATAACTAGTGTCCTCGATTTATTGATTGTATGGTATGTCCTTTACTTACTTATTACAGTTTTTAAAGGAACTAAAGCAATACAATTATTAAAAGGTATTGTTGTTATAGTAATCGGTCAACAAATCAGTAAAATGCTAAATTTGACTGCGACTTCTAAATTGTTCGATATCGTAATTCAGTGGGGTGTACTTGCTTTAATAGTTATTTTCCAACCTGAGATTCGAAGAGCGTTAGAACAATTAGGTAGAGGAAGTTTCTTGAAACGTTATACAAATGCCTATACTAAAGATGAAGAGAAGTTAATCCAATCTGTATCTAAAGCGGTTCAGTATATGGCTAAACGTCGTATAGGTGCATTAATAGTGTTTGAGAAAGAAACAGGTTTACAAGATTATATTGAAACTGGGATTCCTATGGATTCTAAAATTTCTCAAGAGTTATTAACAAATGTATTTATACCTAATACACCTTTACATGACGGAGCTATGATTATTCAAGGGACTAAAATAGCAGCAGCCGCTAGTTATTTACCTTTATCAGATAGTGTTAAAATTTCTAAAAGTCTAGGTACTAGACATAGAGCAGCAGTAGGTATTTCTGAAGTATCAGATGCCTTTACAGTCATTGTTTCTGAAGAGACAGGTGATGTTTCAGTTACATTTGATGGTAAATTGAGAAGAGATATTTCAAATGAAGTGTTTGAAGAATTATTAGCTGAGCATTGGTTTGGCACACACTTTCAAAAGAAAGGTGTGAATTAATATGTTAGAAAGCAAGTGGGGATTAAGATTTGTTGCATTAATTTTAGCGATATTCTTCTTCTTATCTGTGAATAATGTTTTTGGTAACATATTTAATTCAGATGATATTTCACAGAAATCAACGAAGACAATCCAAGATGTTCCAGTGGAAGTGGTTTATAATCATAAAGATTTACATGCAACACATGTTCCAGATACAGTAGATGTAAATATATCAGGGCCACAATCTAAATTATTAAAAATTGAAAGTCCAGATGACTTAAAAGTAGTTGTTGATTTGTCTGGAGAAAAGGCTGGTAAATATCATGAAAAATTCCAAGTTAAAGGAATAAGTAATGGTATTAATTACAATATAAAACCTAAAGCAGCCAATATTACATTAGAAAAGAAAACTACAAAGACGATGCATGTACAACCGGATGTAAGTCAAAGTGATATTTCAAATGAATATAAAATAGATAAACAACAAATTTCACCAGAAACAGTTAAAGTAACAGGTGGAGATGAGCAATTGAATCAAATTGCTTACTTAAAAGCAACATATAAAAATGCTAGTAAGATTAGCAAAGATACAAAAGATGTTGCAGAAGTTAACGCTTACGATAAAGATTTAAATAAATTAAACGTCTCAATTAATCCAGGACAAGTAGATTTGAAAGTATCTGTTAAGCCTTTTAGTAAAAAGGTAAAAGTGAATACTAAGACTACTGGAAATTTAGATGATAATAAAAAAGTTGATAGTATAAAATTAGATGATGATGAAGTAGAGATTTATGGTAGTAGAGAAGACTTACAGGGTATAGATAGTATTACAGCTGAAGTTGATTTAGATCATATTTCAGAATCAACTGAAAAGACAGTGAAATTTGATTTGCCTAAAAATGTAAGTAAGGTTAAACCTGAAGAAACAAAGGCTTATATTACGGTTAAATAATTGAAAGAAATAAAAGGAGAGTAAATCATGGGAAAATATTTTGGTACAGACGGTGTCAGAGGTGTCGCAAACGAAGAGTTAACGCCAGAACTAGCATTTAAATTAGGTAGATATGGTGGTTACGTATTAGCGCATAATAAAGGTGAAAAAAATCCTAGAGTACTTGTAGGAAGAGATACAAGAGTCTCCGGGGAAATGTTAGAAGCTGCATTAATTGCAGGGTTAATTTCTATTGGTGCAGAAGTTATGCGCTTAGGTATTATTTCTACCCCAGGTGTTGCATATTTAACAAGAGAAATGGATGCAGGATTAGGTGTGATGATTTCAGCATCACATAACCCAGTTGCTGATAACGGTATTAAATTCTTTGGTTCAGATGGATTTAAACTATCTGACGATCAAGAAGAAGAAATAGAAGCATTATTAGATCAAGATGATCCAAGTCTTCCAAGACCCGTTGGTACTGATATCGTTCATTACTCAGATTATTTTGAAGGTGCACAAAAATATTTAAGTTATTTAAAATCAACAGTAGACGTGAATTTAGAAGGTATGAAAATAGTATTAGATGGTGCAAATGGTTCTACATCATCTTTAGCACCATTCCTATTCGGTGATTTAGAAGCGGATACTGAAACAGTAGGTTGTAGTCCTGATGGCTATAATATAAATGAAAAATGCGGTTCTACACATCCTCAAGCACTTGCAGAAAAAGTTCTTGAAACTGGCGCAGATTTCGGATTAGCATTTGATGGTGATGGCGATAGAATCATTGCAGTAGATGAAAAAGGACAAATTGTTGATGGTGACCAAATTATGTTTATCATTGGACAAGAAATGCATAAAAACCAAGAGTTAAATAATAATATGATTGTTTCAACAGTAATGAGTAATTTAGGTTTTTATAAAGCATTAGAGAATGAGGGCATCCAATCTAATAAAACAAAAGTCGGTGACCGTTACGTGGTTGAAGAAATGAGACGTGGCAATTATAATCTTGGTGGTGAACAATCAGGTCACATTGTTTTAATGGATTATAATACTACGGGTGATGGATTATTAACAGGTGTACAACTAGCAGCTATTGTTAAAATGTCAGGTAAATCATTAAGTGAATTAGCATCACAAATGAAGACTTATCCTCAATCTTTAATCAATGTGAGAGTGACTGATAAATATCGTGTTGAAGAAAATATTGATGTTAAAGAAGTAATGACTAAAGTTGAAGTTGAAATGAATGGTGAAGGTAGAATTTTAGTTCGTCCTTCAGGTACAGAACCATTAGTACGTGTGATGGTAGAAGCATCAACTGACGAAGATGCACAAAGATTTGCACAACAAATTGCAGATGTAGTCGAAGACAAAATGGGTTTAGATAAATAAATGATAAAAACAAATGTCACATTTAAAAGTGGCATTTGTTTTTATATTACAAAAAGAACCAGAAACTTTAGTTTCTGGTTCTTTATAATACCTTATTTTGCAACTAGTTCATTATATTCTTTTTCAATCTCTTCTGCTAATGGTCCTTCAACTTTAGCATATGTTTGTAAGAAGGCTTTAACACCATGTTCTTGAATATAATTATTTTTCTCTACTGTTTCTTGATCTGCTTTGTCATCATATTTTAGAAGTAGGGCAGCTGCTTTAACTAAGCCATCTCTTTCTAAATTATGTTCATATAAATAATTTAATGGTTTAATAATACGATCTTTAGGTCCAATTTTACGTAGTGTTCCACGACCTACACGAGTAACTTCATCAGAAAGATGAGGATTATTGAAACGTTCGATAATTTTTTCTACGTATTGTGATTGTTCAGTTTTAGTGAAATAAAATTCGCGTGTAATATATTCGCTTGTTTCAGCTAATACACGTCTTAAACCTGCTTCAATCGTACTATCTTGAACGGCATCTAATACTGTTGCTTTATTATCATTGTAACCAGCATATGCTAAAAATGCATGGCCAGTATTTACTGTTAATAATTTTCTTTCAATATAAGGTGTTAAATCATCAACGTATTTAATATGATCTAATTCCTGTCCATACCAAGCATCTTTTTCTACTACCCACTCGAAGAAAGGTTCTACCATAACATCTAAAATATTTTCATTTTTTTGTAATGGAACGATTCTATCAACTGCAGAGTTTGCAAAGTGAATATGATCACCAAGAGGACCAGTTATATCTAAAATAGCTTTTTTAAGTGTGTCTGTTGCCATAATTGCATTCTCACAAGCAACGATATTAACGTGATTCTCTTTTTCTTTTAAGTATGGTGCGAATGATTTAGCAATAATTGGTAAAATATTAACACCAACAGCAGTTGTAATTAAATCAGCTTCTAAAATGGCTTGTTTTAATTCATCAGACGGTTTGGCTGAGTTAATAGCATCAACGTTGTTAACACGAGTCGTTGTTTTAGACTCATCTGCTAAAATAACATCGTATTCATGCTCTTTTTGTAAAGCATTAATAATTTCCTCATTTACATCTGCAAATGTAACTTTAATATTATTATCTGCTAAGATATAACCAATAAATCCACGACCGATATTACCGGCACCAAAATGTACTGCTTTCATTATGCATCAGCCTCCTCAAAGACTTGTTTGATTTCGTCAGCAGATTTAGCATTGATAATACGTTCTACATTTTCTTCTTCACTGAAAGTAATTGCGATTTTAGATAATAGGTCTAAATGTTCTCCGTCTTTACCAGCGATACCAACAACGACTTTAACTTCTTCGCCGTTCCAATCTACACCTTCAGGAATTTGTAATAAGGTTAAACCTGATTGGATAACGTTACCTTTAGCTTCTTCAGTACCATGTGGAATAGCTAAGCCATTACCCATAAATGTAGATACAACATCTTCACGATCTTTCATTGCTTGGATGTAGTTTTCTGTAACAGCACCACTATCTACTAATGCTTGTCCTGCTTTTTCGATTGCTTCGTTTTGACTACCTACTGATACATTGATAAAAATATTTTCGTTACTGAATAATTCACTCATTGATTAATACACTCCTAAATTAATTGTTGTTTTATTTGTTTTAAAAATTGCTTTTCCAGTATTGTTTTAAATTCCTGTGGATTTTGCATAAAATCATCTAAGTTTTCCAAATGATCACTAAGAGTTTCTGATATTGTACTAACTAACTTTGTCATGATTGCATTTTCTGGAATAAACATACTTAACATATATTTAATTGAATGATTGTCATTTTGAACATTACTCAACGCTATTGGTTCTTCCAAGATAGTGATGAGAATACAAGGTTGCTTAAACATATCATTTTTCATATGTGGAATCGCAATAGGGTAAGGACGTAATATCCAACTTGGATTATCCTCTAACCGGTGTTGTAATTGTTCAGCGAATGACTGCCCATCTTCAATGATATCTTGACTGACCAAGTAATCAGCTAAATGTTGTTTCCAATTTTCAACTGATTTATATTCTATTTTCACTGAATCAACTAATTTTAAACCTGCACGCATGGTTTCTAAAATATCATCTTTAGATGTTGATAAAGTCTCTACTTCTTTATGTGTTACCAAATGATGTGTTTCTTTGGTATTTAAAAATGATGATACATAACCAATATCTGAATCAGGAAGTAGAGGATTCACTGTTAAAAATGGTCTGTCAATATCTAAATTAACTGTAGATATAATGCCATCATAACTAGATAAATCTAATACATTTAAGTCACTAACAGATGCTTGGGTAATACGTTCAATTTCACTAAACACTTGTTCGAGACGTGTTGCTAATAAACGACTTGTTCCAATACCGCTACTACAGACAACTAGAATGTTTAAAAATTGATGTCCTTGATTTTTGATAGATCCTCCAAAATGAAGCACGATAAAGGCGACTTCACTTTCTGGGAATATCAAATCTGGCCAAACGACACGTAACGCCTTACTCACATTATCAAATAGTCTTGGATATTTGTACTTAATCATATCGGTTAACGGATTATAAGTTTCAATATTTGATTCTAAGCGATTGATAGCTGGATTAATATGCAATGATAAACCATTAATTAATGTATCTTTATCATCAAAGTATTGACCTGAAATCTCTTCTACTGTCTGTACAAAAGATTTAATTTTTTGTTCGCTTTTCTTATCTTCAAATAAAGTGTCTTTAGTATCTTTACGTTTTGAACCGCGCAAATGAATGGTAATAAATGTGATTTCAGCTTGATTAAATTGAACATCATAGAGATGCTCTAGATGTTTTGCGATTTCACTAGCAATTTCATGTTCGAATGTATCCTTTACAGATTGATAAATATCATCATTAAGTGATACATATTCATTGTTTTGCATTCTTGTAATACTTAAAACGATATGAACAGTTAATGTTAAATAGCTAGATTCTGTCAATGAATAGGGAAGCTGTCCTAAATAATCCATTAAAATTCTCTCAACTTTAAATATTCGATCTAAATCCACAAGTGATTGCTGAGATTGATGTAATGATTGGTAAACAAAGTGGTTTTCTATAACTGAATACACACTTGTACTATTTAAGTTATTTACCATTAATTGACTTAAGAATTCTCTTTTTTTAGATTCAGTGCCGTTTAAAATAACACCTTCGCCACGTTTACGTGTCAATGATAATTGATATAATGCCAAATCTTGTTCTAAGTCGTCTAACAGTTTTGTTAATGACTGAATGGATACGCCAATTTCTTGTGCAAGGCTATATTGTTTAACAGCATGCTTAGATTGTATAAGTGCATATAGAATAATAACTTTTTGCTCTTCAACGGATAAATCGAGCGTTTGCTGTTGAGTCATTTCAAGTTTTAATGCTTGAATATCTTGATTAAGTCCTTTTAAACGTATACCCTTTTTGTTTACACGTTCTAATTCTATAGAAAAAGTATCAATATAAGATTCCACATGCTTTAATTCTCTATGAATAGTACGAGAGGACACTGCCAGTTGTTGAGCAATGTCATAAATAGTGACATATTGACCGTGATACTTGATTAATAGTTCTATAATCTCTTTTTCACGTGTACTCAATAGCATGGCGGTATCCTCCATTTAATATTTATTTAAAATTATTGTTCTTCTTTTTTAAGGTTATTTAATAACTCTTCATATCTAGGTGAATTTAAGAAATTATCAACTGAAATATGAATTGCATTTGGTACTTGTTTGATGGCACGATCAGTTAATGTTTTTTGAGTGATAACTAATTGAGCATCGTTAGGTAATTGGTTAATAGCTGTATTTGTTACATTCACATCAGAAATACCAGCTTTTTTAAATTTATTACGTAACATACTAGCACCCATTGCACTAGAACCCATACCCGCATCACAAGCAAAGATAACATGGTTCACATTACTGTAATCATGCGCATCTACATCTTCAGTATTATAGTTATCTAATAATTGATCTGCGTCGTCTTCGCTATTATTAGATTCTTCTGTTGATGTAGCACCTGCAGTAGCACCAGTTGTACTAGCTTGTTGATTATTTTCTTTACTGCTTAATTTTGAAGATACACTTGATTTTTTACCTTTAGTAGCTTCCATTTGAGCAGTAGCTGCTTCTAAATCTTGTTTTGGTTCTTTTGTAAACTTAAGAATAATTGCTGAAACTGCGAATGATACTAATGTTGCTAATACAACACCTAATAACATGTGAAGGAATTCTCCTCTAGGTGCGTTAATACAATATACTATGAATGATCCTGGAGATGCAGGACTTTTGAATCCGAATCCAGTTGCTTGGTATGTTGCAACGCCTGTCATTCCACCTAAAATAACTGAGATGAATAACATAGGTCTCATTAATACATATGGGAAGTAAATTTCATGAATACCACCTAAGAAGTGGATGATTCCTGCACCATAAGATGTTGCTTTTGCAGTACCTTTACCAAAAATCATGTATGCAAGTAACACACCGAAACCTGGTCCAGGGTTTGATTCGATTGCGTATAAAATAGATTGACCTGCTGTAGCAGCTTGGTCTGCACCAAGTGGTGTAAATACACCATGGTTAATAGCGTTATTTAAGAATACGATTTTAGCTGGCTCAACAATAATACTTACGATTGGTAATAAGTGAGCGTGTACTAAAGCTTCAACTGCAACAGATAAAATGTGCATGATGAATTTCATAATTGGAGCTAAAATTTCAAAACTTAGAATTGTCATGATGAAACCTAAGATACCTGCTGAGAAGTTATTGAATAACATCTCGAAACCTTGTGGTGTTCTTGGTTGAACGATTTCATCTGTTTTCTTCATTAACCAACCAACTAATGGTCCCATAATCATTGCGCCTAATAGCATTGGTGTATCTGGTAATGCAACGATAACCCCCATAGTTGAAGTTGCAGCAATAATACCACCACGTAATCCATGGATTAAACGACCACCACTAAATGCAATTAATAATGGAATTAAGAATTTAATCATTGGATCAGCTAATTGAGCTAAATCTTTATTTGGTAACCAACCATTGTCGATAAAAATTGCAGCGATAAATCCCCAAGCGATGAATGCACCAATATTTGGCATAATCATACTACTAAGGAACGAACCGAATGCTTGAACTTTACGGCCGAAACCTTTTTTCTCTTGTGTTTGTGCCATTTCTACACCTCTTTTAAATTAGTATTTTGACTATATATATTGTATATCTAAGAAGCTCATTACTACAATAAGAACAAAATTCGAATTTGTCATATAAATCGTGACAACAATAATTCTATTATATATAGGTAAAGAGAATGTAAATATACAGTTTGTTAACAATTAATTTCATATGCAATTTACGCTAGGAGTTTTTTACAAAAAGCTTGTGAAAATATTTGCAATTGAGTAATTTGTCATTGTACAATAGGTCTTAATGGGAAGGAGGATAGAAGATAAATATTACAAAGCGCCTGTGCAAGTTGTTGTTATAATGCAGTAATTAAGAATTTAATTCAAATGTTGAAATTCTTATAGCTTATAAGCACATCTTGTAGACGAGGAGGATAGTGATCGAAAAGATCGGCGGATGCTATCCCGGATGTGGCTCATTCGTTAGCTTATTAAGTAAAACAGTAGGGCAACCTATTGGACAAAGTTAATAAGATCGCCAATAAATATTATATAAAATGAAAGACGTTAGAATGTTAAGTGTGATAAAATATCACGCTTATTTTCAAGTGGGTTTAAATAAGTTTTTGTTCACTTGTAGTACCGAAATAATAATGATAGAAGATTACTAAACTAAATTATGGGTAATAAATCATTGTTACTAACGTTATTTCAATAATTGGAGGAAATATAAATATGTGCGGAATAGTAGGATATATTGGCTACGATAATGCCAAAGAATTATTATTAAAAGGATTAGAAAAATTAGAATATAGAGGCTATGATTCAGCAGGTGTTGCTGTTGCAAATGAAGCAGGTACTAAAGTATTTAAAGAAAAAGGACGTATCGCAGAATTACGAAAAGTAGCTGATAGTAGCGATATTGATGGTACAGTTGGAATCGGTCACACTCGTTGGGCAACTCACGGTGTTCCAAATTACGAAAATTCACATCCACATCAATCTACAACTGGTCGTTTTACACTAGTACATAATGGTGTAATTGAAAACTATGAAGAATTAAGAAGTGAATACTTAAGCGATGTTACGTTTGTTTCTGAGACAGATACAGAAGTTATTGTTCAATTAGTTGAATATTTCTCTAAACAAGGTTTCGAAACAGAAGACGCATTTACAAAAGTAGTATCATTATTACATGGTTCTTATGCGTTAGGTTTATTAGATGAAAAAGATAAAGATACAATGTTTGTTGCTAAAAACAAATCACCACTATTAATTGGTGTTGGCGATGGCTTTAATGTTATTGCTTCTGATGCTTTAGCAATGTTACAAGCAACAAATGAATATAAAGAAATTCACGACCATGAAATCGTTATTGTGAAACGTGACGAAGTAATTATTAAAGATGCTAATGGTCAAGTTCAAGAACGTGAAACATACACTGCTGAAATTGATGCTTCAGATGCAGAAAAAGGTGTGTATGATCACTACATGCTAAAAGAAATTCATGAACAACCAGCAGTAATGCGTCGTATTATTCAAGAATACCAAGATGATGAAGGTAACTTGAAAATTGATGAAGATATTATCAATGACGTATCACAAGCAGATCGTATCTATATTATTGCTGCAGGTACTAGCTATCATGCAGGATTAGTAGGTAAAGAATTCTTAGAAAAATGGTCTGGTGTGCCAACAGAAGTACATGTGGCATCTGAGTTTGTATACAACATGCCATTATTATCTGAAAAACCATTATTCATTTATATTTCACAATCTGGTGAAACTGCAGATAGCCGTGCAGTATTAGTTGAAACTAAGAAATTAGGTCATAAAGCATTAACAATTACGAATGTACCTGGTTCTACATTATCTCGTGAAGCAGACCATACTTTATTATTACATGCTGGTCCAGAAATTGCTGTAGCCTCTACAAAAGCTTATACAGCTCAAATTGCTGTATTATCTATCTTAGCTCAAATCGTTGCTAGAACGCATGGTCGTGAAGCGGATATCGATTTGTTGAGAGAATTAGCTAAAGTGACTACTGCAATCGAAACAATCGTAGATGATGCACCAGTAATGGAAAAAATTGCTACTGATTTCCTTGAAACTACTAGAAATGCATTCTTTATTGGTCGTACTATTGATTATAATGTCAGCCAAGAAGGTGCATTAAAACTTAAAGAAATTTCATATATCCAAGCTGAAGGATTTGCTGGTGGAGAATTAAAACACGGTACAATTGCCTTAATTGAAGATCGTACACCAGTAATAGCTTTAGCAACTCAAGATAATGTAAACTTATCAATCCGTGGTAATGTTAAAGAAGTTGCAGCACGTGGTGCTAGCACTTGTATTATTTCTATGGAAGGTTTAGATAAAGAAGATGATACTTACGTGATTCCTCACGTTCATGAATTATTAACACCATTAGTTTCTGTAGTGGCATTACAATTGATTTCTTATTATGCTGCGTTACACAGAGACCTTGATGTGGATAAACCACGTAATTTAGCTAAATCAGTAACAGTAGAATAATCTTTAGAAAATAATTTGAAATATTTATAAAAGTTCTTGATAGCCTCTTTTTAGTTAATATTAACTGAGAAGAGGTTATTTTTATTGCACTTTTATTCATTTAATGACAAAATTTTAAGTAATATATGATAATGTTATGGAGGAAAATATGGACAACATTAAAGCAATATTTTTAGATATGGATGGTACGATTTTACATGAAGATAACAAAGCATCAGAATATACGAGAGATGTCATTAATGCTTTAAGAGAAAATGGATATAAAGTATTTTTAGCAACTGGACGTTCATATTCTGAAATTCATCAACTTGTTCCTGAAGGTTTTTCAGTAGATGGTATTATTAGCTCAAATGGAACTACAGGGGAAGTTAATGATGAAAATATATTCAAGCATAGTATGTCTCTAGAATCAGTTAAACGTATAGTGTCATTGGCGCAACAACAAAATATTTACTATGAAGTATTTCCATTTGGTGAACAACGACTTGTATTAAAAGAAGATGAGCAATGGATGAGAAATATGATTAGCGGTGGAGATACACCACCTAATAATGTAGGTCAAAGTGAATGGGCTTCAAGACAAGATGCGCTCAAGGATAAAATTCAATGGGTAGAGAGTTTACCAGATAAAGACTATTCGAAAATATACTTATTTGACACAAACTTAGATAAAATCACTCATTTCAGAGATGAATTAAAGCAAAATAAAGTGACTCTAAATATTAGTGTTTCTAATTCATCACGTTATAATGCTGAAACAATGGCTTATAATACTGATAAAGGTACTGGTATTAAGGAAATGATTGAACATTTTAATATTAAACAAGAAGAGACTCTTGTTATGGGTGATAGTGATAACGATAGAGCTATGTTTGAATTTGGGAATTTTACAGTGGCAATGAAAAATGCACGAACTGAGATTAAAGCATTGACGAATGATGTGACAGAATTTACTAATGAAGAAGATGGTGCGGCTAAATATTTGAAAAAACATTTATTAGACTAAATTGGTATAGTAATTTGATAAATAAAATAAGACGGCGTTCAAAGGTTTAAAACCAATGAACGCCGTCTTTTATTATTATCAATTATTATTTATTATTAGGATTGTTTTTATCAATTGTATCTTTTGCTGTTTTTTCTAAATCATCTTTTTTTGATGTTGCTGTATTTGATAAATCTTCTTTATGTTGAGTAGCTTTATCGTTTAAGTCTTTATTAGAATCTTGAGCATTAGATTGTGTTGAATCTTTTAAATTACTTGTATGATCATTAACATTGTCTTTAGTTTTATCTTGTAATTGACTAGATTGTGTTGATTTTGATTTAGCATCTTTATTATTTATAGCTTTATCTTTTTTGTCTTTTTTACCTTTTTTAGAATCAGTAGTTACTTTTTCGCCTCGTAGTACGAAATATTGAACGATTCCCATTAATAAAGCATAGTAAATAAATAGTGTTACTAAAATAACAATAACTTGTAAAATAACTAATAATACTTGCGCAACTGTTTGTGACATACTACCAGTTGCCATTTGTACAAGAGTCACTAATACACGTGTGATGATAGTAATTAATAAATTAATTAATAAAATACCAATGAAGAATTTTAACCATGTTTTATGGCCATTTTTAATTGCTTTAAATCCTTCTTTGAAAAGTTTAATTGGTCCTTGTGTTGGGTTTTCTGTGTATGCTGCTGTGTAATTAATGATTAACACAAAGAAAAACCAATAAAAGATTGAAGTAATGAATCCAACAATTAAAGTTACACCAATTTGGAATGCTAGGTAAGCAGGCATTGGATTATCCATGCCACTAATAGGTCCTTGAATAGCATTTACTAATGGTGATATTACAAGGCCAAGCAATTTATTTACTAAAAATAAAATGACTCCCATTATGATAAATAATGCTACAGTGATTAATGCTAGTAATACACTTTTACCATAATGACCTTTTTTGAATGAGATAAATAAATCTGAGAATTTAACTTTTTCTTTTCTGATTGCTTTTGAAATAACATTAATCGCACCTGCAATTAATTGATAACCTAAAAAGATAAATAATAAAATTACGACTAATGCAAGTCCAATAATCGGTGTAAGTAATGGTCCGACTGGTTGACCGAATTGCATCATCATTTGCAATTGCATGATTTGTTGACCAATCATAGCCATTGCCACTCTACCGATTAAAAAAATGACGATAAAGCTTACTAATGTAAATAGTATTGCTTTAAGATTCTGAGGTTTAGCATTCTTAAATGCTAAGTTGTAATATTTAAACAAATTTTAAGCACTCCTTTTCGTTAATATAAATACAATATCAAAAATTTGGACTTTTTCAAATTAATATCTAACATAATAGGGTATTAAGTGTTAAAATGTTCTAATGAATTGAAAATGAAAGGAGATATCATCATGAAATTTGCAATTATTACTGACGTGCATGGTAACTTTGATGCATTAGAAACTGTATTGGATGATATTGATAATAGAGACGATATTGATAAAATTTATAATCTTGGTGACAACATTGGAATTGGTCACGAGACAAATAAAGTATTAGATCATATATTTGATCGTGACGATATGGAAATGATTGCAGGGAATCATGATGAAGCTATTATGTCTGTTGTTAATGGCACTCCTTATCCGGATGATTTAAAAGATAAGTTTTATGAACACCACCGATGGATTGCAGGCCATTTAGATGAAGACTATTATGAAGAACTCAATCAATTACCACGTTATATTGAAAAAACAATTTGTGGGAAAAAAGTATTATTTATCCATTATGAAATAGAGAATGATAAATTGTCTTCGTCAATTGATGAACAACCATTTAGTCCAATCGTTAAAGATGATGAAAATGAAATGACTCAATTATTTGCGGATAAAGATGCTGATTTAATCATATTTGGCCATAACCATCGTTTGCATATGTTTGATGACAAAAACAAAATGTATTTCAATCCAGGTGCTGTTGGATTAAATAATGGATCACATGCTGTATATGGTATAGTAACGGTTACTGACACAGACATTTCATTAGAAAGAGTTAAATTAGCATACGATAATGAAGAATTTTTAGAAGGATTTGAAGCGAAACAGGTACCTGCAAAAGAACTTATATTTGAAAAATTTATGTAATTAAAAGTTGCCCCATCATTAGATTGATGGAGCAACTTTTTTATATTAATGATGATGAACGCCAGTACAAAGTGTTGTTTCGTCATGATCATGATTTGCTGTTTCTAATTGAATTGTCATATGTTGAATATTTAAATGTAATAAATCATGTTCGATACGTTTAAGTAATTGCTCGCAGTCTTTGACAGTTAAAGTATCTGGCACAACGGCATGGCAACTTAATGCGTTCATATCATTAGATATCGTCCATACATGATAATCATGGACGCTTTGAATTTCAATGTTTTTCGTTAAAGTTTGAATAACGATATCTAAATCAACGTCGGTTGGTGTGCCTTCCATTAATATATTTAAAGATGATTTAGCAATACCATAAGCACTTTTTAAGATAATAACAGAAACTAAAATACTTGCTATCGGGTCAGCAATCGTCCAACCCAATGTCCAAATTAATATTGCAGCGACAATTGCACCAATAGATCCAAATAAGTCACCAAGTACATGTAAGAATGCACCGCGCATATTTAAATTGTGTGAAGTATCTCCACCTTTAAACATTAAAAGTGCAATGACAACATTGACAATTAAACCTAAGATACTGATGACAAACATTTCTTTTGATTGAACTTCTGGTGGCGTGAAAAAGCGTTTAATAGCTTCTATAACGATTAAAATACTAATGACAAATAGTGTAACACCATTAAAAAGTGCCGCTAAGACTTCAAATCGTTTATAACCATAGGTCTTAGATACTGTTGCATGTTTTTCAGCATAGATAAATGCAATGAGTGCTACTAATAGTGATAGGGCATCACTGAACATATGGAAGCCGTCAGAAAGTAAGGCCAGACTATTGGCTAAAAAACCGCCAATAATTTCTACTAACATAAATAGGGCTATAATAATAAATGAGATTAATAAGATTTTTTTGTTGTTTGTATGTACATGCCCGTGTGCGTGTGAATGTGCATGATCATGATGATGTGTTGACATATTATTTTTCACCTTCTATAGGGTGACTCGCATGATGAATTGCTTGTTTCAATAAAGTAGAAACATGTTGGTCATCTAAAGAATAAATCATACTTTGACCCTGACGTTTTGATTTTACCAGATTTACCGATTTTAAAAGTTTAAGTTGATGGGAGACATTAGATTGAGTTAACGACAATGAATGTGAAATGTGGCCAACACTTGCTTCACCTGACGCTAATAATTCCATGATTCTAATGCGGTTAATATCACTTAAAGCTTTGAAAATATCTGTCACTCGTTCTAAAGTTTGTTGATTAGACATGTCTATATTCTTTTCAGTCATACGAACACCTCTTAATATATGAATATGTATTCATATATTAATATAAACTAGTACGTATTTTTAGTCAACAGAGATTTAGCGTTTAAATAATGAGGAAAAAGGTAAGAATAATGATATAAGTTTTTAAGGAGGACGTTTAATATGAGTATTTTGATTATAGGCGCTAATGGTGGCGTGGGCTCTAAGTTAGTTGATCAATTAAAAGATGATAATGTTGATTTTACTGCAGGTGTGAGAAAAGATGAACAAGTTAAAGCATTAGAAGATAAAGGTATTAAAGCTTTAAATATTGATGTTGAAAAAGAAAGTATTGAAGAATTAAAGAATAAGTTTCAATCTTTTGATAAAGTCCTTTTCTCAGTGGGTTCTGGTGGTAGTACTGGAGCTGATAAAACAATATATGTAGATTTAGATGGTGCAGTAAAAACGATTAAAGCAAGTGAAGAAGCGGATATTAAGCATTATGTAATGGTTTCAACGTACGATTCAAGAAGAGAAGCGTTTGATCAAAGTGGCGACTTAAAACCTTATACTATCGCTAAGCACTATGCGGATGATTATTTAAGACATTCTAATTTAAATTATACCATTGTGCATCCAGGTGGTCTTAAAGATGACAAAGGTACTGGTCAAATAAAAGCAGATTTATATTTTGATAGTTATGGTTCAATACCACGAGAAGATGTAGCTAGTGTGTTAAATTACGTAGTAACTTCTGATAAATTCAACAAGCAAGAATTTCAAATTTTATCTGGTAATGAATCTATTAAAGATGCATTAAAATCTTACGAATAATGAAGTAGTAAATATAGAGATATACAAATATATAGGGCGAGCAAGTCATTGCTTGGCCTATATATTTTTTATACTTTTTAACCCCAAACAATGAAATATACTGTTACTATTCATTTGGATTATAAATTGATATAATATCGGAGATCACCTTAAATGTACTAAGAAAGTATAATTAAAAGTAATGAATGACATAAATATCGATTGAAAATAGTCAATAATCATCTTAACCATAAAAATATGAATTGTGATACAATCACATATAGTGAGTTAAATTTATTAATTGTTGATATAAACATTAATAATGAAATACATAGTATACGAATCGTTGATTGAGTATTGGTCAATGATAATTACATAAACATCAAGAGTAATGGAGGTGTAGACATGCCACTGTTTTTAAAACCTATTTTCCATGAGAAAATGTGGGGTGGTAATAAATTAGAAACCTTTGGATACCAACTACCCAATCAACAAATTGGAGAATGTTGGGGAATCTCAGCTCACCCTAATGGTAAAAATATAATTAAGAATGGTCCCTATGCAGGTCAAACTTTAGATCAAGTATGGGCAGAACATCGAGAATTATTCGGTGAGTTTCCAAGTAAGGATTTTCCATTGCTCGCTAAAATTGTTGATGCAGAATCACCGTTATCTATTCATGTTCATCCTGATGATTCTTATGCTTATGAAAATGAGAATGGTCAATATGGAAAATCAGAATGTTGGTACGTGATTGATGCAGAGGAAGGGTCTGAAATTATATTAGGTACAACTGCAGATTCAAAAGAAACATTTAAACAGCATCTAGATGCTGGTACTGTCGAAGATACATTAAGAAAAGTAAATGTAAAGTCGGGTGAATTTTACTTTGTACCAGCTGGAACAATTCATAGTATCGGTGCTGGTATTGTTGCATATGAAGTTATGCAGTCTTCGGACATTTCATATCGAGTTTATGACTATCAACGCGATAATCATAACGGTGAGTCAAGAGAACTTAATATTAATAAAGCATTAGATGTTATGGCATTTAATAATGAATTGCCTAATATTGTTCCAGAAAAAGAAATTATAGAAAGTCATCAATGCACACATATTGTTTCTAATGATTTCTTCACTATAGTTAAATGGGAAATTTCAGGAACATTAAATTATATGAAACCACGCGAGTTTTGTTTAGTGTCTGTAATAGATGGTGAAGGGAAATTAATTACAGACGGTGATATTTTTGATATTCAAAAAGGAAGCCATTTTGTCCTGACTTCAGAGGATTTAGATAATGTATTTGAAGGCGACTTTTCTTTAATAATTAGTTATATCTAAAGTATTTAATGATTAAATAAAGGATGTTCAAATTATGAAACAGTTTTTATATATTTCATTACTATGTGGCGTTATTGCAGGTGCAGGTGTATTTCTAAATATGCCACATTATCCTTCATTAATGATTCCTAGATTAGTTGCTATGATAGGGGTTTTTAGTGCAGCTATCACGTTTCGAGATAAAGAAAGCAGTGCCATGTTATCTTTAGGTGGAGTGATGATTAATTTATTGCCACTTCTCGGTTCATTCGTACCTTCTCATTAAATTTGAAAAAATGTCTTTGTTAAATTAATAACTAAAAATAATTTATATATAGACTAATGCGGATTTTAGCATTAGTCTATTTTTAATTATTTAAGTCCTGAATGATTGCTTTTTAATAAAATATTAGAAAAATAGTTGTAGTAGTATTGGTGTGTTAGATATAATAAGGTAATTAAAATAACTTATTTTACATATAATAAGGTGAGGAGATTCGTGATGACAGAAGAAATCAATTACTTTTGGTTAAATTGTGGTTATAATAGATGGAATCATAATGAACCATTAGTAGGTCAAACGACATTATTTGAATCAGGTGCACAATTTAATCCTACTCAAGGATTTAGAGCATTTAAAAAAGCAAAAGCCGGCGATCAAGTCATCTTTTATCAAGTACAAACAGATACAGGATTGCTAGGTTTTGGAGAAATACTAAGTGTTCAAGCAGGTGCACAAAACAAAATTAGAGTTGAATTTAAATTTAATGAAACGTTAAATCCTTTAACAACGGATTATTTAAAACGTAGTGAAGCATTAGATTTTAGAATGAGTAATATGAAAGAAACACTATTTAATCAAATTAGAAAAGAAGAATTTGATCTTATCGTTCAACTTGGTAAAGGTGAAACAAAAATTCCGCGTTATTTCTTTCTGTCAGAAACAGAAGATTTTGAACCGGGAAAAAGCTATACAATATACACGCATACCTACAATGGTATTAAACGTAATGGCTATCACTTTTATACACAGTTAGAAGTTGGAGATAATGTAATTATATACAATAAATATCAAAATCAATCTGTAATTGGTGTGGGTGAAGTAACTAGACATATCCATGAAAAGCCACCTATTCCCGGCAGAACCAATAGTACAGCTATTGAAATTATGTTTGGTAAACATATTACACCAATATCACTTGGTCATTTGAACAAGCATCCGAAGCTTAAAAACTTATATTTCTTACAAGAAAATGCTAAACAAGCAATAGCAAGTATGTCACAAGTTCAATATGATGCTATTTTAGAAATGAGCGATAATAACGGTATTAAGAATCCATTTGAAACAGTGGAGAAATCACATTTACTAGAAGAGCAACAACAAGAAACAACAATTAAGCCTTTTATTTTACTAGTTGTTGATAAAAAAGAAGAAGGTTTAAAAGCTGCAAATGATTTATTACAAAAGACAAATGCTAATCCAATTATTACATCTGGACATCCAGATTTTAGCGAAGATATGTTATATGGTAAGTACCTACCTAACGAAAGTGGTGCGTTATACTATCGTGAAGGTTTTATCACTCAGAATATGCCTAAAAAAGATAAAAGCTATCTTGTAATAGACAACTTTAATAGAATAAATCCTGACATATTCCAAACTTATATCAATGTGCTTGAAGGTTATGAAGTGACATTACCAAGATATAACAAAGAAGGTAATATGATTAAGTGGTCAAAAGAAAAAGACTCATTTTATCATTTTAATCCTAACTGGCACATTATTGGTGTCACTTATGACTCATTAGAAGAAATTCAGCAAAAATATTCTCAACAATTTTTAAAATATACTAGAATAGTAAAAGTTAACCAAGACTAACCCCTAAGTTGATTTTATGAATTAATCATATAGTACCCTATGATTGAATAGGTGATGTATGAACGCATTCATAAAATCAACTTATTTTTTTATCAAAAAGTCGATGTTTTGTTTATAAAAAGAGAAATAGGAAAAATAATAAATGAGATAAAAAGGAGTGAGGTTATTATGGCAATTATTTATTATGATGGCAATTGTGTTTATTGCTATAACTATGCGATATGGTTAATTCAAAAAGGTTTATCACACAAATATGAATTTGCAACATTAAAAGGTGAGTACGGTCAACAGTTGTTTAATCAACATCCCGAGGCGAAGGATAGAAATAGTGTAATTGTAGTAGATGGAGACCATATTGAATATGAATCTACAGCGATTGCTTCACTTATAACGTCACTGCCTAATCAGTATAAATTTTTAGGTTTATTATTATATGTCGTACCTAAGCCAATTAGAAATTTTGGTTATCAATTATTTGCTAATAACAGAGATAAAATGTGGCACACACATTGGCATCAACCTAATGCTTATGAGAAATCATTCTTTTTAGATGATAATGAGCATGTCAAATTGACTTATTCTCAATTATAGTATTTAATTGAGAAAAGAAATTACTAATTAAAAAAGTATAATCATAGATAAAGTTTTATATCTTGAATAAAGTGATTCATTTGTGAACATAATTCGAACTTGTTTATAATAATTCTAAACAAGAGTATCATTTTACTTTACATATTATAATGATTCTAATATAATAAAGGTATAGTCAATGAATTAAAGGAGCGTATATTAATATGACAAATCATAATGAAGTAGTAAAAGAATTAAACCAACAAGTTGCTAACTGGACAGTTGCTTATACTAAATTGCATAACTTCCATTGGTATGTAAAAGGACCTAATTTCTTCTCATTACATGTGAAATTTGAAGAGTTATACAATGAGGCTGCACAATATGTAGATGATTTAGCAGAACGTATTCTAGCAGTTGGTGGTAATCCTGTTGGAACATTGAAAGAAAGTCTAGATATGTCAATCGTTGAAGAAGCTGGCAAAGGTTACGCTGCTGAACAAATGGTTGAAGAATTATCTAAAGATTTCACAAACATTTCAAAACAATTAGAAAATGCTATTAAGGTAGCAGGTGACGCTGGCGATGATGTATCTGAAGATATGTTTATCGGTATGCAAACGTCAGTAGATAAACATAATTGGATGTTACAATCTTATTTAGGTAAATAAGACGACTATAAAATTAAGCTAAGAGGGACTTTGATTAAGAAAGTTCCTCTTAGCTTTTCAAAAAAGATTTTACTAAATAACAACGCCATTGTTTCTTGTTATTTAGTAAAATCTTAATAAAAGGACCAAGCACATCTATTAAAAGTGCTTGGTCTTATTTTTATTCAGCTATTTCTAATGCAATTTCCATCATTTGTGTAAATGATGTTTGACGTTCTTCTGCAGTTGTTGCTTCATCTCGTAAGATATGATCGCTTACTGTGAAAACGCCTAATGCTTTTTTACCAGCATGAATGGCATTTAAATATAACCCAGCTGATTCCATCTCAATGCCTAAAATCCCCATTTTCTTCCATGCATCATTAAACGTTTCATCTGCATTGTAAAAAGTATCTGATGATAAAACGTTACCAACATGAGATACTGCGCCGATATTATCAGCAGCAAGTTTTGCTTTTGTCACTAAATCAAAGTCAGCGATAGGTGCAAAATGACCAGGAATTTGATATTGATCAACATAATTTGAGTTAGTAGATGCAGCTTGTGCGATGATGACATCATATAAATTTACATGTTCTTGTAATGCACCACATGAACCCACGCGGATGATTGTGTCTACATCAAAGAAATTATAAAGCTCATACGAATAAATACCTATACTAGGTATACCCATACCAGAACCCATAACTGAAATCTCTTTACCTTTATATGTTCCTGTATATCCAAACATATTACGAACTTCATTGAATTGTTCAACATTTTCTAAGAAGTTATCAGCAATGTATTTTGCACGTAGTGGATCACCTGGCATTAATACTGTTTTAGCGATTTTAACTCCATTAGGTTGAATATGAGGTGTGCCTTTTGTCATTTGTTATCTTCTCCTTAATTACATGATTATGTTTAAGATAACATTTGTTTAAATTTATTGCTAATTTTTGTACTATATAGTTGAAGGGTATGTTTAACGAATGCATTCGTTCACCGCATGAGTTGGACGAAAATAGCATTTTAAATAAGTGAGGAGGACCTTTTAATGAATTATGCAAAATATATAGACCACACACAGTTAAAACCTGAATCAACACGTGAACAAATCGATAAAATAATCAGTGAAGCTAAGGAATACGGTTTTAAATCGATTTGTGTTAATCCAACACACGTGGAGTATTCAGCAGAACAATTAAAAGGAACAGACGTATTAGTATGTACTGTCATCGGTTTTCCACTCGGTGCATCGACTAAAGAAGTAAAAGCATTTGAAACGAAAAATGCCATTGAAAATGGTGCTAAAGAAATTGATATGGTGATTAATATTGGTGCATTAAAAGATAAGCGCTTTAACGATGTCAAAGAAGATATAGAGAGCGTAGTGACTGCAGCGAATGGTAAGACGGTTAAAGTCATCATAGAAACTGTCTTATTAACAGATGAAGAAAAGGTAAAAGCATGCGAGCTTGCAAAAGAAGCGGGTGCACATTTTGTTAAAACTTCTACAGGATTTGCTGGTGGAGGTGCTACAGCTGAAGACGTTAAATTAATGAAAGATACAGTCGGTGATGCATTAGAAGTCAAAGCTTCAGGCGGTGTACGTAATTTAGAAGATTTTAATCGCATGTTAGAAGCAGGTGCGACACGTATTGGCGCGAGTGCAGGTGTACAAATTATTCAAGGGTTAGAATCAGATTCAAGTTATTAATTCATCTCATTAAAGTAAAGAAGCGCAAATCAAGAAACAATCATCTAAAAAGGGGCTGTTTTTATGAGAATGATAGATATTATTGAAAAGAAACGTGACGGGAAATCATTAAACAAGGAAGAAATCGACTTCTTCATCAAAGGCTATACCAATGGAGATATACCAGATTATCAAGCGTCAAGTTTAGCTATGGCAATCTTCTTTCAAGATATGAATGAAGAAGAGCGTGCTCACTTAACAATGGCAATGGTTAATTCTGGAGATGTCATCGATTTATCTGATATTGAAGGGATTAAAGTAGATAAACATTCTACAGGTGGTGTTGGTGATACAACAACATTAGTACTAGCACCATTAGTGGCTTCAGTAGGTGTTCCAGTAGCTAAAATGAGTGGTCGTGGATTAGGCCATACAGGTGGCACAATTGATAAATTAGAGTCTGCGAAAGGTTTTCATGTTGAATTAACTGAAGATGAATTTATTAAGTTAGTCAATGAGAACCAGGTCGCAGTTATGGGACAATCTGGTAACCTAACACCGGCAGATAAAAAGTTATATGCATTAAGAGATGTTACTGGAACTGTCAATTCTATTCCTTTAATCGCATCTTCAATCATGAGTAAAAAAATTGCAGCTGGAGCTGACGCAATTGTTCTAGATGTAAAAACAGGTAGTGGTGCATTCATGAAGACACTGGAAGATGCCGAAGCTTTAGCGCATGCGATGGTAAGTATTGGTAATAACGTTGGAAGAAATACAATGGCGATTATTTCTGATATGAGTCAACCTTTAGGTAACACGATTGGTAATGGCTTAGAGCTAAAAGAAGCAATTGAAACACTACAAGGACATGGTCCAGATGATTTAACAGAATTGGTACTTACATTAGGTTCACAAATGGTTGTACTTGCTAAAAAAGCAGATAATTTAAAAGATGCACGTGAATTATTAGAAGCAGCAATTCAATCTGGTAAAGCTTTAGATAAATTTAAAACTTTTATTAGTAATCAAGGCGGCGATGTAAGCATAATAGAACGTCCTGACAGTCTTGAAGATGCGAAATACAAAATTGAATATACTGCTCAAAAGGATGGTTTTATATCAGAAATGGTGGCTAATGAAATTGGGGTTGCATCAATGATGTTAGGTGCAGGTAGACAAACTAAAGAAGATATCATCGATTTAAGTGTGGGTATCGTTTTAAATAAAAAAGTCGGCGATAAAGTAAATGCTGGTGAGTCTATCCTAACCATCCATAGTAATAAAGAAAATGTAAATGATATATTTGATAAATTAAACGAAAGTATTAAAATTGATAGTGAAGGTTACACACCAACATTAATACACAAAATAATTACCGAGTAGGAGATGTAAATATGACTACACCATTTAAACGTGTGCATCTAATTGTGATGGACTCAGTTGGTATTGGCGAAGGACCTGATGCGGCAGCATTTAATGATGAAGGTTCACATACTTTAAAGCATACACTTGAAGGTTTTGATCAGTCATTACCTCATTTAGAAAGATTAGGATTAGGAAATATCGATCAATTACCAGTTATCTCAAGTGTTGAGGAACCTCAAGCTTTTTATACAAAATTAAGTGAAGCTTCAGTAGGTAAAGATACAATGACAGGGCACTGGGAAATAATGGGATTAAATATTATGCAACCATTTAAAGTATACCCTGATGGTTTTCCTGATGAATTAGTTCATGAAATTGAAAATATGACAGGTAGAAAGGTCGTTGCTAATCGTCCTGCGTCTGGTACTCAGATTATTGACGAGTGGGGCGAACATCAAATGAAAACTGGTGATTTGATTGTATATACAAGTGCTGACCCAGTACTTCAAATTGCGGCACATGAAGATGTGATCCCTTTAGAAGAACTATATGATATATGTGAGAAAGTGAGAGAGTTAACTAAAGATCCTAAGTATTTAATTGGCAGGATTATTGCTCGACCATATGTTGGTGAACCTGGTAACTTTACACGCACATCTAATCGTCACGACTATGCATTAAAGCCGTTTGGTAAAACAGTTATGAATGCATTAAAAGATAACGGTTATGATGTTATTGCAATCGGAAAAATTAATGACATCTATGATGGTGAAGGTGTAACTGAAGCTATCCGAACTAAAAGCAATATGGATGGCATGGATCAATTAATTAATGTTGTAAAAAAAGATTTCAATGGATTAAGTTTTCTTAATTTAGTTGATTTTGATGCACTATACGGTCATCGTCGTGATAAGCCAGGATATGCACAAGCAATCAAGGACTTTGATAATCGATTGCCCGAGCTTATCGACAACTTAAATGAAGATGATTTAGTAATTATTACAGCAGATCATGGTAATGATCCAACAGCTGAAGGTACAGACCATACTAGAGAGTATATACCTGTACTAATGTTTAGTCCGAAAATCAAAAAGTATCATGAATTACCTGGAGATACAACATTTAGTTCATTAGGTGCAACAATTGCAGATAATTTCAACGTAGAAATGCTCGAATTTGGAAAAAGTTATTTAAAAGAAATGGGAGTGGAACACGAATGAAATTTCTAAGATGGTTATTAGGTATTAGTTTTGGAACAGCAGGTGTATTACATTTTACGAGAGAAAGACAGTTCAGAAATATAGTGCCTGATTATTTACCTTTACAAAAAACAGCAGTACTTGTAACTGGTGTTTTTGAAATATTCTTTGGTATCGCATTACTTATTAAACGCCCAGCAAGCTGGTTGAAAAAAGGAATAAATCTATTCTTATTAGCAGTTTTACCTGCCAATGTTTATATGGCTAGAAAAAAACTACCACTTGGTGATAAAGAAGTGCCAGCATGGGCATTATGGTTACGTTTACCATTACAATTTGTACTTATTAGTCTTGTAAAAAAATTATAAAATTAAATAAGCCAGGATGTTAGCTTCATTACTAACATTCTGGCATTTTTAAAAGTATTTTAAAGTAAAATGACATGTTAATAAGGAGTATTGTTGACGAGACGCCTGAGGGAGCAGTGCCAGTCGAAGACCGAGGCTAAGACGGCACCCTAGGTAGGGACCCAATACAAAGAAACTGATTAAATCAGTTTCTACAAGTAATGCAAGTTGGTCAAAGCGATGTCAGTCAATATGTAGTATTAAATATAAATAAAGCACAATGATGATTTGAAATTTCAAATCATCGTTGTGCTTTTATATTGATATTTATGTCATAAGTTCTTATTTTTATACAAATATTGTTTTATTGAGCATTGCCAAAAACATCGTGCCATTGATTACGCTTATCTAAGAACGCTTGTGCGATTTCTTTAGCGCCTTCAAGTGAATGACTAGCAGCCCAACCACATTGTACTTCATTACATGCAGGGACTTCTGTTGCATTTAAAACATCATATAGAGTTTTTTCAACAATATCTAATACATCTTCATAATCATCATGGTTAATAAAAGATACATAAAATCCTGTTTGACAACCCATTGGGCTTAAGTCTACTACTTTATCTGTATGGTTTCTGATGTTTTCTGCCATTAAATGCTCTAGTGAATGTAAACCAGGCATTTCCATATGTTCTTTGTTAGGTTGTTTAAAACGAATATCATATTTGTTAATTTTGTCACCATTTAATCCTTCCATTGTACCTGCTAATCGAATAAATGGTGCAACTACTTTTGTATGATCTAAATTAAAACTTTCTACGTTCATTTTAGGCATTATATTTTCCTCCTCAAATATACGAAACAACTATATTATTAATAACTAAATTGTAACAATACTGTTTTGTTTTTACAATTTCGAGGTAACAGTATCTTATGTTAAATTTACAAGTTTGAATAGTGAGAAAATTGTGTAAATATTTATAAATGTAATGACATTTAAATCTAAATCCGATAGAATAAGTAATAATTAATTGATAGATGTGGTCATTATAGTGCAGTCGTAGAATGGGAGTTAGGTAATATGAGTAAGAAACAAGATATATTAGATTATATTGAAAACAATAAATATGATTATGTAGAAATGAGTCATCGAATACATGAAAGACCAGAACTTGGTAATGAAGAAATTTTCGCTTCAAGAACATTAATTGATTGTTTGAAGACGAATGGATTTGAAATTGAAACAGATATTGCTGGGCATGCCACAGGATTTATTGCAAGATATGAATCAAAGAATGAAGGTCCAACCATTGGCTTTTTAGCAGAATATGATGCATTACCGGGATTAGGTCATGCATGCGGACATAATATTATCGGTACGGCAAGCGCATTAGGTGGTATTGCTTTAAAGCAGGTCATTGACGATATTGGCGGTTCAGTTGTGGTACTTGGATGTCCAGCAGAAGAAGGCGGAGAAAATGGAAGTGCTAAAGCATCATATGTTAAAGCAGGTATCATTGATGAGATTGATATTGCATTAATGGTACATCCAGGAAATGAAACTTACAAAACAATAAATACATTAGCTGTAGATGTATTAGATGTTAAATTTTATGGAAAAAGCGCACATGCTTCTGAAAATGCGGATGAAGCTCGAAACGCATTGGATGCTATGATTTCATATTTTAATGGTGTAGCACAATTAAGACAACATATTAAAAAGAGTCAACGTGTACATGGGGTTATTTTAGATGGTGGTAAAGCAGCGAATATTATACCTGATTATACACATGCTCGCTTTTACACAAGAGCCACAACAAGAAAAGAATTAGACGTTTTAACAGAAAAAGTAAAACAGATAGCAAGAGGTGCGGCAATTCAAACAGGTTGTGATTATGAATTTGGTCCAATTCAGAATGGTGTGAACGAGTTAATCAAATCACCAAAATTAGACGATTTATTTGAAAAATATGCTATTGAAATGGGGGAAGCAGTCATTGATGATGACTTTGGATATGGTTCAACTGATACAGGTAATGTAAGCCATGTTGTACCAACTATACACCCACACATTAAAATTGGATCAAGAAATTTAGTAGGACATACCCACCGATTTAGAGAAGCAGCAGCTAGTTTACAAGGTGATCAAGCACTCATCAAAGGCGCAAAAATTATGGCCTTAATGGGATTGGAAATAATTGAAAACCAAACATTATTCGATGAAATAGTTGAAGAACATCATCATATGAAAGGATATGTGAAATCATGAGTGAAAACGTATATAGTCCCAAATTAACATTAAGCGATTTATATAATGATGATGTTGTTTATACATCTAGGCCTTCCTATATATCTAATCCATGGCTAAAGCCTGATGAACATCAATCTAATTTTTTAACTGGTCGAGAGCTGTTAATTGCGAATCAGTTTCCAGTTATTGTACATGAAGCAAGTGTAACTTCTAAATTAGAGACATTATTTAAAGAGGTGGGTAAACAAATTCCGCCTCATATTTATCAGTTTAGAGATCAACAAACTTATGAATCTTTAATAAAAAAATTGGCATATGAAAATAATAAAAAATTATATTTCCAATATATTCATGATGACGATGTACTAGAGAAGTCATACTATGCATTAAATAAAGATGTGTTTGTAGCGCTTAACAACAAGGCGAGAATTCCGGAATGGACAGATGGTAAATACCTTCCAAAGAGAGAGATTGTTCCTATAGAGTCTTTCAAAGATGCAATAAAGAATTGGCAATATCCTTTTGTTATTAAACCAGGGGATGATTTACCAACCGCAGGAGGATATGGTGTGATGATTTGTTATAATGATCATGATCTTGCCGAAGCTCAAAAGCGCATCGAGGAAGCAACGGAAGCAACTGATCAATTAATTATTGAACAAAAAATTGAAGCTGTACAAAACTATTGTGTTCAATTTGCTTATTCTGAAGACATCGGTATTCAATATCTAGGTACTGCTCGACAATTAACAAATGATTATGGTTTCTATAATGGTAATGAAAATGTAGATGATGTGCCACAACATGTCATAGATGCAGGTCGAGAAATTATGTCAATCGGTGTAAGCTTAGGTTTCTTTGGTGTTGCGGGATTCGATTTGTTGTTAGATGAAAACAATGACGTATACGCTATAGATTTAAACTTTAGACAAAATGGTTCAACTAGTATGTTACTCTTATCGGACGAATTAACAGACGGATATCATAAATTCTATAGTTACTTTTCAGATGGAGATAATAATCATTTCTTCAATACCATCTTAAAATATGTGAAAAAAGGTGTTCTATATCCTTTATCTTATTATGATGGTGATTGGTATGGTAAAAATAAGGTGAGCTCTAGATTCGGATGTATTTGGCATGGTAAAGACAAAGCATCGATTCAAAAATTGGAGAAAGCATTTTTAGAAGAATTAAAAGCTAAATAATATTGTGAAAACTCTTGAAATTTAAGTGATAGGCTTAAGTTTTAAGAGTTTTTTTAAAAAAGGAAAAATGAAAAAAGTGAGCGTCAAGTATACCATTCTTACCTTATTGACTAACATTAATGAGTATTTTAATATTTTAAGTAAGGAATAAAAGAATATCTATGAATCGAGGGTGTAAAATGTCTTACAAAGAGGAATCGTTTTTCAAAGAAATGTTAATAAATGAGTATATTTATTTTGCTTCAAAAAATAAAAAAATAGTACGTTTAATGAAAAATGAACAGTCCTATGTAGCTGTATGGACAGATACAGACACTGCGAAGCAATATTTAGATGAAAACGACATCAATTACGATAAAGTAATACAATTAGATTTAGATCGCTTTGTCGCATATGATTTAGAAGAATTATTTGATGAAACTGATAAGGTAATGATCAATACGACAAACAATAATGAAGGTGAACTTGTCAATATCTATGATGTCACTAGAGAATTGATGTCAGAATTGGATAAAATCAGAGTGAAAGAATTTGTTAGAGATGTAGCGAAATATGATCATGTATATGGGTTAACTAATAAGAATGAAAAAAATTTTATTTTAATAGATGATGGAAGAGAAGACAAACCACAAATTATGCCGGTGTGGAGCTTAAAAAAAAGAGCTCAAAAAGTAAAAGACGAAGACTTTGAAGAATGTGATTTAATTGAAATTGAAGCCAGTGTTTTTGGCGAATGGTTAGATAAATTACGTGATGATGATAAAGGCGTTGGAATAGACTTAAAACCAGGTGTTATCGGAACAATAGTATCAGCCCAAAAATTATCTAACGAAACAACTTTTTAATAAAATAGAAAAAGAGGTTGAGACATTAAGTATTTGTCTCGACCTCCTTTTTTTGTTTAATTATGATCATTCAGATGTATTGCACCAATTGCCCCAGAAAAGGCTCCATGTTCAATGTAAAATGGATTGAATCCTCTTAATACAGTATAATCTTCAATTACTTTACGTAATAACGGATTATTGTTGAATGAAGAACCTATGTAAACAACATTATCCGTTTGATGTTCACGAGCAACTGTGATAGACATTGTTGTAATGACTTCTCCCACAACGCCCACTACAGAGGCTAGTTTATTCTCTATTGAAAAGTCTTCTTTCATATGATGTAATACATTCCCAAAGTTTGCTGCTGTTAAATCACCCGGAATAGGAGGTTCGCAATCTTTATAAATATGTTTGACTTTTAAATCAATCGTATCTCTGTCGCCTTTTTGAGCCAAATCTGTTAATTGTTTATAATCTGAAATTTGACTTAATAAGTATCCAAGACCCTGAATCATACCGCCACCAGTACCGATACCTCCAACACGTTGTTGCTGATGACCATCAAAATAATGTAGTGAAGTACCTGTACCTACATTAGCAAAAATATATTGATTAATATCATGACCTTGTTCTTTAAGTAAAATACCTAGTCCTTTTGAAGCAGCATCAAACTCAACAAAATTTTGAGTGGGTTTTGTTAGTTGTTCAGCTATTATACTTGCTTGTCCACCAGTCAAACTTAAACTTTCGAATTCAATGTGGTTTAACCACTGTATCACTTTATCAATATTAATGGTAAGTTCGGTGTGATATTCACGTTTATCTTCGAATTCTTGAACGATTTTAATTAAAGTTCCACCAGCATCGATTCCAATTTTCATTTCCGCATTCACCTCAAATCAAAAATCCATCACCCATAATAGTATAATAAATTAAGGGAAATACAAGAGTTTATTTTATTTTAAAAAAATAAAACCATCAAACAATGCAATTCAATTACAATTCTAAAAGAGTACTTTGTATACATTTAATTTGGTAGATATTTTAAATTTTATGAGAATTCATATTACAATAGGGTAAAGTAATATATAATAAGTGAGTAATTAAAGATAGGGGATTAACTTATGAATATAAAAAAGCAATTTGAAGATATAACGATTCAAGTGTTTGAAGAACAATATCGTGAAGATATATTAAATTTTGAATTAAGTGAGAGACAACAAATATATTCTTCATTACCTAAAACGGTTTTAGAAGAAGCGCTGAATGACGAAAATCGTGTTGCTAATATTGCAAAGAATAAGGATGGAGAAGTAGTGGGGTTCTTCGTATTACATCAATATTATCAACATGAAGGTTATGATACACCTGAAAATGTCGTTTATGTACGATCATTGTCAGTTAATGAACGTTATCAAGGACATGGCTACGGTACTAAAATGATGATGTATTTACCTCAATATGTACAAGCGTTGTTCCCAGACTTTAACCATTTGTTTTTAGTTGTTGATGCTGAGAATCAAGCAGCTTGGAATGTGTATGAACGTGCAGGTTTTATGCATACAGCTACAAAAGAAGAAGGACCAATTGGTAAAGAAAGGTTGTATTATCTAGATTTAGATTCTAAACATGTGTCTTCATTGAAACTCGTTGAAAACGAATCTTCAGAAGAAGCTAATATTCATTTAATTAACTTACTTAAAGATGGAGAAAAAGTAGGTTTTATAGGTATTGAACAGATTGAAGATAGAATGCGCATTTCTGGAATTGAAGTTAATAAAACGCATCGAAATGAAGGTATAGCAGAAAGTGCATTAAGACAATTACCGACCTATATACGTAAAAACTTTGATAATATTAAAGTATTATCCATTACATTGTATGGAGAAAATAACGAATTAAGTCCACTGTGTATTAATAGTAACTTTGTAGAAGTAGAACAAGCAGAGGATTACATTCTATTTGAAAAATATATAAATTATTAACAGAGATTGCGTAAACGCCCATTGTCATTTATAATTTATTTTTGTTACTATTAATTAACGAAATTTGACCTACTAGTTTAAGATAAAAATCCTTTGAAAGGAAGTATTTTATAATGAAAATTAAAGATTACACAAAAGAAATGGTAGATGAAAAATCATTTATCGATATGGCTTACACACTTCTAAATGAAAAAGGCGAAACAATGAATTTATATGATATTATTGATGAATTCAAAGCCTTAGGTAATTACGAATACGATGAAATTGAAAATCGTGTTGTTCAATTCTATACAGATTTAAATACTGATGGTCGTTTCTTAAATATCGGCGAAAACCAATGGGGGATTCGTGATTGGTATTCAGTAGATGATATTGAAGAAAAAATTGCACCAACTATTCAAAAATTTGATATTCTTGATGACGATGATGAAGAAGATAAAAACCTTAAATTATTAGGTGAAGATGAAGCGGATGACGATGATGATATTCCAGCAGTTACAGACGATCAAGAAACATTAAATGATCCTGAAGATGAACAAGTCGAAGATGAAATTAATGAAACTGATATCGTTATTGACGAAGAAGATGAAGATGACGATGATGACTTTGATGATGAAGAAGAGGAAGAAGAATATCAAAGCTAAATTTCTAATTGACTTTTAGTATAAAAATGATAGAATTTTATTTGGGCTCCTTTAAATAGGACACGTGTATAAATATTATACGCTCCCCTTACAAATATGTGAGAGGGAGCGTTTTTTTATTTTAATAAAATAAGATTCCAATGTAATGTTTAATGTTGTAGAATGAATATTATTTAAAAGTAATGACTAAATACATTGTGACATAAAGCATATGTGAATGTATTAAACACATTGTTCCTTTCTAATTAAATACATACTTAATTTATAGTAAATGCTTTTGATTTTAAGTAAATAATATGCAAACTCTAATAAAATTCAGGAGGTCAAATCATGACAAAGTTTATATTTGTAACAGGTGGCGTAGTTTCATCATTAGGTAAAGGGATTACTGCTGCATCTTTAGGAAGATTATTAAAAGATAGAGGTCTTGAAGTTACGATTCAGAAATTTGATCCATATTTAAATGTCGATCCAGGAACAATGAGTCCTTATCAACATGGTGAAGTTTTTGTAACTGATGATGGGGCTGAAACGGATTTAGATTTAGGACACTATGAACGTTTTATCGATATCAATTTAAATAAGTATTCAAACGTAACTGCAGGTAAAGTATACTCACACGTCTTGAAAAAAGAGCGTCGTGGTGATTATTTAGGTGGAACAGTACAAGTAATTCCACACATCACTAATGAAATTAAAGAGCGCTTGTTATTAGCTGGAGAAAGTACTAATGCTGATGTTGTTATTACTGAAATTGGTGGTACAACAGGGGATATTGAGTCTTTACCATTCTTAGAAGCAATTCGACAAATTAGAAGTGATTTAGGTAGAGAAAATGTAATGTATGTTCACTGTACACTATTACCATATATCAAAGCAGCAGGCGAAATGAAAACTAAACCAACGCAACATAGCGTTAAAGAATTACGTGGATTAGGTATCCAACCAGACCTAATTGTTGTTCGTACTGAATATGAAATGACACAAGACTTAAAAGATAAAATTGCTTTATTCTGCGATATTAATAAAGAAAGTGTTATCGAATGTCGTGACGCTGATTCATTATATGAGATTCCACTACAATTGAGTAAACAAGAAATGGACGACATTGTTATTAAACGTCTACAATTAAACGCTAAATATGAAACGCAATTAGATGAATGGCAGCATTTACTAGATACTGTAAATAGTTTAGATGGTAAGATTACCATTGGTTTAGTTGGTAAATATGTAAGCCTACAAGACGCATATTTATCTGTGGTAGAATCACTTAAACATGCAGGTTATCCATTCAAAAAAGATGTTGTTGTTAAATGGATAGATTCAAGTTTAGTAACAGATGAAAATGTCGAAAGTTACCTATCTGATGTAGATGGTATTCTAGTACCAGGTGGATTTGGTTTCCGTGCTAGCGAAGGTAAAATTTCATCAATTAAATATGCACGTGAAAATAATGTTCCGTACTTTGGTATTTGTTTAGGAATGCAATTAGCTACAGTGGAATTTGCACGTAATGTTTTAGGTTTAGAAGGTGCACATTCAGCTGAATTAGATCCTAGCACACCACATCCAATTATTGACTTATTACCTGAACAAAAAGATATTGAAGATTTAGGTGGTACTTTAAGATTAGGATTATATCCTTGTACAATTAAAGATGGTACTTTAGCACATTCTATTTATAATGAAAATAATATTGAAGAAAGACATCGTCATAGATATGAATTTAACAATGATTATAGAGAGCAATTAGAAGCTAATGGAATGGTATTCTCTGGAACAAGTCCAGATGGAAGATTAATTGAGATGGTAGAGATTCCAGAAAAAGATTTCTTTATTGCATGTCAATTCCATCCAGAGTTTTTATCTAGACCAAATAGACCGCAACCTATTTTTAAAGCATTTGTTGAAGCAGCTTTAAAACATCAACAAAAATAATATTAATAAAGCCTATGGATATGAATTAGTTCATACCCATAGGCTTTATCATTTTATAATTCTAAATCACGTGTCATTTCAACCATTTGTGTATAAATATCATAATAAATATAGTTAAAAGCAATAGGGTGAGGTTGTACTATCTTATCGTAATCTTCAGTGTATACGATCGGTCTAGGTGTAGACAAGTTGATAAAATGCATTAAATGTTCAGGGAAATCATCTCGTTTAGGATGATTGCATACAAGTACAAAGTCGACATCTGTTTCAATTAATTGTTTCACGTCACATTCGACGTCTTCATTATATGTAGGTGAAAATAAAAATACGCGATCTGTTGTATCTAGTTCTTCAAAGTTATTTAAATCTGATAGTGGTAAGCTCGATTTTAATTTTTCATGACTATTTAAAATAAAGTCTTCATAAAATTTTAAATCGTCATATCCTTTAACATAAACATGGCCTTCTCCACCAATAGCTTGAATTAAACATTGTGCACCCATTTGTACATCTAATGCTTGTTTTTCTATTCTATCGAAGATACCAATTAATTGCGTATTAAGTATTTTTGACATAATTTTCCTCCATTCTATTCATTAAAATATTGTAAATAAACCCATGATTGAATGCAATGATTAAAACTAATTATAATTGGATACGTTTCCAAATCTAGTAGTGGTAAGGATTGTGAAAATTGTAAATTTTAAATCATCTATTCGAATGCATTTAAGTAGTAATTTTGTTATAATGAGTTTGAAAAAATACGTGCTCAAGCACTCAAGGAGGAACTATAATGCCTTTAGTTTCAATGAAAGAAATGTTAATCGATGCAAAAGAAAATGGTTATGCGGTTGGTCAATACAACTTAAATAACTTAGAATTTACTCAAGCTATTTTAGAAGCTTCTCAAGAAGAGAATGCACCAGTTATTTTAGGTGTTTCTGAAGGAGCTGCTCGTTACATGAGCGGATTCTATACAGTAGTTAAAATGGTTGAAGGATTAATGCATGACTTAAACATCACAGTACCAGTAGCAATCCATTTAGACCATGGTTCAAGCTTTGAAAAATGTAAAGAAGCAATTGATGCTGGATTCACTTCAGTAATGATTGACGCTTCTCATAGTCCATTTGAAGAAAATGTGGAAATTACTTCTAAAGTAGTTGAATATGCTCATGAAAGAGGCGTTTCAGTAGAAGCTGAATTAGGTACAGTTGGTGGTCAAGAAGACGATGTAGTAGCTGACGGTGTCATCTATGCAGATCCTAAAGAGTGTCAAGAACTAGTTGAAAAAACTGGTATCGATACTTTAGCACCTGCATTAGGTTCAGTACATGGACCTTATAAAGGTGAACCTAAATTAGGTTTCAAAGAAATGGAAGAAATTGGTGCTTCAACTGGTTTACCATTAGTATTACATGGTGGTACTGGTATCCCAACTAAAGACATTCAAAAAGCGATTCCTTACGGTACTGCTAAAATTAATGTTAACACTGAAAACCAAATTGCTTCAGCTAAAGCTGTTCGCGATGTATTAAACAATGATTCTGAAGTTTACGATCCACGTAAATATTTAGGACCTGCTCGTGAAGCAATTAAAGCAACAGTTAAAGGTAAAATTAAAGAATTCGGTACTTCAAACCGTGCTAAATAATTAAATATCTTTTAATAAGCCATTAAACCTAGGTTTAATGGCTTATTTTTATGCTATAATGATTACGAAATTTATAAAATTGCATAAGTTTTAAGCTTACTAAATAGAAATGTGGAATTGTTAGCATATACAAATCAACACAATTTAAAGTAGAGAATACAGACTTTAAATTCGTAATTTCAAACTGATATGATATAAAATAATGTTGAAATAGCTATGTATTCATGAACTATTTTACAAACAAAGTAAAATTATTTTATAATGCTAATAATGTAAATTTTTAACAAATGAAGGAAACAAAGGAGAAAAAGATATGGCTCAAGAGGTAATCAAAATTAGAGGTGGAAAGACACTTAAAGGAGAAGTGAATATTAGTGGTGCTAAAAATAGTGCTGTAGCAATTATTCCTGCTACATTATTAGCCCAGGGACATGTAAATTTGGATGGGTTGCCACAAATCTCTGATGTAGAAACACTTGTTAGCTTATTAGAAGATTTAAATATTAAAACAAAATTAGATGGTACTAAATTAGATGTTGATACAACTCAAATTGAAAATGCACCACTACCAAATAATAAAGTTGAATCTTTAAGAGCCTCATATTATATGATGGGAGCAATGCTAGGGAGATTTAAAAAGTGTGTTATTGGACTTCCTGGTGGTTGTCCGTTAGGGCCACGTCCAATAGATCAACATATTAAAGGATTTAAAGCACTAGGGGCAGAAATCGATGAATCTAGTGACACGTCAATGAAAATTGAAGCTAAACAATTAAAAGGAGCTAATATCTTTTTAGATATGGTGAGTGTTGGTGCTACAATTAATATTATGTTGGCTGCAGTACATGCTGAAGGTCAAACAGTTATTGAAAATGCAGCAAAAGAACCTGAAGTCGTAGATGTGGCTAATTTCCTTATTAGTATGGGTGCACAAATTAAAGGTGCAGGTACAACGACAATTAAAATTACTGGCGTAGATACATTACATGGTACAGAATATCAAGTGATACCAGACCGTATTGAAGCGGGATCATACATGTGTATGGCGGCTGCTGCTGGAGAAGAAGTCGTAATTAATAATATAGTACCAAGACATGTTGAAGCATTAACAGCTAAATTAAAAGAATTAGGTGTCGATATTGAATTAAGCGATGAAAAAGCGATTATTAGAAAGAGCGAACCGTATCATAGTATTGATATCAAAACGCTTGTATATCCCGGATTTGCAACAGATCTTCAACAACCGATTACACCACTATTATTTATGGCAAATGGTCCATCGTTTGTTACAGATACAATTTATCCTGAAAGATTTAAGCACGTAGAAGAACTGCAACAAATGGGAGCTAATATTAATAAAGATAATGGCACAGCAACGATTAAACCATCAACACTTAATGGTGCAGAAGTTTATGCAAGTGATTTAAGAGCTGGTGCATGCTTGATTGTAGCTGGTTTAATCGCGGAAGGTGTTACAACGATATACAATGTTAAACACATTTATCGTGGGTATACTCAAATTGTTGAACATTTAAAAGCACTTGGTGCAGAAATTTGGACTGAAACAGTTTAAAAAATGTGGTATAATAAATATACTTAAAATTATAAGCACAGATTTTAGTGCATTAGTATTAAGATATTTGAGTGAGAGGTGAGTATTATGGAAGTATGTCCTTATTTAGAAGAAACTTTTAAAATATTAGGACGCAGTTGGAACGGTTTAATCATCAACTATTTATCTAGATGCGAAGACCAATCTGCACATTTTTCCGATTTGAAAAGAGACTTGAAAACAATCACGCCTCGTGCACTAAGTATTAAACTGACTGAATTAGGAGACTGGGGATTGGTTGAAAAAAGAATCGTATCCACTAGTCCAGTAACCATTATTTATGAATTGACAGAAAAAGGAAGTTCATTGGCTGAATCTTTAAAACCAATTGAAGAATGGGCACAAAATAACATTAATCTAGAATCAGAAGCAGAAACTGTAAAATAATTCAGGCAGTTATACTTAGAATTGTTTTTATTTCTAGATCATGACAAGATCCCTATTATTAATTTAAAAAAGAGGGATATATTATAAGAGTGAGGCAATATAATGATTGCTTCACTCTTTTTCTAACTTACTTTACAGATTAATTTAATTTGATTTAGGTGTAATAAATTCTATATTAAAAACGATTAAGCGCAATTGAATCGATGAGCAAATATGTTTAACTTTGTAACAATATGGTTAGAATAGTTGTATAACAAATCTAAGGAGTGAAGTTTAATGAGACATTTCACTAAACAATATATTAATGGTGAATGGGTTGATAGTGCTAGTGGTGAAACAATAGAAGTAATTAACCCTGCAACTGAAGAAGTCATTGGTTCAGTGGCTAAAGGTAACGAAGAAGATGTGAATAAAGCAGTTGAAGCTGCAGATAATGTTTATTTAGATTTCCGTCATAGTTCTGTTGAATATAGAAGAGATTTATTAGATAAAATCGTTAAGGAATATGAAAATAGAAAAGAAGATATCGTACAAGCAATCACTGATGAACTTGGTGCGCCATTATCAATTTCTGAAAAAGTCCATTATCAAATGGGACTTAATCATTTCACTGCAGCTAGAGATGCTTTAGACAGTTTTGAATTTGAAGAACAACGTGGTGACGATTTAGTTGTTAAAGAAGCTATCGGTGTAGCAGGATTAGTTACACCATGGAATTTCCCAACTAACCAAACATCACTTAAATTAGCTGCAGCATTTGCGGCAGGGAGTACTGTTGTATTAAAACCATCAGAAGAAACACCATTTGCTGCTGTTATATTAGCTGAAATCTTTGATAAAGTAGGCGTGCCTAAAGGTGTATTTAACCTTGTAAATGGTGACGGTGAAGGTGTAGGTAATCCGTTAAGTGAACATCCTAAAGTTAGAATGATGTCATTTACAGGTTCAGGCCCTACAGGTTCAAAAATTATGGAAAAAGCAGCTAAAGACTTCAAAAAAGTGTCACTAGAACTTGGTGGTAAATCACCTTATATCGTTTTAGATGATGTTGATATTGAAGAGGCAGCTAAAGCAACAACAGGTAAAGTTGTCAATAATACTGGACAAGTATGTACTGCAGGTACACGTGTATTAGTACCAAATAGTATTAAAGAAGACTTCTTAAAAGCTGTGAAAGCACAATTTAGTTCTGTTAAAGTCGGTGATCCTAGAGAAGAAGGTACACAAGTTGGACCGATTATTAGTAAGAAACAATTTGACCAAGTTCAATCATATATTGATAAAGGTATTGAAGAAGGTGCAGAATTATTTTACGGAGGTCCTGGTAAACCTGAAGGTCTAGAAAAAGGATATTTTGCTCGTCCTACTATTTTCATTAACGTTGATAATCATATGACTATTGCTCAAGAAGAAATTTTTGGTCCTGTTATGTCAGTGATCACTTATAATGATGTAGACGAAGCAATTAAAATAGCAAATGATACGAAATATGGTCTAGCTGGTTATGTCATTGGTAATGATAAAGACACATTACACAAAGTGGCACGTTCAATTGAAGCTGGAACAGTTGAAATTAATGAAGCTGGACGTAAACCAGATTTACCATTTGGTGGTTATAAACAATCTGGATTAGGTCGTGAATGGGGCGACTACGGAATTGAAGAATTCTTAGAAGTAAAATCAATTGCAGGTTATTTTAAATAATTAAATCAATATTGTTGTTAAATTTTTATTAATGCACGTTACGTCATGGCGTAACGTGCATTGTTTTTAATACGTTAAATACAAAATTCGTTTTGTATTTAAATTAAAAATTTGCTATAGTTATTCTAGTATTTAGAAGGTAATGAAGAATAAAGACGAGAGAAATACTTTAATTTGCATTTTTAGCAATTGCTATTAAATATCCGTCATTGTTCTTTCAAAATCTTTTTAACATAAAAAATAAGGAAATGGGTGCAAGTCTATGCCTGAACGAGAACGAACTTCTCCTCAATATGAATCTTTCCACGAACTATACAAAAATAACACTACTAAAGAACTCACTCAGAAAGCTAAATCTTTAAAATTAACTAATTATAGTAAATTGAATAAGAAAGAACTTGTATTAGCTATCATGGAAGCTCAAATGGAGAAAGATGGCAATTATTACATGGAGGGTATTTTAGATGATATCCAACCCGATGGTTATGGTTTCTTAAGAACTGTCAATTATTCTAAGGGTGAAAAAGACATCTATATTTCAGCAAGTCAAATTCGCCGTTTTGAAATAAAAAGAGGCGATAAAGTAACAGGTAAAGTTCGTAAACCGAAAGATAATGAGAAATATTATGGATTACTACAAGTGGACTTTGTTAACGATCAAAATGCTGAAGAAGTAAAAAAACGTCCTCACTTCCAAGCGTTGACACCTTTGTATCCAGAAGAACGAATTTTACTAGAAACTGAACCAAGAAATTATTCAACACGTATCATGGATTTAGTAACACCTATTGGTTTAGGACAACGTGGGCTCATTGTAGCGCCACCTAAGGCAGGTAAAACCTCATTACTTAAAGAAATTGCTAATGCAATTATTACCAATAAACCAGAAGCTAAATTATTTGTCTTGTTAGTTGGTGAGAGACCTGAAGAGGTAACTGATATTGAACGTTCAGTAGAATCAGCTGAAGTTGTGCATTCAACTTTTGATGAACCACCACAACATCACGTAAAAGTTGCAGAACTATTATTAGAGAGAGCTAAACGTCTTGTGGAAATAGGCGAAGATGTCATTATATTAATGGACTCAATCACTCGATTAGCTCGAGCATATAACTTAGTCATTCCACCTAGCGGCCGTACACTTTCTGGTGGTCTTGATCCAGCATCTCTTCATAAACCAAAAGCCTTTTTCGGTGCAGCTCGAAATATCGAAGCGGGTGGCAGTTTAACTATTTTAGCTACAGCCTTAGTAGATACAGGGTCAAGAATGGACGATATGATTTATGAAGAATTCAAAGGTACTGGTAATATGGAGCTTCATTTAGATCGTAAATTATCTGAACGACGTATCTTCCCAGCTATAGACATAGGCCGAAGTTCTACACGTAAAGAAGAATTGCTAATTAGTAAGGCTGAATTAGATACATTATGGCAACTTCGTAATCTCTTCACGGATTCTACTGATTTTACCGAGAGATTTATTCGTAAGTTAAAACGTTCAAAAAATAATAAAGATTTCTTTGAACAACTACAAAAATCGGCAGAAGAAAGCACAAAAACAGGTAAACCTATTATTTAATTTTTCAAAGGGTTGCGTTTTACATTAATTACTATTATAATTACCAAGTATTGGGTAAAAACTCACAAATAACTCTGTTCCAGATGGTTCAGGGCAAAGGAGCTGAAAACAATGAAACAAGGAATTCATCCTGAGTATCATAAAGTTATCTTTTTAGATACTACTACAAACTTTAAATTCTTAAGTGGTTCTACTAAAACATCATCAGAAACTATGGAGTGGGAAGATGGTAATGAATACCCAGTTATTCGTTTAGATATTTCTTCTGATTCACATCCTTTCTATACAGGACGTCAAAAATTCGCTGCTGCGGATGGTCGTGTGGAACGCTTCAACAAAAAGTTTGGTCTCAAATCAAACAACAACTAATTTTAAGTTTAGACTGTCTACACCATGTCAATGGTTATGTAGGCAGTTTTTTTTATTATAGTCTATTTAGAGATAAACTTGATAATTAATATAGATGGAAGTAATTTAGAAATGAGATTAGCTAAGGGAAAATACTGTAACTAACTTTTTCGAGTTATTATTGTATAATAGAATAGATTGCAAAAATAGCATTTATGATATTTTAAAATATGATATAATTAAGCGATTATGTTTTGAAAAAGGGTGGAACGCTTAATGTATGAAACTTATCATTCCGGATGGATAGAATGTATTACCGGAAGTATGTTTAGTGGTAAATCAGAGGAACTTATACGTCGACTTAGACGAGGGATTTATGCTAAACAGAAAGTTATTGTTTTTAAACCAGCAATTGATGATCGCTATCATAAAGAAAAGGTAGTTTCACATAATGGCAATGCAATTGAAGCTATAAATATTTCAACAGCTAGAGAAATTTTAAATCATGACTTATCTCATGCAGATGTTATCGGCATTGATGAAGTTCAATTTTTTGATGAAAATATTGTAAGTATCATACAACAACTTGCTGATCAAGGTCATCGTGTCATTGTGGCTGGATTAGATATGGACTTTAAAGGCGAACCGTTTGAGCCAATGCCTAAATTATTGGCTTTAAGTGAGCATGTTACAAAATTGCAAGCTGTATGTGCGGTATGTGGAGGGCCTTCAAGTCGAACACAAAGACTTATCGATGGTCAACCGGCTAAAGCAGATGATCCTATTATTTTAGTAGGTGCTAATGAAAGTTATGAACCAAGATGTAGAGCGCATCATATTGTAGCGCCAAGTGAAAATGAGAAGGAGGAAATGTAGTGTTTGACCAATTAGAAATTGTAGAGGAAAGATATGAACAATTAAATGAAATGTTAAGCGATCCAGATGTCGTAAACGATTCAGATAAATTACGTAAATATTCAAAAGAACAGGCAGAATTGCAAAAAACTGTAGATGTTTATAGAAGCTATAAAAGTAAAAAAGAAGAATTAGCAGATATTGAAGAAATGCTAAATGAAACTTCTGATAAAGAAGAAATTGAAATGTTAAAAGAAGAAAGTTCAAGTTTAAAAAATGAACTTCCTGAAATGGAAGAACAATTAAAATTATTGCTTATTCCTAAAGATCCTAATGATGAAAAAGATGTTATCGTTGAGATTCGTGCGGCAGCTGGTGGCGATGAAGCGGCAATTTTTGCAGGAGATTTAATGAGAATGTACTCTAAGTATGCTGAAGCTCATCATTTTAAAACAGAAATTGTTGAAGTATCTGAAAGTGACCACGGAGGCTATAAAGAAATCAGTTTCTCAGTATCAGGTAATGGTGCTTACAGCAAACTTAAATTTGAAAATGGTGCACATCGTGTTCAACGTGTTCCTGAAACTGAATCTGGTGGTCGTATTCATACCTCTACAGCTACAGTAGCAGTTTTACCAGAAGTCGAAGATGTAGAAATTGAAATTAGAAATGAAGACTTAAAAATTGATACGTATCGTTCAAGTGGTGCAGGTGGTCAGCACGTTAATACAACCGACTCAGCTGTACGTATTACCCACTTACCAACAGGTGTCATTGCTACTTCATCAGAAAAGTCTCAAATACAAAACCGCGAAAAAGCGATGAAAGTATTAAAAGCAAGACTTTATGATATGAAATTGCAAGAAGAACAACAAAAATATGCATCACAACGTAAATCAGCAGTAGGTACAGGTGATCGTTCAGAGAGAATTAGAACGTATAACTATCCTCAAAGTCGTGTAACTGATCATAGAATTGGTTTAACATTACAAAAACTTAGTCAGATTATGGAAGGCAATTTAGATGAAATTATCGATGCTCTAACATTATCTGAACAAACAGACAAATTGAAAGAATTAAACAATGGTGAGTTATAAGGATTACTTAGCAAATGCGATTTCATTAGCAAAAGAGAAAGGCTATGAACAAACACGAGCTGAGTGGTTATTACTTGATACATTTAATTGGTCACGTACGGACTACCTTATTCATATGAATGATGAAATGTCAGTCGCTGACAAAGCCAAACTCGGTTTAAATTTACAAAGAATGCTATCTGGGGAGCCTATCCAATATATTGTGGGATTTCAATCTTTTTATGGATACCGATTTACAGTATCTGATCGATGCCTCATTCCTAGACCTGAAACTGAAGAAGTGATGCTACATTTTTTAAATCTATGTAACGATGGCGATGCTATAGCAGATATAGGGACAGGCAGTGGTGTGTTAGGCATTACATTAAAAAAGTTAAAGCCTACTTTAAGCGTAATAGCTACCGATTTGTATGAAGATGCATTAGATGTGGCACGATTAAACGCAGAACAACACGGAGAAAACATTGATTTCATTCAAGGTAATGCATTAAAACCTTTGATTGAACGAAATATTAAATTAAATGGTTTAATATCTAATCCGCCATATATTGATGTCAAAGAAGTCAAAGATATGGCCAAAACAGTCGTAGACTATGAACCACATCAAGCATTATTTGCTAAAAGTGAAGGTTATGCTATTTATCAATCGATTCTAAATGATTTACCAAAGGTGCTCTTACCAGGTGCACATGTGGTGTTTGAAATTGGATATAATCAAGGTCAGACTTTAAAAGACATGGTCAATAACATGTATCCAGATAAGGGAGTCTCAATTTATCAAGATATTAACCAACTAGATAGAATTTTAGAAATTAAATGGTAAAGTCACGCTCATTTAAATAAATGGATTACTTTTAATTATTAAATTCTTAAATGTATTTAACATAGTTGTGGGGTGGGAATGGGCTTACTTTCAATTGTATATTGAAAGATGAAAAGCTATCCCGCCTTTTTTATGTTAAGTCAAGGAAGAGAGGTGGAAATAAAAAGTGGAGACAAAAATTTGGGATTTAAGATCGTACAGAAATGATATTCAACAAAGTACAGACGTATTGGAAATTAAAGACACAGTATTAAACGGTGGTTTAGTTGCATTACCAACCGAAACAGTATACGGGTTAGGTGCAGACGCTACTAATCAAGAAGCTGTTAGTCAAATTTACGAAGCAAAAGGCAGACCATCTGATAATCCATTAATTGTTCATATTCACGATATGTCACAGATGAATGATTTTATCGATAAAGTAGAGCCCAGAGTACAACAATTAATGGAAACATTTTGGCCAGGACCAATTTCATTTATATTACCTCTAAAGTCGGGGTATCTATGTCCGAAAGTAACTGGTGGTTTGAATTCGATTGCAGTGCGAATGCCAAGTCATCCCATTGGTAGAGGTGTTTTACAACAGATTGATAAACCAATTGCGGCACCAAGTGCAAATATTAGTGGTAGACCATCTCCGACAACGTTTGAACATGTATACCAAGATTTGAATGGTAGAATTGACGGAATTATTAATGGTGATCAGAGCGAAGAAGGTTTGGAAAGTACAGTATTGGATTGTACACAATACCCTTTTAGAATTGCACGTCCAGGTTCAATAACTAAGATGATGCTTGAAAACGTAATTCCTAACTGCATAGAGTCATCAAATTATAATGAAGCTTCTCAACCTATCGCACCTGGAATGAAATATAAGCATTATTCGCCAGATACTCCAGTAACCATTTTAAAAGAATTAAATAAAAAAATTCTAGATAACAAAAAATGGGAACAGGTAGCGTTCGTTGTGCCTGATAGTTTGTCGCATTTTCTACCTAAAGAAGCCACATATATCAAATTATGTGATAATGAAGCTGATATCAAACAAGCGAATCATTTACTATATAGCATTTTGCATGAAATCGATCAACGTGTAGATATTATTCAAGCATATATTTATGGATTTGATGAAAGTGATCAATCTGAGGCAATTATGAATCGTATGTTGAAAGCTGCTGGAAATAAAATTGTGAAAGAGGCGTCTTTATGAAAGTGATGTTTGTTTGTACAGGCAATACCTGCCGAAGTCCAATGGCTGAAAGTATAGCTAAAGCTTTATTTAATAAAGAAAATATTACAGTAGAATCAAGAGGTATATTTGCTTTAGATCATCAACCAGTCTCAAAATTGTCACAAGAAATCATACAAGAACATGGATTACCACATCCATCATTAACACAGTCGTTTTCTGAAAAAGATATCGAAGCAAATCTGATTTTAACCATGTCACAATCACATAAAGACATTTTAAAATCGCAATATGGTACAACTTTAAATATATTTACTTTAAGTGAATTTGTAGGTGACACATCAGAAGTTAATGATCCATATGGTGGGGATAAACAAATTTATTTGAAAACTTATAAACAAATTTATGACTTAATTAGTAAAATTAATCCAAAAGATCTGCAAGAGAATTATATATAATTAGTATATGTTACGCTTTAAATACGTTATAATAAGGGAGTATAGCAAGTTTGCTATGTTCCTTTTTTATATTTTAAGGGGGTGGGTTTTAAATGCAAGATTTTTCAATGTTGTTAGAAGAATTAAAAGCGATGTCATTTTTTAATGAAGGTGAAATATGTTTGATTGGTTGTTCAACTTCTGAAGTGCTAGGTGAACACATCGGTTCAGTAGGATCAATGGAAGTAGCTGAATCGATATTTAATGATTTAAATGAAATTAAATTACAAACAGGTGTTTCGTTTGCATTTCAAGGATGTGAACATATCAATAGAGCAATCACCATTGAAAGATCCGATTTTAATCCACTGACAATGGAAGAAGTTACTGTTGTTCCAGATGTTCATGCAGGTGGCAGTTTAGCAACTTATGCATATCAACATATGGAAGACCCAATCGTTGTTGAACATATCACCGTGCCTAAAGGTATAGATATAGGTCAAACATTAATAGGTATGCATATTCAACATGTTTGCGTACCGGTTAGAACAAGTGTAAAGCAAGTTGGGGAAGCAATCGTTACCATTGCGACATCTAGACCTAAGAAAATTGGTGGCGAACGTGCAAAATATAATTAATTAGTTGAAAGAAGGGGTTTATATGTCTTACATCGAAAAGCAAGATAAAGTAATTTTTGAAGCCATTGAGCAAGAGTTTAATCGACAAAATAATAATATTGAGTTAATTGCATCAGAAAACTTTGTTTCTGAAGCTGTTATGGAAGCACAAGGTTCAGTACTAACTAATAAATATGCAGAGGGCTATCCAGGTCGTCGTTATTATGGTGGTTGTGAGTTTGTTGATGTAACTGAATCAGTTGCCATTGATCGTGCCAAAGCATTATTCGGTGCTGAGCATGTAAATGTGCAGCCACATTCAGGATCTCAGGCAAACATGGCTGTATATTTAGTAGCGTTAGACTATGGAGATACAGTTTTAGGTATGAATTTAAGCCATGGTGGTCATTTAACTCATGGATCTCCAGTGAATTTTAGTGGTAAATCATATCATTTTGTTGAATATGGCGTAGATAAAGATACAGAACTTATTAATTATGATGAAGTACGTAAGTTAGCCATTGAACATAAACCTAAATTAATCGTTGCAGGGGCATCTGCTTATTCACGACAAATTGATTTTAAAAAATTCAAAGAAATCGCTGATGAAGTAGGCGCTAAATTAATGGTTGATATGGCACACATTGCAGGGTTAGTAGCAGCAGGTTTACATCAAAATCCTGTCGAATATGCTGACTTTGTTACGACAACAACACATAAAACTTTACGTGGACCACGTGGTGGGATGATTCTTTGTAAAGAAGAATACAAAAAGGCAATTGATAAAACAATGTTCCCAGGAATCCAAGGCGGACCACTTGAGCATGTGATTGCTGCAAAAGCAGTTGCTTTCGGTGAAGCGTTACACAATGATTTCAAAGTATATCAAAATCAAGTAATTAAAAATGCAAAAGCATTGGCAGAAGCATTATCTAAAGAAGGTTTTAGAATTGTATCAGGTGGAACTGATAATCATCTTATAGCTGTTGATGTTAAAGGTTCTGTGAATATCACAGGTAAAGTAGCAGAAGAAACACTTGATAAAGTTGGTATCACTTGTAATAAAAATACTATTCCATTTGATCAAGAGAAACCTTTTGTGACAAGTGGTATTAGATTAGGAACACCAGCAGCCACTACACGTGGTTTTGATGAAACAGCATTTGAAGAGGTTGCAAAAATCATTAGCTTAGCATTAAAAAATCATGAGGATGAAACTAAGTTAAATGAAGCAAAATCACGTGTTTTAGCGTTAACTGAAAAATATCCTTTATATCAATAATATTAAGGAATTTTTAGAAATATTGGAGGAAATGAAAAATGAGTAAAGTACATGTATTTGATCACCCATTAATTCAACACAAATTAAGTTATATTCGCGAGGCTCATACTGGCACAAAGGAATTTAGAGAACTTGTTGATGAAGTTGGTATGCTTATGGCTTACGAAGTAACAAGAGATCTAGAGTTACAAGATGTCGAAATTGAAACACCTGTAACTAAAATGACAGCTAAACGTTTAGCGGGTAAAAAATTAGCAATTGTACCTATATTAAGAGCTGGATTAGGTATGACAGAAGGTATTTTAAGTTTAGTTCCGGCAGCTAGAGTAGGACATATTGGACTTTATAGAGATCCAGAAACACTTGAAGCGGTAGAATACTTCTCTAAAATGCCTCAAGATATTGATGAGCGTGAAATTATTGTTGTTGATCCTATGTTAGCAACAGGAGCTTCGGCGATTGAGGCTATCACGTCATTAAAAAATAAAGGTGCCAAAAATATTCGTTTTATGTGCTTAATTGCAGCGCCTGAAGGTGTAGAAAAAATGAAAGAAGCACATGATGATGTTGATATTTATATTGCTGCTTTAGATGAGAAACTTAATGATAAAGCTTATATCACACCAGGTTTAGGTGACGCGGGAGATAGATTATTCGGCACTAAATAGAAAATGAAAACGGAGATAGATACGTTTGAAGAAAAAAATTATGACAATCTTTGGGACTAGGCCGGAAGCTATCAAGATGGCGCCGCTAGTCAAAGCAATAGAAAATGATAACCAATTAGAAGTATGTGTAGTCGTTACAGCACAACATAGAGAAATGTTAGATTCTGTATTAAACACATTTGATATACAACCTGATTATGACTTAAATATCATGAAAGAGGGTCAAACACTTTCAGAAATTACATCTAAAGCTATGATGGAGTTAGAGTCAATAATCAAACGTATTAACCCTGATATGGTATTAGTTCATGGAGATACAGCAACTACATTTTCAGGAAGTTTAGCGGCATTTTATAATCAAGTACCGATTGGTCATGTAGAAGCAGGTTTGAGAAGTTTTGACAAATATTCACCTTATCCTGAGGAAATGAATAGACAAATGGTAGGTGTACTATCTGATATTCATTTTGCACCTACCTCAAATGCTCAAAAGCATCTGTTGGATGAAGGTAAGAAAAAGTCTTCGGTTGTAGTGACAGGTAATACTGCAATTGACGCTTTGAATTATACAGTTAATGAGGATTATCAATCTGAGATACTTGAAAAGCACAAAAACAAGAAAATTTTGTTATTAACTGCTCATCGTAGAGAGAACCTTGGAGAGCCAATGGAAAATATCTTTAAAGCTGTCCGAAAACTTGCTGACGAAGATGAATCATTAGTTGTTGTATATCCAGTGCATATGAATCCTACAGTTAGAGGTATCGCTCAGAAAATTTTAGGGAATCATGAAAGAATAGAACTCATTGAACCATTAGATGTGTTAGATTTTCATAATTTTGCTAAACAAGCATATTTAATTCTTACAGATTCTGGTGGTATCCAAGAAGAGGCACCTTCATTACACAAACCAGTATTAGTATTAAGAGACAATACTGAGAGACCTGAAGGCGTTGATGCGGGCACTTTAAAAGTAGTTGGTACTTCATTAGATAATGTTTATAATGAAACTAAACACTTATTAGAAGATCAACAAGCCTACCAACGTATGTGCAATGCTAAAAATCCATACGGAGATGGTAAATCTTCAGAAAGAATAGTGAATCATATTAAGTATTATTTTAATTTAACAAATGAAAAACCAAAAGATTTTAATCAATAAAAAATGTATTCCGTTTAAATGTGGCTAATTTGTGACAATTTTGCCTTAAAATTTAACAACAATTTGAATAGAATTGACACCGTTGTGGCCACTATATTATCATTTAGATTGTATGAGTGGAACGGTTTACATGATTGTATAAGACACTCGGAGGCAAACAAATGGGTCGTTTCTACATCATTTTCAAACAATATATACAATATTATCTTTATTTATTGATATTATTAGGTATATTGTATCTCTTTTCACCCCATCCATTTTTACTTGGATTGATTATTGGTACATGTGGATCTTTAATTAATACATACATCTTTGAGAGTTATTTATTCCACGCACAGAAAGCAGATTCTAATCATATATCTACAGGCAACATGTGGAGATATTTAGTTGCTATAGTTGTGTGTTCAATTTGGTTTTTCTTTAAAGATTACATCAATATCATTGGGGTGTTAATAGGGCTAATGATTTCTTATATTGTAATCATATGTCGCCCTCTACTTAATAGGGAGTAAAATTCAATACGAAAGAGGTGAGAATATGGATCATAAACATCCGATAGTAAGTTGGGATGTTTTCGGCTTTGACCTTGTTTTTAACATGGCAAGTGTAATGATGGTGCTAATTACTGCAGTTATCGTTTTTCTATTAGCTATTATTTGCACACGTAATCTGAAGAAACGACCAACTGGCAAACAAAACTTCATTGAATGGATTTTTGACTTTGTTAGAGGAATCATTGAAGGTAATATGGCATGGAAAAAAGGTGGACATTTTCACTTCTTAGCAGTGACTTTAATTTTATACATCTTTATTGCAAATATGCTAGGTTTACCATTCTCAATTGTAACTAAAGACCACTATTTATGGTGGAAATCACCAACAGCTGATGCAACAGTTACATTGACATTGTCTACTACAGTAATTCTTTTAACACATTTTTATGGAATTAAAATGCGTGGTACGAAGAATTATTTTAAAGGATACGTTCAACCTTTTTGGCCACTTGCAATTATAAACGTCTTTGAAGAATTCACTTCAACCTTAACACTTGGACTACGTTTATATGGTAATATCTTTGCAGGTGAGTTACTACTTAGCCTATTAGCTGGACTTGTAACAAATCAACCAGCTTGGGGTTGGATTATTGGTATTCCAGGTTTAATTGTTTGGCAAGGATTCTCAATCTTTGTAGGTTCAATCCAAGCATATATCTTCATTATGCTTTCAATGGTTTACATGTCACATAAAGTGGCAGATGGACACTAAATTTTAAAAATTATATACAATCTTAGGAGGAAAATTTATTATGAATTTAATCGCAGCGGCAATCGCAATTGGTTTATCAGCATTAGGTGCAGGTATCGGTAACGGTCTTATCGTATCTAGAACAGTAGAAGGTGTAGCACGTCAACCAGAAGCTCGTGGTCAATTAATGGGTATTATGTTCATTGGTGTTGGTTTAGTTGAGGCTTTACCTATCATCGGTGTTGTAATTGCATTCATGACATTTGCTGGATAAGACATTTATTTAAGGCGAAGTCTATTAGACTCTCGCCGTTCGTTTTATTTTTTATAGCTTAATGATTATTTTGACGAAAGGAGTGTCATGATCCCGTGACTGCAACAGCTAATATGTTCGTTATTGGTGCAGCTTCAGGCGTTGAGTGGGGTACTGTAATTGTACAAATCGTTACTTTTATTATCCTATTAGCGTTATTGAAAAAGTTTGCTTGGGGTCCATTAAAAGAAGTAATGGACAAACGTGAACGTGATATTAACAAAGATATCGACGATGCTGAACAAGCTAAATTAAATGCACAAAAACTTGAAGAAGAAAATAAACAGACACTTAAAGAAACTCAAGATGAAGTTCAAAGAATTCTAGAAGATGCGAAAGTTCAAGCTCGAAAACAACATGAAGAAATCATTCATGAAGCTAATGTAAGAGCTAACGGCATGATTGAAACAGCTCAAAGTGAAATTAATAGTCAAAAAGAACGTGCAATTGCAGATATTAATAATCAAGTATCAGAACTATCTGTACTTATTGCTTCTAAAGTTCTTAGAAAAGAAATTTCAGAGCAAGATCAAAAAGAATTAGTTGAAAAGTATCTAAAAGAGGCAGGCGATAAATAATGGCAAAAGTCGCTGATAAATACGCAAAGGCATTATTCGATGTTTCTGCAGATACAAATCAATTAGATAATATTTATGAGGAATTGGAAGTAATTAGTCATTCCTCATTCGATTATATTAAAGACTTAAAAGCTATTGATAGTAATCCAAAATTAACATTACAAAAACGTCAAAGTTTTGTAGAAAATGTTTATGGTGGCGCTAATCAATATATCGTTAATATGTTAAAAGTATTGGCTGAAAATCGTCATATTTCATACATTGAAGATGTATTTAAAGCTTTTCAATCTCAGTATAATCAACACAATAATCAAGATTTCGCATTAATAGAATCAACTTATGATTTAAACGATGATGAAATTTCTAAAATCGTTGAACTAGTTAAAGAACAAACAAACTTATCTAAAGTAATTGTAAATACTAAAATTAATCAAGACTTAATTGGTGGTTTTAGAGTTAAGGTCGGCACGACTGTTATGGATGGCAGTGTCAAAAATGATCTTGTTCAATTACAACGTAAATTTAAAAGAGCTAACTAATTAATAAAGAGGAGTGACATAGATGGCCATAAAAGCTGAAGAAATCAGTGCATTACTTCGCTCACAAATTGAGAATTATGAGTCAGAAATGTCCGTTACAGATGTTGGTACAGTATTACAAATTGGTGATGGTATCGCATTAATTCACGGACTAAATGACGTTATGGCTGGTGAGCTAGTAGAATTCCAAAACGGCGTGCTTGGTTTAGCACAAAACCTTGAAGAATCTAATGTTGGTGTGGTTATCTTAGGACCATACACTGATATTAGTGAAGGGGACGAAGTTAAACGTACAGGACGTATTATGGAAGTACCAGTAGGTGAAGAACTTATTGGTCGTGTAGTAAATCCATTAGGTCAACCAATTGATGGACAAGGTCCTATCAATGCTACTAAAACTAGACCAGTGGAAAAGAAAGCAACTGGTGTTATGGATCGTAAATCAGTTGATGAACCTTTACAAACTGGTATCAAAGCAATTGACGCGTTAGTACCTATTGGTCGTGGTCAACGTGAGTTAATCATCGGTGACCGTCAAACTGGTAAAACAACTATCGCAATTGATACAATTTTAAACCAAAAAACAGAAGATACAATTTGTATCTATGTTGCGATTGGACAAAAGGACTCAACAGTAAGAGCGAACGTTGAAAAATTAAGACAAGCTGGCGCTTTAGATTACACAATCGTTGTTTCAGCATCTGCAGCTGAACCAGCTCCATTACTATACATTGCACCATACGCTGGTGTAACTATGGGTGAAGAGTTCATGTTTAATGGTAAGCACGTTTTAATCGTGTATGATGACTTAACTAAACAAGCATCAGCTTACCGTGAACTATCATTATTATTACGTAGACCTCCAGGTCGTGAAGCATATCCAGGTGATGTTTTCTATCTACATAGTAGATTACTTGAAAGAGCAGCTAAATTGAATGATGACTTAGGTGGCGGCTCAATTACTGCGTTACCTATTATTGAAACTCAAGCTGGAGACATTTCAGCTTACGTTCCAACAAACGTTATCTCAATTACTGATGGTCAAATTTTCTTACAATCTGATTTATTCTTCTCAGGTGTAAGACCTGCAATTAACGCTGGACAATCCGTATCACGTGTTGGTGGTTCAGCACAAATTAAAGCTATGAAGAAAGTTGCAGGTACTTTAAGATTAGACCTTGCTTCTTATAGAGAATTAGAATCATTTGCTCAATTTGGTTCTGATCTAGATGAATTCACAGCTAGAAAATTAGAGCGTGGTAAACGTACAGTTGAAATCTTGAAACAAGATCAAAACAAACCACTTCCTGTTGAAAATCAAGTATTAATTATCTTTGCATTAACTAAAGGATATCTAGATGATATCCCAGTTGAAGATATTACTCGTTTTGAAGACGAACTAAACCACTGGGCAGCTTCAAATGCAACTGATTTATTATCAGAAATCAGAGAAACTGGTGGCTTACCAGATGCTGATAAATTTGATACTGCAATTACGGAATTCAAAAAAAGCTTTAGTAAATCTGAATAATAAAGAATAGTAATTAAAGGTGGTGAGATAGTGGGTTCTTTAAAAGAAATAGATACACGTATAAAATCAACCAAAAAGATGAAGCAAATTACTAAGGCGATGAACATGGTATCAAGCTCTAAATTACGAAGAGCGGAGAAAAATACTAAACAATTCAAGCCTTATATGGATAAAATGCAAGATGCTATTACAGCTGTAGCTGGATCAAACAAAAATTCTAGCCATCCTATGCTTAAAGAAAGAGATGTAAAACGTAGTGGTTATCTTGTTATCACAAGTGACAAAGGTTTAGCTGGTGCGTACAGTGCTAATGTACTTAAAAGATTAGTAACTGACATCAAACAAAAGCATAATGATAGTAGTGAATATAGTATTGTGGTATTAGGTCAACAAGGTGTTGATTTCCTAAAAACACGTGGTTATGAAATCGAAAGTTCACTAGTTGATTTACCAGACCAACCTTCATTTAAATCTATTCAAGCTCTTGCAAAACATGCAATTGATTTATACAGTGAAGAAAATATTGATGAGTTAAATATTTATTACAGTCATTATGTAAGTGTGTTAGAAAATAAACCTACTACTAAAAAGGTTCTTCCATTATCTCAAGAAGATTCAAGTCAAGGTCATGGTCATATGTCTACATATGAATTTGAACCTGATAAAGAATCTATCTTAAGTGTTATCTTACCGCAATATGTAGAAAGCTTAATATACGGTACGATTTTAGACGCTAAAGCAAGTGAACATGCATCACGTATGACAGCAATGAAAAATGCGTCTGATAATGCTACAGAACTTATTGATGACTTATCATTAGAATACAATAGAGCTAGACAAGCAGCTATCACGCAACAAATCACTGAAATTGTTGGTGGTTCAGCAGCACTTGAATAAAATTAAAAGGAGGAAAAAAGCATGGGAATTGGCCGTGTAACTCAAGTTATGGGTCCTGTTATTGATGTTCGCTTTGAACATAACGAAGTCCCTGATATTAATAATGCCCTTATTATTGAAGTTCCAAAAGAAGATGGAACGTTAAACTTAACATTAGAAGTTGCACTACAATTAGGTGATGATGTTGTACGTACAATTGCAATGGATTCAACTGATGGTGTTCAAAGAGGCATGGATGTTAAAGACACAGGTAAAGATATTAGTGTACCTGTAGGCGATGAAACGCTTGGAAGAGTGTTTAATGTACTAGGTGAAACAATTGACTTGGAAGAGAAAATTGATGATTCCGTACGTCGTGATCCAATCCATAGACAATCACCAGGTTTCGATGAATTATCTACTGAAGTAGAAATCTTAGAAACAGGTATTAAAGTAGTAGACTTATTAGCACCTTACATTAAAGGTGGTAAAGTTGGACTATTCGGTGGTGCCGGAGTAGGTAAAACCGTTTTAATCCAAGAATTAATTAACAATATTGCACAAGAACATGGTGGTATTTCAGTATTCGCGGGTGTAGGTGAACGTACTCGTGAAGGTAATGATTTATACTATGAAATGAGTGATAGTGGTGTAATTAAGAAAACAGCGATGGTATTTGGACAAATGAATGAACCACCTGGCGCACGTATGCGTGTAGCTTTATCTGGTTTAACTATGGCTGAATACTTCCGTGATGAACAAGGACAAGACGTACTTTTATTCATCGATAATATTTTCAGATTTACACAAGCTGGTTCTGAAGTTTCTGCATTACTTGGTCGTATGCCTTCAGCCGTTGGTTACCAACCAACATTATCAACTGAAATGGGTCAATTACAAGAACGAATTACATCTACAAATAAAGGTTCTGTAACATCTATTCAAGCAGTTTTCGTACCTGCCGATGACTACACTGACCCAGCGCCAGCAACTGCCTTCGCTCACTTAGACTCAACTACAAACTTAGAGCGTAAGTTAACTGAAATGGGTATTTATCCAGCTGTTGATCCATTAGCATCAACTTCTAGAGCTTTAGAACCATCAATTGTTGGTCAAGAACATTATGAAGTAGCTCGTGGAGTTCAATCTACATTACAAAAATATAGAGAATTACAAGATATCATTGCAATTCTTGGTATGGATGAATTATCTGAAGAAGATAGACAAACTGTAGAACGTGCACGTAGAATTCAATTCTTCTTATCACAAAACTTCCACGTGGCTGAACAGTTCACTGGTCAAAAAGGATCTTATGTTCCTGTTAAAACAACTGTAGCGGACTTTAAAGATATCTTAGAAGGTAAATATGATCATATTCCGGAAGATGCATTCCGCTTAGTAGGTAGCATGCAAGATGTAATTGCGAAAGCTAAAGACATGGGTGTTGAAGTCTAATAATTAGGAGGTATGGATAATGAATACATTAAGCCTAAATATTGTCACTCCTAATGGTTCTGTCTATGAACGAGATGATGTAGAACTAGCTGTTTTACAAACTACAGCTGGCGAAATGGGTGTGATGAATGGACACATTCCAACCGTTTCTGCATTAAAGACTGGCTATGTCAAAGTAAATTTTCATAATGGAAATGAATATATAGCAGTTAGTGATGGGTTTGTAGAAGTTAGACAACATCAACTATCAATTATTGTCCAAACAGCTGAAACTGCTACTGAAATTGATGTTGAAAGAGCTAAATTAGCTAAATCAAGAGCAGAATCGCATTTAGATAATGATGATGATAATAGTGACATTAATAGAGCCAAAAGAGCGTTAGAACGAGCAAATAACCGTTTACGTGTGGCTGAACTTAAATAAATGATAAAAGGCTTGGAAATAAACCAGATATGGTGTTTCCAAGCCTTTTAATATACATATAAATCTTCCTTTGTTTACAGTTAATTGTAGTATCATTATTAACTTTTTTCATGTACAATGTTATACAGTAATCAATTCTAAGGAGTTAACTATGGATTATCTTGGACAGTTTGCAATTATACATTTGATATTACATGTGATATGTATTTGCATAGCTTATTGGGCATTGAATTCAATTCGCCTCGATCAATTTTTTAAAAAAGGTTATGCTACACAAGTTCAAATTTGTATGATATTTATAGCTATAATGTTGGGAACGAGTGTGAGTAATTTCATAATTGACTTATTACAGTTTTCCACTCAATTAAAATATATAATGAAATAGTGCGTTTTTAGTTTTTTCATATTGAAAAACGGATATAATATAATAATGAATAATAAATTTTATATAGTAGGGAAATGTAAATAACTAGGAGATTTAAGTGGAGGATTTAAGATGGATAAAATAGTAATTAATGGTGGTAACCAATTAAAAGGAGAAGTCAAAGTAGAAGGTGCTAAAAATGCAGTTTTACCTGTGTTAACAGCTTCACTCTTAGCTTCTAAAGGTACAAGCAAATTAGTTAATGTACCTGCATTAAGTGACGTAGAAACAATTAATAATGTATTATCAACATTAAATGCAGATGTTACATATAAAAAAGATGAAAATGCAGTGGTAGTAGATGCTACTAAAACATTAAATGAAGAGGCCCCATATGAATATGTAAGTAAAATGCGTGCAAGTATTTTAGTTATGGGACCTTTATTAGCACGTTTAGGACATGCGATAGTTGCATTACCAGGTGGTTGTGCGATTGGAAGTCGTCCTATTGAACAACATATCAAAGGTTTTGAGGCATTAGGAGCTGAAATACATTTAGAAAATGGAAATATTTATGCAAATGCAAAAGATGGTTTAAAAGGTGCTTCAATACATTTAGACTTCCCAAGCGTTGGCGGGACTCAAAACTTAATTATGGCTGCATCATTAGCATCAGGAAAAACAGTATTAGAAAATGCTGCTAAAGAACCTGAAATTGTTGATTTAGCTAATTATATAAATGAAATGGGCGGAAAAATTACAGGTGCTGGTACAGACACTATTACAATCCATGGTGTTGAATATTTAACAGGTGTAGAGCATTCAATTATTCCAGATAGAATTGAAGCAGGTACTTTACTTATTGCAGGTGCGATAACACGTGGAGATATATTTGTTCGTGGTGCAATCAAAGAGCATATGTCTAGCTTAGTTTATAAACTTGAAGAAATGGGCGTTAAATTAGATTATCAAGAAGATGGAATTCGTGTATCTGCTGAAGGAGATTTAAAACCTGTAGATGTAAAAACATTACCACACCCTGGGTTCCCTACAGATATGCAATCTCAAATGATGGCATTATTATTAACAGCGAATGGTCATAAAGTTATTACAGAAACAGTCTTTGAAAATAGATTTATGCATGTTGCAGAATTCCGTAGAATGAATGCAAATATTGATGTTGAAGGTAGAAGCGCTAAGATTGAAGGTAAGAGTGATTTACAAGGTGCACAAGTAAAAGCAACTGATTTAAGAGCAGCAGCAGCACTTATTTTAGCTGGTTTAGTTGCTGAAGGTACAACTCAAGTTACTGAATTAAAACATTTAGATAGAGGTTATGTAGATTTACATGGCAAATTAAAATCATTAGGCGCTAATATCGAACGTATTAATGATTAATTTGAAGCATTAACTTTTGGTCAAACATGGAGGGTTAAACATCATGGAAACAATTTTCGATTATAATCAAATCAAACAAATCATACCACACAGACAACCATTTTTACTGATAGATAGAGTTGTAGAATACGAAGAAGGTAAGCGTTGTGTGGGATTAAAACAAGTTTCAGGTAACGAACCATTCTTCCAAGGGCATTTTCCAGATTATGCTGTAATGCCTGGTGTATTAATTACAGAAGCGTTGGCGCAAACGGGTGCAGTAGCTATGTTAAATAGTGAAGAAAATAAAGGTAAAATTGCGCTTTTTGCAGGTATAGATAAGTGTCGTTTTAAAAGACAGGTAACACCTGGTGATACACTTATGCTAGAAGTAGAAATTACAAAAATAAAAGGACCTATTGGAAAAGGTACTGCTAAAGCTACAGTAGATGGTCAACTAGCATGTAGTTGTGAATTAACTTTTGCAATTCAAGATGCTAAGTAAAACAAAGAGCCTGGGACATAAATCACAAAAATAATAGCACAAAGATGATTTGAAATTGAAAATCATCTTTGTGCTTCTTTTTATATTCAATACTTCGTATTGTATGACTTCGCTTTCCTAGGGTGCCGTCTCAGCCTCGGTCTTCGACTGGCACTGCTCCCTCAGGAGTCTCGTCAACAATACTACGTATTAACATGTTATTTTACATTAAAATACTTTAAAAAAATAAGGCCCTTTCGTATAATTTAATAAATATCAATAAACTAAATCAACGAGGTGCCTTATGTATAAAGTTTATAACATGTCTCAACTTACACAACCAATGGAAACTTCAATTCTTATTCCTACAAATGATTGCTCGATATGTGAATGAAATTGTTGAAACAATCCCAGATAATGAATTCGATGAATTGAATCACCATCGAGGTGCTACATCATATCATCCAAAAATGATGTTAAAAATTCTTCTATATGCTTATACGCAACCTGTTTTCTCTGGTCGTAAAATAGAGAAACTTCTTAATGATAGCATTAGAATGATGTGGTTATCACAAAATCAAACACCTTTTTATAAAACCATTAACCGTTTTAGAGTCAACCCCTTTTGAATTTATCTTTCGAATTTTTCATCTTTAAGTTTAGGTTTAGATTGCATCATACGATTGAATGTTTTCTTTAATTCTTCACCAGTTAGTCCATCATTAACTAATTCTTCTAATAAACTTTCTGCATAGACTTGTCTAAGAGTATAAATATGGCATTCGAATACTATAGACATTGTTTTTTCAAACTGAGTTACACTTTTTACAGTGGCATCAAATAATGCAGGATCGTTGGCAGGTCTTGTTATGACAACACGTATATCTAACAATTGTTCATTGTCTTTATACTCCTTAAATGTGTGATAGTGTTCATTAGAAATGACAATTTCTAAAAGCCATCCTGTACCACTACCTTCTTTATTGATAATCACGCCGTCTTCTAGTTCATATTCAGTTACACCGCCATTCTCGCTTACAATTTGAAAACGTACAGCTTTAAATGTCTTCATTAAGTCCACATCCCATTTATTTATATATTTACAAAAAGTGATTTATTTTTAATCAACCGATTTAAATATTGATTATTTTCTTTAAATATATCAAAAATGAAGGGGAAATAGCTATATATTTCGAAAAATTAGCATTTTGACGGTATTAATAGATGTGATTATTATATTACTTAAGAGGAGGTGACACATGTTAAATAAAATAGTTTTAGTTGGCAGACTTACAAAGGATGCCCAAATTTTTGAAAAGGAGGAAGGTAGTAAAGTAGCAACATTTTGCGTTGCTACGGAAAGAAATTATAAAGATCAGAACAATGAAATCGCATGCGATTACCTATATTGTAAAGCTTTTGGTAAAACAGCTACGAATATCGAAATGTATACATCACAGGGTTCTTTAGTGGGTATTACAGGTCAAATGCGATCTCGTAAGTATGAAAAAGATAATCAGACACATTTTGTAACTGAAGTATATGTAGAAACAATTAAATTTATGTCCTCTAAGACAAAAGAATCCAATATCCTCTCTAACGAATTTAATGAAGCACAAAATGAATGCTTTCATATAGGTTAGATAGCCATTAATTATTCAACAACTCCCAATTATTTATACTTTTATCCTATCTTAATATAAATTATCATCTTTCAATTATACTCAAGCGACCTTTTTAAAATTTAATAAAATAAAAAGGTCGTTTTTGTACCATATATTACTTAAAAATAGGCACTTTTACGTCAGAATTATCTGATAGATTTCATTTGTATTACATACATATCACAAGTATGTAACCTTTATAAACTGTCATGGCAGTTTTCAAAAGACTTATAATTTAAATTTACACCAATTTACGATGTAATTAGGACGTAAAAAAAAGGCTTCCTTTTTTATTTGGCTGTAACCTGCAGTGTATTTATAGATGTTAAAGTTGTATTTGTAAATTAGTTAAAGAAAACAAATCACTTTTAGGAGGATTTTTTAATAATGAAAAAGACAATTATCGCATCATCATTAGCAGTAGGATTAGGCGTTGTAGCAGGTAACGCTGGACACGACGCACACGCAAGTGAAGCAAATATCAATGAAGCTGAATTAGCTCAAAAAGCACAATCAAATGATCAATCATTAAACGAAAGCCCTATCCAAGAAGGCGCTTATAACTATACATTCGATTATAATGGTTTCACTTATCATTTTGAATCAGATGGTTCAAACTTCTCATGGGATTTCCACCAATCTGGTCAATCAAGTGAAGCTTCAAATACTCAAGCTCAACCACAACAAGATGTAAGTGAACAAGGTTCAGCATCAACTAACCAAACTTCAGCAGAAGAAGTTAGCAACCAACAACAATCAAACTCTGATCAACCTGAGCAAGTTTCTGCTCCACAAACAGAGCAAACTCAACAACCACAACAAGAAGCTACTACTTCAAACAATGAATCAAGCTCAAATGAAGCTTCAAGTGGTTCATCAGTAAATGTTAATGATCACTTAAAACAAATCGCACAACGTGAATCAGGTGGCGACATCCACGCTACAAACCCATCAACAGGTGCTTCAGGTAAGTATCAATTCTTACAATCTACATGGGATTCAGTAGCTCCATCTGAGTACAAAGGTCAACCAGCTTCTAGCGCTCCTGAACATGTTCAAGACGCTGCAGCACAAAAATTATATGATACAGCTGGCCCAAGCCAATGGGTTACTGCATAATATAGATTTCACTAAACATCCTATCTTTAGATAGGGTGTTTTTTATTTGTGAAAAGTTAGATTTAGTTATATGTATATCAAAAGATATATTGATATACATTTTTTAATAATTGAATTTATATGTTACATTTGCTATTGTAATAATTGAAAATGATTAAAAAAAGAACTACTAGGGGCGCCTATGAAGGCTGAGATGAATTTAATTCAGACCCTTAAAACCTGATTTGGTTAGTACCAACGGAGGAAAGTAGTGTAACATATTAACGGTATGAGGTCGTGCCTTAATTTTGCTACTTTCCACGTTTGGAAAGTAGTTTTTTTATTTCAAGGAGGCAATTTTATGAGTTTTTCTAAAGATTTAAGAATGGCAGCAGAACCTATTATTGAAGATATCTATAATGATGGTTTCATTCAAGATTTATTACATGGTGAATTATCTAAACAAGCGGTGAGACAATATTTACGTGCAGATGCATCTTATTTAAAAGAATTTGCTAATCTATATGCACTATTAATTCCTAAAGTGCCTAATATGGATGATGTTAAATTTTTAGTTGAACAGATTGAATTTTTATTAGAAGGTGAAGTAGAGGCACATGAAATTTTAGCTTCATTTATCAATGAACCTTATCATGAGATTGTTAAAGAAAAGGTATGGCCACCAAGTGGTGATCATTATATTAAGCATATGTACTATAATGCCTATGCACATGAAAATGCTGCATATACGATTGCAGCAATGGCACCATGTCCATATGTATATGCGGTAATTGGTAAAAGAGCGATAAAGGACAATCAACTTAATAAAGATTCAATTACGTCTAATTGGTTTGAATTTTATAGTACAGAAATGGATGCATTAGTAAATTTATTTGATGAATTAATGGATCGTTTAACAGAGAATTGTACTTCAGAAAGAAAAGAAGAGATTAAGGAGAATTTCTTACAAAGTACTATTCATGAAAGAAACTTTTTCAATATGGCCTACGTAGATGAAAAATGGAATTTTAGAGGTGACAAAGATGAATAAACCTAAAATTGCTTTAACTATTGCAGGTACTGATCCAACTGGCGGTGCTGGTGTAATGGCTGATTTGAAGTCATTCCATTCTTGTGGTGTTTATGGAATGGCAGCTATAACAAGTATTGTTGCTCAGAATACAATGGGGGTAGACCATATTCATAATTTAGAGACATCATGGGTTAAAGAGCAATTGGATAGTGTATTTAATGATGAACTTCCTCATGCAATTAAAACAGGAATGATTGCTACAGAGGAGACGATGCAATTAATCAAAAATTATTTAGAAGATTATCCTACAATTCCATACGTGATTGATCCTGTCATGTTAGCCAAAAGTGGGGATTCGTTGATGGATGATCAAACCAAACAAAAGTTGCAAAGTACATTATTGCCACTAGCTGATGTTGTTACGCCTAATATTCCAGAAGCGGAAGAAATCACTGGAATAAAGATTGATACTGAAGAAAATATTCGAAAAGCAGGAGATATATTTATCAATGAAATTGGAAGCAAGGGTGTAGTCATTAAGGGTGGACATTCTGCTGACTTAAATAATGCTAAAGATTTTTTATTTACAAAAGATGGCGTTTACACATTTGAAGATGAACGATTTGATACTAAACATACACACGGTACAGGTTGTACGTTTTCAGCTGTCATTGCTGCCGAACTAGCTAAAGGTCGTAGTATTTATGAAGCAGTTGAAAAAGCAAAAAAATTTATTTCGTTGAGTATTAAATATACCCCTGAGATTGGTAAAGGTCGTGGCCCAGTCAATCATTTTGCGTATCTTAAGAAAGTAGGTTTAGATGATGAATAATTTAGAAAAGCTAAGAAATGAGAACCCTTTAATTGTATGTTATACAAACGATGTAGTTAAGAATTTTACTGCAAATGGATTATTAAGTATTGGTGCAAGTCCGGCAATGAGTGAAGCACCAGAAGAGGCTAAAGATTTTTATCAAGTTGCGAGTGGATTACTTATTAATATTGGTACACTTACGCATAATAATGAAGCAGATTTAATTAAGATAGGTAAAATTGCAAATCAAATTGGTACACCAATTGTTTTTGATCCTGTCGCAGTAGGAGCTTCACAATACAGAAAAGATTTTTGTAAAAACTTTTTAAATGAAGTTAAAGTTGCAGTGATTAAAGGCAACGCTTCAGAAATCTTGACTCTCATTGATAACAATACAACAATGAAGGGTACTGATGGAGATAGTTCGCTAAATGCAATAGATATTGCTAAGAAGGCTTATCAAAAATATCAAACTGCAATTGTAATCACAGGAAAAGAAGATATTGTTGTTCAAGATGACAAAGTGACTAAACTTTCGAACGGTTCACCAATGTCTGCTAAAATCACAGGTGCTGGTTGCCTATTAGGTGGAATTATTGCTAGTTTCTTATTTAGAAATCAGCATCCTCAACAAGAAACACTTGTCGAAGCAGTAAGTTTTTATAATATAGCTGGAGAAGTTGCTGAAGAAGCAGATCATGCTAAAGGTCCTGGCTCATTTTTGTCTGAATTGCTAGATCAATTGTATTTATTGAATTATCAAACCTATAAAAAATTTGTTAGCAAAGAAGAGGTTGAATAAATGTCATTTAAAGCTTCAGAATTAAAAATTTACTTTATATGTGGCACTCAAGATATACCAGAAAATCAAACTATTCAAGACATCCTTACACAAGCTTTAGAAGCTGGCATAACGATGTTTCAATTTAGAGAAAAAGGCGACAAGGCTTTATCTGGATTGAATAAAGAAAAATTAGCTAAAGAGTTACAAGCGCTATGTAACACATATTCTGTACCATTTATTGTTAATGATGATGTGTCTCTAGCTAAGCGTATTAATGCTGATGGTATTCACGTTGGTCAAGATGATGAAGCGGTTAGAGCCTTTTCAAATGACTTTCAAGATAAGATTATTGGTCTTAGTGTCGGTAATTTGTATGAGTATGAAAAATCGGATCTCACTAATGTTGATTACATCGGAGTTGGACCAATGTTTGAAACGCCATCTAAAAGTGATGCTAATGCACCTGTAGGACCTGATATGATTAAACAATTAAGACAAAAAATGGGTAAATTTCCTATGGTTGCCATTGGCGGTATTACTGAAGATAATGTAGGACTCATTGCTAATGCAGGGGCTGATGGTATTTCAGTGATTTCAGCAATAAGTAGAAGTAACAATATTGACAACACTGTTAATGAATTCAAGAAATATTTCAAGTAATCTTTAATTTTTTCCACTTTTTGTTTTATCCTAGAGTATGAGTATGATAGAATAAATCCTATGTGAATATTACAATAGAGGTGGAAAAATGAAGAAAAAAGCGTTGCTACCTTTGTTTTTAGGTTTAATGGTCTTTTTAGCAGGCTGTGATTATTCAAAACCTGGAGCTCGTAGTGGATTTTTCTATAATACGTTCGTTGATCCAATGAAACACTTATTACAGTGGTTGGGTAACGATGTTTTACACAATGATTATGGTTTAGCTATTATCATTTTAGTATTTGTTATTCGTCTTGTGTTACTTCCATTCATGTTATCTAACTATAAAAATAGTCATATGATGCGTGAAAAAATGAAAGTTGCTAAACCTGAAGTAGATGGTATTCAGGAAAAGGTTAAACGTGCACGCACTCAAGAAGAGAAAATGGCGGCTAACCAAGAATTAATGGAAGTCTATAAAAAATATGATATGAATCCAATGAAGAGCATGCTAGGTTGTTTACCAATGCTAATTCAAATGCCTATTATCATGGGATTATACTTTGTTCTTAAGGACAAGTTAGTCAGTGGCTTATCTGTACACCCTCATTTTTTATGGTTTAATTTAACTAAACCAGATATTTGGATTACAATTATTGCAGGTGTGCTTTACTTTATTCAAGCATATGTTTCAAGTAAAACTATGCCACAAGAACAACGTCAAATGGGTTACATGATGATGATTGTATCACCAATCATGATTATTTGGATTTCATTAAGTTCAGCTTCAGCTTTAGGTTTATATTGGTCAGTCAGTGCAGCATTCTTAGTTGTACAAACACACTTTGCTAATATGTATTATTCTAAACTTGCTAAAAAAGAAGTTGAACCATTACTTGAAAAATTTGATCAAGACGGCAAGTCATCAAATAAAAAAGGTAAAAATACTCAAGTCGTTTCAAAGAAAAATAAAAAATAATTTAAGAACCAGCAAATCACTGATTTGCTGGTTTTTCTTATATATAGTGCCATTCATCTAAGAATTGGGAAACAAAAGTCTTCATAAATTCATGTCGTTGCGTTGCAATATGCTTAGCAGTTTTAGTATGCATTAAATCTTTAAGTTTAAATAATTTTTCATAAAAGTGTTTGATAGCGGAAGGTGGTAATTGTGTTAGAGTATGATCGCTAAAATCATCAGGAACCTTTGCTTCTGTCCACATTGGTTCATTGAAATAACCTGCAAATTGAAATGTTCTAGCAATACCAATAGCTCCAATGGCATCTAAACGATCGGCATCTCTCACAATTTGACCTTCGGTTGATAATTCAATATGGTTGTTAGAACCATTCTTATAACTCATATTCTCAATAATATGTATAACATGATTTTGATCATCTATAGATAATTCAATATTATTTAGAAATTCTATTAAGGTGTCTTTAGCTTGTTGTTCATTTACTAATTTAGGATCAATGGTATCATGTAGAATACTTGATAATTCAATAATAAAAGAATGTTCAAAACCTTCTTTCTTAGCAATATACTTTGCTAATGCATGTACACGTTGAACATGTGCAACATCATGACCACTGTAGTCATTTTTATGGAATTCTTTCATATAATTTAGAGCAATTTGAATGCGTTCTTCATTTTTCATTTCTATTCATCCCTTCAAAACGAAAACCTGAGACAACAATAGGTATTGGTCTCAGGTTTGATATTATTTTAATTACATATATTTTTATTTTACAATCGATTAAATCTTATTTGTTGAATACATAGTATTATAAAATAGGAGATAAGAGTTGTGATATACCTTCTTTAAATTTGATCCATAAACTACGTGATGCATATTTTTCCTTAGTTAATTGATCTGATACTTTCATATCTTCTATGAAGGCTTGTTTTAAAGAACGAGCAATACCTTCATCATATATAAAGGCATTAACCTCAAAATTTAGTGTAAAACTTCTATGGTCCATATTGGCAGTACCAACACTTGCGACTTCATCGTCAATAATTAATGTTTTGGAATGTAAAAATCCATTATTGTATTGATATACATTGACACCTGCTTCTAAAAGAGAAGCGACATTTTTTAATGTTGCCCAATAAACAAATGGATGATCAGGCATATTTGGAGTCATAATATTGACTTCTACACCACCAAGTGCAGCAATTTTGATAGAATCTAAAAATGCTTGATCAGGAATGAAATATGGTGATTGGATATAAATCGACTTTTTAGCAGAAGAAATCATCTTTAAATAGCCATATTTAATTTGCTCCCATTCTTCATCCGGACCACTAGAAGCTATTTGTATTCCAATAGTGCCACCTGAGTCGACATCTGGGAAATAGCGTTCTTCGTAAGTTATATTGTCACGAGTAGATTGAGAATTCCAATCTAGGATAAATCTTAATTGAAGGGCGTTCACTGCATCTCCTTCAACACGTAAGTGCGTATCACGCCAATATCCAAACTTTTTAGATTTACCTAAATATTCGTCACCAACATTAAATCCACCCACGTATCCTATTTTACCGTCTATCACAACAATTTTACGGTGGTTTCGATTATTCATTCGTAAATTAATAAGGGGTAGTTTTGATGGGAAAAAGGCTTCAGCGTGACCACCTTTTTTACGAAATGCTTTCAAATCTTTTTTCCTTAAGTCCCTTGAACCCATGTCATCATATAACATTTTAACTTCAATACCAGCTTCAGCTTTATCTTCTAAAGCCTTCAAAATGGTCTTGCCAAGTTCATCACTGTGAAAGATATAATATTGAATATGTATATAATCTTTAGCATTTTTTATATCTTCTAATAAATCATCAAATTTTTGATGACCGTCAGTATATATCATTAAATCATTATCTGTTGTTAAAAACGCTGCATTATTATATAACAACATTTGGACCATTTCTTTAAATTTAACAATTTGATGATTCCCTTTTGAAAAGTTTTTATCTTTTAAGGCTTCAAGTTGTTCATCAACAATCATTTCAAGGCCTACTTTATCGTCTTTATCCAATGTGAAAATATGATCTCTTTGAATCTGACGGCCAAAAAGTAGATATAATATAAAACCTAATAAAGGTAAAAATACAAGGACTAATAACCATGCCCATATTGAATTAGCACTGCGTCTTTCCATAAAAATAATAGTAAAGGCGAAAGCTAAGTTCAAAATAAAAGCACCAATCAAAATAATATTGATAATTAGATTGGAATGAGCGAAAGTCATTGTGAATATTTCGACCATAAAATACCTCCTTATTATATTATTTGTATTAAAATTTAATTGATTTAACAAAAGTTTTTAACTACATAATTGTACCATGAAGTCATATTTTTATCATTATACTGATTGTATTAATAAGTCTTTCTATCATTGACTAAATGGTGTTAGAGAAGTAGGATAATAAGGAAATCAATAAAGAGGTGACTCAAGTGACAGAACAAGATCATGCACATCACTCTGAACAAATTAAAGTCAATTTAAAATCGAGATTAAACCGAATTGAAGGTCAAGTTAGAGCTATTAATCGAATGATAGAAGAGGATGTTTATTGCGATGATGTGTTAACTCAAATTAGAGCTACACGTTCTGCATTAAATAGTGTAGCTACTAAATTATTAGAACAACATATGAAAAGTTGTATAGCAGATAAAGTAAATCAAGGTCATCAAGAAGAAGCAATGGAGGAACTACTCGTTACGTTTCAAAAATTAATGAAAGATTGAGGGATATCAAGTGCAACAAAAAATTGTATATACTGCTGGAATAGAAACACAAGAACAATCTGAAGCTATAAAAAATCTTTTAACTGAAATGATAGGTGTATATCAAGTTGATATTGATATCAATTCTGGAAACATAACAATTGAATTTGAGACACCTGCGAATTTAAATAGTATTGAAAAAGAAATTTATGATGCTGGATATAAAGTGCTCTATTGATCATATGCAAATTCAGTTTAATGAACATATTTTTAAGTTATAAAAAGTAAAGATTATATTAAATTTTAAAAATCATGTAGTAAAGTAGGCTGAATTGGGGTATGATTATTATGAAGTCAACCAAACGAGGTGTTGTTAGTGAAGAATTCAGAGAAAATTCAAAATGTGGTCAATTTATTATCATCATTAGGTGTAAATATTAAAAAAACTAAATCTCGTTTAGACATTATTAATACGTTACCTACAACAAATCAAATCAGTCACGAATGTAAATAAGTGAACTTGATTTAGGATTTTGGTTAGTAAGTACACTTAAATTCTGAATATGAGTCGTCGATTTTAATCGGCGACTTTTTTAGTAAAGCAATAGAGTCAGCCCACGAAGGGGTTGACTCTATTTTTATATGATATCAAATTAGTCTTTTAAAGTTTCGTACTTTTTAGGTTCATGATAATAAATAGATAAAATGACACCAATTCCAGTCATCAAACTCCATAATGAGCTACCACCATAACTAATAAATGGTAAAGGAATACCAGTAATTGGTAACAATTGAACAGTCATTCCGATATTTTGCAGAACATGGAAAACAATAAGTGATACATATCCTATAATAAAAACTTTGTTATATTGGTCATTAATCCGACTTGCTAATCTAATTAAATGAAAGACTAGAATTAAAAATAACAAAATGAGAATAACTGATCCTATGAACCCCATTTCTTCGCCAATAACAGAGAAAATGAAATCGGTATGGTTTTCAGGTATATAAACCTCACCATGATTATAACCTTTACCAAATAGTTGACCTGAACCGATGGCCTTTAGTGATTCAGTTAAGTGATAACCATCTCCACTACTATATGAATAAGGATCCAACCATGAATTGATTCGGCCCATTTGATACATCTTTATACCTAATAAGTTTTCTATTAAAGATGGCTTGAAAAGAATAGTAAGTATAATTGACGAACCAATTACGATTGCTGCAATAAAAATTGGAGCAAGTAATCTCCATGTAATTCCACTCACTAGCATAATTCCAGCAATGATTGCACAAATAACTAATGTTGTTCCTAAATCATTTTGTAATAAAATTAACGCCATTGGAATAATAGAAACGCCTATGATTTTGAAAAATAATGTCAAATCAGATTGAAATGACTTGTTAAATGTAAATTGATTATGTCGCGCTACTACTTTAGACAAAGCTAATATAAGTATAATTTTCATGAATTCGGAAGGTTGGATACTAATTGGTCCAAAGCTATACCAACTTTTGGCACCATTAATAACTGGTGTGATAGGTGTTTCTGGCAATATTAAAAGTCCTAATAATAATATGCAAAAAATTCCATAAAGCAAATATGTATAATTTCTTATTTTTTTAGGTGAAATAAACATAATTATTATGGCCATTATTGCGCCTAGTATATAGTACAATATTTGTCTAATTCCAAAGTTAGCGCTATATTGTCCACCACCCATGGCAGAACTAATTAATGTAACACTTAATATAGCTAACAATGTAATGATTGCTACTAAAATCCAGTCTACTTTAAGTAGCCAATGTTTGTTAGGCTGTTGACGGGATGAATATTTCATAATTTACTCCTTTTACTACACGTGATGAGATATTTGGTAATGAATTATCAATAGTGATAATCATTCATCTTTCATCCATAATTATATAACGATTTTACATGACTTTATAGAAATTTGCTAGAATATCAAGTTCAATTGCAATAACCATTTTATTTCTAAGGGAGTATTAGATTGAATAGTAGGTTTGGTAAAAGAACTTTGCCCTTTATATTAATAGATTATAAAATGCAAAAGTCCTATCAAATATGATAATATTAAGTTTCAGAGAAGACTTTGTATATTAAAAATACATATGATTAAAAGTAAATTTTAAAATGATAAGACGTTATGCCATAGCGTTTATTGGAGGAAAACGAAATGACAAAAGAAAATATTTGTATCGTTTACGGAGGAAAAAGTGCAGAGCATGATGTATCAATTTTAACTGCTCAAAACGTATTAAATGCAATTGATAAAGATAAATATCAAGTTGATATTATTTATATAACAAATGATGGTGAATGGAAGAAGCAAGATAACATCACTAATGAAATAGAATCAACAGAGGATTTAAGAATTGATAACATTCCAACAGGTGAAATTTCCCAATTATTAAGCAAGGGAAGTTCAGGACAATCATATGATGCTGTATTCCCATTATTACATGGTCCAAATGGAGAAGATGGTACGATCCAAGGTTTATTCGAAGTACTTGACATTCCTTATGTAGGGAATGGCGTTTTAGCTGCATCTAGTTCAATGGATAAACTAGTTATGAAACAATTGTTTGAACATAGAGGGTTACCACAGTTACCATACATTAGTTTTTTAAGAAGTGAATTTGAAAAATATGAGAATAACATTCTTAAATTAGTTAATGATAAATTAAGTTACCCAGTTTTTGTTAAACCTGCAAACTTAGGTTCAAGTGTAGGTATTAGTAAATGTAATAATGAAGATGAATTAAAATCAGGTATTAAAGAAGCGTTCCAATTTGACCGTAAATTAGTTATAGAACAAGGTGTTAACGCACGTGAAATAGAAGTTGCAGTTTTAGGCAATGATTATCCTGAAACAACATGGCCAGGTGAAGTCGTTAAAGATGTAGCATTCTATGATTATAAATCAAAATATAAAGATGGAAAAATACAATTACAAATCCCAGCAGATTTAGACCAAGACGTACAAATGACTTTGAGAAACATGGCATTAGAAGCATTTAAAGCGACGGACTGTTCAGGTTTAGTACGTGCAGACTTCTTTGTTACTGAAGATAATCAAATTTATATTAACGAAACGAATGCAATGCCAGGTTTTACATCATTTAGTATGTATCCAAGTCTTTGGGAAAACATGGGACTTTCATATGCTGATTTAATTGCAAAATTAATTGATTTAGCTAAAGAAAGACATGAAGATAAAAAGAAAAACAAATATAAAATAGATTAAACGGAGTTGCTTGAAATGATTAACGTAACATTAAAACAAATTAAAGCATGGATTGATTGTGAAATAGACGAACAATATCTTAATCGATCAATACAAGGTGTCACTATTGATTCCAGAGCGATAAAAAAAGATATGTTATTTATACCTTTTAAAGGTGAAAACGTCGATGGTCATCGTTTCGTTGAACAAGCACTCAAAGATGGTGCAGGTGCATCATTTTATCAAAAGGATGTATCACTGTCCGAGAATATTGAAGGACCTATCATTTGGGTAGATGATACGTTACAAGCATTGCAAGATTTAGCTAAAGCGTATTTAAAATATGTTAATCCTAAGGTCATTGCTGTTACAGGTTCTAATGGTAAAACAACAACCAAAGATATGATTGAAAGTGTACTCAACACAGAGTTTAAAGTGAAAAAGACACAAGGTAACTATAATAATGAAATTGGTATGCCTTTAACTATACTAGATTTAGATAAAGATACTGATATTTCTATTTTAGAAATGGGAATGTCAGGTTTCCATGAAATTGAATTATTATCTACGATTGCTGAACCAGACATTGCTGTAATTACTAATATTGGTGAATCGCATATGCAAGATTTAGGTTCTCGTGAAGGCATTGCTCAAGCCAAGTCAGAAATTACAATTGGCTTAAAACCAAATGGTACATTTATCTATGATGGTGATGAGCCATTATTAAAACCACATGTCGAACAAATTCAACAAGCTAATTGTATTAGCATTGGTTTAGAACAAGGTAATTCATTAGTTTGTAGTGTAAATGAAGAGATTGATACAGAAGGTATTGCATTTACAATTAATCATCAGCAACAATATGAATTACCTATATTAGGTATTCATAATATGAAAAATGCTGCTATAGCCATTGCAATAGGACAAGAATTAGGACTATCATATGAAACAATTCAACACAATATTAAACGTGTTAAATTAACAGGAATGAGAATGGAACGTCATGAAACTGAGCAACAAGTTACTGTAATTAATGATGCCTATAATGCAAGTCCGACAAGCATGAAAGCTGCCATAGATACCCTAAGCAACATGAATGGACGTAAGATTATTGTACTTGGTGATGTTCTTGAATTAGGTGACAATAGTCAAAGTATGCATGAAGAAGTCGGATCTTATTTGCAGAATAAACAAATCGATCAATTAATAACATTTGGTAGTGAAGCAACATTTATTTACAATACAGGTAAGCAATATGTTGATGAAGCACATCATTTTAATGATAAAGATAAGCTTATATCTCATATTACACAGATCGTTCAACCAGAGGATAAAGTATTAATCAAAGGTTCAAGAGGTATGAAATTAGAAGAAGTAGTCGATGCATTAATCAAATAATGCTTATGCCATTGTAGTAAGACTCATATTAATTTCTCATATATTTGGGAATAACATAGTAGTCTTACTATTTTTATTTAAAAAATTAAATATATTTATGAAACGCTTCCAATTTATATAAAACACCAGTTTAAAAGGAAAAATTTCATAATTATAGGACATGATTCATCACGATATACCAACTGCTTTATTGCTATAATAAATGTTAGGTGGTACTATTAAGAAGTTGATAAAACATAAATGAACATATATGCAAAAAAGTATATTGAGAAATAAACATGTAAAAGGAGAATTATTTTGCAAAATTTTAAAGAACTAGGGATTTCGGATAAAACGGTTCAAACACTTGAATCTATGGGGTTTAAAGAGCCAACTCCTATCCAAAAAGATAGTATCCCTTATGCGTTAGAAGGACATGACATCCTTGGACAAGCTCAAACAGGTACTGGTAAAACGGGTGCGTTTGGTATACCTTTAATTGAAAAGGTTGTTGGAGAACAAGGTGTTCAATCGTTAATTCTAGCGCCTACTAGAGAATTAGCTATGCAAGTTGCAGAGCAATTAAAAGTATTTAGTAAAGGTCAAAACGTACAAGTTGTTACGGTATTTGGTGGTATGCCTATAGAGCGCCAAATTAAAGCCTTGAAAAAAGGACCACAAATTGTTGTAGGTACACCAGGACGTGTAATTGACCATTTAAATAGACGCACATTAAAAACTAATGACATTCATACACTTATCTTAGACGAAGCGGATGAAATGATGAACATGGGATTCATCGATGATATGAGATTTATCATGGATAAAATTCCAGCTGAACAACGTCAAACAATGCTTTTCTCAGCTACAATGCCAAAAGCTATTCAAACATTAGTACAACAATTCATGAAAACACCAAAAATTATTAAAACAATGAATAATGAAATGTCCGATCCACAAATCGACGAATACTATACAATTGTGAAAGAATTAGAAAAATTCGACACTTTCACTAATTTCTTAGACGTACATCAACCAGAACTAGCAATTGTGTTTGGTCGAACAAAACGTCGTGTAGACGAATTAACAAGCGCGTTACTTTCTAAAGGATATAAAGCTGAAGGGTTACATGGTGACATCACGCAAGCTAAACGTTTAGAAGTATTGAAAAAATTCAAAAACGATCAAATTGACATTCTTGTAGCAACAGACGTAGCAGCGCGTGGTTTAGATATCTCAGGCGTAAGTCATGTTTATAACTTTGATATTCCTCAAGATACTGAAAGTTATACGCACAGAATTGGACGTACTGGTCGTGCTGGTAAAGAAGGTATCGCTGTTACTTTTGTAAATCCAATCGAAATGGATTATATTCGTCAAATCGAAGATGCTAATAATAGAAGAATGACTGCTTTAAGACCACCACATCGTAAAGAAGTGTTGAAAGCACGTGAAGACGATATTAAAGAAAAAGTACAAAACTGGATGTCTAAAGACAATGAACCTCGTTTACAAAGAATTTCAACTGAATTACTTGAAGAATATAACGATGTTGAGTTAGTTGCATCATTATTACAAGAGTTAGTTGAAGCTAATGATGAAGTTGAAGTTCAATTAACTTTTGAAAAACCACTTTCACGTAAAGGTCGCAATTCAAAAGGTAACAACAACTCTAGAAGAGGCAATAATAAACGCGGTGGCGGTAAGTTTGATAACAAAAACAGACGATCATCTAAAGGTTTTGCTTCTAAGAAAAATGGTAACAAGAAATTTGACCGTAAAGATAAATCATCTCAAGGTTCAAACAAAACTATGAAAGGTCGCACATTTGCTGACCATCAAAAATAATTAATTTATCAATACTCAATATATATTTGTATTAAAGATAGAGCATGCATTTAGATCAGTCTAAATGTATGCTTTTTTATTTTGTCTATAAAACGCGCAAAAGTAATATTGATTCAAAGTGCGTTAATAAGTAATGAGGAGCATTTAGAAGGGAAATTGTCTATGATATAATGTGACTAAAATGAAAAGGAGCTTATTAATGGATAATACATTTCATAAAAGTCCAAAAAATGCTTTGATTTACTATTTTATAACCTCGGGACTTAACTTGATTTTTGAAATTATTATTTTTACTATTCTATTTTATTTATGGAATCAATTTAATTGGTGGCACTTTATCATATACATATATATCCTTTTATGGGGGATAAGTTTAATTAGGTTCTTTTATGTTCCTTTAATCAATTATTACTTTTTACACTATCGAATTCATAACAATATTTTAGAGGTAAAGTCTACTTTTTTCTTCAAACATCAAGAAATCACTAAAGTAGAAAGGCTTCAATTTTTACAAATTAGTACCAATCCGCTAGCTAAAATGTTTAAACTTAATGAAATTTCATTTGTTTCTGCTGGCCATTTTATTGAACTACCATTTGTATCGGAAACGGAAGCGGAATATATAGAAGAACAAATTTTTAGTCAATTGAGGGGAGCTGAATATGATGTTTAGCCCGCAAAAATTACATCCTATTTCTTATATTTCAGGCTTAATTGAAGCTTTTAAACAAAATATTATTGTTATTATTGTCTTTTTAGTTTTTAACTTTAAAGACTTTGATTTCACAAATATTCGTGAATATATTGTACCTGCAGTGTTGTCATTATTTTTCTTAATATCATTTATTGGACAAATATTGAAAGTTTATCAAACAAGATATTGGATCGAAAATAACCACTTTATATTAACGACGGGCATATTTAACAAAGAACGTAAAGAGTTAGATATTAGTCGTATTCAATCTGTAGATACATCACAAAGTATGATTAATCAAATCGTAGGTGGTGTTCAATTACAAATTAAAACACCAAGTGACGGGATAGAGTTATCAACTATATCCAAATCACAAAGTATTGAATTAGAACAAACAATCAAAGATATCCAGGTGACATTAGCAGATTCCCAAACTGAAATAGATAACAATAGTTTTAATAATACTGATGAATATAATGAATTACATAATAATGAATCTTTTGATAAGTCATCAAAAAAGCGTCGAGTATTTAAATTGTCAATTAAAGATTTAATTTTAATGTCATTAACAAGTGGTGCTATAGGAATAGCAATAGCAACCATTTCACCTATTATAGGCAGCATGTCCAATATTATTCCGTGGAAGAGTATTACTGAAGAAATAACTCATTTAGCTAATGCTATCGCATTAATTGTAAGTATTATCATTGGAGTGATTTTAGTTGCGAGTTATATCATAGGTGCACTTATCAATTTCATTAGATATTTTGGATATACATTATCTCAAGAGAATCATCAGTTAAAAATTCAATATGGTTTGTTTACTAAAAAGAACTTAACAGTACCGTCAGATCGTATTCAAGCAGTCGTCGAGCATCAATCATATATAAGAAAATTATTCGGTTATACAGCTATACATGTATTGATTACGAGTGATTTTGAAGAGAAGATGGAAGATGATTCTACTATAGGTGGAAACATAATGATTATTCCTTTCATTAAACGTAAAGAGGCATATGGAATAATTAAAGCATTAATTCCAGAAATGGATTTCAAACCTGCACGCAAAGGTATGTCTTGGAGAGGATTCCATAGACACTTTTTAATACCTTCGCTGATATTGATTTTAATTGGTAGCATAGGGTTTTATTATTGGTCAACTTGGGCACTTTTAATAATAGGAGTTATTATTTTAGCATTAATTATTAAGGCATTCCTTTATATTCGTTTATCTGGATTTCAGGTTGAAAATGACGAACTGACTATACAGAAAGTTAATTTGTTTACTATTAAAAGATACTATGTAAAATACGATAAAATTATAGGGATGGAAATCAAAGCGCATCCGTTTTTAATAAGAAATCATTTAGGTCATTTCAATTTTTTAATTTCTAAAGGTGCTACAAATCAAACTATTGGATTAAAATTCTTAGATGAAAAGTCAATAGAAAACCTTAAAACATGGTATGTCGGAGGTGATCAACGTGTCGAATTATAATTACATGGATAGTAATGCTAAGAAATCTATGATTTTAGCAAATTCAATAGGGTTGATCATACTTTTACTTGTTTTGATATGCATACTCATTTTAAATTGGAAGTTTTTACATTTAACTGATAATAAGTCAATCGCTATTGGAGGTCTAACACTTTTAATTATATGCAGTATTACATTGTTATTCATCATACCAACATTTAGATATAAGAATTTTAGATATTTAATAAAGAATAATGAAATACATGTGAGAACAGGGATTGTCTTTATCAATACTAATATTATACCGTTTTTTAGAATTCAAAATATTGATATAAGTGAAGGCTTTATTATGAGAAAATTTCGATTAGCTACAGTCACTTTATCAACAGCAGGTGGCAACTCTGAATTATTACTTATAAACAAAGATAAAGCCGAAGAAATCAAACATTTAATTAAAGAAAGACGAAATAGTGAAAATCTGAATCAAAATGATGTAAAATTAAAAGAATAGAATGATAAAAGATAACGAGGCGTCCTATGATATATGGAATTGGATTAGATTTAATAGAAATTGAGAGAATTGAAAAAGTTTATAATAAGCAAAAGCAAAAGTTTGTTGAACGTATTCTATCTAAAGAAGAGCAAATTAAATTTAATGGTTTTTCACAACAAAAAAGAAAGATTGAGTATCTTGCAGGGAGATTTGCTACTAAAGAAGCATTTAGTAAAGCCCTAGGAACTGGTTTAGGGAAAACTATTGCATTTCATGATATCAACTGCTATAACGATCATCTTGGGAAACCATGTATAGACTATAGTGGTTTTCGAGTTCATGTGAGTATTACCCATACTGAAAATTATGCGATGAGTCAAGTTCTTTTAGAAAAACAAGATAATAATGATGATGTGTAAGCTAACTTATTTGTATTCGCTTTGTTAGGTTTTAAAGGAGGCAATGACATTATGTCAGAAAAATTTTATAGATCGACGTATTTAAATATAGATTTGAATGCAATTTTATCTAATTATCAAACATTTGATAAATTGCATGCTAATAAGACTGTTATATCAGTTATTAAAGCTAATGGTTATGGTTTAGGTAGTGTTAGAATTGCGCAACACCTAATGGAAAATGGTGCTTCATTTTTTGCAGTGGCAACATTAGATGAAGCAATAGAGTTACGTATGCATGGCATTAAAGCTAAAATTTTAATTTTAGGTGTAATTCCACCTAAAGATATTAATAAAGCTATACAACATCGTGTCGCATTGACAGTCCCTTCAAAATCATGGTTAAAAGAATCAATTAAGAATATATCAGATGAAAATGAAAAAGCACTTTGGTTACATTTAAAACTTGATACAGGTATGGGTAGACTAGGTATGAAGGATGTTGAAGAATACAAAGAGGTTGTAGATATTATTAGCAAATATGATCAACTTGTATTTGAAGGCGTATATACTCATTTTGCATGTGCTGACGAACCTGGAGATTCGATGGCTACACAATATCAAAAATTTAAAGAACTAGTAGAACAAGTAGAAAAACCAACTTATATACACACTCAAAATTCAGCAGGGGCTCTATTAATGGATGGTCAGTTCTGCAATGCAATTCGTTTAGGTATATCTCTTTACGGATATTACCCTTCAGAATATGTTAAAGAAAATGTAAAAGTACATTTGAAACCAAGCGCACAGTTAGTAAGTGAAATTGTACAAACTAAAACATTAAATGTTGGAGACTCTGTAAGTTATGGAAGTACTTATACTGCAACGGAACCAACGAGAATAGCAGTATTACCAATTGGTTATGCAGACGGTTATTTACGTTCAATGCAAGGATCATGTGTAAACGTGAATGGTCATCAATGCGAAGTAATAGGAAGAGTATGTATGGATCAAACGATGGTCAAAATTCCTGATACAGTAAAAGTCGGAGATAAAGTAATCCTATTAGATAACCATGTGGACACAGACCAATCAGTTGAAGCATTAGCTAAGCAGCAAGATACAATAAATTATGAAGTTTTATGCAATTTATCAAGACGATTACCTCGCATTTATCACATAGAAGATAATACAGAGATAACTAATGAATTATTAAAATAAGTATAGTCACTGTTTTCAAAATTTGTTATTATTAAGTTAAATTAAGAAATCTTAATAATGCAACTTTTGGAATCAGATGGAGGTTCTTTGTATGTTATCTTTTAATCAAAATAGAAGTTATAGTTTAGAGCAATCTTTAAAAGAAGGTTATGCACAAATGGCTGATTTAAATCTCTCCCTAGCAACCGAAGCTTTTCCTATTGAATGTGAAGCGTGCGATTGCAATGAAACATATTTAACTTCTAACGCTAAGAATGAATGATTAGAAGAGGAGATGTTTATCTAGCAGATTTATCACCTGTTCAAGGGTCAGAACAAGGGGGAGTAAGACCCGTCGTCATTATCCAAAATGACACAGGTAATAAATATAGTCCTACTGTTATTGTTGCCGCAATCACTGGAAGGATTAATAAAGCTAAGATACCTACACATGTTGAAATTGAAAAGAAAAAGTACAAACTTGATAAGGACTCAGTTATTTTATTAGAACAAATTCGTACTTTAGATAAAAATCGTTTAAAAGAAAAACTCACATATTTGTCTGATAACAAAATGAAAGAAGTAGATTACGCCCTAGACATTAGTCTAGGTTTACATAATTTCAATCATTCTAAGACATAATTAATTGTATGTATTATTCCAATACAAATAAAATAATGAAATAAAAGACAATAACTTTATAATAATTACAACTGCTTAAATGTATAAAAAGAGATTTATTTATCACGTTGAGCCTTGAATTTTTAACATATTATGAGCAATGATAGTTATTTCGAAGTATTATTTATTATAAAAGGATGTCTTAAGTTTTACGGCTTTAGGTATTCCATCCCTAAAGTCTTTTTTAGATGTATAGAAGTTTTAGGTTTTTAACTAATAAAAAAAGATATTTTGAATGAACGTTAGAAATTGAGCGTTGAAGTTGTATTGAGGAGGCAAAATCGTGGAAGAATTTAAAAAAGATTATAAAAAATTAATTGATGAAAGTTTAAGCACGAATAATAAAACTCAATTAATAAAAAAGTGTGAAGAATTTACTAATGAAGTTATAAAAAAGGATATTTTGCCAGAAGATATTGTTGAAATACATAAAAATTATATATCTTCATTAGACGTTACTGATCATGAAGCGCTTGATACTTTAGATGTACTACAAGAAGTTGTTAAAGGCTTTGGTTATAGTTATAGAGATTATCAAAAATTAGTGAATAAACTACAATACCACGATAAAGAAATAGATTTAGCTTCTCGACTTCAACAAACTATGTTGAAAACAGATATTCCTCAATTTGATAGTATTCAAATTGGTGTGATATCAGTTGCAGCACAAAAGGTGAGTGGAGACTATTTTAACTTAATTGACCATAATGATGGCACTATGAGTTTTGCAGTTGCAGATGTCATTGGAAAAGGAATACCGGCTGCTTTAGCAATGAGCATGATAAAGTTTGGAATGGACTCATATGGACATTCTCAATTGCCAAGTGAAGGATTAAAGAGGCTCAATAGGGTTGTAGAAAAAAACGTCAACCAGAATATGTTTGTTACGATGTTTTATGGTTTATATGAAGAGATGAACCATTTATTATATTGTAGTTCAGCTGGTCATGAACCAGGTTATGTATATAGAGCAGAGACAGAAGAGTTTCAAGAGATAGAAGTAAGAGGCCGTGTTTTAGGTGTTAACCAACAAACAAGATATAGTCAACAGGAAATTCCAATCTATATTGATGATTTGGTGATTATCTTTACTGATGGCGTAACAGAAGCAAGAAATAAAAAAGGCGAATTCATTAAGAAAGATACCTTATTAAATTTAATCAAGAAATATAAACATATGCACCCTCAAGATATTGTTCAAATTATTTACGAAGCAATATTAAAAGTACAAAATCCTAATAAAAAAGATGATATGACTATTTTAATTATTAAAAGAGTAAATTAAATTTTATTTTATGATTAAGTAATGTGAACTTTGGGTATAATTATTCTTGAATAGAAAACTGTAGATTTGAAATACAATTAGGAGTGTAACCAAATGAATCTTAATATAGAAACTGTCACACATGATACATATTATGAAGTTAAAGTTGGCGGAGAATTAGATGTTTATACAGTACCTGAATTAGAAGAAGTGTTAGTACCTATGAGACAGGAAGGTACACATGATATTCATGTAAATTTAGCGAATGTTAGTTATATGGACTCAACAGGTTTGGGTCTTTTTGTAGGTACACTTAAAGCATTAAATCAAAACGGTAAAGATTTATATATCTTAGGCGTTTCTGACCGTATTGGAAGACTATTTGATATTACCGGATTAAAAGATTTAATGCATGTTAATGAAGGAACGGAGGTAGAGTAACATGCAATCAAAACAAGACTATATTGAAATGCGGTTACCAGCTTCTGCCGAATATGTAAGTCTAATTAGATTAACACTGTCTGGTGTGTTTACTAGAGCAGGTGCATCTTACGATGATATAGAAGATTCAAAAATTGCAGTAAGTGAAGCAGTCACGAATGCAGTTAAACATGCATACAAACATAATCCTGAAACAGGTATGATTAATTTGTGCTTTGAAGTCTTTGAAGATAAAATTAAAATTGTGATTTCAGATCAGGGTGAAAGCTTTGATTATGAGACAACTAAATCTAATTTAGGACCTTATAATGATAACGAAAATATAGATTTCTTACGTGAAGGTGGATTAGGGTTATTCTTAATCGAGTCACTGATGGATGAAGTAACTGTTTATAAAGAGTCTGGTGTTACAATAAGTATGATTAAGTATATAAAAAAAGAGCAGGTGCGAAATAATGACGAAAGAGTCGAAATCAGTTAATGATGTATCACCTGAACAGATTAACCAATGGATTAAAGAACACCAAGAAGACCAAAATAGTGGAGCTCAAGATAAGTTAGTAAGGCATTATCGTAAACTAATCGAATCTTTAGCTTATAAATATTCTAAAGGTCAATCACATCATGAAGATTTAGTTCAAGTGGGAATGGTTGGTTTAATAGGTGCTATAAATAGATTTGATTTGTCATTTGATCGAAAATTTGAAGCATTCCTAGTACCAACTGTAATTGGTGAAATAAAAAGGTATTTAAGAGATAAAACATGGAGTGTTCATGTACCTAGACGCATAAAAGAAATAGGGCCGCGCATAAAGAAGGTAAGTGATGAACTTACAAATGAATTAGAACGTTCACCTTCAATAAGTGAAATTGCTGCTCGTTTGGAAGTTACAGATGAAGAAGTACTTGAAGCAATGGAAATGGGCCAAAGTTACAATGCATTAAGTGTAGACCATTCAATAGAAGCGGATAAAGATGGGTCTACGGTTACGTTACTAGATATTATGGGTCAACAAGATGATAACTATGATCTTACAGAAAAGCGCATGATACTAGAAAGAATTTTACCAATCTTATCTGACCGAGAAAAAGAAATCATTCAGTGTACATTCATTGAAGGATTAAGTCAGAAAGAAACTGGTGAGCGTATAGGACTAAGTCAAATGCATGTGTCTAGATTACAGCGAACTGCTATTAAAAAGTTGCAAGAAGCAGCTAAACAATAGTTATTAAAAAATAGATAAAAATATTAATTATTAGATTATTATTTCTTTAGTTAGATGTTTCACAATTATGTGATGTACTGCTAAAGAAATAGTAATCTTATTTTTTTAACCTTATAGTACCATATATAAGTATCAGGATTTTATTATTACAGAAAGCAACTATGTTAAAATAAAAAGATAAATTAAAGAAAAAGTGTGGTAGAACTATGGACAATCATTTAATAAAATCAATTATCGAAAAATATAATTTTACAGAAAAGCAAATTACTTCAGTATTGAAACTATTAGAAGATAAAAATACCGTTCCATTCATAGCTAGATATCGTAAAGAACAAACTGGCGGTTTAGATGAAGTAGAAATTAAACAAATTTCAGATGAATATCAATATATGGTTAACTTACAAAAAAGAAAAGAAGAAGTTATTCATAGTATTGAGCAACAAGGAATGCTAACTCATGAATTAAAAAATGATATTCTTAAGCAAACTAAATTACAACGTGTTGAAGATTTATATAGACCATATAAACAAAAGAAAAAAACACGTGCAACAGAGGCAAAAAGAAAAGGTTTAGAACCTTTAGCTAAATGGCTATTACAATCTGAACTTGACGAAAAGGTTCAAACAAAAGCACAAACCTACCTTAACGAAGAAGTAAAAAGCGTTGAAGAAGCCATTCAGGGTGCCCAAGACATCATTGCAGAGCAAATTTCTGATAATCCTAAATATCGTTCAAGAATATTAAAAAATGTATATCAACAAGGACAAATTGTAACTACTAAAAAGAAAAAAGCTGAAGATGAAAAAGAAATATTCTCTATGTATTATGATTATGCTGAACCGATTAAAAAGATAGCTAATCACAGAGTTTTAGCGGTTAATAGAGGAGAAAAAGAAAAAATATTATCTGTAAAAATAGAATTTGATACAGAAATAGTAGAAAAAGACATAGAAAAACAAGAAATAAAAAGAGAAACTGAAGCGACAGCTATTATAAGAGACGCAATTAAAGATAGTCTTAAGAGATTAATAATGCCATCTATTGAACGTGAAATCAGAGGTGACTTAACAGAAAAAGCTGAAAATCATGCTATAGATGTTTTTAGTGAGAATTTGAGAAATTTACTTTTACAACCGCCAATGAAAGGAAAACAAATACTAGGCGTAGATCCAGCTTTTAGAACGGGTTGTAAACTAGCAGTTATTAATCCATATGGAACATTCGTGGCTAAGAATGTGATATATCCACATCCACCAGTAAATAAAACAGATACAGCTGAGAAAATAGTAGTAAAAATGATTAATGATTATGATGTTCAATTAATTGCAATTGGTAATGGGACAGCTAGTAGAGAAACAGAACAATTCATCGCTAATGTTATTAATAAATTTAATCTTAAAGTCCAATTCATCATAGTAAACGAAGCAGGTGCTTCAGTATATTCAGCATCAGAAATTGCACGTGCAGAATTTCCTGATTTCCAAGTCGAAGAAAGAAGTGCTGTTTCAATTGGTAGAAGGGTACAAGATCCTTTAAGTGAATTAGTTAAAATAGATCCAAAATCAATAGGTGTTGGACAATATCAACATGATGTTAACCAAAAAGAATTAGAAAAGGCACTAACATTTGTTGTTGAAACAGCGGTAAACCAAGTCGGCGTGGATGTTAATACAGCTTCTCGTTCACTACTACAATATGTGTCAGGACTTTCATCACAAATTGCCCAAAATCTAATAGAATATAGAGAAGAAAATGGTGCTATTAAACATCATAAAGATATAGCTAAAGTAAAACGTTTAGGTGCCAAAACATTCGAACAAAGTATTGGTTTCATGAGAATTGTAGATGGTACAGAACCGTTAGATAATACATCTATTCACCCAGAAAGTTATGATGTAACATATCAATTACTTAACCAGTTAAATCTTAAAGTTGAAGATTTAGGTAGTGAAACATTAAAAAAGACATTAGATTCCATTGATACACATGAAATTGCTAACCAATTAAATATAGGAAAACCAACATTAGAAGATATTATTAAATCTTTAAAAGCACCAAATAGGGATCCTCGTGATGAATTTGAAACACCAATTTTAAAATCCGATGTTTTATCAATTGAGGATTTATCTGAAGGAATGAAACTTAGTGGTACTGTAAGAAATGTAGTAGATTTTGGCGCGTTTGTTGATATCGGTGTCAAACAAGATGGACTTGTACATGTATCAAAACTATCTAAAAAATTCGTTAAGAACCCAATGGACATTGTAAGTGTAGGAGATATTGTCGATGTTTGGATACTTAACATAGATAAGCAAAAAGATAAAGTATCATTGACAATGATAAATCCACATGAATAATCAGGAATTACAAAGTTTAGTATGTGATCTTTCCTTAAAGTATTTTAAAATACCCTTTAAACATAATGCGTATTTTAATAGGCGCTTAAGAACAACAGGTGGAAGATATCTACTTAAATCACATGATATAGAAATTAATCCCAAGCAATATGAGCATTATGGTAAAAAAGCTATTATTGATATTGTAAAACATGAACTTTGCCATTATCATTTGCATATTTTAGGTAAAGGTTATAAACATAAAGATCGAGATTTTAAAAGCTTAAGTACGAAAGTTGGTGCACCAAGATTTTGCACACCAACGCATTCTTATGAAGAACGTGCTAATTATGAATATATCTGTACCGAATGTAAGACGAAGTATTTAAGAATAAAAAGAGTGAATGTAAGTATCATGAGATGTGGTAAATGTGGTGGTAAATTAAAGTTAGATAGAAAAAAGATTAAGTAAGCCATCGTACAGTAAAAATAAATTGGATATGAACTAGAATGAGGGCACTAATAAGAAAAATTATTTAGTGTCCTCTATTAATATCACATATAAGTATTGACATTACTTTTACGATGATTTATTATAAATAACGTTGCGTTAATAAATGAGCAAACATTACAAGATGATTAATTTTGTTAATTTCATGTTAAAAAGTTATTGACATTGTTTAATAAATGATTTACAATTTATTATGCTATTGAGAAATCGATAAACTTTTGAATGCGTTTTGCCAGCGGTCGTGGCGGAATGGCAGACGCGCTAGGTTGAGGGCCTAGTGGGAGAAATCCCGTGGAGGTTCAAGTCCTCTCGGCCGCACCAAAATAACTTTTAAAATTATATATGCGGGTGTAGTTTAATGGCAAAACCTCAGCCTTCCAAGCTGATGTTGTGGGTTCGATTCCCATCACCCGCTCCAAAATTTAATTAAATGAACATTGAAAACTGAATGACAATATGTCAACGTTAATTCCAATAATGTAACGAAAGTTACAATAATTAATTTAGTTTTATGAGCTAATCAAACATCATAATTTTTTATGGAGAGTTTGATCCTGGCTCAGGATGAACGCTGGCGGCGTGCCTAATACATGCAAGTCGAGCGAACAGATAAGGAGCTTGCTCCTTTGACGTTAGCGGCGGACGGGTGAGTAACACGTGGATAACCTACCTATAAGACTGGGATAACTTCGGGAAACCGGAGCTAATACCGGATAACATATTGAACCGCATGGTTCAATAGTGAAAGGCGGCTTTGCTGTCACTTATAGATGGATCCGCGCCGTATTAGCTAGTTGGTAAGGTAACGGCTTACCAAGGCAACGATACGTAGCCGACCTGAGAGGGTGATCGGCCACACTGGAACTGAGACACGGTCCAGACTCCTACGGGAGGCAGCAGTAGGGAATCTTCCGCAATGGGCGAAAGCCTGACGGAGCAACGCCGCGTGAGTGATGAAGGTCTTCGGATCGTAAAACTCTGTTATCAGGGAAGAACAAATGTGTAAGTAACTGTGCACATCTTGACGGTACCTGATCAGAAAGCCACGGCTAACTACGTGCCAGCAGCCGCGGTAATACGTAGGTGGCAAGCGTTATCCGGAATTATTGGGCGTAAAGCGCGCGTAGGCGGTTTTTTAAGTCTGATGTGAAAGCCCACGGCTCAACCGTGGAGGGTCATTGGAAACTGGAAAACTTGAGTGCAGAAGAGGAAAGTGGAATTCCATGTGTAGCGGTGAAATGCGCAGAGATATGGAGGAACACCAGTGGCGAAGGCGACTTTCTGGTCTGTAACTGACGCTGATGTGCGAAAGCGTGGGGATCAAACAGGATTAGATACCCTGGTAGTCCACGCCGTAAACGATGAGTGCTAAGTGTTAGGGGGTTTCCGCCCCTTAGTGCTGCAGCTAACGCATTAAGCACTCCGCCTGGGGAGTACGACCGCAAGGTTGAAACTCAAAGGAATTGACGGGGACCCGCACAAGCGGTGGAGCATGTGGTTTAATTCGAAGCAACGCGAAGAACCTTACCAAATCTTGACATCCTTTGACCGCTCTAGAGATAGAGTCTTCCCCTTCGGGGGACAAAGTGACAGGTGGTGCATGGTTGTCGTCAGCTCGTGTCGTGAGATGTTGGGTTAAGTCCCGCAACGAGCGCAACCCTTAAGCTTAGTTGCCATCATTAAGTTGGGCACTCTAAGTTGACTGCCGGTGACAAACCGGAGGAAGGTGGGGATGACGTCAAATCATCATGCCCCTTATGATTTGGGCTACACACGTGCTACAATGGACAATACAAAGGGCAGCTAAACCGCGAGGTCAAGCAAATCCCATAAAGTTGTTCTCAGTTCGGATTGTAGTCTGCAACTCGACTACATGAAGCTGGAATCGCTAGTAATCGTAGATCAGCATGCTACGGTGAATACGTTCCCGGGTCTTGTACACACCGCCCGTCACACCACGAGAGTTTGTAACACCCGAAGCCGGTGGAGTAACCATTTATGGAGCTAGCCGTCGAAGGTGGGACAAATGATTGGGGTGAAGTCGTAACAAGGTAGCCGTATCGGAAGGTGCGGCTGGATCACCTCCTTTCTAAGGATATATTCGGAACATCTTCGTAGAAGATGAGGAATAACATTGACATATTGTATTCAGTTTTGAATGTTTATATAACATTCAACATATCTTCTTTTTCAAAGAAAGCGATTCGTAGACAATGCGTTGAGTTACTTTAAAGCGAAGTTTACTAGAGTAAATGAGTATTTAAAGTAATGATAACAAAACAGTATGCAAACGCTTGACTGGAAATAGAACTTGTACATTGAAAACTAGATAAGTAAGTAAAATAGATTTTACCAAGCAAAACCGAGTGAATTAGAGTTTTAAAGCTTGAATTCATAAGAAATAATCGCTAGTGTTCGAAAGAACACTCACAAGATTAATAACGCGTTTCCTGTAGGATGGAAACATAGATTAAGTTATTAAGGGCGCACGGTGGATGCCTTGGCACTAGAAGCCGATGAAGGACGTTACTAACGACGATATGCTTTGGGGAGCTGTAAGTAAGCGTTGATCCAGAGATTTCCGAATGGGGAAACCCAGCATGAGTTATGTCATGTTATCGATATGTGAATACATAGCATATCAGAAGGCAGACCCGGAGAACTGAAACATCTTAGTACCCGGAGGAAGAGAAAGAAAAATCGATTCCCTGAGTAGCGGCGAGCGAAACGGGAAGAGCCCAAACCAACAAGCTTGCTTGTTGGGGTTGTAGGACACTCTATACGGAGTTACAAAAGTATATATTAGACGAATCATCTGGAAAGTTGAATCAAAGAAGGTAATAATCCTGTAGTCGAAAATATATACTCTCTTGAGTGGATCCTGAGTACGACGGAGCACGTGAAATTCCGTCGGAATCTGGGAGGACCATCTCCTAAGGCTAAATACTCTCTAGTGACCGATAGTGAACCAGTACCGTGAGGGAAAGGTGAAAAGTACCCCGGAAGGGGAGTGAAAGAGAACTTGAAACCGTGTGCTTACAAGTAGTCAGAGCCCGTTAATGGGTGATGGCGTGCCTTTTGTAGAATGAACCGGCGAGTTACGATTTGATGCAAGGTTAAGCAGCTAATGTGGAGCCGTAGCGAAAGCGAGTCTGAATAGGGCGTTTAGTATTTGGTCGTAGACCCGAAACCAGGTGATCTACCCTTGGTCAGGTTGAAGTTCAGGTAACACTGAATGGAGGACCGAACCGACTTACGTTGAAAAGTGAGCGGATGAACTGAGGGTAGCGGAGAAATTCCAATCGAACTTGGAGATAGCTGGTTCTCTCCGAAATAGCTTTAGGGCTAGCCTCAAGTGATGATTATTGGAGGTAGAGCACTGTTTGGACGAGGGGCCCTTCTCGGGTTACCGAATTCAGACAAACTCCGAATGCCAATTAATTTAACTTGGGAGTCAGAACATGGGTGATAAGGTCCGTGTTCGAAAGGGAAACAGCCCAGACCACCAGCTAAGGTCCCAAAATATATGTTAAGTGGAAAAGGATGTGGCGTTGCCCAGACAACTAGGATGTTGGCTTAGAAGCAGCCATCATTTAAAGAGTGCGTAATAGCTCACTAGTCGAGTGACACTGCGCCGAAAATGTACCGGGGCTAAACATATTACCGAAGCTGTGGATTGTCCGTAGGACAATGGTAGGAGAGCGTTCTAAGGGCGTCGAAGCATGATCGCAAGGACATGTGGAGCGCTTAGAAGTGAGAATGCCGGTGTGAGTAGCGAAAGACGGGTGAGAATCCCGTCCACCGATTGACTAAGGTTTCCAGAGGAAGGCTCGTCCGCTCTGGGTTAGTCGGGTCCTAAGCTGAGGCCGACAGGCGTAGGCGATGGATAACAGGTTGATATTCCTGTACCACCTAGTATCGTTTTAATCGATGGGGGGACGCAGTAGGATAGGCGAAGCGTGCTATTGGATTGCACGTCCAAGCAGTAAGACTGAGTGTTAGGCAAATCCGGCACTCATAAGGTCAAGCTGTGATGGGGAGAGGAAATTGTTTCCTCGAGTCGTTGATTTCACACTGCCAAGAAAAGCCTCTAGATAGATAACAGGTGCCCGTACCGCAAACCGACACAGGTAGTCAAGATGAGAATTCTAAGGTGAGCGAGCGAACTCTCGTTAAGGAACTCGGCAAAATGACCCCGTAACTTCGGGAGAAGGGGTGCTCTTTAGGGTTAACGCCCAGAAGAGCCGCAGTGAATAGGCCCAAGCGACTGTTTATCAAAAACACAGGTCTCTGCTAAACCGTAAGGTGATGTATAGGGGCTGACGCCTGCCCGGTGCTGGAAGGTTAAGAGGAGTAGTTAGCTTCTGCGAAGCTACGAATCGAAGCCCCAGTAAACGGCGGCCGTAACTATAACGGTCCTAAGGTAGCGAAATTCCTTGTCGGGTAAGTTCCGACCCGCACGAAAGGCGTAACGATTTGGGCACTGTCTCAACGAGAGACTCGGTGAAATCATAGTACCTGTGAAGATGCAGGTTACCCGCGACAGGACGGAAAGACCCCGTGGAGCTTTACTGTAGCCTGATATTGAAATTCGGCACAGCTTGTACAGGATAGGTAGGAGCCTTTGAAACGTGAGCGCTAGCTTACGTGGAGGCATTGGTGGGATACTACCCTAGCTGTGTTGGCTTTCTAACCCGCACCACTTATCGTGGTGGGAGACAGTGTCAGGTGGGCAGTTTGACTGGGGCGGTCGCCTCCTAAAAGGTAACGGAGGCGCTCAAAGGTTCCCTCAGAATGGTTGGAAATCATTCATAGAGTGTAAAGGCATAAGGGAGCTTGACTGCGAGACTTACAAGTCGAGCAGGGTCGAAAGACGGACTTAGTGATCCGGTGGTTCCGCATGGAAGGGCCATCGCTCAACGGATAAAAGCTACCCCGGGGATAACAGGCTTATCTCCCCCAAGAGTTCACATCGACGGGGAGGTTTGGCACCTCGATGTCGGCTCATCGCATCCTGGGGCTGTAGTCGGTCCCAAGGGTTGGGCTGTTCGCCCATTAAAGCGGTACGCGAGCTGGGTTCAGAACGTCGTGAGACAGTTCGGTCCCTATCCGTCGTGGGCGTAGGAAATTTGAGAGGAGCTGTCCTTAGTACGAGAGGACCGGGATGGACATACCTCTGGTGTACCAGTTGTCGTGCCAACGGCATAGCTGGGTAGCTATGTATGGACGGGATAAGTGCTGAAAGCATCTAAGCATGAAGCCCCCCTCAAGATGAGATTTCCCAACTTCGGTTATAAGATCCCTCAAAGATGATGAGGTTAATAGGTTCGAGGTGGAAGCGTGGTGACACGTGGAGCTGACGAATACTAATCGATCGAAGACTTAATCAAAATTTATGTTTTGCGAAGCAAAATCATTTTACTTACTATCTAGTTTTGAATGTATAATACATTCCATTTGTCTGGTGACAATGGCAAGGAGGTCACACCTGTTCCCATGCCGAACACAGAAGTTAAGCTCCTTAGCGCCGATGGTAGTCGGACTAACGTTCCGCTAGAGTAGGACGTTGCCAGGCAAATAATAGGATGCGATGAGCCGCATTGAGACCGCAAGGTCTCTTTTTTTATGTTTAAAATAAGAAAGTCAACGCAGAGCAAATGCGTTTAGACGATGAATTGAAGAATGAGTGCAACGAGCTTAGTCGAGCTAAGTGAGTAAGTGAGAGATGAAAATGAAGAAGTATAAGCGTATTTCTCTCAAGTTGAAAAAGGTCCTTAGCGCCGAAGGTAGCAGACTAACGTTCTAAAGCAAAACAGTGATTGAAAATCACATGTTTTACTTACTTAATAGCATGAGCTATTAAGATCAATAGCCCATGCCAGGCAAATAATAGGATGCGATGAGCCACATTGAGACCGCAAGGTCTCTTTTTTTATGTTTAAAATAAGAAAGTCAACGCAGAGCAAATGCGTTTAGACGATGAATTGAAGAATGAGCGTAACGAGCTTAGTCTATCTAATAGTTGAAAGTAGAAACTAAAACGAAGCCATGCAAGTTTACATAGCTTCGTCTAGTTTAAATTAATAATGAATATAGCATTTTATTTTCATTAATGTAAATGTTTGAAGAATCAAACTGATTTACATTTTCTTTTAATTGTTGTAAGTCTGTATGATCTTTAAGTTGAATACCGATAATTACAGTACCAGTATTTTGAGATGATTTCTTTAAATATTCAAATTTAGTGATATCATCTTGTGGTCCTAGTACATCATTAACGAATTCTCTAAGTGCACCAGGTCTTTGAGGGAAATTAAGAATGAAATAATGTTTCATTTCTTCGTATAATAATGAACGTTCTTCAATTTCTTTCATACGGTTAATATCATTATTCCCACCACTTACGATGCAAACTACTGTTTTGCCTTTGATTAATTCTCGATAGTCTTCTAATGCTGCTACACTTAGCGCTCCAGCAGGTTCTGCAATAATTGCTTGTTTAGAATACATATCTAGGATTGTTGAACAAACTGCACCTTCATCCACTTGCACATAGTCATGTACGAAAGATTTAGCAATTTCAAATGTAATATCACCAACTCTAGCAACTGATGCACCGTCTACAAATTTATCAATGTTTTCTAATGTTACAATTTTGTTATTAACTACTACAGATTCATACATACTACTAGCTCCAGCAGGTTCTACACCAATGATTTTAGTTTGTGGAGAATAGTCATGAAAATAAGTACTGATACCTGAAATTAAACCACCACCGCCAATAGCTGCAAATAAATAATCAAAATTGATATTTTCCTCGCGAGATTGTGTAATCATTTCTTTAGCTAATGTACCTTGACCTGCAATAGTATAAACATTATTAAATGGATCAATAAAAGTCATATTATTTTGTTTAGTATATTCAAGCGCTTCTGCTAAACAATGGTCAAATGTGTCACCAGTTAATTTAATTTCAACATTACCATTTCCAAAGAATTGAACTTGGTTAATTTTTTGTAATGGTGTTGTGACTGGCATAAAAATGACAGCTTTTAGATTAAGTTTTTTTGCTGTGTAGGCCACGCCTTGAGCATGGTTTCCAGCACTAGCACATGTAATCGCTTTACTTTGAATGTCATCAGATAGGACTGAAATAGCATTATACGCACCACGCAATTTAAAAGAGCGTACCCATTGCAAGTCCTCTCTTTTTAAATATACCTTACAATCATACTTTTGAGATAAATAGTGATCTAATTGTAAAGGCGTTTCTTTAACTATATCTTTAAGACGTAAATAAGCTTCGTCGATATCTTTGGTTGAAACTGTTGTTTTTACTGTCATAATTTTCCCACCTTAATGTACTTTTTCATATTTTTCAATTAAATCTTCATATTGTAAAGTAATATCAATATCATCAAGACCATTGATTAGCTTATTCTTCCAGGTTTCATCGATATCAAAGTGGAAGGTTTGTTCTGTTGATGATACAGTTTGATTAGGTAAATCTATTGTGATCTCTTTGAATGATGCTAGATGTTCACGTGAAGGTTTATCTAAAACGATAGGGAGCATGGCATTCTTAGTACAATTCATATAAAAGATATCACTATAACTTCCAGCAATGATAATACTAAAACCATAGTCTTTTAATGCCCAAGCAGCATGTTCTCTACTTGAACCACAGCCAAAATTATCTCCAGTGATTAAAATACTAGCACCTTGATATTCAGGTTTGTTTGGATTGAAGTCTGGATTATCGCTTCCATCTGGTAAATAACGCCATTCATCAAAAGCAAATGGACCAAAACCAGTTTTTGAAATCCGTTTTAAATGAACTTTTGGAATAATTTGATCTGTATCAATATTATCGTAAAAGAGAGGTACAATTTTACCTTGATAAGTTGTAATTGGTTTGATATCCATCTAAACGACCACCTTTCTAACATCAACAAATCGTCCATTAATTGCCGCTGCAGCGGCCATAGCAGGGGAGACGAGATGAGTTCTTGCTCCCTTACCTTGTCTACCCTCAAAATTGCGGTTACTTGTTGATGCACAATGTACGCCTTCAGGTACTTGGTCCGGATTCATACCTAAACACATTGAACAACCTGGTTCACGCCATTCAAATCCAGCTTCTTTGAATACTTTATCAAGTCCCATTGATTCTGCTTCTTTTTTTACTGTTCGTGATCCTGGAACAACAATAGCAGTAATATTAGGATGCACATGATTGCCTTTTACAATATGACTAGCTTCGATCAAGTCAGTAATTCTAGCGTTAGTACATGAACCTAAAAATACATAACCTAATTCAATATCTTCAGCTTTTTGTCCTGGTTCAAGTCCCATGTATTGATAAGCTCGTTCGTCATTAGAATCTTTAATTTCAGGGAATGGGGTATTAAAATTAACGCCCATTTCAGGATTAGTGCCCCAAGTTACTTGAGGTTCCAATTCTGAAACATCCATTTCAATGACTTTGTCAAAAATAGCATCTTTATCAGAATAAAGTTGTTTCCATTCAGATATTGAGCGTTCGAAATTGTCAGCATAAGGTCTACCTTTTACATATTCAAATGTAGTTTCATCTGGTTGCATGATTCCATATTTTGCACCTGCCTCAATAGCCATATTACATATTGTCATTCTAGCTTCCATTGAAAGGCTTTTGATTGTTTCACCAGTGAACTCTAAAGCATAATCAGTACCAAAATCTACACCGTATTGATTAATAAGGTAAAGAATAATATCTTTAGCGTATACACCCTTAGGTAATTTTCCATTGATATCAATCTTCAAATTTTTAGGTTTAGTTTGCCAAAGCGTTTGTGTAGCAAATACATGTTCTACCTCACTCGTTCCGATACCAAAAGCTATGGCACCAAAAGCGCCATGTGTAGCAGTATGAGAATCACCACATACAATAGTCTTTCCTGGTTGTGTTAGTCCAGTTTCAGGTCCAACCATATGCACGATTCCTTGTTCATCTGATCCCATATCAAATATGTGTACACCGAAGTCTTTTGCATTTTTTTGTAGCGTGGTAATTTGCTTATTTGCAATTTCATCTTTGATATTAAAAATATCTACTGTTGGGACATTATGATCTAATGTAGCAAAAGTTAAATCGGGACGTCGTAAGCGTCTATTTTGAATTCTCAATCCTTCAAACGCTTGTGGTGATGTTACTTCATGTATCAAATGTAAATCAATATATAATAATTGAGGGTCACCTACATTTCCATGCAAGACATGTTTATCCCATACTTTGTCAAATAGTGTTTGTCCCATAAGATGACGCCTCCCTTAAGTATAAAATTCTTTTAAAAATTTAATAATTTGTGATGTAGTATACGTACCGCCTAAATCGGCTGTGCATTTTCCATCTCTAATGAGTTGATATACATTGTTCTCTAATTCTTTAGCTGCCTTAATTTCATTGAAACTTTCACGTAAACACATTGCTAAAGATAATATCATTCCAAAAGGATTGGCTTTATCTTGACCAGCAATATCAGGTGCAGAGCCATGAATAGGTTCATATAATCTTGTTCCATCTTTACCAAAACTAGCTGATGGAGATAATCCTAAAGAACCTGGAATGACCGAAGCTTCATCGCTTAAGATGTCTCCAAATAAATTTTCAGTGACAATGACGTCAAATTGTGTTGGACGTGTAATCAAATGCATACTGCAGGCATCTACGAGTAAATATTCTACTTCTACATCTGGATAATCATGTTTTACTTCCTCTACCGTTTTTCTCCAAAGTTTACTTGAAGCAAGTACATTTTCTTTATCGACTGACGTTAACTTCTTATGTCGTTGCTGCGCTATTTCAAATGCGACTCTAACAATTTGTTCAATTTCAGTACGTGTGTAAGTTAAAGAATCTAGTGCATGATGATCAGTTAATTCACGTGGTTCTCCAAAATATAAACCACCTGTTAATTCTCTAACAATAACTAAATCAGTACCTTCAACTCTATCTTGTTTGAGAGGTGAAAGATGGCTCGTGCCATCAGTCACAATAGTAGGGCGAATATTAGCATATAAATTAAGTGACTTTCTTAATTTTAATAATCCTTGTTCTGGACGTACGTTAGGATTAGTCCATTTAGGACCTCCGATAGCACCTAATAATATCGCATCAGCATTTTGACAAGCCTTTAAAGTTTCATCTGTAAGAGGTGTGCCATAGACATCTATGGCAGCTCCTCCAAAATGATGTGTATCTACTTGATACTCAAAATGATATTTTTGACTAATTTTTTCTAGAACTTCTAAACTCCCATTTAGTATTTCTGGGCCTATGCCATCTCCAGGTAAAGCAACGATATTATAGGTCATGATTGGATACCTTCTTTCTCTTTAGCGTCTGCATCGTATTTTGCATGTGCCTCAATATAAGCTTTACATGAAGCTTTTAAAATATCGTGATCAATACCTATACCATTGACTTCTTTATTGTTGATTACAAGATTAACATGTACTTCTGCTTGAGCATCTGCTCCTTCTGTAACGGAATCAATGCGATAATCGATTAATTCTGTTTCACGTTTAAAGATACGATCAACTGCATTATAAATTGCGACAATAGAACCTGTACCAATACTTGAGTCTTGATAAATGCTGCCATCTTTATCTTTAATTACAACAACTGCACTTTGAAGTCCATTAGAAACGAATTGAAGTTGTAATGCTTCTAGTTGATAAATCGCACTTTGTTCATGTTCTGAGCCCTGAATTAAAGCATGAATATCGCGGTCAGAAACCGATTTTTTCTTATCAGCAATAGATTTAAATTGTTTAAATAAATTAATTTGATCGTCTGGATTAATGTCATAGCCTAATGCTTTTAATTTTTCAGCAAAGGCGTGCTTACCTGAAAGTTTTCCTAAAGGTAATTCTGTAGTACTAACACCAACTAATTGAGGCGTCATAATTTCATATGTTTCACGATGTTTAAGAATACCATCTTGATGTATACCAGATTCATGACTGAATGCATTTTGTCCTACGATAGCTTTATTTCTTGGTACACGAATACCTGCATAACGAGAAATTAAGTCAGAAGTTTTCTTAGTTTCTTTTAACTCAATTTGTGACTCTATTCCATAATGATCTTTACGAATATATAGTGCTAAAGCGACTTCTTCTAGTGCTGCGTTACCAGCACGCTCGCCAATACCATTTACAGTACCTTCTACACGTCTCGCGCCACCTTCAATAGCAGCTAGACTATTAGACACCGCCATACCTAAGTCATCGTGACAATGTGAACTATAAATAATTTCATTATCAGATTGAACGGATTCAGTTAAAGTTTTAAAAATTTGTCCATATTCATTTGGGTAACTAAAACCTACAGTGTCAGGAATATTAATAATGGTTGCACCAGCATCAACAGCTGTTTGTACACTTTGTATTAAAAAATCCATATCTGTTCGTGTTGCGTCTTCAGGTGAGAATTGAACGATATCAAATAATTGCTTAGCATAAGTGACATGTTCTTTTATAGAATCTAAAACTTCTTCTTGAGACATTTTCAATTTATGCTCTAGATGAATAGGGGATGTCGCAATAAAGACATGTACTAGAGGTTTAGCAGCATGTTTTGTTGCTTCATAGACTGCATCAATATCAGACTTGATACATCTAGCTAAACCACAAACAGCAGTTGTTGTTAAGGCTTTAGAAATAGCTTCCACTGATTTGAAACTACCTGTACTAGAAGCAGGAAAGCCAGCTTCGATAACATCTACACCCCATTTTTCAAGTTGTAGTGCTATTTTTAAACGTTCATCGAATGTGAAATTCACTCCAGGTGTTTGTTCACCATCTCTAAGAGTGGTATCAAATATTTGAATATGGCTACTCATTTTAATCAACTCCTTAATCCATTACTTTTCAATGCTTTTTGATTTAATAAATGGCATCATATCACGTAATTTACGTCCCACTTTTTCAATTGGATGACCGGCTTGTTCTTCACGCATTTTATAAAATTCTTTAAATCCGTTTTTATTATCTTCAACAAAACTATTAGCAAATTTACCGTTTTGAATATCTGTTAAAACAGCTTTCATATTGTCTTTGACGATACGACGACCAGATACATAATCACCATACTCTGCAGTATTAGAAATTGAATAACGTACATTATCCATTCCGCCTTCATACATTAAATCAACGATTAATTTCATTTCATGTAATACTTCAAAATAGGCTAATTCTGGTTGGTAACCAGCTTCTACTAATGTTTCAAATCCACTTTGAATTAATTTGTGGATACCACCACATAGCACAGCTTGTTCACCAAATAAATCTGTTTCTGTTTCTTCTTTAAATGTTGTTTCAATTACACCAGCTCTTGTAGATCCGATACCTTTTGCGTAACTTAGTGCAATATCTCTTGCATGACCTGTAGCATCTTGTTGAACACCAAATAATGATGGTACAGCACTACCTTCTTCAAATGTACGTCTAACTAAGTGGCCTGGTCCTTTTGGTGCAACTAAGAAGACATCAACATCTGCAGGGGGTTGAATAACACCAAAGTGAATATTAAAACCGTGAGCAAATGCAAGGGCATTACCAGCTTCTAGATTAGGTTCAATTTCTTTTTTATATACGTCACCTTGGATTTCATCTGGAATTAAAACCATGATAACGTCAGCTTGTTTCGTTGCTTCTGCTACAGGATATACATCGAAACCATTTTCTTTAGCTTTATCAAAAGAACGGCCTGGACGGATACCGATAACAACATCATATCCGTTATCTTTTAAGTTTTGTGCATGAGCATGGCCTTGTGAACCATAACCAATCACTGCAATTTTTTTACCTTCTAAAGCGTCTGTTTTTACTGATTCATCATAATAAACTGTTGTCATAATACATTCCTCCAAAATAATTAAAAATTAGCAATATTCCGAAAATTGATGTGAGTAATAAACATTAGATGATAGCTGTTCGGTTATTATGCTTTTTTAGAACACTAGCGCATCGATGTTTTTCCATTTATATTAAGCAGAGTATTGTTCTACGTTTAAAACATTTATTTGTTGTTGTAATTTATTTAATAAAATATTTAATACGTCTTCATCCTCAATATTAACAATAAGTTCCATATCAGAAATATTAGGATTATCGTCACGTTTTTTGACATGTAATTCTTCAATATTATATTGCAATCTGACGAATACACTAGTAATTCTATTTAAGGTGCTTACTTGGTTCATTACTTCAAATTTTAAATGTCGTTTCATTAATACCCCTCCATCTCATTATTAGCTTTACCACTTGGAATCATTGGATTAACTGGTTCAATAGGAGAGATACGGACTTCAATAAGTGCTGGTCCTTCATACTTAAATGCTTCATCAAGTTTAGATTTAAGTTGCTCGGGTTGATCAATTAAGAATCCTTTAACACCATAAGCTTCTGACATTTTAATGAAATCAGGTTGATCATTAAATACTGAATGTGAAAATCGTTGCTTAAAGAACTTATCTTGCCACTGTTTAACCATACCTAATGTACCGTTGTTGATAAGGACGATTTTAATATTTAAACCATATTCTGGTAAAAGTGCCATTTCTTGATTTGTCATTTGGAATCCACCATCTCCGACGAAACAAACGACTGTTTTATCTGGTGAAGCGAGTTGTGCACCAATGGCAGATGGAATACCGAATCCCATAGTACCTAGACCGCCACTAGTTACCCATTGACTGTGAGTTTTGAATGGATAGAATTGAGCTGCCCACATTTGGTGTTGACCCACATCTGTTGTGACAATGGCATCACCATTTGTGATTTTACCAATATATTCTATTGCCTCTTGAGGTTTACAAAAGATGTCTTTGTCTTCTTTTTCATATTTAAATGGGTGATTTGCTTTATTTGATTGACAGTATTGTAACCATTCATCATGCGATGGAACATTAACTTGAGCTGTGTCAAGTTGTTCTAGCACATTTTTACAATCTGCCACAATACCTAAATCAGTGGCTATGATTTTGTTGATTTCTGAAGGATCTATATCTACATGAACCACTTTAGCATTAGGCGCAAAAGCATCTGGTTTACTGGCAAGGCGATCATCAAATCGACTACCTAAGTTAATTAATAAGTCACACTCGGTTAATGCCATATTACTTGCGTATGAACCGTGCATACCTCCCATACCTAAAAATAGGGGATGTTCGTAAGGAATAGCACCGAGCCCTAAAAGTGTTGTGACAGTTGGGATTTGATGTTGAGTAACAAATTGAGTGAGTAATTCATTTGATTTTGAATGATTGACACCAGCACCTGCTAAAATTAAAGGCTTTTTAGAATCATTTAAATATTTGACTAACGTGTTAATATCACTTGATTTGGCTACAGTATTAACTTGATAACCTGGTAAATCGATATCATCAGAAAGTCCTACATTGGTAGATAATACGCCCATATCCTTAGGGAAATCTACGACTACTGGACCTTTTCTACCAGAATTGGCTACGTGAAATGCTTCGTGAACGATTCTAGAAATATCTTCCACTTTTTTTACTTGATAATTTTGTTTAGTAATAGGAGCGGTCATTGATAATAAATCTGCTTCTTGGAAAGCATCTTTACCAATACCTGGTGTTGCGACTTGTCCTGTAAAGACTACTAATGGTAATGAATCACTATGAGCATCAGTGATACCCGTAATAGCATTCGTAGCTCCAGGACCACTTGTTACAACTACCACACCAGTTTTACCAGAAATTCGCGCATATCCTTCAGCAGCGTGCGTTGCACCTTGTTCATGTCTGGCTAAAATATGTTTTATTTTACCGTCATAAAATGTGTCATATAAAGGTAATACAGCACCACCTGGATAACCAAAGATAAAATCGACATCTTCATTTTGAAGTGCTTCAACTAATAACTCAGAACCAGGACGCATCTCATTGATAGTCTGAGTCTTCATATATTCAGGTTTGCTAGATTCAGCAACTTTCATGGTATCTACAGGTTGGTTCGATGTTTCCGTATTATGTTCTGACATATCACTAAGTTTAGTCATTAAAATCAACTCCTATTATTTAGATAAGGTTCTCAGGTACTTGCATAATGCCTCCAGTATTGGCACTTGTTACTAATGATGTATAACGTGCAAGATAACCAGTTTTAACCTTTGCTTTAAATGGTTCTAATTGTTCTCTACGACGATATAATTCCTCTTCAGGTTGATCAACATTTAGAGTACGATTTGTTAAATCGATTGTGATATCGTCACCATCTCGAATGAGTCCAATCGGACCACCAGATGCGGCCTCAGGGGAAATATGTCCTACTGCAATGCCTCGTGTTGCGCCTGAAAAACGACCATCTGTGATTAAGGCTACATCTTTCCCCAATCCTCTACCGACAATTGAAGAAGTAGGGGCTAGCATTTCTGGCATGCCTGGTCCGCCTTTTGGTCCTTCATATCTGATAACGACCACATGACCTTCTCTTACTGTATGATTATCAATGGCTTCAACTGCTTCATCATGTGAATTAAAGCAAATCGCTTTACCAGTGAATGTCTTAATTGAAGGATCAACACCACCAACTTTGATAACTGCACCCTTAGGAGCCAGATTACCAAATAAGATAGATAAACCACCTTCTTTATCGTATGGATTTTCGAGTGAATGGATAACATCAAAGTTTTTAATTTCTTTGCCTTCATTATTTTCTCTTAAAGTTTTTCCGGTTACTGTAATTCTATCTGGATGTAATGTACCTTCTTTTTTCATTAATTCATTGATAATTGCGGGTACACCACCAGCTTCGTGTACATCATGCATTGAGTATGAAGAACTTGGAGCAATCTTAGATAAGTAAGGTGTATTTTTAGCGACTTCATTAATACGTTCCAAATCATATTCAATGCCGGCTTCATTAGCAATTGCTAATGTGTGTAATACAGTATTTGTAGAACCACCCATAGCCATATCAAGTGCAAATGCATCATCTATCGCTTCTTTGGTAACAATATCTCTAGGTTTAATATCATTTTTGATATTTTCTACTAATCTAAATGCAGCTTGACGAATCATTTCGCGGCGTTGGTCACTAACAGCTAAGGCCGTACCATTATAAGGTAATGCTAAACCAAGTACTTCCATGAGGCAGTTCATTGAATTAGCAGTGAACATTCCTGCACATGAACCACAAGTAGGGCAAGCATTTTGTTCCATATCCAAGAATTCTTCTTTAGAAATAGAACCTTCTTTAAATGCACCAACCGCTTCAAACATAGAAGATAATGTTAATGCTTTACCTTGAGCAGATAAACCAGCTTTCATTGGACCACCTGAACAAAAAATTGCAGGTACATTAGTTCTAACAGCTGCTAGTAGCATGCCTGGTGTGATTTTGTCACAGTTTGGAATATAAAATACACCGTCAAACCAGTGGGCATTGATGACAGTTTCTGCAGCATCAGCAATAATTTCTCTTGAAGGTAAAGAATATCTCATTCCAATATGACCCATCGCAATACCGTCATCTACACCAATGGTATTAAATTCAAATGGAATGGCACCTGCCTCGCGAATAGCTTCTTTTGCAATATCAGCTAATTCTCTTAAGTGAACATGTCCAGGAACAATATCAATATATGAATTACAGATAGCTACGAAAGGTTTGTTCATATCTGTTGGATTTTGAAGAGCGCCCGTAGCATGTAAAAGACTTCTTGCTGGAGCTTGGTGATCTCCTTTTTTGATCATGTCGCTTCGCATAATAAATTCCCCCGTATTTTTTGTACTATAAGAAAATAAAAAACGTCCCAATGGTTATTGGGACGTTCAATAAGTCCCATTCAATTACAAATAGGACTTAAACATTTAGTAAATGAAATAATTACTAAAGTTCGAGCCCTTGAGAGTATAATAAAATAATAATATTTGAAGTTGTCGTTGAATGTTGAGTTGTATAATGTCTCATTTTATTATACTCCTTTCGTTGAATGGTTATTTATTCTAAATAGTTTGAATTGTTTTAAAATTTATAAACTTAATTTACTATAAGCCGAAAATGATGTCAATGATAATTTAGAATTTTCTTACAATTATAAATCTATTTTGTTAAAAATATTTACGAAGAAATATAAGACAAAATTTGTTACACTAATTAAGTTAATATATTTCTTGAGTAGTTAAAAAGAAAATAGGAGAATGACCTATGATTAGTATTAAAGATAAAAATGAAATGAAACAATTTGCTAAAAGATTGGTGGCACTAGTTCAACCTGGAGATTTAGTTTTACTTAATGGAGATTTAGGTGCAGGTAAAACAACATTCACTCAATTTATAGGTGAAGCTTTGGGTGTTAAACGAACAATCAATTCACCTACATTTAATATTATTAAATCTTACAAAGGTACAAATTTAAAGTTACACCATATGGATTGCTATAGACTCGAAGATTCGGATGAAGATTTAGGGTTTGATGAATATTTTGAAGATGATGCGTTAACAGTAATTGAATGGAGCCAATTTATTGAGGATTTATTACCTAATGAATCACTGACAATAAATATTGAAGTGATTGATGAAACAAGTCGGCACATCAAGATAGAAGCTAAAGGAGAACATTATGAAGTTATGAAGGAGGCGTTAGAACAATGAAATTGTTATTGATAGATACGTCCAATCAGCCTTTGTCTGTCGCATTAACAGACGGCAATGATGTTCTTGCTGAAATTACCAACAATACAAAGACGAATCATTCAGTGCAACTAATGCCTATGATTCAACGTTTATTTAATGAAAGTAGTATGTCAAAAAATGATCTCGATGGTATCGTAGTTGCTGAAGGTCCTGGTTCATATACTGGATTAAGAATTGGTGTGACGACTGCTAAAACGCTTGCCTACGTATTAAATTGTAAATTATATGGCGTTTCGTCATTAAAAGCTTTGGCAGCAACTATTAACGAGAATAACAAACTTTTAGTACCCATTTTTGACGCAAGACGTGAAGCGGTATATGCAGGGATATATCAACAAAAAAATGGGTTATTAGAAACTGTATTAGATGATCAATATATTTCAATTAATGACTTGAAGCAGAAATTACATGAACTTAATCAACCCTATGTATATATCGGTGAAGATACAGTTAAATTAGCACATTTAATAGATGGTGAGGGGATTAATCAATTACCACAAGCGTCAGTCATGAAAAATTTAATTACCGAGCCCACTGATATCCATAGTTTTGTTCCTAAATATCATAAAATAACTGAGGCGGAAAGAAATTGGATAGACCAACAGAAGAACAATTAAATATTAGAAGAATGAATAAAGATGATGTTCCAGCAGTCTTTGACATTGAAAGAAGCAGTTTCAATGATAGTTCGTGGTCAATTGATGCATTTTATCATGAAATCGAAAAGAATGAGTTTGCTAATTATTTTGTTATAGAATTTAATCAAGCGATTATTGGATATTTAGGGTTATGGGTTGTCATTGATCAAGCACAAATTACAACAGTTGCCATTTCAGAGCATTTTAGAGGATATGGTTTAGGACAATTGTTATTAAAATATGTCATGAATTATGCAAGTCATCAATGTGATGTAATGAGTTTAGAAGTAAGAGTGGATAATACAGTCGCTCAACATGTTTATCAAAATTTAGGTTTTCAATTTGGTGGAAAACGAAAAAATTATTATGGAGAAGGGCAGGATGCATTAGTCATGTGGGTGAATTTACGTGAATAAGCAACAGACATTAATTTTAGCAATAGAGACAAGTTGTGATGAAACAAGTGTAAGTGTTATAAAAAATGGTACAGAAATATTATCTAATACAGTGTTAAGCCAAATTGAAAGTCATAAGCGCTTTGGCGGTGTAGTACCTGAAATTGCTAGTCGTCACCATGTCGAAGGGATTACGACGACAATAGATACCGCTTTACAAACTGCAAATGTGACTATGAATGATATCAATGCTATTGCTGTAACTCAAGGGCCTGGACTTATAGGTGCGTTGCTCATAGGTATTAATGCGGCAAAAGCACTTGCATTTGCATATGATTTACCGTTAATACCAGTTCACCATATTGCAGGACATATTTATGCGAATCATTTAGAAACACCGTTAACATTTCCATTGATGGCTTTAATCGTTTCTGGTGGTCATACAGAATTGGTTTATATGAAGAATCATTTAAATTTTGAAGTCATAGGTGAAACAAGAGATGATGCTGTAGGTGAAGCATATGATAAAGTAGCACGTACCATTGATTTACCCTATCCAGGTGGACCTCAAATTGATCAATTAGCAGCTAAAGGTGAAGATACGTATCAATTTCCTAGAGTTTGGTTAGAAAAGGGAAGTTATGATTTTAGTTTTAGTGGGCTAAAAAGCGCAGTTATTAATCAATTGCATAATCAACGTCAAAAAGGACAAGAGATTGTACCAGAAAATGTTGCTACAAGCTTCCAAAACAGTGTTGTTGAAGTGTTAACGACTAAAGCTATACATGCTTGCAAAGCGTATAATGTTAAACGATTAATCGTTGCTGGTGGTGTGGCAAGTAATCGTGGGCTAAGAGAAAGTATTGCTAAACAATGTGAAGACAATCAAATTCAATTAACCATACCTACACCGAAATTATGTACTGACAATGCAGCGATGATTGGTGCAGCAGGTCATTATCTTTATTTAGCAGGCATTCGTAGTGATATGTCAATGAACGGAAAAAATAACATTGATATTGAAGATTTTTCAATTGAAACCTTATCATAATTAAAAAGTCAGTAGTGCGAGATTAAATATATTCTCGTACTACTGACTTTTTATTATATATCCTTAACTTGTTGTTTGGCACGTTCATAAATATCAGAAGGAAATTGTGTCAGTCTTAACAATTCGATTGCATTTCTTGTATTAGCTTTACCCGGTTTGATTTTAAAGTCAAACGCAATGGAATCATCTTTAATTGATTCATTAAAGTGGTAATTTGTAAAAGATATATTTAATAAATTTGATAATTCAATATCATGAGTTGCTGCTAATACGTAGTAATTAGGCAGATGAGATAAATAGGTTAATACTGATTCGGAAGCGGCAATACGTTCCGTAGTATTGGTTCCTTTAAATATTTCATCAATGAAGCAGTATACTTGATTCTCCGTAGAAATATTGAATAAACGACGAATTGATTTTAGTTCAGCCATAAAATAACTATCTCCTGATAAGACGTCATCAGCATTAGCCATTGATGTATATACTAATCCAGGCACATATTTAAATTGAGAGGCTGTCGCAGTGTCAATTGTTTGAGCCAAAATAAGATTAAGTGCAACAGTCTTCATGAAGGTTGATTTACCAGACGCATTCGAGCCTGTTAATAAAATATTTCGATTGAGATTTAAATCATTTGGAATAGCATTGTTGATTAATGGATGTACAAGTTGATTAAATTTACATAATTGTTGATGAGTATTACTATATTGAATGATTTCTGGTTCGCAATATTCTTGCAATGTCTCTTGATATAAAGCAATGGCATAATGATTATCTAAATGGCCTATATAATCATAGCATTTTAATACTTCATTTATGTATTTATAGTAACTATGCTGAATAGTATGGAAAATTAGATAATCTAACATAAATATAGTTTTAATCAATAAAACAAAGGCTGATGCTAAGTCTACGGTTTCGATTTTGGCTAATATACCACTCAAATAACGTGCAGTTTTAAAGTGATTGAAATTGACGTCTACTTGTGGTGTTCCCTCTATCTCAGTAAGATTTTTAACACTGTTTTAAAATATAAGCAGTATAAAAAATGGTTTTTAAATCTTGTTCAAATGTTCGTTTTAAACTGACCGATAAAATGATATTGATCATGCAAGCTATGACGAATATCAGAATGCCATTTGACGCATCAAAGCATGTATAAATTAAAGCGATAATCGGTAATAATGGTGCTAGCATAAATATTTTTTGACACTTAATAGGTGTGAGTTGATCGGGAAAATGGGGATAAACACTTTTACCTACTAAACCTAACCGTAATGAAACTTGATTCCTAAACGATGTATCTTCTTTAAAACGTTTAAGTAATATTTTATTGTTTACTTTATACATCCTACGTAAAGTAGCATATAAACGCATTTCACCAAGTGCTGTGAAATTGAAATTCATACTTTGAAATAAGGCATCCATATTTAAGTCAGACCAAGTTTTGTCATCGACAAGTTGATGTTCATTATAATGATCACTATAAGTTTGAAATTGATAATCATATTTCGCATTTGGCCTAATAAATTTTTCTATCTTTTCTTGATTAGGCCATAAGCCGTTAATTTTATTAATGAACTGTCTTCTATTGACGATTGATGTAATAATACTAACGACGGTGGTTAAAATAATAACGCCTAATACAAATAATAAAAATAACTGTACATCGTCCATTGAAAAACTCCTTTATGTATAGTTATTTTAATTATTTCATATCATTTAATATGAAACAATCAATGATAATAATGAGAAGTTAGAAGTTATGTCAATAGGGAACATGCGTACTTATCAACAATAAGTGCACAACTTGTGGATAAGTGGTGTTAATTTTTGTGGATATAGTATATTTTCATCTGAATAACTTTTAAAAATAGTTACATATTACTTGTGGATAACTAGGATAACTCTGTGGATAGCTTTCATATAGGCAATAATCATTGTTAATAATAATCAATAAAACGATAGAAAAAAGACACTAAAGAGTAGAAACTCTACTTTTTAATGTCTAGTAAAATAATAGTTATTTATAATTTTTCTTGTAATTCTTCCCATTCCATCATTGCTTGTTCTAATTCTTGTTCGGTGTTTGATTTTAATTCCGCTAATTCATTGGATTTAATAGGATCACTATAAACATCAGGTTGTGTAAGTTGATAATCAATGTCTTCGATCTTTGCTTCACATGATTCGATGATAGCTTCACGTTGCTCGATTTCACGTTCTATTTTGCGTTGTTCGCGACGACGTTGTTTTTGATTTTCATATGATGATGTCGATCTCTGTTTGGTGCTTGGGTTATTTGTAGACTCAATTTCACTTTCCGCTTTAGCTTTTAGAGCAGCAGCTTCTTCTGTTTTTTCAATATAATATTGGTAGTCACCAAGATACATTTTGCCACCATCATGATCTAAGTCAAATACTTTATTGGCTAATTGATTGATGAAATATCTATCATGGGATACAAATATTATAGTACCTGCAAAATGCTCTAAAGCTTGTTCTAACATTTCTTTTGAATCTATGTCGAGGTGATTGGTAGGCTCATCTAAAATAAGTACATTATCACGTTGTAACATTAACAAGGCTAGTTGTAGTCTTGCTTTTTCACCACCTGATAAATCATTGATGATTTTTTTGACATCGTCTTGTACGAATAAAAAGCGTCCTAATACTGCTCGAATATCTTTTTCGTTCATATTTGGATATTGGTCCCACACATAATCTAGAATGGTTTTATTTGATTTGAATTCAGCTTGTTTTTGATCATAGTAACCAATTTTCAAATTAGCACCAAATGTGACTTCGCCACCGAGTTGACGTTGTCTTTGAGCAATGGTTTTAATCAAAGTGGTTTTACCGACACCATTTGGCCCTATAATTGCAATGTGATCGCCTTTGGATACTTCCATATTAATAGGTTTAGTAATAGGGGTATCATCATAACCAATTTCTAATTGTTTGATATGCATGACGTCATTTCCGGTATTTCTATCAAATCCAAACTGGATATTGGCACTTCTTGCATCAATCATAGGTTTATCTATACGTTGAATTTTTTCTAGGGTTTTACGACGACTTTTTGCCATGCCACTTGTTGAAGCTCTTGTAATATTTTTTTCTACAAATGTTTCTAATCTTTTAATTTCTTCCTGTTGTTTTTCATATTCTTGCATACGTTTTTCATAATATTTATCTCTTTGTTGAATAAATTGTTCATAATTACCAATATATCGTTTGACGCTACCTAAAGCGACGTCATAAACTTGTGTAACGATTTTGTCTAAGAAATATCTATCATGACTGATAATGACAATTGCACCTTTAAAGTAGCGTAAATAATCCTCTAACCATTTTGTGGTTTCTAAATCAAGATGGTTGGTAGGTTCATCAAGTAATAATAAATCTGGTTCATTTAACAACATTTGTGCCAGTGATAATCTTGTTTTTTGACCACCACTGAAGTCATTAATAGGTTTATTAAAGTCATCTTCATTAAAATTCAACCCATGAAGAACTGTTTTAATTTTACTATCATATTGATAACCTTCTAGTTGCTCAAATTGATTTGATAAAGATTCATATTTTTCCATATGTGCTTGATAAGTAGGGGTATCATACGCATCTGCATGTGCAGCTAACCAATCGGTTTCTTGTTTGATTAATAATTCCATATTTTTTATATGTTCAAATGGTTTTGACATTTCCTCAAATACAGTGGCGTTAGAGTCTAGTGTCATTTGTTGTGTCAAATAGCCCATCTTAAGATTTTTAATCTTTGAAATATGACCACTATCATAATCTTCAACGCCAGCAATGATTTTCATAAGTGTTGATTTACCGGCACCATTTCGTCCAACAACACCTATACGTTCGCCTGTTTTTACTTCAAAATCAACGTTAGTAAAGATATCTTCACCATCGAACGATTTAGAGATGTCATTAAGTTGTAAAAGTATCATCCGACTTCACCTTTCTAAATATGCGATATCATTATAAACTATACATATAGTTTGATATGTTTAAATATTTGTTTATCATATTAATATTTATTTTACAGTATTAAGCTGTGTCTTGAAACTAGGATATTTATTTTTAAATTTTATTAATGTATAATTAGCAAGTATTCATTGTAAACAATTATTTGGATTTTTATTGTTGCAAACATATATACATAAAATTAAATTGAAACCGTTTAGTGTCGAAGGGAGACAAATAAAATGGCAAGTAACGTTAAAATTCCTCGAGCAACTTTAAAACGTTTACCGTTATATTATAGATTTGTTAGTAATCTAAAAACTAAAGGTATTGACCGTGTTAATTCTAAAGCTATTAGCGAAGCATTACAAATAGATTCAGCTACGATTCGTAGAGATTTTTCATATTTTGGCGAATTAGGTAAAAAAGGTTATGGCTATAATATAGATAGTTTAATTGAATTTTTTAAAGCTGAAATTAGTGGTAGTAATGATATTAAAATTGCAATTGTTGGTGTAGGTAACTTAGGTCGAGCATTATTAACATATAACTTTTCAATTCACGATGAAATGACAATTACAGAAGCATTTGATGTGAATCAAGATGTCATCGGTGAACAAGTAGGCCGTGTAGTTGTTAAAGATAGCAAGACTTTAAAACAAACGTTATCAAAACAAGATATTGATGTAGTCATTCTCACTACTCCTGAACATGTTGCTCAAAGTGTTACAGACGAACTTGTTGAATCTGGTATTAAAGGAATTATGAATTTTACGCCAGCAAGAGTAAGTACACCAAATGATGTTCAAGTACATCATATTGATTTAGGTATTGAATTACAGTCCTTACTATTCTTTATGAGAAATTATGATGAATCAATGAAATAGCATATTGGTCATTAGGGGGACTCTTTATGAATGGTAAATTTTTGATTCAAGTAAGTTGTATGTATAAAGCTCATTTACCTACATTGATATACATTCCCGGACAATTGGTTTTGAACGAGCATACACTAATATTCAAGTCATATTATACAAATCATAATCCTTTAAATTTAGATATTGATGTAAAAAAAATAATTCGTTACCAAGTACGTAAGGGATTACTAGGACATAAATTATTTATTTATTATAACCAAACTTGGTATAAATTCAGTCATTTTAAATCAAAAGACATACAAACGTTAGTTCATCATATAAATGAAATACAAGCGCTTTAAAATAGCGATATTTAATAGTACATCTTAAAGAGGTGTACTATTTTTTAGTAAAGTGAAAACTACATTCAATAAAGATATGCATTGGGAGAACTAATTTAGATAGTGAACTTGAAATATAACACTTTATCCTGTAAAATAACTTAGTATTTATATCGGAAAAGGGTGAAAATATGGTTTGGATGATTATAAGCGGTTTGATTGTCGGTGTACTATTAGGATTCGTAATGCAACGAACTCGCTTTTGTTTAGCAGGCGGTTTTAGAGATATGTATGTACAAAAAAGTAATAAAATGTTTTATGCTTTGCTTGTTGCGATTACAGTTCAAAGTATTGGTTTATTCATTTTAACAAGTTTAGGCTTAGTTAATGTTCCAGCACATACATTTCCAATTGTTGGTACAGTTATCGGTTCTTTTGTCTTTGGCATAGGTATCGTATTAGCAGGCGGTTGTGCTACTGGAACATATTATAGAGCAGGAGAAGGTTTAATAGGTAGTTGGATTGCACTTATTTTATATGCATTAACAAGTGCTATGACTAAGACAGGTATTTTATCACCAGTTCTAAAAGTAATTAACCAACCTACAAATGAAAATGCTAGTATGGCAGATACATTGCATATTCCAAATTGGATTTTAGTCATTCTTATAACGATTATTACTTTAATATTGGTGACTAAAACACTTAAAAAACCTAAAGTAGCAGTTCCTAAATTAAAACAAAAGTATACAGGTTTAAGACATTATTTATTTGAAAGAAGGTATCATCCATTTGTAGCAGCAATTGCAGTTGGATTAATCGCATTATTAGCTTGGCCAATGAGTAGTTCTACTGGTAGAGATTATGGATTAGGAATTACGACGCCTTCAGCAAATATTGTTAATTTCTTAATTACTGGAAATACTCAACTCATTGATTGGGGCGCATTTTTAGTTGTAGGTATATTCCTTGGTTCCTACATTGCTGCTAAAGGTTCAAAAGAATTCAAATGGCGTTTACCAGATAAGAAAACAATTAGAAATAGTGCAATAGGTGGTATTTTAATGGGCTTTGGAGCCTCTGTTGCAGGTGGTTGCTCAATCGGTAACGGTTTAGTTGAAACGGCAACAATGAGTTGGCAAGGTTGGATTGGCTTAGGTTCAATGATTCTAGGTGTATGGTTTATGAGTTACTTTATTTTTATTAAACCTATGAAACAATTACAACAATCGACTAAAAAACAACAAACAACAGTTAAACAACAAACGCAAACGACGTAAGGAGGATTTATAATGGTATATGAATTAGGTACAGTTGGGATGGTTTGTCCTTTCCCATTAATTGAAGCACAAAAGAAAATGACTGAATTAGATCTTGGCGATGAATTAAAAATTGATTTTGATTGTACACAGGCAACTGAGGCAATCCCTAATTGGGCGGCAGAAAATGGTTACCCTGTTACTAATTATGAACAACTCGGTGATGCATCTTGGACAATTACTGTTCAAAAAGCGTAAAGTACTGATAAATATAGACAGAGCATCCTACATAGGGTGCTCTTTTTCATTTCAAAGAACTAGAAAATAGTATTTAAAGCGATTACATGTATGATAGAATAAATATAAGTTTTCCAAAATATGATGGGTGAGTAACTTTTATGAAAAATATATCGGATATCGCAAAATTAGCAGGTGTATCTAAAAGTACAGTTTCTAGGTATTTAAATAATGGATCTGTAAGTCAAAAGACGCGTATAAAATTAAGTAGAATTATTAATGAACATGACTACCAACCGAATCAGTTTGCACAAAGTCTAAGAGCGACTCAAACACGTATTATAGGTGCAATTATTCCAAGGATGAACTCTTACGCTGTTGATGAAACAGTCAAAGGTATAGTAGATCAATGCCAACGACATAACTATCAATTACTACTAAACTACACTGGTTTACATATGGATGCGGAAATAGAAGCAATTGAAACTTTATCTCGAAGTAAAGTGGATGCAATCATTTTAATGGCAACCGATATTACTAATAAACACTTGGAAGTAATTGATAAAGCTAATGTACCTGTCATTATAGTTGGACAAGAATACCCTGGATTACATAGCATCACGCATGATGATTATCAAGCAGGATTAAAAGTGGGTGAGTGGGTAGGTCAAAACCAACCACAACGTGTTGTATTTTTTAGTGTTACTGAGAAAGACATTGCAGTGGGTGTACATAGAAGAAATGGATTAGTCGACGGCTTATCAAAATATCAAATTGAACCAGATATATTTGAAACCTCTTTTAAATATGAAGAAGCATTACAAGACATTGAACAAACGTTAACAAAGATCAATGATGCTGACGTCATTATAGGTGCGACCGATGCGATTGCATTGGCTATTCATAAATATAGTTTTAATTCAGATCAATTATTAAAACCAACAATGATTCATGGATTTGGTGGAGACCCTATGACACAAATAGTTTCACCAATTATTCGAACGATACAGTTTAATTATTTTGAAGCGGGACAACGTGCCATGCTTGAAGTTAGACAATTGATAAAGGGTGAAGCTATTGAAGAAACCATTGTGATACCAGTGAAATTATGAAGAATATATTCAAATTATATGGAACCGATACCAGTAGAAATGATAAAATAGAAGCATCATTCTTACCGGCTCAAGTAGCCCAAGTATAAAGGATTTCGATGAGGAATTCTAAAGACAATGCAAGTTGGGGAAGACAATGATAAAGACATACATTTTTAGAAACGCATATGACTTAGCATATAGTTTCGACTTTTGTTTAATATTTATAATTGAACAAAATTACATGTATAAGTGGCACTTTATTATGAATAAACTTAACCCCATATACTTAAAAGATTACTATAAAATAGGGGGATATGAATGACTGAATGGACTAAAGAAGAACGCTATCAACGAATAGAAGATGCTGATAGCGATAAATTACTAAATTTAAAACAACAAGTAAAACTATCTCCGTATAGACAAACTTTTCATATTCAACCAGAAACGGGTTTATTAAATGATCCCAACGGTTTAATTTATTTTGATGGAAAATATTATGTGTCACATCAATGGTTCCCTTTAGGTGCGGTACATGGTTTAAAGTATTGGTTTAATTATACAAGTGACGATTTGGTTCATTTCGAACCACAAGGTGTGATACTAAGTCCAGATACTAAATTCGATAGTCATGGCGTTTATAGCGGAAGTGCTTTTGAATATCAGGGCCATTTATATTATATGTACACTGGAAATCACCGTGATCATGCATGGCAAAGACATTCATCCCAAATGATTGCTAGAATGAAAGCTGACGGATCAGTAGAGAAATTTCCTAAACCTGTCATTAGCCAACAACCGGAAGGCTATACAAGTCATTTTAGAGATCCAAAAGTATTTCAAGTTGAGGATCAATTTTATGCGATTTTAGGTGCGCAAACTATGGATGAATTTGGTAGATTATTATTATATCGTTCGAAAGATATTGTGAATTGGCATTTCCAAGGAGAAATTAAAACATCATTAAATCAGTTTGGTTATATGTGGGAGTGTCCTGATTACTTTGAACTAGATGGCCATGATGTCATCATGTTTTGTCCACAAGGTCTTGATAGTGATGAAGATAAGTATCGTAATATTTATCAATCTGGCTATATTATGGGTGATTTAAATCTAGATACGTTAGAATTTGATCATCAATCATTTTTAGAATTGGACAGAGGTTTTGATTTTTATGCGCCACAAACATTTCTCGACCAAAATGGTCAACGTATCTTAATTGGTTGGATGGGATTACCAGACACAACATATCCTACAGATGAAGAAGGTTGGGCACATTGTTTAACTATTCCAAGAGTATTAAATATTGAAAATGGTAAGTTGAAACAAAGACCTATTCAAAGCTTAGAAAAATTAAGATATAACAAAGAAACAGCTTTAGGTTACGCTAATAAATTTACAACCAAGTTACATCCATATGAGGGTAAACAATACGAATTAATCATTGATATTTTGGAAAATGATGCATCTGAAATTTATTTTGAGTTAAGAACATCAAGATATCAATCGACAATGATTTCATATAATAAAAGAGACAATAAAGTGACACTTGATCGAACTGATAGCGGTGTATTACCAGGCAATGTAGAAGGCACAACACGTAGTACAAAACTGGATTCAACCTTAACACAATTACGAATCTTTGTTGATACCTCTAGTATAGAGATTTTTTGTAATGACGGTGAACGTGTCTTAACATCAAGAATATTCCCTTCAGAGGAAGCAACTGGTATTAAGACTTCGACAGAATCAGGACAAGTCTATCTACAATTTACAAAATATAATTTGAAAGGTGATCTTTCATGAGACGTTTATTCGCAATAGGTGAAGCGTTAATAGATTTTATGCCAACAGTAACTGATACTGCACTTAAAGACGTTGAACAATTTTCTCGTCAAGTAGGAGGTGCACCTTGCAACGTTGCTTGTACAGTTCAAAAGTTAGGTGCACAAGCTGAAATGATAACGCAACTTGGCAATGATGCATTTGGAGATATTATCGTTGAGACACTGAATCAAATTGGTGTTGGTACTGATTATATTAAGAGAACAGATGAGGCGAATACAGCACTCGCATTTGTAAGTTTAAAGGCAGACGGACAAAGAGACTTTTCATTTTATCGGAAACCATCTGCAGATATGTTATATGAAGCTCAAAATATTGAAGATTTAGACGTGGGTAAGGGTGATGTTTTACATTTCTGCTCGGTTGATTTAGTAGATAGCCCTATGAAACAAGCACATTTGGCAATGGTCGAGAAATTTAATCAACATCAAGGAACCATTGTTTTTGATCCTAATGTTCGCTTACCTTTATGGGATAATAAAGAGGATTGTCGTAACGCTATATTGACATTTATACCTAAAGCACATGTCGTTAAAGTTTCAGATGAAGAAATTGAATTTATTACGAGAGAGCAAGATGAATCTAAAGCGATTGAATCGCTATTTGTAGGCAATGTTGAAGCGGTAATTTATACTCGAGGCGCTAAGGGAGCCTCAATCTATTTGAAAGATGGTACAGTTAAACATCATGAAGGCTTTAAAGTCAAAGCTATCGATACTACTGGTGCTGGAGATGCCTTTATAGGTGCTGTAATAAGCCAAATATTAATACAACAAGATATGGCGATAGAGTCATTATTTAAACAACAGGGTGAATCAATCTTGCAATTTAGTAACCTTGTTGCAGCAAAAGTAACGACAAAATATGGTGCCATTGAAAGTATTCCTACATTAGAAGAAATTGATAACGCGTAATAAAACAACCATCCGTTTTACACTGACGGATGGTTGTTTATTTATATTAATAATGGAATTATATCTTTTTGACATTACGAACTGATGCATAACAATGCTCTTTATTTTTAAAATAGACAATGCGTTCTTTAGAATCAATTGACTCAATATTTCTTCGGTTAATCACAAAGCTATTATGACATCTAAAGAAACGGTCATCTAATTGACTTAATTCTTTAAGGTTACCATAAAATTCGATTTGTCTATTATCTAAATGTGCAATTAAACGATGTGATTTACTAGATGATTCGAAAAACATAATATCGTCATATTGTACATAAACTGAATTACTACCACGCTTTAACTCTATTGTTTCTACATTACTTTCTTTAGATAATAATTTAAGTCTTGTGTGAGCTGTTTCTAAACAATCGATAATACGTGTTTTCAGTTCTGCAGGATCATCTTTGAATATAAAATCCATTGCAGCCACTTTATAAACGAAAGTGAGATACGTTAATTCACTATGACTTGTTACAAAAATGATATTACCTACAGGATCATGTTTTCGAATTTCACTACCTAATTTAATACCATTTATATCAGCTTCAAGTTGAATATCTAAGAAATAACAACCGATGTCATTCATATTTTTGGATTGCTCAAGCACTTCATAAGGATCATCAGTTGCGAGAGCAAGCTCCATAGGCTTTTCCTCAATCATAATATAATTTTTAATAATTGAAGCCATATTTTCTCGTTGTTTTGGATCATCTTCGCAAATGAATATTTTCATGATTTCACATCCTTATGATTCTTTATCGATTATTTCTATTTTTTGAATAAAAAAGCCATTTTCAATGACTGTATCTAATAATACATTATCATTATTATCAGTGATTTCTTTAAGTGTAGATAAACCTAAACCTCGATTATCACCTTTTGTAGAAAAACCTTCTTCAAATAGTTCATGCACACGAGGAATGCTATCTTTACATTTATTCATGATAATAAGCGTTACTGATTCATCTTATTTGAAAAAGGCGATACGAATAAGGGCATCTTCTAATGATTCTGATGCTTCAATCGCATTATCCAATGTAATACCAATAATACGGCTTAATTCTATCGTATTCATATCAATGCGTTCAATCACATCGGGCACTTCAATACTAATCGCGATTTCTTTCTCTTGAGCTTGAAGAATCTTCGTCGTAATAAGACCTTTGATTTCACGGACCTTAAGCTTCTCAATACCGTTAAGTTTAAGTGAACGTGTTTCTAAGTTATCTTTCATCGGTACAATTTGTTCATTGAAATACTGACGTAAGCCTGGCATATCGTCTTCACGAATAAATTCGGACATCGTAGAAAGAATATTGACATAGTCATGTCGAAACTTACGCATTTCATTATTAATAGATTCAATTTTCAAAGTATATTCATAATACGTTTCAATCTCTTGAAGATTACGTTTATAACGCATTTCACGTAAAGTGAACATTGAAAGAATGAAAATAATGATGCTTAAAAAGATAATTAAACCAACAAAAATAATTCCATAACTTCTTAAGCTTTCGAATGCAGAAGTATTAACTAAAGAATAAGAGTAAAAAAATACAAACGATATTACTAATACTAAGGCGATGATAATATTATATGTTTTATTCATTGAAAGGTATGATGTTTTTAGTTTTTGTAATAAAAATCTCAGAACTAGAGAAGTTATCAAAGAAACTATAAAAAATACTAGCATGTATATTGTAAGTAGTATATATGTATCAGTGATTTTATCTAAAACTGTTACGTACAATACTAAAGTAGTGAAGTTGCTCAAATACATTATCAATGAAGTAATTAAAACAGCCAAAATAGAATAAAATTTAATTTTCCTATATAAGAAAATTAGGCTAGATATTACTACAAATAGTAAAGATTTCGTACCAAATAATTCGTATAATACAAGAGAAGAGATTATAATCCCTATGATGATAAAATAATCTCTTCTTGTATATTTGATAAACGATATTAATTTTGTAACCCAAAAGTATAAAATTAATTGCAAAATAGCAAACGGTATATTATTGATTAATTCCATTTAATACACGCTTTCTAAATTAAATGATGTTATTCGTATATCTTAGTTAATTCGCTAGGTACTTCTGGCTCATCAAAGAAGTTAGTACAAGGACTATAACCAGCTACAAAACCAACAAATTCCATGATTGAAGTGAAAAATTTAAAAAATAAATTGACTAAAAATTCCATAATGTTAATCCTCCTTAGGGAAAAAGATAGGTAATAATGTAATTGATTCAACAATAATTCCAAATAAAATTAATTGTGAATATGGCTCTTTAATTATAAACGATATTAATACTAATAACATGTAAACTACAATGGAGAGTATTCGTTTCTTTTTCACTAAGCGTTTAGGTATAGGTTGCTTCTTCGTTGCAGCAGGTGCAAAGGCAATTACTATAAAGTAACCGATTAAAGCAAAGAAAAGCATCTCAAATTTACTTATTGAAAAATATACGATAAGCCATGGCATCAATAGAAAAATAATGATGTTTTGAATATGACACAGTAATGATGATTTAGCATGTGCACCATGCGCATAAAACCTCAAAATCATATATGCTAAATGCATAGTTAACGTATACCAGAAAATATGGAATATTATCGCTAACCCATAAGTTACTATAAATTTCGCTATATTACTTACTACAACTTGCATACCTAAACGAACTTTTAGAAATTGTATGCGATCCAAGTTATTTCTACGTTGTAAGTAGTTGGCAAATTGATCAATTTTTGTATCTATTATTTTCACTTGTTCACTACTCTCCTTAAGTATCATTATACAATTTTGTGCAACTTATTTTGGATTTTATGCCTAACTGTCAAAAATAAATACTTAACTGTATAATGTACTTTCTAAAAAGTATTTTATCATAAAAAGGCTTACAGTTTAGTATAAAATATTGCAAGTTAGGAATTTTTTAATTCAAAGGGTTATAACCATGTTTTAATAGACTCATATCACAGAGATGTGATGGAAATAGAGTTGAAAATTTGCTTAATCTACTTATTAGAATTATTTTTCTAAGTAATTCTAGTTCCATTACTTGAAGGAAGGAGTGATTTCAATGGCAGCAGATATCATTTCAACAATCGGTGATTTAGTAAAATTAATCATTAACACTGTGAAAAAATTCCAAAAATAATTTTTTCTAGTTAGTTAAGATGAGTATTTAGGATTTACAATAATTCAAATGGAAGGAGTGATTTCAATGACTGCAGATATCATTTCAACAATTGGTGATTTTGTAAAATGGATTTTAGATACAGTAAAAAAATTCACTAAATAATAGTAGAAATTCATTGTAACTTTGTTTTCTTCGTATAAAAGGTGAGTTATTAAGCCATCCCAACTTAATAACTTGCAACATTAGTAGGTGACCAAACATTTACTAATATGACTGTAGTTTTCCTTGGACTCAGTGTTACGTATTATTCTTAGCTACCTTTAATTAGGTATTTTTCTAACATGTAAGCTATCGTAAAACAACATTCAATTTATCATTATAAAAAGAGATAAATTCACTAAAATTTTTTCATAATTAATAACATCCCCAAAAAAATAGATTGAAAAAATAACTGTAAAAACATTCCCTTAATAATAAGTTATCAAAAGCCGTGAGCCCCTCCCAAGCTCACGGCTTATTCTTATATGTGACAAAACCCACTCAATGAGTCTCATCGAGTGGGAATGATTCTTTTATTACTTATATAAATCAAGTTTAAGATTATCAAATACTGGAATTGATTGTCGTTGTTTTGTTACTTCGTTAATATCTATATTTACACTTAGAACATCTTCTTCACTTTCTAAACTTCCAATGACTTCACCATTAGGATTGATAACAATAGAGTGCCCAGCATAATCTGTTTGTCCGTCGTTACCACAACTATTTGTACCTATAATAAACATGTCATTTTCAATTGCGCGTGCTTTTAGTAAAGCGAGCCAATGATTTAATCTTACTGTTGGCCATTGTGCAACATAAAATGCTACTTTTGCGCCACTACGAGCAGGGTATCGCAGTAATTCTGGAAATCTAAGGTCATAGCAAATAATTTGAGTCGCCAAAGTCCCATCAGATAATGCAAAAGGTTCAGGAACATTCACACCGGGTGACATAAAATCAGGTTCTCTTAACATTGGAACTAAATGAATTTTATTATAATGATTAATACATTTACCACTTGATGATACTGTAAAGGCTGTATTATAAATATTTCGATCAATTTTATTTGATACAGAGCCGGCAACAATATCAACTTGATACCTTTGAGCTAGATTCTTAATAAATGGCAAACTATTTCTTAGGTTTTCATCTGCTAAATCATTTAATTTCTCTAACGCATAGCCGTTGTTCCACATTTCAGGGATAACTACAACATCTGTGTCGCTTTCTAATTTATCTTCAAACCATTGTTCAATTTTTGCCATATTTTTCTCAGATTGTCCATATTCGATATATATTTGAAATAGTTGAACTTTCATATATATCACTCCTCTTAAATGATTAATTATAAGATACTAAAATTAATTATAGATAGCAAAAAAGTGGGGTAATTTCTGTACGAAAATTACACCCACTCAGAGTTTTAATGATTCAATTATTTTTTAATAAGGAAACGAGGTTCAACTGGTTTAATATCTTTTTCGCCAGCTTGCTCACGTACATTACCAAATGGCATTTGAGCTACTAATTTCCATGTTTTAGGAATGCCAAATTCATTTGCAGTTGCTTCGTCAACGATTGGATTATAATGTTGTAATGAAGCACCGATGCCCTTAGTTGCTAATGCAGTCCATATAGCATATTGATGCATAGCATTTGTTTGATTAGACCAAATTTCAAAATTGTCATAGAAGTTTGGCATTTTTTCTTGTAATCCTGTAATAACATCTTGATCTTCATAGTAAAGAATCGTTCCGTATGAATGTTTGAAGTTATCAATTTTTTGACGTGTAGGTTCAAAATCACGGTCTGGACCCATTGTTTCTTTTAAAATAGCTTTTGTGTTTTCCCAGAATTTTTCATTTTTATCATTTAATAATAAAACGATACGAGTAGATTGAGAATTGAATGCTGAAGGTACATGTTTAACTGCATGTGCAATTAACTCTTCTAACTCTGAATCGTCAATTGAAATAGTACTTTCTAAATTGTATATTGTGCGTCTTTGCTCCATAGCGTCATTAAATGAAACGTCATTGTTCTTTTTATTAAATAAACCCATAATCAATCTCCTTTTTATATCTTAAGTATAAATATTATACTCGATAAAGTAAACTAATAATTACTGGAAAATTTCAAAAATATTAATATTTTTTATCAATAAACATATATCAATGCATTCTTTGATTACTTTATATATACTTAGTTTAGTAAAGAAATAATAATAGGAGGTGACTTTTGATGCAGAAAAAGTTAAAACATAAATTAATGTTACCTGGATTTGCATTAATATTAAGCACATCATTTCTAAATCCGTCAGTTTTTGCTGCTGATAATTCAAATAAGCCACCTCAATCAGATACAACTCAAACAAGTGATTCAAATCAGAATAACAATAATCAGAATAATACTGATAATACAACAAATGATAGTAACAATAATGAACCATCAACTGATGATAAAAAGGATACATCTCAACCTTCTGATTCTAATCAAGATGATTCAAATCCATCTAACCAAGATCAAAATAATCCAAATAATAATACTTCAGACGGTAGTAAAGATGATAATCAAAATTCAGGACAAGATGATGGTTCTAATTCAAATGATAACTCTGATTCAAACGGTGGCTCTGCTGATAACAACGACAACCCTGGAAATCAAGATGGTCAGGATCAGACCGATAATGGTCAAGATAAACCTAATGATGACAAGAATGATGGGGCAGATGGCAATCAAGATTCTAATTCAAACCAAGATAAACCGGGTTCAAAGCCAGATGATAAAGATAATAATGATAATGGAACAACTGATGGTAATAATTCAAATCAAAATGGACAAGACAAACCTAACGGCTCTAACAATACAGATAAACCAGGGTCTAACCAAAATGATGGCAATTCGAACAGGCAACCGGGTTCAGGCCAAAATAATCATCAACCATCTAAACCAGGCAATCATCAACCGCCTACAAATCATGGTCACCAGTCATCACAAGATGGAAACTCACAATATCCTGGTGTAGATAATTCAACGCATCAAACTAATGGACCAGGTTCTACGCATCAAGGGCAACCAAATTATCAAAGACCCAATCATTGGCAAAATACAAATAACCAAAATATTAAAAATGATCAATATCAGAATTCTAATCATAATTCAGTTCAATTAATGCCTCGATACGATTCTCAAAATCAAGTTTTAGGTCCTGTGAGAAAATCAAATTCACATTATCAGTCACAATCTAATACACCTAATTATGATAGCAATCGTTTTATGTGGCAAAGACCGGATACGATTTTCAACAATCAAAAAGGCTTTGAGCATACATCAAATCAACAATCTTTAATAAGAAGATTTAACTCTTTAGCCGAAGGTTCATACAAATATAATCCATTTGTGATTAATCAAATTCATCGACTTGATAACTCTAATGGTGCTGTTTCAGATAAGGACATTTACAATATTTTTAGAAAAGAAACTTTTAGTGGAAATCAATATTTAAATTCATTACAACAGTCATCGAATTATTTTAGATTTCAATATTTTAATCCATTAGATTCAAAGAAATATTATAAAAACTTAGATGATCAAGTTTTAGCTTTAATTACAGGTGATATAGGATCTATGCCTGATTTGAAGAAACCTGAAGATAAAGAATCAAGTGATAAAAGTGCTTTCAAAAATCATAGTGATGATAAAATAAGTACGTCAAATCAACAGAAAGAAAGTTATCAAAAAGAGCAGAAAACGAATCGATTACTAATGACGTTAGGTAGAAGTATGGTTGCAATCTTCATTGGTGTAATCATTGCATTTCTTCTAAAACGTCGTAAGCATGATGAAGGTGCTCAATAAAATGATATTAATAAAATAGAGCCAATCACTTTGTGAGTGACTGGCTCTATTAATTTATATTTAATTAAATATAAGATGGATGATAAAGTTGGCTTGTTCTTGTACTTTTTTAAGCGCGTCACCACCGAAGACTTGCATAATAACAACAGTACCGTTTTGTAACATGTGAATGCCGATTGGTATAGCGATTCTATTTGTATATGTATAAGCTAATGAGAATAACATTCCCATACCGAAATACATAGGTAAGAATTTAATATCATTATGTGCTAATGCAAAAAGAAGTGAGCTCACAATGGAAGCTATTAGAAAGGCAACGATACGATTACCTTTGATAGCGTTATATAATTCACCAAAAAGTACTTTTCTAAATACATATTCTTCTAAAATTGGACCAACAACTGAAATTAATATAATAAAGACTGGCATTTGTTTAGCAATAGCCATTAATCGCTCAGTATTAGGACTTTGTTGTTGTTGTCCTAAAACAAGTGTATAAATTAAACTCACAACAACTTGATATACCATGACGATACAAAATCCAAGTAATGCCCAACTGATGATGTATCGTTTAGGTTCTTTATGACCTGCTTCCAATCGAGTGGGATTTTTAATATATAAGTTAATTAATATGATTAATATAGCAGCAATAATAAATAATGATACTTGTGTATATATCATAAATTGAGTTGTTTCCATACCTTTTTCTGGATGGATTAATCCACTTCGTAATAACATGCCTGGTAAAAATTGAGCTAAGGCATAAATTAATACTGTTAATAATGACACCCAAAATCTTTTCATATTGGACCTCCGATTTTCTGTTTATAGTTTATTTTATCGTAAAAAATCATTATGTACAAAATAAATTCAAAGACGTCCTGCTTGAAATGTTGACCAAATTTGATTATTATAAAAGTAGTTTAGCACTCTAAAAGTTTAAGTGCTAAAATTCGTACTCAACAAGGAGGAACAATCATGCTTAAACCATTAGGAAATCGTGTGATTATTGAAAGAAAAGAACAAGAACAAACAACTAAAAGTGGTATCGTATTAACAGATAGTGCTAAAGAAAAATCAAATGAAGGCATCGTTAAAGCAGTTGGAAAAGGTCGCTTATTAGACGATGGTTCTAGAGTTGCTCCTGAAGTAAAAGAAGGGGATACAATTGTATTCCAACAATATGCAGGAACAGAAGTTAAACGTGGCGATGAAACATACATCGTATTAAATGAAGACGACATTTTAGCAATTATTGAAGCATAAAATAAACGTATTATAAAAAGTAAGAAGATTGACAATACTGGAGGTTAGACATAATGGCTAAAGATTTAAAATTCTCAGAAGACGCACGTCAAGCAATGTTACGTGGTGTAGATAAATTGGCAAATGCTGTGAAAGTGACAATTGGACCAAAAGGACGCAATGTTGTATTAGATAAAGAATATACAGCACCATTAATTACAAATGATGGTGTTACAATTGCGAAAGAAATTGAATTAGAAGATCCGTATGAAAATATGGGTGCCAAATTAGTTCAAGAAGTAGCTAACAAAACAAATGAAATTGCTGGTGATGGTACTACAACTGCAACAGTATTAGCACAAGCAATGATTCAAGAAGGTCTAAAAAACGTAACTAGTGGTGCAAACCCTGTAGGTTTAAGACAAGGTATTGATAAAGCAGTTCAAGTAGCAGTTGAAGCTTTACATGAAATTTCTCAAAAAGTAGAAAATAAAAATGAAATTGCTCAAGTAGGTGCCATTTCTGCAGCAGATGAAGAAATTGGTAAATATATTTCAGAAGCTATGGAAAAAGTGGGTAATGATGGTGTTATTACTATAGAAGAATCTAGTGGCTTTAATACTGAATTGGAAGTTGTAGAAGGTATGCAATTTGATAGAGGTTACCAGTCACCATATATGGTCACTGACTCAGATAAAATGATTGCGGAGTTAGAACGCCCATATATTTTAGTTACTGATAAGAAAATTTCTTCTTTCCAAGATATTTTACCTTTATTAGAACAAGTGGTTCAATCTAATCGTCCAATTTTAATTGTAGCAGATGAAGTAGAAGGCGATGCATTAACTAATATTGTATTAAACCGTATGAGAGGTACCTTTACAGCAGTAGCAGTTAAAGCACCAGGATTTGGTGATCGTCGTAAAGCAATGTTAGAAGACTTAGCAATTTTAACAGGTTCACAAGTCATTACAGATGATTTAGGATTAGAATTAAAAGATGCTTCAATTGATATGTTAGGTAGCGCTAATAAAGTTGAAGTAACTAAAGATAATACGACTGTCGTTGATGGAGACGGTGATGAAAATAATATCGATGCAAGAGTTAGCCAAATCAAAGCACAAATTGAAGAAACTGATTCTGACTTCGATAGAGAAAAATTACAAGAACGTCTTGCTAAATTAGCCGGTGGTGTGGCAGTCATCAAAGTAGGTGCTGCTAGTGAAACTGAATTAAAAGAACGCAAATTACGCATTGAAGATGCTTTAAACTCAACTAGAGCAGCTGTTGAAGAAGGTATCGTTGCTGGTGGTGGAACAGCGTTAGTAAATATTTATAAAAAAGTAAGCGAAATTGATGCAACTGGCGATGTTGAAACAGGCGTTAATATTGTCTTAAAAGCATTGCAAGCACCGGTTAGACAAATTGCAGAAAATGCGGGCTTAGAAGGTTCCATTATTGTAGAACGTCTTAAAAATGCAGATGCAGGCATTGGATTCAATGCAGCAACAAATGAATGGGTTAATATGCTAGAAGAAGGTATTGTAGACCCTACCAAAGTAACACGTTCAGCATTACAACATGCAGCAAGTGTAGCAGCAATGTTCTTGACAACTGAAGCTGTAGTAGCAACAATTCCAGAAAAAGATCAATCAGATCAAGCTGGAATGGGTGGCGGCATGCCTGGTATGATGTAAAAAGACCAATGAACCCCGTTATATCAACGTTTGTAATGTTCAATGGTCATAATTTGGTCATATAAATTTTAAAATAATTCTTTTGAGACGTTTTCCATAAGTTGATTGAACTTTTGGGAAGCGTCTTTTTTGTATGAATTTGTAATTTTAGCGTAGATATTCATTGTGGTATTGATATCCTTATGGCGTAATCTTTCTTGTATCTCCTTAATATGTACACCAGCCTCAATGAGTAATGCACAATGTGTGTATCTGAACGAGTGCGTTGAGATGTTTTTGTTGATATCAGTACGTGCCATAATAGACTGAATCCACATTGATAATTTCTTAATCACAAGTGGATATCCGTTATTGTCTGTGAATACAAAATTATTATCGACATAGAGTTCATCTTTCCAATTGTTCTGTACATTAATCTTATAGTCTTGCAACATCTTAATCACATTCGCATCTACCGTGATTTTCCCGATAGAGCTTTCAGTTTTAGGTGTAAGTATCTGATACTTTTTCTTGTTGTTATTAGGATTGTAATACGTTTTTGTAATACTGATCGTGTTGTTATCAAAATCAATATCAGACCACTTCAATGCCAATAATTCACCTGCACGTAAGCCCGTGTATGCTAATGTGGTAAATACTTGAAAGCTATTAAGTGGTGCATGGTTATTTTTAGCAACCTCTAAAAATTGAAATAATTCATTTTTTTCAAGAAACTTCTTATGTATCTCCCTGTCCTCTGATTCTTCAACAGTGCGCTTCTTTTTAGGTCGCTTAATTCCCTCACTAGGTAAAACTTTAATTAATTTCATATCGTAAGCATATTTAAAAATCATATTCGTAGATGCCACAATACTGTCAACATAATTCTTACTATACTGTGAGCTCATATCGTCCACAAAGCGTTGAAAATCATGTTTCTTGATAGTTTGTATAGGAAAAGTATTAAAGCGCTCTATGGCATGATACATGGCTTTCTCACGTGCTCTCACGCTACTTATTTTAGCATCATTCGCATATTGTTTAAGCCAATCGTCAGCTACTTGTTTAAATGTAGATGTGGAAGGTGCAATATACTCACCATTTCTTAATTGACGTTCAACCATTTCAGCATGATGTTTGGCATCTGATTTACGTTTAAAGCCAGATTTAGAGATATATTCATATTTGCCAGTTGTAGGATTCTTACCAGTAGAAATACGATATCGCCACGAGTTACCACGTTTTTCATATGTTGCCATAAGGTCACCTACTTAATATATCGCTTAATAGTTTCTATCTCATCTAATATCTTATCGTATTTATCTTTATCTATGGCATCACTGTTATAAAGTGCATTTAATTGTGATTTCAAAATATCATATTTTGTATTTAAGTAATTATATATTAATGATTGTACGTGTTGACTGTCATCAGCATCTAATGGTACACGACCATAAAATGTTGAATTTTTTTCATCTTGAAGATGATATTTCAAGTCATTCACAGCAAAGTCATAATAACTGCCATCGTGTGTATGTGAATCAGTAATATAAGAAGATACTTTTTTATTTGTTACAGCGTCCATAATTGAAGTAGCACTATCCACATATAAACCTAAATCAATCTCCCCATTAGATAATTCTTTAATTTTTTCCGAATGATAATTAAATTCAGAATGATTGTTTTCGACTAAACCTAAAATATAATCTTTAATAAATTTATCCGATGGGTTATTTCTAGCTTTATTTTCCATGCTACTTATATAACTATATGAATATCCTATTTTTTCAGCTATTTTTCTAACGGAAACCTCTTTTTCTTCTCTTAAGTCCTTACAATATTTCAATACATTAAACGACATTATATTATCCTCCTATAACAATTTACTATAACAACTATAACACATTTTAGAATTTTTTTGTTTTTATTGTTGCAAATTCCAAAAAAGATGTTAGTATAAGAATATAACGAACAACACAAACAAAAAATATTGCGTTGTTATGGAGGTGAAGTAACATGTTTTTGACAATCAAGGAAGTATCGAAACTTTTAAGAATTAGTGAAAGACACGCGTATAACTTAGTAAGTAACAACGACATTCCTAATGTACGAATTAAAGGCAAAATCTTAATTCCTAAAGAGCAGTTACTAGATCAGTTGTTTAAAAAGGAGGCTTAACCAATGATTAACCAAATTTTCAATGACAAAGAAATAAGGTTTATCGAAAAAGACGGTGAGTATTGGGCTATAGCAAGCGATGTGGCAAAGGTATTAGGTTTTAGAGATGCGTACACTGCTACAAGATATTTACCCGAGCATACAAGAGGTACTCTTAAAGGGCGTACCACATCAGATAAAAAGAAATCAAGAAAATTCCAAGATTACACAGTTATCAATGAAAAAGGCATCTATAGACTTGTAATGAGGTCTAACAAAACGGAGGCACTAGACTTTCAAGACTGGATTTGTGACGTGTTAATTGAGTTACGCCAATCAACAGGGCTAAAAGGATATGAAGCATTCCGAATGTTAGACAAAGAAAAACAAAAAGAAGCTATGGATAACTTGAAAAATGGTATTAAAGCTATTTCTAAAAAAGATTATTGCAAAGCTCAATCAATTAGTAATAAAGCAGTATCAAACGTATATGGCTTTCTTAAGATGGTTCAAAAGGGAGATATGACACAGGAAATGCTGGAGTTAAGACAGCAAGTATTAAGTGACACAGTAGAATTTATGGTATTTGTTGATAAATATAATCTTCCTTTATCTGTGAAAAAGCACATTTACGACAAATACAATGACAAGCAACAAATGGCATAAGGAGGCATAACTAATGTTTAATATCGGCATTGATGAAGATGAAGCACGTGAGTTATTAGAACAAGCAATTAATGAACGTGTGGACGAATTAGCGCGTGATAAGTATTTTATGACGTTCAAAGAATTATCTGAGTATCTGAATTTAAGCAAGCCGACAATAGATGAATTACTTATTAAAAACGGCATGCGCTATTTCAGAGTAGGAAGCACATATCGATTTAAGAAATCTGATGTCGATGCATTTATGGAGCAAATCACTGCTCAAATGGATATTCAGAACAATGATTTAAAGCGTGTAGATATCAAACGTTTGTTGGAGGAAACGCAATGAAAAATCAAATATTCTACGTAACTTTAGTATCACTTATCACATTGTTATTTGTATATGCGATTGGTATTTATCTTGCATTTGCGATTTTTATTGTCGGCGTCGCATACGGATTGAATTTATTGGAGGTTGAGTAAAGATGAATGAAGAACAGTTAAAAGTAATTGAAGATATTTATAGCACATTAGGTTCAGTTGCTAATGACAAAGCCACAGAGTATGAACATCATTTTAAAGAAGGTCATAATGAATGGACTGAAACAGTTGATCGTGAACAACATCTACAAGCAATAATTGAGTGGGTTATACAACAAATTGAAAATAATTTTGAATGGGAAAATGAATGAAATGATAACAGAAATTTTAAAAGCATATGACGATGTAGCAATTGCAGGTATGAAAGTATCTCAATTAAGAGGTGAAACAGAAAGACTTTCAGAGTTGACAGGTTATTTAACTGAAAAGGCTAAAGAATATAGAGAAGAAAGAGATATTAAAGGTGCTGAGGCTATTGAGCAAATTGTATTAGACGATCTCGAATTTGAATTTGAAAGTGTGTACGGTCAATTTGAAGAAGAATTTAATAATTGGGAACAGAAATATAAAAGATTTGAAAATGTATGCACTTATTACGGCGTCCCAGTGCCAACGTTAAAAGATAATAATGTCATTCAGTTTAGAAAAGGAGTCAAATAATGAATTGGGAAACTAAAAGTTTGATTGAAGATATAGATATTATTAAAAGAAAAATCAATGATGCAGTTACAACATTTGGTTGGTTTGATGATAAGTATTTTACGCATGATAGTGGTCATTTGTTAACTAAAGATGAAATATTGACACACGGCGCGAGTTATCACGAACATCGTTGTTACATTACTCAACACATTGATTTATTAAATATTTATCTAAAAGAACTAGATACAGTGTTAGAAGACATAGAAAAAGCGTCATCTTCCACCGACCAAAGTAAAGATAACGCATAACAAAGAAGTATTTAATTTAATAAATACAAAATAAATAATAACACAAATGAAAGGTTGATAACATGGACGAAGTTAATTTATACAAAAAGCATTTTGAGTTTCATTCAAATTTAGATTATATAATCACTAACAATTTATCAAGAATTAAGGAGATAAGTAAGCGAATAAATTTCGCTTCTATCTCTAGTGATAAACAAATTTTTGATAACAAAGGTAATGCGTATCATCGCAAGAAAGACGATGTTGCAGGTGATTATATTAATAATCTTACTTTAGATTATACCATAAAACCTAAAGAAATTGGACTGGTATATGGAAGAATTTTCGTTAAAACTAACGATCAAGACGAAAAAGAAGCACATTTTAAACCAGATCCTTTTAATAATTATGCTCGTTTTATTGCAGATTTAATTTCTGATAATGTCATCTATTCTAAACAATTAGACCAATTCCTTATTGTCAAAAATAATCAATATGAAGTGATTGACGATACTAATTTTAAGTTAAGTTATCCGATTGAACCTAAAAACCAAATAGATGATTTTCTTGAAATCATGCTTGAATTATACCGTGATTATCTTGAATTAGAACATGAATATAAAATTTACCCATATAGTATTACTGGTAATGATTTCATATATAACTGTAAGAAATTAAAACTCACAAAAGAAAAGCCACAAGATAATGAGTTATACGCTATTAAGTATGACGTAAACTACAACGATTTAGATTTCAAAACGCCAAATGATTTTTATGATTTGGTTACTGATAACGAGAAAAGTAAACATAATTTAAAACTGGTACATGCTTATACAATGTATCGTAAAATGAAACTTATTCAAGCCGAAAAATGGTTCTTATTTAAAGATTTCGGGCGTTCAGGTAAAGGTTTATTTATAACTACATTTAATAAACTGTTACACGTTAATAAAGTGAACTTTGATGGACTTGTCTCAGGTGGTTTTGAAGCAGCTAACGAATGGATGAATTTCTATGGTGCAGATATAGCACATGCTAATGAAACAGGTGAAATAACCAAACCTATGATGAGAATACTAAGAAAAATAGCAACTGGTGAAACAATTTCAGGACGTGGCATTGGTCGTAATGCATTCACATTTAAAAATAAGTCTGTATTAATACTAGATACAAATGAAAGTGTGGATACTGGTGAAATTACAGCTAATACTACTAGAACAATAAAAATAGCTTTTAAAGATAGACCGATAGGAGAAACTGACGATGAAAGATACAAGATTTTTGAGCCTTACTGGAATTTTGTCCAACCAAATGACGAAGATTCTGAAATAGCGTCAGTCTCGTTTTTAATCACAAGTTTAGAATATCTTAAAGAAATTGGGCGAGATTTTAGATTTAAAGATGTAACATTGAAACATTATTTTAGTGAAGAAGAATTGACTGAGACACAAGTTGTCTTGTTGAAGGCATTATCTAAGCAAGGATTTATTCTTGCTGGTAATGAGACATTGCAAAGACTAATAGAAGAGGATTATAAAAATATGAAATATAAAAAAGCTCGTCAAGATATGAAGAAGATAGGTGTACTTACACGACAAGATATTTGGATAGAAGGTAAAAATTACAAAGGTTTTAAAATTGGAAATCAAGAATTATTTAATATGGCTCATTCATTAATCGAATAATGGTGTGACACACCTTTCCCACACCGTAATACACACCTAAAAAAAGCTGATATATAAACAACTCACCATTATCACCAACAATTTACCATACAAAAATTTTGAATAATTTTGTTTTATTCCTATACACAAAATAACGGTGATGATGGTGTGTATGATTAATATAAAGGAGTGATATTCAATGACAGGTTATCATGTAGCGAAACAATTATTGAAAAAGAATATTGAAGTGATACCACTAAATCAACATAAAAAGCCAACAGTGTCATTTGCAGATAAAGATGTAACTGACGAGTTTATTGAATATCATTCTTATCAATATCATAGGGCTAATGTACTAGGTGTATTGACTCGAGGTATATGGTGTATCGACATTGATATTAACCATGTTGACGGTGAGAATGGATTTGAAAGTATTGAACATACACCATATTATGAGGAAATTGTATCGAATGCACGTAATACATTAGTACAGACCACGCCCAGTGGTGGCAGGCACATTATTTTTAATAAGCGAGAAGGTGTTGCATATGGTCAAAAAATAGGATATTTGCCTGGTGTAGATATTAAGGCACATGACAATAGTTATTTTGTTTTAGCAGGTAGTCAAACATTTAAAGGCAAATATAAACATAACGGAATAAAACCTAAAATGTATCAAGGTGATTTTGAAAAACGTATATTTTCAAAACACGGTAATTATACACAACAAACGTTAGAATCATACTCAATAGAAAGAGTGTTACCTAATTATAATTTTGATCATGTAAGAGGTGGCAAAGGTGGAGAGGGTAAACGTGCATATCAACGTATTATAGACGGTCAAAGTGAATACAGAAACGATGATTTATATAAAGCAGTAAGCTATGCAAATCAATGTAACATAGATATTGAGCCGTTACGTATATTGATTGGAGATAATAAAAACGGCGATGTAATAAGTGAAAAGGAATGGGAGGCGACTGTTAGAAGTGCAAGCCGTTAAATATGATTATGATTTAGATGAACAAGCTGAAAAGATAGGATTAATTGTTGGCATACCAGAAGAAGTGTATTTTTGCACAATCAGTAGAGTATCAGTAGTTTATGTTGAATACATTGATAATAGATGGGTTGCATGGTGTGAAAGTTATGTGCCGAATAGTAATAGGCGCACCAGTTATAAAGTGATTGCGCATGGTGGATTTGAGTTGGTAATGGCACGAATTAAAAACTATTTAGGATATATTAAAAAGAATAAAGGGTGATGATTATGATACACAAAAGGTTATCTCAAACATTCGCACTAAATAAACAAAGACTGAATCATCTGGATATCAATCAGTTAAAGACTAACAATAAACCTATCTGCCATATCTATAAAACTCATGGAAAGTATCAGTATTTAGAAATAGACTTCATCACATGTGACTGGTGTTTATCAAGTAAAGGTCAGGCATATCTTCAATCTAAACTGAATATGGAGCTACTGTTCTTATGGTTAAGAGGATACAACCTTAAGCACCACTATACAAGCGTAGGACATATGACAATCTTCTTACGAGCAGACATAAAGACAATAGAGTTCCTTATCAATGAATTGAATGTGATGATTAGTAATAATGCATATTGGTATCAGTATCGTATAGGTAATCGTATGCAGCACATCGAGAGGGAAGTAAGTTATGTATCTCCTATTAAACATGTGAAGAACAATATGAACAAGGTCAAAGCGTAAGGGAGTATGACATGTCTAAAGATGAATTGAAAGTATATATTATCAACTATATTAAATACCAAACCCATGTAACCTTTGTTGATTTAGAAGAACTCTTTGAATCATTGTGCATTGAGTATCAAGGCGAGTTTACATTCGTTCATGTAGACAATGAGAACATAGTGTTGTGGCATGGGTGGAGTATGGAAGTTATTAATATAGTAGGTAATTTACTAACATCAGAACAACTTGAACTAGAACGAACAGATGTAACAACTTATGCAAGACATGGTATGTATCTAGATCTACCTATTATGACAAATCCATTTGATTGTTCAGATACACGTTGGTTGCCTGTGACACTGAAGCTAAGTGAGACGATGAATACACTATTACATTAGGAGATGTTGCGTTATGGGATACAGTAAACTGATAGCACGTTATTTATTATATTGTGAGACATCTGAAAAAGTTGTTAAAGGAATTAGTTATAAACATTATCTTGATATGAAACAGAAGTAAATATTGCGGAGATTATCCCCCCCGTCGAAACCATTTAACCATTTTTGACCAAACGGGAGAACGGCGGGTGGGCTCGACTTCGCAACTTTTCAATTTGTTCTACGTATAACCCCTACCCCTGCATAAAAGCAACATATCTTGCGCTGACTTTATCAATTTAGTTAACAAGATAAATCTAAATAAAACAAAGGAGGTCGTGTAGTGAGTAATATCAATATGTTTGAATGGAACCATATAAAAAGTAAGATAAAAGAAATTCGTGAAGAAATTGATGGTGTGAAACAACAGAATTTCATTGATAAAGCGAAGAATCGACAACTTACTAGTGTACTTAGAGAATTAAGTGTAGTTGAGAATTGGGTTAACGAACTAATGGATTATCAAAAAGAACATAGTGCAGTAAATAAAATTAAAAATTTACTTAAAAAGAATAAGGAGAGATATTATGGGAAGTAAAACAAACTCAAAACCAACGGTTAATGAAATTTTTCCAACGCATTTAGAAGTAATAAAAGATATGTTGAAGCAAAGTAAACATATTGCTAATAATGGCTCATATCAAGATAGTATTAATGTATTATACAACAAATTAGAAGAAGGCAACTTGAGTACACAAGAATATGAATTAATTTTAAATGAGATAGATAATTTAAGACGAGAAAAAGCTACTAATCCAAATGTTAATGGTCAAATTGTAGTCAATTTACCGAGTAATATTAAATCACTAGATCAATTACAAAAAGTAGCATATAGTGAGACAGATAATGCTAATAAGGTTATTAAATCAGTTGAGAAAGAAAATGAAAGTATCAACCAACAAATCAATGAGCTTAAAGCTAAAATTGAAAGCAACAATAATTATATCGGTGAAATAATCAATCAACAATCGTTAAATGATGTTGCTAAACCAATTATAGAAGGCGAATTCAAGTACTATGATGCAAAAAGATTCTATAGCGATTTTATGTGGCAAAAAGCAACTGGTTTATTGCAAAAAAAAACATTAGGTAAAAAGATGATTAATTACCCAAATTTAGCACCAAGCAAAAAATAGTATTTAAAGGCGTTGACTTTATTGTCAACGTCTTCCCTCTATTTTAAAATCAGGGAGGCTGACCATGATATTAAAACAAAATAAATCAATATTGTATTATATAGAAGAACAAAAAATTTCAGAGTATGAGTTGTTGCTAAAGTACAATCCACTAATCATAAATCGTAAAATTAGATCTATAGAGATGCAAATTGAAGAAAGTTATCATTTAAATGTATCGCACATGGAGAATTTGGTAAATGGCTTGAAAAAGTTAATTTGAATAAATCGCAAGCAAGTAAATTTATTAAAGTTAGCGAAGAATTCTCTGAAATTTCCCCGGGGAAAAATCTAGGTTTGACTGTCATGTATGAATTAGCAACTTTACCTAACGACATAAGAGAAGAACCTCAAGAACTAAGCAACGGAGAAGTTAAGAAACCTTCAGATATGACACGAAAAGAATTAGAAGATTTAAAACGTCAACTCAAACAACGTGAAGCATTCATTAGATGCGATCTTTTTTATTTACAACATGTCAAAACCTTATATTTTAGGAAGTTTTAGCAATAGCTTAAATATGTAAAAAGCGGACATTTAATTGAGTATTAGTAACTTCATGATTATTTATAGCTTATAATTAAGACTAGGCAATACTTTGTGAGGTGAGATAATCTGTGGCCAGGTGTTAATTCGTTTGTTCTTTTTTGTGTAATATTACGGGTAGTCCGTCTATCCTTTTGAGTAGCAGCTTATTTGATTAGACTTTTTTTGTGACCAAAAATTATTGAGCATAGAAAAGCAAGAGCTTATTTTCATTAATAAATAATTAAGGCATTGGTATTTTATAGTACTCTTTATTCTGTATTTAGTATTAAATAAGAGTTTAATTTGTTAGTATTAAAGTAAATGTTTGTTTTTTCTAATTTTTAAATTTATCTCATATTTGCGTTTTAATAGACTGTAAATAAAATATATATGAAATCCCCTAAATGATCTAAAAAAGTATCTTAAAATTTCAAATAGTGGTTAGCTATATTTTTTACTTTGCAACAGAACCAGAATAAGTATATATATTTAGGGTATATATATAAGTAATAGGAGGCTGGTGTAGATGTTCAAAAATATATTATTACCTTATGATTTCGAAAATGATTTTAGTGCTATCCCTGACTATTTAGAAAAAGTCACCGATGAAGATTCAGTTGTTGTAATTTATCACGTTGTAACAGAAAATGATCTTGCAATTAGTGTCAAATATTATAATAAGCATAAAAAAGATATTATTAGAGAAAAAGAAAAAAAACTCACTCCATTTTTACGTGAATTAGAAAAAAGAGATATTCAATATAAAATAGATGTAGATTTTGGACATATTAAAAATACAATCTTAGAAAAAATTACTTCTGGAGATATAAATAATGGTGAATTTGATTTAGTAATTATGAGTAATCATAGAGTCGATTTGAATATTAAATATGTTTTAGGAGATGTTACACATAAGATTGCTAAAAGAAGTTCTGTCCCAGTACTAATTGTTAAATAAACATAAGAAGTAAGAAATTTATTGATGTTGAGAAGAACCCTTAACTAAACTTGCAGACGAATGTCGGCATAGCGTGAGCTATTAAGCCGACCATTCGACAAGTTTTGGGATTGTTAAGGGTTCCGAGGCTCAACGTCAATAAAGCAATTGGAATAAAGCAATAAATTTTATGTTAAGAACTGTTCAGATTTTTTTAATTCTTTTTTTATGTCTTCTAATTTTTTTAGTTTTTTTTCTTTTTCTTGTGCATACCATGCTTTTCTATCTTTTTCTTTTTTTTCGTTTCTTTCGTTTCTTTTGGTTTTATGTAGCTAGGATCGTTTACTTCTTCATCTGCTGAGATTTCTATTATATTGATAAGCTCATCCATTTGTTTCACCTTATTTAATGAGCTAGTTAAAGTATTTATTTTATTATTAATTTTATTTAAAGAATCTAAGTTTAAATTTATGTGTTGATTACTTAGTACTGTTGTTAATTCGTCTTTATACTCTTCTAATATTTTTTCTGTATTATTTTCTTTTATTATTTTGAAACTGTTTAAAACTGTATATATATCGCTTGAGTATGTATTATAAACTTTTTTTCTGTGCATACTGTTGGTACTGTCTACGTTTTCTAAATCTATTTGATAGGTTGGATTGTTATCATTTGTTCCTGTCATTATGTGTATACCTGTTTTTGCATTCTCTAGTTTTTCTCTTATATTTTTTATATTTTCTATATGTTTTTCACTAATTAAATCTAACATTTTTAATGTTTTTTGATTTCTTATTTCTTCTGTCTTTTTATCTTTATTATTATCTATAAGCATTTTTGTAAACGTGAATATAAAAGCTAGTGTAGTTACAATTGACCCTAATAATTCAGCTCCATGTTCGTAAAGATATTGTTGTACTTGTTCATTACAAATAATATTTATAGTTCTCACTTCTTTCTGTTTTTTTGAAACGAGTTTTTTCTTGTCTTGATACTATATAGAAATAATACAGAGTTGAAAAAGAAATGTAAATATGACGTATAATTTTTCACAAACATAAAAGTAAGCGTTTTCTATTTACATTTAGAGCCGTTTATAAGATAATGAACGCAGCTACTAAACTTACTACTCAAAATCGAGTATCCTTTAATAAACTGACTGTATCCTTTGGGTGCAGTTTTTTTATTTATAACTTGTCAAAACTTTACATTTCATAAAGTTACAAACGGACTTAAAAGTACGCTTGTAACCAGTACCTTATAATAGGGAAGTGGTTTTAAATAAAAAAGATACTCCATAGATAAGTGAACAAATGTTATCTCATGTGTCGCAACTTACGACGTTAGGTAAGTGAATACAGCAACCGCTTCGATACATAGGTACATTTCCAATTTAGACACGTTAATACACAGGTGGAGTCCTAAATTAGGACTATATCTATATTTTTTTCTAGTCATTATAGTAATATTAAGTAATACTTAACATTTATTTTGATAACCTATTTCGAAGAGAGGTAATTAATATGATACAGATTTTTGATTTATTAAAGATTGTTACTACCTTACTAGATGCTGAGATATTAGCTGCATTTATTACAGGTGTATGTACTATTGTAGGAGCAGTGATTGCTGTTCAAGGAGTTCGTAAAACAATAGAAAGTAATCAAGAATTAAAAAATCAAGAACTATTAAAAAACCAAGAGTTAAAAAACCAAGAATTACTTAATGACTTAGACCAAAAATCAGAATGGCGTAAAGAATTAATGAATGTAGCTTCTAAAACATTTATGACAACTGACGATATATATAGAGTGTTGGCTTCACTAAGATATCAACCTCATAATGTTGAAAGTGATGGATGTGATTTTAAATCTATGACTAAAAAGATTTATAAGGAATTAAATGAAATGTTAGATACAAAATATAACCGAAAAATAAAACAAAAACTTTCTGAAAAACCTTGCTTTAAAAGTAAAGATTATACTATTTATATAGAATATATAGATAGTAAAATAATACGCCTGTATACTAAATATTTACTTAAACATCATTGGGAAATTAATATCGACGAAAATATATGGTTAAAAAACCAAAAAGAAGTTATTGAGGAAGTAAAAGAACTAAGAAATAATATAGATTGATGTTAGGTAGTTTCTCAAATTAGTAATATAAGTTAAATATTTTTTAAACGTCACTTACAAAGTGGCGTTTTTTATTTTGAGTACTTGTACAAAATTAAAAAGTGGCTGTTATTACTTATACTGATCTAATGACGGATAAGGAAATAGAGATATGGAACAAATCAAACGCAGCAGAGCGAGTAGGTATTATACTATCCTTTAATTTAATGTTAGTAAAGAATGGTGTAGATAGAAGAATAGTACCATCTGTGAAGTTAAATGATGATAGGATATTTATTTATAATTAAAAAAGTTGAATAGTGGTATTAGTAAAGTAGAGATATTAAAGGAGATATGTCTATGGAACTAATAGGAAAATTAGTAAACTTTATTATGAGTACTATTTCTAATTGGATAGGAAGTAGCGAATTGATAAGAGATATTTTCAAAATTAAAGATAATAAATATGATAAATAATGAAATAGTTCAAACGTCACTTACAAGATGGCGTTTTTTTTTGACAATTAGGAAGTAAAAAAATAATAAGGGTAGGTGGAACTACCCAAAATCTATTACTAATATTCTAGAGATAATTTTCATTAAGAAAAGAAAGTTTTCGAATTAAATCGTAAGTAAAACCAATTGATTCTAGTAAATTTATTTTGTTATATTGATCCATTTCACCGTATATTTTAAATAATTCTTCGATTAATTTATCTCTAGTTGGTTTGTTTCTAGTAAATAAAAGAATTATTAACGTTAACGCATACAAATCATTTCGCCCAATGTCTTTAGAATAGTCTTTTTTTAAAAGTAATTCGTATCCGATTATATTATTGAAATGTGTTAGAGATAATTGGTATTCAGATTTAAAAGAATAAAATCTATGACCATGTGCTATTCTATTTCTGAATTCTCTTAATAAATTTAATGAGTCTACTCCTATGCTTGATAAATCTTTTTCGTTAACAGTTATATTAGAAATACTTTTTAACACTTCAATTTTATGGCTTTTCTTTAGAATACTTAACCATTTAATTGTTAAACCGAAATTGTGAGGCAATATGATTATCCATGGTGGTACATGGTTATGGTTTTCTTTATAATGATTAATTGACTCCACTTTTTTCCAATTTAAAGATTTACTAATGTCATCTAATACTCCAGCTCTCTTACTTTTATGGGGGTCATAATGGTAAGTGTCTAGATAACTGTATTTTCTATCGAAAAGTTTCGGATTATTTGTACTTTTTGTTTTAGGTTCGTTTACTCCAAAGTTTTTGGCTACTACTGCAGCAACATTATTTTTTAAAGATTGTTCAATCAAAATCAAATACTTAAAATATAAATTTTTTAACCTCATGTCATTTTGATAACAATGAAACAAATCTCTGAAATGCGTACCGTTTGCAAAAAATTCATTATTTTTTTGTTTGAAAAAGTGTGAATAAGCATTGATTAATGAATAATAGGAAATTGTTTCCAACTGCATTAATGCAAATTTTTCGTCATCAATAATTAAGCCTCTTTCTTTTAATAAAATTATTTGCTCTTTACAACTTAAATAAGGTTTTGATTCTGGGGAAATCTTTAAATAAGTTTTTATGGCATTTATGTCTTTCAATAGAATTCTCTCCTACAACGAAAAAACCCCTCATGCAAGCATGAGAGGTTTCTTGAGTCGTTTCACAGAACAACTATTTCATACTTGCATTATATATGGTTTTCCTTTATTAGTCAATTTCAAAATCAAATTATATGTTATTTTAGCTCTTTTTCAATCTTTTCTCCCTTAACTCTACCTTTATCATCTACTTCAGTTTTAGGATCTTTCCTTTTCTTTGCGCTCTCTTCTACATCTTTAGTGCCACATGCTCCTAAAATTAATGTGCTTGCGAAAATTAATGCTAAGAATTTTTTCATAATATATCCCCTTTGGTTTGTTTTTAATAATAAGATTTTATAAAAACATCAATTTTTTATTTAAAAACAATTTTATCTTCGTCATAAGCATCAACTGAATAACCTACATATGCATGTGTTTTTAATATTAAATGTTTTGGTTCGCTTTTAAATTCATATTCATAAATATTAAATTTGAATTCTTCTGTTATTGTTTGGTGTTCTTTTAATTCAACATCTGTGTGTAATGTAAATGTTTGTAATTCATTTTCTAAAACAGGAAATTGACTATTTTTATCAGGATTTTCATATCTTTCTACTAAAGTTAATGAAATTTTGTTAATAGTTTGAGCAGAACTACCCCCCTCTATTCTTACAATTCCTTCCAAAGTATCATTGCTATGAATACTTTTATTTTTTACTAAAGTTTCAACCTTCACAGAGTTTATTCCAATAGAAGCAAGAAGATTTTCAAACATAGAATCAAATCCTTTCTGATTATTTTTTAATTATACAATTACCATAACACTAATCCACTCTATGCAATTTAAAAACTCTCAACGGCTCAAACGTGATAGAGTAATCGCCGTAATGAATAAGGATAAACCTGCTACCTATAAAATTTATTTGGAATATTTTTCCTCGTAGTAATTAATTGCATCAAGTACTTGTTGCGCATCATCACCTTCATAAGTACCATTTAATATTGCATTTCTTGTTTGCATTTCTCCAGATGATAAACCTCCTCCAGTGTTGTTGCGCCATTCTTGGTCAGGCATGTTCATATATGGATTGTTAGGATCATACGTAGGATCTGACATTTCTTGATTTTTTTGTTCAAGTCGTTCTATTTCTTTCATACCTTCATCATATCTTTGCTTTTCTTCGGGTGTCCAGTCATCATCAGTTGAAACCGGATGACTAGCGTTGTATTCATCACTGTGTTTAGTACTATCGTATTCGCCATTTTGTTGATTAGTTTGTTGTGTTTGTTGTTGCTCTTGAGATTGAACCTGTTCATTTGTGGCTGTTTCTTCTGTGTGTTGTTCTTCAGTAGAGTTGTCTTCGTTTTCTTGAGATTTCTTCTCTTCTTTAGATTTTTTATCTTCTTTAGTTTTCTCATCTTTTTTATCGTTAGCTTTCTTTTCAGTAGTGCTTTCTGATTTTTTATTTTCATCTTCTTTAGTGTCATCTTGGCTACATGCGCCTAAAATAAGTGTAGATGCAAATAATATTCCTACTAATCTTTTCATATATATTCTCCCTTAAATAATTATTTATTTGCTATTTGTTTTAACAACTCTATAATTTCATCGTTTTGCTGTAATACTTTATGATTTTGATTTAATAGATCATTATGTTGCTTAATAAGAGTATCTAGTTGTGCAATTTGAACAAAGTTTTGCTTTTGTTGAGACATATAGTAATTATATGTAGCTTGTTTTTCCATGTTAAAAGTTATTTTTCTAAAAGCATGATAAAAATTATCAAAATTGGCATCTATTCTTTGCTTATTAAATGCTTTTTTTAGTAGTGTCGGTAGGTTCGTTAATACCTTGAGTTTTAAAGAACTTGTTCAATTTGTCATTATTGGCTTTTACAAATGCATTTTCATGCGTTGGATCAATTTCTTTAACTTTTGATGTAATAGTTGAAATACATTTATCTTTATCTTGTTTATAAAGTTCAATGTACTCTCTCTTTTCGTTAACGGATAAATTATCCCAGTAACCTTTTTCAGTTTTATCCAATTTAGACTTAATATCTGCTTCTCTCATACTTTCTCTAAATCCTAATACTTCGTCCATATGTTCCTCCTTATTCTATATCTTTATATTCAAACACACGCAATGGCTCAAACTGAATAACGTATTTGCCATATCGAATATATAAATAATTCTATCATTTTACTAATTTAAAATGTATAACGTATATAAAATATTAAGTTATTAATTATTTTAAGACGCTGAGAGAAGCTCTGTGTTGCAGTGAGAAATAAAAAGACGGATAACTGTATTAAAAAAAGCCACCACACATTAAGTGTAGTGACTGCATACAATCAGATTATTGATTATTTCAAGTGTAGAAAAGTACATTATAAACCAAAAGAGTGATTGAAGTTGTTTCTTAAAAAATTAGGAACAAGCTCAAATCAAAAGCACAATATATACCAACCTTTTATTGATTGGTACATCTTTATTATAACATAAATTAATACCAGGTACTAATTAAAATCAAGGTATGCAAAACTATTTCTAAAGTGTATAATTAGTTTATTGCAATAAAAAATATAATAGATAAATTGTTATATTGTGTAAAAAATAAAAGTATTAGGAGTGATCAGAATGAGTGGTTGGAGTCGTTGTCCTAGATGTGGATCAGGGGCAGTTAGAGTAAAAGATAGTGGATATGGAATCGGTTGTTTGAGTTATTTGCTTGGGGCCATGTATGTGTTCACTGGACTTATGATATTGGTAGCAATAATTTCTGGTAATATTATTAATTCGCCTTTGAGTACACTTTTTAGTATTTTAATACTTATTGGTATCATAACGCTTTTAAGAAAACTTAAAAGCAAATCTAGTGGTGAAAAGAAAACTGAATTATATTGTAAATCATGTGAATATCATTTCACTAACTAATATGAAATAGTTATCTCACGCATACGGGAATGAATACTTTTTGTGTGGTCATAATTTGGTCATAACAGAATGAAAAAACTAAAAATAATGGCATATGTGAAATTATAAAACATTGATTTAACAGTCTTTTGTTAACGTATTTATAGTAGTTTGTGCATATACAGAATGCCTGGTATGATGTAAGTTCACGCCATCGCATAGATCGATTGATAAAACCTTCATAAATTAGACATAATGATAATAAAAACTTTCTAGTGATAACTTCCACTAGAAAGTTTTTTATTTATCAAAAATTATGCGTTTTCAAGCTAGTTATTAAAAATAATAACAACTTTTTCAAATAAAATAGCAAAAAAACACATAGAATAAAATAGTTGTGACACCACTTCTTAAATGTTATATTATTTATTGTGATTTTTATAAATAAATGTTTTAATTCATCAGCAATGTGTTGGCTTGAATTAGAGCATAATTCTTTTTTGACAATCAAATAATAAGGAGGAAGTCATAATTGAAACACCCTAGAAAAGACAACCAAGAAAATAAAAAAATAAACTATTTTTCCATTAGAAAATTAAAAGGGTATGGCGTAACAAGTATAACTATAGCTTCTTTGTATTTACTATTTGGACATTCCAATATTGCAAATGCAGCAGAAATCAATCAACCTAATTAAATAGAATTTAATTATACAAATAGTAAAGTAGTTAAAGATAAGCAAGATGAGAAACAACTTAATCAAAATAGCGAAATAATAAATGAAATACCAAATAATACTAACAATGAAGCAACGCCAATAATGGATGATAAACAGGTGACTTCTGAACAATCAATAAGTGGAAATAATGAACAATTAAAACAATTAATTCAACAGTATAAAAAAATAAATTTAGATGATAAAACAGATGAATCAATAAAAGAATTTAATCATGATATTTCTAATGCTGAACAATTTTTACAAAAGCAATCTACTCAAGCAGAAATAGATGGCTATTACAGAAATTTTATTAACAGTGCATCTAAATTAAAAAGAAAAAAGAATAACGATCAAGTTCTTACTATTAAAAAGCAAAATGCCAATAAAGGTGTACCTGCAACCAATTCAGAGCCATCAAGCAATAATCAACATTCTCAAGTAGTTCGACAACCAAGAGGTACAAGTTTTAGGGCTGTACCTAATCAAAACAGTAATGACCCTTTAAAATACAATGAAACTAATACAGGTGTCATTAACGGACACTTTGATCAAGTATCTGGAGGGAATTTGCCCAATCAAAATACAAGCTTAACGGTTGTTAAAGATGTTATAGGATGGACGAGTTTATCTACAGATCCAGATAAAGAATTTCCAATTGTAATGACTACTAGAGTTAGAAACTACCCAACATTTATGAGTGATAGTTCTGCTCCTTATGGTGTCGTACTAGCAAGAACTACAGATGGATTTGAAAGACGTGTACCTGATCCTAGAGTAGCTGGTATTTATCAAGATATTGATGTTGCACCTAATTCAGAATTAGTCGTAGATTTCATATCATCAGCTTTGGCAACAATAAATGCTTGGCCTGGTGTTAAAGCCAAAATTACTACACCAGACGGTAATCGAGTATTATTTGATAAACAAATAAATGGTATGGGTAAATACCCAACTGGAAAACTTAATCTCATGATTAATATACCGAGTGATGTTGATAGAGTAAGACTATCTTTTATTCCAATTTCAAATTCATACACATTAACTTCTAACCAAACTAGTAGTGCGTATGGTTTTGGAGATAATCCAAATTACATGTATGGTGGTGCTGTTAGTAGGGTTAATGTTAATAGTGGTGCTTATGTTGTATCTAGAGTAACTGAAGTCAAATACGATTTTACGAGTGATTCATCAACTTCAAATTATGCACGTGGCACGATTACAGTAATCCTTGAAAATAAAGGCCATACAAGCTCAAATGAAACTATTTATCGAGTAACGTTACCTCAAGGAACAAAATTTGTTTCTGCAACAAACGCAAGTACAAACTATAATGAGGCAACGAGTATATTAACTCTTAATGCAGGAAAAGTATCAGCTGGAACTACTAAAACGATATCGTATACAGTTGATTTTCCAGCTGTGAAACCAAGTATTGTAGATTTAGATGGAAATGTAACTTATAGAACAGATGCTTCATTTCGAGGAGATGATAGACAAAAATCAGGTATAGATGAAGTAGAACAACAACAAGTTGCGATATTAATGTATAAAGAAGACTTAAGAAACAAATATAATGATACGAAACAATATTTGGATACAATTAATGAAGCCGATTATACAACAGTTTCAGTTAATAATTTAAAATTAAAACTTGATGAAGCAAAAGCTATTTTAGATGAAGCAAACAATAATGTGCCAATGGCTGATAGAAAAAACCAAGATTTTATCAATCAAATTACTACTGAAATTGAACATGAAAAAATCAAACTTAAACGGCTTACGCCTTCTATACCGGTAATGACTACTAATGAAGAAAATGCAAGTTTAACGGTTACTCCACAAGGAGATACTGATAAAATGACAGTGCAATACATTGGTCCGAATGGAGATGCGAAAGAAGTTATTGCTACTAAAGCAGGAAATCAATGGAGATTGAATGACACCCCAACAGGTTTTAGTATTGATAATAGAAACGGTTCAGTGACAGTCAATTATCAAGGTGTACAAAACGGTAGTGAAGTTTCCGCATATGATACAAGCGGGAATAGTGATCCAAGTGATGAAGTAAGAAAAAATGTTCCTTTAAAACAAGATACACCATTGGCGCCAGTGATAACACCAGATGAAGCGAACGCGAGTGTAACGGTAACACCACAAGGTGATTCGGATAAGATGACAGTCCATTATATAGCACCAAATGGCGATCCAAAAGAAGTAATCGCAACAAAAACAGGCGATCAGTGGACATTAAATGAGACACCGACTGGCATCAGTATAGATAATACAAGTGGAGCAGTAACAGTAAGCTATCAAGGTATTCAAAATGGTAGCGAGGTTATTTCTACAGAAAAATACGGAAATAGTGATACAAGTCCAGAGTCACGAGCAAATGTCCCGGTGAAAGAAGCGAGGCCAGCGGCGCCAACAATTACACCAGATGAAGCAAATGCAAGTGTAACGGTCATACCACAAGGTGATTCGGATAAGATGACAGTCCATTATGTAGCACCAAATGGCGATCCAAAAGAGATTCTCGCAAGCAAAGTAGGGAACCAATGGACATTAAATGAAACACCGATTGGCATCAGTATAGATAATACAAGTGGAGCAGTGACAGTAAGCTATCAAGGTGTTCAAAATGGAAGTGAAGTCACAGCTAATGAGAGTCATGGCAACAGTGATTCGAGTACAGAAGCAAGAGCAAACGTGCCATTAAAAGAAGCGACGCCGATGGCGCCAGTGATAACACCAGATGAAGCAAATGCAAGTGTAACGGTCACACCACAAGGTGATTCGGATAAGATGACAGTCCATTATGTAGCACCAAATGGCGATCCAAAAGAGGTTATCGCAACAAAAACAGGTAATCAGTGGTTATTAAATGAGACGCCAACAGGAATTAGTATAGATAATGCGAGTGGTGCAGTGACAGTAAGCTATCAAGGTATTCAAAATGGCAGCGAAGTCAGTGCGAGTGAAACGCATGGTAATAGTGACATAAGTACAAAAGCGCGAGCAAATGTGCCAGTGAAAGAAACAACGCCGATGGTGCCAGTGATAACATCAGATGAAGCGAGTGCAAGTGTAACAGTCACACCACAAGGTGAATCGGATAAGATGACAGTGCACTATATTGCGCCAAATGGAGATCCAAAAGAAGTTATCGCAACTAAAGTAGGTAACCAATGGGCATTAAAAGAGACACCGACTGGAATTAGTATCGATAATACGAGTGGAGCAGTGACAGTGAATTATCAAGGCGTTCAAAATGGCAGCGAAGTAAGCGTAAGCGAAACACATGGTAATAGTGATGCAAGTCCAGAAGCAAGAGCAAATGTACCGGTGAAAGAAGCGACGCCAGCGGCGCCAACAATTACACCAGATGAAGCGAGTGCAAGTGTAACAGTCATACCACAAGGCGATTCAGATAAGATGACAGTCCATTATGTAGCACCAAATGGCGATCCAAAAGAGGTTATCGCAACTAAAGTAGGTAACCAATGGACATTAAATGAGACACCGACTGGCATCAGTATCGATAATACAAGTGGAGCAGTGACAGTGAATTATCAAGGCGTTCAAAATGGAAGTGAAATAAGCGCAAGTGAAACACATGGCAATAGTGATGTAAGTCCAGAAGTACAAACAAATGTGCCAGTGAAAGAAACAACGCCGGTGGCGCCAGTTATAACACCAGATGAAGCGAGTGCAAGTGTAACAGTCACACCACAAGATGATGCGGATAAGATGACAGTCCATTATGTGGCACCGAATGGAGATGCGAAGGAAGTAATCGCAACTAAAGTAGGTAACCAATGGACATTAAATGAAACCCCAACAGGAATTAGTATCGATAATGCGAATGGAGCAGTGACAATAAGCTATCAAGGTGTTCAAAATGGAAGTGAAGTTACAGCTAATGAGAGTCACGGAAATAGTGACACAAGTACAGAAGCGAGAGCAAATGTGCCAGTGAAAGAAGCAACGCCGATGGCGCCAGTGATAACACCAGATGAAGCGAGTGCAAGTGTAACAGTTACACCACAAAGTGATGCAGATAAAATGACAATTCATTATGTAGCGCCGAATGGAGATGCGAAGGAAGTAATCGCAACTAAAGTAGGGAACCAATGGACATTAAAAGAGACACCGACTGGAATTAGTATCGATAATGCGAGTGGAGCAGTGACAATAAGCTATCAAGGTGTTCAAAATGGAAGTGAAGTTACAGCTAATGAGAGTCACGGAAATAGTGACACAAGTACAGAAGCGAGAGCAAATGTGCCAGTGAAAGAAGCAACGCCAGCGGCGCCAACAATTACACCAGATGAAGCGAATGCGAGTGTAACAGTCACACCACAAGGTGAATCAGATAAGATGACAATTCATTATGTAGCGCCAAATGGAGAAGCGAAGGAAGTTGTCGCAACTAAAGTAGGAAACCAATGGACGTTAAATGACACCCCAACAGGTATCAGTATCGATAATACAAGTGGAGCAGTAACAGTGAATTATCAAGGCGTTCAAAATGGAAGTGAAGTTACAGCTAATGAGAGTCACGGTAATAGTGATGCAAGTCCAGAAGCACGAGCGAATGTACCGATGAAAGAAGCAACGCCGACGGCGCCAGTGATAATACCAGATGAAGCGAAAGCGAGTGTAACGGTAATACCGCAAGGTGATGCGGATAAGATGACTGTACATTATGTGGCACCGAATGGAGATCCAAAAGAAGTAATCGCAACTAAAGTAGGTAATCAATGGACATTAAACGATACACCAATAGGAATTAGTATCGATAACACAAGTGGCGCAATAACAGTAGGCTATAATGGTGTTCAAAATGGAAGTGAAGTCACAGCCAATGAGAGTCACGGTAATAGTGATGCAAGTCCAGAAGCACGAGCGAATGTACCGATGAAAGAAGCAACGCCGACGGCTCCAGTTGTTACCCAAGATGAAACAAATGCAAGTGTAACAGTCACACCACAAGGTGATGCGGATAAAATGACAGTCCATTATGTGGCGCCAAATGGAGATCCAAAAGAAGTTGTCGCAACCAAAGTAGGCAACCAATGGACATTAAATGAAGTTCCAACAGGAATAAGTATTGATAATACAAGTGGAGCAGTGACAGTGAATTATCAAGGCGTTCAAAATGGAAGTGAAATAAGCGCAAGTGAAACACATGGCAATAGTGATGCAAGTCCAGAAGCACGAGCGAATGTACCGATGAAAGAAGCAACGCCGACGGCTCCAGTTGTTACCCAAGATGAAACAAATGCAAGTGTAACAGTCACACCACAAGGTGATGCGGATAAGATGACAGTCCATTATGTGGCACCGAATGGAGATGCGAAGGAAGTAATCGCAACTAAAGTAGGGAACCAATGGACATTAAATGAAACCCCAACAGGAATTAGTATCGATAGTGCGAGTGGAGCAGTGACAATAAGCTATCAAGGTGTTCAAAATGGAAGTGAAGTTACAGCTAATGAGAGTCACGGTAATAGTGACACAAGTCCAGAAGCGAGAGCAAATGTGCCAGTGAAAGAAGCAACGCCGATGGCGCCAGTGATAACACCAGATGAAGCGAGTGCAAGTGTAACAGTTACACCACAAAGTGATGCAGATAAAATGACAATTCATTATGTAGCGCCAAATGGAGAAGCGAAGGAAGTTGTCGCAACTAAAGTAGGAAACCAATGGACGTTAAATGACACCCCAACAGGTATTAGTATCGATAATACAAGTGGAACAGTAACAGTCAATTACCAAGGCGTCAAAAACGGTAGTGAAGTGAGTGCGAGTGAAACCCATGGTAATAGTAATCCAAGTGAAAAAATAGTGACTAATGTCCCTGTGAAACAAAGTAAACCTATGTCGCCAATAATCACATGGGATAGAGAGAAAAAATCAGTTTCTATTAAACCAAATGGGAAAATAGATAAGATGAAAATACAAATTATAAGTTCGGCTAATAATACTGATAAAGAACTTATTGCGACAAAAGTTGTTAATCAGTGGAAACTTAATAAGAAAATGAATGGAATTCAAATAGATCGTAAAACTGGTATAGTTACAATTGATTATCGAATGTCCCAAAATTTCAAAGAATTACTAGTAAGTAGTAAATTCGGTAATAGCGATGAAAGTGAAATTATTCATTTTATAATTCCGAAATTTAAAGGTTTAGTTTATGACCTAGATAATTACAACAAACAAGAAAATACAGTTTATGAATTTGAAAATGAAAATATTAAAAAGCAATCTGTAATTAAGAAACAGGTGAAAGCAAGCAAAATAGAATTACCGAATACTGGAAAGAAACAAACCGATGAAAAAGGAAACGCTAGTATTGTTTTATTACTTTTAGGGTTAATACTTTGTAAATTAAATTTGAAAAGAAAAGACTTATAGTATAAAAGGGTATATAATAAAATATATTAATAACATGTTGACTAAAAAAGAGAATTTAAGGAGTTATTATGTATTTTATTATCGCAATCTTTACTAGTATTAGTTCGTTAGTAAGTTTATTTTATGCAATCGATGCATGTATTAAAACTAAACAAGTGAATGCGCTTTATGCGTTTGCTAGAAGTTTTTCAATAGCATTATTATGCGTTGCAACATTATTCTTTATAAATCATCAGTTTCTATTTGCTATGACATTTTTAATGGCACTAGTTCAATTGATAGATGGTTTTATAGGATTAAAAATTAAAGATAACTTAAAAGCTTATGGACCATTTTCATTAGCAATTATAGGATTTATTTTATTACTATTTATCTAAAGTTCATTATATAAATAGTATAAAAAAAGGTTAGACCAACTTAATTTGTGGTCTAACCTTTTTGTTTTATTATCTTAAATCATCAATTGCTTTAGCAATTGAATCAAAAACATGTGGAATATCATCTTTTTCTACACAACTAAATGCGATTCTTATATCTGTTTCATTTAATGCGATGACACCGATTGAATATTCTTCAATTAAATGTTGACGTAATGTTTCAGGATTTACGTCTTTAACTTTAATTGCCATAAAGTAACCAGAATTAAAATCATAGGCTTGCCAATGAGATTGATATTGGTCGGCATATACGACTGATTTTGTTACTTCATATCGTTCTCGTAATGTAGTTATATTTTGTTCAATTTCCTTATTAAATTGATCATTATTTTTTAGGACATGTTTAACAGCACTTTGAGATGGTAGTGGACCACTTGAAATATTACTACGTATTAGTCCTTTAGTTTTTGCTTCTAAAACATCTTTAGTAGGTGTGTCCTCAACACCGAATGTGATAAATCCTACACGGAATCCCCACGCAAAGAATTCTTTAGTTGCACCATCTAATCTCACTGGAAGTACATTTTTAGAGTGAATATTTGTTAAAGCAGTGAATAGAGATTGAGTGTAGACATCTTCATAAAATAATCCATAGTATGCATCGTCAATAACTGCCACAACTTGTGTTCCTTTTGCTGCTAATGATTCGATAGCTTTGACAATTGTTTGTACTTCCTCATTATTAGGTGTATACCCAGTAGGATTATTTGGATAATTTAGAATCATTACGACTTTATCTTTATTATAAGATTCTAAAGATTTAACTAAAGCTTCTGTAGTATAATGACCATTTTTATCAAATATTGGATAAGTATCAATATTTGCATTGTGTCGTGTGTTAAATACTAATTTATAGTTCCCCCAGTTATGCTCAGGTAATAAAATAGTATCTCCTGAATTAATGAATAGGTCAGCGACAAGTGAAAGTCCATGAGTGAGTGCATTAGTAACAATTGGTCTTGTCATGACTTCTTTGGTTAAATCAGGATTATCTTTTAACATTTTTTCCTGCCATAAATCACGCAATTCTTCAACACCTTGAGGTGGCGCATATGGAAAAATTTCATCTGGTGATAGTTCATTAAACATTTGATTTAGAGCATTGGCATACATTTTACCTTTATCATTGGTTGCCATACCTATTGTTGCATTATACTTAGTGCTCTTTGCTTCAGCAGATTGAGAAAGTATACCTTTTGGATAAAACATATTTTGCCCTAAATCTGAAAGCATTGAAAAGATTTCAGGATTTGATTGTTTTAGTTGTTCATTTAAATTTTGGGCTAATGGGTTCATATTGAATAACCTCTCTTTTTTAAATTAAAGTCATTATCTTTATAGTATCTTGAAATTGTCCAAAGATAAAGTATTGTTATAAAAGATTTGGTTAATAATATTTATTCAGTAAAATATACGAACATATGTTCTATTTTATGTTAAGATAAGTATAGGTCATCGACATTTATGACACTTTGCATTTGGGAGGTGTAGTATAATGACGTGGTGGCAAGATGGAATTATAACTTTATTAACAGGTGGCCTACTTGTTATCTTTCGAATTTGGTTGGAAATCAATTGGAAAGATAAATAGATGACCATACACAAAATACCCCAAGCCTGCTGGTACCAGACTTGGGGTAGTGTAGTATAATTTGTGGATACAAATATATATTAACATCGTAATAAATATATCGCAATCAATATAACGTTTGACCGATTTTAGGAAAAACTGATAGTTTGATATAATTTGAAATAATGAGGTGAATACAATGAAGCACATGACTAAAATATTTGTAGTGTTAGCAATCATATTATTCATTATAGGTTATTATTTGCAAGCTACAGGTAATGAATCGTCTGGAATAAAATTATTACTTGCTGCTATTATGTTTATGATATGCGCTTTTATAAGTAGAAATAATGATCGTCGAAAAAATAATCATAAAAAGTAAGCAATTTAGAAATTAATTGTTAGAAAACAGTGTGTAATTTACATGCTGTTTTTTAATCTGTATATATTGTATATACATAATTTGATATTACATTGCCATATATTAAGAGAATTTTTATATACACTTTACAAATTTGTGTATAGTGTGTATATTGAGTATATACAGAAGAAAAGGGGGACATCAATGAAAATTATTTTGAAAAACACCAGTGAATATCCCATTTATGAACAAATCAAACAACAAATTAAAGAAAACATTTTGAAAGGATACGTTTCTGCTGGAGAGCATTTACCATCTATGCGTGAACTTGCAAAGGACTTACAAGTTAGTTTAATTACGACCAAACGTGCATATGAAGATTTGGAAAAAGATGGTTTTGTTACTACGATTAGAGGTAAGGGAACATTTGTTAAAGAACAGGATAATTCAATTCTAAAAGAAAAGCAGTTCTTTGTGATTGAAAATTTAGCTAAATCGATGACGAAAGAAGCAAAGACAATTGGGATGTCATTAGAAGAACTGCAAGAAATTCTTTCTTTAATTTATGAGGAGGAAGAATAATGAATGCTATTGAATTGAACCATGTTAATTATTCTAGACAGAAATTTAAATTAAAGGACGTATCATTCTATGTACCTCAAGGATTTGTAACAGGGTTTATTGGTGGAAATGGTGCAGGGAAAACGACAGTCATACGATTAATTATGGATTTATTACAATATGATGGGGGAACCATTTCAATATTAGGTGACAGTATGTTAACGAATCCTATTAAGATAAAAAATAAAATAGGATTTGCTTATTCAGAAACTTACTTCAATGAAAAATGGACTATAAAAAAGTTAGAAAATATCATTTCTCCTTTTTATAAAGATTGGGATAGGCATTTGTTTAAAAATTATTTAAGTAAATTTGATTTACCATATAATCAGAAAATCAATCAATTTTCTACAGGTATGAAAATGAAACTGTCACTAGCTATTGCATTTAGTCATCATGCTGAGTTATTTATTTTAGATGAGCCTACTTCGGGTTTGGACCCAATTGTAAGAAATGAAGTATTAGAAATTATTCAACAAGAACTAATTGATGAAGATAAGACAGTTTTCATTTCTACACATATTATTTCAGATTTGGAAAAGATTGCTGATTATTTAGTATATATCAGAGACGGTGAAATTATATTAAATGATTCAATTGAATCGTTAATGAGTAAATTTCAAATTATTAAAGGTAATCATAATGATTTAGATGAAGAATTGGAAGAATTATTAATATACAGAGAAACTAGGAAAACTGGATATACAGCTTTAACACAACATGCACAAACATTTAAAGAAATATTCGGAAACGAAATTGAAGTACAAAAACCTAGTATCGAAGAATTAATGATTTATTTAGAGAAATATAAGAATAAATTATCTGAGACCCTTACTTTAGAAAGTGAGGATAAGAAATGAAGCAATTGTTAATTAGAAATATAAAATTAAGATATTGGACGCTCATTTTGTATATAGCATTGATTGGATTTTATCCAATATATAGTTTCTTAATGAAACCTAATCCGCTCATGAATTCTGTTATGGCAATACCACTTGGATTAATTTTAATGATTATTTCTATTCTCGATGCAGGTCATTTGTTTAGATTTCATCGACGATTAGGTGGGAACCGTGCAAACTTATTTTTCGGAAGTTTACCAGTATCCAAGAAGGATATGTTAAATGCCAATTATTTAACATGTATCTTCTTTACTTTATTTGGTGCAATTGTGATTACTTTATATGGTTATGAATCAGATTCTATTCGAGCCAATGCCATATATTTCTCAACTACATATGCCTATATTGTAGCGAACTTCTTATCGATACCAATAGCTTTTAGAAAAAGTACTGAGTATAAAACTGAAGGAGTATCATATATTGCTTATATCATTTTGATTATGTTCGTATTACCATTTCTATTATCCGTCACATTGATTTTAATTAATTATATATTTTTAAATCATAGTCAAATTCCACAATTTTACTCTTATTTTTTAAATTATGGATTTGTACTGTTAAGTATTATAGTTTTAATCATTAATTACGTGTTACAACTAAATAAAATTAAGAAACATACACTTTAAAGGAGGTCTACGATGAAGTTAGAACAAATAACAAAAAAATATGGCCAAAATACAGTTATAGATCATATAGACTTTGATTTTGGAAACAGTCAAATCGTAGGATTAATCGGTAAAAATGGTGTAGGTAAAACAACGCTAATGAAAGTAATGAATGGCAATATTATCAATTATGAAGGAAAAGTTAATTTACCAAATAATGAAAATGTTGGATATTTAATCGAGCATCCTAAACTATATGATAATAAAACAGGATTATATAATTTAAAATTATTTGCACAAGTATTAGGTAAAGGATTCGACAAAGAATATGCAGATCATATCATTGACGCATTCGGTATGAGACCGTATATCAAGAAAAAAGTGAAGAAATATTCAATGGGGATGAAACAAAAATTAGCTATAGCAGTTTCATTAATGAATAAACCTAAATACCTTATTTTAGACGAACCTACAAATGGTATGGATCCAGATGGTTCAATTGATGTATTGAAGACAATTCAATCATTGGTTAAACAGTTAGAAATGAAGATATTGATTTCTAGTCATAAATTAGAGGACATTGAACTCATTTGTGATAGGGCTGTATTCTTAAGAGATGGTACATTCGTACAAGATGTCAATATGAAAGATGGTGGACCAAAAGATAGTACGATAATTTCAATCGATACAGAAGACTATCAAAAGGCATTAGAAATGTTGACAGAAAAATTCCATGTTCAACAGTCTAATAAAGAAAATGGAGAAATCATCATTAAAGCGCAAAAAAATTATAAAGATGTGCTAGAAGCGTTAGCGAAACTCAATATTTATCCTAAATATATTGAAACACGTAAAAGTTCATTACGTGATACTTACTTTAATATTAATCAAAGAGGTGATAAATAATGAGATCTTTACAATTAGTAAAGCATGATTTAATAAGTATTTTTAAAAGTCCGCTCACATACATTGCGTTTATACTTGTTATAGGCTTAACTGTCTTTCAAGCTGTTATGATGGCAAATTATAGTCCTGGTCATAAAGTGGACTATACAATGGTATTTATCATGGCCAATTGGTTATTCTTATTTGCAGGTTTATTATTTATTATCAAAACAATTACACGAGATTACTCACAAGGTACGATTCAGTTATATATGAATAAGATGAGTAGTAGAATTGGTTATATTGTTGCTAAAACGATTTCTATGATTCTAATTTCATTTTTATTTACACTTGTTCAATATATAGTGATTATTGTAATTGAAGCTACAACTAAAGGTAAAAGTATTGATGGAGATAACTTTTTAACTAACATTTGGTTCTATCTTATCTTTTTCCTATTCTTTGGATTATTTTTATTCTTAATTACATTAGCAGTTGAAAAACCAGCTGTTATCTTTACGTTAGGCATTTTCTTATTATTAATCGTGCCATTTATCCAACCGCTAGTAGGTTTAATTCCAAACATCGGTGATGACATTCATAAGTCATTTAAATACATTCCATTCACATATTTAACACAAAAAATGACTGAGTCCGATGTTTCATTTACACATTGGCAATGGTTTATTTCTATAGCATCAATCGTAGTGCTATTTATTGTTAATGTATTATATGCAGCTAAAAGAGATATTTAGAATAAGTGATTACCGGGGCTTTATAGTCCCGGTTTTTAATGTTTTAATTTAAGAGAGAATAAGGCGTTAAAACAGGAGATTTCAAAAGAAAACGAAGCTATCTTACTCAAATAGCTTCGTTATATATAGGTGTTATTTATAAATCATTTGATCAATAATTGAGTTGTAAACTGCTTTCCAGAAAGTGGAATCTGTTTTATATCGATTTGAAATAATTAAATGTGTTTCTTTAACTTTATCTTCATAATCCGGATGATCTTTACTTGGTAAAGTATCTTCGCGCAAATTAGTAACAAATGATTGAACTTCTTTAGCACGTGGACCCCAAACTGTTTCTTGTTCAAAATTATCATTTAAAAATACAAAAATAGGAATTGAACGTGATTTTCCATTTGTTAAATATTGGTCTATAAGATGTGTATCATCATCTCTATGGAACACTTTGACTTCTAATTCTAGGGCTTCAGCAATATGTTTAAGTATTGGAAGATTCATCATGGCATCGCCACACCAGTCTTCGGTAATTACCAATACTTTAGAATAGTTAGATGATTTTAATTTCTGTAATCTTTCATCATCTTCAGGTAACTTAAAGGAATCATAAATTGAAACGAGATTGTCTTTATTGTCTTGCATCTGCTCAATATAAGGTCCGATGTCTTGACTGTTTTTAAAATATGTTTCTAAATTGGTCATCGAAAAAACCTCCTTTAATCATTTTATATATTATACCAATTTTCATAATGTAAATAAATTAAAATATTTTAAAAATTCTCTCATTTTAGCAAATACCTACCGTGAGATGAAACTAAATACACCTTATGCTATATTTATTATAATAAGTTGAAAGTGGTGAACATCTTTGCGCATTCAGAATCGATGGATAATTAGTATGCTATTCTTAATATTAGCCATTTTACTTCTGATAGGTCTTTCATTTTATAAAAATATAAAAACCGTTGATTTATCAGGTGCATCAATAAATGGAATACATTTAAATGAACAATTTCATAAAAAAGATTTTAATGTAAATAAAAATATTAAAGTAGATCGTTACACATTTTATAATCATAAAAAGCATGATGATTTAACAGTTAAAGTTCATAAAAAGAAACACGTTGTTAAAGGCATTGTACTTGTTAAAGATAAAGAGATACATACAAATTTTGGTATTAGAATTGGGAGTCATATTGATGAAGTTATTCATAATTTAGGTAGTGATTATCAAAAAAGTAAAATAGGTAAGAACTATCAATCAATGACTTATCGAGATCGTGAACATCATTTGAAATTAAATATTTTATATAAAGATGATATCGTGAAGCGGATTGAATTCTTTAGTAAGTAACTAAATAGTTGAACATTAGTATTGCAACTAATTGAAAAAATAGATAGAAAGAGTGACAATACTATGGATAAAATTACATTTTTGAATGAATTAGAAGTCTCATTAGACGAACTACCTAGAAAAGAAAAAGATAAAAAAATGTATGATTATGAACATTACTTTTATGAAGAGGAACTGAAAGGTAAATCTGAAGCGGAAATAGTTAAAGCGCTAAAAGAGCCTAATGATATAGCTAAACAGGTAAAAGCGCATAGCGCGATTGAATATGCTGAATATAAACCAACATTTCATAATACGTTACGAGCTGTTACGGCTTCATTAAGTTTAGGTTTGCTATCAGTATTTTTAGTTTTAATTCCAGTGTTCTTTATATGTATGATATTCGTAATTTTGTTTGTTGTTTCCGAGCTATTAATTTGTGCACCTTTAATTTTAGTCTTTTCGTCTTTCTATAAAGGGATACATGATTCAGTGAGTAATATTCTTTTTTCAATAGCATACACAGGACTCGGATTAATGTTGATTGTTATAACATTTAAAGTATTAGAAACGATATATAGACTCATTCTAAAATATTTGAGATGGTATATTAAAACAGTTAAAGGAAGCGTTAAAAGATGAGAAAGATAATGTTTTCAGGTCTTATCATTTTTCTTGTTTTCTTTATAGGTGCTACAGTTTGCTGGTTTACCTTTGAAAAACAGAATTATGAAGAAACGAAAATTAATAAATCATATTCTAACTCTAATTTTAAAAATATATCAATTAACACGGAATACGCTAATGTCAAAGTGGTTAACGGGTCTAAATTTAAAGTGAAATATAATGGGGATAATAAAGTAAACTTAGATAAAAAGAATAAGACTCTGAAAATTTCAGAAGTAAAAAATGTTAATAGAGGGTATGCTATTAATTTGAATCCGTTTAGAAAAGATGACAATCAGATTGTTATTGAGGTGCCAAATATAAAATTAAATACTTTTTCTTATGTATCTAGAGGTGGTAATTTTAACATTGACAACATTACTACTAATCATTTAAAAATATTGAGTACAAATTCTCATATGGATTTAAAAAATCTAAGTGTTAATGATTCAGATATTAAGGCTAATAGCTCACAATTATCTATAAAAAATTCTACTTTAAAAAATAATCATGTAAACTTAAATAACGGTTTTATTAATGTTTATAACAGCAATATTAGCGATTCTATTTTTTTATTAGGAGAAGGAGATATTCATTTTAATAATATGTCATCAAGAAACGATATCAAGGCATCTACTAAAAAAGGCGATATTCATTATTCTTATAAAGATAAACCAGAAAATACTTTGTTGAAATTACAACCAGGTAAAGGAAAGTCTTTAATTGAGAATAAACATTTTCATGAAAGTAAAGTAGGGAAGAGTGACAATATTCTTGAATTTTATACGGTTGATGGAGATATAGTCATAAAATAAAGGAAGATAAAGTACAAAACGAGACAGGTCTATTTGTTCTCGTTTTGTACTTTTTTAATGTGTGGCAAAAGTTAAATCTGTATCAATGACGCCTTCAAATGTACGTTGCGTGAGCTCTTCGCCTTTAAGCCAAGTATTAAAATCTATACTTGAAGGTATCTGATTCTCACCTAAAGACATCCATGCCGTAAGTGATTGTGGTTCGTACATCGATGTATGAATGGTACCAGACCAACTGTTGAAAAGTTTACTATATATGTCGTATTGTGGATCATTAAATAATTTGAATGCTTGATGCTTATCAAGTTGTGTATGTGTTTGGTTAATGACACGTGCTAGTCGTTCTTTAGATTCTTTAGTATAATTTCTATTTTCATGCGTTAGTAATTCAAAATGATTTGTACAAATAGTATCATATCTGACATTGATATCACGAGGTGTAATTTCTACGATGGCATGATTTAAAGATTGATCCATTAAAATATAACTAAATGAACTACGGTGTGGTATCTCTTTTAACAGTTGAATCGCTTCGTCGACATTTTTACAGAGTTCTAATATTAATCTACCTACCATATAACATACAAATCCATTTGCTGGCTTTTTACGATGCATAAAATTATAAGCCATTACTAAACCAGCTTCGTTCATTCCGTCCATTCGTCCAGTTACTCTTGATGTTGGACCAATTTGTGCTAATCCGCCATCATTAGGTTGATATAATAAATATCTGCCATCGTAAGTAGCAGGATGATAATCATAATTTCTTACTAAATAATTGGTTCCGTTAAATACGGTACAACCACTTTCTTTTAAATCAGTAAAACGATAATGTGCAAAGTTTAAAATCATTTGACGTGTTGGTAACTTTAATACATCTTGCATACCCATGAGTTCTTCCCAAATTTTAGGTGCATACGTTTGAAAAATAGAATGTGTTTCGTTAACATCTATATCAAATCTAGGAATTCGCTTTTTCCATTCTTTTTCTCTGTTTTTTAAGAGGTCAGTTTGTTTTAACCATTTGGCAGTGTGTATACCTAAATCATAATGTGAACCTCTATAGCACATAATTTCAGATTGAACGTTTTGCATATGAAAGTACTCCTTATTCAAAATTTACACTTTGTAATATAATGTTAATGTTACATTAATTGTTATTTTATGTAATTATATATATAATAAAATTGTAATTAGTTACTGATAGCATTGAGAAATAATTTATTTTGGGGTGATATCATGCGTAGTAAATATGATTATATAAAAGGCGCAATTTATAATTGGTGGCACAAATAATTATAATATTGCACTGACGGCTGATGAATAAATCAGTCGTCTTTTTTATAGTTACATCTTATCATAAAAATTTTTATAAAGTGAGCTTATAAAAATAGTAAAAAGGGTATGTATTTATTGATAACGATAAATATGCTATCATAATGTATTGTAGATATGCATATAAAATATAGAGGTGAATTTTAATGTGGAACTTTATTAAAGGTTTATTTAAATTTGTATTTAGTTTAGTAGCTATCACTACAGTTGTTGTAGGTGTAGGTGTAGTTGCATTTGCTTATATTTTCAAAAAAGACTTTGAAGATATCGAAAGAAAAACTAAAGAAATCGTTTCAGATATCGAAAATAATAATTAATTTAAAGATTAAATTAATGAAAGCGTCACTGATGAAATCGTCATCAGTGGCTTTTTTATTTGCTTTTAAAGAAATTAAGTAGGGGAAATACGTACAATGTCTAATAAAGAAAGTTTGAATTTATCAGAAGAATGAGATGGATATCCTTCAACTTCAAAAGTTATAGCATCAATACGTTCAATATTAAGTTCGATAGATTTAAAGTATCCATCATCATAATACTGTACGACTACTGGTTGATTTAACTGCAAGGACTGATGTAAACGAAAATTCAAATCAGATAATTGATCGTCGGAAAGCACAGGACGATCAACCTTATTTTGATCGATGATATATTGATGAATCGTTTCAAATTGTTCAGGTAAGGTAGCAAATGGTGCCCATTTAACCATGCCACGGCCTTTTGGAATATTTCTATTCAATTGGTTGCGCGGAATATTTCGATAGTCCAACTGATTATTATTTAAATCCTTAATCATCTTTCAATCACCTCAATATTTATACTTTTATTATACGAACATACGTTCTGTTTTGCAAGTGGTATTTCGCTAGAATCATGTGTGGTTATCAAGATATAAAATTTAAGTATAGAGGTTTATAACTAAAATCATACCCAAACGTTTGTCTTTATATATATAAATTTAATAGAATAGAGGTAAGTGATAAGGAGGCGTTGACGAAATGACTAAAGGTTATATTGGTTCATATACGAAGAAGAATGGACAAGGGATTTATCAATTTGATTTAGACGAACAAAATGGGCAAATAGTTGAAGTGGCGACTGGTTACCAACTAGAAGCATCAACGTATGTAACAAGAAATAATCATTTTCTATATGCTATTACAAAAGAAGGAGACAATTGTGGTGTCGCAAGTTTTAGAATAGCAGAAAATGGCGAATTAACATTAATCAATAAATGTTTGGCTTCTCAAAAGGGAACAGGATGTTATGTTCAAGTATCAACAAATGGTGAGTTTCTATTTGAAGCAATTTATGGTGCAGGATTAGCTCGAATTTATCAATTAAATCCGACTACTGGTGAAATAGAGAGATTGATTCAGGAGCTAGCGCATGACTATCCACTTGGACCTCATGAAAGACAAGAACATCCTCATGTGCATTTTTTAAACGAGACACCAGATGGTCAATATGTAGTAGCAGCTGATTTAGGTACAGATCGACTTGTGTCATACACATTTAGTGAAAATGGTTTGAAAGAACATGCTGTTTCAGAATTTAATGCAGCTGATGGTACGCGTCATATTGCATTTCATGAAAATGGAAAATATGCATATGTCGTACATGAATTATCAAATATTGTTAGCGTGACTAAATATGAAGATGGTCGTTTTAAAGAATTAGAACGTCATTTAACAATTCCAGAACATTTTGATGGTGCAACTAAACTTGCAGCAGTACATTTATCGCATGACCAACAGTTCTTATATGTAAGTAATCGTGGTCATGATAGCATTGCAATTTACAAAGTCTTAGAAAATGGGGCTAAACTTGAATTGGTTGATATTGTCAAAAGTGGTGATGAATTCCCACGAGATTTTAATATCACAGAATCAGATGATTACTTAGTTTGTGCACATCAAGAAGGCCAATCTAAATTAACGGTATTTGAAAGAGATAAAGAAAAAGGCACATTGACGTTAAAAGATCAATCAACTCAGGCACCAGAAGGTGTTTGTGTCATGTTCTAAAAAATAAATCCCTTAAGCGATATTGCTTAAGGGATTTATTTTTTTAATTTTTGAAAAATGCTTTAATATACTTAAATTTACCTTTATAAGGTGGGAAAAATAGGCTCGACTCTAAGCGTGTCGATTTAAAAGTATATGATTTATCATGAGAAAATGTATCAAATGAGTATTTGCCGTGATAATTACCGATACCCGATAGACCTACACCGCCAAAAGGTAAATTAGGATTTGCTAGGTGCATCAATGTATCGTTAATAGCACCACCACCAAAGGCAAGTTCGTTAAGCACACGGTGCGTTGAATTTTCATCTTCACTAAATAAATAAAGGCTCAAAGGTTTAGGGCGAGACTGGATTATTTCGAAAGCTTCATCAAATTGATCATAACTGATGATTGGTAATAATGGACCAAAGATTTCTTCTTCCATAATTAAATCTGAAGTTTGAATATCATCAATAATAGTGGGTTCGATGAATAAATCGGATTCATCACTATGACCACCAAAAATGACATTCTCTTTATGGTGTTGTAGTAAATCATTTAAGCGATTAAAATGCTTATGATTTACAATTCTGCCATAATCAGGACTAGATTGAATGGTCTTACCATAAAATTCATTTAGAGTTTGTTTTAATGCTTTGATAAAATCATCTTTTACTTTTCGGTCTACTAAAATATAATCTGGAGCAACACAAGTTTGTCCTGCGTTTGTAAATTTACCAAAAGCAATTCTCTCACTAGCTACTTTTAAATTAGCTGTTTCATCGATAATTACAGGAGATTTACCACCTAATTCAAGTGTTACAGGAACGAGGTTTTCACTTGCGGCTTGATAAACGATTTTACCTACTTTGTCGCTACCAGTGAAGAACATATAATCGAACGGTAAGTGAATAAGGTGGTCTGTTTCTTCAATACCACCTTCAACTACAGCAATATAGTCAGGTTTATAAACATCTTCAACAATTTTACGAATGACTGAAGATACATGAGGTGTCAATTCTGATGGTTTAATAATCGCTGTGTTACCAGCTGCAATCGCACCAATTAACGGTTCAAATGTTAATTGCACTGGGTAATTAAAGGGACCGATAATAAGAACAGTGCCATAAGGATCTTTTTTGATATAACTTTTAGTAGGAAAAAGATAAAGTGGTGTATCTACTTGTTTTGTTTTAGACCAATTTTTAAGCTCTTTACGGGCTAATTTAATGCTTTTTAACAAAATACCAATTTCAGTAGCATATGCTTCAACATTACTTTTACCTAAATCTTTTTGCAAAGCTTCAAGTATCTCATTTTCGTGATGTTTAATACTCTTACTTAACAACTTTAATTGTTGCTTTCTAAATTTAATATCTTTTGTTTGATGTGTTTTGAAAAAAGCTTTGCTATTTTCAAATAGTTGATCAATTGAATTCAAAAGTTGAACCTCCTTAAGTTGGATTTGAGATAACAATATCCTCAAGAAAAAAATGCTTAACATATCTTTACCCGATTCACACAAAAATAATTAAGTATAATATAAAAAATTAACCTGAGACATCAAATCATGTCCCAGGTTCAGTACAATCAAATATATTTCTATATTACTAATAAATTATTTAGTCAAAGCTTCAGTAATTTGAGGTACAACTTGTTTTTTACGAGATACAACACCTGTTAAGAATGCCATATCGTCTTCTAATTTAACGTTGAATGCTTCGCCAACTTTATCTTTTTCAGCACCAACAACTAAAATTTTAGAATCGCTGTTAATGATATCAGTTACAACTAAAACGAATAAATCATATTTTTCTTCAGCGCTTGATTCTAGCATAGATTTTTCTAATTCTTCTTTACGATCTAATACTTCATCAATATCAACTGTGTTAACTTGAGCAATACGTGTTACGTAATCTCCCATAGTAAATGATTTAGCATCCATATCTAATAATACATCAGCAGATTTATCAGTAGTAGAAGCACCTGCTTTAAGCATGTCTAAACCATATGCATCTAGGTCGACGTCTGCAATATCTTTTAAAGCTTTAGCTGCATTGACATCTTCATCAGTGCAAGTAGGAGATTTAAATAATAAACTATCTGAAATAATTGCAGAAATCATAAGTCCAGCAATTTCAGGTTTAATTTCAAATCCACGTTCTTTGTACATTTTGTAAAGAATTGTGGCTGTACAACCTACTGGTTCTGCTCTGTAATAAAGTGGGCTAGCTGTTTCAAAGTTTGCAATTCTGTGATGATCTACAACGTGCTTAATTGTAGCATCAGCAATTGTATCAGCACTTTGTTGGAATTCGTTGTGGTCAACTAAAATAACATCTTGACCGTCTAAATTATCTTCTAATAACTCTGGTGCATCAACATTGAAGTGATCTAATGCGTATTGAGTTTCAGCTCCAACTTCACCTAAGCGATAAGCTTTAGCGCCTGCATTACCTGTTAATTGTTCAAAGTCAGCCATAATAATTGCTGATGAAATTGCGTCAGTATCTGGGTTTTTGTGTCCAAAAATGTAAGTGTTTGCCATGGATATATGTCTCCCTTATTCATTAGTTATTTTATTGATATTATATAGTTATTTTAGCATGACTATAGCTTATTCTTCTACCTCTGCGCCCAATGAGTTTTGAAAATGATTTAATGCCCATTCATGTCCAGATAGATTAAAGGAAGCAACACCCTTCTTTGGCACATGAATCTTATAACCTAAATTGTATGCGGAAATAGCAGTATGTAAAACGCAAATGTCAGTACAGACACCAACGATTTCTAATGTGCTAATTGTTCTTTCACGTAATAAACTATCTAAAGGTGTACCGTAAAATGAATCATAACGTGTTTTATCAAAGTAATGAATATTGCTTTGATATTTATTCGCTTCATAAATGTCTCCAACTGAACCATAAAGTTGTCGTCCTGAAGTACCTTCAATATTATGTGGTGGGAATAGTTTAGATTCTGGGTGGTAATTATCATTTTCATAATGTAAATCCATCATAAAAAAGATATCTTCATTATTTTTAATATAGTGATGAATGCGATTTGTAATAAATGTTTCTAATTTTTGTCCAGGTTCACCACAAGTTAACTTTCCATCAGATGCAATAAAGTCTACTGAGTAATCTACTACAATTAAAGCTTTTTTCTCCATTTAATAACATCCTTCCCAAAATAAAAAATAATCATTGTCTTCGATCATATCATTCAATTTTATTAAGTTAATTAAAAATTTCATCTAATTGCTTAAAAAATGTTTTATAAGATTAATCATAGTATATATATTTATCAAGAGGACTACAATTAAATATGAAACAAAGGAGAAATTGGATGTTCATAAATGTGAAAGATTTTGGCGCAGAAGGTCATAATAAAGTAAAAGATACAAAAGCAATTCAAAAAGCATTGAACAAAGCAAAAAATGGTGAACATACGGTGTATATCCCAAAAGGGACTTATCATATTGGCAAAGCGTTAGTGATTTATGATTCTACAACACTGCTTTTAGATGATGAAACAGTATTATTGAGATATAGCAAAGATGCACTATTAAAGAATGGGAAACCATATATTTTCTATCATGAATACAAAGGAAATAGTCATATACATATTAAGGGGGGCACATTTGATATGAATGGCTCTCATTTTCCATATAACAACACCGCTGTATGCATGGGGCATGCAGAAGACATTCAATTTATAGGTGTGACTTTTAAAAATATTGTAGGTGGACATGCCATAGATGCATGTGGTTTAAATGGATTAAGAATAGCGAATTGTTCTTTTGAAGGTTTCTTAGATATTGATGGTGATAGATTCTTTTCGGAAGCGGTTCAACTGGATATCCAAGTGCCTGGTGCTTTTCCAAAATTTGGTACAACCGATGGGACAATAACTAAAAATGCCATTATAGAAAATTGTTATTTTGGACCGTCAGATGACCCAAAAATGAAACCTTGGAATAGGGCAATCGGGTCACATGCAAGTAGATATCATCGTTATTATGAAAATATTCATATCAGAGACAATGTGTTTGATCAAATTCAAGAATATGCATTAACGCCGCTAAAATCTCAAAATACATTTATATCTAAAAATAAGTTCATAAATTGTGTAGGGGGCATACGTTTTTTAGGTGTCAAAGATGGTAAAAACGCAGCGGATCCTTATACTGGAAAAGACATGGGGACACAAGCAGGTTCTAATTTTAATGTAATTGGCAATGAATTTATTGGAAAAATGGAAAAGGATGCTATACACATTAGAAGTTATAATAATGTAAAACATACGCAAATATTTATTGTAGGCAATACATTTAATGATAAATCTCAAAAAATACATCTCGAAGATATCGATGATTTAACATTGAATCAAGACGATCATTTAGTGTCTATAGAAAAAAAGAATGTAGAAAACATAAAATAATATAAAAACGCTTTTCCCTAATTATTAGAGTAAGGGAGAAGCGTTCTTTATTATCTTATTTATAAAATGAACCAACAAGCTTGGTTTCAAAATCAAGTGTATTAAGGATAGTCATCACTTTTTTGACATCTTGTGATACAGGTGCATCTGCCTGAACAAAAAAGTGATATTGGCCTAGTTTAGTCTTCAGAGGCCGTGATTCAATCCATGATAAATTGATATTAAATAAAGCGAAAGTATTTAAAATACTCGCTAAAAGGCCAGGCTTATCGTATTTTGGTGTGATTAGGAACATTGACGTATTCGTATTACTATCGAAATTAGCATGGTTTTTAATGATTAAAAATCGTGTCGCATTATGAGCAAAATCTTGGATATGTGTATCTAAAATTTCAAAATCATAATCATTCTCGTTAGCTAGTGGAGCGATAGCCCCCGTATGTTTATTAATCATATCAAATCCTTTAACAGTGCTATCAACATAATCATAGTCAAATTGATGTTTCATAATATAATTTGAGGTTTGACTAATGGCTGGAGCTATCGAATAAACTTTCTTGATATCACTAATTTGACTACCGGCTTTACCATATAAAGCAAAATCTATATCTAAATGTAATTCGCCATGTGCATATACATTTTGTTGTGCAAGTGAATCAGCAACGATATTAATTGTGCCTTCTATTGAATTTTCAATTGGTACAATTCCTATTGATGCGTTATCTTGAGAAACATATTTGATCACTTCATATAAATTAGCTTTTGGTACAAAGTCATAATGTTGTATTCGATTTTGATTAACAAACCTCTGAGAAGCTAAATAGGAAAATGTACCTTTTGGACCTAAATAATATATTTGCATGCCTTCACCTCTAATGATGTTTTAATGGAAAGGGCACTTTGTCTCACTTGATTGTTTATAGAAAAAGTTTGGATCACGCATCGTATTATCAAAACCATGATGATAATTATTAGTTAGTGTCGGGGAAATAGGTGGTGCTAACCATGACCATTTACCTGTTACTGATCTCTGATGCTTTGCTTCATTCTTTTCAAACATTTCAAATTGTCTAGAAGCTGTTAAATGATCCACAATTGAAACACCCTGTGATTTGAATGAATGATAAACTGCGTAGTTAAGTTCGATAAGTGCTCTATCCTTATTAAAAGAATTATTTTTAAGTGTATCAAACTCGAACGCTTCTGCAACCTTTTCTAATAAATCATAACGATAACTGTCAGTAAAATTCCTTACTGCAATTTCAGTAACCATATACCAACCATTGAATGGGGCAGTAGGATAGATAATGCCACCAATTTGTAAGTCCATATTCGAAATGATAGGTACTGCATACCATTTTAAATTTAAATCTTTCAATTTAGGATAATGTTCATGCTCAATTGAGACTTCTTTGATGATGGATTTAGGATATTCATAAAATTTAATTGGGCCGTCATTGATTTGATAAATGAGGGGTAACACGTCAAAGTCGCCACCTTCTCCTAGCCATCCCAAATGTTGTGCTAATCGTGTCACATCACGTTCAGATGGGTCGCCACAATCCTCATAACCTGCATAACGTATTAATTGATTATTGTAAATCTTAGGAGGTTTGTCAGGACTGAATATAGTTATATAAGGTTTGATCTTTCCATCGTTAGTGCCCTTGATAATATGGTCTTCAATAGTTTCTAAAAAATGTGTTTCATCATTGATATCTCTAGCATCTTTGACATTAAGTGACTCCCAAAAAAATCTACCGATACACCGATTTGAATGTCTCCAAGCCATTTTAGCACCATAAGTTAATTCTTCTAATGTATGTGTGTAGGTACCAGTTTTTTCAATCTCTTGATTAATTTCTTTAAGTATCTTATCAACTTCATCTTGCGTATAATTTAATTCAGAATACATCGTTTGGATAAATGTTGTTGCTTTATCTATTAACATTTCAAACACCTCATAAGTATTATAATCGACACGATTGATTTACACATTCATTAATGATAATTGTCACGAATTTGTCGCAACGTCATAGATGTATGGGTAAAGTCATAAAATGCTTGAAAGTAAATTTTGAAATCATTCATGTGTAGTTAGTAAAACCAATTCAGTTGTTACCTAGTTAAATTGAATTATGATAAAATAATGATAAAAGAATGGTCGAAATGGAGAGATACGAGTGTACCAATTTGAAGACGACAGTTTGATGTTACAAAATGATTTATATCAAATTAATATGGCTGAAAGTTATTGGAATGATGGTATTCATGAAAGAATGGCTGTGTTTGATTTGTACTTTAGAAGTATGCCATTTAATGGTGGTTATGCAGTTTTTAATGGACTTAAACGTGTTATAGATTTTATGGATAATTTTGGTTTTTCAGATACAGATATTGAATATTTAAGATCAATTGGTTATCAGGATGATTTTTTAGATTATCTGAAAAATTTAAAATTTACAGGACATATTCATTCAATGCAAGAAGGAGAAATATGTTTTGGAAACGAACCATTGATGAGAGTAGAAGCCCCTTTAATTCAGGCACAATTACTGGAAACAGTATTATTAAATATTATTAACTTCCACACGCTCATTGCTACGAAAGCAAGTCGTATTCGTCAAATAGCGAATGACGATATTCTTATGGAATTTGGGACACGTCGTGGTCAAGAGTTAGATGCAGCATTATGGGGTGCTAGAGCTGCTTATATTGGTGGTTTTAATTCCACAAGTAATGTACGAGCAGGAAAATTGTTTGGTATACCTGTATCAGGTACTCATGCACATGCACTAGTTCAAACTTACGGTGATGAATACATTGCATTTAAAAAATATGCGGAACGTCATAAAGACTGCGTATTCTTAGTAGATACCTTCCATACGTTAAAATCGGGTGTACCTACAGCTATTAAAGTTGCTAAAGAATTGGGCGATAAAATCAATTTTATTGGTATACGTTTGGATTCAGGAGATATCGCATATCTCTCTAAAGAAGCACGTCGTATGCTAGATGAAGCAGGATTTAAAGATGCCAAAATTATAGCCTCCAATGATTTAGATGAAGAAACAATAACAAGTCTTAAAGCCCAAGGTGCTAAAGTAGATTCATGGGGTGTAGGTACGAAGCTTATTACTGGATTTGATCAACCAGCATTAGGGGCAGTATACAAATTAGTTGCTATTGAAAATAGTGATGGAGAATACAGTGATCGTATCAAATTATCTAATAATGCAGAAAAAGTAACGACTCCTGGTAAGAAAAATGTATATCGAATCATTAATAAGAAAACAGGTAAAGCAGAAGGGGATTATATTACTTTACACGGAGAAGATCCAACTAAAGAAAAGCCATTAAAATTATTCCATCCTGTACATACATTTAAAATGAAATTTATAAAATCATTTGAAGCGATTGATTTACATCATGCTATTTTTGAAAATGGTCAACTCGTTTATGATTTACCAAGTGTTCATGATGCACAAGCTTATTTAACAGAAGGACTTAAAACATTTTGGGATGAAAACAAACGTTACTTGAATCCCCAAGAGTATCCAGTTGATTTAAGTACAGCTTGTTGGGAAAATAAACATAAACGCATCTTTGAAGTGGCCGAACATGTAAAAGAAATGGAGGAAGACCATGAGTAATTTACAAGATATCGTAGTAAGAGAGATGAAAGTAAAACCTCAAATTGATGTTGAAAAAGAAGTACAAGAGATTAAACAGTTTGTTAAGAGTTACGTACAATCTCATTCATTTATCAAATCATTAGTGCTAGGTATTTCTGGTGGGCAAGATTCAACATTAGCTGGTCGCCTTGTTCAATTAGCAGTTAACGAATTACGTGAAGAAGGCAGAGAATGTCAATTTATAGCGGTTAAACTGCCTTATGGTGTGCAATCAGACGCTGATGAGGTTGAAGACGCGTTAACCTTTATTAATCCTGACCAAACAATTACTGTTAATATTAAACCTGCAGTCGATACAAGTGTAAAATCATTACAAGAAGCAGGGATTCAATTAACAGATTTCCAAAAAGGGAATGAAAAAGCAAGAGAACGAATGAAAGTACAATTTTCAATTGCTTCAAACCAATCAGGTATTGTTGTGGGAACTGACCATTCTGCAGAAAATATCACTGGGTTTTATACTAAATATGGTGATGGTGCAGCTGATATCGCGCCGCTATTTGGTCTGAACAAGCGTCAAGGTCGATCATTACTTAAATATTTAGGTGCGCCAGCACATTTATATGAAAAAACACCTACAGCAGATTTAGAGGAAGACAAACCTCAATTGCCTGATGAAGAAGCCTTAGGTGTAACATATAACGATATAGATGATTATTTAGAGGGCAAAGAGGTTTCTAGTGAAGCGAAAGAAACGATTGAAAATCATTATGTTAAAAATGCACATAAACGCGAACTTGCTTATACACGTTATACTTGGCCTAAAAATTAGAAAGTAATCTATAAACTAACCTAAGAATAGAACGTACTTTTTTATCATTTTCATAAAAAATAACGTTATTAATCATTTTATAATATTAAAGTTAAATTTGACGTGACAAAGCTTAAAATGACTGTTAAAATAATTTGAATTTCAAGTAAGAAAAGAGGAATAATATGTCAGCGATTGCTCAAAACCCTTGGTTGATGGTGTTTGCTATCTTTGTAATCAATGTGTGTTACGTCACATGTTTAACAATGAGAACCATTTTAACTTTAAAAGGTTACCGTTATGTGGCTGCGATTGTAAGTTTTGTTGAAGTCTTAATTTATGTCGTAGGTCTAGGGTTGGTAATGTCTAGTTTAGATCAAATTCAAAATATTGTTGCTTATGCATTTGGTTTTTCAATAGGTATCATTGTGGGTATGAAAATCGAAGAAAAATTGGCACTCGGTTATACTGTAGTTAATGTGACATCTTCTGAATACGAGTTAGATTTACCTAATGAACTCCGTAACTTAGGGTATGGTGTTACACACTATGAAGCGTTTGGACGAGATGGAAGCCGAATGGTAATGCAAATATTAACGCCAAGAAAATATGAATTAAAGTTAATGGATACAATTAAAAACTTAGATCCTAAAGCCTTTATCATTGCTTATGAGCCAAGAAATATTCACGGTGGCTTCTGGGTTAAAGGTGTACGTAAACGTAAACTTAAAGCTTACGAACCAGAAGAATTAGAAAGTGTTGTTGAGCATGAAGTATAAAGTAAATGATAATGAGACGATTGCTGATTGCCTACAAAGAATGAAAGCCGATGGTTATATGCCAACAAGACGCATTGAAAAGCCAATTTATAAAGAAAATAAAGATGGAAGTTTAGAAGTTTTAAAACAAGACATAATTTTTATTGGTAAGAAGATAACTGAATAACACATGACAGAGACCACTCAATAAGTTGCTTTGAGTGGTTTTGATTTTGGAATTGTGTTTGACAAAAATATGAAATAAAATAGGAATATAAGTTAATTAGAATTATACAATCGATAGGTATTCTGTTAGAATTAAAGTAAATCGTCAAAGACGAACTTTTGTGTTTATTTTACTTTTAATGTACAGATTTTGGAATTTGAAATATGAATATACATACGATAGGAGTTTAAAAAATGATTGAACGTTATTCTAGAGAAGAAATGTCGTCTATCTGGACAGACCAAAACCGTTATGAAGCTTGGCTTGAAGTAGAAATTTTAGCATCTGAAGCATGGAGTGAACTTGGATATATTCCTAAAGAAGATGTTCAAAAAATTCGTCAAAATGCAAAAGTTGATGTAGCGCGTGCTAAAGAAATAGAATTAGAAACAAGACATGATGTCGTAGCATTTACTAGACAGGTTTCAGAAACATTAGGTGACGAAAGAAAATGGGTTCATTATGGTTTAACTTCTACTGATGTTGTAGATACAGCACTTAGTTATGTCATTAAACAAGCAAATGATATTATTGAAAAAGACTTAGAAAGATTCATAAAAGTTTTAGAAGAAAAAGCTAAAAATTACAAATATACATTAATGATGGGTAGAACGCATGGTGTACATGCCGAGCCAACAACGTTCGGTGTCAAAATGGCATTATGGTATACAGAAATGAAACGTAATTTAAAACGTTTTAAAGATGTACGTGAAGAAATAGAAGTAGGAAAAATGAGTGGTGCGGTAGGTACGTTTGCGAACATTCCACCAGAAATAGAAAGCTATGTGTGTAAACATTTAGGCTTAGGTGCAGCACCTGTTTCAACTCAAACTTTACAACGTGACCGTCACGCTTACTATATCGCAACATTGGCGCTTATTGCGACTTCATTAGAAAAATTTGCAGTTGAAATTAGAAACCTACAAAAGACTGAAACACGTGAAGTTGAAGAAGCTTTTGCTAAAGGGCAAAAAGGATCTTCAGCGATGCCACATAAACGTAATCCAATTGGTTCTGAAAATATTACGGGTATTTCTCGTGTGATTCGCGGTTATATCACTACCGCTTATGAAAATGTACCATTATGGCATGAACGAGATATTTCACATTCATCCGCTGAACGTATCATGTTACCTGATGTAACAATTGCCTTAGATTATGCATTAAATAGATTTACAAATATCGTAGATCGTTTAACAGTATATGAGGATAATATGCAAGCGAATATCAATAAAACATTTGGATTAATTTATTCACAACGCGTATTACTTTCTCTAATCAATAAAGGTATGGTACGTGAAGAAGCGTATGATACAGTGCAACCTAAGGCTATGAAATCTTGGGAAACTAAAACACCTTTCAGAGAATTAATAGAACAAGATAGTAAGATTACAGATGTATTATCTAAAGAAGAATTAGATGAATGTTTCAATCCAAAACACCATTTAAACCAAGTCGACACCATCTTTAAAAGAGCAGGCTTAGAATAACATTAGAAATTATAATTAAATCCTATACAAATTCAATTAAAACTACTACACTTTACCTTGTTAGTAAGTTAAAATAGTAAAAAGAATATGCATATAGGAGCTGTTATGATGCAAATTGAAAAATTACGTGGGGATGCGTTAAATGAATTATTTGATGCAATCCTTACATTAGAGAATAGAGAAGAATGTTATCAGTTTTTCGATGATTTATGCACAGTGAACGAAATTCAATCACTTTCTCAACGACTTCAAGTTGCTAAAATGATTAAACAAGGATACACATATGCAACAATTGAACAAGAATCAGGCGCGTCAACGGCAACGATTTCTCGAGTGAAGCGTTCTTTACAATGGGGCAATGATGCATACACAATGATATTAGATCGCCTTAATATCGATACAAAAGAATAAAATAATGCAAAACGATCGTAACTATTAAAGTTCAACATCTTTAATATGTTAACGATCGTTTCTTTTTTAGTATCAAAAGTGAAAAATAAGTTATACAATTTCATATGATCTGTTTAGAACTAGCATGTTAAAAATGATATAATTTAAGGTATGTTAAAAAAAGGAGTTTCACGTAATGTATGATATTAAACAATGGCGTCATGTATTTAAATTAGACCCTGCTAAGCCTATTTCAGACGATGATTTAGATGCGATTGGTATGTCAAATACAGATGCTATCATCATCGGTGGCACTGATAACGTAACTGAAGATAACGTCATTCATTTAATGAGTAGAGTACGACGTTATCCATTACCACTTGTTCTTGAAATTTCTAACTTAGAGAGTGTTATGCCAGGTTTTGATTTTTACTTTGTACCTACTGTTTTAAATAGTAACAATGTAAAGTATCATAATGAAATGCTATTAGAAGCTTTAAAGGAATTTGGTCATGTTATTAACTTTGAAGAAGTCGTCTTTGAAGGTTATTTAGTACTAAATGAAAATAGTAAAGTTGCGCAAAAAACAAAAGCAAATACGCAATTAGATATAGATGATGTAGATTCATATGCATTAATGGCCAATGAATTATATCGTTTCCCTATAATGTATCTCGAATATAGTGGTGAATATGGGGATGTAGAGAAAGTGAAGTCAGTAGCAAATACACTAACGACAACACAATTATTTTATGGTGGCGGAATAACATCGTTATCACAAGCAAAAGAAATGGCTGAGTTTGCTGATACAATCGTCGTTGGTGATATTGTATATCAAGATATAAAGAAAGCATTAAAAACAGTTAAGATAAAGGAGTCTAGTAAATGAATTCATTAGTAAAGAATATGAATGCAGAGCAAAGTGAAGCTGTCAGAACTACAGAAGGGCCACTATTGATTATGGCAGGTGCAGGATCTGGTAAAACACGTGTGTTAACACATAGAATCGCTTATTTATTAGACGAGAAAGATGTATCACCTTACAATATTTTAGCCATAACGTTTACAAATAAGGCTGCTAAAGAAATGAAAGCTAGAGTAGAACAATTAGTAGGCGAAGAAGCACAAGTAATATGGATGTCTACATTCCACTCTATGTGCGTTCGTATATTACGTCGAGATGCAGATCGTATCGGCATAGAACGTAATTTCACGATTATTGATCCAACTGACCAAAAATCAGTGATCAAAGATGTTTTAAAGAATGAAAATATCGATAGTAAACGTTTTGAACCACGTATGTTTATTGGTGCCATTAGCAATTTAAAAAATGAATTAAAAACGCCAGAAGATGCTCAAAAAGAAGCTAATGATTATCATTCACAAATGGTTGCTACTGTGTATAAAGGCTATCAGCGTCAACTTTCAAGAAATGAAGCGTTGGACTTTGATGATTTAATTATGACAACGATTAATTTATTTGAAAGAGTACCAGAAGCTTTAGAATATTATCAAAACAAATTCCAATATATTCATGTTGATGAATATCAAGATACGAACAAAGCACAATATACGCTAATTAAATTACTAGCGAACAAGTTTAAAAATTTATGTGTTGTAGGTGATTCAGACCAATCTATCTATGGCTGGCGTGGTGCTGATATTCAAAATATCTTGTCATTCGAAGAAGATTATCCAGACGCCAAAACAATCTTCCTAGAACAAAACTATCGTTCAACAAAAACAATCTTAAATGCTGCTAATGAAGTCATTAAAAACAATACTGAAAGAAAGCCTAAAGGGTTATGGACTGCTAATACAGGCGGAGATAAAATTAATTATTATGAAGCAACAACTGAACGTGATGAAGCAGAATATGTTGTTCGTGAAATTATGAAGCATCAACGTAATGGTAAAAAATATAGTGATATGGCTATTTTATATAGAACCAATGCACAATCGCGTGTACTTGAAGAAACATTTATGAAATCAAACATTCCTTACACAATGGTTGGCGGACAAAAATTCTATGATCGTAAAGAAATTAAAGATTTATTAAGTTATTTAAGAGTGATTGCCAATAGTAATGATGATATTAGTTTACAACGTATTATTAATGTACCTAAACGAGGTGTAGGACCGTCATCAGTTGAAAAAATTCAAACTTATGCAGTTCAAAATAATATCAGTATGTTTGACGCATTAGGTGAAGTTGATTTTATTGGATTATCTAAAAAAGTAACTCAAGAATGTATCGCTTTTTACGAAATGATTCAAAATCTTATTAAAGAGCAAGAGTTTCTTGAAATTAGCGAAATCGTAGAAGAAGTACTAGTCAAATCTGGTTACAGAGATATGCTTGATAGAGAACAAACACTTGAATCACGTAGTCGTTTAGAAAACTTGGACGAATTTATGTCGGTTCCCAAAGACTATGAAGAAAACACGCCATTAGAAGAGCAATCATTAATCAACTTTTTAACGGATTTATCACTTGTAGCTGATATTGATGAAGCGGATACAGAATCGGGTGTTACATTAATGACGATGCACTCTGCCAAGGGTTTAGAATTTCCAATTGTGTTTATCATGGGTATGGAAGAGTCGCTATTCCCGCATATAAGAGCAATTAAAAGTGATGATGACCACGAAATGGAAGAAGAACGACGTATCTGTTACGTAGCAATTACACGAGCAGAGGAAACGTTATATATTACGAATGCAACAACTCGAATGTTATTTGGTCGTTCTCAATCAAATATGCCATCACGTTTCTTAAAAGAAATACCTGAAGATTTAATGGAGAGTCATTCTGGTAGTAAACGACAAACGATTCAACCTAAAGCAAAACCAACTCAAAAACGTGGATTTAGTAAACGTACAACGTCATCTAAGAAACAAGTCACATCTTCAGATTGGAAGGTAGGAGACAAAGTGACTCATAAAGCATGGGGAGAAGGAATGGTTAGTAACGTTAACGAAAAGAATGGTTCTGTCGAATTAGATATTATTTTTAAATCAGAAGGACCTAAACGATTACTTGCACAATTTGCACCAATTGAGAAAAAGGAGGACTAGTGGATGAGTCAATTACAAAATCGTGTAGATGAATTACATGATTTATTAAACCAATATAGTTATGAATACTATGTTCAAGATAACCCATCAGTGCCAGATAGTGAATACGATAAATTATTACACGAACTCATTCATATTGAAGAAGAACATCCTGAATTTAAGACACCAGATTCACCTACAGTGCGAGTAGGTGGCGAAGCACAATCATCCTTTGAAAAAGTGAATCATGATACGCCTATGCTTAGTTTAGGTAATGCTTTCAATGAGGAAGATTTAAGAAAGTTTGATCAACGTATACGAGAAAATATTGGCAAAGTAGAATATATGTGTGAACTTAAAATAGATGGTTTAGCGGTCTCTTTAAAATATGAAAACGGCCGTTTCGTACAAGGATTAACTCGTGGTGATGGTACAACGGGTGAAGATATAACTGAAAATTTAAGAACGATTCATGCCATTCCATTAAAAATTAAAGAACCACTTAATTTTGAAGTTCGTGGAGAAGCATATATGCCAAGAAAATCATTTATGAATTTAAATGAAGAAAAAGAAAAGAATGGCGAGCAACCTTTTGCAAATCCTCGTAATGCAGCAGCAGGGTCGTTACGCCAACTAGATTCTAAGCTAGCTGCTAAAAGAAAGTTAAGTGTATTCTTATATAGTATTAACGATTTTACTGACTTTGAAGCGACTACTCAAAGTGGTGCATTAGATGAATTAGATCAATTAGGATTTAAGACAAATCATGAACGTGAGAGAGTATCTGATATAGACGGCGTGCTTAAATATATTGAAAAATGGACAGCTGAAAGAGAAACCTTACCTTATGATATAGATGGCATCGTTATCAAAGTCAATGATTTGGAACAACAAGATGAAATGGGATTCACCCAAAAATCACCTCGATGGGCTATTGCTTATAAGTTTCCTGCTGAAGAAGTTGTTACAGAGTTATTAGACATTGAATTAAGTATAGGACGTACAGGTGTTGTTACACCTACGGCAATCCTCGAACCAGTGAGAGTGGCAGGTACGACTGTATCAAGGGCTTCATTACATAATGAGGATTTAATACATGAAAGAGATATCAGAATTGGTGATAGTGTTGTTGTCAAAAAGGCAGGCGATATTATCCCAGAAGTTGTGAAAAGTATTATTGACCGTCGACCTGAAGATGCTGAAACGTATCATATGCCGACGCATTGTCCAAGTTGTGGTCATGAGTTAGTAAGAATAGAAGGCGAAGTGGCTTTACGATGTATTAATCCTAAATGCCAAGCGCAGTTGATCGAAGGTCTTATTCACTTTGTTTCACGTCAGGCTATGAATATTGATGGTTTAGGTACTAAAATTATTCAACAGTTATATGAAAATGATTTGATTAAAGATGTTGCCGATATCTTTTATTTGGAAAAAGAAGATTTATTACCTCTTGAACGTATGGGAAGTAAAAAAGTTGAAAATTTATTAGAAGCTATAAAACAAGCTAAATCACAGTCGTTAGAACATTTATTGTTTGGTTTAGGCATTCGTCATTTAGGTGTAAAAGCAAGTCGTGTTCTAGCTGAAAAGTACGAAACTATGGATCGTCTTTTGACAGTAACTGAAGAGGAATTGATTGCCATTCATGATATTGGTGGTAAATTAGCACAATCAGTAGTCACTTATTTAGAAAATGATGACATTCGTGCATTAATTCAAAAATTAAAAGATAAAGATGTTAATATGACATATAAAGGTGTTAAAACTACTGAAATTGAAGGACATCCTGATTTTAGTGGTAAGACAATTGTATTAACTGGTAAATTAGAACAAATGACACGTAATGAGGCTTCGCAGTGGTTGCAAATGCAAGGTGCGAAAGTGACGAACAGTGTCACTAAGAGTACAGATATACTCATTGCTGGAGCTGATGCAGGTTCTAAATTAACTAAAGCAGAAAAGTTTGGAACGGAAATATGGACTGAAGAAGAATTTGCAACAAAACAAAATGAAATAAACAATGAGTGAGGTACGTCGATGAAGCGAACAATAATTTTACTTATCTCGACAATTTTTATTTTAACCGCATGCAGTAACGATAAAGATAAATCATCTGACCAAGAAGCAGATCATACTAAAGGAAGTCATTCATCTCAGGTCAAACAAGTGGCTACAGATAAAAACGTACAAGGCGATAATTATCGTACGATTTTACCATTTAAAGAAAGTCAATCACGTGGGTTATTACAAGATAATATGGCAAATAGCTATAACAGCGAAGGCTTTGAGAGTGGTCTGTTAGAACTAAGTAAAGAAGTTTTTCCTACAAACAAATACTTATATCAAGATGGGCAATTTTTAGATAAAAAGACAATCAATGCTTATCTTGATCCCAAATATACTAAAAAAGAAATAGAAAAAATGAGTGATAAAGAGAAGAAAGATAAAAAAGCTAATGAAAATTTAGGCCTTAATCCTTCTCATCAAGGAGAAACAAATCCAACTAAAATAGCTGAAAAATCGCCAGCCTATTTATCTAATATTTTAGAACAGGATTTCTATGGTAATAGTGATACTAAAGGTAAAAATATTAAGGGTATGACCATTGGTTTAGCTATGAATAGTGAATATTATTATCAGAAAGAGAAAGATGGCGAAACGTATAGCAAGAAGTTAGATGACAAAGAAATAGAGAAGCAAGGTAAAGCAATGGCGAGTGAAATATTATCTAGATTAAGAGAAAATAGTGACTTAAAAGATATTCCAATTCACTTTGCTATATATAAACAAAGTAGCCAAGAGTCTATTACGCCGGGTGAATTTATGGCAGGCGCAACTGCTGATGATGGTCAAACGAAAATCAATGATTGGAAAACAATTAATGAGACAACTGCTTTATTACCTTCATCTACAGCAGGTAAATATGATGAATCATTAAATAATAACTTTAAACAATTTAATGATAACCTACAATCTTATTTCTCTAACTTTACTCAAGCAGTAGGTAAAGTGAAATTTGTAGATAAAAAAGCAAAACAGTTAACAGTGGATTTACCAATTGACTATTATGGTCAGGCTGAAACGATTGGAATCACACAATATGTGACAGAACAAGCTAATAAATACTTTGATGATATAGATGAGTATGAAATTAGAATTAAAGATGGTAACAATCCAAGAGCACTAATTAGTAAAAATAAAGATGATAAAGAACCACAGGTTCACATTTATCATAATTAATTTATAAAAGTAAAAAGCGCGTAGAAAAGGTTGGCCTTTTCTACGCGTATTTTTTATTTTTCTTTAACAATTTGTTTTACTTTAGCTAAGTCTTGATTTACAAATTCTCCAGGTGAAGCCGTTAATTTACTTACAATATATGTCACAATAATACTTACAAGAAAACCTGGAATAATTTCATACATACCAAATAATTCATTTATAGAAGCTAATGGTTTAATCCATGCTATCCATATAATCACAACTAAAGCACCACTAATCATACCGCTAATAGCACCAGCTCTCGTCAAACCTTTCCAATATAATGAGAACAATACTAATGGACTAAAAGATGCACCAAAACCTGCCCAAGCATTACCAACTAAATTGAGAATTGTATCATTTGGATGCCAAGCAATAGCGATGGCTACGATAGCTACAACTAATACAGATAATCGTCCTACCATTACAAATTCTTTTTGATGTGTTGCTGCTTTTTCTTCCCCACGAATCAATTTATAAAAATCTTCAGTTAATGAGCTTGAAGTAACCAAAAGTTGAGATGAAATAGTGCTCATAATAGCAGCAAGGATCGCTGCAAGTAAAAATCCGCCAACTAGTGGGTGGAATAGTATTTGGCTCATAATAATAAATAATGTTTCTGGGTCTTCCATTTTAATATGACGTTCAGAGATAAAGGCAATACCTGTTAATCCTACGCAAACCGCACCAAGTAAGCCTATCGTCATCCAACTGATTCCTAAGCGTCTCGCTTTTGGTAATAATTTATGAGATTTAATAGACATAAATCTAACAATAATATGAGGTTGACCGAAATATCCTAATCCCCATGAAAATAGAGAAATAATACCAATTAATGTCGTGCCTCTAAATAAATCCATATTTGTTGGTTTCATTGCTGCTACTTTACTAAAAGTATCAAATCCATTTAACTGCATCATTGCTACAATAGGTACCATGACCATAGCGATTAACATAATAACACCTTGGAAAAAGTCTGTAATAGATACAGCTAAATAACCACCGAAAAATGTATAAAAGATAACAATAACAGCGACGAGAATTAATCCAAAATGATAATTTAATCCAAAGGCACTTTCGAATAATTTACCGCCTGAAACAAAACCAGAATGTGTGTATAAAGTGAAGAATATAACGATAATTAATCCTGAAATAATTTTAATAATATTTTGTTGGTCATTTAATCTGTTCTTAAAGAAATCAGGGAGTGTAATGGCATCTCCTGCAATTTCTGTATAAACTCTTAGCCTAGGCGCTACAACCCAGTAATTAATATAAGCACCCAGTGTTAGACCGATTGTTATCCAAATGGCTGACAAACCAGTACTATAAACAGAACCTGGTAATCCCATGATCATCCAACCACTCATATCCGAAGCTCCTGCGGATAGTGCAGTTATGTAAGGACCTATATTACGACCACCCAACATGAATTCACTTAAATTACCAGTTGCTTGTTTATAGCCATAAAAACCTATAATAAGCAGAATAATAAAGTAAATGGCGATCATGATGTAAGTTTGCCAATTTGCATCAACTTGTTGATTTAGTTCAGTCCCCAAATATAGCATATTAACCACTCCCTCTTATAATTCATTGATTTGTGTCACATGTAATATTATACATTATAGTTAAATGTTTAGAAAAGTGAAAAAATAAAATTTTATTTTTAAAGAACTGACAAAACAGCGATATAGCGCTTACATTATAAATTTTAATTAATATTCCCACTTATAAATATTGCATAATCATAAATGATTAATATAAAATCTAGTGTTTTAATAGAAATATATGATAAATACATATAAATAAGTTACACCTAAATGAATCAATCTTTGATTATTGGATTATGTAATGGAAATGACTAAAAACATGTTCAAAAAAGTGAGGACAGTGATTTAAATTGGCATTATGCAATAAATACTTAGATTTTTAAATGAATATTTGATACAATTTAGTGATGAATGAGTAATAAGGAGGCTTTTATTTAATGACTAAAGTAACACGCGAAGAAGTTGAACATATAGCTAATTTAGCCAGACTTCAAATTTCTCCTGAAGAAACGGATGAAATGGCCAATACATTAGAGAGTATTTTAGATTTTGCTAAACAAAATGATAGTGCAGACACTGAAGGTGTTGAACCAACATACCACGTATTAGATTTACAAAATGTATTACGTGAAGATAAAGCTATCGAGGGCATTCCTCAAGAATTAGCATTAAAAAATGCAAAAGAAACTGAAAATGGACAATTTAAAGTTCCAGCCATCATGAATGAGGAGGACGCTTAAGATGAGTATTCGCTATGAGTCTGTTGAGAATTTATTAACTTTAATTAAAAATAAAGAAATTAAACCTTCACAAATTGTAAGTGATATTTATGATGCTATTGAAGAAACTGATCCTACAATCAAATCTTTCTTAGCTTTAGATAAAGAAAATGCGATGAAAAAAGCGCAAGAATTAGATGAATTACAAGCCAAAGACCAAATGGAAGGTAAATTATTTGGTATTCCAATGGGGATTAAAGACAACATTATAACTAAGGATTTAGAAACAACATGTGCAAGTAAAATGTTGGAAGGTTTTGTACCTATCTATGAATCAACTGTTATGAATAAATTGCATAATGAAAATGCAGTTTTAATTGGTAAATTAAACATGGACGAATTTGCAATGGGTGGTTCTACTGAAACATCTTACTTTAAGAAAACAGTGAATCCATTTGATCATTCTGCTGTACCAGGTGGTTCTTCAGGTGGTTCAGCTGCGGCTGTAGCAGCAGGTTTAGTACCATTTAGTCTAGGGTCAGATACTGGTGGCTCTATTCGTCAACCTGCATCTTATTGCGGTATCGTGGGTATGAAACCAACATACGGACGTGTGTCACGTTTTGGCTTAGTCGCATTCGCTTCATCATTAGACCAAATTGGACCATTAACTCGTAACGTTAAAGATAACGCATTAGTGCTAGAAGCTATTTCTGGTTTAGATGCTAATGATTCAACAAGCGCTCCGGTTGATGATGTTGACTTTACTTCTGAAATTGGAAAAGATATTAAAGGCTTAAAAGTAGCACTTCCTAAAGAATATTTAGGTGAAGGTGTTAGCGAAGATGTTAAAGCATCAGTAAAAAATGCAGTAGAAACATTAAAATCATTAGGTGCTGAAGTAGAAGAGGTATCATTACCTAATACGAAATATGGTATTCCATCATATTATGTTATTGCATCATCAGAAGCATCAGCAAACTTAGCTCGCTTTGATGGTATCCGTTATGGTTATCACTCCAAAGAAGCACAATCACTTGAAGAACTTTATAAAATGTCTAGATCAGAAGGTTTTGGTGACGAAGTTAAACGCCGTATCTTCTTAGGAACATTCGCGTTAAGTTCAGGTTATTATGATGCATTTTATAAGAAATCACAAAAAGTAAGAACTTTAATTAAGAATGACTTTGATAAAATCTTTGAAAAATATGACATTGTTGTAGGTCCAACTGCACCAACAACAGCGTTTGATTTAGGTGATGAGATTGATGATCCATTGACAATGTATGCCAATGATTTATTAACTACACCAGTTAACTTAGCAGGTTTACCAGGTATTTCTGTTCCTTGTGGACAATCAAACGGACGCCCAATTGGATTACAATTTATTGGTAAACCGTTCGATGAAAAGACGTTATATCGTGTTGCATATCAATATGAAACACAATTCAACCTACATGACGCTTATGAAAAATTATAAGGAGTGGAAATAATGCATTTTGAAACAGTTATCGGACTTGAAGTTCATGTTGAGCTAAAAACAGACTCAAAAATGTTCTCTCCATCACCTGCACATTTTGGAGCAGAACCTAACTCAAATACAAACGTAATTGACCTTGCATATCCTGGTGTTCTACCTGTTGTTAATAAAAGAGCAGTAGACTGGGCAATGCGTGCGTCAATGGCTTTAAATATGGATATCGCTACAAATTCTAAATTTGACCGTAAAAACTACTTTTATCCTGATAATCCAAAAGCTTATCAAATTTCTCAATTTGATGAACCAATCGGTGAAAATGGATATATCGACATCGAAGTAGACGGTAAAACAAAACGTATTGGTATTACTCGTTTACACATGGAAGAAGATGCTGGTAAATCAACACATAAAGATGGATATTCTTTAGTTGATTTAAACCGTCAAGGTACACCATTAATCGAAATCGTATCTGAACCAGATATCCGTTCACCTCAAGAAGCGTATGCTTATTTAGAAAAGTTACGCTCAATTATTCAATATACAGGTGTATCTGATTGTAAAATGGAAGAAGGATCATTACGTTGCGATGCTAATATTTCATTACGTCCATATGGCCAAGAAGAATTCGGTACAAAAGCTGAATTGAAAAACTTAAACTCATTTAACTATGTTCGTAAAGGCTTAGAATACGAAGAAAAACGCCAAGAAGAAGAATTGTTAAATGGTGGAGAGATTGGTCAAGAAACGCGTCGTTTTGATGAATCAACAGGTAAAACAATCTTAATGCGTGTTAAAGAAGGATCTGACGATTATCGTTATTTCCCTGAGCCAGATATCGTACCATTATATGTAGATGACGAATGGAAAGAGCGTGTTCGTCAAACAATTCCAGAATTACCAGATGAACGTAAAGCTAAATATGTTAATGATTTAGGATTACCTGAATACGATGCGCATGTTTTAACACTTACTAAAGAAATGTCTGATTTCTTTGAAGGTGCTATAGAACATGGTGCAGACGTGAAATTAACTTCTAACTGGTTAATGGGTGGCGTAAATGAATACTTGAATAAAAATCAAGTAGAATTACAAGATACAAAATTAACACCAGAAAACTTAGCAGGTATGATTAAATTAATCGAAGACGGCACAATGAGCAGTAAGATTGCCAAAAAAGTCTTCCCTGAATTAGCAGAAAATGGTGGAGATGCGAAACAAATTATGGAAGATAAAGGTTTAGTTCAAATTTCAGACGAAGCTACTTTATTAAAATTTGTTAATGAAGCATTAGATAATAATCCTCAATCAGTTGAAGATTATAAAAATGGTAAAGGTAAAGCAATGGGCTTCTTAGTTGGTCAAATTATGAAAGCTTCTAAAGGACAAGCAAACCCTCAAAAAGTAAACCAATTACTTAAACAAGAGCTAGATAAAAGATAAATAATTTGATTTTCACTCCTATAACGTTTAGTGTAAACTATTCGTTGTAGGAGTTTTTTGAATGTCATTCTTTTTGGTGGAGAAATAAGTAGTCCTTAACTAAGATTGAAAGCATTTAGATATAAAACAAAACGTATGAATAATAATTAATACAAAAGTTAAATTAAACACTTTAATATAGTTATATTTGAAAACTTTAGCAAAGCTCATATATAAGCGCTTCTAAACAATAAATTACTATCAAGTTCTAAAAAATACTTTCAACTCGAGTGTAAATCATTTAATATTAAATATGAGTATATGAAGTCGAGGGATATGATATGAGAAAACGAGCAAGAATTATTTATAACCCGACATCTGGTAAAGAGCTATTTAAACGAATGCTACCTGATGTTTTAATTAAACTAGAAAAAGTTGGATACGAAACAAGTGCTTATGCTACAGAGCGCGAAGGTGATGCTACTTTAGAAGCAGAGCGAGCACTTAAACAACAATATGATATTTTAATAGTAGCGGGTGGCGACGGTACATTAAATGAAGTAGTCAATGGAATCGCTGAGCAACCTAATAGACCGAAATTAGGTGTTATACCTATGGGCACAGTTAATGACTTTGGACGAGCGTTGCATTTGCCAAACGACATAATGGGTGCGCTTGATGTGATAATTGAAGGACACAGTACTAAAGTTGATATAGGTAAAATGAACAGTCGTTACTTCATTAACTTAGCAGCAGGTGGTCAACTGACACAAGTCTCATACGAAACACCAAGTAAATTAAAATCTATCGTCGGGTCATTTGCGTATTACATTAAAGGATTCGAAATGTTACCGCAAATGAAGGCTGTTGATTTAAGAATCGAATATGATGATAAAGTCTTTCAGGGAGAAGCATTGCTATTCTTACTAGGACTAACTAATTCAATGGCAGGTTTTGAAAAATTAGTACCTGACGCAAAGTTAGATGATGGTTACTATACATTAATAATAGTAGAAAAGGCGAACTTAGCAGAATTAGGTCACATCATGACTTTAGCTTCAAGAGGCGAACATACAAAGCATCCTAAAGTGATATATGAAAAAGCAAAATCTATTAATATTTCATCATATACTGAAATGCAATTAAATGTTGATGGTGAATATGGCGGCAAATTACCAGCTAATTTCTTAAATTTAGAAAGACATATCGATGTATTTACACCTCATGATATTCATAATGAAGAATTACTTGATCAACCAACAGTAACACCACAGATGAAGGCTGAGGATTATCAACATAATTCAGAAGACGAAGTTTAATAAATATTTAAAGAACACAAGGTTAGGATAGGCAAGATGATATGTCCTAACCTTTTTATATGTGGGGGAAATAAAGTGGAAACATTGAAGAAAAATGATGTACTAACAGGCCAGGTTGTAGATTTAACACATGAAGGCCATGGCGTTGTAAAAATTGATAGATATCCGATATTTATCCCAAATACGTTAATAGATGAGAAGATTGAGTATAAAGTGATTAAAGTAAAGAAAAACTTTGCAATTGGAAAATTAATAAAAGTGATTACTGAAAGTGATGCTCGAGTAGAGCCACCATGTATATATTATTACAAATGCGGAGGATGCCAACTTCAGCATATGTCATATCAAGCACAACTCAATATGAAAAAAGAACAGGTGGTTAATTTATTTCACAGAAAAGCAAAATTTACAAATACAGTTATCAAAGATACTGTTGGTATGGAAGACCCTTGGCGATATAGAAACAAATCACAAATCCCCGTTGGTTTAAGTAAGGATCAGCAACCAATAATGGGATTTTACCGACAACGAAGTCATGACATCATTGATATGGAAAGTTGTTTAATTCAGGATCAACAACATCAACAAGTGATGAACGATCTAAAACAACTGATATCTGAGCTAAATATAAGCGTTTATAATGAAAAAACTAAAAAAGGATTACTTCGTCATTTAGTAGTGAGAACAGGACATTACACGAATCAATTAATGATTATATTAGTGACCAATGGTAAGGCGTTCAAACAAGCTGAATCTCTGGTGGATGCACTAGTTCGAAAATATCCTAATGTCACAAGTATTAAACAAAATATTAATGATGCACATTCAAATGTGATAATGGGGCCTCAATCTATTACGCTTTATGGTGAAGAAGAAATTGAAGATCAATTAAGTGAAGTCACTTTCAATATAAGTGATCAATCGTTCTATCAAATCAATTCACATCAAACAGAAAAATTATATCAACAAGCATTAGATTATGCCCAATTAACCGGGGATGAAATTGTACTTGATACATATTGTGGTATCGGTACAATCGCTATATACATGGCTGAAAATGCTCGACACGTATATGGTGTCGAAGTAGTACCTTCAGCAATTAATGATGCAAATCAAAATGCGACTAAAAACCAATTAGAAAATACAACTTTTGTCTGTGGGAAAGCTGAAGAAGTTATTCTAAAATGGAAAGCAGAAGGAATAAGACCAGATGTTGTTATGGTCGATCCACCAAGAAAGGGTTGCGATGAAACGTTCTTAGAAACAATATTAGAACTTAATCCTAAACGAATTGTATATATATCATGTAATCCGTCTACACAACAACGTGATGCACACATACTTAATCATCAGTATGATTTAAAAGAAATTACACCTGTTGATATGTTCCCGCAAACAACACATATTGAAACAGTGGCATTATTTGAAAGAAAATAATATCATTTGTCGAGATATTTGAAGAAGTTGATTGCTAAAACAAGACGATTATTAAAATTATATTACAAGCAACTTACTTTCTTGAAAATACCTTTAGTATCAATCCTAAACAATGTATACTAAAGTTGATTTTAGAGAAAAATGGAGGGTTGGTTGTGCATAAAATTGATTTGTTTCCACATAAAATTAATATTCGTCGCTTTGTATTAATGCAAATTGTTTTAATTATGTTTGTCATATTATTTACATATAAGTGGGCTTATACCGTGACACATATTATAGAACAAAATATTGTTATGAACTTAGTTTATGGTTTTGCTGGCTTTTTAGTTTTATTAATTATTCATGAGTTGATACATCGTGTATTATTTATTTTATTTTCTAAAGGTGAAAAGCCTAAAATGAAATATAAAAAGGGAACAATGTTATTACAATTTACTGAAACTTGCTTTAACAGATGGCAATTTAGCACAATCATGTTAGCGCCTCTTGTATTAATAAGTTCACTTTTACTTGTACTAATTAAGACTTATGCATATTCCTCGTTGATATTTATGTTTAGTATCCATATTGGCTATTGCGTGCTTGATGTTTTATTAGTGTCGTTAGCACTTGCCAGTAATTTTAAATATATTCAAAAATATGATGAAGGATTATATCTATATCAACACAAACCTAGTCAAATGAATCAAGAATAGTCAATCATTATAGTCATCTTTCTTAAAAGAGAAGATGGCTTATTTTAATGCCTTAATTTAAAAGCATGAAATTCGTGAATCGTCGTCATACATTTTATAATAAAAGTAAGATAATACTAAAAGTGAAAGTGTGGTGAAATAATGGAAGAAAGAAGAATTATTCACATTGACATGGATTACTTTTTTGCGCAAGTTGAAATGAGAGATAATCCGAAACTAAAAGGGAAACCAGTAATTGTTGGAGGAAAGGCAAGTAACAGAGGGGTCGTTTCTACTGCATCTTATGAAGCTAGAAAATATGGTGTGCATTCTGCCATGCCCATGTCACAAGCACATAAACTATGTCCTAATGGTTATTATGTAACGAGTCGCTTTGATGCTTATAGGGAAGCTTCTAAGAAAATTATGGACATATTTCGCAGTTATACTGAAATTGTAGAGCCCTTATCTTTAGATGAAGCTTATTTAGATATTACACATTTAGTGAGACCTGATCTACCAGCTTCTAAAATAGCTAATTTTATACGAAGAGATATATTAGAACAAACTGAATTAACAGCGTCTGCGGGGGTATCTTATAATAAATTTTTAGCGAAATTGGCAAGTGGCATGAATAAGCCTAATGGCCTCACAGTAATAGATTATAATAATGTACATGACATTTTAATGAATTTGGATATTGGTGAATTTCCAGGTGTTGGAAAAGCATCGGAAAAGGTCATGCATGATAATCAAATTTTTAATGGTCAAGACTTATACAATAAGGATGAATTTGAATTAATACGTTTGTTTGGAAAAAGAGGGAGGGGTTTATACAATAAAGTAAGAGGTATTGACCATAATGAGGTAAAATCGACCCGAATACGAAAATCTGTAGGAACAGAACGTACTTTTGCAACAGATGTTAATGATGATGATGAGATTTTAAGAAAGGTTTGGGAATTATCTGGAAAAACGGCGGAAAGATTAAATAAGTTACAAAAATCAGGTAAAACTGTGACGGTGAAAATTAAAACCTATCAATTTGAGACGTTATCAAAGCAAACCAGTTTAAGGGATCCTGTTAATTCAGAAACAGATATTTATAATATTGCCTATTCACTTTATACTGATTTGAAAGATCCTGATGTACCTATACGATTAATAGGTGTTACAGTAGGTAACCTAGAGCAATCAGCATATCGCAATATGACTATATATGATTTTATATAAAAGGCTAGTAATGTAAGATAATGTCTACATTATTAGCCTTTATCTTTTAAATCTTTACCATAGATATTGAGCATGCTTGGTAAATCATCATAATGTTTTAATAATCTAAAGGTGATCATTGCACAAGCTTTCGCATCATTCAACGCGTCATGATGCCCATGGAAATCAAGTTGATAATAGTCCATCATGTGTTTTAAGCCATAGCGATGTGATTGTACTGTTCTTTTTGCTAATTGATATGAACAAAAATAAGTAAGATGAGGTGTTTCTAACCCTATGGCTTGAATACTTTGATGGAGTACATTCATATCAAATGCAGCATTATGCGCCACGACTGGAAGTTGATCGATAAACTGCATCATATAGGGATATACATATGAAAAATTTGGAGAGGATGCTACATCTTCTGGATGTATACCATGTACACTAATATTTTGTTCAGAAAAATAATCATTTGGATTGACTAGAGTATGGAAGGATTCTGTAATTTGATTTTCTATTACTTTAACCATACCTACTGAACATATGCTAGTACGTTTTCCATTAGCAGTTTCAAAGTCTAGTGCGACAAATGCATTCTCGCTCATTGTATCGCTCCTTTCTATCAAAGATCATAAAATATATTTTAATATATCAAAGCTATAATGGATAGTAAAAGGGAAAAGGTTAACATCTATAAACATTCTAATTAGGGAATGTGTTTTGAAAAATGATTTTTGAAATTTCACGAAAAAAACTGCCAATTAACTTATTAGGTTAATTGACAGTCCCTCTGTTGTTAATCAATGATTTAAAGAGTTATTTTAAATTATTCTTCGTCAAATGTACGAGTAGCTAATTCTTTTTCATATAAATATAGAGTATTACAGTCATCACCAATTCGATTTAAGTAATCGATATGAGTTTCGAACATTGATTCTTCTTCGACTTGTTCGTCTAAGAACCAGTTTAAGAATGAAATTGTAGCATAATCTTTATCTTTATGTGCGATTTCTGATAAATTGTAGAAACGTTTTGTTACATCTTGCTCTTGAGCTAGACCGTCTTTAAATGTTTCTAAAATAGAACTAAAATCTACTTTAGGTGCTGGTAATGCAGTAAATTTCGCATGTCCACCACGATCGTTAATATAATCATAGATTTTTTTGCCATGGTATCTTTCTTCTTTAGCTTGTTGAATGTAGAAGTTTGCAAATCCTTCGTATGATTGAGAATCGCAATAAGATGCCATTGCCATATATGCGTGAGCAGCAAAATACTCGTGATTCATTTGTTCATTTAATGCTTCTAATAATTCTTTGTTTAACATAATATTCACCTCATATGAAAATTTTCATTTTCTTTCTCTGTTGACTAAAATGAGTATAACAAACTTATTCTCATTCGTAAATAATAATTATTATAATCTGGAGTGCATTTTTATCTTTTTAATTGAGAATCTTTTTAGTTATACCCTCTGCATGTTATAATTATGCGAGTGAATAGTAATAGGGAGGAAACAAATGAGACAATGGACTGCAACCCATTTAGCGAAGTTAGCGCGCAAGGCAAGTAGAGCCGTGGGTAAAAATGGAACTGACTTACCAGGTCAAATCGCACGTAGAGTGGATCAAAATATATTAAGAAAATTATCAGAACAAGTTGATGATATTGTCTTCATAAGTGGTACAAACGGTAAAACAACAACATCTAACTTAATTGGACATACATTAAAGGCTAATCAAATTGATATTATTCATAACAATGAAGGTGCCAATATGGCAGCAGGTATTACATCTGCCTTCATTATGCAAACAACAAAGCAAACTAAAATCGCTATTATTGAAATAGATGAAGGATCGATACCGAGAGTACTTAAAGAAGTAACGCCATCTATGATGGTATTTACAAACTTCTTTAGAGACCAAATGGACCGTTTTGGTGAAATAGACATCATGGTAAATAATATTGCTAAATCAATTAGTGATAAAGGTATAAAACTATTATTAAACGCAGATGATCCATTTGTAAGTCGACTTAAAATAGCAAGTGAGACTCGTATTTACTATGGTATGAAAGCACATGCTCATGAATTTGAACAAAGTACAATGAATGAAAGTAGATATTGTCCAAATTGTGGTCGTTTACTTAAATATGATTACATACATTATAATCAAATTGGTCATTATCATTGTGAATGTGGCTTCAAACGTGAACAACCTAAATATGAAGTATCTTCCTTCGAAACATCACCGTTCCTAAAATTAAATATAGGAAATGCCACATTTAATATGAAAATTGCTGGTGATTTTAATGCATACAATGCGCTTGCAGCCTATACTGTGTTAAGAGAATTAGGATTAAATGATGCATCTATTCAAAAAGGATTTGAAACTTATACATCTGACAATGGCCGTATGCAGTATTTTTCTTTAAATCAAAAAGAAGCGATGATTAACTTAGCTAAAAATCCAGCAGGAATGAATGCAAGTTTATCAGTTGGCGAGCAATTAGAAGAACGTAAAGTATATGTTATTAGTTTAAATGATAATGCTGCAGATGGAAGAGATACGTCATGGATTTATGATGCAGACTTTGAAAAACTGAGTCATCAAGATATTGAAGCAATTATTGTTACAGGTAATCGTGCTGAAGAATTACAACTAAGATTAAAATTAGCTGAAGTGGATGTACCTGTAATTCTTGAAAGGGATATATATAAAGCAACTGCTAAAACAATAGACTTTACAGGGTTTACAGTAGCGATACCGAACTATACTTCATTATCACCGATGCTAGAACAATTGAATCGTTCTTTTGAAGGAGGACAATCATAATGAAGCACGAATTAACGATATATCATTTTATGTCCGATAAATTAAATTTATATAGTGATATTGGTAATATTATTGCCTTAAAAATAAGAGCCAAAAAAAGAAATATTAAAGTGAATGTGGTAGAAATTAATGAAACAGAGGGTGTAACATTTGATGATTGTGACATCTTCTTTATTGGCGGTGGCAGTGATCGTGAACAATCACTTGCTACAAAACAATTAAGTAAAATTAAAACTCCATTAAAAGAAGCTATTGAGGATGGAATGCCTGGTTTAACTATTTGTGGTGGATACCAATTTTTAGGAACTAAATATATTACACCAGATGGTACAGAATTAGATGGGTTAGGTATTTTAGATTTCTATACTGAATCTAGAGAAGATCGATTAACTGGTGATATCATTATCGAAAGTGATACGTTCGGAACAATTGTTGGTTTTGAGAATCACGGGGGAAGAACTTATCACCAATTTGGTACCCTAGGTCGAGTGACACATGGTTATGGTAATAATGATACGGATTGTAAAGAGGGTATCCACTATAAGAATTTACTAGGAACTTATCTACATGGTCCTATCTTACCTAAAAACCATGAAGTTACAGATTATTTATTAGAAAAAGCTTGTGAAAGAAAAGGTATACCATTTGAACCAAAAGAAATAGATAATACTGAAGAAGAAGCTGCCAAACAAGTTTTAATAGATCGTGCAAATAAAAGTAAATAATTTAAAAGAAGAGGTTGCGACTTTTATAACGAGTCGCAACCTCTTCTTTCTTATATTTGACATCACCTTAAGCATAACGATGATCTAATATTTTATAGATTAACAATATTTCATAAATAAGGTGACTTTTAATCTGATTTTGATCAAATTCTTCTAGCTGCTTCACTGATGATTTTAGTGTTGAAGCGGATTTTCGTTCACGTTTAAATGTACCATCACATAGAATTTGGCTAATACTTGTACTAATTTTTAGAATCGCCATTTTTTCTTCAGGTGTAAAGAATACGTGTGCATCTTTAGGTAAATAAATAATGTTCGCTAAATGGGTCATCAGTAATCGATTAGTATAAGCTCTATTCGTTAATTTATTTAGTTTTTTCCAATCATCAGCCTTGTTCTGATGATATGTGAGCTCATCACGTTGATACCCAGTTAGCATATCGATTTTCTGGTTTAAATTACTGATTTGAATAATCTTTTTATTACTTTTATCAGACTGAAATCGACCAAGTAACAATTCATGACATCGTTGATTAAATAATGCGTACATTTTTTCTTCAGAGTCATAAAGATGATCTTCTAACTGATTATAATATTTAGGTGGTAAAATCATAAAATTGACTAGACCTGCTGTAACTAATCCAATTAAGGCAGTTAATAAACGTGAAAAGAAGTTAAATACATAAGCTTCATGTATACCTGGTATCATTGCAACTGACGTTAATACTGCTACTGTCGTACCTACTTGCAAATTGAGTTTAGTACAAGCTAAAATCGTCAATGTTGCACTTAATGCATAAGCAAATGGCGATTGGTCGCCAAATATAAATGTAAATATAACTGCAAATAATGCGCCAATAACTGTAGCAGGTAAACGGTGATAGCCTTTTTTAATTGAGGCTTTAGCAGTAGGTTCTATTGTTACTATAGCAGTTAATATGGCAAATATTGGTGTGAGATTTAATAGCATACAAAAGACAGTTGTAAAAAATGTAGCTAAACCTGTCTTGATAGTGCGTGCACCAATGAGATTTTTATACCATTTTTCATTCAAAATGTTGTCCCCCTTGAAAAGGGAATTTTTAAAACGATTTACGCTTTTACAAATTCTCTTTCTTAATCAAACAAAATAAAGTCATTTCTATGCATTCATGTTTAGTATATCAAAAAATTTTTGCTATAATAAGATAGAATAATAAATAAAAAGGAACGGGATAAAAATGATTGTAAAAACAGATGAGGAATTACAAGCTTTAAAAGAAATTGGCTATATTTGTGCAAAAGTAAGAGACACAATGCAAGCTGAAACTAAACCAGGTATTACAACAAAAGAGTTAGACAATATTGCTAAAGTTTTATTCGAAGAACATGGTGCGATTTCAGCGCCAATTCATGATGAGAATTTTCCAGGTCAGACATGTATCAGTGTCAACGAAGAAGTGGCACATGGCATACCTGGAAAACGTGTGATTCGTGAAGGTGATTTAGTTAATATTGACGTTTCAGCATTGAAAAATGGGTATTATGCAGATACTGGCATTTCATTTGTGGTAGGTGAAGCAAGTGATCCAATGAAACAAAAAGTTTGTGACGTTGCAACAATGGCATTTGAAAATGCAATGGCTAAAGTAAAACCAGGTACAAAATTGAGTAATATTGGTAAAGCTGTGCATGCAACAGCACGTCAAAATGATTTAACAGTTATTAAGAATCTAACAGGTCATGGCGTTGGTCAATCATTACATGAAGCACCTAATCATGTCATGAACTACTATGATCCTAAAGATAAAACACTTTTAAAAGAAGGACTTGTTATTGCAGTAGAACCATTTATTTCATCTAAAGCAACATTTGTGACTGAAGGTAAAAATGAATGGGCATTTGAAACAAGAGATAAAAGCTATGTTGCACAAATAGAACATACTGTTATCGTTACCAAAGAGGGTCCTTTATTAACAACTAAAATTGAAGATTAAAGTATATTCTTCCTTTAGATAGTAAAGTTATTCATTTTACTTAGACTAAGACTAAAGGACTAACAAGATATGGTTCCGGAGCCTATTACTGATGGTTTCGGAATTGTTTTATAATAGAACCTAATCAAGGGCGAGGTGGTTCTATGAATTACATGGAGATTTACTTAAATAAAATATTTAAAACATCATTACGATACAATATTGATGATTATAAAATGAAATTAGACAAAAAATTGAAAGATATTGAAGAGTATATAGCTTATTTAAGTGAAAAGCGAATGCAACTCAAAAAGTTAATTGACAGTATTTCTTTAGCATTAGAAAATAAATATATAGATATCGCAGATTTATATAATATTAGATGTGCAGAAGAGGTACATGATAATGAAATTGCGTCATTAAGAAATAATTTAAATCAAATTGAAGCGTATTGTGCTCAAATTGAGTCTAAAATAAGTGAACAAGCAAAAGAGAAAATGACTATAGAAAAAGAATGTCATTTAATTCATTATATGAGTGCTGTGGCATAGAAAGGTGGCGAATCATGACACATAAATATATATCAACAGAATTGTTGATATTTTTTACAGCATTAATGATTATTGCTAATTTTTATTATATATTCTTTGAAAAAATAGGATTTTTACTCGTTTTACTTTTAGGATGTGTACTTGTCTATGTAGGATATATTTACTTTCATAAAGTACGAGGTTTGTTATCCTTTTGGATTGGTACTTTATTAATTGCATTCACCTTATTATCTAATAAATATACGATTATCATTTTGTTTATATTTTTATTGATATTAATTGTAAGGTACTTAATTTATAAATTTAAACCTTTAAAAGTAACAGCAACTGAAGAAGAAGTTACATCGCCAGCATTTATTAAGCAGAAATGGTTTGGTGAGCAACGTACACCAGTATATGTATATAAGTGGGAAGATGTTCAAATCCAACATGGAATTGGAGATATTCATATCGATTTGACTAAAGCCGCGAATATTAAAGATAACAATACTATTGTTGTGAGACATATATTAGGTAAAGTTCAAGTGATTGTGCCATTAAATTATAATATTAATATCCATGCTACTGCATTTTATGGTTCAGCAAATATAAATGAAAAATCATATAAGATAGAGAATAATAATATTCATGTTGAAGAGAAGACAAAAGAAGAAAATTATACGGTTAATGTCTATGTATCAACATTTATTGGTGACCTAGAGGTGATATATAGATGAATCACTATATAAGAGCTATTGGGTCAATGCTGATATTGATATATAGTATGTTAACGGCGTTCTTATTTATTGATAAAGTTTTTGTCAACATCATTTACTTTCAAGGAATGTTTTATACACAAATTTTCGGTATTCCAGTGTTCTTATTTTTAAATATTATAGTTATATTATTATGTATTATAGTTGGATCAGTTCTAGCATATAAAATTAATCAACAGAATGATTGGATTAAAACTCAAATTGAGCGATCAATTGAAGGGGAAACTGTTGGAATTAATGATCAAAATATTGAATTGTATAGCGAGACGTTAGAAATATATCATACACTTGTCCCGTTAAATCAAGAGTTACATCGATTAAGAATGAAAACACAAAATTTAACTAACGAAAATTACAATATGAATGATGTTAAAGTTAAAAAGATTATTGAAGATGAGCGACAACGCTTAGCTAGAGAATTACATGATTCTGTAAGCCAACAATTATTCGCTGCGAGTATGATGTTATCTGCAATAAAAGAAACACAGTTAGAACCACCATTAGATCAACAAATACCCGTACTTGAAAAGATGGTCCAAGATTCACAACTAGAGATGAGAGCATTGTTACTTCATTTAAGACCATTAGGATTAAAAGATAAATCATTAGGTGAAGGTATTAAAGATTTAGTCATTGACCTTCAAAAGAAAGTACCAATGAAAGTAGTGCATGAAATTCAAGAATTTAAAGTGCCAAAAGGAATTGAGGATCATTTATTCAGAATTACACAAGAAGCAATTTCAAATACATTGAGACATTCTAATGGCACAAGAGTAACGGTTGAATTATTTAATAAGCAAGATTATCTGCTTTTACGTATACAAGATAATGGTAAAGGTTTTAATGTAGATGAGAAACTTGAACAAAGTTATGGATTAAAGAATATGCGTGAACGTGCACTAGAAATTGGTGCTACCTTCCATATCGTATCGTTACCAGACTCTGGTACACGTATTGAAGTTAAAGCACCATTAAACAAGGAGGATTCGTATGGCGATTAAAGTATTATTTGTAGACGACCATGAGATGGTTAGAATAGGTATATCAAGTTACTTATCAACACAATCTGACATTGAAGTAGTGGGAGAAGGAGAGTCTGGGAAAGATGCAATTGCAAAGGCACACGAGTTACAACCAGATTTAATTCTAATGGACTTACTGATGGATGATATGGATGGTGTAGAAGCGACAACAGAAATAAAAAAGGATTTACCTCACATCAAAGTAGTAATGCTTACAAGTTTCATTGAAGATAAAGAAGTATATCGAGCTTTAGATGCTGGTGTAGATAGTTATATTTTAAAGACTACAAGTGCTAGTGATATCGCAGAAGCGGTTCGTAAAACATACAATGGTGAATCGGTGTTTGAACCAGAAGTATTAGTTAAAATGCGTAACAGAATGAAAAAACGCGCTGAGCTATATGAAATGTTAACAGAAAGAGAAATGGAAATTTTATTGTTAATTGCTAAAGGTTACTCCAATCAAGAGATTGCTAGTGCATCTCACATTACAATAAAAACAGTTAAAACACATGTAAGTAATATTCTAAGTAAATTAGAAGTTCAAGATAGAACACAAGCAGTCATTTATGCTTTCCAACATAACTTAATTCAATAATTATAAAAAGGCCAGGTGGATGATGTTTATCAATTCCACTTGGCCTTTAATTTTATGATTAAGAATGTTTATCTTCAGAATCATTATTTTTATTTTTATTAACAATTTTATCTTTCATTGTACTTTGATCTTCTTGATACTTGTCATTAGCATCTTTATCAATATTATAATCTTCATCTTTACCAATTTCACGATGATCATTATATTCATAAGTTGTATCTTCGTTGTAATGGTTTTGGTTGTTATCATCATGTTTCAATGCTGCTTCTTCTGGTGTTTCACCTTTAATTACATGACGTTGGTGAATAATCGCATTGATTTCTGCGCCTATAATAATGATGAAACTTGTTAAGTATAACCAAATTAATAAAATAATGATACCTGCGATACTACCATACGTTTTAGAATAGTTACCAAAGTTAGAAATATACCAACCAAATGCAAATGATCCTAGTAACCAAATGATAGAAGTAAAAATAGCACCTGGCAATACAGATAGGATTTTTGTTTTTACATTAGGTGCAACTGAATATAGCACAATAAATAAAACTAAAATGATGATAAGTGGTAATACCACTCTTATTAAATTGAATACCCATTTCACTTCAGAATCTAAGCCTAATGGCCCGAATAAGTAATGACTTATTGCAGAACCTAATGTTGGTAATGCCATTGCGATAGCAAATACAACACCCATTACTACTGTAAATACAACACTTAGAAGTTTTAGTAAAATACCGTTACGACTATCTTCAACATCGTAAGCAACGTTAAATGAGTTCATAATTGCTGTCATACCGTTTGAAGCTGACCAAATTGCTAAGATCAAACCGACAGATAGTAAGCCACCACTTGAGTTCTTCGTTACATCGCCAATAACACCTTTTATGATTGATGATGTTTCAGATGGTGCACTGCTTAACATGCTAGTAATTTGGCTTTGTTCAATATTAAAGAATGGTAACAATGTTAATAAGAAAATCAACATAGGGAACATCGCAAGAACGAAATGATAAGTCATTTGTGCTGCTAAACCTGAAGCATCATCTTTACCAATTCGATAAACTAAATATGAAAAGAAATTTGAATTCTTTGTATATTTAGCAGGTTTGTTTAATCTTGATAAGAAGAAAACTTGATTATCTTTCTTAGGTTCCTTAGATTGAAACTCCTGTGGTTCAATATATGTACGGTCTACTTTAATTTTATTATCACTATTTTTGTCATCCTTATGCTCTTCGTATTCTTTTGCAGAGTTAAGGAATTTGGAACTTGTTTTTTCTTTCTTTGACATAACAATCTCCTTTAGTCCTTTGACATCGAATTTTAATTTATGATTAGTTGTAAAGAAAGGGAGTGAGAAAGAACTCATTTGGAAATGAATTCTTAAACTCACCCCCGTATTAATGGAGTGGGACAATAATATTAGAAGTATTTCACTATTTTATATAGCTAGATTACTCATTGGCTATAAAGCCAATATTCAATAAAATTGCCCATTTGGCATTCCATTACTTACCAATACGTTCATTTTTTCTATTAACAAATGTGTCTTTAGCATCTTTAATAGAACGTTCTAATTCTGGATTGTTACGACGAATTTCTTCGATAACATCTTTCCAGTACATTACTTCATCTTTAATGCTACTCACTTTAGAAGGTTTTTGAGATTTTTTGCCTTCTTTAACATTAGAGAATGATTGTTTTAATGAATTACGAGTTGATTTATCAGCTAATGTTGCTGCGCCACCGATAACAGCGCCTAATAATACACCAGGAATGAATTTGTTTTCCATAATTTTTTACCCCTCTTTCAAATTTGCATCTTTTACGATGTAGTCAATTAAATGATCACAAGATGATTGTACCATTTTATATACACCTTCAAAATTGTTTGTGTAGTATGGATCTGGTACATCACTTTCTTCCATATTACTAAATTCTAACAGTTTGAACAATTGTCCTTGAATGTTAGGATTAATTGCTTTGATATTTTCTATATTACTTTGATCCATTGCAATAATATAGTCAAAATCATCTGTTGGTTCAAATAGCTCACTAATCATACCATCAAAAGGAATTTGATGTTCATTAAGAATCTTTTGAGTACCTTCATGTGGAGGTTCTCCTAAATTCCATTTTCCAGTGCCACGAGAATGTACTTGAACATCTTTAATGCCTCTGTCTTGAAGTCTTTGTCTCATGATAGCTTCAGCCATTGGAGAACGGCAAATATTTCCAAGACATACAAAAGCAACGTCTACCATATTGATTCCTCCAAACCATGTAATTATATCCCCATTTTAATGGTTCTTCAAACAATTAGAAAGTAAATTTTTTCAATTTCTATTAAAGTTCCATAAAGTATGTTAGTTTGATAGAATATGATTACTAATATAAAGAGGTGAGACGCGTGGCATTATCTAATGAAGAGATGATTACTGAGATTAGACAAAAATTAAATATTGTCAATAAAGCACTTATCGATCCAGATAAATTTAAAGAGGCAAATCATGATGAAATTAAAGAAATTCACCAATTTGTCACTTCAAAAGATTCTTTTTCACCTAGCGAAGTCACTGCAATTGCAGATGCACTAGGACAATTACGACAATAAGGGGGAACCTAAATGAGTAACTATCAAGACAAATTAAGACAATATGCACAGCTATTAGTTAGAGTAGGGATGAATGTCCAAGATAAGCAACCCGTATTTATTCGATCATCAGTTGAAGCATTGGAACTGACTCATTTAGTCGTTGAAGAGGCATACATTGCTGGTGCTTCAGATGTAAGAGTTGAGTATGCTGATCCACGTTTAAAACTATTAAAATTTGAACATGAATCTCTAGACCACTTTGAAAATAACGACGTTAAGTCATATGATGTTGAAGCTAGAATGGACTTTGTAAAAAGAGGGGCTGCAAATCTAGCAATTTTAACTGAAGATCCAGATTTATTAAGTGGTATCGATGCAAGTAAATTAAAAGCATATCAATTACAATATTCAAAAGCGTATAAAGGTTATATGGAAGCGAGTCAAAAGAATCAATTTCCATGGGTCGTAGCAGCATTTCCATCTAAAGCTTGGGCACAACGCGTTTATCCTGATAAATCAGTGGAAGACGCATATACAACTTTTGTTGATGAAGTGTTTGATATTGTACGAGTTGATGGTAACGATCCGATTCAAAATTGGCAATCTCATGTCAAGAATTTAAGTGTGCATGCTGATAAATTGCAGAAAAAACAATATAAAGCATTACACTATCTATCAGAAGGTACAGACTTAGTTGTTGGCTTACCAAAAGGACATATTTGGGAAGATGCGACTAGTTATGTCAATGGTGATCAACAGGCTTTTATTGCTAATATACCTACTGAAGAAGTATTCACTGCACCAGATAGAAACAACGTTAATGGATATGTGACAAATAAATTGCCTTTAAGTTTTAATGGTAATATTATTGATGGCTTTACATTGACATTCAAAGATGGAGAAATCATTGATTTTAAAGCAGATAAAGGTGAAGATGTGTTAAGAGACTTATTGGATACAGATGAAGGTGCTAAACGATTAGGTGAGGTTGCGTTAGTACCAGATGATTCACCAATTTCTAATCGTAATACAATCTTTTATAATACGTTATTTGATGAAAATGCATCTTGTCATCTAGCAATAGGTTCAGCATATGGGTTCAATATTGAAGGTGGGACAGAAATGACTACCGAAGAAAAAATTGCAAGTGGTTTAAATGATTCAAATGTGCATGAAGACTTTATGATTGGAAGTGCAGATTTAACTATTTATGGCATATTAGAAGATGATACAAAAGAACTCGTATTTGAAAATGGTAATTGGGCAAACTAAACATCATGTTATATAAAATATGAGGAGTCAAAATTCATTAAGAGATAGGAAGATATGAATGGCAAAACAACAAGTGACTAAAAAAGCAATGTCAGAATCTAAAAGTTTGAAGTCTAGACAAGTCTACCCACAAGATACAAATCATCATCATACAATGTTTGGTGGTACATTAATGGCTAATGTTGATGAAATTGCAGCAATTACTGCAATGAAACATGCTGGTAACTCAGTTGTTACAGCATCGACAGATTCTGTTGATTTTTTACTACCGATTAAAAATGGGGATATTTTATCATATGAAGCGATGGTTTCGTACACAGGTAGTAGTTCAATGGAGGTATGTGTACAAATTATTATTGAAGATGTGTTCGAAGGTGAACGAAAATTAGCTGCCCTCAGCTTTTTAACTTTCGTTGCATTGGACCAAAGTGGTAAACCAACACAAGTACCTCAAGTCTATCCAGAAGATAAAGTTGAAAAATGGTTCCATGAAACTGCGCCACAACGTGTGGCCCGTCGCAAAGAACGTCGTGATGAAAGCAAAAATACAATCGAGTATTTATCAAAAATCCAACATATTGAAAGATAATACTTAAATTAATTCATAATAAAAGTACCTCTATCTCAATGCATTGAAACACATTGAGATAGAGGTACTTTATTTTAAGCTATATCTGTTTTAAATTAAAATGCTATACAAATTAGGCGTTACGAGAAAATATGTTTAGCATGCATTGCTTTTTCATTTTCTCTGAAATCTGTATTAGGGTAGTACATATTTTTCACTAAAACATTGGGTCCTAAGCACTGATATTCAGCACAATGACAGTTGAGTGATTGTGCTAAATCAGAATTGAGCCATTGATTAAAAACATCAGTCAGTTTATCTTTTTGAATATTAGAGATAGTACCATTTTCATCACCAAAATCAGTAACAATGACATTACCTGTAAATACATTTACATTTAAACGGCTACGACCATCTGGGTCATTTCGCATCGTAACGTTTTTAGCATTTCTTAATCGTTGTAATAAAAGTTGGTCATTTTCGTCATTAATACATGGATAAATAGGTAATGTACCAAAAAGCATCCATGTATCTTCGTTTCTAATATCTAATAAATGATGTATTGCTTCTTTCATTTCTTTTAATGACAACACATTTAATGAACTAGCAAAGTCAGCAGGGTACATTGGATGTACTTCATGGCGACTACATTTCATATCGTTCACAATCTCTTGATGGATTTTATTTAAATAGGGTAAAGTACTTTGATTCAACATTGTTTCTGCGGAAACGAACATACCTTGCTCAGAGAGCGTGCTAGCGTTATCAAGCATTTGTTCATATAGTTTGAGTTTCGCTTTCAAAGGTGGTTGTTTTTTCATAGCACCGAATCCCACATCTGTAAATTCTTGGATAGTACCCCAGTTATGAGAAATATGCATCACATCGATATACTCAGCGATATCTAGATATCTATCTTGTGGCAATGTTAAATTTGAATTCATTTGAACGTAAATCCCACGCTGATGTGCATATTTTAATAATGGTTTAACAACATTTTTGATGGATTTTTTTGAGAACATGGGTTCGCCACCTGTAATTGATAACGTACGTAAATTTGGTATTTCATCTAATCTACGGTATATAATATCCATGGGTAAGGGTTCGGGGTCCTTTGTTTGAAGTGTATAACCAACCGCACAATGACTACATCTCATATTACATAAATTAGTAGTTGTAAACTCTATATTGCTTAAAGTAAGTTGCCCATTATCAATGACATCATTATAGGCTTCCCAAGGATCGTTATATATTGAAATAGGTTGTTTATTAGTTGTTAACATGATAATTACTCCTAAAAGAGGAGACGTTAGTATAAAATTAGATGTGAAAAAATGTAAATCATTAGTATGTATTTGTTCATTACAAAATATATGTATATCTAACTTTTACCAAGTCTTGCTCTTTAAATTTTGTAAAAAGTACAGTAAACATTATTAAGATTATATCCCTTTTTGTCAAATTCTGTTAGGATGATATTATCAAAAAAACAAATCAAAGGAGCGCTTATTTAATATGAGTGAACAACAAACGATTGACCAAATTAAAACACGATTAAACAAATTTATTGAAGATATTGATCACGTAAACCCTGATGAAGTACGCGTTGAAGACATTGATGAGTGGATTGGATTATTAGACCAATTAGAAGAAAAAGTGAAACAAGTTTCAAAATAATTATTAGGTAATTAATAATAGTGACACTTTAGTGACGATTATTTTTCAATTGTTAGATGATGTTTAAATTCACCTAAAAGAGTGAAAGTAATAAATATAATCGAACAATAGAAAGGTGATTACATTATGAGTAAAAAAGTAGCTATTATTTTAGCAGATGAATTTGAAGATATAGAATTAACAAGCCCTAAAGAAGCATTAGAAAATGCTGGCATTGAAACTGTTATTGTTGGAGATAACGAAAACCAAGAGGTTGTAGGTAAACATGGTGAAAAAGCAACAGTTCAAGTAAGTATTGCCGATGCTAAACCAGAAGATTACGATGGTTTATTAATACCAGGTGGATTTGCACCAGACCATTTACGTGGTGATGCAGAAGGTAGATACGGCACTTTTGCTAAATATTTCACAACAAATGATGTACCTGCTTTCGCAATTTGCCATGGTCCTCAAGTATTAATTGATACTGATGATTTAAATGGTAGAACATTAACAGCAGTATTAAATGTTCGAAAAGACCTATCTAATGCGGGTGCTCATGTTGTAGACGAATCAGTAGTTGTAGATAACAACATTGTAACGAGTCGTACACCAGATGATTTAGATGATTTTAACAGAGAAATTGTTAAACAACTAGAAGACTAATTTATGAGTTTAATAAGAGTTCACAAAAGCCTGTTGATTAATTTCAACAGGCTTTGTTTATAGAATTTAAATATTAATGATCAGAAGTTATAATCATTTTTTTGACAATTTTAAGTAAAAACGTATAGAATCAAGTACACCCTGGGACTGATTTTTAAGATAAAGTATAGCTAATCCTCTTAACTACTGGTAAACTCACATTATAACAGTGAGTTTAAGTAAAGGAGCAAATGCATGAAAAGAAGCGATAGATTTGCACAATCGAATGAAACGTATCAACAAGATATGCGTGAACCTCACTATAATACTTATTATCAACCAGTAGGAAAACCACCTAAAAAGAAAAAAAGTAAACGTATTTTTTTAAGAATTTTAATCATATTAACAATTATTATTGTTCTATTTTTAGGATTAATGTATTTTATGTCTTCTAGAGCTAATGTAGATGATTTAAAATCGATAGAAAATAAAAATGATTACGTTGCTGCTGATCAAATGCCTGAATATGTAAGAGGTGCATTTATTTCGTTAGAAGATGAACGATTTTATAAGCACCATGGATTTGATTTTAAGGGTACTTCGCGTGCATTATTTTCAACATTAAGTGATCATGATGTTCAAGGTGGTAGCACGATTACACAACAAGTTGTTAAAAATTATTATTACGATAATGAACGTTCATTTACAAGAAAATTAAAAGAATTATTTGTTGCACACAAAGTTGAGAAACAATATGATAAAAACCAAATACTAAGTTTTTATTTAAATAATATATATTTTGGTGATAATCAATATACGGTTGAAGGTGCAGCCAATCATTATTTCGGTGCAACTACTAACAAAAACAATCAAAACTTAAAGCAAATTAGTGTATTGCAAAGTGCTATATTAGCTAGTAAAGTCAATGCACCAAGTGTTTATAATATCGAAGATATGTCTGATAATTTTATAAATAGAGTTAAAACAAACTTAGAAAAGATGAAGCAACTTCATTATATTTCTGATGAACAATATGAAGAAGCAATGGCACAATTAGGTAACTAAAAAGTACCCTATCACGCGCAATATAAACTGACTCAATTACAGTAATGTGTAAATGATGTTCTAATATTGTGTAGTTGATAGGGTGTTTATTTTTTTGTAAAGCAATGGTTTTTAGATAATCATCAAACTATGTCATAATATGTAATATACAATACGCAAGTGGAGGTGTATGATGCCTAAAATCACTAAGTTAGAAGTTCAAAAGAAAAATAAAGAAAGATTTAATCTATATCTTGATAACGAGTTTGAAATGGGCATTGATATTGATACTTTAGTTAAATTTAATTTAAAGAAAGATCAAATACTAGAGCCCTCAGATATGGAACAAATACAAAAGCATGATCATTATCGTAGAGGTTTAAATGATGCAATTCAATTTCTATCATATCGAAAACGCACTGAAAAAGAAGTTAGACAGCATTTATTAAAAAACGAAGTTTCTGAAGGGGCAATTCAACAAGTCATAGATTATTGTTACCAAGAAAAACTAATAGACCATGATGACTATGCAGAAAGTTTAAAAAATACAATGATTAATACAACTGATAAAGGTCCTGAAATATATAAGCAAAAGTTGTATCAAGCTGGTATAGAACCTAATATCATTGACCAATATACAGAAATTTATTTAGAACAGCAGCCACTAGAGGATATAGTTAAAGTTGTGAATAAAGTAATACGAACTAAAAAAGGTCCGACGTCTAAGCTAAAACAAAAAGTCATGCAATCATTGATGCAAAAAGGGTATACGATGGAAAGAATTAAAGAAGCTATGGATGAATTAGATTTCACAGAAGACGAAGACCAACTTGATTATATGTTACAAACAGATTTAGAAAAAGTATATAACAAGCAACAAAGAAAATATGAAGGTCAACAAGTTATTAGAAAAACGATAGAAACGCTTATGAGAAAAGGCTATAAATATGATAAAATTAAATCTAAATTAGAAGAAAGTGGTATCGAACATGGAACAGAAGAAATTGAGTGAGATGTCTGAACAAGAATTAAGACATGAAATTCAAACATATAAAGAAAAAATGAGAAAAGCAGAAATGAACGGTATTTTAAATGAATATGACGTCTATCAAAGTAAAGTCATTGTAGCAGAAAGCTACCTTGTTGATCGTAACCAAATTGAGTTAGGCCGTATTTATCAATTAAATGATGGTAGTGATCAATATTTTAAAGTAGAAAGACTGAAAGGTATATTTGCTTGGGGCTTCAGAATTAAAAGTAGTGAACCCGAAGAAGGATTACCAATTGCATTATTAAAATTGTAGAAGGATGAAATAAAATGGGAAGTTCAATCGTTTTAAAGTTACTGAAAGTCACTCACTATTATAGAAACAAAAAAACTAAAAAATGGTACTTACCTTTTGGTTACGGCGCAGAAGACATTGATTTAAATAATATTTCACTACATATATACCAAGGAGAATCTTTAGGTATTATTGGAGAACCAGGTTCATCAAAAAGGCTAATAGGAAGGTTGTTATCCGGATCTATCGAACCAGATAAAGGTAAATTAGTACAACTGGATCATATATATTATGGAGATATCGAAGATAGACGCATGATTCATCAAACTGTTAAGGATTATGTCACTCATATCGTTGAACTATTTCCTTATCAAATATCAAATCATAAAGCAGATCAAGTTATACAATATGCTCATGTAAATGAGCAACAAGTTATTTCTAAAATGTCAAAACAGGAATTTGCGCAATTGTTATTAAGCGTGGCGAGATCATGCAAATCTAACATCATCATTTTAAATCATGTGCTTCAATATTTAGATGAAACATTTATGGATAGAGCAGTTGAACTATCTAATGAATACATAGATAATAATCAAACAATGGTCTTCATCGATGATGACATTGATAAAATAGAACAAGTAAGTAACTATATTACATGGGTTTCTCATGGTCAAATTCGTATGGAAGGCTCTGTTAATCAAGTTATTCCTACCTTTAAAGAGCATGAAAAAGATAGAAAAAGTATTGAATCAAAAGAAGAACTTGCATCATTTGATCTCGATTGGAAAAAAAGTAGAACAAGAATGCCAGAAATGACTTATAATTTTAAACGAATTGAACGATATAATCATGCGAAACCACCGGTATTCTTGGTAAGATTTTGGACTTTAATGGTTAGCTTTATTTTAGGTTTAGCACTAATGGGCATATTTATATTGAATAATTTAGGCATTGTTAACGTACCTGAAAATAACCAAGCTACACTTCAATCACAATCAAAAGATACATATGAGGATAAATTGGCTTACGGAATTGCATTAAAGGGCAGTAGTAAACTTTCTGGTTCAAGCAATTTAACTTTGCCCAAATACAGTGTCGTGACTATTGATGGTGAAAACAGTAAAAATTATCGTGTTGATGTTAGTGGTAAACGTTATACTATAGCTAAGAATCAATTAGAATACTTTAATCCAGCAGGTTTATATGAAAAACATAGTTTTAAAACATTGTCTCCATTTATTAAATCCAATTACAGTAAATATGTGGATTATTTTAACAGCCATTTACATAAAGACCATGATTCTGTGAAAAAATCACTAGTACCTGAAGATGATAATCGTTTTGTGGCTGATATTACATCACAACCGATTAAAATGCTATTTAATGATGAGAATCAATTAAATGGATTTGTCATTCCGATTGTTGATAAAAGCGAGCTCAAAGATAAGTTTAATATCAAAAAGGATATTTGGATTTGTAAATCAGGAGATGGTTACTTTATTGCTGATTTAAAAGATAATAAATGGATATATATTGAATTGTAGGTGTAAACATGATCGATAATATAATATTATATTTTAAAAACTTACCACATCTTTTAACATACACCATAAAAAGGATTAAAAGTTTATGGAAGTGGTTTACTTTAAGTTTTATAGTTGGCTTAGTGTTTATTTTAATAGCAGAACTATTTTTTAAATTTACAAATGCTACAGAAGTTATCCATGGCATTTGGTTATATAGACTATTAACACTATTTGCATTTATCTTTATCATGCTCACTTTATACGGTTGTTATAGATTATACGCTAAAGATTATTTAATTACGAAATCTTTTCATATTACACCAGTAACACCTACTGTAATTACCGCTATAGTTGGAAGTGTAGTTATATTTATACTAATGACTATCATTGCATTATTGAAACCTATAAACTATGAAAGTTCATTAATAGCTACGTTATACTTTGTATTTGTTGCTATAGTGCTTATAAGTTTATTGTCAGTGACATTTGGTCTATTGAAAATTCTTAATTATAAAATTGATAAATATTTCTATATCTTTTGTATAGTAGAATTTTTTATATTACCTATTATCTATATGCCAAAGACACACTTGTCACTTGTAGAACATTTATTAATGTTAAATCCTTTATATTATGTGGTTAATGGATTGGCGCAATCAGTGTTATTTGGAAATGTGAGCGTAGCAAACATTCCTTACCACCTATACATGGTATGTTTTATTGCGATCATTTCTATTATTAATTTTGCATTGTCACGTTATGTAGCTCATGCGAAATATAGAAATCAAAATATAAAATTACAAAAAGTAGTTCAATCTAATGATGAGAAAGAAAGCTTAAATGAAATAAATAAAAATGAAAAAGTAGAGACTAATCAAAAGAAATAACGAGAAAAATAGCCAAGGACTTGGAGATTGAAGTCATCCAAGTGCCTTGGCTATTTTATTTGGCAAATAATTTACGTTGAAGTTTATCTTCGCTAAATACCCATCCAATGTAAGAGTGATCGATTTCATCTTGTTGAGTTAAATGGGCAATTGCAACAAATGCGTAATGATCGTTATTTAAATATCTCAAGTCCATTAATCTAATTTCAGTAGTACCATCTTCTAATGGTGTTGTTTGCCAACGATAAATAGATGAGAAATTTAAAAATGTTCTAATATCTTTATTGTTTTTAACTTTCCATAATAATGAATCAATTGATAAATGTTGACGTTTGACCTTATCACTAAAAACAATATTTCTACCATAGGATCTACCAACATAATCATGTTCATCTGTTTGAATCGCTATACGCCATTCCATGAATTTTAATGTAGGAATAACGAAAACTTTAACTGGATTATGTTCTTGTTTTATTTGCTTTAATGCTTGTTTTCTTAAGAATGATTGCATTTTAAATCGTACAATGTAGTATATAATGAGTACCCCGATAATTGGGAAAAAGGCTAAGTATGGATGTACACCAAATGTCCATAATGCCACGCCAATACATAAAATAATAAATATTATTGGATCGAAAGTATTAATTACACCTAGTTGAATCCACTTATTTGTAATAGGTCTTAATGCTTGTGTACCATAAGAATTAAAGATATCAACAAATACATGCAAGAAAACAGCTAATTGAGCCCACATCCATACATGTAAAGGGTTCGTATGGTTAAATATGACAAAAATTAAAAATGTGATTAAAATAGGCCATAAGATTGTAAATGGTATAGAGTGTGTAATACCTCTATGGTGTGAAATATAAGTTGAATTATCTTTTAGTTTTAATACTGTATCTCCATCAGGTATCAGTGATCCTGCAATTAATGTTGTAGCGGTTGCCGCAAATGTATCAGACATAGCAGGATCTTGTGTTGCAAGTGCTGTAAGACCAACACCAATCACGATATGCGTGGCTGTATCCATATATGTTCACTCATTTCGTCTTAATTTATAATATATTATAATCTAAAAGTTGGAATAACAAAATCAACTCACATTACTTTATATAACATGTATGTAAAATAGCCATTGTGCTTAATTTAAAACATCATAAATGTTGTAGGAAGGGAAATATATGTATTTAGAAGACAATTTTAAAAATAATATAATGCAATGGTTTAATCAAAATCAACGCTCTATGCCTTGGCGTGAAACGACGAATCCATATTATATATGGTTAAGCGAAGTCATGTTGCAACAAACTCAAGTTAAAACAGTTATTGATTATTATGATAGATTTATACAACGCTTCCCTACTATTGCTGATTTAAGTGAGGCACATGAAGATGAAGTACTCAAATATTGGGAAGGGTTAGGATACTATAGTCGTGCGCGAAACTTTCATCATGCGATTAAAGAAGTTCAACATGATTATCAAGGTATTGTGCCATCGGATCCTGAACATTTTAAATCTTTAAAAGGCGTTGGCCCCTATACACAAGCAGCGGTTATGAGTATTGCATTTGACCATCCACTCCCTACCGTTGACGGCAATGTATTTAGAGTATGGTCTAGACTGAATAATGACAGTAGAGATATAAAACTACAATCTACTCGTAAAGCATATGAACAAGAATTACTACCATATGTACAAGAAGAAGCTGGTACATTTAACCAATCTATGATGGAACTAGGTGCTTTAATTTGTACACCTAAAAATCCGCTTTGCATGTTTTGTCCAGTACAAGAAAATTGTGAAGCATATGATAAAGGAACTGTATTAGATTTACCAGTTAAAACTAAGACTGTTAAAAAGAAAACGATTGAGCAAAGTGTTTTTCTAATTCGTAATAGTCGTGGTGAATATTTATTAGAAAAAAGACAAGAAAGATTATTAAATGGTATGTGGGAATTTCCAATGTTTGAAACAGCCCATGCGATTGACCAAATATCAAAGCAATTAAATCACCAGATTGAGCCTTTATCTGAACCTATTTTTAAATTAAAACATCAATTCACACATTTAATATGGCATATTAAGGTGTATAGTGTACCAGAGGAACTTGAGATTGAATCAGTATCTCTACCTGATCATATGATATGGTTCGATTTAGAACAACGTGATCAATTTACTTTTCCAGTACCTATGGCTAAGATTTATCAATTTATTGAAGGGTAACTATAGAAAAATAAATGAATTTAAAGCATAAATTTAATTGCATCAAAGTTCAGAAGTACTTTATAAATATGATATAATCTAAATGGTTAAAAAGTATAAAGGTGGTGTGGAGTATGGTAAAAGAATCCATACCTAAAGAAGGACAAGATATAAAGATTCAAAGTTATAAGCATGATGGTAACATCCATCGTGTATGGTCTGAAACAACTATTTTAAAAGGAACTGATCATGTAATTATCGGTGGTAACGATCATACACTAGTAACAGAAAGTGATGGTCGTACATGGATTACTAGAGAACCAGCAATTGTATACTTTCATTCAGAATACTGGTTTAATGTCATTTGTATGTTTCGTGAAGACGGCGTTTACTACTATTGTAACTTGTCTTCACCGTTTGTAAGTGATGAGGAAGCTTTAAAATATATAGACTATGACCTTGATATTAAAGTTTATCCTAATGGTAAATATCATTTATTAGATGAAGATGAGTATGAACAACATATGAATCAAATGAACTACCCTCATGATATAGATGTTATATTGAGACGTAGTGTGGATATTTTACAACAATGGATTGAACAGAAAAAAGGCCCGTTCGCACCAGACTTTATTAAAGTATGGAAAGAGCGATATAAGAAAATTAGAGATTATTAAGCAAATAAGATGTAAAACATATAGAGATGGTTTATATTATTCCATGTTGCATTGGATTATTTAAAAAGATAATTTGATATGAACCAATCTCTATCAACATAGCTAAACTTGATAATCATATCATTCAGAGGTTGAGATATGTAAGTAAATTACCGTAGAATAACATTCATTAACTATTTTTCTAATTATTAGTGATAGTTGCGATGAGTTGTTATTCAAAAAGTATTTACCGTATCCAACCTCTGTTCCATTTTAAATAAATCAAAATCAAATAAAAGTGGGGGGATTACAACAAATGATTAGACGATATTTAGAATTTGTAAAACCATACAAATATCGAATCATTGCTACTATTATTGTTGGTATTATTAAATTCGGTATACCGATGTTAATTCCATTACTTATAAAATATGCGATTGATGGTGTTATTAACAATCACTCCCTAAGCGCTAGTGAAAAATATTCACATTTAGCAATTGCCATAGGTATAGCTTTATTTATCTTTTTAATTGTAAGGCCACCAATTGAATTTATAAGACAATATTTAGCACAATGGACAAGTAATAAAATTTTATATGATATTCGTAAACAGTTATACAATCATTTACAAGCATTAAGTGCTCGATTTTATGCCAACAATCAAGTTGGACAAGTGATATCACGAGTAATTAATGACGTGGAACAAACTAAAGATTTTATCTTAACAGGTCTTATGAACATTTGGTTAGATTGTATTACAATTATTATTGCTTTAACGATTATGTTCTTCCTTGATGTTAAATTAACATTTGCAGCAATATTTATATTCCCATTTTATATTTTAACTGTATATTTCTTCTTTGGAAGATTAAGAAAGTTAACTAGAGTTAGATCTCAAGCATTAGCAGAAGTGCAAGGTTTTTTACATGAACGTGTTCAAGGTATGTCTGTTATCAAAAGCTTCGCTATTGAAGACAATGAAGCACAAAATTTTGATAACCGAAATCAAAACTTTTTACAAAAAGCCTTCAAACATACAAGATGGAATGCATATTCATTTGCAGCAATTAACACTGTAACTGATATAGGTCCAATAATAGTAATTGGTGTAGGTGCGTATTTAGCTATTAGTGGATCTATTACAGTAGGTACCTTAGCCGCATTTGTTGGATATCTTGAACAATTGTTTGGACCTTTAAGACGTTTAGTTTCATCATTTACTACACTTACACAAAGTTTCGCTTCAATGGATCGTGTATTTCAATTAATTGATGAAGATTATGACATTAAAAACGGTGTAGGTGCACAACCTATAGAGATTAAACAAGGTCAAATCGAATTAAAACATGTAAGTTTCAAATATAATGAGAATGAACAAGAAGTTTTAAAAGATATTAATCTTACAATAAATAAAGGAGAAACAGTTGCTTTTGTAGGAATGAGTGGTGGAGGAAAATCTACCTTAATCAATTTAATACCAAGATTTTATGACGTTACTGATGGTGAAATACTAGTTGATCAACATAATATTAAAGACTTCTTAACAGGTAGCCTTAGAAATCAAATTGGTTTAGTTCAACAAGATAATATATTATTTTCTGACACTGTAAAAGAAAATATTTTATTAGGTCGACCTGATGCGACAGATGAAGAAGTTGTTGAAGCGGCTAAAATGGCCAATGCTCATGATTTTATTATGAATTTACAAGATGGATATGACACTGAAGTAGGGGAACGCGGTGTCAAATTATCAGGTGGGCAAAAACAAAGACTATCAATAGCACGAATTTTCTTAAATAATCCTCCAATACTAATATTAGACGAAGCAACAAGTGCATTAGATTTAGAAAGTGAAGCGATTATTCAAGAAGCACTTGATGTGTTAAGTAAAGATCGTACTACTTTAATCGTGGCACACCGATTATCAACAATCACACATGCAGATAAGATTGTAGTGATGCAAAATGGACAAATTGTCGAAACGGGCACTCATCAAGAATTAATCGATAAAAAAGGTGCATATGAACACTTATACAGTATTCAAAATTTATAAATATGACAAAGAAGAGCTTAAAGCATTTTAGTGCCTTAAGCTCTTCTTTCTGTTTGAATTGGATATTTATTGCTAACATTCATTGAGGTTTATAAATCAAAATCTTCATCAGCGATATCAATATCAGAATCTGAACGGTGATATGTGAAGAAACTAATACGTAAACGATCTAAATGTTCTAAATGATATCGATACTCTTCAATAGCTGCGATGATTTGCATAATATTGGCATAGGAATAAAGCGTTTGATATGGATTATGGATTAATTCATTTTGAAAGGCATCCATTAAATCTTTCTTTTGTGGATTATCAACTTCATATTGAAATTGAGCCACATTATATTTTGCTTTTTTAGATAAACTTTTTAAAATTTGTTCATGGAAAGCAATAAGTGAATCCAATTCTAATTTAATCTGTAATAATAATTGATTATTAAGTTGATGTAAGTCATTTTGATAACGTGACATTCTATTTAACACTTCATAAGCTAATCTAGTCGTTCTTACTACTTCTTTGAATAAAATTTTCTTTCGATATTGTGCGTGGATATGCTTTTTAAATAGTGGTCTTTCTTCGTGATAAAAATTATAAATCTGCTCTAGTTTATTGATCCTAGTATTGAGTTGTTCGCCATCTTGTTTAATATTATGAAATTCGGATGTATCATTTAATACGAGTTTAAACCATACAAATATATCAGACGAAATGTTAGCAGAATTATAATAGATTTTCGTTTCGAATTTAGGGGGCAAGAATAACAAGTTCACAATTGAAGAACTTAGTACACCAATCATCACTAAAACAAATCTAAAGAAAGCGGCAACATAGAAAGACCCTGTATGTTGTCCCATAATGATTAATGCAGTTACACTTGCTAATGTAGCAACATGGGCTAAGTTAAATCTGAATAAAATTGCAATTAATAATATAACTGTGACACCCATAATAATGAAATTATCACTAAAGATCGTCACCATAGTGACAGCCAATAACGCACCAATAATGTTACCTATAGCTTGGTCTGAAACTGTTTTTATCGACTTATAGACACTGGGTTGCATTGCAACAACAGCACTGACGCCGGCTAATGATTTAAGACCAACATTATCAGGTAGTAAAGAAGCGATAGACATAGCTAATATAATTGCTATACCAGTTTTTAAAATCCGAGCTCCAAGTCTCAAAAATAGCGCTCCTTTTAAGTTTTATTGAATATAATAATAAATTCGTATTCATTATTGTTATACACTGACTGACAATAAATTTCAAGTGAATATGAGCATTACTCATGACAATTAAATTGCATTAACTATGGCGTTTATTTTAATAAATAGAGTAGTTTAATAATAAGAGGTAAGGTAGCCAATACTTAACATGCTATAAATATAAAATTTCATAAATAGAAAATGTGATTTATTTTCAATTAGACATAGTCTAACAAACCGAAATTATAATGCTTTATATAAATAAAATCCAAGACAAAGTTTATGTCTTGGATTAATTAACGGCATCCCCAAAGCAGGATTATAGGTAAGGACTCTTTTATCACAGCCGCTTGAATAACCAAAAATTATTTCATTTGACTAAACGCATAATCAGCTGCTTTAAGTGTTTGATCAATGTCTTCTTCAGTATGTTCTGTAGTTAAGAACCAAGCTTCGAATTTAGAAGGAGCTAAATTAATACCTTGATTAAGCATTAATTTAAAGAATTTTGCAAAAGCCTCACCATCAGAATTCTCTACTTGTTCATAATGGGTAATCTTTTCATCAGTAAAGTACAATGTGAGAGAACCGTATATACGATTAATTGTTGCGGTGATTTGATGTTTTTCAATTAATTGTAATAGACCGTCTTCTAATCGTTTCCCTAGTTTATCTAATTTCTCATAAACACCGTCTTGTTCTAAAACTTCAAGTAAAGCAATACCTGCTTTCATTGATAATGGGTTACCAGCCATAGTACCTGCTTGATAAGCTGGCCCAAGTGGCGCTACATGTTCCATTATATCTTGTCGGCCGCCATAACCTCCGATTGGTAAACCACCACCTACAATTTTACCAAAAGCAGTTAAATCAGGGATGACACCAAGTAAGTCTTGAGCAGCACCATAATGAAATCTGAACGCTGTAATGACTTCATCATAAATGACTAAACTATTGTTTTCGTTAGTAATACGATTAACTTCTTCTAAAAATCCTGGTTCTGGCATTACCATACCAAAGTTACCTACTATAGGCTCTACTAAAACGGCAGCAACGTCGTCACCCCAGTGATTAATTGCCTCTTTGTATGATTCAATATCGTTAAATGGTACAGTAATCACTTCTTTAGCAACGCTTTCTGGGACACCTGCAGAATCAGGGGAGCCAAGTTGTGAAGGACCACTACCAGCGGCAACTAGTACTAAATCCGAATGTCCATGATATGAACCGGCAAATTTAATGATTTTATTACGTTTAGTATAGGCACGTGCAACTCTTATAGTAGTCATAACAGCTTCAGTACCAGAGTTTACAAATCTAATTTTTTCAAGAGAAGGAATGGCCTCTCGCAATTTCTTACTAAATTCAATTTCTAATTCAGTAGGTGTTCCATATAATACACCTTTAGCAGCTTGTTCTTGAATTGCTTTTGTAATGTGAGGATGCGCGTGACCAGTAATGATAGGACCATATGCTTGTAAATAGTCTATAAATTTGTTGCCATCTACATCATATAAATAAGCCCCTTTACCTTCTTTCATTACTACTGGTGCTCCACCACCAACTGCTTTATAAGAACGAGATGGAGAGTTTACGCCACCTAAAATATATTCATTCGATAATTCCTGAAGTCGTTCACTTTCAGTAAAGTTCATATTATCAACCTCTTTTAATTTAATATTGTCGTTTATTATCGTATCATAAAATTAACATAATGAAGAAACAGGTGATTAAATGTTAAAAAAAGGTGATCAATTCCCAGAATTTTCATTAGAAAATCAAAATGGAGAACGCATTACTAATGAAACGATAAAAGGTCAAGTGACAATATTATATTTCTATCCTAGAGATAATACACCAACTTGTACTACAGAAGCTTGTGATTTTCGAGATAATATCGAAATGTTTAATGATTTGAATGTGAATATCTATGGTGTGAGTGGTGATTCTAAGAAAAAGCATCAAAATTTTATAGAGAAACATAAGCTTAACTTTGATTTACTCGTAGATCAAGACTATCAACTTTCCAATGAAGTCGGTGTATATCAATTGAAAAAATCATTCGGTAAAGAAAGCATGGGCATAGTTCGAACAACGTTTGTTATAGATGAGCAGGGCATAGTTAAAGATGTTATTGAAAAAGTAAAAGTTAAGACCCAAATTGAAGAACTAAAAAACATTTTGGAGTGATATTGATGAAAGTAGTTAGTCTGTTTAGATTAGGAGAGTTAGAAGATAAATTAAAAGAAACATTTCCGCAGGTAGAATTTAAATTTATTAAGAAAGCTAAAAATATACCAAATGAAGACAGACAATCACTCGATATCTTAATTGGATATGATGGAAATCTAGATGAAACATTGTTAGAGGATTGCCCAAATCTTAAGTGGATTGCTTGGTATGCTACTGGTGTTAATTCTTTACCATTAAAATATATTAAGGAACACAATATTACGTTAACTAATAGTAGGGGAGTACAAGCAAAACAACTATCTGAATTCATCATTGCATTTATTTTAGATGATTATAAGAAAATGAGAACGTCTTATATTAATCAACAAAACAAGATATATGATTCGAAAATGACAGGCAGAAGATTAAATGGTGATTGCATATTGTTTTTAGGCACAGGAGCAATCGCACAACGAACAGCAAAGTTAGCGAAAGCTTTTGATATGAAGGTTATAGGTGTAAGTAAATCAGGCAAACAGAAAAAATGGTTTGATGAAGTACACAAAATTGAATATCTAAGTGACTTATTAGAAAAAGGCGATATAGTAATCAATAGTTTACCAGAAACAAATGAAACGATTCATTTATTAAAATATGAAGACTTTGAAAAAATGAAAGCAAGTACAATGTTTATTAATGTCGGTAGAGGTACAATAGTTGAGGAAGATACATTGATTGAAGCATTAAGCAATAATGAAATCAGACATGCTTACTTAGATGTATTTGAAAAAGAGCCATTAACACCAGATAACTCATTATATGAACTAGACAACGTAACTATAACTGCGCATATTACAGGAAATGATCAAGGTATTAATGAGGACGTTACAAAAATATTTATTAAAAACTTGGAACATTTTCTCAATTATAGCAGCGTAATTGAGAATGAAGTGGATCTAGAAAAAGGATATTAATGAAAATACAACTGTTTTATTGACATTTGTAAATTGTAACAGTTATATTAGTATTAAGTAATAATCATTATTAACTAGAAAGATGGTGAAAAAAATGAGCGCGGAATTAGAATCAATAGAACATGAACTTGAAGAATCAATTGCGTCTTTAAGAAAAGCTGGTATACGTATAACACCTCAAAGACAAGCAATCTTGAAATTCATGATTTCTTCAAAAACACATCCTAGTGCCGACGAAATTTATCAAGCACTTTCACCAGATTTTCCTAATATAAGTGTTGCGACAATATATAATAATTTAAGAGTATTCAAAGATATAGGCATTGTAAAAGAGCTCACATACGGTGATGCATCAAGTCGATTTGATTTCAATACTCACAATCATTACCATATTATTTGTGAAAAATGCGGTAAAATAGTTGACTTCCATTATCCACAATTAGACGAAGTGGAACAGCTAGCACAACATGTTACTGAATTTGACGTAACACATCATCGAATGGAAATTTATGGAATATGTAAAGAATGCAAAGATAAAGAAGAATAGGCATCATATACTCATAAAGATAAATCAATAGTAAATAATAATTAAAAACCATGTTTGACTCATAATAGTCAAACATGGTTTTTATATATTTAAAAGAATAAAAAAGTAATGTAAATGTTTTATATGAAAAAAATATAACATGTACTTAGAAAACTTAAGTCAGATACGAAAGAAGAGTTATTGTAAAATAGGGATCAATTTTGAGATGAGGATTACACTTTAAAAAATGATAGTTCACTTTAAATTAAAATAAGGTATACTTCGAGTAAATTTTTACAAATTAAATAGTTGAAATGCGTTGACGTTAATATAATTACTTGGTAATATATAAAAGTCGTCAAAACGATATTAACTATTTGAAAAGATTTCATTAACTTTTTAAAGTAAATGTTGATAAAGTGTAATTTTGACTATTGAACTTTCAATTCAAACATTATATTATAGATTTTGTTGAGTCATTAATAACAAAGTTCTTAAAAAAGAATTTAAATTTATTGTTGACTTCATAAAACAAACGCGATATAATAAGATATTGTAAGCGAAAAAACGAACATTGAAAACTGAATGACAATATGTCAACGTTAATTCTAATAATGTAACGAAAGTTACAACAATTAATTTAGTTTTATGAGCTAATCAAACATCATAAATTTTTATGGAGAGTTTGATCCTGGCTCAGGATGAACGCTGGCGGCGTGCCTAATACATGCAAGTCGAGCGAACAGATAAGGAGCTTGCTCCTTTGACGTTAGCGGCGGACGGGTGAGTAACACGTGGATAACCTACCTATAAGACTGGGATAACTTCGGGAAACCGGAGCTAATACCGGATAACATATTGAACCGCATGGTTCAATAGTGAAAGGCGGCTTTGCTGTCACTTATAGATGGATCCGCGCCGTATTAGCTAGTTGGTAAGGTAACGGCTTACCAAGGCAACGATACGTAGCCGACCTGAGAGGGTGATCGGCCACACTGGAACTGAGACACGGTCCAGACTCCTACGGGAGGCAGCAGTAGGGAATCTTCCGCAATGGGCGAAAGCCTGACGGAGCAACGCCGCGTGAGTGATGAAGGTCTTCGGATCGTAAAACTCTGTTATCAGGGAAGAACAAATGTGTAAGTAACTGTGCACATCTTGACGGTACCTGATCAGAAAGCCACGGCTAACTACGTGCCAGCAGCCGCGGTAATACGTAGGTGGCAAGCGTTATCCGGAATTATTGGGCGTAAAGCGCGCGTAGGCGGTTTTTTAAGTCTGATGTGAAAGCCCACGGCTCAACCGTGGAGGGTCATTGGAAACTGGAAAACTTGAGTGCAGAAGAGGAAAGTGGAATTCCATGTGTAGCGGTGAAATGCGCAGAGATATGGAGGAACACCAGTGGCGAAGGCGACTTTCTGGTCTGTAACTGACGCTGATGTGCGAAAGCGTGGGGATCAAACAGGATTAGATACCCTGGTAGTCCACGCCGTAAACGATGAGTGCTAAGTGTTAGGGGGTTTCCGCCCCTTAGTGCTGCAGCTAACGCATTAAGCACTCCGCCTGGGGAGTACGACCGCAAGGTTGAAACTCAAAGGAATTGACGGGGACCCGCACAAGCGGTGGAGCATGTGGTTTAATTCGAAGCAACGCGAAGAACCTTACCAAATCTTGACATCCTTTGACCGCTCTAGAGATAGAGTCTTCCCCTTCGGGGGACAAAGTGACAGGTGGTGCATGGTTGTCGTCAGCTCGTGTCGTGAGATGTTGGGTTAAGTCCCGCAACGAGCGCAACCCTTAAGCTTAGTTGCCATCATTAAGTTGGGCACTCTAAGTTGACTGCCGGTGACAAACCGGAGGAAGGTGGGGATGACGTCAAATCATCATGCCCCTTATGATTTGGGCTACACACGTGCTACAATGGACAATACAAAGGGCAGCTAAACCGCGAGGTCAAGCAAATCCCATAAAGTTGTTCTCAGTTCGGATTGTAGTCTGCAACTCGACTACATGAAGCTGGAATCGCTAGTAATCGTAGATCAGCATGCTACGGTGAATACGTTCCCGGGTCTTGTACACACCGCCCGTCACACCACGAGAGTTTGTAACACCCGAAGCCGGTGGAGTAACCATTTATGGAGCTAGCCGTCGAAGGTGGGACAAATGATTGGGGTGAAGTCGTAACAAGGTAGCCGTATCGGAAGGTGCGGCTGGATCACCTCCTTTCTAAGGATATATTCGGAACATCTTCGAAGAAGATGAAGGAATAACATTGACATATTGTATTCAGTTTTGATTGTTTGTTTTACAAATAATTAATGGGCCTATAGCTCAGCTGGTTAGAGCGCACGCCTGATAAGCGTGAGGTCGGTGGTTCGAGTCCACTTAGGCCCACCATTAATTAATATTTATTTGGGGGCTTAGCTCAGCTGGGAGAGCGCCTGCTTTGCACGCAGGAGGTCAGCGGTTCGATCCCGCTAGTCTCCACCATTATAATTGTACATTGAAAACTAGATAAGTAAGTAAAATAGATTTTACCAAGCAAAACCGAGTGAATTAGAGTTTTAAAGCTTGAATTCATAAGAAATAATCGCTAGTGTTCGAAAGAACACTCACAAGATTAATAACGCGTTTCCTGTAGGATGGAAACATAGATTAAGTTATTAAGGGCGCACGGTGGATGCCTTGGCACTAGAAGCCGATGAAGGACGTTACTAACGACGATATGCTTTGGGGAGCTGTAAGTAAGCGTTGATCCAGAGATTTCCGAATGGGGAAACCCAGCATGAGTTATGTCATGTTATCGATATGTGAATACATAGCATATCAGAAGGCAGACCCGGAGAACTGAAACATCTTAGTACCCGGAGGAAGAGAAAGAAAAATCGATTCCCTGAGTAGCGGCGAGCGAAACGGGAAGAGCCCAAACCAACAAGCTTGCTTGTTGGGGTTGTAGGACACTCTATACGGAGTTACAAAAGTATATATTAGACGAATCATCTGGAAAGTTGAATCAAAGAAGGTAATAATCCTGTAGTCGAAAATATATACTCTCTTGAGTGGATCCTGAGTACGACGGAGCACGTGAAATTCCGTCGGAATCTGGGAGGACCATCTCCTAAGGCTAAATACTCTCTAGTGACCGATAGTGAACCAGTACCGTGAGGGAAAGGTGAAAAGTACCCCGGAAGGGGAGTGAAAGAGAACTTGAAACCGTGTGCTTACAAGTAGTCAGAGCCCGTTAATGGGTGATGGCGTGCCTTTTGTAGAATGAACCGGCGAGTTACGATTTGATGCAAGGTTAAGCAGCTAATGTGGAGCCGTAGCGAAAGCGAGTCTGAATAGGGCGTTTAGTATTTGGTCGTAGACCCGAAACCAGGTGATCTACCCTTGGTCAGGTTGAAGTTCAGGTAACACTGAATGGAGGACCGAACCGACTTACGTTGAAAAGTGAGCGGATGAACTGAGGGTAGCGGAGAAATTCCAATCGAACTTGGAGATAGCTGGTTCTCTCCGAAATAGCTTTAGGGCTAGCCTCAAGTGATGATTATTGGAGGTAGAGCACTGTTTGGACGAGGGGCCCTTCTCGGGTTACCGAATTCAGACAAACTCCGAATGCCAATTAATTTAACTTGGGAGTCAGAACATGGGTGATAAGGTCCGTGTTCGAAAGGGAAACAGCCCAGACCACCAGCTAAGGTCCCAAAATATATGTTAAGTGGAAAAGGATGTGGCGTTGCCCAGACAACTAGGATGTTGGCTTAGAAGCAGCCATCATTTAAAGAGTGCGTAATAGCTCACTAGTCGAGTGACACTGCGCCGAAAATGTACCGGGGCTAAACATATTACCGAAGCTGTGGATTGTCCGTAGGACAATGGTAGGAGAGCGTTCTAAGGGCGTCGAAGCATGATCGCAAGGACATGTGGAGCGCTTAGAAGTGAGAATGCCGGTGTGAGTAGCGAAAGACGGGTGAGAATCCCGTCCACCGATTGACTAAGGTTTCCAGAGGAAGGCTCGTCCGCTCTGGGTTAGTCGGGTCCTAAGCTGAGGCCGACAGGCGTAGGCGATGGATAACAGGTTGATATTCCTGTACCACCTAGTATCGTTTTAATCGATGGGGGGACGCAGTAGGATAGGCGAAGCGTGCTATTGGATTGCACGTCCAAGCAGTAAGACTGAGTGTTAGGCAAATCCGGCACTCATAAGGTCAAGCTGTGATGGGGAGAGGAAATTGTTTCCTCGAGTCGTTGATTTCACACTGCCAAGAAAAGCCTCTAGATAGATAACAGGTGCCCGTACCGCAAACCGACACAGGTAGTCAAGATGAGAATTCTAAGGTGAGCGAGCGAACTCTCGTTAAGGAACTCGGCAAAATGACCCCGTAACTTCGGGAGAAGGGGTGCTCTTTAGGGTTAACGCCCAGAAGAGCCGCAGTGAATAGGCCCAAGCGACTGTTTATCAAAAACACAGGTCTCTGCTAAACCGTAAGGTGATGTATAGGGGCTGACGCCTGCCCGGTGCTGGAAGGTTAAGAGGAGTAGTTAGCTTCTGCGAAGCTACGAATCGAAGCCCCAGTAAACGGCGGCCGTAACTATAACGGTCCTAAGGTAGCGAAATTCCTTGTCGGGTAAGTTCCGACCCGCACGAAAGGCGTAACGATTTGGGCACTGTCTCAACGAGAGACTCGGTGAAATCATAGTACCTGTGAAGATGCAGGTTACCCGCGACAGGACGGAAAGACCCCGTGGAGCTTTACTGTAGCCTGATATTGAAATTCGGCACAGCTTGTACAGGATAGGTAGGAGCCTTTGAAACGTGAGCGCTAGCTTACGTGGAGGCATTGGTGGGATACTACCCTAGCTGTGTTGGCTTTCTAACCCGCACCACTTATCGTGGTGGGAGACAGTGTCAGGTGGGCAGTTTGACTGGGGCGGTCGCCTCCTAAAAGGTAACGGAGGCGCTCAAAGGTTCCCTCAGAATGGTTGGAAATCATTCATAGAGTGTAAAGGCATAAGGGAGCTTGACTGCGAGACTTACAAGTCGAGCAGGGTCGAAAGACGGACTTAGTGATCCGGTGGTTCCGCATGGAAGGGCCATCGCTCAACGGATAAAAGCTACCCCGGGGATAACAGGCTTATCTCCCCCAAGAGTTCACATCGACGGGGAGGTTTGGCACCTCGATGTCGGCTCATCGCATCCTGGGGCTGTAGTCGGTCCCAAGGGTTGGGCTGTTCGCCCATTAAAGCGGTACGCGAGCTGGGTTCAGAACGTCGTGAGACAGTTCGGTCCCTATCCGTCGTGGGCGTAGGAAATTTGAGAGGAGCTGTCCTTAGTACGAGAGGACCGGGATGGACATACCTCTGGTGTACCAGTTGTCGTGCCAACGGCATAGCTGGGTAGCTATGTATGGACGGGATAAGTGCTGAAAGCATCTAAGCATGAAGCCCCCCTCAAGATGAGATTTCCCAACTTCGGTTATAAGATCCCTCAAAGATGATGAGGTTAATAGGTTCGAGGTGGAAGCGTGGTGACACGTGGAGCTGACGAATACTAATCGATCGAAGACTTAATCAAAATTTATGTTTTGCGAAGCAAAATCATTTTACTTACTATCTAGTTTTGAATGTATAATACATTCCATTTGTCTGGTGACAATGGCAAGGAGGTCACACCTGTTCCCATGCCGAACACAGAAGTTAAGCTCCTTAGCGCCGATGGTAGTCGGACTAACGTTCCGCTAGAGTAGGACGTTGCCAGGCAAATATACTGGAGAATTAGCTCAGCTGGGAGAGCATCTGCCTTACAAGCAGAGGGTCGGCGGTTCGAACCCGTCATTCTCCACCATTTATAGCCGGCCTAGCTCAATTGGTAGAGCAACTGACTTGTAATCAGTAGGTTGGGGGTTCAAGTCCTCTGGCCGGCACCATCTTTAGAGCCATTAGCTCAGTTGGTAGAGCATCTGACTTTTAATCAGAGGGTCAGAGGTTCGAATCCTCTATGGCTCACCATTTTAATAGCGGGTGTGGCGGAATTGGCAGACGCACTAGACTTAGGATCTAGCGCCTTACGGCGTGGGGGTTCGACTCCCTTCACCCGCATATGCAGAAGTAGTTCAGCGGTAGAATACAACCTTGCCAAGGTTGGGGTCGCGGGTTCGAATCCCGTCTTCTGCTCCATTATTAGTGCCGGGGTGGCGGAACTGGCAGACGCACAGGACTTAAAATCCTGCGGTGAGAGATCACCGTACCGGTTCGATTCCGGTCCTCGGCACCATCTTATTATTAATATGCGCCCGTAGCTCAATTGGATAGAGCGTTTGACTACGGATCAAGAGGTTATGGGTTCGACTCCTATCGGGCGCGCTTATTCTACGGGAAGTAGCTCAGCTTGGTAGAGCACTTGGTTTGGGACCAAGGGGTCGTAGGTTCGAATCCTGTCTTCCCGATAGCAACAATTATTATATATATGGGGGCTTAGCTCAGCTGGGAGAGCGCCTGCTTTGCACGCAGGAGGTCAGCGGTTCGATCCCGCTAGTCTCCACCATATTAAATTTACAAACTAGATAACGGCGGTGTAGCTCAGCTGGCTAGAGCGTACGGTTCATACCCGTGAGGTCGGGGGTTCGATCCCCTCCACCGCCACTACTATTAGTTGTAAGATTATATTTGGGACCTTTAGCTCAGTTGGTTAGAGCTAACGGCTCATAACCGTTCGGTCGCAGGTTCGAGTCCTGCAAGGTCCATATAATTTTGGAGGAATACCCAAGTCCGGCTGAAGGGATCGGTCTTGAAAACCGACAGGGCCTTAACGGGCCGCGGGGGTTCGAATCCCTCTTCCTCCGTTTTATATTTGGTCTCGTAGTGTAGCGGTTAACACGCCTGCCTGTCACGCAGGAGATCGCGGGTTCGATTCCCGTCGAGACCGCCATTTTAATTTAATAGCAATTTACCTATAATCATGGAGGAATACCCAAGTCCGGCTGAAGGGATCGGTCTTGAAAACCGACAGGGCCTTAACGGGCCGCGGGGGTTCGAATCCCTCTTCCTCCGTTTTTATTATTTATTATTATCGCGGGATGGAGCAGTTCGGTAGCTCGTCGGGCTCATAACCCGAAGGTCGGTGGTTCAAATCCGCCTCCCGCAATACATAGTTTTAATAGGTCTCGTAGTGTAGCGGTTAACACGCCTGCCTGTCACGCAGGAGATCGCGGGTTCGATTCCCGTCGAGACCGCCATTATTAATATTATGGTTCAGTAGCTCAGTTGGTAGAGCAATGGATTGAAGCTCCATGTGTCGGCAGTTCGACTCTGTCCTGAACCATTTCACAAGCCGGCCTAGCTCAATTGGTAGAGCAACTGACTTGTAATCAGTAGGTTGGGGGTTCAAGTCCTCTGGCCGGCACCATCTCTTGGAGGGGTAGCGAAGTGGCTAAACGCGGCGGACTGTAAATCCGCTCCTTCGGGTTCGGCAGTTCGAATCTGCCCCCCTCCACCATCTAAATAGGGGCATAGTTCAACGGTAGAATAGAGGTCTCCAAAACCTTTGATGTGGGTTCGATTCCTACTGCCCCTGCCATGGCGGTTGTGGCGAAGTGGTTAACGCATCGGATTGTGGTTCCGACACTCGAGGGTTCGATTCCCTTCAACCGCCCTTATTATTAATGGGCTATAGCCAAGCGGTAAGGCAACGGACTTTGACTCCGTCACGCGCTGGTTCGAATCCAGCTAGCCCAGTTATTGGCGGCATAGCCAAGTGGTAAGGCAGAGGTCTGCAAAACCTTTATCACCGGTTCAAATCCGGTTGCCGCCTCCAGGTTATATTAAGCGGGAGTAGTTCAACTCTAAGAACACGTTCCTTCCCGGAACGAGGTATAGGTGTAAGTCCTATCTTCCGCTCCATAATTTACATCAAGCGGGAGTAGTTCAACTCTTAGAACACGTTCCTTCCCGGAACGAGGTATAGGTGCAAATCCTATCTTCCGCTCCATAATTTATATCAAGCGGGAGTAGTTCAACTCTAAGAACACGTTCCTTCCCGGAACGAGGTATAGGTGTAAGTCCTATCTTCCGCTCCAATTTTATATTAAGCGGGAGTAGTTCAATTCTTAGAACACATTCCTTCCCGGAATGAGGTATAGGTGTAAGTCCTATCTTCCGCTCCAATATTACTTCCAAGTGGAAGTTTTTTCTTTATATTGAGCCGGCGTGGCGGAATTGGCAGACGCGCGGGACTCAAAATCCCGTTCCTTTTTGGAGTGTCGGTTCGATCCCGACCGCCGGTATAAAATAGATAAAGTATGAGGAAAAGTGGTATTTGTGTAAACACATTTACCACTTTTTTTATATCAATAAATTTCTGTATAGAGTTCAAGTAGATTATCTTTATCATATTTTAGTTTGTATCATTTTGTAATATGATATATGATAATTTTATTATGCTTTGGAGGTTCATTATGAGTAAAAATAGTACTAAAATGGGTGGTAAAATTTTCTTTAGTAATATTCTAAATGCAGTTGGTGCAGGAGTTGTAATTGCCTTATTACCTAACGCTTTATTAGGAGAGTTACTTAAATTTTTTAAAGATGGTAATGAGATCTTAGAGACTATCTTTCGTCTTGTTACGGTTATACAGTCTTTTATGGCATTTATAGTAGGAGTTTTAGCAGCTCATCAATTTAAATTCAATGGGTCAGGTGCTGCTATTGTTGGTACTTCTGCTATGTTAGGTTCAGGCGCAATAATATTTAATAATCAAGGCATTATGATTAAAGGTATTGGGGATATAATCAATATTATTTTAGTAGTGATGATTGCCTGTTTTTTATATTTATTATTCCAAGGAAAATTGGGCTCATTTGAAATGATTATTTTACCAGTTTTAATTCCAGTTGTTAGTGGAACTATTGGTATGATGACATTACCATATGTTCAAGTCGTTACTCATACAATTGGTAAATTGATTAATTCATTTACTGATCTTAATCCATTAACGATGTCAATTTTAATTAGTGTGACTTTCTCTTTACTTATGGTTACACCAATTTCATTAGTAGCCATTGCTACTGCGATAGGTTTAACTGGATTAGGTAGTGGTGCGGCGAATATGGGTATTGTTGCTGCTTGTGTTACATTTTTATTTGGATCTTTAAGAGTTAATTCTATTGGGGTCAATTTGGTATTGCTTATTGGTGCAGCTAAAATGATGATACCTGTTTATTTAAAACATTTAATCATAGCTATTCCTCTAATCATTAATGGAGTTGTTACTGGTATTATTGCTTATTTCATAGGTATCAAAGGTACACCTTTATCTGCTGGATTTGGATATACTGGCCTTGTTGGACCTATAAATGCTTTAAACCGTATGCCTGGAGATCAAATGACAAATATTATCATGCTAGTTGTAGGGTACTTTATTATTCCATTTATCAGTGGATTTATAGTACATGAATTATGTAAAAAATTTATACAATCATATAGTGACGAAATATATAAATTTGAAATTCCTAAAGATTAAACAAAACTCTGTGTAGCCGTTAAGGCTGCACTTTTTTTATGGTATTTAAAAATAAATATTGCATATTAATGTAAGTATTTGTATAATAATGAATATTATAAAGGAGGGTTGCTTTAATGAAATATTTTATTAAAGTATTTTTGGTATTTTTAATTATAGTAGGTTCAACATTAACAATGAAACAACCCAATATTAATGCTGAAGAAAATGATACAAATTGGCAGAAAATAAAAGAGAGTGGAGAACTTCGTGTTGGCTTATCAGCTGATTATGCACCGATGGAATTTGAAAAGAATGCAAATGGGAAAACTGAATATGCTGGTGTCGATATAGAGTTAGCTAAGAAGATTGCTAAAGATAATCATCTCAAACTGAAAATTATTAATATGCAATTTGATAGTTTACTAGGTGCGCTTAAAACTGGCAAAATTGATATTATTATTTCTGGAATGACAACGACACCTGAACGTGAAAAAGAAGTAAGCTTTACTAAACCATATATGATGACTAATAATATTATGTTAGTTAAGAAAAATGAAAAAAATCATTTAAAATCTATTAGCGATTTTAAAGATAAAAAAATTGCAGTTCAAAAAGGGACAGATCAAGAAAAAATAGCTAAGACTGAAATTGAAAATGCAGATGTTACTTCATTAAATAAATTACCAGAAACTATTTTATCTGTGAAAAGTGGTAAAACTGTAGGAGCAATTCTTGAAAAACCTGTAGCAGAAGCATACATAAAACAAAATCCTGAACTTGCATTTTCAGATGTGAAATTTAATGAAGAAAAGAAACCAACTTGTATTGCAGTACCTAAAAATTCACCAATTCTATTAAAAAAATTAAATCAGACAATCAATGAAGTAAATGATAAGAATTTAATTGATAAGTATATGTCTAAAGCAGCAAACGACATGCAGGATGATGGTAATTTTTACACAAAATATAAAAGTTTCTTTATTAAAGGATTAGAAAATACAATTTTAATTTCATTTATTGGTGTAGTATTAGGTGCTATTTTAGGAGCGTTTATCGCACTAATGAAATTAAGTAAATTTAAACCATTATCTTGGATTGCTTCAATATATATAGAATTCTTAAGAGGTACACCATTATTAGTACAAGTTTTCATAGTATTTTTTGGTACTACTGCAGCACTTGGACTAGATATTTCTGCTTTAATTTGTGGAACAATTGCGTTAGTTATAAACTCATCAGCATATATTGCAGAGATATTTCGTGCGGGTATTAATTCCATCGATAAAGGACAAACAGAAGCTGCACGCAGTTTAGGTTTGAGTTACAACCAAACGATGAAATCAGTTATTATGCCACAAGCTATTAAGAATATTTTACCTGCACTAGGTAATGAATTTGTTACTTTAATTAAAGAATCATCAATTGTATCAACAATAGGTGTTGGAGAAATTATGTTTAATGCACAAGTGGTTCAAGGTATTTCATTTGATCCTTTTACACCATTATTGGTCGCAGCAGGAATGTACTTTATTCTAACCTTTGCATTATCACGCATCATGAACTTTATAGAAGGGAGAATGAAAGCCAGTGATTAAAATTCAAAATTTAAATAAAAAATTTGGTAACAATGAAGTATTGAAAGATATTAATTTAGATATTAATAAAGGTGAAGTCGTAGCTATCATTGGCCCATCAGGTAGTGGGAAAAGTACTTTATTAAGATGTATGAATTTATTAGAAACACCCACTAAAGGTCATGTCATATTTGAAGGAAACGATTTAACAAAAAAGGGTGTTCAATTAGAGCAGTTACGACAAAAAATGGGCATGGTGTTTCAAAACTTTAATTTATTTCCTCATAAAAAGGTTAAGGAAAATATTATGTTAGCCCCTAAATTGTTAAAAAAGAATGATGATTCAACTCTAAATGAACAAGCGATTGAATTACTAGATAAGGTAGGATTAAAAGATAAAGCAGATGTTTATCCTAATCAACTTTCTGGTGGACAAAAGCAGAGAGTTGCGATAGCAAGAGCATTAGCTATGCACCCAGATGTTATTTTATTTGATGAACCGACATCTGCACTTGACCCTGAAGTAGTTGGGGATGTTTTGAAGGTTATGAAGGATTTAGCAAAAGAAGGAATGACAATGGTTGTCGTTACACATGAAATGGGATTCGCAAAAGATGTCAGTGATAAAGTAATATTTATGGCGGATGGCGTTGTTGTTGAATCTGGTACACCACAGGAAATATTTGAAAAGCCACAACATGAAAGAACTAAAAATTTCTTATCTAGAGTATTATAAATATAAAATAGTTAAAAAATTAAATTATGAAAGTCTGAGAGATGTCAATTTCTCAGACTTTCATTTTTTGATAAGCTAACAGTCAATTGTTACATGTTTTTAATGATTAACGTTAATTGAATAAATATTAAATGATGTAACAAAGTCAATGTCTTACATACTTTTAATCAATAATCATACATCACTATTTATTCATATGTTAAAATAACAAGAGTATATTTTTATAATGTGGGGGCAGAATTTTGGATGTAAAGCAGTTAAAAAAAGATATCATTGAATACGCACATACAATTGGTATTGACAGTATTGGTTTTACGACTGCCGATCCATTTGATGAATTGAAACAAAAGCTAGAAGATTATCACTCAAAAGGATATGCTTCTGGGTTTGAAGAATCTGATATAGCATTAAGAACGGAACCTAAATTAAGCTTACCGACAGCGAGATCTATTATTGCGATAGCAGTTGGATATCCCAATAAACTTAAAGGAGCACCTAAAAGTGTACGTGGTGATAGACGCGGCATGTTTGCACGTGCTTCATGGGGACAAGATTATCATACAATAATGAGAAAACGATTGGATCTATTGGGAACATATATCCAATCAAAAGTACCTGATGTTGAAATTAAGTCGATGGTTGACACTGGGGTATTATCAGATAGAGCGGTAGCTGAACGTGCAGGACTCGGATTTGCAGGACGAAATGGATTTATTATTAATCCTGATTTAGGCACATGGACCTATCTAGGTGAAATGCTTGTTAGTATACCTTTTGAACCAGATGATCCTATTTTAGATAGTTGTGGAGATTGTACCATTTGCGTTGATAGATGTCCTACGGGTGCTTTAGTTGGCAATGGCCAATTAAATAGTCAAAAATGTATTAGCTTTTTAACGCAAACTAAAGGTTATTTGGCTGATGAATACAGATATAAAATCGGCAATCGACTATATGGGTGTGACACATGCCAACAAGTTTGTCCTAAAAATAAAGGCATTAATACAGAACATGACGACATTATTTTAGAACCTGAAATTTTGAAACCTAGATTAGTCCCATTATTACAAATGAGTAATAAAGAATTTAAAAATACATATGGTCATTTAGCAGGTGCGTGGAGAGGTAAAAAACCTATACAACGTAATGCTATATTAGCTTTAGTTCATTTTAATGAAACAGGTGCTATACCTGATTTAAAAGAAGTTGCGTTAAATGATCCTAGACCTATGATTAGAGGGACTGCATATTGGGCAATCGGTCAAATTGAAGGTGAAAATGCACGCGAATTTATTCATACACATTATGAAAATGAAATTGAAGAAGTCCAAGTTGAAATGTTAAAAGGCTTGGAAATGAGGAGAGAAAAATAAATGACAAACCATATTGTATTATTTCAACCCGAAATCCCTGCAAATACTGGTAATATAGCTAGAACTTGTGCTGGTACCAATACGCACTTACATTTGATTAAACCACTTGGATTTAGTACAGATGATAAGATGTTAAAAAGAGCAGGATTAGATTACTGGGAACATGTTAATATTACATATCATGAAGATATAGAATCATTTTTTGAATCAACTAATGGTGAATACTATTTGTTAACAAAATTTGGTAAGCAAACATATAGTGACTTTGATTTTTCTGATACGAACAATAATCATTATTTTATTTTTGGTAGAGAAACAACTGGATTACCAGATTGGGTCAAAGATAAGTATCAAGATACTGCATTAAGAATTCCAATGAGTGATAAAATTCGTTCATTAAATCTTTCAAATACAGCAGCGTTATTGATTTACGAAGCTTTAAGACAACAATCATTTCCTGGCTTATCATAATAAAGATGTTTGAAATTCAAAGTAGATGAACGAAAAGTTGACTACATGTTATATTAATTGGTGAGAAAATAGTATTCTATAATCATAGGTTAGTTTGAACGATAAATAATTAGGGTATAAATGAATTAATATTAACCATACTATTCTATGTAAGCAAACTAAGAGGAGTGTATTTTAAAATGGCAATGAACTTTAAAGTATTTGAAGATAAACAAAGAGTAGCTGAATATACAGCAGACATTTTGAGAAAACAATTTAATAACAACCCAATGACAATCGCAGGTGTTCATTTAACAAAAGATCATGCACCTGTATTAGATGAATTAAAAAAGAATGTTGATTTACATGCAGTTGATTTCAGTCAAATTAATATTTTAGATTATGATGAAAATCAATCATATTATGAAGCGTTAGGTGTACCACAAAGCCAAATTTATTCATTATCATACAACCAAGATGCTAATGACTTTATTTCAGATAAAATTAAAACAAAGGAAAATAAAGGTAAATTAGTCTTACAAGTTGTTTCAATTGATGAAAATGGTAATTTAGATGTAAGTGTAAGACAAGGGTTATTAGAAGCACGCGAAATCTTCTTAGTTGTTACTGGTAGTAATAAACGTGAAGTAGTCGAAAAATTATATAACGAAAATGGAAAATCTAATTTTGAACCTGCAGACTTAAAAGCGCACCGTATGGTTAACGTTATTTTAGATAAAGAAGCAGCAGCTGGATTACCTGAAGACGTGAAAGAATACTTCACAGCTCGCTTTGCATAAAGAATAAGTCAGAAAGAGGTTATCTATATGACTCAAAATAAAGATTCTAAAACGAATTACCACGAAGAAGAAAATGCAATGGTAACCGATTTAGATGATTTAAAAGACTTAGGAAAAGAAATGGAACAAATTTCTGAAGAAAATGATGAAGAAAAATTAAATCAATCTCATGATTCAGATGTTCGTTCTGATTTAGATCAAGATTAAATATTAACTCTTGTAATAGTGAAAATTCTATTGCAAGAGTATTTTTTATAGAAAAGACGAAATAATATTTTAATGGATGTCATCCATCAATTCTTGCATTATGATAAGATATTGAAGAATCATGTTTAAAAGGAGATTACATATGCTAGGGAAGTATTGGAAATATTTAATGATCGCAACTGTTATTGTAAGTTTAATTTCAATCAAGGCATTTCCATTAGCACTAGGCGCACTATACTTGCCAGTTTTATTTAAAATAGTACAATTACAGTTAAATCTTTCGAATGGTTTAATTGATGATGTCAGTGCTCAAACATTTATAAAAAGTAATCAATCTGGCATTATCATCAGTGTAATATGCTGTTTAGCTATAACAGGTATTTTAATGTATACATTAGATGGGTTTTATAATAGCTTAACAGGTATTTTAAGTATATTAATTAAAATAAGTCCATTTACGATTGTAATAAGTGCGATTTTATATATTTTAACAGCAATCGCGACTGTTCAAGCAACAAAACAAAAATTTCAATAATATATAATTAAGCTCTAGTTTTTTACTAAATTTATATTAGTAACTAGAGTTTTTTTATACAAAAAATATATGTAAACGTTTTACTTCTAAATTGATATGACAAATTGAATAGTGATATACTAGGATTAAACAATGATAATAAGGGGAGAATAAAATGTCAGTACGTATTGAACATGATACATTTGGAGAAATTGAAGTACCTGCAGATAAATATTGGGGTGCTCAAACAGAAAGAAGTAAAAGAAACTTCCCAGTAGGTAAAGAGAAAATGCCTATTGAAGTCGTATATGGATTTGCACAACTTAAAAGAGGTGCTGCATTAGCTAACAACGAATTAGGAAAATTAAGTGATGCTAAAAAAGATGCTATCGTATATGCTTGTGATAAAATTTTAAATGGTGAATTAGATGAACATTTCCCACTAGTTGTATGGCAAACAGGAAGTGGTACACAAAGTAATATGAACGTGAACGAAGTAGTTAGTTATGTAGCAAATGAATATTTAAAAGAACAAAAAAGTGATGAGTCAATCCATCCCAATGATGATGTGAATAAATCTCAAAGTTCTAATGACACATTTCCAACAGCGATGCACGTTGCACTATATCATGAAGTTGAAACTAAATTAGTACCAGCGTTAAAACATTTACGTCAAACTTTTAAACAAAAAGAAGATGAATTTGAATCTATTATTAAAATTGGTCGTACACATTTACAAGATGCTACACCAATTAAATTAGGGCAAGAAATTAGTGGTTGGCGTTATATGTTAGATAGATGTGAAACATTATTAAATGAGTCTAAACAACACATTCTAAACTTAGCAATTGGTGGTACTGCCGTAGGTACAGGAATCAATGCACACCCAGAGTTTGGTGACAAAGTTGCTAAATTTATCTCAGAAAATACAGGTTATGCATTTGTATCATCAGAAAATAAATTCCATGCATTAACTGCACATGATGAAGTTGTTCAATTGCATGGTACATTAAAAGCACTAGCTGGAGATTTAATGAAAATTGCTAATGATGTAAGATGGTTAGCTTCAGGTCCAAGAGCAGGTTTAGCTGAAATCTCAATTCCTGAAAATGAACCGGGTTCTTCAATTATGCCAGGTAAAGTTAATCCAACACAATGTGAAATGTTAACAATGGTAGCAGTGCAAGTGATGGGTAATGACACTGCAGTAGGTATCGCAAGTTCACAAGGTAACTTTGAATTAAATGTATTTAAACCAGTTATTTTACACAATACATTACAATCTATATACTTATTAGCAGATGGTATGGAAACATTTAATAATAACTGTGCTGTAGGTATTGAACCTATTGAGGAAAATATTGATAATTACTTAAATCAATCATTAATGCTTGTTACTGCTTTAAATCCACATATTGGATATGAGAAAGCTGCACAAATAGCTAAAAATGCACATAAAGAAGGCTTAACACTTAAAGAATCAGCCATTCAATCTGGTTATGTAACTGAAGAACAATTTGAAGAATGGATTAAACCAGAAGATATGGTAGACCCTCACTAGAAACAATATAATTATTAAAAGCTAGGAAGATTAAATTACATTAATCTTCCTAGCTTTTTTTTATGAAATATCATCATCTAAACTAACTGATATCCATTCTTTAGTTAATGGATGTTCTAATTCGATTTTATAACTATGTAATTCTAATTGTCTTAATGTTGAATCTCCGTATAATGGATCTCCAATTACAGGGTGTCCAATTTCTGCTAGATGTACACGAATTTGGTGTGTGCGTCCAGTATCTAATTTAATTTCTAACTCGCATACATTTTCTTTAATCATATTTGAAGATAAAATATGTGTGATCGCACGCTGACCTGTATTAGATATACGTTTCTTATTTGGATGAAACTTATCTTTACCAATTGGCATATCAATTGTTTGTGGTTTAATTGGTAATAAAGCTTTAACATGTGCTTTATAAATACGAGTGATGTCATTTTCTTCTAGCATTCTATCTAATATCTTTTTCATTAACGGATTTTTTGCCACAATTAATAAACCTACAGTTTCTTGGTCTAATCGATGTATGGGTTCTACATAATCACTATCAATAGTATAAATAAGATGATTCATTAGCGTATTACTTTCTTTTAGGTCATTTGGATGTGTTTTGACGCCTTTAGGTTTTAACACAATCGCAAAGTCGTCATTTTCATAATAAACTTGTGCATATCGATAACTTGGTAAGTAATTACTTTTTTCTTCCGGTGTAGGTATAAATACTTCATCGCCGGAATTGACCTTATCAGATAAACGACTTGTTTGTTTATTAATAGTAATATCCTTAGACATATTTAATAAGTGTAAGTCTTTTTTAGGTAACTTTAAATCTTGGAAAATCTCTCTCAATGTATATTGATCATAATTTTCAGGTATTGTAAATTTCATAAAATCCTCCTATAGTTACTTTTAATCATATCACAAAATGTATTATTGCAATATAAAATTAAAGTAATTAGTATCCTTTGAATCGCCGTCATGATTCATTATGACATTGAGCGGTTTTTTTATATTACATGAAACGGTATAATAGAATAGATATTCGAAATATTTTTGGAGGTATTTATGGAAAAACCAACACGTATCGCTCTCCTTAAAGAAATTGCAGAATTTTTGAATGAAGAAACAGAAATATACAGTATGATGCAAGGTGCAATTCAATATTTGATTGAAGGAAGTGACTTTACGACGGGTTGGATTTTCTTTATCAATCAATCTGGAAACCATGAATTAGTCTCTAGTGTGAACTTACCAGGCGCACTCTCTAAAAATCAATGCCACTATATGACTGATGGGTCTTGTTGGTGTGTACGTGCTTATCAAAATGAAAAACTGACGAAAGCCTCTAATATCATTAATTGTTCAAGAATTAATTTGGCAAATCGAGCGCATCATGAGGAAACAGATGGTATTACACATCACGCAACAGTGCCACTTAGATCTGGTGAAGAACAATTTGGATTATTAAATGTTGCAACGCCAAACAAAAGTCATTATAGCCAGGAAGATTTAGCACTGTTAGAATCAGTGGCCTTTCAAATTGGTTCGGCAATCAAGCGAATCATGTTAACCGATAAAGAAAAGGAAAATGCCCGAATTAATGAAAGAAATCGGTTAGCCAGAGATTTGCATGATTCGGTTAACCAAATGTTATTTTCATTAAAATTAACTGCACATGCTGCCTATGGTATTTCAAACGAAGAGATGTCAAAAAAAGCTTTTAAAACTATAGAGGAAACAAGTCAAAATGCGGTTAATGAAATGCGTGCACTCATATGGCAATTAAAACCTGTTGGATTAGAGCAAGGTATGTTACATGCATTAAATCATTATAGTGAATTACTACAGTTAAATTTGACCGTTCATGTGGATGGTTTGATTGATGTAACAAATATGATTGAAGAGAATGTTTATCGCATGGTTCAAGAATGTCTGAACAATGTTAGAAAACACGCACATACGAAAGAAGTAACTTTAACTTTAAAACAAACCAATGAAAAACTTTTTGTGATTGTTCAAGACGAGGGAAAAGGATTTGACAATGAAAAGCAAATGTCCAATACAGCGAATGGTTTAAAACACTTACAACAACGCACTGATATATTAAAAGGACAATTACGTATTTATTCAAAGCCATCAAAAGGTACTCGTATTGAAATAGAAATACCATTGAACTGATTATTTAAAGGAGTATAGCGATGAAGAAAATCATATTAGTCGATGATCATCATATTGTCAGACAAGGCTTAGAATTTTTATTATCTACTGTAGAAGATATAGAGGTAGTACAGGGGTTTGCTGAAGGTAAATTGTTTTTAGATTACCTTGAAAATAATGAACAACCGGATATTGTGCTATTAGATTTAGTTATGCCAGATATGAATGGTATTGAAATAACGGAATATTTGAAAAATAACTACCCTAACATTAAAATTCTGGTATTAACCAGTTATGTTGATGATGAACATGTCATTTCTGCTTTAGAAAAAGGTGCTGATGGCTATGAAATGAAAGACGTAGAACCACAGAAACTTATTGAAACGATTCATAATGTTCTTGATGGGAAGAGAATCATCCATCCAGACGCCAAACATGTTTTAGATTCTATGAGTTCTAAGCCACATTTTACAAATAAATTATCTAAAAGAGAAACAGAAGTACTTAAAGAAATGGTCAAAGGAAAGACCAATAAAGAAATTGCTAATACGTTATTTGTATCTGAAAAAACAATTAAAACACACGTGAGCCATATATTCAGTAAATTACAAGTGAGTGATCGTACACAAGCTGCAATTTATGCTATGGAAAATAAACTGATTTAATTAAAAAAATAAATATAAGTAATAATTACGCTCAATTTATGATGGTTAAATAACTAAGTTTTTACAAATTATGTTAAAAATTTAAGTATTTTGATAATTTTGCCTTTAATAAAAATGAGCTTAAAACGAAATTGACTCTTTTATTTTCATTAAAAATATATTAAGATGTAATTTGTGTTTCAAGAAATGTGTATAATTGCAATTTCTTGTGTCCGGATATAAATTCTCTTCAAGAAAGGTAGATAATAGAATGGATAGACAGAGTTTTACAGATTTAATTCAAACAAAATTTAAAATGGTTCGTATAGAAGCAGGATATACACAAGATACTATGGCTCAAACTATTGGGCTTTCAAAGAAAACGTTAGTTCAAATTGAAAAAGAACGTGTATTACCAAATTGGACAACATGTGTTTCAATTTGTGCATTATTTAGAGATTCAGATGTTTTAAATAGCACGTTTGGTTGTGATCCATTAGAAATCGTCCAAACTATTTCTAGAAATCATTGTGCATACCCAAATCACTCAACAACTAGTGATATTTATTGGAATACAATTGAAACTAGAAGCGGTTATATTTTACAAAGTAATAAAGTTAGCAATATTTACCGTGTATTAAATCCTGAAAAACAACCTATTTTCGGTACTTCTAAAATGAGAGAAGCAGAAACTTATTTCAATAGAAATGCTAAAGAAGAATTAGTTCATATTTAATTTTTTCTCGAATAAGTGATAGTAGAATCGTAAAATGATTTAATCACTTATTTTTATTAACATAGAAGATGTTTTAGTTACTGACTATACATATTAGCCTAGGTCGTCAAACAATGATGACTTAGGCTTTTATTTTATTATGGGTTATTTAAAGATACATTTTAAGTTAAAAGATATATGAAAAAGTTTCATAAGTTTAAACTAACGAAACCTAAGGAAATTAAATGCTATAATAAATCATGATTTTTATATTTTGAAGGGAGTCTATGTCATGCACGCTTTATTAATCATTTTGTTTATGATGGTGGTCGGTGCCATTATTGGTGGGGTAACTAACGTCATAGCTATCAAAATGTTATTTCACCCGTTCAATCCATATTATATTTTTAAAATAAGAATTCCATTCACACCTGGTTTAATTCCGAAAAGAAGAGATGAAATCGCAAATAAGATTGGTCAAGTTATAGAAGAACATTTGCTTACAGAAGAGCTCATGAGACAAAAATTAAATGATGGAAAAGCTAAAAGTGCGATTAACGATATTATTTTAAAACAGATACAACAACTGAAATCAGATGATATGACGATTCACCATATTGCAGAAAAATTCGATTTTAATATCGATTATTTTATAGAACATCAACTTCATGAAGAAGTAGAATCGATTTTAATGAACTATTATAGATCTCATCAACAATCTGAAGTTAAAGATGTATTACCACAAGAATTGGTTGAGCTCATTCAACATAGACTCAATGATGTTGGTGATTTGATTTGTGAACGTGCGCGAGTATATTTATCTTCTCCAAAAGGAACGAAGGACATCAATGATATGTTAGAAACATTCTTTAATGAAAAAGGGAAAATTGTAGGTTTATTACAAATGTTCATGACACGAGAGAGTATTGCTGATCGAATACAACAAGAATTAATTCGTTTAACAAATCATCCCAAAGCCAAGTCAATTATTGATCAAGTCATTCAAAATGAATTTGAAACATTCAAAAATAAGCAACTAGGGGAATTAGTATCAGAAGACCAATTTGAAAACATTGCTACAACTGCAACATCATTAATGATTACGCAATTTAATTTACAAGATAAAATAAGAAAACCTATTAATGAATTGGCTCCTCAGTTTATCCAATATTTAGAAAACGAATTATCTAACAAACTGACCAACATCATTATTCATCAATTATCAAGTAACTTAACAACGATTATGCATAAAATTAATTTAAGACAACTTGTTGAAGATCAAATCAATACCTTTGATTTAGACTATATTGAAAAAATCATTATCGATATTGCTAATAAAGAATTAAAATTAATCATGTCTTTAGGTTTTATACTTGGTGGTATTATAGGAATTTTCCAAGGTATAGTCGCAATCTTTGTCTAACTAAATGATATGTGTTACATTTATTAAGAGTGTTGAAACACAAATTAACTCAAAGGAGTGCAATGAACAATGGCAGTAAATTTATATGATTATGCAAATCAATTAGAGCAAGCATTAAGAGATAGTGATGAATACAAAGCTATTAAAGATGCTTATGCTAAAGTAAAAGATAACGAAGAATCAAAAAAATTATTTGATGAATTCCGTGAAACTCAAATGAATTTCCAACAAAAACAAATGCAAGGTGAAGAAATTCCTGAGGAAGACTTACAAAAAGCTCAAGAACAAGCTCAAGCAATTGAAAAAGATGAAAACATCTCTTCATTAATGCAAGCTGAACAAAAAATGAGCCAAGTATTCCAAGAAATTAACCAAATCATCGTTAAACCTTTAGATGAAATTTATGCTGACTAATAGTTAGTCATTTTATCAAAGCTACAGTACTTATTTAAGTGCTGTAGCTTTTTTATGTTATTGATGAATAACTATGTTCAACATCGACTGTTATGTTTCACATATGGTAAAATGATTAGATATAAAGGAATATTGTGACTGGATTTTTATTCGATAATTAGAATAGTAAATGTATTTTTATTATGTTAAATACATTTTAATTGTCTACAGTCATTAAGTGTCTTTAATAAGGAGAATAGAGCTTATGGTTAAATTTATACATTGTGCGGATTTACATTTAGACAGTCCTTTTAAATCTAAAAGTCATTTGAGTCCTAATATATTTGAGGATGTTCAAAAAAGTGCATATGAAAGTTTTCAACATATTGTTGATTTAGCATTAGAAAAAGAAGTAGACTTTATTATCATTGCTGGTGATTTATTCGATAAAGAAAATCGTACGTTACGAGCTGAAGTGTTTTTAAAAGAGCAATTCGAACGATTAGAAAAAGAACAAATTTTCGTATACATTTGTCATGGTAATCATGATCCGTTATCTACAAAGATATCATCAAATTGGCCTAAAAATGTATCTGTATTTTCAAATCAAGTAGAAACTTATCAAGCAATAACTAAAGATGGAGAGACCATTTTTATACATGGATTTAGTTATCAAAATGATGCAAGTTATGAGAACAAAATTGATAGCTTTCCATCTAGTCAGGGACAACAAGGTATACATATAGGTGTGCTACATGGTACTTATAGTAAGTCATCAGTTAAAGATAGATATACTGAATTTAGACTAGAAGATTTAAATAGTAAATTGTACCATTATTGGGCTTTAGGTCACATTCATGAAAGACAACAATTAAGTGACTTACCAGTTATTAATTATGCTGGTAATATACAAGGTCGACATTTTAATGAAAAAGGTGAAAAAGGTTGTTTACTTATCCAAGGGGATAATTTAAAGCTAACTACACAGTTCTATCCGACACAATCCATTAAATTTGAAGAAGCGACAATTGAAACTTCAGAAACGACTAAACAAGGTTTGTATGAAGCAATTCAAGCATTTAAAGATAAAGTACGAGAAGAAGGGAAAGCATTTTACCGTTTAAATGTCATTATCAATAGTGAATCAACGATGTCACCTCAAGATATATTACAAGTCGAAGAAATGATTACAGATTATGAAGAAAATGAAAAAGATTTTGTATTTATTGAGGATTTAAATTTAAAATATAAAACGAACGACGAGTCGCCTTTAGTAAATGAATTTTCGAATGATTTATTAAATGATAGAACAGTATTCGATAAAGCAATGTCAGATTTATATTTAAATCCACGAGCATCTAAATATTTAGATGACTATACAACATTTGATAAAACAGAGCTAGTCAATCATGCTGAAGACTTATTAAAGGCAGACATGAGAGGTGAACAAAATGATAATTAAATCACTTGAGATATATGGCTATGGACAATTTGTTCAACGAAATATTGAGTTTAACCAATCATTTACTGAAATTTTTGGTGAAAATGAAGCTGGCAAATCAACGATTCAAGCTTTCATCCATTCTATATTATTTGGATTTCCCACTAAGAAGTCTAAAGAGCCGCGTTTAGAACCAAGATTAGGTAATCAATATGGTGGTAAATTGACGCTTCAATTAGACGATGGAAATGTCGTTGAAGTTGAACGTATTAAAGGTAGTGCCCAAGGTGATGTTAAAGTATACCTAGAAGATGGTAGCGTGCGAGATGAAGAATGGTTACAAAAGAAATTGAATTATATATCTAAAAAAACATACCAAGGTATATTTTCTTTTGATGTCTTAGGCTTGCAAGATATTCATCGTAATTTAGACGAAAAACAGTTACAAGACTATTTACTCGAAGCGGGCGCTTTAGGATCTACTGAATTTACAAGCATGAGAGATACGATAAGTCAGAAGAAGGACGAATTGTATAAAAAGTCGGGTAAAAATCCAATTATTAATCAACAAGTGGATCAGTTAAAACAATTAGAAGCGCAAATTCGAGATGAAGAAGCAAAACTTGATACTTATCATAGATTAGTTGATGAAAAGGATAAATCGTCACGACGCCTTGATAATATTAAACAAAACTTGAACCAACTTTCTAAAATGCATGAAGAAAAACAAAAAGAAGTAGCTTTACATGATCAAACACAAGAATGGAAACAATTAGAACATGCACTCAATGTTGAACCATTACACTTCCCTGAAAAAGGAATTGATCGTTATGAAGCTGCAAATGCACAAAGACAATCCTTGCTTAGAGACATCAGTTTAAGAGAACAGCAATTGTCTCACATCAAAGAAGATAATCAATCTATAGAACCTGCTAAACAGTCTGATATCGATGCTTTTAATAGTTTATATCAACAAGAAAATGAGATTAAACAAAAAGAATATGAATTACGATCTATAGAAAAAGAAATTTCTGATAAACAACGTGATAAAGAAAGTATGCAATCGAATATCGGTTGGAATGAAACTTATCATGATGTTGATAGTTCAGAAGCAATGAAGAGTCATATTAGTGATCAAATTAAAAACAAGCAAGAACAAGTGGCTTATATTCAACAATTAGAACGTAGTATTGAAGATAATAAAATTGAACAAAACGCAAATAGCAATGAATTAGATCAATTAGAAAATCTACTTGTTCCAGAAGAAACGTTCGAAAAGAAAAAAGAGCACAAACAACAAATTGTTGAATTAAACGAGAAAGAAAACCTCTATGAAAAATTAAAAGAAACATTTGAAATTGAACAAGAGCGTAAAAGCAAACGACAAAAAATGTTGCGTATGGTATTTATTTTACTAGCAATAGTTGGCGCAGCGTTGACCGTTTTTGCATTTTTAACTCAAAACATGATTTTTGGAGTTATATTTGCAGTATTAACTGTTGTGTTTGTTATCGGTATATTCCTAGTGAAATCTAAGGAAGTAGATTATAGTGAAACAATCACACAAGAAATTGACGATTTAGAAAACCAATTAGAAGTTTTAGAAAATCAATATGATTTAGACTTTGATTTAGACGAACAGCAACGTACACGTGATCATTGGCAACATGCATTAAAAAATAAAGATGTTCTAGATGAAAAATCCAATTATATGAACAATGCTTTATCTAAGGCAGAACAACGTTTAAATGATATCAATCATAATATAGAAGTTGCGAAACAAGAGTTACATCTTTCGCCTAAAATATCAGATAGCCTAATTGTTGAAAGTATAGGTACAATGGGACAAATCAAATCAAACGACCAGTATATTGATGAATTAAATTCAAAGCGTCATCAAATAGTAAGTGATTTAGAGGCATTTTATAATCATGCAGAAGCAGTTACACAATCACAATTTACTTATTTTAACAAAATGTCGTTCTTCCATGATGTGAAACAATGGCTTAAAAACGCTGAGGATAGTAATGAAAAATGGCATAAAAATACTGAACAAAGTAAATTATTAAATGATGAGTTATCACAGCTACGAGCACACTTAGAGGAAAATAATCAAACGATTAACGAATTATTTAATCATATCGGCGTCTCAACAGAAGAAGAATACTATCAACATCATGAAAAGTATCAAACATATACTAATCAATTGACGCGTTTCAATGATTTAACAAAATATCTTGAAAATCAAAATTACTCATATGATGCTAGTTCACAATTAAGTGATAAAACCACAGCACAGTTAAATGAAGAAAATCAATTACTAGCACAGCAAGTTGATCAATATAATGAACAATATCTTGATATGCAATCTGAAGTTAGTGATCTCAATGCTCAAATTAATCATATGGAAACAGATACGACATTAACACAACTACGTCATGAGTATCATAGTCTAAAAAATAGAATGAATAGCATAGCTAAAGATTGGGCAAGTTTAAGTTACTTACAAAGTTTAGTAGATGAACATATCAAACAAATTAAAGATAAACGTTTACCACAGGTGATTAATGAAGCCATTCTTATATTCACAAATCTTACTAATGGAGCTTATACTAATATTTATTATTCAGAAGAAGCCATTCAAGTTAAACATGAAAATGGTCAAATGTACCAACCTGTAGAGTTAAGTCAATCTACGAAAGAGTTATTATATGTTGCACTTAGATTGAGTTTGATCAAAGTATTAAAACCTTATTACCCATTCCCAATTATTGTGGATGATGCGTTTGTACACTTTGATAAAGATCGTAAAGAAAGAATGATAAATTATTTAAGAACATTATCAACGGAACATCAAGTAATATACTTTACATGTACTAATGATAATATTGTTCCAACTAAAGAAATGATTACTTTAAATAAATTAGAGAAAGGCGGGAAATAATGAGAAATGTAGAAAAATTAAATCCCGGTGATTCAGTTAATCACTTCTTTTTAATCCACAGAGCAACACAAGGTGTGACAGCTCAAGGTAAAGACTACATGACGCTATATTTACAAGATAAAAGTGGAGATATCGAGGCTAAATTATGGACTGCTACGAAGGAAGATATGCAGACATTGAAGCCAGAAGAAATCGTACATGTAAAAGGTGATGTCATTAATTATCGTGGCCGTAAACAAATGAAAGTGAATCAAATTCGATTAGCGACACCTGAAGATAACATGAATACACAAGATTTCGTAGATGGTGCACCTATGTCTCCAGCTGAAATACAAGAAGCACTTTCACATTATATGTTAGATATTGAAAATGCTAATTTACAACGTATTACAAGACACTTAATTAAAAAGTATCAAGAAAGCTTCTTTACATTTCCAGCAGCTAGTTCACATCATCATAACTTTGCTAGTGGTTTAAGCTATCATGTTTTAACGATGTTAAAAGTTGCTAAATCTATTTGTGATATATACCCACTATTAAATAGAAGTCTCTTATATAGTGCCATCATTTTACATGATTTAGGTAAAGTAAAAGAGTTAAGCGGTCCTGTGGCTACGACGTATACAGTGGAAGGTAATTTATTAGGGCATATTTCTATTGCAAGCGATGAAGTGGCTGAAGCAGCAAAAGAACTTGGCATTGATGGTGAAGAGGTCATGTTATTAAGACATATGATCTTAGCTCATCACGGTAAGTTAGAGTTTGGTTCACCTAAAATGCCACATTTAAAAGAAGCCGAGATTCTATTTTTCATAGATAATATAGATGCTAAAATGAACATGTTTGAAAAAGCATTTAAGAAAACGGATAAAGGTCAATTTACAGAGCGAATTTTTGGTCTTGAAAATAGACAATTCTACAATCCAATACAATTAGATTAATATGAAAAAAAGGTGATGAACTCGAATATGAATTCATCACCTTTTTTAATTTAATCTATAATCAGTATATTTCAAAAGTGAGTAGAGATGATATAATTATATCGTCGCCTATCTCTCAGGCGTCATTAAGACGATGAGAGGGGGTGTTACTTCCATGACTGAAATCTTTGTTCATATCGCAACTACTGTTATTAGTGGTTGTATCGTTACATTATTTGCGCATTGGCTACGCCATCGTAACGACAAGTAAATAGGCGACATATGTAGCTACACTAAAAAATCCCCTCACTACCGCAAATAGTGAGGGGATTGGTGTTTCCATACTGAAATCTTTGTTACATATATTATAACATGTGTATTTAAGATTGCAAAATGTTACTATCTATTATGCTAATTACGAATTATGATCCTGTCATTCCTGGAGCACCTTGTTGCATGCTAGCGCCACCTTGTGATGATTGTTGTTCTTGTTGTTTAATCTTGTCTGGATCTAAAATTGTATCATCAACAGCTTTTTTAATATCTCTATCTTTATAATCTACTTTATATTCGTCCAGGATTTCTTTATAAGCATCAGTTAATAATTTAGGGTCTTTTTGAATTTTTTGTTCTAAAATTTTAGATTTCAGATTTGACTTTTCTGAGTTAAAGTCAGTTTCTTTGTCAGCTTTAATGATATGGTAACCATAATCAGTTTTGACAACTTTAGAAACTTCGCCTTCTTTTAGTTTAAATAGCGCTTTGTCGAAGCTTTCCATCATTTGTCCTTTTGTTACATAACCAAGGGAACCATCTTTTTTAGCACTAGATTTATCCATAGATTCTTTTTTAGCGATTTCTCCAAATTTACTTGGATCTTTAGAAACTTCTTTTTGAATTTCTTCAGCTTTTTGTTTTGCTTTTTTATCTGATAATCCTTCTTTATCACTGTCTTTAGATTTAACTTTGATTAAGATATGAGAGGCTTTTTTAGTATTATCTTTGATTTCTTTATCAGACACTTTTATCTTATCATTTAATAATTCTTTCTGATATGCGGATAAACGTTTTTGATCTTTGTAATCATCCATTGACATACCTTGTTGCTTTAAGACACTTTCAAATTGTTCCTTACCACCATATTGCTTTTCTTCTTTTTTAATATCTTTATCAATATCTTTAGTATCTACTTTATCTTTATATTTATCAGCGAGAATTTTATCTAGAGCGATACTGAATGATTTACTAGCAATTTGGTCTTTACCAATTTTCTTCATAACATCCTCAACTTTAACATCTCCAGCTTTAGATGATATGAGCGTGTTTTCTTTTGAATCTGTCGCATCTGATCCGCATGCACCTAGTAAAAGGGCACTAGCAGTCACTGGTATCATGATTTTGTTAAATGCTTTCATATGTTGTTAGCTCCTTTATGTATATAATCAACGTAAATATAACATATAAAAGGGAAGGTACCAATTCAAAACCCTCTCTTTAGGACTATAGTACTAGGTAATTTAAAGATTAAAAACAATCCCCATAAAAAAACTGTCAATCAAGATAATAACTTGAAAGACAGTTTATATTTAAACCTATATAGAAGCGATAAATTTTTCTTTCTTCAAAATGTGTATGCCAGATTGGTGTTCTTCAATATAATTCCCATAATTTGAAAACACTAAAATTTTTAAATAAAGTAAATCAAGTACAGAAAAACCAAAATTAAGTGCTAATAGAAACATACAATAATGTCCATATTGTGGAAAATACATACATAAAAAAATAAATAATGATGATATTAATATAAAAGGTAATATCAAATTGATACAAAAATAAACTTTATGGATGGGTGTGTTTACATAAGTATTAAAATATGGAATCCATTTTTTTCGTGTTAATTTATGAATTCGAAATGATTTGTAAAAGGGTAGGAAAAATAATAAATGAACCCCTTTATGTAATGGATACATAAAAAATACAAGTAAAAGCACAATTAGGAAATGTTTATCAGATAATGGCGTGTTACTAAAAAAGTACATGACTTCATAACTAAACAAAAACATTATAATGGTACCAACAATACTCATGAATGCAATTCTAGGGATACCAAATCTTTCATGAATATCAATTTGTCTTGTACATAAAAACATGCAACATGCCTCATTTCTTAGTCAATATATGTATGGTATTATCTATTGAATTATGGATGAAGTCAATAGGAATTTAGGATAAATCAATCAAATAATATTTTTTTAATAGGTGTGTCAATATATTAGAAAACCCTATTCAACAATTGCAATCGATGATTACATTTTTGAATAGGGAATACCATACAATAAATTATTTATTTTTCTTTAGAAAATGTATTACTAATTTCTTCGCCACGGTTTTGTAAATTCTCAATGTGAGATTTTAGCTTTTCAATATTAGGGTTAATATCAGACTTGAAGTTACCGATTAATGTTTTAATTTCATCACCGATTGAACTACCGAACTCTGTACCTTCATTTTTAATTTGTGAACTATAATTTAATATGTCATTAAATGATTGTTTCATTGTTTCTAGTTCACGTTGTAACTCTGATTGAGCGCCAGTTGGCTGTCCGCCATCAATAGTGTTATTCTTAACGCTTTGGTCATCACGATTACGCAATGATACTGCGAAACCAGCGGCAACACCTACGCCAATACCAAACAATACGCGTGTTACTTTCATTATAAATCTCCTCACTTTTATATCTCGGATAATTGTATTATTCATCTTATACCCATTTTAATACAAATTAAGCATGATTATTCAAATTGAGCTTGAATTTGAGCAGCAATTTCTTTTTTAGTTTCATCATTTATTACATCTTCATGTGTTTCCCACTTATAACCAAAGCCATCAATGTCATTTTCATATCTTGGAATCAAATGGAAATGTAAATGGAAAACTGATTGATCAGCGAATTCACCATTATTTTGTATAATGTTTAAGCCATCAGGATTAAATGCTTTTTTAATTGCATTCGCTACTTTAGGAAGGGCAACACCAATATGTTTCATTGTTTCTTCATCTGTTTCAAAGATATTTGCTGAAGCTTTTTTAGGAATTAAAAGTGTATGACCTTTCGTTACTTGAGAAATATCTAAAAAGGCATAGACATAATCATTTTCATAAATTTTAAAGCTAGGAATTTCACCAGTAATAATTTTACTGAAAATCGTTTCAGACATGTTGATTACACTCCTCTTCTCTTCATCTTAAAATATATTATAGCATTACTAACAAAAATTCGTCATTCATCATAGCTAATTTTAGGTGTAATTCATAATTTTTGATACAATAGGTCTCGTGGAGGTGCCTTATGACAGTAAAAGTAGAACATCTAACAGGTGGTTACGGTAAACGACCTGTAATTAAAGATATCAATTTTGAATTAAGAGAAGGCGAAATCGTTGGATTAATAGGTCTAAATGGTGCTGGTAAAAGTACTACTATCAAACATATGTTAGGACTTTTAACTCCTACATCTGGATCATTATCAATTTCTAACACTAATATAACTGACGATATTGAAACATATCGTCGAAAATTATCATATATTCCAGAGTCACCAGTTATTTATGAAGAATTAACGTTACAAGAACATATTGAAATGACTGCAATGGCATATGGACTATCACAAGATGAAGCAATGAAAAGGGCAGAACCGTTATTAAAAATATTTAGATTACAAGATGAATTAAAGGTTTTTCCAAGCCATTTTTCAAAAGGTATGAAACAAAAAGTGATGATTATATGTGCGTTTATCGTAAATCCTGAATTGTATATTATTGACGAACCATTTTTAGGTTTAGATCCGTTAGGTATACAGTCCATGCTTGATTTAATGGTAGAAAAGAAAAATGAAGGGCGCACTGTGTTGATGAGTACACATATCTTAGCAACTGCCGAACGCTATTGCGATCGTTTTATTATTTTAGATAAAGGTGAAGTTGTCGCTTTTGGAAATTTAGATGAATTAAGGGCACAAACTGGGCTCAACCATCATACACTAGATGATATTTATATACATGTTACTCAAGGTGGACATGCCAATGAATAATCAAGCAACAATATTATTTAGAAAGCGTCAAAAGGCGATACGTAAAGAAAAAAATTACTATAATAAATTTATTTTTAATGGTCATTTTACAGTCTTTCTTTTAATCTTGTTTGGTGCTTTTATCATGGGGTATGGTGAGTGGTTAAAACATATACCGGAGCATATTGATTATGCACTTATAACTAGTATCATTTTGGCGATTGCTTCATTATTTCCATTAAGAACATTATTAAAAGAAGCAGATCAAATCTTTTTATTACCATTTGAAAAGTACATGAAACGCTATATGACATTAAGTATACAATATAGTTACTTTGCAAGAATAGTAACGCAATTGGTATTACTCATCGTACCATTGCCATTATTTTATAAATTGAATCATCACCATTTGCAATACTATATTGTTTTTGTAGTAATCGCACTCATTCTACCTTATTTAGTGTTATGCCTAAGATGGATTGGTTATCGATTAGGTGTATCAACTTGGTTAATGAATATAGGCTTTTTTATTATTTTAAGTATGAACTATTATTTGATCCTCGGATTACAAACGTATTTAGCGTTAATTGTCACTTTATTAATTTTAGTATTGATTGCTACTTTAAAACCTAAAGCAGACAAACAATTATATCCATGGGATAGAATGATTGGATTAGAACATAGACATCATACAAATTATTATAAATTTGTAAATATGTTTACCGATGTCAAACATTTGAGAGAGTCAGCGGTTAGACGTAGTTATTTAGATTTTATTTTACCGGTACCGAAAGGTCGGAAATTTAATGCTAATCAAATGTACTTATATTTATTTATACGAAGTTTTGTACGAGGTAGAGATGCTTTCAGTATCATATTAAGATTGACACTTATAGCAGTGATATTAATGGTATGGCTTTCAAATCCGGTAATCTCTATATTAATAGGTAGTTTATTTATGTATATCACATTATTACAAATGTCTCAGTTCTATACTCAACAAGCTTATGGACTATGGCCACAGGTTTGGCCTGTACCTGATACAATTGTTATCAAAGGTTATGAGAAGTTTTTATATAGACTTATGATTATTATTGGTTTGATATTTACAATTACATTTTCAATTACGAATCCAACATTATTTTTCTTTTCAATCGTATTCTTCTTAGTTGGATATTTAACGATTAGAAGTACGATTAAAAAATTAAAATACCAAGAAACATTATTAAGAGATTAAATAAAAAGTTGTCCTAATAGCAAAAGTAATATCTTTGCTATAGGACAACTTTTTTATTTTTAATTATGATCTACTGGATATAAGTAACGTTCAAAGTAACTTGAATGTTGGCCACTATATCCAAAGAATTGATTTAATGCTGCTTTAGAAAAATGATCTTGGAATAAGTCAGATGACTTAAAGTCTTCATATGCACTACGATTAGCAAAACCAAAATACAATTTATATGTATTGCCTTCTAATGGTCGTAATAATCGATAACTTTTGAACCCGCCGAAATTGTCAAAAGGTGCACCAAAATGAAGTAATTGTTTTTCTAATTGATTTTTATGATCTTCAGATGAAGGAATGAATAGAGCGCAGTAAAAATGTTCTTCATTAAATTCGCCCACGCTATATAATACTTCATATGCACTTGGATGTTTTAGTACAGATTTTCCTTCAGTTTCTTCTAATATAACTGAAGTATCTGATGCTGAATATTGGAATAAATCATGGTCTGGATTATTAAGTTGAATTTGATTTAAAAATCCATAAGTCCCATAAGATGTATATAAATTCATGACAGTTACCTCCCTTGTTTTTATTAATTATACGATTATCATTTTTTATTTTCTACCTTAAAAGTCTGATTTTTAAAATAAATGTATAAGAATGTATTGATTTATTACAAATTAAACTGAAATTAAATGGAATTATATTATATCCATGATATAAAATGACGAGTTATTATATTGAATTTCAATATCTAAATAAAAAATTATGACAATTTGTAAGTAGTTCATATTTCCAAATAATTTTACTATGTCTTTTTTATGACATTTAAGCACAATAAAATACGAACGAACATACAATATGATATTATAGATAAGAATGATTTTAATTTAGGGGGACTAAATGGTGCATACCAAGAATGATACGATTTTAAAAATGATAAAAGGTGAAAAGACATCCCATACACCAGTCTGGTTTATGCGTCAGGCAGGGAGGTCACAACCAGAATACCGTAAATTAAAAGAGAAATATTCGTTATTCGAGATTACGCATCAACCTGAATTATGTGCATATGTCACACACTTACCAGTTGATAATTACAATACAGATGCTGCGATTTTATATAAAGATATTATGACACCGTTAAAACCTATTGGTGTAGATGTTGAAATTAAATCTGGAATCGGACCAGTGATACAAAATCCAATTAAATCAGTACAAGATGTTGAAAAACTTTCTCAAATTGATCCAAAACGAGATGTACCATATGTTTTAGATACGATAAAAATATTAACTGAAGAAAAATTAAATGTACCGTTAATTGGTTTTACTGGTGCTCCATTCACTTTAGCTTCATATATGATAGAAGGCGGACCATCTAAAAATTACAATTTAACTAAAGCAATGATGTATCGAGATGAAGCTACTTGGTTTGCTTTAATGGATCATTTGGTTGCTATTTCCATAGATTACGTTAATGCACAAATAGAAGCAGGTGCCGAGTTGGTTCAAATCTTTGACTCTTGGGTAGGCGCTTTAAATGTTCAGGATTATAGAAAATATATTAAGCCAGGTATGGATAAACTAGTAAATGGTATTAAGCGTCAACATCAAGTTCCAGTTATATTGTTTGGTGTTGGTGCGAGTCATTTAATTAACGAATGGAATGATTTACCAATTGATGTGCTAGGTTTAGACTGGAGAACATCCATTCAGCAAGCTCAACAAATGGGCGTAAACAAAACATTACAAGGCAATTTAGACCCATCATTGCTATTAGCGCCATGGGAAGTAATTGAAGAGAGATTAAAAGACATTTTAGACCAAGGTATGTCTAGAGGCAAACATATCTTTAACCTTGGGCATGGTGTCTTCCCAGAAGTTCAACCAGAAACACTTCGCAAAGTAAGTCAATTTGTACATGATTATACTCAACAGTAGTTCTATTAATTCAATTTGAATAACGTAAGTAATATGATTAGATTAAAGGGTGGTTTTATAAATGAGTAAAACAATAGGATTATTAGTAATGGCTTATGGCACACCTTACAAAGAAAGTGACATTGAACCTTATTATACTGATATCAGACACGGTAAAAAACCAACAGATGAAGAACTACAAGATTTAAAAAACCGCTATGAATTTATTGGTGGATTGTCACCATTAGCAGGTACTACAGACAGACAAGCAGAAGCATTAAAAGATGCCTTAAACGACGCATATGACGATGTTGAATTTAAGTTATATTTAGGTCTTAAACATATTTCACCATATATAGAAGAAGCGGTTGAGTCTATGAATAATGATGGGATTACTGAAGCAGTAACTGTAGTTTTAGCACCACATTATTCAAGCTTTTCAGTCGGCTCTTATGATGAACGTGCTGATCAAGAGGCTGAAAAATACGGTATTCAATTACATCATGTTAAACATTATTATCACCAACCGAAATTCTTAGAATTTTGGACTAACCAAATTAATGATACTTTAAAACAGATTCCATCTGAAGAACATGACGATACTGTATTAGTTGTATCTGCACACAGTCTACCTAAAGGATTAATTGAAAGAAACAATGATCCATATCCTAAAGAGCTACATGACACAGCAGAACAATTAAAAGTTAAATCAAATATTATCCATGTTGCTGAAGGTTGGCAATCAGAAGGTAATACTGGTACACCTTGGTTAGGGCCTGACGTACAGGATTTAACAAGAGATTTATATGATGCGCATGGCTATAAAAACTTTATCTATACACCAGTAGGATTTGTATGCGAACATTTAGAAGTTTTATATGATAATGACTATGAATGTAAAGTTGTTTGTGACGACATCGGTGCAAATTATTATCGTCCAGACATGCCTAATACGCATCCATTATTTATCGGTGCAATTGTAGACGAAATTAAATCAGTATTTTAATAGAAGGAAGCGTGAATGATTTTGAGTAAGAATGTAGCAATCATCGGTGCAGGTATAACCGGCTTAACAAGTGCTTACTATATGAAAAAACAAAATCCTCATTTAAATGTAACCATTTATGAGGCAACCAATCGACCAGGTGGAAAAATCCAAACATACCGTAAAGATGGCTATACGATTGAATTAGGCCCAGAGTCTTATTTAGGTAGAAAAACGATTATGACTGATATAGCTAATGAAATTGGATTAGGTAATGATTTAATTACCAATACGACAGGTCAATCATACATTTATGCTAAAAATAAATTATATCCGATACCGGGTGGTTCTATTATGGGCATACCAACGGATATTAAACCTTTTATCAAAACTAAATTAATTTCACCATTAGGTAAACTTAGAGCTGGATTAGATTTATTTAAAAAGCCTATCGAGATAGAAGATGACATTTCAGTAGGTGATTTCTTTAGACAACGTTTAGGTGATGAAGTTCTTGAGAATTTAATTGAACCACTAATGGGTGGTATCTATGGTACAAATATAGATGACTTAAGTTTAATGAGTACATTTCCCAATTTTAAAGAAAAAGAAGAAGCCTTTGGTAGCTTAATTAAAGGTATGAAAGATGAAAAAGAACAACGTATTAAACAACGTCAATTATACCCAGGTGCGCCTAAAGGACAATTTAAACAGTTCAAGCATGGTTTAAGCTCATTTATCGAAGCACTTGAAGAAGCTGTTAAAAATCAAGGTGTAGACATTCAATATAACACTAAAGTTGAAGATATTATTGTATCTCAAAGAGACTATCAAGTGGTTGTTGATGGTAAAAATGAAGTATATGATGGTGTATTAGTCACTACACCTCAACAAGTGTTTATGCAATGGTTCAATCATGATCCAGCGTTTGATTATTTCAATACGATGGATTCAACAACAGTGGCAACAGTTGTCCTAGCATTTGATGAAAAAGATATTGAAAATACTTATGATGGTACTGGTTTTGTAATTGCTAGAACAAGTAATACAGATATTACGGCATGTACATGGACATCTAAAAAATGGCCATTTACAACACCAGAAGGCAAAGTTTTAATAAGAGCTTATGTTGGTAAACCAGGTGATACTGTTGTGGATGATCACACAGATGAAGAAATTGTTTCTATAGTACGTCGTGATTTAAAACAAATGATGACATTTAAAGGTGATCCTGAATTCACAATAGTCAATCGATTACCGAAAAGTATGCCTCAATACCATGTAGGTCACATTAAACAAATTAGAAAAATTCAAGAACATATTAAACGAACTTATCCGCGATTAAAAATTACAGGGGCGCCATTTGAAGCGGTTGGCCTACCTGATTGTATCCAACAAGGTCATAATGCGGTTGATGAAATGCTAGAGGAATTACGTTAATACGTTTTATAATTTAATTAAAGCACTTTAAAAGGATAACAATGTCTTTTTAAAGTGCTTTTGATATAGAATAAAGATAAATACGTTCATGATAAAGACTGCTACTTAATCTAGAAGTGAGGTTGATAAAAATGACAGATGTCATCATTGTTCATTCAAGTGTAGGAAATGCACATAATCATTGGTATGAATGGTTAGGTCACAATTTAACGTTAGAAGGATATAAAGTCTCTCTTTTTAATTTAGAAGCTAATACTCCTGCTAAAATTGATATGTGGGTTAAGCAAATGCAACAACAATTAAATGTAAGAAAGAAAGATACATATTTTGTAACACATGGATTTGGAACGATAGCGACTTTGAAATTTATAGAAACATTAGAACAAAATGTTGAAGGGCTATTCAGTATTGCTGGTTTTAAAGATGATGCAGTAGACATAGATGAAAATATTGATTTACATGGAGTAACGATTAATTATGAACGAGTTAAAAGTAAAGTAGATCATTTTTATGGTTTGAGTTCTAAAAATGATACACATGTTTCATATAAAGAAACGAAGCGACTTATGGATACCTTAGATGGACGTATGAGAGTTGTTGAAGATGGTGGCCATTTTATGGAAGAGGATGGTTTTACTACATTCACATCACTACAAAATCGTATGCAAGGATTTATGACGCAATAGGGTAGGGAAATTAATAATATAATTTTAAATATGCGCCGTACTTATTTAGAATAGATAAGTATGGCGTTAGTCATTTGATATTGTGATCCATTTAGTAGCAGTAAGGGACGAAAAACAGAAAACATGAAAAATAGAAGATGATCATTTAATAGAAAAGGTATCAATATTGGATGAAAGTTAATATAATAGAAGGCCATTTAGACACTTTTGTTATAAAATGAAATCAAGTAGTAATTTTTACACATTTTAATTTGGAATTAATATTGACTAATAGTAACAAACTTAATATACTAATAAAGTGTTAAGCGAGAGCGTATTAAAGCAACTTGAACGTATCGATTGTTTTATTAATTCAAACAATGTAAATTTAGTTTTAAAAAAGTGTTGACTTTATTAAGCTAATGATGGTACAATAATCAAGTAGTCAAAAATAATATTATCGCGGGATGGAGCAGTTCGGTAGCTCGTCGGGCTCATAACCCGAAGGTCGGTGGTTCAAATCCGCCTCCCGCAATACATAGTTTTAATAGGTCTCGTAGTGTAGCGGTTAACACGCCTGCCTGTCACGCAGGAGATCGCGGGTTCGATTCCCGTCGAGACCGCCATTATTAATATTATGGTTCAGTAGCTCAGTTGGTAGAGCAATGGATTGAAGCTCCATGTGTCGGCAGTTCGACTCTGTCCTGAACCATTCGTCATTTTTGGCGGTTGTGGCGAAGTGGTTAACGATTCGGATTGTGGTTCCGACATTCGAGGGTTCGATTCCCTTCAACCGCCCCATAATCGTATTACATTTCACATGCGGGTGTAGTTTAATGGCAAAACCTCAGCCTTCCAAGCTGATGTTGTGGGTTCGATTCCCATCACCCGCTCCATTATTATTCCACAGTAGCTCAGTGGTAGAGCTATCGGCTGTTAACCGATCGGTCGTAGGTTCGAGTCCTACCTGTGGAGCCATGGCTCCTTGGTCAAGCGGTTAAGACACCGCCCTTTCACGGCGGTAACACGGGTTCGAGTCCCGTAGGAGTCATACAAACAGAAGTGAAATATCGCTTCTGTTTTTTTATTTATCATATTATGATGGAGAGTTGTCCGAGCTGGCCGAAGGAGCACGCCTGGAAAGTGTGTAGGCGCCACAAGCGTCTCGAGGGTTCGAATCCCTCACTCTCCGTAAAAACGCCTAGAATGGTTTTAATCCATTCTAGGCTTATTTTTGTTTTCTTTTAAATTAGGCATTAATTTGAGGATAAGAGAATTTAAATGAAAGTCTAAATTCTAATAAAAGTGAGTAAAGTTGCCCAATCAAAAATTGAAGACCATAAAGAAAGACAACCACACAACGTTAAAAAAAGAAATGAAACATTAGAATTATATATTGAGAAATAAAATAAAAATGTTATAATATATATAAGTCAACGACCATGCGTGGACTTTAAAACAAAATACATTAATTACAGTAGCCGTCTTACTATGAGGCAAGGCGTAATAATGAATATCATAGTATTATGCAGGATTGAGTTTTGTACTCTTCCTGCTTTTTTAATTTAAAGAGGTACATCATGAGAATTTATACAATTAAACAAAAAATTATATTATAGAGATTGAAGTATTACTATTTAAATCTCTATTTTTTTTATGGATAAATTCAAATGAAAGTTATAAGAGAAGTCAATATGATTATGAGTCACTGTTTAACAATATAATAAATGTTAGTAATCACCAGATTTGGGATTATAAAAATAGAAGGGGTTAAGGTTATCAGAAATTTGGCAATTGATTTTGAAAACATTGCAATTATTTTATGTCTGTTTATAATTTCAAAGTCATATATGAAGCATATCTGAGTATCTTAGTAACAATAATATTTATAATATATTCTTTTTCATTCAAACTTTGTCTACCAATTAAATAAAACTATATCCACATATAGCATATCAAACATATAAGAAAAACCCTAAAGCGATACGATAAGGTATGCTTTAGGGCCATAGGATTATGGAACTTGAGTTCCAGGATGATCATGATGCAGATTATTTGTTACCAAATAAACCTTTGAAGAAATCTACTGCTTTTTTGATAAGATCTGTGATAAATTGCATTGTGATTCACCTCCTATAATTTGTATCTTTAATATAAATCTTTTTTAATCTTTTTAGGGATTTTTTTCTTATTTTATATACGTATTTCCCAAGGTGTAGTTTTTATAATTTAAAAGGACATTCTTGAATGCAAGGGTGTAGATATACATTTATTTCTACATACTTTATTTAGAAATTTAAGATTTGACCACTGATAGATTCAATTAAAATCGTTATAATTAAATATGTAATGATAAATGGAGGAATGACTCGTGGACTTTTGGTTAAAAGAACAATCTATCAAGAATAAAAATAAAATAGCTGTGACTGATGGACAACACTCGCTTACATTCAAAGCTTTATATGATGAAGCGCATGGACTTTCACAACATTTAAACCAATTATCTCAGTCAAGAATTGGTTTACATATTAATAATCGAATTGAGTCATTGATTTTAATACATGCATGTTGGCTTGCTAATATTGAAATTGCGATGATTAATACTCGGTTAACGACTAATGAAATGATTGCTCAAATGAATTCAATCGATGTTAATACAATTATCACAACGACATCTTTAGAATTAGAAGGTTTTAATATATACAATATTGAGGAAATTCAGCTTTTAAATCAAATAGAAGATCAAATGAATATTTTTAAATTAGAAAATATCGCATCAATCATGTTTACATCGGGTACGACTGGTCCACAAAAGGCTGTGCCTCAAACGTTTAAGAATCATCTAGCAAGTGCAGAAGGATGTAAAAGGAGCTTAGGATATAGTCAACAATCTAAATGGTTATCTGTACTCCCGATTTATCATATATCAGGTTTGAGTGTGATATTACGTAGTGTGATGGAAGGATTTACTGTCAGACTATTAGAGAAATATAATACAGAAAATATGCTTGATATTATTAAAAATGAAGATATTACTCATGTGTCACTTGTGCCACAAACATTAAAATGGTTAATGGATGCAGGTTTAGAAAAGCCATATCAATTAGAAAAGATTCTGTTAGGTGGCGCAAAGCTTTCTTCAAATTTAATTCAACAAGCATTAGATTATCGCTTGCCTATTTATAATTCGTTTGGAATGACTGAAACATGTTCACAATTTTTAACTGCGACACCAGATATGTTGGCTCAACGATATGATACAGTTGGTAAACCGAGTGATAATGTCAAAGTTAAAATTAAAGATGCTGATCAAAATGGTCACGGTGAATTACTCATAAAAGGGGTAAATGTAATGAATGGTTATTTATATCCTTCTAATTTAACAGATACATTTGAAGATGGCTTTTTTAAAACAGGTGATATTGCTGAAATTGACGATGATGGCTTCGTTATGATTTATGATCGTCGTAAAGACTTAATCATTAGTGGTGGAGAAAATATCTATCCATACCAAATTGAATCTGTAGCTAAACATTTTCCTGAAATTGAAGACGCCGTATGTATTGGTCAAAATGATGACACTTGGGGTCAAGTACCGGTACTATATTATATCGCCCAAGACCACTTTGATAAAAATGATTTACAACAACATTTCTCCACACATTTAGCTAAATATAAAATACCTAAAGCCTTTTATGAAGTAAATGAATTACCATATACTTCAACAGGTAAACTACAAAGAAATAAAGTGATGTCAAAGGAATCTGAAAATGAAGATTAATGAGTTGAAGTTTTACTTGTATAGTCAGGCATTTAAATCACCTATTGTGACACCTAAAGTGTCATTAGACAAAAGAGAATGTTTAATCATCGAACTGATTACTGAAACAGGTGATACGTATTTTGGTGAGTGCAACGCCTTTAAAACACCATGGTACGATAAGGAAACTATATCTTCTGTTAAACAACAGATCGAACAGTGGTTTGTATCAATTAAGAATAAGGATGTATATTCATTTGAAGAATGGCAGTCGCTATTGAACACATTAAATCATTGTCCGGCAGCCCGCAGTACAGTTGTCATGGCGTTATATCAAATGTATTATAAACTTAAAGCATTTAAGGTTGAATATGGTGCTACCGTCAGTGGATGGAGTGATGCCCAATTTGCGACGTTAAAGCAAACGCAACCTAAACGTATAAAAGTGAAATATTCAAATCAATTAATTTCTGATATTAATAAATTAAAGTCATTAGAATTTCCATTTGATATTGTCATCGATGCAAATGAGTCACTCGATATCAATCAATACCAAGAAATAAATAAAGATATGAATCAAAATATATTATATATAGAAGAACCGTTTGCTAATATTAATACCTTAAAACAGTTTGATAATGAACCGCAATTACCTATTGCAATTGATGAAAAGGCAACATCAATTGATGATATTCAGTTTATTGTTTCGCATTATCAAATTGATACTGTTGTACTCAAGCCGTTTAGATTAGGTGGTATTGACCGTGTTATAGAAACCATTGATTATCTAAAAAATAGGGGTATTAATATTGTTGTAGGTGGTATGTATGAATACGGATTGAGTCGTTATTTTACTGCAATGTTATCTCAATATGGTGATTATCCTGGTGATGTGACGCCAGCAGGCTATTATTTTGAAAATGACTTTGTGGAAAATGAAGGTATTTTAAAAGAGGGAATGATTGAATTCATTCCCCCTGTAGTAGATAGAAGTAAATTAGAATGTATTAATGGTGATGTTTAGACTTATTTTTAGCAAGCGGTACTGGGTCATAGCCACCTTTATGTAGTGGATGGCATTTGAGTATGCGTCGAATGCCTAAATATAATCCTTTGAAAGCACCATGATATTGAATCGCTTCACGCGTATATTCTGAACATGTAGGATAAAAGCGACATGTAGGTGGTGTTAATGGAGAAATATAGCGTTGATAAAAATGTATCAAGGCTAAGAATATTTTTTTCATAAAAAAGCCTCCAACCAGAATTTTGAATACAGTTATTTTAACATATTATAAAGGAATGTGATGTACTTGAAGTTTTTAGATAAAGACCAAAGAGAAGTGCAGTTAACATATAAAGCGAATACAGATAATCCAACAGGTAATCACGTTCTTGCAATACCAGTATACCAAGGGAAGTTATTATTTACTCGACATAAAAATAGAGGTATTGAATTTCCTGGCGGCAAAAGGGAACATGGAGAATCAAGCATTGATGCTATCCAGCGTGAATTATATGAAGAAACCGGTGCATATATAGAAGAAATACAGTACATTGCTCAATATACTGTGAAAACTAACGATGCCTCTAGGTTTGTCAAAGATGTTTATTTTATTCAAGTTTCATCTTTAGCCAATCGAACTGACTATTTAGAAACAGATGGCCCTTGTCTTTTTACTTCTATAGAAGACATACCATATAGTGAACGTAGTTTTTTGCTACAAGATGACGCCATTTTACACTGTTTTGAAAGGGTGATTTCACTTGGACTTTATTAAAACGAAAAGAATGCCGATTGAAATAGCTACGCACCAGTTTGATGAAATCACTTATGATGTTGATCATCTAAAAGTGAAGGCACTAATGATGACACCATATAGTAAAGTTAATAGAATAGTGGTTTATTTAAGAGGCGGAAAAGGACAAGTTGGTCGGGTACGAGCAGCTCGCTTAATGCAATTTGCTAATGAACAGACACTTGTTGTGGGTCCTTATTATAGAGGTAATAATGGTAGTGAAGGTAAAGATGAGTTTTATCGAGGAGATTTAAATGATGTCACTGAACTTATACGCATATTACATTCAAAATATCCCAACGCGTTTATACATATGATTGGATTTTCTCGTGGTGGGTTGCAAGGCTTGCTAACATTTCAAGATTTACCAGTTGATAGTTATATCATTTGGGGTGGTGTTTCTGATATACATTTAATGTATGAAGAGCGTGTGGATTTAAGAGGGATGCTGAGAAGAATGGTTGGGCACCCTAAAAAAGATCATGAAGCATATGAAGTTAGAGAAGCGATACAATATATTACACCGCAAAGTCCACCGATTTTAATTGTACATGGTGGTAAAGATAAACAGGTAGGTATTCATCAAGCTTATTATCTAGAACGACGATTGAAAGACATTGGTGTGCATTATGATACACTTTATCAAATGGAAGAAGGACATGTACCTCGACCATTTGCTTTAAAAGAAACTTTAAAGTACATACATAAATGGATGACTCAAATAGAAATAAACAAAAAATAGGGAGTGGGACAGAAATAATAAAGAACCACTAATCATTGAATATGAAGTGGTTCTTACGCATTAGCCACAGCTAATGTGTACTTTAAAATAGGAATACATGAGTGAAACTCATGCATAAGAAATACTAATTTCTAAAGAAAAAGTATTTCTTTATCGTTGTCCATCCCCAACTTGCATTGTCTGTAGATTTTCTTTTCGAAATTCTCTATGTTTGGGGCCCGTCCCCCCGGCAAGGTTGACTAGAAATGAAAAAGCTTGGTACATTAGACCGTCTTTGTAATTCATTACTTAGACGGTTTTATGCATGAACTTTTAAGTTCATGTATACCTCTTAAACTTAATCTGAACACATGAGTTAATACTCATGTGTAAGTCATTCTAATTTCTTTAAGAAAAAGAATGACTTTACAGTCAACTACTGCCTAAATATGAATGTAACTTGAAATATATATTTATGTCCCAGCCTGTTTTACTTTTATTTATTGAAAGCACCTTTGTCAGAAATGTGTTCGACTTCAGGGCCGAATTTTTTGAAGTTATCTTCAAATCTTTGGATAAGATCATTTGCTTGTGCTTTATATTTTTCAGCGTCGCTCCAAGCATTGATAGGATTTAAGATTGTTTTTGGTACATCTTTAATTTCAACTGGAATATTTAAACCAAATGTTGAGTCTTTTGTAAACTCTGCATCTTTTAATTTCCCTGAGATAGCTTGGTTAACCATTTGACGCGTATAGTGTAAACTAATTCTTCTACCAACACCATATTTACCGCCAGTCCATCCAGTGTTAACTAAATAAACATCAACATCATGTTTATCAATTAATTCTCCTAAAAGATCTGCATAAACTGTAGGATGAAGTGGTAAGAAAGGTGCGCCGAAACAAGTAGAGAATGATGGTTCAGGTTCTGTTACACCACGTTCTGTACCTGCTAATTTAGACGTGAAACCACTTAAGAAATGATACATTGCTTGATCTTTATTTAATTTTGAAATTGGAGGAATCACTCCAAATGCATCTGCAGTTAAAAAGATAATCGTATTAGGATGTGCTGCTTTTGAAGGTAATACAATATTATCAATATGATGAATAGGATAAGCTGCTCTTGTATTTTCAGTGAATTTATTATCATCGAAATCAACAGTACCGTCTTCTTTAACGACTGTGTTTTCTAAGATAGTGCCGTATTCAATAGCATCATAAATTTGTGGCTCTTTTTCTTTTGAAAGATTGATTGCTTTTGCATAACAACCACCTTCAATGTTGAACACGCCATTTTTATTCCAACCATGTTCATCGTCACCGATTAATTTTCTTTCAGGATCAGCTGACAACGTTGTTTTACCTGTACCTGATAAACCAAAGAATAGTGCTACATCGCCTTTTTCTCCCACGTTAGCAGAGCAATGCATACTCATAATATCTTGCATAGGTAATAGGTAATTCATTACTGAAAAGATACCTTTTTTCATTTCCCCAGCATATTCTGTACCACCGATTAAAATCACTTTATGTTTAAATGACACAATGACAAACGTTTCAGTCTTCGTGCCATCAACTTCAGGATCAGCTTTGAAATGTGGTGCAGATACAATTGTAAAGTTAGGTTTGATTGATTTTGCTTCTTCTTTAGATTCAGGACGAATGAACATGTTATGTGCAAATAAATTATGCCATGCTAATTCGTTAATGACAGTTAATTTCAAACGTGAATCTTTATCACTACCTGCGTAACCATTAAAAACATATAATTCGTCTTTCTTGCCTAAGTAGTCTAATACTTTATTGTAAAGCTTTAAAAATGTTTCTTCATCGATAGGTTGATTGACGTCTCCCCAATCTACATTATCTCTATATGAAGGTTCAGTAACGATAAACTTATCCTTAGGTGAGCGGCCAGTGTATTTACCAGTGCTAGCATTAATAGCACCTAATTCAGTAAGTTCACCTTCATTATTATCTAATATTTTATTGTAAAGTTGAGTTGTTGATAGTTGAAACTTTGTTGATGGTTTTTCTAATAATTGTTTAATTTTAGTCGTTTCAGAGTATGTATCAATCGACATACTTAATCCCTCCAGATAGTTATAATGTAAGCCTTTACATTTCAATAGTATAACATATCAATTTAATTAATCCACCGTAAATTATTACTAAAATAACTTAAATCATAAATTGACATTAATTCTCTTATTAGGTAGTATTAATTTTAACGGATTCTCTTATCCTGAGTGGTGGAGGGACATGGACCCAATGAAACCCAGCAACCTCTTTTTACATATAAAAAGAAAGGTGCCAAACCGTTTGCAGACGTATAATGTCTGAACGATAAGAGCGAATGGACGTATAAGAGCCTTCACTCTATCTAGGTAGTAGTAGAAGGCTCTTTTATTTAGCTCAAATAAAAGAGAATTATCGTAATATATTTTAAAAGGAGCAAAACATGACTAACAATAAACGATTATTTACTTCAGAATCAGTAACTGAAGGACATCCAGATAAAATTGCTGATCAGGTATCTGATGCAATCTTAGACGAAATTCTTAAAGACGACCCTAATGCACGTGTGGCTTGTGAGACTACAGTGACAACTGGAATGGCATTAATTTCAGGTGAAATATCAACGACGACATATGTTGATATTCCGAAAGTTGTAAGAGAGACCATTAAAGAAATTGGTTATACACGTGCTAAATATGGTTACGATTCACAAACGATGGCCGTTTTAACTGCCATTGATGAACAATCACCAGATATCGCTCAAGGTGTTGATACAGCATTAGAATACCGTGATGATATTTCTGAAGAAGAAATTGAAGCAACTGGTGCAGGTGACCAAGGATTAATGTTTGGTTATGCTACAAACGAAACAGATACTTATATGCCGTTACCTATTTTCTTATCTCATCAATTAGCGAAACGTCTATCAGATGTACGTAAAGATGACATTATAGACTATTTACGTCCGGATGGTAAGGTTCAGGTCACTGTAGAATATGATGAAAATGATAAACCTAAACGTATTGATACTATTGTTGTGTCAACGCAACACGCTGAAGATAAATCTTTAGAAGAAATTCAAGAGGATATTAAAAAACATGTTATTTATCCAACTGTTCCAGAATCATTAATGGATGATAAGACAAAATTCTATATTAATCCTACAGGACGTTTTGTAATCGGTGGACCACAAGGGGATGCTGGATTAACAGGACGTAAAATTATCGTGGATACGTATGGTGGTTATGCACGCCATGGTGGTGGTTGCTTCAGTGGTAAGGATCCAACTAAAGTAGACCGTTCTGCTGCTTATGCTGCTAGATATGTAGCGAAGAATATTGTTGCTGCAGAATTAGCTGAACAATGTGAAGTCCAACTTGCATACGCAATAGGTGTAGCTGAACCAGTATCAATAGCTATAGATACCTTCGGAACAGGTAAAGTAACAGAGGCTGAATTAGTTGAAGCGGTTAGAGCAAACTTTGATTTAAGACCAGCTGGTATCATTAAAATGTTGGATTTAAAACAACCTATTTATAAACAAACCGCTGCATATGGTCATTTCGGACGTACTGACGTATTATTACCATGGGAAAAATTAGATAAAGTCAACGTTTTAAAAGATACGATTAACAAAGTTTAAACGAAATAACTTATGGGATGTTTGAAATATAATAAGATAAATTGCGACTAAATGTCGAAAATGTCATCATTATGTTTTATAATTAGTTGTATTGATCATATAAAAGGAGCGTTGATGTGATGAGTTTATCTTCACCTATTGGTATAGGGTTAATTGTTGCAGTAGTCATTGCATTTATCTTTTTTGTACTATTTTTAATTGCTTTAAATAGTAAGAAAAAGATTAAGCAACAAACAGAAGAAGAATACCAACAAAAAGAACAAAGTATAAAGGCATCTCATGAAGAAGCTTTAGAAAAAGAACGTATTGAGAATAAAAAGGCAGTTACGAAACAAAAAGAAGATTATGAAGCTACAGTAAATAGTAAAGAAAGAGAAATTGATGCATTAAAGCTATTCTCTAAAAACCATAGTGAATATGTAACTGATATGCGATTAATTGGTATTCGTGAGCGTTTAGTCAATGAAAAACGTATTCGTCCTGAAGATATGCATATCATGGCTAATATTTTCCTACCAACAAATGAATTAAATAAAATTGAAAGAATTAGTCATCTCGTTCTTACTCGTACTGGTTTATATATTATTGACTCTCAATTACTAAAAGGTCATGTATATAATGGGATTAGCGGTGCTCAGTTTTCTGAGTTACCAACTATGGAACAAGTATTTAATACGTTGGAATTAGATCAATCAACACCACAAACATTAGTACTTGATCAAAATAATGATCAAAAATCATTATCATTTATAAACTATTCAGACGAAATTCAACAAATACAGAATGTAGCAGGTGACTTACAAAGTAAATTAAATACAAAGTATACACCAACGTCTATTCTTTACTTTAATCCTAAAAATGATGGGGATGTTACTATTTCGAACTATGCTCAAAATAGTAATGTCAAAGTATTAGTTGGACCAGAACAACTTGATGAATTCTTTAACAAATTTGTATTCCATGGACGTATTCAATATAATGTCGACGATTTACAACAAATCATGGAACAAATTGAATCCTTTAATTAAATTTCAACTAAGCTAGTAGAGGTTTTAACTCTACTAGCTTTTTTAGTTTTGAGCACAGAAATTGAATTTTATATGACTTACGTTTAATCTAAGTTTGATTTACTTTCATAGGGTATAGAAATAATGAAATTGTATTTAAGGAGTGGGAATGTATGGACAATATTAAATTTTATAATGGACACACGATGCCGAAAGTTGGTCTAGGTACATTTAGAGTAGAAAATAATGATGATTGTACAAAAGCTGTTAAATACGCAATTGAAAATGGATATAGAAGTATCGATACAGCAAAGGTATATGGTAATGAAGAAAAAGTAGGCCAAGGTATTAAAGAAGGACTTGAATCCACTGGTTTAAAACGTGAGGATTTATTTATTACTTCAAAATTATGGTTAGAAGATTTTGGTAGAGAAAATGTTGAACAAGCTTATGAAAATAGTTTGAAAAGATTAGACTTAGATTATCTAGATTTATATTTAATGCATTGGCCAGGTACGAATGAAGCACTAATGATAGATACATGGCAAGGTATGGAAGATTTATATAAACAAGAGCGTGTTAAAAACATTGGAGTGAGTAACTTTAATGTAGATCATTTTGAAGCATTATTGGCTCAAGTATCTATTAAACCAGTCATCAATCAAGTTGAATTCCACCCATACTTAACTCAAAAAGAGTTAAGACAATATTTAGATGTTCAAAATATCGTGATGGAATCTTGGTCACCATTAATGAATGCTCAAATATTGGATGATGAAATAGTTAATCAGGTAGCACAAGAAGTTGGGCAAACGCCAGCACAAGTGATTATTAGATGGAACTATCAACATCAAGTAGTAACAATCCCTAAATCTGTGACACCACACCGTATAGATGAAAATCTAAATATATTAGATTTTGAATTGAATGATGACCAAATGAAAAAATTAGATGACCTTAATCAAAATAAAAGAATTGGACCTGATCCATCAGAATTTAATGGCCAATAAAAAAGACAAAACCACGTCCTCAAATTGAAAGGGGGGACGTGGTTTTAATATATCATCAACTATTGAAATAAATGATAAGCCCAATAACAACTTAAAAATGCGCCTACAAATTGCAAGAGTGTATAAATAATAAAAGGTATAGGCTTAAATTTAGGTGATACCATGCCTACAAGTTCATTAGATAAGGTTGAAAATGTTGTTAATCCGCCTAAAATACCTGTGATGAAGAATGAATTTATCCAATTGATGTGCAGTGATAATCCAGATACGGTGCCAATTAACACACATCCCATAATATTAACTATCAATGTACCCACAGGTAATTTGGTAATAAATTGATTGAAGTAATTTGATATTATCGCACGGATCATCGCACCGATGCCGCCACCAAGCATAACTAATATCATTGTCTTTATCATAACTGCTCACCTAATTTCTTACCTAGTAAACATAAAAGAATGCAAAGGATGTAACTTATCAAAGCATAAATGATTAATAACGCCCATTGTTGCTGATTATACATTTGAACGAGTTCGAATTGAAATGTAGAAAATGTAGTCAATGCACCCATGAATCCAGTAGTGACGGCTTTTTTTAATAAAGGATTGTTGTTAAATAGCTTAATTGTTAAAGCCGACAAAAATCCCATAAAAAAGCCACCTATTAAATTGGCGCTTAATGTGCCTATAGGTATGTCATGTCCATGATTAAAGAAAGAAAACAGATATCTCAATAATGCACCAAAGGCACCACCGATAAAAATATAAAAATATTGCATTTTCAAAAGTCCTTTCAATTTAATCTGTTTTAAAATATAAAATCATATATCTTGAGTTAGTTGAATGTCATATATAAAACTAAATCAACCAATTCTCATAGAAAAGGTTGATTTGAATAAATCCACACTACGTTATCCATTAAAAAAGGAAACCATAGGTATGTAATGAGGATAAAATATGAATGATAATTACGATGAAAATAAGAATAGGTAAAAACTTACTGGCAATTCTTATCCAATCTTGCTTTTCACGCGCGTGTTTGATAGATTTATCTGCAAATATCACTGAAGCAATCAATATAATGACATTGATCACACTACATGCAATGACCAGTTTAACGAATGAACCTAAAACACTATTCAATAAAGGATTATTTGTATTAAAGAAAAAGCTTATCGCTAATAATATTAATGTAATATAAAAGTAGATTTTTGATTTTGACATGCGCATCCTCCTAGATGGTTATCATTACAATATACTACCATTTTTTAGGATATGAGAATAGTATAAATTAATATAAAAAATGCGTTGAAAATCGAAATCCTATGATATAGGCAAATAATTCGCTTACATTTCAAAAGCATGTTATAAATTATTTATAAATAATTAATGAAGTTATGTTAAATTAAAGCATTTACATACTTAAATATAGTAATCAATAACATTAAATCAATGTTATCGATTAAGGAGGAATTCATTATGAGACAATTAAACGTAGAAGTATTTGCTGACGGTGCAGATATCGAAGAAATGAAAGCAGCATACAAAAACAAACAGGTTGATGGATTTACAACTAATCCTAGTTTAATGGCAAAAGCTGGCGTAACAGATTATAAAGCATTTGCTGAAGAAGCAGTGAGAGAAATTCCGGATGCTTCAATTTCATTTGAAGTATTCGCAGATGATTTAGAAACAATGGAAAAAGAAGCTGAAATCTTAAAACAATATGGTGATAATGTATTTGTTAAAATTCCTATTGTTACAACTGATGGTACGTCTACCATTCCATTAATTAAAGCTTTATCAGCTAAACAAGTAAGACTGAATGTAACTGCTGTTTATACGATTGAACAAGTTAAACAAATTACTGAAGCTGTAACTGAAGGGGTACCAACATATGTATCTGTATTTGCTGGTCGTATCGCCGACACTGGTGTAGATCCATTACCATTGATGAAGGAAGCTGTCGAAATTACACATAGTAAAAAAGGCGTTAAATTATTATGGGCTAGTTGCCGTGAATTATTTAATGTAATGCAAGCTGATGAAATTGGTGCTGATATCATTACATGTCCTGCAGATGTTGTTAAGAAGGTCAATAATAATTTAGGTAGAGATGTCGAAGGACTATCTATTGATACAGTCAAAGGCTTTGCTAAAGATATTCAAAGTTCAGGGTTATCTATTTTATAAATAATCATAAAATGATAGAAGATGAAGAATGAGTCAAAATAGTAGCCAATCGCACGTACATATTTTCAACTTTTATTTTAAGTAAACAATGTACGTTAGATTGGCTTTTCTTATTAAGATTTTTAATTTTGAATTGAATGATTGTTCAAAGTCATCTATGATATATAAATAACCAATTAGAGTAGAGGTGCAATTCTAGCTATGGATAAAAAGACATTTAGTGCTAGAGTAAAAAAGCAATTATGGTTCTTAAATAATAATGAAAAAGAACAACTTAATCAGGAATTGAACCAATTGGATGAACATGAGACTGATGTTTTAAATAAGCCTGTCAAATTTTCAAATCAATTTTTAAGAACTCAAGTATTTAGACAAAAAAATATAAGTTCATTTAGTCTAATTCTATTATTGATGGGAATCGTTTTTACATATGTGATATTATTAGGTGGCTTTCTATTTGGATTAATTACAAGTCTCACAGCTGTTAATTATTTTATTAATCCACAAGTCACTTTATCAACAGTAACAGTGATATTAATTATCGTAGGTGCGATTCTATTGATGATTATTTCTCTGTTCTTAATTAAGAAAGTAACTGCATTTTTTACTAAAAAGTTATTAGAATATAAATTTAATAAGCAGAATACGAATGTGTAATCAAATGGCAAAGAAGTAAGCTTTCTTGCCATTTTTTTATTATAGAAGTGTAAGGTTCGTCTACTACTAGAGATTTAGTATTAGAAAACTGTATGAGTGTGGCATCGCTTTTTGATTGAATTCCAATAATATAGTATGCATTAATATAAATTTGAATAGGAGAACGATGATTTTTAAGAGGGAACAAGATAAGTGTCTCATTAACGTAAAGAGGTATCTTTTTATTAATTTGAAGTAGTCGTTTAGCAAGTTTCTTTTGAAGCGGTAATGATTTTTGATGTAATTCTAATAGATATATTAATGTATTATTGATAGTAAGCGGTAGTGAAATGGCATATTGTTGATAATGACATCGAGTAACACTTTTTGGACCTATCTCTGTTTCAATATATAATAATTGAGATGTTGTAATTTGATTCATGTTGTCATTCCTTTTCTAGGTTGTATTGTAAATGCTGCATAATTTTGGATTGAGTTACTTTTTTAATTTTCTTAATAGTTGATATAGAAAGATGCATTATATTTGCGATTTCAAATTGTTTATAACCCAATAATTTTAAATCTAACCATTGTTTTTCTTGATTATTTAATAGATAATAAATGTCTTGCAAAAGTAATGCATCTTCGTTTAAAAATTGAATGGGTTCATTTTTTGAGTAGACAGTTGTATCAATATTTATAGTAGATAATTTTTTGTTTTCTTTGCGAAATATATCGATAAGATAATAGTTTAGCCTAATAAAAAGATAAGAGGATAATTTGTGAGATTTTGAGGGTTGATAATTATGAGTTAAGTGCCATAATTGGATTAACAGTAATTGATAAAACTCGTCATAATTATAAGTGATTTGGTATCTTTTTAACAAATAATGTATGATTTTGTTGTACTCTTGATAGATAATCTTGAATTCCAAAGTTTTCTCCTATTTATGTACATAAAGCGTTTTTCCGGATAAAATGAATTTAAAATATTTAATAAAAAATTTCATTTGCTTAATTGTAAAAATAGGTGTTAAATAGTAAGCATAGAAAATAACTAGGTATTTAAATTTTACAATTACATTGTCGTATTGTTTAAATAGAGCAAAGTTTGATAGGAGGTACGTATGGATTACGCACACTTAAATTTAGAACATTTTTTCGCACGCAATGACGATTTAGATCGAATTAAAGATCGCTCAGATTTTGTAATGATTAATAATTTTACTAATGAAATGAAATATAGAGATGGTGAAATTGAAGGAACAATTGATTTAAATCAATATTTTTATAAAAATAGATCACAAGCTGTAAGTTTTATCATGATGGAATATAAAAATCATAATAAATAATGGTAAAGGTTTAGACATAGAAATTGAATTGACACTATCATATGTAAATTGCATGCATATAATTCGTGCATCATTTTCCTGAAGATAGTGTCAATATTGTTGTCTAAATCTTTTTCATCTCAAAAGTTTCATTTTTATTACTTTTTATTTATGAATTTGTAACAAAGTATATATTAAATTGTGAATCAGAATTAATAATGTTAAACTTTATTATCGTAATACAATTGAAAAGAATAACAACATTGACCTAAGAGGTGTGAATATGACGAAGCACAAAAAGGGATCTATTGTTGCAATTTTAGGATTGCTGATTATCTTTGTAATTGGAGCAATTATCTTTTTCTCAATGGTTTCTGACCAAATCTTCTTTAAACACGTAAAAGAAGAACAGAAGATTGAGAAATTAGATGTAACTTTAGATAAAGCCGCAAAGAAACAAATAGATAACTATACGAGTCAACAAGTATCGAATAAAAACAATGATGCGTGGAGAGATGCATCATCAACTGAAATAAAATCAGCTATGGATAGTAGTCAATTTATCGATAGTGACGTACAAAAATATCAGTTTTTAGATTTATCTAAATATCAAGGTATTGATGAAAAAAGAATTAAGCGTATGTTAGTTGATCGACCAACTTTATTGAAACATACTGATGACTTTACAAAAGCAGCGAAAGATAAACATGTAAATGAAGTTTATTTAATTTCACATGCGTTATTAGAAACAGGTGCTGCTAAGAGTGAATTATCTAAAGGTGTAGAAATTGATGGTAAGAAATACTACAACTTTTACGGTGTAGGAGCATTAGACAAAGATCCTGTTAAGACAGGTGCTGAATATGCTAAAAAACATGGTTGGGACACACCTCAAAAAGCCATTTATGGTGGTGCTGATTTCATTCATAATCATTTCTTAAAACATGAAGATCAAGATACACTATACAGTATGAGATGGAATCCTAAGAATCCTGGTGAACATCAATATGCAACTGACATTAAATGGGCTGAAAGTAATGCCACTATCATCGCGGATTTTTATAAAGATATGAAAACTGAAGGTAAATATTTCAAGTTATATGTTTATAAAGATGATAAAGATCATTTGAAGAAATAATGAAGCTAATATGGAAAAATGCCTGCAACGGTAATAACTGTTGTAGGCATTTTTGTATACGTTAACTGTATTATTCAGCTTTATTATGACGTGTCATCCATAAAAATATTATAATAGTGAGTGCTATGATTTTAGAAATTAATTTCATTTCATCACCTCTTAGAAAGATTTTATCACAAATTATAAAGGATTAAATTGTTGAAGATTAGGATATATATGAGTAAATATGAAAGTCTAATTTTTGATAATCTATGAACTTGAAAAAGGAATTATTAAGAAAAATTATCACAGAAATAGATTTTAGATAAAGGATGATATAACAATGCGAGTAGCTATAATAGGAATGGGCACAGCCGGTGTCAGTGTTTTACGTCAACTTGTCAAACATGACCATTTTGAAAAATTAAAAGTAGATGTGTATGATGACCGCAATAATATGGGACAGGGTGTTCCTTTTCAAAATGATAGTAGTGAATTACTTATTAATATGCCGTCTAAAAAAATGAGTTTAAATTTAGATGATGATGAAGAGTTTTGGAAATGGTATCAACATCAGCAAGAATTTGAATTCGATAATCCTACATATTTACCACGTTTTGTATTTGGACATTATATGAAATCATATTTATCCAAATTTGATGATCAATATGAAAATATAACAATTATCAATCATAAAGTACGTGAAATATTTACGACTTCAAAAGTAGACGAAACAAATCTTAAATATTACGTTTGTACCTCAGATGATATGAAAGAATGGCGAGAATATGATTACTTATTTTTAACCTTTGGTACATTTGCATATCACGATCCATATCATTTAAAAGGTATAAAAGGGTTTAAACCGACACCTTACCCTACATACAATTCATTAGATGATGTAAATGAAGATGATAGAATTGCAATTCTTGGTACTGGTCTAGCAAGTCTAGATGTTATTCGATATGTCACTGCACATCACCCTAGATTGCCTATTTTAATGACTAGTCGATCTGCCAATTTACCTAGTGTAAGAGGTCAAATGGTAGATATAGAATTTACACATTTAACAAAACAAAAGTTTAATGATTTACAGGCACAGAATTATGGGAATGTCCCATTAGATATAGCAGTAGATTTATTTTTAAAAGAATGTAGCGACTATGGTATAGATTTTGAAAAATTAATCAATAGAAGAACTGGAAATCATATTAATGATTTAAAGTTTGATTTAGAACATGAAAAGGAAATGGGAATTTTCCAAAGTATAATTGAATACTTAAAGGAAAATTTAAATTGGATTTGGAATAGTTTAAGTTTTGAAGATCAACAAATATTCCAAGAGAAATATACTAAAATGATTCAACTCAATTCTAATCCAATGCCACCTAGAACTGCGAAATTACTTATTGAGTTATTAGAAAAAGAGGCGTTGATTATCCGTAAAAATTTAAAAAATGTATATCATGAGGACGGATTATTCCATTTACAATATGAAAATGAGAATGACATTGAAGATTTTAATGTAGTCATTAATGCAACTGGATCTAAAAACCATTTATCTGAGCTAGATGAAGATGACCAATTAATTCGTAATTTAGAAAATAGGCAAATTGTACAATCTCATCCCATGGGTGGTATACAAATTATTCCTGAAACGAACCAGGTTATTAGTCCTAGATTTGGTACTTTAACTAATGTCATAGCGATAGGACAAATGACAAATGGCGTCAATAAACTTAGAAACGGTGTCAAAATGATTGTTAACCAAGTGGCTAATGCAGTTGATAGATTGTATGACACTCAACAAGACTTTGAAAATATAAACGAAGAGAGCATTTAGCGTTGATTAATGATATTCGGTTATTTTTAAATCCATATTTTATTTAAAAGAGAAACAAAATCCGATGATTTAATTTAAAAGTATTACTTTAATTAAGTACAATGTATAGTAATTGTATTTTTGAAAAAGGTGTAGTATGATTTGAATTGTAGTAAATCAGAATACAATACTCAATTAACCTTTAACAATTTCATATAAAATTCTTTCGGGGCAGGGTGAAATTCCCAACCGGCAGTTATATGAGCCTGCGACCTGCTAACATTTGTTAGTGGCTGATCTAGTGAAATTCTAGAGCCGACAGTTAAAGTCTGGATGGGAGAAAGAATGACGTTTATCGACATTAACATATATTTGTATAAGTATGTGTATTAATAAGTATATTTTTATTTTTTAGATATAAATATGCTTGTTTAAAAATATATGATTTCGCCTTATGCCTTGAAATGTATCATTTCATTGGTGTAAGGCTTTTTAATTTTAGAGGTGATATTTTGAGTAAATTTATGAATTATGCTATTCAACTTGCACAAATGGTTGATGGACAAACAGGTGTTAATCCTCCTGTAGGTTCGGTTGTCGTCAAAGACGGTAGAATAGTTGGTATTGGTGCTCACTTACGAAAAGGTGATAAACATGCTGAAGTTCAAGCTTTAGACATGGCACAATCAGAAGCAAAAGGTGCGACAATATATGTATCATTAGAACCATGTACACATCATGGTTCAACGCCACCATGTGTAGATAAAATCATCGAAGCAGGTATTCAAAAAGTCATTTATGCTGTTAAAGATACTACACTCATTTCAAAAGGTGATGACATATTGAAGAATGCAGGCATTGAAGTTGAATTTCAATATAATGCCGTTGCAGCCCAACTTTATCAAGATTTCTTCACTGCTAAAAGGAATGGCATTCCCGAATTAACTGTGAAAGTTTCTGCTAGTTTAGATGGTAAACAAGCTACCGATGATGGCGAGAGTAAGTGGATTACTAATAAGGATGTAAAAAAAGATGTTTATCAATTACGTCATAGTCACGATGCAGTATTAACCGGACGTAAAACGATAGAAGCTGACGATCCTTTGTACACGACAAGGATAGCTGACGGTAAACATCCAATTCGTGTCATACTTAGTAAAAGTGGCAAATTAGATTTTGGTCAACAACTATTTCACGACAACGCTTCTCCCATTTGGATCTATACAGAAAATAAAAATTTAACAGTAGACAATAGTAATGTAACTATTATATATATGGAACAATGTGAGATTAAATCTATTTTAAAAGATTTATATCATAAAGGTATCGGGAAACTGTTAGTCGAAGCAGGTCCCGAAATTACTTCAGAATTTCTCCAATCAGATCATTTAGATCACCTTGTACTTTATTTTGCCCCGAAAATAATAGGTGGTTCTGGTAAGAATCAATTTTTCCAAACTGACCAAATTATATCATTACCAGATACAACTCAATTTGAAATTGTTAATTCCACGTTAATACATCAAAATATTAAATTAGTTTTGAGAAAGAAGTGATTGCAAATGTTTACAGGCATCATTGAAGAAATAGGAACGGTACAAGAAGTTCGTAATCAAAATTCAGTTCGAACATTAGTAATTACTGCCGAAAAAATACTAGAAGACATGCATATTGGTGATTCAATTAGTGTGAACGGTGCGTGTTTGACTGTCATTGATTTTGATGACCAAACATTTTCTGTTCAAGTGATTAAAGGCACAGAAAATAAAACTTACCTCTCTGATGTTCAACGCCATACGAAAGTTAATTTAGAAAGAGCGATGAGTGGAAACGGCAGATTTGGTGGTCACTTTGTGTTAGGTCATGTTGATCATTTAGGAACGATTTCTAAAATTAATGAATCTGCCAATTCAATGATTATCCAAATTAAAGCATCCAAATCCATACTTAATCAAATGGTTAAACAAGGATCGATAACAGTTGATGGTACAAGTTTAACGATTTTCGATCTTCATTCAGATGCTTTTGATATACATTTGATTCCTGAAACAAGACGTTCCACCATCTTATCTAGTAAAAAAGTGGGAGATAACGTACATTTAGAATCAGATGTATTATTCAAATATGTTGAAAATATTTTAAATCATAATCAATCGAGTTTAACAGAAGAAAAACTAAAAGCATTTGGTTTTTAGGGGAGGCAATAAACATGAAGTTCGACAGTATTGAATTAGCCTTAAAAGCTTTAAAACAAGGTGAAAGTATTATTGTAGTTGATGATGAAGATAGAGAAAATGAAGGCGACTTAATAGCAATAACTGAATGGATGAAAGACGATACGATTAATTTCATGGCTAGAGAAGGTCGTGGGTTAATTTGTACACCTATCAGTTCAAGTATTAGTGAACGCCTAGAGCTCCATCCGATGGAATCACATAACTCAGACGTGTATGGGACAAATTTTACTGTAAGTATTGACCATAAGAATACAACAACAGGTATCAGTGCGAATGAGAGAACACTAACTGCAAGAGCACTAATCGAAGAGCATGCAAAAGCTTCAGATTTTAACCGTCCAGGTCACTTATTTCCTTTAATTGCTAAAGATAATGGTGTGTTAGAAAGAAATGGGCATACAGAGGCGGCAGTAGATCTTGCTAAATTAACAGGTGCTAAACCTGCAGGTGTAATTTGTGAAATTATGAATAATGATGGGTCTATGGCTAAGGGTGAAGATCTTCAAGCATTTAAAGAGAAACATCAATTAGTTATGATTACGATTGAAAGTTTAATAGAATATCGTCAAGTTAATGAATCACATGTAAATCTTAATGCGAAAGTAAAAATGCCAACCGATTTTGGTACATTTGATATGTATGGTTTTACAACTGATTATAGTGAAGAAGAAATCGTCGTTATAACTAAAGGTGATATTAGATCACATGAAAATGTGCGTATCCATTCTGCATGCCTTACGGGTGATATTTTCCATAGCCAACGATGTGATTGTGGTGCTCAATTAGAAGCTTCGATGAATTATATAGAACAAAACGGTGGAATGATTATCTATTTACCTCAAGAAGGGCGTGGCATAGGACTCATGAATAAATTACGTGCCTATGAATTAATTGAAAAAGGTTATGATACTGTTACAGCTAATTTAGCATTAGGATTCGATGAAGATTTACGAGATTATAATATAGCTGCACAGATTCTTAAATATTTTGAAATAGAAAAAGTAAATTTATTAAGTAATAATCCGAAGAAATTTGAAGGATTAAAAGAATATGGCATTAATATTCAACAACGTATAGAAGTGATTGTACCAGAAACACAATATAATCATGACTATATGACAACTAAAAAAGAAAAAATGGGACATTTAATTTAGGAGGATCATAAAATGAATTTTGAAGGAAAATTAGTAGGTAAAGATTTAAAAGTTGCTATTGTAGTGAGTAGATTTAATGATTTTATTACAGGACGTTTGCTAGAGGGTGCTAAGGATACTTTTATTCGTCACGATGTTGACGAAAATAATATTGATGTCGCTTATGTACCTGGTGCTTTTGAAATTCCTATGGTTGCAAGAAAATTAGCTCAAACAGGTAAATATGATGCAGTAGTCACATTAGGATGTGTCATAAGAGGGGCGACATCGCATTATGATTATGTTTGTAATGAAGTTTCAAAAGGTGTATCAAAAGCTAATGAGTCAACAGATGTGCCTGTTATATTTGGTATATTAACTACGGAAAGTATTGAACAAGCAGTTGAACGTGCAGGAACTAAAGCAGGTAATAAAGGTTCTGAAGCGGCTGTAAGTGCAATAGAAATGGCTAATTTATTGAAACAATTTTAAACAAGAAAGGAGAGGGACAGAAATAATAAAGAACCACTAATCATTGAATATGAAGTGGTTCTTACGCATTAGCCACAGCTAATGTGTACTTTAAAATAGGAATACATGAGTGAAACTCATGCATAAGAAATACTAATTTCTAAAGAAAAAGAATGACTTTACAGTCAACTACTGCTTATACATGAATGTAACTTGAAATATATATTTATGTCTCAACCTGTACAGCCTGCCTACAAAATTAGTATTTTGTGGGCAGTTTTTTTTAATGATTTTATTTACGTAAATACTTAGTAGTTAACCCTACAAGAGAAGCAACACTTATACCAATAGCTGAGAAAACACCAACTTTTTTCAATGTCTCTGGTGTCGCAAATTCTTTAACTGCTAATGATAAATTTTGTGGGCGTTCTGCTAATCTTCTCATAAAGTAAGCAAACCAATCATCACCATAAGGGACATATACTGTAAAATGATAGCCCTCATTGGCAATTGTTTGAGCTAACTCTGAACGGAAACCATATAGCATCTGGAATTCCATTTGCTCTTTTTCGATATGATTTTCTTTCATAAATTGTTTCACATGGTTAATAATATTATGATCATGTGTTGCAACTGAAGTGAAATTACGCGCATTTAAAAGTCTTTTTTCAATTATTTTAATATAATTTGCGTCAATCTCTTCTTTAGTTTGGTATGCAATAGAGGCATCCTCTTTATATGCCCCTTTAACGAGTCTTAATCGTAACTCAGGATATTTATCAATCAGTTTTTCAGCATCATAGAGATATGCTTGAATCACTGTACCAACATTTTTGAATTCTCCCTTTAATCGATCTAAAACTTCAATAATTTGTTGTAAGCTATCATATTTTTCAGTATCTATATTGATATGCATGTTCCCATATTCATTAGCTTTAAGTAAAATTTCTCTCAAATTTTGGTATGCAAGTTCTAAGTCAAATTCACTACCTAATAAACTTAATTTGACTGACATATGTGCATCAACATGGTATTGGCTTATGGCTTCCATGATTTCTAATATTTCTTGTTTAGCTTGTTGACTTTCTTGCTCTGTTGTCACAAATTCCCCTAAGTTATCAACAGTAACAGAAATCTTGTTTTCATTTAAATACTCAATTGTTTCTATCAATTGTGGAATTGTGTTACCAGCTACTACTTTGTTAGCACCAAGTCTTGGACCAACTTGTTTAGCAGCATTATTTAAATAACTGTTATTAGACAAAGTTATAAATACATTTTTGAAAACTCCCATCGTACATACCTCCATAACCAAATATCATTGGTAGTTTTAAAATAGTGTATCATGAAACATATTTTTGAGAAAGCGTTTACATAAAGAATTTAATAATGTTTTTAGTAATATTACACGGTTTTGAGGTAGGCATGTCTGCATGTTTAAGATAATAGATTAAAATGGCAATTAATTGTAATGTTTTGGTATAATTATGCTATTGAAGATTTTTGAAAAAAGGGGCAATTTAAGAATGTGGAAGTGGGAAACTGAAAATGACGCAAAAGGCGTTGTTGTCATTGCTCATAATATATTAGAACATACTGGTCGATATGCCTATGTTATTACGATGTTAAGAAGAAATGGTTATCATGTCATAATGGGTGATCTACCTGGACAAGGCCAAACGTCTAGAGCTAATAAAGGACAAATTGAAGATTTTAATGAATATCATGAGAATATATTAGAATGGATTAAAATTGCTAATGAGTATAAAATTCCAACCTTTATTCTTGGTGTAGGTTTAGGTGGTTTAATTTTAATTAACTTATTAGAGCGAATTGAATTACCCGTTGAAGGTTTAATGCTCATTTCACCATTATTAGAATTTAAACAATCAGGTAAGGATAGAAAGAATAAATTACTCTCTAATGTTGGTAAAGTATCCAAAGATACTCGATTTAAAATTGGTATCACAGCTCAAGACCTAACACGTAATGATGAAGTTATTGAAGATACAGTCAATGATGGATTAATGTTGAAAAAAGTGACATATCATTGGTATAACCTTGTAAATGAAATGATGAAAGAGACAATGGAACACATCAAAGATATCAAACCATTACCAACTTTAATTATGACAGGTAGTGAAGATATCATTTCAGAAATCAATGCAACTGAAACATTTAAAGATAAACTAGTAACAAATGAGTTATATTATAAAGTATGGAATGGTTTATACCATGAGATTCATAATGAGCCAGAGCGAGACCAAGTGATGCGTTATGTACTAACTTTCCTTAATAATAGTGTAAATACTATGGGATTTATTGTTGAAGAAGATGAAATTGAAGATATATGATTCTAACCAGGTTGTTTAAGCAACCTGGTTTTTTTGTGAAAAAGTAGTAGAAAACTATTAATCTTTTTTATAAGGTTAATGGAGATAAATACGTAAAATCTTTTTTAATTTATAGTTGCAATTTTAATGTAATATTGATATATTTTGTTTGGATTAAAAATATAATTTTAATATGTAATAAGACTTCGTGTATTGAAATCGAACCATTTTACAAAATTATATTTTTATATGTCACATTTATAGTAAAATACACAAGTCTTAACCAAGCATTTCATTTATCAAATGTTCTGTTAATATGAACAAGCAATATTGACAATTTTTCAATTAACCGATGATAGAAATTTGGGAGTCGGTTATTTTAGAAAATGATAAAATTAACTTGTTATTTTGGGAGATGTTAACTATGAATCAAAATGAAAATGAAAGAGTTTATGGTATTTTACAGTTAGACAAGTTGTTAGCCGATGTTAATTCTATATTTGAAACAATTCAAAAAGAATATGACATGTCTAAAGAAGAGATTTTAATTTTATTAAACCTATGGGAAAAAGGTTCAATGACATTAAAAGAAATGGACGAGTTTGTTGAAATTAAGCCGTATAAGCGAACAAGAACTTACAATAATTTAGTTAATTTAGGGTGGATATATAAAGAGCGTCCACATGACGATGAACGTACTGTTATTATTCATTTTAATGAAAAATTAGCAAAACAAAAAGATGGTTTACTTGATTTCATTGGGGAAACAATTACATCGAAATCAGAACCTATGCAGACAAGCTTAAAATCAATCTTAGCTGTATAATATCAAAAAAGAAGGGGCCCTTTTTAGGTCCCTTCTTTGTCGCGTTAATAACGTTAACCTCTTTTTTCAATAGCGCATATGAATGGTGCATTATTCTTTTGATTTATAAACTGATATTGTAAGACGTGTGCTTGTTTTTGATCTAAATGTGTTAAATAATCCATTAATGCATCTCGTTCAATTTTACCTTCATCATGACCATGATAAATCACTAATATAATGATACCTTCTTCATTCAATAAATCAAAAATATTTTGGATGGCACTTATAGTTGTTTGATGTGTAGTAACGATTGATTTATCACCTTTAGGTAAATAACCAAGATTAAATATAGCAGCATCGACATTGCCGATATGGTCTTTAGTAATATATTGTTTTACATTTTCATGACCATCTTTAATCAGTTTTACATTTGAATAGTTAGATACCTTCATTTTAGTATTATCGATAGCCAATTGTTGAATATCAAAGCCATATACAAATCCATGAGGCACTTGTTGTGCCAAGAATAAAGTATCGTTTCCATTACCACAAGTAGCGTCAATGACGATACTAGAATCAGTAATATGACTTTGAATCAGAATCTTTGAAAAGGGGAGTATCCGTTCTAGTTTCATGATTTCACCTTATGTTCAAACTTTTTACCTTGATATGAATCTCGACGTGCTAATTCATTGTCTATCTCATTTAGCACTTCCCATTTATTTACACTCCACATAGGGCCAACCATTAAGTCAATTGGACCATCTCCTGTAATACGGTGAATAATCATTTCAGGTGGAAGAATTTCAAGTTGATCACATACGAGGTTTGTATAATCCTCTTGTGACATGAATTCTAACATGCCTTTTTCATATTGTTTTACCATTGGCGTGCCCTTTAATAGATGTAATAAATGAATCTTAATTCCTTGGACGTCCATTTGAGCAACTTCACGTGCAGTTTCCATCATCATGTTATAGTCTTCACCTGGTAACCCATTAATGATATGTGTACATACGTTGATATTATGCTTACGTAATTTAGCGACACCTTCATAATACGTTTGCATATCATGTGCACGATTAATTAAGTCCGAAGTCGTTTGGTGTACAGTTTGTAAACCAAGTTCTACCCAAAGATAAGTTCTTTGATTTAATTCTGCTAAATATTCAACAACATCGTCAGGTAAACAGTCAGGACGAGTAGCAATTGATAAACCTACAACGCCTTCTTCTTTCAGGACAGGTTCATATTTTTCTTTTAATACTTCTACAGGAGCATGTGTATTTGTAAAGGCTTGAAAGTAAGCGATATATTGACCTTCACTCCATTTTTCATGCATTCTTTCTTTGATTTGTTGGAATTGTACTTCAATAGGATCAGCACGATTTCCTGCAAAATCGCCACTACCAGCTGCTGAACAAAATGTACATCCACCATGAGCTACAGTACCATCTCTATTTGGACAGTCGAAACCACCATCTAAGGCAACTTTAAATATTTTTCGACCAAATTTATTTTTTAAGTGATAATTCCAAGTGTGATATCTTTTATCTTCAAAAGCATACGGGAAGAAATTACCCATAAGACATTTTCCTTTCTGTTTTGTATCTAAATAAAGATTTTAACATACTTTAATGTTATAGTGTCTATTATAGATTGAGAAAAATATAAAGAGGAGAACGCAAGAAATGAATATACCAAAATCAGTATGGTGGCTTGTAATAGGTATGGCTTTAAATATTACGGGCGCCAGCTTTTTGTGGCCATTAAATACGATTTACATGAAAGAAGAACTTAATAAAAGTTTAACAATTGCTGGTATAGTTTTATTAATTAATTCTTTGGGTATGGTTGTAGGCAATTTACTTGGCGGTGTATTATTCGATAAACTTGGTGGTTATAAAACCATACTTATCGGCACATTTACTTGTTTATTTAGTACGACATTACTAAATTTATTTCACGGTTGGCCGTGGTATGCTGTATGGCTTGTACTACTAGGATTTGGCGGCGGTATGATTATCCCCGCAATTTATGCTATGGCTGGAGCAGTATGGCCAAATGGTGGTAGACAAACGTTTAATGCCATTTATTTAGCGCAAAATATTGGCGTTGCATTAGGTGCAGCATTAGGTGGATTTGTTGCAGAGTTAAGTTTTAATTATATATTTATAGCAAATCTAGTTATGTATGTACTTTTCGCCATAGTGGCAATCACGCAATTTAATTTAGAAATTAACGCTAAAGTTAAAAGACAAGATAATATTGATTTAAATAATCAAGAGAATATTAGTAGATTTATCTCTTTATTATTAGTTTGTGTCGTATTCGCTATATGTTGGATTGGTTACATACAGTGGGAAACTACAATTGCTTCATTTACGCAATCTATCCATATATCAATGTCTCAGTACAGTGTATTATGGACAATAAATGGAATTATGATTTTAATAGCACAACCTTTAATAAGACCTATTATTATCCTTTTAAAAGGCAATTTAAAAAAGCAAATGTTTGTAGGAATATTAATATTTATGGGATCATTTTTAGTAACTAGCTTTGCACATCAATTTTCAATGTTTGTTATCGGTATGGTGATATTAACATTTGGTGAAATGTTTGTTTGGCCAGCAGTACCAACCATAGCCAATCAGTTAGCACCTAAAGGAAAAGTAGGGCAATACCAAGGTATTGTAAATTCAGCATCGACAGTTGGCAAAGCTCTAGGGCCATTGTTTGGTGGTTTACTCGTAGATTTATTTAATATGCGAATGATGTTTTTAACCATGATCATATTACTAGGTTTAGCTATCATCATTTTAAGCCTTTTTGCGAAAAGTAAAGCTGCTAAAAAATATTTAGACTATCAATCAAATTAGAATAATGAAAAATTGACATTAACCTCTTGCAATCATACGCATAATCAAATACTATTAATTTGTAATAACATGTTATTAGACGCTTTTCTACAGAGAACTAGTGTGGTGAGAACTAGTGTTAAGGACTATAAATAACATTATTAAACATATAACGAATTTAATGATGACATCTCTTACTATTGAATGAAGTGCGCAGAATATGCGAATAAGGGTGGTAACGCGGCTATGGTCGTCCCTTAATCACTAGTGAGGGGTGTCTTTTTATTGAATAGGAGGAAACGTATTGAATTACAATCATAACGAAATCGAGAAGAAGTGGCAAAAATATTGGGAAGACAACAAAACATTTAAGACACAAGATAATTTAGGTCAGAAGAAATTTTACGCATTAGATATGTTTCCATATCCATCTGGTGCTGGTCTACATGTAGGACATCCAGAAGGTTATACTGCAACAGATATCATATCACGTTATAAGCGTATGCAAGGGTATAATGTACTTCACCCAATGGGATGGGATGCATTTGGTTTACCTGCAGAGCAATATGCCCTAGACACAGGGAATGATCCACGTGAATTTACTCAAAAAAATATTCAAACATTTAAACGTCAAATACAAGAATTAGGATTTAGTTATGATTGGGATAGAGAAGTTAATACAACAGATCCTAACTATTATAAATGGACACAATGGATTTTTATTCAACTTTATAATAAAGGATTAGCATATGTAGATGAAGTAGCAGTCAACTGGTGCCCAACACTAGGTACAGTACTCTCAAATGAAGAAGTTGTTGATGGTGTTTCAGAACGTGGTGGTCATCCAGTATATAGAAAACCAATGAAACAGTGGGTACTTAAAATTACAGAATATGCAGACCGATTATTAGAGGATTTAGAGGATTTAGATTGGCCTGAATCAATTAAAGATATGCAACGCAATTGGATTGGTCGTTCAGAAGGTGCTAGAGTTTCATTTAATGTTAAAGATACAGATGAAAAAGTAGAAGTCTTTACAACTAGACCTGACACTATTTTTGGTACGTCATTCTTAGTATTAAGTCCGGAACATACTTTGGTCAATCAAATTACGAGTGATGATAAATTAGAAGAGGTAAAAGCATATCAAACAGAAGCATCTAAAAAGTCTGATTTAGAACGAACAGATTTAGCTAAAGGCAAAACAGGTGTATTCACAGGTGCTTATGCAATCAATCCTGTTTCAGGTGAGCAACTTCCAATATGGATTGCGGATTATGTACTTTCGACTTATGGTACAGGAGCGGTTATGGCAGTACCTGGACATGATGAACGTGATCATGAATTTGCAGAAAAATTTGAGCTTCCTATAATTGAAGTTATTGAAGGTGGCGATGTACAGACCGAAGCGTACACTGGTAATGGACCACATGTGAATTCAGGAGAATTAAATGGTCTGTATAATGACGAAGCCATTTCAAAAGCAATCGAGTTATTAGAAGCGAATCAAGCTGGTGAGAAAAAGGTTAATTATAAATTACGTGATTGGTTGTTTAGTAGACAACGATATTGGGGAGAACCAATACCAATTATTCATTGGGAAGATGGATCTATGTCAACGGTACCTGAGTCAGAATTACCATTATTACTACCTGAAACAGATGAGATTAAACCATCAGGTACAGGTGAGTCACCACTTGCTAACATTGATGATTTTGTTAATGTCACAGATGAAAAGACAGGTATGAAAGGTCGTCGTGAAACAAATACGATGCCACAATGGGCAGGTAGCTGTTGGTATTATTTAAGATACATTGATCCTGACAATGATAAAATGATTGCAGATCCAGAAAAATTAAAACATTGGTTACCAGTAGATTTATATATTGGTGGTGTAGAACACGCAGTCCTTCACCTTTTATATGCTCGTTTCTGGCACAAAGTACTTTATGATTTAGGTGTAGTGCCAACAAAAGAGCCTTTCCAAAAATTATACAATCAAGGTATGATTCTTGGTGAAGGAAATGAAAAAATGAGTAAATCTAAAGGAAATGTAATTAATCCAGATGACATTGTAAATTCACATGGTGCTGATACACTTCGTTTATATGAAATGTTTATGGGACCATTAGATGCAGCAATAGCATGGAGTGATAAAGGACTTGATGGATCACGTCGTTTCTTAGATCGAGTATGGCGATTAATTGTAAAAGAAGATGGCTCATTATCAGATAAGATTGTTGAAACTAATAATAAATCATTAGATAAAACTTATAATCAAACTGTTAAAAAGGTAACAGAAGATTTTGATACATTAGGATTCAATACAGCGATCAGTCAATTAATGGTATTTATTAATGATTGCTATAAAGCGGATGAAATTTATAAACCTTATATAGAAGGTTTTGTAACAATGTTAGCACCAATTGCACCTCATATTGGTGAAGAATTATGGGATACATTAGGGCATTCTGATACCATTACGTACCAACCTTGGCCTACTTATAATGAATCATTATTAGTTGATGATGAAGTTGAAATCGTTGTTCAAGTTAATGGGAAATTAAGAGCTAAAATTGAAATACCTAAAGATTTATCTAAAGAAGAAATGCAAGATTTAGCATTAGCAAATGATAATGTTAAGATGAGTATTGAAGGTAAAGAAATTAAAAAAGTCATTGCAGTACCGCAAAAACTTGTTAATATCGTTGCTAAATAGATAATACTAAAGGAGTTTTACAAATGGAATCAATTACAATAGATCAATTAAAAGAGAAAATTTTGGACTCAAATCCAATTAATATTGTAGATGTACGAAATAATGATGAAACAGCTATGGGAATTATTCCAGGGGCGAAAACAATTCCAATGAATGAAATTCCTGACCATTTAAATGAATTTGATACTAATCAAACTTATTATATTATTTGTGCTGCAGGTGCAAGAAGTGCTAGAGTCGTTGAATATTTAGAGGACTCAAATATTCATGCTGTTAATGTAGAAGGCGGTATGAATGAGTGGGGCACAGAAGGATTAGAAATTAATAATATTTAAGTAAGATCTATCAATAGAGCTAGATTAAATGCTATGTAAATATAGCACTTTAATCTAGCTTTTTTTAATTATGAAGATCATTTCAAGTTTAACATCTTAAAATACAGATATATATGAATAAAAACGTACACTATTTTATTTTTATTTTTTGTACTAGATTTAGAATAATATTGGTGTTAAAATCAAAATAACTATTAATTAATTGAGCGAATGGTTTAAATAGCGATTTAATTCATTTAAGATACAAACACTAAAAATGTTCATTAATTATAAACAACAAGAAGTGCAACAAGGAGGAACAATTAATGAATTTATTTAGAAAAGAAACCTTTAGTATTAGAAAATTTAAAGTTGGTATATTTTCTACGTTAATTGCTACTGTAGCTTTTTGGTCATCAACGCATACCCATTTAGCACAGGCTGATGAAACAAACTCACAACCAGTTGATGATGTGCAAAAACTACAAGAAATAACAAGTAATGGACAATTGGATAACAAAGAAGAGCTTAAAAATAATCAAGAAACAATATCCGAAACGGGTGTTTCTGATGTTTCAAATCAAGTCAATCCCAATAATGATTCTGTAAACACAAATAATCAACAGACTCAAATTGATATAAATGAAAATACAAACAGTTCAATTATTAAAGAGACACAATCATCTAATAATGAATCGACTACGATGATTGAAGGAGCATCGCCTATCAAGACTGATGATACAGTAAATCATGTAAAACCTGTGTCTGAACAAATGTCGGTTAAACCTAAACAACAGGCTGAAGAAAAAATTCAAAATATGAATGCGGTAATGGAACCCGCAACTAAACCTAAGAAAAGACATCGTCGTGATGTAAGTAACACACCTACAGTTGCGGGTGGTACTGGCCCACAAAATGGAACACCGCAAAATACGAATGGTGAATTTTCTATAGATGATGCAACGATTGACCCAAATATAAATAATATTGGAAACAATACATTAAATTATCGTTTTACATTTGAAGATGTAGGTGTTAAACCAAGTGAAAATCGAAATAATCCACAAGTGATTGTATTGAATAGTTTACCTGGATTTAATTTGATTGATGGTGGTAAAGTAGGGGTACTTAATGCCGTTTTAGAAAGAACACAAGTATTCCATCCTGGTGATAGAAATAATAAACAAGCGCAAGGTACGGTTCTTGCATTAGGAAGAGTAGAAGGTAATGATCCTAACAATCATGGTGACTTCAATGGTATTGAAAAAGAAGTGACTGTAAATCCTAATTCAGAAATTATTTTTGATTTTAATACTATGGCAGCCGGTAACGGTAAAGGTGGTACAAACTTAGTAATTAAAGATGCGAATACCAACACTGTTATAGGAAATGGGGACATTCAAGCTGGAGATATGCTTCGTTTATTTAAAGTGCCTGATAACGTTTCGAACATCAAAATTCAATTAATACCTAATAACGATATAATGGGTAATGTAAGAAGACTTGAAAAAAACCAAGATGGATACAGATATTATGATTTTATCGATAATGTAGGTATTCGTTCAGGGTCACATTTATATATAAGTGGAAGAAATAAAGAAAATAATGTTAAAAATAATACAAACTTTACTGTAACAACACAAGTTACGAATAATGGTAAGTCTGGCGCTTCTATGTTACCAGGTGCATTTGAATATTCTATGCAGTTACCTGAAGGTATTGAATATGTACCTAATTCTATAACAACAAGCTTTCCTGATGGAAACGGTCCTAACGATGTGATGAATCCCCTGACAGAGAACTATGACCAAGGTACTCGAACACTTACTTTTACTAGTAATGGAATTACATCAGCGACACCTACTCAAGGAGAACCTACCAGCTTATTAGCCAATAAAACATTAAATGTAACATTTAATTTAAGAGTTAAAAATGTAGCTAATCCAAAACAAGTGACTTTTTCAGATGCAATTAAATCTAAGACTTATACACAAACTTATTTGAATGGAGAACCACCTCAAAGCACAGTGAATGGTGTTCCATATCAAGTTAATATAGTCATGAACAAAGATGATTTACAAGCGCAATATAATTGGGGCGTAGTTCCATCAGATTATACGTATGCATCATACCAAGAATATAATCGTCTAAAACAACAAGCGCTAACGATTTTAAATGAAGATCGTAACCATGTCCCTTTAAATCAACAAGTCTCACAAGCTACAATTGATAATTTATTACATCAAATGCAACACACACTGATTTCTCGTGTAGACGCTGCACGTGAACTTGGACAAAAAGCAGATGATAGATCTGATGAAGTAGATACTGTTAATGATTTAACAGACGATGAAAACGATGCTTATAGAGGGCAAATTACTAATTTAAAAAATGATGCATTAAACCATATAGATGATCAAACTACGGACGATGGTGTAACAAGAGAGAAAGAAGCGGGAATTAACAAGATTAATCAAGTCAATATAGTTCCTGTTATAAAACCCAATGCGAGACAAGCTATAAATGACAAAGCAAATGAGCAAAGACAAAGAATTCAACAAGATCCTGTAGCAACAAAAGAAGAAAAAGAAGCAGCAAATGCACAAGTTGATAATCATGTTGCAACTGCAATGAATAACATTAATCAGGCACATACAAATGATGCTGTAAACGACGCTAAAAATAATGGTATGAACGAAATTAATTCTGATGTACCCGCCAATACGTATCGTGCAAACGCAATAGCAGCTATTAATCAAGCTGTAGTCAAGCAACGTGAGCAAATTAATCAAAATCAAGAAGCAACTCAAGAAGAACGCGACAATGCACTTAATGAACTTAACCAAGCATCTGAGCAAGCGATTCAAAATATAAAACAAGGCATATCAAATAGTGACGTCGATGATGCTAAAAATAAAGGTATTGATGCCATCTTAGACATTGCACCTGTCACAATTGTTAAGCAAGCGGCGAGAGAGGCAATCGCTAATAATGCGCAACAAAAAATTGCAGATATAAATACGAATCATGAAGCGACTTTAGAGGAACGAGAAGCAGCTATTCAGTTAGTCAATCAAGCTGTTACTTCAGCAAATGATAATATATTAAAAGCTAATACTAATAATGATGTTGATGTGGTTAAGAATAATGCATTAAACCAAATACAAGCGATTACACCTGCAACTATCGTTAAAACAAACGCTAAAAATGCATTAAATCAAAAAGCACAAGAACAACACAATATTATTTTTAGTAACAATGAGGCAACAGTTGAAGAACAACAAGCAGCTCAACTTATATTAGATCAAGCATTAAACACTGCAATAAAAAATATTGATAATGCGGATACCAATCAACAAGTAACAGATGCTAAAAATAATGGGCTACAAGAAATTGGGAATGTCCAACCTTCAACACAAGTTAAAACGGATGCTAGAAATGCGGTTACCAATAAAGCAAATGAAGCTATTACTAATATTAACGCAACACCTGGTGCTACTAGAGAAGAAAAACAAGAGGCAGTTGATAGAGTTAATAATTTATTGAATCGCGCTTTAAATGACATTAATACCGTTAATACAACACCAATGGTTGAAGCAATTAAAAATACAGCACTTAATGATATTGGTAATGTACAACCAAATGTAACTAAAAAGCAAGAAGCTATTGGCATATTAAATAATAATGCTGCAACTAAAAAACAAAATATAAATCAAACACCTGATGCAACAACTGAAGAAAAAGAGGCGGCCATTACAGAAGTGAATCAAGCACTTAATCAAGCTATTGAGCAGGTGAACCAAGCTGATACTAATGCACAAGTAGATCAAGCACAACAAAATGGTGATCATAATATTAATCAAATACAAACGCATGTGGTAAAAAAACCTGAAGCACTAAATATCGTAACTCAACAATATAATAATAAATTAGCTCAAATTAATCAGACACCTGACGCTACAATTGAAGAGAAAAATACTGCTATTCAACAATTAAATCAAAATAAGCAACAAGCATTGGAAGCCCTCAATCAAGCACAAACTAATCAAGAAGTTGATCAAGTCAAAGACCAAGCGATTCAAAATATAGATGCGATTCAAGTTAATGTTGTAACTAAGCCTGACGCAAGACAAGCCTTAATAGATGCTAAAACTGATCAAGAACGTGTCATTAATTCTACACAAGATGCTACAGTAGAAGAGAAAAATGCAGCTTTACAAAAGTTAGAGCAAATATTTAATCAAGCAAATGCTTCAATCAACCAAGCACAAACTAATCAAAAGGTAGAAGATGTACGTCAACAAGCAATTGACCAAATCAATACGACTTTACCTGAAACAATCGTTAAAAATAATGCTAGAAATAATATAGAAACAGAAGCTAAGCAACGTGATAATGTAATAGATAATAATGTTGAATCTACAGTAGAGGAAAAAGATGCTGCAAAACAATTGGTCGATCAAGCTAAAAATCAAGCGCTACAGAATATTGCCCAAGCTCAAACTAATCAAGAAGTTAATAATGCTGTAGCAAATGGAAATCAAGAAATACAACAAATTGTTCCAGAGACGATTGTTAAAACAACAGCAAGACAAACGTTACTTAATGCTATAAACAATAAAAAACAAGAGGCAATTGATAATAAAGAAGCAACTCAAGATGAAAAAGATATGTTTATTAATAATTTGAATAATGAATTAAATGATTTAAATAAACAAATAACCGCTGATAATACCAATCAAGAAGTTGCAACTACCAAAGACAATGGATTAGAAAATATTAATCAAATAGTGTTCAAGCCTACTGTTAAACAAAATGCTAGAGATGCAATACAAAAACTTGTTGATCATCAACAAGATTTAATTAATCAAGCCAATGATGCTACCAATGAGGAGAAAAACAGTGCATTAGATAGATTGCAAAATGCTGCAAATCAATTATTAACAGATATTAATAACGCAACTACGAATGCACAAGTAAATCAAATTCAAACAAAGAGCGATGCTTTGATTCCTAATATATTACCTCATATAGTTGTTAAAGAAAATGCAAGAACAATGATAAATCAAACCGTAGGAAATCAAGATAAGATAATTAATGGCGTTGAAGATGCAACAGTAGAGGAAAAAGATACAGCTACTAATGATGTAAATATTGTTGCTAATAAAGCTAAAAATGATATTAATCGATTAACAGATGATACTGAAGTAGAAAATACTAAAAATAAAGCAATTAATGATATTGAACAAATTTTACCTTCTACTAAAGTAAAAACAGATGCAAGAGATTCATTAAATCAAACTTCAGAATTAAAATTGAACGATTTATCATTAACGCCTGATGCTACCAATGAGGAAATCAATGTAGCTAAAGCTTTAGTAGAAAAATTATTAAATCAAGCATTGACTCAAATAAATCAAGATAAAACAACGAATCAAGTGAACCTAACAGAACAACAAGGAGTTAAAGCGATTAATGATGTTCAAGTTAATGTAGTTAAAAAGAATGAAGCAAGAACTGCAATCACTAACGTTGAAGATAATAAAAGCCAGTTGTTTAATAATAACGATGAAGCAACAACTGAAGAAAAAGATGAAGCGATTCAACAATTAAAGACTATACTTCAAAATGCATTAAAAGCTTTACAGTCAGATCAAACTAATCAACAAGTTGATCAAACAGAAAATCAATCAATAGAAGATATAAATAATGTAAAACTTAATATCGTAAAAAAACCTGCAGCCATAAATGCAATTGACCAAGCTTCTACAAAACAAGATCAAGAGATTAATCTAACCAATGAAGCAACAACTGAAGAAAAAGAAATAGCTTTACAACAATTAAAAGCAGCAGTAAACCAATACACTAATGAAGTCTCTAGTGCACATACAAACCAAAATGTTGCGGATGTATTATCAAAAGCATTAAAAGAAATTGAACAAATAATGCCTAATATTGAAGTGAAACCTGCTGCGATAGAAGCATTAAAACAATTATCAAGCCAAATTAAAACTCAAATTAATGAGACAAATGAGGCAACTTTAGAGGAAAAAGATGAAGCTATCAATCAATTGGAAGAAGCGTTAAAAAATAGTATTGACACTGTAGACCAATCGTTAACTAATGCAGAAGTTGCTAAAGCTAAATTAGAATGGGAAACTTTAATCAAAAGTATTAAACCACTTATTAAAGTGAAACCAGAAGCAAATGAAGCCTTAACGTCAATCGCTCAACAAGTAATTCAAGATTTTGAACGTATATCTGAAGCTACACAAGAAGAGAAAGATCAAGCTATTGCGAAGGTACATAAAGAATTGGAAATAGCCAAGATATTAGTATTAAAAGCATTAACAAATGAAGAAGTAGCGCAAGTTAAACTTAAAGAAGTACAACTCATTGAACATATTCAACCAGTAATAGAAGTTAAACCTACTGCAAAAGATGACATTAATCTTGTTGCAAATGAAATCAAAGAAAAAATCAATCAACTTAAAAATGTTAATCCTATAGCAATCAAAAATGCTTTAGATAGAATTGAGAATATTTTAAACGAAGCAAATATGCTTATCAAAGACGCAAAAACAAATGCTGAAGTAGCACAAATTGTTAAAGAAACAATTGAAAAACTAAAAGCAATTCAATTACCTACAGAGGAAATGCAAGTAGAAAAAACTATAGAGAAAGCAAAAGAACCAGTTTTAGTTTGTGTAACTAGTGATAATACTATTGTTATTGAAAAAGAAATAAAGGACAGCTGTATATTGAAAGAAGAAGCGACCCAAATGTTGCCTAATTCAGGTGTTACTAATTATCAACATCCAATCGTTCCTATTATGTTTACATTTGGAATAGCAATATTTGCAAGTAGTCTAAAACGTAGAAAAAAAGATAATTAAATTTCGAAGTGAAATAAATGAAACATGAATGAGTTGTTAAGATTATAGTTATTATGATTATTAAAATAATAGTAACAACTTTGAAATAAAATTGTTACTCAATGGACTAGATTTAAAATTATATTGATGATAAAATCAATAATAAATAAATAGGTTGTACAAATTTATATTATGCGTACAACCTATTTGTTATAGAAATAAATTTTTAATACTCAACATCACGATTTATACACCTAGGAGGATAGTCATTATGAATTTATTTAAGCAACAAAAATTTAGTATTCGTAAGTTTAATGTTGGTATTTTTTCAGCATTAATAGCAACGATAGCATTTTTAGGCGTAAATCCTAATAGTGCAGATGCTGCTGAACAAGATAACGTCAATGTTGGTGGACCATTGACTGAAAATGCTGTTAACCAAGGGCAACCAACTGATCAGGTAACACCAAACGAAAATAAAGCTGGGAATGTTGACCCTACAACAGAACAAGTATCACCGCAAAATACTGCAACTCAAGAACAAAATCAACAACAAAATGATAATCAAAATGCGGTTGAAACAAATAATGCACCAAGCATTGATCAAGTAGCAACTGAAGTTAATAGTGAAGCAAATCAGCCTAATGCTATTACTGACCAACCAGTAAACGAAGATAATCAAGAGCAAGCTCAAACACAGGCTATTCATGAAAAAGCTCAAGAAACACCAAAAGAAAAACAAGATAAAGAGGCACCAGTTGATCATAATGAAGGATTAAATAAACAAGACAAACCAGTTGCTACTGTTGAAAATAATCAAACACCTAAAAAACGAAATAAACGTGATGTGGGTGATGATCAAAATGGTAATAACGTAGCCCCTAATCAAAATCAACCAGTTAATACTCAAGATGAAGCATTAGAAAATGCTAAACAAGGTGCAACAAATGAGATTAATCAGAAAGCTACTGAAAAAAATCAAGTAATAGAAAATACGACAGAAGCTACACAAGAAGAAAAACAACTTGCATTAAACGATGTAGCACATCAACAATTTAATGCTAATAATAACATCAATCAAGCAAACACAACGAATGACGTAACAACAGCTAAAAATAATGGAATTGCAGCCATTGATGCTATAAATGTACAAGCACGTACAAGAGATGCAGCTAGAAATGCAGTAGTTCAAAAAGTTGCAGACCAAATTTTGACAATTAATAATAATCCAGATGCAACAGATGAAGAAAAACAAGATGCAGTTAACCAAGTACATCAAACAGAACAACAAGCATTAAAAGATATTAATGCTGCTAATACAGAAAATGAAATTAATGGTATTCAAACACAAAATGTTAATGCAATTGGCAACGTTGTTCCTACTTCATTAGCTAAACCTAATGCAATTGCAGAAGTAAATCAAGCAGCTGCTACACAAAATGGTGACATTGATACAAATCAAAATGCTACAAATGAAGAAAAAGCTGTTGCAAAAGAACAAGTTGATGGGTTAGTTAAAAATGCAACTACTAATATTAACGATGCTACTAATAATCAAGATGTAACTCAAGCCAAAGAATTAGGAATTAATCAAATCAAAGCAGTTACACCAGCAACAACAATTAAAGACGATGCTAAAAATGAATTAAATCAATCAGCAGACCAAATTAGAAATAATAATACAAATAATTACTTAGATGCAACAACAGAAGAAGTTAATGCAGCTAATAATCAGGTTGATCAAATCGTAAACCAAGGTAATACTGCAATAGGTGCAGCAAATACAACAGAAGAAGTTAATGAAGCTAGAGACCACGGTATTCAAGAATTACAAAATATAGCTCCAGACGTTGTCAAAAAACCAGCTGCTAGAAATGAAATTAATCAAGCTTTTGAACAAAAGAAACAAGCAATTAATGATTCAAATCAATCAACAACAGAAGAAAAAAATGATGCTATCAATGTTTTAGTTCCTAGGAAAAATGAAGCAGATAATAATATTGATCAAGCATTAACAAATGATGAGGTTTCTACTGCAGTTACAAACGGTATAAATCAAATTAATGATGTTACGCCTTCAACTGACAAGAAACAACAAGCGAAATCAACAATTGCACAAGATGCAGAAAATAAAAAACAATTACTTAATCAAGATACAAACTCAACAACCGAAGAACATAATGCAGCTAATGCAAATGTAGATGCGGCCGTTACTAAAGCAAATAACGATATTGATCAAGCAGCAAGCAATGCCGATGTTGATAATGCAGTGACAACAAATCAAGCTGATATCAATCAAATTCAACAAGAAGCACAAGTTAAACCAGCTGCAAAAGCCGAAATTGCTCAAAAAGTCACTGATCAAGAAGCCGTTATTCAAAATACTCGTGGTACAACTACAGAGGAAAAAAATGAAGCTCAACAAGCATTACAGAATGCAAAAACACAAGCAGAGCAAGCTATTGATGCTGCTCAATCAAATGCCGATGTTGAAAATGTGAAGAATGAAGAAATTGCAAAAATTGAAGCAATTACGCCATCTAAAGATTATAAAAATAATGCTATAGCTGAATTAGAAAACGTAGCAAATCAACGTAAACACGATTTAACACAAGATCCAGATATGACTAAAGAAGAATATGATTATGCGATAGATTCAGTCGATCGTATGTTAGGACAAGGAAGCGCTAACGTATATCAAGCTGGAAACAAACAAAGTGTTGATGATAATAAAAATGATGGTATTAATACTATCAATCAAGTTCAAGCCTTTGTAACAACTAAAGCTAATGCTAGAAATGAAATTACTCAAGCTGCAGATCAACGTAAAGCTACATTCCCTAATGATAATAATGCAACAACAGAAGAAAAAGAAGAAGCATCAAACAACGTTGACGCTATCGTTGCAGCTTCAAATGAACAAATTAACCAAGCTAAAACTGACGCAGCAGTAAATCAAATTAAAGATCAAACGATTCAAGAAATTAATCAAGTTACACCTGCGAATACTAAAAAAGAAACAGCATTAGCGAATATTAAAACGAAACAAGACCAACAAACTTATATTATTAACAATGAACCTAATGCAACAGCAGAAGAAAAAGAAGCGGCATTACAAGCATTAACTCAAGCAGTGACTACAGCTAATGATGAAATTAATGCTGCAACTACAAATGCACAAGTTGAAACTGCAGTGCAAAATGGTGAAACTAATATTAGTAATGTTATACCTCAAACTCAAACTAAAACAAACGCTAAAAATGAAGTTGATCAAGCAGCAGCAAATCAAAATGCAGCTATTGAACAAAATCAAGATGCAACAACAGAAGAAAAAGACGCGGCTAAACAACTAGTAGCTCGCACACAAAATAATGCAAATCAAGCTATTGTAAATGCAGAAAATGCTGCAGATGTTGAGACTAAAAAGAATGAAGGCATTAATAGTATAGGTCAGATTACTGCTGATACAGGAATTAAAACAGCTGTTAAAACAGATTTACAAAATCAAGCTAACGATAAAAAACAACAAATAGCTAATAATAATGGTTCTACGGAAGAAGAAAAACAAGCTGCAAATACAAAAGTTGATGATGCATTACAACAAGGTTTAACAGATGTGACTAATGCTCAAAGTATCGTTGATGTTAACAATGCAGTTAAATCAACTGATCAAGCTATTCAATCAGTTCAACCAGAAACAACAGTAAAAGACAATGCAAAACAAGCAATTCAAAATAGCATTAATCAACAAAAAGAAGTTATAAACCAAAATCCTGAGGCTACTCAAGAAGAAAAACAATTAGCTTCTAATAAATTAGATGATATTGCAAATCAAGTAACTGGTAATATTGACCAAGCAAATACAAGTAACGATGTAGACCAAGCTAAAAATGAAGGTACAACTCAAATCAATCAATTTGTTCCATCTATTGTTAAGAAATCAAATGCAAATCAAGAACTAGATAACACGGCTGATTTAAAACAAGAGGAATTAGATAAAACACCTAATGCAACACAAGAAGATATCGCGGAAGCAAAACAAGCTGTTCAAAAAGCATTAACAACTGCAAAAGATCAAGTTGCTCAAGCACAAACTGATCAAGATGTAGATAATGCTAAGTCAAATGGTTTAGCTGAAATTAAAGCTATCCAACCAATTGGAACACTTAGACAAGCTGCATTAGAAGAATTTACAGATGTCTATAACGATAAAGTGAGTGAAATAGAAGCGGATATTGATGGAACGAGAGAAGAAGTTAACGATGCACTTAAAGATTTAGAAGCAATTAAAACGCAAGCTGAAGCATCAATTAACCAAGCTATTAATGTAGCTAGATTAACTGCTGCAAAAGAACATGCTATAGAAAATGTAAATCAATTTGACGTAACATTCACTAAAAAGCCATCAGCAATCGTTTCTATTAATCAAGTTGCTACAACTAAAGAAAATGAAATTAATGCAAATACTACTGCTACAGCACAAGAAAAAGAAGCGGCTATTCAAAATGTTAAAGAACAATTAGAAATTGCTGAAATCAATATCAATAATGGTGAAACAAATCAAGAAGTTGAGGATGCCTTAACTAACGGAGAAACTGCAATTAATGGTATTAATCCAGAAGTTGTAACTAGACCTAACGCGATTAATTCAATTGATAATTTAGCAACTCAATTAAAAGAAACATTTGCAAATACACCTGGTGCAACAGTTGATGAATTAAATGAAGCTAATCAACAAGTCGATCAAATCGTACAATCTGCTAAAACTGAAATTGCCAATACAACTTCTGATATTGATATTGCTCAAATCAAAGCCAATGCAATGAATGATTTAAATGCAGTCGTAGTAAATGTTGAACAAAAAGCAATTGCTGCTAATACGCTTAAAGAACAAGCAGACAAGGTTCAAGACATGATTGATTCCAACGATGACGCTACTGAAACTGAAAAATTAGCAGCTGAAGAACAACTAAATGATATTTTAGAACAAGGTCTATCTGATATTGATGCTAAAGATACTAACGATGACATTACTAAAGTAAAAGAAAGTGCTTTAGAACAACTTAAAGCAATTAATGTCGTTGCGGTGGTAAAACCAGAGGCAAGAAATACAATTGCAAATCTTGTTCAAAAACAAATCGATAAAATTAATCAAACTCCTAAAGCAACTAAAGAAGAGAAAGAAGCAGCGATTGAACAATTAAATCCAATCGAACAAAATGCGATTGAACTTATTAAAGCAACACCATCTGATTCTGAAGTGAAAACGATTGTGAAAGACGCTGAACAACAAATTTCACAAATCGAAGCACAAGCGTCAATCAAAGATGAGACAGAAAAAGAAATTAATAAGCATATCCAACAGCAAAAAGTAATAATCAATAATGCTGATGTTTCTCAAAGACAAAAAGATAAAGCATTAAGTCAATTAGATCGTCTTGCTTCACTTATTGCTGATCAACTAGACGCTGCTGATACAAATGAAGCAGTTATAAAAGTGAAAGAAGAAGCTATTGAACAAATTGAAGCAATTCTTCCAGAAACAGATCAACAAAGTCCACAAAAACCTGATGTAGGCTCTAATCCTACTAAAGAAGCAAATGGAAATGACGAAGGTAACGATGAATCAAACACATTAACTAAAGATGAGTCTGAAGAAACAATAGAAACAGACTCAGAAGTTGATAAACAAGATAGTTCAGAAACATTACCTGAAACTGGACAACATGATAATCAATTACCTTTAGCTGGTATTACATTTGCTGCAGGTGCTGCATTAGTAAGTAGAAGACTGGCTCAAAAGAAAGACGAATTAAAATAAAACAATATATTAACAGAGTCTAGAGAAATCTAGACTCTGCTTTTTTTAATTTTATTAATTATTTTATAGATTTATGTTTACCGGCATTTAAACCCGCTACATGTCCAGTGACTAATGCGCTTGTTATATTATAACCGCCAGTATAACCGTGAATATCTAATACCTCACCGCATAAAAATAGACCAGGAACTAATTTAGACATCATCGTTTTAGGTTCAATTTCTTTTAATGATACGCCTCCACCAGTAACAAAAGCTTTATCAATAGGTAAGGTCCCATTAACTTTAAATGTAAATCCTTTTAATAAGTTAACAATTGTATTCAATTGTTGATTGGATAAATGGTGTGATGTTGTTTCGTTATCGATATTAGCTTGTTCTAGTATAAATAATAAATAGCGTTCTTCAATCAGACCATGTAAACTATTTTTAATGAATTTATCTGGTTCATCTTTTAGCATACGTCTAATTTGTTGCGTAAGTTCTTCTTGATTTAACTCTGGAAAAGCGTCAAGTGACATTAGAATTTCTTTTTTCTTTTGATTCTTTTGTTCTTTATATACAAATTGACTACATCTTAATGCAGCAGGTCCACTGACACCAAAATGCGTGAAAATCATATCCATTTGATGACTGATTCGTTTTTTACCATTTTTCTTTAATACGGATAGTTCTACATCTTTCAAACTTAAACCTTTTAGTGTTTTATTTTTAATAAAGCGCTCGGGTGAGGTGATTGGCACTTCAGTAGGAAACAATTCAGTTATGGAATGTCCTAAAGATATTGCGAATTGATAACCGTCACCTGTCGAACCTGTTTGTGGAACACTCGTACCACCCGTTGCTATAATCACACTCATTGCTTCATATATTTGTTGGGCTGTTTCTACCTTAAAAATACCATCTTCATTTACAGATAGATGAGTCACAGCAGTTTCTTCTTTAACAGTGACTTGTTGTTCATTAATTGTACTTACTAACGTGTCAACGACATCTTGGGCCTTGTTTGAAACGGGGAACATTCTACCGTGATCTTCTTCTTTTAATTTAACGCCCCGATCTTCAAAGAATTCAATAATGGATTTATTATCAAATATTGAAAAAGGACTATATAAAAACTTACCGTTACCTGGTATGTTTTTAATTATTTCTGCATAGGGTAAGCGGTTGGTAACATTACAACGACCACCACCTGAAATTTTTAATTTTCTACCAAGACCTTTTTTCTTTTCTAATATAAGAACTTGATTACTATTAGAACTAGCAGCTACAGCAGCCATTAAACCACTTGGGCCACCACCGATGATGATTGTTTGATACATATTAACTTCCTCCAATGAATATTCAACACTATTGTATATGAATCAAAAAATATATGCTACAGAAGTTGTATAATTAGATGACAATGCATAAAATAATAACTATAATAGAAAACTTGAAGTATTATGAGATACATAACCCAATTTTAAAGGATAAATAATGATTAATTCGTTTTCATCATCTCAACATTTAAAATTATTATAAAATCAATCCCCATGTTAGTCTTTTTGTGATATATTTTATAATAATGTAAGCTAATGATAACGAACGCAACATGATTTCAACTTGTATTAATAAACTTTTAAAGATAGGAAGATAGTTAATGAGCGAAAGTAAAGAAATGGTTCGAGGGACCTTTTTAATTACACTAAGTATTTTAATTACGAAAGTTCTCGGTGTACTATTTATTATTCCATTTAACCATTTAATAGGCGGACAAGAAAATATGGCACCGTTCACGTACGCCTATGCACCATACAATATTGCGATAGCTGTAGCTACAGCAGGGGTGCCACTTGCAGCCTCAAAATATGTAGCTAAATATAATGCATTAGGTGCATATAAAGTCAGTCAGAAATTTTATAAATCAAGTTTTATTGTCATGAGTATTACCGGTGTACTAGGATTTTTAATTCTATATTTCCTAGCGCCATTTATTTCAGAATTAACTTTATCTCGTAATGCGTCAGATAAAAATGGATGGTCTGTGGCAGATATCACTTGGATTATTAGAATTATCAGTATGGTAGTTATTTTTATCCCTGTATTAGCAACTTGGAGAGGTATCTTCCAAGGTTATAAATCAATGGGGCCTACTGCAGTATCTGAAGTAACTGAGCAAATAGCGCGAGTGATTTTTATCTTAGTAGGTAGTTACTTAGTCTTAAATGTATTTGATGGCACAGTACTAATGGCGAATGGTATTGCAACATTTGCTGCAGCTATTGGCGCTATAGCAGGTATCCTTACATTATGGTATTACTGGAGAAAACGTAAGAAAAATATTGATAAAATGGTATTATCAGATTATACCGATATCAATGTTTCATACGGCAATATGTATAAAGAAATCATAAAATATAGTATTCCGTTTGTTATAGTAAGTTTAAATTTTCCATTATTTAATTTAGTCGATCAATTTACACATAATGGTGCATTATCTGTAGTAGGTGTATCATCACAATTACAAGACATTTTCTTTAATATGTTAAATATGTCGACAAATAAAATTGTTATGATTCCTACATCGTTAAGTGCTGGTTTTGCAGTAAGTTTAATTCCATACATTACCAAAACGTATGAAGAAGGTCGCTTTGAAGAAATGCATAGACAAATCAGAACGTCAATTGGTGTACTGATGTTTATTACAGTCCCAGCAAGTATTGGTATTATGGCATTAGCACAGCCATTATTTACAGTCTTTTATGGATATGACCCAGTAGTTCAAGGTCATGATCCTAACTTTGATGGTAGTAGATTACTGTTTATCTATGCACCAGTTGCAATTCTAATTTCACTATTAAGTGTGACTGCATCTATGTTACAAGGTATAGATAAACAAAAGTTAACCGTTTACGTTATTTTAGGTGCTGTTGCTATTAAATTAATCCTTAACTATCCACTTATTATGTTATTGCATACACCGGGGGCCGTACTTAGTACGTCAATTGCATTACTCTTTGCAATTGGATGTAACTTCTACATCTTAAAGAAATATGCACAGTTCAAATTTAGTTATAGTTGGATTCACTTCGGTAAAATCTTTTTATATTCATTTATTATGATGTTAGGTGTAGAGTTAGTATTCTTTATTGGAAAATTATTCCTAGCACCTAGTAAATTAGGTTATTTAATCATTATTGCTGTAGGCGTTGTTGTAGGTGCTGCTATATATGGAGGTATAACAATTAAGACTAAATTTGCAGATGAGTTTTTAGGTGATATTCCTGAAAAAATCAGACGTAAAGTTGGTTTCTTAAGATGAGATTAGATAAGTTCTTAGCTAATATGGGTATAGGTACACGCAATGAAGTTAAGCAAAGTTTAAAAAAAGGTTACGTTAAGGTGAATGATAAGGTGAATAAGTCACCTAAAACGCAAATTAATCCTGATGAAGATATCATTACAGTTAATGGTGAAAAAATTATATATATCGATAAAGTGTATATCATGTTAAATAAGCCATCTGATGTAGTGTCAGCGACAGAAGATGATAAACATCAAACTGTAATCGATTTAATCCCTGAGTACAAACACTTGGGGATTTTCCCTGTAGGTAGGTTAGATAAAGATACTGAAGGGTTATTACTAATCACTAATGATGGTCAATTTAATCATAATTTGATGAGTCCAAATAAACACGTGCCTAAAACATACGAGGTAGTATCAAAAAATGATGTGACACAAAGCGATGTAGAACGTTTTAAAGAAGGATTAGAATTGTCTGATGGGTTACTAAAACCTGCACAATTAGAAATCATTGAAAATCGAAGATCACGTGTTACGATATACGAAGGTAAATATCATCAAGTTAAAAGAATGTTTCATGAGATTGAAAATGAGGTATTACAATTAAAACGTATTAAAATTGCTAATTTAGAGTTGGATACATCACTTAAATTAGGCGAATTTCGTTTATTAACTGAAGAAGATTTTAAATTACTTTTAAACTAAAGAAAGAGAAGGTGTTTGAATATGGCAAAAGGTACAAATTTATTTAGAGTAGTATTAGGTTTAGGTGGTGCTGCAGCAGCAGTTCTATTATCTCGTAAAGAAAGCAGAGACAAATTAAAAGATCAATATAATCAATACAAAGAAAATCCAGAATCATATAAAGCGAATGCTAAAGACTTTGCAAACCAAATTAGTTCTAAAGCTAACGAAACAATTCAAGATGTTAAAAGTAATCCAAAAGGTTACGTAGAAAGAATTAAAAATGATCCAAAAGCATTCTTTGAAGAAGAAAAAACTAGATTCACAAAATTAGATGAGAATAAAGCTGATGATTTAGAAGAAGGTAAATTTGATGATGAAGGTGGCGCTACAGCTAATAATAATTTACGCGTCGTATCAGAAGAAGATTTAAAAAATAATAAAAATGCCTTAGAAGATAAAAAATAATTGTGAATCACTTATATGCCTGTACACGTTTTTAAGCTAAATGTGTACAGGCATTTTTTTGTAATAAAAATTTAGAAAATTTAGTAATTTTTCTAACATCTTACTGTAGTTTCGGTGTAACTTCATGTAAAATGGAAAATAACTTATTAAAAAAGGAAGTCGAATTCGAATGTGGAAAGAAAAAGTTCAAGAATACGAAAACCAAATCATTGAAGATCTAAATGGATTATTGTCAATAGAGAGTGTAAGAGATGACAGTAAAGCAAACGACGATGCACCAGTAGGCCCTGGCCCAAAAGAAGCCTTAAATTATATGTATCAAATTGCTGAAAGAGACGGCTTTTCTACGCATGATGTTGATCATATCGCTGGTAGAATTGAAGCGGGTAAAGGTGACGATGTATTAGGTATTCTTTGTCATGTTGATGTTGTACCAGCTGGCGATGGATGGGATTCAAATCCGTTCGAACCCGTAGTGACTGACAATGCTATCATTGCTAGAGGCACATTAGATGATAAAGGGCCTACGATTGCGGCTTACTATGCTGTGAAGATATTAAATGATATGAAAGTAGATTGGAAGAAACGCATTCATATTATTATTGGGACAGATGAAGAATCTGATTGGAAATGTACCGATCGTTATTTCCAAACGGAAGAAATGCCCGCTTTAGGATTTGCACCAGATGCTGAATTTCCCGCGATTCATGGTGAAAAGGGTATTACGACTTTTGACTTAGTACAAAATGAAATGGCTGAAGATGTAGATGAACCAGACTATGAATTACTAGCGTTTAATTCAGGGCAACGTTATAACATGGTGCCTGATCATGCAGAAGCTAAAGTATTAGTTAAAGAGCACATGACTGATGTAATTCAAAACTTTGAATACTTTTTAGAAACGCATCATCTTCAAGGTGAAAGTACTGTAGATAGTGGTATTCTTATATTAACTGTTGAAGGTAAAGCTGTTCATGGTATGGATCCTTCTTTAGGAATTAACGCAGGCCTATATCTTTTAGAATTCTTAGCTACGTTAAATTTAAATAAAAGTGCAAAAGATTTTGTAAACTTTAGTAACCAATATTTACACGAGTCTCACTTTGGAGAAAAAATGGGAATGAAATTCCATACTGATATTATGGGTGATGTAACTACAAATATTGGTGTGATGACTTATGATAATGAAAATGCAGGACGTTTTGGTGTGAATCTAAGATATCCTCAAGGCTTTGAATTTGAAGAAGCTATTGATCGTTTCTCAAAAGAAATTGAAGCATTAGGATTTAGAATTGAAATGGGTAAAGTACAAAAGCCACATTATGTGGATAAAAATGATCCATTTGTTCAAAAATTAGTGACTGCATACAGAAACCAAACTGGAGATATGACAGAACCGTATACAATTGGTGGCGGTACTTATGCGAGAAACTTAGACAAAGGTGTGGCATTTGGCGCAATGTTTAGCGACTCTGAAGACTTAATGCATCAGAAAAACGAATACATCACGAAAAAGCAACTATTTAATGCAACGAGTATTTATCTCGAGGCGATTTACTCATTATGTGTGGAGGGATAATTTATGACAAAAGTTTTTATTAATGGTGAATTTTTAGAACAAGAAGAAGCAAAGGTCTCATATGAAGATAGAGGTTACGTGTTTGGAGACGGTATCTATGAATATATTCGTGCATACGAAGGTAAGTTATTTACAGTTAAAGAACATTTTGAGAGATTTTTAAGAAGTGCTAATGAAATAGGATTAGACCTTAATTATACAGTCGATGAATTAATTGAATTAGTACGTAAATTATTAGATGTTAACGGTGTTAAAAATGGAGGGATTTATATTCAAGCAACACGTGGTGCTGCACCACGAGAACATTCTTTCCCAACGCCGCCTGTGAAACCTGTGTTAATGGCATTTACTAAGAGTTATGACAGACCGTTTGAAGATTTAGAAAAAGGTATTTATGCTGTAACCACTGAAGATATTCGTTGGTTACGTTGTGACATTAAAAGTTTGAATCTTTTAGGAAACGTATTAGCTAAAGAATTTGCTGTAAAATATAATGCGAGCGAAGCAATTCAACATCGTGGTGAAACAGTTACAGAAGGTGCTTCAAGTAATGTCTATGCGATTAAAGATGGAAAAGTGTATACGCATCCTGTGAATAACTTTATTTTAAATGGTATTACAAGAAAAGTTATTAAATGGATTTCAGAAGATAAAAATATTCCATTTATTGAAGAAACGTTTACAGTTGATTTTCTAAAAAATGCAGATGAAGTGATTATATCTAGTACGTCAGCTGAGGTCATGCCTGTAGTTAAGATTGATGGAGAAGATGTCGGAAATGGCAATGTAGGCGACGTTACGAGACAGCTTCAAGATGGATTTAACGAATATATCAAAACACATAGTTTATAAGTTAAATAATTATCAAAATTTCTCCAACTATCTCACTCTAAATATGTTATAATATAAGTCAAAGTAGTTTTATAATTTTTAAAAGAGCGGACTAGTAAAATGTGTCTTTTAGTTTCTCATTTTTAGTTGAAATATAATGATAAAAATTATAAAATCTTCTATGAGTGATAAAAAATGAGGACGCAATTTTAAAGCATATTTTTAGTGACAAAAATATAAAAATTAGCCAACTCACAAAACTGTAAAATTAATTTAAATGAGCGTGTAGATATGACTATACGGTTTCTATAAATTAGAATATATGGCTCTTGAAAACATATTTCTGGAGCCATTTTCTAATTGAAAGTGAGGTGAACGTGTTGGAGCAGTTTTATCAGTTAGGGTGGACATTAGATTCAGCAGGTGGTGCTTCTGGTGAAGCTTATATGGCTGAACAAGATGGACAGAAGTTGTTTTTAAAACGAAATACTAATCCTTTTATTGCAGCATTATCTGCAGAGGGTATTGTACCTAAATTAGTTTGGACGAAAAGAATTGAAACTGGTGAAGTAGTTACGGCGCAACATTGGAAAAACGGTCGCGAATTAACAGCGAACGAAATGCAACAGCCTAGAGTAGCCAAAATATTGAAGAAAATCCATAATTCCAAACCATTATTGACAATGCTGAAAAGAATGGAAATGGAACCCATTACACCAGAAATTATGTTGAATAAAATCAATGCATCTCTTTCAAGAGAAGTATTAACGCATCATGTTGTTAGAAAAGCATTAACATATTTAGAAGACCATATACCTAATTTAGATTCAAGATTTTTCACTGTAGTACACGGAGACGTCAATCACAATAACTGGCTTTTATCAGATCGTGACGAGCTATTTTTAGTAGATTGGGAAGGTGCTATGATAGCAGATCCTGCAATTGATATAGGTATGCTGCTTTACAACTACGTTCCTGAAAATAAATGGTCTAAGTGGTTTGAAACATATGGCGTTCAAGAAAGTCTAAATCTAAATAAGCGTATGAAGTGGTATACAGTTATTCAATCAATTGGTATGGTTCAATGGTACGAAGAACAAAAGCGTTTTAAAGATATGAATACTTGGCTTGAATTTTTAAATGAAGTGATGAATAGCAACTTATTTATATAAGGAGAAATTGAGTATGAGAGTTCGCTACAAACCTTGGGCGGAAGATTATTTGAAAGACCATCCAGACTTAGTGGATATGGATGGTTCGCATGCTGGACATATAGATGAATGGTTTGATAAAAAGCAACCTATTTATATTGAGATTGGCTCGGGTATGGGACAATTTATTACAACACTTGCCGCACAACATCCAGACATTAATTTTGTGTCAATGGAACGTGAAAAAAGCGTCATGTATAAGGTCTTAGATAAAGTAAAAGAGCAAAATTTATCGAATCTTAAAATGATTTGTAATGATGCGATTGAACTTAATGAATACTTTAAAAATGGTGAAGTTTCTAGGATTTATCTTAATTTTTCTGATCCATGGCCTAAAAAACGTCATGCTAAAAGAAGACTCACATATCATACATATTTAGCACTATATAAACAGATTTTAGTTGAAGACGGAGAAATCCATTTTAAAACAGATAATAGAGGTCTTTTTGCGTTCAGTTTAGAAAGTATGTCTCAATTTGGTATGTATTTTACTAAGATGAATTTAAATTTACATGATGAAGACGACGAAGATAATATATTAACAGAATATGAACAGAAGTTTTCTGAAAAAGGTTCTAGAATTTATCGTATGGAAGCTAAATTTCATAAAAATATATAATAAAAAGACAAGTTCCTTAACTGGGACTTGTCTTTTTTGTTATTAAAATATGTTCTGAATTGCCATGTAGTCATTCTATAATAGCACTAAGTCATTTATTGCTAATGGTCTATAAATATTATAGATTATAATTAAGTTTGAATGTATAAAAACTGAAATAAGGAAGTGATTTTATGAAGTTAGGTGCATTAACAATCGATGATATAAATGGAGGAAATACGCATATAGATGGTGGCGCAATGTTTGGTGTGGTTCCTAAACCACTTTGGACAAGAAAATATAAAGTGAATGACAAGAATCAAGTTCATACGCCTACACATCCAATTCTCATTCGACACCCAAAATATAATATTTTAATAGATGCAGGTATTGGAAATAATAAGTTAACTGACAAGCAAAAAAGAAATAGTGGTGTTACACAAGAAAGTTTTATTAAAGAAGAATTAGCGTATTTTGGACTTACACCTGATGATATTGATTTGGTTTTAATGACTCATTTACATTTTGACCATGCTGCGGGACTTACAGATGAAAATGGACACGCTCTGTTTAAAAATGCTACACATTATATTCAACAAGATGAATGGCATGAGTTTCTAGCACCTAATATACGTAGTCAGGCAACATATTGGAAGGAAAATCAAGGTGAATATGATGAAAGAGTTATTTTATTTAAGGATGAAATCGAACCAGTTCCAGGTATTAAAATGATTCATACTGGTGGACATAGTTTTGGTCATTGTATCATCACTATCGAAAGCGAAGGGCAAAAAGCAGTACATATGGCCGACATTTTCCCAACCTTGGCTCATCGTAACCCACTATGGGTTACAGCATATGATGATTATCCTATGACATCTATTCAAGAAAAAGAAAGATGTATTCCGTATTATATTTTTAATGATTATTGGTTCTTGTTTTATCATGACGAGAACTACTTTGCACTAAAATTTGAATCTGATAAGCACAATATTAAAGAAACAGTTAAACGTGCATATAGACTATACTAAAACAATGAGAAAGGTTATAGCTTTGTTCAAGAATCTCAATATTTTTGAGTGAACAATCTATAACCTTTAATTTTATATTAATGTGTAGTCTATAATTCTATAATATTCAACACTTCACCTGAATAGGCATCTGCATAAAAATCATAATCTACAAGTTGTCCATTTTTAGTTGCAGTTATGCCACCAAGATAAACTGGTCTATTAGCATTAATGTTAGGATCGTTGAGAGGTTGATGTACGATATATGAGCCTTTAACGTCCATAAAATAAGTTTTAACTTCATTTAATAATTTATCGGGATTATAATATTTTTTCTTAGCTAGGTATGCAACGATACCAGCTGATATGATTACAACCGTACAAGCACCTATGATAGATATATTTTTACAATTTAAACACTTCATCATTGTATCTCCCTTATTCATAATTCATATTATTAGTTTACCATAATGAAGATGATATAATAAGTTATAAGGAGTGAAGCTTTAAATGACTATAAATGAAAGTATAACACTAGATAGAATAAAACATCTTACTGAATTACATGGTGCACCAGGTTTTGAAGATGATATTAAAACATATATGAAAGATCAAATGACACCCTTTGTAGATGAGTTTATTGATAATAAAATGGGTGGCTTTTTTGGAGTGAAAAAATCCGCTAAACCGAAAGCAAAACGTGTGATGGTAGCTGCTCATATGGATGAAATTGGATTTATGATTACACAGATTACCGATAATGGTATGATTCAATTTACAAACCTTGGTGGCGTTGCTAATGATATTTGGCAAGGTCAAAGACTCAAAGTGAAAAGTCGTAATAATGAAGAAATTACAGGAATTGTATCTAATATACCTAAACACTTTAGAAGTGGAAATGAAGGTGTACCTCAAATTAGTGATTTAATGTTAGATATTGGTGCTACGACGGCTAATGAGGTTAGAAAAAGGGGTATTGAAATAGGCGATACAATAGTTCCAGACACACCATTTACACAATTATCGAAGTATCGATTTAGTGCTAAAGCATGGGATAATCGATATGGTTGTCTCATCGCGATAGAGATATTAGAATTGTTGAAAGATATCGAATTAGATGTAGATTTATATGTTGGCGCAAATGTTCAAGAAGAGGTTGGCCTACGCGGAGCTAAAGCATCTGCTGAACTTATTAAACCGGATGTTGCGTTTGTAGTGGATTGTTCTCCTGCAAATGATATAAAAGGTCCTAATCAGTTATCCGGTGCGCTAGGGGAGGGGACATTGATTCGTATTAAAGATGGAACAATGATCTTAAGACCTTCGTTCAGAGATTATTTACTTCAATTAGTCAATCAGTATGATATTCCTCATCAATATTATATGTCTCCAGGTGGAACTGATGGAGGCGAGATTCATAAAGCAAATGAAGGAATTCCTACAGCTGTTATAGGTGTGTGTGCACGTTATATTCATAGTACGGATGCTGTATTTGATATTAGAGATTACTATGCAGCTAGACAACTATTAAATAAAGCAATTATAAATTTAAACGAAGCACAAATTGAAACGTTACAATATCATTAATTTACAGGAGTGGAGATCGTGTTAAAACTAGAATCAGAACAACAATTTGAAGAATTAAAACAAGACAATACGGTGTTTGAATTTACAGCTGATTGGTGCCCAGATTGTAAAGTTATTGAACCAGAATTACCACAATTAGAAGAGAAATACCCATCGTTTAAATTTGTCTCAGTAGATCGTGATCAATTTATAGATATTTGTATTGAAAATGGGATTATGGGGATTCCAAGTTTCTTAGTTTATCGCAATGGTGAATTGCTAGGAAGTTATATTGGTAAAGAAAGAAAATCCATCGAACAAATTGATACATTTTTATCACAATATATTTAATTGAATAGTTGAAAAATATATTTAAAAACCTGTTTTTTTCTGTTACTATCCATTGTTTTATTGTAAACTATTAAGAGGTGCGAAATAGGAGTGTTATAAATGAATGTCTTTCAAATGAGAGATAAAATTAAACAACGTTTAAACCATTTAGACGTTAATTATAAATTTGATCGTGAAGATGAAACATTAAGAATTTATAGAAAAGACAATCATAAAGGTGTCACAATTAAATTAAATGCTATTGTCGCAAAATATGAAGAAAAAGAAGAAAAAATAGTTGATGAAATTATTTATTATATAGACGAAGCAATTGCACAAATGGCGGATCAGGGACTTGAACAACTTAAAGATATTCAAATTATGCCAGTAATCCGTGCTACGAGTTTTGATAAGAAGACTAAAGAAGGCAATGCCTTTATTTATGAAAATCACACCGCAGAAACAAATATTTACTATGCATTAGATTTAGGTAAATCTTATCGACTCATAGACGAGAGCATGTTAGAAACGTTAAATATGACACAACAACAAGTCAAAGAAATGTCTTTATTCAATGTTAGAAAATTAAACAATCAATATAGTACAGATGAAGTTAAAGGAAATATCTTTTATTTTATTAATTCTAATGATGGCTATGATGCAAGTCGTATTTTAAATACTTCTTTTTTAAATGATATTCAAGATCAATGTGAAGGTGAAATGTTAGTAGCAGTGCCACATCAAGATGTATTAGTTATTGCGGACATTCGTAATAAAACAGGTTATGATGTTATGGCGCATTTAACTATGGAATTTTTCACTAAAGGTCTTGTACCTATCACGTCACTATCATTTGGTTACGATAAAGGTCATCTTGAACCAATATTCATTTTAGGTAAAAACAATAAGCAAAAAAGAGACCCAAACGTGATTCAGAGATTAGAAGCAAATCGTAAAAAATTTAATGATAAAAAATAAATAAAAAGGAGAAAAAGTATGAATTTATTTTATAATCCCAATGGTGTAGGAGACGTTGCTTTCTTACAAATTGAACCTGCAGAAGGTGAATTTAATTATAGAAAAAATAATGATGTTGTAGAAATTACTAAAGAAGATGATAACCAAGTAGTTGGATATAATTTCTTTAATATTTCAAATCATATTCAAATTGAAGGCAATGGTCATATCAAATTAACAGAAGATATTGTTGAACAATTACAGCAAATGATAAAAAACAATGGTTTTACGTTTGAGTTAAATGCAGATTTATCACCTAAATTTGTTGTTGGTTATGTTGAAACTAAAGAAAAACACCCAGATGCAGACAAATTAAGTGTTCTTAATGTAAACGTTGGTAATGACACATTACAAATTGTTTGTGGTGCACCGAATGTTGACCAAGGACAAAAAGTGGTTGTTGCAAAAGTTGGAGCAGTTATGCCAAGTGGTATGGTCATTAAAGATGCAGAACTTAGAGGTGTTGCATCTAGTGGAATGATTTGTTCTATGAAAGAGCTAAATTTACCAAATGCCCCTAAAGAAAAAGGTATCATGGTATTAGATGATAGTTATGAAATTGGACAAGCATTTTTTGAATAAAAAAGGAAGGTAGTGAAAGTATGAGCTGGTTTGATAAATTATTTGGCGAAGATAATGATTCAAATGAAGATATATTGCGCAATAAAAATAAAAGACGCCAGGCAAATCAATCGAATGATACTCATCATGACTCATTACTGCCACAAAATAATGATATCTATCATCGTCCAAAAGGGAAGTTTCGTTTCCCAATGGAAGGTTTTGAATCAGGAAATGCGGAGTCTGAAAACACAACTACTCAAGATGTGCACCGGTCAAATGTCAATCATGATATAGAGGAATTCCGTACTCAAGACAATAAAAGACATCGTCGTAGAAGAAATCATGACAATGAAGAAGGTAGTTTCGATTCTAGTTATCAATCTAAAGGTTATCAATCTAGAAAGAAGAAAGATCCCAATCCTTATACAACGACATCAACACACCGTCAAATTTCTCCTACGTCACTTGGCAATTCGAGTACGAAAAATCATAATACAACGTCCAACACGCAACCTAGGATGAAATTACAATCTGAACGATTTAAATCTAATTATAAAACTCAATCTGAATATACATATCACAAAAGTGATTTTAGAGCGTCAGAAGTACCGTCTGCCATTTTCGGCACGAAACAAAGACGTCCGATTGAAAATGGTGTTATACCACCTAAAGATAGTGGGGAAAATAGCACTCATGTAACAGTAGATAATCGAAATGATAGAGACTATGTAAATCAGAATTCAAGAGCGTTTTCATCTAATTCAAAGGCAAACGCTCAACAGCAACATCAAGATTCACAGCAATCAAATTACAATACTATTAATAATGAATTATCTACAGGTAATGAAAATGTAGCATCGACTACTACACCAAATCATTCTAAAAAGGATAATACGATAAATATTAATAATATTTATGCATCACAAATTGTCGAAGAAATTCGTAGAGAACGTGAACGTAAAGTCCTTCAGAAACGTCGATTTAAAAAAGCGTTACAAGAAAAAAGACAACAAAATCAAGAGTCTAATGAGGATAGTATCCAAAAAGCAATAGATGAAATGTATGCTAAACAAGCACAACAATATGTAGGCGATAGTTCATTAGACATCGAAGATCAAGAAGAGTTTAATGATAGCGTTGCTAATAGCAATAGTAATATAGAAGAGGATAAATTAGATGACTCTACTGTATTAGATACAGATAACCAAGAAAAATCTAATCATCACTATAATTACGAAGAAATAGATTTAAATGATATCACTCAAAGACACGAAGTGAATGATGATGATGTTACGGTATCTGACGCAGTCAATCATGATAATGATAATGATTCTGTACAGGATCAATTGGAGCATCATTCAATAGATAACGCAACTGAAGATGAAATCGTACAACAAGATTCTGAGGATAAAACGCAAAGTTATGACAATGGTGACAGGGGTCATGAAATGGTTAATAGTGAACCTGAATTATCTAATCACGTTGATGATGCAGAATATCGTGAAATCGATGAAAGTGACTCTTCAGCTAATCATGTAACTTCTGAGCCAATATCAATGTCACAAAAAGCGAGTGAATCTCAACAAAAATCTAGTGAGCATCATTGGCAACAAAGAAGAGGGCATAATGCTGTTACACAAAGTGTTGATCATGAAATAGAATATGCTAAGAAGCGTAAACGTCAATCCGATATAAAAAGTGAAACATCATCAGAATCAGATAGCGCTTCAGAAAATCAAAGTGACTCAACTAAAAATAATGACGAGACTTCTAGTGATAATACAAGTATGTCATCAGCTAAGCCAATGGATGTGGCAAGTACTTCTGAACGTCAATATGAATCAATGTCATCAATAGATGAAAATATCCAACGAGATAATAGTTCAAACCATTCATCATCTGAATCAATACAATCTAGTACTAAAGAGCAAATTGAATCAAATTCTGAAAATACAAGTAGTTCTGATAAACAATCCAACTCACTACAAACTCAACATTCCAGTACACCTAAGAAACGTGTTACTGGTGGTAAACCATTTAATGTCGTAATGACACCATCAGATAAAAAGCGAATGATGGATAAGAATAAAGGTAAAAGAGTTAATGTTCCTGAATTAGCACCAGAAGATAAGAAACAAGCATCGCGTTCTAGCGAAGATACTAAGTCAACATCAATGTCACATCATACTAGTACATCGGAGCCGTTTTCTAATCAGGAAGCAAGTCATTCTTCTGAAAGTGTTCAAATGAGTCATTCAACACCAAACACTCATTCGGAAGCTGTGAATACGACGTCTACAGAATCAATTCATGTTGATGATAATCAATCTGTAGTAAGTAAACAAAATAGTTCATCATATGTTACTGACAATGAGTTAAATCATCATCAAGATGATAGTCAAGTTGGAATCAATCATCTTAATGAGCAAGAAACGTCAGGTAATTCAGAAGAACCTCAAGTACAAAAACCTACAATTCGAAAAGGACCAAATATAAAATTACCAAGTTATGATTTACTTGAAGAACCTGAGCCACATGAAGTTAATGAAGAATGGATCGATGATAAGAAACAGGAATTAAATGATGCATTGTATTACTTCAATGTGCCAGCTGAAGTACAAAATGTCACTGAAGGCCCAAGTGTAACACGCTTTGAATTGTCAGTTGAAAAAGGAGTAAAAGTATCAAGAATTACCGCACTACAAGATGACATTAAGATGGCATTAGCTGCTAAAGATATTCGTATTGAAGCACCAATACCAGGAACTAGTCTTGTAGGTATTGAAGTGCCTAATCAAAATCCAGCTAAAGTGAATTTGAGATCGATTGTAGATTCAGAACCATTTAAAAATGCGGAATCAAAATTAACAGTTGCAATGGGATATCGCATTAACAATGAACCTTTATTAATGGATATAGCTAAAACGCCACATGCTCTGATTGCAGGTGCGACTGGTTCAGGTAAATCAGTATGTATTAATAGTATTTTGATGTCTTTACTGTATAAAAATCATCCTGAAGAACTAAGGTTATTATTAATTGATCCAAAAATGGTGGAATTAGCACCGTATAACGATTTACCTCATCTCGTATCACCAGTTATTACAGATGTTAAAGCTGCCACTCAAAGTTTAAAATGGGCAGTTGAAGAAATGGAACGCAGATATAAATTATTTGCACAATATCATGTGAGAAATATTACTGCATTTAATAAAAAAGCATCATATGAACAAAGAATGCCTAAAATTGTTATAGTAATAGATGAATTAGCCGACTTAATGATGATGGCACCACAAGAAGTTGAACAATCTATAGCACGAATTGCTCAGAAAGCACGTGCATGTGGTATTCACATGTTAGTAGCTACTCAACGTCCATCAGTTAATGTCATTACAGGATTAATAAAAGCTAATATTCCAACTAGAATTGCATTTATGGTATCATCGAGTGTAGATTCTAGAACTATACTTGATAGCGGTGGTGCAGAACGTCTACTAGGATATGGTGATATGCTTTACCTAGGTGGCGGAATGAATAAACCAATCCGTGTTCAAGGTACATTTGTCTCAGATGAAGAAATAGACGATGTTGTAGATTTCATTAAACAACAACGTGAACCTGAGTATTTATTTGAAGAAAAGGAATTATTAAAGAAAACACAAACTCAAGCACAAGATGATTTATTTGATGATGTGTGTGAGTTCATGATTAATGAAGGACATATATCTACTTCATTAGTACAAAGACATTTCCAAATTGGGTATAATAGAGCAGCCAGAATCATAGATCAGTTAGAACAATTGGGATATATCTCTGGAGCTAACGGTTCTAAACCTAGAGATGTTTATATTACTGAGGCGGATTTAAATCAAGATTAAAATTTAGTAAGGAGTTTTATAATGACACACTATCATTTTGTCGGTATTAAGGGTTCCGGCATGAGTTCATTAGCACAAATTATGCATGATCTTGGACATGAGGTGCAAGGCTCAGATATAGAAACTTATGTATTCACTGAAGTTGCTCTAAGAAACAAAGGCATAACAATTTTACCGTTCGATGCGAATAATATAAAAGAAGACATGGTGATAATTCAAGGGAATGCCTTTCCTGATAGTCATGAAGAAATTGTTAAAGCACATCAACTTAAATTAGATGTGATTAGATATCATGATTTTCTTGGTCATGTAATTAATCAATACACGTCTGTTGCTGTTACAGGTGCACATGGTAAAACATCTACAACAGGCTTATTATCACATGTAATGAATGGCGACAAAAAGACATCATTTTTAATTGGTGATGGTACTGGAATGGGATTACCTGGTAGTGATTATTTTGCATTTGAAGCATGTGAGTATCGTAGACATTTCTTGAGCTATGACCCTGACTATGCAATTATGACAAATATTGATTTCGACCACCCAGATTATTTCAAAGATGTTGAAGACGTATTTGATGCTTTCCAAGAGATGGCGCATAATGTTAAAAAAGCAATTATTGCTTGGGGTGACGATGAATACCTTAGAAAATTAGAAGCAGATGTACCCATTTATTATTATGGATTTAATGAAACTGATGATGTATACGCTAAAAATATTCAAATTACAGAACAAGGTTCTCAATTTGACGTTTACATCAATGGTGAATTCTATGGTCAATTCCTATCACCACAATATGGAGACCATAATATCTTAAATACACTAGCTGTTGTTACAATTAGTTATCTTGAGAAAATGAATATTGATAATATTAAAGAGGCATTAGAAACTTTTGGTGGTGTAAAACGTCGTTTTAATGAAACAAAAGTATCAAATCAAGTATTAGTAGACGATTATGCTCACCATCCAAGAGAAATTAATGCTACAATTGAAACAGCTCGAAAAAAATATCCACAAAAAGAAGTTATTGCAGTATTCCAACCACATACATTTTCAAGAACTCAAGCATTTTTAGAAGAATTTGCAACGAGTTTAAGTGCAGCAGACCATGTTTTCTTATGTGAAATTTTTGGTTCTATAAGAGAAAATACTGGTGAATTAACTATTCAAGATTTAATTAACCGTATTGATGGTTCAGCTTTAATTGATGAAAGTGGTATAGATGTATTAGAAAAATTTGATAATGCAGTTATTTTATTTATGGGTGCTGGTGACATCCAAAAAATGCAAAAAGCGTATTTAAATAAAATTGGTGTAAAAAAAGATTTCTAATATGTTTATAATGATTTCTCAAGGGTATTAAATATTAATGAATTTTATAATTAGGTATTTAGGAGGCGTTTTTAATGGATTGGATTTTACCAATTGCCGGAATTATCGCTGCGATAGCGTTCTTAATTTTATGTATCGGTATCGTTGTAGTGTTAATTTCTGTTAAGAAAAATTTAGATCACGTGGCTAAAACACTTGATGGTGTTGAAGGTCAAGTACAAGGTATTACAAGAGAATCTACGGACTTACTTCATAAAGTAAACCGTTTAACTGAAGACATTCAAGGTAAAGTTGATCGTTTGAATTCTGTAGTAGATGCTGTTAAAGGTATCGGTGACTCAGTTCAAACATTAAACGGTTCAGTTGACCGTGTAACTAACTCAATTACGCACAATGTTTCTCAAAACGAAGATAAAATTTCTCAAGTAGTACAATGGTCAAATGTTGCAATGGAAATTGCTGACAAATGGCAAAATAGACACTACCGTCGAGGAAGTGCAAATTACAAAGCAAACACAGTAGCAAATGATACAGATCATAGTTACACTACTCGTGTTGATAAATAATTAATAAGAATGAACTAAATGCACTTAAATGAGGTTGTTACTTGTTTAAGTGCATTTGTTATAGGGAGGAATAAATCATGGAACACTATAATCGTGATGATTTTGAAAGAAATAATACTGGAAATGATTTATACAGCCGTCATACTCGTATAAATAATCAATCACCACAACGTAAAGATTTCGTAGTTAGCTTTATTACAGGAGCAATTGTAGGGTCTGCTTTAGGTTTATACTATAAGATGAAAGTCTTTGAAAAAGCAGATCAAGCTATTGCAAAAGAAAAAGAATTACGTGAAAAAGCATTAAATTATAAATCACAAGCTGAACAACATATTGAAACGGTTAAAACACGAGTAGAAAACTTTAGAAATAAATCTAATAATGGTGTTTCTTCAGATGAATTATCAGCTCAAAAAGTAGCGATTCAAAGAGAAGTGAGTGATCATAATCTTGCAGACCAATCTCCTGAAGCGAGAGAAATCCAAGAAGCAAAATTAGAAGCTGACAATCATTCAAAAGTTGGTGCGAGTGCAACTGAATTAGCAGCACAACAAAATGCAATTAAATCTGAAACAAATCATGACCAATTAGCAGATCAATCACCACAAGCGCGTGAAATTCAAGGTGCAAAAGTTGAAGCTATGCGTAATGATCAACAAACTGCAACACCTTCATCAAAGGAACTTGCAGCACAACAGAATGCGATTCAAGCAGAATCGAATCATGATACATTAGCAGATCAATCACCACAAGCAAGAGAAATCCAAGAAGCAAAAGCAGATGCAAAAAGTAAACAAGCAAATTCTAATATTGATAACAATAAGCATGTATCTGACAAAGAAATTGCTATGGCACAATCTGCTATTAAAGAAGAATCATCTTTATCAGATCCATCTCAAACTAAAGAACAATCAACACAAACATCTAATGCTGATAAATTAGCTAGTGCGGCTCATACAAAGAAACAAAAAATGAACAATGATTCACAAGTATTGGCAGACACTAATGCATTTACTAAAGAACAAGACGTAGCTAAAAACAACAAACAAACTACGCCAAGTTTAGTCGATCAAACAAATCAAAATAGTTCAAAAGCTAATGATGGCTCATTCGCTAATAGATTAGCAACAGCAGCCAAAGATAAACAAGCGAAGTTAACTAAAGGTTCTAAAGAATCACAATTAACAAACGCTTTATTAGCAGAGGCACCTATTGCCAAATCAAAAATGACTAAAGTGCCTAACTTAGTAACTAAATCTTCAACTAATGACACAAAAAATAGTAAATCAAGTCAAACAACTAATAAGCAATCTTCAAAAAAACAAAATAAAGCACAATTTGATAAAGGTGTCGTAACACGTCAAAATAACGCATCAACAAAATCTAATAACAAAAATAAGACACAAACGAAAACGTCAAAACAATCAACAAAAACACCAAGTCAAAATAAAAATCAAAAGCAACAAGGTAAACAACAACCAACACAACAAAAGGTAGAAAAAACGACTAGTAAAATTGAAAAACGTACGTTCAATGACTAATTAGTTTGTATTTAATATGAGTTAATATTATGATATAAATATAAGCACTCATTGATTAGTATTTGATTTTTAAAGTGAAATTAAATGTATCATTTTAGAGTGGAACCCATCATTTATTCATTAACAGGATAGATGACGTTCTGCTCTTTTTATTTTCGTAAAAAGAGTTGTCATAATACTTAAGAATATACGTATATTTTTAGAAAATTTAATCAATTCTAACAATTAGAGCTTGAACTATAAAATGTTAATTGTTAGAATGATTCGTAAATACATTTAATTTATCGCTTTAAAGTGATACATATAAATGTGCAACTATAAGATAGAGGTGAAGTAACTATGAGTAATAAATTAGAAACGTACAGACAAGAAATTGTTTCGCTTAACGATCAGATTTTAGAATTGCTATGCCGTCGAGGTGAATTAGCACAAAAAATTGGGGAAGAAAAAATCAAGCAGGGAACACGCGTATATGATCCACAACGTGAAAAAGAAATGATCAATGACCTTTTAGATAAAAATAAAGGACCATTTAATGACAATGTCATTAAACAATTATTTAAAGAAATTTTTAAAGCCTCTACAGACTTACAAAAATCAGAAAACGAAAAGCATTTATACGTATCTCGTAAATTAAAACCAGAAGATACGATTGTTCATTTTGACAATGGTGGCATGTTCGGTGAAGGACATAAATCTTTCGTATTCGGTCCATGTTCAGTTGAATCACAAGAGCAAGTAGATGCTGTAGCAGCAGATTTACAAGCAAAAGGTGAAAAGTTCATTCGTGGCGGGGCATTTAAACCACGTACATCTCCATATGATTTCCAAGGTTTAGGTGTTGAAGGACTTAAGATTTTAAAAAATGTTAAAGATAAATATAATTTAAACGTTATTAGTGAAATCGTGAACCCAAATGACTTTGAAATTGCTGATGAATATCTTGATGTTTTCCAAATTGGTGCACGTAACATGCAAAACTTTGAATTATTAAAAGAAGCAGGACGTACAAATAAACCAATTTTTTTAAAACGTGGATTATCAGCAACGATAGAAGAATTCACATATGCAGCTGAATATATTGCTTCTCAAGGTAATAGAAATATCATTCTATGTGAACGTGGTATTAGAACATATGAAAAAGCAACTAGAAATACATTAGATATTTCTGCAGTACCTATTTTAAAACAAGGGACACATTTACCTGTAATGGTTGATGTAACACACAGTACAGGTCGAAAAGATATTATGTTACCAACTGCAAAAGCAGCATTAGCGGTTGGTGCTGATGGTGTTATGGCTGAGGTACATCCGGATCCTTCTGTTGCTTTAAGTGATGCAGGTCAACAAATGGATTTAAATGAATTCAATGAATTCTATAAAGAATTAAAACCTTTAGCTGACATGTATAACGATAAGAAGCTTAAATAAAGCATTGACCTAGAACATAAATATGTTCTAGGTTTCTTTTTATGTAACAAATATGATCATTAAAGTGGCTATATAAAAGTACTTATTAATAAAATTAATTTGAATCTCTGTTGAGTTATATCATAGTTGCTTTTCATGGTAGTGAAGTCATTTTATTAATGAGTAATGAAACTAAAAATCTGACAGAAATGTGAACGTCAAAACAAATTTATTTCACTGAATCTCTAAATATGGTAAACTTTGAAAATAATATGAAAACATGATACTAAAGCGTATGAAGCGCTTTCAAGGAGGAAACTATGACTGTAACAATATATGACGTAGCTAGAGAAGCTAGAGTATCGATGGCAACGGTCTCTCGTGTAGTTAACGGAAATCAAAATGTTAAACCAGAAACTAGAAATAAAGTAAATGAAGTTATTAAAAAATTAAACTATCGACCAAATGCTGTTGCACGTGGACTTGCAAGTAAACGTACAACGACTGTAGGTGTCATTATCCCTGATATTTCTAATGTGTATTATTCTCAACTTGCACGTGGTTTAGAAGACATTGCAACGATGTATAAATATCATTCAATTATTTCCAATTCTGATAATGATTCAGAAAAAGAAAAAGAGATTTTTAATAATCTTTTAAGCAAACAAGTTGATGGCATTATTTTCTTAGGGGGTACCATTTCAGAAGAAATCAAAGAACTTATTAATCAATCTTCAGTTCCGGTTGTTGTATCAGGTACAAACGGTAAGGATGACCATGTTGCGTCAGTAAATATTGATTTTGAAAAAGCAGCTGAAGAGGTAACACAACAACTTATAAAACAAGGTGCTAAATCATTTGCATTAGTTGGTGGCGATTATTCTAAAAAAGCACAAGAAGATGTACTTTCAGGTTTAAATAAAGTAATATCTGAAAATCAATTAAAATTAGATGAGTCACTTCATTTATCAGGAGCTGAAAGCTACAAAGAAGGTATGAAAGTCTTCGATAAAATTAAAGATAATTTACCAGATGCAGTTTTATCTATTAGTGATGAACAAGCTATCGGTATTTTACATGGTGCATTAGATGCAGGTATTAAAGTACCTGAAGAATTACAAATTGTAAGTTTTAATAATACGCGTTTAGTTGAAATGGTTCGATCACAATTATCTAGTGTGATTCAACCATTATATGACATCGGTGCTGTTGGTATGAGATTACTAACGAAATATATGAACGAAGAAGAAATTGATGAACCCAACGTGATTTTACCACATAGAATTGAATATAGAGGAACAACTAAATAGTTAAAAATAAAGCACACCGTTTATGCGGTGTGCTTTTAATTTGAAAGGTCATACCAACTGGCAACTAAATTCGATATACGTGCATTTTTTTCTGAAATTTCAGCAGTGCGTGGAATATAAGTATAGTCATTCAAACGGTCTTCCCATCTTTTAGGTAGTGTTACTGAACTATAATGCTTCCATTTATTAATCCAATTTAGAGGTAAGTAGCCTTGTTGAATTGGTTCATTAATTAAACTTAAATATAGATGACTCCATGCACGTGGAACAACACGCCACAAATTATAACCTCCACCACCAAACATAATTATTTTATTTTCTGTATATTTTTCAGCTAAATCCTTAAGCATATATGGTAGGTGATAAAGTGAACTTAAAGTACAACTCATATGTGTTAATGGGTCTCTATAATGGATGTCGACACCATTAACACTCAAGATAATATCAGGTTTGAATGCAGCTATGACAGGTTCAACTGTTGATTTGAAAGATTCTAAAAATGATTCATCTTCCGTATAGGGTTCTAAAGGTACATTGACAGTATAACCATATCCTATATCTTCACCACGTTCTGTATAATGACCAGATCCTGGGAATAAAAATTTACCTGTTTCATGGATAGAGTAAGTTAAAACTTCATTACTAGTGTAAAAACTCCATTGCGTTCCATCTCCATGGTGTGCATCTGTATCTATAATCATAACGCGTTGATTATAGCGATTAACTAAATATTGGGCTGTAATAGCAACATCGTTATAAATACAAAAACCATTTGCTCGACCGGCTAAGGCATGATGTAAGCCTCCACCCAAATGACAACCATTTGTATAAGTGCCATCCATAATTTTATCAGCTAAATTAAGCGCGCCACCTACAATTCGTGCACAATGTTGATGCATGTGTCTAAAAGGAACTGTATCTTCATTAAAGCCATATTTTTTAGCCTCTTCGGCACTTAATATACCGTGAGATGCATGTTTGATGGCTTGTATATAATCATATTTATGAATCAAACCAATTTCATCATCAGTTGCAATTCTTGGTTCTAATATGTTTTCTTTTGTTAAAAATTGTGCATCTAACAACAACTCAGTCGTTAATTTTAAACGCATTTGATTGAAAGGATGCTCGTTATTAAATCTATATTTTAATATATCATCTGAATAAACATAACCTGTTCTATTTTTAGTACTCATAAGATCATCCCTTTCAAACAACTAATAAAAGAAGCGATTTTGAAATCTAATATCATCAAATGCATGTTGTTGATCTAATGTGATACGTTTACCAATTCTTGCCATTAAACAATTAGCCGGGTGACTGGTAATTTCAGGGTCATCTGTTGCAAATACTTCTAGACCACCTTTTTGCATTAACTTCTGCATGAGCCGTTTATATTCGAATACGTCTAACTGTGCATACTTCAAATCCCAATGCCAATAATATTCAGTAGTAAGTACAATAAAGTCTTCAAACTCATCTCCAGAAAGACTAAGTTGAATTAATCGACCACCTAGATGCAGATGGCGATACGATTTACTTAATTCAATTGCACCGAGTTCTAATAAATAAGGGAGATGACTAGTAGACCATCTTTCAAGTTCATCAGGATAATGATAGGTAACGTAACCGATTATATGTTGCTCTAGTCGTATAATATATACTCTTCCTTCAGGCAATGTAGTAATTTCTAACAATGCTTCAAATTGTTCTTTAGAAGAACGAAATGCATTAAGTCCTTCATCAAAAGTAAGCGTTTTCAAAAAAGAGTGTGAAACAGGGCCTTCAATTTTGTATTTGACATTATCAATTTCAATATTATCAGTAACATAAGTTTTAATGTGTTTCATTTTTTCACATCCTCATCAAATTGCCTCAAATCCTTACTATTATTATACTTATTTTCTTGTAATATAACAAAAATGTTGTGATTAATAAATAAATGTTTTGAATAATGTGACAATTATATGTATAATTCATTTTAAAGAAAGCGATTACATAAAGTTGAAGGGGGATTTTCTTATGAAAGTTGAAGTTTATCAAAGCGAACCTGGAAATTATAACATGCAAGATTATGAGCAAACTTACAAAGATTTTGATTGGAAGAATGTTGAACAAGCCTTTTCTTGGAGTAAAACAGGAAAAATCAATATGGCATATGAATGTATCGATAGACATGTTGATGAGGGTAAGGGAGACAAAGTGGCGCTCAATTATAAGGATGAGCGACGTCATGAGTCATATACGTTCGAAGATATGAAAAAATACTCAAATAAGGCAGCTAATGTATTAAAAAATGAAGCTGATGTTAAAAAAGGGGATAGAGTATTTATCTTTATGTCAAGAACGCCAGAATTGTATTTCGCTTTCTTAGGAATTTTGAAAATTGGTGCAATCGTTGGACCTTTATTCGAAGCATTTATGGAAAAAGCTGTTGCAGATCGCTTAGAAAATAGTGAAGCAAAAGTAATCATTACAAATAAAGCATTGTTACCTAGAATCCCAAAAGATAAATTACCACATTTAGAAAAAATTGTTGTTGTCGATGATGATGTTGAAGAAGGCTATGTAGATTTTAATCGTTCCTTTAAAGAAGCAAGTGAAGATTTTGAAATTGAATGGTTAAATGAAGATGATGGCCTCATCTTACATTATACATCTGGGTCTACAGGACAACCTAAAGGTGTATTACATGTCCAAAAAGCCATGTTAGTACATTACATTTCAGGTAAATATGTTTTAGACTTACAAGATGATGATGTGTATTGGTGTACAGCAGACCCGGGTTGGGTAACTGGTACGTCATACGGAGTTTTTGCACCTTGGTTAAATGGTGTGACAAATTGTATTGTTGGCGGACGCTTCTCTCCAGAACAATGGTATAAAATGATTCAAGACTTTAAAGTGACAGTGTGGTATACTGCGCCAACTGCTTTAAGAATGTTAATGAGTGCTGGTGATGATGTTGTAGATAAATATGATTTATCATCACTACGTTCAATTTTATCTGTTGGTGAACCGTTAAATCCTGAAGTAATTAAATGGTCTAAAGATGTATTCCATAAACGTGTGTTAGATACTTGGTGGATGACGGAAACAGGTGGACATATGATTGTGAACTATCCAGCTATGGATATTAAATTAGGTTCAATGGGTAAACCGCTACCTGGTATTGAAGCGGCAATTGTTGATGATGAAGGTAATGAGTTACCTCCAAATCGTATGGGTAACCTAGCCATTAAAAAAGGATGGCCTTCAATGATGCATGCTATCTGGAAAAATCCAGAAAAATATGATTCATATTTTATTGGTGATTGGTATGTTTCAGGAGACTCTGCTTATAAAGATGAAGATGGTTACTACTGGTTCCAAGGTAGAGTTGATGATGTCATTATGACTGCCGGTGAACGTGTCGGCCCATTCGAAGTAGAATCAAAATTAGTAGAACATGAGGCAGTAGCCGAAGCAGGTGTTATCGGTAAACCTGATCCAGTACGAGGTGAAATCATTAAAGCGTTTGTAGCTTTAAGAGAAGGTTATGAACCATCAGATGAATTAAAACAAAGTATTAAACAATTTGTTAAAGAAGGATTATCAGCACATTCAGCACCTCGAGAAATTGAATTTAAAGACAAATTACCTAAAACACGTTCTGGTAAAATTATGCGCCGTGTATTAAAAGCTTGGGAGTTAGATTTAGATGCAGGTGATTTAAGTACAATGGAAGATTAGATGATTGATTAAGTAGTGTTAGCAAAATAACTATTTCCATACATTAACGATTAAGATAAATATGATTGAGTTTAGTATTTCTAGACTCAATCATATTTTTTGAATATTTCTGATAATAGTAATGTAAACGTTATCAAATATTCGACATCATTGATTGAGTCGGTTATTATTAAAGTTGTAAGAGAATGAGAGTCATTACATATCAAACATTCTTACACTTATTTTTCTATTTATATTATTTACAAGGGGTTGAAATAAGTTGGCACATTTATCAGATTTAGAAATTGCGAATCAATCAAAAATTAGACCTATTAGTGAAATAGCTAAAGAGGCAGGGATTCCAGCAGAAGCCTTAGAGCAATATGGACATTACAAAGCTAAAATTGATATTAACCAAATAAAACCTAGAGATAATAAGGGTAAAGTTGTATTAGTAACAGCAATGAGTCCAACACCAGCAGGGGAAGGTAAATCGACAGTTACAGTTGGTCTATCAGATGCATTTCATGAATTAAAAAAGAATGTCATGGTAGCATTACGTGAACCAGCATTAGGACCAACATTTGGTATTAAAGGTGGTGCTACTGGTGGTGGATATGCACAAGTATTACCTATGGAAGATATCAATTTACACTTTAACGGTGACTTCCATGCGATTACTACAGCGAATAATGCATTATCAGCATTTATCGATAACCACTTACATCAAGGTAATGAATTGGGCATCGATCAACGTCGTATTGAATGGAAACGAGTATTAGATATGAATGATCGTGCTTTACGTCATGTTAATGTTGGTCTGGGTGGTCCGACAAATGGAGTACCACGTGAAGACGGCTTTAATATTACAGTTGCATCCGAAATTATGGCTATCTTATGTCTTAGCCGAAGCATTAAAGACTTAAGAGAAAAAATTAGTAAAATCACAATTGGTTATACACGTGATCGTAAGCCTGTGACTGTTGCTGATTTAAAAGTTGAAGGTGCTTTAGCAATGATTTTAAAAGATGCAATTAAACCTAACTTAGTACAATCAATTGAGGGAACACCAGCACTTGTACACGGTGGACCATTCGCTAATATCGCACATGGATGTAACTCTATTTTAGCGACAGAAACTGCACGTGAATTAGCTGATATTGTAGTTACTGAAGCTGGATTTGGCTCTGATTTAGGTGCTGAGAAATTCATGGATATCAAAGCGCGTGAAGCAGGTTTCGAGCCATCAGCTGTAGTTGTAGTAGCTACTGTGCGTGCCTTAAAAATGCATGGTGGCGTTGCGAAAGATAATTTAAAAGAAGAAAATGTAGATGCTGTTAAAGCAGGTATTGTTAACTTAGAACGTCATGTAAATAATATTAAGAAGTTTGGTGTAGAACCAGTTGTAGCTATCAATGCATTTATTCATGATACAGACGCAGAAATTGAATTTGTTAAATCTTGGGCTAAAGAAAATGGCGTAAGAATTGCATTGACTGAAGTTTGGGAAAAAGGTGGTAAAGGTGGCGTTGATCTTGCTAACGAAGTATTAGAAGTTATTGATCAACCTCAAAACTTCAAACCACTTTACGAATTGAATCAACCTTTAGAAGATAAAATTGAAACAATCGTTAAAGAAATCTACGGTGGTTCAAAAGTAACATTCTCAAGTAAGGCTCAAAAACAATTAAAACAATTTAAAGACAATGGTTGGGACCATTATCCAATTTGTATGGCTAAAACGCAATACTCATTTAGCGATGATCAAACAGCTTTAGGTGCACCAAGTGATTTTGAAATTACAATTCGTGAATTAGAAGCGAAAATAGGTGCAGGATTTATTGTTGCATTAACAGGTGCAATTATGACAATGCCTGGTTTACCTAAAAAGCCAGCAGCATTAAATATGGATGTTACAGATGATGGACATGCAGTAGGCTTATTCTAAATTTAATTAACAAACCCGGTAATGATTATTACCGGGTTTTGCTGTTTAACTTGCATTTTTATTGGGTTTTGTAAGTAAATGTGATTTAATACGATATTTTAATGCTTCTCTATACTCACTTTTAGATATTTTTTCTTCTACTAACATTCGTTTAAGTACATAATGTTGTCTTTGAATACTATAATCTATTTGATTATCTGGTTTTAAATTACCATTTTCTTCGTAGGGTGTATAACCATAAGGGCTTTGTAATAAGCCGATTAAATATGCTGATTGAGCAATATTTAAATCTTTAGGTGGAATCCCAAATAAACTATAAGACGCTGAAGAGATACCTGTTATATTGGCACCGTTATAATCTCTACCAAAAGGTACAATATTTAAATACGTATAAATAATTTCTTTTTTAGACATTATACGTTCAAGTCTTTGTGCTAATATAATTTCATTAGCCTTTCGACTATAAGTTTTTTCATTAGAAAGTACTTGGTTTTTAATTAATTGCTGTGTTATCGTGCTGCCACCGGAACTTTGGTCATTTTGCAATATGTCTTGAAACATTGCTCGTATAATGGCCTTAGGTAAAATCCCATTATGTTGGAAGAATAAAGTATCTTCTGAAGAGGTTAATGCTTTAATGACCTCTGGACTAACATGTTTTGGACCAACAATTAATGAGTTTAAAGAATGATCATATTCGTCTAAAATATCATTATTTTTATAATTAATTAGGTCATCACCAGCAAAGTGAATTACTTTATGTTTAAGTGCGTCGTCACTTATAGATGAAGCTTCTTTAGTCAATTGATGAAAATATATGATGGCTGCTAACAAGATAATAATCGTAAACATTAAACCAATTAGAAAAATGGAAACGATGATATGTTTGAGTTGCTTATAATACTTTTCAAATCGAAACATTTTATCATGTTGTTGTTTCTTCATATTATCCATAGCAAACCTCCTTTATTTAGACCTATTATACCATAGTCGTAAAGTTGACTTTTAAAATAATGTTAACTATAATTAATGGCAAATACATAAGTTTCAGATGAAGGACAAGTAGCTTTTTAGAGATTTTTTAGAGAGTTAGTGGTTGCTGAGAACTAACATGATCTAACTAGTGAATACACCTTATATAACAGTCTGACGTTTGATTAATGAACGTATCATTAGTAAAGAGATAAGAGAGTGTTTATGGATTTCATTATTTAATCTATATATACCTTTAATTCAAGTATGGTGGTACCGTGCAATTGCGCCCTTACATGTAAATATGATGTAAGGGTGCTTTTTTGTTGATTAAATAAATCTATCAATCATACTTATACAAATTTCTAGAATTGGTCTTTAATTCTAAGTTTTACGTTCATCTTAACTTATGAAAATACATAATATATAGGAGGAAGAGAAATATGACAAATGCATTAATAGAAGATTTAAAGTGGCGTGGCTTGATTTATCAACAAACAGATGAAGCGGGAATAGAGGAATTATTAAATAAAGAACAAGTAACGCTTTATTGCGGTGCAGACCCAACTGCTGATAGTTTACATATTGGTCATTTACTTCCATTCTTAACATTAAGACGTTTCCAAGAACACGGCCATCGTCCAATTGTTTTAATCGGTGGCGGTACAGGTATGATTGGAGATCCATCAGGTAAATCAGAAGAACGTGTGTTACAAACAGAAGAACAAGTAGAAGCCAATGTGCAGGGTATTAGTAATCAAATGCATAAATTATTTGAATTTGGTACCGATAAAGGAGCAGTATTAGTAAATAATAAAGACTGGTTAGGTCAAATTTCATTAATTAGTTTTTTACGTGATTATGGTAAGCATGTCGGTGTCAATTACATGTTAGGTAAAGATTCTATTCAAACTCGTTTAGAACATGGTATTTCATATACTGAATTTACGTACACTATTTTACAGGCTATCGATTTCGGTCACTTGAATCGTGAATTAAATTGTAAAATTCAAGTCGGTGGTTCAGACCAATGGGGTAACATTACAAGTGGTATCGAATTGATGAGACGTATGTATGGCCAAACTGAAGCTTATGGATTAACAATTCCTTTAGTAACAAAATCTGATGGCAAGAAATTCGGAAAGTCAGAATCAGGTGCTGTTTGGCTAGATGCTGATAAAACAAGCCCATATGAATTTTATCAATTTTGGATTAATCAATCAGATGAAGATGTGATCAAGTTCTTAAAATACTTTACATTCTTGAGTAAAGAAGAAATCAATCAGTTAGAACAATCTAAAGAAGAAGCACCTCACAAACGTGAAGCTCAAAAAGCTTTAGCTGAAAATGTGACACGTTTTATCCATGGTGAGGATGCCCTGAATGATGCGATTAGAATTTCACAAGCATTATTTAGCGGGGATTTAAAATCTTTATCAGCGAAAGAATTAAAAGAAGGTTTTAAAGACGTACCTCAAGTTGAATTATCTAAGAATACAACTAATATTATTGATGCATTGATTGAAACAGGGATTGGATCATCTAAACGTCAAGCCCGTGAAGATGTTAATAATGGTGCGATATATATTAATGGTGAACGCCAACAAGATGTTAACTACGAATTAACTGATGAAGATAAAATCGAAGGTGCGTTTACGATTATTCGTAGAGGTAAAAAGAAATACTTCATGGTTAACTACAAATAATAGTTGTAATATGTTGTGTGTAGGAGGTAAAGTGTGAATAAAGAAGAAGTCATCATGACAGGGTTACGCAATATGTTTAATAAAATAGCGTGGTTAAATAAAAGTGAAATGCAAGAGGCATTAAAAGATTATAAGTCTAGTGAAGTGCATTGCATTGAAGCGATACACGAATTAGATAATCCTAACGTTAGAAGTTTAACGGAACAGCTATTTATGACTAGAGGTGCAATTAGTAAATTAACGAAACGATTACAATCTAAAAAGTTAGTTGAAAGTTATCAAAATGAGCATAACAAAAAAGAAATTTATTTTCGACTTACGCCTAAAGGACAACAAGTATATCACACACATCAACAACTTCATGCAAAATTTGATGCACGAGATCAAGACGTTTTTGAAAGTTTAACACAACAAGAGTTCGAAAGCATTCAACATTTTATAGAAAAGTATAATCAACATTTGGATAAAGAAATTAAAAATAAAAGACTACAACATTAAGTATGATATTTCGAAAAAAGTGCTCTAATTAATTTTAGAGTACTTTTTTTATTGGCATTTTGTTGACAAGGAAACTAAAAGGGTGTAAATTTGTTGACGAAGAAACAAAAAAGGAGACGTTTTGGTCAATGAAAGAGACACAACATCAGATACCAAAAGAAACAATGAATGCGGCATGGGCAATAGCGATTGGAGCCATTGCACCTATGTTAGATTCAACTATGATTAATATTGGTATACAACAACTTAATCAAACATTTCATACTAATATAGATATCGTTCAATGGGGAATTACTGGATATATTTTAGCACTTGCTATAGCTATTCCTTTTTCAGGGTGGTTAATGAATCATTTTAATAGTAAATATACTTTTATTATAGCTATGCTAGTTTTTGGTATTACTTCATTATTTGTAGGAATCAGTTCGTCAGTGAGTATATTTATTCTATTTAGAATCTTTCAAGGATTTAGTGCGGGAGTTATTACATCACTTATGTTTACCTTACTGGTAAAGACTGCTGGACAAGATCATATAGGGAAGGTTATGGCAATCGTCAGTACACCTATGATCTTTGGACCAATTCTCGGCCCTACATTAGGTGGATTTATTATTCATTTAGCCTCATGGCGGTGGATGTTTTTTATTAACATAGTAGTTTCACTCATTTCTGTACTACTCATGATGAAATATGTACCATCATTCAAACCATTTGATAAGCATAAAAAATTAGATATATGTGGAATTCTCTTATTAGGCATTACGAGTGCAACATTGATTTATGGTATCAGTCTAGCTGGGACGATAGGTTCATTTATGGATAGTAAAGTTATGACATTTATATGCATTGGAGTGGCAGCTATTGTTGTTTATATTTTTTATAACAAACTATGCCATTTTAATACGGTACTACCTTTAAATTTGTTTAAAAGTAAAACGTATTCAGCCTCTATGACAGGATTATTATTAGCTAATGTAGGCATTATGGGGCCGATGGTTATTCTACCTTTATACTTTCAAGAATTTAAAGGTTACTCCGCTATTGGTGCAGCACTAGCGCTAATTCCTCAAGGCATAGGTATGTTAATCACACGACCATATATCGGAACATCTATTGACCGGATAGGGGCCAAAAAAGTTATATATATTAGTATCGTGATTGCTATTCTAGGCACAATTCCATTGATATTTGTTGATGATGAATCATCTATTGCATGGTTGTCGTTCATTTTATTTATTCGTGGATGTAGTGTTGGTGGTATCAATTTAGGTTTAATGGCCGATGCCTACAAAGGTGTTTCTCAGAATCAGTTATCTGAAGCTGGCGTAGGAATTAACATGATTGAAAATATCGGTGCAAGTTTTGGTACAGCAATCATAGCAACTGTTGTAGCTTCTAATTTATCCATGAGACATAGTCATCATGAAATGAGTCATTCAATTGTGGGCTTTCATGAAGGTTTTCTAGTTTCAATGATTGCGATTATACTCATTTTAATTCCAACTTATTACTTAGGTGAAAATAAAACAGGTATGGATGAAAACTAATTTCATCCATACCTGTTATTTATTTATTCTGCAAATTGACTTTGTTTTTCTGAAGAAGTCTGAACTTGTTTCTTCAGTTTCACATCGATTGTTTCAGTTTTACCATCTCGAATAATCGTCAATTTAACGTGTTCACCTGGTTTCTTATTCTCATATAGGTATGTTCGTAAATCTGTGTCTTCTTTTACTGATTTTCCGTCTACCTTAGTGATAATATCTCCTTTTTTCAAGTCACTATCATGATCAACTTTAGCTACATATACGCCAGATTGACTATCCGTATTTAATTCCTTCTTATATGAATCTGGAATATCGCTTAAATTAATTAATCCGATACCTATAGAAGGGCGTTCTATTTTACCGTGTTTAACTAATTGTTCAATGGTAACTTTGACTTCGTTACTTGGTATAGCGAATCCAATTCCCTCAACTTGTTCTGAGGCTATTTTCATAGAGTTTATGCCAACTAAATTACCGTTGATATCTACCAAGGCACCTCCAGAGTTACCAGGGTTAATTGCTGCATCAGTTTGAAGTACATTTACTTTTGTATTTCCACCAGTGGTATTTGCATCAATAGTACGTTCATTTGCTGAAATAATACCTGAAGTAACTGAATTAGCAAATTCTAGGCCTAGAGGGTTACCCATAGCAAATACACTATCACCTGTTTGTACTTTAGATGAATTAGCAAAGTCTATAGCTTTGATACCTTTCGTATTATTAATTTTTAATACGGCAATATCAGTGACTGCGTCTTTACCAACTAATTTTGCTTTAACTTGTTTAGAATTGTGTAACTGAACCTTAATCTCAGAAGCACCATCGATAACGTGATTATTGGTAACGATATATGCTGAACCATCACTTATTTGATAGATAACTCCTGATCCAATACCAGCTTCTTCAGGCTTAGATGTCTTTCCATTCAGTAAATCGTCCAAGTTCGTTGACTTTTGCATATTAATAACACCTACAATTGCTGGTGATACATCTTTAATCATCTCATGAACTGAACTATATTTATCACTTTTACCATCCAATTGGTTACCACCTTTACTATTAGAAGCTTCATTAACAGTGGCACCATTTTGATTGAAAATGGTATGATCTAGTAGTTTACCAATACCCAATACAAGTAATGCACCTATGATACCTGCTATTAATGCAACGAGTATAGTTTTAAACCAAGGAAACTTAGGTTTATTATATCGAGATGGCTGATTGTTAGAATCAAAGGATTGATTCATTTGTGTATAATCTGACATATTTGACCTCCAATTAATTTTTCTCACAATATAATTATGTAATTTTTTTCACAAAAACGCTAGTTTTCTGCAATCAGACTTTAGACTTATTTCATGCTTATCTTGTTCAACAAGTATGTAAATGATAAAATCTAAATGTTAAATAGAAAACAATAAGAGTAGGTGTAACTATGTATAAAGTGATTAGTAGTATCTTGTATTTTATTTTAGTAAAGTTAGGTAAATCTTTATTTGTTATAGGTAAAGAAAATATACCAAAAGACAATCAATATGTTGTGACTTGTACACATGAAAGTTATAACGAAGTGATTATGTTAGGTATGGCTATTTATCCAAACCAAATTCATTATATGGCTAAAAAAGAACTATTTAGTAATAAATGGGGCGGTAAATTTTTAACTGCATTAAATGCATTTCCGGTTGATAGAGAAAATCCAGGGCCAAGTACATTAAAAAGACCGATTAAATTATTAAAAGAAAACAAAACAGTTGGCATATTCCCAACTGGTCATAGAACATCTGCAGAAGGTGCACCATTAAAACGAGGTGCGGCAACAATAGCCATGTTAGGTAAAGCACCTATATTACCTGCAGCATATGTAGGTCCAAAAAAATTACATGGGCTCGTTACTTGGCAAGCATTAATAAAGTTTGGTGAACCTATTGATACAAGTAATTTACCAAAAGACTTAAAAAGAAATGAAAAAGTAGATTACTTAACAAAAGAAATCGAACGCCAAACAACAGCATTGCAAAAAGAATTAAATGAATTAGCTAAAAATTTATAATTAAACATTAAGGTTGGATAGGGATTCAATGAAATATTTGAATCATATCCAACCTTTTTAATATGTTTTTTAATGTATAAGTAAATAGACAATATGTGTCCTCCATCATTGTTATGATGTACAAAACATTTTAAATTTTAGGGGGACATTTTAAATGAAAAGAATAATTGTATTATGTTTAGGCATGCTTATTTTGTTAGCAGCATGCGGTAGTAAAGTAGATGGTACATATAAAAATGATGAAATGAGCATTAAAGCAAGTAAAGATAGTGATCGTGCAACTTTACATCTAAAATCACTAGAAAATGATGGTGGTATTTTCGGAGTAGAAAAAAATGATGGAAATGTTGAAGGGCGAATTGACAAAGATAAAAAAACAATGTCATTTGATGTGCAGGGTGAAACCATGAAATTTGATTATAAAGTTAAAGGGGATAAACTCATATTAATTAATCCAGATAAAGATGATGAAAAAATTGAATTGAAAAAAGAGTAATTTAATTTTGTGGTAGAAAAAGAATTTCACTCAATTGTATATTGAAAGATGTTAACAGTATGAAGAAAATAATAGTGGTTACACTTACAATGGTATTTTTATTAACAGCTTGTGGTAATCAAATCTATGGTAAATATAAGGTGAAAGACAACGGAGGGACAATAGAAATTAAGAAAAACGATAAGTTTGAGATTTCTAATGAAAATGAAAAAGGCGTCTTGAATGGTAAAATTAATAAAGATGATAAAATCATAACAATATATTATGAAAATCATCCAATGAAAATAGACTATAAGCTAGAAGATGATACATTAGAATTAAAGTTAAAGGCAGGTTCTGACGAAGAAGTTGTCAAAGCAAAAAAAGTAAAATAATGAGTATATATCATGCCCGTTAAAATCAAGATTCGATATTAACGGGCATTAATTTTATTGTTTGATTTTCTCGAATTTTCTCTCACTATCATCGGGTTTTTCATCCGGTTTTTCTAACGCGTAAATCGCCTTTTTACCAACTTTTAAATAACCAGTTGAACCGCCCAAATTAATTTTTGCAAGGTCTTTATGGTCTTTATCATCTTTTATTGATCCTTCTGCAGTTTCACCGTCAGTTGTGACTTTAAGCGATTCACCTTTAATAGTGATAATATCACCATTCTCATTTTGCCATTTACCTTCAGCCTTTTTAGTAGGGCTACTTGAACATGCTACTAATAATACACTTAAAATTGAAATTAATACTAAAATCTTTTTCATATAGCTCAACCTCCTTATTGATTGGCCTCATTTTATCAAAAAATCAAAAAGTTGTGTATAACATATTTTGCTTAATTTGTTATAAATAGATTAGTATAAAATATCATAATTACTTTTATTTCAATGTGAGTTTTAATAGATGTGTTATTCTGTCAAATTTGAAAAAATAAAAAACTTGAAAAGTTCATAATTAGCATGAAAATGCAATTTTAATTATCTATTGATTCTGATACAATATGTAAGGATATAAGTTGATATGACAGTGATTTACATCATTTTTTCATACATATAAATTTACTAATTGGATGATAAAGATGAGCAGTTAAAAATTGTCATTTAATCATTCAACAAAAATAAAGGGGGATTGTTACATGTTTAAATTTTTTCAGAATTTAGGTCGTTCACTTATGTTACCAGTTGCTGTATTACCAGCTGCTGCTATTATTGTTGGTATAGGTAACGCGCTTAACGCTTTGCATGCCTTACCTCAAGTGGCTCAATTCTTTGTTGCAGTAGGAACTACTATTCTTGAGCAACTAGGTATATTATTTGCTATAGGTGTTACAATAGGTATGGCAAAGAAGAATGATGGTGCAGTCGCATTAGCTGCAGCATTAGGCTTTTTTGTAGTAACCAAAGTATTATCACCAGATAAATTAGCACCAATATTGCATGTTAAGCCATCTTCATTAGGTGAAGCATTTGACAAGATGGATAACGGCAACGTATTTGTTGGTATCATTATTGGTCTTATTGCGGCTTATACCTATAATCGATTTAGTGAGACAGAGTTACCACTCGCATTATCATTTTTCAGTGGTAAACGTCTGGTACCTATACTAACCGCATTTTTCTGTACATTTATAGCTGTTATTCTATTATTTGTATGGCCAGTTGTATATAATGCTATTGTGACGTTTGGTACTTGGATTGTAGGTATGGGGCCATTTGGCGCATTTATTTATGGTGTAGCCAACCGTTTATTAATTCCAACGGGTTTACATCATGCATTAAATACAGTATTTTGGTTTGATACAATTGGAATCAATGATATTGGTAAGTTCCAAACAGGTAAAGATGCTGTACATGGTATTACTGGTCGTTACCAAGCAGGGTTCTTCCCAATTATGATGTTCGGTATGCCTGCTGCAGCACTAGCAATGTATCATACAGCTAAAACATCTCAACAAAAACAAGTATATGGTTGGTTCCTAGGAAGTGCGATTGCTGCCTTTTTCGTAGGTGTTACAGAGCCAATTGAATTTGCATTTATGTTTGTTGCACCTATATTATATGTTATTCATGCATTGTTAACTGGATTATCATTATTTATTGCTGCTACTTTCCACTGGACAGCAGGATTTTCATTTAGTGCAGGACTCATTGATTATGTGTTATCTCTAATTAATCCTGTAGCCAATCATCCTTTAATGCTATTAGTTCAGGGTGTGGTATTCTTCATTTTATATTATGTCATCTTTAGATTTGTAATACAGGTCTTTAATTTAAATACAATTGGACGAGGTGACAATGAATTAGTTGATCCAACTGATGAGGATGCTATTGAAAAAGAAAATGCTGATACTAAACAAAGTAGTGGAAGTAAATATAGTAAATCAGCTGCACAAATTCTTGATGGTTTGGGTGGCGCTCAAAATATTACAACATTGACAAATTGTGCGACAAGACTCAGATTAGAGCTTGAAGACAATGCTATCATTGATGAACAAAAAATTAAAAACGCAGGTGCTGTAGGTGTGACTAAGAGTGGTAAACATTCTACTCAAGTCATCATTGGTACTCATGTGCAGCAAGTTGCAGACGAGATAGAGAAGCAAATGGAAGCATAATATTTTTTAATACTGTAGGGCAAATTCAAATGATGAATTTGCTCTATTTATTTTCAACATGTATATTATATAGTATCAGAATTTTCTGAAAGGGAGTTTGTAGATGAAATCAGTATTGTTTGATGTGGATGGTGTATTTTTAAGTGAAGAACGTTGCTTTGATGTGTCAGCTTTAACAGTCTATGAGTTACTTATGGATCAAATGTATTTAGGTTTAAAACCTGACATAGATCTAAGTCTACTTAAAAATGAAGACATTGCTCGAATTAGATCGGATATATTCGTCAATGATGAAGTTTTAAAAAAGTTGAAATCACTTGGTTTAAACTCTAATTGGGATATGCTATATATTGTATTTAGTTTACATTTTATTCAAATATTAAAAGAACTATCATCTAATGAAGTTGAAAAGATACTTCAGTATCAACAGATTAGTGGTAATCTATTACAAGAAATAGGCCAATTGATAAAGTTCGATGATCAGATTGATTACCCATTGCCACTTAAATTTTTAGAACATGTGGAAAGCGGGAAGTCTAATATCTTCACTCGTTTACAAGATTATGCAAGAAATGAATTAAATACAAATCAAGTTTCATTCTTTGAATTTAAAAGTCCACTTTGGCAATTAACACAATCAATATATCAAGAATGGTATTTAGGGTCAGCATTGTTTAAAGATGTTGAAGGTTATGAACCATACAAAGATAATAAAAGTGGTTTTATTCATCATGAAATTTTATTACGTCCTATTAAAGAGATTCAACATCTATTAAATGATTTGCAAGATAGTGGCTATCAAATTGCAATTGCTACAGGTAGACCAAGAACGGAAACACTCGTGCCATTCGAATCACTGAATCTACTATCATATTTTGACGAAATGAATATTGTGACAGCAAGTGAAGTATTAAAATCTGAAACGATGTTTCCTGAATACAAACCTTTAGGGAAGCCGAATCCATTTAGTTATATTGCAACATTAAATGGAAATAAGGAAGAGGAATACTTCAAATATATAACTCATCAAAATAATATAGTTAAAAAAGAGGAAGTATTTATTGTAGGTGATTCACTAGCAGATTTATTAAGTGCGAAGAAAATTGGCGCTACATTTATAGGAACTTTAACTGGATTAAAAGGTGAAAATGCTAAGAAAGAATTAGAAAATAACGGTGCCGATTATATTGTTAATCACGTAGGGAATATAAGAGACATATTATTATAATAATAAAGCTACAGAATATAAAAGAGATGATGGAAAGTCTTCACTCATATATTCTGTAGCTTTTATTGTGTTACAGAGTTAATTTAGTGCTTATAATCTTATTAAATGGTATCGCATTGTTAAGTTCAGCAACAAGTGCATGTGATGCTGGTTGGTCAATAGATAATATCATGAGTGCTTGACCACCTTCATTCGTTCTGCCTAATGTCATTGAACCAATATTGATACCTTTATTTCCTAATAAATTGCCTGTTTTACCAACTATACCTGGTTGATCATTGTGACATGTTACGATTTGATATTGACTTGGTTTGAAATCTAATGAGAAATTATTGATTCTAACAATTCTTGGTCCAAAGCCTGATAAAACCGTACCGCCGATTTTAATTGTGTCTTTATCATTAGATAATGACAATTCTATATAGTTACTAAAACCTGATTCATTTTTATTTTTTTCAATATGATAGGTCACATCTTGCTGATTTAATAAAGCTAAAGCATTGATAATATTGACCTCATCTGCAAAGTCATCTTTTAAAATATGCGTCACTACGGTTCTTGAGATGAGGCTTGTATCTATTTTTGCTACATCTCCACCGTAAGTAATCGTAACTTCACTTGGTGCACCTTCTAAGAGTTGAATACCGAATTCCCCAATAGTAGTGGCTAATGATAAGTAATCTTTAACATTTTGGTCAACCTCATTCATGTCCATTTTAGGTGCGTTAACCGCATGTTCTACGGTACCTTTTGTTAAAATATCAATGATTTCATTTGAAACAGAGACAGCTACTTTTTCTTGCGCTTCAACAGTAGATGCACCTAAGTGAGGTGTCACTATAATTTTATCATGTTTAATTAATGGTGAATCTAAAGGCGGTTCATGCTCAAATACATCTATGGCAGCTCTTGAAATTTGAGATTGGTCTAAGGCCTTGATAAGTGCATCTTCATCAATTATGCCTCCTCGGGCAACATTAATAATTTGTAAATTAGGTTTAGCAAGATTAAAGAAGTTCTCGCCAACAATACCTTTTGTTTTAGGTGTTAATGGCGTATGAACGGTTACAAAATCTGACTTTGAGGCAATCTCTTCTACAGTAGCTAGTTGAATATCTAATGATTTAGCTTTATCTTCTGTTAAATAAGGATCGAATGCCAATATTTGCATTCCAAAACTTTGTGCACGCTTGGCTACGCCTAACCCAATACGACCTGCACCTATAACACCTAATGTTTTCTTATATAATTCTGTTCCGCGAAACGCTTTTCTATCCCATTTTCCAGATTTAAGAGATTGATGGGCTTGTGGTATATTACGAGCCATAGCTAAAATCATTGCAATGGAGTGTTCAGTTGCTGAGATAGTATTGCCATCAGGTGCATTGATGACTAGAATGCCTTTTAATGTTGCAGCCTCTATATTAATATTATCGACACCGACACCTGCTCTAGCAATTACCTTTAAATTTGATGCAGCTGTAATGATTTGATCTGTGACTTGCGTTTGGCTTCTCACTATTAATCCATCATATTGTGGAATTATCTTTACTAAAGCCTCATCAGTTAAATCAGTATAAATATCGACGTCAAAATCAGGATGTTCTAATAAACTTTTAATACCTTCATCTGAAATTGGATCAGAAACTAAAATTTTATGACTCATGCTGAATTACCTCCATAAATTTTGTTACACCTTTACCAATATAATTTGCGTTTCTATATTCAGTAAGAATAAGTTCTAAGGCAGAAACAACGGATAGAATATCGAATGGTGAGACTTTCCCCATATGACCAATTCTAAGTATTTCACCTTTAAGATGTCCTTGACCACCAGCAATAGTAATATTAAATCTAGATTTAAGTTGATTTTTAATCAATGCCAATTCATCTTTGGAATTTGGAATAAATGCTGTAACAGTGGGGGAAGCTACATCATCTTTAACTAATAATTTTAGGTCAAGTGCTTTAAGTGCAACACGTAGTGCGTCACGAATCATATAATGACGTTGAATAACATGGTTCAAACCTTCATGTTTTACTAAATCGACGTAAGCATTTACACCTCTAAATAACGATACATTAGGTGTGAAAGGTGTAGAGTGTTTCGTAGATGCATCTACGTATTTGTTTAAATCAAGATAAAATCTTGGTGTAGTCACTTCATTAAATCTTGACTTTGCTCTGTTATTATAAGCGACAAAAGCTAAACCTGGTGGTAACATTATTGCTTTTTGACTACCTGACACTAAAACGTCGATATGGTCTTTGACCAAGTCGACATCAACAGCACCAATACAACTTACGCCATCGACTACAAAATAGATATCTGAATCATATGATTTAATTGTTTGTCCAAGTTCATGAATCGGGTGTAATACACCAGTTGAGGTTTCACAAAATTGTGTGAAAATAGCAGTGACTTTGACATTTAAACTTTTGAGATAATCTAAGAAAGAATTGATATCAACGGATTCGCCCCAAGTAACATCATAAATATGGACATTTTTATAATATGTTTCAGCTATTTGTTTGAAACGATTACCAAAGGCGCCGGATACAATAATGACAATATGATCTTCAAGATTAGCGATATTTAACATACTTGCTTCTAATACACTCGTGCCACTCGATGTTAATATCAAGACATCATTTTGGGCACCGAATATTGGTTTTAAGCCACTGTAGGCATTTTCGGCGATTGTTTCAAAATCAGATGAACGATGACCTACCATAGGTAATTGAATTTGAGACATAATTTCATCTGGCACTGGGGTTGGTCCAGGTGTAAGTAAAAGGGGTTGATAATAATGCATAAGTCATTCCTCCAAGTGTAATATTCAACTATTTTAACAAATATTCTGAAAATTTAAAAGGTGAAATTAATAGCTATCAGAGTTTAGAAATTATTGCCCTATATCTGATAGCTTGAAAGTTATTTTACAGTTGGTTCTATCTTGACGATAACATTGTTTTTAATTGAGTTAGAAATCATGCAATTATTATCAGCAATTTTCAATAATTTTGGTAATCGTTTTTCTAAATTGTCTTTATCATTGTCTGCCACTTTGATTTCTGGATAATGTGTGATGGATGTCATTTTGAATTTTGCATTTTCAAATACAGCATTGCCGATGGATTGCTGTGTAATTGAAATGTCTTTATAACCAGCTCTTTCAAGTGTTGCTGCCAAGGAAATAATATAGCAAGATGATGCTGCACTAACTAACAGTTCATCAGGATTAGTACCTATACCAGTACCTTCCAAAGACGAAGGAATAGAAATTTGTTCATTAATCACATCACCAATAACTTCTCCTACTTCATTTCTACCACCTTGCCAAGTGGTTTGAACTTTAAAGTCATGTTGAACCATTTAGATTGACCTCCTGTGTCATTATGGTAATTTAAGTTTAGAACATTATTAATCAGATGAAAAGAAAGGTGACTTTCATGTCGAATGAACGTTCAAATCAATCATATCAGTTAATAGCTCATCGTGGATTACCACAAGACTATCCTGAAAATACATTAATAGGGTACCAACACGCGTTAGCATTACCCATTGATATGTTAGAAATTGACTTACATTTTACAAAGGACAAACAACTAGTTGTCATTCATGATGATACGATTGATCGTACATCTAATGGAAAGGGTAAAGTTAAAGATTATACATTAGAAGAATTAAAAAAATTTGATTTTGGTTCTTATCATGATAAGCGTTTTAAAGACGAACAAATCCCAACATTCGATGAAGTATTAGACATACATTCTAAAAGTTCTAAAAAGTTGCTAATTGAAATTAAAAAGCCTAGCCAATACCCTGGAATTGAAAAAATGATTGTAGATAAACTTAAAGATTATCATATTCCATCGTCTAAAGTTATATTACAATCTTTTGATTTTGAAAGTATAAATAAATTAGCACAAATGAATGTTCCATATGAACTAGGTGTATTAATTAGTAAGAAAAAATATTGGTATAAATCACCTGATTTTAAAGCAATTGCAGAAATTGCTAACTATATTAATCCTAATTACAGCATTGTTAATAAACATTTTATGGAAAAAGCACATGTTGAACATTTAAAAGTGATGCCATATACTGTCAATGATTCTAAAGAAGCAAGGAAACTCATAGATTTACATGTTGATGGCATTATTACGGATATACCTGATAGGTTATAAGGAAAAATCAATATGCAGAAAGGGGAGTGGGACAGAAATCATAAAGAACCACTAACCATTGAATATGAAGTGGTTCTTACGCATTAGCCACAGCTAATATGTACTTTAAAATAGGAATACATGAGTGAAACTTATGCATAAGAAATACTAATTTCTAAAGAAAAAGTATTTCTTTATCGTTGTCCATCCCCAACTTGCATTGTCTGTAGATTTTCTTTTCGAAATTCTCTATGTTTGGGGCCCGTCCCCCCCGGTAAGGGTGATTAGAAATGAAAAAGCTTGGTACATTAGACCGTCTTTGTAATTTATTACTTAGACGGTTTTATGCATGAACTTTAGTTCATGTATACCGCTAAAGCTTAATTTGAACACATGGGTCAATACGCATGTGTAAGTCATCTACGCCTATATATGAATGTAACTTGACGTATATATCTATGTCCCAGCCTGTAATTATTTATGGAAATAAAAAAACACCCAATCTCCAAAGAGAAAGGGTGAAGAATATAAACATATTATCTTGAGTAGTACTCAACGATTAATTGTTCATTGATTTCAGCTGGTAACTCGCTACGTTCAGGGAAACGAACGAAAGTTCCTTTTAAGCTGTCTGCATCAAAGTTTAAATATTCAGGAACAAAGTTGTTGATTTCAACAGACTCAGTAATGATATTTAATTTTTGAGATTTTTCACGAACAGCGATTTCTTGACCAGGTTTTAATGAATATGATGGAATGTCTACACGACGGCCATCAACTTCGATATGACCATGGTTAACTAATTGACGTGCTTGACGACGAGTACGTGCTAAACCTAATGAGTAAACTACTGCGTCTAAACGACTAGCAAGTAAAATCATGAAGTTTTCACCATGTACACCGTATTGTTTAGCAGCGATGTCAAATGTGTTACGGAATTGACGTTCTGTCATTCCATATAAGTAACGTAATTTTTGTTTTTCACGTAATTGTAAACCATATTCTGATAATTTTTTACGTTGGTTTGGACCATGTTGTCCTGGTGCGTAAGGACGTTTTTCTAATTCTTTACCTGTACCGCTTAAAGAAATACCTAAGCGACGAGATTTTTTCCAGTTTGAACCTCTGAATCGAGCCATAATAAGACTCCTCCTTTTTCTTTTTTGTTGTTATGAATAAACAAAAAAGAGTGTTATATGCTTATTAAGATATGTTGTTTTATGTGTCTTCACCTTATAGCGACAGTTACACGGCACGTCCGCATTGGGAACAACATAGAGCTCAATAATATACAACTGCTATTTTCGTTAATTCACACAAACTTCATTGTAACAGTTTATGCGTAAGAGTCAATACTTTTAATTAAACTATTTAATTTGGTTTTCTATGATTGAAACCACTTTTTCTAATTCTTTGCGGTCTTCATCATTAAATCTGCTTTTTATTGGCGCATCAATATCTAAAACACCAATAATTTTATTGTCCTTATGTATTGGAATGACAATTTCAGAATTACTATTTGCATCGCAGGCAATGTGTCCAGGAAATTGGTGGACATCTTTAACAACTTGTGTTTCATTATTAGAGACTGCTGTACCACAAACTCCCTTACCAATTTGGATATGTACACAAGCAGGATGACCTTGGAAAGGACCTAAAATCAGTTCGTTATTTTCAATTAAGTAAAAACCAACCCAATTAACTTGGTCTAAGTGATCATTGAGAAGTGCAGATGTATTACTCAATATCGCTATTAAATTTGATTCATCCTCTATTAAGCTAATGAGTTGTTTTTGTAGTAAGTCATAATTTGTGTTTTTGATGTCTGACATAATGTCTCCCCTTAACCGTTATTTTATATAAGTATAAGGTGTTTAAAATATTCTATCAATAAATACATTTTCTGATTTAATGAGAAGACAAATTACGTTATAATATAGAGTGATAACATAGGAGGAGAAGTATATATGGTGTTATATATCATTTTAGCAATAATAGTTATAATATTGATTGCTGTGGGTATCATGTTCTATTTGCGATCGAATAAACGACAGCTCGTTGAAAAAGCTGAAGAACGTAAATTAGATATTGAAAAATTACCTTTTGATCAAAATATTAAAAAATTATCTAGTTTAAACCTAAAAGGTGAAACTAAAACGAAGTACGATGCAATGAAGAAAGACAACTTAGAAAATACTAATCAATACTTAGCTCCTGTTGAGGAAAAAATTCACAATGCCGAAGAACTTTTAGATAAGTTTAACTTTTCAGGTGCTCAAGCGGAAATTGATGATGCACATGAATTAATGGATCAATATGAAGCAAGTTATAATAATCAAGTTTCACAAGTTGATGAAATAGTTGCATTACATAAAGATAACGAATCATTATATGAAAAATGCAAAGTAGATCACCGCGAAATGAAGCGAGATATTTTAGCTAATCGTCACCAATACGGTGAAGCTGCTGGTCCATTAGAATCAGAAATTGAAAACTTTGAACCAAAGTTATCTCAATATGAAGTTTTAAAAGCAGACGGCAATTATGTTCAGGCGCATAACCATATTTCAGCGTTACATGAAGAAATGCAACAATTAAAAGAATATATGGAAGAAATTCCAGAATTAATTCGTGAAGCTCAAAAAGAACTTCCTGGTCAATTCCAAGATTTAAAATATGGTTGTAGAGATTTAAAAGTTGAAGGCTATGATTTAGATCATGTTAAAGTGGATGGCACTGTTCAAAGCCTTAAAACAGAATTGAGTTTCGTAGAACCAATGATTAGTAGATTGGAATTAAATGAAGCGAACGACAAACTTGAATATATCAATGATAAGTTAGATGAAATGTATGACTTAATCGAGCATGAAGTTAAGGCAAAGAATGAAGTTGAAGAAACTAAAGATGTTATCACCGATGACTTATTCAAAGCCAAAGATATGAATTATACATTAAAAACAGAAATTGAATATGTTCGTGAGAATTACTATATTAATGAATCAGATGTTCAAAGCGTCAGACAATTTGAAAATGAAATTCAAAATCTAATCTCAGTATACGATGAAATTCTTAAAGAAATGTCTAAATCCGCTGTTAGATACAGTGAAGTACAAGATAATTTACAATATTTAGAAGATCATGTAAGTGTGATTAATGAAAAGCAAGATAAATTACAAAACCATTTAATCCAATTACGTGAAGATGAAGCGGAAGCTGAAGATAACTTACTACGCGTACAATCTAAAAAAGAAGAGGTTTATCGACGCTTATTGGCTTCAAACTTAACAAGTGTGCCAGAACGCTTCATTATTATGAAGAATGAAATCGATTATGAGGTGCGTGAAGTTGATGAACAATTTAGTCAAAGACCAATTCACGTCAAACAATTAAAAGATAAAGTTGCTAAAATCGTCATTCAAATGAATACATTTGAAGATGAGGCGAACGATGTATTAATTAATGCAGTTTATGCTGAAAAATTAATTCAATATGGTAACAGATATCGTAAAGATCACCAAAGTGTTGATAAAAGCTTAAATGAAGCAGAACGTTTATTTAAAAACAATCGTTATAAGCGTTCTATTGAAATTTCAGAACAAGCACTTGAAAGGGTAGAACCCGGAATTACGAAACATATTGAAGAGCAAGTAATTAAATCATAACGATTTGAATTGATATCAAGACATGGTTTCCATTTTATTGGAAGTCATGTCTTTTATTTTTACAAAAAAATAGTATAATGCATGAGTATGCTTATTTAGAAAAGCTTTTTATTAGTTAAATAACGATATAATTATAGTTGAACTGAACAAATAATTCCGCATTGCATTCTCAAAATGTAAATAAACGATATTAAGAATATTTGGAAAGTAGTATATAGAATTAGCAAAGTAAAAAATGTAGAAAGTGAAGTGTTATCAGTGATTTATTTAGATAATGCAGCGACAACCAAAGTAGATCCAAGTGTCTTGAATTCATTTGTAAAGGTAAATGAAACACTTTATTATAATCCTAATAGTCCTCATCAAGCAGGCTTACAAGCAGAAAGATTATTGCAACAAGCGAAAGAACAAATTAATCAAGCACTTAGATTAAAAAACGCTTATGATATTATTTTTACAAGTGGTGCTACAGAATCTAATAATATAGCGCTAAAAGGAATAGCTTATCGCAAAAAAGATACAGCCAATGAAATCATTACATCAGTATTAGAACATCCTTCGGTATTAGAAGTAGTAAGATATTTAGCTGAAAAAGAAGGTTTCGTATTAAAATACGTCAATGTTAAATCAAATGGTCAGATAGATATTGAACATTTGAAATCCATCATGAATGAACGGGTAGGACTTGTGACATGTATGTATGTCAATAATATTATGGGGCAAATTCAACCAATACAACAAATTGTCAATGTGCTAAAAGATTACCCTAAAGTGCATTTTCACGTAGATGCAGTTCAAGCTTTAGGTAAAATACTATTAGATTTAGAAGGTATTGATAGTTTAAGTTTAAGTGGTCATAAATTTAACGGTTTAAAAGGACAAGGACTTTTAATCACAAGAACAGCACATAATATCGAACCCATTATACATGGTGGAGGACAAGAATTTGGTGTGCGCAGTGGTACAGTTAATTTACCTATGGCAGTATCTATGGTAAAAGCTATTAATAATGCAGTGAAACAGACGGATGAATTGCATCAGAAGTTGACGTCTTACCAACAACAAATTAGAGAGATGGTTCAATCTTATCCTGGTGTTAAAATAAACTCACCTAAAGATGCTGCTCCACAAATCATCAATATAGGATTTCCTGGCGTCAAAGGTGAAGTGTTAGTCAATGCATTCTCTAAACAAGATATTATGGTATCAACTACGAGCGCGTGCTCTTCAAAAAGAGGTAAGCTCAATGAAGTATTACTTGCAATGGGTATTTCAGAAAAACAAATTGAAGGAAGTATTAGGATATCAATGGGGCAAATGACTACACAAAAAGATATCGATAGCTTTAAAGAAAAATTTGAAATGATATATGAAGAAGTGAAGGAGTTGTTGAAGTAATGAAATATGACCATTTAATAGTTAGATATGGTGAGTTAACACTTAAAGGTTCTAACCGTAAAAAATTTGTGAACCAATTAAAAACCAATGTGACACGAGCTTTAAAGCCCTTAGATGGATTCCATATTAAAGGTAAAAGAGATCGTATGTACATTGAGTTATTCGAAGAAGCGGACATTGATGAAATCATTCATCGATTATCCAAAGTCTATGGTATCAAATCAATAAGTCCAGTATTGAAAACAGAAAAGAATGATCAAGCCATGGCTGATGTCGCTGTACAATTAGCACAATCATTTGATAAGGGTTCAACATTTAAGATTGATGTTAAGCGATCAGATAAGTCCTATCCTAAAGATACTTATGAGCTACAACGAGAAATCGGTGGAGCGGTATTAAAAAATGTGGAAGGATTAACTGTAGATGTGAGACAACCACAACATGAAATTCGTGTAGAAGTACGTCTAGATGCAATCTATATATATGTGGAAGTCATTCAAGGATCTGGAGGTCTACCAGTAGGTACAGGCGGTAAGACCTTATTAATGTTATCTGGCGGTATAGATTCACCAGTTGCAGGTATGGAAGTAATGAAACGCGGCGTGACAATTGAAGCGATACATTTCCATAGTCCTCCATTTACGAGTGAAAAAGCTAAAGAGAAGGTAATAGAATTAACACGTATTATGTCTGAACGTGTTGGTCCAATTAAATTGCACATTGTACCTTTTACAGATTTACAAAAACAAATCAATAAGTCAGTTCATCCAAGATATACGATGACATCAACTCGTCGATTAATGATGAGAGTAGCAGATCAATTAGTCCATAAAATTGGCGCTTTAGGTATCGTTAACGGTGAAAACCTTGGGCAAGTAGCAAGTCAAACACTAAATAGTATGTATGCGATTAATCATGTTACATCAACACCAGTGTTACGACCTTTATTAACACTTGATAAGGAAGATATTGTAAAGAAAGCTAAAGAAATTGGTACATTTGAAGTTTCTATTCAACCTTATGAAGATTGTTGTACTATTTTTACACCTAAAAACCCAGTAACTGAACCAGACTTTAATAAAGTGATGGAATACGAAAGTGTGTTTAACTTTGATAGTATGGTAGATGATGCAGTTGAAAATATAGAAACAATTGTAGTAGATAAAAATTATAAATCTGAAAAAGATAAATCAACAGATGCTTTAATGGAAGATTTATTCTAATAAATAATCGCAAAGGGGTCATGACATGGATTGGGATATATATGTCATATTGATTATTGTTTTGTTTGGATTTTTAGCATCATTTATAGATTCAGTCGTTGGTGGTGGAGGATTAATTTCTACTCCAGCACTACTAGCAATAGGTCTCCCACCTGCTGTTGCATTGGGAACAAATAAATTAGCAAGTTCATTTGGGACGCTGACAAGTACTATCAAGTTTATTAGATCAGGTAATGTTGATTTAAAAATAGTGTCAAAATTGTTTCCATTTGTCCTAATAGCATCTTCAGGTGGTGCTTATTTAGCAACAATCCTACCTGCACACCTTTTAAAACCATTAATTATAGTTGCGTTGTCATTAGTATTTATTTATACGTTAGTTAAAAAAGATTGGGGTTCAATAAGAACATTCACCACCTTCACACCAATGAAAGCCGTGATGTTTTTCACAGCATATCTTATTATCGGTTTCTATGATGGGTTTATAGGCGGTGGTACAGGATCATTTATGTTATTTGTATTACTCATGTTTGGTTTTGATTTTTTAAGTGCAGCAGGCAATGCTAAAGTGCTTAATTTTGCATCCAATGTAGGGGCTTTAATACTATTTATGATATTAGGACAAGTTGATTATTTTTATGGACTAATTATGGCAGTCAGCATGATTATTGGTTCATACGTTGGTGCACAATTTGCTATAAGCAAAGGTGTAGGGTATGTTAAATTGCTATTTATAACAGTCACTGCAGTATTGATATTGAAAAATGCATATGACTACTTATTACCTATTTTCATAAATTAATATAATTAAAATAAAAGCAAATCTTTAATGAAGTTGATGTACTTAGACACTAGAACAATCAATTCATACAAAGGTTTGCTTTTTTATTAACAAATTGTAAGTTATTAAGTCAAAAATCATTTATCAATATATATAATGAATTTTTAAGATATAAAAGTTTAAAATTGAATTTGGTCATATTGATGTCGTATGATATTAATGGATGAAAAATATAAATAGGAGGTCATATTTATGACTGAAATTACATTTAAAAATAACCCGGTAACATTATCAGGACAACAAGTGAATGAAGGAGATGTTGCCCCAAATTTCACAGTACTAGATAACGATTTAAATCAAAAATCTTTAGATGACTATGCTAATAAGAAAAAATTGATTAGTGTTGTTCCATCAATCGATACTGGTGTATGTGATCAACAAACACGTAAATTTAATGAAGAAGCATCACAAGAAGATGGTGTTGTATTAACAATTTCAGTTGACCTACCATTTGCACAAAAAAGATGGTGTGCATCTAATGGCTTAGATAATGTAGTGACATTAAGCGACCATAGAGATTTATCATTTGGTGAAAACTTTGGTGTAGTTATGGAAGGAATGCGATTATTAGCGCGCTCCGTTTTCGTACTAGATCAAGACAACAAAGTGGTATATAAAGAAATTGTAAGTGAAGGTACAAACTTCCCAGATTTCGAAAAAGCTTTAGAAGCATATCAAAATTTATAAATTGAGATTTACAACTATTTGTCTAAAGGTGGAAACTTTTAGAATATAGTGTGAGAAATAAGCATCCATTGTTTTAACAAGTGATAATATGACAGCAACTGATTTCACTATGAAAGCGATGGATGCTTTTTATAGAGAGGGATTTAAATGGCAGAAGAAAATACGATTATGGAAAGATTATTCCATCATTTAGATGAAAAAGCGAAGACTTTAAACCAAGAAAATGGGCAAAGTTTTATAGAAAATCTAGGACTAGCGATGGAAGATATCTATACTAATCAACGAGAAATGTTAGAACAAGCTACACTTCAAGATAGAAGAAAGGCATTCCAATTTGCATATTTAAGTTTAATGCAAGAGGAAAATATACAGGCTAATCATCAAATTACACCAGATTCAATCGGTTTGATTTTAGGATTTTTAGTACAACGATTTACACAAGATAAAGAAGAGTTGCATGTTGTTGATATTGCAAGTGGTGCAGGCCATTTAAGTGCTGCTGTTAAGGAAGTATTAACTGAGACGACTATTATGCATCATCTTATTGAAGTAGATCCAGTGCTTTCTAGAGTGAGCGTCCATCTTGCAAATTATTTGGAAATACCTTTTGATGTATATCCACAAGATGCAATTATGCCACTACCATTAGAAGAATCTGATATTGTCATTGGTGATTTACCGATTGGCTATTATCCAGTAGACGAACGTAGTAAAGAAATGAAATTAGGTTTCGAAGAGGGGCATAGTTACTCCCATTACTTACTAATTGAACAAGCTGTTAATGCATTAAAAGGGGCAGGATATGCATTTTTAGTTGTTCCTAGTGAGTTGTTCTCAGGAGAACATGTGAAACAGTTAGAAAAATTCATTACTACAGAAACAGAAATGCAAGCATTTTTAAATCTACCACCTACGTTATTTAAAAATGAAAAAGCACGAAAATCTATACTTATATTACAGAAGAAAAAAGCAGAAGTAACAAAACCAGTTGAAGTGTTCTTAGCGAATATACCTGATTTTAAAAATCCACAACAATTCCAAGGTTTTATTACTGAATTAAATCAATGGATGGACACAAATCATACAAAAAAATAATCTGTAACAGTATAGAATTCAAACTGTATTAATGATAAAATAAAATGTGAAAAATATAACTAAACAAATGATGGAGGACAAAATCTTATGTCAAAATTAATTTTGGCGATTAATGCTGGTAGTTCATCTTTGAAATTCCAGCTTATTAGAATGCCTGAAGAAAAAACAGTAACAAAAGGCGTAGTAGAAAGAATTGGTATGGACGATTCTATTTTTACAATTCTTGTTGAAGGGGAAAAATTAACTGAAGTCAGAGATATTAAAGATCATGAAGAAGCAGTTAACTTGATGTTAGAGAAATTTAAAGAACATCACATTATCGAAGATATCAATGAGATTCAAGGTACAGGTCACCGAGTAGTGCACGGTGGTGAAACATTCCCTAAATCAGTAGTTGTGACTGATGAAGTTGAACAGCAAATTGAGGCATTAAGTGAACTAGCACCATTGCATAACCCTGCCAATTTAATGGGTATTAGAGCATTTAGAAAGTTATTACCTGATATCCCACACGTTGCTGTTTTTGATACATCTTTCCACCAAACTATGCCTGAACAAGCATATTTATATAGCTTGCCATATCGTTATTATGAAGATTATGGTATCCGTAAATATGGTTTCCATGGCACTAGTCATAAATATGTATCACGACGTGCTGCAGAAATATTAGGTAAACCAATTGAAGATTTACGTATTATTTCATGTCATATTGGTAACGGTGCTTCAATCGCTGCTATTGATGGCGGAGAGTCAATTGATACGTCAATGGGATTCACACCATTAGCAGGTGTTACTATGGGTACACGTTCAGGTAACTTAGATCCAGCTTTAATTCCATATATTATGGAAAAAACTGGTAAAAATGCTGATGAAGTACTTAATATCTTAAATAAAGAATCTGGTTTATTAGGTATTACTGGTACTTCAAGTGACTTACGTGATTTAACGGAAGAAGCTAAACATGGTCGTCATAGAGCGCGTGTAGCACTTGATTTATTTGCTTCTAAAATTCATAAATACATCGGTTCATATGCCGCAAGAATGCACGGTGTAGATGTCATTGTATTTACAGCAGGAATAGGTGAAAACTCTCATATTATTCGTGGTAAAGTATTAGAAGGCTTAGAATTTATGGGCGTTTATTGGGATCCTAAGAAAAATGAAAACCTCCATGGTGAAGAAGGAGATATTAACTATCCACATTCACCTGTTAAAGTACTTATAGTACCTACAGATGAAGAAGTAATGATATCTAGAGATGTTATTAAATATGGTGGTTTAGAAACTGAAGAAACATCTTCAGATGAAAACGTTGAATCAAAATAGAAATTGCATAAAAAGGAGCGACATTGTCGTTCCTTTTTTTAGTTTGAAGAGATAATCAGATTTCGTATAGTGAAAGAACAGATAATTTAAATTAAATATTACGAAAAATAGAAGCAAACTTAAACAACATATTAAAAGGCCAGTAAATGATCTCATTTACTGGCACAAAAATGATTATTTCAATCACTATTTTTATTATTAATTAATTTGAATATCTTTCACGTAATTGTGGTGTAGCAACTTGAGGTTGGAAATCATTTGGCATTTCTTCAGTTCTTACTACTAGTACGTCACATGGTGCGTGTCTAACGATGGCTTCAGAAACAGAGCCTACGATAAAACGCTCAACGGCATTAAGACCTGACGTACCACTCATAATTAAGTCTGCACCAACTTCAGGTGCGATTTTTTTAGGGATAATTGCTTTTGGTGAACCAAATTCTAAACGCGTTTCAACGTTTGTAACACCAGCATTTGTAGCAACTTCTTTATAACCATTTAATAACTCTTCAGAGAAGTGTTTTGATTTTTCAGTAAATTGAGCATCATATACCTCATAAGAAGAATAAGTTCTTGAATCAATGACATTCACAATTGTTAGTTTAGCATCGTTACGTTTTGCTACGCCAACTGCTTTATTAAATGCCCATTCTGCTTCGTGTGAACCGTCGACTGCGATTAAAATATTTTTGTAAGTAATCATCGTCAGTACCCCTTTCGTCTTTTCTTACTTATATATTACCACATTTTTCAGAAAATATTACTCTAAAAATTAACATTTTTGTGTATTTTTGTAGGCGCTTTCATTTGTGTTTTAGTAGGCTTTCGCGTTACTATAATGGAGGAGGTGTGTGGAATGAAAATAGGTATTCCTAAAGAGATAAAAAACAATGAAAACAGAGTAAGTCTATCACCAAGCGGTGTACATGCCTTGGTTGAACAAGGACACACTGTTTTAGTTGAAACTAATGCTGGAATGGGCTCATACTTTGAAGATATAGATTATAAAGAAGCAGGAGCTGACATTGTTTCAGAAGCGTCACAAGTCTGGGATGTTGATATGGTCGTTAAAGTTAAAGAACCATTAGAAGAAGAATATCAATATTTCAAAGAGGGGCTAATTTTATTCACTTATTTACATTTAGCAAATGAAGAAAAACTTACACAAGCACTTGTAGATAATAAAGTGATTGGTATTGCTTATGAAACAGTACAATTGCCAGATCGATCATTACCATTGTTAAGTCCGATGAGCGAGGTTGCAGGTAGAATGGCAACACAAATCGGTGCTGAATTTTTACAAAAATTTAATGGTGGAATGGGTATCTTACTTGGTGGTGTACCAGGTGTACCTAAAGGTAAAGTAACAATTATTGGTGGAGGCCAAGCAGGTACAAATGCAGCTAAAATTGCATTAGGTTTAGGTGCTGATGTAACTGTATTAGACGTCAATCCTAAACGTTTACAAGAGTTAGATGATCTATTTAATGGTAGAGTGCATACCATTATGTCTAACCCATTAAATATTGAAATGTATGTTAAAGATAGTGATTTAGTAATAGGGGCAGTATTAATTCCTGGCGCTAAAGCACCAAATCTTGTAACAGAAGATATGATTAAACAAATGAAAAATGGTTCTGTAATTGTAGATATCGCAATTGACCAAGGTGGTATTTTTGAAACAACAGATAAAATTTCAACACATGATGATCCAACATATATCAAACATGGCGTTGTTCATTATGCAGTTGCTAATATGCCTGGTGCAGTACCACGTACATCTACATTAGCATTGAATAATGCTACATTACCTTTTGCTCAGATATTAGCAAACAAAGGCTATAGAGAGGCATTTAAATCTAACCATGCTTTATCTTTAGGTTTAAATACGTATAAAGGTCATGTAACACATCAAGGTGTTGCAGAAGCATTCAATATGAAATACACAACTGTTGAAGATGCATTAAAATAATCCAAAATCTTCAAAATATAAATAACGCCCTCAAATGTATCCAACTCATTTGAGGGCGTTAATAATATTTAAGACAGAATTATTTTTCGTAATGCGTTAAGATTTCACAACCGCTATCTGTAACTAAGATATCATCTTCAATACGAACACCAGCAACACCAGGAACGTAAATACCAGGTTCAATGGTAATGACCATTCCCGCTTCTAAAACATTATCGTTAGTGCTAGAAACATCTTGGTATTCATGTTCTTCTAAGCCTAAACCATGACCAAGACGATGAGGGAAGTAGTCGCCATAGCCCGATTGATCAATAATATCTCTCGCGATTTTATCTATTTCTTTTAATTTAACACCTGGACGAATAGCATCAATTGCTGATTTTTCAGCATCAAGAACAATATTATATATATCTAATGCTTCTTTGCTAGGTGTACCATATTGTACTGTTCTAGTCATGTCACTACAATAGTGATTATAGATGACACCTAAATCGAAGAGAACTAGCTCATTATTTTGTAATTGACGATTACCTGGAACACCATGTGGTGAAGCAGCGTGATCGCCAAATAATACCATAGTGTCAAAGCTCATTTCATTCACACCATATTTCTTAATTTCATTTTCAATATGATTTACAACTTCACGTTCACTGATTCCTTCTTTTAAATAGTTCACACCGATTTCAATACATTTATCTGCTAAATGAGCAGCATGCTTAATTTTTTCAATTTCATCAATTGACTTGATATTTCTTAAATTTTTAATTGTTTGGTCGATATCACCATATTGTTCAACATGAAATGCTTGTGTTATTTCACGTTGGCGTTTAACTGTTAAATGCTCACTTTCGATAAGCATATGTTGAAATGATTGTTGGTATAAATCGAAAGGATTTTCAGTGTCTAAATAACCTATAATTTGACCGTCAAAAGGAGATGCTTTAACTTCTTCAACTTCCATTTTAGGACAGAATAACACTGTTTCACCACTAGCTTGAATTAATAATGCAAATAATCTTTCGTGTGGTTCGCTACGATAGCCAGTAAAGTAATAGATGTTTAGTGGTGTAGTAATCCAAGCAGCATCAGCATTTTCTTTTTGTAGATAATTAATAATTTCATTGATTTTTGTCATGAAGTTTTTCCTCCTTAAAATGATTAACTTAATTTTATGCTAAAAAACAACATATTTCAAAGTTTGAATCATTCCTTTACTTTCGTGTTATAAAACATAGTTGCTAGGGTATAATAAGCATATAAACGATTAGGAGGGCTAAGATAATGAAACTTTCATTTCATGGTCAATCAACAATTTATTTTGAAGGAAACGGTAAAAAAGTCATTGTAGATCCTTTTATTTCAGGAAATGATAAATGTGATTTAGATGAACAAAGATTAGATGTAGATTATATTATTTTAACTCATGGTCATGAAGACCACTTTGGCGATGTAGTAGAATTAGCTAATAGAAATCACGCTACAGTTATCGGTTGCGCAGAAATTGCTGGATATTTAAGCACTTATCATGGTGTAGAAAATGTAAGAGGTATGAACATTGGTGGTAAAGCTGAATTAGATTTCGGTAGCGTTAAATACGTACAAGCTTTCCATAGTTCAAGTTATACACATGAAAATGGTATTCCTGTATATTTAGGTATGCCAATGGGTATTGTAATTGAAGCAGAAGGTAAAACTATTTACCATACAGGAGATACAGGTCTATTTAGTGATATGGAATTAATAGCTAAACGACATCCTGTAGATGTATGCTTTATCCCAATTGGTGATAATTTCACAATGGGCATAGATGATGCAACTTATGCTATAAATGAATTCATTAAGCCTAGCATTTCAGTACCAGTTCATTACAATACTTTCCCATTAATTGAACAAGATCCAGAGCAATTTAAAGATGCAGTTAAAGTAGGGGAAGTTCAAATATTAGAGCCAGGACAAGAGGTTCAATTCTAGTCAATTTTGTCGGAGCAGGACGGAAATAAATTTTATTAAAATGTTATTTCCGTCCCGCTTTTATTTTTCAGTAAATAAAAAACACTAATTATCTAGTAAAGACGAGTAAGTCTTTATAGATAACTAGTGTAAATGAGTTAAGTAAGATATTATTTTACGATAAGCACAGGGATAGTTGCTCGTTTAGCAACTTTGTGACTTACGCTACCAAGAACGAATTTTTTCTTTTCTTCAGCTTTGCGGTTACTTAAAACCACGATTTCATATTTACCGCTATTTGCATGTTTGAGCAGTTCTTCTTTAGCATTACCACGAACAATAATTTGATCGTAATCAATACCATAGCTTTCTAATATGTTACGTGTTTTTTCTAAACGTTTACTACGTTCTTCGGTAATTTTGTCTAAATGAACACCAGCTTTGATAGATGCTTGAGCATCTTGTTCATTAATAGCATTTAAAATAGTGACTACCGCGTCATCTGCAGCAAGTTTAGATACTTCTTCTAAAGCTTTTTCATTTTTTAATTGAGTGTCTACACCTAGTAAAATCTTTTTATACATAAGTCCACCCCTCCTCAATTCCATTCTAATAAAAAAAGATGGATATTTCCATTTAAATTAAAAGGTTTTTTAATAAAATTACCATTTTACAAAAGTTGTAAATTTAATATTAGGGTTTTGAATATTTAGGAGTGTGCGTCAATGATTTTTTTTGATTAAAAAGTTATAATAGGCATAACATTGTTCTAAGAAGAGGTAACGTAATGACTAAACATGAACAAATTTTAAAACATATTGAATCATTAGCAATTGGTTCAAAAATTTCAGTTAGAAAAATCGCCAAAGATTTAGCTGTTTCTGAAGGTACAGCCTATAGAGCAATTAAGGATGCGGGGCAGATAGGATTAGTTACAACTATTGATAGAGTGGGGACCGTTAGGATTGAAAAACGAAATCGAGATGAAATAGATAATTTAACATTTAATGAAATTGCCAATATTGTTGAAGGCCAAATTATTGCCGGTAAGAATGGCGTCAATAAAACAGTCTCAAACTTTGCCATTGGTGCTATGGAATTAAGTGATATCTTAAGATATATTGGACCACAAACTTTATTAATTATAGGAAATAGAAGAAATGTACAACTCGAAGTATTGAAACGTGGTACAGCCATTTTAATTACAGGTGGATTTCAGCCAACAAAAGAAGTCATTCAGTATGCTGATGAGCATGACTTACCAGTATTATCATCTAGCTATGATACGTTCTTAGTTGCAAATATTATTAACCGCGCTATGTTCAATCAAAAAATCCGGAAAGAAATTTTAGTGGTAGAAGATATTGTGAAACCAATAAACGAACTTTCTGTATTATTAAACACGATGACTTTGGATGATTATAAACAAATCGCGAATGAAACAGGTCATACACGTTTTCCTGTTGTGAATAAAGATTACAAGTTAGTAGGTATAGTAACCAGTAGAGAAATTATTAATATGAGCGACAATGATATGATTGAAGATGTTATGACGAAACATCCAATTAGTGTTAAATTGTCAAACACAGTCGCGAGTTGTGCACATTTATTAATCTGGGAAGGTATTGAATTACTACCAGTTACTGATAATAATAAAAAAGCAGTCGGCGTTATCAATAGACAAGATGTATTGAAATCTATGCAATTATTAGGGAGACAACCACAAATTGGTGAAACGATTAATGATCAAATTGCCAAACATATAACTATTAATCATGATGGTATTCAAACTGATGTATCCCCATTATTAACTAATCATTATGGTACTTTAAGTAAAGCAGTATTTGTAGGAATCATTGAAGAAACTTTACGTCATGAGATGAGAAAATATAAAAAGGGTAATGTGATGATAGAAAGCTTAAATATCATTTACTTGAAAACAGTGCCGATTGAAACGGGTATTGATGTTAAATATGAAATGCTTGATGTAGGGAGATACTTTGCTAAATTAGAAGTGACGATGTACTGTCAGAATGAAAAAGTAGCGATTGCATCAGTTATATGTCAAATGTTTGAGGGATACTAATCAAAGATAAACTAGAGGAGTTAATAAAATGGAAACACTAATGAACGATATAATGAAAGAAATTGAATCAAATGAAACAATAATTATTCATCGACATGTAAGACCCGACCCAGATGCATATGGTTCACAATTAGGTTTGAAATATTATTTACAACTTAAATTTCCTGATAAACATATATTTGCAGTGGGTGAGGAAGAAGCGTCACTTAATTTTATAGGGACATTTGATCACGTAGAGGACAACACTTATAAAGAAGCGCTTGTAATCGTATGTGATACTGCGAATGCGCCACGTGTGGATGACCAAAGGTTTAAATTAGGAAAGAAAGTATTGAAGATTGACCATCACCCAGCAGTAGATCAATACGGTGATATTAATTTAGTTAATACAGATGCTTCTTCTACAAGTGAGATCATTTACGATATGATTCCTCATTTCAATGATGAAAGTATCATTAATGAAGATGTCGCACGTGTACTATATCTAGGTATTGTAGGAGATACTGGCCGCTTCTTATTCGGTAATACAACACAACATACAATGGAAGTTGCAGGAAAACTACTTGGTTTCCCATTTGATCATAATGCTGAGCTCAATAAAATGTCTGAAAAGGACCCTCGCTTAATGCCATTTCAAGGTTATGTACTACAAAATTTCGAATTGCATAGTGATGGCTACTGCCAAGTCAAAATTACTAAAGATGTATTAGAGCAATATAAAATTAAAGCAAATGAAGCATCTCAATTTGTAAATACAGTAGCAGATATTCAAGGACTTAAAATCTGGATGTTTGGTGTAGACGAAGGAGATCAAATTCGATGTCGTTTACGCTCTAAAGGGCAATATGTCATTAATGATATAGCAAATGATTTTGGTGGTGGCGGTCATCCTAATGCCTCAGGTGTCTCAGTATATAGTTGGGAAGAATTTGATGCATTAGCACACGCTTTACGTCAAAAGCTTAATTAAATAAAAAAAGAAAGGAGTCATACAAACATGGTTGCATATTTAAATATTCATACGTCATACGATTTATTAAATTCTAGCTTAAGAATATCGGATGTCGTTAAAAAAGCTAAGAACGAAGGCATTGAACACCTTGCAATCACAGATACTAATGTTTTGTATGGCTATCCTAAATTTTATGATGCGTGTTTAGAAGCGGGGATACACCCCGTTTTTGGTATGACCGTCTATTTAACTGATGGGTTGTATCAATTGGAGACTGTACTATTGGCACAAAATAATGATGGCTTAAAAGATTTATATCAATTATCATCAGCGATTAAAATGAAAGAAAAAGAAGATATTCCTATTGAGTGGTTGAAACGTTATGCAAATCATCTCGTCATCATATTTAAAAGTGCCGAAGAACATCATTTACAATTTATTGATGCTTTTAATGATAAAGAACATGTCTATCTTAACCAAGATTGTATTGCGATTAATCATAGATCGTTTGTTTGGTTGAATACCATGCGTTATTTAAATAATGAAGATGCCGATACGATTTCAGCACTTCAAGCCATTAAAGAAAATAGTAAATTAGATTTAGTAGCTGAACAAGAAGATTACCATGAACATCTATTTAATAAAAATGAACTTCGAAATTTGGAATGTAGTGACGAATTAATTGTTAATACTGACAAAATTGCACAAATGTGTACCGCAGAGTTAAATTATCATCAATCTTTATTACCTCAGTTCCAAACGCCTAATGGTGAAACTTCTAAAATATACTTATGGCAGAAACTTGAAGATCAGTTAAATCATTTAAATTTGAAACAACCAGAATATTGGAAAAGATTAAAACATGAGTATGACATTATCACAAATATGGGCTTTGAAGATTATTTCTTAATCGTAAGTGATTTAATTCATTATGCTAAAACACATGATGTGATGGTTGGACCAGGGCGTGGATCTTCAGCAGGCTCATTGGTAAGTTATCTACTTGGTATTACAACAATAGATCCTATAAGATTTAATTTACTTTTTGAACGTTTTTTAAATCCCGAACGAGTAACGATGCCTGATATTGATATTGATTTTGAAGATACACGACGTGAAAAAGTCATTCAATATGTTCAAGAAAAATATGGTCAATTACATGTTTCCGGAATTGTAACATTTGGTCATTTACTTGCAAGAGCTGTTGCACGAGACGTGGGACGTATTATGGGGTTTGATGAAATAACGCTAAATGAAATTTCTAAATTAATCCCACATAAATTAGGAATCACTTTAGAAGAAGCTTATCAAAATGATGAATTCAAACAATTTGTTCATCGTAATTATCGTCATGAACGATGGTTTGAAATATGTAAAAAGTTAGAAGGTCTACCAAGACATACGTCAACTCACGCAGCAGGGATTATTATTAATGATCATGCTTTGTATGAGTATGCACCTTTGACCTTAGGAGATACAGGATTACTAACACAATGGACAATGACTGAAGCTGAACGCATTGGTTTATTAAAAATTGACTTTTTAGGTTTAAGAAATCTATCCATCATTCATCAAATTATCAATCAAGTTAAAAAGGATTTGAATATCAACATTGAAATAGAACGTATACCTTTTGACGATCCAAAAGTTTTTGAATTATTGTCTCAAGGAGATACGACTGGTATTTTCCAATTAGAGTCAGATGGCGTACGCCGAGTATTGAAAAAGTTAAAACCTGAACATTTCGAAGATATCGTTGCTGTTACTTCGTTATATAGACCTGGACCTATGGAAGAAATTCCAACTTATATTACACGAAGACATGACCCATCAAAAGTTGAATATTTACACAAAGACTTAGCACCTATTTTGAAAAATACCTATGGCGTTATTATTTATCAAGAGCAAATTATGCAAATCGCTAGTCAATTTGCCAACTTTAGTTATGGTGAAGCAGATATTTTAAGACGTGCAATGAGTAAAAAGAATAGAGCCGTACTTGAAAGTGAAAGACAGCACTTTGTTGATGGTGCTAAACAAAATGGCTACGACGAATATATGAGTAAACAAATTTTTGATTTAATATTAAAATTTGCTGATTATGGTTTTCCTAGAGCACATGCAGTTAGTTATTCGAAAATCGCTTATATAATGAGTTATTTAAAAGTGCATTATCCTAATTATTTCTATGCCAATATATTAAGTAATGTAATTGGCAGTGAGAAAAAAACAGCTGCTATGATTGATGAGGCTAAACATCAGAGTATTACGATACTACCACCCAATATAAACGAAAGTCATTGGTTCTATAAAGCAACAAGCGATGGTATCTATTTATCACTAGGTGCTATTAAAGGTGCGGGATATCAAAGTGTGAAACTGATCGTAGACGAAAGATATCAAAATGGTGACTTTAAAGATTTCTTTGATTTTGCAAGACGATTACCTAAAAGAGTAAAAACCCGAAAATTATTAGAATCTTTAATTTTAGTGGGTGCCTTTGATATATTCGGTAAAAATCGAGCTACTTTATTACATTCAATTGACCAAGTCATTGATCAAGTAACCGATATAGAACAAGATGATATGTTATTCGATTTCTTCACACCAAAACAATCTTATGAAGAAAAAGAAGAATTACCAGATCAATTAATAAGTGAATATGAAAAAGAATACTTAGGATTTTATATCTCTAAGCACCCTGTAGAGAAAGAATTTAACAAGAAACAATATTTAACGATATACAAATTAAGTAATGCCAAAAACCATCAGCCTATTTTAGTGCAGTTTGATCAAATTAAACGAATTAGAACAAAGAATGGTCAAAATATGGCATTCGTAACCTTGAATGATGGTATTCATTTACTGGATGGCGTCATATTTCCAAATCAATTTAAAAAATATGAACTTGATATATCTGAGGAACAAATTTATGTCGTTCAAGGAAAATTCGATAAACGAAATGGAAAAACGCAGTTGATTATCAATGATATTTATACAGAGGAAGCATTTGAATCATTGAAATTGAACCAAACCAAACAAATTATTGTTAGAAAAGTTGATCAAGTTGAAGGGTTCTATCAATATTTAGATCAGGAAAATATAGATCAATCCATTGAGGTTTTATCATTCAATGATCAAACAAATGAAATGTCAAGATTAGGTTATATTAAGAAAAATTCAGCTTTTTTAACTGATTTAGTTAAGTTATTTAAACCAAGTGATATCCGTTTTGTATAACTTTTATCTAGAATTGAATTGTGATATAGTAAACTGATGATTTATATTTTAATCATCAGTTTATTTTTATAATTGTTTTTTGTTCTATTTGTTTGTAAATGTCATTATCTTATTCATTGATTAATGATAAAATATGAATGATCAGCAGAAAAAATAATTATAAAAGTAGTGACTGATAATTAAATCATTGCTAGTTTTAATTCACTCTAGAACCTGTAGGTAAGCAATTCATTATTATTAGAATGTGAAAACGTATTATAATAATAAACGAATGATAACTAGCATCATCTAATTCTTATAACTAAATAAATAGGGGTTGATTTTTGATGTCTTTAAGAGACGAAGCACTAGAAATGCATAAAGAAAACCAAGGTAAATTAGAAGTAACACCTAATGTTAAAGTTACTAATAAAGAAGAATTAAGTTTAGCCTATTCACCAGGTGTTGCTGAACCATGTAAAGAAATTCATGAAGATGAAAGAAAAGTATATGACTATACAATTAAAGGTAATACAGTAGCGGTAGTTACTGATGGAACAGCAGTATTAGGTTTAGGGAACATTGGCCCGGAAGCTAGTATTCCTGTTATGGAAGGTAAAGCTGTATTATTTAAAAGTTTTGCTGGTGTGAATGGTGTGCCTAATGCACTTGATACAACAGATACTGAGGAAATTATTAATACAGTTAAATTAATCCAACCCAATTACGGTGGTATAAACTTAGAGGATATCTCAGCACCACGTTGCTTTGAAATTGAAGAACGATTGAAAAAAGAAACAAATATTCCGGTTTTCCATGACGATCAACATGGAACAGCAATAGTCACAATGGCAGGATTAATCAATGCTCTTAGAATCGTTGATAAAGATTTATCAGATATCAAAGTAGTTCTAAATGGAGCAGGTGCAGCAGGAATAGCTATTGTGAAGCTATTATATTCTTATGGTGTTAGAAATATGGTTATGTGTGATTCAAGAGGTGCTATATTTGAAGGCAGAAGCTATGGCATGAATGATACGAAAGAATATGTCGCTAAATGGACAAACAAAGATAAAACTGAAGGCGAGCTTAGCGAAGTCATTAAAGATGCTGACGTATTTATAGGTGTATCTATAGCAGATTTACTTTCTAAAGAAATGGTAGAGAGTATGGCCAAAGATCCAATTATATTTGCAATGGCAAATCCTAATCCTGAAATCAATCCGAACGATGCTAAAGACGCTGGTGCCAAAGTTGTTGGAACTGGACGTTCAGATTATCCAAACCAAATTAATAATGTATTAGCTTTCCCAGGTATATTTAGAGGTGCATTGGATACTGAAGCAACCCATATTAATGAAGAAATGAAAAAAGCTGCAGTAGAAGCAATTGCAGACTTAATCGACAGTAAAGAATTAGAACCGAATTATTGCATTCCTGGACCATTTGACAAACGTGTTGCACCATCTGTAGCTCGCGAAGTTGCCAAAGCGGCGATGGAATCAGGAGTAGCTCGAATTGAAGTTAATCCACAAGATGTGTATGATAAAACAATGAAATTAACAGACTTAAAATAATATTGATAAATATATTCATATAGAATATTATATTTGGATGAAGTTTAAATATAACGACATTTATAACGTGTAGGTTACAAATGTCGTTATAGTACTTTATCACTATACATAATTATAAATGCTTCATGAGTATAAATTTAATCCTTATAAAGGTCAGAGGTTTTTGGAGGTTTTCCTATGTTTAAAGATTTTTTTAATCGAACAAAGAAAAAGAAATATCTAACAGTTCAAGATTCTAAACAAAATGATGTGCCAGCAGGAATCATGACTAAATGTCCTAAATGCAAAAAGATCATGTATACCAAAGAATTAGATGAGAACCTAAATGTATGCTTTAATTGTGACCATCATATTTCATTATCTGCGTACAAAAGAATCGAAGCGATTTCGGATGAAGGTACATTTAATGAATTTGATAAAGGCATGACATCTGCTAATCCTTTAGATTTTCCTGGATACATTGAAAAGATTGAAAAGGATCAGAAAAAGACAGATCTAAATGAAGCAGTTGTTACTGGAACTGCTAAATTAGAAGGAATTGAATACGGTGTAGCAGTAATGGATGCACGATTTAGAATGGGTAGTATGGGATCAGTTGTAGGTGAAAAAATTTGTCGAATTATTGATTATTGTACTGAACATCGTTTGCCGTTTATTTTATTCTCTGCTAGTGGTGGCGCTCGTATGCAAGAAGGTATTATTTCATTAATGCAAATGGGTAAAACGAGTGTGTCATTAAAAAAACATTCTGACGCAGGATTATTATATATTTCATATATCACGAATCCTACAACTGGTGGCGTGTCTGCAAGTTTTGCATCAGTTGGCGATATTAATTTAAGTGAACCCAAAGCATTAATTGGTTTTGCTGGACGACGTGTTATTGAACAAACCATTAATGAAAAATTACCTGAGGATTTCCAAACTTCAGAATTTTTATTAGAACATGGTCAACTCGATAAAGTGATACATCGTAAAGATATGAGAACAACACTTGCAAATATATTAAATCTACATCAAGAGGTGAAAAGCTAATGCTTGATTTTGAAAAGCCACTTTTTGAAATTAGAAAGAAAATTGATTCGTTGAAAGAATCTCAAGAAAAGAATGATGTTGATTTACAAGAAGAAATCGATATGCTTGAAGCTTCTTTAGAACGTGAAACAAAAAAGGTTTATACAAATTTAAAACCATGGGATAGGGTACAAATAGCTAGATTACAAGAAAGACCAACATCCTTAGACTATATTCCTATGATATTTGATTCTTTTATAGAATTACATGGAGATCGTAACTTTAGAGATGATCCAGCTATGATTGGCGGTATTGGTTATTTAAACGGTAAAGCAGTTACTGTTGTTGGCCAACAACGTGGTAAAGATACTAAAGACAATATATATCGCAATTTTGGTATGGCTCATCCAGAGGGATACCGAAAAGCATTAAGACTTATGAAACAGGCTGAAAAGTTTAATCGACCAATATTCACATTTATTGACACGAAAGGTGCATACCCTGGTAAAGCAGCTGAAGAAAGAGGTCAAAGTGAATCGATTGCCACTAATTTAATAGAAATGGCTTCTTTAAAAGTACCTGTCATTGCAGTCGTTATTGGTGAAGGTGGAAGTGGTGGTGCCCTTGGTATTGGTATTGCTAACAGAGTATTAATGCTTGAAAACAGTACATACTCTGTAATTTCTCCAGAAGGTGCAGCAGCATTACTATGGAAAGATAGTAATTTAGCTAAAATTGCTGCAGAAACAATGAAAATCACAGCACATGACTTACATGAATTAAATGTAATAGATGATGTGATTAATGAGCCACTTGGCGGTGCACATAAAGATATAGAAGTTCAAGCACAATCTATTAAAGATGCGTTTGTTGCTCATTTAAATGAATTAGAACAACTTGATAAAGAACAATTAGCTGAAGATCGCTTTAATAAATTTAGAAATATTGGTTCTTTTATAGAATAAGAGGAATAGAGTAGTAGTCATTTTATAGACTATTGCTCTATTTTTATTATCGTTAAAATAAAAGTCATAATTAAAAACGTTTACATCAATATAAGTCCTTTCTTTTGATGGAAGTAGTAAAAAATTTGTGGTAATTTAGAGTTGAAGATAAATCTAGTTATAGAAAGGTATGTCGTCATGAAGAAAATTGCAGTTTTGACTAGCGGTGGAGATTCACCGGGGATGAATGCTGCCGTTAGAGCAGTTGTACGTACAGCAATTTACAATAATATTGAAGTTTATGGTGTATATCACGGTTATCAAGGATTAGTAGAAGATGATATTCATAAACTTGAATTAGGATCAGTTGGAGATACTATCCAACGTGGTGGGACATTCTTATTCTCAGCAAGATGTCCTGAATTTAAAGAAGAAGAAGTACGTAAAGTTGCTATTAACAATCTACGTAAAAGAGAAATTGAAGGCTTAGTAGTCATTGGCGGGGATGGCAGTTACCGTGGCGCTCAACGTATAAGTGAAGAGTGTAAAGAAATACAAACCATTGGTATTCCTGGTACAATTGATAATGATATTAACGGTACTGATTTTACGATTGGATTCGATACAGCACTTAATACGATCATTGATTCAGTCGATAAAATTCGTGATACAGCATCAAGTCATGCTAGAACATTTATCGTTGAAGTAATGGGTCGTGATTGTGGTGACTTAGCACTATGGGCAGGCTTATCTGTAGGAGCTGAAACGATTGTCGTACCAGAAGTTGATACAGATATTAAAGAAGTAGCTGAAAAAATTGAGCAAGGTATCAAACGTGGTAAAAAACATTCAATCGTTATGGTTGCTGAAGGATGTATGAGCGGTCAAGAATGTGCTGATGAATTAAGTAAATATATTAATATTGATACAAGAGTATCAGTATTAGGACACATTCAACGTGGAGGTAGCCCTTCAGGAGCTGACCGTGTTTTAGCATCTAGATTAGGTGGTCATGCCGTTGAATTATTAAAGAAAGGTGAAACTGCCAAAGGTGTTGGTATTAAACATAACCAATTAACAGCGACACCATTCGATGAAATATTTGGTCATTCAACTCATAAGTTTGATCAACAAATTTATCAACTAGCTAAAGAGTTATCTATATAAATTTCAGGAGGATTTTAAAATGAGAAAGACTAAAATTGTATGTACTATTGGGCCAGCTTCAGAATCAGAAGAAATGCTTGAAAAATTAATGAATGCTGGTATGAACGTGGCACGTTTGAACTTTTCACACGGAAGCCATGAAGAACATAAAGGTAGAATTGATACAATTCGTAAAGTTGCTAAACGTTTAAATAAAACAGTAGCTATCCTTTTAGATACAAAAGGACCAGAAATTCGTACACATAACATGAAAGATGGCATCATCGAATTAGAAAAAGGTAAAGAAGTTATTGTAAGCATGACAGAAGTTGAAGGTACTCCAGAGAAATTCTCTGTAACTTACGACAACTTAATTAACGATGTTCAAGTAGGTTCATATATTTTATTAGATGATGGTTTAGTTGAATTACAAGTTAAAGACATTGACCATGATAAAGGTGAAGTTAAATGTGACATCTTAAATAGTGGTGAATTAAAAAATAAAAAAGGTGTTAACTTACCAGGTGTAAAAGTAAACTTACCAGGTATTACTGACAAAGATGCAGACGACATTAGATTTGGTATCAAAGAAGATGTAGATTTCATCGCAGCAAGCTTCGTTCGTCGTCCAAGTGACGTTTTAGATATTCGTGAAATCTTAGAACAAGAAAAAGCAAATATTACTATTTTCCCTAAAATTGAAAACCAAGAAGGTATCGATAATATCGAAGAAATTCTTGAAGTTTCTGATGGTTTAATGGTAGCTCGTGGTGATATGGGTGTTGAAATTCCACCTGAAAAAGTACCAATGGTTCAAAAAGACTTAATTAGAAAATGTAATAAATTAGGTAAACCAGTTATCACAGCTACACAAATGCTTGATTCCATGCAACGTAATCCACGTGCAACTCGTGCAGAAGCGAGTGACGTGGCTAACGCAATCTATGATGGTACAGATGCAGTAATGTTATCTGGTGAAACAGCTGCTGGTTTATATCCAGAAGAAGCAGTTAAAACAATGAGAAACATTGCAGTATCTGCTGAAGCTGCTCAAGATTATAAAAAATTACTATCTGACAGAACTAAATTAGTTGAAACATCATTAGTGAATGCAATTGGTATCTCAGTGGCACATACAGCTTTAAACTTAAATGTTAAAGCGATTGTAGCAGCAACAGAAAGTGGTTCAACAGCGCGTACAATTTCTAAATACCGTCCACATTCAGATATTATTGCTGTAACACCAAGTGAAAAAACTGCACGTCAATGTGCTATTGTATGGGGTGTTTATCCAGTAGTTAAAGAAGGACGTAAAAATACTGATGCATTATTAAATAATGCAGTAGCAACTGCTGTTGAAACTGAAAGAGTTCAAAATGGTGATTTAATCATCATTACTGCAGGTGTACCAACAGGTGAAAAAGGTACAACAAATATGATGAAAATCCACTTAGTTGGAGACGAAATTGCTAAAGGTCAAGGTGTAGGTCGTGGTTCAGTAGTAGGTACTGCTGTTGTCGCTGATTCTGCAAGTGATTTAAAAGGCGTTGATCTAAGTGATAAAATTATCGTTACTAACTCAGTAGATGAAACATTAGTACCATACGTAGATCAAGCTATTGGTTTAATTACTGAAGAAAATGGTATTACATCTCCAAGTGCTATTGTTGGTTTAGAAAAAGGTATACCAACAGTAGTGGGTGTTGAAAATGCTACTAAAGAAATTAAAGACGATATGTTAGTTACTGTAGATGCAGCAAATGGTAAAGTATTCGAAGGATATGCTAACGTACTTTAATCATTAACACATTAATTAAATAGATTGATGATGAAATTAGAATCACCACTTCCAAATATAATTGTTTGGAAGTGGTGATTTTGCTATTTAACCAGTTTGTCATAAAATCAGTTCACTTTTCTAATATCTAAATGAGATAAATATGTATGGTGGGGCTATGGAAGAAAAATTTAGATTGTATGTAAGTGTGTGATATTAAATAAAAAAAGCCAGTAAATGATTTGATGATAAATCATTTACTGGCTAATTATTTACTTGTTTAAAGTTTAACGTTATTTAGATTCTGTACTTGCTTTTTTATATCTCCAATACATTAATCCTAATAATACAAACCATAAAGGTGTTAAATAAATTGCGCGTCTAGTTGTTTCATTAACAAATAGTAAACCGAATACTAAGATAAAGAATAATAAGATGACGTAGCCCATATATTTACCACCAGGTAATTTATATGTAGACGCCTTGTGTAATTCTGGATTTTTACTACTGTAATTAATATAAGCAATGATAATTAACGCCCATACGATTAGGAACAATACTGTAGATAATGTTGTTACATATGTGAACACCAATGTTGCATCTGGGAAAATGTAATTCAATAATGCTGCAATTAATAGTAATGCAGAAGATCCAATAATTGCTACATGTGGCACACCGTTTTTGTTTGTCTTGCTAAATGCAGGTGGTGCCTGTTTATTATCAGATAATCCGAACAACATTCTACTGTTTGAGAAAATACCACTATTACATGATGATGCTGCAGCAGTTAATACAACAAAGTTGATTAAACCAGCTGCAAATGGAATACCAATAAGTGTAAATAATTTAACAAATGGACTATTATCTGGGTCGACTTTATCCCAAGGAATGATTGACATGATCACTGCTAGGGCACCGACGTAAAAAATTAAAATTCGAATTGGTACGCTGTTAATTGCCTTAGGAATAGTTGACTCAGGATCCTTTGTTTCACCGGCAGTTACACCAATCATTTCGATACCAACGAACGAGAACACTGCCATTTGGAATGACATGAAGAAACCTGATGCACCTTTAGGGAATATACCGTGGTTATATAGATTAGTTAAACTTGCATGTCCAAATTGTGTTTTGTATGCAAATAAAATCATAATAGCACCAACGATTATTAACCCTATAATGGTTACAATTTTAACAATCGAGAACCAAAACTCTAATTCTCCAAATAACTTAGCACTTAACAAGTTAAATGACATTAAAATAAGTACACAGAATAATGCGCTAATCCAGTTAGGTATATGTGGGAACCAGAAACTAACATATTTAGCTACTGCGGTAACCTCTGCCATACCAGTTATTATCCAACATAACCAATATGTCCACCCAGTAACAAATCCTGCAAATGGACCTATATATGTATTAGTTACGTCCGCAAAAGATTTGAAATTTGTGTTTTGAATAATAATTTCGCCTAATCCACGCATAAACATGAATAGCATGAATCCAATAAAAATGTACGTGAGTAGTATTGAGGGACCCGTCATGGCAATCGTTTGTCCAGCGCCCAGGAATAATCCTGTCCCAATAGCGCCTCCAATGGCAATTAATTGCACATGGCGATTGCTCAATTCTCTTTGTAGATTATCAGCCATAAGACCTCTCCCTTACTTTTAGATAATTATATTATGCACTTAAATCGCTTTTTATACAATTTATTTATTAAAAAAGTGTTAAAATACACTTCGAGATAATTAGCAATTTATAATCAAGCATGATAACCAAATAAAAACTTTGTATTCAATTTAATTTTCAAAATAATTTAAAAGGCCAAAATGTTGGTTTCATGGTACTTAGAACATTTTTAACATTTAAGTTATATATGAATCAATACCAAACTTACATATATATAGTAATTTATTTTGTTTCACAAAAACTTAATAATTAGCTATAATACTAGTTGAAAGCCATTTCATAAAGAAATAGTAAAGGGGAAATTTATCATGGCAGAATTACAAAGAGGTTTGGAAGGGGTAATTGCAGCTGAAACTAAAATCAGCTCAATCATCGATAGTCAATTAACATACGCAGGATATGATATTGACGATCTTGCAGAAAATGCCCAATTTGAAGAAATCATCTTTTTATTATGGAACTATAGATTGCCAACTAAAGACGAATTACAAGAACTTAAATCAAAATTATATGAGTATATGACACTTAATCCTAGAGTGTATAAACATTTTGAAGAGTATGTAACTGACAAAGTACATCCAATGACTGCATTACGTACTTCAGTATCATACATTGCTCATTTTGATCCAGACGCTGAAGATGAAGCAGATGAAAAGAAATATGAAAGAGCAATTCGTATTCAAGCAAAAATCGCATCATTAGTAACAGCATTTTCACGTGTACGTGAAGGTAAAGAACCATTAAAACCAAATTCAGATTTAAGCTATGCTGGAAACTTCTTATACATGTTAAAAGGTGAATTACCTACTGATATTGAAGAAGAAGCATTTAACAAAGCATTAATCTTACATGCTGATCACGAATTAAATGCATCAGCATTCACAGCTCGTTGTGCAGTATCTTCTTTATCTGATATGTATTCAGGTATTGTAGCTGCTGTTGGTTCATTAAAAGGGCCTTTACATGGTGGTGCTAATGAACGCGTTATGGCTATGTTATCTGAAGTAGGTTCATTAGATAATGTAGATAACTATTTAGACGAAAAAATAGCAAATAAAGAGAAAATTATGGGCTTCGGTCACCGTGTATATAAAGAAGGCGACCCTCGTGCTAAATATTTACGAGAGATGAGTAGAAAAATTACTGAAGAAACTGGACAAAGTGAATTATATGAGATGTCATTAGCTATTGAAAAACGTATGAAAGAAGAAAAAGGATTAATTCCTAACGTTGATTTCTTTAGTGCGACTGTTTATCACAGTATGGATATTCCACATGATTTATTTACACCAATCTTCGCAGTAAGTCGTACATCTGGTTGGATTGCACACATTCTTGAACAATACAGAGATAATAGAATCATGCGTCCAAGAGCAAACTACATTGGTGAAACGAATCGTAAATATGTTCCTATTGAAGAAAGATAATCAAATCATCTATAGTATTAGGTGAATTTAAACAAATTACTTGGAGGTCAAATTTTATGACAGCAGAAAAAATTACTCAAACTAAAGATGGATTAAATGTACCAAACGAACCAATCATTCCTTTCATTATCGGTGACGGAATTGGACCAGATATTTGGAAAGCAGCAAGTCGTGTTATCGATGCTGCAGTTGAAAAAGCTTATAATGGTGAAAAACGTATCGAATGGAAAGAAGTTTTAGCTGGACAAAAAGCATATGACAATACTGGTGAATGGTTACCACAAGAAACTTTAGACACAATTAAAGAATATCTAATTGCTGTTAAAGGGCCATTAACTACACCAATTGGTGGCGGTATTCGTTCATTAAATGTAGCATTAAGACAAGAATTAGATTTATTCACTTGCTTACGTCCTGTACGTTGGTTCCAAGGTGTACCGTCACCAGTTAAACGTCCTCAAGACGTAGATATGGTTATTTTCCGTGAAAATACTGAAGATATCTATGCAGGTATTGAATTCAAAGAAGGTACGCCTGAAGTTAAAAAAGTGATAGATTTCTTACAAGATGAAATGGGAGCAACTAATATTCGATTCCCTGAAACTTCAGGTATTGGTATTAAACCAGTTTCTAAAGAAGGTACTGAAAGATTGGTTAGAGCTGCTATCCAATACGCAATCGATAACAATCGTAAAGCAGTAACTTTAGTTCACAAAGGTAACATTATGAAATTTACTGAAGGTTCATTTAAACAATGGGGTTACGATTTAGCTCATAATGAATTTGCTGATCAAGTATTCACTTGGCAACAATATGATGAAATTGTAGAAAAAGAAGGTAAAGATGCTGCGAATGAAGCTCAATCAAAAGCTGAACAAGAAGGTAAAATTATTGTTAAAGACTCAATCGCTGATATCTTCTTACAACAAATCTTAACTCGTCCATCTGAACATGAAGTTGTTGCTACAATGAATTTAAATGGTGACTATATTTCAGATGCGTTAGCTGCCCAAGTTGGAGGAATTGGTATTGCACCAGGTGCAAATATCAACTACGAAACAGGTCATGCTATCTTTGAAGCTACTCACGGAACAGCGCCTAAATATGCTGGTTTAAACAAAGTAAATCCATCTTCTGAACTATTAAGTTCAGTATTAATGTTAGAACATTTAGGATGGCAAGAAGCTGCTGATAAAATTACAGACTCTATTGAAGCAACAATTGCTTCTAAAATTGTTACTTATGACTTCGCTCGTCTAATGGATGGTGCGACTGAAGTATCAACTTCTGAGTTTGCTGACGAATTAATCAAAAACTTAAAATAATAGATGTTATTAAAGTAAACGGATTGGGAAACCAATCCGTTTTTTTATTAAGTTTTTGTAAATTCCTAGTGTTTTAATATCATTTTTTATAAAAAAATGATAGTTTAATTAATGAAATGACAATATTAATCCAATGTTACCTTAATATAAGTAGCATATTAAATGGATTGTTAAGTTTATGTAAATTTGATGTGTAGGTATGTTATTTGTATTTAAACATCAGTTATAATAAACATGTAATTTAAATGGGGGAGGCACATCATGTCACAAAAAGTATTAGTCGTTGACGATGAACAATCGATCGTTACGTTACTTAAATATAATTTAGAAACAGCTGGATACATAGTAGAAGTAGCCTATGACGGTGAAGAAGCACTACAAAAGGTTGAATCGTCTCAACCAGATTTAATTGTATTAGACGTCATGTTACCGAAAAAAGATGGTATTGAAGTTTGTAAAACAATTAGATCTGATAAAAATTTAGTACCTATTCTTATGCTAACTGCTAAAGATGATGAATTTGATAGAGTATTAGGTTTGGAACTGGGTGCTGATGACTATATGACTAAACCTTTCTCACCTAGAGAAGTCGTGGCAAGAGTTAAAGCAATATTAAGACGTTCACAATTTGTAAATGAAGTCGAGCATAATGAGACGGATGATGAGGATATTATTATTGATTCAATTCGCATTCGTCCTGAATTTTTCGAAGTATATAAAGATGATGAGTTATTAGAACTCACACCAAAGGAATTTGAATTATTACTTTATCTTATTGAACGACAAGGTCGTGTCATTACAAGAGAACATATGTTGAATTCTGTATGGAATTATGAGTTCGCTGGTGATTCTCGTATCGTTGATGTCCATATTAGCCATTTGAGAGACAAATTAGAAGAAAACCCTAAACAACCTAAATTGATTAAAACTGTAAGAGGATTAGGCTATAAATTGGAGCGTCCTAAAAGTTAATGTTGAAATTTCACCATCGTCTTTTAATATTAATTAGTACCATTACGATTATTAGTTTTATAGGTTTAGGTGCTATTGTCCACAACATGATTTATCAAACATTAACTCAAAATCAAACTAAAGAACTCGAAAAAGAAGCACGTAACTATGTTAGTTTATATAATGATAATAAAAAAAGTGAAATTAAAAATATTGCAAATAATCAAGAAAATATCATCGTTATCAAAAAAAATGATAAAGTGATATTTACGACAAATAAAAAAGAAAAAATAGATAAACGCATAGATAACGAAGCTAATCCTTCACAGTTAATTCATAAAAATACAAAACTTGGTTTGAAGTATACTTTCAAAAGTCAAATTGATGATAAAACTGTTTACATAAGTGGTATTAATGATGAAATATTAGACCTGCAAAAAGAAATGTGGAAGTATCTATCAATTGTAGGTGTGATTGTATTAATCACAGTTTATCTAGCTAGTAGAAGTATCAACCGTACATATATTCGACCTATAAATGAAGTGACATATGCTACGTCATTACTAGCAGATGGTTATTATCATGTTCGTGTACCTGAAAGTAATGTCAAAGAGACTAAGGCTTTGTTTGTAACAACCAATGAGCTTGCTAGACGTCTACAAAAATTAAATAACAGACAAAAAATTCAATCTAATAGATTGAAAACGACATTGGAAAATATACCTAGTTCAGTGCTAATGATTGATAAGCATGGTGAAATTGTCGTGGCAAACTCGGCATACTATGAAGTATTTAGTCCGGATCAAAGTGTGGAAAATAAAAGTTATATTGGTTTTATAAATGATAAAATCGAAAAATTAATCATGGAAAGTTTTAGAACTGAGAAAGTGATTTATGAACAGATTGAAGTAGATATTAATAATGTTCACACAAAATATTTTGATGTATCATGTGTACCAATTCTTTCTAAATCAAAGAAAAAGCTACAAGGTATGGTTGTTGTATTACATGATATTACTAATTTGCAAAAGTTAGAAAATCTACGTCGAGAATTTGTAGCAAATGTATCTCATGAACTTAAAACACCAATTACTTCAATTAAAGGATTCGCTGAAACGTTAATTGAAGGTGCGAAAAATGATGAAGATTCGCTTAATATGTTCTTGAATATCATCTTGAAAGAATCAAACAGAATTGAATCACTTGTGATGGATTTACTAGATTTATCCCATATTGAACAACAAAATGAAATTACAACGAGTTATATGAATTTATCAGAATTAGCTTATACAACGATAGATAATTTACAAAATCAAGCTCAGAATAAAAATATAACAATTGAATCTAATATTGAACAGGACGTTATTTTCAAAGCAAATGAAAATAAAATTGCTCAAGTTATTACGAATTTATTGTCAAATGCTATCAATTATTCAACCAATGATAATAAAGTCATAGTAAGTGTGTATCGTGAAGGTAAAAAAGTAAACTTAGAAATTCAAGACTTCGGTATAGGGATTAGTGCTGAGGAACAGAAACATATTTTCGAAAGATTTTATCGAGTTGATAAAGCACGAAGTAGAGATTCTGGAGGTACTGGGTTAGGATTATCAATCACTAAGCACATTGTTGAAGCACATAATGGAAGAATTAGTGTAGTTAGTCGCTTAAATGAAGGTTCGACCTTTAAAGTGACGTTTATTGATGAAGATTAAAAATATTAAGAACCACACCCTATTGATTGAATTCATATAGGTATGTGGTTCTTATTTTAGTTATATGAATTGTGAGGCAATGGTACTTTATGTTTAATGACCATACATTGTTTATGCTAAAATATATTTAAATATGTGCTGGAGGTTTATAACGTGAATAAATTAGTATTAATTGATGGTAATAGTTTAAGTTTTAGAGCATTCTATGCTTTGCCATTACTTTCAAATAAGGCAGGCATACATACAAATGCAGTATATGGCTTTGCGATGTTACTAGAAAAAATTCTTAAAGAAGAACAACCTAATCACTTTTTAGTGGCGTTTGATGCAGGTAAAACAACTTTCAGACATTCTAAATATAGTGAATATAAAGGTGGCAGACAAAAGACACCACCTGAATTAAGTGAACAATTTCCATATATTCGTCAATTATTAGATGCATATCACATAAAAAGATATGAATTAGAGAATTATGAAGCAGATGATATAATTGGTACTTTGAGTAGAGAAGCGGACAAAGCTGGGTTTGAAACTATCATTATTACAGGTGATAGAGATTTAACGCAACTCGCTACGGATCATGTCACAATTTACTATACTAAAAAAGGTGTAACAGATGTTGATCATTATACACCTGAATTTATCGCAGAAAAATATAATGGATTAACACCAAATCAAATTATTGATATGAAAGGGTTAATGGGTGATACTTCTGATAATATACCAGGTGTAGCTGGCGTAGGTGAAAAAACAGCGATTAAATTACTAAATCAATTCAATACTGTAGAAGGTGTCTATGACAATATAGAAAGTGTTTCAGGTAAAAAGCTTAAAGAAAAGCTTGAAAATAGTAAAGATGATGCTTTAATGAGTAAAGATTTAGCTACTATTAATGTTGAAAGTCCAATCGAAGTTAAATTAGAAGATACTAAAATGGATGAGCACTTAGATGAAACTGAAAAAATTGAGCTCTTTAAAAAATTAGAGTTTAATCAGCTATTAGCAGAAATAGATTCAGTAGAGGCAACACAAGAACAAAAAGATAAAACTTTTGAAGTTGAGTCGAATTTTGATCACATTAATTTTTCAGATTTAGATGAGGCAACCATTCATTTTGAACTAGAAGATAGTAATTATTTAAAAGACAATATATTAAAATTTGGACTTTATACTGGGGAACATCATGTTGTAATTAATGCAGATGAGATTAAGCAATTTTCAGATTTAGTCAATTGGTTAGAAAACCCCAATACAGCCAAAACTGTTTATGATGCTAAGAAAACTTATGTTGTTTCACATAGACTAGATATCGATATTCAAAACATCCAGTTTGATGTGATGTTGTCTAGTTATATCATCGATCCATCAAGAACGATTGACGATGTGAATTCAGTTGTTTCTTTATATGGACAACATTATGTGCAAGATAACGTGACTATTTATGGTAAGGGTAAAAAGCATCATGTACCAGAAGATGAGATCTTAAATAAGCATGTTGCATCAATAATTGAAGCGGTAAGTGAATCAAAAGCTGAAATGCAAAAACAGTTGAAAGAATATAACCAAGAATCATTATTAGCAGATTTAGAACTACCGTTAGCTGAAATATTAAGTGAGATGGAAGAGATTGGAATCTTTACTGATGTTAAAGATTTACAACAAATGGAGAAAGAGATACAAGAAAAGCTAGATGTTTTAATTAAAAATATTCACGAAGCTGCCGGTGAAGAATTTAACATCAATTCTCCAAAACAACTTGGCGTAGTGTTGTTTGAAACACTAGAATTACCTGTGATTAAAAAAACAAAAACGGGCTATTCTACTGCTGTCGATGTATTGGAACAGTTACAAGGCCAACACCCAATTATTGATTATATTCTAGAATATCGCCAATTATCAAAATTACAATCTACTTATGTAGAAGGATTACAAAAAGTGATTAGTGATGATCATCGTATTCACACACGTTTTAACCAAACATTAGCGCAAACTGGTCGCTTATCAAGTGTTGATCCAAATTTACAAAATATACCTATTCGTCTAGAAGAAGGTAGGAAAATTAGAAAAGCATTTAAGCCTACATCATCTGATAGTGTTATATTAAGTGCCGATTATTCTCAAATTGAATTACGGGTTTTAGCTCATATTACTCAAGATGAAAGTATGAAAGAAGCATTTATTAATGGGCATGACATTCATACTGCGACTGCAATGAAGGTTTTCGATGTGGAAGCGGATGAAGTTGATAGTTTAATGCGTAGACAAGCGAAAGCAGTTAACTTTGGAATTGTGTATGGCATTAGTGATTATGGGTTAAGCCAAAGTTTAGGAATTACACGTAAAAAGGCGAAAGCATTTATTGATGATTATTTAGATAGTTTTCCAGGAGTCAAACAGTATATGTCAGATATTGTGAAAGATGCTAAAGCACAAGGTTTTGTAGAAACATTATTACATCGTCGTAGATATATTCCAGATATTACTAGTCGTAATTTTAATTTAAGAAGTTTTGCAGAAAGAACGGCAATGAATACGCCAATTCAAGGTAGTGCGGCAGATATTATCAAATTAGCTATGGTGCAATTCAATAAGGAAGTACAACATACTGATTATCACGCGAAACTATTATTACAAGTTCACGATGAATTAATCTTTGAAGTTCCAAAAGATGAAGTAGCATCGTTTAGTAAGTTTGTAGAAGAAATTATGGAGTCTGCATTAAAATTAGATGTGCCACTAAAAGTTGACTCAAGTTACGGTGCGACGTGGTATGATGCAAAATAAAGGAAGGTTTGAATATGCCGGAATTACCAGAAGTAGAACATGTTAAAAGAGGAATTGAACCATTTGCCGTAAATACTACTATTAATAAAATAACTTTTTCTGAAAATGTAAAAAAAGGTAAAGAAGATGGACGAGAGACGATTATCAAAGGAATGACACTCGAAAGTTTTCGACGCTTAACAGAAGGCTATACAATTAACCAAATAGAGCGAAGAAGTAAATATATTGTATTTTATATTAATCGTGATGCAGAGCAACGTATTTTAATTAGTCATTTAGGTATGGCAGGTGGTTTCTTCGTTGTTAATCATTTAGAAGAGATTAATGTGCCTAATTATCGTAAACATTGGCAAGTTATTTTTGAATTAGATAATGGAAAAAAATTAATCTATTCAGATATTCGTCGCTTTGGGGAAATTAGAAATGTGAGTAGTTTTGATTCATATCCTTCATTTTTGAGCATAGCTCCGGAACCCTTTGACGAAGAAGCACTGCAACATTTTTTAGATTGTACGAATAAAAAGAATTATTCTAAAAAACCGATTAAACAAGTGATTTTAGATCATAAAGTTATATCTGGCTGTGGAAACATTTATGCATGTGAAGCGCTATTTAGAGCAGGTATTTTACCTAATAGACTAACACAAGAATTATCAAATCAAGAAAAAGAAATGGTGTTTTATCATGTTCGATCTGTATTAAATGAGGGTATTAAATACGGAGGAACTAGCATTTCCGATTATCGTCATGCTGATGGTAAAACAGGGGAAATGCAGTTACATCTGAATGTATATAAACAAAAATATTGCAAGGTATGTGGGCACTCAATTGAAACTCAAGTCATCGCATCTAGAAATAGTCACTATTGCCCGACTTGTCAGAAATAAAGGAAGCGTGAAAATATGTCAAAAGTAATAGGACTTACTGGTGGTATCGCATCAGGTAAATCAACTGTATCTGAATTGTTAACTGCATTTGGTTTTAAAGTAGTAGATGCTGATACAGCTGCAAGAGAAGCAGTTGCTAAAGGAACACCAGGTATAGAGAAAGTAAGAGAAGTTTTTGGCGATGAAGCTATTGATGAAAATGGTGAGATGGACAGAAAATATATGGGTGATTTAGTATTTAATTATCCAGGTGAACGTATTAAGTTAAATGAAATAGTCCATCCTATAGTTAGAGAAATAATGGAAGAAAAGAAGCAACAATTTTTAAAAGAAGGCCATAATGTTATTATGGATATTCCTCTTTTATATGAAAATGAATTGCAAGATACTGTTGATGAAGTATGGCTTGTTTACACATCAGAAAGTATTCAAATCGATCGTTTAATGGAAAGAAATGATTTAACTCAAGAGGAAGCAAAAGCAAGAGTATATAGCCAAATATCTATTGATAAGAAAAGTAGAATGGCAGATCATGTGATTGATAATCTTGGAGATAAACTAGAACTAAAGCAAAATTTAGAACGGTTGCTTAGTGAAAAAGGTTTTATCGAGAAATAATTCAAAAAGAGATTTTTATTAACCCTGAGACATTAATAAATGCCTTAGGGTTTTATTATGTGAATACTTACTTTAGAAATTTTCTGTTTTTTTAGTTTTGATAATCTTAAATTCATTGTTATTTAATAACTAATTCTTATTAAGTTTGATTAAAATTTGTATTTGTAAAGTTTTGGTAAACGCTTTCAAATGTAATTTATTATGTTATACTAATGCCATAAAGTATAACATATAAATTAATGGTCAAGGGGTGCTTTAAATGACAACGAATATAGCAATTAACGGTATGGGTAGAATAGGTAGAATGGTATTAAGAATTGCATTGAAAAATGAAAACTTAAGCGTAAAGGCAATTAATGCAAGTTACCCTCCAGAAACAATTGCACATCTTATCAATTATGATACAACTCATGGTAAGTACGATGAGAAGGTAGAAGCCATTGAAAATGGCATTCGTTATAAAAACCAAGATATCAAATTAGTTTCTGATAGAAATCCTGAAAACTTACCTTGGAAAGAACTTGATATAGATGTTGTCATCGAAGCAACTGGTAAATTCAATCATGGTGATAAAGCTATTGCACATATCAACGCAGGTGCAAAAAAAGTATTATTAACAGGTCCATCTAAAGGTGGCCATGTTCAAATGATTGTGAAAGGTGTCAATGATGATAAATTAGATGTTAATAAATTCGATATTTTCAGTAATGCATCATGTACAACTAACTGTATTGGCCCAGTTGCAAAAGTATTAAATGATGAATTTGGTATCGTGAACGGTCTGATGACTACAGTACACGCAATTACTAATGACCAAAAGAATATTGATAATCCGCATAAAGATTTGCGTAGAGCACGTTCATGTAATGAAAGTATTATTCCGACATCTACAGGCGCAGCTAAAGCATTAAAAGAAGTGCTACCTGAAGTAGAAGGTAAATTACATGGAATGGCATTAAGAGTACCAACTAAAAACGTTTCTCTTGTAGACTTAGTAGTAGATTTAGAACAAAATGTAACAGCTGATCAAATTAATGACGCTTTCAAAAATGCAAATTTAGATGGTGTATTGGATGTAGAAAGTGAACCACTTGTTTCAGTAGATTTTAATACAAATCCTAATTCTGCAGTAATTGATGCACAATCAACAATGGTTATGGGCGATAATAAAGTTAAAGTAATCGCTTGGTATGATAATGAATGGGGATATTCAAATAGAGTTGTTGAAGTAGCAGAGCAAATTGGTAAGTTGATAGAATCTCATAAAACAGTAGAAGCTGTGTAAAATTAATTTTTAAGAGACTGTCAGTCTAATCTTTAATATGAAGGTTAGATTGGCAGTTTTTTGTTCAAAATAAAATGTAGATGCCAAAGTTATCTAGAAATTAAATAGAAAAAAGTTGACTTTAACATCATTTTTGAAAATGTCACATTTTTTATTTAGGTTGTTATATTTAATGATATAAATTAGTTTACACTTTTAGACATATAATTTAAAAGGTGCTTTCTTTTGTAACGTGTGAATTTATAGTATAATTGAGAATAATCTAAATAGAAAAGGGTGACAATCATGAAATGCCCAAAATGTAATTCAACACATTCAAGAGTAGTAGATTCACGTCATGCAGAAGATGCGAACGCGATTCGTCGAAGAAGAGAATGTGAAAATTGTGGTACAAGGTTTACAACATTCGAACATATAGAAGTGAGTCCATTAATAGTAGTGAAAAAGGATGGAACTAGAGAACAATTTTTAAGAGAAAAAATCTTGAATGGATTAGTTAGATCATGTGAAAAACGTCCAGTGAGATATCAACAACTAGAGGATATAACTAATAAAGTGGAGTGGCAATTAAGAGATGAGGGGCATACTGAGATTTCATCTAGAGAAATTGGAGAACATGTAATGAACTTATTAATGCATGTAGATCAAGTTTCTTATGTTCGCTTTGCCTCTGTTTATAAAGAGTTTAAAGATATTGACCAACTGTTAGCTTCAATGCAAGGTATTCTGAATGATAATAAACGGAGTGATTTATAAATGGGGTTAAATTCCTTTGAATTAGGTTTAAGACCACAAGATAGTTTTGAAGTGATTCAAGATTTTTATTTAAATTCACAGCATCTTGAAATATTAAATCGACTGTTTACACCTTTAATTGGGCCTCAAGCAATTGGTTTATATCACTTTATGCATCAATTTTCAAATGATGTTGAGCAACCACTCACCCATTATGTCATTATGAATGAACTTAAAGAAAATTTAATCGACTTTAGAAATCAAATGGATTTATTAGAAGCCATTGGTTTGATGAAATCATTTGTAAAACATGATGAACAACAAACACATTTTATATATCAATTGATTCAACCTCCGTCACCATCTCAATTTTTCAATGATCCTATGTTATCTGTATTTTTATATAGTGAAGTTGATAAAAAAAGATATCAGGTTCTAAAGAAACATTTTGAACAAACTTTTAGAGATTTATCACAGTATCAGCAAACAACCAGAAAGTTTACAGATGTCTTTAAAGTACCCAATAGAATATTAGATATCGATACACAAAATATACCTAAAGCGAGTGAATATCAAGGATTGGATTTATCTAATGAATCTTTTGATTTTGATATGTTGAAACAGATGTTACATAACCATTTCATCTCAAATGAAATAGTGACAAAGGATGCTAAAAGTCTAATTGTTCAACTCGCAACTTTATATGGTTTAACGGCTGATGCGATGAAACATATTATATTGAATTCAATTACAAGTGCGCAGCAATTATCTTTTGAAGAGATGCGTAAACAGGCACGTTCTTATTATTTAATAGAACATGAAAATCAATTACCTAAGTTAGAATTGAATAAAAACATTAAACACAGTGACATTTCGACCCAAAATAATGAAATTCCTGATCCTGAAAATGACACGGAACAATGGCTTCAACTGTTAGAACAGACGAGTCCGATTGATATGTTAGCATCTTGGTCTGAATCAGAACCAACATTATCTCAAAAAAATATGATTGAAGAATTAATTCATAGAGAAAAAATGAACTTCGGTGTTATTAACATCTTATTACAATTTGTTATGCTTAAAGAAGATATGAAATTACCCAAATCTTATATTTTTGAAATTGCTTCAAATTGGAAAAAGAAAGGTATAACAACGGCTAAGCAAGCTTATGAATATGCCTTGAAAGTTAATCAACCTAAACCATCAAACGAGAATAAATCACAATCATATCAAGGCTATAATCGTAAAAGTAAATTGGTTTCTAGGGAGAAAACGCCTAAATGGTTAGAAGAAAGAGATAATCCAAACGCTACAGCACTTTCAAAAGATGAAAAAGACGATCAATTTGAAAAGGATAGACAAGCATTCTTAGAACAATTAAATAAAGATTGGGAGGAGGATTAGATGGAAAGCTTTAAGAATATTGTAGGTTCAAATAAAGATTTCGAAAAGAGAATTGCTAAAATACGTCAACAGGTTGTAAATGATCCTGATGTGAAGCAATTTTTAAATGAACACCAATCAGAACTAACCAATGCTATGATTGATGAAGACTTAAACGTCCTACAAGAATATAAAGACCAACAAAAGCACTATGATGGGCATAATTATAATGAGTGTCCTAACTTTGTTAAAGGTCATGTGCCAGAATTATATATTGAAAACGAACGCATTAAAATTCGCTATTTGCCATGTCCATGTAAAGTAAAATATGATGAAGAAAGACTTAATTCTCAATTGATTACATCACATCATATGCAGAGAGATACCTTAAATGCAAAAATTAAAGATATTTATACTACTGGACGAAATCGTTTGGATATTGCAATGCAAGTTAATGATATATGCAAAAAGTTAATTAATGGTGAAAATGTCAAAGGGCTTTATCTGTATGGACCTTTTGGTACTGGAAAGTCATTTATTTTAGGTGCTATAGCAAATCAACTTAAAGCTAAAAAAGTGCCATCTACAATAGTTTATCTTCCCGAATACATTCGTACACTAAAAGGTGGGTTTAAAGATGGTAGTTACGAAAGAAAACTACAAAGAATTAGAGAAGCCAACATATTAATGTTAGATGATATCGGTGCAGAAGAAGTAACGCCGTGGGTTAGAGATGAAGTTATTGGGCCTTTATTGCATTACAGAATGGTTCATGAATTACCCACTTTCTTTACTTCAAATTTAAGTTATGATGAATTAGAACATCATTTATCAATGACACGTGAAGGCGCAGAAAAAACAAAAGCGGCTAGAATTATTGAACGCATTAAAACATTATCCACACCTTATTTCTTGAAAGGTGAAAACTTTAGAAACAATTGATATTTTCATAAAATGTTGTATAATAGAATCAAATCTAAATCGTTGAAACTGTTGAAGACATGATAATTTAATCACTGTTACACAGAAAGCCGTTGATTGATGAGAATACGGTTAATATATTAAATTATTACTACTTTAATGCATGGTATTTGTAATGAATACTCGGCTCAAGACCGTTATCTTATGTAGAGAAGTCGTTAAATAACTTATTTTTAAATGAGTAAGGTTTTAACGCTTAACTAGGGTGGTACCACGACAATCTCGTCCCTGATTCAGGGGCGGGATTTTTTTATTTTCTCTACACTTTTACATTGATTTTTATTCAATAAGTCAACGATATGATTTTTATAATTTAGGAGGTAATAGTATGGATCAAATTAATATTCAATTTCCAGATGGTAATTCAAAGGCATTTGATAAAGGCACTACTACTGAAGATATAGCGCAATCAATTAGTCCAGGGCTACGTAAAAAGGCAGTTGCAGGTAAATTTAATGGACAAATGGTAGATTTAACACGACCGTTAGAAGAAGATGGTGAAATTGAAATCGTTACACCAGGTAGTGATGAAGCATTAGAAGTATTGCGTCATTCAACTGCACATTTGATGGCTCAAGCATTAAAACGTTTATACGGGGATGTTAAATTTGGTGTAGGTCCTGTCATCGAAGGCGGTTTCTACTATGATTTTGATACTGAAGAAAAAATTTCATCAGATGACTTTGAAAAAATTGAAAAAACAATGAAAAAAATTGTTGATGAGAATCATAAAATCGAAAGAAAAGTAGTTACTAGGGATGAAGCTAAAGCATTCTTCAAAGATGATCCATACAAATTAGAATTAATTGATGCAATACCTGAAGATGAAAATGTGACATTATATTCTCAAGGGGAATTTACTGATTTATGTAGAGGGGTTCATGTACCATCTACGTCTAAAATAAAAGAATTTAAATTATTATCAACAGCTGGCGCGTACTGGCGTGGAGATAGTAATAATAAAATGCTACAACGTATTTACGGTACTGCGTTCTTTGATAAAAAAGATTTAAAAGCACATTTAGAAATGTTGGAAGAACGTAAGGAACGTGATCATCGTAAAATCGGTAAAGATTTAGAATTATTTGCTAATAGTCAACTTGTTGGTGCAGGTTTACCACTATGGTTACCTAATGGTGCTACAATTCGTCGTGAAATTGAACGTTATATTGTGGATAAAGAAGTAAGTATGGGATATGACCACGTATATACACCAGTTTTAGCAAATGTTGATTTATATAAAACTTCAGGACATTGGGATCACTATCAAGAGGATATGTTCCCCCCAATGAAATTAGATGAGACAGAGGAAATGGTATTACGTCCAATGAACTGTCCACACCATATGATGGTTTATAATAATAAACCACATTCTTATAGAGAATTACCTATTCGTATTGCCGAATTAGGTACTATGCACAGATACGAAGCTAGTGGGGCTGTATCAGGACTACAACGTGTAAGAGGTATGACTTTAAATGACTCACATATCTTTGTTAGACCAGATCAAATTAAAGAAGAATTCAAACGTGTAGTTAACATGATTCAAGATGTATATAAAGACTTTGGATTCGAAGACTACCGTTTCAGATTAAGTTATAGAGACCCAGAAGATAAAGAAAAGTATTTTGATGATGATGAAATGTGGAATAAGGCTGAGAACATGATTAAAGAAGCGGCTGATGAATTAGGATTATCATACGAAGAAGCTATTGGTGAAGCGGCATTTTATGGGCCTAAATTGGATGTTCAAGTTAAAACAGCTATGGGTAAAGAAGAAACATTATCTACAGCACAACTAGATTTCTTATTACCAGAACGTTTTGAACTGACATATATTGGTCAGGATGGAGAACACCATAGACCAGTAGTGATACACCGTGGAGTTGTATCTACAATGGAACGATTTGTTGCATTCTTAACTGAAGAAACTAAAGGTGCATTCCCAACTTGGTTAGCACCGAAACAAGTAGAAATTATTCCAGTTAATTTAGATTTACATTACGACTATGCAAAATCAATACAAGATGAATTGAAATCTCAAGGCGTACGTGTTGAAATCGATGACCGTAATGAAAAAATGGGTTATAAAATCCGTGAAGCTCAAATGCAAAAAATTCCATACCAAATCGTGGTAGGAGATAAAGAAGTAGAAAACAATGAAGTAAATGTTCGTAAGTATGGTTCACAAGACCAAGAGACATTAGAAAAAGATGAATTCATCTGGAATTTAGTAGACGAAATCCGTTTGAAAAAGCATAGATAAACTTGAAATTTAAGCGCAGTTCATGTATATTACAAGTTAGTTAAATAAAAAGTTGAGTTAGAGGTTGCAATATTAAAGAGTCGCTTGTCAGAAGTCTTATGGGACGTATGTTGAACAAGTTAAAGGTAATATTGCCGAAACAAGTGATAACCATAATTATGATTTGTTGGGACAGTTCTCGAAAGAAACTGTACTGTCACAGAATGTGATGTGCTACCTTATATAGATAAAAGCAAAGTGGTTGCATATCTTAAAGGTATGTAGCCACTTTTTTGTTTTAAATTTATAAATAAAAGTAACATGATTAAGTGAGGTATCGTGTAGTCATATAAATGAAGATATAGAACTTAACGTGTTGTTTCTTTAATAAATAATAAAACAAAATCATAACTGCCTCTAAATACAAAGAAAGGAATCTTCTATGAGTAAAAACAAAAGTCAAAACGAAGGTATACAAAGAGGTTTAAAAGACCGTCATATATCTATGATAGCCATTGGTGGTTGTATTGGTACAGGTCTATTTATGACTTCGGGTGGAGCCATTCACAGTGCTGGAGCATTAGGTGCTTTGATTGCATATGCGATTATTGGAGCAATGGTATTCTTCTTAATGACATCACTTGGCGAGATGGCCACATATTTACCAGTTTCAGGATCATTTAGTACTTACGCCACACGATTTGTAGATCCATCACTTGGATTTGCATTAGGATGGAATTATTGGTTTAACTGGGTTATTACTGTAGCTGCAGATGTAACAATTGCCGCGCAAGTCATACAATATTGGTCCCCAATGCAAAGTGTGCCTGCTTGGGTCTGGAGTTGTATATTTTTAGTAATTATCTTTGCACTTAACTCATTGTCAGTTCGAGTATATGGTGAGAGTGAATATTGGTTTGCACTAATAAAAGTTGTTACTGTCATCATATTTATTGTGATAGGTTTATTAACTATTGTAGGTATTATGGGCGGTAAATTCGTTGGTTTTGAAACGTTTACTAAAGGAAGCGGCCCAATCCTTGGTGGCAACTTAGGAGGGAGCTTACTTTCAATATTAGGGGTATTCCTAGTTGCTGGTTTCTCATTCCAAGGTACTGAATTGATAGGGATAACAGCAGGGGAATCTGAAAATCCTGAAAGAGCCGTTCCAAAAGCTATTAAACAAGTATTCTGGAGAATATTATTATTTTATATATTAGCTATATTCATCATTGGTATGTTAATACCTTATGATAGTAGTGCACTTATGGGTGGAGAAAATAGTATCTCTACATCACCATTTACATTAGTATTCAAGAATGCTGGACTTGCATTTGCAGCATCATTTATGAATGCAGTTATTTTAACATCAGTATTATCTGCAGGTAATTCAGGAATGTATGCATCTACTAGAATGCTATATTCAATGAGTAAAGATAAACTAGCGTTTAATTCATTTTCAAAAACGAATAAAAATGGTGTGCCGCACATATCATTAATTGTAACTGGAATTATTGTTGTAGTGATTTTTGCAGTACAACATTTTAGTGGTGATGCATATGAATATATCGTAGCTGCTAGTGGTATGACAGGATTCATTGCTTGGGTCGGTATAGCTGTAAGTCATTATAGATTTAGACGTGCATTTGATAAACAAAATTATGATAAATCTAAACTAAAATATACGGCTAAATTATTCCCATTTGGCCCGATATTTGCTGGATTTTTATGTATTATCGTAATATTAGGTCAAGATGTCGATTTTATTAAAACAGGAGACTTTGATTTAAATAGATTTATTATTACTTATATGGGTATTCCAGTATTCTTAGCATTCTTTATTTATCATAAAGTAAGATATAAAACAAAGAAAATCCCATTAGAACAGGTAGATTTACGTCAAGATGTGTCAATGGAAGAAGTAAGACATCACGATTAATAAAAAAAGTAGTTGACGAATACATTTATTGTTGATATGATTAATAACGTTGAATACGAAACGAACCAAGTAGAAGCTCCCGCTTCTCACCTGTAGCGACGCAACAAGCAGTTGGCAGGTTAATCATGTTACACAATTAATGTGTGAAGAAGAGCGGGTAGTGATACTCGCTCTTCTTTTTTGCTTGGGACAATTTCGTAAAATTCTGGGAGGTGTCAACCATAGCAAAAGATCAGACTCAAATTAATGAGAAAATTCGTGCAAAAGAACTTCGTTTAGTAGGTCAAGATGGTGAACAAATAGGTGTTAAATCAAAACAAGAAGCGTTAGAAATGGCTGAACGTGTTGATTTAGATTTAGTAATCGTAGCACCAAATGCTAAACCACCTGTTGCAAGAATTATGGATTACGGTAAATTCAAATTCGAACAACAGAAAAAAGAAAAAGAAATGAAGAAGAAACAAAAAACAATTAACGTTAAAGAAATTCGTTTAAGTCCAACAATTGAGGAACATGATTTCCAAACAAAATTGAAAAACGGACGTAAATTCCTTTCTAAAGGCGATAAATGTAAAGTTTCAATTCGTTTCAGAGGTCGTGCCATTACTCACAAAGAAATTGGTCAACGCCAGTTAGAAAAATTTGCTGAAGAATGTAAAGACCTTGCAACAATCGAACAAAAGCCTAAAATGGAAGGCCGTCAAATGTTCCTTATGTTATCACCAATTAATGAAAAATAATTAATAATAATTTCTAGGAGGAAATGAATCATGCCTAAAATGAAAACTCACCGTGGAGCAGCGAAACGTGTTAAAAGAACTGGTTCAGGTCAATTAAAACGTTCAAGAGCTTTCACATCTCACTTATTTGCAAACAAAAACACTAAACAAAAACGTCAATTACGTAAAAGTAGATTAGTTTCTAAAAGCGATATGAAACGTGTAAAACAATTATTATCTTATAAAAAATAATACGACTAACGAATAAAGAATAATTACGTAGATAGTATCTAAGGAGGAATTTAATATGCCACGAGTAAAAGGTGGAACAGTAACAAGAGCACGTCGTAAAAAAACGATTAAATTAGCTAAAGGTTACTTCGGTTCAAAACATACATTATATAAAGTAGCAAAACAACAAGTAATGAAATCAGGTCAATACGCATTCCGTGACCGTCGTCAACGTAAACGTGATTTCCGTAAATTATGGATTACACGTATTAATGCAGCAGCACGTAAACATGATATCAGCTATTCACGTTTAATGAACGGATTGAAAAAAGCTGACATCGATATCAACCGTAAAATGTTATCTGAAATAGCTATTTCAGACGATAAAGCATTCGGTGAATTAGTATCAAAAGCTAAAGACGCTTTAAAATAAGCTTAACTCATAAAAGCTGAGACATTTATATGATGTCTCAGCTTTTATTTATATATCTTTCTATTTAAATATAAAATTGTTTAAGCATTGATATAAATTAAGAAGATACGTTAATCATCGCGAATCAAAAATAAGTTTGATAGAATAATATCATAAAGAAAATATAAAGGAGTTTAATATGTCTAAATTTGATGAGCAAATTATAGTAGTGCCAAGAACAACGCTTTTCGATAATGAAAAGAATGCATTCAATGGATTTTTATCAAAAAATGATGAAAAAGGTAATAATATTTTTAATTCATTAAGACAGTATGATGTGAAACGTAGAGGAGACATGGAAGAGGATCCAGGTTTTAAACAACTTATTTCATATTGTTTATTAGAAAATCAAAATGGTGAAATTCTTGTTTATGAACGTCTTTCTGGCGGCGGTGAAGAAAGATTGCACGGACAATCTTCGATTGGCGTCGGTGGACACATGAATGATGTAGTAGGGGCAGATTCAATTAATGAAGTACTGAGAGTAAATGCCCAAAGAGAATTAGAAGAAGAAGTAGGTTTGCCTACTGAAGATTCTCAAAATATGGAATACCTAGGTTTTATCAATGATGACAATAATGAAGTAGGTAAAGTTCATATGGGTGTAGTATTTAAAATAACAGTCAATTCAAATGATGTAGAAGCTAAAGAAACGGATACGCTAAGAATCAAATGGATTGAAAAAGGGAAAATAGAATCATACGATGACTTTGAGACATGGAGTGCATTAATTCTTCAAGATTTATAATAATTGAGGTGCAAATTAAATGTCAGATATCATCCCATTCCCATTATCTGAGAAAAAGCTAAAAGAAGATATTAGAAAAGCTGAATTAAAACAAGACTTTGACAAAATGTATGAATTATTTGAACAATTTGAAAGCCAGTTTGAGTTAGATGAAGCACTCTCAATTAAAAAGTGCGATATGCTATATCAAATGGGAGCATTTTTGGAATTGAGAGAAGAAGCTATCATTTTGCTTAAACAAGGTTTAAACAAGTACGATGAGTTAATGATATTTTATGTTAAAAGTTTAAATGGCTTAGAACAGTACTATGAATCAGTAGAAGTGATTAATCAAATTATTGATGAAGTACGAGATCATAAAACCAGAATGGAATTATTCCCGTTAAAAGAATACGCACAATCTAAACTAGATTCAAATCGAGAACAATTGACTCATTCATTAGCTCAATTCAATCAATTAAATACAAGAGAACAAACGCATGTTCTACTTCAACTCATCGATAATGGGCATTATGATTTCAAAGAAACAATTCATTATTTATTAAGTCATGCTAATGTAGAAAATAACATTATAAGTTTGATGTTAGAATACTTAAGATTTGCACAGTCTGAAACTAGCGTCACAATTACCAAATATGGTACAACAGTTGACATTATTCCTAAAGATTTAAGTGGGCTAGAACACACGACTTTAAAATCGATTGTATTGCCAAAAGTGATTGAGAATCTTGAAAATGGCGCCATACATATTGTTGATGAAGCAAGCCATATCATGAATAATCATTCTATATTGCTATATCCCCTTAATATTGAAACGCTATTTCCAATAGAAGATTGGATTGTCGCGTATGATGTTTATTTTAAATCAATGTTAGGTATAGATGATAGTATTGCGAAACAAGAAATTTTATCATATATCTATCAATTAGATAAGCAATGATAACCCCAATTTCTTGCAAATAATGCATAAATCGTTTAACGTAAATTTTAATTGAAATTAGTAATAAATAATTTCGCAAACGTTGCAATTTCAATGTTTGTGTACACAAATGACCTATGCTATAATAGGGAAGTTGAAAAAATAAAATAGTTATTCATGGAGGTATTTATACATGACAGCAACTTGGGAAAAAAAGGAAGGTAACGAAGGATTATTAACTGTTACTGTTCCATCAGAAAAAGTAGATAAAGCATTAGATCAAGCATTTAAAAAAGTAGTTAAACAAATTAATGTACCTGGATTCCGTAAAGGTAAAGTGCCTCGTCCAATTTTTGAACAACGCTTTGGCGTTGAAGCATTATATCAAGATGCAGTAGACATTTTATTACCAGAAGCTTACGGTGAAGCTATTGATGAAACTGGTATTAATCCAGTTGCTCAACCAGAAGTTAACGTAACTCAAATTGAAAAAGGTAAAGATTTCATTTTTGAAGCTACTGTAACTGTTGAACCAGAAGTTAAATTAGGTGACTACAAAGGTTTAGAAATTGAAAAACAAGATTCTGAACTAACAGATGAAGAATTAGAAGAATCAATTAACCATAGTTTAGGCCACATGGCTGAAATGGTAGTCAAAAAAGAAGACGGCGCTGTTGAAAATGGCGACACAGTTAATATTGATTTCAGTGGTTCAGTTGATGGTGAAGAATTCGAAGGTGGACAAGCTGAAGGTTACGACTTAGAAGTTGGTTCAGGTTCATTCATCCCAGGTTTTGAAGAACAATTAGAAGGCATGAAAACTGGAGAAGAAAAAGACGTTGTTGTTACATTCCCAGAAGAGTATCATGCTGAAGAATTAGCTGGAAAAGAAGCTACTTTCAAAACAAAAGTAAATGAAATCAAATATAAAGATGTTCCAGAATTAAATGATGAAATTGCTAATGAGTTAGATGCAGAAGCTAATTCAGTTGATGAATATAAAGAAAACTTACGTAAACGTCTTGCTGAACAAAAAGCGACTGAAGCTGAAAACACTGAAAAAGAAGAAGCAATTAAAAAAGCAACAGACAATGCTACAATCGACATTCCTCAAGCAATGATCGATACTGAATTAGATCGTATGGTTCAAGAATTTGGTCAAAGAATCCAACAACAAGGGTTAGATTTACAAACATATTTCCAAATTTCTGGACAAGATGAGTCTCAATTAAGAGAACAAATGAAAGACGATGCAGAACAACGTGTTAAAACAAACTTAACATTAACTGCTATTGCTGATGCTGAAAATATCGAAGTTTCAGACGAAGATATTGATAAAGAACTTGAAAAAATGAGTGAACAATTCAACATTTCAGTTGAAGATATCAAAAACACATTAGGTAATACTGATATCGTTAAAAATGATGTTCGCATCCAAAAAGTTATCGATTTATTAAAAGACAATGCTAAATTAGTAGAAGGTAGCAAAGAAGACTAATACTATTCTATTAAGCGATATTCAATTTGATATTGTATTGTTTTAATAACATTGATAGGTAGGATGAATAAGATATATTATCTTGTGGGGTGGGGCCATGAGTTCAATCTGTTATAGTTTGAATTCAGTCCCACTCCTTCCTATTTTCAAGCAAATCAATTGAAATGTTATTATGTTGCATTATAGAATGCTATCTAGTATAGTCTTTATGGAATAGGGGTGTAAAAAAGAATGTTCAAATTCAATGAAGATGAAGAAAATTTAAAATGCTCTTTCTGTGGTAAAGATCAAGATCAAGTTAAGAAATTAGTTGCAGGAAGTGGCGTATATATTTGTAATGAGTGTATTGAATTATGCTCAGAAATCGTTGAAGAAGAGTTAGCACAAAATTCTTCAGAGGAATTAACTGAATTACCAACTCCTAAAGAAATTATGGATCATTTGAATGAATATGTTATCGGTCAAGAAAAAGCTAAAAAAGCTTTATCTGTAGCTGTTTATAATCACTATAAACGTATTCAACAATTAGGTCCTAATGAAGATGATGTAGAATTACAAAAAAGTAACATTGCATTAATCGGACCAACAGGTAGTGGTAAGACATTATTAGCACAAACATTAGCTAAAACATTAAATGTACCATTTGCAATCGCAGATGCTACAAGTTTAACAGAAGCTGGCTATGTTGGTGATGACGTAGAAAATATCTTATTACGTTTAATTCAAGCGGCAGATTTTGATATTGATAAAGCTGAAAAAGGTATTATTTATGTAGATGAAATTGATAAGATTGCAAGAAAATCTGAAAATACATCTATAACACGTGATGTTTCAGGTGAAGGTGTGCAACAAGCATTACTTAAAATATTAGAAGGTACTACTGCAAGTGTGCCTCCTCAAGGTGGACGTAAACATCCAAACCAAGAATTGATACAAATTGATACAACAAATATTTTATTCATCCTTGGTGGTGCCTTTGATGGAATTGATGAAGTTATCAAACGTCGTTTAGGTGAGAAAGTCATTGGTTTCGCTAGTAATGAAGCTGATAAATATGATGAAGAAGCGTTATTAGAGCAAATTAGACCAGAAGATTTACAATCTTACGGATTGATTCCTGAGTTTATTGGACGTGTACCAATTGTTGCTAATTTAGAAACTTTAGATGTAGATGCGCTTAAAAATATTTTAACGCAACCTAAAAATGCGCTAGTTAAACAATATACTAAAATGTTAGAACTCGATAACGTCGAGTTAGTATTTAGTGAGGAAGCATTGTCTGCTATTAGTGAAAAAGCTATTGCACGTAAGACAGGTGCTAGAGGACTTCGTTCTATTATTGAAGAAGCGCTAATTGATATAATGTATGATGTACCTTCATCAGAAGATGTAACTAAGGTAGTGATTACAGAACAAACGATCAATGATGAAGTCGAACCTGAATTATATGATTCAGAAGGTAATTTAATCAATGATAGTAAAACATCTGCATAATTTAATATTTATGGTACAGAGCCACATGTTATTGTGGCTCTTTTTTTATGTATTTATCATTCAACATTTGTATTTCTTAAAACTAGGATGACATAGAGATAAAAGTAATGGTAAAGTGTTAATGTGAGAAATAAGAAAAGTGAGGATCACCAATGAAAATTAATCCTAATAATATAGATTTAATTATAAGTGCTGTACAAGAAGCACAATATCCAGAAACAGATGTACCTGAAGTAGCATTAAGTGGTCGTTCAAATGTTGGTAAATCATCATTTATCAATAGTATGATTGGGCGAAAAAACATGGCTCGTACTTCACAACAACCGGGTAAAACACAGACGTTGAATTTCTTTAATATTGATGACCAATTAGTATTTGTAGATGTACCAGGTTATGGTTATGCTAAAGTAAGTAAAGTTCAACGAGAAAAGTTTGGAAAAATGATCGAAGAGTATTTAACAACACGTCAAAAATTACAATTGGTCATTCAACTCGTTGATTTGAGACATAATCCAACTGAAGATGATGTACTTATGTATAATTATTTAAAACATTTTGATATTCCAACTTTAATCATTTGTACCAAAGAAGATAAAATACCAAAAGGGAAAGTACAAAAGCATTTAAATAATATCAAAAACAAATTAGATTTAGAAGAAGGAGATACTATAGTTAGCTATTCTTCTATAAAAAATAATAAACAACAACAAATATGGGATTTGATAGAGTCTTATTTATAATCATTTTAATTATTCATAATAATTTTTCTGATATTCTAGACTAAATCTTCATATATAAATTCAAATTTAACAAATTTGACAAAAAATTGAAGTTAGATTAGAATCTTTCTAATTTATTTGAGCAATGAACTTAATAATCAATGCAAATGTGTTATACTAAGGTTATTGTAAGTATATGGAGGGCGTTATAAATGCATTTTATTGCAATAAGCATAAATCATCGAACTGCTAATGTAGCACTAAGAGAGCAAGTTGCTTTTAGAGATGATGCCTTACGATTAGCCCATGAAGATTTATATGAAACTAAAGCCATCTTAGAAAACGTCATCTTATCTACATGTAATCGTACCGAAGTATACGCCGTTGTTGATCAAATTCATACCGGACGTTATTACGTTCAAAGATTTTTAGCACGTAAATTTGGATTTGAAGTAGATGACATTAAAGACATGTCAGAAGTCAAAGTGGGGGACGAAGCTGTAGAACATCTATTGCGCGTCACTTCTGGTTTAGATTCCATTGTACTTGGAGAAACACAAATACTTGGGCAAATGCGCGACGCATTTTTCTTAGCTCAAGAAACGGGTACAACTGGTACTATCTTTAATCATTTATTTAAACAGGCAATTACTTTTGCTAAAAGAGCACATAGTGAAACAGATATTGCAGATAATGCAGTTAGTGTTTCATATGCTGCAGTTGAATTAGCTAAAAAGGTATTCGGAAAACTAAAATATAAACAAGCTGTCATTATTGGTGCAGGGGAAATGAGTGAATTATCACTCTTAAATCTGTTAGGGTCAGGTATTACAAATATAACAATTGTTAATAGAACAGTAGGTAAAGCTAAAGTATTAGCTGAAAAACATCAAGTTAAATTTGATTCACTAGATGCATTACCAGTTTTATTACAACAAGCTGATATTGTAATTAGTTCTACAAGTTCAGAGTCGTATATTATTACTAATGATTTAGTTGAATCTATAGCTAATCAACGAAAATTAGACGCTTTATTATTAGTTGATATTGCAGTTCCAAGAGATATTGAGCCTGGTATTGATGCAATCAACAATATATTTAATTACGATGTTGATGACTTGAAAGGTTTGGTTGATGCGAATTTAAGAGAGCGTCAATTAGCAGCACAAACAATTGCTGATCAAATACCTAGTGAAATAGATACTCATAATGATTGGGTAAATATGTTAGGTGTTGTACCAGTCATTAGAGCTTTACGTGAAAAAGCAATGAATATTCAATCTGAAACAATGGATAGTATTGATAGAAAATTACCAGATTTATCAGAGAGAGAAAGAAAGATTATTTCTAAACATACTAAAAGTATAATCAATCAAATGTTAAAAGACCCTATTAAGCAGGCTAAAGAATTAAGTAGTGATAAGAAAAGTAACGAAAAATTAGAGCTCTTTCAAAGCATTTTTGACATAGAAGCTGATAACCCTTATGAACAAGCGAGACAACACAAAGAAAATAAAGCTAAGGAAATTTCAGCACGTCGAATTTTTAGTTTTGAATAAGCATATTAATATGGTGATGATATGCAAGAAAACCTGTTTATTCGATTTCATGAAATAATATTAATCATTTATCTAATTAGCATTGTTTGCTATTTTCTAGATTTTGTGCGTAAAAGTCATCAAATTAGAGTTTTGGGTATATATACATTGGGGATTGTTTGGGTTTTACAAACAATCTCTTTATCTGTTTTTATTATACAAACGAAACACGCACCATTAGGATCGCTATTTGATGTATTTTTCTCACTGACATGGATTATTATATCTTTATCACTCATTTTGAATGTGATAAAAACTTTGAATTTTTCTGTGTTCTTTTTAAATTTAATTGGTTTTGTATTAATGGCAATGAACACATTTCAACCTGACCGTTATCATAGCCAAGTACAACAAGTGGCAGTTATTAATGAATTGTTACTTGTCCATATTGGTTTAGCAATTTTGAGCTATGCATTCTTTGCTTTAGCATTCGTAAATTGTTTACTTTATATCATTCAATATCGTAATTTAAAAGAGAAGAATTTTGATCAGAAATATTTTAGAATAGCTAGCGTAGCTACTTTAGAAGCTATTGTTTTTTTTACCACTTTGGCAGGATGGATTATACTAATTTTTAGTATTATTCTAGGTGCACAATGGGGTGTATTTTCAGTAGGTCAGCGCATATTTATTGATCCTAAGGTTATTTTTTCTACCGTCATTACGTTATTGTATGGTATTTATTTAATATTTAGAGTGAAAAAGATTATCAATCAAAAGAACCTAATATATTTTAATATTATTTTATTCTGTTTATGTATGTTCAACCTATTTTTCACTACCCATTTTTCGTAAAATGGCTTGTAAAATTATTTATAGGTTGGATAAGAGAACGAGTGTTTTTCTAGGAGGCAGCAGAACATGCGCAAGTTAGTAGTTGGATCAAGAAGAAGTAAACTAGCTTTAACTCAGAGCCAACAATTTATTGATAAATTGAAACAGGTACGTCCAGAATTGGATATTGAGATTAAAGAAATAGTTACGAAAGGCGATCGAATAGTAGATAAGCAATTATCTAAAGTCGGCGGAAAAGGTTTATTTGTTAAAGAAATTCAAAACGAATTGTTTGAAAAACAAATTGATATGGCTATTCATTCTTTAAAAGATGTACCTAGTGTGATACCTGAAGGACTAACATTGGGTTGTATTCCTGATAGAGAGGTTCCTTTTGATGCTTATATTTCCAAAAATCATACACCTTTAAGAGAATTACCTGAAGGCAGTATTATTGGAACAAGCTCTTTAAGAAGAGGGGCTCAAATTTTATCTAAGTATCCTCATTTAGAAATCAAATGGATACGAGGTAATATTGATACGAGATTACAAAAGCTTGAAACAGAAGACTATGATGCCATTATTTTAGCAGCAGCTGGTTTAAGACGAATGGGTTGGTCTGACGATATTGTAACAACCTATTTAGATAAAGATGTTTTACTTCCAGCTATTGGTCAAGGTGCACTTGGCATTGAGTGCAGAAGTGATGATAAAGAATTATTAGACCTATTGCAAGAAGTTCATAATAAAGATGTTGAAAAATGCGTTACTGCAGAAAGAACATTTTTAGCCGAAATGGATGGAAGTTGCCAAGTACCAATTGGTGGATATGCAACTATTAATAGCCAACAACAAATTGAATTTACTGGGCTAATTATGACACCTGACGGTACAGAACGATATGAACATACAGCTATTGGCGAATCTCCAACAGAATTAGGTAAAGAAGTGAGTCGTGTTCTAAAAGAACAAGGCGCTTATGAAATTATTAGAAAATTAAATGAAGAACAATAATCTTCGAGGTGACTTTTTAAAATGAAACCAGTTGTAGTTATGACACAAACAAGTGAAATTCAAAGTGATTTGGTTACAATTATTCACAAACCATTTATAGATATAAAACCACTTGAATTTGATTTGCGTTTGTTAAAAGATAACTATGACTGGCTTATTTTTTCGTCTAAAAATGCAGTTAAATATTTTTTGCCTTATCTATATTTGGTAAATTACAAAAAAATCGCAGTTGTTGGTGTAAAAACTGCTCAATATTGTCGTGAATTAAAAATCCCTGTAGATTTAATTCCACAGGATTACTCACAAGAAGGATTAATTAGTGAATTTCAAAAATATAATCAAAATATCCTCATACCTTCTAGTAAACAAGCACGTCCATTATTAAAAGAAACATTAGCTCGAAATAATGATGTTGTTAAAATTGATTTGTACGAGCCAGTACCACATTATCAACATATAAATGAAGTTAAATCATTAATTTTTAATCAAGAAATTGATGCTTTAACATTTTCAAGTTCATCTTCAGTACGTTATTATTTTAATGAAGACCCAATACCTAAGTTTGATCACTATTTTGCAATTGGCAAGCAAACGGCAAATACGATACATTCATATAATCAACCAGTCATTGTTGCAGATAAACAAACTTTAGAGGCATTGATAGATAAAGTAGTAGAAAGTAGGGACTAAAATGAAATTTGATAGACATAGAAGACTACGTTCTTCTCAAACAATGAGAGATATGGTTCGCGAAACACATGTAAGAAAAGAAGATTTAATTTACCCAATTTTTGTAGTTGAAAAAGATGATATTAAAACTGAAATTAAGTCATTACCAGGTGTATATCAAATCAGTTTAAATTTATTACACGAAGAAATAAAAGAAGCGTATGACCTAGGTATTAGAGCAATTATGTTCTTTGGTGTGCCAAACGATAAAGATGATGTTGGTTCTGGTGCATATGATCATAATGGCGTTGTACAAGAAGCAACACGTATTGCTAAAAAAATGTATAGTGACTTATTAATTGTTGCTGATACATGTCTATGTGAATATACAGATCACGGGCATTGCGGTGTCATTGACGATCACACACATGATGTAGACAATGATAAATCATTACCATTACTTGTTAAAACTGCAATTTCTCAAGTTGAGGCGGGTGCAGATATTATTGCACCAAGTAATATGATGGATGGATTTGTTGCTGAAATTAGACAAGGACTAGATGATGCTGGTTATCAAAATGTACCAATTATGAGTTATGGTATTAAATATGCATCAAGTTTCTTTGGACCATTCAGAGACGCTGCTGATTCAGCCCCTTCATTTGGCGACCGTAAAACATATCAAATGGATCCTGCTAATCGTTTAGAGGCATTGAGAGAACTTGAAAGTGACTTAAAAGAGGGATGTGACATGATGATTGTTAAACCTGCTTTAAGTTATTTAGATATAGTTAGAGATGTTAAAAATCATACTAATGTGCCTGTTGTTGCATACAATGTAAGTGGCGAATATAGTATGACTAAAGCCGCTGCCTTAAATGGATGGATCGATGAAGAAAAGATTGTTATGGAACAAATGGTTTCAATGAAACGTGCTGGAGCAGATATGATTATTACTTATTTTGCTAAAGATATTTGTCAATATCTAGATAAATAACAAAGAGATTAATTATGAGGAGGCAACATTTATGGGATATGAAAAATCAATAAAAGCAATGGAAATTGCTGAAGATTTAATGCCTGGCGGTGTAAATAGTCCAGTGCGTGCTTTTAAATCTGTGGATACACCTGCAATTTTTATGGATCATGCAGAAGGTTCGAAAATATATGATATTGACGGTAATGAATACATTGATTATGTTTTAAGTTGGGGACCGCTTATTTTAGGTCATAAAAATAAACAAGTTATCGAAAATCTTCACAAAGCAGTAGATAACGGCACTAGTTTTGGTGCTTCTACACTACAAGAAAATAAACTAGCTCAATTGGTTATTGATAGAGTACCTTCTATTGAGAAAGTTAGGATGGTATCTTCAGGTACGGAAGCTACATTAGATACATTAAGATTAGCGCGCGGTTATACTGGACGCAATAAAATTGTTAAATTTGAAGGTTGTTATCACGGTCATAGTGACTCATTATTAATTAAGGCTGGATCTGGAGTAGCAACATTAGGTTTACCCGATTCACCAGGTGTACCAGAAGGTATTGCAAAAAATACCATTACTGTACCATATAATGATTTAGATTCATTACGTCTAGCATTTGAAAAATATGGGGATGATATTTCTGGAGTTATAGTTGAACCAGTTGCTGGTAATATGGGTGTAGTTCCTCCCGTAGAAGGCTTTTTACAAGGATTAAGAGATATTACTAATGAATATGGTTCATTGTTAATATTTGATGAAGTTATGACTGGTTTTAGAGTTGGTTATAACTGTGCGCAGGGCTATTTTGGAGTGACACCAGATTTAACTTGTTTAGGTAAAGTTATAGGTGGAGGTTTACCTGTCGGAGCGTTTGGTGGTAAAAAAGAGATCATGGATCACATCGCACCAGTAGGAAATATTTATCAAGCAGGTACTTTATCAGGTAATCCATTAGCAATGACAAGTGGTTATGAAACACTAAGTCAATTAACACCTGAATCATATGACTATTTTAATGAACTAGGAGATTTACTTGAAAAAGGGCTTAAAGAAGTCTTTGCTAAGCATCAGGTACCTATAACAGTAAATAGAGCTGGATCAATGATAGGTTATTTCTTAAATGAAGGTCCTGTGACTAATTTTGAACAAGCCAATAAAAGTGATTTGAAATTATTTAGTGAGATGTATAGAGAAATGGCAAAAGAAGGTGTATTCCTGCCACCATCTCAATTTGAAGGGACTTTCTTATCAACAGCACATACTAAAGAAGATATTGAAAAAACAATACAAGCATTTGATAATTCATTAAGTCGTATTGTAAAATAAAAGGAAAATTAATTACATTTTTAGCCTGGGATATTATACCCAGGCTATTAATATATAATGAAATTATTTGAATGAGTATGTTTGAAATAACTGAGTTTTTACCATTTCACACATTTATAAAAGGTAGTGTGCGTATGAAGATAATAAATAGAAATAACCTAATTATATTAGCATTATCCATTATCATAAGTTTGCTATTAAAGATATCACATATATTATTACCTTTTATGTTTGGCCCCATTATAGCAGCTATTTTATGTATAAAAGTACTTAAATTAGATATTAAATGGCCGTTTTGGATTAGCCAAATTGGTCTGATTTGTTTAGGTGTTCAAATAGGAACTACATTTACTAGAACTGTTATAAAAGATATTCAAGCAAGTTGGTTAACAATTATTCTTGTTTCAGTTCTTTTGCTCGTGTTAGCACTTTTAATCGCATTATTATTTAAGAAAATAGCAGACGTAAATACCGAAACAGCCATTCTAAGTGTAATACCTGGTGCTTTAAGCCAAATGTTAGTTATGGCAGAGGAAGATAAAAATGCTAATATTTTAGTTGTGAGTTTAACACAAACATCTAGAATTATATTCGTTGTGATTTTAGTGCCATTAATTTCATATTTTTTCCAAAATAATCAAAGTAGTGGAGAAACTATAGTTAAAGCAAAACCTTTAACTGATGTTTTAAATATTTGGCAATTTATATTTATTGTATTGGCAATCGTTGTAGTTTATTGGATAATGGCTAAGATAAATTTTCCAACAAAACAATTATTGGCACCAATTGTGGTTCTAATCATCTGGAATATTACGACTGATGTGACATTTGCATTAGATAATTGGTTACTAGCAACAGCACAAGTGGTGTATATGATTCGAATAGGCCTACAAATAGCTCGTTTGCTTTCAGACTTGAAAGGTAGAATAGCCGTAGCGATTGCGTTTCAAAATATTATGCTTATATTAAGTGCTTTCATAATGGTTTGTATCTTACATTTCTTTACACATGATTCAATCAATGAGTTGTTTTTAGGTGCAGCGCCAGGAGGCATGAGCCAAATTGTATTAGTTGCAATTGAAACAGGAGCAGATGTGGCTATGATATCTAGTTATCATATATTTAGAATCTTCTTTATATTATTTTTAATCGCTCCATTAATTAATTATTTCTTGAAATATAGATCAAAGCGATCGTAAAAAAGTTTAATAGAATTAATAAAAAAGGCGTATATCAAAAGCTTATTTTGTAAGCTAAGATATACGTCTTTAAAGTTTAATCATGTTTAGGTTTTTGAGGACAATCTTGCAAATGTGAATCATATAATCCAGCTGCCTCTAAAAATGAAAATACTGTTACTGGACCTAGGAATTTAAAACCATACTTTTTTAAATCTTTGGACAATGCTTTAGCACGATCATCAACCGTAATACGATCTTCAGGCTTTACATATCCCATGTCGATGGGTTTACCATTCACATAAGACCATAAAAACGTACTAAAGCTACCGTAATCCTTCTCAATTTCTAAATAACCTTTCGCTTGTGCAATAATAGCTTCTAATTTCTTTCTATGATGAACAATATTGGGAAATGTCATTAAGTTGTCGACATCTTGATCGGTCATTGCCGCTACCTTTTTAGGATCGAATTGATAAAATGCCTCTTCATAAGCGGATTTCTTCTTTAGTATCGTAAGCCAAGATAGACCAGCATGTTGAGATTCTAATGCCAATAGTTTAAATAAATCTTTACTATCATACATAGGTTGACCCCAAACTTGATCATGATATTCTATATAAATTGGATCTTTGGTACCGAAGGCACAAGGGTTCATAAAATTCCTCCTAATAGATTGACTTATGTGAATTTCCATTATACTATAATTAAGTAAATGAATATAATATTTGGGAAGAGTATGTTTTAATTACTTTTTAGAGAGTGTATGGTTGGTGAAAATACATAGTAATTACTACTGAAGGTAGCCCACTTAGTCCTTTTGCTGAATGAACGAAGTAAAGAGTAGGCAGAAGCGTGTTTGAGCGTTAATCAAATTCTAGAGTGCTCGAAAGTAGAAGGTTGATTTATTTACAATCTAACTACTTTCTTGAATATAGGTGGTACCACGGAACATCCGTCCTATGTATATAGGATGGGTGTTTTTTATTTTTTTGAGGAGGATTTACTTTATGGAAATGAAACCGAAATATAATCCACGCGAAGTAGAAGCGGGAAGATATGATGAATGGGTAAAAAATGGTTATTTCAAACCATCAGAAGATAGTAATAAAGAAACATATACAATCGTTATTCCACCACCAAATGTAACAGGTAAATTACATTTAGGCCATGCTTGGGATACAACATTACAAGATATTATTACTCGTATGAAGCGTATGCAAGGTTATGATACTTTATATCTACCTGGTATGGATCATGCTGGTATTGCTACACAAGCTAAAGTAGAAGCTAAACTAAATGAACAAGGTATTTCACGTCATGATATTGGTCGTGAAAAATTCTTAGAACAAGCTTGGGATTGGAAAGAAGAATATGCAAGCTTCATCCGTAAACAATGGGCTAAATTAGGATTAGGATTAGATTATAGTAGAGAACGTTTTACTTTGGATGACGGTTTAAGTAAAGCTGTTAAAAAAGTGTTTGTTGACCTTTATAACAAAGGCATTATTTATAGAGGCGAACGTATCATCAACTGGGATCCTCAAGCTCGTACCGCTTTATCTGATATAGAAGTGATTCATGAAGATGTACAAGGTGCATTTTATCACTTTAAATACCCATATGCTGATGGGGATGGATATATTGAAATCGCTACAACACGTCCAGAAACGATGTTAGGTGATACAGCTATTGTTGTTAACCCGAATGACGAGAGATATAAAGACGTAATTGGCAAAAAGGTTATATTACCAATAGTTGGTAGAGAATTACCAATATTAGCTGATGAATACGTAGATATCGAATTTGGTTCTGGTGCTATGAAAGTAACGCCAGCTCATGACCCTAATGACTTTGAAATTGGTCAACGTCATCAATTAGAAAATATTATAGTAATGGATGAAAAAGGACACATGAATCATCATGCTGGTAAATATGAAGGCCTTGAGCGTTTTGAATGTCGTAAACAGTTAGTTGAAGACTTAAAAGAACAAGATTTAGTCATTAAGATTGAGGAACATATGCATTCTGTTGGTCACTCTGAACGTTCTGGTGCAGTAGTAGAACCATATTTATCTACACAATGGTTTGTTAAAATGAAACCTTTAGCCAAACGTGCTTTAGATAATCAAAAAACAGATGATCGTATTGATTTTTATCCACCTCGATTTGAAAATACATTTAATCGTTGGATGGAAGAAATTAGAGATTGGACTATTTCAAGACAGCTTTGGTGGGGCCATCAAATTCCTGCATGGTATCACAATGAAACTGGAGAAGTTTATGTAGGAGAAAATGCACCAGAAGATATTGAAAATTGGACTCAAGATGAAGATGTTTTAGATACTTGGTTTTCTAGTGCATTATGGCCATTCTCAACTTTAGGTTGGCCAGACGTTGAAGCAGAAGATTTTAAACGTCATTTCCCAACTAATGCATTAGTGACAGGTTATGACATTATTTTCTTCTGGGTTGCACGTATGATTTTCCAAGGGTTAGAGTTCACAGACCGTAGACCATTTAATGATGTATTGTTACATGGCTTAGTTAGAGCAGAAGACGGTAGAAAAATGAGTAAATCATTAGGCAATGGTGTAGATCCTATGGATGTTATTGATGAATATGGTGCAGATAGTTTAAGATACTTCCTTGCCACAGGTTCTGCACCAGGTCAAGATTTACGTTATTCAACTGAAAAGGTTGAATCAGTATGGAATTTCATTAATAAAATATGGAATGCCGCAAGATTTAGTTTAATGAATATTGGTGAAGACTTTAAAGTTGAAGATATTGATTTATCAGGAAATTTATCTTTAGCAGATAAATGGATATTAACGCGTCTAAATGAAACAATCGCTACAGTTACAGATTTAAGTGATAAATATGAGTTTGGTGAAGTAGGTCGAGCGTTATATAATTTCATTTGGGATGAATTCTGCGATTGGTATATTGAAATGAGTAAGATACCTATGAATGGCGAAGATGAAGATCAAAAACAAACGACACGTTCTGTATTAAGTTATGTGTTAGATCGCATTATGAGAATGCTACATCCATTTATGCCATTTGTTACAGAAAAAATTTGGCAAAGCTTACCTCATGATGGAGAAACAATTGTTCAAGCATCTTGGCCAACTGTAAATGAGGAACTCATGTTTGATGATAGTAAGCAAACGATGCAACAATTAGTTGAAATTATAAAATCAATAAGACAATCTCGATTAGAAGTAAATACACCACTATCTAAAGCTATTCCAATTATGATTCAGGCTAAAGATAATAATATTCAATCTACACTAACAGAAAATGCTGACTATATAGAAAGATTCTGTCATCCAAGTGAATTGACAATCAATGTTGATATCGACATCCCAGAGAAAGCAATGACGTCTGTTGTATTAGCGGGTAAAGTCATCTTACCTTTAGAAGGTTTAATTGATATGGATAAAGAGATTGCACGTTTAGAAAAAGAATTAGATAAACTACAAAGTGAATTAGATCGCGTCGATAAAAAATTGGCCAATGAAAACTTTGTCAATAAAGCACCTGAAAAAATTATTAATGAAGAAAAAGAAAAGCAAAAGCATTACCAAGAAAAATATGATGGTGTAAAAGCAAGAATTGAACAATTAAAAGCATAGGAGTATGTATCATGAATTACCTAGATAGCTTGTATTGGATACATGAAAGAACTAAGTTTGGCATCAAACCAGGCGTTAAACGTGTGGAATGGATGCTTGAAAAACTAAATAACCCACAACAACGTATTAAAGGCATACACGTAGGCGGTACAAATGGAAAAGGATCGACAGTGGCATATTTAAGAGCAGCTTTGGTTGAAAATAACTATGAAGTTGGTACTTTTACATCTCCATTTATTGAAACTTTTAATGAACGTATTAGTTTAAATGGATATCCTATTTCAAATGATGAAATTATTGAGTTAGTTACTCGTGTTAAACCAATAAGTGAAGCGTTAGAAGTTGAAACAGAGTTAGGCAATGCAACTGAATTTGAAATTATTACTACAATGATGTTTTTATACTTTGGTGAAGTACACCCAGTTGATTTTGTTATTGTTGAAGCGGGTTTAGGTATTAAAAACGATTCAACCAATGTATTTAATCCAATTATGTCTATTTTAACGAGCATAGGTTTAGATCATACTGACATCTTAGGCAACACTTATTTAGATATAGCCAAAGACAAGGGAGATATCATTAAACCTAATACACCAGTAATTTATTCTGTGAAAAATGAAGATGCATTAAAATATATTAGAGACTATGCAGTTGAACAAAATGCAACACCTATTGAGCTTGATAGAGAAATTATTGTAGTTTCTCAAGATGATGAATTTACTTATAGATATAAAGATTACGAACTTGAAACAATTATTTTAAATATGTTGGGTGAACATCAAAAAGAAAATGCATCATTAGCTATAACGGCATTAATTGAATTAAATGAATCAGGAATCATAGAACTTGATTTTAATAAAATGATTGATGGTATTGAATCAGTCAATTGGATCGGTAGAATTGAACAAGTTAAAGAACATCCATTAATGATTATTGATGGTGCGCATAATAATGAAAGTGTAGATGCTTTGATTGATACTATTAAACAATATTATGGTCGTGATCAAATTGATATTTTATTCTCAGCGATTAAAGGAAAACCAATTTGTGATATGTTAAACAAATTAGAAGACATTGCATCTCACTTTTATATCACCGATTTTGATTTTCCCAAAGCTTTATCAAAAGAAGAAATTGCTGAAAATATCAATAGAAATAATGTTGAGCTAATAGATGATTATGTAGAATTTTTAGAGAATTATGATGGAAAAGGTTTAATTATTACAGGTAGCTTATATTTTATAAGCGAAGTTAAATCTAAAACAAAATTTGATTAAAATATAATTTTTATATAAATAAAGCCAAGGTTTCTAAATTTTATAGAAATCTTGGCTTCTTTATTAATTTTGGATCGAGGTACAACCATTTTTATATAAAATTGATAATATGTTTTTGTTTTATTATTGTGATATAATCTTTTTGAAAGGAGTAGTCATGTTGATTTACACATATGTATCCTCAGTACTATTTAGCTTCTTATATCAGCTTTCAACTAATGATAATTTTAATAAAAGATACCTAATATTAAGGTCCCAATGTGATTTTTGTCAAAGTAAATTAAAATATTATGATTTAATTCCAATTATAAGCTTCCTTATTTTAAAAGGTAAGTCGAGATGTTGTAAGCAATCATTAAACTATAGTTACTTGATAGGTGAGTTACTTGCATTACTACCAATCTTGCTTGTCTATTACCAACTAATCAATATTAATCCTCAACTTTATTTAATTTCCTTTCTGTTTTTATTAGTTATGTCAATCAATGATATAGAAGATTATTCTATTAATTTATATTTTTTAATTATCTTCACAACTGTTTTATTATTTACGACTCAGATTTTCCTAAATACTTTTATCCTTACATTTATAATTAGTCACTTATTCTATATATTTATGAATCATTATATTGGCTATGGAGATATTCTTCTATTTAATATTCTATCTTTATTCTTATCAATGAACTTCATGTTTTACCTTATTCTTTTCACTTTTATGATAGGTGGTTTGATAACCATAATCATTAAAACCTTTTTTAATCACAACATTAAATATATCCCTCTTATTCCATTTATCTTTTTATCGTTTATTTTTGTTTCTAGTTTTTATCCTTATTTAATCGAACTATTTGGAGGTGTTCCTTTTTGAGAATCAAAGAAATGGCTAATTCAGAGAAACCGCGTGAGCGATTAGTAAATAATGGTGCTGCATCATTATCCAACTCAGAATTGTTAGCAATACTTATTAATACAGGTAGAAAGGGCTGCTCTAGTATTGAAATTGCAAATGAATTATTAAGTGGTATAAAATCGTTGAAAGAATTGAAAAAGTTCTCAATCAACGATTTAATCAAAGTCAAAGGTATTGGTTATCATAAAGCTATAACCTTAAAAGCTGCATTTGAGATAGGGGAGCGAATAAATAGTGTATCTCAACACGAAGTAATTAAAATTACTTGTCCTGCAGATGTTGCAGATTTAATGATGTCGAAGCTTAAAGATTTACAACAAGAACATTTTTATGTTCTTTTATTGAATTCCAAAAATATTGTTATTAAACAAAAATGTATTTTTGTAGGAACACTAAATAGTTCTATTATTCACCCTAGAGAAATTTTTAATGTTGCAATTAAAGAATCATGTAATTCAATGATAGTGGTTCATAATCACCCGTCTGGTGATGTTACACCTTCTGAAGAAGATATTAATACAACTATTAGATTAAGAGATTGTGGAATGATTTTAGGTATTAATGTATTGGACCATATTATTATTGGAGATAATCAGTTTACGAGTTTAGTAGAATGTGGTTACTTTGATAATGAATAGTTTAAATCTAGAATAAATAGAAATGGAATAGTATAATAGATAAAAAGAGACACCAGGAGGTCATTAAATTGACTATATTTCTTATTATTGGGGTACTTATTCCAATTGTTTTTATCATGCGATTAAATGCTAAAAATCAAAAAATGACAATAAAACTATTTTTATACACAATAGGATTGTCTATATTAGGTATTGTAGTGACAACTGTCATCGGAACGATAGTAGCTCATTCACATTCATCAATTGGTTTAGTTGTAATAGGTTCAATTATTGTAGGTGCTATTTGGGGTATTTTATTAGGTTTAAGTTACATTTGCTTTAGATTTTTATCTACTACATTTAAAAAGTGATTTTACTTAAAAAAGCTATGAGGAATTAATGCAATGTTGTGCATTGATTCTCATAGCTTTTAAATTATTGAATATATGCGATTAATTTATCATAGTTATCCATTAACCAAATAATGCCTTGATAAGCAAGATAAATACATAATAGTATTATACCTGCAGATATTAAAAAGCGGATGATTGATATACCTACTCTAAACAATAAAATAACAAGTAATACAATTAATATAATCGATAATAAACTCATTATGGAAAACCTCCTAACGACACGAAACTCATATTAATATTATACTCAAATTGATAGTTAAATACATCCGTCTATAGGTACATCTAGGATACTTCCTTAGACCTATATATTTTTTACTAATAATTTAATATAATGACTTAAATGGTAAAGGAGGATATATTATGAGGTTCATATTCAGTATAATAAAAAATATTATAGCAGTTATAGCTATTTTAATCATTATCTATATCGCGTTAAAGTATGCGCCTTTTTTAAGGGACCAAGAGTGGAATCCAATTAGTAATCCTCCAAATCAGACTGAGCAAAATATGGATAACCCAAATAATAATACAAAACAACCGCAACATGGTAAAAGATATTCAATAGAAGACAATGATATAATCAAGAACGTACCTACAAGTCAAATCAAAAATGTATTTAATATGATCAATAAAAAAGAATTTATGTCAGTATCAGGAATCGGAAGAATGGGATATAATGATGAATATTTAGCTGGTCAAAGAGGCGATGAATTTATTATTTATAAATTCGGTTCTGATTCAATTCGAGTATATAATAATGAGTTTGAAATGCAACAAGATTTACATGAGTTGGGACAAAATATTGAATTAAAAAATGAACAGGCATTTGAAAATAATTAGTTTCTCATGTTTGAAATCCTTTTTCAAATAAGTTAGCCTTTATATAGAGAGTAAAAAGATAAAGGTTGGTGTGGACAATGGTTGAAAAATCAAAAGAAAAGCGTGCCAACGAACAAGCTAAAGCTCAAAACCTATTTGCACGTTGGAGAAAAGAAGAGACGCTTTATAGCGAAGATGAGAAAAAAGAAAGAAAAAAACAAGAAAAACAACAAAAAGAGAATAAATAACGTGATACATTTAAGACTACTAACTTATGACAAGTTGGTAGTTTTTTAATTATTCTTCAAAATATTAGTGGATGATTCACACATTAAAATTGTTAAAATGCAGGTAGTTTTCTTCAATAGTGAGTGATTATAATATAAAATGATTTTATTAAGCGTTAGTGCTTTATTTCATTTCAGCAGTAATATAGAATAGTGAGGAAGAATAAATTTTAAAGTTTTATAAGAGGTGTTCTGGGTGCTTAAATTTTTCAAAAATAACAAACTCATTGTTGTTTTATGTGCAATTATTGTTTTTATTGCATTAATTGGTTTGTCTATTCGCTCTCAATCTCAATCACCTCCCGAGCAATATGTAGGAGATTCTGTTTCATTTGGTCAACGAGTGATGAGTTATCCTGTAAATTTTGTTACTGGAGCAATTGGTAATATTTTTAATATGGGTGAATCGAAAGAAACTAAAAACAAAGTCAAACAATTAGAAGCTAAAAATCAACGATTAGAGGCTGAAAACAAGAAGTATAAAAAGGAATTAGATATGAAAGATATATCTAAATATGATCCGATTTCTACTACTGTTATAGCAAGAAATCCAGACCAATGGATGAATACTATAGTCATTGATAAAGGTTCTAAAGCTGGTATCAAAAATAATATGGCTGTCATGACATCTGAAGGATTAATTGGAAGAACTACTAAAGTAAATCAATTTTCTTCACAAGTGGATTTAATTTCTACGAATACAAGAGCAGGTAAATTATCAGTTAATATACAGCATAAATCTAAAAATGTATTTGGATTAATAGATCATTATGATGCGAAAAATGAAGAATTAGTTATTAGCGATATCAATAATAAAGATAGTATTTCCAAAGGCGATAAAGTTGTAACGAGTGGTTTAGCAGATCAACTTCCAAGCAGTTTATACATAGGTGAAGTGACAAGTGTAGAGAATGATCAATATGGTTTAGCTAAGGAAGTAAGAGTGAAAACAGGTGCAGATTTATCAGATTTAAATCATGTATATGTTGCTAAGCGAGACGCTGCTTCACTTCCTAAAGATGAAAGCGGGGATAACTAATGCGAGGAATATATTATTTCTTGATTGGTATTCTACTTTTTTATATTGATACTATTATTGGTTTAGTCATTCCTATGCACTTCGGTAAAATTGATGTCATTTTTGTACCACACTTAACTTTAATGTATTTATTAATTTTAACCATTTATCGCAGTTTTGGTGTGGCTTTAATATTAGCAATATTTTTTGGTTTAATAACTGATTTATATTTTGGAAGTATTTATGGTCTGTACATGTTTGGTTATATATTAGCTGTAGTGGTTATGGATAGATTTTTTAAAATATTCTATAAGGATAAAGTCATGATATTTATTATTATTTTGGTAAGTACTCTCTTAATAGAAATATACGTGGCATTAATTTATGGATTAATTGGATTTATACAATTTAATCTGTTAGAGTTCTTATTACTTAGATTATTACCAACGTTTATCCTCAATATAATCCTATTAACAATTCTATATCCTATCATGTTAAAATTTTTGAGGAAAATACAAATCAAGATTGACAGTAGGATATAAGTAATGGTAAGATGCAGTAGTTGAGTAGTTTCAGGCTACATACAACCGCTCAAACATAGGTCAAAGTACAAATTGTATTTTAATTAATGATAATTTTAATTAAAATGCCGATATGTCACCTATATATGGCGTGACTTATAATATAGGAGGTGCAAAGTATGTTTGCTATTATTGAAACAGGTGGAAAACAAATCAAAGTAGAAGAAGGACAAGAAATTTACGTTGAAAAATTAGACGTAAACGAAGGTGATTCTTTCACATTTGATAAAGTATTATTTGTAGGTGGAGATTCAGTTAAAGTTGGTGCGCCAACAGTTGAAGGTGCTACTGTTACTGCAACTGTTAATAAAAACGGTCGTGGTAAAAAAATCACTGTATTCACATACAAACGTCGTAAGGACTCTAAACGTAAAAAAGGCCATCGTCAACCATATACAAAATTAACTATCGATAAAATTAACGTGTAATAATGATTACTGTTGATATTACAGTTAATGATGAAGGCAAAGTAACAGATGTCGTTATGGATGGTCATGCTAATCACGGTGAATATGGTCATGACATAGTCTGTGCTGGTGCCTCAGCCGTATTATTTGGTAGTGTTAATGCAATTATGGGATTGACGTCAGAAAAACCGGATATCGATTATAGTGATGACGGCGGTCATTTTCATATAAGAAGTGTTGATACAAATAACGATGAAGCTCAATTAATTCTTAAAGCAATGCTTGTATCTTTACAAACTATTGAAGAAGAATATAATGAAAATATCAGATTAAATTATAAGTGAGGTGTATCCCGATGTTAAAATTAAACTTACAGTTCTTCGCATCTAAAAAAGGGGTAAGTTCTACAAAAAACGGACGTGACTCTGAATCTAAACGTTTAGGTGCTAAACGTGCTGACGGTCAATACGTAACAGGTGGTTCAATTCTTTATCGCCAACGTGGTACTAAAATTTACCCTGGTGAAAATGTAGGTCGTGGTGGCGATGATACATTATTCGCTAAAATCGACGGCGTTGTTAAATTTGAACGCAAAGGTCGCGACAAAAAACAAGTTTCTGTATATGCAGTAGCTGAATAATTTTGTCTAGTTAACACCAGAAGTGAAGGCTTCTGGTGTTTTCTTTTGTTTAAAATCTTATTCTAAAGGAAACAAATTATCAGATTGAATCAAGTAGATACCTTAAGATTCAATTTAAGAATTAAAATTTTTCTACAAATGGACTTAATGATATAATTAAACAGATCATGAATACAAAAATGAGTAAAAGAGGTGAGATATATGTTTGTCGATCAAGTGAAAATATCTCTTAAAGCAGGAGATGGTGGTAATGGTATTACCGCATACAGAAGAGAAAAATATGTACCATTCGGTGGACCAGCTGGTGGCGATGGTGGTAAAGGTGCATCAGTAATATTTGAAGTAGATGAAGGTCTACGTACATTATTAGATTTTAGATATCAAACGCACTTTAAAGCTAAAAAAGGAGAAAATGGGCAAAGTAGTAACATGCATGGAAGAAATGCAGAAGACTTAGTATTAAAAGTACCACCCGGCACAATTGTTAAAAGTGTTGAAACTGAAGAAGTCCTTGCAGACTTAGTTGAAGATGGTCAACGCGCTATAGTAGCAAAAGGTGGTCGTGGAGGTCGTGGTAACTCACGTTTTGCGACACCTAGAAACCCTGCACCAGACTTCAGTGAAAATGGTGAGCCAGGTGAAGAAATCGATGTCACACTTGAATTAAAATTATTAGCGGATGTAGGTTTAGTAGGTTTTCCTAGTGTAGGTAAATCAACTTTATTATCAATCGTTTCTAAAGCTAAACCTAAAATTGGAGCGTATCATTTTACAACAATCAAACCAAATTTAGGAGTAGTTTCTACACCCGATAATAGAAGTTTTGTTATGGCTGACTTACCAGGTTTAATTGAAGGTGCATCAGACGGCGTAGGTTTAGGCCATCAATTTTTACGACATGTTGAACGTACAAAAGTAATTGTACATATGATTGATATGAGTGGTTCAGAAGGGCGTGATCCTATCGATGATTATCACGTCATTAATAAAGAATTAGTGGCATATAAGCAACGTTTAGAAGATCGACCACAAATTATAGTAGCAAATAAAATGGATATGCCAGATGCAGAAGAGAATTTAGAATTATTCAAGGAAGAAATCGGTGACGACCATATTATTATTCCGTTATCTGCAGTGTCAAGAGATAATATTGATCAATTATTATATACAATTGCTGATCAACTTGAAAAAGTAAAAGACATTGATTTCTCTGTTGAAGAAGATGAAAATGTTGGTGTTAACCGTGTTGTATACAAACACACACCATCTCAAGATACATTCACAATTACAAGAGATGATGATGGTGCATATGTTGTGAGTGGTAATGCAATCGAAAGAACATTCAAGATGACAGACTTTAATAGTGATCCAGCGGTACGTCGTTTCGCAAGACAAATGCGTTCAATGGGTATTGATGATGCCTTAAGAGCTAGAGGCTGTAGCAACGGAGATATCGTAAGAATTCTTGGTGGAGAATTCGAATTTATAGAATAGGAGTGTGAAAGATGGACAATAAAGAATATAAGAAGTTTTATCTTATACGTGAAGATGTTTTACCTGAATCTGTAATTAAAACATTAAAAATAAAAGATGCATTAAAAAATAATTCTGAGTTGTCCATCTATGAGGCCGTAAAACAATACGGCTTGTCAAGAAGCGCTTTTTATAAATATAGAGAAACTATATTTCCTGTAGATGAAAAATTATTAGACCATCGTGAATTCACTTTAATTCTATATGTCAATGATATTGTAGGTATGTTGGCTCAAGTATTAAATACAATTTCTCAATTACATTTATCTGTACTTACAATACATCAAAGTGTACCGATGAATGATAAAGCAACGATTACCTTATCGTTAAATGCTTCATCTTCTGATTTAATGATAGATGATGTAGTAATTGCCTTAAGAGAAATTGAACATGTGTCTAAAGTAGAGTTAATAAGCATGAGTATGTAAATGAGGATGTGCTAAAATGTACGCGTATATTAAAGGTAAGCTAACACAATTGTTTCCTACACACGTCGTGGTAGACGTTAATGGTGTTGGATACGAAATTCAGACACCTAATTCATATCGTTTTCAAAAATATTTGGATAAAGAAGTTCAAATATTTACATCATTAATTGTTAGAGAAGATGCACAACTACTTTATGGTTTTATTAATGAAGAAGAAAAAGATATGTTTTTAAGTTTAATTAAAGTTACGGGAATAGGACCAAAGTCAGCATTGGCTATACTTGCAACAAGTACACCAAATGAAGTAAAACAAGCCATTGAGAATGAAAACGATGCATATCTAACTAAATTCCCAGGTATCGGTAAGAAAACTGCACGACAAATAGTACTAGATTTAAAAGGCAAAGTTCAAATTACGGAAGAAAATACTGACACACTTTTAAATGTTATGAATGAATCAAATGCCAATGAATCTATGATTAAGGAAGCGATGTTAGCTTTAGAAGCATTAGGTTATTCAAAACGTGAGTTATCTAAAGTTGAAAAGGTTCTAAAACAATCCAATATGGAATCAGTGGATGAAGCTGTTAAAATCGGATTACAAACATTAGTGTCATAATAACCTAACATCAAAATGAAAGGGGGAGATATTATGGATGAAAGAATGGTCGATCAATCTGCACATAATGAAGAATCTGACTTCGAATTATCTTTACGACCTACTAAATTAAAGCAGTATATCGGTCAATCTTCTATTAAAAGTAATTTAGAAGTATTCATTAAAGCAGCTAAACTGAGAGAAGAACCTTTAGATCACGTTCTCTTATATGGTCCCCCAGGGTTAGGTAAAACAACATTATCTAATATTATAGCCAATGAAATGGACGTTAATATTAGAACAGTATCTGGACCTTCATTAGAACGTCCTGGAGATTTAGCAGCAATTTTATCTGGATTACAACCAGGAGATGTATTGTTCATTGATGAAATACATCGTTTAAGTAGTGTTGTTGAAGAAGTATTATATCCTGCGATGGAAGATTTTTTCTTAGATATTATTATAGGTAAAGGTGATGAAGCACGAAGTATTCGTATTGATTTACCACCTTTTACACTTGTTGGTGCTACAACACGAGCAGGCAGTTTAACTGGCCCTTTAAGAGATCGATTTGGCGTCCACTTACGATTGGAATATTATAATGAAGCAGATTTAAAAGAAATTATTATAAGAACTGCGGAAGTACTAGGAACTGGTATAGATGAAGAAAGTGCTATAGAATTAGCAAAACGTTCTAGAGGAACGCCACGTGTAGCGAATCGTTTATTAAAAAGAGTGAGAGACTTTCAACAAGTTAATGAAGATGATCAAATTTATATTGAAACTACGAAGCGCGCATTAAAACTATTACAAGTAGACGATTATGGTTTAGATTATATTGATCATAAGATGATGAATTGTATATTGAATCAATATAAAGGTGGTCCTGTTGGACTTGATACCATTGCCGTGTCAATTGGTGAAGAACGTGTAACTATTGAAGACGTTTATGAACCTTTCTTGATTCAAAAAGGTTTCTTAGAACGTACACCTCGAGGAAGAAAAGCGACACCGTTAGCGCATGAACATTTTGGCAATTCTAATGAAATGAGGGAGTAAGTTGAATATTGAAGATTTTGACTATGATTTACCTGAATCTCTAATCGCGCAAACACCTTTAAAAAATAGAGACCAAAGTAGATTGTTAGTATTAAATAGAAAAAATGGAAATATGGAACATCTACATTTTAAAGATGTTATTAATTATTTTAATCCTGGTGATACGTTAGTTTTAAACGATACTAGAGTAATGCCAGCAAGACTTTTTGGATTAAAAGAAGAAACTGGCGCTAAAGTTGAGATGCTTATGTTAACTCAAATTGAAGGTAATGACTGGGAAGTATTGTTAAAGCCGGCTAAACGTATTAAAGTTGGAAATCAATTGAACTTCGGTGATGGAAAAATAATCGCTGAATGTATTGAGGAGTTAGATCAAGGCGGTAGAATTATGCGCTTGCACTATGAGGGTATACTCCAAGAACGACTTGATGAACTAGGTGAGATGCCATTACCACCATATATTAAAGAAAGATTAGACGATCCTGATCGTTATCAAACTGTTTATGCTAAAGAAAGTGGATCTGCTGCAGCACCAACTGCAGGACTACATTTTACAGATGAACTTCTAGAGTCAATTAAAGCTAAAGGCGTGAATATCGCTTTTATTACATTACATGTTGGTCTTGGTACATTTAGACCAGTAAGTGTAGATAATATTGATGATCATGAGATGCATAGTGAATATTATCAAATGATGCAAGAAACTGCAGATTTATTAAATAAGACAAGAAAAAATGGTCATCGAATTATTTCAGTAGGTACGACATCAACCAGAACACTAGAGACAATACGCAGAGATCATTCGGAATTTGTTGAAAAAAGTGGTTGGACAGATATCTTTATCTATCCAGGTTTTGAATATAAAGCTATCGATGGCTTGATTACTAACTTCCATCTTCCTAAGTCAACGTTAGTAATGTTAGTGTCAGCGTTTAGTAGCAGAGAATATATTTTAAATGCATATCAAAAAGCTGTTGAAATGGAGTATAGATTCTTTAGTTTTGGAGATGCAATGTTAATTATATAAAAGAATGTGAGGATTATAAATATGCCTGCAGTAACATATGAACATATTAAAACTTGTAAACAATCAGGTGCACGTTTAGGAATTGTACATACACCACATGGTTCGTTTGAAACACCAATGTTTATGCCGGTTGGAACTAAAGCAACTGTTAAAACAATGAGTCCTGAAGAATTGCGTCAGATTGAGGCTAAGATCATTTTGGGAAATACATATCATTTGTGGTTGCAACCTGGAAATGATATTATCAAACACGCTGGGGGACTGCATAAATTCATGAATTGGAACGGACCCATTCTAACCGATTCTGGAGGATTTCAAGTATTTAGTTTAAGTAATCTACGTAAAATCTCAGAAGAAGGTGTCGAATTTAGACATCATACGAATGGTTCAAAATTATTTTTAAGTCCAGAGAAATCAATGGAAATACAAAATGATTTAGGTTCAGACATTATGATGGCATTTGATGAATGTCCACCTATGCCATCTGAATATAAGTATGTCAAAGATTCAATTGAGAGAACAACTCGTTGGGCAGAAAGATGTTTAAAAGCGCATGCCCGTCCTGAAGATCAAGCGTTGTTTGGCATTATTCAAGGTGGCGAATATAAAGATTTACGTGAACAAAGTGCGAAAGAGCTTGTTGAGTTAGATTTTCCTGGATATGCAATTGGTGGACTTTCAGTAGGAGAGCCTAAACCTGTAATGTACGAAATGGTTGAACATACTGAACAATTTATGCCGAAAGATAAACCTAGATATTTAATGGGTGTCGGATCTCCCGATGCATTAATCGAATGTAGTATCCGAGGCATGGATATGTTTGATTGTGTATTACCTACTCGTATTGCTAGAAATGGTACATGTATGACTTCTAATGGACGTTTAGTAATCAAAAATGCCAAGTTTGCGGATGATTTAAGACCATTAGATGAAAATTGTGATTGCTATACATGTAAAAATTATTCTAGAGCATACATTAGACACTTGATCAAAGCAGAAGAAACCTTTGGTATCCGTCTTACTACTATTCATAATTTACATTTTCTGCTAAAATTAATGGAAGATATTAGACAAGCCATTCGAGAAGATAGACTTTTAGACTTTAAAGCTGAATTCTTCGAACAGTATGGATTAAATGTAGATAACCCTAAAAACTTTTAAAGAGGAGAATGTAACATGCAATTTACATCATTGATATTACCGATCTTATTGTTGGTTCTAATGTATTTCTTCTTAATTAGACCACAACAAAAACGTGCCAAAGAGCATCGTGAAATGATTAGTCGTGTAGAAGCTGGTCAAAAAATCACTACAATTGGTGGTATTAAAGGTACAGTTAAAGCAGTTGATGAAACAACAGTAGTTGTTACTGTTAATGGTCACGGCACAGAAATGACTTTTGAAAAACCAGCTATTAAACAAGTAGACCCTTCATAGTAGTATGTTATTGAAGCCTGAGGCATTATTGTCTCAGGCTTCAATTATATTTACCTGTAGCTAAATAAACGTGACTAGATAACTTTAAGTTAAAATATATTCTTCTTTATCAAATTGAGAATTGTTTCCAGTAATTAAATAATGCTAGTGATGACTTAGTATCAGTATTTTTGTTATAGTTTTGTATTAATTTAATTGAAAAAGTTATCAATAATTTCACTATAAAGTGTAGTATGTTAATATAGATAGGTCATAGGAGTTATTCATTTGACTCCGACTTGCAAATATAAGGATTAATCGAGTATTCTAGTATCATAAGTAAATAATGAGGTGTTCATGTGAAGAAAAGTAGTAGATTGATTGCATTCTTACTACTGGTGATCCTTCTGTTCGCAGGTATGGGTCTTACATATAAGAATGTGATTAAGAATGTTAACTTAGGCCTTGATTTACAGGGTGGATTCGAAGTGCTTTATCAAGTTGATCCGTTACATAAAGGTGACAAAATTGATAAAAATGCGTTGCAATCTACAGCGCAAACACTAGAAAATCGTGTTAACGTTTTAGGTGTTTCTGAACCTAAAATCCAAGTTGAAGATCCAAATAGAATTAGGGTTCAACTTGCTGGTGTGAAAGATCAGAAAGAGGCAAGAAAGATTTTATCATCACAAGCTAATTTAACCATTCGTGATGCGGATGACAAAGTTAAATTAAGTGGTGCTGATATTAAACAAGGATCAGCGAAACAAGAATTTAAACAGAATACGAATGATCCTACAGTTACATTTAAAGTAAAAGATAAAAATAAATTTAAAAAAGTAACTGAAGAAATATCTAAAAAGCAAAATAATGTTATGGTCGTTTGGTTAGATTTCAAAAAAGGCGACAGCTATAAGAAAGAAACCGACAAGAAAGATCCTAAGTTTGTATCTGCGGCAAATGTTGATCAACCAATCAATTCAGATAGCGTAGAAATTTCTGGTGGATTCCATGGTCAAGAAGGCGTTAAAAAAGCAAAACAAATTGCTGAATTATTAAACGCAGGTTCTTTACCAGTAGATCTTAAAGAAATTTATTCAAACTCAGTTGGTGCTGAATTTGGTCAAGATGCACTTGATAAAACAATCTTTGCATCAGTTTTAGGTGTAGCAGTAATCTATCTATTTATGTTAGGTTTCTACAGATTACCAGGACTTGTAGCCATCATTGCATTAACAACATATATATATCTAACACTTGTAGCCTTTAACTTTATTTCAGGTGTACTTACACTACCTGGTTTAGCTGCCTTAGTGTTAGGTGTAGGTATGGCAGTAGATGCCAATATTATTATGTATGAACGGATTAAAGATGAGTTGAGAATTGGTAGGACACTTAAACAGGCATATTCTAAAGCCAATAAAAGTTCTTTCTTAACTATCTTTGACTCTAACTTAACAACCGTGATTGCTGCTGCAGTACTGTTCTTCTTTGGTGAAAGTTCAGTAAAAGGTTTCGCAACAATGTTGTTATTAGGTATTTTAATGATATTTGTAACTGCAGTGTTCTTATCTAGATTACTATTATCATTATTAGTTTATTCCAATTTATTTAAGAAAAAATATTGGTTATTTGGTGTTAAAAAATCAGATAGACATGATATTAGTGAAGGTAAAGATGTCCATGACTTAAAAACATCATTTGAAAAATGGAATTTCGTTAAACTAGCTAAGCCGTTAATTTCATTAAGTATTTTGATTGTAGTAGTAGGACTAGTTATTCTTTACATTTTCAAATTGAATTTAGGTATAGATTTCTCTGCTGGTACGCGAGTAGACTTACAATCTAAAGAATCACTTTCTCAATCTAAAGTTGAAAAAGTAGTGAAAGATGTTGGATTAGAACCAGATCAAATTCAAATAAATGGTTCAGGTAATAAAAATGCTACTGTTCAGTTTAAACAAGATTTATCACAAGCTAAAGATAATCAATTAAGTGATAAAATGAAATCTGAATTTGGTAACTCACCACAAATTAATACAGTTTCACCATTAATTGGACAAGAATTAGCTAAAAACGCAATGCTTGCGTTAGTATATGCAGCGCTGGGTATTATTATCTATGTATCATTACGTTTCGAATGGAGAATGGGATTATCCTCTGTCTTAGCTTTATTACACGACGTATTCATTATAGTCGCTGTGTTCAGTTTACTTCGATTAGAAGTTGATTTAACGTTTATCGCTGCTATCTTAACTATTGTTGGTTATTCTATTAACGATACCATCGTTACATTTGACCGAGTTCGGGAAAACTTGCATAAGATAAAAGTGATTACATCAACTGAACAAATTGATGACATCGTTAACAGATCAATTAGACAAACAATGACACGTTCTATTAATACAGTTTTAACAGTTGTTGTCGTTGTTGTTGCAATTCTATTATTTGGGGCACCAACAATCTTCAACTTCTCATTAGCTTTATTAATCGGTTTAATTTCAGGCGTGTTCTCTTCAATCTTTATAGCCGTCCCATTATGGGGAATTATGAAGAAACGTCAATTGAAAAAATCATCTAATCACAAATTAGTTGTATTTAAAGAGAAAAAATCAAATGACGAAAAAATCGTAGTTTAATAACCTAAAGGTTGAGCATTGATGTTGTAATGTCTTTAAAAGATTTTGCAGCAAAGTGCTCAACCTTTTTATTTTTTTCGATTTTCGATATAATGGCATTTGGAAATGAGGAAGGTTACTTATGATTAAATCTAAATATAATTGGAATTTGAATAACCCAACTGAATATATATCTGATAGTATTGCACAACGTTTAAAATTATCTCCTATTATCAAAAAGATATTAGAAAGTAAAAATATTATTGAAGAAGAAGATATACAACGTACTTTAAATGGCGTAGATATTAATCATGATAGTTCTTTACTTAGCGACATTGATAAAGCAATAGAACGTATAAATCAGGCAATTGATAAAAACGAGCGTATTTTAGTTTATGGCGATTATGATGCTGATGGTGTGACATCAACGACAATATTAGTACATACATTACAAAAATTAGGAGCCCAAGTTGGATGGTATATCCCGAACCGTTTTACAGAAGGTTATGGACCAAACGAATTGGCCTTTCAAAATGCATATGATGAAGGGGTTTCATTAATCATTACTGTGGATAATGGCATACAAGGGCATGCTGAAATTAAAATGGCTCAAGATTTAGGTGTAGATGTCATCGTCACTGATCACCACGAAATAGGCAGAACATTACCTGAAGCGTATGCAATCGTACACCCAATGCATCCAGAATTTGATTATCCTTTTAAATATTTGTGTGGTGCTGGTGTAGCCTATAAATTAGCACAAGCATTATTAGAAAATGTGCCTAATTATTTTAAAGCATATGCAGCTATAGGAACGATTGCAGATTTAGTATCTTTAACTGATGAAAATCGTTCGATTGTACAACATGGTTTAAAAGTTATGAATGATAGTTGTCCAGTACCCGTTAAAGCTTTACTAAATCAAGCTAGTTATAACGATGAAATTACCGAAGAAACAATAGGTTTTATTATAGGCCCTAGATTAAATGCAGTTGGACGCTTGGAAGATGCCTCTTTAGCTGCTGAATTATTAATGTCTGATAGCGAAGATGAAGCTGAATTTTTAGCAGAACAGGTTGAGCATTTCAACCAAGAGCGTAAAGATATCGTAGCTCAAATTACTGAAGAAGCATTGGCAATGGCTGAGAATTATGTTTCTCAAGGACATCAATTTCTACTATTAGCCAAAGAAGATTGGCATGAAGGCGTATTAGGGATTGTAGCTTCGAAAATAGTAGAGACATATAGTTTACCAACATTAATTTTAAATATTGATTATGAACAGAATCATGCCAAAGGTTCTGCTAGATCAATTGAACAAGTTTCTATGTTTGAAATTTTAAATGCACATCAAGATTTAATTAGTAAATTCGGTGGACACCATATGGCAGCTGGAATGACTATGGATATTGATAATGTAGAGGCATTACGAGATGGATTAAATGAATGGATGGCAAGACTAAGTGAAACGACCTCACTTGAACCTAGTAAAAAAATAGATGTGTTATTGGATGAATCCGATATTACGATCAAAAATATTAAAGACATTCAGAAATTAAGACCATTTGGCACAGATTTTAATTCACCATTATTTGAAATTCAAAATATGACTATTAATTCATTAAAGGCCATAGGTAAAGAACAAAATCATTTGAAGATGACGTTAGGTGATTCTACTTTACCAGCTTTATTTTGGCAAAATGGTGCATATGCAACACAATTAGATAACGGTCAAACGGTAAACTTAATAGGTAACTTGCAAATCAATGAATGGAATGGTAATCAAACGCCGCAGTTCATTGTTCAAGATATAGCTATGGATACAATGCAAATATTAGATTATCGAAGTAAAAGTAAGAACACAAATTTCTTAAATAATGATCAATCAACAGCTTTTGTCATTCATTCAAAAGTTCATAAATCAAATGACAATGAGTTCTACTATGGAGAAGTTATACCTGTTGAATATGATAAAATAGTATTTAGAGATTTACCGAATACACTTGATGAATTAAAAAGTACATTACAACAAACACAAATATCTCAAATTTATCTTGTATTTCAACATAAAATGTCTATTTATTTTGAAGGTATGCCAAGTATCAGTTTATTTAAACAATGTTATAAAGCATTAATTAATAAAAAGGAAACGAATTTAGCAACTGAAGGTATGATGTTGTGTGACTTTCTCAATATTAAAGCGAATTCATTAAAATTTATGCTAAAAGTATTTTTAGAATTAGGATTTATTAACGAAGATGATGGTATAATAACGATTGCGAGTCAACCAAGTAAACAAGATATTGAAACAAGTCAATTGTATCAGGCTAGATTGTCTAGAATAGAGGTCGAAAAGCTTTTATTATATGATGATTTCAATCATTTAAAATTATGGATTAAAACTCAATTGGGATATAGTAATTAGGAGGAAATAATAAGATGGATTTAAAACAATATGTTTCTGAGGTACAAGACTGGCCAAAACCAGGGGTTAGCTTTAAAGATATCACTACAATTATGGACAATGCTGAAGCATACGGCTATGCTACAGACCAAATTGTTGAATATGCAAGAGAAAAAGATGTTGACGTAGTTGTAGGACCAGAAGCACGAGGATTTATTATTGGTTGCCCAGTAGCTTATTCTATGGGCATAGGGTTCGCACCTGTACGTAAAGAAGGTAAATTACCTCGTGAAGTTATTAGATACGAATATAATTTAGAATATGGCACTAATGTTTTAACAATGCATAAAGATGCTATTAAACCTGGTCAACGTGTTTTAATTACGGACGATTTATTAGCGACAGGTGGGACAATTGAAGCGGCAATTAAACTCGTTGAAAAGTTAGGCGGTATCGTTGTAGGCATTGCTTTTATTATTGAATTGAAATATTTAAATGGAATTGAAAAGATAAAAGACTATGATGTGATGAGTTTAATTTCTTATGATGAATAATTTTCAAAACCAAATTAACTAATAAAAATAAGTCATGATGAGCTAGTTCTCAAAACTAATTAACAATAATGTTGTTAATACAGTTTAAATAGAGAACTAGTTTTTATTTACAAAAAAATAGTATTGATAGAGTTACAATCTAATTGTGATTCATTTATTTATTCCAAAAATTGTAGTATCATGTAACTAATATTTAATTTTAATTCATCAATGTTAGCTTATCAGAGACATTAAAATTTGATAAACTATATACAATTAAAATTGATTTCACATTGAAACATCTATCAATTTTGTAATAATACAGGGTGTATAAGCTAATAAAATGCTAATAAGTGTCTATAAACCTTCTAAAATAATGGGTGTAATACATAACGGAAGTAAATAAATTAAAACGTGTAATTATAATCAATGAGTGGGGTGTCATATATTGAACAACGAGTATCCTTATAGTGCTGACGAGGTACTTTACAAAGCAAAGTCCTATTTAAGTGAAAGTGAATATCAATATGTTTTAAAGAGTTATCATATTGCATATGAAGCTCACCAAGGACAATTTAGGAAGAATGGTTTGCCATATATCATGCATCCAATTCAAGTAGCTGGAATTCTAACTGAGATGCGTTTAGACGGACCCACAATCGTTGCAGGCTTTTTACATGATGTCATAGAAGATACAGCATATACATTTGATGATGTTAAAAATATGTTTAACGAGGAAGTAGCAAGAATCGTAGACGGTGTTACTAAACTTAAAAAAGTAAAATATCGTTCGAAAGAAGAACAACAAGCTGAAAATCATCGTAAATTATTTATAGCTATTGCTAAAGATGTCCGTGTTATTTTAGTTAAATTAGCTGACCGATTACATAATATGAGAACATTAAAAGCTATGCCAAGAGAGAAACAAATACGTATTTCTAAAGAAACGTTAGAAATATATGCACCTTTAGCACATAGACTTGGTATCAATACTATAAAATGGGAATTAGAAGACACGGCTTTAAGATATATTGATAGTGTGCAATATTTCCGTATTGTTAATTTGATGAAGAAAAAGAGAAGTGAACGTGAAGCTTATATTGACAATGCTATTGGCCAGATAGAAACTGAAATGGATAAAATGAATATTGTTGGCGAAATAAATGGTCGACCTAAACACATCTATAGTATTTATAGAAAAATGATGAAACAAAAAAAGCAGTTTGATCAAATATTTGATTTACTTGCTATCCGAATCATCGTTAATACAATCAATGATTGTTATGCGATATTAGGTTTGGTACATACATTATGGAAACCGATGCCAGGTCGTTTTAAAGACTATATTGCAATGCCGAAACAAAATATGTATCAATCTCTCCATACAACAGTTGTAGGTCCAAATGGGGATCCACTTGAAATTCAAATACGTACGTATGAAATGCATGAAATTGCAGAACATGGTGTAGCTGCGCACTGGGCTTATAAAGAAGGCAAAACTGTAAACGAAAAAACACAAGATTTCCAAAATAAATTAAATTGGTTAAAAGACTTAGCTGAAACAGATCATACGTCCTCAGATGCACAAGAATTTATGGAATCACTCAAATACGATTTACAAAGTGATAAAGTATATGCATTTACACCAGCGAGTGATGTCATAGAGTTACCGTATGGTGCTGTACCTATTGATTTTGCATATGCTATCCATAGTGAAGTAGGTAATAAAATGATAGGGGCTAAAGTCAACGGGAAAATAGTGCCTATTGACTATATATTACAAACCGGTGATATCATTGAAATAAGAACAAGTAAACATTCATACGGACCAAGTAGAGATTGGTTAAAAATCGTTAAATCATCTAGTGCGAAAAGTAAAATTAAAAGTTTCTTTAAAAAGCAAGATCGATCTTCAAATATTGAAAAAGGTAAATTTATGGTTGAAGCTGAAATTAAAGAGCAAGGTTTTAGAGTTGACGATATTCTTACCGAAAAAAATATCGATGTAGTGAATGAAAAATATCATTTTGCTAATGAAGATGATTTATATGCTGCTGTTGGTTTCGGTGGTGTTACGGCTATTCAAATCGTTAATAAGTTAACAGAGCGTCAAAGAATTTTGGATAAGCAAAAGGCTTTAAATGAAGCACAGGAAGTGACAAAATCAGTTCCAATCAAAGAAGATATTATTACTGATAGTGGTGTATACGTAGAAGGTTTAGAAAATGTACTGATTAAACTATCAAAATGTTGTAATCCTATACCTGGTGATGATATTGTAGGTTATATCACCAAAGGTCATGGTATAAAAGTACATAGAACCGATTGTCCTAATATAAAAAATGAGACAGAACGCTTAATATCGGTTGAATGGGTGAAATCTAAAGACTCAACACAACGTTATCAAGTCGATTTAGAAGTCACTGCATATGATCGTAATGGACTATTAAATGAAGTCCTACAAGCTGTAAATTCAACAGCAGGAAGTCTAATTAAAGTATCAGGTCGATCCGATATCGATAAAAATGCTGTCATTAATATTAGTGTCATGGTAAAAAATGTAAACGATGTATACCGTGTAGTTGAAAAAATCAAACAGTTAGGTGATGTATATACTGTTACAAGAGTTTGGAACTAGAACTTAAGAGGTGCAAAGAAAAATGAGAGTAGTTGTACAAAGAGTTTCAGAAGCTTCTGTTTCAAATAACAACATTCACAATGCTATTCAAAAAGGCTATTGTTTACTAGTAGGTGTCGGTAAAAATTCTACAGAAGCTGATGTACAAGCAGTAGCTAAAAAAATCGCGAATGCAAGATTATTTGAAGACGAAAATGACAAATTGAACTATAATATTCAACAAATTGAAGGAGAAATATTATCAATTTCTCAATTTACATTGTACGCCGATGTAAAAAAAGGTAATCGCCCTGGTTTTTCTGATTCAATGCCACCTGAGGCAGCAGATGAATTATATGAATCGTTTAACGAAGCACTTCGATCATATGGTTTGAATGTTAAAACAGGTGAATTTGGTACACATATGAATGTAGACATTCATAATGATGGTCCTGTAACAATCATTTATGAGAGTCAGGATGGCAAAATGATATGAATAAAGTAAATACATGGTTAACCAAACATGGTCTTATGAATCGACTTACATTGATCGTAGTTATTTGTTTCGTACTATTTCTCATATTATTATTTATGTTTTTAAATTATAATGATGAAGATAATGGTACAATCACGATAACAGAAAACGCAGAGTTGAGAACTGGACCTAATGCAGCTTATCCTGTTATTTATAAGATTGAAAAGGGAGATACTTTCGAGAAGATTGATAAATCTGGTAAGTGGATCGAAGTAAAGAATAAAGCTGGAGATGAAAAAGGTTGGGTTGCTGGTTGGCACACAAACTTAAATATCCATGCTGAGAATTCTAAGAAATCCGCTCCTTTAAAAGGTAAAACAATTGTACTTGATCCTGGTCACGGTGGACGTGATCAGGGTGCTTCAAGTAATACGTCCTCAAAGAGTTTAGAAAAAGTATATACATTAAAAACTGCTAAAGAGTTAAAGACTTTACTTGAAAAAGAAGGTGCTCATGTTAAAATGACGCGTTCTAATGATACATATGTGTCTTTGGATGATAGGAATATCAAAGGAGACGCTTTTATAAGCATACATAATGACTCACTAGATTCCCCAAATGCGAATGGTGTAACTGTGTATTGGTTACAAGATAATCAAGAAGCATTAGCACAAACGCTTAGCAGTAGCATCCAAAAGAAATCCCTCCTAACAAATAAAGAAGCCAGACAACAAAATTATCAAGTCTTGAGACAAACGAATATACCAGCAGTATTATTAGAACTTGGTTATATTAGTAATCCAACAGATGAAGGAATGGTACGAGACCAACTACATAGACAAGTTGTGGAGGAAGCTATCGTTGATGGCTTAAAACAATATTTCTCATCATAGAACTTGCAAATCAAATGAAAACTCGTTATCATTATAATTGAATTATAAATAGTAAACCGATTGTATTCTTGAAAGAATAAATGAAAGAGGTAGTATATTTTAATATACGTAGAAATGTAATCCATGAGGCTGAAAGATTACGCTGAGTAGTTTATTACTTTGAACACAAGAAGAGGTGCTTTATTCAAAAGTAAAGCCGGCTAACGTACGTTAAACGTTTTGAGTGGATTTGTGACGTTAATTATGTCCAAATCAATTAGGGTGGCAACACGGATTTTCGTCCCTTGTATAGTATTTAATGCTATGCAAGGGCTTTTTTATTCACATTTTTAAAATGAAAAAGAGATGAAAAGCCTTGAGTATTAGTAAAGGAGATAAAATATGATAAAAATTCCAAGAGGAACGCAAGATATATTACCAGAAGATTCAATCAAGTGGCGTTACATTGAAAATAAATTAGATCAATTAATGGAAATTTACAATTATCAAGAAATACGAACACCTATCTTTGAGAGTACTGAACTTTTTGCTAGAGGTGTTGGTGATTCTACAGATGTAGTTCAAAAGGAAATGTATACATTTAAGGATAAAGGCGATCGTAGTCTGACATTAAGACCAGAGGGTACTGCTAGTGTAGTTCGATCTTATATCGAACATAAAATGCAGGGAAATCCAAATCAACCAGTAAAGTTATATTATAATGGGCCAATGTTTAGATATGAACGTAAACAAAAAGGTAGATATCGTCAATTTAATCAATTTGGTGTTGAAGCTATTGGTTCTGAAAACCCAAGCATTGATGCTGAAATATTAGCGATGGTAATGCATATCTATCAATCATTTGGGCTAAAACACTTAAAATTAGTGATTAATAGTATTGGAGATAGTGATTCTCGTAAAGAATACAATAAAGCATTGGTTAAACACTTTGAACCAGTGATTGATAATTTCTGCCAAGATTGTCAGTCTAGACTACACACTAATCCGATGAGAATTTTAGATTGTAAAGTCGATAGAGACAAAGAAGCTGTCAAAAATGCACCACGTATTACGGACTTCTTAAACGAAGATTCTAAAGCATACTACGAACAAGTAAAACAACATTTAGATGATTTAGAAATTCCATATGTAGAAGATCCTAATCTTGTTCGTGGATTAGATTATTACACACATACTGCATTTGAATTAATGATGGATAATCCAAATTACGATGGTGCAATAACAACCTTGTGTGGTGGTGGTCGTTATAATGGTCTACTTGAACTGTTAGATGGACCTAGCCAAACAGGTATCGGTTTTGCATTAAGTATCGAAAGATTATTGTTAGCTTTAGAAGAAGAAGGTATTGAATTAGATATTAAAAATGACTTTGACCTATTTATCGTTACTATGGGAGAAAAAGCGGATCGTTATGCAGTTAAATTACTTAACGAATTACGTAAAAATGGCGTAAAAGCTGATAAAGATTATCTTAATAGAAAAATTAAAGGTCAAATGAAACAAGCAGATCGTCTAAATGCAAACTATACAATCGTAATTGGTGATCAAGAATTAGAAAACAATCAAATTGATATTAAAAATATGGAAACTGGTGAATCTGAATCAATTCAATTAGATCAAATAGTTGATTATTTTCACAAATAGAGAGGAAGTTTTGAAATGAGTAAAAGAACGACATACTGTGGTTTAGTCACAGAAGATTTATTAAATGAAAAAGTAACGTTAAAAGGTTGGGTACACAACAGACGTGACTTAGGCGGATTAATTTTCATCGATTTAAGAGATAGAGAAGGTATTGTACAAATTGTTTTTAATCCTGATTTTTCACAAGAAGCATTAAATATTGCTGAAACTGTAAGATCTGAATATATTGTTGAAGTTCAAGGTGTAGTAACTAAACGTGATGCTGAAACAGTTAATCCTAAAATTAAAACAGGGCAAGTAGAAGTGCAAGTTTCAAATATTGAAATTATCAATAAATCAGAAACACCACCATTTTCAATAAATGAAGAAAATACAAATGTAGATGAAAATATAAGATTAAAATATAGATATTTAGATTTACGTCGCCAAGAACTAGCACAAACATTCAAAATGAGACATCAAACAACACGTTCAATTCGACAATATTTAGATGACAATGGATTTTATGATATTGAAACGCCAGTATTAACTAAATCAACGCCAGAAGGTGCAAGAGACTATTTAGTACCTTCACGTGTTCATGATGGTGAATTTTATGCATTGCCACAATCACCACAATTATTTAAACAATTGCTAATGATTAGTGGATTTGATAAATACTATCAAATCGTTAAATGTTTCCGTGATGAAGACTTACGTGCTGATCGTCAACCAGAATTTACTCAAGTCGATATTGAAATGAGCTTTGTAGACCAAGAAGATGTTATGGCAATGGGTGAAGAAATGTTACGCAAAGTCGTTAAAGATGTAAAAGGTATCGATGTACCTGGTCCATTCCCACGAATGACTTATGCTGAAGCAATGAGTCGTTATGGTTCTGACAAACCTGATACACGTTTTGACATGGAATTGATTAACGTATCTCAATTAGGTCATGAAATGGACTTTAAAGTATTCAAAGATACAGTTGAAAATAATGGAGAAATTAAAGCAATCGTAGCTAAAGGTGCTGCAGATCAATATACACGTAAAGACATGGATGCGTTAACTGAATTTGTAAATATATATGGAGCTAAAGGTTTAGCATGGGTTAAGGTTACTGATGAAGGTTTAACTGGTCCAATTGCTCGCTTCTTTGAAGATAAAGATGCAGAACAATTAAAATCATTAACAGAGGCATCAGCTGGGGATTTAGTAATGTTTGTTGCTGATAAACCAGAAGTCGTAGCACAAAGTTTAGGCGCATTACGTATTAAACTAGCTAAAGAATTAGGCTTAATTGATGAATCTAAATTAAACTTCTTATGGGTAACAGATTGGCCATTATTAGAATATGATGATGAAAGTAAACGCTATGTAGCTGCACATCATCCATTCACATCACCTAAAAAAGAAGATATTGATAAATTAGATTCAGAGCCTGAAAATGCACAAGCGAATGCCTATGATATCGTATTAAATGGTTATGAATTAGGTGGGGGCTCAATCAGAATGCATAATGGTGAATTACAAGAAAAAATGTTTGAAGTACTAGGATTTACTAAAGAACAAGCACAAGAACAATTTGGTTTCTTATTAGATGCGTTCAAATATGGTGCACCACCACATGGCGGTATCGCATTAGGATTAGATAGATTAGTTATGTTATTAACTAATCGTACAAACTTAAGAGATACAATTGCATTCCCTAAAACTGCATCAGCTACTTGTTTGTTAACTGATGCGCCAGGTGAAGTTTCTGAAAAACAATTAGAAGAATTATCGTTAAGAATTAGACATTAATTAACTCGTAACTTTAATTTCTTGCGATTATGTCTAAATGTTGTCTGAATAAAAAGGAATTAAAATATACAAAGTTGTTTAATTCCTTTCTTTCGAAGTTTATGGTATTATAATGACATAAGATAGTCATCTGTGATGTTCGTATGTTTGCTTTTTATTTGGGCCTAACACTCTTTGATCAGGGAGCCCAATAGGTTTTCATGCAGCGCACACGCCTCAATAGGAGGACTTGCAAAACATGAAACAGGGCACCCACCTGTATATAGCAGGCCGAATGATCAAGCTATTTATAACTACGGCATCTACGGACTCTATCGGTACGCAAGACTTAGGTCTTGCGTATTTTTATTTTTAAATTAAAATAATACTTAAAATACATATTGATTTGGATTGTTTAGTTAAAGGAGATTAAAATGAAACATCAATTTTCTAGAAATGAGTTAGCAATCGGACAAGAGGGACTTGATTTATTAAAAAATAAAACTGTAGCTGTGTTAGGTGTCGGTGGCGTTGGATCTTTTGCTGCTGAAGCATTAGCTAGAACGAATATAGGTCATATCATTTTAATAGATAAAGACGATGTTGATATTACAAATGTTAACCGTCAAATCCATGCCTTAACTTCTACTATCGGACAAAGTAAAGTGACGTTAATGGAAGAAAGAATAAAACAAATTAATCCAGACTGTAAAGTAACGCCATTACATATGTTTTATACTGAAGAGACATACGAAGAGATATTTAATAACTATGATATTGATTATTTTATCGATGCGAGTGATACCATTATTTATAAAGTACATTTAATGAAAGAATGCTTAGAACGTGGTATCGATATGATTTCCAGTATGGGGGCAGCTAATAAAATAGATCCTACTCGATTCCAAATTGCTGATATCTCAAAAACGCATACTGATCCAATGGCTAAGGTCATTCGTAATAGATTAAAACGTGTAGGTATTCGAAAAGGGGTTAAAGTTGTATTTTCAGATGAAAGTCCAATTGTAATTAGAGAAGATGTAAAAGAAACAGTAGGCGACAAAAATGCTATTAATAGAAAAGGACAAATGCCACCATCTTCCAATGCATATGTACCAAGTGTAGTTGGATTAATTTGTTCAAGTTATGTCATCAATGATATTCTAAAAGACATTCCGATTCGTCGTATTAAAGATAAAGGCCAATAATTAAGTTTTAAAAAAAAGATAGCTTGTCTATAATGTAATTGCTACATATAGGCAAGCTATCTTTTAATTTATTTAGACTTATTCAATAGATTCTCATAAATGGTTTTAAATTGTTGTTCACTTTTAGATGTCGTTTTAGGTTCATAATATATTCGATTTTTAAGTATATCAGGTAAATATTGTTGAACTACATGACCATTGTCATAATTGTGTGGATATTTATAACCAATAGCACGGCCTAATTCTTTAGCACCAGCATAGTGGCCATCTTTTAAATAGTCCGGTATTTGTCCTACTTTGCCTTGTCTTATGTCACTTAATGCTTTATCAATAGCTGAAATGCCTGAATTCGATTTAGGTGATAAGCATAATTCAATAACTGCTTGGCTTAATGGAATTCGTGCTTCAGGAAAACCTAATCTTTCAGCAGATTGAATTGCAGCTAAAGTACGTTGTCCTGCATTTGGTGAAGCTAAACCTACATCCTCATAACTAATTACGAGTAATCGTCTGACTATTGTTGGTAAATCACCAGCTTCTATCAATCTGGCTAGATAATGCAGTGCTGCATTGACATCACTGCCTCGAATAGACTTTTGAAAAGCACTCATGACATCATAATGCATATCTCCATCTTTATCACTAACGAATGCCCCTTTTTGCAAGCAATCTTTAGCATCTTGCAATGTAATGTGACGTTGCCCATCTTCTTCAGATGCACTTAAAACTGCAAGTTCTAAAGCATTTAAAGCACTTCTAACATCACCTTGACTCTGAGTTGAGAAATAAGTCATAGCATCATCATCAACTTTAGGTGAATATGCATTAAGACCTCGATCTTCGTCTTCTAAAGCACGATTAAGTGCTAATCTAATATCGTCATTATCCAAAGGAAACAATTCAAAAATTTGAGCTCTTGACCGAATAGCTGGGTTAATTGCATGATAAGGATTAGAAGTTGTTGCACCAATTAAGACAATTTTTCCATTTTCTAAATGGGGCAATAAAAAGTCTTGTTTCGCTTTATCTAATCGGTGAATTTCATCTAATAACAAAATCACTTGTCCAGACATTTTTGCTTCATCGACTACCATTTGCATATCTTTTTTTGTATTCGTTACAGCATTGAGTTGTCTAAATTTATATTGAGTACTACCTGCAATGGCTTTAGCAATACTTGTTTTACCTATACCAGGTGGCCCATAAAATATCATAGAAGAAAGTCTTTTAGTTTCTACCATTCTTCTAATAATACCTTTTGGACCAACCAAATGTTGTTGTGAAATGATTTCATCTATATTTATTGGTCTCATCCTAGACGCTAAAGGTTCAGTATTCACATTTGTCACACCTTTCTTATATTATCTTAACGTAAAAAATGATAGAATGGGAATATATAATTCGAATTAAGTGAGGTTATACAATGAAAATATCAACAAAAGGGAGATATGGCTTAACTTTAATGATTTCTCTTGCTAAAAGAGAAGGCCAGGGTTGCGTATCATTAAAAACAATAGCTGAAGAAAATAATTTAAGTGATTTATATTTAGAACAACTTGTTGGACCCTTAAGAAATGCTGGATTAATTCGAAGCGTTCGAGGCGCAAAAGGTGGGTACCAATTAAGATTACCTGCTGAAGAAATTACAGCTGGTGATATTATCAGATTATTAGAAGGACCCATTACCTTCGTAGAAAGTATCGAGTCAGAACCACCTGCTCAAAAACAATTATGGTTAAGAATGAGAGATGCAGTCAGAGACGTACTCGACAACACAACACTACAATACCTAGCAGAATACAAAGAAACAGACCAAAACCTAGACGGATACATGTTTTATATATAGGGACCCAGCAAAGAGAAATTGGGAATCCAATTTCAACAAGCAATGCAAGTTGGGCAAGGGCCCCAACATTGAAAAATTGGTTCCCCAATTTTTACGGACCATGCAAGTTGGGCGGCCCCTTCATAGAGGTTTTCGAAAAGAAAACCTACAAACAATGTAGGAAGGGCAAGGGACCCAACATTGAAAAATTGGTTCCCCAACTTTTACGGACCATGCAAGTTGGGCGGCCCCTTTATAGAGGTTTTATACAAAAGGATTATAAATTTATGAAAAAGTATGGATTAATTTCCATATTTTTTTAATTTAATAGATTGATTAGTTTACCTACTCAAATCCTACAATCAAGCGTTTGATACGTGCGATACGTAAATTCTAAATTGCTTTTAGTACAAAGTTTCTAAATTTTATTTGATACATATGTTTAGTTCCTTGACCAAGTGGTATGAATAGAATATACATCATAACAATTGTTGAATTAATCTTATTCATAAAGTGATTGATGTAATAAAGTTAAAATTAAAGTTTTAACAAATACAAATTAGTTTTAAATCTGAAAGGAGCTTATATTTATGGGATTCATGGATAAAGCAAAAGACGCAGCAGAAAAATTCAAAAACAGTGATAATGAGCAAGTAAACAAAGCTAAAGATACAATTAACGAGTATACTGATACTGGTAAAGGCGACAAAGATAAAAAAGAAGATAAAGACGATAAATAATCGTTTTCTTATAAGTAAAGGGGTAGTGCAATAGCGCTACCTCTTTTTTTTATATATTAAAAATACTGAAACGCCAATATCACGTTTCAGTATAATTGAATTAAATAAATTATAGTGTATCGATAATATGTTTGAATTTTTGATATGACTCATGTTGCTTTTGTTGATCAAAAATATAGCTTACACCCATGATTTCATCGATATCTCCATAATAATCAATAAAATCTTTAATTTTTTGTTTAACTGTACTTTCAGAACCAATCATTGATGAGTTGATTCGTTGCTTCGCCATCTCCAATTCCCTAGGCGTTAACACTTGATCTAATTTATCTGTTGGTGGTTGTACTGGTTGCATTTTGCCTCTTGTAATACTTACCATTACTTGAGCCATTGAACTAGCTAAATATTCTGCTTCTTCATCAGTGTCTGCAACGATAACATTTAAGCCTATAATAACATAAGGTTCACTTAATACCTCTGAAGGTTCAAATAACTCTTTATATATTTGTATGGCTTCTTTCATTTGTTGTGGTGCAAAATGTCCAGCAAAAACATATGGTAAACCTCTTCTAGCAGCCACATGTGCCGAATCAGTTGAAGAACCTAATATATATAACGGAACTTGTTTATTCACAGCTGGATAGGCACGTACATAACTTTGTTGATTTGCAGGTCCAAAATATTGTTGTAATTGATCTACTTCATCTGGAAATTGATAAACACCATTATGTTGGTCTCTACGCAATGCACTTGCAGTCATCATATCTGTACCTGGTGCTCTTCCTAAACCTAAATCTACTCGATTAGGAAATAAAGTAGCCATTGTACCAAATTGTTCTGCTACTATAAGAGGGGCGTGATTTGGCAACATTATTCCACCAGAACCAACTTTAATCGTTTTTGTATGTTCTAGAGTATGTTGAACTAATAATGCAGTCGCAGAACTTACTAAATTAGGTGCATTATGGTGCTCGGCAATCCAATATCTTTCATAACCTACTTGTTCTAAATGTTGTGCTAAATCAATCATGTCATTTAAAGCGTCGCTATCATCTTGTCCTTCTCTAATAGGTACTAAATTTAATGCTGATACTTTAAGTTTATTCATAGCAAAATTTCCTCCATAGTAAAAATAGTATATGAAGTATAACAATGATTACTACAATAAAATATTAAATTGCTCATTACACATAACAAAACTACTATTCAATTTATGACAAAATGCTAGTTAAGTATATAATTCAAGATTTAGACTAATACATATTATCAACTATAGCAATAAAATGTTAAAATTATACTAACTATATTTGTCAAACAGATAGGTAGAAAAATACGTTTCTAGGTGCTATTATAGGAACATTGATAATTTTGTGAGGAGTGTCAAACATGGAAGTTTATGCAGATTATGCTGCAACAACACCAGTTAAATCTGAAGTTGTAGAGGTGATGATGGATATATACCAATCACATTATGGTAACCCATCTTCAATACATTCAATTGGAAGAGACGCACGTAAATATTTAGATGAATCTCGTAGAACTGTGGCTAAATGTTTAGGAGCTAAACCATCAGAAGTCATCTTTACTAGTGGTGCTACTGAATCTAACAATACAGCGATAAAAGGTTTAGTTAAAGCTAATGAACATATTGGAAATCATTTAATCACTACTAAAATAGAACATCATTCTGTATTGCATGTGTTTGAGCAATTAGAACGTGAAGGTTATGATGTAACATACCTAGATGTAGATGATACGGGTGCTATTGATTTAGATCAATTAGAAGAAGTTATTACAGATAAAACGATTCTTGTTTCTATCATGTTTGTGAACAATGAGGTCGGAACGGTTCAACAAATGTATGATATTGAAGATATTGTTACCTCAACGAATGCATTATTCCATGTTGATGCAGTGCAAGCCATTGGTCATTTAGATATAGATTTTGATGATTTTAAATTTGACACAATGAGCGTCACTGGTCATAAATTTGGCGGTCCTAAGGGCGTTGGTGCCTTACTGGTAAGAGAAAATACACCAATCCAATTTACTCAACTTGGTGGTGAACAAGAAACAAAACGTCGTGCAGGAACAGAAAACTTAGCCCAGATTGTTGGCTTTGCTAAGGCGATTGAATTAGCTCAACAACATAGGGATGAAAATAATATACATTTAATGAATTTAAAAGAATTATTTTTAGTGAGTTTGCAAGAACGTGCTATTCCATTTGAGCTTAATGGTTCAATGGTCGATACAACAGGTCATATCATTAATTTATATTTTCCATTTATTGATGTGGAAACAATGTTAACACTGCTCGATTTAAGTCAAATCTATGTATCTTCTGGTTCTGCTTGTACAGCGGGATCAACGACACCTTCACATGTGTTAGCAGCTATGTATGAAGATGAAGAAAGAGCTAAACATTCAGTGAGATTTAGTTTTAATGAAATGACTACAGAACAAGAAGTTAAATATATAGTTGCAGAAATTCATAAAATATATCATAAATTTAAGGAGGAATAGTCGTGACAAATCAAGATACGCGTGTAGTCGTAGGTATGTCAGGTGGTGTCGATAGTTCAGTAACAGCCCATCTATTAAAAGAGCAAGGCTATGATGTGATTGGCATTTTTATGAAAAATTGGGATGATACTGATGAAAACGGCGTTTGTACAGCTACAGAAGATTATAATGATGTTATAGCTGTTTGTAACCAAATTGGTATTCCATATTACGCAGTTAACTTCGAACAAGAATATTGGGATAAGGTATTTACTTACTTTCTAGACGAATATAAAAAAGGTCGTACACCAAATCCAGACGTCATGTGTAATAAAGAAATTAAATTTAAAGCATTTTTAGAACATGCTTTAAAATTAGGTGCTGATTACGTAGCAACAGGACATTATGCACGTATCAGAAGACATGAAGACGGTCATGTTGAAATGTTGAGAGGCATTGATAACAATAAAGACCAAACGTATTTTTTAAATCAACTTTCACAACAGCAACTTTCTAAAGTCATGTTCCCAATTGGTGATATTGACAAAAAACGTGTTCGTCAAATTGCTGAAGAACAGGATCTAGCTACAGCTAAGAAAAAAGATTCAACAGGTATTTGCTTTATTGGAGAAAGAAACTTTAAGACGTTTTTATCACAATATCTCCCAGCACAATCAGGTGATATGGTCACACTTGATGGTAAAAAAATGGGTGTGCATAGTGGCTTAATGTATTACACAATCGGCCAAAGACATGGTTTAGGTATTGGTGGAGATGGAGATCCATGGTTTGTAGTAGGTAAAAATTTAGAAGATAATGTGTTATATGTTGAACAAGGATTCCATCATGACGCATTATATAGTGACTATTTAATTGCCTCAGATGTATCATTTGTAAATGAACAAGATGTTGATTTAGAGAAAGGCTTTTATTGTACTGCTAAATTTAGATATCGCCAAAAAGATACTAAAGTTTTTGTTCAAAGAGAGAATAATGAAGCAATCAGAGTCACATTTGATGAACCAGTTAGAGCGATTACACCTGGTCAAGCAGTTGTGTTTTATAATGATGAGGTATGTCTTGGAGGCGCAACTATTGATGACGTTTATAAAAATTCTGGTCAATTAAGCTATGTAGTATAAAGTTTTGCCGTTAATTCATGGACGTGGTTTTAGGATTAACGGCAATTTTTTTAATTATATATACAAATAGTATGTACGTTACTTAGTATACTTTTAAAAATTCATACATATCATGATAAAATATATTTAAACTAATTTTGAACGGTAATTATCAGTTTTAACTAAGAAAGAACCAATAGTTATTTAACGATGATATAAGGAGTTGTCTCATTAAATATGATTGATCAAAAAACGATATATCAATTTATCAAAGAGGGTCAGTTAGAAGAAGCGTTAAAGGCTTTATTTGATAATATTGAAGAAGACCCAACAGTCACAGAAAATTATATTAATGCTGGAATAGTATTAGCAGATGCAGTCGAAATTGAAAAATCTGAACGCTTTTTCCAAAAAGCGATAACAATTGACCCTGAAAATGGCGCCATTTATTATAATTTAGGAAATGTCTATTATAATCAAGATCGATTTAAAGAAGCGATTAAATTATATCAACAAGCCATGAAGTACAATATAGAACCAGTTGATTGCAATTACATGATAGGAATGTCTTTTAACCAATTAAATGCGCATAAAGAAGCATTACCATTTTTAATGACTGCAGCAGAAAAAGATCACCAACAAGATACAGAAGTACAGTTTCAATATGGGTTGGTATTATGTCAATTAGAAATGTTTGATCAAGCTATTAAACAATTAAAAAAAGTACTATCAATCGATTCAAATCATGTTGACGCAATATATAACTTAGGACTTGCTACATATATGAAAAATGAGGACGTAGATGAAGCAATCGAATATTTCAACCAAGCGATTAAGATTGATTCTGGTCACTTATTGAGTCAACACGCATTAAAAACGTTTACAGCAATTAAAGAAGAGGAGTAATACAATGACTGACCCTACACTATTTGATTATTCAATGATTAAAGGTACTGTCGAAACTATTTTATTTCAAAATAGTGATAATTTTTATACTGTTTTAAAAGTGGATACAATTGAGACTAATGAATCATTTGATACGATGCCAACAGTAGTAGGGTTTCTTCCCAATGTTGTCGAAGGGGACGTTTATACGTTTAAGGGTCAAACAGTAGAACATCCTCGTTATGGGAAACAACTAAAAGCAGAAACATTTGAAAAAGAATTACCACAGACTAAAGATGCGATCATCAGTTATTTATCCAGTGATTTATTCAAAGGTATCGGTAAAAAAACTGCGCAAAATATAGTGAATACTTTAGGAGAAAATGCAATAAACGATATTTTGAATGATGCAAGTGTGCTTGAAAAAGTTCCAAGTTTACCTAAGAAGAAACAAAAACAAATTGCTGAACAAATCGCTTCTAATCAAGAATCAGAGAAAGTAATGATTCGATTACATGATTTAGGTTTCGGCCCTAAATTAGCAAGTTCAATTTATCAATATTATGGTGCAGAAACATTAAATGTTCTAGATAAAAACCCTTACCAACTTGTGTATGACATCAAGGGAATTGGCTTTAGTAAAGCAGACCAACTAGCACAAAAAATAGGTATTCAATTTGATGCACCTGAACGAATAAAGGCAGGTTTGTTATTTACATTAGAAGAAGAATGTATTAAACAAGGTCATACATATATGCCTCATGATCAAATCATTGAAGCAACATACAACGTCTTAACGCAAAATAGTAATCATGATGATAATCAAATAAAACAAGAACACATTCATCGAATGTTATTAGAGCTAAATGAAGAGAAAAGAATCATAGTTGATAATGAAAAAGTATCTATACCAAGTTTATATTATTCAGAATTGAAAAGTGTTCAAAATTTATACCGAATCAAAACGCATACTAGCAAGTTGAAAGAGATAGAACAATCTGATTTACAAATTCATATTGGTGAAATAGAAACGAGCAATGAAGTAAGCTATGCAGAATCACAAAAGGAAGCTTTACAGACAGCTATCAATTCTAAAGTAATGTTATTGACAGGTGGTCCTGGTACAGGTAAAACTACTGTGATCAAAGGGATTGTTGAATTGTATGCAGAAGTTCATGGAATTTCTTTAGATTATGATGATTATCAGGAAGACGATTATCCTGTAGTTTTAGCAGCACCAACCGGTCGTGCATCGAAAAGATTACAAGAGTCAACTGGATTAGAGGCTATGACGATACATCGATTGATTGGTTGGAATCAAGACACACAACCAGAAGATATACTGGATAATGAAATTAATGCACGTCTCATCATTATTGATGAGATGTCTATGGTAGATACTTGGCTATTTCACCAATTTCTGAGTGCCGTACCTTTAGATGCTCAAATTATTCTAGTGGGTGATGAAGATCAATTACCTTCTGTAGGCCCTGGTCAGGTGTTTAAAGATTTAATTGATTCTAAAACCATACCAAGAGTCAATTTAACAGAAGTTTATCGCCAACAAGATGGATCTAGTATTATTGAACTAGCTCATCGAATGAAACTGGGACAACCTATTGATATTACACAACGATTTCATGATCGAAGTTTTATCAATTGTGGTACAGATCAAATTCCAACAGTTGTCGAGAAAGTAGTTAATAGTGCTGTTAATAAAGGCTATGATATGAGCGATATCCAAGTGCTTGCCCCAATGTATAAAGGGAATGCAGGTATTAAACGATTAAACCAAATATTACAAACCATCTTAAATCCAAAAGAAAAAGATACTAGAGAAATTGAGTTTGGTGATGTCGTATTTAGAAAAGGCGATAAAGTATTACAATTAGTTAACCGTCCGAATGATAATATATTTAACGGCGATATTGGTGTGATTGTCGGTATATTTTGGGCTAAGGAAAATGCTTTAAATAAAGATGTCTTAGTCGTTGATTTTGAAGGAAATGAAATAACATTTACGCGCCAAGATTTACTCGAATTAACACATGCATATTGTACTTCTATTCATAAATCACAAGGTTCAGAGTTTCCGATTGTGATTATGCCTATAGTTAAACAATATTTTAGAATGTTGCAGCGTCCAATATTATATACAGGATTAACACGTGCGAAACAATCTTTAGTTCTATTAGGTGATCCACAGGCATTTGATATTGGTTTAAATACAAATGGACAGAAAAGATTAACACAATTATACGATATACTGAGCCAATACTTTAAAGAAAGTAAAATAGAAGACCATGAGAATGCAAATCTTCAAGACCAACATCAAGATATTCAAGTTGTAAACTTTGAGGATAAGCAAAGTAATGTAAAAGATCAAACTACATCCGATACATCAATGAGTATTGAATTATCTGAAGACACAATTTATCAAATTGATCCTATGATAAATATGGGAGAAATGTCCCCATATGACTTTGCTAAACGTTGACAATTGAAACCAATAAAATTAAAATAAACTTAAGTTCGCATAAAGATGAGTAGACAATTTTTAATATTAAGAGATGTACTGGTTGGTGAAAAGTACAATTAAAATTGTTGAACGCTACTTTGTGTCAATTTAATCATGAGACTAAAGTGATAAGAAACGGTTAGCATAATATAATCCTTTATTCTGGATTATCAAATTGCTATTTTCTATAAATGCAGTATTGATACTAACCCAACATCTTATAACTAGGGTGGTACCGCGACAACGTTCGTCCCTTTTTGAGGATGAGCGTTTTTTGTTTACATTTAAACAATAGAAACAGTTATACATTATTTGCTATTAGCTCATAAATTAAATTCAGGGAGTGTAAGTGGATGAAAAATTTAAAAGCAAGTGAAATTAGACAAAAGTATTTAGATTTCTTCGTTGAAAAAGGGCATATGGTTGAACCATCAGCACCATTAGTACCTATCGATGATGATAGTTTACTATGGATAAACTCAGGTGTTGCTACGTTAAAAAAATATTTTGATGGTAGAGAAACACCAAAAAAACCAAGAATTGTTAACTCACAAAAAGCGATTCGTACAAATGATATCGAAAATGTTGGTTTTACAGCAAGACACCATACTTTCTTTGAAATGTTAGGTAATTTCTCAATTGGTGACTATTTTAAAAACGAAGCGATAGAATTTGCATGGGAATTCTTAACTAGTGAAAAATGGATGGGTATGGAACCAGAAAAGTTATATGTAACGATTCATCCAGAAGATGTAGAAGCATATAAAATTTGGAATGAGAAAATTGGCTTAGAAGAAAGTCGTATTATAAGAATAGAAGGTAACTTCTGGGATATCGGTGAAGGACCTTCAGGACCCAATACTGAAATATTCTATGATCGTGGTGCAGACTTCGGTAAAGATGATCCAGAGGAAGAAATGTATCCTGGCGGTGAGAATGAACGTTACTTAGAAGTTTGGAATTTAGTATTCAGTGAATTTAATCATAATAAAGACCACTCATATACACCATTACCTAATAAAAATATTGATACTGGCATGGGATTAGAACGTATGACGTCTATCTCACAAAATGTACGTACTAACTATGAAACAGATTTATTTATGCCAATTATTAATGAGGTTGAACAAGTTTCTGGTAAAACATATCTGCAAAATATTGATCAAGATGTAGCGTTTAAAGTTATTGCTGATCACATTAGAACAATTTCATTTGCGATAGCGGATGGCGCATTACCTGCAAATGAAGGACGCGGATATGTATTACGTCGATTATTAAGAAGAGCTGTTCGTTTCAGTCAAACATTGGGAATTAATGAACCATTTATGTATAAATTAGTTGATATTGTTGCTGAAATTATGGAACCATATTATCCAAATGTGAAAGAGAAAAGTGAATTCATTAAACGTGTAATCAAATCTGAAGAGGAAAGATTCCATGAAACACTTGAAGAAGGTTTAGCAATTTTAAATGGCTTCATTAGTCAAGCTAAAGAAGGAAATCAAGAAATCAATGGTAAAGATGCGTTTAAACTTTATGATACTTATGGTTTCCCAATCGAACTTACTGAAGAATTAGCAACTCAAGAAGGTTTAACAGTTGATATGACAACTTTTGAAGCGGAGATGCAACAACAACGAGATAGAGCACGTCAAGCACGTCAAAATTCACAATCAATGCAAGTTCAAAGTGAAGTATTAAAGAACATTACTACTGAAAGTCATTTTGTTGGTTATAATACAACAGATTATCAAACAGAATTGATTCATTTAATTCAAAATGGTGAAGAAGTTGATAAAGCGGATACTGGAGAAACGATTTACTTTATGCTAAAAGATACACCATTTTATGCAGTAAGTGGTGGACAAGTTGCTGATAAAGGTACCGTAAGCAATGATCATTTTGAAATTGCTGTAACTGAGGTAACTAAAGCACCAAATGGTCAAAACTTGCACAAAGGTACAATACAATTTGGACAAGTTACTAAAGGAGCTGAAGTAGATGCTAGTGTCAATAAAGACGAGCGTCGTTCTATTCAAAAAAATCATAGCGCGACACATTTATTACATGCAGCATTAAAAGAAGTTTTAGGCGATCATGTTAATCAAGCAGGCTCATTAGTCGAACCTAATCGTTTGAGATTTGACTTCTCACATTTTGGTCAAATGACTCAAGATGAAATCAACCAAGTTGAAAGACGTGTTAATGAAGAGATTTGGAGAGGTATTGACGTTCGAATTCAAGAAATGAATATTGATGAAGCAAAAGCAATGGGTGCGATGGCTTTATTCGGTGAAAAATACGGCGATGTTGTAAGAGTAGTAAATATGGCTCCATTTTCTATTGAATTATGTGGTGGTATTCACGTAGAGAATACAGCGGAAATAGGATTATTCAAAATAGTAAGTGAATCTGGTACTGGTGCTGGAGTAAGACGTATAGAAGCCTTAACTGGTAAAGCAGCATTCTTATACCTAGAACATATTCAAGAACAATTTAACTTAGTTAAAGATTTAGTTAAAGTCAAAACTGATGATCAAGTTGTAGATAAGATCACACAAATTCAAGATGAAGAAAAATCATTAATTAAACAATTAGAGCAAAGAGATAAAGAAATTACATCACTTAAAATGGGCAATATTGAAGAACAAGTTGAAACAATTAATGGGTTAAAAGTATTAGCAACAGAAGTAGATGTGCCAAATGCTAAGGCAATTCGCTCAACAATGGATGACTTTAAGTCTAAATTACAAGATACTGTGATTATTCTTGCAAGTAACGTAGATGGTAAAGTATCTATCATTGCTACTGTGCCGAAAGACCAAACTGACAAAATTAAAGCTGGTGACATTATTAAAAATATGGCACCAATTGTAGGTGGTAAAGGTGGTGGCCGTCCAGATATGGCACAAGGTGGCGGAACACAACCAGAGAACATCACAGAATCATTACGCTTTATTAAAGATTACATTAAAAATATATAATTTAATCATAACTTCGTGTAGAATAAAATAGAATCAATTTATGAATTGAAGGAGTGACGATATGGAAAACTTTGATAAAACAATGAAATTCAAATATGAAGATATTCCAGAAGAAGATGTCAAATCAGTATTAGAAAATGTCCACCGAACTTTAGAAGAAAGAGGCTATAATGCCGTCAATCAAATCGTAGGATATCTACTATCAGGCGATCCGGCCTATATTCCACGTCAAAATGAAGCTAGAAATCAAATACGTCACATTGACAGAGATGTGATTATGGAAGAACTTGTTTCAAATTATTTATCTGAGTCTAAAGAATAACTATATATGTTAAAACATAAAATACTCGGATTAGACGTAGGTAGCAAAACTGTAGGTATAGCGATTAGTGATTTAATGGGTTGGACTGCTCAAGGTTTAGACACACTCCGTATCGATGAAAATAATAATGAATTAGGTATCGATCAACTCGTAGACATCATTAAGAAACATGGCGTTGGTACAGTAGTTATCGGATTACCTAAAAACATGAACAATTCTATTGGATTTCGTGGAGAAGCTTCGTTACAATACAAAGAGAAACTACAAGAAGCGTTACCATCTATAGAAATTATTATGTGGGACGAGCGATTAAGTACAATGGCTGCTGAAAAGTCATTACTTGAAGCAGATGTTTCAAGGCAAAAAAGAAAAAAAGTAATAGATAAAATGGCCGCAGTATTTATATTACAAGGCTATTTAGATTCTATTTCATAAAGGAGAAATAAAATGACTGAACATAATCACGATACAGAATTAAATATTAATAATGAAGAGGAACTTTTAACATTATATGATGAAGAAGGAAATGAAGTACTTTATCGTAAAATGTTAGAATTCTATCACCCTGAATTTAAAAAAGAATATGTTGTGTTAGCCGAAGAAGGTGCACAAACAGATGAAGATGATATGATTGAACTAGTACCAATGATTAATGAACCTGATGAATCAGGTGATGGTGGTAAATTAGTTCCAATCGAAACAGACGAAGAATGGGACATGATTGAAGAAGTAGTTAATACTGAAATTGATGAATAAGTACTAGAATAATAAAGTTAAAATACGCCTTATGTGAAGACATCAACATGTCAAAGCATAAGGCGTTTTTATCATTAATAAACTTATTCTAAAATTTTAACTTTGAGTCGTACCATTAAGATTTATACTTATAATCACGCTGAAATTATGGTAAAATATTTAGAGTTAAATATTATATGCATCGTTTTAATATACAACGGTTATATATTTGTGCGTTGTTGTAATCAGTCAAATTCATTGATTTATACTTTAAATCAATACATAGGCTGATTTATTTTTATTGCCTTATAAATTTGTAGTTATTTTACACAAAGGAAGTCGTTTTATAATGAATACAAATCATTCATATATTCTTAATCTGCATAAAATTAATGACAATCATATAGAAGCCTTAAGAGAATATGCAGTTAATCATCAAGTACCTATCGTCGATCGAAATACATTAGAAATGATTAAACAAATCATTCGTATAAATCATACAACTCGTATTCTTGAAATTGGTACAGCAATTGGATATAGCGCCATGCAATTCGCTTCAGTATCGGACGATATTCAAGTAACTACAATCGAAAGAAATTCAGAAATGATACATCAAGCTAAATCAAATATTTCAAATAATCATTATTCTCATCGAATACGTCTTATTGAGGGAGATGCTTTAGAGCAATTCGATAAAATTAAAGATCAAACATTCGATATGTTATTTATCGATGCAGCAAAAGCACAATCAAAGAAATTTTTTGAGTTATACACTCCCTTACTTAGAGAAGGTGGCATTGTCATTACTGATAATGTACTTTACCATGGCTTTGTTTCAGACATAGATATTGTAAGATCAAGAAACGTACGACAAATGGTAAAAAAAGTTCAACAATTTAATGAGTGGTTAATGCAACAAGATGGCTATACAACAAACTTTTTAAATATGGATGATGGATTAGCAATTTCAATAAAAGGAGAATGACTATGCCAGAATTACTAGTTACTCCTAAGTCACTAACACATATGGAAACACTAATAGACATAGGTGCGGATGCATTTGTTATTGGTGAACAAAAATTTGGTTTACGACTTCCAGGAGAATTTAATCGTGAAGATATGACAAAAGCTGTAACAATAGCACACAACAATAATAAAAAAGTGTACGCCGCAGTTAATGGTTTATTCCATAATTATCATTTAGCTGCATTAGAAGATTATATTCAATTTTTACATGAAATACGGGTGGATAGAATTATTTTTGGTGATCCAGCAGTTGTGATGTATGTAAAACAACAGTCCAATCCAATTCCATTACATTGGGATGCTGAGACATTAGTCACTAATTATTTCCAATGTAATTATTGGGGGAAAAAGGGAGCAACTAGAGCCGTCTTAGCAAGAGAATTAAGTCTTGAAGAAATTCTCAATATAAAAGCGCATGCCGACGTTGAAATCGAAGTCCAAGTGCACGGTATGACTTGCATGTTCCAATCAAAAAGAATGTTATTAGGTAATTATTACACATTCCAAGACAGACAAATGAAAATTCAACGTAGTGATAATCAAAATGATTTATTACTATATGATGAAGAACGTGAAAATAAATACCCGGTATTTGAAGATTACAATGGCACGCATATTATGTCTCCAAATGATATATGCCTTATAGAGGAATTAGAACCATTTTTTGAAGCAGGCATTGATGCATTTAAAATAGATGGTATTTTACAAACTGAAGAATATATAAACGTTGTCACACAACAATATCGTGAAGCAATTGATCTTTATAATGAAGACCCTGAGACATATGAAGATGAAAAATTTATGCTTGTAGACCCAATCGAAGAGATTCAACCAGAACATCGTCCATTTGATGAAGGTTTCTTATTTAAGCATACAGTATATTAGGAGGCTGAATCATGAAAACATTAGAAGACATTAAAGGTGCTTCAAAAACTAAAATGAAGATGCCAGAATTACTTGCTCCAGCTGGTAACTTAGAAAAATTAAAAATTGCAGTACATTACGGTGCAGATGCAGTATTTTTAGGCGGACAAGAATATGGCTTAAGATCAAATGCTGATAATTTTACTATGGATGAAATCGCTGAAGGCGTAGAATTTGCAAATCGATATGGCGCAAAAATATATGTTACAACGAATATTATTGCACATGATGATAATATGGAAGGCTTAGATGACTATTTAATGAACCTTGAAGCTACAGGAGCTACAGGGATAATTGTTGCTGATCCACTAATTATTGAAACATGCAAAAAAGTAGCGCCAAAGTTAGAAATACACTTATCTACTCAACAATCATTATCTAATTACAAAGCAGTTGAATTTTGGAAAGAAGAAGGTCTTGACCGAGTTGTTTTAGCACGTGAGACTGGTGCGATGGAAATGAAAGAGATGAAAGAGAAAGTTGATATTGAAATTGAAGCCTTTATTCATGGAGCGATGTGTATTGCGTATTCAGGAAGATGTACATTAAGTAATCATATGACTGCACGTGATTCTAACAGAGGTGGTTGTTGTCAAAGTTGCCGTTGGGACTATGATTTATTACAAGTAGACGATGATGGAGAATTAGATCTATTTTATGAAGATGGTGAAGTAGTTCCATTTGCAATGAGTCCTAAAGATTTAAAATTAATCGAATCTATTCCACAAATGATGGATTTAGGTGTCGATTCATTAAAAATAGAAGGACGAATGAAATCAATTCATTATATAGCAACTGTTGTCTCTGTTTATCGTAAAGTCATTGATGCTTATGCTGAAGACCCAGAACATTTCACAATTAATCCAGAATGGTTAATCGAATTAGATAAATGTGCTAATAGAGATACAGCACCTGCCTTTTTTGAAGGTACACCAGGTTATGAAGAGCAAATGTTTGGAGAACAACAATCTAAAAAATCACCATATGATTTTTGTGGCTTAGTATTAGACTACGATGAAGCAACGCAAATCGCTACTATCCAACAAAGAAATAACTTTAAACCAGGACAAGAAATTGAATTCTTTGGGCCTGAAATAGAAAGCTTTAAACAAATTGTAGATACAATTTATGATGAAGAAGGCAATCAACTTGATGCTGCACGTCATCCATTGCAAATTGTACAAATTAAAGTCGATCGTCCAATCTTTGCGAACAACATGATGAGAAAGGAAATCGGGTAATGACACAAACGACGATTATAGGGATTGCTGGAGGCTCTGGTTCTGGTAAAACAACTGTCACAAATGAAATTATGAAAAATCTAGAAGGTCATAGTATTGCATTATTAGCGCAAGACTATTATTATAAAGACCAATCACATTTAACTTTTGAAGAGCGTTTGGAGACAAACTATGATCATCCATTTGCATTTGATAACGATTTGTTAATTCAAAATCTTAAAGATTTAAGAAATGGTAAAGCTGTTGAAGTACCAACTTATGATTATGCAAGTCATACTAGAAGCGAACAAACAATTGCATTTGAACCTAAAGATGTTATCATCGTAGAAGGTATCTTCGCTTTAGAAAACAAGACGTTACGTGATATGATGGATGTTAAAATATATGTCGATACGGATGCAGATTTAAGAATATTACGTCGCCTAAAAAGAGACACTCATGAGCGTGGACGATCTATGGATTCAGTTATCAATCAATACTTAAATGTGGTGCGCCCTATGCACGAACAATTTATTGAACCAACTAAGAAACATGCTGACATCATTATTCCAGAAGGTGGCAGTAACAAGGTAGCCATTGATATCATGACTACTAAGATTCAATCTTTAGTTAGTAAACAATAGTATTAAAAGTAAAGGAAGATGACATAATGGAAAATCAAAAACAGTATCCAATGACACAAGAAGGATTTGAAAAGCTAGAACAAGAATTAGAAGAATTAAAAACGGTTAAAAGACCAGAAGTAGTAGAAAAAATTAAAGTTGCACGTTCATTTGGTGACTTATCTGAGAACTCCGAATATGATGCAGCAAAAGATGAACAAGGTTTTATTGAACAAGATATTCAACGTATTGAACATATGATTAGAAATGCTTTAATCATCGAAGATACTGGCGACAATAATACTGTTCAAATTGGTAAAACTGTGACTTTTGTTGAATTACCAGGTGATGAAGAAGAAAGTTACCAGATTGTGGGTTCTGCCGAAGCAGATGCTTTCAAAGGTAAAATTTCAAATGAATCTCCAATGGCATCAGCATTAATCGGTAAATCATTAGATGATGAAGTCCGCGTACCATTACCAAATGGTGGAGAAATGAACGTTAAAATTGTTGATATTAAATAATTAAAATAGCTATAAACATTGCAAGCATTGTTATTTTACAATGCTTGCTTTTTTATGTGGAAAAATACTTAATCTATACTTCGATTTTAGTTTGAGCAATAGAAAATGACATAATTAATAGCGACAAAAACAAAAGATTATGATTAAATAGAATATAGAAAATTTTGTATAATTAGTTTTATTGTTGAAATGAGCAATTTTTTGTTTATAGGGACAAATTGGTTATTAACAATAATTCGAATTACTTATTAAACATATATACAATGAAAATGATACAATAGAATGGTACAACAACTAAGTCCTATATAAAGGGGAGGAATTGGTAAGTTGGAAACAAGATTGATTAATGAACAATCACTAATGATTTATTTCGAAAATGAAATTAGTGAAAATACATATGAAAAAGTAAATAAGACAGTACAATATATTCAGAATCAAAAGCACAAGGATATTATTGATATTGTCCCATCTTACAGAGCTATTTTAATTACATTCGATAATATGAGTATCGATGGCACTAAATTGATTGAAAATTTAGAACTTAGTCAAATTTCGGACACAAATCTAAATAATCAGAATCAACGCAAGATTATTACCGTACCCGTTGTATATGGTGGAGAATTTGGTCCAGATTTAGATGAGGTTGCGTCTTATAATAATTTGACAAATGAAGAAGTGATAGATATACACACACAACAAGCTTATTTGATCTATATGCTAGGCTTTATGCCAGGGTTCCCATATTTAGGTGGATTAGATAAGCGCATTCATACACCACGTCGTTCTGAACCAAGAGTTAAGATTGACGCTGGTTCAGTAGGTATTGCAAATAACCAAACGGGGTTATATCCACTAGATTCACCGGGAGGTTGGCAAATTATTGGACGTACACCATTAAAAGTTTTTGATTTAAATAGAGATCCAATGACGATTTATGAGGCTGGCGATTATATTCAATTTAAGGCCATTACACAAAGTGAATACGACCAAATTGTATCAGATATTAATGATGAACATTTTGAAATAGATAAGTGGGTGACGTACGAAAATGAGTATTAAAATTTTGAAACCAGGTTTATTTACTACTGTTCAAGATATTGGTCGTAAAGGTTATATGAACGTTGGGTTTTCAGAAGCAGGTGCACTTGATCAGCATCATTATCAAATTGCATCTCATCTCATTGGCAATAATGGCCCAGCATTGGAGTTTACAATTATTGGTCCAACGATACAGTTTTTACAAGAGAATTCATTTACAATAGCAGGTGGTCGCTTCAATGCAACGCTCAATGGTGACGCAATCGAATCTCAGATTATATATGGTGTGAAACCAGGTGATATATTAGAGATTGGTAATGCGATCACAGGTGCTAGAGGGTATATTACGTTTGGACAACCACTTGATATACCACTAATTGCTGACAGTTATTCGACACACACAAGAAGTAAGATGGGTGGATACAAAGGACGATCTTTAAAGAAAGACGATGTTATTCAAACAATTGAGCACCCTTCTTATAAGAAAAATATTGGACGTGCTTCTCAAATTAATCTTGCAAATAAAGATAATGTAATACACATCATTGAAGGACCACAAATTGCATCATTTTCTGAGGAAGCAAAATCAAAATTAACTGAAAATGAATATGTAATTTCAGAGATGTCAGATCGTATGGGTTTCCGTCTTAAAGGAGAAAATATTGCACCTGAAGAAAGTGCCGATATTATTTCTGAGCCTGTAGCATTAGGTAGTATTCAAGTGCCTAATGATGGTAATCCTATCATTTTACTTAATGATAAACAGACTGTTGGTGGTTATACAAAAATTGCTACAGTTACACAATTAGGGTTAAATCTATTAGTTCAATTTCAACCAGGTGAGTCGATTCGCTTTAAATGGATATCAGTAGAAGAGGCTATAAATGAAACAAATCAATTTAATAAACAGTTTAAAGAAGAATTAATGAAAATAAATAGTCAGCCGCTATACGACATGAAAAGTATGAGAAGAACATCTAGAAAATTAGCGAATCTGATGAAAGGAGAATTTTAACAAATGAATACCAAAAAAATAGAAGAGATTATTAAATTAGTAAAAGCAAATGATGTTAAAAAATTTAAATATAAGGATTTTGAAAATGAAATAGAGTTAGATTTCACAGAAAGTCAAGTTATATCTCAAGCGCCTTCCGTTTCACAAGGCCCAAGCAGTAATTCAAATCAAAATGCTCAACAAGATACACAAAGTACAGATATTCAAACTGAAGAAAATGCTATTAAATCACCTATGGTCGGAACATTCTTTTTACAAGATAGTAAAGAATTAACTGAACCACAAATTAAAGTTGGAGACAAAATTGAAAAAGGTGACGTGATAGGTTTTATAGAGGCCATGAAAGTAATGAATGAAGTGACGAGTGATATTGCTGGAGAAGTGGCTAATATTGCTGTAGAACATGGTACAAATGTTGAATATGACCAAATATTAGTGACTTTGAAGTAAGGAGGCTTACATGATGTATCGATGTTTAATTGCAAACAGAGGGGAAATTGCTGTAAGGATTATTCGTGCCTGTAGAGAAATGGGTATCGAAACCGTAGCAATTTATGCTAAAGGAGATGAAGATAGTCTTCATGTAGGGTTAGCAGATCAAGCTATATGTATTGGTGAAGCAAACCCTCTTGATAGCTATTTAAATATTCCAAGAATAATTGGAGCCGCTGAGGTAAGTGGTGCAAATGCAATACACCCAGGTTATGGCTTTTTATCAGAATCAACTTCATTTGCTGAAGCAGTTGAAGATAATAATATTCATTTTATAGGACCCAATAAAACTACTATGGAAATGATGGGAGATAAGATAACCGCTAGACAAACAGTAGATGGCGCTGGCGTACCAGTGATACCTGGATCTACTGACGAAGTAAAATCAGTAGAAGAAATTGAAGAACTTGCTAAAGATATTGGTTATCCTGTTGTTTTAAAAGCTGCTAGTGGCGGTGGTGGTAAAGGTATACGAATTGTTAAAGAACGTGAACAATTAGCTAAGGCATTCAAAGAAGCCAAAAGTGAAGGGGAAAAATATTTCAACGATAATCGTGTATATGTCGAAGCATTTATACCAGTTGCTAAACATGTTGAAGTACAAATTATTGGTGATGGTAAAGATAACTTTGTGCATTTAGGTGAACGTGACTGCTCAGTACAAAGAAAAAATCAAAAATTAATAGAAGAATCTCCATGTGCTGCACTTACAGAAGAAAGACGAGAACGAATTTGTGAAGATGCGGTTAAAGTAGCAAAAGCATCAAAATATAGAAGTGCAGGAACAATTGAATTCTTAGTTACTGAAGATGCACATTATTTCATTGAAATGAATGCGAGAATTCAAGTAGAACATACAGTAACTGAAATGCGTGCGGATAGAGATTTATTAGTCGCACAACTTTATTTATTACAACATGATGAGTTACCGTTTAAACAAGAAGATATCAGATTTAACGGTCACGTCATTGAAGCTAGAATAAATGCTGAAAATCCGGAAAAACAATTCCAACCTACACCGGGTAAAGTTAATGCTTTGCATTTACCACAAGGTTTTAACGTCAGAGTAGACTCTCTGCTTTATCCAGGTTACAAGGTTTCTCCTTACTATGATTCATTAGTAGCCAAAGTAATTGTTAAAGGTGCGGATAGAAGTAGTGCAATCCAAAAATTAAAAGTGACGTTAGATGAAATGGTCATTGACGGCTTTACAACGACTGCTGATTTCTTATATGCAGTACTCAATTATCCTGCATATGCAGATGGTGATGCTAGGAATGTAGATATAAAATTCCTAGAAAAACATCAAATTATTAAAGGGGTGACTTTATAATGCAAATAGACTTAAATTGTGACTTAGGAGAAGCATTTGGTAACTATTCTTTTGGTGGAGATAAAGACATACTTCCACTAATCACTTCAGCCAATATCGCGTGTGGATTCCATGCTGGAGATGCCAATGTGATGAATGAAACGATTCAATTAGCAAAAAGACATAACATTGGCATTGGAGCACATCCAGGTTTACCTGATTTACAAGGCTTTGGTCGTCGTAAATTAGATATGTCACCTGAAGAAGTATATAACATTGTAGTTTATCAACTAGGGGCGCTAAATGGCTTTTGTCAGATTCATGATGTGAAAATGAATCATGTAAAACCACATGGTGCATTGTACCAAATGGGTGCTAAAGATAAGTCAATTGCAAGTGCGATTGCACAAGCAGTGTATGACTTTGATAAAACGTTGGTATTTGTTGGTTTGGCTAATACATTACTCATATCAGAGGCTAAAAAATTAGGCTTAAAAACTGCATCTGAGGTTTTTGCAGACCGTCGTTATGAAGATGACGGCCAACTTGTTAGTCGTAAAGAACCTGATGCTGTGATATCTGACTCTGACGAAGCATTAAATCAAGTCGTTAAAATGGTAACAGAAAATAAAGTTATATCTAAAAATAATAAAGAAATCACACTTCAAGCAGATACGATATGCGTTCACGGCGATGGTGCGCATGCTTTAGAATTTGTAACTAAAATTAGGGAAAAATTAACGAAAGAAGGCATTGATATTCAGTCCTTATAGGGGGTTCTAATATGGGAGAAAAATTATCATCAAACAATAATGGGAAAGCAACATTCACTAGAAATCATAAAAGATTATTGCTAGGATCAGTTTTCTTAATGGCAACGTCAGCTATTGGACCTGCCTTTTTAACTCAAACGGCAGTATTTACAGCACAATTTTATGCTAGTTTCGCGTTTGCGATTTTAATTTCTATATTAATAGATATAGGTGCACAAATTAATATCTGGCGAGTTCTTGTTGTTACTGGCTTAAGAGGACAAGAGGTATCCAATAAAATTGTTCCTGGTCTTGGAACAGTTATCTCTGTTTTAATTGCATTCGGTGGATTAGCCTTTAATATTGGTAATATCGCCGGTGCAGGTCTAGGACTAAACGCTATGTTTGGTATAGATGTAAAATGGGGTGCAGCGATTACTGCTATCTTTTCAATTTTGATTTTTGTTAGTAAAAGTGGTCAAAAAATTATGGATGTCGTATCTATGATTTTAGGTGTCGTTATGATATTAATCGTAGCATATGTCATGGTTGTATCTAATCCACCATATGGAGATGCCTTGGTACATACTTTCGCACCTGAACATCCAATCAAATTAATTTTACCTATAATTACATTAGTGGGTGGAACAGTAGGTGGTTATATTACATTTGCTGGAGCACACAGAATTTTGGACTCTGGTATCAAAGGTAAAGAATTTTTACCATTTGTTAACCATTCAGCTATTGCAGGTATTTTAACTACGGGTGTGATGCGTACATTATTATTCCTAGCAGTATTAGGTGTTGTTGTAACTGGTGTTACTCTTAGTTCTGAAAACCCACCAGCGTCAGTGTTTGAACATGCTATAGGACCTATTGGGAAAAATATATTTGGTGTTGTTATTTTTGCAGCAGCAATGTCTTCAGTAATCGGTTCAGCTTATACTAGTGCTACGTTCTTAAAAACAATGCACAAATCACTTTTCAACAAGAATAATTTAATTGTTATTACATTTATAGTTATTTCAACAATCATTTTCTTATTCATTGGTAAACCTGTAAGTTTACTTATAATCGCAGGTGTGATTAACGGTTGGATTTTACCAATTACACTATCTGTCATTTTAATTGCAAGTAGAAAGAAATCGATTGTTGGCGATTATAAACACCCTACATGGATGTTAGTATTCGGTATTGTAGCTGTTATCGTTACAATTTTAACTGGTATCTTTTCATTACAAGATTTAGCAAGTTTATGGAAAGGTTAAATAATAGTTTTTGTTTAATAACTAAATAATTAATGGGCGTTAATACAATGAGGTCCTGATAAAAGTAAATAGGATTATAGATGATTAAAAAGTCAAATGTTAAAACTTTGACTTGGTATAGTTAACCTATTAAACAATCCTATTTTCGGAGAACTGTTTTGTCTCAGTTCGAGCGATGAATTACTTTGTCATGTCTCCTCATAGTATTAGCGCTTTATTTTTGTAATATATAGGTAGCGTTTTTAATGCGAGTAGTATCGTTGAAATTATGAAAATGTGATAGAATAACAAATGCTAGTATAATATAAGTAAGGTGGGACAATAATGATTGGTATTATTGGTGCAATGGAAGAAGAAGTTGCCATTTTAAAAGATAAATTAGTGAATTTAAGTGAAATTACAGTTGCACATGTTAAATTTTATACAGGTGAACTTAATCATAAAGAAGTTGTCATTACTCAAAGTGGTATAGGTAAAGTCAATGCTGCAATTTCAACAACACTACTCATCGAAAAATTTAATCCTAAATACATTATCAACACTGGTTCTGCCGGTGCATTAGATGAAAGTCTAGAAATTGGTGATGTATTGATCAGCAATGATGTGACGTATCATGATGCTGACGCTACTGCATTTGGATATGCATTAGGACAAATTCCGCAAATGCCTGAAAAATATGAAGCTAATGAACAATTATTAAGTGAAACTGTTGAAGTGGTTCAACAACAACATTTAAATGCTAAAACAGGTTTGATAGTGAGTGGCGACAGTTTTATAGGTAGTGCAGAACAACGTAAATTAATAAAATCACGATTTACAGACGCTATGGCAGTTGAAATGGAAGCAACAGCAATTGCACAAGTATGTTATCAATTTAAAGTTCCTTTTATAATCACAAGAGCAGTATCTGATTTAGCAAATGGTGAAGCGGATATGACGTTTGAGGAATTTTTAGGTAAGGCTGCAGTTTCTTCAAGTGAAATGGTAGAATTATTAGTAAAAAAATTATAATAAATGAGTAAAGGTGACAGATTAATGGGTATTATTAAAAATTATTTTATGCCTAATGCATATGTTAAATCAGTATTCGAAATAAATATAGATAAATTAGCAGACACAGGTGTAAAAGGTATTATTACAGATTTAGATAACACGTTAGTAGGTTGGGATGTTGTGGCACCTACTGAACAAATAAAGCAATGGTTCAAAGAAGCAAGAGAAAAAGGGATTCAAATTACAATCGTTTCAAATAATAATGAACAACGTGTAGGCGAATTTTCAAAAGATTTAAATGTGGATTTTATTTGTAAAGCCAGAAAACCGATGGGAAAAGCATTTAAAAAAGCAATTAGTCAAATGAATATAAAACCTAATGAAACAGTTGTCATTGGCGATCAAATGTTAACCGACGTTTTTGGTGGTAATCGTAATGGTTTATATACAATTATGGTAGTACCTGTTAAAAGAACAGATGGATTTATCACTAAATTTAATCGACTCATTGAAAGAAGATTATTAAATCACTTTAAAAAAAAAGGTTATATCAAGTGGGAGGAAAATTGATTGAGTGAAGAATTAAAATGTATAGGTTGTGGAGCACCTTTGCAATCAGAGGATAAGAATGCTCCTGGTTATGTTCCAGAACACAATTTATTTAGAGAAGATGTTATTTGTAAAAGATGTTTTCGTCTAAAAAACTATAATGAAGTTCAAGATGTGGGCATGGACAGCGATGATTTCCTTAATTTACTAACAGGTTTATCTGATAAAAAGGGTATTGTAGTAAATGTTGTAGACGTTTTTGATTTTGAAGGTTCATTTATCAATGCGATTAAGCGAATTGTAGGTAATAAAAAAATTATCTTAGTCGCTAATAAAATGGATTTACTTCCAAAACAAATTAATCATCGTCGCGTAAAAGAATGGTTGAAACGTGCCGCTAAAAAATATGGACTTGAAGCCGAAGATGTTGTACTTATTTCTGCCGAAAAAGGGCAAGGCATCGAAGACTTATTATATTCAATCAATAAGTATCGTGACCAAGAGGATGTTTATATTGTCGGTACGACTAATGTAGGCAAATCAACATTAATTAATAAACTTATCGAATTAAGTGTAGGTGAAAAAGATGTTGTTACAACATCAAGATTCCCAGGTACAACTTTGGATATGATTGATATACCATTAGATGAAAAGTCCTTTATGTTTGATACGCCAGGAATAATACAATCTCACCAAATGACTCATTTTGTAACTGAAAAAGAATTAAAATTAATTATGCCTAAAAAAGAAATAAAACAACGTGTATATCAATTAAATGAAGGCCAAACACTGTTTTTTGGTGGTTTAGCGCGAATTGATTATGTTTCAGGCGGTAAAAGACCTTTAATATGCTTCTTCTCTAATGAGCTAAACATACACCGAACAAAAACTGAAAAAGCAAATGAATTATGGAAGAATCATATTGGCGATTTATTAACACCCCCTCATGATCCTAGCCAATTTAATATGAGTGAAATGAAAGCAGTTCGTTTAGAAACTGGTAAAGAGAAAAGAGATGTAATGATTTCTGGTTTAGGCTTTATAACGATTGATGCTGGTGCAAAAGTGATTGTTAGAGTCCCTAAAAATGTAGATGTCATCTTAAGAAATTCAATTTTATAGGAGGGATAAACGTGAAATTTGCAGTAATTGGAGATCCAATTTCACATTCCTTATCACCACTAATGCATAACAAAAATTTTGAGTCGTTAGATTTAAAATTTACTTATGAAGCTGTTAATGTTCCAATTGAAAATTTTAAACATATCAGAGAGATTATTGAAGAAAAACATTTAGATGGTTTCAATATCACTATTCCACATAAAGAAAGAATTATACCTTATTTAGATGAAATTGATGCGCAGTCATCTTCTGTTGGTGCAGTTAATACTGTATTAATTCGTGACGGAAAATGGATAGGTTATAATACAGACGGGATAGGTTATGTTACAGGCTTAAAACAAGTATATAATGATTTAGAAAATGCTTATATTTTAATATTAGGTGCTGGCGGTGCTAGTAAGGGAATAGCGAATGAACTCATTAAGTTTGTTAATACCAAATTAACCGTTGCTAACCGTACGATGAAACGCTTTGAGACATGGGATTTAGAGGTCAATCAAATTTCACTCGAACAAGCGGAATCACATTTAGATGAATTTGATATTATCATCAATACTACACCTGCAGGTATGGATGATAATCAAGATATACCTATTGATTTAAAATACTTAAACCCAGAGACATTAGTAAGTGATATTGTATATATACCATATAAAACGCCTATTTTAATAGCAGCAGAGAACAAAGGTAACCCAATATATAATGGTTTAGATATGTTTGTATATCAAGGAGCTGAAAGTTTTAAAATTTGGACTGGATTACAAGCAGATATAAAGACAATGAAAAAATCAGTTTTAAACAAACTAAAAGGAGTTAAATAATGTTAACAGGAAAACAAAAAAGATATTTACGTAGTTTAGCACACAATACTGATCCCACTTTCCAAATTGGTAAAGGTGGTATTAATGAAAATATGGTAAATCAAATTGATGAAACACTAGAAAAACGTGAGCTAATTAAAATCCATGTTTTACAAAATAATTTTGATGATAAAAATGAACTTGCAACTACATTAAGTGAAGCTACTAATTGTGAAATTGTTCAAGTAATCGGGTCTATGATTGTCTTGTATAGAGAATCCCAAGAAAATAAAGAAATCACTTTACCATAATGCCCAAAAAAGTAATTCTGTATGGTGGACAATTCAACCCGATTCACACTGCACATATGATGGTAGCAAGTGAAGTATTTCATAAAATTCAACCGGATGAATTTTATTTTTTACCTAGTTATATGGCACCTTTAAAAGATCACAAAGATTTCTTGGACGCACCCCAACGAATTAAAATGATTGAATTAGCCATTGATACACTAGGATTTGGTAAAATTAGCTATGAAGAGATAGAAAGAAAAGGACAAAGTTATACGTATGACACGCTTTTATCTCTAATACATTCACAACCCAATTCAGATTTTTATTTCATAATAGGAACCGACCAATATAATCAATTGGATCGGTGGTATAACATCGACGAATTAAAACAATTGATTACCTTTATTGTTGTTAATAGAGAAAAAGAAGTACAACAGGTTGAGGATAATATGATATCTATTACAATTCCACGTATGGATATTAGTTCCTCTATGATACGAGAACGTATTAAAGCTAAACAATCTATTCAAATATTAGTTCCTCAAAGTGTTGAACATTATATTCGAGAGGAAGGATTATATGAAAATTGAAAATGCTAAAGAATTAGTAAAAGCAAAATTACCTGAAAAACGATATAAACATTCATTAAGAGTAGCAGAGACAGCAGTAAAATTAGCAGAGATTTATGATGGAGATAAAGATAAGGCTGAGTTAGCTGGTGTCTTACATGACTACTGTAAATACGATGATTTAAGTACAATGTATCAAGTGGTTAGACAATATGAATTAGAATCTGATTTATTAAGCTATGGTGGCGAAATACTACACGGACCTGTTTGTTCTGCAATAATGGAAAATGATTTTGATGTTAAAGATGAAGAAGTTCTTTTAGCAATCAAATATCATACAACTGGTCGTCAACAAATGACTAAAACTGAGAAATTAGTGTTTATAGCCGACTATATAGAACCTGGTAGAAAGACCCCAGGAGTTGAAGAAATAAGAGATATGGCATACAATCAAGGTAGCTTAGATAAAACAATTTATGAAATTTCTAAGCGTACAGTGTTGTTTTTAATTCAAAAAGATATTACGGTTTATGGCGCTACGATTGCTTGTTTAAATTATTATAATTATAGTGATGAAAGAATAAAGGATGATTAAATGAACTCAGACAAATTGTTAAATATTGCTGTAGATGCAGCAGAAAACAAAAAAGCAGAAGATATTATTTCTCTTAATATGCAAGGAATTAGTGATATGACAGATTACTTTGTAGTTTGTCACGGAAATAATGAACGTCAAGTACAATCCATTGCTAGGGCTGTAAAAGAAGCAGTTCATGAACAAGATATTGATGTGAAACGTATGGAAGGCTATCAAGATGCAAGATGGATACTTATTGACTTAGCCAATGTGGTTGTTCATATTTTCCATAAAGACGAAAGACCTTATTATAATATCGAGAAATTATATCAAGATGCACCAATTGAATCATATGGACAGGTTGTTCACTAATTATGTCTCAATATGAAGAAATGAGCTTGGTATATGATCAGCTTACTCGAGATCAACCTTACCATTTATGGTTCGATATAGTTCAATATTATGCACACAATCATCCCGATATACTTGATATTGGATGTGGGACGGGTACACTTACATGCATGCTAAATGAATTAGGTAACATTCACGGTATGGATATTAGTTCTGATATGTTGGCAATTGCTTCTCAAAAGTCTAATCAAATAAATTGGTTAGAAGGCGATATGACACGCTTTGAGTTAGATCATCAATTTGATATCATAACTATATTTTGCGACTCATTAAACTATTTGCCTACTTTTGAAGATGTAGAAAACACATTTATACATGTCTATTCCCATTTAAAAGAGGGAGGATTATTAATCTTTGATGTTCATACTGTAGAAAAAATGAACACGCTATTTAATAATCAAAGTTATATCGATGAAACTGATGATTTGTATTTAGGTTGGGATGCAATTAGAGGTGAAGAACCTTTAAGCGTATATCATCAAATGTCCTTCTTTATTGAACATGAGAACGGTTTATATCAACGATTTGATGAAGAACACTACCAAAGAACATTTGAAAAATCGGTTTATTTAAAATTATTGGACCAATGTGGTTTCAAAATTATTAAAACATTTACCGATTTTGATATGAATTCTGATAATGAACAAGCAGATCGCTTATTTTTTATAGCCCAAAAATAAATTTAAATAAAGTAAAATCACTCTGGCATGCGTTAGTTAGTATGAAAGGGTGATTTTTTGTTATCTAAATTAAATCAATTTAAAACTTACATAGGCAACAACAAAATGTATATTATTATTGGTGCACTGATAATATTTTTGTTGTTACTTTATATTATGAATTCAAATCAATCGGACGATAAATCAGCTTATATAGAATCTACAACTCACAGTTATGTCGATAAAGACAAGCAAAATTTAAAAAAAATCAAATATGGCAAAATCGACTAATAAAGAGGAAGGAAAGAAAGATAATCAAGTTATATATGTAGATATTAAAGGTGCAGTGAGGCATCCTAATGTATATAAAATGAATAGTTCGGATAGAATGATTGATATTTTGAATAAAGCTCAATTATTAAAAAATGCCGATACTAAGCAACTCAATTTTTCAGAAAAACTTATAGATCAAAAGTTAATATACGTACCTGAAAAAGGGGAAACAATTGCTAAACAAGTGCAAAGTCAAACTCAACAGACAAGTGGAGATGGAGCTAAGACACCTATTAATTTAAATTCAGCCACAGAAGAACAATTAATGAAAGTACCAGGTATTGGCCCATCTAAAGCAAAAGAAATCATTGAATTTAAAAATCAAAAAGGATCATTTAATAGTATAGATGACTTGAAAAACATCAAAGGTTTTGGTCCAAAAACATTCGAAAAACTCAAAGAATATTTTACTGTTTAATCATAATTGCATTTGCAATATCGTTTTAAAATGATTAAGCTATAATTATTATTTTAATTATGTACGATGGAGGCACAGAACATCATGGAGAGAATCAAATGGGAAGAATACTTTATGGCACAAAGCCACTTGTTAGCATTAAGATCAACTTGTCAAAGATTATCAGTAGGTGCCACGATTGTGAAAGATAATCGTATTATCGCTGGTGGTTACAATGGTTCAGTTGCTGGTGAAGTTCATTGTATAGATGAAGGGTGTTTAATTGAGGATGGACATTGTATTCGCACTATTCATGCTGAAATGAATGCATTGTTACAATGTGCAAAACAAGGTGTTTCTACAGAAGGTGCAACAATTTATGTTACACATTTCCCTTGTTTGAATTGCACTAAATCTATTATTCAAGCTGGTATTAAAACTATATACTATGCAGAAGATTATCATAATCATGAATATGCTATGCAGTTATTAGATCAGTCTGGTATAGAGTACAAAAAAATACCTTTCTCACCTGAATATGTAGCTCAATATTTAACACAAGGCTAAGTCATTGTTTTATATTGCATTATCTTTTTTAGTAGGGATTCTATGGTTTTCTAACCGTGTATTCTCTACTTTTATATTATGTTGTCTTTTATTTATACTAATGCGTAAGAAATTATTGAAAAGATATGTTTTAGCCGTATTTATCTTCATTTTAATAAGTTTGGTCACATTAAACACTTCTAATGATAAAAAGTATCAAGAAGAACAATATCTATATAAAAATAGAATCATAATCGATAATGTGTCTATTATTAAGTGGAATAAAAAATTGGTGTCATATAGGGGGATTCTTAGCTGGAAGGGAAACAAATATAAGTATATATATAAAACCAAAGATATAAATAAACCCATAAATATCGAAAATCAAACCTGTTTGATAAAAGGTGAATTCTCTTTAAACAATACTTCTCAACCATTTATATTTATTAGCCAAGTCGATTTAAGCAGTTGTCAATCCAACAAGACTCTTTCTTTTATAACTAATTATCAAAGTTATATTCATAATCAAATGCAAAAGTCTCATAATATTTATTATGATCGAATATTAGCCTTAATATCCGGAGATACTAGTGTATTAAATCCAATTTTTATAGAAGATGTAAAAGAAATAGGTATTTATCATTTACTTGCAGTAAGTGGTTCACATGTAGCTGCAATAATATATTTGATATATCAGATATTTGTTAGATTCAATACGCCCATTATTATCATTAAGTCAGTACTTCTTATACTTTTACCTCTTTATGCTTTATATACCGATTTTGCCCCTAGTGCGGTTAGAGCTATTTTAGCTGCTATCATTTTACTTTTACTTCCTAAATCTTTAAAAATAAATCCACTTGAATTGTTGTCTATCGTTTTTATTTTAATGTTTTTTATTAATCCACAAATAGTCTATGATATTGGTTTTCAATTTTCATTCCTCATTTCACTATTTCTAGTGATATCCTCACCTTTATTAAAACAATTATCCGGATTAAAACTAATAATTGAAGTTACATTTATTGCACAACTTGGTGCCTTACTCATTAGCATCTATCATTTTAATCAAATACAATGGATTGGTTTAATTTCTAATTTAGTTTTTGTACCTTTTTATAGTTTCTTTATATTTCCATTAGCTATTCTGTTTTATATTCTTTCTCATTTTACTATTCATTTAAGTATTTTAAATGCTATTATTAGCGTTATTTTTAAATTACATGATTGTTTAGTATCTATATTTTTAAAGTTAAAGTATCTAAGAATTTTTGTACCAGACCTTAGTACAATTAGCTTAATTTTTATTATGATATTCACATTTCTATCTTTGTTTTTATTTGTTAAAAAGCATTTTATTAAAGCTACGCTTATTATATGTATGGGTATTTTTCTTATCATATATTACTCTAGTAGTACTGAAGGGCAATTAACTATGTTAGATGTCGGACAAGGAGACAGTATATTATTTCAAACTGATAGTAAACAAAATATTATGATTGATACTGGAGGGAAACGATCGGAAAATCATAAGCAACCTAACTTTAATATTTCGAAGTACAAAACAATTCCGAGTTTAAAATCAAAAGGTATTTCTAAAATAGATTATCTTATTATTTCTCATCCTCATCTCGACCATATGGGGGAATTACCCTATTTAGCATCTCATATTAATATTAAGAACATCATTTTATTTAAAGATAGTTTTTCTAGATCAGAATTATATAATATAGAGAAAATCAGTAATACCAATCATATAAATGTATTAGACGCTAATCGATTACATACACTAAATTTAAAAGATACAACACTTCGATTTTTGGATACATATATAAAAGATAGTGATGATAAAAATGAGCAGTCCATTGTTATCCTTTTATCATATAAACATAAAAATATATTGTTAACAGGTGATATGACTATTCAAAACGAAACGTTACTTCTACAACGTTATCAATTACCTAAAATTGATATTTTAAAAGTAGCACACCATGGTAGTAAAACGAGTAGTTCTTCGAATTTAATTGAGTTGATCAAGCCAGAAATCAGTCTCATATCGAGCGGTAGAGGTAATAAATATCAATTACCTAATCAAGAAGTGATTCAAAGACTATACGAAAATGGTAGTAAAGTATATGATACTCAAATAAATGGAGAGATAACCGTTAAGCTAAATTCAGATTTAAATATTACTACGAATCAAACTAATTAAATGACTAGTGATTGATGCTTGTATCATGATATAATTTTATAATGTGAACTAATTTGAAAGGGTGTAATATATGTCTGATAATATCATTACGGTATATGGAGAAGTGCCAGACCTAGTAGAGAAAAAAAGTTCTGAAATGATCAATAAATACTTACAGACAGAGAAAGACGACTTTAATTTTATAAAGTTTAATTTATACGAAACAGAAATTACACCAATCATTGAAGAAACTTTGACTATGCCGTTTTTTTCAGACAAAAAGGCTATTTTAGTTAAGAATGCATACGTATTTACTGGAGAAAAAGTAACTAAGGAATTAAATCAAAATACTGACCAATTAATAGAATTCCTAGAGAAATATGATGGTGATAACCTTATAATATTTGAAGTTTACCAAAATAAATTAGATGAGCGAAAGAAACTAACTAAAGCACTTAAAAAAAATGGTCAACTTAAAAAAGTAGAGCAAATGTCTGAAGAAGAAATAAAAAAATGGATACAGTCTAAACTGAATGAGAATTATAAAGATATTAAACAAGATGCACTTAATTTGTTTATAGAATTAACAGGAGTTAATTTTAATATTGTTTCTCAAGAACTAGATAAACTCATGTTATTTTTAGGTGATAGACCTACAATCAATAAAGATGATGTTCATCAAATTATTAATCGAAGTTTGGAACAAAATGTGTTTTTATTAACTGAATATATTCAAAAGCGTCAAAAAAACAAAGCGATTCAATTAGTTAAAGATTTAATAAATATGAAGGAAGAACCAATTAAATTACTTGCTCTTATTACAAGTAATTATAGGTTGTATTATCAATGCAAGATTTTAAATCAAAAAGGCTATAGCGGGCAACAAATTGCTAAAACAGTCAATGTTCATCCTTATAGGGTTAAATTGGCATTAGGTCAGGTCCGTCATTATCAATTGGAAGACTTATTGAATATCATTAATTCTTGTGCTGAAACCGATTATAAATTGAAATCTTCATATATGGATAAACACCTTATATTAGAATTGTTTATTTTATCATTATAACTATGAGTTTAAATACCTATACACAAATAAAAGCTAGTTCAACCAAATAGGTGAACTAGCTTTTATTGATTATTATTTGTTAGCGCTCATCAATTGTGATTTTACGCGGTCAGCTTTGTTTGAGTGGATTAAGTTGCTTTGAGCAGCTTTATCTAATTGCTTAATTGCAAAGCTTACTAATTCATTTTTGTTATCGGCATTTGTCTCAATAGCTGATTTCGCACGTTTAACTGCTGTACGCATAGTATTTTTCTTAGAAATATTACGCTCTTCAGCTGTTTGAGTTGTTTTAACACGTTTAACTGCAGATTTAATGTTTGGCATTACTGTCACCTCCTAAAAGTGAACTAACTTATCAAATTTAATTATATTTGATTACAACAAGAAATATTTTATCAAATGTACTAGCTTTGTGCAATCATTTATTTAATGCGTATCTTAATGAATGAATATCACATTATAGTATTGGAATTAAGTTCGTAACACTTTATAATAAAGTATGCATTAATAATACTTAAACCAATATAAGTATTAGTTTATCAAAGTAATTGATTTATTTAAACGTTTAATTAGAAGTTTGCAATTGCAATTTAAAAACGTTATCATATCAAAGATATACAAATACGGGTTACTAATATGAAAGTGAGAAGGATACAATGGATAAGCAAGAACGTTTTAATAGAAGAGAGAAAATTAGAAATTTCTCCATTATTGCTCATATAGACCACGGTAAATCTACTCTAGCAGATAGAATCCTTGAAAATACAAAATCAGTTGAAACAAGAGATATGCAAGATCAATTGTTAGATTCAATGGATTTAGAAAGAGAACGTGGTATTACAATTAAATTAAATGCTGTACGTTTAAAATACGAAGCTAAAGATGGAGAAACATACACATTCCACTTAATTGATACACCAGGGCACGTCGATTTTACATATGAAGTATCTCGTTCATTAGCAGCATGTGAAGGAGCTATTTTAGTTGTAGATGCCGCTCAAGGTATAGAAGCACAAACTTTAGCTAACGTTTATTTAGCTTTAGATAATAATTTAGAACTATTACCTGTAGTTAATAAAATTGACCTACCAGCAGCTGAACCTGATAGAGTTAAACAAGAGTTAGAAGATGTGATTGGTTTAGATCAAGACGATGTCGTTCTAGCTAGTGCCAAATCTAATATCGGTATAGAAGAAATTCTAGAAAAGATTGTTGAGGTTGTACCAGCACCCGATGGTGATCCAGATGCACCATTGAAAGCTTTAATTTTTGACTCTGAATATGATCCTTATAGAGGTGTAATTTCATCTATTCGTGTTATAGATGGGGTAGTCAAAGCAGGGGACAAGATTAAAATGATGGCTACCGGTAAAGAATTCGAAGTTACTGAGGTTGGAATTAATACACCTAAGCAATTACCAGTCGACGAATTAACTGTTGGTGATGTTGGCTATATTATTGCTAGTATTAAAAATGTTGATGATTCGCGTGTTGGTGATACGATTACACTTGCAAACCGACCTGCTGAACAACCATTACAAGGGTATAAGAAAATGAATCCAATGGTTTATTGTGGACTCTTCCCAATTGATAATAAAAATTATAATGATTTGCGTGAAGCACTTGAAAAACTACAATTAAACGATGCTTCATTAGAATTCGAACCTGAGTCATCTCAAGCACTTGGATTTGGCTATAGAACTGGATTTTTAGGTATGTTACACATGGAAATCATTCAAGAAAGAATCGAACGAGAATTTGGAATTGAATTGATTGCGACAGCACCATCTGTAATTTACCAATGTATCTTAAAAGATGGTTCAGAAGTTACAGTTGATAACCCTGCGCAAATGCCTGAACGTGATAGAATTGAAAAGATATACGAACCATACGTTCGTGCAACTATGATGGTGCCGAATGATTATGTTGGTGCAGTTATGGAACTATGTCAACGTAAGCGTGGACAATTCGTTAATATGGATTATTTAGATGACATTCGAGTTAACATTGTTTATGAAATTCCATTATCTGAAGTAGTATTTGATTTCTTTGATCAACTTAAATCCAATACAAAAGGATATGCTTCGTTTGACTATGAATTCATTGAAAATAAAGAAAGTGACCTAGTTAAAATGGACATATTGCTTAATGGTGAAAAAGTTGATGCATTAAGCTTTATCGTGCATAAAGAATTTGCTTACGATAGAGGAAAAGCATTAGTTGAAAAACTAAAAACATTAATTCCAAGACAGCAATTTGAAGTTCCAGTACAAGCAGCGATTGGTCAAAAAATTGTTGCACGAACAAACATTAAATCCATGGGTAAAAATGTACTTTCTAAATGTTACGGCGGAGACATTAGCCGTAAACGTAAATTATTAGAAAAACAAAAAGCCGGTAAAGCTAAAATGAAAGCTGTTGGTAACGTGGAAATTCCGCAAGATGCATTCCTTGCAGTACTAAAAATGGACGAAGAATAATCTTGAAATTGTAAACACTTATTTAAATTTGTGTTAGATATAAAAAGCTAAGTATTTGAACTGAGGTGGGAAAAGAATGATGTTTCTGAAACTAATTCTATCCCGCCTCTAATTTTTTATAATTTTAAACCATAATTTTGGAGGAGTTAAAGTGACAATACAAAGCGCATATATTCATATACCTTTTTGCGTTCGCATATGTACTTACTGTGACTTCAACAAGTATTTTATCGATAAGCAACCAGTTGATGAATATTTAGATGCATTAATTTTAGAGATGGAACGACGTACCCAAAATGCTAATACGAAATTAAAAACAATGTATGTAGGTGGAGGTACTCCAACAGCTCTCAATATAGACCAATTAAATAAATTCTTATCAGCAATTAATAGAATTTTCACTATTGAAGGTGAATTTAGTTTTGAAGCGAACCCTGATGAATTAACATTCGAAAAAGTAAAATTACTTAAAGCATTTGGTGTGAATCGAGTATCTATGGGAGTACAAACATTTAAACCTGAATTGTTAGAAATTCTTGGAAGAACACACAAAACAGAAGATATCTATGATGCTGTAAGAAATGCTAGAGATGCCGGGATCGAATCTATTAGTTTGGACTTAATGTATCATTTACCTCAACAAACCTTAGAGGATTTTGAAAAAAGTTTGAATTTAGCTATGAAAATGGATATTGATCATATCTCAAGTTATGGATTAATTCTAGAGCCCAAAACTCAATTTTATAACATGTATAGAAAAGGTCATTTAAAATTGCCTAATGAAGATTTAGGCGCAGAAATGTATCAGACTTTAATGCATAAAATTGAAGACTCAAAATTCCATCAATACGAAATTTCAAATTTTGCTATAGAAGGTCATGAGTCAGAGCATAATAAGGTATATTGGTTAAATGAAGAATACTATGGTTTCGGAGCAGGAGCGAGTGGTTATACAAATGGCGTACGTTATACAAATGTAAATCCTGTCAATCACTATATAAAAGCTATTGCTAATCAAGAAGAACCCATATTAACAGAGACACGTCCAACTACAAACGAACAAATGGAAGAAGAAATGTTTCTAGGATTAAGGTTAAATTGCGGTGTTAACAAAAATAAATTCAATGAAAAATTTAATACAACGATCGACCGAATATTTGGTCAAACTATTATTGAGTTAAAAAATAGAAAGTTAATTGAAGAAACTCAAGATTATATTTATCTAACCGAAAGAGGAAAAGTCATTGGTAATGAGGTTTTTGAAGCATTTTTATTAAATAGTTAAAATAAATTTAAAATTCTAGAGCTTTAACATTGACTTACTTTGACCAATTTGATAAATTATAATTAGCACTTGAGAGAAAAGAGTGCTAATGAGGTGAAAACATGATAACAGATAGACAATTAAGCATTTTAAATGCAATTGTTGAAGATTATGTTGATTATGGACAACCCATTGGTTCTAAAACACTGATCGATCGTCACAATTTAAATGTAAGTCCTGCGACGATACGTAACGAAATGAAACAACTTGAGGATATGAATTTCATTGAGAAAGTCCATACTTCCTCGGGACGTTCACCATCTGAATTAGGTTTTAGATATTATGTTAATCAATTATTAGAACAAACATCTCATCAAAATTCAAACAAAATTCAACGTTTAAATCAATTAATGGTTGAGAATCATTATGATACATCATCTGCTTTGTCTTACTTCGCAAATGAATTATCAATGATGTCTCAATATGCAACGTTGGTTGTTCGTCCTAATCATAATCAAGATATTATAAATAATATTCATTTGATTCGTGCTAATACACATTTAGTGATTATGGTTATCGTATTTTCATCAGGTCATGTTGAAAATGTGCATCTAACATCCGAACTACCTTTAACCAATGATGAATTAAATAAAATATCAAACTTCTTGTCACAACAATATGATGAGTTAGTTAAAGGTCAGATTGAAGAGATAGATAGATTTGCACAAGATCAAAATGAAGCTCATTTTATTAAACAACTAATTAAAATGATGAATTTACACATTTCCAATCAAAGTAATAGCATTTACATGGGTGGAAAGGTTAAACTGATTGATGCATTGAATGAATCAAATGTATCTTCAATTCAACCCATCCTGCAATATATCGAATCAAATCGAATTGTAGAGCTATTAGATGATATATCTACATCTCATATCAATGTAAAAATTGGTAAAGAGATAGATGAAAATTTAAGCGATATATCCATCGTAACAACTCAGTATCACTTTGATGAGAAACTCAAAGGTCAAATTGCGGTTATTGGACCAACTGCGATGCATTATCAAAATGTGATTCAATTACTCAACCAAATTTGGTAATGTAATTAGAATTGTATTGGAGGGCACAAAATGACAGAAAAAGACGAATCAGTGAAACAAAATGCTGAATCACAAACAGAAGAAACAACAGAAAACAACTCTGAAGAAGCATCTAATTCAGTAGAAAACACTGAATCTAATAATTCGCAAGATGTTGAAACAAATGAAGAAGCGACAAAAAAGGATGCTTCAAATGAAGATGATGAAAATGTAGATCCAAAAGATCAAGAAATTGAACGTTTGCAACAATTAGCAAATGATAATGAAGAAAAATATTTAAGATTATATGCAGAATTCGAAAATTATAAACGTCGAATTCAAAATGAAAACAAAATCAATAAAACCTATCAAGCTCAAGGCGTCTTAACTGACATATTACCAACAATTGATAATATTGAACGCGCACTTCAAATTGAAGGAGATAATGATTCATTTAAATCACTTCAAAAAGGTGTTCAAATGGTACATGAAAGCCTATTAAGAGCTCTGAAAGATAATGGTCTTGAAGAAATTGAATCTGAAGGTCAATCTTTTGATCCAAATGTACATCAAGCTGTAGTTCAAGATGATAATCCTGAATATGAATCAGGTGTTATCACACAAGAATTACAAAAAGGGTACAAATTAAAAGATAGAGTATTAAGACCATCAATGGTTAAAGTAAACCAATAAAAATTGGCGAAAAAACATTGAACAAAATGATTAATCAAAATGGAGGAATTTTATTATGAGTAAAGTAATCGGTATAGACTTAGGAACAACAAACTCTTGTGTATCAGTATTAGAAGGAGACGAACCAAAAGTAATTCAAAACCCTGAGGGTGCACGTACTACTCCATCAGTAGTTGCATTTAAAAATGGCGAAACTCAAGTTGGTGAAGTAGCTAAAAGACAAGCAATCACTAACCCAAATACTGTACAGTCAATCAAACGTCATATGGGTACAGATTATAAAGTAGATATTGAAGGTAAATCATATACACCTCAAGAAATTTCAGCAATGATTTTACAAAACTTAAAAAATACTGCTGAAAGTTATTTAGGCGATAAAGTTGAAAAAGCTGTAATTACAGTTCCAGCTTACTTCAATGATGCTGAACGTCAAGCAACTAAAGATGCTGGTAAAATTGCTGGATTAGAAGTAGAACGTATCATTAACGAACCTACTGCAGCAGCATTAGCATATGGTTTAGATAAAACTGAACAAGATCAAAAAGTATTAGTATTTGACTTAGGTGGCGGTACTTTCGACGTTTCAATCCTAGAATTAGGTGACGGTGTATTCGAAGTACTTTCTACAGCAGGTGATAATAAACTAGGTGGGGATGACTTTGACCAAGTTATTATCGACTACTTAGTTTCTGAATTCAAAAAAGAAAACGGTGTAGATTTATCACAAGATAAAATGGCATTACAACGTCTTAAAGATGCAGCAGAAAAAGCTAAAAAAGACTTATCAGGCGTATCTCAAACACAAATTTCATTACCATTCATCTCTGCAGGAGAAAGTGGTCCATTACACTTAGAAATCAACTTAACTCGTTCAAAATTTGAAGAATTAGCAGATTCATTAATTAAACGTACAATGGAACCAACTCGTCAAGCTATGAAAGATGCTGGATTATCAAATTCTGATATCGATGAAGTAATCTTAGTTGGTGGTTCAACACGTATTCCAGCAGTTCAAGATGCAGTTAAAAAAGAAATTGGTAAAGATCCACATAAAGGTGTTAACCCAGACGAAGTTGTTGCAATGGGTGCAGCAATTCAAGGTGGCGTAATCACTGGCGATGTTAAAGACGTAGTATTATTAGACGTAACGCCATTATCATTAGGTATTGAAATTATGGGTGGTCGTATGAATACGTTAATTGAACGTAATACAACAATCCCAACTTCAAAATCACAAGTATATTCTACAGCGGCTGATAATCAACCAGCAGTAGATATCCACGTATTACAAGGTGAACGTCCAATGGCGTCAGACAATAAAACACTTGGTAGATTCCAATTAACTGATATTCCACCAGCACCACGTGGTGTACCTCAAATCGAAGTGACTTTCGATATCGATAAAAACGGTATTGTTAACGTAACTGCTAAAGACTTAGGTACTAATAAAGAACAAAATATTACAATCCAATCAAGTTCTTCATTATCAGATGATGAAATCGATCGTATGGTTAAAGACGCAGAAGAAAATGCTGAAGCAGATAAAAAACGTCGTGAAGAAGTAGACTTAAGAAACGAAGCAGATAGTTTAGTATTCCAAGTAGAAAAAACAATCAATGATTTAGGTGAAAATATCGGTGAAGATGATAAGAAAAATGCTGAAGATAAAAAAGATGCATTAAAATCAGCACTTGAAGGTGAAGATATCGACGATATTAAAGCTAAAAAAGAAGAGCTTGAAAAAGTTGTTCAAGATTTATCAGCTAAAGTATATCAACAGGCTCAACAAGCACAACAACAAGCTCAAGGTGCAGCTGGTGAACAAAACCAAGATAGCACTGTTGAAGATGCAGAATTTAAAGAAGTTAAAGATGACGAAGATAAAAAATAATATCTAATTCAATTGAATTAACTTCTTGCAAAGCTATTAAAAAAGTCAAAGTCAATTGCACATTGGCTTTGGCTTTTTATTTGGATAGTTAATATGAATTAGTTAAACTAATCTTGTTAGTATAAAAAGGAGAGGTTACTGTGGCCAAAAGAGATTATTATGAGGTCTTAGGAGTAAGTAAAGGTGCTTCTAAAGACGAAATTAAAAAAGCTTACAGAAAATTATCGAAAAAATATCATCCCGACATCAATAAAGAAGAAGGCGCAGATGAAAAATTTAAAGAAATATCTGAAGCATATGAAGTGTTAAGTGATGATAATAAAAGAGCAAATTATGATCAATTCGGACATGCTGGCGCTCAAGGTGGTTTCGGTAGTCAAGGCTTTGGCGGAGGCGACTTTGGCGGATTTAGTGGAGGTGGCTTCGAAGATATTTTCAGTTCATTCTTCGGCGGTGCCTCAAGACAACGTGATCCTAATGCACCACGTAAAGGTGATGACCTACAATATACGATGACTATCACATTTGACGAAGCAGTATTCGGTGGTAAAAAAGAAATTTCAATTCGCAAAGATGTCACTTGTCATACATGTGATGGTGAAGGTGCAAAACCTGGAACTAATAAGAAAACATGTAGTTATTGTAACGGAGCAGGATCAGTTTCAGTAGAACAAAATACGATTCTAGGTAGAGTTAGAACAGAACAAGTTTGTCCTAAATGTGAAGGTAGCGGTCAAGAGTTTGAAGAACCATGTCCAACATGTCATGGTAAAGGAACTGAAAATAAAACAGTCAAATTAGAAGTCACTATCCCTGAAGGTGTTGATAATGAACAACAAATACGTCTTGCTGGCGAAGGTTCTCCAGGTGTTAACGGTGGTCCTAGTGGCGACTTATATGTTGTTTTCAGAGTTAAACCTTCTGAAGTATTCAAACGTGATGGCGATGATATTTATTATGATTTAAATATTAGTTTCCCTCAAGCCGCATTAGGTGATGAAGTTAAAATCCCTACTTTAAATAGTAATGTCGTATTAACAATTCCTGCAGGTACACAAACTGGAAAACAATTCCGCCTAAAAGATAAAGGTATTAAAAATGTACACGGATATGGACATGGTGACTTATTTGTTAATATTAAGGTGCTAACACCAACTAAAATGACGGAACGTCAAAAAGAATTAATGAAAGAATTTGCAGATATAAATGGTGAAGAATTAACTGAGCAACCATCTAATTTTAAAGATAAAGCAAAAAGATTCTTTAAAGGAGAATAAAAATAATGAATTGGACGGAACTATCAATCGTAGTAAACCATGATGTTGAATATTTGGTTACAGATATACTAGAAAATTATGGATCAAATGGAGTAGTTATAGAAGATTCCAATGACTTAATCAATCCACCAGAAGATAAATTTGGCGAGATTTACGAATTAAATAGCGAAGATTATCCATCAGAAGGTGTTAGATTAAAAGCTTACTTTAATGAAATGACCTTTGATGATACAATGCTATCTAATATAGAGAAGGACATTTTATCGCTACAAGATATCGATCAGAACATTTTAAATATTTCACATCAAACAATTGCAGAAGCAGATTGGGAAAATGAATGGAAAAATTATTTTCATCCTTTCAGAGCATCTGAAACATTTACGATTGTTCCTAGTTGGGAAACCTATACTAAAGAATCAGCAAATGAACTTTGTATAGAATTAGACCCTGGAATGGCTTTTGGTACTGGAGATCATCCCACAACAAGTATGTGTTTAAAAGCAATTGAGCACTTTGTAGAGCCTCAACATTCTGTAATCGATGTAGGTACTGGGTCAGGTATTTTAAGTATTGCAAGTCACTTGATTGGTGTTAAAAGAATTAAAGCTTTAGATATCGATGAGATGGCAGTCAATGTAGCCAAAGAGAATTTCGAAAAGAATCATTGTTTAAACGCGATCGAAGCAGTTCCTGGCAATTTGTTAAAAGATGAAAAAGAACATTTTGATATAGTTATTGCAAATATTTTAGCTCATATTATTGATGAAATGATAGAAGACGCTTATAATACAGTCAATGAAGATGGTTATTTTATAACTTCCGGTATTATTGAAGAAAAATACGAAGATATTGAATCACATATGAAGCGTGTAGGTTTTAAAATTATTTCAGTTCAACATGACAACGGTTGGGTTTGTATCGTTGGTCAGAAAGTGAGTGACTAATTTGCAAAGATATTTTATCAATCAAAACGCTGATGAAAGTCAGCGTTTTTTTATTACAAATAAAGAAGATATACATCATATTAAGAATGTGATGAGACATAGTGAAGGCCAACTGATAGTCATCACATTTAATGATCAAAATGTCTATACATGTAAAATCATCCATTTAGCAGATCAAGAAGTAGAAGTTGAATTAATAGAAAAGCAAGATATTGATACTGAGTTACCGCAGCATATTACGATATGCAGTGGGTTAATTAAAGCAGATAAATACGAATGGATGATTCAAAAGGCAACTGAACTAGGTGCTAGTGGATTTATAGCTGTTGAAATGCAACGTTCTATAGTTAAATTAAATCATACAAAGGTGTCAAAAAAGCTTGAAAGATGGCAAAAAATTATAAAAGAAGCGGCTGAACAAAGTTATCGATTAACTATTCCACATATCAGTTATCTATCGAATTCAAAGTCAATTTGTGATATTATAAATCAGTATGATTATGTCCTTGTTGCTTATGAAGAAGAAGCTAAACATGGTGAAATCAGTCATTTTAAGCATATGTTAAAGCAATTTAAGCCACAAGATCGTGTATTACTTATATTTGGTCCTGAAGGCGGACTATCTGATGAAGAAGTGTCAATGTTAAAATCTCATTCACAGTTAGTTGGTTTAGGACCAAGAATTTTACGGGCAGAAACAGCGCCATTATATACATTAGGCGCATTAAGTTATGAAAAAGAATTAATGGGGTGAACAATATGTCCACAGTTGCGTTTCACACTTTAGGTTGTAAAGTTAACCACTATGAAACAGAAGCAATTTGGCAATTATTTAAGGAAGCAGATTACGAGCGAGTTGATTTTGAAACAAATGCAGATGTATTTGTTATCAATACTTGTACTGTAACTAATACTGGTGATAAAAAAAGTAGACAAATCATTAGAAGAGCAATCAGAAAAAATCCAGACGCTGTCGTTTGTGTTACTGGTTGCTATGCGCAAACATCTTCAGCAGAAATTATGGAGATTCCTGGCGTAGATGTCGTAGTAGGAACACAAGATAGACATAAATTACTAGATTATATAGATGAGTTCCAAAAAGAACGTCAACCAATTAATGGTGTAGGTAACATCATGAAAAACCGTAAATATGAAGAATTAGATGTACCATACTTCACAGATAGAACAAGAGCATCCTTAAAAATACAAGAAGGTTGTAATAATTTCTGTACATTCTGTATTATTCCATGGGCACGTGGTTTAATGAGATCAAGAGATCCTGAAAAAGTTGTAGAACAAGCTACAACATTAGTTAACGCGGGTTATAAAGAAATTGTTTTAACTGGTATCCATACAGGTGGATATGGTCAAGATCTTAAGAATTACAACTTAGCACAATTATTAAGAGATTTAGATCAAGTGGATGGTTTAGAACGTATTCGTATTTCTTCTATTGAAGCAAGTCAACTGACTGATGAAGTCATTGATGTCTTAGAACGTTCAAACAAAATCGTAAGACATTTACATGTACCGTTGCAATCTGGTTCTGATACGGTTCTTAAACGTATGAGACGTAAATACACTATGGAACATTTCTCTGAAAGAATTACTAAACTACATGAAGCATTACCAGATGTTGCAATAACGAGTGATGTTATCGTAGGTTTCCCTGGTGAAACTGAAGAAGAATTTCAAGAAACGTATGACTTTATTGTTAAACATAAATTTTCTGAATTACACGTTTTCCCATATTCATCTAGAATTGGAACACCAGCAGCAAGAATGGACGATCAAATTGATGAAGAAATCAAAAATGAACGTGTTCACAAATTAATTGCATTAAGTGATCAACTTGCAAAAGAGTATGCTTCAAAATTTGAAGACGAAGTACTAGAAGTTATTCCTGAAGAAAAAGGCGAAAAACCAAATACATTAGTAGGATATGCTGATAATTACATGAAAGTAGAATTTGAAGGTTCTGAAGATTTAATTGGTCAAATTATTAAAGTAAAAATTCAAAAAGCTGATTATCCTTTAAACTACGGGAAAGCTATCCGTATCGTAGAACATGCAACAAATAAATCAGAACATGAAGTACTAGTTTAATTATTTTAAAAATATAAATTTTAGTAATTGACCGGATATTGGAGATATATTATACTAATTAAAGCATAGTTTTACCTATGCACTTGAATATATAAATTTCCGTTGATATTTGGAGGGAGGGAAATACAGATGTCTAAAACAGTAGTACGTAAAAATGAATCACTTGAAGATGCTTTACGTCGATTTAAGCGTTCAGTTTCAAAAAGTGGTACTATCCAAGAAGTACGTAAACGTGAATTTTACGAAAAACCTAGTGTTAAACGTAAAAAGAAATCAGAAGCTGCACGTAAACGTAAATTCAAATAATTAATAACTCTGTTGACTCCCTCAACAAGAATGTTAATTATAAATATGAAACACCTCAGTTTGTAATCTGAGGTGTTTTTTGTTTGCTTTTTACAGTAAATTAAATTCATTGTTTATAACAAATCCCTCTGTAATTACTATTAATTTATACAAATTATTTTTTTATATATTAGTGAATCACTATAATATGACTGCGTTTTCATGTATAATTATTTTGAGAGCGAGGTGAAAGAATGGGATATCTAAATGAAATACATACGTTACTCTTAACTCATTTTTCATCAGAGAATAATTGGGTTAATGACATTGCTAATATTATTGTTCATCCATTGGTATCACTTATTCTTACATGTATTATATTTTTAGGCTTTTTATATCAATTGTATTCTAAAAGGATTAATTTTATTGGTATTATCGCTTCGTTAGCCTTATTAATCATGTTTTTAGGCTTTCTAATGCAAGGTGATGTCAATATTTTATCAGTCATATTATTTGCAGTGGGTGTTATTTTCGTCATTATTGAATTATTTGTCGTGGGAGCAGTCATTGGTATGATTGGCATGATTTTAATAACAATAAGCATAGTCATGTTAGGTAATAACTTATTACTCATGCTAGGTAATGTCATCGTAGCCTTAATATTATCAATCATTGAATGGGTGATTTTAGTTAAATTATTCAAAAGAAAGATTCCATTTTTGGAAAAGGTCATTTTAAAAGATTCAACAAATACTGAATCTGGATATACGTCTCATGATGATCGCTCTCATTTAGTTGGTAAAACAGCTCGAACTATTACTGATTTAAGACCAGCTGGTATCATAACTTGCGATGATGATCGTATCGATGCAGTTTCTGATGGTACGTTTATATTAAGAAATAGACAAGTCAAAATACTAGAGGTTGAAGGTACACGAGTTGTTGTAAGAGAAATAGAATAATATAAAAGGAGAGATAAAATGTTTAGTATAGGATTTATTATAATTGCAGTTGTAATTATTGTAGCCTTATTAATACTTTTCTCATTTGTACCGGTAGGTCTTTGGATTTCTGCTTTAGCTGCTGGTGTACATGTTGGTATTGGTACATTAGTAGGTATGCGTTTAAGAAGAGTATCACCTAGAAAAGTAATTGGACCATTAATTAAAGCGCACAAAGCTGGATTGAATTTAAAAACAAATCAACTTGAATCACATTATCTTGCTGGAGGTAATGTAGATAGAGTTGTAGACGCTAATATCGCCGCGCAACGTGCTGATATAGATTTGCCATTTGAACGAGGTGCAGCAATAGATTTAGCAGGTAGAGATGTATTAGAAGCAGTTCAAATGTCAGTTAACCCTAAAGTTATTGAAACACCATTTATTGCCGGTGTAGCTATGAACGGTATCGAAGTTAAAGCGAAAGCCCGCATTACTGTTCGCGCTAATATTGCTCGTTTAGTAGGTGGTGCTGGTGAAGAAACTATCATCGCTCGTGTAGGTGAAGGTATTGTTTCAACAATTGGTTCTAGTAAACATCATACAGAAGTACTTGAAAATCCTGACAATATTTCTAAAACAGTTTTAAGTAAAGGATTAGACTCAGGGACTGCTTTTGAAATACTTTCAATTGATATTGCCGATGTAGATATTAGTAAAAATATTGGTGCAGATTTACAAACTGAACAAGCACTTGCCGATAAAAATATTGCGCAAGCTAAAGCTGAAGAACGTCGTGCTATGGCTGTAGCTTCTGAACAAGAAATGAAAGCACGAGTACAAGAAATGCGTGCTAAAGTTGTAGAAGCTGAATCAGAAGTACCTCTAGCAATGGCAGAAGCTCTAAGATCAGGAAATATTGGCGTTAAAGATTACTATAATCTTAAAAATATAGAAGCCGATACTGGTATGAGAAATGCTATTAATAAGCGTACTGATCAAAATGATGATGAATCACCAGAACAATAACTGTGGGGTGATTAAATGAGTATTGGGGTAATTATTTTTGTCATATCTGTGATAGCGACAATCATTAGTACCATACGTGATAATAGTCATAAAGAAAGACAGAATCAAAAGCCACCACAATCACCTAAAGATAATCAACAACCCAAGACAGGTGGTTTCTTTGAAGAAATTGAAAAAACATTCAAAGAAATAAATGATGAGATTAATGGAGATACAACTACTGAAAAGAAAAAGAAATACGAAGATACATTGCCACCCATTAATCAAGAATTAGATAAAACCGAACAGACAACAGAAGAGAAGCATAGAAGGCCAACAGATTATGATGATTCAATTCCTAAACCAGATCCGACACCATATCATAATGAAAAAGATATACGTGAGCCAGTTAAACAATCATCAACAAGAGATGAAAATTCTGAGAACTTACGTAAAGCATTAGAGAAAAATCTTCATCAAGATCTTAAAAATGTTAGAAGTGAAATTGATAGAGAGAAAGAAAAACAACTTGCTCTTATCGAACAAAAAGCGCAGGATATTATCAATGATAAATATTTATCTGAACGCACTAAACGAATAAGATTAAAACAATTACTTAATTCTCAAAATATAGAACGTAATATGTCTAAATCAGCATTTCAATTCGACAATGATGAAGTCGTTAATGGTATCATCTGGTCGGAAATTTTGGCCAAACCTAAACAACTTTAATGATCTACCTATTGGATTCTATCCAATAGGTTTTTTTATTTTTTAATTTCGAATGTAATACTGATTAAAATATAATTTGAGTCACTTTAAAGAATTTAGTAATATTTAATTAAGAATGATTGAATCAATTAAATCTACCGAATTAACCGACTTGATTGAATTATTTAAAATAAAACGAAATAGAATCAATGTAAGTCTAACAATGGTATAATATAAGTATATTAACCCATATATGGGTATAGTGAATTATAAATATGTTTTTTGAAAAGGAGCGCGTTTATGCCTGGTATAATTCAAATCGACGACATTAATCAATCCCAAGCTTTAATAGGTAACAATGATGAACATTTAAAAGCTATAGAAGATAGTTTTGATGTCGTAATACATGCTCGTGGTCAAGAAATTGCGGTTAAAGGTGAAAAAATTGAGCATGTAGAAAAAGCCGAATTAGTGCTTACCAATTTATTGAAAGTGATTGAATTGGGAAATAATATAACGCTAAAAGATGTAGAAGCTGCTATTAAAATGGCGGAAAATGGAACAATTCAACAACTTTTAGACTTATATGATGAAGAAATTACTAAAGATGCTTTTGGCAAAACCATCCGCGTTAAAACTATGGGTCAGCGAATGTACGTAAATGCTATGTATCGAAATGATTTAGTCTTTGGTATAGGTCCTGCAGGAACAGGTAAAACATTTTTAGCAGTGGTCTATGCTGCTAAACAATTACGTAAAGGAAATGTTAAACGTATCGTATTAACACGTCCAGCAGTTGAAGCGGGTGAATCATTGGGATTTTTACCTGGTGATTTAAAAGAGAAAGTCGATCCATATTTAAGACCATTATATGATGGATTAAATACCGTGCTAGGTAGAGAACAAACCGCACGATTTATAGAACGTGGTATTATAGAAATTGCACCATTAGCATACATGCGTGGACGTACGTTAGACGATGCTTTTGTTATTTTAGATGAAGCACAAAATACAACTCATGCTCAAATGAAAATGTTTTTAACTCGTTTAGGATTTGGTTCTAAGATGGTAGTTACAGGTGATCAAACACAAATCGACTTACCAAAAGGTGTTAAAAGTGGATTGAAAGAAGCAGTTAAAAAGTTACATGGTGTTAAAGGGATTAATATTATGAAACTTGATCAAGATGATGTAGTGAGACATCCACTTGTAAGTAAAATTATAGATAGATACGAGGGAGAGGACTAAATGTTTACTATAGATTTTAGTGATCATACTGAGTTAGTTAAAGACGAATGGTATGAACAAATTGAAAAGCTACTTAATTTTGCTAAGCAGGAAGAACAAATAAACGAAGATGCTGAATTATCTATTACCTTCGTAGATAAATCTGAAATTCAAGAGATTAATAAGATGTATAGAGACAAAGACAAAGTTACGGATGTCATATCTTTTGCACTTGAAGAAGATGAGCCAGACATTGATATGAGTGAATTTAATATACCTAGAGTATTAGGAGACATCATTATTTGTACTGATGTCGCTCAAGAACAATCAGAATCATATGGTCATTCTTTTGAAAGAGAGCTTGGATTTTTAGCATTACATGGCTTTCTTCACTTACTAGGCTATGATCATATGAATGAGGAAGATGAGAAAGAAATGTTTGGTCGTCAGGATGCTATTTTAAATGCATATGGATTGACGAGAGACTAGTGATGAGTCGTTTTAAATATGCACTAGATGGTTTGAAAACACTTTTAATAAAAGACCAAAAATTCTCACTTCATATTTATGCTAGTATTATAGCAATTGTTTTTGGGTTTTTACTTCATATTAATCGTTCTGAGTGGATATTTATTTTATTAGCAATTAGTTTAGTTTTAGCATTTGAAGCAATAAATACAGCAGTTGAATATGTGGTTGACTTAGTTACTACTGAGTATCATGATTACGCTAAATATGCGAAAGATATTGCTGCTTTTAGTGTGATGATTGTTTCCATCTTAGCATTAATCATTGGCTTAATCGTCTTCATACCACATTTAATTAATTTAATATAGGAGGGCGAATAAATGAGTTATCAATCTCATTATTTTAAAGAAGTTAGAGAAGCACAACGACGATCATATTCACCATATAGTAACTTTAAAGTTGGCGCCTATTTGAAAGCTAAAGATGGACGAACATTTTATGGAACCAATGTAGAAAATGCTGCTTATTCAATGTGTATATGTGCTGAACGCGCAAGTTTAGTAGCTGCGATATCAGCTGGATATCAACCTGGAGATTTTGAGTCTATTACAGTTACAGTAGATTCAGAAGTACCATCATCACCATGTGGTGAATGTCGACAAGTATTAAAAGAATTATGTGACGATGATATGCCTGTTTATATGACTAATCATAAAGGGGATATGATCGAATCAACAGTGAAAGAATTACTACCATACGGATTTTCTGGAAAGGATTTAAATAAATGACAGAACATAAATCAGGATTTGTTTCAATTATAGGAAGACCAAATGTAGGTAAATCTACATTTGTGAATAGAGTTATTGGGCATAAAATTGCGATTATGTCTGATAAAGCACAAACAACGCGTAATAAAATACAAGGCGTTATGACTAGAGATGATGCTCAAATTATATTTATTGATACTCCTGGTATCCATAAACCTAAACATAAGCTTGGAGACTATATGATGAAAGTAGCCACAAATACACTTTCTGAAATAGATGCGATTATGTTTATGGTAAATGTTAATGAAGATATAGGTCGTGGCGATGAATATATTATGGATATGTTAAAAGATTTAAAAACGCCAGTATTTTTAGTATTAAATAAAATCGATTTAGTACATCCTGATGCATTAATGCCTAAAATAGAAAAGTATCAAGAATATATGAACTTCACTGAAATCGTACCTATTTCTGCACTTGAAGGTTTGAATGTCGACCACTTTATCGATGTATTAAAGTCATACTTACCTGAGGGACCTAAATATTATCCAGACGATCAAATTTCGGACCATCCTGAACAGTTTGTGGTTGGTGAAATTATTCGTGAAAAAATATTACATTTAACAAGTGAAGAAATTCCTCATGCTATTGGAGTTAACGTTGACCGTATGATTAAAGAAGATGAGGATAGAGTTCGAATCGAAGCTACGATATATGTAGAACGTGATTCTCAAAAAGGAATCGTCATTGGTAAGGGTGGTAAGAAACTTAAAGAAGTGGGTAAAAGGGCAAGACATGATATAGAGATGCTCCTAGGTTCAAAAGTATATCTTGAACTATGGGTCAAAGTGCAAAAGGATTGGAGAAATAAAGTTAACTTTATTCGTCAAATCGGTTATATCGAAGACCAAGATTAACTCAGAGAGATGGTGAGTTAGTATGCTAATGAAGCAAAAAGGTATCATAATTAAATCAGTGGAGTATGGCGAATCAGATAAAATTATTACAATTTTAAATGAATATGGTAGCAAAGTGCCATTGATGGCTAGAAGAGCCAAGAAAATAAAATCAGGTTTACAAGCGCATACACAAATGTTTGTGTATGGCTTATTTATTTATAATAAATGGCGAGGTATGGGTACGCTTAATTCTGTAGATGTGATTAACCAACATTATGAATTACAACTAGATTTGTATGAAAGTAGTTTTGCTACTTTATGCGCTGAAACGATTGATCGTTCGATGGAAGAAAATGAAATATCGAAATATAATTACGATTTATTAAACTTTGTTTTAACCAAGATATCATCTGGTCAGTCCGCACAATTAATGTCTATTATTGTATTACTCAAATGTATGAATAAATTCGGTTTTTCTGCTTTATTTAATAAATGTGTCATAAGCGGGAACACTGATCAGTCAAAATTAGTTAGATATAGTTTCAAATTTGATGGTGCAATTTCTCAATCTGTAGCTTACCAAGATCCACATGCATTACAATTATCCAATAAAACATTGTATTTATTAGATGTTCTTTATAAACTCCCCATAGACAAAATGAATGAATTAAATATTCATCAAGATATTTTAGACGAAATGTCAGAATTGATGATGATGCTATATAGAGAATACGCAGGTATGTTCTTTAAAAGTCAAAAGTTAATCAACCAGTTGAAGAGGTTAGAAATGAAAGACTAAGCTTTAACTTGCTCAAAAAAGACCGAACCACATTCACATGTGATTCGGTCTTTTTATAGATTATATATCATAGATGAATTAGAATTTAACTTTTTCAGCTAAGAATGCTTCTAATTCTGATATTGGCATACGAACTTGTTCCATTGAATCTCTGTCACGTACAGTAACTTGATTATCTTCTAAAGAATCAAAGTCGAATGTAATGCAATAAGGCGTACCAATTTCATCTTGTCTACGATAACGTTTACCGATAGATTGTGATTCATCAAAATCTATTGAGAAGCTTTGACTTAATTGTTCAAAGATTTTAATTGCTTCACTTGATAATTTCTTACTTAATGGTAAGATAGCCGCTTTATATGGTGCTAAAGCAGGGTGGAATTTAAGTACAGTACGTTCATCCTTACTTCCTTCAACACCTTCTTGTGAATACGCATCACATAAGAATGCTAATGTCACACGATCGGCACCTAATGAAGGTTCAATACAATACGGGATATATTTTTCATTTGTTTCAGGATCGTGATATTTGAAATCTTCACCAGAATGTTCACTATGTTTTTTCAAGTCAAAGTCAGTACGACTTGCGATACCCCATAGTTCGCCCCAACCAAATGGGAATTTATATTCGATATCAGTTGTAGCATTTGAATAATGAGATAATTCATCAGCATCATGGTCTCTTAAACGCATGTTTTCTTCACTGATATTTAAGTCTTTTAACCATTGGCTAGCAAATGTCTTCCAGTAGTTTTGCCATTCAATTTCTTCACCTGGTTTACAGAAGAATTCAAGTTCCATTTGTTCGAATTCACGTGTTCTGAAGATGAAGTTGCCTGGCGTAATCTCGTTACGGAATGATTTACCAACTTGTCCAATACCAAATGGTAATTTTTTACGCATTGATCGTTGAACATTTTTGTAGTTTACAAAAATACCTTGGGCTGTTTCTGGACGTAAGAAAAGTTCATTTGTTGAATCTTCAGTTACACCTTGGAATGTTTTGAACATTAAATTGAATTGACGAATATCAGTCCAATTAGCAGTACCACTTACAGGACAAACAATACCTTCATCATCAATAATTTTTTTCATTTCATCAAAGCTTAAACCATCAGCAATGAAGTTTTCGTCGCCTTTTTCATGTTGCATGTAATCTTCAATTAATTTGTCAGCACGATAACGAATTTTACTATCTTTGTTATCGATCATAGGATCATTAAAGTTACCTAAGTGTCCAGAAGCTTCCCAAGTTTTCGGGTTCATTAAAATCGCAGCATCTAGACCTACGTTATAAGGTGATTGCGTAATAAATTTTTGCCACCATGCTTTTTTGACATTATTTTTTAATTCAACACCAAGTGGACCATAATCCCATGTATTAGATAAACCACCATAAATGTCACTACCTGGGAATACAAAACCTCTGTGTTTTGCTAATTGTACAATTTGTTCCATATCATTTGCCATAATTTTTCTCTCCTTACACATAAAAACGCCCCAAGACAACAAAGCATCATAAATATACTTTATTATCTTGGGACGAGTTAATCATTTTTTATTTAGTATAAATCATATACATTAAAATATCATTTAACCCGCGGTTCCACCCAAATTAGTGTAGCCACTCACTTTAAAATTAATTAAATTTTTTATGCCAAAATTTTTATGCTAAGCTCACACCACCCTTAGCTCGCTTTATAATTATTCTAATTGATTAAATATTTAATAGCAAGCGTTTATATGTGTTTGTGGCAAATAAAAATAACAGTTATAATATGTAATGTATATAAGAGGGGTGAGGACCTATAGAATTAAATCAAAGACAAGAACAAATTATTGAAATCGTTAAGCAACATGGACCAATAACTGGTGAGCATATTGCTGATCAATTAAATTTAACACGTGCTACATTACGACCTGACTTAGCTATTTTAACTATGTCTGGCTTTTTAGAAGCACGACCAAGAGTGGGTTATTACTATTCAGGTAAATCAAAAAATAAAATTATACATGAACAGTTACGACAATATGTTGTAAAAGATTACATGTCTCAACCTGTTGTGGTTAAAGAAGATATGTCAGTGTATGACGCAATTTGTACGATATTTTTAGAAGATGCTGGAACATTATTTATTACAAATGACGATAATGACTTTATCGGTGTTTGTTCTCGTAAAGACCTTTTAAGAGCATCAATGATTGGAAATGATATTCATACAATGCCTATAAGCGTCAATATGACTCGTATGCCAAATTTAACATATCTTGAAGAAAGTGAACTAATTATTTATGCGGCAAATCAAATGATAGATAAGGAAATAGATGCAATCCCCATCGTTAGATCTAAAGATAACCAAAAATTTGAAGTAGTTGGTAGAATATCTAAAACGACAATTACAAAATTATTTGTATCATTATTTAAAGAATAGGTGGTTAATAGATGGATAATATAAATATTATTGTTGCTTCTGATTCAATCGGGGAAACAGCAGAATTAGTAGCGAGGGCTGGTGTTTCTCAATTTAATCCTAAGCAATGTAAACATGAATTTTTACGTTACCCATACATAGAATCCTTTGAAAACGTCGATGAAGTGATTCAAGTTGCTGAAGATACAGACGCAATTATTGTATATACTTTAGTCAAACCAGAAATCAAAAAATACATGGTTGCTAAAGTTAAAGAGCATCAATTAAAGTCAGTTGATATTATGGGACCACTTATGGACTTATTATCTGGTTCAATAGAAGAAACACCTTACTATGAACCAGGTATTGTACATAGATTAGATGACGCTTATTTTAAAAAAATAGATGCTATAGAGTTTGCCGTTAAATATGATGATGGTAAAGACCCTAAAGGTTTACCCAAAGCTGATATTGTTCTATTAGGTATTTCAAGAACGTCTAAAACACCTTTATCACAATACTTGGCACATAAAAGTTATAAAGTGATGAATATACCGATTGTTCCAGAAGTGACACCTCCAGATGCATTGTTTGATATTGATCCTTCAAAATGTATTGCTTTAAAAATTAGCGAAGAAAAATTAAATCGTATTCGTAAAGAAAGACTCAAACAACTTGGATTAGGTGACTCTGCTAGATATGCTACAGAAACTAGAATTAAAGAGGAATTAGAATACTTTGAATCATTAGTAGAAAAAGTAGGGTGTCCAGTTATCGATGTAACTGATAAAGCAATAGAAGAAACAGCAAATGATATCATTTATTTTATCGAAAACAATAAAACAAAATAATTTCAATTAATGCATAAAAAAGGTATAATATTAAGACTAATATGTCATAGGTGATTTAATTTGCGTATAGAACAATCAGTTATAAATGAAATTAAAGATAAGACAGATATACTCGACTTGGTAAGTGAATATGTAAAGTTAGAAAAGAGAGGGCGCAATTATATAGGTTTGTGTCCTTTTCATGATGAAAAAACACCTTCGTTCACAGTTTCTGAAGACAAACAAATTTGTCATTGCTTCGGATGTAAAAAAGGTGGTAATGTATTTCAATTTACTCAAGAAATAAAAGATATTTCGTTTACAGAAGCAGTAAAAGAACTTGGTGAACGTGTTAATATTACGGTTGATGTTGGAAATAACGAATATCAGAATACTAATACTCAAATTGCTTCAGATGATTTACAAATGATAGAAATGCATGAGCTAATGCAAGAATATTATCACTATGCACTTATGAAAACAGTGGAAGGTGAAAAAGCTCTTACCTATTTAAAAGAAAGAGATTTTCCAGAACAGTTGATCAAAGAAAGAGGTATAGGTTATGCACCTAATTCATCACATTTCTGTCATGATTTCTTAGAAAAAAAAGGGTATGATATTGAATTAGCTTATGAAGCTGGACTTTTATCAAGAAATGAAGAGAATTTTAGTTATTACGATCGCTTTAGAGATAGAATTATGTTCCCATTAAAAAATGCTCAAGGCCGAATTGTTGGATATTCTGCAAGGACGTATACTAATCAAGAACCTAAGTATTTAAATAGCCCGGAAACACCAATATTCCAAAAAAGAAAATTGTTATATAACCTCGATAAAGCACGTAAAAGCATTAGAAAAAATGATGAAATCATATTACTTGAAGGTTTTATGGATGTTATAAAATCAGATCATGCAGGTTTAAAAACAGTCGTTGCGAGTATGGGTACCCAACTTTCAAACGAACATGTTACCTTTATAAAAAAGTTAACTTCTAATATTACATTAATGTTTGATGGTGACTTTGCAGGTAGAGAGGCAACCTTAAAAACTGGTCAAGCATTATTAGAACAAGGATTAAATGTGTTCGTTGTACAATTACCGTCAGATATGGATCCAGATGAATATATTAGAAAATATGGAAATGATGCATTTATAGAATTTGTTCAAAAAGATAAAAAATCATTTGTAATGTTTAAAGTCAATACACACAAAGATGAAATTCAAAATAATGATTTAGCATATGAAAAATATTTAAAAGAAGTAACTCAAGATATTGCGGCTATGACTTCACCTATACTACAGAAAAAAGTATTGCAAGACGTTGCAGAATTGTTTAAAGTAAGTTTTGAGACTCTAGACTATGAAGTGGGATTACGTCAGCAATCTCAAGGAAACGTACCTTCGTATCCAGACTATGCATACGCATACGAAGGACAACCTCAGCAAGTTATTCAATTTAACCAACTCACTCGTCATGAAAAAGCTGAACGAGCACTCTTAAAACATTTCTTGCAAGATAAAGATACGTTCCTAAACTATCATCAACAGATAGAAGTAGATGACTTTACAAATGCTTATTTCAAGCGTATATTTAATATTTTGCATGATTATTATTCAAATAATGATACGTATCAACTCAGTTCTATGATTCAATATATAGATTCTGATGATTTAAGAGAAGCGCTAATTTCTTTAGACTCACATGTTTTAAATGAAGAACCATTTGAACATGAATTAGAAGATTACATCAACATATTAAATGAGAATAAAAATGAAGATTCATTAGAAGTCTTGAACCATAAACTGCGTGAAGCAACGAGAATAGGGGATATTGAACTTCAAAAGTATTACTTGCAATTAATAGTAAATAAAAACAAAAGTAGAATGTAATATTATAAAAATTTATGGTATTGTTATACTTTAGGCATTGAATAATGGTTATTACACTCATACATTGGGTAAATATGTAATATCGAATATTGCACAATATGACCTAACCATTAAATTATTAGGGAGTTTAGAATAGAAACTTATTTGATTGGTGTTGAATTAAAAATTAATTAGGCCACATCTCATACAATAAGTTATGATGAATGCGTTATTAAAAAAGTAATATATTGAGTTTCGATAATTAGATGCATCATCAAATAAAATGAAGTAATTACAAATAATTATATGAATAAATTGAAAGTTTATATTAATACCAGGAGGCCTTTTCATGTCTGATAAAGTTAAAATTAAAAAACAAACAATTGATCCGACTTTAACATTGGAAGATGTTAAAAAACAATTAATTGAAAAAGGGAAAAAGGAAGGTCACTTAAGTCACGAAGAAATTGCAGAAAAATTACAGAATTTCGAAATGGATTCTGATATGATGGATGATTTCTTTGATCAATTAAATGATAATGATATCACATTAGTAAATGAAAAAGACCATTCAGATACAGATGCTAAATTAAATCCTAATGATTTAAGTGCACCTCCAGGAGTTAAAATTAATGACCCTGTGCGTATGTATTTAAAAGAAATAGGTCGAGTTGACTTATTAAGTGCCCAAGAAGAAATTGAACTTGCTAAAAGAATTGAGCAAGGTGATGAAATCGCTAAATCAAGACTAGCAGAGGCCAATTTACGTTTAGTAGTAAGTATCGCTAAAAGATATGTCGGAAGAGGTATGTTATTCCTTGATTTAATTCAAGAAGGTAATATGGGCCTTATTAAAGCCGTTGAAAAATTCGATTTCAATAAAGGATTTAAGTTTTCTACTTATGCAACGTGGTGGATACGACAAGCAATCACACGTGCAATTGCTGACCAAGCACGTACAATTCGTATACCTGTACACATGGTTGAAACTATTAACAAATTAATTCGTGTTCAACGTCAGTTATTACAGGATTTGGGTCGTGATCCAGCACCTGAAGAAATTGGGGAAGAAATGGACTTACCACCTGAAAAGGTAAGAGAAATTCTTAAAATTGCACAAGAACCTGTGTCATTAGAAACTCCAATAGGTGAAGAAGATGACAGTCACTTAGGAGACTTCATTGAAGACCAAGAAGCACAAAGTCCTTCAGATCATGCTGCCTATGAATTGTTAAAAGAACAACTTGAAGATGTTTTAGATACATTAACAGACCGTGAAGAAAACGTTCTTCGTTTAAGATTTGGACTAGATGATGGAAGAACTAGAACATTAGAAGAAGTTGGTAAAGTATTTGGTGTGACTAGAGAACGTATTCGTCAAATCGAAGCAAAAGCATTAAGAAAGTTAAGACATCCAAGTAGAAGTAAACGTCTAAAAGACTTTATGGATTAATATATTTAGGCTGGGGCATAATGGTTGTCCCAGCCTTTATTTCATTTATAAGTGATATAACATACATACAATTATATACATTTAAATACATGTAAAAAGGAGACCATCTTAATGATTACGATAAATCATAGATTACGAACTGTATCAGAATTTATCAAACCTGGTAAACTTGCTGATATTGGTTCAGATCATGCTTATTTACCTATTTACGCTATTCAAACAAATTTAATTTCGCAAGCTATTGCTGGTGAAGTTATAAAAGGGCCTTTCGAAGCTGCAAAAAAGAATGTTCGAGAATACGCGCTAAGTAACCAAATTGATGTGCGTCTTGGGGATGGTTTAGAGGTAATAAAACATAATGAACAGTTAGACAATATCACAATTTGTGGTATGGGCGGTCCTTTAATAGCAAAAATATTAAAAGAAGGACAACAAAAACTTAAATCAAATCCTAGACTTATCCTCCAGAGTAATATACAAACACAAAATTTAAGAACGTTATTACAAGACATTCAATATCAAATCATTGATGAAAGAATTATGGAAGAGAAAGGACATATTTATGAAATTGTAGTAGCTGAGCATCAACCCAAAATGTTCAAATATAACGAATTTGAACTTAAATTTGGCCCAGTTTTACTAGAAAACAAAAATGAATGTTTTTATAATAAGTGGGAAAGAGAATTACAAGCTTTAGAAAAGATAAAACAACAACTTAATCCAGACATTCATCAACATCGATATCAAGAGATTGAGACAGAAATAGAAATGATCAAAGAGGTGCTTACAAATGAAAATCAATGAATTAATGGTTATGTTAGATGAACATGTGCCTTTTAACACTGCAGAATCATGGGATAATGTTGGACTACTTATAGGTGATGAATCGCAAGAAGTTACTGGGATTTTAACTGCACTAGATTGTACGTTAGAAATTGTAGAACAAGCAATAGAAGAAAATATCAATACTATTATTAGTCATCATCCATTAATTTTTAAAGGTGTCCAATCCATTACTAATCAAGGCTATGGTGAAATAATAAGATTACTTATACAAAACAATATCAATTTAATAGCAATGCATACCAATCTAGACGTTAATCCTAGAGGTGTCAATGCTATGCTTGCTTCTAAGATTGGTCTGAAAAATACTAGTTTAATTAATAAAGAACCTGAACGATACTTCAAAGTTCAGACTTTTATTCCCGAGAGCCATGTTGAAACATTTAAACAACAACTCAATAATATTGGTTTAGCTAAAGAAGGTAATTATGAATATTGCTTCTTTGAAAGTAAAGGTAAGGGACAATTTAAACCTATAGATGATGCCAATCCTTATTTAGGTGAAATCGGTGAAATTGAATATGTAGATGAAGTGAAATTAGAATTTATGATTTCATATCAACAACAACAACTAACTGAAAAAGCGATTCACCAATATCATCCATATGAAACCCCAGTTTATGATTTTATTGAATTAACAAAAGAAGGTTCGTATGGTTTGGGCATTATTGGAGAATTAAATGAACCAATGAATATAGAGGATTTTGTTTCGTTAGTAAAATCTCGATTACAAATTCCTAGTGTACGTTACGTTGGTAGTTCAAATACACTGATTAATAAAGTAGCTATGATTGGTGGTTCTGGTATTGGTTTTGAATACGAAGCTTCACAATTAGGTGCAGACATATTTATTACGGGCGATATCAAACATCATGATGCACTTGATGCCAAAATTGCAGGTGTCAACTTACTAGATATCAATCATTATAGTGAATTTGTGATGAAAGAAGGACTAAAACAATTATTAGAAGAATGGTTAGTTGAAGAAAATGAAAATAACATAAAATTAGTAGCGTCAAATATTAATACAGATCCATTCACATATATTTAAAGTATAATTATAAATCTGATAATCGTTAATCAAGCAATTATAACTGGTATCAAAGATGAATTATATTTAAAAACACCATTAATTACTTTATAATAGTAAAGATGAACTTATAAGGAGGCCATACAATGGCAAAACATCCATTTGAACACTTCGGTTTAAACTCAAGTATGATCGAAGCTGTAAAAGATTTAAAATTTGAGAAACCTACTGAAATTCAAAATAGAATTATTCCAAGAATATTAAAAGGAACTAACATTATTGGACAATCACAGACGGGGACAGGTAAATCCCATTCGTTTTTATTACCGTTAGTTAATCAAATTGATACGGACATTCATGAACCTCAAGCTATCGTTGTTGCACCTACAAGAGAATTAGCACAACAACTTTATCAAGCAGCTAACCATTTAAGCGGTTTTAAAGAAGGCGTCAATGCTAAACTATTTATCGGCGGTACAGATATTGAGAAAGACAGACAACGTTGTAACCAACAACCACAGCTAGTCATTGGTACACCAACAAGAATTAATGATTTAGCTAAAAGTGGTCATTTACACACACATTTAGCCTCATATTTAATCATAGATGAAGCTGATTTAATGATAGATTTAGGATTGATTGAAGATGTAGACTTTATCGCTTCACGTTTAGAAGAACATTCAAATATTGCTGTATTCAGTGCAACAATTCCAAAATCATTACAGCCATTTTTAAATAAATATTTAGAGCAACCTGATTTTGTAGAAGTTGATAGCCAATCACAAAATAAAAAGAATATTGAATTTTATTTAATTCCTACTAAAGGAACTGCAAAAGTTGAAAAGACACTTAAATTAATTGATATACTAAACCCTTATTTATGTATTATTTTCTGTAATAGTAGAGACAGCGCAGATGAATTAGCACGAACACTCAATGAAGCCGGTATCAAAGTGGGTATGATTCATGGTGGATTAACACCTCGTGAACGTAAACAACAAATGAAACGTATTAGAAATCTAGATTTCCAATTTGTGATTGCCAGTGATTTAGCATCAAGAGGTATTGATATTGAGGGTGTAAGCCATGTCATCAATTTCGATGTACCAAATGATATTGATTTCTTTACTCATAGAGTAGGACGTACTGGTCGAGGAAACTATCGAGGTGTAGCAATTACCTTATATAGTCCAGATGAAGAGGAAAATGTTTCTGCGATTGAAGATAGAGGTTATGTCTTTGAAAATGTGGATATTAAAAACGATGAACTTACACCTATCAAAGCACATAATACTAGACGCACTAGACAGCGCAAAGATGACCATTTAACTAATGAAGTTAAAAACAAAGTCCGTAGCAAAACAAAACGCAAAGTTAAACCAGGTTATAAAAAGAAATTTAAACAAGAAGTTGAAAGAATGAAACGACAAGAACGTAAACAATTTAGTAAACGTCAAAACCGTCAAAATAGAAAGAGTAGAAAAGGATAGGTGGATTATATGTTACTTGGATCACATGTATCAATGAGTGGTAAAAAAATGTTAGAGGGATCTGCAGAAGAAGCACACAAATTCGGTGAATCTACATTTATGATTTATACAGGTGCACCTCAAAATACTCGTCGAAAAAGTATTGAAGATTTAAATATCACAAAAGGTCATGAAGCTATGGAAAAATATGGCTTATCTAATATCGTGGTACATGCGCCTTATATTATAAACATTGCTAATACTACTAAACCAGAAGTTTTCGAATTAGGCGTTAACTTTTTACAAAATGAAATTGAACGTACTCAAGCCATAGGAGCTAAAGATATCGTCTTACATCCAGGATCACACGTTGGTGCTGGTGCAGAAGTAGGTATTAAAAAGATTATCGATGGATTAAATGAAGTATTAACCAATGACAATAATGTCAGAATCGCATTAGAAACAATGGCTGGAAAAGGATCAGAAGTAGGTCGTACATTCGAAGAAATCGCGCAAATTATTGATGGCGTAACACATAATGAACGTTTATCAATATGTTTTGATACTTGCCATACACATGATGCTGGTTACAACATTAAAGATGATTTTGATGGTGTATTAAACGAATTTGATAAAATTATTGGTGTAGATAGAATTAAAGTCGTTCATGTCAATGATAGTAAAAACGAACAGGGTGCACATAAAGATAGACATGAGAATATTGGATTTGGTCATATCGGCTTTGATGCACTCAATTATGTAGTACATCATGATACATTTAAAGATATACCTAAAATTTTAGAAACACCATATGTTGGAGAAGATAAAAAAAATAAAAAGCCTCCATATAAACACGAAATTGAAATGTTAAAATCACAAACATTTGATCCAAATTTAAAAGAGAAAATTTTAAATCAATAATTAAGTAAACTGGCGTTACAGATAATTCTGTAACGCTATTTTAGTCGTAAACATTACTATTTACATTACGTATATCAAGATGTATAGTATAAAATGAGGTGAAAAAATGACAACACCAGTATTTGAACTCAAAAACATTGATTATTATTTTGATCATAAGCAAGTACTCGAAAATATAAATATTAAAATTAATAAAGGGGAATTTTTAGCAATAGTAGGTCCTAATGGTGCTGGAAAATCGACTCTTTTAAAAATCATTTTAGGATTATTACCTTTACAATCTGGAGAAATTTTTATTGATGGTCATCCAATAAAAAATAATAAATCTTCCTTGAAAATAAGTTATGTTTCTCAAAAGGCCTCTTCATTTACTGCCGGTTTCCCAGCAAGTGTTAAAGAAGTAGTTCTTAGCGGACTAACTAAGACGAAAAAACTCTTCCAACGTTTTAATCAAAATGATGTGAAACAAGTTGAACATGTTTTAGAACGATTAAATATTTCACATTTAATTCATAAAAATATTGCGGAGCTTTCAGGTGGTCAACAGCAACGTGTTCTCATTGCTCGTGCTTTAATTTCTAACCCGAGTGTATTGGTTTTAGATGAACCAACTAATGGAATTGATGCTAAACACGTCAATGAGTTTTATGAAACTCTAGATCGCTTAAAAAAAGAAGGCATAACTATTATTTTAGTTACACATGATATTGGTGTAGTTGCTGATACAGCTACAGAAGTTGCATGTTTAAACAAACATTTACATTTTCATGGTACTACAGAAGATTTTAAATCTCTTGACGAAGTTGAAATTTCTAAAATATATGGTCATCCTATTCAATTCGTTGATCATCAACACAATAGAGAATGTTGTAACTAATATTATTATTAATGTTTATATATCTAATTAGAAATATTTTTGAGGAGTGTAACTCATGATAGATGCATTATTAAATTTTGATTTTATGAGATACTCCTTAATTAGTGGTATCTTAATAGGTTTTATTGCACCTTTAATTGGTGCTTTTATAGTAGTACGAAGGCTTTCACTTATTGCTGATGCATTGAGCCATGTTACATTAGGTGGAATATCATTTGGGATGTTTGTGATTACTGTTATACCTGCACTAACTTTAATTAACCCAATGTGGTTTGGTATATTATTTGCTATTATTGGTGCATTATTAATAGAAAAATTACGTACATCTTATACAAATTATCAAGAAATCGCAATTCCGATTATTATGAGTGCGGGTATCGCATTAAGTGCTATTTTTATTTCATTGGCAGATGGATTTAATCAGGAAATTGTTGGCTTGTTATTTGGTTCTATCAGTGCAGTAAACCTAAGTGATTTAACAACTATCATTTTCATTACTATATTAGTATTATTATTTATTACATTATTTTACAAAGAACTGTTTATATTATCTTTCGACGAAGAATATAGTAAAGTGATTGGTATTCCAAAATGGATTCAGTTTTTATTTATTGTCGTAGTGGCAATGGTTATTTCTGCATCCATGAGAGTAGTTGGAATATTATTAGTTAGTGCGTTAATCACATTACCTGTAGCAATTGCTATGCGTTGGACGAAAGGATTTAAACAATTAATTGTGTTAAGTATTATTATTGGTGAACTTTCAGTTATATTAGGACTTATTGTAGCTTTTTATATCAATATTTCACCTGGTGGCGTGATTGTAGTACTATTAGTCATTATGCTAATGATAACGATGACTTATCAAAAATTAAAAACAAAGTCACAAAAGGGAGATCGAAAATATGAATACTAGTGATGCAATAAAAATTTTAAAAGATAACGGTTTGAAGTATACAGATAAACGTAATTATATGCTTAATATTTTTGTTAAGGAAGATAAATATATTAATGCTAAATATATTCAACAAGTGATGGATAAAGATTATCCAGGTATTTCATTTGATACTATTTATCGAAATCTTCATTTATTTAAAGATTTAGCCATTATTGAAAGTACTGAATTAGATGGCGAAATGAAATTTAGAATTGCTTGTACGAATCATCACCATCATCACTTCATCTGTGAAAAATGTGGTGACACAAAGGTGATCGATTTTTGTCCAATTGATCAAGTCAAACAATATTTACCAAATGTCGATATTCATACACATAAACTTGAAGTTTATGGTGTTTGTGAAAAATGTCAAAAGGTAGCTAAATAATTAAACGATACTTTAATATTAAGATGGAATCATCAATAGGCTTTAGTAATTAGTCTAACTGATTCCATCTTATTTATTGTGAAAGTACACAAATATTCTCAATATGCATACTCCATTAGTATGAAATCGATTAATATGCATTTTTTATTATGTTTTAATGTTTAAAATAAGCCATTTTGAGATATATAATGACTGTAACGATAATTAGTAGCACATAAGTAAGCACATTAATTGTCGAAATTGTGACTGCTTGTTATGATGAAATTACAGACATTTTAGGAGGATGATTATTTATGGCATTTGAATTACCAAAATTACCATATGCATTTGACGCATTAGAACCACACATCGATAAAGAAACTATGGAGATTCACCATGATAAACACCACAACACTTATGTAACAAAATTAAATGCAGCTGTAGAAGGTACTGACTTAGAAGCTAAATCAATCGAAGAAATTGTAGCTAACTTAGATAGTGTTCCTTCTGATATTCAAACTGCAGTAAGAAATAACGGTGGCGGACACTTAAACCACTCATTATTCTGGGAATTATTAACACCTAATTCAGAAGAAAAAGGTGAAGTAGTAGATAAAATTAAAGAACAATGGGGTTCTTTAGATGAATTCAAAAAAGAATTCGCTGACAAAGCTGCAGCTCGTTTTGGTTCAGGTTGGGCTTGGTTAGTTGTTAATAATGGTCAATTAGAAATCGTTACAACTCCAAACCAAGATAACCCATTAACTGAAGGTAAAACACCTATCCTAGGCTTAGATGTTTGGGAACATGCTTATTACCTTAAATATCAAAACAAACGTCCAGATTATATCAGTGCTTTCTGGAATGTTGTTAACTGGGAAAAAGTTGACGAATTATACAACGCTGCTAAATAATTTAACAGTATTTACTAGAGTCTGGAACTTTAATAGTTTTCCAGACTCTTTTTTTATCAAAATGATAGAAAAATTTCTGATTTTCATATATCATTTTAAAGAGATACTTTGAATAGAGGTAGGTTGTTTTGCTTAAAAGATTAAAGGAAAAATCAAATGATGAAAAAGTAAGAAACACCATGAATCGAAGAATAAATTTTATCTTTGGTTTAGTTGTGTTTATTTTTGCAATTATGGTATTAAGGCTTGGCTATTTACAGATTGCACAAGGTTCACATTATAAACAGTTAATTAAAAATGATGAGAATATTACCGTGAATGAATCTGTACCTAGAGGACGCATTGTAGACCGTAATGGTAAGGTCATAGTAGACAATGCATCTAAGATGGCTATTACATATACAAGAGGACGTAAGACATCGCAAAAAGAGATGCTCGAAACAGCTAAAAAGTTATCTTCATTAATTAAGATGGATACAGACAAAATTACTGATCGAGATAAAAAGGATTTTTGGGTCACTTTACATCCCCAAAAAGCCAAAGACTTAATGAAAAAAGAGCAGTCTATGTTAGAAGATGGAAGCATCTCTCAAGAACAATATGATGAACAACAACGTAAGAAAATCGGTAAAAAGCAATTAAGCGAATTATCCAAAAAAGATTTACAAATTTTAGCTATTTATCGAGAAATGAATGCGGGTAGTACATTGGACCCTCAAACAATTAAAAATGAAGATGTTACAGAAAAAGAATATGCAGCAGTATCTCAACAATTATCTAAATTGCCAGGTGTTAATACATCTATGGATTGGGATAGAAAATATCCTTATAAAGATACGCTAAGAGGTATTTTTGGTGATGTATCTACGTCAACAGAAGGTTTACCAAAAGAACTAACCGAGCAATATTTATCTAAAGGCTATTCACGAAATGATCGAGTAGGGAAATCATACCTAGAATATCAATACGAAGATGTACTTCGTGGTAAAAAGAAACAAATGAAGTATACAACTGATAAATCTGGTAAAGTCATCAATTCTGAAGTCGTTAATCCTGGTTCAAGAGGACATGATTTACAGTTAACAATAGATATTGACCTACAGAAAAAAGTAGAATCTCTTTTAGATAAACAAATTGCAAAGCTACGTAGTCAAGGTGCTAAAGACATGGACAATGCAATGATTGTTGTCCAAGACCCTAAAAACGGGGATATCTTAGCTATGGCAGGTAAACAAATTAGTAAAAACGGTAAATTAACGGATTATGATATCGGAAACTTTACAGCACAATTTGCTGTAGGTTCTTCTGTTAAAGGTGGTACATTACTTGCCGGATATCAAAATAAGGCTATTAAAGTTGGAGAACAAATGGTTGATGAACCATTAAAATTCCAAGGTGGACTAACAAAACGTTCTTACTTTAATAAAGATGGTCGTGTAACTATTAATGATAAAGAAGCGTTAATGCATTCATCTAACGTTTATATGTTTAAAACAGCCTTGAAATTAGCAGGAGATCCATATTATTCAGGCATGCCATTACCTAATGATATCTCAATTGCAGGGCAAAAACTTCGTAAAGGGCTAAATCAAGTTGGTTTAGGTGTTAAAACAGGTATCGATTTACCAAATGAAACAAATGGTCAAATTGAACCATTAACAAATAATCCAGGTAATTATCTAGATTTGTCTATTGGTCAATATGATACGTATACACCTTTACAATTGTCACAATACGTTTCAACTATTGCTAATAATGGATACAGAATTCAACCACATATTGGACTTTCTATACACGATGCAACAAATAAAGATGAATTAGGTCCAGTAAAAAGAAAAGTAAAAGGAAATGTATTAAACAAAGTTAATAATTCTCAAAAAGAAATTGATGAAGTGAAAGATGGCTTTAAAATGGCATTTAACGAAAAAGATGGAACAGGATATGCTAGTTTCAAAGATACAGTAGTACCTTCAGCAGGTAAGACAGGAACAGCTGAGGTATTCCAAGATGGTGAACCAAGAGTAAATTCGACATACATTGGTTATGCACCAATTAAAGATCCAAAATTAGCTTTCTCAATAGTTTATACGAATCAACCTGTACCGCCTCCTTGGTTAAATGGTGGAGATTTAGGAAGAGATGTCATTAATTATTACTTTAAAGATAAAGATAAAAATGGTGATAGTACAGAAAACTAGTCGTTTCATTTAATTCTATTTAGTATTATTTTCAAAAGTATTACTATTGATTCTTAAAATTTACTTTGCATTTAATAAACTAATTGGTATAATGTAAAGGTCGTATTTAGAAAAGGTAAGGAGGAATAATCATGCGCGTTAATGTTACATTAGCTTGTACAGAATGTGGTGAAAGAAACTACATCTCTACAAAAAACAAAAGAACAAACCCAGAACGTATTGAAATGAAAAAATACTGTGCACGTGATAATAAACAAACTTTACACCGTGAAACTAAATAATTAATTTATTTAACTAAACAAATATTCAATACAAAAAGACGGAAATCTAAATTTAGATTCCGTCTTTTATTTTTAAGCAATGCTTAACATTAGTTAAATTTTGACAATCATTCTACAGAATTTTGAACAATATCTTCAATATAGAAATGGTATTCACTAATATACGATTCAACTTAATGACATAAAATTATATAAACGTTATAATATGGAATAGTAAAAGTAGGTGAAAAAATGAATAAAAAAGATATAAGATCGTCTATTTTAACCACAATGAAAAAACATTCTAATACTGAAAAAAATATTGCTGATGATTGGTTAGCCAATCAATTTTTTAATTCTCAATCATATCAAGAGGCAACATCAATTGGTATAGTTTTATCCTTACCGCATGAAGTTAATACATATATAATTATTCAACAATCACTGAAAGATCATAAAAAAATATTTGTTCCTGAAGTAGACTACAAATCCAAATTGATGACTTTTAAACAATTATTAGATTTGAATGAAATAGAACGTGATGCAAAAGGGATTTATCATTCCATTTCAAATACTCAAACCACAGATCAATTAGATTTAGTTGTCGTCCCCGGTGTCGGATTTAAAAGTGATGGATATAGGATAGGATATGGGGGCGGTTTTTATGATCGTTTTATTTCAAATTTTAATCCGAAAACAATTAGTTTATTATATGATTTTCAATTAATTGATTTTGAACCGGATAAACACGATCAGCCTGTAGATGAGTTGATTATATATAAAAGCCGCAAATGGAGGCAAAAATGAACATAAAAAAACAATTTTGGAAAACCATATATTACTGGATTAGATATTTAAATTATGATGTTATAAGTAGGGAAAAAGATGACCAAGAAATATGGTTAAGTAATAAAAAGAAAAAAAGTATAGTCATATTTTCAAATTATGTTACTACCACGCAAGAAATTCGTTTTGATAAAAGTAAAATAATTGAAAATAAAGAAAAAATTGAATCAAATGTTGGATACAAACCTTCATCCATTCAATTTTATTACTTTACAGACAAATCAATAACAACAGATGCTTTAGACGGAACATATCCTTTAAAATTGAAATTCAAAATTATAAATGAAGATAGAGATTTAGAACGCGCGATGCCTAATGTTTTCTTAACTAAATTGTTTAAACGTGATGATTCAAAAAAAACAGCTATCTCATATAGAAATAAAGTACTATCGAACAATATTTTAGATAAACATATGCAACGTTTTTCACCCGTTACTTATATATTAATTATATCGAATGTTATCTTATGGTTATGTATGATACTTTATTTCAACCGCTTTTCTGATATAAAATTACTTGATGTAGGTGGGTTAGTACATTTTAATGTTGTTCATGGTGAGTGGTATCGATTAGTGACATCAATGTTTCTACACTTTAATTTTGAACATATTTTGATGAATATGTTATCACTTTACATTTTTGGTAAAATTGTAGAATCAGTGTTAGGATCCTGGAAGATGTTGGCTATTTATTTATTTGCTGGCATTTTCGGTAACTTCGTATCATTATCTTTTAATACAACTACAATTTCCGTTGGTGCTAGTGGTGCAATCTTTGGACTAATAGGTTCAATTTTTGCCATTTTATATTTAAGTAAAACATTTGATAAAAGAGTAATTGGTCAATTATTAATTGCATTGGTTATTTTAATTGGTCTATCATTATTCATGTCAAATATTAATGTTATGGCTCATTTAGGAGGATTTATTGGTGGACTACTAATCACCTTAATTGGCTATTATTTTAACGTAAACCGTAATATATTTTGGATATTATTGATTGTCTTATTAGTGCTTTTTGTGGCAATGCAAATTAGAATATTTAGTATTAAAGAGGATAATATTTATGACAAATTAATACGAGATCAAATGTTATCAGGACACTATGATGAAGCCAAAAAAATTGTTAATCAATCTATTAAAAAAGATTATGCAGATGATCACACATATTATTTAAGTGGATTGATCACTGCTACTAAAAGTTCTAAAGCCGAAGCTATGGCAGACTGGGAACGTGGGTTAAGATATTTTCCCAATTCGGCTACATTAAATTATGAAATGGCAATAGCCAACCGTTCATTAAAAGATAATGATAAAGCTTTAAAATATATAAAAAAAGCGGTAAAAGCTAACCCTAAAAATTCTCAATATAAAAATTTAGAAAAAGAGTTGAGTGAAAAAAGTGACTCGTAAACTTAATAATTTTTATGATGTTTTACAGTTATTAAAAAAATATGGATATATCATCTATTTCAAAGATCCTCAAGATATGTATGAAATGATGTTACAAGAAATCAAATCTTTATACCATTTTGAGTTATTAACCAAAGATGAATATCTTAAATGTATAATGATAATAAACCAAAGAAGGAATGAACATAAATGACGAAAATTATTTTAGCTGCAGATATTGGTGGGACTACTTGTAAATTAGGTATATTTAATACTAATCTCGACCGTATTGAAAAATGGTCAATCCATACAGATACAACTGATCATACAGGAAAATTACTTTTAAAAAATATACATGAATCATTTGAAGAAAAAGTTGCTGAACTAGGTTATGAGATGTCAAATGTTATCGGAGTGGGAATTGGTGTTCCTGGACCGGTAGACTTTGAAACTGGCGTAGTTAATGGTGCTGTCAATTTACATTGGGAAGATAGTGTTAACGTTACTGAAATTTATCAAAGTTTCATAGATTGCCCAGTCTATGTTGATAACGATGCGAACGTTGCAGCATTAGGTGAAAAACATAAAGGCGCAGGTAAAGGCGCTGATGATGTTGTTACCATCACTTTAGGAACAGGCCTTGGTGGCGGCATTATTTCAAATGGTGAATTGGTACATGGCCATAATGGTTCTGGTGCTGAAATAGGTCACTTTAGAGCTGACTTTGATCAACGATTCAAGTGTAATTGTGGTAAATCCGGTTGTATAGAAACTGTTGCCTCTGCTACTGGTGTTGTTAATTTGGTTAATTTTTATTATCCTAAATTAACTTTTAAATCATCAATCCTACAACTCATTAAAGATAATAAAGTAACAGCTAAAGCAGTATTTGATGCAGCTAAAGAAGGTGACCAATTCTGTATTTTCATTACTGAAAAAGTCGCTAATTATATTGCATACTTATGTAGTATTTTAAGTGTAACTAGCAATCCTAAATACATTGTATTAGGTGGAGGCATGTCTACAGCAGGACTAATCTTAGTAGAAAATATTAAAACTGAATACCGTAACTTAACATTTACGCCTGCACAACAAGATACTGAAATTGTACAAGCAGAGTTAGGAAATGATGCAGGTATAACTGGCGCAGCTGGCTTAATTAAAACATACATTTTAGATAAAGAGGGTGTGAAATAATGGCAATTGTTGACGTTGTAGTTATTCCAGTAGGTACTGAGGGTCCAAGTGTTAGTAAGTACATTGCTGAGATTCAAACAAAATTAAAAGAATATAAAGATCAGGGCAAAATAGATTACCAATTGACTCCTATGAACACGCTTATCGAAGGTGATTTAAAAGATTTATTTGAAGTAGTACAAGCAATTCACGAATTACCATTTGATAAAGGTTTAGATAGAGTTTGTACCAACATCAGAATTGACGACCGCAGAGATAAATCTAGAAAAATGAATGATAAGTTAAAATCTGTACAAAAACATTTAGATAATGGTGGGGAGTAAATCATGAGAATCTCTAGTTTAACTTTAGGGTTAGTAGATACCAACACGTACTTTATAGAAAATGATAAAAAAGTATTACTTGTGGATCCATCTAGTGAAACAGATAAAATTGTTAAAAAGTTAAATCAAATTAACAAACCTTTAGAAGCAATAATACTTACTCATGCACATTATGATCATATCGGGGCATTAGACGATATTATAAATAAATACAATGTACCAGTATATATGCATAAAGAAGAATTTGACTTCTTAAACGATCCAGAAAAAAATGGTGCATCAAAATTTAAACAATACGGTATGCCACAAGTAATTAGTCAGGCGAATCCTGAAGCACTTGATGAAGGTCAGGCACAAATAGGGGATTTCACATTTAATGTATTGCATACACCTGGACACTCGCCTGGAAGTTTATCATTTGTATTTGATGAATTTGCAGTCGTAGGCGATACTTTATTTAATAATGGTATTGGTAGAACTGATTTATATAAAGGTGATTATGAAACCCTAGTTGATTCTATTAAAGATAAATTATTTGAATTAGATGGCGATTTACCATTATTCCCTGGACATGGACCATATACCACAGTCGACGATGAACAATTGAATCCATTTTTAAATGGTTAAAGTAAATTTAACACCTCCTACGTAAATATAAGTAGGAGGTGTTTCTTTGAAGATATTATTTCAAGAAATAATTAATAAAGCTATAGTTTATAAAGCAAGTGATGTACATTTTATTCCAATGGAACATTATGTTCATATAAAATTCAGAGTGAATGATACTTTAACATCATATGAAACTCTTGATATCGGAATTTATCGTAAATTACTTGTTTTTATGAAATTTCAAGCAGGATTGGATGTGTCGACGCAGCAAATCGCTCAAAGTGGTCGTTACACATATAAATTAAGATCAGTTTATTACTTACGTATTTCAACTCTCCCTTTATCAATCGGTAGTGAAAGTTGTGTAATTAGAATAGTGCCTCAATATTTTCAAAATAAAAAGGAAACTTATGAATTTAACGATTTTAAACATTTAATGAATAAGAAACAAGGATTATTGCTTTTTACAGGACCAACTGGTTCAGGTAAAAGCACACTCATGTATCAAATGGTTATGTACGCGCAAAAAGAATTGAATCTCAATGTCATATCTATCGAAGACCCCGTAGAACAAATTTTAAAAGGTATTACTCAAATCTCAGTGAATACTAAAGCCGGTATTACTTATGCAAGTTCATTTAAAGCCATACTTCGGTGCGATCCAGATGTTATTTTGATTGGAGAAATCAGAGACGCTGAAATAGCAAAATATGTGTTTCAAGCAAGCTTGAGTGGCCATTTAGTATTAAGTACATTACATGCTAATGATTGCAAAGGGGCATTGTTAAGATTATTAGAGATGGGTATTACGATTCAAGAACTATCACAAGCTATCAATTTAATATCTAACCAACGTTTAATAACCACTTCAAGCCAACGACGCCAATTAGTTTGTGAACTTATGTTCAAAAATCAAATCAATTACTTTTTTGAACATAATCAAACAATGCCTAGATCTTTTAAGCGACTATCTTCAAAACTAGATGATATGACTAAAGAGGGAATTATATGTGAAACAATTGCTGATAAATATATTTAATCAATCTAAGCGAAAATGTTTAACCAAAGTCGAACAGTTAGATTTGATGCAACGATTACATCAATTACTAACAAATGGATTCACATTATACGAATCCTTTAAATTTTTGAACTTGCATTTTAAATATAAAGGCGACAAAACTCAAATGGAACTTATGGCGAAGATAGAAAATGGTGCACATTGCTATGAAGTCTTTCAATATTTAGACTTTTCCAATGATATCATTACTCAAATATACCTAGCTGAAAGATTTGGAAATCTGGAGGCTACTTTACATGAATCAATACTTTTTTTAAAAAAGCAAATTCAAGTTAAACAAAGTGTTATTAAAACGATTCAATACCCTGTTGTATTAATGATTATATTTTTCCTTATCTTAATGCTTTTAAATTTCACTGTAATACCTCAATTCAAAGAACTATATCAATCAATGAATATTGCATTATCACCACTCCAATTAGTACTTTCCTCATTTATATCTGGACTTCCATTTTTCATTTTATTTCTCACTTGTATTATTTTAGTTATTGTTATCCTCATTCATACTAGTTATAGAAATATGCCTACAATCAAACAAATTCATTTAATGAGCAATCTACCTATTATAAAAAGCTACTATAAAATTTTTAAAACATATCAATTATCTAATGAACTTGCTCATTTTTATAGAAATGGAATTAATCTTCAACTTATCGTAGAAATCTTTCAGCAATCAAATAGTAATCAATTCCACCAATATTTAGGCGATATAATTTTAAAACAGTCCAATCAAGGTGAAAAACTTCCTAATATTTTAAAGCAATTTAAGTGCTACGAAAGTGATTTGATCAAATTCATAGAACAAGGTGAAAAGAGCGGAAAGCTTGATATTGAATTAACACTATATAGTCAAATACTTGTACATCAATTTGAAATATTAGCGAAACGACATATCAAATTCATCCAACCAATAATATTTCTAATGCTAGGTATATTTATTGTTACTTTATATTTATCTATCATGCTACCAATGTTCGATATGTTGCAATCAATTAATTAGAGGTGTCATATAATGAGAAAACATAAATACTCACTTAAAACTAAAGCTTTCACCTTAATAGAAATGCTTTTAGTATTATTAATCATAAGTTTATTACTTATTTTAATTATACCTAATGTCGCCAAACAGACGGCACATATTCAATCAACTGGCTGCGATGCACAAGTTAAAATGATAAATAGCCAAATTGAAGCGTATACTTTAAAACATAATAGAAATCCAAATACTATTCAGGATTTAATTACAGAAGGATATATTAAAGAGAATCAAAAAAGTTGTAAAACAGGTGAAACAATTTCAATAAGTAATGGCGAAGCGATTGCAAATTAAAGCGTATAATTACATAGAAATATTAATGGTATTATTCATTTTGTCTATACTATTGTTGTGTACTTTAAGCAGTAAAAATCTTTTAACATTATCAATGTCTAATGATGAAATGAATATTAATCTACTAATAACTCAATTGAATTATATAAAATCAAAAGCAATTAGCGAAAAACAATCAATCACTTTAATGTTTAATCATCAATCTTCTCATATAAATGTTAAAGAAGAACATGGTAAAAAGTATCAAATAAAAATAAAAGATGGGAAGATCATAAAGATAACGAAAATAAATCTAATTACCTTTGATAAAAATGGCAATGTTAATCATTTTGGTTCGTTAAATATAAAAATGAAACATTCAATATACAAAGTCATATTTCATATTGAGAAAGGACGAATAAGGTATACCAAACTATAAAATAAAGGGCAGTTTCATGCTGGATAGCTTATTTGCATTTTTTATTATGAGCATAATCACCTTAACATTTATTGAAATGATCAATCATTTAATGATTAATTATCAAAATCAATTAGATAATATCGAGATGCAAAAAATAACCATTGTAAGCTTAAATAAATTTGATTTAGATCATTTGAAGCAAGGAGTTAAAATAGATGATTTTACAATTAAATTGTCTAATAAGGAAATTTGTACCACAAATAACCAAAATCAAAAGCGCTATTGTATTAAAAAATAAACTACCTAGTTTTACATTTATTGAAATGATTTTTTCATTATTGATAACTATAGTCCTACTAAGTACAGTACCATTGACTATCAAAATTATTAGTCAATATAAACAAATTGCTTTAGAAAATAGTTCAATAGAATTTGAATTATTTCATAGCGATTTGTTAAAAGAACAAAAAAAGGATGCACTTAAACCAATTATTAAAGATAAACATACTTTACACTTAATCAATAAAGAAAAGAATGCAGAATATATTTTCAAAAACAATAAAATATATAAACAAATAAATGGTAAAGGCAATATTACATTGCTGAATCAAGTCAGTATGGTAAAAATGATAAAGTCGAACGATAATATCATCAAAATAATTTTGAAAGTAGGAAATCCGAATTATAATCAATACAAAACATTATTTTTATAAACAAAAAGCCTTTATTAGTCCATTCTTGATGATTATTTTTTCTTTATATTTAACAGTTATATCTTTTTATATTACTCAATATAGTTTAAAATTAAAGACAACACATAACTTAGAAAAAATATATAAAGAAGTTATCGTTAATAAGCTTATAGAGGTTGATGTTGTTGAAAAATCTAGAAATACCAATCATTCTAATAGGATTCATGGGAACCGGTAAAACAACAGTAGGTCAATATTTGATGAATCAATTACATCTAAGTTATGTAGATCTAGATGAGTATATCGAGCAAAGAGAAAGCATAACTATTCCTGAAATATTTGATGAAAAGGGAGAATCTTACTTTAGAAAATTAGAATTTAAATATTTGAATGAATGTATCAACCAATTTGATATCATTTCTACTGGTGGTGGAATAATAGAAAATGATGCTTCATTAGATCTTTTAAAAAAACAGAAGCAAGTCATATGGTTAGATTGTGATATTAAGATTGTCTTTAATAGAATAGTGAATGATCCCCATCGTCCTAATGCGAATAATAAGTCCCTAGAACAACTAAAAAACTTGTATTTATCAAGGATTTCAAGATATAATGAAATCGCATTCATGAAAGTGAATAGTAATCAAAATGTATCTGAAATTTATCAAGAAATAACAACTTTATTAAGTAGCGATTGATCAGTATTAGAGAGCATAAAAAGATAACTTTTTATCGCCGAAGGTGCAAGTAATTTTATTACGAAACTCTCAGGCAAAAGGATAATACTGTAACGCGTTCCTGGAAAAAATATTTAAACAGGGTAGCAAGTTTTGCTATCCTGTTTTTAAATAAATATAGGGGGTTTTCAAATGACAAGTGAGTTAAAAAAGACGCCATTATATCAAAATTACGTAGACAGTGGTGCTAAAATAGTAGAATTTGGTGGATGGGCAATGCCTGTTCAATTCTCAAGTATTAAGGAAGAACACAACGCTGTTAGATATGAAATCGGACTTTTCGATGTAAGTCATATGGGAGAAATTGAAATTCAAGGTAATGATGCGAAATCTTTTGTACAATATATTTTATCCAATGACACTAATAATCTAACAGATTCTAAAGCACTATATACTGCATTATGTAATGAAGAAGGTGGCATTATTGACGACTTGGTTACATATAAACTAGCAGATGATGACTATTTATTAGTGGTTAATGCTGCCAATACTGATAAAGACTTTAAATGGATTGAAAAACATGTTAAATCTTTTGAAGTTGAAGTTAAAAATGTATCTGAACAATATGGCCAATTAGCACTTCAAGGTCCTAAAGCTAGAGACTTAATGCAAAAATTAGTAGATATAGATATTTCTGAAATGGGAATGTTTGAATTTAAAAAAGATGTTCAATTATTCAATAAAAATGTAATTCTTTCACAATCTGGCTATACTGGTGAAGATGGCTTCGAGATATATTGTGATGCCAATGATACAGTAGCAATCTGGGAAGGTTTACTTGAATATGATGTAACACCATGTGGTCTAGGAGCCAGAGATACTCTTAGATTAGAAGCAGGACTTCCATTACATGGTCAAGATTTAACAGAATCTATAACACCATATGAAGGTGGTATCGCATTTGCTGCTAAACCATTAATTGATGATGACTTTATTGGTAAATCTGTTTTAAAAGATCAAAAAGAAAATGGATCATCTAGAAGAACAGTTGGTTTAGAACTTTTAGATAAAGGTATCGCTAGAACTGGCTATGAAGTATTAGACATAGATGGTAATCAAATTGGAGAAGTCACTTCAGGAACAAAATCTCCTTCGTCTGATAAATCAATTGCATTAGCTATTATTAATAGAGATGCATTTGAAATGGGTCGAGAGTTATTAGTACAAGTAAGAAAAAGACAGGTAAAAGCTAAAATCGTTAAGAAAAATCAAATCGAAAAATAGAACAAAGGGGTGGACAAGTTGAGTCATCGTTATATTCCATTAACTGATCAAGATAAGCAAGACATGTTAGACACTATTGGTGCGAAATCTATTAATGAATTATTTGGAGATGTGCCTTCTGACATTTTATTAAATAGAGATTTAGGTATCGCCAGTGGAGAAGCAGAAACTACTTTACTTAAACGACTAAACAAAGTTGCAAGTAAAAATATTACTAAAGAAACACATACTTCTTTCCTTGGCGCAGGTGTTTATGATCATTATGCACCATCAGTTGTAGATGCAATGATTTCTAGATCTGAATTCTATACTGCTTATACACCATATCAACCTGAGATTTCTCAAGGAGAATTGCAAGCAATTTTTGAATTCCAAACATTAATTTGTGAATTAACTAATATGGATGTAGCAAATTCATCAATGTATGATGGTATGACTAGTTTTGCAGAAGCATGTATTTTAGCATACAGCCATACTAAGAAAAATAAAATTGTCGTTTCAAAAGGACTACATTACCAAGCTTTACAAGTTTTAAACACATACGCTAAAACTCGTGAAGAATTCGAAGTTGTAGAAATTGATTTAGATGGTACGATTACTGATTTAGAAAAATTAGAACAAGCTGTAGATGATAATACTGCAGCAGTTGCCGTTCAATATCCTAACTTCTTTGGTTCAATAGAAGATCTTGAAAAAATTCAAAGCTTTATTGAAGGTAAAAAAGCATTATTTATCGTGTATGCAAATCCATTAGCATTAGGTTTATTAACACCACCAGGTTCATTCGGTGCTGATATTGTTGTTGGTGACACACAACCATTTGGTATCCCTGCACAATTTGGTGGACCACATTGTGGTTATTTTGCAACTACAAAAAAATTAATGCGTAAAGTACCAGGTAGACTCGTGGGTCAAACACAAGATGACGAAGGAAATAGAGGTTTCGTTCTCACTTTACAAGCTCGTGAACAACATATCCGTCGTGATAAAGCGACATCAAATATTTGTTCTAACCAAGCATTAAATGCATTAGCTTCGTCAATCGCAATGTCTGCATTAGGTAAACAAGGTGTTTATGATATTGCTGTGCAGAACTTTGAACATGCAAATTATGCTAAGCAAGCATTTAAAGAAGCTGGGTTCAATGTATTAGAAGGTACTTCATTTAATGAATTCGTTGTTGAATTTAATAAATCAATCACTGAAGTTAATAAGGCATTAGCAGAAGAAGAGATTATTGGAGGCTTCGACCTAAGTGTTGTTTCTAATGAGTTTGAAAATCATATGTTAATAGCTGTTACTGAGTTAAGAACAAAAGATGAGATTGATACATTTGTTAAGAAAGCTGGTGAAATTAATGGTAAGTAAATCAAGCCCACTTATTTTTGAAAGATCTAAAGAAGGAAGATATGCCTATTCTTTACCGCAAAGCGATATTAACAATAAATCATTTGAATCTATTTTAGATGATAAATTTATTAGAAAAGAAAAAGCAGAATTTCCTGAAGTAGCAGAATTAGATTTAGTACGTCACTATACAGAATTATCTAATAAAAACTTTGGTGTAGACTCAGGATTCTATCCTTTAGGATCTTGTACTATGAAATACAATCCTAAAGTAAATGAAAAAGTAGCTAGAATTCCTGGATTTAGTGAAGCACATCCATTACAAGATGAAAATCAAATTCAAGGTTCTCTTGAAATTATTTATAATTTACAAGAAGAACTTAAAGAAATAACAGGTATGGATGAAGTGACGCTTCAACCAGCTGCTGGTGCACATGGTGAATGGACTGCACTAATGATTTTTAAAGCGTATCATCAAAATAATGGAGAAGGACATCGTGATGAAGTTATTGTACCTGACTCAGCTCACGGAACAAACCCTGCTTCAGCATCATTTGCAGGTTTTAAATCAGTAACGGTTAAATCAAATGAACGCGGCGAAGTAGATATTGATGACCTAAAACGTGTTGTTAATGAAAACACTGCAGCTATTATGTTAACAAATCCAAATACTTTAGGTATTTTTGAAAAGAATATTATGGAAATCAGAGAAATTGTCCATGAAGCAGGAGGATTATTATACTATGATGGTGCTAACCTAAATGCCATCATGGATAAAGTACGTCCTGGTGATATGGGATTCGATGCTGTACATTTAAATCTCCATAAAACATTTACAGGCCCTCATGGAGGTGGCGGCCCTGGTTCAGGACCAGTCGGTGTCGTGAAGGAATTAGCTAGTTACTTACCTAAGCCAATGGTTATAAAAGAAAATGACTATTTCAAATATGATAATGATATTAAAAACTCAATTGGACGAGTAAAACCATTTTACGGTAACTTTGGAATCTATTTAAGAGCCTATACTTATATTAGAACAATGGGTGCTCAAGGATTAAAAGAAGTTTCTGAAGCGGCAGTATTAAATGCTAATTATCTTAAAGCAAGATTAACTGATCATTTTGAAATTCCATATAAACAATACTGTAAACATGAATTTGTATTAAGTGGAATTAAACAAAAACAATATGGTGTTAGAACTTTAGATATGGCCAAACGATTATTGGACTTTGGTGTACATCCACCTACAATTTACTTCCCATTAAATGTTGAGGAAGGAATGATGATTGAACCTACTGAAACAGAATCTAAAGAAACGTTAGATCATTTTGCTGATACGTTAATTCAAATTGCTAATGAGGCGAAAGAAGACCCAGATAAAGTACTTGAAGCACCTCATACTACAATTATCGATAGATTAGATGAAACGACTGCAGCAAGAAAACCTATTCTTAAATTTGAAAACTTGCACGCTGAAAAATAATATATTACTTCAAAAACCATTCCTTTACCTAGTTAATTGTAGAGGGATGGTTTTTTGAATAAAAAAATGAGTGAAAAGTATAAGGCATTAATTTGCCTCAAACGTTTCACTCATAATTCATAAATATTATTCTAGGCCGAGCCTAACTATTTTTTGGACTTGATTTTGCCAGTCCATTTTTTATAGCCGCCTTTAAGCATATAAAGATCTGTATAGCCGTTTTTTCTTAACATACGAGCAGCACGATAACTAGCAATACCATTTGCATCACAAAGATAAATAGGTTGGTCTTTTCTTAGACCTTGAAATCTTTGTTTAAACATAGTAATGGGAATATTTCGAGCGCCATTGATGTGACCATAATCATAGTCAACTTTTTCTCTCACATCAACCACTTGTGCTTTACGTAAGCCTTTATGAAAATCATTTTGGTCTAATTCTTTAACAGCTCGCTTATTAAGAATTTGTTGAACGACCATATAACCAATTATTATAACTAATATAATAATTGCAATATACAAAGAGATACTCATGTTGCATCCTCCCTAATTTACCGATATTATAATTATAAGACTGTTAGAACAAATTATCAAAATATTTTTATGATATCACAGATGTTTTAATAATTTATTCAAAATTAATAAGCAAAATAGCAAATTTTGTTACTAAGCATTCATTTAATGGGGGATTTTAATCATGACAGAAAGATGGAACTTTATTAATACTGGTAGTCACGATCCATATTATAATATGGCAATGGATGAAGCATTACTTAATTTCGTATCTAGAGGTGAAATTGATCCTGTCATTCGTTTCTATACTTGGGACCCAGCCACATTATCAATCGGCTATTTCCAACGATTAACTAAAGAAATTGATATCGAAAAAGTGAAAGAAAAGGGCTATGGACTTGTAAGACGCCAAACTGGTGGTAGAGGCGTATTGCATGACAAAGAGTTAACTTATAGTGTTATAGTACCTGAATCACATCCTAAAATGCCATCAACGATAACAGAAGCTTATAGAGTAATTTCACAAGGATTATTAGAAGGATTCAAAAACCTAGGCTTCGATACTTATTTTGCTGTTCCTCGTTCTAAAGAAGAAAGAGAGAAATTAAAGCAACCTCGTAGCTCTGTATGCTTTGATGCACCAAGTTGGTATGAGCTTGTAGTAGAAGGCCGCAAAATAGCTGGTAGTGCTCAGACACGTCAAAAAGGTGTCATTCTACAACATGGATCTATATTACAAGATATAGATATCGATGAACTATTTGATTTGTTCATTTTCAAACATGATCGTTTAAAAGCAAAAATGAAAGAAGCTTTTGTAGACAAAGCAGTGGCCATCAACGACATATCAGAACAACATATTACTTTAAATGAAATGGAAAAAGCATTTGAAGATGGCTTCAAAAAGGGATTACAGATTACGTTTAAACCACTAACATTAACTGATGCACAATTAGAAGAAGTAAGAGCATTGGAAGAAAAATTCCGTTCAGACGATTGGACCTATAGAAAATAAAAAATGAATCAATACAAAAAGCAGTAGTCAATCAAATCTATTTGATAATGATGACTACTGCTTTATTATAATTTGTTTATTATTTACGTTTACGATACTTACGTTGCGCTCTTTTATACTTACGCTGTTCTTCTGTTAAGAAGAAGAAATAATATATAAGATATATCACTAAAACTAAAATTGCAAAGCTAATTAACATTCTAACGATTGAAAATAGAAACACATCTAAATTCATAATTAAACCAAATGCTGCAATAGCTAGTACAATATAAAACCAAATATTTTTCATTGAAATTCACCTAATTCTAATTTGCATCTGTTTGTATAGTCGATAATTTTTGTTGACCTTTTTCTATTTTCTTTTTATCTTTTTCTTGATATCCTGTTTCAATTTTATCAAAGGCAGAAGTAATATCTTTATTTAAACTGCTAATATTTTTTTTAGTTTGTTTATCTTCACTAGTCATAGAATCTTCATCGATATCAGAATTATACGTATTATACGCATCTTCTAAATCCGAAGATATCGTCGATAATTTCTTTCGGATTGATTGACTACCTTTATTTTTAGTTACATCAGGTTTAATGTTATTATACTTATCAACCGCACTTGCTACATTGTCATAATACGTAGAACTCGCCTTTAAATTTTTCTCTTTTTTCTTATTATCTGCTGTTTGTTTGCCATTCTCTTTATCTTTTTGTAATCCTGCAATCGTCGACTTTTGATTACTAATGTCTTGATTTAATTGTTGAATATCTAATTTTAATTGATGATTGTCATCTCTTAATTTTGTAGTTTTATCTTCGAGTGGTGCAAGATTTTGACTACCACAACCAGCTAATAAACAAGATGCGCCAATCACGATTATATATCTCTTCATGATTATCTCCCTAAACTAAAAACTATTATATTATTTATTGATTATGCTATCATTTTAATGTATTCATATAAAATGTACAAACGTTATACAAGATTTGGAGGGGATTCTATGAACAAATTAGGACAAGTACATGAACTTTTAGAACAAAAAAAGCTAGATGCAGTTGTGATTCTTTCAGATTTTAACAGAAGATATTTATCTGAGTTCACAGGCACAAGTGGTGCATTAATTATTTCACCAAACCATCAATATTTGGTTACAGACTTTAGATATATTGAACAAGCAAAAAATCAAGCTTCAGAATTTGAAATCATAAATAGAAAATCTGATTTAATTTCTGAAATAAAAGCAATATTAAAAAAAGAGAACTTAAGTAACGTAGGATTTGAAGGTCATGAAGTTAGTTATGATACTTATATAGAATTAAATAAAGGTATGATAACTTTAATCAGCATTTCTGATGCTATTGAAAAAATCAGAGAGGTAAAATCACAATCAGAAATCGAAATAATCAAAAAAGCTGCTCAAATTGTTGATGAAACATACGATTATATTTTAACAATTGCTAAAGCAGGTATGACAGAACGTGAAGTAAAAGCTGAACTTGAAAGTAAAATGTTACATTTAGGTGCGGATGGTCCATCTTTTGATACAATTGTAGCATCTGGCCATCGAGGCGCTTTACCACACGGTGTTGCAAGTGATAAAATTATTGAGCAAGGTGATATGGTTACATTAGATTTTGGTGCATACTATAAAGGTTATTGTTCAGATATCACAAGAACTTTTGCGATAGGTGAACCAGATCCTAAAATGAAAGAGATTTATGATATAGTATTAAAAGCACAACAAAAAGCGCTCGATGAAATTAAACCGGGTATGACTGTAAAAGAAGCTGATGCTTTATCCCGAGATTTCATTGAAGCACATGGATATGGTGAGGAATTTGGCCATTCATTAGGTCATGGTATTGGTTTAGACATACACGAAGGACCATTACTATCTAAAAATGCATCCGGTCAACTTCAAGTTAATAACTGCGTCACTATCGAACCAGGTATATATGTTGATGGTTTAGGTGGCGTTCGAATTGAAGATGATATATTGATGACAGAAAATGGTTGTGAAGTCTTTACTAAATGCACAAAAGACCTTATTATTTTAAAATAAGCGTGTATATTGAGGAGGAAACTGAATGATTTCAGTAAATGATTTTAAAACAGGTTTAACAATTTCTGTAGATAATGGCATTTGGAAAGTAATTGATTTCCAACATGTAAAACCAGGTAAAGGATCTGCTTTCGTACGTTCAAAATTACGTAATCTAAGAACAGGTGCTATACAAGAAAAAACATTTAGAGCTGGTGAAAAAGTAGAACAAGCTATGATTGAAAATCGTCGTATGCAATACTTATATGCTGATGGAGATAATCATGTTTTCATGGATAATGAAACATTTGACCAAACAGAATTACCAGGTGACTACTTAAAAGACGAATTAAATTACTTAAAAGCCAATATGGAAGTTCAAATTCAATCATATGATGGTGAAGTAATTGGATTAGAATTACCGAAAACAGTAGAATTACAAGTAACTGAAACTGAACCAGGTATTAAAGGTGATACTGCCACAGGTGCTACTAAATCAGCTACTGTTGAGACAGGATATACATTAAATGTACCTTTATTTGTTAACGAAGGTGACATTCTTGTTATCAACACTGGTGACGGAAGCTACATTTCTAGAGGTTAATCTAGAAAGGCAGTTTTAACATTAAGCACATAACTTACAATGTTGTAGGTTATGTGTTTTTTTATGCGAACAATTGGGCGTGCATCTTGCCAATTATTAAATTGTGCACTTGCTTTTTTATATTTTATACTATAAAATTGTATAAAAATACGAAAAGAGGTTTAAGTATGCGTATAAGTATTGTAGGAATCACTGGATATTCAGGGCTAGAACTATTGCGTCTTATACATCATCATCCTCATATTGAGGTATCATCAATACATGCTACTCAATCAATTGGTAATCCTATTTCAGATCTATATCCACATTTAAAGGGGATATGCGATTTAACTGTACAACCATTTGATGCAAATGAAATTATGAAACATAGCGATCTAGTTGTATTCGCAACTCCTAGTGGTATTGCTAGTCAATTATCTCCAGAATTTGTCATTTCAGATTTTCCAGTAGTTGATATTTCAGGCGATCATAGATTACCACCAGATGAATATAAATTATGGTATAAAAAAGAACCAGTTGATTATCATATTCAAAAGCAATTCACATATTGTTTGCCAGAGTTTAATACATCTAAGAACCATCGCTTTATATCAAATCCTGGGTGTTATGCAACTGCAGTTGAACTGGCACTCATTCCTTTGTTACAAAACAAATTGATACAGTTAGACTCAATTATCATTGATGCTAAAAGTGGTTTGTCAGGTGCTGGTAAAAATCCTACAACAGCTAGTCACTTTGTTAATATAAATAACAATTATTTAACTTATAAATTAAACGAACATCAGCATATACCTGAAATAATACAGATGTTAAAACATTACGATCATAATTTACAGAATATTCAGTTTTCCACTTCTTTAATACCTGTTAATAGAGGTATCGTTGCAACCATTTACTGTAAATTAAACAATCCGACATTCACTAATCAGATTACAGCAACATATGAATCAATTTATAAAGATAAGCCATTTATACGCATTCTAAGAACCATGCCACAATTAAATGAAGTTGTCGGAACTAATTATGTAAATTTAGGATTTAGATACAATGATAAAACAAATGTTTTAACAGTTATGGTAGTACTAGATAATTTAATCAAGGGCGCTTCTGGACAAGCACTACAAAACATCAACCTTATGTATGGTTTTGATGAAACTGAAGGACTATGCAGTGTACCTCCATTAGTGTAGTAAGGAGTTTAAAAAATGAAAGAAATTTTAGGGAATATTGCGAGTCCAAAAGGTTTTTCTGCAGATGGAATTCATACTGGTATCAAAAAAAGAAAATTGGATTTAGGTTGGATTGTGTCCGAATGTCCATCAAGTGTCGCTTATGTTCAAACAACAAACAAAGTCAAAGCAGCACCTTTAATTTTAAATAAAAGAACAATACAAACTAAAGGAAAAATTCAAGCTATCATTGCCAACTCAGGGATAGCCAATGCATGTACAGGAGAAAAGGGTATGGAAGATGCCATTTCAATGCAACAGCAAACATCAGAATCATTAAGTATCAATCAGGATTTAATTTGTGTTGCTTCTACCGGAATTATTGGTCAACGTTTACCAATGGTTAAAGTTAAAAAAGGTATACAACAACTTAACATAGATGGTAATGCTAATCATTTTGCAAAAGCAATTTTAACTACTGATTTAACAACTAAAACATGTGTCGTAAATGAAACATTTGACCAAACGACTGTGACCATGGCAGGTGTTGCTAAAGGTTCTGGCATGATTCACCCAAATATGGCTACAATGCTAGCTTTTATAACATGTGATGCTAATATTTCTACTGAAACATTGCAAGTTGCATTAAAAACAAATATAGATAAAACGTTTAATCAAATTACTATCGATGGCGATACATCTACTAATGATTTAGTGTTAGTTTTATCAAATGGCTTAGCTAAAAATAAAGAAATTTTACCGAACACTGAAGAATTCACAACATTTTGCAATATGTTAGAACATGTCATGCGTTCACTTGCGATACAAATTGCCAAAGACGGTGAAGGCGCTACAAAATTAATTGAAGTGACTGTAGACGAAATGCCAGATGAAATAACCGCAAGAATGATAGCCAAGACAGTTGTGGGTTCCAATTTAGTAAAGACTGCTATTTATGGAGAAGATCCTAATTGGGGACGCATATTCGCAGCAATAGGTTATACACAATCCAACTTTGACATCAATAACGTTGATATTTTAATAGAAGGTATCCCTGTTATGAAAGGTTCAACACCTATCACTTATAACATTGATACGATGCAAAATAAATTAAAAAATAAAGATATTCATATCAACATTAATATGCATCAAGGTAATACCTCAGGTACTGCATGGGGTTGTGATTTAACTTATGATTACGTAAAAATTAATGCATTATATACAACATAGAGGTAACAAAATGAAACAAATTATAGTAATTAAAATGGGTGGCATAGCTATAAAACATTTAACCGAAGATACTCTTATACAAATAAAGCATTGGATTCAACAAAACTATCAAATAATCATCGTCCACGGTGGAGGTAATGTTATAGAATCATTATTGATAAAAGCTAAACACCCCACAATCAAAAAAGATGGATTAAGAGTAACTGCTAAGGAAGATTTACCAATTATTAAGGATGCCCTGTTTAATTATATTGGTAAAGGGTTAGCTAGTAATTTAAAAGCTGTAAACTTAAATGTTAAGCAGTTAAGAGAAGAACAATTTTTAATCATTCAAGCTGATTATTTGGATTATCATCAATACGGTTCAGTAGGTAAAAATATACAAGTAAATGTAAGTGCAATTCAGAAATATTTAAATCAAAATATGATTCCTGTTATAAGTTCTATCGGTTCACATCAAGATGATGATTTAATTAATATCAATGCCGATCATTTAGCAACAGCAATTGCCATCGCAATGAAAGCACAAAAATTAATATTAATGACTGACGTTCAAGGTGTGATAGAACATGGAACTTTGATAAAAAGGTTAAATATTAGCGATGTGCAATCTAAAATAGACAACCGTATCATTACTGGTGGCATGATACCTAAAGTTGAAAGTGCAGTAGCAACAATTAAGGCAGGAGTTAATGAAGTCATAATTGGAAATAATTTATTAACAGGAACCATCATAGAAGGGAACAACAAATGAGTTATTTATTTCAAAATTACAAAAGAACAAATGTCGAATTCGTAAGAGCAGAAGGAAATGAGTTAATTGATACAAACGGTAATAAATATCTCGATTTTTCTTCAGGTATAGGTGTAACAAATTTAGGATTTCACCCATACGTTAAAGAGCAATTACAGATACAAGTTGCCAGTATTTGGCATACACCTAATTTATATTTAAATACGCTACAAGAAGATGTGGCTCAATTATTAGTACGTCAATATGACTATTGTGTATTTTTCTGTAATAGCGGTGCTGAAGCAAATGAGGCTGCTATTAAATTAGCACGTAGATATACGGGCAAACAATCTATTATATGTTTTGACCAATCATTTCATGGCAGAACATATGGTGCAATGTCTGCTACAGGACAAGGAAAAATAAAAGCAGGCTTTGGAGATGTAGTTCCTCACTTTAGTTATGCAAAATTTAATGACATCAATAGTGTGAAATCACTAATCACTAAAGATACAGCAGCTATCATGTTAGAACTTATTCAAGGTGAATCTGGTATACACGTTGCTAAATCAACCTTTATTAAACAATTAAGTCAACTATGTAATGAACATGATATCTTATTAATCGTAGATGAGGTACAAACTGGTATTGGACGAACGGGTAAATGTTTTGCTTTTGAACATTACGATATAGAACCTGATATTATTACTTCTGCTAAAGGACTTGCTAATGGCGTACCCGTAGGCGCTATGTTAGGAAAGCGAAGTTTATCATATGTTTTTGATTATGGTAGTCATGGGTCTACATTTGGTGGGAATAAACTTGCAATGACAGCTGCCAAAGCCACCTTAGAAACCATTAATGATGCACAATTTTTAAATGACGTTTCAAAAAAATCAGAAGAATTATTTACTAAATTAAACAAAGCTTTATTTGACAACCCTCGTATCATTGACATACGTGGCAAAGGATTAATGATAGGTATTGAAACAGATTTAGACTTGTCTCAACTTGTAAACAAAGCACGTCAGCATGGTTTAATCATTTTAACTGCAGGTCAAAACGTTATACGATTATTGCCACCACTAACCATTAGTTCTCAAGAAATTAATCAAGCAGTATGTGTGTTAAAAGACATCTTTAATGAATCATAAATAAAGTTTAATGTGAGGATATGATTAGCTATTATATCCTCACATTTTTATACTTTTAATGAGTTATCTTAACTATCGTCCTTTGATTTGGATTATCTCTCGATACTGTGATTTTAAGCTAACCATTTTATTTCATAATATAGGATATCTTATCATGCTTGAATTGAAAGGTTGTCTCAAGTAAAATAGACGGGTAGATGAAAACAAACTGAAGGAGTCAGTAATAATTATGAACTTTAAAGAAATAAAAGAATTAATAGAGATTCTTGATCAATCAAACTTAACAGAAATTAACATTGAAGATAATAAAGGTAGCGTAGTTAACTTAAAAAAAGAAAAAGAAACTGAAATTATCACACCTCAAGTAGCACAACAACCAGCACCCTCTGTAGCTCAACCTCAAGTTGCTCAATCTGCACCACAAGTGAGTGAAGATACACAATCACAAGAAGTTGTGGCAGATAATTACGAAACTATTAATGCACCAATGGTTGGTACATTTTATAAATCACCATCACCAGAAGAAGGTGCTTACGTACAAGTTGGAGATAAAGTCTCTAATGACACAACTGTTTGTATTTTAGAAGCAATGAAACTATTTAATGAAATTCAAGCAGAAATCTCAGGTGAAATTGTTGAAATATTAGTAGAAGACGGACAAATGGTAGAGTATGGCCAACCGTTATTTAAGGTGAAATAATGAAAAAAGTACTTATTGCAAATCGTGGCGAAATCGCAGTTAGAATCATCAGAGCTTGCCACGAGCTAGGTATTCAAACAGTTGCTATTTATTCAGAAGGAGACAAAGACGCTTTACATACTCAAATTGCTGATGAAGCATATTGCGTTGGTCCAACTCTGTCTAAGGATTCATATTTAAATATTCCTAATATCTTATCAATTGCTACATCAACAGGATGTGATGGTGTTCATCCAGGTTACGGTTTCTTAGCTGAAAATGGTGATTTTGCTGAATTATGTGAAGCTTGTCAATTAAAGTTTATCGGGCCAAGCCATGAATCTATTCAAAAAATGGGTATAAAAGATGTCGCTAAAGCTGAAATGATCAAAGCCAATGTTCCTGTTGTTCCAGGTAGTGAAGGTTTAGTTCATAATATTGACGATGCGAAAAAAGTTGCAAAGAAAATTGGTTATCCTGTCATAATTAAAGCCACAGCTGGTGGTGGTGGAAAAGGTATACGTGTAGCTCGTGATGAGAAAGAACTAGAAACAGGCTATCGAATGACACAACAAGAAGCGGAAACTGCATTTGGTAATGGCGGGTTATATTTAGAAAAATTCATTGAAAATTTCCGTCATATTGAAATTCAAATCATAGGTGACAGTTATGGTAATGTAATTCATTTAGGTGAACGTGACTGTACAATTCAAAGACGTATGCAAAAATTAGTAGAAGAAGCACCTTCACCAATCTTGTCAGAAGAAACACGTCAAGAAATGGGTAACGCTGCTATAAGAGCTGCTAAAGCCGTTAACTATGAAAATGCTGGAACGATAGAATTTATATATGATTTAAATGATGATAAATTCTACTTCATGGAAATGAATACCCGTATTCAAGTTGAACACCCAGTTACTGAAATGGTTACAGGTGTGGACTTAGTTAAACTGCAATTAAAAGTGGCGATGGGTGAAGCATTACCATTTAAACAAAAAGATATCAAAATTAATGGTCATGCGATTGAATTTAGAATTAACGCCGAAAATCCTTACAAAGATTTCATGCCATCTCCTGGTAAAATCACACAATATTTAGCACCAGGTGGATTCGGAGTCAGAATTGAATCTGCATGTTATACTAATTATACAATTCCGCCATATTATGATTCTATGGTTGCTAAACTTATCGTACATGAGTCAACAAGAGATGAAGCAATCATGACAGGTATCAGAGCGTTAAGTGAATATTTAGTTTTAGGAATTGATACTACGATTCCATTCCATTTAAAATTATTAACAAATGATATCTTTAGAAGTGGTGAATTTAATACAAAATTCCTAGAAAAATATAATATTATGGCTGATGACAACCAATAGGAGGTTAAAACAATGGTCAATGTTGCGGATTATTCTCATACAAATTTAGGCAAAATCGAAATTGCTCCAGAAGTTTTATCTGTTATTGCTAGTATTGCTACATCAGAAGTAGATGGCATTACAGGACATTTTGCAGAATTAAAAAATACTAACTTAGAAAAAATTAGTCGTAAAAATTTAAATAGAGATTTAAAAATAGAAGCTCGAGAAGATGGTATTTATATCGATGTTTATTGCGCTTTTAAACACGGTATCAATATCTCTAAAACAGCTAATCAAATTCAGTCTGCTATTTTCAATCAAATTTCTACAATGGCAGCAATTGAACCAAAACAAATTAACGTTCATATTACACAAATTGTAGTAGAAAAATAAATATTAAATTAAGTTAGGTACTAGTATAGAGATGTCATCAATTTAAAATACATCTCAATAGTACCTAATCTTTTATAAATACGTTTGAAGGAGTTATTTATGAGTCGTAAAGAATCAAGAGTTCAAGCTTTTCAAACTTTATTTCAATTAGAAATTAAAGACACTGATTTAACTATCAAAGAAGCAATTAACTTTATTAAAGATGACTACCCAGATTTAGACTTTGATTTTATTAATTGGTTAGTGACTGGTGTTAAAGATCATGAACCCGTATTAGATGAAAAAATCAAACCATATCTTAAAGATTGGTCACTCGAAAGATTACTAAAAACAGATCGTATTATCTTACGCATGGCAACTTTTGAAATATTACACAGTGATACACCAGCTAAAGTAGTCATCAACGAAGCCGTTGAATTAGCAAAACAATTTAGTGATGATGATCATTATAAATTTATCAATGGCGTACTGAGTAACATAAACTAATAAAATTGAGTGATATATATGACTGATTACTTAACAGTTTCGACATTAACAAAATATATTAAGTATAAATTTGATCAAGACCCACATTTACAGTCTGTTCTTATAAAAGGAGAACTTTCAAATTTTAAAAAACATTCAAGTGGGCATTTATATTTCAATGTAAAAGATAAAGAAAGCGTTATTAGTGCAATGATGTTTAAAGGTAGTGCTTCTAAACTCAATTTCGAACCTAAAGAGGGCGATGAAGTACTATTAGAGGCACGTGTATCTGTCTATGAACGTAGAGGCAACTATCAAATATATGTAAATAAGATGCAGCTTGATGGTATTGGTAATCTATATCAAAAATTGGAAGAACTAAAGAAAAAACTTTCAAAAGAAGGTTATTTTGATAATAGTAATAAAAAACCTATACCGCGTTTTCCCAAAAGAATTGCTGTCCTTACTGCAAGTACAGGTGCCGCTATCAGGGATATACATTCAACAATCAATAGTCGCTATCCACTTGTGGAACAAGTACAAATTAGTACATTAGTACAAGGGAAACAAGCCAAAGACGACATTATAGAAAAGATTAAGTATGCAGATCAATTAGATGTAGATACCATTATTGTTGGACGTGGTGGAGGATCAATTGAAGATTTATGGAACTTTAATGAAGAAGAAGTTGTTAAAGCTATATTTGAATGTCAAACGCCAATTATCTCAGCAGTTGGACATGAAACCGATTTTACATTAAGTGATTTTGTGGCTGATGTAAGAGCGGCTACACCAACACAAGCTGCAGTTATGGCAACGCCAGATCAGTACGAATTATTGCAACAAATCAAGCAATATCAATTCACTCTAACTAGACATATTAAACAATATGTGGAACAACATAAAAAGCATCTTGAACATCTAGCCTCGTACTACAAATTTAAACAGCCATCTCTCTTATATGATCAACAAATTCAAAGAAGAGATGATCTTGAGAAGCAATTAAATCAAAAGTTGGCTAGTAAGTTAGAGCAACAACAACATCAATTAAATATTTTGAAACAAAGATTTAATCCAAAACATCTCGAAACGTCTATTGTTAGAAATCAACAACAAAATGGTCAACTTAAATCACGACTAACTCAAAAGATAAATAACGATTTATCACAATATAAAAATGCACTTAAATCAAAAATTGAACAACTGAATCAATTAAGCCCAACAAATACTATGTTACGTGGATACGCAATTGTAAACAAAGATGATGACGTAGTTACAAGTACCAAAGATATGTCGGAAAATGATGAAATTGTTTTAACTATGAAAGATGGACAAATTGATGCTATTGTTAAGAAAGTAAGGTGTAATGATGAGTAAAGAAAAACAAAGCTTTGAAGAAATGATGCAAGAACTTGAGAGCATTGTACAAAAATTAGATAATGAAACTGTATCATTAGAAGAATCTCTAGATTTATATCAACGAGGAATGAAATTATCTACAGCATGCGATTCAACATTAAAAGATGCCGAGAAAAAGGTAAATAAATTAATGCAAGAAGAAGCAGAGGAACAAGATAATGAAGAAACTACAAATGAATGATTTAATTAATGAAATAAATGACGCTCTTAAGAAGTCAATACCAGAGTCTACTCTAAATACGAATTTAGAAGAAAGTATGCTTTATTCTCTTAATGCAGGTGGAAAAAGAATTAGACCTGTATTATTGTTACTTACTTTAGATATGTTAAATGAAGATTATCGTCAAGGTATGCAAAGCGCTTTAGCCTTAGAAATGATTCATACATATTCACTTATTCATGATGATCTTCCAGCAATGGATAATGATGATTATCGTAGAGGCAAGCTTACTAACCACAAAGTATATGGTGAATGGAAAGCCATTTTAGCCGGCGATGCACTTTTAACTAAAGCTTTTGAACTCGTATCTTACGATTCAGCTTTAAGTGACACCAAAAAAGTTAAAGTCATACAAAGACTAGCTTTTGCTAGTGGACATCTTGGTATGGTTGGTGGACAGACACTAGACATGCAAAGTGAAGATAAAGCTATAGATATTTCAACATTAGAATCTATTCATAGAACAAAAACAGGTGCACTACTTACTTTTGCAATTATGAGTGCAGTAGACATTGCCGACACTGATGAACATACATCTGCAATGTTAAATGAATTTAGTGACCATCTTGGATTAATGTTTCAAATCAAAGACGATTTATTAGATATATATGGCGACGAACAAAAGCTAGGTAAAAAAGTGGGTAGTGATTTAGAAAATGATAAAAGTACTTATGTCTCATTATTGAATAAAGGCGGCGCAGAGGATAAATTAAATTATCATCGTAATGAAGCACTCAAATGTTTAGATAAAATAAGTGATCAATATGAAACTACAAATTTAAGAGACATAGTAGATTTATTCTACCATCGTGATCATTAATTTTATTTATTTTTCCATTTTAATCACATAATAGAGGTTAACAGAAATTATTTTCAATTTTTGTTAACCTCGTTTTATGTTCAAAATTAAATTCAAAATTGTTATACAATAATTATTCATCAATATCATCAAAATGCATATAAAGTACGATTAATTTATTTGTATAATAATATTCTTAAAAAACTATATTAACAGTTTTTTAACGTGCTTTATTACCTTGTTTAAAAGGGTGATGAGTAGTAGTTAATAAATGCATATGTTAAAATAACTGTATAAATATTCGTAACTAGAGGTGTTAATTTTGCCAAAAAAATCGGTAAGACATATAAAAATCAGAGAAATAATATCGAATGAACAAATTGAAACACAAGATGAATTAGTTAAACGATTGAATGAATATGAATTAAATGTGACACAGGCGACAGTCTCTCGTGATATTAAAGAATTACAACTAATAAAAGTACCAGCTGCATCAGGCCAATATGTTTATAGTTTACCTAATGACCGTAAATATCATCCTCTTGAAAAACTCGGAAGATATTTAATGGACTCATTTGTAAATATAGAAGGTACCGGTAATCTACTAGTATTAAAAACATTACCAGGTAATGCACAATCTATAGGCGCAATATTAGACCAAATCGATTGGGAAGAAGTGTTAGGTACAATTTGTGGTGATGATACTTGCCTTATTATTTGTCGTAATGATGAAGCGAGTGAAGAAATCAAAACTAGAATTTTCAATTTATTATAAGGATGCGATGAATTTATGTTACAAACCTTATCAATAAAACAATTTGCAATCATCGATGAATTAGAAATTCAATTTTCAGATGGTTTAACTGTTTTAAGTGGTGAAACAGGTTCAGGTAAATCAATTATTATAGATGCTATTGGACAACTTATTGGTATGCGCGCGTCATCAGATTATGTTAGACATGGTGAGAAAAAAGCAATCATTGAAGGGATATTCGATATCGATAATAGCAAAGATGCGATACATGTGTTACAAGATTTAAATATAGATATCGACGAAGACTTTTTATTAGTTAAAAGAGAAATTTTTAGTTCTGGCAAAAGTATCTGCCGAATTAATAATCAAACAATTACGTTACAAGATTTAAGAAAAGTGATGCAGGAACTTTTAGATATTCATGGTCAACATGAGACGCAATCATTGCTTAAACAAAAATATCATTTACAATTACTCGATGATTACGCTGGCGATCAATATAGTGATCTTTTATCACAATATCATGATGTCTTTAATCGATATAAATCTAAGCGCAAAGAACTCGAAGAACTAGAATCTGCTGACCAAGCATTACTACAAAGATTAGACTTGATGAAATTTCAATTAGAAGAATTGACTGAAGCATCTTTAAAAGAGGGAGAAGTCGATCAGCTAGAAACAGATATTAAAAGAATTCAAAATTCAGAAAAACTAAGTTTAGCATTAAATAATGCACATATGACTTTAACAGATGAAAATGCAATTACTGATCGACTCTATGAGCTAAGCAATTTCTTAAATGAAATTAATGACATCGTTCCAGATAAATATGTGAAATTAAAAGAAGAAGTCGATCAGTTTTACTATACGTTAGAAGATGCCAAGCATGAACTTTATGATGAAATGACTAACACTGAATTTGATGAACAAGTCCTTAATGAACTTGAATCACGTATGAACTTGCTTAATAACTTAAAGCGCAAATATGGTAAGGATGTTTCTGAGTTGATTGCATATCAAGGCAAACTTGAAAATGAAATCAATAAAATTGAAAACTATGAACAAAGCACATCTCAATTACGTGAAGAGATTAACGATTTATACAAACAAGTGATTAAAGTAGGTAAATCGTTATCTGCTAAAAGAAGGAAAGTTGCAAGAGAATTAAGAGACCACATTGTATCAGAAATACAAAATTTACAAATGAAAGATGCCAATTTAGAAATTTCATTTAAACCACTCGATGAACCAAATATTGAAGGTATTGAATTTGTGGAATTTTTAATTAGTCCAAATAAAGGTGAACCTTTAAAAAGCTTAAATAAAATAGCTTCAGGCGGAGAACTATCTAGAATTATGCTTGCATTAAAAAGTATATTTGTTAAATCAAGAGGACAAACAGCTATTTTATTCGATGAAGTTGATTCTGGTGTTTCAGGTCAAGCAGCTCAAAAAATGGCTGAGAAAATGCGTGATATCGCTGAATATATTCAAGTTATATGTATTTCACACTTACCTCAAGTAGCTACAATGAGTGATCATCATTTACTTATTTCGAAACATACTACAGAAGATCGAACAACCACTCAAGTTAAAGAACTTGAAAATGATGATCGGATTGATGAAGTAGCTCGTATGATTTCTGGCGCAAGTGTTACAGATTTAACGAGAGAAAACGCAAAAGAAATGATTGCTCAAAATCAAAGAAAATAATGTCTTAGATTTAAGTAAGTAAAACTTCTATTTAAAAAGTAACCTTAATCTTTGATGAATTGTTAGTCTGTATATTTTCCGGTAGTATTGATTAGTCACTTTTTATACAAAAAAATGAAGTTTTTAGAATTTCGAAAATGTTTTAACTGATGTAGAATATTATAGTATTGATTAATTTTGAAGATGCAAAGAAAGATAACCATTTATTATCAGAGAATTTTTAATAAACTTAGTTTTATTAATGTTCTCTATACATATAGTTAGGAGTAAGCAAATGTCTGAAAAGCAATATGATTTAGTTGTATTAGGTGGTGGCACTGCAGGTTATGTAGCAGCAATACGTGCTTCACAGTTAGGTAAAACGGTTGCTATTGTTGAAAAATCGCTATTAGGAGGTACGTGTTTACATAAAGGATGCATTCCTACTAAATCACTACTAAAATCTGCAGAAGTAGTCCATACTATAAAAAATGCGAAACAATTTGGTATTGAAGTTCCTGAGTATCATTTGAATTATGAACGTATTTTAGATAGGAAAGATGAAATCGTAAATCAAATGTATCAAGGTGTTCAGCATTTAATGAAACAGAATCACATTGATGTGTTTAACGGCACTGGTCGTATTTTAGGAGAATCTATATTTTCTCCACAAAGTGGTACGATATCAGTAGAATTTGAAGATGGAGAAAATGAAATGATTCCAAATCAATTCGTACTTATAGCTACTGGTTCTTCACCACAACCGTTGCCATTTTTAAACTTTGATCATCAAGTAATATTATCGAGTGATGATATTTTAAATATGGATATTTTGCCAGATAGTATCGCAATTATTGGTGGGGGTGTCATTGGTTTAGAATTCGCATCGTATCTTACGGATTTAGGTGTCGATGTGACAATTATTGAAGCTAATGAACGCATTTTACCAAATGAAAGTGCTCAAATTGCAAAAACAATTAAACGAGAATTAGAAAATCGCGGAGCAAAATTCTTTGAAAATGTTGCCTTAGATGAACAAAGTGTTGAGATTAACAAAGATAACAATAGCGCAACAATTCATATGAATAATCAACAAATCTCTGTAGATAAAGTCTTGTTATCGGTTGGACGTAAACCAAATACTTCTAATATCGGATTACAAAATACAAAAGTGAAAACGACTCAATCAGGTCACATTATCACAAATCAATATCAACAAACTGAAGATAAGCATATATATGCTGCAGGTGATTGTATTGGTAAATTGCAATTAGCACATGTAGGGTCAAAGGAAGGTATCGTTGCAGTTGAACACATGTTTGATGATTCACCTTTACCTATCAACTATGATTTGATGCCAAAATGCATTTACACTTATCCTGAAATAGCTTCAATAGGGAAAAATTTAGAACAGGCTAAAGAAGCTAATATTAATGCTAAAAATTACAAAGTTTCATTTAAAGCAATTGGTAAAGCAATGATAGAATCTACTGGTCCACAAAATGGCTTTTGTGAAGTGGTAGTTGATCAGGATCAAGATGAAATAATTGGATTAAATATGATTGGCCCACATGTAACAGAATTAATCAATGAAGTATCATTATTACAATTTATGAATGGCTCATCATTAGAATTAGGTTTAACCACTCATGCCCATCCATCTCTATCTGAAGTATTGATGGAACTTGGCCTAAAAATTGAAAACCGAGCAATTCACGTTTAAATAGGAGGAAATAACATGATTGACTATAAGTCAGCAGGCCTTACAGAAGAAGACCTAAAAAATATGTATAAATGGATGGACCTTGGACGCAAATTAGATGAAAGACTTTGGTTACTCAATAGAGCTGGAAAAATTCCTTTCGTCGTTAGTGGTCAAGGACAAGAAGCAACTCAAATTGGTATGGCGTATGCTATGGAACAAGGCGATATTTCATCTCCATATTATAGAGATTTAGCTTTTGTAACATACATGGGTATGACGCCACTCGATACAATGTTAGCTTCTTTCGGTAAGAGAGACGATATTAACTCAGGTGGTAAACAAATGCCATCTCACTATAGTCATAGAGAAAAAGGTATTTTATCTCAAAGTTCTCCAGTAGCTACTCAAATTCCGCATTCTGTAGGTGCAGCATTAGCGCTAAAAATGGACAAAAAGCCAAATATCGCTACTGCAACAGTTGGTGAAGGTAGTTCTAACCAAGGAGACTTTCATGAAGGCTTGAACTTTGCTGGCGTACATCAATTACCTTTTGTATGTGTCATTATAAATAATAAATATGCAATTTCAGTACCTGATTCCTTGCAATATGCTGCAAAAAATTTATCAGATCGTGCCATTGGTTATGGTATAGAAGGTGTACAAGTTGATGGTAATGATCCAATTGCAATGTATAAAGCTATGAAAGAATCGAGAGACAGAGCACTTAATGGTGAGGGTGCAACTCTAATTGAAGCAATCACAACTCGAATGACAGCACATTCATCAGACGATGATGATAAATATAGAACACAGGAAGAACGTGACGGATTAAAAGAAGCCGATTGTAATATCCGCTTTAAAAATCATTTATTAGATTTAGGAATCATTGACGATGCTTGGTTATCGGAAATAGAACAAGAACATAAAGACATTATTAATCATGCGACAAAAGCTGCAGAAGAAGCACCATATCCTTCAGTTGAAGAAGCTTATGCCTATGTTTATGAAGAAGAAGGGAGTATCAATCATGACTAAGCTATCTTATTTAGATGCAATTCGCCAAGCACAAGACTTAGCTATGGAAAAAGACCAAAACACTTTTATTCTTGGTGAAGATGTTGGTAAAAAAGGTGGCGTATTTGGTGCTACTTTGGGATTACAAAGTAAATATGGCAAAGAACGCGTCATTGATACACCATTAGCTGAATCAAATATCGTTGGTACTGCAATAGGTGCAGCCATGTTAGGTAAACGTCCTATTGCCGAAATTCAATTCGCAGATTTTATTTTACCAGCTACAAATCAAATTATTAGCGAAGCAGCAAAAATGCGCTATCGTTCCAATAATGATTGGCAATGCCCGATTACAATCAGAGCACCATTTGGTGGTGGCGTGCATGGTGGATTATATCATTCACAAAGTATTGAAAGTATCTTTGCTTCAACACCGGGATTAACAATTGTTATACCATCATCCCCATATGACGCCAAAGGATTACTGTTATCTTCAATTGAATCTAACGACCCAGTGCTTTACTTTGAACATAAAAAAGCATATCGCTTCTTAAAAGAAGAAGTACCAGAAGATTACTACACAGTCCCTTTAGGTAAAGCTGATGTAAAACGTCATGGCGATGACATAACAGTATTTTGTTATGGATTAATGGTTAATTATTGTTTACAAGTTGCTGATATTCTTGCAGAAGATGGTATCAACGTTGAAGTAGTTGACTTAAGAACTGTTTATCCACTAGATAAAGATACTATTATCGACCGTACCAAAAAGACAGGAAAAGTCTTATTAGTCACTGAAGATAATTTAGAAGGTAGCATTATGTCAGAGGTATCCGCTATTATCGCTGAAAACTGCTTATTCGACTTAGATGCACCTATTATGCGATTAGCTGGTGCCGATGTACCTTCAATGCCATTCTCACCAGTTTTAGAAAATGAATTAATGATGAATCCTGAGAAAATACAGGCGAAAATGCGTGAACTCGCAGAATTTTAAGGAGGCTTTACAATGGATATTAAAATGCCAAAATTAGGCGAGAGTGTTCATGAGGGTACAATTGAGCAATGGCTCGTATCTGTTGGTGACCATGTCGATGAATATGATCCACTTTGTGAAGTAATTACTGATAAAGTAACAGCAGAAGTACCATCTACAGTTTCAGGTACGATAACAGAATTAACTGTAAGTGAAGGGGAAACTGTAGAAATCAATACAGTCATTTGTAAAATTGAATCACCTGATGAGAGTAATGCAAATACATCCTCAAATGAGGATAAACAAAATGAGTCACACTCTCAATCGCAAAACGTAGCAGATGAGACAGCAACAAAACAACATCATACTGCTCAACATCATAATGATAATCAACCTAAAAATAATGGTCGCTTTTCACCTGTAGTATTTAAATTGGCGTCTGAAAATCAAATTGATTTATCACAAGTACCAGGAACTGGATTTGAAGGTAGAGTTACCAAAAAAGATATCTTAGCGTATATCAATTCAACAGATTCACATTCAACACAAACTAACACGTCACAATCATCAGTTAACGCACAACCAAAAGTTACAACAGAAGCAAACGATTCACAACAATGGGACGGTGATCAAAGTACAATACCTGTTAATGGTGTTCGTAAAGCGATTGCTAATAACATGGTAACAAGCGCAACTGAAATACCACATGGTTGGATGATGATTGAGGCAGATGCTACTAATTTAGTTAAAACTAGAAACTATCATAAAAATAGTTTTAAAAAGAATGAAGGCTACAATCTTACATTCTTTGCTTTCTTTGTCAAAGCAGTCGCAGAAGCATTAAAAGCTTACCCTATGTTAAATAGTAGTTGGAATGGCAATGAAATTGTCATTCATAAAGATATCAATATTTCCATTGCAGTTGCACATGAAAATAAATTATATGTACCAGTCATTAAACATGCTGATGAAAAATCAATTAAGGGTATCGCTCGAGAGATTAATGAACTAGCTCAAAAAGCAAGAAATAATCAATTAACTCAAGAAGATATGCAAGGTGGCACATTTACTGTTAATAATACAGGTTCATTTGGTTCTGTATCCTCAATGGGTATTATCAACCATCCACAAGCAGCTATTTTACAAGTTGAATCTGTCGTTAAAAAACCTGTGGTCATCGATGATATGATAGCAATTAGAAGTATGGTTAATCTTTGCATATCCATCGACCACCGTATCTTAGATGGTTTACAAACTGGCCAATTTATGAATCATATTAAACAACGCGTAGAACAATACACAGTAGAAAACACTAATATATATTAGTCACTATTTTATTCGTAGACATAAGTACTTTCTCATTTACGAAAGTATTTATGTCTATTTTAATTTCCAATAATCATGCATGTTGAAGTATCGAAGTTTAATTAGTAAAATAAAGACAGTTAAATTAATAACGAAAGGTGATTCTAATTTATGGATTTAAACTTTGATTTATATATGAACGGGGTCGTGGACCAAGCAAGAAACGAAATTGAAGAAGCTGGCTATGAGCAACTAACAACAGCTGATGAAGTTGATAAAGTATTAAAACAAGATGGTACAACACTTGTTATGGTTAACTCTGTGTGTGGTTGTGCAGGTGGTATTGCACGTCCAGCAGCTGCACATGCACTACATTATGATAGATTACCAGATCGATTAGTAACTGTATTTGCTGGACAAGACAAAGAAGCTACACAACAAGCTAGAGATTATTTTGAAGGTTATGCACCTTCAAGTCCTTCATTCGCATTGATTAAAGATGGTAAGATCACAGAGATGATTGAACGTCATCAAATAGAAGGTCATGATGTCATGAATGTGATTAATCAATTACAAAACTTGTTCGATCAATATTGTGAAGAAAGATAAGAGGTCCTAGTCAGATGCTCAAGTTAAATCCGTATAAGATTGGATTTAGAACACTCAAGACAGCAGTAGGAATGACATTAGGTGTTATAATTTGTAAGCTTTTGGGCCTCGATAACTATGCTTCAAGTGCAATACTTGTTGTACTTTGTATTAAACATACTAAAATGCATTCACTAACGGCAATTGTTTCTCGCTTAGTATCATGCTTATTAATCCTATTTTTAGGGTCAGCAATATTTTCAATACTAGGACAACATGCCGTCGTATTAGGTTTAATTGTATTATTGTTTATTCCATTAACAGTTGTATTAAATGCGCAAGAAGGTGTTATTACAAGCTGTGTTATATTACTACATGTTTTCAATGCTAAAACAATCAATGGACATCTGATTCTTAATGAAATAATGTTGTTAATTGTTGGACTCGGCATTGCCTTTATAATGAATTTAATCATGCCAAGTTTAGACAAAACGTTAAAACATTTTAAGAATGAGATAGAACATCAAATTACTGATGTTTTTATAGCTTTTGAAAATGCATGTAAACACGATAACCATGAACTCAATATTACTTTTGAACCGCTTGCATTAAATATTAGAAAAGCCAAATCATTAGCATTTAGAGATGTTAAGAATCACTTTGTAAGAAATGAGAATTCATATTATCATTATTTTGATATGCGCGAAGAGCAACTAGATTTATTAAAAAGAATGAAATTTTTAATTGAAAATATACAAACTAAAGATCCAATTTTAGACCGAATTTCACAATTACTCTCTGAAATAGGTAGTAATGTTAATAGCAATGACTATACTGCTTTACGTTTACATTCATTGTATGAAATAAGATTATCTTTAGATGAATTACCATTGCCGACTTCACATCAAGCTTTAAATTCGCGTGCTAATATTATTCAATTACTTAACGAATTAGAAGAGTATTTAAATATTAAATCTCAATTTGGCTCATTAAAATTGCATAGTGAAATTAAAAATTATGCTTAAAAATATAAATTTCCATATACAAAAGCCAGAGACATCAATCATAGATGTCTCTGGCTTTTTAAATATTTTAAAAGATTAGTTCAACATTGGGACTAAACTAGTAAGTAGTAGGGCTAATACTACCGCTACTAACATCACTACTATAATTACACGTAATACTTTATTCGTCATATGAAGTTCCTCCAATTGCATAAAACGTATTTAAGACTTAATTCATAATACAAAATCTAGGTATAGATTAACATTATATGATTTAATTCTGAATTGCAATCAATTTATTTTTGATATATTCAGAATTCAGTTAAACTGTAGTTATAGGATTAAGGGGGAATGACAATGATGAATAAAGAACGTCTCTTAGATACATTTTTAGAATTAGTAAAAATCAATTCAGAAACTGGTAATGAAGAGAAAATTCAACCCATTTTAAAACAAAAATTTGAAGCACTCGGGTTAAAAGTTGAGGAAGACCAGGCAAGTCAAACAGATGGTTTAGGTGCTAACAATCTTGTTTGCACGATGCCAAGTAATATTTCAAATAAAGATGTACCTAAATTATATTTTACAAGTCATATGGATACTGTAGTTCCTGGTCTTGATATCAAGCCCCATGTTGCAGAAGATGGCTACATATACTCAGATGGAACTACCATTCTAGGTTCTGATGATAAAGCAGGTTTAGCAGCTATTATTGAAGCAATTACTACTATAAATGAACAACACTTATCCCATGGACAAATTCAATTTGTAATTACAGTAGGTGAGGAATCAGGTCTATTAGGTGCTCAAGCTCTGGATACATCTTTATTAGATGCTGACTTTGGATATGCTATTGATGCCAGTGTTGACGTCGGTACTACTGTTGTCGGCGCCCCAACACAAATGAAGATTAATACAACAATTAACGGGAAGACTGCGCATGCAAGTACACCAGATGAAGGTATTAGTGCTATTAATATAGCCGCTAAAGCGATTAGTAAAATGCATCTAGGTCAGATCGATGATTTAACTACTGCAAATATAGGTAAATTTCATGGTGGTTCAGCAACAAATATTGTAGCTGATGAAGTAATTATCGAAGCAGAGGCACGCTCACATAATGATCAAAGTATTGAAAAGCAAGTACAACACATGAAAGATACCTTTGAACAAACTGCTAAAGATTCAGGTGGTCAAGCTCACGTAGAAATAGAGAAAAGTTATCCTGGATTTAAGGTTAATGATGATGAACTGGTAACTAAAATAGCTAAAGAAAGTGCTGTTACTTTAGGGCTAAAAGGTAATACAGTAATCTCTGGCGGCGGTTCAGATGGTAGTATCATTAATACGTATGGTATTCCATCCGTTATTTTAGGGGTTGGTTATGAAAATATTCACACTACAAGTGAAAGAATTGCCGTTAAAGATCTTAATATGTTAACTAGCCAAGTACTAAAAATTATTGAACTCGTTGCAGATTAGCACGGCCAATTTAGTGAAGTATGTACACAATTTGTGATACAATATGAATGAAATATTCGAATAAGAGAGGTAAGTAATATGACACAACAAATAGGTGTAGTAGGTTTAGCCGTAATGGGTAAAAACCTTGCATGGAATATTGAATCACGTGGTTATAGTGTATCTGTTTATAATCGTTCTAGACAAAAAACGGATGAAATGGTGGAAGAATCAAAAGGTAAAAGCATCCACCCAACATATTCTTTAGAAGAATTTGTTAATTCATTAGAAAAACCCCGTAAAATTTTATTAATGGTTAAAGCTGGTCCTGCTACCGATGCAACAATAGATGGTTTATTACCTTTATTAGATGATGATGATATTTTAATTGATGGTGGTAATACAAAGTATCAAGATACAATTCGTCGAAATAAAGCATTAGCTGAAAGTGGCGTTAATTTCATTGGTATGGGTGTATCAGGTGGTGAAGTAGGCGCTTTAACTGGTCCTTCATTAATGCCTGGTGGTCAAGAAGCCGCTTATAATAAAGTCAGTGATATCTTAGATGCCATTGCAGCTAAAGCGCAAGATGGCGCATCTTGCGTAACATACATTGGCCCAAATGGTGCAGGTCATTATGTGAAAATGGTTCATAACGGTATTGAATATGCAGATATGCAATTAATCGCTGAAAGTTATGCAATGATGAAAGACTTATTAGGTATGAGTCATACTGAAATTTCTCAAACATTCAAAGATTGGAATGCTGGAGAACTCGAAAGTTACTTAATAGAAATTACTGGTGATATTTTCACTAAATTAGATGAAAATAATGAACCTTTAGTAGAAAAAATATTAGATACTGCTGGTCAAAAAGGTACAGGTAAGTGGACTTCTATTAATGCATTAGAATTAGGAATTCCATTAACAATTATCACTGAATCAGTATTTGCTCGTTTCATTTCATCCATTAAAGAAGAACGTGTTAACGCGTCTAAATCATTAAATGGACCACAAGCTTCATTTGATGGTAATAAAGAAGAATTCTTAGAAAAAATCAGAAAAGCATTATATATGAGTAAGATTTGTTCTTACGCTCAAGGCTTTGCGCAAATGAGAAAAGCGAGCGAAGATCACGAATGGAACTTAAAATTAGGTGAGCTTGCAATGATTTGGCGTGAAGGTTGTATCATTCGTGCACAATTCTTACAAAAAATTAAAGATGCTTACGATAATAATCCAGAACTTGAAAACTTATTATTAGATCCATACTTCAAAAATATTGTTACAGATTACCAAGATGCATTAAGAGACGTCGTAGCAACAGGCGTTAAAAATGGTGTACCAACACCAGGATTCTCTGCAAGTGTGAACTACTATGATAGTTATCGTTCTGAAGATTTACCTGCTAATCTTATCCAAGCACAACGTGACTATTTTGGTGCACATACTTATGAACGAAAAGACCGTGAAGGTGTATTCCACACACAATGGGTTGAAGATTAATCATACAATGTTTTGATTTATAACGTCTTACACGAAAGTGTAAGGCGTTTTTTTAAGTTAATTTACCTAAGTTTTACATCAAAAATTTTGACCATCGCTTATATTATCGATAAAATAATTAATAAAGAAACCGGTTTCATTTATAAACAATATATTAGAGGTGTACATATGATGACTAAAAATTGGTGGAAAGAAGCAGTTGCATATCAAGTTTACCCAAGAAGTTTTAATGATAGCAATGACGATGGTATAGGGGATTTACCTGGTGTTATAGACAAGTTAGATTACTTAAAAGATTTAGGTATAGATGTAATCTGGTTAAGCCCAATGTACAAATCGCCTAATGATGACAATGGCTATGATATTAGTGATTATCAGGCAATTATGGATGAATTTGGTACAATGGATGACTTCGATCGATTATTAGAGGGTGTACATCAACGAGGAATGAAATTAATACTAGATTTAGTTGTAAATCATACATCTGATGAACATCCTTGGTTTATTGAATCAAAATCAAGTAAAGATAATCCTAAACGTAACTGGTACATTTGGAAAGATCCAAAACCTGATGGTTCGGAACCTAATAACTGGGAAAGTATTTTTAATGGTTCAACATGGGAATATGATGCCAATACGGATCAATATTATTTCCATTTGTTTAGTAAAAAACAACCAGATTTAAATTGGAATAATAAAGAGGTAAGAAAAGCAGTATTCGACATGATGAATTGGTGGTTTGATAAAGGGATAGATGGATTCAGAGTTGATGCTATTACGCATATTAAGAAAACATTTGAAGCAGGTGATTTACCCGTACCAAATGGGAAAACATATGCACCGGCATTTGACGTCGATATGAATCAACCTGGTATCCAAGATTGGTTACAAGAAATGAAAGATCAATCATTATCTAACTACGACATTATGACTGTGGGTGAAGCAAATGGCGTAACACCAGACGATGCTGATGAATGGGTCGGAGAGAAAAATGGTAAATTTAATATGATTTTCCAATTCGAACATTTAGGACTGTGGAGTACGGGAGATTCTCAATTTGATGTCAGTGCATATAAAAATGTACTAAACCGTTGGCAAAAACGCTTAGAAGGCGTTGGCTGGAACGCACTATTTATTGAAAATCATGACCAACCAAGGCGTGTATCAACATGGGGAAATGATACCGATTACTGGTATGAATCAGCTACAAGTCATGCAGTTGTGTATTTCCTTCAACAAGGTACACCATTTATTTATCAAGGACAGGAAATAGGAATGACTAATTATCCATTTGATAGTATAGAAACATTTAACGATGTAGCAGTTAAAAATGAATATCAAATCGTTAAAGAACAAGGTGGCGACGTTAATCAATTATTGGATAAATATAAAATGGAAAATAGAGACAATTCTCGTACGCCAATGCAGTGGAATAATGAGGAAAACGCAGGCTTTACAGGTGGAAAGCCATGGTTCCCAGTAAATCCTAACTATAAAGAAATTAACGTAGCTGATCAACAAGAAGATGAGCATTCTGTATTAAATTTTTACAAATCACTCATTCAATTGAAAAAATCGGCTGATATTTACACTTACGGTCAATTTGATTTAGTGGATGCTGATAATCCAAATATATTTGCTTATTCAAGAACACTTAACAATGATAAGGTACTCATCGTGGGTAATTTAACTGATAAAGTGAGTCAATTAAATATTGATATCGATGTAAAACATACAGAAACATTACTTCACAATTATGATAAAGATATTAATCTAAATCAAATTGAGCCTTATGAAGCCTTTGTATTAAAACTTTAATACAACTAAAAATCATGTCTACAAATATGACGCAATGTCATTCTGTAGACATGATTTTTTATGTCTATTATTCATTATTATAATGTTCTTGCTCAACAGGTAACCATAATTGAATTTTAGTAAAAGGATCATCAAATGAAATCTCTAAAGGATACACTTCTACGTATAAACTATTTCTTTCATATGGTAACGTCAACTGTAGACTTGTTTCGATATAATACCAAGCCTCATTTACCGTATAATCAATTTCCCCTTGTAAATTAAACTTAGCATAGTGTCTGCCAGGTAGAAATCTACTTTCTAAATGAGCTGGATAACGCTCACTCGGTACACCTACGAAAATTTCTAACCCAGAATCTAAAGGACAACTTATAACAAATAATTCGAATGGACTTATATCATTATAACGTCGTAACTCTTTTAAATGACCATCTAATAGCAAATCTTCTAAAAAGTCAGGAACATTAAAAGGGTTTGACAAATTCTTTGCATCGATATAGCGTGCATACCCAACTAAAGAAATATCATCTGTTTCTTCTAGTCGATAAGGATAAGGTGCTCTCTCTGTTGTTGTCAATTTAATGTATATGCGCTCTTGCATTTTAAGTTCATCTTTTTTAGTTGACGCTTGTATTGGTGAAACGCCGTGAAAATCACTAAAATCATTTGCAAAATCATTTGAATTTGCATATCTATACTTTTTAGCTACGTCTACCAAACGACTCGCACTATGTTTGACGTCGATAGCAGCTAGTGTTAGCTTTCTAGCTCTTGCGTACGCCTCTGGTGATAGACCTACAATCATTTTAAATGATTGTTCAAGGTGAAAGGGAGAGAGACCAACGTAATCACTTAATTCTTGCAAATTAAACGGCTCAAGAAGACGGTCTTCAATATAAACAATTGCCTGTTGTATTTGCTTGATAACGTCCAAAATATTCACTCCAATTATTTTCAATCATTAACTTTTATTCTACATTATTTTGTCTTAATATACACCTGAAAGCATAGCAATAAATGAATTTAATAAAAAAAGTGAACGACTACAGGTACTCAATGCTATTATAATGAACACAGTGATGAGTGCTAATATAACTATCATTTCACATACCATATAATCATTCACTATTTGATTGATTTAATCATACATTTTATTACATCTTCTTATTGAATATCGTCCCACCAGTGATTACCATCTCTACTTAATAAAAGGTCACTTTCTAACGGGCCGTTTGTACCAGAAGTATAGTTAGGGAAATCTGGTTCTACCATATTCCATTGTTCTTGAATCGCATCAACAAATTTCCAAGTTGATTTTAATTCTTCCCAGTGTGTAAAGTTTGTTGCGTCACCTTTAAGACAATCAAATAATAGATTTTCATATGCATCGACAGTATTCATTTTATCTTGTGCACCCATCGCATAAGATAATTGTACTGGTTCAGTATCAATGCCTTGAATATTTTTCTTAGCATTTAAATGAAGTGATACACCTTCATTTGGTTGAATATTAATGACTAATAAATTAGAATCCAATAATTTATCTGTTTGATAGTATAAGTTCATAGGTACTTCTTTAAATTCAACTACTACTTGAATTGTTTTAGATTTCATTCGTTTACCTGTTCGAATATAGAATGGTACGCCTGCCCATCTAAAATTATCAATAGTTAATTTACCAGACACAAACGTTGGAGTGATAGAATCTTCAGCAACTCGATCTTCTTCACGATATGATTTTACTTCTTGACCTTCAATGACACCTCGGTCATATTGTCCACGCACAAAGTTCTTTCTCACATCTTGTGGACGTAATTGACGTAAAGATTTTAATACTTTTACTTTTTCAGCTCTAATATCTTCACTATTTAAACTGATAGGGGCTTCCATTGCTAATAAGGCAACCATTTGTAACATATGGTTTTGAACCATGTCTTTTAAGGCACCACTAGATTCGTAATAACCACCACGATCTTCCACACCTAAAATTTCAGAAGATGTTACTTGGATATTAGAAATATATTTATTATTCCATAGTGGTTCGAACATAGCATTAGCAAAACGTAAAACTTCAATATTTTGAACCATATCTTTACCTAAATAGTGATCGATACGATAAATTTCTTCTTCTTTAAATGAACGTCTTATTTGGTTGTTTAATGATTCAGCTGATTTCAAGTCACTTCCAAATGGCTTCTCTATAACAAGACGTTTAAAGCCTGAAGTATTGGTTAATCCAGATGATTTTAAATAATCTGAGATAACACCAAAGAATTGTGGAGCCATAGCAAGATAGAACAGACGATTACCTTTTAAACCGAATTGAGTATCTAACTGATTACTAAACTCTAATAATGATTGATAACTTTCTTCATCACTTACATCATGCTTGTGATAAAACACATGTTCCATGAATTCATCAATTTTATGTGTTTCCTTAACATGTGATTGGATTGACGCTTTAACTTGCTCACGGAACGTATCGTTACTAATATCGCGGCGACCAATTCCAATAATAGCTATGTGTTCATCTAAGTTATCTTGTTGAAAAAGGTGAAAAATGGAAGGGAACAATTTACGATGACTCAAATCACCAGTTGCTCCGAAAATTGTAATTAAACAAGGTATATGTTTTTGTTTTGTACTCAAGATTAAAACCTCAATTCTATAAAAAGATATATGATTGTTATATTATATGATAAAGAAAACTTATGGTCATATAATATGCTTTGTAAAAAAGTCATAAAACGTAACTATGATTTATTTAAATGATAATCGATATTGACAATAATTACCAAATTATTCGACTTACGTATAGCGCTACTAAATAGTGAATTTACATCAGGAATGACTAATAAGCATTAGTATTTATACTTATAATCATTCTTGTTATATATACATTTTATTTCTTATTATAAAAATTGTCATTATATATGATAAAATAAATCGAAGAGAAGGAGGTGTGAGCATGGAAGTCACATTTTTCGGTACTAGCGCTGGACTACCAACCAAAGAGAGAAACACACAAGCAATTGCATTAAATCTTGAACCTTATTCTAATTCAATATGGCTTTTTGATGTAGGTGAAGGCACACAACATCAAATTCTTCATCATTCGATTAAATTAGGAAAAATCGATCATATCTTTATTACACATATGCATGGTGATCATATTTTTGGACTTCCAGGATTACTAACAAGTAGATCCTTTCAAGGTGGAGAAAATAAACCTCTCACACTCGTCGGACCTAAAGGTATTCAAAAATATATTGAAACAACATTAACTTTATCCGAATCACATCTCAATTATCCAATTACATACATAGAGATAGACGAATCCTTAAATTATCATCATAATGGATTTATAGTACAGGCTGAAATGTTAAATCATGGTATTAAATCTTTTGGTTATCGTATAGAAACGCCTACAACACCAGGTACTATTGATGTGGATGCACTAAAAGCAATCGGACTGGAACCTGGACCTAAATATCAAGAAGTAAAAACAAATAATACCTTTGAATTTAATGGGAAAGTTTATCAATCTGATGAATTCAAAGGAGAGGCAAAGTCCGGACCTGTTGTCGCTATATTTGGTGACACAAAGCCATGTCCTAATGAACACATTATAGCGAATGAAGCTGATATTATGGTACATGAAGCCACGTATATTGAAGGTGAAAAAACGCTAGCCAATAGTTATCACCATAGTCATATCGATGATGTTTTCAATTTAATTCGTCAAGCAAATGTCAAACAAAGCTTAATCACACATATGAGTAATCGCTATACTAAAGAAGAAATCGAAAATATTGATCAGGAACTCAATGCATTAGCAGATACACCAGATTTTACTTTCGTTACTGATTTTGACTCTTTTAAAATTTAAAACATCGCCACTGATTTATGGTCAGTGGCGATGTTTTACTATTTAATCATCTGTATTGGATAATTCAACACTTCGATTAACTGCTGCACTTAAACAATCTTCAAATACAGCAACCAAATCATATTGAGATAGGGCATCTAAACCAGCTTGTGTTGTACCGCCTTTAGATGTAATATTTTTTCTTAGTTGTTCCATGCTTAAATCAGATCGTTCAATCATCTTACTCGTTCCAATTATTAAATTACGAATAGATTCTTCAACTTGATCTTTTTCTAAACCGAGTTGCGTACCAGCTTTAACATATTGTTCAAATACATGGTATAAAAATGCAGGCCCGCTTCCTGTAATAGCCGTTACTTGATGTAAGTGATCTTCTGATACCTCAATGACTGAACCAAATGCATTAATCAATTCATTCACTTCATCTTTAGCTTTAGGACCAAAATTATTTGAGAAACTAATACCTGTTACAGAATGACCTACTTGTGCATTAGTATTAGGCATAATACGAGCTAATGGATTATTAGTATTTAATTGCTCTCTTATATAATCAATGGATAAACCAGCCATAATTGAAATAAAACGATTACTATCAGTGATTGAATCTTTAATTCTATCAGCTAAAGCTTCGAAATCATGTGGTTTCGTGCCTAAGAATACGTAATCAGCATCCTTAAGTAATGCTTCATCATCATAGCTATAATTCACACCTAATTTTTCGGCAAAATCTTTAAGTGCCGCTTCATTCGATTTGTTTGTTAAATAAATATCATTAGGATCTAAATTATTAGAATTAATAATGCCTGTAAAGATTGCTTGTGCCATATTGCCTGCACCATAAAATACAAGTTTCATATACTTCACATCACCTTCATTTTAGTTATAAAATAATGATACCTTATAAATATAACTACATAGTAACATATATTAGAAATATTCAATATTAAGTATACAATTTATCGACATTTTTATATGAAATGAGATATCTCTATATAAGAAAGAGAGTGAATACCATGATAGGCCAACATTATATTGTTACAGGTGGTACAAGTGGCTTGGGATTAGATATTGTACATGAACTTATTAAAAGAGGAACTCATGTAACCATTCTTGCACGTAACATTAAGAAGTTTCGACAAATTAATTTCGGTAGTCAATCCTCATTTGTCGATGTTATAGAATGCGATTTGCAAAATAGGCAAGACATTATTCATATTACATCTCAAATTAAAACACCTATACACGGATTGATATATAGTTCAGGATTAGGTTATTTTAAATCTATTGCTATGCATACAACAGAAGAGATGATTGAAACATACGATGTTAACTTAATTAGTTTTAATTTACTATACAATACGATAAAGCCATATTTAGTAGATCATGCGCATGTAATTGGTATATCTAGTCAAGCTGCATTTGTCACACAATCGCACGCTGCGCACTATGGTGCGTCTAAAGCTGCTTTTAATCAAGTTCTAAATGCACTGAGATTAGAAGAACCAAAATTACACGTCATGTCAGTAAATACGGGACCGATTGACACTCCATTTCATCAAAAAGCAGACCCATCCTTATCGTATTTCAACCAATATCGTTCAATAATGATTCATTCCAACCAACTTGCTCAACATATCGTGGAAGGTATTATTAAAGAAAAGCAAGAAATCAATGCACCTACATGGATGCATCAAATGTTAAAATTATATCAATTAGCACCAAGATTTTTGGAAAAACATTTTTCTCATTTGTTTAATAACAAAAGTAATCATTAATTATAAGTGTTTGATAGAATCAGAAAACAAATTATATTACAAAAGCCACTAAATGAATTATCGTCATTTAATGGCTTTTCCTATATCTATTATTATTTTAAATGTTGTGTATACTGTAAATCTTTGACGCGTTCTCTAGACGCTTTAATTTGATCTAAACTTACATCTTTATAATAATTTTCAACATTTTCTTCTAGTTGTTCTACGCTACTTGCACCTACGATGATAGAGCCTAAAGCATCATGTGAAGTGAGATAATTAAATGATAGCGCAGTTAGATTACTTTCAATTTCTTTAACAGAAGCAATCGTTTCACCTAATTCATCTTGTGTATAGTCGAATATACCATCAGCGAATTTTTTATCTAATGCTTCGTTACTATTTGACGTTAATAAACCTTTAAATACAGGTCCACGTGCTAATACTTTAATTTGCTTTTCATGTATGTCATCTAATAAGCTTTCAGGTCGATTATCAATGAGGTTAAATTGAGACATTAATGTTTCAATTTGACTATGTTTTAAATAATAATCAATCACATTTGGACGAATAGATGAAATACCATATGCGCGAATGATACCTTCTTGTTTTAACTCATCAAACGCACTTATTGTTTCATCTAATGGATCATCAATAGTACCACCATGTAATTGATATAAATCAATATGATCTAAACCTAAACGTTGTAATGAGCCTTTCACACCTTCTTTAATATGTTTTTTTGAAGGATCCCATGTGATACTGCCATCTTCAGTTAATCGGTTACCAACTTTAGTGCCAATAACTATATCATCACGATTTTGATATCTTTTTAATGCTTTACCAACGATTTCTTCATTAATACCTTGGTCATACATATCAGCCGTATCAAAATAAGTAATACCATTTTCAATTGCACTTTCAATTATCGGTTGTGCAGTTTTATAATCTGTACCTAAACTCATACAACCTAATCCTAATTCTGAAATTTCTATACCACTTTTCAAGATATTCTTTTGCATGTATTTTCTCCTTTCGATACACTTTAACTAACGCATTCAGTTTATCAATTTATTAAAACATTTAAAAGGAACGTGATTATAAATGGAATTTAACGAAAAAACGATAGATAGAACAGTGATTTATAATGGGAAAATAGTCGATTTAGAAATCCATGATGTAGAACTACCTGACGGACGTACATCTAAACGTGAACTCATTTATCACAATGGCGCAGTGGCAGTATGTGCCATAACACCTGAAAATGAAGTACTACTAGTAAAGCAATTTAGAAAACCAGCCGAAAAACCATTATTAGAAATTCCTGCTGGTAAATTAGAGAAAAATGAGGAACGAGAGGAAGCAGCTAAACGTGAATTAGAAGAAGAAACTGGATATATTGCGAAAAACTTGCAATTTGTTACACATATGTATGGTTCTCCAGGCTTTTCAAATGAGAAGCTTACCATTTATTTTGCTGACCAATTAGAAGTAGGGGAAATGAACCTTGATGACGATGAATTTGTGGAAGTTCATAAATTCTCAATTGAAGAAGTAAAAGAAGCGCTTCAAAATGCAGAAATTGAAGACGCAAAGACAATCATTGCACTTCAACATCTATTATTAAATTATAATCATTCTAAATAATGAACGAATATCCTTGCGTTTCATTGAGAATACTGGTAATTTATATATTGAATCATGCTTTAGATTAAAATGATTATAATTCTTAGTAGAGGAGTGAGGCTTCCGTGGAAGAACGATTAAATCGCGTGAAGCAACAATTACAACAGTCTTCATATAAGTTAACTCCACAACGTGAGGCTACTGTAAGAGTTCTAATAGAAAACGAAAAAGACCATTTAAGTGCAGAAGATGTATATTTAAAAGTTAAAGACAAATCATCAGAGATCGGATTAGCTACCGTTTATCGTACCTTAGAATTATTAGCAGAATTAAAAGTATTAGATAAAATTAATTTTGGTGATGGTGTTGCTCGTTTTGACTTAAGAAAAGAAGGAGCTAAACATTTCCATCACCATTTAGTATGTATGGAATGCGGTAAAGTCGAAGAAATCGAAGAAGACTTATTACCAGAAGTTGAAAATCGTGTTGAAAAAGAATTTAATTTTAAAATTTTAGACCACCGATTAACATTCCATGGTGTATGTTCAAATTGCCAAGCTAAAAAAAGTGAAGAGAATAAATAAAATTACTTTATCTGAATAAATGTACAAATGTTTGAGTATTTTAGATTCTCCACACATATATGATATTAAGAAGCCACCGCTTCAAAAGAGGTGCTTTATGATGGAAACAATTATAGAAGAATATTTAAAATTTATTCAAATTGAGAAAGGATTAAGTGTCAATACAATTGGTGCTTATCGTCGAGATTTGAATAAATATAAAGAATACTTAACATTACAAAAGATTTCAAATATCGATTTTGTAGATCGTCAAACAATTCAAGAATGTTTAGGTTATTTAATCGATCAAGGTCAATCATCTAAATCTATCGCTAGATTTATTTCAACAATACGTAGCTTTCATCAATTTGCGTTACGCGAAAAATATGCAGCTAAAGATCCAACAGTATTAATAGAAACACCAAAATATGAAAAGAAACTCCCTGATGTTTTAGAAGTAGATGAAGTCATTGAATTACTCAATGCACCAGATTTAAATAAAAACAATGGATATCGAGACCGCACAATGCTTGAGTTATTATATGCTACAGGTATGCGTGTATCTGAAGTGATACAAATTGAAGTTGAAGACGTCAATTTGATGATGGGATTTGTTCGCGTATTTGGTAAAGGAGACAAAGAACGTATTGTGCCATTAGGAGATACGGTTATAGACTATTTAACTACCTATATCGAAACCGTAAGGCCACAATTACTTAAGCAAACTGTGACCAACGTCTTATTTTTAAATATGCATGGTAAACCTTTATCTAGACAAGGTATATGGAAGATGATTAAACAAAATGGTCTAAAAGCTAATATTAATAAAACACTCACGCCACATACATTAAGACACTCATTTGCAACACATTTACTTGAAAATGGTGCCGATTTACGTGCAGTACAAGAAATGTTAGGACACTCTGATATTTCAACTACACAATTATATACACACGTTTCAAAATCACAAATTAGAAAAATGTATAATCAATACCATCCTAGAGCTTAATAAACGTTAAAACCAATGATACCTAAGATATAGAAGCGTATCATTGGTTTTTATTATTATCTATTTGAAGTCTTTGATACTGTTTATCCTTTAATGCGAGTTGTCGTGCTAAAATAACATCACTTCGATCTCTTAATAAATGGTGATGAACAATCTCATCATTTAAAATAGGTGATGAAACAAAATGATAATCTGAATAATGTAATTGAATTCGATTCAACATGTCAACATTAATAGGCAATTGAATAGGTTCAAATGGTTGTCGTTGTGCTACGCGTGTCATTTGTTGGTCAAGTAACGTGATATACCGTTGAATATTCAAATGTAATTGCATTTGATCTTCTTTATTAGCGTTTTTAATGACTTGTTTTGCTTTGTCAAAAGACTTAGCAGCACCTTTTAAATTACATCGTCGAAAGTGATAGCAAGCCGTAGCACATAAAATCAAACTCACGACAGCATCTTGTTTGCTAAAATGGTTATTTTCTTTCCAAGCCTCTTCAAGTATGTCATGACATAAAAAATAGTGCTGACTTGTATGAAAGTGATAATAAAATTGAATTAATGCTTGTTCCATCTGAATTTCACCTTAATTTTAAAAGTTATATAAATTCATGCTATAATATTTTAGTGAAATATGCACATAAGTTGCAACATGAGGTAGATACTATGTATGAAGTAAAACTGGATGCATTTAACGGTCCACTCGATTTGTTATTACATTTAATTCAAAAATTTGAAATAGACATTTATGATATTCCTATGAAGTCATTAACTGAACAGTATATGCAATATGTTCATGCAATGAACCAATTAGAAATCAACGTTGCAAGTGAATACTTAGTCATGGCTTCAGAATTGCTGATGATTAAAAGTAAACTATTGTTACCACAATCAGAAGATAATCTCGACCTAGAAGAAGATCCACGTGAAGATTTAGTTGGTAGATTAATAGAATATCAAAATTACAAAGAGTACACAGAAATCTTAAATGAAATGAAAGCTGAACGTGATCACTATTATACTAAGCATCCAACTGATTTATCACATATGGAGACTGATGAATCTTGGGACCCATCGAATACCATTGATTTAACCGAATTAATTGTTGCTTATCAACGTGTTAGAAACCGAGTAGAAATCAACAAACCTCATTCCGTAGAAATTAAGAAAGAAACATTTACCATTCAACAAGCAACGGCACAAGTCACGGACAGATTAAAAACAAAGTCATCCTTCAATTTCTTTAGTCTGTTTACATTTACAGAACCTATAGAACAAGTGGTAACACACTTTTTAGCCATATTAGAAATGTCAAAGTCAGGGATTATTAATATTGAACAACATCAAAACTTTGATGACATTAATATATTAAGAGGAGTGAATTACGGCGTTGAATAAGCACGGTATATTAGAAGCACTGCTATACACATCAGGAGATGAAGGCCTTGAAGTCAAACAATTGCTTGAAATTCTAGAGGTCAATGAAGCTGAATTAACTGACCTAATCGACACGTACGAATCGAACGGTCTCATGATTCAACAATTTGGAACAACATGTGTTATGACAACTAAAAAAGACGCTGCACAATACATCGAAGCCTTAATTGAACAAAAATCTAAAATGAAATTATCACAAGCCGCAATGGAAACATTATCGATTATTGCGTATAATCAACCATTAACTCGAAGTGATATCGAACTTATTAGGGGTATTAATTCTGATGGTGCAGTTAAAACACTCATTGCAAGAGGTTTAGTAGAAGCAAAAGAAGTCCAGAATTCACGGAGTCAACAATTAATCACGACAGACCTATTTTTAAATGTATTTGGTATAGAAAAATTAGAAGATTTACCAGCCACTCAAGAAGATGAAGAAGAAATGGACGCGTTCTTTAGTAACTTGGTAAATCAAAAGGGAGATACAAATGAGTAAAGAATTAGAAAGATTACAAAAAAGAATTGCAAGCAGTGGTTATACATCACGTCGTAAAGCTGAAACTTTAATTACTGATGGCAAAGTAAAAGTTAATGGACAAGTCGTCACTGAACTGGGTACAAAAGTTTCAAATTCAGATACTGTTGAAGTTGAAGGTATCAAATTAGAGCAAGAAGATAAAATTTATATTTTATTTAATAAACCTGCACAAGTAATTACAAGTGTATCGGATGATCGTGGCCGTAAAGTCGTGACTGATTACTTCAAAGATATAGAAACACGTATATATCCAGTAGGTCGATTAGATTATGATACATCGGGATTATTATTGTTAACGAACGATGGAGAGTTCACGAATTTAATGACACACCCTCGATATCATATTAAAAAGAAATATGTCGCTAAGCTTAAAGGGTATCTAATGAGAGAAGAAGTGAAAGCTTTAGAAAAGGGTATCGAACTTGAAGATGGTTTCACACAACCTGCTCAAGTTAAAGTGAAAAACCAAGACAAAGATAAAAATACTACTCTTGTTGAAATCACGATTAGTGAAGGTAGAAACAGACAAGTGCGTCGTATGTTCGAACATTTTGGACACCAAGTAAGCAAATTAACGCGTATCCAATTTGGCCCGCTTGACATAAAAGGTTTAAACGCAGGTGAAGGTCGAGTACTCACACCTCATGAAGTTAAAACAATCCGCCATTTAGCTGAAAATGGGAATGATTAAACTATACCAATGATATTTAAATCTTTGAGATTTTTTTCACAAAGATTTCTTTAACACTAACTTAATGACTATTTCATATGCTATAATAACTATTGAAATGAACAGCATGTGTAGGAGGTAATTTAGTATTATGACGAATGAAATACTTATCGTTGATGACGAAGACAGAATCAGAAGATTACTTAAGCTATACCTAGAAAGAGAATCTTTTGAAACACATGAAGCAAGTGATGGTAAAGAGGCATATCAACTTGCTATGGAAAATGACTATGCGTGCATTCTTTTAGACTTAATGTTGCCAGAGATGGACGGTATCGAAGTAGCCACTCAATTAAGAGAGCATAAAGATACACCTATTATCATGCTCACTGCAAAAGGTGAAGAGACGAATCGTGTCGAAGGGTTTGAATCAGGTGCCGATGACTATATTGTAAAACCATTCTCCCCAAGAGAAGTTGTCTTAAGAGTCAAAGCATTATTAAGAAGAACGCAATCAACAACACCTGAACAAAGTGAACCTCATGCAAGAGATGTGATTGAGTTCAATCACTTAGTCATCGATAATGATGCACATAGAGTACTAGCTGATAATGAGCAGGTTAATTTAACACCAAAAGAATATGAACTATTAATTTATTTAGCTAAAACACCTAATAAAGTATTTGATCGTGAACAATTATTAAAAGAAGTTTGGCATTATGAATTTTATGGCGATTTACGTACGGTAGATACGCACGTGAAAAGATTAAGAGAGAAGCTCAACAAAGTATCGAGTGATGCAGCTCATATGATACAAACGGTTTGGGGCGTCGGCTATAAATTCGAGGTTAATACAAACGATGAACCGGCTAAATAGTGTAGTAATAAAACTGTGGTTAACTATAATTTTTATAGTAACGACAGTTTTAATTTTATTAAGTGCTGCGTTAATTACTTTTATTCAATATTATTATACACAAGAAGCTGAAGATTCCATTAAAGAAGACGCCAAACGTATTAGTTCATTGGTAGAAAGCTCTAAAAATCAAAATATAGCCATTAAAAATAGCCAAACATTGATAGATAATCCAGGTGGATTAATTATTATGAAAAATTCATCTACCGCTTATCAACAAACAATTTCACCGGATAAAAAAGCAATGTTAAAAGAAATCAAAGATAATAAAGATTTTAACCGTGTTTTCAAACATGGTGAGTCAATGACACGTAATGTCACGATTAAAGAACAAGGTAATTCACATCCCTATATATTAGTGGGTTATCCAATGAAAGCTGAGCCAGGAAGTCACTCAGAATATAGTGGTGTCTTTATTTTTAAAGATTTAAAATCAATTGAAGATACTAACAATGCGATTACAATTATCATCTTAATTACCGCAATTATATTTTTAGCAGTGAGTACTATTTTTGCATTTTTCCTATCATCTAGAATTACGAAACCGTTAAGAGAGTTAAGAAATCAAGCTCAAAAGGTATCACAAGGTGATTATTCACATATCACATCAGTATCAACAAAAGATGAAATTGGAGAACTGTCACGAGCGTTTAATAATATGAGTTTTGAAATTCAAGAACACGTAGAAGCATTATCTACATCTAAAAATATACGTGATAGCTTGATTAACTCAATGGTCGAAGGTGTTATAGGTATTAATGAACAAAAGGATATTATTTTATCAAACAAAATGGCAGACCAAGTCTTCTATACATTAGATGATAACGCGGTTGAATTAATAGAAAATCAAATTGAACAAACCTTTAATACTAAAGAAACGCAATTCCAAGAAATTGAAGCAAACACACGTTATTATGTGATTATCATGAGTTATATTGAACGTATCCAAAATGATGGCAGAAGTGGCATCGTTGCTATAATACGTGACATGACAAATGAACATAATCTTGATCAAATGAAAAAAGATTTCATCGCAAATGTGTCTCATGAGTTACGAACACCAATTGCATTACTACAAGGCTATACAGAATCTATTGTAGATGGAGTTGTCACAGAACCAGATGAAATACATGAATCACTCGCTATTGTCTTAGATGAATCTAAACGTCTAAACCGCTTAGTAAATGAATTATTAAATGTAGCGCGTATGGATGCTGAAGGATTATCTGTAGAGAAAGAGACACAACCAATTTCTGATTTACTTAACAAAATGAGAATAAAATATCGCCAACAAGCCACTGATTTAGAACTTAACATGCAATTTGAAGTGAACAATCAACAGTTATGGAACTATGATATGGACAGAATGGATCAAGTCTTAACCAATTTAATTGATAACGCATCAAGATATACACAACCTGGAGATACAATTTCAGTAACTACAGACGAAGATAATAGCTATAATATTTTAAGAATAACAGATACGGGTACTGGCATCGCACCTGAACATTTACAACAAGTCTTCGATCGTTTCTATAAAGTAGATGCATCAAGAAAAAGAGGTAAACAAGGTACTGGATTAGGATTATTTATCTGTAAAATGATTATAGAAGAACATGGCGGTATAATTGAAGTTGAAAGTCAAGTAGGCGAAGGAACAACCTTTATCATCAAATTACCAAAATAAACATAATAAAACCTGTTAGAGTCAGTTGATTACTTTAACAGGTTTTTTATTTATTATTAAATCTATAGATTAATCATCAACTTGATTATTTTAATGACAACTTATATCTATATAAATATATCGGAGCAAACTCATTGTACATAACAGAGTTATCATGTATGATATATTTAAAATAAAATTATAGTTAATTCATCTTCGGGGTCGGGTGCAATTCCCAACCGGCAGTAAATTAAGCCTGCGACGTAAAATGTCTCATTTTACCTGATTCAGTGAAATTCTGAAGCCGACAGTATAGTCTGGATGGGAGAAGATGGAGGTTTTTTGTTGTGCAAATTTCCTCCTTTTCTAGCAAGATGAATGAAAGGAGAAAATCATATATGCAACAAAACCAAAATAGACGTTTAATCTTTATAAGTATGTTAAGTGCAGTCGCTTTCGTACTTACATTTATTAAATTTCCATTGCCATTTTTACCACCATACTTAACGTTAGACTTTAGTGACGTACCTACATTACTTGCTACATTTTTATTAGGACCAATTGCAGGAATTATAGTGGCATTTATTAAAAATTTACTCAATTTCTTTTTCAATATGGGCGATCCTGTAGGCCCCGTAGCGAACTTCTTAGCAATTGCAAGTTTCTTATTAGCTGCATATTATATTTATAAAAATAAACTTAGTAAGCAATCATTATTAATAGGTCTTGTAATAGGTACAGTTGTTATGACCATTGTATTAAGTATTTTAAATTATTTTGTATTGTTACCACTTTACGGCATGATATTTAACCTAGGTGACATTGTTCATAATCTTAAAGTAATTATTGTTTCAGGTGTCATACCATTTAATATTATTAAAGGTATTGTCATTTCAATCATCTTTTACTTTATATTCAATAGAATTAAAAATAACATTCACTTATAAATAACTAGCGCCCTTACACATAATGTGTAAAGGCGCTTTTAATACTATATATTATTCAAATTTAAGTGCGTCACCATCAAATGGTTCGTCTTCAATTTTAATTGAATCTGTTGGACAACCTTCTAGTGCATCTTCCATATCTTCATATAACTCTTCTGGCACCTCTGCAGTACCTTGGTTATCATCAAGGATTACGAAAGCAATACCTTCGTCGTCATAATCATAGATATCTGGAGCTGCTGCACCACATGCACCGCATGCTATACAAGTATCCATATCAACGATTGTATATTTAGCCAATTTCATTCGCCTCCTTTGAAAAAAATGCTACACTAGTAATAACAATACTACTATTGTAGACATCGATAGTGTGATTTTCAATATATTCGTTTTATAGAGTGAGGGTTTATCTTGTATCAAATTATCAAATATGCGTGTCAGCACGCATTCAACTACAAAACAAATAAAAGTATTTATAATATCTTAACAGGAAAAAAATCCCATCAAACATTTTTTGACGCAAGTAGTCAACAACTTTTGTCATTATATCATAGTTTACCGAGATTAAAATATCCGTCTTTTGAGCGATATTTAAATGAATTGAATGATGAGGAACCAAAAATAAATATCAAAACGCATCCAAGATGTACCTATGATAGCCTTATTAATACATTTAACTGTATCCAATTACTCATTCAAACGGTATCACAAAGCTTACATAACGATTTTAGGTTCATTCCTATTACTCAACAAACATACATTCAACAACGTGTTAAAGATATTTATCAACACATAAAGGTTAACGATTTAGAGTCAAATTTTATCACTGAAATAAAACAATTATTTGAAAAAATTGCTAGCAAGCATGAACATGTTTATTTGCATTATTATTTACAAGGATATGAAGAGGCGATGTATACCAGACAACAAGTCAGTTTAATTGAATCGAAGTCTCAACAAGAACTATTTGAATTAGAAATGAATCAATTGGTCGATGTCATGTTTGAAATTGAAGATATGCAAAAACATCCTTTATTAAATCAAACGATTATACGTCCAACATTACTTAATAAAACGAAGTTAACCTTACATCAATTAGAGCAAGGACACCCGATACAAGACATCTCAACTGTTCAAAATGTTAAATTAAATACGATTGAAGATCATCTTTTAGAGTTGTTTATCAAAGGTTATATCAATGACTATGACAGTTATTTAGACATCACAACAATTCAACCATTTATCGATTTTTACAAAAGTCATATAGGAATCAAATTGCGTGAGTACAAGCAACAATTTGATACATTAACTTATTTTCAAATTAAATTGGTAATTGTCGGTATTGAAAGGGGTGACTTAGTTGCTTCAACAGAAACTTAAAGATTGGTTTGGGTTTGATTCCTTTAAACCTGGGCAAGAGGAAATCATTACCAGTGTATTAAATCAAAAGCATACACTTGGTATTTTACCAACAGGTAGTGGCAAAAGCCTTTGTTATCAATTACCTACTTATATAATTGAAAAGCCAACACTTGTCATTTCACCATTAATTTCTCTTATGGATGATCAAGTCATGCAAATGAAGTTAAATGGTGAACGTGCAGTTTGTTGTATCCATTCAGGAATGGACAATACAGAGAAACGACAAAATCTTAGCAATATTCGACAAAGTAAATTTATCTATTTAAGTCCCGAATTTATATTACAACCTCAAAATTTTAAACTTATCGCCAATATAGATTTTGGTTTAATTGTTCTTGATGAAGCGCATTGTTTGTCTGAATGGGGATATGATTTCAGACCACATTATGCCTTGATTGGAAAAATAACGAATTCATTTAAGTCGGCTACAATTCTTGCATTAACAGCAACTGCACCACCTCATTTAGAAAGCGATTTATCTGAAATGCTCAATGTTAATTTCAGTACAATTAAAACAAGTATGAATCGTATGAATATTTCATTGAAACATCTCAATTTCGGATCTGACGAAGAAAAAATAGAATGGTTGTTACCACAACTTAATGAAACAGGTCCCACTATTATATATGTATCCTCTAAAAAATTATGTTTAACACTAGCTCAACTTATTTATGACTCAGGTTTTTTAACAGGGATATATCATGGCGATTTAAGTTATCAAGAAAGACAGACAGTACAACACCAATTTTTAAACAATGATATTCCAATCATAGTTGCGACAAGTGCATTTGGTATGGGAATAAATAAAAAAGACATCCGAACAGTCATTCATTTTCATTTGTCATCTAGTCCTTCTAATTATCTACAAGAGATTGGAAGAGCAGGTAGAGACGGTGAAGCGAGCCAAGCCATTAGCTTATTCCAACCCGACGACGCTTTTATATTAGAAACCATACTATTTGCTGATAGAATCACAACTGAAGATATTCATGCATTTGAATTAGGGCAATTTATCCCTCCTGAAAAAGAATCCATTTTATCCATACTTTATAATCAATATTCAATTAATCAAATGCAACGTATTTTTGATCAATCTTTCAGACGTAAAAAATTAGGTTATAGTCGCATGTTAGGCTACACACAACTTGACCAATGTCGCCGAAAATATTTGTTGGAATTTTTTAATGAACAACCTAAACTGCCAGATGTATGTTGTGACAATGATACTGAGTTACCTAGCATGAAAGTAATTAATCGCAAGAAAGTTAAACGTAAGCTATCATATAGTGAAAAACTTCAAAATTTATATGAACTATAGATTTTATTTTGCTTAACTCTTTATTCAAGCTATAATTAACTTATGAACAAAATCTTAATACCTAAAAAATTCTTGATTACTATACATAATCATTTAATAAATGGGTATAGTTTATGTATCATTATAAAATAAAATTAAACAGAGAGGATGATGATTGTGTCTAATAATAACTTCAAAGATGATTTTGAAAAAAATCGTCAAGCAATAGACCCAGAAGATCATAATGAGCAGACATCTTCACATGAAGAGCAAGAAGATAATGCAGTAGACAGAACTGAAGACAAAGCAAATCAACAATTCCCACCGAGAAATGCACAGAGAAGAAAGCGTCGTCGAGATATAGCGACAAATAATAACCGTCAGGCAGATTCACGTACAAAAGATAGCCAAGATGGTTCATTAGATGATAGACATGATGATACATCATTACATAATGGAGATAACAAAAATTATGATGCATCCAATCACAATGATGTAAATAGAGATCAAAAACAGGCACATCATCCTGAAAATCGTTCGACTCGTGAGTCAGAACAAGAATTAAATCACGATGAACCTTTAAAGCGTAGTGGTAAAAGTGACGATGTTCAACATGATGATCGTCATGACAAGAAAGACGGGCACGGTAAAGATGCCGCTCTAGCAGGTGGTGCTGCAGTTGGTAAAAAAGTGACTAGTGATCATAAACATGGTGACAATAATGGCCATGAGGATCGTGTACGTGAACATGACCATCACAAAGATAATGATCGACATGATGACTTTAATAAAGATGACCGTCGTCAAGATACATCTAAAGATCGCCAAGACGAACTTAATAAAGGTCATCATGATGAAGAACACCACGACTCAGGTAAAGGTAAAAAAGCTGCTGCAACTGGTGCCGGTGTGGCTGGTGCTGCGGGTGCTGCTGGTTTAGCTAAACATCATCATGATAAAAAAGACGATCATACTGGCGAAAATAGAATAAAAAATGACCGTCATCAAGATCATCATGATAACAAACATGACGACAAAGAGATTAAAGATAATCATCAATCAGATGATGAAAAATCAGGTAAAGGTAAGAAAGCTGCCGCAACTGGTGCAGGTGTTGCTGGTGCTGCAGGTGCCGCTGGTTTAGCTAAACATCATCATGATAAAAAAGAAAGCCATCATAGTGATAAAGATATCAAGGATGACCGCAAACATGATGATGACGACAAACATGATAATAAAGATAAACATCAATCTAATAAAGGGAAGAAAGCTGCTGCAGTAGGTGCAGGCGCCGCAGGTGTTGCTGGTGCTGCAGGTGCAAAACATCACCATGATAAAAAAGAAGCCAACCAACATGATGATAACAATAATCATCGAGACAATCATGATGGTAAGAAAAAAGGCGGCTTTATGAAAATCATCTTACCAATTATAGCTGCAGTATTAATCCTAGGTGCAATTGCTATTTTCGCAGGTATGGCCTTAAATAATCATAGTAATAGTGGCAATGATGATAACAAAGTAGCTAATGAAGATAGTAAAGATGGCAAGAAAAACAACGACACTAGCAAAGATAAAGACAGCAAAGATAAAGATAGTTCAAAAGACAAAGATAAATCAAAAGACTCTGATAAAGATAAAGCAACATCTAGTGACGAATCAAATTCATCAGACGCTTCAAATTCAGATAAAAATAGTTCTGGTGATAATGCTAATGGTGCTAACTCACAAGCAACTAATAACCAAGGTCAAAATGGCGGAAATAGCCAAAATGGTCAAGGCCAAAACTCACAACAAAATGGCCAACAAGGTAATAATAGCCAAAATAGCAATAGTAACCAACAAGGTAAACAAACACATACTGTAAATGGTAAAGAAAATCTCTACAGAATTGCCATTCAATATTACGGTAGTGGTTCACCTGCAAATGTTGAAAAAATTAGACAAGCTAATGGATTAAATGGTAACAATATTCATAATGGTCAAACATTAGTAATTCCATAGGTACAATTCAATCATCAAATTAACTGTAAGTAATGTTATCGCATTACTTACAGTTTTTTTGGTTTCCGTCAAATCAAGACGATTATTCAAAAAAGTCATAAATAATTTAAACTTTTCTAAAACAAGGACTTCGCGAAAATAGGATATAACTGATATAATAATTTGGTGATTAAAGGAGGCCGTTTTACATGCAAAAAATAGAAAGTATCATCATTGGTGGAGGACCTTGTGGCTTAAGTGCAGCCATTGAGCAAAAGAAAAAAGGTATTGAAACATTAGTGATAGAAAAAGGTAATGTTGTAGAATCTATCTATAATTATCCAACACATCAAACCTTCTTCTCATCTAGTGATAAATTATCAATTGGTGATATTCCATTTATCGTGGAAGAAAGTAAACCACGTCGAAATCAAGCTCTTGTATATTATAGAGAAGTCGTTAAACATCATCAATTAAATATCCATGCATTTGAAGAAGTTTTAACAGTTAAAAAGATGAATAATCGTTTTACAATCACGACTACTAAAGATGTTTACGAATGTAAATTTTTAACAGTTGCAACTGGTTATTATGGTCAACATAATACACTAGAAGTTGAGGGTGCTGAGTTATCTAAAGTATTCCATTATTTCAAAGAAGCACATCCGTACTTCGACCAAAATGTTGTCGTAATAGGTGGTAAGAATTCTGCAGTTGATGCCGCTTTAGAATTAGAAAAAGCTGGCGCAAATGTTACAGTAATCTATCGTGGAGATCGTTATCCTAAAGCTATTAAACCATGGATTTTACCCAATTTTGAGTCATTAGTTAATCATGAAAAAATTACGATGGAATTTAATGCCAATGTAACACAAATCACTGAAGATCATGTTACATATGAAAAAGAAGGTAAGACAATTACGATCCCGAATGATTATGTCTTTGCAATGATTGGTTATCATCCGAATTATGAATTCTTAGAATCAATCGGTATTGAAATTAATACAAATGAATATGGTACTGCACCAGTTTATAATCGTGAAACATACGAAACAAATGTAGAAAATTGTTATATTGCTGGTGTTATTGCTGCTGGTAATGATGCTAATACTATCTTTATTGAAAATGGTAAATATCATGGTGGCTTGATTACACAAAGCATTCTTACTAAAAAGCAAACGCCGCTTGAATCATAATAAATATGGCGTAGAAGGTTTAAATATCATACCTTCTACGCCTCTTTAATTTCTTGTTTATTCTTCAAAATATCGTTTAATTTGTTCGCGATTCAATTCATTACTTAAACTTACAACTAATTTTAGTCTTGCTTTAGGACCATTTAATCCATTGGAAAATATCAAGCCTTTTTCAGCCAGTTGATAACCGCCGCCTTCATATGCATAGACAGGACTAACAATGCCGTTAAATGATCGAGATACAATGACAATCGGAATTTGTTTATCAATACAAGCATATAAACCTTCTAAACAAGTAGGTGGCAAATTACCTTGTCCCATAGCTTCTATAATTAAACCATCAATATCGCTCTCCGCATAAAAATGCAATAAGTCGCTCTGCATATTCATATAAGATTTTACTAAAGGTACATTTAACTTTGGATTAATCTTTTTATAACTTGTATGATGCAACGGGTGGTGATGATATTGCACATTATCCTTTGTTAATACACCTAACGGACCATGATTCGGACTTTGAAAAGTATTCGTATTGGATGTATGTGTTTTAGTTACATTACGTGCTGTATGAATCTCATCATTAAAGACAACCATAACACCCATATGATATGAATTGTTTGATGAAGCCACTCTTATAGCGGAAATAAAATTGTATAATCCATCTGAACCAATTTCATTTGATGAACGCATAGCGCCAGTAATCACTACAGGTTCTTCGATATCTAATAACAAATCTAATAAATAAGCTGTTTCTTCAAGTGTATCTGTGCCATGTGTAATAACAAAACCATCATAAGTAGTTTCATTGTTTAGATTTGCATTAACGATAATATCCCTTAGTTCTTTAACATGTTGAATAGACATGTGAGGAGAAGGGACATTCATAGGATGTATTTCATCTACTTGTGCATATTGTTTGATGATATCCTGATGTTGAGAAATTGGATTTTCTTTATTTGTAATGACTCGATTGGAACTATCTTGTGACATACTAATAGTGCCACCTGTATGTATAACAAGTAGACGTTTCATAGTTTTCCTCCTATTAATAAAATACATATTTATGATAAAATATTATTCATCAAACAACAAGGTAGGTATTTCGATAATGAGTTTAATTAATATTGCTTTAGATGGTCCTGCAGCTGCAGGTAAAAGTACAATTGCAAAACAGGTTGCTAGCCAGCTATCAATGATTTATGTAGATACTGGTGCGATGTATAGAGCAATCACATATAAATATTTACGTACAAATCAAACTGAAGACTTCGAAGCATTAATCAAAGATACAACACTAGAATTAACTTATGACGAAACAAAAGGCCAACGTGTAATACTAGATAACGAAGATGTCACTGATTACTTAAGAGAAAATGATGTTACAAACAACGTTTCATACGTTGCCTCTAAAGAACCAGTGAGATCATTTGCAGTTAAAAAACAAAAGGATTTAGCAGCTCAAAAAGGCATTGTTATGGACGGTAGAGATATTGGTACAGTTGTACTGCCAAATGCTGAACTAAAAGTTTATATGATTGCGTCTGTTGAAGAACGTGCAGAACGTCGTCAAAAAGAAAATGAACTTCGAGGTATTGATTCTAATTTAGAGCAACTTAAAGTTGAGATAGAGCAACGTGATCAATATGATATGAATAGAGAAATTTCACCTCTAAGAAAAGCAGACGATGCTGTTACATTAGATACAACGGGTAAATCAATTGAAACAGTTACAAATGAAATTTTGGACATGGTTAATCAAATAAAATAATCAATTAAGAAGCTATATAAACGACTTAAGCAGAAACGTTTATATAGCTTTTATTGTGATTTATAATAAACATGAGTTATTTCAAACTGAAATAATAATTATATATACTATAAACATGCATCTTTACCTCTTAATTTTGAATAAAAATTGAAACCTAACGTACTTTAAAGGGCAACTTTTATCAAATAACAATCTTTTTCTTAAAGTGTAAAAGGGGAATTTCTTGACAATTCTGTCAGTTTGTAAGATGTTATAATTATGTAGTGTATAAGGAGGCAGACAAGATGACTGAAGAATTCAACGAATCAATGATTAATGATATTAAAGAAGGTGACAAAGTCACTGGAGAGGTACAACAAGTTGAAGATAAACAAGTTGTTGTGCATATTAATGGTGGAAAATACAATGGTATAATCCCTATTAGCCAATTATCCACACATCATATTGAAAAACCTAATGAAGTAGTTAAAGAAGGCGACGAAATCGAAGCCTACGTAACGAAAATAGAATTTGATGAAGAAAATGATTCAGGCGCTTATATTTTATCTAAAAGACAACTTGAAACTGAACAATCTTATGATTATTTACAAGAAAAACTTGATAACAATGAAGTGATTGAAGCAAAAGTCACAGAAGTTGTTAAAGGTGGATTAGTAGTAGACGTAGGTCAACGTGGATTTGTTCCAGCATCACTTATTTCAACAGACTTTATTGAAGACTTCTCTGATTTTGAAGGTCAAACAATTAAAATTAAAGTTGAAGAATTAGATCCAGAAAATAATCGTGTTATTTTAAGCCGTAAAGCAGTAGAACAAGCTGAAAATGAAGTTAAAAAGGCTTCATTACTAGACTCACTGAATGCCGGTGATGTTATTGAAGGTACAGTAGCACGTTTAACAAACTTTGGTGCATTTGTTGATATTGGAGGCGTAGATGGATTAGTTCACGTTTCTGAATTATCACATCAACATGTACAATCTCCTGAAGAAGTCGTTTCGGTTGGAGATAAAGTAAATGTTAAAGTTAAATCAGTGGAAAAGGATACAGAACGTATTTCATTATCAATCAAAGATACGTTACCAACACCTTTTGCTCAAATTAAAGGTCAATTCCATGAAAATGATGTTATTGAAGGTACAGTTGTAAGATTAGCTAACTTCGGTGCATTTGTTGAAATTGCTCCTGGCGTACAAGGATTAGTTCACATTTCTGAAATTGATCATAAACACATTGGTACACCAGGTGAAGTATTAGAACCTGGTCAACAAGTAAGTGTTAAAATCTTAGGCATTGACGAAGAAAACGAACGTGTTTCTTTATCAATTAAAGCAACGTTACCAAATGAAGACGTTGTTGAAAGCGATGCATCTACAACTCAATCTTATTTAAACAATGACACTGATGAAGATAATCCTACTTTAGGTGATGTCTTCGGTGATAAATTTAAAGATCTTAAATTTTAATAGTTAAATATGCTATGTATGTACACTCCAATTAGAGGTTAAACTTTAATTGGAGTGTTTTTTTACGTGAGCCTCATTAAAGTCAATATATTATCTTGTTTATTATAATCGTATTTTGAATCGGTGCTTGCATGTGATAAAATTATAGAGATTAAGAAAGAGAGGAAGTTAACAAATGACTAAACCTATAGTTGCAATTGTAGGAAAGCCTAACGTAGGTAAATCTACAATTTTTAATAGAGTAGTCGGCGAACGTGTATCCATCGTGGAAGACACACCTGGTGTAACCAGAGACCGAATCTATTCATCAGGTGAATGGTTAACGCATGAATTCAATATTATTGACACAGGTGGTATTGAAATAGGAGATGCACCATTCCAAACACAAATAAGAGCACAAGCAGAAATTGCGATTGAAGAAGCAGATGTCATAGTATTTATGGTCAATGTTAGAGAAGGATTGACGCAAAGTGATGAAATGGTTGCTCAAATGCTTTATAAAAGTAAAAAACCTGTCGTCCTTGCAGTAAACAAAGTTGATAACGTAGAAATGCGTAATGATATTTATGATTTCTATTCATTAGGCTTTGGCGAACCTTATCCTATTTCAGGATCACATGGGCTAGGTTTAGGTGATTTATTAGATGCAGTCGTTGAAAACTTTGGTGAAGAGGAAGAAGATCCATATGATGATGACACAATCCGTTTATCAATTATAGGACGACCAAATGTTGGTAAATCTAGTTTGGTTAATGCTATTTTAGGAGAAGAACGTGTTATTGTATCTAATGTAGCAGGTACTACTAGAGATGCAGTAGATACAGAATATTCGTATGATGGACAAGATTACGTTTTAATCGACACAGCTGGTATGCGTAAAAAAGGTAAAGTTTATGAATCTACTGAAAAGTATTCTGTACTTAGAGCATTAAAAGCGATTGAACGTTCAAATGTTGTTTTAGTTGTTATCGATGCAGAGCAAGGTATTATCGAACAAGATAAACGTGTTGCAGGATATGCACACGAAGAAGGTAAAGCGATTGTAATCGTAGTAAATAAATGGGATACCGTTGAAAAAGATAGCAAAACAATGAAGAAATTTACTGAAGATGTGAGAAAAGAATTTCAATTCTTAGATTACGCTCAAATTGCTTTTGTTTCAGCTAAAGAACAATTAAGACTAAAAACACTATTCCCATATATTAAAGAAGCAAGTGAAAATCATAAGAAACGTGTTCAAAGTTCTACTTTAAATGAAGTCATTACTGATGCTATTTCTATGAATCCTACACCAACAGATAAAGGTAGAAGATTAAATGTCTTTTATTCAACACAAGTGGCTATCGAACCACCAACATTCGTAGTATTTGTAAATGATGTTGAATTAATGCATTTCTCTTATAAAAGATACTTAGAAAATCAAATCAGACATGCATTTGGATTTGAAGGTACACCTGTTCATATCATTCCAAGAAAAAGAAACTAATAAACGGAGGGGAATATTAATATGACTAAAATATCAGTATTTGGTATGGGAAGTTTTGGTACTGCTTTAGCAAATGTTTTAGCACAAAACGGACACGACGTATTAATGTGGGGTAAAAATAGTGAAAATGTTGATGAATTAAATACACATCATATGAATAAAAACTATTTAAAAGAAGCAAAGCTTGAGCCAACTATCAAAGCTACAACGGATTTAAGTGAAGGTGTTGCTTTTGCGGATATCTATCTAATGGCTCTACCTACAAAAGCGATGAGAGAAGTAGCAACACAAATTGATAGTTTATTAACTTCTAAAAAAACATTTATACATGTAGCAAAAGGTATTGAAAATGGTACTTTCAAACGTGTTTCTGAAATGTTAGAAGATTCTATTTCTCCGGAACATAATGCAGGTATAGGTGTATTATCAGGCCCAAGTCATGCAGAAGAAGTGGTCATCAAACAACCTACAACAGTTGCTGCCTCTTCAAAAGATGAAAAAGTAAGTCAATTAATACAAGATTTATTTATGAATGACTATTTACGTGTTTATACTAATAATGATCTTGTAGGCGTTGAACTCGGTGGCGCATTAAAAAATATCATTGCCGTAGCTAGTGGTATTGTAGCTGGTATGGGCTTTGGTGATAATGCTAAGGCAGCACTAATGACACGCGGTTTAGCTGAAATTAGTCGTTTAGGTGAAAAATTAGGTGCAGATCCAATGACATTCCTAGGATTAGGTGGCATTGGCGATTTAATTGTAACGTGTACGTCCACTCATTCACGTAACTTTACATTAGGCTATAAATTAGGCCAAGGGAAAACAACTGATGAAGCACTTGAAGAAATGAAAATGGTAGTTGAAGGTATCTATACAACAAAATCAGTATATTATTTAGCACAAGAAGTTAATGTTGAAATGCCAATTACAACTGCGTTATATAAAGTGTTATTTGAAGATGTCCCCGTTAAAGAAAGTATTAAAGAATTAATGGGTCGAGACAAAAAATCCGAATAAATAGTGTAAATTAACACATATTTTATGAGATTTTCAAAAAAATTAATTCTATTCGCTTTATTTCAACTTTTTTAATATATAAATCGTTGCGATGACAGTAATCAGTGTGTTAAAGTCATACCATAATGATATAAAGATATCATTATCAAACCTCAGGAGGTGAATTCATAATGAATAAAACTGATTTAATCAATGCAGTAGCAGAGCAAGCTGATTTAACTAAAAAAGAAGCTGGTTCAGCAGTAGACGCTGTATTCGAATCTATCCAAAACTCACTTGCTAAAGGTGAAAAGGTACAATTAATCGGTTTCGGTAATTTTGAAGTACGTGAGCGTGCTGCTCGTAAAGGCCGTAACCCTCAAACAGGTAAAGAAATTGATATTCCTGCAAGTAAAGTCCCAGCATTCAAAGCTGGTAAAGCATTAAAAGATGCAGTAAAATAATTTTACTTAAAAAAGCCCTTCTGGGGCTTTTTTGTTTTTATAATGCTTTTCGAATATATAAGCAAGTTATTTAAAACTACTCAATTTTATTTTTCCAAATTGAAACCACTATACATACGATTAAATTTTATACATATATTAGAGTACCTAACTTCTTTCTTTGAAAGAAGAAGGTGCTCTAACATTTAATTTTTTGATATATAATGTTAATATAAATAGTGATAATATCGTGAGGTGTGAACATGGAAACTACTGTCAGCAAATTAAATATAGATATCAAACAAAGGCTTAAGGGTATTACTGATTATGAATCAATCCAAATCAACGAGAAGTTGGGGGAATTATTGGATTCATATGATTTACCGGAAAAAGCTAAGTTAGCTTGCCTCACAATTGACACTTCAATGAAACATTTAGATGATATATCTAACAGTGGATTATCAAAACATTCAATTTTAGTTGGTGATCTACTTAGTGCACATTTTTATACTATTCTAGCTGAAATCAATGATCCAACATATCAGCTTGCAATGAGTAAAGCTATTGTTGAAGTTAGTGAGTTGAAATCATCTCTTCATCAACATGTTTTAACTGATGATGAAGCTAGTAACGCCATATTTAAAGTTGAAACATTATTCCCATATATTACGCTGTCACATTTTTGCGATGAAGAAAATGCTAATCGTATATATGAATTTTTATATGACGATGTACATGATTACTATCCGTCATATTTAAAAAACTATAACAAAGAACGTATTGACCATATAATGCAAGACATCAAACAAACGCTAGATAAAAGAAGAGGTAATTAAGATGGCTGAAAATAACGCTAAAAAAGAGCAAGTTCATACAGTATTCCAAAATATTTCAAAAAAATACGATAGATTAAATAACATCATTAGCTTCGAACAACACAAAGTTTGGAGAAAACGTGTTATGAAAGAAATGTCAGTTAAGAAAGGTAGTACAGCTTTAGATGTATGTTGTGGTACTGCCGATTGGACAATCGCATTAAGTAAAGCAGTTGGCCCTCAAGGAGAGGTGACTGGACTAGATTTCAGTGAAAACATGCTAGAAGTTGGGAAAGAAAAGACAGCTCACATGGACAACATTCATTTAGTCCATGGTGATGCAATGAATTTACCTTTCGATGATGCGTCATTTGATTATGTAACAATTGGGTTTGGTTTGAGAAATGTACCTGACTACTTAGGTGCACTAAAAGAGATGGAACGTGTGCTTAAACCAGGTGGTATGATTGTCTGTCTAGAGACTAGCCAACCAACATTACCAGTATTCAAACAAGTTTATCGTTTATATTTCAAATTCGTAATGCCTATATTTGGTAAGTTATTCGCAAAATCTAAAGAAGAATACGAATGGTTACAACAATCAACCTTTGACTTCCCAGGTAAAGAAAAATTAAAACGACTATTTGAACAAGCAGGATTTAGTAATATTAAAGTACGTAGCTTCACAGGTGGCGTTGCTGCAATGCACCTTGGCTATAAACAAAAATGATCAGACCAAAGGTGATTAACGTGGCAAAGTTAAACATGAACAATGAAATAAAAAAAGTTGAAAAGCGTCTTGAACAAGCTATCCATAGTCAAGATAAGGTACTTGAAGAGGCTGCTTTTCATTTACTATCTTCAGGGGGAAAGCGTGTAAGACCAGCTTTTGTTATCCTTAGTAGCCAATTCGGTAAAGAAGAAGGCGTTTCTGAAGATACTTACAAAGTAGCCGTCGCATTAGAACTTATTCATATGGCAACATTAGTTCATGATGATGTCATAGATAAAAGTGATAAACGTAGAGGCCGTTTAACTATATCTAAAAAATGGGATCAAACTACAGCTATTATTACAGGCAATTTTTTACTAGCATTAGGTCTACAACATTTATCGGAAATTAAAGATAAACGTGTTCATGAAATATTATCAGAATCTATTGTAGATGTCTGTCGAGGAGAGCTATTCCAATTTCAAGATCAATTCAATAGCCAACAAACGATGACCAACTATTTACGACGAATCAATCGTAAAACTGCACTCTTAATTCAACTTGCTACCGAGGTTGGTGCAATTACAGCTGGCTCGGATATTAAAACAGTACGCAAGTTAAAAATGATTGGCCATTACATCGGTATGAGTTTCCAAATAGTTGATGATATTCTTGACTTCACAAGTACTGAAAAGAAACTAGGTAAACCTGTAGGTAGTGACCTAATGAACGGGCATATTACTTTACCAGTGCTACTTGAAATGAAAGATGATTCAACATTTAAGCAAATGATTGAAGATCTAAACCCAAATAGTGATAAAGAACAATTTGAAGCATGTATCAACATCATTCGTCAATCAAATAATATTCAAGTTTCAAAAGATATTAGCGAAAAATATTTAGATAAAGCACTAAATTTAATTGATGAATTAGAAGATAATCAAGCACGTAACTTGTTTAAAAAGTTAATTAAAAAAATGGGCTCTCGGAATGTGTAGAGAATGTAAATCGACTTGAAAGCGCTTTAAATAATTGGTATGATAATAATTAGCTAGGTTATTAATAGCCGGACAAGTCAAATTATACATACACTAGAAACTTGTTACATTAAATTACAGGGGGACTACGCAAGTGGAACGTACATTTTTAATGATTAAACCAGATGCAGTACAAAGAAATTTAATTGGAGAAATTATTTCTCGAATTGAAAACAAAGGATTAAAACTTGTAGGCGGTAAGTTAATGCAAGTACCACAAGAATTAGCAGAAAAACATTATGGTGAGCATGAAGGAAAACCTTTCTACAATAATTTAATCTCTTTCATTACTTCAGCACCAGTTTTTGCAATGGTTGTTGAAGGTGAAGATGCTGTTGCAGTATCTCGTCATATTATCGGAAGTACAAACCCATCTGAGGCTGCTCCTGGTTCAATTAGAGGAGATTTAGGTTTAACAGTTGGTAGAAATATCATCCACGGTTCTGACTCTGTTGAATCAGCAGAAAGAGAAATTAACTTATGGTTCAAAGAAGAAGAAATCAGTAGTTACGAATCTCCTAGAGACGCTTGGTTATACGAATAATATTAAACATAAAACGTTATTCATTTTATCCAGAGTGATGTGTCCATGACACATCACTTTTTTATTTTCTTTGAGATTATTATCTCAATTACAAGAATTATCAAATTTATATACTAAATCATAATTATGAGAAGTTCATTTTTTTAAAATCAATAAATATAGTGATCACTTGCTAAACTTATATTGATTTATTGATTATGATATGATTAAACCAATATAATAATTTATAAAAGAACTCAAGGGAAAGGAGTGTGCTTTGATGAGATATTTAACCTCTGGTGAATCACATGGCCCACAACTAACAGTAATTATTGAAGGTGTACCAGCTAATTTGGAAATTAAAGCTGAAGATATTAATAAAGAGATGTTTAAGAGACAAGGTGGCTACGGTAGAGGACGTCGTATGCAGATTGAAAAAGATGCTATTGAAATTGTTTCTGGTGTAAGAAATGGTTATACCTTAGGTAGTCCTATCACACTTGTCGTTACAAACGATGACTTTACACATTGGAGAAATATTATGGGTGTTGAGCCAATAAGCGATGAAGAAAGAGAAAATATGAAACGTACAATTACTAAACCTAGACCAGGTCATGCAGACCTTATTGGTGGTATGAAGTACAACCATCGTGATCTTCGTAATGTTTTAGAACGTTCATCAGCTAGAGAAACAGCTGCTCGTGTAGCTGTTGGCGCTGTGTCTAAAATTTTATTAGACCAATTAGATATCCATATCTATAGTCGTGTAGTAGAAATTGGTGGTATCAAAGACGAAGGTTTATATGATGTTGATACATTTAAATCTAATGTAGATAAAAACGACGTTCGAGTTATTAACGAAGATATCGCTCAACAAATGAGAGATAAAATAGATCAAGCTAAAAAAGATGGCGACTCAATTGGTGGCGTCGTTCAAGTTATGGCTGAAAACATGCCTGTAGGTATAGGTAGTTATGTCCATTACGATAGAAAATTAGATGGCCGTATTGCTCAAGGTGTTGTAAGTATCAATGCGTTTAAAGGTGTGAGTTTCGGTGAAGGTTTTAAAGCAGCTGAGAAACCTGGTAGTGAAATTCAAGATGAAATCATGTATAACGAAACACAAGGATACTACAGAGCATCAAATCATTTAGGTGGTTTTGAAGGTGGTATGTCTAATGGGATGCCAATTATTGTTAATGGTGTAATGAAACCAATACCAACTTTATATAAACCTTTAAACTCTGTAGATATCAATACTAAAGAAGATTTCAAAGCGACTATTGAAAGATCTGATAGTTGTGCTGTGCCAGCAGCAAGTGTTGTTTGTGAACATGTCGTTGCATTCGAACTTGCTAAAGCCCTACTAGAAGAATTTCAAGCCAATCATATCGACCAACTTAAAGCACAAATAACAGAACGCAGACAATTAAATATCGAATTCTAATTCGTATAATTCAGGTGATTAAATATGAAGTTAAACACAACATACGCTAACAATAACTATCCTATCATTGTAGAACATGGCGCGATCAATCAATTAAATGATATCAACAAATCATATGATCAATCATTTTTTATCATCGATGATACTGTTTATCATTTATTTAAGGACAAATTAGACCAATTAATCCAAACTAATCATGCTACTAAAATAATCATACCATCGGGTGAACAAACAAAGACATTTGCACATTTCCATGACATCATTGAATCCATACTCAGTTATCAAATTACACGTAACACGTCAATTGTAGCTATTGGTGGTGGTGCAACAGGAGATTTTGCTGGATTCGTTGCATCAAGTTTATTAAGAGGCGTTGCATTTATACAAGTACCGACGACCATTTTAGCTCACGATTCAAGTATCGGAGGTAAAGTAGGTATTAATTCGCAACATGGTAAAAATCTGATAGGTGCCTTTTATCGTCCTAGTGCCGTTTTATATGATTTAGACTTTTTATCAACGTTGCCTTATAGTGAAGTACTTAGTGGTTATGCGGAAGTTTATAAACATGCTTTGCTCAATGGTGAAGCAGATACTAGACAAATAGAACAGCATTTTTCAAATAAAGACGCTTTAGCCTCATTAAATGATATGGAAATATATATTTATAAAGGAATTGAAACGAAACTCAATATTGTAATTAATGATGAAAAAGAGCAAGGTGTTCGTAAATTTTTAAATTTAGGACATACCTTCGGACATGCTATTGAGTATAAATATAAAATACCACATGGGCATGCAGTAATGATTGGTATTGTATATCAGTTTATTGTAGCGAATCACTTATTAAAAACAAACTACGATATTAATCATTACTTAAATTATTTAGATGCTTTAGCATATCCAATCCATATCATTAAAGAACTTGATTTCGATGACATTTATCAATTTATGCTTTTAGATAAAAAGAACAATCATGATGGCATTCAGATGGTATTATTAAAATCTTTAGGTAATGCAGTCGTTCAACACGTTGATCAATCTACACATCTAGCTGCATTTAAAGAACTTCAATCAAAAATTAAGTAGGTGAATAAATGATGTCGACTGCAGAAACAATTCAAATTAATGGTCCTTTGCAAGGCGAAATAGAAGTCCCAGGGGATAAATCAATGACACATCGAGCGATTATGCTCGCTTCATTAGCCACAGGACAAACACAAATATACAAACCTTTACTTGGTGAAGATTGTAAACGAACAATGAATATTTTTAGACTTTTAGGTGTTTCAATTACCGAAGAAGAAGATAGATTAATTGTCGATTCACCTGGCTACCAACATTTTAAAACACCTCACCAAGTGCTCTATACAGGTAATTCAGGAACTACCACACGCTTATTAGCTGGTCTACTAAGCGGCATTGGTATTGAAAGTGTACTATCTGGTGATGTGTCTATTGGTAAAAGGCCTATGGATAGAGTGCTTAATCCTTTATTACAAATGAATGCAAATATTTGTGGTGTAGAGGGTAACTATACGCCACTCATTATTAAGCCTTCCGAAATCAAAGGAATGACTTATACAATGGAAGTAGCAAGCGCTCAAGTAAAAAGTGCTATTTTATTTGCAAGCATTTTTTCAAAGGAATCCTCGAGTATTACTGAAATTGATGTGAGTCGTAACCATACTGAAACGATGTTTAATCATTTTAATATCCCTATTACTGTAAATGGTAAAACGATTATCACAGAGCCTTTAGCAGTACAAGATATAAAACCACATGACTTCCATGTACCTGGAGATATTTCTTCAGCAGCCTTTTTCATCGTTGCAGCCTTAATAACTCCTGGAAGTGATGTTACAATTCATAATGTTGGCATTAACCCAACACGTTCCGGTATCATAGATATCGTTCAACAAATGGGTGGTCGTATTGAGTTAACTAATGTAACTGAAGAAGCTGAACCAACAGCGTCTATTAGAGTTCAATACACACCTAATTTAAAGCCAATACAAATTCATGGAGAACTAGTACCAAGAGCCATAGATGAATTACCAGTGATTGCATTATTATGTACACAAGCATCAGGTACAAGCGTTATTAAAGATGCTGAAGAGTTGAAGGTTAAAGAAACGAATCGTATCGATACAACAGCAGACATGCTAAATCAATTAGGTTTCGAATTACAACCTACAAATGATGGACTTATTATTCATCCGTCGGAATTTAAAACAAGTGTGACTGTAGATAGTCAAACTGATCATCGTATTGGTATGATGTTAGCTATTTCATCTTTATTAAGTTCTGAACCTTTAACGATTGAACAATTTGATGCAGTCAATGTTTCATTTCCAGGCTTCTTACCAAAACTAAAGCTTTTAGAAAATGAGGGAAAATAGTAATGGAAGATATCTACAAATTAATAGACGATATCAATTTACAAAAACTAACAAATTTAGATACACGTGTGAATGAAGTGCTTAGTTCTAATAACGATGACGCATTATTCATATTAGGTGAAACGCTATATAATTTTGGCTTAACACCTCAAGGTTTAGAAGTTTTCAGAACGTTATACCATAGATATCCTGATGAAAGTGAATTACTCATTTACTTTATTGAAGGATTAATGTCAGAGAATCAAACTGATGAAGCGTTAGAATATTTAAGTCAAGTTGAAGCATCTACTGAAAAACTAATGCTTGAAGCCGACTTATATCAACAAATAAACATGCTTGAAGTCGCAATCGATAAGATACAAGCAGCCATTCAGCTAGAACCAAACGATCCTATTTTACACTTTGCATTAGCAGAATTACTTTATTTTGATGGACAATATCTGCGTGCAACTACTGAATATGAGACTGTACTTGAAACAGGTGAATATGAAGTGAATGGTATCAATCTGTTCTCGAGACAAGCAGATTGTAGTTTACAAAGTGGGAACTATAGCGATGCGATTCGTTTATATGATGAAATTAATGAAACTGAGATGAATTCAGAAGATTATTTCAAAAAAGCAATTGCATATGAAAAAAATGATATAACGCAAGAAGCCATTAAGATTATGAAGTCATTATTATCTAAAGATCCTGACTTCTTACAAGGGTACTTCTACTTACAATCTTTATACGAAAACGAGAAAAATTATCCTGATGCCATTGAAATTGGTAAAGAGGGATTAAGACTTAGTCAATTTTATAAAGAACTAATGGTATCAACTGGTAGTTTAGAAATAGAACATGGCGATGCTAATGAAGGTGTTACTTTATTAAAACAAGCATTAGAAGTAGACAATGCTTATCATGAACCATTACTTATTTTAAGTGATTTATATAGAAGTGAAGAGGACTACGAAGCTATAATTGAATTATTAACTTATGTAGATGAAGAAGACCTAGATCCTGTATTTATGTGGCATTTAGCCTATGCATATGGGCAAGAAGAGAGAGACAAAGAAGCACAACATTTCTTTGAACTGGCTTATCCTACACTTAAATCACAATCTGAATTTTTAAGTGACTACTATTTCTATTTATTAGAAATTGGTCAAAAAGATCAAGCTAAATCAATACTAGACCAATTATTAGAAATGGATCCAAGTAATGAAACATGGCACGATGAAGCTATGAGATTACAGTCTTAAAAGGGTGATTAATAAATGAATAACTCCCTAACTAAAATGAAACAAAGCTTTATCGAATATCTTTTATTTCATTATGAATTTAAATCTCGAATTTCAGTTTGGGTATTAAATTATTTGAAAGCGAGTCCTAAAAAGCTACAATATATCCATTTTGTTGATGAAAGCATCAAACACCATCAAACTTTACAGATTGCAGAAGTAGATTCACATGCTTCTGCAATTCAATTTAATGATAGACATCAACAACTAGTTAATACGAATGCAATTTTCGAATTGATAGCTAATAACGAATTTTCATTTGATATTCAATTACATTTTTCACCTAAGGAACAACGTGAAAGCCGCTTAGATGATCTGATACTTGCACAATTAATTCATTCACCGAATTATTCATCTTATGTACAAGATTTATATGCCATTTCGATGAATGAACGTAAACAAGCAACATTAATCGAGCGCTTGCAAGATAATATTGATTTAAGTCTTCAAATGAAAGAACAAGAACGGTTTTATCAATTAACACAAATTCTGAACGTTCTAAAGTCTAAACAAATTAAAAACGATAACGGAGACTATAACGATGACAATTAAACAATATTGGGAAGTTTCATTGTATTATCGTCCATTTTTAATTTTTTTACTTATATGCAACGTATTAGGGACAATTTATGGTTACGATTGGTATAGTGGTCAACTCTATATCACTCCTACTTATTTTTTACCATTTGTACCTGATAGTCCAACCGCTTCATTATTTTTATCAATTGCGATTGGTTTATTATTATTTAATCGATCATCATCGATTATCGAAGCGCTTGCCTTTGTCACACTCGTAAAATATGGTGTTTGGGCAGTGATTATGAACATCATCATGTTTATGATTGATGGTGAGATAACTATAAATGGACTCATGCTCTTGTTATCTCATGGAATTATGGCACTTCAAGCCTTTTACTTTTATCCTCGTTTTAAAATTACGACAATAGGCTTTATCGTCTCTTTCATTTGGGTGTTAGTGAACGATTATATTGATTACGTAAAAATGCAATTTCCTTATTATAAGTTTATTGCTTCCCATGTTGTAGAAATTGGAGTATTATCTATTTGTCTAAGTATCATTTCACTAATTTTATATTTATATTTAGAACGTATCATTAAAGTTAAATCATTTGATTAAAGTGCATTTTGACAGTAGAATATGATTAAAGGAGAGTGAGTTTATTGTCTTTAATATCAATGATTATTTATTTTGTAATATTAATGGTCATCCCTATGTGGGCACAACATAAAGTTAAATCTAATTATGAAAAATACTCACAGGTTAGATCCACTAGTGGTAAAACTGGTCGTGAAGTAGCTGAAGAGATTTTACATGCAAACGGCATTTACGATGTCGATGTAGTTAAAGGTGATGGCTTCTTAACAGACCACTATGACCCAAACAAAAAAGTTGTTTGTTTATCTCCTGCAAACTACGATAGACCTTCTGTTGCTGGTACAGCTATTGCAGCCCACGAATGTGGACACGCAATACAACACCAACAAGGTTATGTTTTCTTAAGATTCAGATCAGCATTGGTACCTGTTGCAAACTTAGGTAGTTCACTAAGTTATATGGTTATTATGTTAGGTATCGTGTTAACTGCATTAGGCAGTGCATTCGGATCTACTGCATTATGGATTGGTGCAGGTTTAATGTCACTTGCTGTTTTATTCTCAATAGTGACATTACCAGTCGAATTCGACGCCAGTTCACGTGCAATGAAACAAATCACAGCATTGAATATCGTAAATGAGAAAGAGTACAAACACGCTAAGAAGGTATTATCAGCTGCAGCAATGACATATGTTGCATCTACTGCAGTAGCATTAGCCGAATTAGCTCGTATTATTTTAATCGCTAGATCAAGTGATTAAATCTATCAGACTTAAATTAAGACAGACCTAATGGTTGATATCGTCCAAATGATGATATCAACCATTTTTTGTTGAAAACAAACACTCACTTTGATTGCACTAAGAATGCATATCACTTTATTTTGATATATACTATATTAGAAATGCATTCAAAGGAGAGACGTTAATTGAAATCAATGACTCAAATGCAAAAAGAAGTAGATGATTATATTAGTCAATTTAAAGCAGGTTATTTTTCTCCATTAGCTAATCTTGCTAGACTAACAGAGGAAGTCGGAGAATTGTCTAGAGAAATCAATCATCAATACGGCGAAAAGAAAAAGAAAGATACAGAAGAAGAGAATACAATTAAAGCAGAATTAGGCGACAATTTATTTGTATTATTATGTATTGCCAATTCTCTAGATATCGATATGACAGAAAGCTTTAATGAAACAATGGACAAATTTAATACTCGAGATCATGATCGATTCGAAAGAAAATAAATCGTTAAAATTAATAGAGAAAGGATGGGTTATTGATGAAAATAGGTATTACTTGTTACCCGTCCATGGGTGGTTCAGGCATTATTGCTACAGAATTAGGCATAAAAATGGCAGAAAGAGGACACGAAGTCCATTTTATCACTTCCAATATACCATTTAGAATCCGCAAACCATTACCAAATATGATTTTCCATCAAGTCGAAGTGAATCAATATGCCGTTTTCCAATATCCACCATATGATATTACGTTAAGTACAAAAATTTCAGAGGTCATTAAAGAATATGATTTAGACATTCTACATATGCACTATGCTGTACCACATGCAATATGTGGTATTTTAGCGAAGCAAATGTCAGGTAAAGATATTAAAATAATGACGACCTTACATGGTACAGACATTACTGTACTCGGCTATGATCACTCATTAAAAGGTGCCATTAAATTTGGTATAGAAGAAAGTGATATCGTTACAAGTGTGAGTCATTCTTTAGCAGAACAAACAAAAGAAATTATTCATACTGATAAAGAAATTGTACCAATTTATAATTTTGTACGAGAAAATGAATTTCCAACACGACATGATGAAACCTTTAAAACTGACTATGGCATCTCACCCGATGAAAAGGTGCTCATACATGTTTCTAACTTTAGATCCGTCAAACGTATCGACACTATTATTGAAACGTTTGCCAAAGTACATGACAAAATACCTAGTAAATTAGTTCTCTTAGGTGATGGGCCTGAACTTATTGATATGCGTCAAAAAACTCGAGATTTAGGCGTTGAAGAACATGTACTATTTTTAGGCAAACAAGATAATGTGAGTGCATTTTATCAATTGTCAGATTTAGTACTCTTATTAAGCGAAAAAGAAAGTTTTGGTTTAACACTATTAGAAGCAATGAAAACAGGCGTCGTACCTATAGGGTCAAACGCCGGCGGTATTAAAGAAGTTATCAAACATGGTGAAACAGGCTATATTGTTGATGTAGGGGATAGCGATCAAGCATCACATTATGCCATTAAATTGTTACAAGATCGCAAACTTTATGAACAATTTCAGTCGCAAATGCTTTTAGACATTGAGCAACGTTTTGGTTCAGAACTAATTACTGATCAATATGAATATTATTATCGTAAAATGCTAAATAAAGGTGAGGACTTGCATGAGTAATGAACTATTTGAAAGAGCTAAACCAATTTTAAACCAAATACAACAACATGGATATCAAGCTTATTATGTTGGTGGTTCTGTTAGAGATTACTTAATGCAACGTCCAATCCATGATATAGATATCACTACGAGTGCTACGCCATATGAAATCGAGTCAATTTTTGACCATACGATTCCAGTTGGTAAAGAGCATGGCACGATTAATGTAGTATACAATCGTGAGAACTACGAAGTAACTACGTTTCGTGCAGAAGAAGAATATATTGATCATCGACGACCTAGTGACGTACATTTTGTTCGAGATTTATATGAAGATGTACAACGTCGTGATTTTACCATTAATGCCATTGCAATGGATACAGATTATCAAACATTTGATTATTTTAGTGGCGAAGATGATATTAACAATGGCATTATCAGAACGGTCGGTCAACCTACTGAACGATTTGAAGAGGATGCACTACGCATATTACGAGGATTACGGTTTCAGTCACAACTTAATTTCAAAATTGAGTATCATACGTATAATGCTATGGCAAATCAAATGGAAGATATTAAATATTTATCAATTGAACGTATCATCGTTGAACTAAAAAAATTAATTTCTGGTCAAAATGTTGCAAAGAGCTATCATCATCTCATCGAATTAAAGGCGTTTAACTTTATACCTTATTTTCAAAATTTCGAAATGCATCAATTAAACATAGATGAACCAATACATTTCGATACATGGATTGCGTTAATTAATTCAAAATTTGATGAACAACAACCTTTGTCACCGCTTAAAATCAGTAATAAAGAGAAGTCACATATTAAACAACTCACGACTATCATTAATCAATTACCAACCATTAACACTAAAAAAGATTTAATAATGATGGTATATGATTTTGATATCAATGATATATTAACCGTAATCGAGCTCAGCACACTACTCTCTAAAAACCAATTTGAGACACCCAATCCACTGATAATTAATCCACAAACCATTATGGAAAGTTATCATCAATTACCAATTAATGAAAGACAACAACTTGCTGTTAATGGTAGTGATTTAATGCAATATTTAAATCAACGAGGTGGACCTTGGGTAAAAGATGTTTTGCGACAAATAGAATGTGCAGTGGTAACGAAACAAGTTATTAACTCACACGATGAAATAATGAAATGGGTGGATAATCATGTCGAAATATAGTCAAGATGTCGTTAGAATGTTATATGAACATCAACCTGAATACATTTCAGGTCAATACATTGCAGATCAATTAAATATTTCAAGAGCAGCAGTTAAAAAAGTTATTGATCAATTAAAAATGAATGGATGTCATATTGAATCGATTAATCATAAAGGGCATTTACTGAAACAATTACCTGATCAATGGTACAGTGGCATTGTTAATCCAATTATTGAGCAACGTCACATTTTTGACTATGTTGACGTTATGAGTACAGTTGATTCAACTCAACTCAAAGCAAAGCAAGCACTAGTTGGGAACCAGGATTCATTTATTATTTTAAGCGATGAACAAACGAAAGGGCGTGGACGTTTCAATAGATATTGGCGTTCTACTAAAGGAAAAGGCCTTTGGATGTCCGTTGTTTTACGTCCTGATGTACCATACGCAATGATTCCTAAATTTAATTTGTTTATGGCATTAGGCATTAGAGATGCGATACAACAATTTTCTAAAGATGAGGTCACCATTAAATGGCCAAACGATATATACATAGATGGAAAAAAGGTATGTGGCTTTTTAACTGAAATGGTTGCCAATTATGATGCTATTGAAGCAATCATATGTGGTATAGGCATTAATATGAATCATGATCCGTCTGATTTTGATGAAGAGATTCAACATAGCGCAACCAGTATACGTATTCATGCTGAAAACGACTTTAATAGATATGAATTTCTAGATGTATTAACACAAAATATTGAACGCCGCTATCAACAATTTTTAACTGTTCCATTTGAAGAGATTAGAGAAGAGTATATTGATGCAACAAATATGTGGAATAAACAATTACGTTTTACTGAAAATGATAAACAATTTATTGGTGAAGCGATAGATATTGATCATGATGGATTTTTAATGGTAAAAGATGATGAAGGGCAACTTAGAAGGTTAATCAGTGCAGATATAGAATTATAACAAAGTTAACTAGGAGAGATAGCTATGGGAATAGCAACATATGCAGTTGTTGATTTGGAAACAACAGGTAATCAACTAGATTATGATGATATTATCCAAATCGGCATTACATTCGTTCGACAAAATAAAATAATAGGCACGTATCATTCAATGATTCGAACTGATTTGGATATACCACCGTTTATTCAAGCACTCACTTCTATAGAAGAGACAATGCTAGAACAAGCGCCGTATTTCAAAGAGATTGCCCAAGATATCTATCAACAATTGCAAGATTGTGTATTTGTTGCACATAATGTCGCATTTGATTTGAACTTCATTAAAAAAGCGTTTAAAAATTGTAATATCAAATACCGTCCAAAACGTGTGATGGATACGTTAGAGCTATTTAAAATTGCATTCCCAACAGATAAAAGCTATCAGCTTAGTGAATTAGCTGAGGCACATGATATTCCTTTAAACAATGCACATAGAGCCGATGAAGATGCGACTACAACAGCACATTTGATGATAAAAGCCTTTGAAAAGTTCGAACAATTGCCATTAGATACCTTAAAACAATTGTATTATTTAAGTAAGGACTTAAAATATGATTTATATCACATTTTATTTGAAATGGTACGCCAACATGATAACGCTACGTTAGATAGTCAATATGGCCAATTCGAACAAATCATCTATAAAAAGCAGGTTGATCTAAAAGGACCAGTTACAGAATTTAATGGAACGCTAAAAACACTATATAAAAAAGCAACAAAACAATTAGGCTTAACCTATCGACCACAACAACTTTATTTGTCAGAAATCATATTAGAACAACTCATGCATAGTGAAAAAGCGATGATTGAAGCACCGCTTGGAAGTGGAAAGTCATTAGCATATCTATTAGCGGCGTTAATGTATAATATCGAAACTGGTAGACATGTAATGATTTCAACTAATACCAAATTGTTACAAAGTCAATTATTAGAAAAAGATATTCCAGCACTTAATCAAGCACTTGATTTTAAAGTCAATGCAACATTAATTAAAAGCAAAAATGACTATATCTCTTTAGGACTAATCAGCCAAATCTTAAAAGAAGAAACAAATAATTACGAAGTTAGCATTCTTAAAATGCAATTATTAATATGGATAACAGAAACACACACAGGTGATATTCAAGAATTGAATTTAAAAGGCGGACAGAAAATGTATTTCGATCAGAAGATTGAGACTTATGTGCCAGTCCGTCATGATATCCATTACTATAATTATCTCAAACGTAATGCGCAAAATATCCAAATAGGTATTACCAATCATGCACATCTAATTCATTCGGATGCTGAAAATTCTATTTATCAAATGTTTGATGATTGTATTATTGATGAAGCACATCGATTACCAGATTATGCACTTAATCAAGTAACCAATGAGTTAAATTATGCAGATATTAAATATCAGTTAGGTTTGATAGGTAAAAACGAAAATGAAAAACTTTTAAAAGCCATCGATCATTTAGAACAACAACGTATTTTAGAGAAACTAGACATTGCACCTATCGATGTTTTTGGTTTGAAATCTAATATTAATGACATACATGAACTCAATGAGCATTTATTTGACGATATATATGACATTATTCAAAACTCAGACGTGTATGATGATGATATTCATAAATATCATTATGTTTATGAATTTGAAAATGACCCAATTCTGAAGGACTTACATCTTTTAATAAACAAACTTAATAAAACATTAGAAGTCTTTAATGGAATGAGTCATAAGACGATTAAAACCATGCGTAAACAACTACTATATCTAAAAGAATGCTTTAGACAAATTGAACAAAGTCTAAAAAATCAACATACAAGCTTTATATCAATTAAAAATTTAAGTCAGAAGTCTACAATTCGTTTATTTGTTAAAGATTATGCTGTTAAAGATATTTTGACACAACAGGTTTTAGACAAATTTAATGCTTTAACCTTTATATCAGGTACATTAACATTTAATCATTCATTCGATTCCTTTAAAAACTGGTTCAATAAGGATGTACAATTTAATACGTACGAGGTCACTACATCTGTTCAAAACACTAAAAATACAAATGTTTTTATCCCTTCAGATGTAGCACCATACAATTATAAAAATATTGATGATTATGTCGCATCTATTGTCAATTATGTTATTGAATATACCAATACTACGGAATCTAAATGTCTCATATTATTTACCAGCTATAAAATGATGCATATGGTTCAAGACATGTTAAATGAATTACCGGAATTTGAAGATTATGTGATCCTAACACAGCAACAAAACCAAAATTACAAGATTGTTCAACAATTTAATCACTTCGATAAATCTATTTTATTGGGCACATCTACGTTCTTTGAAGGGTTTGACTTCCAAGCGAATGGTATCAAATGTGTCATGATTGCTAAATTGCCATTTATGAATAAAAACAATGCAAAATATTGGCTAATGGATTCAGAGTTTGAATCTACTTTCAAAGATTATGTATTACCTGATGCTGTTACCCGATTTAGACAAGGATTAGGCCGTTTAATAAGACATGAAAATGATAAAGGCTTAATTGTGTCATTTGATGACCGCTTAGTTAATAGTAATTATAAAAGTTTTTTTGAACAAACATTAGAAAATTATCGACAGAAAAAAGGTGATTTGAATCAATTTAGTAAATTATTGAAACAAATCCAAAAGTCAGTTGATAAAGATATAAGTAAATAATAAAAGTGGTAATCACGATTCAACGTGATTACCACTTTTAAATTCATATCATATTTAAATCGTGAGTATATGCACATACTTTTAATTCAAGTTCTAGAAGTTAACTACATATTTTGTTAAAATAAACAGGTATTGAAAAAAAGATAAAAAAATAGGAGACTAGTTATGAAAACAACGATTAAACAAGCAAAACAACATCTTAACCAAGAAGTGACAATCGGTGCTTGGTTAACTAACAAACGTTCTAGTGGTAAAATTGCGTTTTTACAATTACGTGATGGAACTGGATTTATGCAAGGTGTCGTAGTTAAATCTGAAGTAGACGAAGACGTTTTTAACTTATCTAAAGAGATTACACAAGAGTCTTCTTTATATGTAACAGGTACGATCACAGAGGATAATCGTTCAGACTTAGGTTATGAAATGCAAGTTAAATCGATTGAAGTCATTCATGAAGCACATGATTATCCAATCACACCAAAGAATCATGGTACAGAGTTCTTAATGGATCATCGTCACTTATGGTTACGTTCTAAAAAGCAACATGCAGTGATGAAAATTAGAAATGAAATCATTAGAGCAACATATGAATTCTTTAATGAAAATGGTTTTACAAAAATTGATCCACCTATTTTAACAGCGAGTGCACCAGAAGGTACAAGTGAATTATTCCATACAAAATATTTTGATGAAGATGCCTTCTTATCACAAAGTGGACAATTATATATGGAAGCTGCAGCAATGGCACATGGCCGTGTATTTTCATTTGGACCGACATTCCGAGCTGAAAAATCAAAAACAAGACGTCATTTAATTGAATTCTGGATGATTGAACCAGAAATGGCGTTTACTGAACATGCAGAAAGCTTAGAAGTACAAGAACAATATGTAGCACATGTTGTTCAATCAGTTCTAAAAAATTGTCAATTAGAGCTTAAAGCATTAGATCGTGACACTTCTAAATTAGAAAAAGTAGCAGCACCATTCCCAAGAATTACGTATGATGATGCTGTTAAGTTTTTAAAAGAAGAAGGTTTCGACGACATAGAGTGGGGCGAAGATTTCGGAGCACCACATGAAACAGCCATCGCAAATCATTATGATTTACCAGTATTTATTACAAATTATCCAACTAAAATTAAGCCGTTCTATATGCAACCAAATCCAGATAATGAAGATACTGTATTATGTGCTGATTTAATCGCACCTGAAGGTTACGGTGAAATTATTGGTGGTTCAGAACGTATTAATGATTTAGAGTTATTAGAACAACGTATTAATGAACACGAATTAGATCCTGAAGCTTATAGTTATTACCTAGATTTACGTCGCTACGGTAGCGTGCCTCACAGTGGTTTTGGTCTTGGATTAGAACGAACTGTTGCTTGGATCTCTGGTGTAGAACACGTGCGAGAAACATCACCATTCCCACGTTTATTAAATCGTTTATACCCATAACATTGAATGAATTCAATTTAGATAGATACTACACTTACTAAGCCTGGGACATAGCATCATGTCACAGGCTAGATTTTTATATTAGTTATAGCTTTTTTTCTTTATTACATATAATGATGGGAGGGGTAAGATGGATAAATTTCAATTAAAAACAAGACCTGTCGTTATTCGCCGAGAATTGCTTGATCATTACAGTGAATTAGGATTAGATGAACAAGACTTAATTATATTAATCAAGCTTATCTATGCATCTGAAACGTCAAACAAGCAACCATCGATTGAATTATTACAAAAAGGGTCTAATATGCAACCACGTGAAGTAACAGCTGTTATCCAAAATTTAATTCAACGTGAGCTATTAGAATTGAATGTTAATAAAGATGAAGAAGGACGCTTCACTGAATATATGAATTTAGATCCTTTTTATGAGAAGTTAAGTCAATTACTCAAAAAAGAAACAATAGATACCAATGTACAAAGTGATAAAGAAAAGTTTAAAACTTTATTCCAAATGATTGAGCAAACGTTTGCGAGACCTTTATCACCATATGAAATTGAAACATTAAATCAATGGATCGACGTTGATCAACACGATATTGATATTATTCAAGCAGCACTAGATGAAGCTAATAGTCAGAACAAGTTGAGCTTTAAGTACATGGATCGCATATTATTAAATTGGAAGAAGAATAATGTTAAAACTATCGATGATTCAAAAGAAATTCGTAAACAATTTAATAAACCTAAGATGAAACATACAGTTAAAAAGGTGCCTAAATTCGATTGGTTAAATGGAGAGAAATCAGATGATAAGTAAGAAAAAAGCATTAGAAATGATCGATGTCATAGCAGATATGTTCCCAGATGCAGAATGCGAGCTGAGACATGACAATGCATTCGAACTCACAATTGCTGTGCTTTTATCAGCACAATGTACGGATATATTAGTCAATAAAGTAACTAAATCATTGTTTGCCAAATATAAAACACCCGAAGACTATTTGAATGTCAGTGATGAAGAATTACAAAGCGATATTAAATCGATAGGCTTATATAGAAATAAAGCTAAAAATATTAAAAAATTATGTCAATCATTATTAGACAAGTTTGATGGTGAAATTCCACAAACACATCAAGAATTAGAAAGTCTAGCAGGTGTAGGTCGTAAAACTGCGAATGTTGTAATGAGTGTTGCATTTAATGAGCCTTCACTCGCTGTAGATACGCATGTAGAACGGGTATCTAAACGATTAGGTATTAATCGTTGGAAAGATAATGTGAGACAAGTAGAAGATAGACTTTGCTCTGTTATACCTAAAGAACGATGGAACAAAAGTCACCATCAACTCATTTTCTTCGGAAGATATCATTGCTTAGCTCGTAAGCCTAAATGCGATATTTGTCCTTTATTCAATGATTGCAGAGAAGGTCAGAAACGATATAAAGCAAGTTTGAAAGAAGCGTGAAATAAATGATTGAAAAACAAGATTTTGAGGATTTAGAACAACAACTTGATACATTAGCAAGTCAAAAAAAGTTAAATTCATCAGAAGCTAAACCTTTACTTGATCATTATTTTGAATTGATTATAGATTATTTTAAACAAATTAATGAGATTAGTGATTTTGACTTAACTTTATTAGATAACTATCCAGTCGTGCCAATGAACTTTTCAGAGCGTTATCAATATATGCAAGCTCGAAAATATCATTTTATGGGATATAGACAAATGAAAACATTAAAATCAGAACTCATTAAAATGAATGCCTCATATCAAATTCGAAAAAAGAGAAAATAAATAGTTAGAAATAGTTTATAAAAACTCGCTAATCAGACATATCTGTTATTAGCGAGTTTATTTTTGTATACTGGAACATAAAAAAAGCACAAACCTTGTTGTAAGGTTTGTGCTTTTCGTCTATGCGTTATGATACTTTATTGTTAAATATCGCATTGAAACTAAATAGACGAGTTAAGGCATTGCCACTTTGTTGTTGTGAGCTAGTACCTTGTTGTTGTGAACTGCCATTTGAACTGTTTGATGAACCATTAGAACCGTTTGTGTTACTACTGTTAGATGATGACGAATCACTGTCGCCATGTGTACTCTTATTAGTAGTATCGTTGTCAGGGTGACCACTAACAGATAATGATTCTGGATCGCTACCTTCAACTGAGCTTGGTTTTTCAAAGTCTTTACCATCTCTAGAAGAAATGTCTGACATAACGTCTTCGAATAGGTATTGTGGATATTCTTGTTCTGAATGTCCAACGAATGAGTTAGTACCGTATTCTTTAACTTTGTTGAAGCCCATCCACACTGACATAGTGTATTGAGGTGAGAATCCGTTAATCCAAACGTCTTTGGCTGCATTATCAGGTAAGTTATATTGACTGTAAATTTCAGCACCATAAGTACCTGTACCTGTTTTAGCACCCATGTTAACGCCAGATACACCGTGTCCATAAGCAGAACCGTAAGCTTTGAAAGTACCTTTAAGCATTTCAGCTAACATGTATGCTGTAGAATCTTTCATTGCTTTATGGCTTGTATGATCATATTCAATCGTATCGCCATCATGAGTGACAACTTTTTGAATTGAATGTGCATTGTTATACGTACCGCCATTAGCAATTGCAGCAAACGCTGATGCTAATTGAGTAGGTGAGAATTCAGATGAAGAACCACCTAATACTTCAGAAGGTCCAATTTTACCATCGTAATCTAAACCAACTTTAGATGCGAATTTCTTAGGCGCATCATTACCGGCACTTTCTTTTGTTTGTTGCCATGCTTTTAAGGCTGGAATATTGAAACTTTGACGTAAAGCATCATAGATGTTTACTATACCATGACTCTTAGTATCATAGTTTCGGAATGTAGATCCGTCGACTTGATATGAAGATTCATCTTGAAGTGCATGGTTTGTTGCCCAATGCATGTTTTCAATAGCTGGACCATAAGCTAAGAATGGTTTTAGTGATGAACCAGTAGGGTGAGCATCTGTAGCTTGGTTTCTGTCAACAACGTCTTTATAATTACGTCCACCAGAAATGGCTACTAAACCACCAGTTTTACTATCTAAGATAGTTGCACCAACTTGTTGGTCATCATTTTTGTAGAAGCTACCATTATTAATCTTATCTTGAAGCGTTTGTTGAACGTCTTTATCCATATTAGTATAGATTTTAATACCGCTTTGAAGAACGTTACCTAAGTTTTCATCTTTGAAGTGTTTGTTATTCATTAATTCTGATTTAACAAAGTTCACATAAGATGCTAATTCAGGATCTTTTTCTTCAGTCGTATTTTGACGTTCTTTATCAGTTCTTTGAACTAAATTAGCTTTAAGATCGATTTTCTTAGCTTTTGCATATTCTTTGTCGCTAATTCTGTGATGCATATGCATTAAGTATAGCACTGTATCTTTACGACTCTCAGCTTCTTTAGGATGATCATAAATATTATAATTATTAGGTACTTGTGGTAAACCAGCTAAGTAAGCTTCTTCAGCTAAGTTTAAGTCTTTAAGGTCTTTATTAAAGTAGTACTTAGCAGCCGCTTTAACACCAGTTACACCATCAGAGTAGTAAATCTTATTCAAGTAAACTTGGAAGATTTCATCTTTACTATACTCTTGCTCTAATCGGTAAGAAAGGTAAGCTTCTTGCGCTTTACGACCGATAGATTTTTGTTGAGACAAGAATGCATCTTTAACAACTTGTTGCGTTAAAGTTGAAGCACCTTGTGCACCAAATCCACCAGTTAAGTTTTTCCCAACTGCACCGAACAGACGTTTATAGTCTAAAGCACCGTGATCATAGAAGCGATTATCTTCAGTAGCTAATACGGCATCTTTCATACCTTGAGGTACATCTTTGAGATTGACATGTTCATGACGTTGACCATAATCTAACGTCTTGACTAAGTCACCATTTTTATCATAAATCTTAGCAGGAATTGGATCCTCTAACTTAGATTCTGTAAAAGCAGGTGCTTTCCATGCATAATATGCAAATAGTAAGATACCGAGCAGCAATAGAACAATAAAGGCAATAAACATAAAGCCAATAATCTTAATAATCGTTCTCTTCACATTTCTATTCTTTTTTTCGTCGGACTTCCCATTATTGCCATTATTTTTAGGCTGAGAAGACCCTTTGTTTTCCGTCATACGCGGTCCTCACTTTCATCTAATATCAACTTATCAACTGCTTTGAGGTAATTCAATCTAGGTTGATACTGATAAGGAATATGGTAACCATTTTTTCGTATTTCATCAACTGTTATTGATTTTTTAATATCCTTTTGATATCTATTCCAAAAGAATTCAAATTTAGAATAAGGTAATAGATATACTTCATCAAGTGATTTAAATCTTATCATTAAAAAAACAATACCGTGTTGTTGGTATGTGTTTCTCATATGATCCACTTGATGATCATGAATATTATTCAAAGGGAAGGATGTTTTATTCTTCGTTTCCTTTGCTTCAAAATCAATATAATAGCCATTATAGACACCATTATAATCAGTTGTTGAAGGCGTACGAAAATAAGCTTCATTTATCACAGCTTTACTCCGTTTGGGATAATGAACATTCACTATCTGAACAGGAGTAGGTTTCTTGTGAATGACTGCGATGCCACGTTTTAAATAAAAAGCATTAGAATGCTCAATATCTTTTTCAAGTGACATACCTCGTCCGCCATACTCAATACTACTTGAATTTGACGTCGATTTGCGTCCGTCCAAAGACTTATTTTCTTTGTATGGTTGACCATTAGGATAATTCATATATTTCACCACACAAGCTTGGTAGTAAACTGCAATTATTATACACAACAATTTACGATTTACCAAACTTTTATAAAATTAATGTATATTTAACTAACCAAAAATACATCAAACCTTATTTTAACGTGCTTTCATCAAATAAACAATAAAAACAATCACATTTATCTTCACGTATATATACTATTTTTCTACCATTTTAATGATGTGACATTAATGAGTTAATGCGAAAAACATAAAAAAATATATTTTGATAGTATATTATGTCTAGTACTTATTGTATAACCCTATGTATGACGCTTTAAAAACATTATGGTAAATTAGTAATGTAGGAGGCAATTGAATGCTAGATACTATTCGACAGTTAATAGAAGAAGTCAATTATATGAATGACACTTACGAACAAGTTAGAAAACATGACGAAGATAAAGACTTCCACAAAGTAGTTGAACCTTATGTCCGTCATATAGATTCTCAATTAAAACAATTAAAAACATATGAACAATCACTGATTGATACGACTTATATGAATAAACCAAAACTAGATTTATTAATTAAAAATATTGAAGAACTTTCCGTTGAATGCCATTTTAAACGAACAAGTAGAAAACTTTTCACTGAAAAAATAAAAGCGGTACAATATGATTTGAACAATATTTTAAATAAACATGTTTAAAGAGGGAAATTATGGTTAAAACTGTTTATATCACAGGGTATAAATCTTATGAATTAAATATTTTTAAAGATGATGCACCTGAAGTTTACTATTTAAAAGAATTTATTAAACATAAAATTGAACAATTATTAGATGAAGGATTAGAATGGGTTTTAATTCAAGGTCAGATGGGAATTGAATTATGGTCAGCAGAAGTTGTGATTGAATTAAAAGAAACATATCCTGAGCTTAAACTAGGTGTTATTACACCCTTTGAAGGTCATACAACAAAATGGAACGAACAAAATCAAACGAAATACATAAATATTATTAATCATGCAGATTTCATAGAAAGTGTATTTCATTCAGAGTATCAAGGACCATTCCAATTCAAACAAGCTGACCAATTTATGTTAGACCATACTGATCAAACTTTATTAATATATGATGAGGAACAAGAGGCTAGCCCTAAATTCTTCAAATCGATGTTAGTTGATTTTATGGAAAAAACAAACTATACTTGTGATATTGTGACGTTTGATGAACTCACTGAATTCATCAACGACTTGCAGTGGTCTCAAGATCAAAGTTTCGAATGAGGTGGAAAAAATGTCAGATGTTTCATTAAAATTATCAGCGAAAGATATTTATGAAAAAGATTTTGAAAAAACTATGGCTCGTGGCTATAGAAGAGAAGAAGTAGATGCTTTTTTAGATGATATTATTACAGATTATCAAAAAATGGCAGACATGAATAACGAAGTTGTAAAACTTTCAGAAGAAAACCACAAACTGAAAAAAGAACTTGAAGAATTAAGATTACGCGTAGCGACAACTAGACCACAAGAGAATAAAAACTTTTCTTCAAATGGTTCTAACAATGCATCATCAAATAATGTTGATATTTTAAAACGTATTTCTAATTTAGAAAAAGCAGTATTTGGGAAATAATAAATGAAAAGGTTGAGACAATCCGTGTGATATATGCCAATGAGTTATATCGCAAAACTTATAAGTCTTGTGACACATATACTTTTTATTAATGAAGGTGATGTCATCTTACTTGAAAAAGCTTTGTCTCAACCTTTTTTTATGTTATACTCTCAAAGGTGATATTTTGGGTAATCGCTATAGTGATATAGAGGAAAGTCCATGCTCACACAGTCTGAGATGGCTGTAGTGTTCGTGCTTGATGAAACAATAAATCAAGGCATTAATTTGACGGCAATGAAATAACCTAAGTCTAAGGATACGGTTAGAATAGTTTGAAAGTGCCACAGTGACGTAGCTTTTATAGAAATATAAAAGGTGGAACGCGGTAAACCCCTCGAGTGAGCAATCCAAATTAGGTAGGAGCACTTGTTTAGCGGAATTCAACGTATAAACGAGACACATGCATATATTTGTTATGTGTAGACAGATGGTTACCACCAACGTACCAGTGTAACTAGTGCACGTGATGAGTACAATGGAACAGAACATGGCTTACAGAAATATCACCACTAGTTTAGCTCTCCCATTAAACGGAGAGCTTTTTTAATGTCAATAAACATTATTCATTTATATATATGATTAAATTTTAAATCTAACTCTGTTAGAATAAACATAAAGAAATCAATCCAAAAGGAGAACAACGCATGTTTCAATTATTAGCAGTATGTCCAATGGGGCTTGAATCGATCGTAGCCAAAGAAATTCAAGAACTAGGTTATGAAACACAAGTAGAAAATGGACGTATCTTTTTTGAAGGTGACGAAAATGCCATCGTCAAATGTAACTTATGGTTACGTACCGCAGACCGTGTCAAAATCGTCATGGGACAATTTAAAGCAACTACGTTCGATGAATTATTTGAAAAAACAAAAGCATTACCTTGGGAGTCAATCATCGACGAACAAGGGAACTTTCCAGTCCAAGGTCGCAGTGTTAAATCCACCTTATATAGTGTGCCAGATTGCCAAGCCATTACTAAGAAAGCAATCGTAGAACGTCTTAAACATGCTTATAATGAAAAAGGATGGCTCAACGAATCGGGAGCAAAATATCCAGTAGAAGTATCAATTTTAAAAGATAAAGTACTACTTACTATTGATACATCCGGTTCAGGGTTAAATCGACGTGGCTATCGTTTAGCACAAGGGGAAGCACCTATCAAAGAAACATTAGCTGCTAGTTTGATTAAATTAGCCAATTGGACGGGTGATACGCCACTAATCGATCCATTCTGTGGTTCAGGAACGATTGCGATTGAAGCATGTCTCATCGCACAAAATATTGCTCCAGGATTCAATAGAGATTTTGTATCTGAAGAATGGAATATCATGCCACCAAATATTTATGACGATATGCGAGACGAAGCTGATAAACACGCGAATTATGATAGAGAAATTCAAGTATATGCCTCAGATATCGACCCAGAAATGGTTGAAATCGCTAAACGAAATGCAGAAGAAGTTGGCTTAGCGGACATCATTCAATTCAGTGTAAAAGATGTAAATACATTAACTATTGATACTGAAGAACCAATAGCATTAATCGGTAATCCACCATATGGTGAACGTATTGGTGATAGAGATGAAGTAGAAGAAATGTACCGATATATTGGTACATTAATGAAACAACACGATTATTTATCAACTTATATCCTAACAAGTAATAAAGAGTACGAGCATTTAGTTAACAAAAAGGCGACAAAACGCCGTAAGTTGTTTAATGGTTATATTGAATGTACGTACTATCAATATTGGGGTAAAAAACCTCAAACCAAAAAAGAATCATAGTTCATAAAATCAAATCAATTCATTAGCACTCTCAATTCAACTGTAGTAAGGTTGGATTAAGAGTGTTTTAATTTAAATTACTTTTATAATTAATAAATATAATAATCATTATTATTGAGAGGAGTAATTAATATGAAGAATGTTTTAATTATTGGGGCAAACGGACGTGTGGCTATCGAAGCAACTAAAATTTTCTTAGAGAATTCAAACTTCAATGTGAACCTGTTCTTAAGAAATGCGCATCGTATCCCTGATTATGCATCAAACAGAGTAACAGTATTTGAAGGTGATGCTAAGAACCAACAAGATTTAGAACAAGCATTAGACAATATAGATATTGTTTTTACTGGTACCTCTGGCTCATTAAATCGTCATGCTGAAACGATAGTTAAAGCTATGGACGCAAAAGGGATTAAAAGATTAATTTTAATTGCTGCACCAGGTATTTATGATGAGTTACCTGAAGCATTCAATGAATGGAATAAACAACAATTTGGAGATAAGTTAGACTTATACCGTCAAGCAGCAGATACAATCGAGCAATCCGACTTAGATTATACAATCATTAGACCGGGTTGGTTAACAGATAAAAATGAAAATATATATGAAATTAGCACTAAAGAAGGGGACTTCGAGGGTACAGAAGTATCAAGAAAAAGTGTCGCTAATTTAGCTGTACAAATTGCGAAGCACCCAGAATTACATTCAAAAGAGAATATCGGTGTATTTAAGCCAGGAACTGAAGGTACCAAACCCTCATGGTTTGAATAATCCTGTCTAAAATTCATAGGTTTTAAACGATATATATGATAATATTTTAAGTAATATCATAATCTATGATAACTGACTTATTTAGAAGAGGTTATGACAACGTCACTTACATTAAAATTTTGTATAGAATTTTAAATCACATTGTCTTAATCTCTTCTTTTTTATTGACTGAACTAAAGGGGATTAATACGCATGACACATACAGAACAATTAGACATTTTATATAAATTAAAAAAAGAAGTTGAAAAATCAAATAACACTGCTTTACTAAATACAATTAATCAGGTAATTAAAAAGGTATATAAAAACCAATTTACAATGTCCTTTGTTGGGCACTTTTCAGCTGGTAAATCAACATTGATCAACTTGTTATTAGAGCAAGATATTTTACCAAGTTCTCCAGTACCTACAACTAGTAATACAGCAATCGTATCAGTTTCTGATACAGAAGATATCATCGCAAACTTACCAAACCAACAATATACAAAATTAAAAACATACGATGAAGTTAAACAAATGAATCGTCAAAATATAGATGTTGAATCTGTAGAGATTAACTTCCAATCCGATAAATTTGATAAAGGCTTTACATTCCAGGATACACCTGGTGTTGACTCTAATGTCGCAACACATCAAACAACAACTGAACAATTCATGTATACGAGTAACGTTTTATTTTATACCGTTGACTATAATCACGTGCAATCTGCACTTAATTTTCAATTTATGAAAAGAATTAATGAAGTAGGCATTCCAGTTGTATTCATCATTAACCAAATCGACAAACATAATGATGATGAACTATCATTTGATACATTCAAATCTAGAGTTGAGAAATCTATTAATGAATGGGACATCGATTTACAACATATATATTATGTATCAAAATTCGATCATCCTGAAAACCAAATTGATGACTTATCTGAATACCTCTTATATTTAGATAAGAATAGAGAACCAATGGAAACGTATGTTGAACGAACGGTATCTTTTATTACAGATGCTCAACTTTCATACATTCAAAATGAAATGCAAAGTATACTTGAATACCTCAACATCGAAGAAGATGAGTTTGAACAAGCTTATTTAAATTTCCAACAAACACAAGCTGTTTCAGAAGAAGCACAACTTTTAAATGATAAAGATAAATTAAAAGCATATCTTAAACAAAAACGTAAAGATATATTAGCAAATGCCTATATTATGACACATGATATGCGCGAACAACTGCGTTCTTATCTAGAAAGTAAGGCAACTGACTTTAAAGTAGGTGGTCCCTTTAATAAAGCTAAAAAGAAAGAGGAAGCACAAACGGAGCGTTTAGATAAAGCAATCAGTATGCTACAAGAAAAGATTAACACTCAAATACGTCAACCTATGCGTGAAGACATGTCATTTTTAACGCGCTTTATCAATCAAAAAAATATAAACGAACATATACTCAACCAATCCTATGATATTCCAAATGATTTAGTTTCATCACTGTATCAACCACAAACAACCATCAGCAATACTTATGTATTAACATTTTCAGATGAAGTTGTTAAAGCAATCAATCAATTTGTTGAACGTCAATCGAATCCATTATTTGAAAAAGCTATCCAACACGTACAAGCTAATGAGATTGAAAGCGAAGATAATGAAACATCAGATGAATATCAACGTTACTTACAATTAAATAACTTAAAAGAATCTATCACAACACGCAATTATCAACATTACTATATCCATTTGGAAGATTCTTTAGATAAATTAACTGGACGCACTGAAGCCAATTTCACGATTAAAGAAGAAAACGATACAACACAACATCAGCATCGTGATCAAATTCAAGCCAGTGATGACACAGTGAGTCGTTCACAAGTAGACATTGAAAAAGCATTAAATATCATCGAAGATATTCCATTATTCGAACGTACACAAACAGATATTAAACAAACACTAACGCGTTTAGATCAACAAATAACAAAAATAGGTGTATTTGGGACATTTAGTGCTGGTAAGAGTAGTTTAATTAATGCTTTATTAGGTGATAATTACTTAGTTAGCTCGCCAAATCCGACAACAGCAGCCACTACAGAACTGACATACGGGGAAAGTAGTAGCATAACATTAAAATCATCTAAACAATTACTCGATGAGATTAACCAATTGCTAGAGTTCTTTAATCAGTCATTTTCGTCTTTAGATGAATTTATGAATAGCGATATTTCTCAATTGAAATCAAAACTAGAAAAAAATCAACTTGCCTTTATTTCAGCAGTAGAAAAGCATTACGACATGTATATCAATATGTTAGAAGAAGGGGAAGTAAATCATATTTCACAAGAAGATGTCAAAAAATGGTCTGCCGAAGATGAATATGCAACTTTCGTAAAAACAGTACATTTACAAGTACCTGTTGAATGGCTTAAAGGCAAAATTGTTGTCGATTCACTTGGTTTACATTCCAATAACCAGCGTCATACTAATGAAACTGAACAAATCCTCACTTCATCTGACTTAATTTTATATGTCAGTTATTTCAATCACTCTTTTACTGATAACGACAAAGCTTTCATTGAACATATGAAAGATATGAATCAGTTAAATGAAAATCAAGCATTCAAAATGATTATTAATGCTGTCGATTTAGCTGAAAGTGATGAAGATCTTAATGCCGTTAAAGATTATGTTGCCGACGCACTAAACCAAGTACAATTGCAATCTGAAGTGTTTGGTGTGTCTAGTCGAGAAGCATTAAAATCTAGTGATGAAGGTATGAATCAATTAAAAGAAAGCATTCAACATTTCGTCGATGTTGAATCTAAAACGATACTCGAACAACAAATGATTCACCAACTTCAACAAATTGATCAGTCATATCAAGAGATGATTTCAGAATTTGAAACCAATAAAGATGACATCGCGAAACGTCAACGTAAATTAGAAACATACAAAGACAAACATAGACTAGAAAACCAATTAATTGCTACTACGACTCAACATACAAATAATGAAGTTGAAGAACAAGTCTATCATTTAAATCAAAGATTAAAGCTTCAGTTAATGGATGATATTAAGTCTGTTTATAATAGTCAAATGACACAAAATAGTGATTTCAACGCTGAAAAGAAAAACTCAACTAAAATTTATTTAGATCAAATTCATCAAAGAATGTTCTTAGAGCAATCATTAATCACTGAAAGAATTAAGAAGTATTTTAATCAGCAATTAGACGAACAAGTTGCACCTGTCTTACAACAGTTAAGTCAATTGCATATTATTGTACATCCACGTTTCAATTTACAACCTGATGTTGTTGATCAACCATTACTTCATATCGATTTAAACGATATGATGGCTGAATTACCTAAACAATTAACGAAACGTAAAATTTTAAATGCGAATGCTCAAAAGGATATTCATGAAATGATTTGTCAAAGTACATTAGAACTACTTCAACCTAACTTTAGTCGCTTAAGACAACAACTTGAAACTTATGTTGAGCAAATGTCTGATGAAGCAGAACAACAATTTAATAGTATTGAAGACAATATTCAAAGTCAGATTAATGAATTATTATCATTTGAATTAGATGAATCATTAATTTCACAACTTAAAGATAAGCACCAACAACTTGAAGCAATTATATATTAAGAAAGAAGGACAATCGAAATGCCTAATAAAGTATTACTCGTTGATGGCATGGCTTTATTATTTAGACATTTTTTCGCAACGAGTCTCCATAATCAATTTATGTACAATTCAAAAGGCGTGCCAACTAACGGTATTCAGGGGTTTGTACGTCATATCTTTTCAGCTATCCATGAAATCCAACCCACACATGTAGCTGTTTGTTGGGATATGGGGCAATCAACCTTCAGAAATGACATGTTTGAAGGTTATAAACAAAATCGCTCAGCACCACCAGAAGAGCTCATTCCACAATTTGATTATGTTAAAGAGATATCTGAACAATTTGGTTTTGTTAATATTGGTGTGACTAATTATGAAGCCGATGATGTGATTGGTACATTAGCACAAACTTATTCCGTTGATAATGATGTCTATATTATTACCGGAGATAGAGATTTGTTACAATGTATCAATGAAAATGTTGAAGTATGGCTCATTAAGAAAGGCTTTAACATATATAATCGATATACCTTAAATCGATTTAATGAAGAGTATGAATTAGCACCGCAACAACTCATTGATATCAAAGCGTTTATGGGTGATACAGCCGATGGTTATGCAGGTGTTAAAGGTATAGGTGAGAAAACTGCGATAAAATTAATTCAACAATATGGCAGTGTGGAAGGGGTCATTGAACAAATTGATGCCTTAACACCAGGTCAAAGGAAGAAAATTAATGACAATATGAATGAATTACATTTATCGAAGCGATTAGCTGAGATTCATACAAATGTGCCCATCGATAGTGAACAATTGTTCCAAGATATGTCTTTTGCCACAACATTGAACCATATCTTATCTATATGTAATGAACATGAGCTATATGTTTCCGGTAAATATATATCAAGTCATTTATAAAATCATAAACATAACGACTCGTACGATTATCTAATTAAAGATAAAAATACGAGTCGTTTTTATTTTATTATCTCATTATTTTAAAATCATTATAATTTATCACATATTCAATTATACTTATATAAAATTTTATGATATTATTAAATGGAACGTAAATAAATTGTTCAACATTATGTTGTGATGTATGCCGATTTGTCTGTTTTTTATCATTTATTTGGTAAATCATAGCATTTATGATGAATCATCATTTATCAAATCCTAACTATAATTAACAGACCTGTATACTTATCACAACTACAACATCAGAGACACAACAACAAGATAAGGAGTGAACAATAGCTGTGAATAATCGTGAGAAATTACAGAAGTTTAGTATTCGTAAATATACAGTTGGTACGTTTTCAACTGTCATTGCGACATTAGTCTTTTTAGGTTTTAATGCTTCTCATGCACAAGCTGAAGAATTAAATACCACTAAAACGGCGTCACAACAATTACTACATCAACAGGATGAGGTAAATGACGATTCGAAATCTAATACCGATTCATCAATAGCTAACCAACTAGCTAATGAACAAACTAGTGATGAAACTATAACTTCAGAACAACCATCTAAAGAAACTGTGGTCTCTCAAACACATAAAGATCCTACAGACACACAAACTATAGATAACGTTTCAACAGATAATGAAAATTCCATTCAAACGACTGATCAAACAGCAAATTCTAATCATTCAAATGATTTAGAACAAAATAATCAATCTCATTCTGCAGAAGTAAATAACGTAGAAAATAAGTTAACTGCAAACGTGGATAATGTAAAACATCAAAGCATTGAACAAGAAAGTAATTTAACGCAACCGGCTCAATTGAATAAGGATTCGTTACAAGCTTTCTTTGATGCTAATTATCATGATTATCGCTTTATAGATAGAGATAAAGTAGATCAACCAACATATGATCAAGTTAAGCAGGCTTTCGATAAAGTCAATACGTTACTTGGAAACAATAATCCAATCAGTGAAAAATCATTACAACTTGCATATCAAGATTTAGAACAAGCAGTAGCAACGATACGCACATTACCTAAGCGTCAATCTCAAACAAGACGCAACCATCATATTCAAGAACGTGCAGCCGAATCAAGATCATCTGGTAGTTATCAATCAGCTATTACATCTTACTATGTAGATAATCCAAATGATGGTTCAGGTTACCCTGAAGGTACTTATATTTATGCAGCTAACAAAGGGACACCATTTTCATTACCTAATACACCATGGAAACGTCTAAGAGCTGCCGATTCTAAAGGTATTGCCTACGTCGTTACGAAACGATTAAAAGATGGTTATGAATGGACGATTAAATTTAATCAAAGTCATCAAATGCATGAGCACATGGTATTTTGGTTTGGCTTACCGGATGGACAGACACCAGTAGGTCCAGCAAGATTATCGATTGAAGACCCAGACAACTCTAATATCGTAAGTAGCTTAGGTGTTGGCGCAGGAGAAGGTCAACCATTACCTTTCATGTGGCGTACTGCAGGTGGTATTGACAGTTCTCGTGCCTCTAATTTCGTACAAGGACCACGTACAGGCTATACATTTTATGATGAACCTACGATTCATATTAATAGCTTTAAAGAATTTGCACGTGCACCTGAATTTCAACATGAACAAGATGCATCAGATAATGCGAGAACAAACGGTGAACAAAATTTTGCATTATTAAATGGTGAATTTCCAAACCAAATTACGGGTCTTGACAGAATGTATGCATTTATTGGAAAAGGTAACGCAAGTTATACACTCCAATTTAGAACACAAGGAAACACTGCATCACGTTTCTATTATGCAGCCGGTGGTAGAGCTTTAGAATATAGACAACTATTTAGCTATAACGAGCTATATGTCGAACCATTAAATCATTTTACAGAAAGAGTTAAAGATTTTACATTAGTTACCAATCGTACATATCATTTAGGCAATTATAAAAACGTATATGATTTAACTTTGAGAAGAGATGTAACAAAATTTATTTTAGATTCAAATGATGAAAACTCTGAAGATTTTGCTACGGACCCATTAAGCTATGTTAGAACGCCGAGTCCATTAGTTATTGGTTTTTTCGATCCTAACTTACCTTCAAAATCGTTTCGTCATGGACCTCACATCCAATTAAATGACTATCAAATCTATCAATTAATCAATAATGAAACGTTAATTAACGCAAGTCGCTCAGGTAATCCAATCAAGTTAAATATTGGATTTAGCGTTCAAGATAGATATGGTAATGACGAAACTTTAATGCCAGTTTATTTATATGTGAAACCTGAACTTCAAAATAATATGGGCTTTTTCACAAATAACGATCCAAATAACCGTGCAGAATCACCCGAATCTAAATCAGCAGGACACCCAGTCTTTAATGTATTTCAAGGTAATATGGGCAATAGTTATACAAGCAGTGGTAACACATCTAACTATGTTCAACCATTACGCATTCAATTAGCAAGTAATGAAGATTTTAGTAATAATGATTGGGAAATCACTGGTATCCCAAGTACACTTCATATTGAAAATGCTGCTGGCAGAACTAATAATAATAGAGAAAGAAACCTTGAATTGGTAGGTAATATTGCACCTGGCGATTATTCAGGTATCGTACGATTACGCAAACGAGAACAACCATTTGAAATTAGAGTCAAACCATTGCCACCTCAAATCGATACAACTGTTCGAGAATTAAGAGGAAAAGGTGGAACTAAACCAACTATCACAGTGTCTAATGTACCTGCAGATCCTAATGCCCTTGTGTATTTAGTTGCAACTGGAAATTTAGCACAAGATGGTATAAATGATCCCGCTTCAGTACCAAAAAATTACGACATTATAGCTAGTGCAACGCCGACAAGTACAAGTAATAGTGTGACATTCAATCCAGAAGACTATGTACAGAACTTACCAAATACTGGCGTAATCAGAGCAATCGTTTATTACAATAAGAAGGTGGTATCTAATTTTAGTAATGCTGTTGAAATACAGGCAGACAACACACCACCAACAATTGGTAACCCTGTCGATTTAAAAAATAAATATTATAAAGGTGAACAAGTCAACTTTACGATTGATATTACAGACGGTGCAAATGGTACTGGAATTAAATCTGTAAATGTTAGCAGATTACCACAAGGATGGACTTCTCAATTTGTGCAAAACGCAAATGGTGAGGGTGGTACACTTAGAATTACGGGAAATGTATCTGATAATCAACCATTCAATAGTCAAATCAGATTCAATGTTTCTGCAACAGATAACAGCAATAATACAACCAATAGTCGTCAATCTAAACAAATTGCAATCAATATTGGCCAAATGAGTAATGATTTTTCTCCAATTGTATTACCTAATGTTCAAAAAATTAATGTAGTTAATCCTGGAGACTTAACTCGTGCTGAAGAACGAGATGTGATTAACGCTCTAAAAGCCGTTAATACTAATATCATTCCATACCTAGAAGATTCAAGTCCAATCAATATCCCATCCACAGATATGATTAGTTTTAATTATAAAGATGGATCAACAGATCGGATTTCAATCACTAATGCAATAACTTATGAACCAGTTCGAAAATCAATATATGCCGAAGGTAACAATACTAAAGAAGCAACAGTGACGATAGCTAGAGGTCAACAATTTGAATTTGGTGATTTAAAACAATACTTTGCATTAAGTAATGGCGCAGATATGCCAGAAAGTTCACTATTTACTATCACTGCAGTTAATGCATTGCCGAATTCATCACAAATATCTCAATTAGGTGTCGGTACATATACGTATCAATTAAATGCGAGTGATGCTTATAGACAAGATCAAGCACCTTTAACTTTAAAATTAAAAGTTGTAGATGTGAACCAACCAACAGGTGACCAACGTGTATATCGTATTTCAACATTTAATGTAACTGATGATGAAAAAGCGCAAATAAAACAAGCATTTATAAATGCGAATAGTAGCCAACTACAATTAACTGATAGCAATATAGAGATTACAAATACGCTAAATCGATTAAATACAAGTACGATAACTGTAAATATCACAAAAGGTAAATTACAAAAATCATTTACATCTAATGCAACGACAATGAATTTCTTAAGATGGGTGGATTTCCCCAATGACTATTCAGTAGGTTGGACAAGTCAAACGATCCCTGGACGTCAATCAGATGGAGGCTTCCAATGGTCATCAGATCATAAATCATTAATTTATCGTTATGACGCAACTTCTGGTAGAACCATTAATGCTAATGATGTTTTAAAACTGATTACAGCGAATACGACTATTCCAGGCCTAAGAACTAATATAAGAGGTACTGAAAAAGCATTGGCCGAAGCAGGTGGAACACCAAACTATAATCCAGTAGGTTATTCTTTAACAGCTCCTGATGCGGGCGGTCAACGTGAATTCACCTATAACGGTAAAATCATCCAAGCTTTAGATTTAGTTGAAACAAGTCGTGGCTATGGTGGTCAACCTATTACGTATTCAAATTTAAGCTCAAATAAAACTAATTCATCTCTAACAAATGTGAATGAATCTGCCAGAAATGGTGTGCCAGCATTTACAATAGACCATGTTATTAAAAACAATACGATTACTGGTAACAATAGTCCTGTATATAGAGCACAATTATTCTTATCACCATATGGCCCACCAGCTTATTTACAAGCGATTAATAGTAATCAAGCAAACACTACTGACGTCATTAACGTGTATTTTGTACCAAGTGATAGTGTGAATCCGACATTAACTGTTGGCAATTACAGTAATCATGTCGTGTATTCTGGTGAAACTTTCACAAACAATATTACAGCGAATGATAATTATGCTTTAGGTAGTGTACAAGTTGCACCTAATTCTCAAATAGCAGGCACAGTTAGCAATAATAATCAAACAGTATCGTTACAAGCACCAAATGTCTCTACAAGTAGTGATAAAACGATTACATTAGTTGCGACAGATACAAGTGGAAACACGACTAATCAGTCATTTAACGTCACAGTTAAACCGTTAAAAGATAAATACTGTGTGACAACCAATGCAACTGTTGGAAATCCAATTAGAATAGCAAATATTCGTGACAATGCAACAATTTCACAAGCAGATCAACAAAAGATTATCGATAGTATTACTACAACTAATATTGCAGGTACAAGACCATATGCCACAGCCGGTGCAAATGAAATTAGAAGTAAAGTTGTAACTGGTAATGTTGGAAGATTAAACCAATCACCTGTAGCAACCGTTACAGTTACGTTTGCTGATGGTTCAACATCAACAGTTACCGTTCCTGTAAAACATATCCTTTACAACGTTGTAGCTAGTCCAAGATATACCATTCAAGGACAAGATTTCCCTAATGGTAAAGGTGCATCACCAAATGATTTCTTCACCTTAGAAAACGGTGATCCAGTTCCTGATGCCACAATTACATGGCTACCAAATAATACACCAAACAAAAACAATACTCGTATTGGTGAAAGTATTACAGTTAGAGCTAATATCTTATTTGATGGTGAAACAACACCAATTATTAAAGAATCATCATATATGGTAGTACGATCAATTCCAAAACAAGTATTTGTAACCAATAGAGTTACACCAATTCCTGGTATTGATAATCCAAACAATCCAAAAGATTATCTTAAACCAATCATTCATTCATGGGATAACGATACACAACAGATGAACTTTGCATTTGTCGGTAATGGAAATACACCACCAAACCTTAATATAGTAGGTAGTCAAACTAGATTGGTCCGTGTTACTTATGCCAACGGGCAAAGTGAAAATGTTAGATTCTTAGTAAATGTACGACCTGATGCGCCACGCATTGATAGTAATACAGTTTTATTTAAAGCAGGCTTAACTAATCAAGAAATCAAAATTAATAATGTTCTAAACCAATCACCAGTTACATTATTAAAATCCGATGGCACATCATTAGCGATTTCTCATACCAATTATGGTCCTGGACATAATGCAACTGTAGTTGTAAGTGATGCATTACCAGATGGCGAAATCAAAGCTAAAACGAGCGTAACCACTAGACATATCTCATACACTACTCAAAATAACCAAGGACAAGTTCAAGATGTAACACAAGATATTACAGTAGATTCATTTGAAAGTGATCCTGTACGTGTAACACCACAATTGCATGCAATTCCAGACGGCGCTCATTTCATAAAAGATGATACGCAAAATGACTTTAGTAGTGCCGCACGTTATATCGATCAATTACCTCAAGGCGCTACAGCTGTATGGCAAGACAATGCTGATAATTGGAAGAATAATGTAGGTAACTTTACTAAAACAGCAGTTGTTACATTACCGAACGGACAAGGTACAAGAAATGTAGATATTCCAGTCAAAATTTACCCAGTGGCACGTGCTAAAGCACCAACACGCGAAGTACAAGGCGGTCAACTATCTCAAGGTACTGACGCATTACATTATGTAACATTTGATCCTAATACCAATACAAATGGCATTACTGCAGATTGGGCAAATCAAGCACAACCAAGTACGAGTCAACCTGGTGTTCAAAATTTAACAATTAATGTGACATATCCTGGAATAACAACACCTGTACAAGTTCCTGTTAGTTTAAATGTATATCAATTTGATTTCAGTCCTAATGAATATACAACAACGATAGGTACTACTTTTGCCCGTGGTATTGAGGCATCTCAATATCAACACATTGTGAATAATAATGGTTTACCAACTGAAGGATTTACATATCATTGGAATCAAGCAACCACTGGTACTAATGGTGAAAGTTGGGAAGCATTAAATAAACCAAATTCTGCTCAAGTATTAAATGCAAAATATGATGTGTTATATAACGGTCAACCTTTCGCAACGTCCCAACCTGCACGTTTTATAATTAGAAATGTACAACCTTCTGTACCTCAAATTTCTGAATCCAAGCAAGGTGTTATTACAATAGCACCAGGTGCAAACCAATCTATTAATACTCGTACAGGTAATGTCGATACGTACGCAGATCGTTTGGTTATTAAACATAACGGCCAAGTCATTACAACATTTATACGTAATAATAGTAATAGCCCATGGACAAAAGAAACCTCTGCACAAAGCGTGAACGGTGTAGTAGGTACAGAAAATGGTATCACTATCGCGGCAGGGACATTCAGTCCATCAGACAATATTCAAGTCATTGCAACACAAGGTAATGGAGAATTAATAAGCGACGAACAACCTAGTCAAATGTTTACAGTTGTAGCACCTCAACCTAATCAAGCTACATCTCACATTTGGGAAAATGGACAAGTAGAAATCGCACCAAATAATTTACCAAATAACCTTGTTAACCCAACAACAGCGGTAGAGATTACTTACATCGAACAAGTAAGTAACACTAGTGAACAGACAAAAACATTACAAGTTGTTCAAGGTCCTAATGGACAATGGTCAATTGCTGACAAACCAAGTTATGTCACAGTAGATAGTGCAACTGGTAAAGTAACTTTCAATGCAAATACAATCAAACCTAATAGTGATGTCACTACAATTGCAAAAGCAGGTTCGGGTAATGCAGAAAGTACAAACACAAATACTTATAATATACCTAATGCACATACTGTCACTATTAATCAAATTGTGAAAGATTATGGTTCTAACGTCACACCTGAGGATATTAATAATGCAGTACAAGTTATCAACAAACAAAATGCAACAATTAAACAAGGTACTCCATTACCTGTTAATCTTGCAGGTGGTAGTACAACAACCATACCAGTTGTCATAACGTATGATGATGGTAGCACAGAACAAATTACTGAAACGATTTTTACTAAGTCAGACAAACGTGATTTAATTTCAGCGGTAAATCACTTAGATGATCCAATCAGTACTGATGGTAAAACACCAGCAAGTATCACGCAGTTTAATAATGCGATGACAAATGCTCAAAGTGAAATCAATACTGCCATTACTCAAGCAGACCAAGTCATTCAAGATCAATTCGCTTCACCTGAACAAGTGACACAAGCATTAAACACTGTTCAAGCTGCTCAAGCAAAAATTGATCAAGCCAAAGCATTACTTCAAAATAAAGCTGACAATCATGAATTAGTTCAAGCTAAAAATGACTTGCAAGCATCTATAGATCAACAACCATCATTAGATGGTATGACACAACAAAGTATTGATAATTACAATGCGAAACGACAAGCTGCTCAATCTGAAATCACAAAAGCACAACAAGTCATTGATAATGGTGATGCCACAGCACAACAAATTGCAGAACAAAAACAAAATGTAGATAAAGCATTAACAGCATTAAATCAAGCCAAATCGGATTTAACTGCAGATACAAGTGCTTTACAACAAGCAGTTCAGCAACTTGATAGAACTGGTACAACAACAGGAATGAGACCAGCTAGTATCACAGCTTATAACCAAGCGATGCAAGCTCTTAATCCTGATTTAACTCAAGCACGTCAAAAAGCCGATGCAATTATTAACAAGCCAATTCGAACTGTTCAAGAAGTTCAAGATGCTTTAAGACAAGTTGACCAAGTGAATGAACGTATTACACAAGCGATTAATCAGTTGCAACCTTTAGCAAATAATAGCGAACTTAAAACGGCGAAGGCCAAACTTGATGATGAGATTAACCAAACAGTATCAACAGATGGCATGACAACCGAGTCTATTAATGCATACCAACAAGTGAAACAAGCTGCACAAGCTGAATCTGAAGCAGCACAACAAGTCATTAATAATGGCGATGCAACAGAACAAGATATCGCAAACGAAAAAGCAAAAGTAGAAGATAAATACAATGCATTGAAACAAGCGATTGCAAACTTAACACCTGATGTTTCACCATTAGAAAGAGCTAAAGCTGATCTAGAAAATGATATCAATCAAACAACAAGCACAACAGGTATGACTGATCAATCAGTAGCCAACTATAATGAAAAATTAAACGCTGCAAAACAACAATTACAAGAGATTAATCAAATCCTACAATCTCATCCTAACGTAGCTACAATCAGAGATTATGTTGCACATGCAAATGATGCTAAATCAGTTCTAGATACAGCTCGTAACGGATTAACAGTAGATAAAACACCTTTAGAAAATGCGAAAAATGCGTTACAACAAAGTATTAATCAAGTTACTGATACAACAGGTATGACACAAGATTCGATTAATACTTACCAAGCAAAATTAAATGCCGCTAAAGAAAAACTGAGCGCAATTAATCAAGTCTTAAATAGCAATCCAACCGTGGATCAAATCAATACAAATACAACAGCAGCAAATGATGCTAAAGCTGAATTAGACGACGCACGTTCAAACTTAACGCCAGACCAAGCACCATTACAACAGGCAAAAGTTGAACTTCAAGAAGCGATAAATCAAGCACAAGGTACTGATACAACAGGTATGACGCAAGATTCAATTAATGCTCTTAATGACAAATTAAATGCGGCTAAAGAAAAGATAAAAGAAATTGATCACGTCTTAAATAACCACCCAACTGTCGCTCTAATCAATGACAGTGTGAATCAAGCAACTACTACCAAAGAAGCTTTAAATGAGGCACGTCAAAACCTAGTACCTGATAAAGCACCATTAGAAGCTGCGAAAAATGCGTTACAACAAAGTATTAATCAACCTACAAATACGACAGGCATGACGCAATCATCTATTGATGCTTATAATGAAAAACTTGAACAAGCGAAAGCAAAACTTGCATCTATAACTCAAGTACTTAATGGTTCACCAAGTGTTGGAGACATCAATTCAAATAAGAATGAAGCAAACATTGCGAAAGATGCATTAAATCAAGCACGTCAACAATTAACAGTTGATAAAGCACCATTACAACAAGCCAAAATGGAACTTGAACAAAGTATCAATCAACCAACAGATACAAATGGCATGACTCAAGAATCAGTTGCGAATTATAACAGCAAAGTAAATGCAGCACGTGAAAAACTTCGTGAAATAGAACAAGTTTTAAATGGTAATCCAACCGTTGATGATATTAATAACAACACAAGTGCAACAAATAATGTAACTAATGCGTTAAACCAAGCACGTCAACAATTAACAGTAGATAAGGCGCCATTAGAAGCTGCAAAAGACGCATTACAACAAAGTATTAATACTGCAGATAACACTGATACAAATGGCATGACTCAAGATTCTATTAATACATTTAATGACAAATTAAATGCGGCTAAAGAGAAACTTGAAGCTATCAAACAAGTACTTAATGGTAATCCAACTGTTCAAGACATTAATACAAATGTAGCTCAAGCAAATACCGTTAAATCTGATTTAGATCAAGCTCAAGCTCATTTAACACCTGATAAAGCACCATTAGAAGCTGCGAAAAATAGTTTAGAAGCAAGTATTAATCAACCAACTGATACTGATGGTATGACATCCGCTTCATTAGAGGCTTATCATCAAGAGTTAGGTAAAGCGAGACAAACATTAAATGAATTAAATCAACTTATTGCTGGTCAGCCAACTGTAGCTGAAATTAAAGCTAAAGTAGCACAAGCACAAACAAATGAAGCGAATTTAAATCATGCACGTTCTAATCTAACTTTAGATCGTCAACCAACATTGACTTCATTACAAAATGCAACAAGTTTAAATGATGCTCAACGTAATCGTTTAGAAGAACAAATTAATGCTGCACCAAATCATGCGGCACTTGTAGCATTACAAAATGATATTAATCAATTAAATCATGCAATGACTAAATTAAGAGATAGCATTGCTGATAATGATCAACTTAAGACAGGTATTAACTATATAGATGCAACACCATCTATCAAATCAAGTTATGATAATGCCGTTGATGATGCAAAAGGTACTATTGATAGCCAAACACAACCAATCATGGATCCAACGACAATCAATCAACAAGCTGAAAATGTTAAATCAAGCCAAGCTGCATTAGATGGACAACAAAATTTACAACGTGCTAAAGATGAAGCAACCGCAATAATTGTAGGAGCTAGTGATTTAAATCAAGCACAAAAAAATGCATTAATTCAACAAGTTTCAAAAGCACAAAATGTTCAACAAGCTAATGATATTAAGCAAAATGCAGACGATTTAAATAATGCGATGACAGCATTAAAACAAGGTATCGCTAATCACGATCAACTTATTCAAAGTGATAACTACGTCAATGCGAACCCTGAATTAAAAACGGCTTATAACAATAAATATGATCAAGCTAAAGCTATCGTTGAAGGTACAGGTCAAAGTCCTATACTTACACCAAATGAAGTCAATCATGCATTAAAACAAGTCACGTTTACAGAGCAAGCATTAAACGGTAATACCAACCTTAATAATGCAAAACAACAAGCGCTTACCGCTCTTGGTCAGTTAACACATTTAAATCAAGCGCAACGTCAAGCATTAGAAACACAAATCAATGACGCGCATCAAATTGATACAGTAAATAATGCTAAAGAACTTGCTAATAATATTGATGGCGCTATGGCAAATTTACAACAATCGATTGCGAATAAAGAGGATGTTAAACAAGGCGAGGATTATATAGATGCAGAGCAGCAAAAACAATTAAATTATAATGATGCTGTAACAAATGCAGAAACTATCATTAATGAAACATCACAACCAACACTTGATGTGAATACAATTAATCAAGCGACTAATAACGTTACCCAAACAAAAGATGCTTTAGATGGAGAAGAAAGACTTGACCAAGCTAAAACGACAGCAACTACAGCATTGGATGGCTTAACTCATTTAAATCAGGCTCAAAAAGCTAATTTGACTGACAATATCAATCATGCTAATCGTATTGCTGATATCGAACAGTTAACACAAACTGCTAACGATTTAAATCAAGCGATGTCTGACTTACAAAATGGTATCAATAATGAGAATACCGTACTAATTAGTCAAAATTATCAAGACGCTTCACCAGACAATAAAGCGAATTACACAACTGCAGTACAAGCGGCTAAAGACATTCTTAACCAAGCAGGTCCAAATAAAAATAAAGCGCAAGTAGAAGAAGCTTTAAGACAAGTTCAAAATGCCGAACAAGCATTAAATGGTACTCAGAATTTAGATCAAGCTAAACAAAACGCTAAACAACAATTAAATTCACTTACATCATTAACAGATGCTCAAAAAGCACAATTAACGCAAGACATTGATAATGGTCAAACAGTTAGTGACGTTCAAGGTATTCAAAACAATGCCGACACATTAAATCAAGCAATGGACACATTAAGACAAAGTATAGCTGACCAAACAACTGTTAAAGATAATGAAGATTACCATGATGCATCTCCAGATCAACAACAAGCATATAATGCAGCAGTAACAGATGCTGAAAATATCATTAATACAGCAACTAATCCTGAAATGAATCCGGATGCAATCAATAACAAGGCTCAACAAGTTATTTCAGCCAAAACTAAATTAAATGGTGATGAAAACTTAGAAGCTGCTAAGCAAGATGCAAAACAATATTTAGATACATTAGGTCAAATTACAGATCAACAAAAAGCGAATTTATTAAATCAAATCAAACAATCGCCTCATATAAGTGACGTTAATCAAGTAAAACAAGCAGCTAATGATTTAAATCAAGCAATGCAACAATTACAAGCTGAAGTGAATCAAGCGCCACAAGTTAAAACAACTAAGAATTATACTGATGCCGATCAACCTAAACAATCTGATTATGATCAAAGTGTAACAACTGCTGAAGCTATATTAGATCAAGCAAATGGTCCTAATACATCTCAAGACAAAGTAGAAGAAGCTTTACAACGAATTGTCGCAGCTAAAAAAGCATTAAATGGTGATCAAAAATTAAATGATACGAAAGCAAGTGCACAACAATATTTAGGTACGTTAACACATTTAACTGATGCGCAACGACAGGCTTTTGAAGCAAATGTAAATCAAGCAAATCATATTGCTGATGTAAATCAAATTAAACAAGAAGCTCAATCGTTAGATGATGCAATGGAACAATTAAATACATTAGTGAACAATCAACCATCAGTACAAGCAACTCAAAACTACTTAGACGCTGATCAATCAAAACAATCTGATTATGATATGTATTTAGTTACTGCACAAGGCATTGTTAACCAACAATCAGGTCCTAATACTCCGATGAATGAAGTTCAAAACCTTATTAATCAAATCAATCAGGCACAACAAGCATTAAACGGAGAACGTAACCTTGAAGATGCTAAACGTAACGCAATGAATACTATAAGTAACAGTGCTGATTTAAATGATGCTCAAAAAGACGCTTTAAAAGCGCAAGTATCTAACGGTAAGCGTGTTGCAGATGTAAAAGCAATTGAACAATTAGCTACTGAAATAAACAACAATATGACTAGCTTAAAAGAAGCTATTGCTGATAAAAATGATACTTTAACAAGCGGCAATTACATCAATGCAAGTGGTGATAAACAACAAGCCTACACAAATCAAGTTGATAATGCAGAAGCCATCATTAATGGTACGCAAGGTGCAGTCTTAATTCCAAGTGAAATTTCAAATGCTACATCACAAGTTAACGCTGCTAAACAAGACTTAAATGGTGATGAAAACTTACGTGAAGCAAAACAAAACGCAACAACAGCTATCGATGGATTAACTTCTCTCAATGATGCTCAAAGAGACCAGTTAAAACAACAAATCGCACTAGCACAAACTTTACCTGATATAAATACTACTCAAAATAAAGCAACAGTACTCAATGACGCAATGCATAAATTAAGAGACAGTATTGCTAATGCATCTAATATTAAAACGAGTCAAAATTATACAGACGCTAATCAAAATTTACAAGATGCATACAATAGTCAAGTTGATAATGCCAATGGAATCGTTAACCCAATAGCATCACCTACAATGGATCCTGATGCAATTACACAAGCTGCATCTCAAGTGACTACTGCTGAAAAAGCACTAAATGGTACAGAAAACTTAAGACATGCACAACAAGATGCCTTAACACATTTAGATAGCTTAAGTCATTTAACTGATGCTCAAAAAGCAGATCTCACACAACAAATTAATCAAGCAACTCATGTGAGTGATGTAACAGCTACGCAAAACAGTGCGAATGATCTTAACACTGCGATGGACCAATTGAACCAAGCTATCGCAAACCAACAAGCAATTAAGCAATCAGTGAACTATACAGATGCTAACAATAATCTCAAAGAAAATTATTCAAATGCTGTTAAGGAAGCACAACAAATATTAGACAAGACAAATGGTCTTAACACATCACAAACTGATGTAGTAGCAGCAATGCAAAAAGTTCAAACTGCAGAACAAGCTTTAAATGGTAACCAAAATGTTGAACATGCGAAGACTCAAGCACTAGCTGATTTAGAACACTTAACATCATTAAATAATGCTCAAAAAGAAGCATTAACACAACAAATTAATGATGCAACAACAGTCGCAGATGTGAATCAACAAAGCGACAATGCTACAGAACTAAACACAGCAATGAGTCAATTACAAGATGGTATTGCTAACAAACAACAAATATTAGATAGTCAAAACTATACCGATGCCGAACCATCAAAACAACAAGCTTATAATCAAGCCATTTCAAATGGGGAACAACTTTTAGATAAAGAACACGGTCAAAATCTAGACAAAGATGCTGTTGCACAAGCTTTAGCACAAGTAACATCTACAAAAGATGCTCTAGATGGTACTCAGATTTTAGAACAAGCAAAAACGAATGCTACTAATGCGATTAATGATCTACAAAACTTAACAAATATACAAAAGGATGAGTTAAAACGTCAAATTCAACAAGCTCAAAATGTAGCAAATGTTGATAACGTTAAAACACAATCTCAAACACTCGATCAAGCAATGCAAGTATTACGTCAAAGCATTCAAGATAACCCATCAATTAAAACAGGGCAAAATTATTTAGATGCATCAAATAGCAATCAAAATGACTACAATACGGCTATTGATCAAGCAAATGCGATTATCGATGCTACAAGTCAACCTAACATGAGTGCTACTGAAATTAATCAAGCTGCAACTAAAGTAAATGAAACAAAAGCAGCATTAAATGGTGAACAAAACTTAATTCAAGCTAAAGAAGCTGCGAAACATGATATTGGTCAAATGAATCATTTAAATCAAAATCAAATCAATACTTTGAATGATCAAGTACAACAAGCTAATGATATTGCAGCTGTCAACGCACTTAAAGATTCAGCTACATCATTAAATACAGTAATGGGTCAACTTAAAGACACAATTGCTAATCATAACGATGTTCAACAAAGTGTGAATTACACTGATGCTGATACTGATAAACAGCAAGCTTATGATAATGCAGTTTCCCAAGCCGAGGCTATTACAGATCCAACTAATGGTACGAATGCCACACAATCTCAAGTTGAAGCAGCCATTGCAAAAGTAAAAGCTGCGCAACAAGACCTTAATGGTAATCGTAAAGTAGAAGAAGCTAAAGCTGCAGCTAAGCAAGCATTAAGTACGTATGCAAATTTAAATCATGCTCAAGTTAATACAGCTACTCAACATATCAATGATGCACAAACATTAGAAGCTGTCACTCAAGCACAACAAGAGGCAAATACGCTTAATAATGCAATGGGTCAACTTCAACAAGGTATAGCATATCATCAAGATGTTGAACAAAGCGTGGATTATACTGATGCTGATACTGATAAACAACAGGCATACACAGATACTGTTACTCAAGCACAAAGTATCCTTGATAAAGATCATGGAAATGATCTTACTCAATCTCAAGTTGAACAAGCTTTAGCAAAAGTAAATCAAGCACAACAAGATTTGAATGGTGAAGAAAAAGTTCAAGAGGCTAAAATAGCAGTTATTCAAGAACTAGGCACTTACTCAAACTTAAATCATGCTCAAACAAACACTGCTCAAGATCGTATCAACAATGCCCAAACATTAGCTGAAGTAGCACAAGCTAAACAAACAGCACAAGATTTAAATAATGCAATGGGACAATTACAACAAAGTATTGATAACTATCAAGATGTTGAACAAAGTGTAGATTATACTGATGCTGATACTAGTAAACAATCTGCATATACTAACGCAGTGCATCAAGCACAAAACACACTTGATAAAGACCTTGGACATGATCTTACACAGTCTGAAGTAGAACAAGCTATTGAAAATGTTAATCATGCTAAACAAGAATTAAATGGAGAAGAAAAAGTATCAGAAGCTAAAATCAATGCACTACAAACATTAGATAATGATACGCATTTAAACCAACACCAACGTGAAGCTGCGAAAAATAACATTAATGGTGCTACGACGCTATCTCAAGTTGCACAAGCAATAGATCAAGCAAATGCATTAAATACTGTGATGGGTCAATTAAAAGATAGTATCAGTGATCAAGCAACTATCAAACAACAAATCAATTACACTGATGCTGATACAGATAGAAAAACAAATTATGATGATGCAGTTACAAATGCTCAAGCTATTTTAGATCCAGTAAATGGTAATAACTTATCAAAAGAACAAGTAGAATCTGCCATAAATCAAGTTAATACAACTAAAGATCAATTAAATGGTAATACTAACCTTCAAAATGCTAAAAACGAAGCCAATACTCAATTAAATGCACTTGATCACATCAATCATGCGCAAAGTGACAATTTAAGAGATCAAATTGCTACTGCACCTTCAGTAGAAGCTGTACATCAAATTGAAGCTACTGCTCAAGCATTAGATCAAGCAATGCAACAATTACAACAAGCAATTGCTAATCGAAATGATATCTTAAATAGCCAAAATTACGCTGACGCAAGTCCTGATAAAAAACAAGCCTATGATCAAGCATTACAAAATGCAGACGATATATTAGCTAAAACAACAGGACCAAATAGTGATCAGCAAGCAGTTGAACAAGCAATGCAAGCTGTTACAAATGCTGCACACGAGTTAAATGGTGCACAAAACTTACATGATGCACAATCTCAAGCTACTCAAGCGATTGAAAATGCACCACATCTTAACGAACAACAAAAAAATGAACTTAAAGGAAAAGTAAATCAAGCACAAACGGTAGCGGCTGTAACAGATTTACAAAATAACGCTAATGCATTAAATACTGCTATGAAACAACTCAAACAAGCGATTGCAGATCACGATACAATTGTTGCAGATGGTAATTACACTAATGCTAGCCCACAAGAACAAGGCGCTTATACAGATGCTTACCAACGTGCACAAAATTTAATCAATGGTACACCGGATGTCATTATCAATCCTGCAGATATTACTACTGCAACTCAAAATGTTAATAATGCAGAGCAAGGATTAAATGGTAATTCAAACCTTGCCAATGCTAAACAAGAAGCAACCAATGCTTTACAACAAATGACAGGATTGTCAGATGCACAACGTCAAAGTATTCAAGACCAAATTGATACAGCGAAACAACTTCCTGATATAGATACGATTAAAGCTAATGCAGGCAACTTGAATAATGCCATGTCTGACTTACGCCAAGAAGTTGCAAAACAACATGATGTTAAAGCAAGTCAGCCTTATGTAGATGCAAATACTAGCAATCAAGATGACTATAACCATGCCATTACAAATGCTGAAAGTATGATTAATGAAACAACTCAACCTACATTAAATCCAGAGGCTGTGACTCAAGCATTAAATCAAATCAAAACATCAACTCAAGATTTAAATGGAGTAGAAAACTTAAATAATGCAAAACAAAGTGCTACGAATGATCTACAACATTTAAGTCATTTGAATCAAGCACAACAAGCTGACTTGACACAACAGCTTAAAGACGCACCAAATGTTGCAAAGCTAAAGCAACTTCACTTGATCAAGCTATGGAACAATTAATAAACGCAGTCAATGATAAAGATCAAGTACATCAAAGTGTTAATTATAGTGACGCAGATCAACCTAAACAAAGCGCTTATGATCATGCTATTAATGATGCTCAATTAATTACAGATCCAACTACTGGATCAAATTCAACACAAGCTGAGGTTGAAGCAGCATTATCTGCAATAAATACAGCGAAACAAGATTTAAACGGTAACCGTAAAGTTGAAGATGCTAAAAATAATGCAAATCAAGCACTTAACAATTTAAATCATCTAAATAACGCTCAACGTGAAAACATTGAACATCAAATTGATCAAGCACAAACACTAGCTGACATCGATCGAATAAACAACGATGCACAAGCTTTAAATAATGCTATGGGACAACTCGCAGATAGCTTAAATGACAAAGCTGAAACGCTTAATAGTCAAAATTACAACGACGCTAGTCCTGATAAGAAAACTGACTATACTGATGCAGTTTCAAATGCCGAAACAATCTTAAACCCAACACAAGGTGGTAACTTAACTAAAGATGAAGTAGAAGCAGCTATAAATGCGGTCAACAGTAAAAAAGATGCCTTAAACGGTAAAGAAAACTTAGCTAATGCTAAACAAAATGCTAACCAAGCTATTGATGGATTAACACATTTAACAAATCCACAAAAAGAAGCCTTAAAACAATTAGTTGATCAATCTACAACTGTTGCAGAAGTTAAAGATAATGAAAATAAAGCACAAGCAGTTGATACAGCAATGGAACACTTAAATCAATCAGTTGCCGATAATACAGATATCAAAAATGGACAAAATTACATTGATTCAAGTGAAAATAATAAAGATGCTTATAATAATGCAGTTAACACAGCACAAGGTATTCAAAATGAAGTAACTAATCCAGTTATTGATCCAACTGTGATAAACCAAGCTGCAGACACAGTTACTAACACTAAAGACGGTTTAAACGGTAATGAAAACCTTACACACGCTAAAGAAGAAGCAATGCAATCAGTTGGCACGTATGATCACTTAAATAATGCACAACAAAAAGACATAGAAAATAGGATTAAACAAGCAATATCAGTAGATGAAGCTAATCAAATTAAAATTGAAGCTGAAAATCTAAATCATGCTATGAATGATTTGAATCAGGCAATTAAAGATAAAGATGATATTAAATCTAATGTTAACTACACAGATGCTGATCCAGCGAAACAAGAAGCTTATAATAATGCTATTAGCAATGCTGAACACATTTTATCTAAGACAAACGGTAATAATGCGACACAAACAGAAGTGGCAGAAGCAATTCAAGCAGTTAAAAGAGCTAAAGACACCTTAAACGGCAATGACAATGTTCAAAATGCTAAAATTCAAGCGACTGATACAATCAACAATTCAAATGATTTAAATCATGCTCAAAAAGATGCGTTAAAACAACAAGTTGCTGATGCAACAACTGTCGCTGACGTTAATGCAATTAAACAAAACGCTCTAGATTTAAATCAAGCAATGACAGCTTTAAAACAAGGTATCGCTAATAAAGATCAAATATTAGCAGACGGTAACTACACAAATGCAAGTCCTGATAAACAACATGCATACAATGATGCAGTTAACCACGCACAACAATTAATAGATGGTGTGCCAAACGTTATTGTGTCACCAAGTGACATACAAAATGCATTAAATCACGTGAACCAAGCTAACAATGACTTGAATGGTAATGCTAACCTTATTAATGCTAAACAACAGGTAACACAAGCGCTTGATCAATTACCAAATTTAAATCAAGCACAACGTGATGAATTTAATAAGCAAATCAATCAAGCATTACAAGTACCTGATGTTAACGCGATTCAACAAGCTGCAGAAAAACTTAACGATGCAATGACAGCCTTGAAACAAGGCATCGCAAATAAAGACGATATCAAAGGTAGCGAAAATTATCATGATGCAGATCCGGATAGACAAACAGCATTTGATGATGCTATCAATCATGCAGATACATTATTAAATGAGCAAAACAATCCAACTATGGATCCAGACACAATCAAACAAGCATTAGCTAATGTTAATGAAGCTAATCATAATTTAAACGGCGACCAAAAACTTGCCACTGCTCAACAAGATGCTAAAACAACACTAGGTACATTAGATCATTTAAACCAAGCACAAATTGATGCATTAACTCAACAAATTGATCAAGCGCCAGATATTGCCGCAACGAACAAAATTAAACAAAATGCTGAAAGTTTAAATAATGCCATGAATCAATTAGATCAAGCATTACAAACTAAAGCAGATACGTTAGGTAGTATCAATTATTCAGATGCAGATCAACCTAAGAAAGATGCTTATAACGATGCAGTAACACTTGCAGAAAGTATCGTAGATCATAATAGTCAAAACAATGCATCTCAAGATGATATCGCACAAGCGTTAAAACAACTTAACGATGCTAAAGATGCATTAAATGGTAATTCAAACGTTGAAAATGCGAAACAGGAAGCGATTGAGCAAATTAATAACGCACAAGATTTAAATCCTGCACAAAAAGAAGCATTAAAACAACAAGTGAATTTAGCAAATACTGTAAATGATGTAAATCAAGTTAAAGCTACAACAAGTAATTTAGATCAAGCAATGTCCGCATTGAAACAAGGTATTGCAGACAAAGATCAAACAATAGCAGACGGTAATTACACAAATGCTAACCCAGATAAACAACAAGCATATAGTGAAGCAATCAATCATGCCGAACAAATTATCAATGGTACTCCGAATGCAATCGTAGATCCACAAGCTATTACTAACGCTTTACATCAAGTGGATCAAACGAAAGGCGATTTGAATGGTAATGATAATCTACACGATGCACAACAAAACGCATCTACTCTGATTGATGGTTTACCAAACTTAAATCCTGCACAAAAAGCAGCTTTAAAAGAACAAGTGAATCAAACAAGTCTTGTTCCAAGTGTTGATCAAATCAAACAATCTGCAAATGATTTAAACACTGCAATGGGTAACTTGAATCAGACATTACAAGCCAATGCTCAAGTACCTCAAACCATCGATTACACACAAGCAAACAATGATAAACAAACAGCATATGATAATGCTGTAGCTCAAGCACAACAAGTTGTTAATGGCAATCAAGTGGTACAATTATCACCAGACGCTGTGAAACAAATGACTGATGCTATTAATCATGCGAAAGATGATTTAAATGGTGATGAAAACCTAGCTCAAGCTAAACAAGATGCTAAAGCAAATCTCAATACATTACCTGATTTAAATCAACCGCAACATGATGCACTTACAAACCAAATTGAGCAAGCACAGACAATTGAAGCGGTAAATCAAGTAAAACAACAGGCACAAAATGTCAATGATGCAATGCACAACTTAAAACAGGGCATTGCAAATAAAGACGATATTTTATGTAGTGAAAATTATCACGACGCTGATACTGATAAACAAACTGCATATCAAGATGCAATCAGACAAGCTGAATCCATCATAAATCAAACTGTTGATCCAACTTTAAATCCAGATGATATTACACAAGCACTAACTCAAGTAAATCTGGCTAAAGATGACCTCAATGGTGATACCAAATTGACAACAGAAAAGCAAAATGCTACTAACGATGTCAATGGCATGACACATCTAAATGACGCACAAAAGCAAGCACTCACATCTCAAATCGAACACGCGCCAAATATAGATGCTGTTAACACAGCTAAACAAACTGCTGAAAGTTTGAATAATGCAATGGATCAATTAGAACAAGCGATTCATAATAAAAATCAAATATTAGCTGATGGTAATTATTTAAATGCTGATCAAGCTATCCAAGATGCATACAATCAAGCAGTAGGAAATGCAGAAAATGTATTAAATCCTCAACTTGGTACTAATGAAGATCAAAGTACAATTGAAGCAATGACTAATAAGGTAAATCAAGCGATCCAAAATTTAAATGGTAATTCAAACTTAGCCCAAGCTAAACAAGATGCTAATCAAGCATTAACGCAATTACCTCACTTAAATGACGCGCAACGACATGATTTGGAAACACAAATTGCAAATGCACCATTAGTTACTGATGTCGATTCAATAAAACAAAATGCACAAACATTAGATCAAGCAATGGAACATTTAAGAGATAGTGTTAAAGATAATCAACAAACACTTAATTCTGAAGATTATCATGATGCAACTGCTGATCGTCAAAATGACTATAACAATGCAGTGAATGATGCTAATCAAATCATAAATGCAACAACACCAGTTATGAATCCAACTGACATTAATGCAGCTGCTAACCTTGTTAATGCTAATAAAGTAGCTTTAGATGGCGATGAAAACCTAACTCACGCTAAACAACAAGCTACACAAACCATCGATCACTTAGATCACCTAAATCAAGCACAAATACAACAAGCACAAGAGGGTATTGCTCAAGCTACTGATATTGATGCCGTAACTCAACATGTTCGAGATGCTCAAGCGCTAGATAATGCAATGAATCAATTACAAAATGCTATTGCTAATCAAAATGACGTAAAACAACAAAGTCAGTTTGTTAACGCTGACCCAGATAAGCAATCTGCATATACTGATGCTGTTGCCCATGCTCAATCTATCATTGATCATCAACATGGACCAAATGCAAGTCAACCAGAAGTTGAACAAGCATTAACTCAAGTTCAACAAGCATTACAAAACTTAAATGGCGAACAAAGATTACAAGATTCTAAATTACATGCTCAACAAGCCATTGATGGACTAGCAGATTTAAATGATCCACAAAAATCTGCTTTAAAAGAACAAGTTAATCACGCACCACTCATTACGGATGTGCAACAAATTGAACAACAAGCAGATTCGCTTAACCAAGCTATGCATGGATTACGTCAAAGTATTGATGATAATGCAGAAGTTAAAGCAAGTAGTGCATATATTAATGAGGATCCTACAGAACAACAAAATTATGATCAAGCAGTCCAAAATGCGCAAGATTTGATTAATGAACAACAAGCCACATTAGATACAAATGTAATTAATCAAACAACTGAAAGTGTAAATAATAGTAAACAAGCACTTCAAGGTGTAACTAAACTACAAAATGAAAAAGATCTAGCTAAGGAACGCATTAATCAATTACCTCATCTTAATGATGCTCAAAAACATATGGAAGATGCTTTAATTGATAATGAAACAACACGTACAGCTGTTAAAAATGATGTAACTGAGGCACAACAACTTGATCAATATATGGATGCGTTACAACAAAGTATTGCCGATAAACAAACAACATTAGATAGCAGTCAATACATCAACGCAGATCCTAATAAAAAGCAAGATTATGACAACGCAATTCAAAATGCTGAAAGTATCATTGCTGGAATAACTAATCCAACAATCAATAAAGATAATGTAAATCAAGCTACTGAATCAGTGAATGCTACTAAACAAGCGTTAAATGGTGTTGAAAAACTAGCTGAAGATAAACAACATGCCGGTGAAACAATGAATCAATTTAATCAATTAACACCAGCACAACAACAAGCGCTTAATGATGCAATTACTGATGCTCAAACTAGAGATGAAGTTGCTCAAAAAGTAGCGCAAGCAGAAGCACTTAACAATGCAATGCAAGCATTAAAAGATAGCATTAAGGATCACCAACAAGTTGAAAATAGTAGTCAATTCACAAACGAAGATCCAAAACAAAAAGATGATTATTCTCAAGCGGTTCAACATGCATTAGATATTATCAATCAAGCTACAAATCCAACATTAGATCAAACACAAATTGAACAAGCAACACAAGCTGTTATCAATGCCAAAGATCAATTACATGGAGATCAAAAATTAGCTCAAGATAAACAACTAGCAAACGAAACGATCAATCATCTACAAAATCTAAATGCTGCACAACGTCAAGCACTACAAGAACAAATCAACCAAGTACCTACTCGTGACGAAGTTGCTCAAAAAGTAGCGCAAGCAGAAGCTTTAGATCAGTCAATGAAAGCATTGAGAGACGCGATTCAAGATCATCAACAAGTTGAAAATAGTAGTCCATTTATTAATGAAGATTCACCTGAACAAAATGCTTATACAAATGCAGTACAACAAGCGGAAGCATTAATTAATCAAGTAGATCATCCAACATTGGATAGAACACAAGTTCAACAACTTACAGAAGCTGTTACAAATGCGAAAGATCACTTACACGGTGCTGAAAAACTTCAAAATGATAAACAACACGCGATTACAGATTTAAATCAACTTAATGGCTTAAATGACGCTCAACGTAACACATTCGAAACTCAAATTAATCAAGCACCAACTCGTAATGAGGTCGCTGAAATTGTCGCTCGAGCAAATGCATTAAATCAAGCGATGAATACATTGAGAAATGTCATTCAAGACCAGCCACAAATTGAATCAAGTAGTCCATTTATTAATGAAGATTCACCTGAGCAAGAAGCATATAAACAAGCCGTTTCAAATGCCAAATCAATTGTCGATAAAACTACAGATCCTATCATGGATAAAGATCATGTAGACCAAGCAATACAAGAAGTAAATGACGCTATCGCAAATCTACACGGAAATCAAAAACTTGCTCAAGCACAACAACAAGCATTGACTGATTTAGATGGACTTAGCAATTTAAATCATGATCAGCTTGAATTTGCGAAAGATGCAGTTAACCAAGCAACAACAAGAAATGAAGTTGCTCAAATCGTCCAATCCGCAAATCAACTTGATCAAACAATGGGTAGACTTAAAGATGTAATGAATCAAGCAAATAGAGACAAATCAGATCCTAATTACACAGAGGCATCTACTGAAAAACAAGATGCATTCAATCAATCTTTAACAAATGCAACACATATTACAGATATACAAACAGGACCTAATGCAACTCAAATAGATGTTGAAAATGCAATCACATCTTTACAACAAGCAATAAATAATCTAGATGGAAATGCACGTGTAACTAATGCAAAGGTACAAACTATTCAAGATATTGAACAACAACCACATCTTAATGATGAGCAAAAATCAGCGATGAAAGATCAAGTTAAACAAGCAACTACATTAAAATCAATCGCTCAAATTGAAGATCAATCACATCAATTAGATCATTCGACTGATCAATTACAACAAGCGATTGATGAACACAATCATGTAACAAATACAGTTGATTTCACGCAAGCTGATCCTGACAAACAAGCTGCATATAATCAAGCAATAGCACAAGCACAACAACTTCTAACTCAAAATGCGACACAACAAGAAGTTGAACAAGCTATTACAGCGATTGAAAATGCTAAACATGATTTGAATGGTGATGAAAAAGTTGCAGAAGCGAAAGCAAATGCAACTCAGAATATTGATCAATTAACTGCTTTAAATGAAGCGCAACATCAAGCGATAAACAATCGCATTAACAATGCCAACGATTTAAATGATATTCAAAGCATCGTTAATGAGGCTAATAAGTTAAATCATGCAATGACTGAACTTCAACAAGCAGTTAACGATAATAATGAACCAACGAAACAAACAGGTAATTATTTAAATGCCGATACTCAACTTAAACATGATTTTGATGAAGCTATCACACAAGCACAACAAGCATTAGATCATCCAACTGGTTCTAATTTAACAACTGATCAAATTAATCAACTTAAAGATGCAATCACACATACAAAAGATGCATTAAATGGTAACCAAAGATTAAATGATTCCAAATCTGATGCATTAAACAAATTAGATCAATTAACACATCTGAATAATGCTCAAAAACAAATGGCAGAACAACAAATTAATTCTGCTAATACCTTAGGCGATGTGGCTAAAGCAGCTCAAAAAGCAACAACATTAGATAAATCTATGGATGCTTTAAATCAATATGTTCAACGAACAGAAGCGCCAGTCAAAGCAAGTTCGAATTATATCGATGCAGATGATGAGTTAAAAGCGAATTATAACGCTACTTTAGATCGTGCACATAATGTGTTGAACAAAGCTCAAGGTAATGCATTAACAAATGATGAAGTAGAATCTTTACAACAAGAGATAATCAATGCTGAAAATGCCCTTAATGGTGATCAAAACGTTTCTAAAGCTAAAGGTAAAGCTGATCAATTTATCGATAGTTTAGAAAACTTAAATCCAAATCAAAGAAACTTAGCACATCAATTAGTTGCTCAAGCTGATGATTTAGATACTCTTAATGACATCATCAATAATCAAATTGATTTAAATGATGCAATGAAAGTATTAAAAGATATTGTAAATAATGATGTGCCAAGTAGCGAAAATAGTATTAAATATCAAAATGCAGATGATAATGCTAAAGCGAACTTTACTCAAGCTAAAGATGATGCCATTAAATTATTAAAAGGTACTGATAATGAAGTTGGCGATACAAACGATATCCAAGGTGCAATCCAAACACTTAAAGAAGTAATCAACCATTTAAATGGCGATTCTAGATTACAAGATGCTAAAAACAAAGCAATCCAAATGATTAATAAAGCATTAGCAGATAAAATCAATGATATTGAAGCTACAAATGCGACTGATCAAGATAAGATAGATGCTAAAAATAAAGCCGAAGCGCTTGCGAATCAAACAATCAATAATATTAATAAAGCAACAACTAATCAAGCAGTCGATAATGTTGAAAATAACGGCAGTCAAGCAATTGCTCAAATTCATGCTAACGAAATACCAAAAGCTCAAAACGATGCTAAACAAGATATTAATCAACATAGTCAAGCATTAATAGATGCAATTGATCATAATTCAAATCTATCTGATGCAGAAAAAGACGCTTTAAAAGCGTAAATTCGTCAATTACAACAACAAGCAAACACTGATATTTCGAATGCTACAACTAAAGAGCAAATTCAAAATGCCAAAGATCAATTCAACAATGCTTTAGACAAACTAAAAGATTTAATTCAGTCTAAAGTTGATGCAAAACAAGCGATTAAAGATATTGCTAATGCAAAACGTGATGACATTAACAACAACCCAAATCTTACAGATGCGCAAAAAGCAAAAGCATTAAAAGAAATCGATGATTTTGAAAATCAAGCATTGAACAATATCGAAAATGCTAAAACAAAAGACGAAATTTCAAATGCATTAACTAATGGAATTAATCAAATTCAAAATGCGCCTATTTGGGAAGTAGACCAACAACCAGTCACAAACGAATTACCTAAAGCCTCAGCTCAACAGGTACTCGTTAATGGAGAAATTGTTGTCCAACGTGACGAAGTCATAACTGACGAAGACGTGCTTCAACATATCAACTTAAGTGAACAAATAAAAGCAAAAGTATTAGAAATACCAAATACATCAAGCGTATCTAATAATTTAGAAGCACGTGTTGAAATAACTTTAACTGATGGATCAAAAGTGATTGTTCACGTACCAGTTAAAGTGATTGAACAAACATTAACAGTAGCCAAACAACAAGCAATAAAAGATATTGAAGATGCAACCCGAAATAAAATTGACGATATTAATAACAACACTACTTTAACGCAAGAACAAAAAGATGCTGCGATTACTGAGGTAGATAAATTAAAACAACAAGCAATTGACAATATCAATAAATCTACTAAACAAGATGACGTTGATCAGGCTAAACAAAAGGGACAAGATCAAATTAATCAATTTGACCCTAATGCATTTACTATTGATCAAGCAAAAGATAATGCACAAAAAGCGATAGAAGACGCAATCAATCAAAAAATAGATGAAATTAACGCTAGAAAAGATCTATCAGATAAAGAAAAACAAGTTGCAGTCGAACAACTTAATAAGTTAAAAGACAATGCGATCAAGGCGATAAACGACGCAACAACTTTAACTGAAATTAATAAGCAAAAAGCTCAATATCAAGCAACAATTAATCAATTCAAACCTGTTGCTAACGACTTAGCGAAGCATAAAAACAATGCCATTTCATCTATTAAACAAATTGCTAACCAAAAATCTAAAAGTATCCTAAATAGTCCGTTTGGAACACGTAGTCAAAAACAAGATGCATTAAATAGAATCTATGGCATTTTAAACGATACAATTAGAAATATTTACAATGCTCAATCACAACAAGTTGTTAATCAAGTATTAAATGATGGCATCGCACGTATTCTTTCTGTAGAAATAACAGGATGGAATTCAAACATTCCGCCTCAATCAACATTGACTCATCCATCCGTGTACGATTTATCTAGAGCGCTTAATACTAACCAATTTAAAACATTTAATAGTTCTAGCGAAAATGCAATGGAAAGTCTAAAAGATCTTATAACTAATGAACATGCGAAGAAAGATAGCGAGGAACCAAATGACAACTTTAAACACCATAAAAATTCAAATGGTTTTGTAGATTTATTAAAAAATACACTTGGATTTGTAGGTATTTCAGGTTTATTAGCAGGATTCTGGTTCATTTTAGCGAAACGTCGTAAAAAAGATGAGGAAGATGAAACAGAAGATTATTCTTCACATCAACATAAGAAGAACAAACACTTAATCGATGATGTCGACCACACACCATTGTTAGTTGCTAAAAAGAAAAAGAACAATGACGAAGAAAACAATAAGAAAGCAACTGAATTATCTCAAAAGAAACAATCATTAAAAGATGATGATTCACACGTTGCACCACTGATTGCTAAAAAGAAAAAAGAAAGCAAAGATACAACACCAAAACCAAAAGGAACAGCGACAACCAAAAATAAAAAAGTCGTCGCTTCTAAAAGAAAGAAAAAGAAATCTAAAAAGTCTTCTAAACGTAAAAAGTAATCGTTCCTCAAAATAAAGGAGCACCGATTGAAATCACTTCAATCGGTGCTCCTTTTATATTACTCGGCTTTTAATATTTTATATAATGCTTGTTGTGCATGTTGATTAGCTTCTTTATTTTGTTCTCTAGGTACCCATTTTACAAACAACAAATCAAAGTCTTGCTCTAAAATTTCTAGTTGTTCAAAGTAAGGTTTGAATTTAGCATTTTTTACATATCCTGCTTCTACACTATCTGCAATTAACTTTGAATCCGTGTATAGAAGGGCATTATTTACTTTTAATTCTCTTGCATGTTCTAACGCATGAATACAAGCTGCCCATTCAGCACTATGGTTATCCATTTCTCCTAAATCGTGGGTAAACACATGATGTTGATCTTCTTCTTTAATTACAACAGCACATGTACTCCTACCTGGATTCCCTTTAGTTGCAGCATCAAAATTAATCTTCGCCATGTTTACACCTACTTCATTTATATGTTTTGAACTAATCTAATCATTATTAATTTAATCATAATCATAGGTACAAATTCATCAAATTTTAATTATCATTAATAAAAAATCGCTTTACCTAATTAGTACATTAAGCAAAGCGAAGCGTATTTAATAATTGATTTAAAAGCCTTCATCTAATTTAGTAATTTTACCTTTACGGTAGAACGATTTGGCAATGTATCCAAATGGCACATTGAAAATCGTAGACACAAGTTTTAAAACATATGTCGTGATAAAGATTTCAAAAACTGCCATGCCAGGTAAACTACCTATAAATGCAATAGATACAAATAATGCTGTATCAATGATAGAGCTAATAATGGTACTTCCATAAGCTCTAATGATAAATGTTTTATCTGAACTAAATAGCTTTTTAATTAATGAAAATATAAATACATCCACGTGTTGGCCTATGATATAAGCAACTATTGAACCTAATGCAATTCTAGGCACAACATCAAAAATGGCATGAAAAGCATTTTGCGCAGTATCTTCAGGGGCCGGAATAAAATGTAATGACATTTGCATTATAATAATCATAACTAAAGTTGAAGAGAAACCTAACCAAACTGCACGTTTCGCTACTTTTCTTCCATAAATATCATTTAAAATATCCGTAGCTAAATAAATAGAAGCAAACATCACATTACCTAAAGTAGCTGAAATACCGAATATTTCTACCGTTTTGATCACTTGAATATTTGCGATAATCGTTCCAATCGCTACCCATGCTAGTAATCCTTGTTTACCAAACATACGATACATCGCTACCATTAATATAAACGTCACTAAAAAGGTAGCAACGCCAAACAATTCATTATACATATCATTTTCCTCCTAAATTTTGTTAATGCGGGTGTTTAGAAACCGCTAAAATAACTTAACCATTTTACTCTAAAATAGTATTTTATGCAATGCGATATCCATTTCCACGAAATGTTATATTCATTAAAAAGTGAAATATAAGAAAGACAAATTGATTGTTGTTCAATCATGGTTAATAAATGCTATAATATCGACATGTGAATTAATGAGTCAAAGACAGTAGATTAGATGAACTTGACATATAAGACATGTCATATACGCTACGTTAATGTCCCGAACTCTTTATTTGCGACATAAAAAATTCTATAGCTAAAGGGAGTGGAGAGTATCCTTACTTATTCCGAACAACAAGCTATAAATCAAATTGATCAATTATTGACTACGTATTGTCATCAATGTCCATTAAAGTCGCATATAAGAAAGACTGAGAACAAGACACAGGCACATCATTTTTGTATCAATGAATGTTCAATTGGTAAACAAATTAAGCAAATAGGAAATGAACTTCAATAGGAGGTAATTGTTATGGAAATTGTTTCAATCTCAGAAACACCAAATCACAATACTATGAAAATCACTTTAAGTGAATCACGAGAAGATATGAAATCTAATACTTATACATCAGCAGAAGAAGGGCAACCTGAATTCATTAACGCATTATTTGATATCGAAGGTGTAAAATCAATATTTTATGTTATGGATTTCATCTCAGTTGATAAAGAGGATCAGGCAGATTGGCAAACGCTAATCCCTCAAATCGAAGATAAGTTCAATCAATAAGTAAATCTGATTGCATGGAGGACAGAGACTATGGAAATTTTACGTGTAGAACCTACACCGAGTCCTAATACGATGAAAATCGTCTTAACAGAAAAAAGACAAGATAATCAATCGAATACTTATACAACAATTAATGATCAGCAACCACAATTTATTAATGATTTATTAGAACTTGATGGCGTGAAGTCCATTTTCTATGTTATGGATTTCTTAGCAATCGATAAACAACCTAAAGCCGATTGGGAAGAAGTCTTACCTTTAATTACATCTACCTTAAATAAGGAAGATCAAACACAACAAGAATCACAACCAGATGAACACTTTGGAGAAGTTAAAGCTGAGGTATTAATGTTTAAGGGGATACCTTATCAAATCAAACTATCCACCGGACATGATGAAAAACGTAAACAATTACCAGAATTTTATGTAGATAGTATGCTTAAAGCTCAAAAAGATAGCGATAACATAGTATTATTAAGAAAATGGGAAGACTTTGGCATTCGATATGGGGATATTGAAGACGTTATGAATGACGTATATGAAGAAACATTAGCACTATATCCCGAAGAACGAATTCAACAACTAATTAAAGAAGCATTAGAAACAGATATTGTTATTCCAGAAAGTCACTACCAACATGTATCGCTTGAAACTTATCAGCAAGCTTCAGACTGGAAAGAAAAATTAAGAATGTTGAAATCATTCCCAACACCGACATTTGATGATATTCCTTTATTAGACGCTGCATTAAATGAAGAAAAAGTGCCACTACGTCGTGAAGCAATTGTGTTATTAGGCATGATTGAAGATCGTCAAATCCTACCCTATATTTATAAGGGATTACATGATAAAAGTCCTGCAGTACGACGTACAGCAGGCGATTGTCTAAGCGATTTAGGATTTAAAGAGGCACTACCCGAAATGGAAAAAGCACTTGATGATCCACAGAAAATCGTTCGCTGGAGAGCAGCAATGTTTATATTTGATGAAGGAAACGAACAACAATTAGATAGTCTAAAAGCGCATGCCGATGATTCAGCATATGAAGTTAAATTACAAATTGAAATGGCTATTTCTAGAATAGAGAAGGGCGATGAAGCCCTCGGCTCTGTTTGGAAACAAATTGCGAATAGAAATAAATCCTAATCAATGAATAAAGGAGTATATCAATATGAATGCATATGAACAATATATGAAAGAACTCGCTCAACAAATGCGTTCTGAACTTACAGATCACCAATTTGAAAGTTTAGAAACAAGTGAAGCAGTAGAATCCTACATGAAACAAGTCAGTGACAATGACACAACTTTCGTCGTTATCAATTCTACTTGTGGTTGTGCTGCCGGATTAGCAAGACCAGCTGCTGTTGCTGTTGCAGAACAAAACGAAGCGAAACCAACAAATAAAGTTACAGTATTTGCTGGCCAAGATAAAGAAGCAACTGCAACAATGCGTGAATATATTCAACAAGTACCATCTAGTCCATCATTCGCTTTATTTAAAGGGCAAAATCTAGTCCATTTTATGCCAAGAGAGCATATCGAAGGTAGAGACATCAATGACATTGCGATGGACTTAAAAGACGCTTTTGATGATCATTGTGAAGTCAAATAATCAATGAGTATCACATATTATTGAAAACATTAGGGTAGTAAGAGTAGTACAGTTTTCTCAAGACACTTAGAGATGCGAGACTGTGCCACTCTTTTTGTATGTTTTTTTGACTAAATAAATTAAATTTTACATATATCTGGCTTACTACTTTTTTCAACGATTAATTCTCAGTATAATAAAATTAATGTTAATTGTTGGTAAATATGCCAAAGATACATCAATACAGACTATTAAGAAAGGATGTCATCAATTATGCTCAATTCATTTGATGCAGCTTACCACGGCCTCTGTGAAGAAATTCTAAATATAGGAAACCAAAGAGATGATCGCACTCATACAGGAACCATTTCTAAATTCGGACATCAACTTAGATTTGATTTATCTAAGGGATTTCCATTATTAACTACTAAAAAAGTATCTTTTAAACTCGTAGCAACAGAATTACTTTGGTTTATTAAAGGGGATACAAATATTAAATATCTTCTTCAATATAATAATAATATTTGGAATGAATGGGCTTTTGAAAATTATATCAACTCAGAAGACTATCATGGACCAGATATGACCAATTTCGGTCATCGTTCACTTCAAGATAGTGAATTTAATGAATTATATAAAGCTGAAATGAAAAAATTCAAAGAAAATATTTTAAATGATGATGCATTTGCGCAAAAATACGGTGATTTAGGAAATGTATATGGTAAACAATGGAGAGATTGGGAAGATAAAGACGGCAATCATTTTGACCAACTTAAAACTGTCATTGAGCAAATCAAGCAACATCCTAATTCTAGACGTCATATTGTATCGGCTTGGAATCCTACTGAGATAGATACTATGGCATTGCCACCATGTCATACGATGTTCCAGTTCTACGTACAAGATGGTAAATTAAGTTGCCAATTATATCAACGTAGTGCTGATATCTTTTTAGGCGTACCATTTAATATTGCCAGTTATGCATTACTTACTCATCTCATTGCTAAAGAATGCGGACTTGAAGTTGGTGAGTTTGTTCATACTTTTGGAGATGCACATATTTACTCTAATCACATGGATGCAGTTGAAACACAATTATCCCGAGATAGTTTCAATCCACCACAAATTAAGATTAACACTGACAAATCCATATTCGATATTGAATACGAAGATATTGAACTCATTAATTACGAATCACATCCAGCTATTAAAGCACCTATCGCTGTATAGTATATAAGAAATTTTTTGTAGCTTAGTATAATTATGAGAAATTTTTCAATTTTTATCATAAAATTTTCAATATGAACTAGGTTATTGTAACGAATTGTATTCAATTTATGTTACATTAAATTTATGAAACTGATATATTAACGCCCACATACCAAGGAGGAGAACGAAATGACATTATCTATTTTAGTCGCACATGATCAACAAAGAGTTATAGGTTACCAAAATCAATTACCATGGCATTTACCTAACGACCTTAAACATGTTAAAGAATTAACAACAGGTCATACGTTAGTAATGGGACGAAAAACTTACGAATCCATTGGTAAACCATTACCAAATAGACGAAATGTGGTTTTGACTAAAAATATGTCTTTTCATCCTGATGGTGTGGATGTCATTCATTCTTTCGAAGAGATTCAACAATTAGAAGGCCACGTATTTATTTTTGGTGGTCAAACATTATTTGAAGAAATGATAGATAAAGTAGACGATATGTTTATTACTGTGGTAGATGGAAAATTTCAAGGTGATACATTCTTTCCTCCTTACACTTTTGAAGAATGGGAAGTTGAGTCATCAGTTGAAGGCAAACTAGATGAAAAAAGTACAATTCCACATACATTTTTACATTTAAAAAGGAAAAAGTCATAGGAGGAGTTATTTATGGTTAAGCAAGTTATCGTTACGGATTCTACATCAGATTTACCTCAAAGCTATTTAAAGGAAAATTCAATCAATGTTATACCTTTGAACGTTACAATTGACGGTAAATCATATATTGACCAAATTGAGATTACTTCTGAAGAATATATTGAATATATGGAACAAGATGCTGATGTTAAGACAAGTCAACCTGCTACTGGTGAATTTATTAACCTATACGAAGAACTTGCAGGTGATGATGTGGAAATTATCAGTATTCATATGTCATCTGGCTTAAGTGGTACATATAACACGGCATATCAAGCAAGTGAAATGGTAGATGCGAATGTGACAGTCATAGATTCTAAATCAATTTCCAACGGTTTGGCATATCAAATTAAACATATCGTTGAATTGATAGAACAAGGTACATCTACAACTGACATCGTAAAAAGCGTTAAAGAATTGCAAGAAAACACGAAACTATTTGTTGTCATTGGACAATTAAACCAACTTATTAAAGGTGGCCGTGTAAGTAAGACTAAAGGACTTATTGGTAATATCATGAAAATCAAACCAATAGGTACATTAAATGATGGCAAATTAGAGTTAGTACATAACGCTAGGACTCAAAATACTAGTATCAATTATCTAAAAAAAGAAATTTCAGAATTCATAGAAAATCATAAAATTAAATCAGTAGGTATTACTCATGCAAGTGCATTAGATTTTGTTGATAAAATTAAAAATACCTTTACTGAGGCATTCAATTGTCAAGATTATGATATTAACATCACAACACCTGTTGTCACTACGCATACTGGAAAAGGTGCAATTGGATTGGTTGTCGTTCGAGAAAAATAATAATCGCTTTCAATGTCTTCTAGCCTTTGAGCGTTTATCTTTATTTCTATCTAATAATATCGTAAATTATTAACAAGAATAGGAAGGAGGCAATCAAATGGCTTATGCAACATTAGCTGGCGGTTGTTTTTGGTGTATGGTTAAACCATTCACATCATATCCTGGCATTGAATCAGTAGTCTCTGGATATAGTGGTGGTCATGTAGAAAACCCTACTTACGAACAAGTATGTACTAATCAAACTGGACATGTAGAAGCTGTCCAAATTACTTATAATCCAGAAATAACTTCATTTGAAAATATATTAGATGTTTATTTCAAGACATTTGATCCAACAGATGATGGCGGTCAATTTTTCGATCGAGGTGAAAGTTATCAACCTGTCATCTTTTACCATGACGAAGAACAGCGTAAAGCTGCCATCTTAAAGAAACAACAAATTGATGAACAAGGTATTTTTAAGAAACCGGTTATTACACCAATCAAACCATATAAAAATTTCTATCCTGCAGAAGATTATCATCAAGATTACTATAAAAAGAATCCTATGCATTATGAACAATACCAACGTGGTTCAGGCAGAAAAGCATTTATAGAAACACATTGGGGGACTCAACATGATTAAAAAGAATAAAGACGAACTTAATGATATGGAATATCTAGTTACCCAAGAAAATGGTACCGAGCCACCATTTCAAAATGAATATTGGAATCATTTTGAAAAAGGTATTTATGTAGACAAACTTTCAGGTAAACCATTATTTACGTCTGAAGAAAAATTTGAATCTGATTGTGGATGGCCAAGTTTTTCAAAAGCTATTGATAATGACGAAATCATTGAATTAGTAGATAAAACGTTTGGTATGATTAGAACAGAAGTACGTTCTGAAGATGCCAACAGTCATTTAGGCCATGTGTTTAATGATGGTCCGAAAGATAAGGGTGGATTAAGATATTGCATCAACTCAGCAGCAATTCAATTTATTCCTTATGATAAATTAGAAGAATTAGGTTACGGTGACTTAATACAACACTTTGAGAAATAGGAGTGAAACACTATGTTTAAAAAATTATTTGGTAAAGGTAAAGAAGTAGATAAGAATATTCAAATTTATGCGCCACTATCTGGAGAATATGTAAAAATCGAGGATATCCCAGATCCAGTTTTCGCTCAAAAAATGATGGGAGAAGGTTTTGGTATTAATCCAACTGAAGGTACTGTAGTATCTCCAATTGAAGGTAATGTAGATAATGTATTCCCTACAAAACATGCAATTGGATTAAAAGCAGAGAATGGTCTTGAATTATTAGTGCATATCGGTTTAGATACTGTTCAACTTGATGGAGAAGGCTTTGAAGTACTTGTAGACAGTGGAGACACAGTTAAAGTTGGAGACCCAATCATCAAATTTGATGTTGAATATATTAGAAACAATGCAAAATCAGTTATTTCTCCAGTTATTATTACAAACTCTGATCAAACAGCATCTATTCACTTTGAAGACGTTAACGCAGTTGTTAAAGGTGAAACAAAAGTTATTGATGTGACAATGAACTAATGAAGAATTATTCATTTTATCAATTTGCTATGACAGTTAGAGGTAGAAAAGATGATAAAGGGCGCTTAGCTGAACAAATTTTTGAAGATTTAGCCTTTCCGCGTCATGAGAATGATTTTAATACTCTTTCTGACTATATTGAAACACATGGAGATTTCACATTATCTATGTCCGTTTTTGATGATTTATACGAAGAATATACTGAATGGTTAAAATTTTAGCATTTACATTTAAAGAGGTCGGGACGTAAGCGTTTAAGATTTGAATTGCTTAAAACGATAAAATAATGATAGTACAATACTTATTAAATCGTGAGCGCAATTCTTTCAATACTGCTTTTTAGATACCGTTACATTGGTATCAAAAGCATTAAACCTTAATGTCTCAACCTCTTTTCTTTTATTCTGCTATATTGCAGCTAATATACAAATATAGCCTGTGCTATAACCGTTGATATTTCAGTTGATTTTCCAAATTAATCCATACATACTATAAGTATCTTTTTTTAAATCAAATCGCTAGTTAAATAAAAAGCAACATACTAAAATAATAATGTATTATCAATGTTTCAATTGAATACATCAATTTGAATGGTCACCAAAGATTAAGGGAGTGATTATGTGACGAATGATAAAGACGAACAAATCGAACAAGATCAACAAGATGTAAAACAGCAGAAAAAGAAAGATAAAGCTAAAAAGAAAATTCATCTTAAATTATGGCATTTGATTACACTCATTATTGCTATTATTTTAATTACTGCCGCTATTACTGTAGCAGCTACATTGTTAATTAGTCACCAAATGAGTGGATTGAATAAAGAACAACGTGCTAATTTACATAAAATTGAATATGTATATAAAACATTAAATAAAGATTACTATAAAAGTGAAAAATCCGATAAACTTTCTCAAGCAGCAATAGATGGGATGGTCAAAGAATTAAAAGATCCTTATTCAGAGTACATGACAAAAGAACAAACCCAATCATTCAATGAAGGTGTGTCTGGTGATTTTGTAGGTATCGGAGCAGAAATGCAAAAGAAAAATGATCAAATCAGTATTACAAGTCCAATGAAAGGTTCTCCTGCAGAAAAAGCAGGCATCAAACCAAAAGACGTGGTTACTGAAGTTAATCATAAATCAATCAAAAATAAACCACTTGATGAAGTTGTAAAAATGGTACGTGGTAAAAAAGGTACCAAAGTGACATTAACGATTAAACGTGGCTCAGTTGAAAAAGATATTGCCATTAAACGTGATACAATCCATGTTAAAAGCGTTGAATACGAGAAGAAAGACAATGTTGGTGTCATTACAATCAACAAATTCCAAAACAACACATCAGGTGAATTGAAAAATGCGATTAAGAAAGCTCATAAACAAGGTATTCGTAACGTCGTATTAGATTTACGAAATAACCCTGGAGGATTATTAGACGAAGCAGTTAAAATGGCTAATATATTCATTGATAAAGACAAAACAGTTGTCCAACTTCAAAAAGGTGACGACAAACAACAGCTTAAAACTGAAAACGATCCTCTAAAAGAAGCAAAAGATATGAAAGTGTCGATCTTAATCAATGAAGGTTCAGCAAGTGCATCAGAAGTATTTACTGGCGCCCTCAAAGATTATCATAAAGCAAAAGTATACGGTTCTAAGTCATTTGGTAAAGGAATTGTACAAACAACTCGTGAATTCAATGACGGTTCATTATTAAAATATACTGAAATGAAATGGTTAACGCCTGATGGTCATTATATTCACGGTAAAGGTATTAAACCTGATGTTGAAATTGCTACACCTAAGTATCAATCATTAAGCGTTATTCCTAATGATAAAACGTATAAGTTAGGAGATAACAATAAACATGTCAAAACAATGAAAATTGGTTTAACAGCGCTTGGTTTCAAAGTAGATAATGAATCTAAATCATTTGATACAAGTTTAGAGTCAGCAATTAAAGCATTCCAAAAAGACAATGATTTAACTATTAATGGTGAATTTGATAAGGAAACAAATGATAAGTTTACTCAAAAATTAGTAGAAAAATCTAATAAAAATGATACCGTTTTAGATCAACTACTTAAGAAGTTAAAATAAGTTTAAAATGATTTAAAAGCGTGAATTTAAAGATAAGAGCATTTAACTAACAAACATAAATACAAAGAGGTGTTTTAGATTATGATTAGATTAGCAACGAAAAAAGATCTTTCTAATATTGAAAAATTAGTAGAAGAAGCAAAAGAAATAATGGAGAAATTCAACAATAATCAGTGGGATGATAAATACCCTGTAACTGAACATTTTGAAGAAGATATCGAATCTGAAACACTTTATGTATTAGATGTAGATAATGAAATTTATGGCTTTATTGTCATCGACCAAAATCAGTCAGAATGGTATGATGAACTAGAATGGCCAATCGATCGTAAAGGTGCATACGTAATCCACCGCTTAGCTGGTTCACAATCTTATAAAGGTGCAGCAACCGAGTTATTCCAATTTGCTGTTGATTTGACAGAAGATCATGGTGTACATGTTATTTTGACAGACACGTTTGCGCTTAATAAACCAGCACAAGGATTATTTGAAAAGTTTGGATTTACAAAAGTAGGCGAAGCTGAAATTGATTACCATCCATTCGATCGTGGTGCACCATTTTACGCATATTATAAAAACATATAAGAATAGAGGTTATATTTATGACTAAAATTGCATTTACCGGAGGCGGAACGGTTGGACACGTTTCAGTCAATTTAAGTCTAATCCCTACTGCAATAGACAAAGGGCATGAAGCGTTTTATATTGGTTCTAAAAATGGTATCGAAAGAGAAATGATAGAATCACAATTACCTAATATTGCATACTATCCTATTTCAAGCGGTAAATTACGTCGCTATCTATCATTAGAAAATGCGAAAGATGTATTTAAAGTTTTAAAAGGTGTGCTAGATGCACGTAAAATCTTGAAAAAACAAAAGCCAGATTTACTATTCTCAAAGGGTGGGTTTGTATCTGTACCTGTTGTTATTGCTGCACGTTCTTTAAAAATTCCTACCATCATTCACGAATCTGATTTAACACCTGGCTTAGCAAATAAAATTGCATTAAAATTCGCTAAGAAAATCTATACAACATTTGAAGACACATTAAACTATTTACCAAAAGATAAAGCAGACTTTGTAGGTGCGACAGTACGTGAAGATTTAAAACAGGGAGATCAACAACGTGGCTATCAATTAACTGAATTTAAACCAGATAAAAAGGTCTTACTTGTTATGGGTGGTAGCTTAGGCAGTAAAAAATTAAATGATGCTATTCGTGAAAACCTAGAAGCATTATTACACCAATACCAAGTCATACATTTAACAGGTAAAGGTTTAGTAGATGATTCAATTAAAAAAGAGGGTTACGTTCAGTTTGAATTTGTTAAAGATGATTTAACAGATTTACTTGCGATTACTGATACAGTTGTGAGTCGTGCAGGTTCAAATGCTATTTATGAATTCCTGACGTTACGAATTCCAATGCTATTAATTCCACTTGGACTTGATCAATCTCGTGGAGATCAAATTGATAACGCAAAAAACTTTGAGTCTAAAGGTTATGGTAAAGCCATTCCTGAAGAAGAATTAACGCAAGTAAGATTATTAGAAGAGTTGAATCACATTGAAACAAACCGTGATGATATCGTTAAACAAATGCAAACATATAAAGAAAGTTATACTAAAGAAGATTTATTCGATAAAATAATCAAAGATGCTTTAGATAATTAGGGGGACAATGTAATGAGTCGATTAAAACGAATTTCATTACTTATCATTTTTACTTTGATATTTGGAATCATAGCATTCTTCCATGAATCACGCTTAGGTAAATGGATAGATAATGAAGTTTACGAGTTCATTTATGCATCAGAAAGTTTTATTACAACTTCAATCATGCTTGGCGCTACCAAACTAGGTGAAGTATGGGCTATGGTTTGTTTATCATTAATGCTTATTGCATATTTAATGTTAAAACGACTTAGAATTGAAACATTATTTTTTGTTATTGTGATGAGCTTATCAAGCATATTAAACCCCGTTTTAAAAAATATCTTTGATAGAGAACGACCAACATTATTACGTTTAATTGATATTACTGGTTTCAGTTTCCCTAGCGGTCATGCAATGGGATCAACTTCTTATTTTGGTAGTATCATTTATATCTTGAACAGAACTGATTCTGGTCTATCTAAAGGCATTTTAATTGGGTTAGCAGCGTCACTCATTTTGATGGTATCAATATCCCGTGTATATTTAGGGGTACATTATCCAACTGATATTATTGCAGGTATCATTGGTGGTTCATTTAGTATTGTATTATCAACACTAATTTTAAATAATAAATTGGCAGAATAATATTAGATTATAAAGCACCACATTTCCATAATTTGAAATGTGGTGCTTTCATTTATCATCAATTGATTTTACTAATTTATAAAACTAGAGCCCTCTAATTCTTTTAAATTGTTTACTGAACTAAAAAAGCAGTAAACCTCAAGTGTCTAAAGGTCTACTGCTTTATTAAAACGTTTTTCAACGTTAGTCTTTTACGGGCATATAAAAGGGGATTATATGAAAATGACCAATCCTTAAGAACGAAATATATGTGGGGGGGGAAAGTTCTTTTTGGTATTGATAATCATTTTCAACTATTATTATACATGAATGAGAATCATTGTCAATTAGAAATAACGAAAAATGATGAACTATTTATAAATTATTAACCATCATCAATTTTTGACATTACGAATACTTGAAATAATAATAAAATACTTCTCAATACCTACCATTTAACGATTGAAAATATGATAAAATTTAGTTAAGAAGACAATTAATGGGTTATACACAAAGAGACAAACACATATGAATAAAGTCATCTAATTAATCATTGAGATTTAGATTCATAATTTTATGAAAGCAATGACTTGCTTTCAAAATCAGATGTCTACATTTACATCAATGAACATAAAAAGATATATAAATCATTCATATGTTAAATGTATTTATTTAACATTGTGTATAACCATATTAAGAGGTGCAAAGATGACAAACATTTTAATTGTAGAAGATGAAAAGAACTTAGCTCGATTTATTGAACTTGAACTAACTCACGAGAATTATCAAGTCGATATTGAAAATGATGGTGCTACTGGTCTAGATAAAGCACTGAATAAAACTTATGATCTCATTATTTTAGATCTAATGTTACCCAATATAAATGGATTAGAAATATGTCGTCAAATTCGTCAACAACAAACAACACCGATTATCATCATTACCGCTAAAAGTGATACTTATGATAAAGTTGCAGGTTTAGATTATGGTGCTGATGATTACATTGTTAAACCATTTGATATTGAAGAATTACTTGCTCGTATTAGAGCTATACTTCGTCGTCAACCTAAAAAAGATACGATTAATATTAATGGCATTATTATAGATAAAGAAGCTTTTGAGGTTACAGTAGATGGCACTCAATTAGATTTAACTAAAACTGAATATGACTTATTCTATGTGTTAGCAGAGAACAAAAATCATGTATTACAACGTGAACAAATATTGAACCATGTATGGGGATATAATACTGAGGTTGAAACGAATGTCGTAGATGTCTATATCCGATATTTAAGAAATAAACTCAAACCGTTTGGTAAGGATAAAGTAATTGAAACAGTACGTGGCGTAGGGTACGTGATTCGATGATGAAACAACGAAAACTCAAATATAAATGGATGTTAATCACAACATTTATAACTTTTATCACAATCGTTTTATTCTGTTTGGTTATCATCTTCTTTTTAAAAGATGCTTTGCATGATAGTGAGCTAGACGAAGCTGAACGTAGTTCTGACGATATTATCAATTTATTCCACGCCAAACCATTAGATGAAATATCGGCCTTGGATTTAAATGCTTCTTTAGAAAACTTTCAAGAAGTAACTATTTTTAATACTAAAGGAAAAAAATTACTACAAACAACAAATGAAAATTTACCTTCTGTACCTTCTAATATCGGCCTTTCACATCCTGAAAGAGTCAAAATTATCAAATACAAAGGCGTTGATTATCTAGCAATCACAGAACGTATCCATACTAAAAATTTTAATGGATATAGCGTATTAATACATTCATTAGAAAATTATGAACATCTTGTACAATCTTTATATATTGTAGCCATTGCATTCGGTTTAATCGCTACAATCATCACAGCTATAGTAAGTTATATTGTCTCGTCACAAATCACTAAACCCATCGTAACTATGTCTAACAAAATGAATCAAATTCGGCGAGATGGTTTCCAAAATAAGTTAGAGTTAACGACTAACTATGAAGAAACTGATAATCTCATCGCTACATTCAATGAGATGATGTTCCATATCGAAGAAACATTTAATCAACAACGGCAATTTGTCGAAGATGCATCCCATGAATTAAGAACACCATTACAAATTATTCAAGGTCATTTGAATTTAATTCAACGATGGGGTAAAAAAGATCCAGCCGTGTTAGAAGAATCACTTAATATTTCTTTAGAAGAAATGAATAGAATTACTAAATTAGTTGAAGAATTATTATTATTAACTAAAGACAATGTTAAAAGTGGCCAACTAGAAAAAGAACTCGTAGATATCAATTCTGAAATATTATCTAGAGTCAAATCACTCAAACAATTGCATCCGGATTATACGTTTGATGTTGAACTAGATGAAAAACCTTTAAAACTTAAAATGAACCGTCATCAGTTTGAACAACTCATTTTAATATTTATAGATAATGCAATGAAATATGATACTGAAAATAAATTAATTCAGATCAAGACTCAACTTAAAAACAAACAAATTAGTATAGAAATTACTGACCATGGTTTAGGTATTCCAAAGCAAGACTTGGAATTTATATTTGACCGTTTTTATCGTGTAGATAAATCTCGCGCTCGTAGCCAAGGTGGTAATGGTTTAGGTCTATCAATTGCTGATAAAATCGTTCAATTAAACGGGGGATTTATTCATGTAGAAAGTGAAGTTGATCAATATACAACATTTAAAATCATATTTTAATAACCCCAACCAGAATTAAATTTCTATCTCAATCACGCTATTTTGTATACCTAATTAAGCTTTTAGTTTACATCTTTAAAGTCAACATTTTAATATAATTAAATTAATGCAGAACCAAATTTTTCTTGGTTCTGTTTTTTTACAATAATAGGTAAATCCACTTTAACAAAATTTGAAATAATGCTATTATTGTCTTGTAAGCGTTTCAACATTTTTGTGGAGGGTGTAATATGACAAAGGACAAGAGAGAAGTTACAGAGGCACCTGTAAACTTCGGCGCAAATCTAGGGTTAATGCTAGATTTATACGATGATTACCTACAAGATCCATCATCTGTACCCGAAGATTTACAAGTCCTATTTAGTACAATTCAAACAGGGGAAGCTCATATCGAAGCTAAACCAGCCGCTAATGAGGGTGGTTCACAATCTGGTGACAGTACAATTAAACGTGTCATGAGATTAATCGATAACATTAGACAATACGGACATTTAAAAGCAAATATATATCCAGTCAATCCTCCAGAGCGTAAAAATATACCTAAATTAGAAATAGAAGATTTCGATTTAGATCAAGCTACTTTGGAAAATATCTCAGCTGGAATCGTATCAGAACATTTTACTGATATTTACGATAATGCATATGAAGCTATTGTTCGTATGGAAAAAAGATATAAAGGTCCTATTGCGTTCGAATATACGCATATTAATAACAATAAAGAACGTGTATGGTTAAAACGTCGTATCGAAACACCATATAAAGCAACATTAAATAATAAACAAAAAACTGAATTATTTAATAAATTGGCTCATGTCGAAGGTTTCGAGAAATATTTACACAAAAACTTCGTTGGTGCAAAACGATTCTCTATTGAGGGCGTCGATGCTTTAGTACCAATGCTACAACACACGATTACACTAGCTGGTGAAGCTGGTATTAAAAATATTCAAATTGGTATGGCACACCGTGGTCGTTTAAATGTACTGACTCACGTATTAGAGAAACCATATGAAATGATGATTTCAGAGTTCATGCATACTGATCCTATGAAGTTCTTGCCAGAAGATGGTAGCTTAGAATTAACTGCTGGTTGGACTGGTGATGTGAAGTATCACTTAGGTGGCGTGAAAACTACAGATTCATACGGTATTGAACAACGAATCGCTTTAGCAAACAACCCAAGTCACTTGGAAATTGTAGCGCCCGTTGTTGAAGGTCGTACTCGTGCTGCTCAAGATAATACGCAACAAGCAGGCGCACCACAAACTGACTTCCATAAAGCTATGCCAATCATTATTCATGGTGATGCTGCTTATCCTGGTCAAGGTATTAACTTTGAAACAATGAACTTAGGTGATTTAAAAGGCTACTCAACAGGTGGTTCTTTACACATCATCACAAACAACCGAATTGGTTTCACAACTGAACCAATAGATGGCCGTTCTACAACATACTCAACAGATGTGGCTAAAGGTTATGATGTTCCAATTTTACATGTTAATGCTGACGACGTTGAAGCAACAATTGAAGCTATTGATATCGCAATGGAATTCCGTAAAGAGTTCCATAAAGATGTTGTCATCGACTTAGTAGGTTATAGACGTTATGGTCATAACGAAATGGATGAACCGTCAATTACAAATCCATTACCATACCACAATATCCGTAAGCATGATTCAGTAGAACTTGTTTATGGTAAAAAATTAGTGGACGAAGGCATTATTAGTGAAGATGAAATGAATCAAGTCATTGATAGTGTTCAAAAAGAAATGCGTGCAGCACATGATAAAATTGACAAATCAGATAAAATGGACAATCCAGATATGGAAAAACCAGAATCCTTACAACAACCACTTAAGAGTGATGATAAAGAGTTCACATTTGATCACTTAAAAGAAATCAATGACGCGATGTTAACATATCCTGAAGGATTCAATGTGTTGAAAAAATTAAATAAAGTACTTGAAAAACGTAAAGAACCATTTGAAAAAGAAGATGGTTTAGTAGATTGGGCACAAGCGGAACAACTTGCTTTTGCAACGATTTTACAAGATGGTACTTCTATTCGTTTAACTGGTCAAGACAGTGAACGTGGTACATTCAGTCATCGTCATGCAGTACTACACGATGAAGAAAATGGTGATACATTCACACCATTACATCATGTACCTGATCAAAAAGCATCATTCGATATTCATAATTCACCATTATCAGAAGCAGCTGTTGTTGGTTTTGAATATGGTTACAATGTCGAAAATAAAGGTAGCTTCAACATTTGGGAAGCACAATATGGGGACTTCTCAAATATGGCTCAAATGATGTTTGATAACTTCTTATCAAGTGCGCGAGCAAAATGGGGCGAACGTTCAGGTTTAACATTATTCTTACCTCATTCATTTGAAGGTCAAGGTCCAGAACATTCATCAGCACGCCTTGAAAGATTCTTACAACTTGCAGCAGAAAACAATAGCACTGTAGTTAACTTATCAAGTGCAAGTAACTACTTCCACTTACTACGTGCGCAAGCAGCAAGCTTAGATTCTCAAGAAATGAGACCTTTAATTGTTATGTCACCGAAAAGTTTATTACGTAACAAAACAGTTGCTAAACCAATTAATGAGTTTACGACTGGTGGTTTCAAACCGATCATTGCTGAAGATTATGAAGCTAATAAAGTTAAAAAAGTAATATTAGCTTCAGGTAAAGTATTTATCGACTTAAAAGAATATTTAGCTAAAAATCCTGACGAATCTGTATTACTTGTAGCAGTTGAAAGATTATATCCATTCCCTGAAGAGGAAATCCAAGAAATTTTCGATCAACTACCAAATCTTGAATCAGTATCATGGGTACAAGAAGAACCTAAAAACCAAGGTGCATGGTTATTCGTTTATCCTTACCTAAGATCATTAGTTGGTGATAAATACGATTTAAGTTACCATGGAAGAATCCAAAGGGCAGCACCAGCTGAAGGTGATGGAGAAATCCATAAACTTGTTCAAAATAATATTATTGAAAGTAGCATTACTAAATAAATAGGGGGAAATTCAAAATGCCAGAGGTTAAAGTTCCAGAATTAGCAGAATCAATTACAGAAGGTACCATTGCAGAGTGGTTAAAAAATGTTGGGGATAGCGTAGATAAAGGTGAAGCTATTCTTGAATTAGAAACAGATAAAGTAAACGTAGAAGTTGTGTCAGAAGAAGCAGGTGTCTTATCAGAACAACTTGCTAACGAAGGCGATACAGTTGAAGTAGGTCAAGCTATCGCAGTTGTTGGTGAAGGTAGTGGTAATGCATCAAGTGGTTCATCAGATAATCAAACTCCACAAAGTAATGATGAAACTAATAAAGACGATCAACAATCTAAAGAGACTTCTCAACCATCAAACGATAATCAATCATCTGATCAATCACAAGATGATTCAGCTAATAACCAACGTGTGAAAGCAACACCTTCAGCACGCCGTCATGCTCGCGCTAACGGTGTTGACTTAAGTGAAGTTGCTGGAAAATCTAATGACGTTGTTAGAAAAGAAGATGTAAACAACAGTCAAAACCAAGCTCAACAATCATCTCAAAATGATAACAAACCTTCTGGTAATGAAGCTAAAAAATCTAGTGACAAACCATCTAAACCAGTTATTCGTGAAAAAATGTCACGCAGAAAGAAAACTGCTGCTAAAAAATTATTAGAAGTATCTAATAACACAGCAATGTTAACAACTTTCAATGAAGTTGATATGACAAATGTTATGGATTTACGTAAACGTAAAAAAGAACAATTCATCAAAGACCATGATGGTACTAAATTAGGTTTCATGTCATTCTTCACAAAAGCTGCAGTAGCTGCACTTAAAAAATATCCAGAAGTTAACGCTGAAATTGATGGCGAAGACATGATTACTAAACAATACTATGATATCGGTATCGCTGTATCTACTGATGACGGTTTATTAGTACCATTCGTAAGAGATTGCGATAAGAAAAACTTTGCTGAAATCGAACAAGAAATCGCTAATCTAGCTGTCAAAGCTCGCGACAAAAAATTAGGCTTAGATGACATGGTTAACGGTTCATTCACAATTACAAATGGTGGTATCTTCGGTTCAATGATGAGTACACCAATTATCAATGGTAGTCAAGCTGCTATCTTAGGTATGCACTCAATCATTACTCGTCCAATTGCAATTGACAAAGATACTATCGAAAACCGTCCAATGATGTACATCGCATTAAGCTATGATCACAGAATTATTGATGGTAAAGAAGCAGTAGGATTCTTAAAAACAATCAAAGACTTAATTGAAAATCCTGAAGATTTATTATTAGAATCTTAATTCAAAAGACTAAATTTGAATATAACTAAAGAACCAACGGTGAAATGAATCACCGTTGGTTCTTTATGTATTAATTAATACTTAGGTAGTATATGATTTTACGAAAATGAATGATACGCTTACTTTAAAGATTAAGCTAACAATCATTTTAAATGGGGGTGCATTGATGACAACTGAGGCAATTGTTGCAAATCACATATCAAAATCAATCAATCATAAAGAAATTATAAATGATCTATCGATAACCATTCCAAAGCATAGTATGACTCATATACAAGGGCATAATGGTTCAGGCAAAACAATCACATTACAATTACTTGCACAGCTTATCAGTCCTAGCAAAGGCAATATTAAAGTTAACGGCCGTATCAGTTATGCACCTGATTATCTTCCAAATGATTTAAATTTAACTGTAAGAGAATATCTATCATTTATTCGACATCTCAATCATTTACATATCAATGATCAATATTTAAATAATATGATTTCAAATATGCATCTTGAACCATTTCTCTCACATAGATTAAAAAATTGTTCAAAAGGAACACAACAAAAGGTAAATCTTATTCAATGTCTAGCATCAAAAGCAGATATATACTTATTAGATGAACCATTTAATGGACTTGATGAGTCATCTTTAGCTTATTTACTGTCACAACTTAAGTTATTAAAAAATAAAGCAACGATCATATTAACTGCTCATGATTCGCTTATTTATCATCACATCATCACTCATACATTTGATCTCGAAAGCCAAGAATTAAAAGAAATAACAACTACGATGTCAAAATACAAAATAATTAGTTTTAACATAGATAATATAGAAAATAAAGAAGATTTAATCTACCACTTCAAAATGAAACATGACACTACTATTTTAAAAAATACTAATAATACTAATTACATTAAATTAAAAGTACCTGCAAAAGAGACCAATGTCGTTTTAAAAAAGTTAATTCATAAGAACGTAACTATTGATTCCGTTATTAACGAGGAGGGTGATTAATGCGTTTTACAGCTTATCAATTCAAAAAATTAATAAGATCATACACATTTATACCTCCCTATATCGTTTATATGATTTGGATAGCTATGCTTTATGTTTATAGTGGGCAATCTATTTTATCAAGCTATGCATCATCAACTATTGTGTTATTAGCTGTATCAGCATGGTTAACGATTAATATATATCAATTAGAAAATAATAAAGAACGACAGTTATTATTTATACAATTTAACTCTAAACTCAAATATCTGACACATAAGTTATATTTTAGCATTATGACATTACTACCTTTAATCATTTTTTCAATACTTTATCCAATTCTATTCAATCGATTTTCAGAAAAAATGTCTATCATACATTTGACTCTGGCATTATATTTACATGTTATTGTTGTCATTTTTGGTGTGTTAATCGGTACCTTTATTTGTATTCAAAATGTCATGTCGAGAAAGTACAGTTGGCTATTATTGATTCTAATCATTCTATTATCTATAATGCGACACACCATCATTCTAAGCGTACCAGCTACAAAATATATATTATGGCTCATACCACCAGTAGGTGACTTCATTCAAATATACCAGTATTCTCTAAACCAACTGATCACATTCCATTTTTTATTCATTAGTTTATGGATTGCTATTTATATCTTCATTTTCACTTTAGGATTGTATTATTTATTTTTTAAAACAGAATATTTGTAAAATCTAGCATGAATAATCAGAAAAAAGCCAGTAAACGGGTCTTTAAAAACTCATTTACTGGCTTTATCCATGTTAAATATCTAAAACTATAAAATAATATTTTAGTATAAGACGATAATCTCTATAATTGCTAAAATAATACATACAATAAATGCAATTAAGAAATATTTAAAACTTGGCTTTTGCTTATTTTGCAAATTCGTAAAAACTTGTATGCCTGAATAGACAGCTATTAAAACAGTAATTGCAAATATAATCCACATCGTAGACATGTGTATGCCTCCTTATCTAATCTCTATACTTATATTTTAATACACTTTTGCAACAATACCAAAATGTATTTTAGCTTAATTTTGAAAAATGAATTACATTCAAACTAAAAACAATTTATAATTCTACTATTTTAAACAGCAAATCATCACAATAGTTCATCATATAAATCATCGTGAAAATACGTTATAATAATATTGTAACGATAAATGATTAGGGGTGTCAGTATATGAGCGGACTTAGAAGTGTCACGTTAGGTACAAGTGACCTATCTAAAACTAAAGATTTATTTGAAAATATATTAGGTTTTAATTCATCTGAAAAAGGTGAACATGCTTTAAGATTTGGTGATGCTAATTTAAGCCCAGGTACGCGCATACATTTTGTGGAAGTACCTAATAACAATTATCAAAACTTACATATCGATAGCGTTGGTTTAAAAACACCATCCGATTCTGGTCTAGATGAATATCAATCTATTTTCACAAATCATCAAATATCTTATAGCTCAATTACTGAACTCAATGGTAATAAGCATTTTAACTTCAAGGATCATAATCAACAATTATTTGATATCTATTCAAACGAACATAATACAGGCGTTCCATTAGGCATGCCATCATTTGAAAGTACTGTCAATCCGCTACATCAAATTCAAGGTTTAGGCCCTGTGATTCTTAAGGTAAATGAATTGCCAATCACAGCATCTATCCTTACAAATGTATTTGGATTAAATATATTTGCAGAATATCATCCCTCTGAAGAATCAACACAAGCTATCCAAGTATTTAAAATTGGAGAAGGTGGCCTTGGTGGTGAACTGCATCTATATGAAGCAGAGACAGAAATCAATAATGAAGATGTAGGTATGGTTGAACAAATAGAATTTTCCACTCAAAATAAGTCGGAATTTGAAAACGCTAAGCAAACATTAGATGATATAGGTATACCATATCAAACATTAGAACAAGATGATTCTGATTCACTGCGAATAACTGAAAACAGTGGTATTTCATTCATTTATACACTAGAAAAATAAAATTATTAAAATAATCATAGAGGTAGGGAAATAAAATGTTACACGAAACATGGAAAGAACGTACACCAATTAAAAAAGTAGAAGTGACAAATACAGATGCGAAGAAGTTCACTGTATCTGATATGCTTACTGTTGGTGAACAATATGATGTCATTAATGAAACTGAAGAATATTATCAAATCATCGATAATTCAGGTTTAGTTGGTGGCTATTACAAAACATACTTTAAAGAAGTTTAAAATCGTTTCAATCAGTTTAGACTGTCAAACAAGTATATAAAGACAATAGTCAACAAGACTAAGACAATTGGAAATCCAAACCCACATGTCTTAGTCTTTTTCATATAGATAAAAAAGGAGCATATGATTTATGGTACAAGCACAATATAAAAATGCTGACGTTTCAGTTTTTAATGATGCGAAAGCATTATTTGATTTAAATAAGAATATTTTATTAAAAGGACCAACAGGTTCTGGGAAAACTAAACTCGCAGAAACATTAAGTGAAGTTGTAAATACACCAATGTATCAAGTTAACTGTTCAGTTGATTTAGATGCAGAAAGTCTATTAGGATTTAAAACAATCAAAACGAATGAACAAGGGCATCAAGAAATCGTTTTTATTGATGGACCTGTTATTAAAGCCATGAAAGAAGGACATATCTTATATATTGATGAAATCAATATGGCTAAGCCGGAAACATTACCTATCTTAAATGGTGTGTTAGATTACCGTCGACGTATAACTAATCCCTTTACAGGTGAAGTTATTCAAGCAAAGCCTGGCTTTAACGTGATTGCCGCTATCAATGAAGGCTATGTAGGTACGCTACCTATGAACGAGGCACTTAAAAACCGATTTGTTGTGATACAAGTGGATTATATCGATGGAGATATTTTAAGTCACGTTATTAAAGAACAAAGTCGTTTACAAGATGATGCAACTATCCAAAAAATCATTAAATTCAACGAAGATTTACGTACAATGACCAAACAAGGTCAAATTTCTGAAGAAGCAGCAAGTATACGTGCACTGATTGATTTAAGTGACTTAGCAACTGTAATGCCTATCGAACGTGCGATTAAACGTACAATTATAGATAAACTTGAGGATGAACGAGAACAACAAGCCATCATAAATGCAATTGAACTTAACTTTTAGAGAGGGATAAATCATGAGCGACCGTTTCATTAAATTTAACGACGAACAGTTAGATGCTAAACAAGTGATGATGTTACAAGACTTAGCTCGTTTACTTTTAAAAAACGAGCAAACACAAGTTAAAATTCAAAAATTCCCTTTTTACAATCCATTTAGTAATACTCTTATTACAAGTTGGTTTTGGTCCCACCGTCCAAAAGAAGTTGAAGCTGCTGGCCTCAAAACAGATGTTATGTTAGCGGCCTATGGTTATCGAATGATGGATGTAGGTATCGTTAATGAGGTGTTACACAATAACGAGTTTAAACATCCTAAATTTTTCCAACAACTATTTAAATTATTAGAAGATATACGTATATTTAATGAAATTAAAATACAACGTCCAAGCACTACAAAGTATATAGATTTACGTTTAAATACCAGACTTACATTTACTGAATCACAAATTAATGTTTATAAAACGAAAACACTATACACAGATTTATTATTTTTATATTTAGAACATGCTTTTATTAATCAAAACTTCTATGATGTTCCATCCATACATCCAAAATTTGATGACGTCTTAGTCAATATGTATCAATATTTGCCTAACTTCTTTCAAAATCAAAATTCTGAAGACAATATGTTTTTAGCTGAACGTATATTATATCAAGTAGATGATTTATTAAAAGAAGATATGTTAAATGAATATTATTATATCCCCAAAAATCTATATAAAGACATTCAACAAGACCTGTTTGAAGACTTAAAGCGAACAGATGCTGCTAATACAGATGGTAAAGATCAGTCACAAGAGGAAAATGATGCTGTGACAGCCGAAGCAGAAACCAAAGCTGCTGATAGTTCTTCTGAAGGTGGCGCTTATCTCGAAATGGAACTACATGAGGGTGAAAACAGTGAAGTAATGGCTGACAATGATACAGCTAGAGAAGGGGACTCATCTGATGACATGACCGATATGATGACTAAAAAAGGTAAGGGGTCTCAAAACACGCTTGATCGCGAAGAAGGAGGCTTTATTGGTCAAAATAGTGCTTTCGCATTAGATGGCATTAATCAAAATGTTGATATTAAATGGAAAGTCCCTGACATTTTACCTGAATACATCCAGGCTTATGAAGATGTTAAAAATGATGTGCAATTTGAAATTAAAGATTTAATCCAAATTATTAAAAAGACAATCGAACGTGAACATCAAGATGAAAGACATAATCTAACTAAAGGCAGATTACAGAAAAATTTAATTAATTGGTTTATAGATGATCAATATAAATTGTTCTATAAAAAACAAGATTTAAGCCAATCATTTGATGCAACATTCACATTATTAATCGATGCTTCAGCTAGTATGCATGATAAAATGGACGAAACGATTAAAGGTGTCGTACTCTTCCACGAGACGTTAAAAGAATTAAACGTAAAACATGAAATATTGGCCTTTAACGAAGATGCCTTTGATTCAGATGATACGAAGCAACCTAATATTATAGATGAAATCATTCATTACGACTATTCAACATTGAAGAAAGATGGCCCTCGAATAATGGCCCTCGAACCACAAGACGATAACCGTGATGGGGTTGCCATTCGAATCGCGAGCGATAGATTAATTCGTCGCAGTCATCATCAACGATTTCTCATTGTCTTTTCTGATGGAGAGCCTTCTGCATATAATTATAGTCAAGATGGCATCATAGATACGTACGAAGCTGTTGAAAATGCGCGTAAATTTGGTATTGAAGTCTTCAATGTATTCTTGAGTCAGGATCCAATTACTGAAGATATAGAGCAGACGATTCATAATATTTATGGTCAATATTCAATATTTGTTGAAGGTGTTGAACATTTACCAAGTTTACTATCACCATTATTGAAAAAACTATTGCTTAAATCTTTTTAAAAATATGTCTATTTGATAAATTTAAATTAACTAAGTTTTTAAATTTTCTGAAATTATATAGACTTATGAATTATATCTATGCTAGAATGTTTAATGTTGCATATTTAAGGACAAAGGAGCAGCATTATGAACAAGAATACATGGATTGTAGGGTTCACACTTTTTGCTATGTTCTTTGGTGCAGGTAATTTAATCTTCCCAACGAACTTAGGTTTAGATAGTGGACACTTTTTCTGGCCTGCGATTCTCGCATTTGCACTAACTGGTATTGGACTGCCATTACTTGGTGTTGTCGTTGGTGCACTTGATAAACAAGGTTATATTGGTGCATTTAATAAAATATCACCAGTTTTTTCGATAATATTTTTAATAGTGATTTATTTAACTATTGGACCTTTATTTGCTATACCTCGTACAGCATCAACATCATTTGAAATGACTGTCACACCGATAGCGCATAACAATGGCAATCTGGCTTTATTTATATTTACACTTATATACTTTATTATCGTATTATATTTATGCATTAACCCAAATAAAATGGTCGATCGTATCGGCTCCTTACTTACGCCACTATTACTGATCACTATTTTAGCAATGATTGTTAAAGGGTTTATTGATTTTAGTGACCATTCATCAAGTCATGGTAATACAGAACTTTTCAACAGTAATATAGGTAGTTTTTCTCAAGGATTTACACAAGGTTACTTAACAATGGATGCGATTGCTGCGATTGCATTTTCAATGATTGTAGTGAATGCGATTAAAGCAACAGGTGTCAATCATGCTGATAAGATATTTAAGCAAACCTTAATGGCAGGTTTAATCGCAGCTGTCGCATTAATCTTTATCTATATTTCGTTAGGATTTATCGGAAATCATATTGATATTTCTGATGCAAAGTTAAAATCACTTGCTGCTAAAGACCAAAACGTAGGTACATTTTTATTAACGACAATGGCATCTACTGGTTTCGGAACTTTCGGTAAGTATTTATTAGGTATTATAGTAGCTTTAGCTTGTCTAACAACAGCATGTGGTTTAATAGTTGCTGTAAGTGAGTATTTCCATAGAATCATACCTAAAATTTCATATAAAGCATTTGTAATTTTCTTTACTATTATTAGTTTTATCATTGCAAATCAAGGTCTGAATGCTGTCATTACAATGTCGCAACCTGTGCTTAGCGTCATCTATCCTGTGGCAATCACAGTAGTGTTACTCATCTTGATAGCTAGATTCATTCCAACAAAACCTATTACACAGCAAATCACTGTTATTGTAGTTGCAATTGTATCTATCTTGAGTGTGATTCATACACAAGGATGGTTAAAATTGAGCTTTATGGACCATCTATGGCTTAAAGATTATTCATTAGAATGGTTCCCAATTGCTGTAATGACTACTATTATTGCATATATTATTAGTATTTTTATCAAACAACAACCTATCGTTTATCAAAAAGAATAGATATTAAAAAAGCTTCCCTAAAATTAAATAGGGAAGCTTTTTAAGGTTCTTTTCGCATTGATAATAAATGTTGTTTCAAATCATTTTCAAGACCTGACAATTCTTTTTCTGCAGCTTGTCGTTTTTGACGACCTTCATGTTGAATTTGTAATGTTTGTTCAATAGTATCAATAATATCACTTTGTGTTTGTTTCAATGTTTCAATATCGACAACACCGCGTTCGTTCTCAGTTGCCGTTTCAATCGCATTTTGTTTCAACATCGATGCGTTTTGAGTTAATAAATCATTCGTTGTATCAGTGACTGCACGTTGCGCTGAAACTGCATTCCGTTGACGCATCAATGTCAGTGCAATAGCCATTTGATTTTTCCATAATGGAATACTTGTTAGTATTGAGCTCTGAATTTTTTCAGCTAATGCCTGATTTACATTTTGAATCATTCGTATTTGTGGTGCAGTTTGAATGGCAATTTGTCTTGAAAGTTGTAAATCATAGATTCTTTTTTCTAAGCGATCCACAAATTGCTCCATATCTGCGACTGCTTGAATATCCATCTGATTGCCTGATGTTTCAGCTTTCTTTTGTAACTCTGGAATAGTATGTTGTTGAATATCTAGCTTTTTTCGTTGTGCTGCTGCAATATAAAGCGTCACATCATCAAAATATCGCTTATTTTGATCATACAAGCCATCTAATAAATCTATATCCTTCGTTAAGTTACCTTTATGCTTTTCCAATTGAATGGTGATTCGATCAATCTGTGAACTCACTGATTGCATTCTAGAGAAAATCTCATTAATTGAAGATTTCGTTCTTCTAAAAAGACGTTTTAGTCTAGATTGTTTACTAGGGTCTAAGTCATTAGGGTTCACAGATTTTAATTTACTCATCAATTGGTTTAATGAATCACCAACAGGACCCATATCTTTTGACTGTACATCGTCCAACATTTGATGTGAAAACTGCGACATATTTTGTTGTAAGTTTGTACCAAAAGATAATAGACCATCGTGATCAAGTGGCTTAATTTGTTCACTAATCTCATTAATCCTTTTTTGATCAGCTTCAGTAAATTGATGTTCAAAATCTTCTACAATCGTATTAGGTTGCTCAGATTGATGATTGATATATTGATCAAGAGGGTGTGATGGGGTACGTTCTTGTTCATTTGCCATGTCCATTTACGCTCCTTATCTTTATAATTTTTTTCGACGCTGTTGTTCTATTTTATTTAATTCCATTTCAACATCTAATCGTTCATAATCGTCTTCATTCAGTTGTTTTAAATCCGCTACTAATGTTCGTTTTACTTCATCTAATGTAATTCTTGTTTGTTCTAATTTCTGCTTTTCTTCGGGAGACTTTCTAGGCATTTTAGTTAATCTCGTATATGAATCTACTAAATTCAAGGCATTATCAATATGCGAATAAAAGAATCCTTCTACTTTAAAAAACATACCTGGACGTTGTCTCACACTCATATAAATCGAGCGAGAGATTCTATAGATATCGTTGACCTGTCTGAAATCTTTAATAGAACGAATATTGATAAATGATTTTAAAATCAAACGTATTTTGGATTGTGCTTGGTTTAATTGACTTCTAACATATCTATATTCTCTTCTAGTTAAACCTATTTCATTTAGATATTTACGCGAAGTCAAACGTTGAGTAGGGAAGTACGATAAGACAAATCCACCCAAACCAATGACCCCGTCAACGATAAATGACAGATCAAATCCAAAGATACTAACCATCCAAGCAATTATCGCTACCGGTATACCTACCATCGCCCCCAAAACTCTTGAAATATTATATCTCAACTGCCATCTTCCTTTTTTTGTATTTATTTAAATTGTTTTGAATTCAGTTAATGTTTCGTCTATATCTAAATCTTCTACTTGATAGTTAGTTACATGTGAGGCAGGAGAAGCACCTGCAATAACGCTATTGATAAATGCTTCTAAATTTTCTTTTTCTCCTTGAGCATATATATCAACATAGTCTTCAACATTTTGCACTGTACCTACAACGTGATGTTGATTGCCTAATCTTTGAGTGTAAAATCTAAAACCGACACCTTGTACTGTGCCAAATACTTGTATATGTTTACGTTCCATTATTATCACCTCATATCACTATTATAAGGATAAAGACGTAAAAAAACTAATAATTGCTATATCGTCTATCAGTCAAAAGTATGAGTCTTCTAACTTGATTTTGATATACAACCAGTTAAAATTATCAGTATAGAATTTTAAGAAGAAGGGGATACATATGTGGACGGTTGCAAAAATTAGAGCTGACTATGAAGGTTGGTGGTTGTTTGAAGATTGGCCAGAAAAGATTGTGAAACAATCTGAGTTTTCTACATATGAAGACATGTTAGATGCTTACTGTAAATTAATCAAAGATTGCAACGATTATTACGATAACTGTGTGATGGGAAAATATAACATGTACGCATTTTACAATAATTGTGATTTGAATTTTTGTGAAGATTGTGATGAGGATTTGCAAATATTTTATAGTTTTATTGTTTTAAAAAATAATGAAGTTTATTATAATCTTCCAAAAATAGTTTAAATGATAATTTCCTATAATTGTATTGCAATTTTGCATTATATAAATTATAATATCAAGTAAGCAATAGTTTTATTCCATATTGCAAAAAATATTTGCTATTATCGTTATGAGTAATTAGGTCATGTATTTTTTGTAATATGCGAATAACGCATATTGAATGAATTTTAGTCTTGGAGGTTTCAGATTATGAAACAAGGTACAGTTAAATGGTTTAACGCTGAAAAAGGATTCGGCTTCATCGAAGTTGAAGGAGAAAACGACGTATTCGTACATTTCTCAGCAATTAACCAAGATGGTTACAAATCATTAGAAGAAGGTCAATCAGTTGAATTTGAAGTAGTTGAAGGCGACCGCGGACCACAAGCTGCGAACGTTGTAAAACTATAATAAATAGATTGTAATTAATTGACTTTATTAACTAACACCTTACCAAGATGTAAGGTGTTTTTTTGTTGTTCATTCAATATGCTTTGTGAATATAAGGGATACTTATTTGATCGTCATAAAAAACGTTACTTTCACTTTCTGGTGTTAAGTAACGTTTTTTATGTTTAACTTCTCGAAAATCATTTAGCCATCATATCTCTCAATATCTAGAAAAAGGCTATAGCAACTAGTTTCAACAAACTAATTGTTATAGCCTTATGAAATGCCGATTAAAGTTAACTATAATTATTTAGTATCATTAATAATGAGTTGTCTTAATGATTGACGTTTAATCACTTCACGTGCTTTTCCATCTTTAATAAAGAATACTGATGGTTTTTGCATTTGATTATAATTAGATGCCATAGAATAATGATATGCACCTGTTGATAATATCGCTAAATAGTCGCCACGTTGTACAGAACTTGGTAATTTTGCATTCTTAATGATAATATCACCAGATTCACATAATTTACCCGCAATAGTTACTGTATCATTCGCTTCTTCGTGTCGATTTACTAATAAAGCTTGATACTTAGCATCATATAGTGCTGTTCTAATATGATCACTCATACCACCATCGATAGATACGTATTTATTAATTTCCGGTATCTCTTTAATCGTACCTACTTCGTACAATGTGATTCCAGCTTCGCCAACAATAGAACGACCTGGTTCAATACCTATTTCAGGTGTTTCCATATTTAACTGATTCGCTTCATTTTTGATTGCATCAGTGATTTCAGCAATGCCGCTTTCAATAGGGAAGCTAACATCTCCCTCAACATATTTAATGCCAAAGCCACCACCAAGATTAAGTAAATCAACTTGAATTTGTTGATCATTTAACCAATTCATAACTATTTTTGCAGTTTCAATAAATGCTTCTGTACCTTCAATTTGAGATCCAATATGAATATGTACACCTTTTAAGTTAAGATGTTTAGCTTGTTTGATTTTATCAACTGCTTCATTGGCTAAGCCATAACGTATCGACAATCCAAATTTACTATCCTCTTGTCCAGTTTGGATAAATTCATGTGTATGTGCTTCTACACCTGGATTAACTCTTAATACTACTTGTACCGTTTCACTAGCATATCGATCGATTAAATCGATTTCTTCTAAAGAATCTATGACAAAATATCCGATATGATTGTCTAAGGCATATCTAATTTCATGCTTCGTTTTATTGTTACCATGGAAGTGTATACGACTTGGGTCAAAGCCAGCTTCTAATGCAGTATACAATTCTCCTTCAGATACAACATCGAGTTGTAAGTCTTCTTCTTGGACTAATTTAACCATTTGTATACATGTAAATGCTTTAGAGGCATATGAAATATTATATTTTAATCCACTTTGTTGAAATGCTTTATGATAACGACGCATTTGATTTCGAATTTGTTCTTCATCATAAACAATGGTTGGGGTACCAAAGCTTTGTGCAACTGTTTTAAGACTTGTACCTCCCATTGTTAATTCGCCGTATTCGTTATATTCTACTGTCATCTTTATCTATACTCCTTTATAAGAGAATCGTGATTCATAGCGCTCAGTTGTTCTGAATTTGCTCCCACACCCTTAAAGGTATATTCATCAATGCGCATACTTTCATTATATAATACAACTTGATCTTGTGCATGTACGTGTTCATCAACTTCTACAAACATATGGCTCATCATTAATGCTCGAATAGGGTAGCGCTTGCCATTAATTAGTGCTTCATGTTGCGCTCTTGTTCTTAATATACCGTCACCATAACCAACATCTACTACAGCAAGCTTAGTATTATCGTGTTGTGTTTCAAAAGCCCAACTATAGCCACAATAGTCACCATTTTGAACTTCTCTAATTTGAATGACGTTAGCCTTTACAGTCAATGCTTGTTGGATGGTTGATTCATCCAAATCACTATAGGGTCGTGAACCATATAAAGCGATACCCACTCTAGCATGTGTATGGTGGGGAAGAACGACTTGTCCTTCTCGATAATAACTTGCACTATTTTGAGAATGTATATAGTCGAATTGATACCCTTCATTTAATAATGTATGTAAAACATTCAACCATGCTGAACGTTCTTCATCATATTCAGGCACACCAAATTCATCAGCATAACCAAAATGTGTCCATAAGCCAGAAATAATCATGCGTTCAGAATTTTTATTCTGTTGATGATCTTGTAACACCTGTTGAATCTCTTCCAATGTTTTAAAACCAGAACGATGTAGTAAATTTTCAAACTCTAAGTGTACATGAATATCTCGTAAATCTGCTTTATGCTCATAATAATAATTTAAAGAAGGTAAGGTCATATGAATATGATAATCACGAACCGTATCAAAATCATATACCGCATTCATTAGAAATACAGTTGCGTCTGGTGCTAATTCACGCACTCGAACTGCTTCTTTAAGTGACGTCGTACTAAATGTATTGATACCTGCACGTAAAAATTGTTTAACCGCAAATTCTAAACCATAGTGGTAGGCGTTATTTTTAACAACAGCCATAATGGGTTGTTGATTTTTCACTTTCTTAGCATTGCTATAAAATGCTTCTGTATCGACTGACCAAATTGCTGTCAATGCTTACACCTCTTTATAATTTAATAATAATTGTTCATAATAATTAGCTACATCTATTAATACCTTTTCATCAAAATTCAGATGAGACGTATGTAATCCTGTCACATAACCTTTTTCTTTATTTCGAGTGCCAACGAATACAAAATAAGCAGGTGCTAATAATTGACCATAAAAACTAAAGTCTTCGCCGAATAAGAAAGGTGTAGGTTTGTCGATGACTTCTAGATTAGCATTGTTAAGTGCTTGTTCAACAGGTTCACGTAATTTCGGACTATTCATTGTAGGTGGATAGCCTTCCTCAAATTTCACTTCACATGTCACATTAAATAACAAAGAGACACTTTCAGCAATTTTTTGCATTTGATTTTTTACAATAGTTAAATCATCGACGTCATATGTACGGATTGTTCCTTCTAAATAGCCATTACTTGGTACTGTATTGATAGCTTCACCAGCTTCAAAATGACCCATATGTACAATATTTCGTTTTAATCCATTCAAATGAAATTGTTGTATTTGTCCCACTTGTGTTAAGACATGTTGTAATGCTTCTCCACATGAATGACCTTGTTCTTTATCAGCAACATGACTAGATAGTCCTGTTAAATAGAATCGGTACTCTGTCGCACTTGCAGTAATTTCTTCGTCTCTAATGACAACTGTGCCTTCGTCAGAAAAAGGATTAACGTGAATTCCAAATACAGCTTCAATAGGGTAATTTTCAAAAGCTTTGGCTTTTATAAGACGATGCGCGCCACCACCTGTTTCTTCTGCAGGTTGAAATATAAATACAATATTGTGAGGAAGCGTACCTTTATCTGCCATTGCTTTACATCGTTTTACAAATAGCATCAATGCCGTCGTATGACCATCATGACCACATGCATGCATCACGTTATCATTTTGACTACGAAAATCTACATCATTTTCTTCAAAAATAGGTAATGCATCTATATCTGCTCTATAAGCGATAGTATGCTGACTATTACCTTCAAGATATGCAATTGCACCTGTTTCCAATGGACGTTCAAATGGAACATCTAATTCTGTTAAGAAATCCGTGATGTACTGTGTAGTTTCATATTCATGTAAACTTAATTCAGGATGTTGATGTAAATGTCGACGGTGTGTTGTTACAAATTCTAATTCATTCATCATTATCATTCCTTTCATTGTAATAATCCCAAAATATACTTTTAAGTATCATGATAATAAAAAGTCGAAACAATGAGGAGGGGCGATGTAATCATTTGAACGTTAGAGCGTTAAGCATACTCACGTTCAAGTTCAAAACATAGGCCACTCCTTTGTTTCAACTGACTTGTAATTATTATAAATTAATCATTTAATTTGCGTAATGCTGATACAATTTCACGTTTAGAATCTTCTACTTCATATGTTTGTTTGATCACTTTAGCAGGTGTTCCAGCAACAACTGCGCCTGCAGGTACATCTTGTGTCACAATAGCGCCAGCTGCCACAATTGCACCTTCGCCAACTCGAACACCTTCTAAAATAACTGCATTGGCGCCAATTAACACATTATCTTCAATGACAACAGGTGACGCACTAGGTGGCTCGATGACACCAGCTAATACTGATCCAGCACCAACATGTACATTTTTACCAGTCGTAGCACGACCGCCTAAAGTCGCATTCATATCTACCATCGTTCCTTCGCCAACAACTGCGCCAATATTAATTGTTGCACCCATCATTACAACTGCGCCATCTTCGATGATAGCTTGTTCACGAATGAAAGCACCTGGTTCGATACGTGCATTCGTATTTGTTAAATCTTTTAAAGGAATTGCTGAGTTGCGTCGGTCCATTTCAATTTCTACATCTTCAAATTTATTTTGATATGTCTCATAAAATGGTTTCCAGTCATCTGCTTCACAAAAGATAACTTTAGAATGTTCTGATCCAAACACTTTGAATGATTCAGGGAAGTTGACCCCATCAAATGTACCATTGACATAAACTTTTAAAGGTGTTGATTTTTTTGCATCACTAATATATTGAATAATTTCTTGTGCTGATAAATGTTGTACCATAATTTTGCTCCTTTAGTTATATTTTATAAATTATCAAACGTATAAAAACCGTTTTCCTTGTTGATTAACTTTTCAGCTGCACCAATTGCACCATTCGCGAAGATATCTTTAGATTGTGCTTTATGTGAAATCGTAATTGTTTCATCTGTGCCAGCAAATAATACATCATGTTCACCAACAATCGTACCACCACGAACGGTATGAATACCAATTTCATCAGGTGAACGCTTCTCAGTTTTATCATGACGATCATAAACTGGCGTTGTTTTATCACGTAAACCTTCTATAACATCATATAACTTCACTAATGTACCACTAGGTGCATCCACTTTCTTATTATGATGTGCTTCTGTCAGTTCAATATCAAAATCTTGTAGTAGGGGAACTGCCGCTTCTAAAATCTTAGTAAGCGCATGTACACCATAACTCATATTCGCACTGAAAAATACTGGCATCTTTTTACCTAATGATTCTAATTTTTGAGTGATTTTCTCTTTTTCACCAGTAGTCGCAACGACTAATGGCAATTCAAATGATTCATCTAATAGGGGTAATAATAAATTAGGATTAGAAAAATCAATTGCTACATCTGCTTCTTTAGCATCGGCTATATGATGATATTGTTGGTAGGGTGTTGACTCACTATGAGTCGGTTCAATAACACCGACAATTTCATGGCCTTTTTCTTCAGCTAATCTTGCAACACGCTGGTTCATAGCGCCATAGCCAATTAATAAGATTTTCATTATTTTTCACCTGCTTTAAATGTTTCGTAAGCTTGCTCTAATGTTTGACGATCATTTTCCTCAAGTGGTACAAGAGGTAAACGTAATTCATAGCTTCCAAATCCTTCATAAGCAGTTAATGTTTTAATTGGAATAGGATTAACATCAACTGATAACGCGTCTAATAAACGGCCAATCGGTTCAAATGCTTTTGCCATTGTGTCCCCATCTTGTTTAGCATCATATAAGTGTTGAAATTCTTTTGGAATGACGTTAGCAATTACTGAAATCACGCCATTGCCACCACGTTTATAAAAATCAACAACATTATCGTCATTACCACTATAAATGGCAAATTCATCTTGATTTACACGTTTTTTAACCTCTTCAAAATAATCAAAATCATTTGTCGCATCTTTAAGCGCTACAATGTATTTATTTTGACTTAACGTTTCAACTGTTTCTGGTTCAATCGTCATATTCGTACGTGAAGGTACATTATATAAGACCACAGGTAATTCAACTGCATTCGCAATTGTTTCGAAGTGTTGAACTAAACCACGTTGATTTGTTTTATTGTAATAAGGTGTGATAAGCATCACTGCATCTGCACCAAGTTGACGTGCGCGTACAGACGCTTGAATAGATTTTTCAGTATTGTTTGTACCTGTACCTGCAATCACAGGTACCTGTTTGTTAACTAAATTAACAACTGTTTCTAAAACATGTTCTTTCTCTTCATCGTTTAGCGTAGGGCTTTCAGCTGTAGTTCCATTTACAATAATCGCTTGTGCATTATTTTCTAATAAGAATGTAACGTGTCGTCTTAATGCATCATAATCTACTTCATTATTTACAAATGGCGTTGTTAATGCTACGCCTACACCTTCAAACATGTGTGTCATATTAAAGAACTCCTTTCAATTTTAAAACTTGTTCTAAAACTTGAACGGCATTCAATGCTGCACCTTTAAGTAGGTTATCTGATGTACACCATACGTGGAATGTATTATCTAAAGTGTCATCACGGCGAATACGACCAACAAACACATCGTCTTTACCTGTTGAGTGAATTGCTAAAGGATATTCATTTTTAGCTGGATTATCAACAAGAACAACACGATCATCCTTATCAAATAATTCTTGAATTGCCTCAACAGTCGTATCTTGATTTAAAGTAACATCCATTTCAACACTATGACTATCTTGAACTGGTACACGTACACAAGTTGCAGTCACTTTTAAATCTTTATCATTTAAAATTTTACGCGTTTCATCTATCATTTTTTGTTCTTCTTTTGTATAACCATTTTCAAGGAATACATCAATATGTGGTAATACGTTATTATAAATTGGATGAGGGTAGGCTTCAGGTGCTTTACCATTTGCACCTTCAGATAAATCTCTCTTACCCTTAACACCAGATCCTGAAACCGCTTGATATGTCGTATAAGCTACTCTTGATAAACCAAAAGCATCTTGTAATACTTTTAATGGTACGACAGACTGAATTGTAGAACAATTTGGATTAGCAATGATTCCTCTTGTAAAGTGTGGTTCGTTTACTTCAGGTACAACTAAATCAACATCTTCAGTCATACGCCATTGACTAGAATTATCAATGACAATAGCGCCCGCTTGTTCAAATAGTGGGGCGAAATGTTCACTTGTACCGCCACCAGCACTCATAAGTACATAATCAAAGTGTTCACTTGCTGCTTCATCTGTTAGTTCTTGTACTGTATATGTTTTCCCTTTAAATTCGATCTTTTGACCAGCTGAACGAGCTGAAGAAAATAGAACCAATTCATTGAAAGGGATTTCTTTACGGTCTAAAGTTTCTAACATTTTTGTTCCAACTAATCCTGTTGCACCAACTACTGCTAATTTTGTCATGTCTAAGTCACTCCGTTTTAAATATTATTAATATTGTGAAAAATTAAGTTAAAATCAATTATATATCAAATGCACCGTACAATTCTTCGACGGCTTTTTCACCATTTTCAGCATCAATGACATAAGAAATACTGATTTCAGAAGTGGTTGTTTGGTAAAAAGGTATCTTCGCATTGATTAAAGTAATAAATGCCTTAGATGCTACGCCTGACATATCTCTCATACCGGATCCGATTAATGAAATTTTGACATATGCTTCATTAATTTTATAATCCAAAGCTTCAAAATCAACGGCTAATTGTTCTAAAATAGCTGAGATTTGATGTGCATCTGTATCTTTAATACTGAAGGATAGTTGTAGTCCTTCGTGGTTGACAATTTGTGAAATCATATCCACATTAACTGAACCCATTTCTAGCTCTGTGAATAGTTGTGTTAATAATTGATTATCTGGTAGGGGATAGGTGATCGTTACATGCATCATGTGTTGATCTAATGCAACCCCAGTAACTGCTTTTTTCTCTAATAAATCACTTCTAGACATAATCCATGTTCCTTTCACATTTGATAACGTTCTTCCTAAATATAATGGTATATCATAATTTTTAGCCAACTCTACGCTACGTGTCTCAAGTACGCCAGCACCTAATGCGCTCATTTCCATCATTTCCTCATATGATACATACTCTAAACGTTTGGCATAACTCAGTACTCTTGGGTCTGTAGCATATACACCATCAACATCTGTGTAGATTTCACAAGGAATCTGATTACTCGTCGCTAAAGCTACTGCTGTTGTATCTGAACCACCACGTCCTAGTGTGGTTAATTCATGATCCTCATTGATGCCTTGGAATCCAGCTATAACAAGTACATCGTGGGTATCAAAAGCTGTTTCAAAGGTTGATGGGTCAATTTCAGCAATTTTACTTTTTAAATGATGACCAATGGTTTTGATACCTGCTTGATATCCTGTCATTGCTTTAGCGCTAATACCAATATCATTAAGTACCATTGATAAATATGAAACGGTTTGTTGCTCACCTGTAGTTAACAGTAGGGCGAGTTCTTGCTCTTTTGGTGTTGATGTTAAAGTGGACACATTCTCCATTAATTGATCCGTGGTTTTGCCCATTGCACTAACTACCACAATGAGTTGTTCACCTTGTTCAACACGATTTTTTAGCATACCTGCTATATTTTTAATTTTAGTAAAATCACTGACGGAAGAACCGCCAAATTTCAAAACACTTCTATTCAATATTTGTCCTCCTCAGTTAGTAGGGAGACACATCCATTCAATAAAAAAGAACAAGTCTGGAATGCGACTTGTTCTACATTTATGTACAAGTGATGCACTCCATTATTATGAAATAATGACAAACTCTTAGCTCTTAACCAAAAAGTCCAACAAATGATACCTGCTATTATCATTCGTTTCGGCATTGCCCCCTTTCAATATTAGCTGTTAGCAGACAGTTGCCTAATATTTACTCATGTTTAATGCGCCTCATCAAAATCTTATTCAATTGATATGTTTTTATTATACATATACCACATGTGACTGTAAACCGATAATTGCGATTTTTTGAAATAAACAGAAAATTTCAAAGTGATACTTAGCATTTTAATGGTTAGTATCTCTCGTGCACTCGGATGGTAAGACGAGTGTAGTCATTAATATAAATAACTAATGTAGTAGGGGAACGTTCATTATATCTGTATATAAAAAGCGTATAAATACATCATCAAAATGTATTCATACGCTCAATCGAAGTCATCTATTTTAATACTCCTGTTTCTTTTAAGTATTCTTCATATGGAATTTCTTTAGAAACAGCACCAGATTGATTTAAATCAATCACACGGTTAGCAATTGTATTGATAAATTCAAAGTCATATGATGTAAAGATCAATGAACCTTTAAATGATTTCAAACCATCATTGACTGCGGTGATACTTTCTAAGTCTAAGTGGTTGGTTGGCTCATCTAGTAGTAACACGTTAGCACTTGATAGCATCATTTTACTTAACATACAGCGAACTTTTTCGCCACCTGATAACACGCTTGCTTTTTTCTTAACTTCTTCGCCACTAAACAACATACGTCCTAAGAAGCCGCGTAAGAATGTTTCAGTTTGCTCATCTTCTGGCGCATATTGACGTAACCAGTCCACAAGATTCATATCCACACCATCAAAGAATTCAGAATTATCTTTAGGGAAGTAACTTAATGAAGTTGTTACACCCCATTTATAAGATCCTTCATCTGGTTCCATTTCACCAGCTAAGATTTTAAGTAATGTTGTTTTTGCAATCTCACTATCACCAATTAAAATGGCTTTATCATTAGGATTCATTGTAAATGAAATGTTATCTAATACTTTTTCGCCATCAATAGTTTTAGAAAGGTTTTGTACAGTTAATAAATCATTACCAATTTCTCTTTCAGGTGTGAATTTTACATATGGATAACGTCTGGATGAAGGTTGGATATCATCTAATTCAATTTTTTCTAATTGTTTCTTACGACTTGTTGCCTGTTTAGATTTAGAAGCATTCGCTGAGAAACGAGCAACGAAATCTTGTAATTCTTTAATTTTTTCTTCTTTTTTCTTGTTTTGTTCTTGAGCCATTTTTTGAGCTAATTGACTTGATTGATACCAGAAATCATAGTTACCAACGTAAACTTTAATTTTACCGAAGTCTAAGTCAGCAATATGCGTACACACATTATTTAAGAAGTGACGGTCATGGGATACTACAATAACTGTATTTTCAAAGTTAATTAAAAAGTCTTCTAACCAACTAATAGCTGGAATATCCAAACCATTGGTAGGCTCATCTAGTAATAGTACGTCTGGATCGCCAAATAAACTTTGTGCTAACAATACTTTTACTTTTTGGTTATTTTCAAGTTCAGACATTTTCTTGTCTTGTAATGATGCATCGATACCTAATCCTGAAAGTAGGTTAGCTGCATCTGCTTCAGCATTCCATCCATTCATTTCAGCAAATTCGCCTTCAAGTTCAGCAGCACGAATACCATCTTCATCACTAAAGTCTGGTTTCATGTAGATTTCATCTTTTTCTTTCATTACTTCATATAAACGTTCATGACCTTTGATCACGACATCTAGAACACGTTCATCTTCATATGCGAAGTGATCCTGTTTTAAAATCGCTAATCTTTCATCTTTACCTAATGACACATGACCCGTTTGTGAATCCAACTCACCAGATAAAATTTTTAAGAAAGTAGATTTACCTGCACCATTTGCACCAATTAATCCATAGCAATTACCCTCAGTAAATTTAATATTTACATCTTCAAATAGCTTACGATCACCAAAACGTAAACTTACATCAGTTACTTGTAACATGCATTTGCTCCTTTTTTATATCGTTATTCTAACGGAAGAATTATATCATATTATAACGATAGTTTCGACCACCTATAACTTGTAATGATAGATTACAAGACTCATGTTATACTATAAAAGAATAAAAGACTCGAAGGAGAATATAATGGCACTAGAAAAAGATATCGTAGGTTCTATAGAATTTCTTGAAGTAACTGGCTTACAAGGATCAACATACATGTTAAAAGGACCCAATGGAGAACAAGTTAAACTCAATCAATCCGAAGTAAATGAAGAAGATGAATTACAAAAAGGTGAAGAATACAGTTTCTTCATTTATCCAAATCGATCAGGCGAATTATTTGCGACACAAAATATGCCTGATATTACAAAAGACAAATATGACTTTGCAAAGGTACTTAAAGTCGATCGAGATGGTGCACGTGTCGATGTTGGTCTTCCAAGAGAAGTATTAATACCATGGGAAGATCTACCAAAGGTTAAAACACTATGGCCAGAAGCAGGAGATCAATTACTTGTTACATTAAGAATTGATAGTCAGAACCAAATGTTCGCACGATTAGCAAGTGAAGGTATCGTTGATAACATGTACACACCAATTAACGATGATAGTAAACAAAATGAAATGTTAGAAGCTAGACCATATCGTGTATTAAGAGTGGGTAGTTTCTTATTAAGTACAGAAGGTTATAAAATTTTTGTTCATGAATCTGAACGTAAAGCAGAGCCAAGATTAGGTGAATTAGTAACCGTTCGTATCATTGGTCATAATGAGCGCGGTGAACTTAATGGTTCATTTTTACCTTTAGCTCATGAAAGGTTAGACGATGATGGTCAAGTCATATTTGATTTACTTGTGGAATATGATGGCGAATTACCTTTTTGGGATAAATCAAGTCCCGAAGCTATTAAAGAAGTATTTAATATGAGTAAAGGTTCATTTAAACGTGCCATTGGTCATCTATATAAACAAAAGATAATTAATATCGAAACGGGTAAAATTAGCTTAACGAAAAAAGGTTGGTCTCGTATGGAAGAACAACAAAATTCTTAATACAAAACGCATTTCTTCTATTAGTATAGTCGAATCATATCACCATAGCGCTTATTGAATGAAATATTTCAATAAGCGCTATTTTTGTAATACTTTATGTCCCCAAAACCATAATTCTTATATGTATTCATTTTAACAACTGAAAATTTACATTAATCTCCAAAATTCCATACTTTAAAAACCTTGCTATATCAATGTTCGAAGCACATTTACAATTCAATTATCATTCTTAACAAAACATTTACATTAGCTCTATTATTAATTAACAATAAACCTTTAGTATTAGAACTGTAAGAAATACATATAACATTTGGGTTATTTATATTAGGAGGATGTTTCAATGAAAAAGTGGCAATTAGTCGGTACGACTGTATTAGGAGCTTCAGTACTTTTAGGCGCTTGTGGTGGCGGTAACAACGGCGGTTCAGGCGAAGGTAAAGATGTAAGTGGAAAAGTAAAAGGTGACGGGTCATCAACAGTCGGTCCAATCATTGAAAAATTAAACGAAAAATTCGCTAAAGATTATCCTAACGCTACAGTATCATCTGGTACTTCAGGAACTGGTGGCGGATTCGAGAAATTCATTTCTGGTGAAACAGATTTCTCAAATGCTTCAAGACCAATTAAAGATGAAGAAAAGAAAAAATTAGAAGATAAAGGCATTAAATACAAAGAATACAAAATTGCACAAGATGGTGTAACAGTTACAGTAAACAAAGATAACGACTTTGTTAAATCATTATCTAAAGACCAACTTAAAGAAATTTACTCTGGCAAAGCTAAAACTTGGAAAGATGTTAACTCTAAATGGCCAGATAAGAAAATCAAAGCTTTCTCACCTGACCAATCACATGGTACATTCGACTTCTTTACTGAAGAAGTAATGGACAAAGGTGATATCAAAGCTGAGAAAAATGCTGATACAAACGTAATCGTTCAATCAGTTGAAAAGAATAAAGAAGGTATCGGTTACTTCGGTTATAACTTCTATCAACAAAATAAAGATAAGTTAAAAGAAGTTAAAATCAAAGACGATAAAGGTAAAGACACAGAACCAACTAAGAAAACAATTCAAGATAACTCTTATGCATTAAGTAGACCATTATTCATCTACGCTAAAGAGAAATCATTAAAAGAAAATAAAGCATTCCAAGAATTCATGAAATTTACACTTGAAGATAAAGGTAAATCAGCAGAGGATGCTGGGTATGTAGCACTTCCTAAGAAAGACTATAAAGAAGAACTTAAAGATTTGAAAAAATACATTAAGAAAAACAGCAAAGACTCTGATAAAAAATCTGATAAAAAAGAAGATAAATAATTAATAATAGAGTTTGGGAATACTAACGAAAATCAATGCAAAGTGGTTAATTCAATAACCACTTTGTCTGATTTTCTTTTCAGGTTATAAGTCATATTACAAATCATGAGTCTAGCTCATCTATAGCCTGAAATATTCCCACTCTTTTTTTATAATTGGGAGATTTAAGAAGAGAGAGGTTTTTAAATGGCTTCAAAAACAAATATTAGAGAAATGATTGCTAAGAACAATGCCAAAAAGGGTGGTACAAGCGATAAAATCGTACCTATTATTTTGGCTATCATTGCAGCGATTTCAATTTTAGTTACATTAGGGATTTTATTTACTTTACTTACAGAAACAATTACGTTCTTCACACGTGTACCAATTACAGAATTTTTATTCTCTACAGATTGGAACCCATTCTCTGCTAAACCATCTTATGGTATTTGGGCATTAATCATAGGGACTTTAAAAATCACAATCATTGCTGCATTATTCGCCGTGCCAATCGGTTTAGGTGCTGCTATTTACTTAAGTGAATATGCTACTGACAAAGTTAGACGTATTATCAAACCAATTTTAGAAATTTTAGCAGGTATTCCTACTATCGTATTTGGTTTCTTTGCCTTAACTTTTGTCACACCAATTTTAAGATCAGTATTTCCACAATTAGGTAGTTTCAACTCAATCAGTCCTGGATTAGTCGTAGGTGTTATGATTATTCCACTTATTACAAGTATGAGTGAAGACGCAATGGCATCCGTACCGAATAAGATTCGTGAAGGTGCATTAGGATTAGGTGCTACTAAATTAGAAGTTGCAATTAAAGTTGTGTTACCAGCAGCGGCTTCAGGTATTTTAGCTTCAATCGTATTAGCTGTTTCGAGAGCTATCGGTGAAACAATGATTGTATCTCTTGCAGCAGGTAGTACACCTACAGCTTCACTTAACTTAACTGGTTCTATTCAAACAATGACTGGTTATATCGTTCAGGTTGCTACGGGCGATGCTACTTTCGGATCAGACGTTTATTACAGTATCTATGCAGTAGGTTTCACGCTATTCATTTTCACATTAGCTATGAACTTACTATCACAATGGATTTCTAAACGTTTCAGAGAGGAGTATTAAAATGGCGACAACTACTAATACAGCAAATGGTAATAACAAAACATTAATCGATCAAAAGCAAGTCGATAAAAATATTTCAACTCGTATGACTAAAAATAAAGTGTTCAAAGGTATATTTTTAGCCTGTACATTAATCGGTTTAATCGTATTAGCAGCACTATTAATTGATACATTGATCAAAGGTGCTGGACATTTAACACCATCATTCTTCACTAACTTTTCATCTTCTACACCATCAATGGCAGGGGTTAAAGGTGCATTAGTCGGTACATTATGGTTAATGATTACTATTATTCCAATTTCAATCGTATTAGGTGTGGGCACAGCGATTTATCTTGAAGAGTATGCACGTAAAAATCCATTCACGAACTTTGTTAAGGTTTGTATTTCAAACTTAGCAGGTGTACCTTCAGTCGTATTCGGTTTATTAGGACTTACATTGTTCGTTCGTGGTATGGGCGTTGAATCTTTATCACTTGGTAAATCTATCCTTGCCGGCGCATTAACGATGTCTTTATTAATCTTACCGGTAATTATCGTGGCGGCACAAGAAGCGATTCGTGCTGTACCTAAATCTGTAAGAGAAGCATCTTATGGCTTAGGTGCTAACAAATGGCAAACGATTTATAAAGTCGTTTTACCTGCAGCTTTACCAGGTATTTTAACAGGATTCATCTTAGCGCTATCTCGTGCATTAGGTGAAACAGCACCATTAATCTTAATTGGTATTCCTACGATTCTATTACGTTTACCAAGCGGAATTATGGATCAATTCCAAGCATTACCAATTCAAATATATAACTGGGCAAAAATGCCTCAAGAAGAATTCCAAAATGTCGCATCAGCAGGCATTATCGTATTATTAGTAATCTTATTATTAATGAATGGACTAGCTATATTCTTCCGTAACAAATTCAGTAAGAAATTTTAAGCTGACGTCTTAAAAACAGGGAAACGTTATTTACGATTAAGTAGACATTAAATCAACTTAGTTAATTAGAAGGAGTTTTATATTATGGCTAATACAAAAGTCGAAGAAAACAAAAAATTAGATCAATTGAAAGACAACTCAAATCAAGGCGTATCTACAATAGTCACTACACAAGATAAACACGATCCGATTTCTGATAGTGAACGTAAGGTCGTTTACTCTACTCAAAATTTAGACTTGTGGTACGGTGATAATCATGCACTTCAAAATATCAATTTAGATATTCTTGAAAACAATGTAACTGCTATTATCGGACCATCAGGTTGCGGTAAGTCAACTTACATTAAAGCGTTAAATCGTATGGTTGAACTTGTACCTTCAGTAAAAACTGCAGGTAAGATTTTATATCGTGATCAAAATATCTATGATGCAAAATATTCTAAAGAAAAATTAAGAACGAATGTAGGTATGGTCTTCCAACAACCAAACCCATTCCCTAAATCTATATATGATAATATTACGTATGGACCAAAAACACACGGTATAAAAAATAAAAAGATTTTAGATGAAATTGTAGAAAAATCTTTACGTGGCGCAGCTATTTGGGATGAATTAAAAGATAGATTGCATATGAATGCGTATGGATTATCTGGTGGACAACAACAACGTGTATGTATCGCTAGATGTTTAGCAATTGAACCTGATGTAATTTTAATGGACGAACCAACATCAGCATTAGACCCTATTTCTACATTGAAAATCGAAGAACTTGTTCAAGAATTAAAAGAAAACTATTCTATCATCATGGTTACACATAATATGCAACAAGCTGCTCGTGTTTCTGATAAAACAGCTTTCTTCTTGAACGGCTATGTAAATGAATATGACGACACTGATAAAATTTTCTCAAATCCAGCTGATAAGCAAACTGAAGATTACATTTCAGGACGATTTGGTTGATATATGGCAGTGATTAGACAAAAATACGAAGGCCAACTAGAAGACTTAATTAAAGATTTACGTCGACTAGGTCTTCGTGTTTATTTTAATATTGAAAATGCATTAGTGTCGTTAAGTGATGATAAGAGAACTTTCGCTAGAGAGACGATTGAAAAAGATAAAGAAATCAATCGTTTAGACTATGAAATTAATGAAAAAGTCATCATGCTTATTACAAAGCAACAACCGATTGCAACAGACTTACGCATGATGATGGCAGCTTTAAAGATTTCTACTGACTTTGAACGTATGGGTGATAACGCCGCAAACATCGCTCATATTCGACTCAGAGTAAAAATTACGGATCATTATGTCTTAACAAGATTAAAGACTATGGGTAAATTAGCTATGTTAATGCTTGAAGATTTAAATACAGCTGTTAAAAATGAAGATATTACTTTAATTAAAGAAATTATTGAACGAGATCAAGATATCGATGATTTATATATCAACATTGTCAATACGACTTATTTAATTGATAACGATCCTTTTGTAGCAGGGCAAGCACACCTAGCTGCTAGGAATCTAGAACGTGTTGGAGATCATATTAGTAATATTGCGGAAAGTGTATATTACTTTCTCACAGGTGAACATTACGAAGCCGGTCGCTAAATTTCCTATTTAACCCAAATTTAAATGTAACGGACTCATATTCGTATTTGTTAGACCAAAAAGATATAAAAATCCCCTAAATGATAGCTCTTAGCTACATTTAGGGGATTTGTTTTACTTATGAATTAGCTTCAATTTCATCAGTGAGGGCAATGGCTTCATCGACCAATTCAGATATATATCGAATTGTGTCTTTCAATGGTGCTTCTGTTGTTATATCAACACCTGCTTGTTTTGCTAAAGCAACTGGTGATAAACTACCGCCTGATTTTAACGTATTTAACCAAGCATTAACAGCTGGTTGTCCTTCTTTTTTTATTTTTTGTGACATGACCGTTCCAATTGTTAAGCCCGCGGAATAAGTATAAGAATAGAGTCCCATATAATAATGTGGTTGTCTCATCCAAGTTAACTCCGTACCATCTGTCATTTCAACTGCATTACCAAAGAATTGTTGATAAACATTAAGCATAATATCATTTAACACTGGTGCTGTTAATGATTCTCCATTATCTACTTTCTGATATACTTCGCGTTGGTAAGCCGCTTCTAGCAAATGCGTCACCATATTATGATAATACGTACGAGAAAGTATAGAACCAATGACCCAACGTTTAAATCGTGGATCTTCGCTATGATTAAATAAATAATTTGCCATTAACATCTCGTTCATTGTTGATGGTGCTTCCACAAAATACATCGAAGCTTCAGATTCTAAGAAATTCTGATTTTGTTGTGCTAAAGTAAAATGCCCTGCATGTCCTAATTCATGTGCCAGGACAAATGTTTCGGCCATTTTCCCTGTCCATGAAATAAAGACATAAGAATGTGTGAAATAGGGACTAGCACAGAACGCACCAGTATCTTTCCCTTTATTTTGAGCGAAATCTATCCAACGATTTTGGTATGCTGACTCAATCATAGAATGATAATCTTCGCCAAGTACATCAAGTGCACCATAAATATAAGATTTAGATTCATCAATAGAGATATCCGGTTCATAACTAGGATCAATTGAAACCTTTAAATCTTCAAAACGCATTTTGTCCAATCCATGTACACGTTGAAGTAATTTAGCATATTTTTGCATGACAGGTGCTAAATCACTCATGATGACATCAATTTGTCTGTCAAACATATCACGAGTCACTTCTTGTTCTTGTAATAAATAATCAATAACTGAATCATATCCTCTTAAATCCGCTTCAATTTTTTCTTGTTGTACTTGCATATTATAAGTTGCAGCTGTTGTATGTTGATAACGTCTAATTGCATCACTAAACGCTTTAAAACTTTTCTGTCTAAATTCAGGGTCAGCATGATCCTCATATTCATTTTCAAATGTCGCATAATCCATTGGATACTCTGTATTGTTATGTTTAAATGATTCAAATGCAATATCTAACATTTTAGTTGTACCATATAAATCATAAGGTTGATTTAAAGTAGGGGACAGACTAGCTAATGTTTGTTCAACTTTAGGATCTAATTGATACGGTTTGCGTACAATTAATTGTTGAATGTAATGTGGATATTGTGTTTGAGATTTCAGTTGTTGTAACGTGTCATTATTCAAATTTAATATTTCTGATTCTACAAATGATAATCGACTTGCGATTTTGCCATAAGATGTATTTAATTTAGCATTTAATGTCTGTGCAGCTTCATCTGTTGTGTCCACGCTTAAACTTAATTCTGCATAATTGCCTAATCGATCAATCTGTATTAGAAGTGCTTCATAATCTTTAAGTGCACGTTCAATCGTATCAATTTCAGTTAATTGACCATTGTAACGCTCATGAAAAGATAATGAAGATGTTATCATCTCATCTAATGTTTGGTAAAAATCTTTATCATTTTGGAATAAATCCTTTAAATCCCATGTTTCAGTGCTAGATATATCTTGTCTATTTGGTAAACCTTGTGTCAATATGATTCACTCCCTGTTTGTAATCAATAATTTTATTATACATGAGTTAAATTCGAAACGCAGTTGATACATATCAATCATAAATCTGTACTTAATCAGTAATTAATCGTTCAGAAATACTACTATAGTAGGTTTAGTTAAAGTAAATTAAATAGTATAATAATGTTAGTATTATTTAAAATTAAGGAGAATCCATTTATGACTATTTTTGATATGCCGAATTTTCTATGGATTTCTATATTAGCAGTTATCATTTTAACTGTTTTCTGTACTTTAGTCTTACATAGATGGTTTATTGCAGCAGTTATTTCTTTTGTAGTATTAGGTGTATTAGCATTCTTTATTCCTAATTTCCAAGATATTACATTTCAACCTTTATTAGGGTATGCTGCTTTTATGGCGATTATGAGCTTAATTATCAGTTTCTTATTATGGTACTTCACACGTAATTGGAGACGTGAAAGAAAGAAAAGACAACTCGAAAAAGATATGCGTCGATATGAACAATTTGAACATGAAAAAGATATGAATCATTTTCGTCGTCCTTAACATATAACGGTCAAATGCCCAATTCTGAAACTATTAAACAGAGTTGGGTTTTACAATTTAGGTCATGCATTTAATTTTAACTATCATATTATAGGACAACTAATGGAGAGATACATATGAATTTAATTAAAATAATCATTTCAAAGTGTCTACAAACGATTGTAGTATTATTTATCTTATCTACAATTACGTTTATTCTAATGAAATTATCTCCTGGTAATCCAGTAGACAAAATATTACATTTAGACACTGCGCAAGTATCAAACGCTCAAATAAAAGCGACCGAAAATAAATTAGGACTAAATGAATCGCTATTGGCGCAATGGTGGCATTGGATAATCCAAATATTACATTTAGATTTAGGTGTTAGTTATCAAACTAACGAGCCAGTTAGCCAAGAGATTACAACATATGCACCTCCTACACTAATCATTACTGTAGGAACATTAATCATGTCAGTCATCATTTCAGTGCCATTAGGTATACTTGCAGCAATTAATTATCATCGTCCAATTGATCGCATAATTAGAATTTTTACCTCTTTATCTGTTAGTTTACCTGCATTTTTCATAGGTATACTACTATTATATATATTTGATTTAAAATTAAACTTACTTCCTCCAGCTAGTGATGGTCAATGGGTTTCATACATTCTACCTATACTAACTATGAGTATTGGTATGTGTGCTTATCTCATTAGATTAATTAGATCTAATCTACTAGATTTATATCAAAGTCCAATTGTCCAAGCTTCAAGGTTAAGAGGGATGTCAGAGGAGTATATTTTGTTACACGATCTACTCAAGCCAGCATTATTGCCAACTATACCACTCATTGGTCTTTCTGTTGGTAGTTTAGTAGGTGGCACAGTGGTTATTGAAAATTTATTTGAAATACCTGGTTTAGGCGCGTTTTTAGTCGATAGTATTCGTGCTAGAGATTATCCTGTGATACAAGGCATCGTATTATTTATTGGTACATTAGTGATTATTATTAATACATGTGCGGATTTATTAAGTATTTGCTTAGATCCTAAACAAGGATTAACGCAGCAAGCATGGCCTAAATCGTCTCAATCATTTAATGATAAGGAGGCGACACACCATGAAAATTAAAATCAATCGTTCAAATTGGATATTTTATGTATTTTTCATATATATTTTATTCATTGTTATCATGCAACTATTTGTGAATGACGATGCTGCTACAAAAGTACATTTGTCTCAAACATTTGAACCAATGAGTGCACAACATTTATTAGGTACAGATGATTATGGTAGAGATTTATTCACTCGTCTCGTAGTAGGAGCACGTTCTACGTTATTTATCACTGTGCTCACTTTAATATTTACAGTCATTATTGGCGTACCTCTAGGCCTACTGTCTGGTTATAAAAAAGGCTGGATAGACACAATCATCATGCGTATGATTGATATCGGTTTAAGTATCCCAGAATTTGTCATTATGATTGCACTTGCAAGTTTCTTCCATCCAAGTATATGGAACTTAGTTATAGCCATTACAGTAATTAAGTGGATGAATTACGCACGGGTGACAAGAGGAATTGTGAATACAGAAATGCATCAATCATATATTCGTATGGCACAACTTTTCAAAGTACCTACATTAACGATTTTATTTAAGCATTTATTACCTAAAGTACTGCCATCCATTCTCGTATTAATCATTGTGGATTTCGGCAAGATTGTATTATACATTAGTTCTTTATCATTTTTAGGTTTAGGTGCACAACCACCATCACCAGAATGGGGTGCAATGTTGCAAGCAGGACGTGACTTTATAACCTCTCATCCGATTATGATCATTGCACCTGCGTCTGTTATTGCTATGACGATATTAATCTTTAACTTAACAGGTGATGCACTCCGTGATCGATTACTAATAGGAAGAGGTGACTAAATTGAATATCATAGAAGTTAAAGGGCTCACCATTAATGATTCAAAAGGTCAATCACTTTTAAACCATGTAGATTTATCTATCAAGACACAACAAATCAATGCAATTATTGGAGAAAGTGGGGCAGGTAAAACTTTAGCTATACGTTTTATATTGAATCAATTACCTCATGATTTTCATATCGAATATGATGATTTCTTATATTATGGTCATCCTGTGACACAATTAGATGATCATTTAGGAAAAGACATTGGCTATATTTCTCAAAACTATACCCAAAGTTTTAATGACCATACCAAGTTAGGTAAGCAACTCATAGCCATTTATCGTACACATTTTGATGTATCAAAACAAGTTGCTAAAACTAAAGTAAAAGAAGCACTCACATGGGTGAATTTATCAAGCGAAGAGATTTTAACACTCTATAGTTTTCAATTATCTGGTGGTCAACTTGAACGTGTTTACATTGCAAGCGTACTTATGCTTGATCCTAAACTTATCATTGCAGATGAACCAGTGGCATCATTAGATATGGTAAATGGTCTACAAATAATGGATTTACTTGAACATATTGTTAAGGACCATCATCAAACTTTATTAATCGTTACTCACAATATGAGCCATGTTCTTAAATATGCAGATCAAATAGATGTAATTCAAAATGGACAAATTGTTGATAGTGGTAATCGTTCTTATTTTGAAAGTAAACAATCGACAACATACGCTCAACGATTATTTCATTTTAGAAGTCATATAAAGAGGGAATATCATGATTAAATTAGACAATATCTCATTCAATTATCATAAACAACAAACTGTATTAAGCCATATCAATTTAACAATAGAAGATAATGAAATAGTTGGTATTTTAGGTGAAAGTGGGTCAGGTAAGAGTACACTTAGTTCACTTTTATTACACGAACTTAAGCCAACAACTGGTTACATAGATGTTGATACACATGATATTTTACCCGTATTCCAACATGCTTCTGACAGTTTCAATCCTAAATTAACTATTCAGCAATCATTAGCTGAGCCACTCTTGTATTATAAAAAGCATACGACTCAGCATATTGATCAAATGATTCAAAACACTACATCATCATTTGACTTGTCGTTATCTTTACTTAGCAAATATCCAAATGAATTAAGTGGCGGTCAATTACAAAGATTTAACTTGCTACGAACATTGTTAGTTAAACCCAAAGTATTAATTTGTGATGAAATTACTTCAAACTTAGACGTTATCGCAGAACAGCATATGTTAGATATTTTAACTGCAAACTACCGTAAACACCCATATACTTTAATCATGATTTCACATGATTTATCTGTAATCCAACGTATTTGTCACCGGATTATTGTAATAAAAGATGGGGCGCTCGTTGATGATTTTGCTACCAATCAACTATTCAGCCATCATAGGCATCCCTATACCAAACAACTTGTAGCTTTATACGAATCAAATTAAATTATGTGATAAACCTATACCAAAGAAGCCCAAAGATGACTTTTATTTCAAAGTGACTTTGGGCTTCTTTATATAGAATTTGTTAACCAATTATTTCTTATCTTCAAAGGCGTCTTGAATATGTTCAAGTTGATCTATTGTAAGTTGATTACCACCTTCACCAAAATACCAAGCATTAGATTCAAATTGATATACATTATGATTTTTAATTGCTTTTATATTTTTAATAACCTTATTATTTAGTTCTTTAGGTAAATGCTGATCATTGCCATCTTTTGTTCGATTAATCACAAATAGTTTATCTGGATTAATTTTATTTAAATATTCATAACTGATTTGATTTCCTGCAGAATTGGCTTTCATGTTATTGTCCGCATGTTGTATACCTAAATCCTTATTCAAGAAACCACCAAATCGACCAGTTTGTCCAAATGCTTTCATACCTTTATCATCAACAACTAGTAGCAATACTTTGTCCTTATTAATCTCACGTTTTGTCTCATTTACTTTTTCTTTTAATTCTCGATTAAGTGTGTTGGCCTTATCTTTTTTATTAAATATTTTCCCTAATTGATTGGTTGTTGTTTCTATTGATGAAATATAATTTTCACTATCTGGACTAACAAATAAAATTTTAGCATCGGGCGCAGCTTTTTTCATTTCATCGATTGTTTTTGTATGTGCTTGTCTGAAAGAGGCTAAGATTAAATCTGGTTTTGCTTTGGCTAAATTATCGTATTTAGGTCGCCCAGGGTTACCCAAATTGATATATTGATCACTTTTAAATTCATTTAAAGCGTGGGGGAGAAATGCATTCCCTTGTCCTTTAGCAACTGCTTTTACATGACTTTTTAAATCCATTTGTTGCATAATGTCTAATGCACCATAATCTAAGACAGCAACTCGTTCAGGATTTTTAGGAACTTTGACTGTCTCAGTTTTCTTTACACCTTGTGAGTGGGTGTTATTTTTATCTTTAAACTCATAAGTATTTTTGATACTTACAGTGTCCTTTGAATTTTTACTAGATTGATCTGACGTTTGACTACAAGCAGTTAGTACAATACCAATGATTAAAATAATAAGTAGTTTATATGTATTTTTCATAATCATCCTCCTTATCATTATTTTAAATGAAATTGAGAATCATTATCAATTAATATTATTACTTTTCATTTAACCATTTATCCAATTCGTTACATATTGCTTCATTAGTGTCGTCGACTAAAGTAATTTGCGGATTATTAATAAACGTCGTATGATCCATATGTAAATTCGTTACAAAATAGCCATGAGATGCATGTTCTAGCATTTGAATGTCATTATGATCATTTCCAAATGCGATATATTCAGTTGTAGCTCCAATGATTTTTTGAATGGTAGTATGTTTATCAATACCTTGAGCTGTTATATCAATATAGTTTTCATTTAAATGTTGTATTAGCTCCAGGGAATGCGATTTTTCAGCTAAGATAGTAGCAATTTCTTCAAAATCATCATGACGAATATCTAATATGATAGCTTTAATGGGTTCAACAATGTCATCCATATCCAAAATCTTTGCTGTATGGTTAGGATCAATGCGTTGAAATAATTCATACGTTGCATCTAAGTTAGTTGAATAATTATATTTATCATCTAATATATACTTTAATTGATATGCATGAATAATATCTTTAATTAGTTGCAAATCATCCTGTGTAATAGATTTAATCACTTCAATCTGTCCATTTTGAGAAATGATTGAGCCATTACCACCAATAAGTGTAAAGTCTTTGAATTCAGGTATAACTGGTAGCAAATCTCTAATTGGACGTGCGGATGCAAATATCACTTGATGGCCAAGTTGATGTAATTTAAAAATACGTTCTTCAATAAGTAGATCAACATGATAACCATCAAATGAAATGGTACCGTCAATATCAAAAACAAAATTCATAAACAAAACTCCTAAATGTTAATAAAGAATATATAGATAAATTATAACATAGCAAATATATTAAGATAATGAAGAATAGGGTCCCCTATATCCAATATCCATAACTTCCTATAATATATATTATGTAAACTAAAATTAAAAAAACAATATAGGGCTAATATTCATATCTTATGAACAGGTATAACTAATTAATACGAATCCATTTTGCTAAGGCTTGTATTATTAAATGTTCATTTCCTTACATTCATATCTTAGCTTAATGAAACGTTAAATGATCATCGTATTTAAACTTAAATCTATAATCATTTTTAGGATAACTTTTAGCTTTGTCTTTATAAACTTCAATATATTATCAGTAATGCATTTACATCTAACGACCAGTTATCCATCAAAGTCATTCTCGATGCAACTGAGATGCTCTCACAGCACGGACATATTTAGTGACATGTTATAAATTTTGATTATTTTAAATTTAAGACGTTCATTTTAATTAAATACAGGCTTTATTTAAAATATCTAATCATCAATAATTTTATTGGTATATATTTGCAATTTAATGTAATGTAAATAATTTTTATTATATCGATTCATTCAACTACTCAAAATATGTACTGTAAGCCTTATATAATTTATTTATTAGAAAATTCTCTATAACTATCATTGTTAAGGTCTTTGGTAATAGCTATGATAATTTTAGTAGGGTGCAATATGATTTTATATTAGCTTTTTATATTAATTATTTGTAGAATTTCACTAGATAAAAAAAGCTGAGACAAGAGTCTCAGCCTAGATATACCAATAGATTTGCTATGTCTTCTATTTTACTTCTTAACTTTTCTACGAATACGGTCTAATGTAGTGAATAACCAATATTTCACTTTGTTAATTGGCTTATAAAAATCTCCTATTAACTCTTCAATTTGAACATTAAATCCACGTTTAAAGCGATAAACGCCATAGTCCTCACTATTTTCAGTAAAGTCACCAGACAATCCATAGAAATTGTAACGATCATAACCATTATCGAAGCAATAATTAATCATGAACCAATGCATCATATATGGTCCCATGTATTGATTGAATTTTTCTGATGAACCACCTGAGAAGTAGTTGACTTCATAAGCATTAGCAAAGTAAACACCAGAAGCAAGATTCAATACTGAACCATCAGTTTGACGAATTTCACTAGCTTGTAGCATTTCTTTTTTATCATGCTCAATTTGCTTGTCTAATTCACTGATTTTCTTCAATTGTTTATCACTTTTGTTTTCTTTTGCCATCATTTGATCACGACGGTTTTCTTTATCATTTAGCGAATGCTGTAATGACTCAATATATTCATCTAAATCAATATATGCTAATGGCACTAATACTTTATCGCCGAAATGATCAATGAAATTATAGAAATATTGATCTGTTTTTGAAGCAAATCCAGTTCTTTCTTCAGTTTCACGATAAAGCTCTAAGAAAAGATCAAATTCATCCCTACTTAAAAATCTTACTTTTACTCCGTAGTTTATCGCTTTATTAATATTTCTTTTACGTTGACTATCGAATTCTTTCTTCAATGAAGCAGGTGTTTTGCCCTCTAAGTCTAAAACACCCATCCATCTTACTTGGCTGAAGCTATCGTAAGATGTTGTAAAACCATGGTGTTCATAACCGTGAGATTTAAATAAATTGACAAGTGCATCGTTTTTCTCATGGTTATCAAGTGGTTTAATATCTTTATCATAAATTTGATAAATCCAGTATGGATCCATTTTGACATATAAACATTGATGTTGATGTAAGTATTTATCTAATTCTCTCAAATAAAAATCAACTAAACCTAAGTCAGAGTAGTCCATGACTGGACCACGATTTGAATAATACACATAACTACCCATCGTTGGGATTTTTGAAAATAGACTTGCTGCAATGACCTTGTTGTTTTCATCTTTAATACCTAATAATACAACCTGAAAACCATCCGTTTCACGAGTAGCAATATTTTCTTTCACCTGAAAATAATGACTTTCTAATGATGGATTTTGTACAAAGTTCTCAAATTCTTTAACTGTCAACTCTGTAAATTTCATAATTAGATAATTCCCTTCCTAATAAAAATTTATTATTTATGCTTATTTTTTAAGTAATTTCTTTAATGTCGTATAAACAGTGTACATAGGTTTATTAATTGGTTTTATGAAATCTCCTACATATTCTATAACATCAGCATTATACCCTTTTTTGAATTTAATAACGCCTGCATCTTCTGCATCTTCTGAGAAATCTCCGCTAATACCATAGAAATTATAGCGATCAATACCGTGGTCTAATGCATAATTGATCATCGTCCATTGCACTGCATAACTACCTGCAAAGTGGCGATATTTATTTGAAGTACCACCTGCATAGTAAACAACTTCAAATGGATTGATGAAGAAGTAACCAGCCGAAATAGGTAATTCATTGCCATGTTCAGCTTGAAGTTGTTTCGCTTCATCTATTTTCTGTTGATTAGCTGCTAATTGCTGTTCTAGATTTGCTTTCTTATTATGTGATTTTTTATTATCAGGACGCTTTTCAATATCTTTAAGAGCTTTGTTTAAGTCTTTAGTTAAGGTTTCTTTTTCATTATTGAGTTCTTCAAGATATTCGTCAAAATTAATATATGCTAATGGCACTAGGACGCGATCCTTGAAGTGCTTATATCGATCATAATAATAACTATCATCTCTATCTAAAAACGCTTTTGACTCTGAAGTATCTTCCATGAATGATCGGAAAATCGGTAATTCATCTTCTGATAAGAATTTAACTTTCACACCATTTTTTTGTACTTTTTTAGTATTACGTTTACGTAAATTATCCATATCGTTTAAAACATCTTTTGCAGTTTTACCTTTTAAATTCAATACTGAATGGTGTCTTACTTGTAGTATTGGATCGAAACCATTGTGGAAACCTTCATGTTTAAAACCTAATGATGCCAGTTTATCAAATATCCAATCATTTCCTGCATTACCAGTAATATCCCCATCATGATTACGATATTGGTATGGAAGGTATGGATCGACTCTTAAATATAAACAATGATGTTTTTTAACATATTTACTTAATTCATTAAAGAAGAAATGAACTAATTCTTTGTTATCGTAGTCGATGACTGGTCCTCTATTAGTATAGAAATATTTGAAAAATTTCATCACTGGCACTGCAGTTAATAAGCAAGCTGCAATCACTTCATTGTCGTTATTTTTAATTCCAACAAGATGTGATTCAGTCCCTTCAGCAAGCTTTAATTCATAGTTACCTACCATTTGCGTAAAATGAGTATATGGCATTTGGTCTGTAAAATCGCCAAATTCTTTAGCGGTTAAGTTTGTAAACTTCATTATCATAACTCCTATTGTGTTTATCTCTATTTTTTCTCTCTATTTAAGAATTCGAATTGAGTTCATATCATGCTTAATTCAAGCGTTGTTACTATCTATCATTCATTATTTACAATATGTGTAACAACATTGATATTATCAAACTAATTGTACCAATCTAAGTTGTTTTTATTTTATTTTTCATAACTCTGACTCTAATTAGTTAAATGCAATGACTCATCAAATACTTAGTCATACAACTTAAATTGAATATACGTAATAATAGTATGAGTCGAACTTTTATCAACTCATACTATTATCGTATTATCACCTATTATTTTAATGCATTTGCAAATCTAATGCCAATGACTTCCCTTATAACAACACAATTTTATACTAATCAAGTAAAATCAATGTCAAATCGTGTAATAATTTACATATATCCTTTCCATTTACATTCTATTTAAATATTAAATTAATTTTTCTAATTTAATGCGTGCCTTATAGATTTAAGATAGTTGATATTCTCTTCTGTAGTATCATTAGCAAATCGTTTAACGATTTCACTACCAATGACCACGCCATCTGCTATTTGTGAAATATCTTTCACATGTTGCGCATTTCTAATACCAAACCCAGCTACGACTGGTACTTTTGCAAATGTCTTAATTGTGTCTAATTTAGACTTTAATTCTGGGTGGAATGTGCCATCCTTACCTGTAGTCGCATTCATCGTTACGGTATAAATAAAACCTTCTGCATTTTTGGCAATCAATTTCATTCGCTCTTCAGATGTTGTCATTGCAATGAGCGATATTAATTTTACATTGTATTGATGCGCTTGTTCTTTTAATTGCTGTCCAAGTTCAAAAGGTAAATCAGGAATAATAAGTCCGTACACACCTGCACGTTCACAAGCTTTAAAAAAGGATGTTTCACCATAATGGCAAACAATATTGTAATATGTCATTAATACATACGGACAGTCGATGTCATTTTGATGCAATTCAAGTTCCTTAAATATATAATCAATGTTAATACCTTCTTCAATCGCTTTTCCCCCTGCTTCCATGATTGTAGGACCATCTGCAACTGGGTCTGAAAATGGCACACCTACTTCAATCATATCTGCACCATTTTGACAAAGTAATGTCATATTCTCTATCAATTGATGGTTTGCCATTATATAAGGTATAAATAATTTATTCATTGATCTCACCTCTTTGTTGTGTATATTGACGAATCGTTTCCATATCTTTATCACCACGTCCAGATACAGTAACAACTATAATCTGGTCCTTATTCATTGTCGGCGCTAATCGTTCTACGTAACTTAATGCATGTGCACTTTCAATAGCAGGAATAATACCTTCAGCTTTAGTAAATCGAATTAATGCTTCCATCGCCTGTTCATCACTTGCATCTGTATAAGTGACGCGTCCAATATCATGATAATAAGAATGTTCTGGACCTATTCCAGGATAATCTAACCCTGCTGAAATAGAATGTGCCAATTGAACTTGACCATGTTGATCTTGAATTAAATACATTTTGGCACCATGTAGTACACCTGGACTTCCTTTACCTATAGCTAATGCATGCTTATCAGTGAGTTTACCTTTACCTGCTGCTTCAACACCATATAGTTTTACATCGTCTTGAATAAATGGATAAAAGGTTCCGATTGCATTTGAACCACCACCAATACAAGCAACAACTGCATCAGGTAAACATTGCTCTTTATTCAAAATTTGTGTTTTAATCTCTTTGCCAATCACACTTTGAAAATCTCTAACAATAGTCGGGAACGGATCTGGTCCAAGAGCTGAACCTAGAAGATAGTGTGTATCTTCGACATGACTAACCCAGTATTGAAGTGCTTTATTTACAGCATCTGACAATGTACCTTGACCTTCCTCAACAGAAACTACTTTAGCTCCGAGTAATTCCATTCTAAATACATTTAATTGTTGTCGTTGGATGTCCTCTTTCCCCATAAAAACAATTAAATCCATATCAAATAACGCCGCAACCGTTGCACTGGCCACACCATGTTGTCCTGCACCAGTTTCTGCTACTAATTTACGTTTCCCCATACGTTTAGCTAATAGCGCTTGCCCTAGAGCATTGTTAATTTTATGTGCACCTGTATGGTTTAAATCTTCTCTTTTTAAATATATTTTTGCTCCACCTAAAGATTCTGAATATGCTTTAGCATATGTTAATGGTGTTTCTCTACCTACGTATTCTTTTAAATAATATTGTAATTCATCTTGAAAAGTTTGATCATTTTTCGCTTCTTTATATGCTTGTTTTAATTCTATTATTGCTGGCATTAACGTTTCAGGGACATATTGGCCACCGTAAGATCCAAAAAATCCTAAGTCATCTGCGTCTGTTTGAATATGTTTATTCATGGTTCATTCTCCTTTCACAATGTTAACGATTGTTTTCATTTTATCTCCATCTTTTTGATGATTGATTTCAATTCCAGAGGCTATATCATAGCCAATGTGCTGCAATGATAAATGTTGAATTTGTTTGATATGCTGATCAGTCAAACCACCTGCAATTAGAAATGGTACATCTTGAATATGATCTAACAGATGCCAATCATAAATTTGACCTGTACCTCCAAATTGTTCTGAGGGTGTATCGATGATAAATAAATCAACTAATTGTTTGTAATAGTCTATGTGATCTAGCAAATCTTGATGTGCGGGTAATGCTTTAAAAATTTTAATATTAGGATACTGTGTTCTAGTCCATTTAATGATTTCTATCGGTTCGTTGCCATGAAATTGTATTGTGTTGATTTGAGTATGTGACACAACACTTTGGATTTGTGTTCGATCTGGATTGACTAATACCACTACACGGTCAATATAACTAGGTACGAGTTTGGTTAATTGCTGAATTTGACTCATATCACGGTGACGGTGACTATTGGGAAAATGAATAAATCCTATCGCATCTATAGGTAACTCAATCGCTTTAAGTACATCTTCTTTACGTTTAAACCCACAAAATTTTAAATACATGGTTTCACCTTATTTAACTTTAATTGTGGTAAAAATTCACTTAAATCGTCGCATTTCATTAACGCTTCACCAATAAGTAATCCATCGATACCAGAATGAATTATTTTTGCTACATCTTTTTGAGAGTGAATACCACTTTCGGAAATATAGTAAAAACCATCTTTTTTATGACCTAATATCTGATTGGTGTGTTCTACATCTGTCACAAATCGTTTTAAGTCTCTATTATTAACACCTATAATTTCTGGATTAAGCTCGTAAGCTCTTTGCAATTCTTGACTATCATGGACTTCTACTAATACTTCTAAATCTAATTGACAGGCATATTGATATAAACGATGGAGCTGTTCATCAGTTAAAATATTTACTATGAGTAAAATAATTGATGCACCTGCTGTTTTAGCTACATCAACTTGGATTTCATCTATCATAAAGTCTTTGCATAATACGGGTAGCGACGTTTGTTTAGATAATTGTTGTAAGCGTTCAAAACTACCACCGAAATAACGTTCATCCGTTAAGATAGATATGGCATTTGCTCCATAAGCTTCATAATCTTTAATTTGTTGCGACAAATTACGTTCAGGTAGTTGCTTTACAGATGGACTTTTCGATTTAATTTCTGCAATGATAGATAATTCTTTGTCATTTGCTAAGCTTGATTTCAAAGTTTTCTTTTTAGATGGTTGATTATATTGATTATTATTTTTTAAAGTTTTAAGTTTTTCATGATAATAATGACTAGATAATAATTCTTTTTTATATAGTACAATTTCGTCTAATATTGTCATTTAATTCCCCACCATTCTTAAATATTGTTTCATTGCTGTTCCGTCATCGATGAGTTGTTGCGCAAGTTGAATACCTGTAGCAATATCATTTACTTTTTCCGAAACGTATAAAGCTATGCCTGCATTGAGCACTACTACATCTCTCTTACTTGAATGATCTTGACCGTTTAAAATATTTACCGCAATAGCTTTATTTTCTTCTGGGGTGCCACCTTTCAATGTGTCATTTGCAGCATTTTTTAAGCCAAAATCTTTAGCATTAATCGTATAATGTTGAATTTCCTTACCTGCATTCACTTCATATATTAAATTGTCACCTGACAAACTTGCTTCATCCATGCCACCAGCACCATGTAATATGACTGCTTTTTTCCGTCCTAAATCTTTTACTGTTTGTGCTACATTTGCTAATTGAGATTGATCATAAATCCCCATGGTTTGATATGTTAATTTGAATGGGTTAATTAAAGGTCCCACAAGATTAAATATCGTTGGTTTAGATATCATTTTTCTAATGGGTTGAATATACTTCATAATTGGATACGATTCTGTCGCACTGACAAAAGCTAAATGACATTGATTTAATTGTTGAACAACCTCTTTAACAGGTGTGGTTTTAATTTTTAACTGATCTAACAAATCTGTACTTCCTGAATTTGAAGTGATACTTTTATTTCCATGTTTGATGATTGACGCTCCGGCACTTGCAACTACGAATGAAGCGGTCGTTGATATATTAAAACTTCCTGATTGATCACCACCAGTTCCACAAATACACATCGAACCTTCATAAACTGGTTGTTGTTCATACATCGTTTTGATTAAACTTTTGGCTAAAAATGTTAATTCTGACTGTTGCATTTCCTTATCAGTATATGACTTCAAAGCTTTATATTTGATTTGATTTTCAATTTGAGGATTGATCATCAAATCAATAAATGCTTTCATATCTTGTTGATTTAAATGTTGTTGCTGTTCTAATTGTTTTAAAATTCCCATCTAATCACCTTCTACTACTAAATTAATAAAATTCTTAATTATTTCTTCTCCATACTCCGTCGCGAATGATTCTGGATGATATTGAATACCAAAATGTAAATGATTGATATGTTCAAATGATTGTATGCAATCAGATGTCTCTCCTGTCACGACTAAAGTTTCTGGAAATTGTTCTATATCGCTAACGAGCGAATGATATCTCATAATATTAAAAGTGCTTGGTAAACCGGTATACAATTTAGAATGTGTTTGAAGATTCAATTGATCTACCTTTCCATGCATGACGGTTTTACCTTGTATCACTCGACCACCGTAATAACATGTAAGTGCTTGTGCACCTAAACAAACACCTAAAATAGGTTTATCTTTATAATGATGAATAATATTTAGTAATAAATCATTATCTAAAGGATGCCCAGGAACAGGTGAAATAATAATACCTTTTACATTTTGACGCATAACACGGTCATCATCTGGATATAATACTTTCACTTCATTCTCATTGGTTATATTTTGGGCTACTATATCTACTAAGTTATAGGTGAACGAATCATAGTTATCTATGATTAATATCATGGCGACACCTCCAATAAACTTTTAGCTTTTAATTTTGTTTCTTCTAATTCTTTGTCTGGTTCAGAATCATACACAACACCACATCCGGCTTCTATATTGACATAAGTATCATCTATCATCATCGTTCTAATAGCTAATGCCAAATCTAAGTTATGATTACAGTTAATATAACCAATACCACCGCTATAAACGCCTCTCTTATGTGGCATCACTTCATAAATTATTTGAATAGCTCTTAATTTGGGTGCACCAGATACAGTACCTGTAGGCAATAGACTTGCTATAACAGACATAGGTGAAATATTTTCTTTAATTTCGCCTGTCACTTCACTTACAATGTGCATCACATGTTCATATTTCTCGATTTCCATTAGTTTTTGAATATGTGATGTGCCCGTTTTACATATTCGATGAATATCACTTCTACCTAAATCGACGAGCATACTATGTTCACTTTTTTCTTTTTCATCATTAATCAGTTGATGCGCATTGCTTTGATCTTCCTCTGGTGTTTGACCTCTTTGTATTGTTCCGGCAATAGGATTTGTGACGACTCTGCCATTGTGAACTTTAACAAAACTTTCAGGCGAACTACCGATAATAATCGGTTGATTCATATTAATGTAATACATATATGGACTAGGATTTTGTCTCTTTAGATTTTGATATAACTGAAACGACAATGTTTGTAATTGATTGTTAAAGTGATGTTTGTATTTATAAATACGTGATGGGACAACTTGAAACATATCCCCTTCAGTTATTTTCTTTTTAAAATCACTCACTATATTCATAAAATGTTGTTCACTCACATTTGCTTCTATTTCTTTATCTTGAACTTGAAATGTGACTTTTGGCTGATATACTTGGATTGTTTTAAGCTGTTCAATGCGTTCTTTGACCCGTTGTATTAAAACGTCTCGTTTAACTTGAGAAAATAAATTCGTACTAATGATGTAAAGTTCGTCTTTGTAATGGTCAAATACATACACATCTTCAATCATGTAAAAGTTCACATCATGTTGTGGATGATCTTCTAACTCCATTTGTTTTAAAACCGGAAATTCATGTCTTACTAAATCAAAGCTACAAGAACCAATAAATCCAGAAATAAATGGTAATTCTTGTAACGTTTGATCTTCAATATCATCATAATAACGATTCACAAATTCCTTTAAGTATTGATAAGGCTGTTCCGTTATCGTTTCTTTCTTTTGTTGGGTAATAATTTGAAGGCATTTATTATCTAATGTGACCGTGCCATAACTATCAAAAACGACAATAGAATATCGCCCTTTTAGTTTTTCTTGGCTTGTGCTTTCTAGTATGATTTTGTTGTGTTTGAGTTGAGCTAAAGTTTCTGGTGTAATATTGGCCTGTAACTTTTCGTAATAGAGTTCCAATTAATTTCACTCCTTTATGTTTGAGTTCGTTTAATTATTATTGAAGATGATTTTTATTTTTTAGTTATTCTTAATTTTGAAAGTTTAAAGTAATGATTCGATTGTTAAACATAAAAAATCAGCCTCCTATAAAAAGGACGCTGACGCGTGGTACCACCTTAATTAACGCAATATTCTTAATATTCGGAATATTATACGTTCACTCATTGTTTATATTTAATTGTTAGAATACAAAACCCAATTTCATTTATAGTGGTGTTAGTTCACATCATCCACTAACTTTCTGACACTACCTTACTATAAACTACTACATTTTGTACGAAATAAAAGCACCACGATACGCGTAAAATCAATAAGGACGCGTTACCGTGGTGCCACCTTAGTTAACAAATGTTTATTGTTCACTTTAATGCTATTTAATTTTATATTCGAAAGCCCAATTCACTAAATATGTTGTGCTAATTTTCATTACCCATTAGCTTTCTATTTGCTACAATTCATATTTGCTACTTTATCTTCCGAATTGTTTAACAATTCTAATTATTTAGTATAATACATCTCTCAAATATTTTTGTCAACGCCAAATCCTAATTTATTTTAAAATTGGGGACATACAGTAGGCATATAATAAATTTTGTGTTGCTTCTATGGATTCAATATGTGTTCTTTCTAAGGCATGTGAAGATTCAATACCAGCACCAAATAATCCATGTCTGATATCAGCTCCAGCTTTTAATGCCGAAGTAGCATCGGAAGCATAATAAGGATATATATCTACTTTATATGGAATATCGTTCATTTTACATAGTTGCACAAGTTGTGAACGAAGTCCCTTATGATAAGGTCCAGAACTATCTTTTGCACAGATAGATACAGTATATTCATCTGAAGATTGACCATCACCTAATGCACCCATATCTAATGCAATAAAATCTACGATATTGTCTGGTAATGAAGCATTTGCACCATAACCTATCTCTTCATTATTTGAAATATAAAATTGAGTTGTATGTGGTAATCTAACATTCTCTTCTTTAATTTTTTTCAATAATTCTATAATCATTGCTACGCTTGCTTTATCATCTAAATGACGTGACTTAATAAAACCAGATTGAGTAATTTCAGTTCTAGGATCAAAGCTAACAAAGTCTCCTACTTCTATGCCTAAATCTTTCGTATCTTGAATTGAATTTGTTTTTTCATCAATTCTAATTTCCATATGCTCTATATCTCTAGGCACTTCATGATTATTTTTATATACATGCACACTAGTTTCATGTAAACATATTGTTCCCGTATATATGTCGCCTGCCTCTGTTTGAATCTCACAGTATTCTCCTTCAATGGCATTAAAGTGAAATCCCCCTATTAAATCAATTGCCAAACGCCCATCTTCTTTAATTTCCTTTACCATTGCACCTAACGTATCAACATGAGCTGTAATACATCGTTGCTGTTCTTGATTGTCTCCAGTAACATTAATAATCAAAGCACCTTTATTCGTCAATTCTGTAGAAAACCCTATGTCTTCTACTGTTTCCTTCACATACTGTATTGCTTTTTCAGCATTTCCAGATGGACTATTAATCTCTGTTAAAGTTTTAATCGTTTGTAGAATATCACTCATTTTTATCCCCTTTCACATTTCTATCTTATTTAACTTTAGTTTAGACTATTTATTTAATATATACTAATCATATTCTTATTGATTCCATAAACATCCTCATTTACAATGTTAGTATTCTGAAAATTTCGAAACAGGCGATTACTTATGCAAAATATTTTATTTGTAGGTCTTGGTTTAATTGGTGGAAGTTTAGCAAGTAATTTAAAATACTATCATCAAGACATTCATATTACAGCTTTTGATGCTGATGAATCTCAATTAGATAAAGCTTTATCTATCGATATCATAGATGATAAATCAACGCATTATGATCAAGCTATCGAAAAAGCTGATATGGTTATATATGCTACACCTGTCGAACAAACTGTTCATTACCTAGAACATTTACCAAAGCTCAATACTAAAACAAATTTAATTGTTACAGATACAGGAAGCACTAAATCAACTATTCAAACATTTGAAAATATGTTGTTAAAACACAATATTCATCTCGTTGGTGGGCACCCAATGGCTGGTAGTCATAAATCTGGTGTGCTCAATGCTAAAAAACATCTCTTTGAAAATGCTTACTATATTCTTGTATTTAATCAAGAAGCTAATAAGCAAGCAGCAGAAAAGATTAAAAATTTACTAAAACCTACATTAGCAAAATTTATTTTCACTGATGCCAATGAACATGATTTTGTTACAGGTATCGTTAGTCATGTTCCTCATATAGTTGCATCAAGTTTAGTTCATCTCAGTGCTAATCAAGTAGAAAAACACCATTTAGTACAACAATTAGCTGCAGGTGGATTCCGTGACATCACTCGCATTGCTAGTAGTAATGCTGAAATGTGGAAAGATATTACATTAAATAATAAAACTTTCATCCTAGAAATATTACAAGATTTACAAGAACAAATCTCCTCAATTTCAGCTATGATATCTTCTTCTAGTTCAGAAGATATTTATAACTTTTTCGATCATGCAAAAAATTATCGCGACCGATTACCCGCTAAACAACAAGGTGCACTTACTACTGCGTATGATCTATATGTCGATATTCCGGATAAACCGGGTATGATTAGCAAAGTTACAAATATATTGAGTTTACATAATATTTCTATAAGCAACTTAAAAATATTAGAAGTACGTGAAGATATTTATGGTGCACTGCAAATCAGTTTTAAAAACCCTGAAGATCGGGAACGTGGTATTCAAGCTTTAAATCAATTTGATACTTATATAGAATAGCAACTTCATTCATCAACCTGAGACATCTCAATGTAATGTCTTAGGTTATTTTTTATTTTAGTGTTTGAGAAACCTTCATCATTATCGTGTAATACATTACTACATTTTATGTCCTGCCATGAGTCCTAAACGTCCATGTTTTGTACCAGCTTCAGTATAAGATGTTGCCTTAGACACAATGCCCTTACCATATTTCACATGTAAATGATCAATTGTTTTTGCTAGTTTTTCATCTCTCTTACGCTCGTATTCATCGATGAATAAGTTCATTTGTCTTTCGTTTTCATCTATAAATTGTGTAAGCGACACACTTAATGTACGATATAATGCTTGTTTGTCACATAATTGATTAGCAAAATAATTCACTACTTTAAAAATATCTTTTTCTAAGTTAGTACCTTCTTCTAATGTATACTGCTTATGTACACCACCTTCATCACTATAGCCAAATGAAAAATGTATGGTGCGCGCCAATTGTTTTCTTGCTCTAACTCTACTTGCTACATCTTCAATTAACTCTTGCATCACCACTTTCGCTTCTTCAAATTCGTAGTCTCTCATCAAAATTTGACTTTTACATATTGATGGATTATTCACTTTATATTTTTCTCTCATCTTGCTTTGATCAATACCATTAGCGTGAAGATGCATATCCACACCTAGTATTCCAAAATCTCTTTTCAAATATTGATATGGATATTGAGCTAAATCACCTACTGTAAAAATCCCTCTTTTGTTTAATTTAGCTTCTGTTTTTCTATTAATTCCCCAAAAATCTCTTAACGGTTGAATAGGCCATAACTTTTCAGGTACATGTTGATAGCGCCATTCAGCTATACCATTTGTTGTGTGTTTGGCTTCAATATCCATAGCTACTTTACTTAATAACATGTTTGAGCCTATACCAATCGTACATCTAATACCTGTTTCTTCATGAATTTCTTTCTGCAATCTTTCGCAAAATGCTTGCACGGTTGAATTGAATCTATGATAACTATCTGTCACATCCATAAAAAATTCATCGATGCTATATTGATGCAAATCTTCAGGTGGCACATATCGTAAAGCAATCTTAGATATAGCAACTGATACATTAAGATATTTTCTCATACTTGGATTAATGATAAATATGTCATTACGATGTGGTATTTCAAATAATCTTGATCCAGTCTTGACGCCTAATTCTTTAAGTTTAGGTGTCGCTGCTAACACAACCGACCCCTGTCTTTTAGTATCTGCGACAACTGCTAATTTCGTCGTTAATGGATCTAACCCTTTTTCTATACAAGATACACTCGCAAAAAAACTCTTTTGATCAATACAAAGTACATCTCTATCCTCTAATAAATGATAGTCATACATGATTACCCCTCCCTAATACATTTTCATTATATACGAACAAACGTTCTTATTCAAGTACAAAAAGAACACTTGTTCTCGTCTAGTAAAAAATGTATTTTTATTGATTATTCATGCTATACTAAAGTTGTAATAAGAATATTGGAGGAATGACATATGCCAATCGTAAACGTTAAATTATTAGAAGGTCGTTCAGATGAACAACTTAAAGATTTAGTTACAGAAGTGACAGCAGCTGTAGAAAAAACAACAGGTGCAAATAAAGAAGCAATCCATGTCGTTATTGAAGAAATGAAGAAAAGTCATTATGGTGTTGCTGGTGTTAGAAAATCAGATCAATAATTAAGTAAAGAGCCTCACGTTGACATCGTCAATGTGAGGCTCTTTGAGTATTACTTTTTATTATTTTTATCATCGAAAAAATCTTGAATTGCTTTTTTATTTTTCTCTTTATCAATTTGCAAGGCACTACCATCATTATTAGTGGTAATATCTTGATATGAGTTCTTAATAGGGACTGTTAATGAATCTACATTTTTATCGCCTCGAACACCGAAACTTATTCCAGTTTGGAACATCGCAGAATCAGGCATATCTGTATTAACATATCCTCTAAGAATACCTGCTACTTTAGGTAACTTAGCAACTGTACCAAAATTCACTAATTCAGATTTAAGTGTTTGCATCACCTGTTGTTGACGACGTACACGCCCGAAATCGCCTTCTGCATCATGACGAAATCTAGCATAACCTAATAATTCTTTACCATTTAAACGATGATGACCTTTTTTCAATGATACACCAATATTTTCAGACATATCTTTTTCAACATCCATTGGAACACCATTAGGTTCTAACTCATCTATCATCTTTTCGAAACCAGTAAAGTCAACAACTGCATAATATTCAGGATTAATACCTAAGTTTTTATTTAATGTTTTTCTTAATAATTCTGGGCCACCTAATGAATATGCAGCATTAATTTTATACTTATCGTAGCCAGGAATATCAGCATAAATATCACGCATTACTGACATCATTTTCATTTTTTTATGAATATAGTCATATTGAACAACCATAATTGAGTCTGTACGTGATTTACCGCCCTGTGCTTTATCTGCACCTAATACTAATACAGAAATTTTACCGTCATTTTTTACTGGTCCGTTAAATTCATGTACTTTAATATCTTTCGCATGCTTTTCCGCATACTTTACACCACTATTATATCCATGAACAATGTATGCAATTATAACGATGAGAATAATTAAAATAAATAAAATAATAAAAGGTAATTTGCGCACTCTCTTTTTCTTTCGTCGCCTAGAAGGTGGAGTTGATGTACCTGCTTGTCGTTTATACTCAGTTTCTTCTCTGTTATCCTTCTGTTCTCTCATATTTACCTACCTTATACCTTTAAAATTACAATTCTATCATCTATAATTAATATGTATTAACGTTATAGAAAAAGTATACAAAAAGCAAGGATTTTTTTAATAAATGGTACTAAGGTCCAATGAAAGGGTGTCATAAATGAATATAAATACTGCATATTTTGCGGGTGGGTGCTTTTGGTGTATGACAAAACCTTTTGATACATTTGATGGTATAGAACAAGTAACATCAGGATATATGGGTGGAGACATAGCCAACCCTACATATGAGCAGGTTAAAAGTGGCACTACTGGACACTATGAAACTGTCAAAGTTGAATACGATGTTGCGTTATTCTCATACAATAAATTATTAGAAATCTTTTTTTCTGTCATTGATCCACTAGACGATGAAGGTCAATTTCAAGATAGAGGATCTCAGTATCAAACAGCTATTTTCTATTCCAATGAACATCAGAAAAAATTAGCTGAAGCGTATATCGCAGCGATGCAAGATACAATCAATGCAGATAAAGCAATTGCTACTAAAATTTTGCCTGCAACAACATTTTATAAAGCTGAAGAATATCATCAAGATTTTTATAAAAAGCAACCAGAAAGATATGCCAAAGAACAACAAGATCGTGAAAATTATAAGAAAAATTAAATCTAGATATAATTAAATTAAAGATTAAAACAAAAGCGATTGATGAAACCACTCAGTTTCATCAATCGCTTTTCATTATATATATTTATTTATGACGAATAACTCTCATCACTTTAATCATTGATTGCCATAAAGATGCATCTTTTCTATAAACTAAGAATCTCGGCTCCCAATTAGGTCCATATTTTTCTTTATAACGTCTTAAACCTTGGAAACGATATAAACCATTAAAATGTTCAAAGATTCTACCAGCTAATCGTTCTCTAAGATACGAGTAATGCAATTGACCTACATTAGAAAGTGTTGCCATCCCCATATTAAATGAACGATAACCCTTTTCTTTTCCCCATGAAAGCATGTGTAAATATAGACCATCCATTAACGGTAAATCTAATTCAGGTAACCAACGAATTAAATCGACTGAAATTGCATCATTAAAGTATGTTGGCATAAGTGTACAAAACGCAATAATTTTTCCTTCTTCATTACGCATAATACCAATTGGTGCTTTAGACAAATACGCTTCACTAAATTGACCTACTGAAAAATGCATTTCATTTCTGCCATCTAACCATTGATCACTTACATGCTGTAATGTTTCAATCATTTCTTTAGAAAATGGTGGTTCAATAACTTCAAAGTTAATATTTAAATCATCAAACTTATTTAAAGTAGCTCTAAAACCTCGACGCTTTTTACCTGAAGTCGTAAACGTTGTTAAATCAATAATCGCCTCTTCTCCTAATTTAAAGAATTGATTCCCAAAATTATGATAAAGTGGCATGAAACGATCACTAACTTGATAAAAGATAATGTCATAACCATAGTATTCTGCATATTCATAAAATGCTTCTAAAAGAGATTCGAAAGATGAAGCATCTCCAACTGGATCCCCTAAAACAACTAATGCATTAGATTTATATCGATACATTAAAAAGGCAGATTCATTATCATGAACAAAATAATCTTTATCTCCACTATAGATAAGATGTGTTAAATAATTACCACCATGTTCGTGAATAATTTGTTCACAAATAGTTAAATCTTTATTTTGATTTGATTTGGAATAACGATAATCAAATAACCATGCAATTGACGCCACAATCAGAGTAATTAAAGCTATTGTAATCCAGAAATAATATCTTAAAACTGTTGTATCAACTTCAAGATTGTACACATCTAATGCATATAACGTACTAGAGATAATAATATGATTGATATATAGTACAATCAAACTGATGATTACTATTAAAAATACGTTTTTTAATCTCAATGGTCGTTTTAAAACTTTGGCACGACGATAAGCAATAATAAGTAATACAAAAATAACAACTAACCATGTTAAAAGTAAGAAAGAAGCATAAGTATATATCGTTGCGGTAAAAATTAATACAACTGATATAATAGCAAAAATAATAGCACGTCGACTTTGTTTAAATATACCTTTAACATTTAACATTAATAATAAACAGGCACTAGTATGCACAGACAATGTTATATAATAAACAAAATGGTTATCATCATATAGTCCGTCATAAATAATAGTTAAATTATTGATGAAGAATATCACACTCGTTAAAAACACTAAAATCGCTAATGAAAATGATGGGATTTTAGATAAGATATCTTTTTGATATGACATTAAGAATGATGTGACATCTTTTGCAGGCACAAAATATTTAGATCCTTCGATATACTTTTTAGCAGTGTTACCAAATTCAAATGAAGATAATACTAACGCGATAGCTACAGGTACAAAGTAATATGCAAAGCGATAAAGCAATAATGCTAATAAAATATTCTCCTCATTTACACCTAGAGACTTAAAACCGAGTAGCACGACTAAATCAAATGCTCCAAATCCCCCAGGAATGAAACTTACTAATCCTGACAAAGCTGCAATAATAAAGATACCGATAAAATTCATAAATGAAATATCAATACCTACGATTAACGCAGAGAAATAGAGAACTACAGCAGCCGCCATCCACTCAACACATGAAACTACAGTACAATAAACACCCATAAATCGATTATTTTTATCTGCGGGTTTCATAATAGTATAAATAATAAAAATAGGTAAAAATAAAGCAACAATATATAAAATCCAACGAACCCATGAAATTCGATCTAACATGTCTGATGCATTAAAGACATGAAAAACAACTAAAATCGATAAAAGGCTAAGGCCTGTTAACATGGAAATGAGAATAATAGATATGTAATGCACGAGTTTCTTATTATCTACAGTATAATTTTTATAAACAAATGCTCTTAATCCGGCACCAATAAACCCGCCGAATCCGACAATAGCATTTAAAGCATTAATAATATAACTAACTCTAAAAACTTTCGTTAAAGGGATATCTAATTTTAAAGATTTAACAAGAATAATATCGTATAAAGATAAGATTAATAATGATGCTCCACCACCGGCAAATAATAATACTAACCATATACGATTAATTTTGCCAAATTGCATTAAGGTATCTTTAAAATTAATGGTTGATAATTCTCGATATAATGTGAACACTACAAAAATAAATAGTGCTGCAGCAAACACAAATTTTAAAATAGATAATAATTTACTTTTATTTTCTTGAGTCATTTTTTCACTTCAATTCTAATTAATTCTTCTATATAGCAAAAATATATCATAAGAATATGATAATTAGAATATAAATAGTCCTAATTATACATAACATTATTGTCATATCCTATGTTAGCTATAGTCATCCTAATAATACGCTACGCTTTAAGCATAAAAAGAAAAGGATATCTTAGAAATTAAGTAAGATAAGGACATTGTCAAATGCCCTTCTTATTCTCACATCCGTTTCTAAAGATATCCTTGTATCACAACTACTCAGATTAATCTTGTTCTTTATTCAATTGGTATTCTCCTGCATCTTCTCCATAATAACGATTATATCTACGTTTAAATAATAAGAAAACATGAGAAACTAAAACTTTTAATACTGCATAACCAGGTATACCTAAAATAACACCTACAATACCTAACAAATTACCTGCACATAATAAAATAAAGATAATTGTTAGAGGGTGTATTTTTAAAGTTTTACCCATAATATTTGGCGAAATGAAGTGTCCTTCAAAGAATTGGACTAATGTCCATACAATTGCTAATTTAAGTACCATTAATGGAGATGTAATAATAGCAATAACAATCGCTGGTGATATCGCAATAGTAGGACCTAAATAAGGTACTACGCTCGTTACAGCAGCGATACATGCAAGTATTAAACTATATTTTAATCCAATAATTGAATACCCGATAAATAATAAAACACCAATACAGAATGAGACAATAATTTGTCCTTGAATATATGAACCTACTTGAACACTCATTTTTTCAAGCAAATCGTGAAAATCTTTTCTGAATTTTGGTGGCATAATATTTGTCGTAAAATCTTTAAACTTATGACCATCTTTTAACATAAAGAATAATACAAATGGTGTTGTTACAATCACTACACCAACATTAGCAACAGCTTCTGCAAAAGTTGCTAATTTTGAACCAAAACCATCAAAATAATCTGATAACATTGTTGGTATTTTCTTCGTTAATGAATTAAGTTGATCATTAATTTGACTATAATAGCCAGCAAAAATTGAATTACTAGTTAATTTATTGATTGTATTCGTAAATTTTTTGAAATATTGAGGCGAATTATTAATAAAACTTCCTAATTGTGAGCCAATAACCGGAATTAATAAATTAACAATTAATGCTATAATTCCCACAATCGCAATATAAATAATCATAATACCCACTAATCGTGGTATACGATAACGTTCCATCAAATTCACAAGTGGATTAAACAAATAAAATATAATCAATGAAACAATAATAGGTGCAGCAATCGTATTAAATATAATAATAAATGGCTCAAACACATATGAAACTTTATCAAATATAAATATGACAATACCTAAAAGTACAAGTGCTAATAAACCATAAATTAAATCATTGCCGCCTAAAAATCGCATAAATCTTGTTTCGGACATACTGAAATTAGTTTTAAACTTTCCAGATGCCTTATTTTCTGTAGTCTTATTTTCATTCGACATTTGACATCACCATACCTTCAAGTTACCTCTCTTTATTCAATTCATAAAACGCTTAATATGATTAAAATAACTAACACTTATCATAACATAATTCGTACAACTAAGGCGTATAAAAAATTTAATAAAATAAATATAACTGGTTTCAATCATTGCATAGATAATACTATATCAATTTAATGAATAGAACTATTAAAATACAACCAGACATGATTAGTCACGAATGACTTGCGCTTCAAAATGGTGAATGTGTAATGTTAAATAAATCACTTCAGCTTCATTAATTGTAATATCGAATTCCATTTGAATCATTTTTAAAATTTTAAAAGCTGTGGAATAGCACTGTGGATAATGCTTTTTAATCATTTCAATGAAATCATTTTGTGCATGAATCGCTTCATTCTGTCTCAAACGTCGAATGAGGAACTGAACATGTCTTATAAAACGCTGATATTGCACTGAGGATTGATCAACTTGATGATTTAAATCAGATTCAATGATTGTAATACTCTTATTAATTAATTGATTGATTAACGACATTTCTCGCATAGATAATTCTTCAGAATTAGAAGCAATATGTAATGCGATAAAACCAATTTCATCTTCTGGAAATTGAACATCTAATTGTTGATTTAGTCTTTCAATCACTTTGGCAGCTAATTGATATGCGTCGCTATATAAATACTTAGTCTCCATAGCAAACGGATTACTTATTAATTGATTTTGTTTTAAACGTTTATACGCAAAAATAATATGATCAGTTAGGGCAATGACTAAATTTTTATCATCAATATCTAAAGTCGTATTAGTGATTAAATTGACTGATTCTATGACAGCTTGCAGTACATGATCATCCGCCATTTCAACCAATGTCTTATAATGCTCTTTATGTTTATCTTGATCAAGCTTATACACTTTTTCAATGGAAGCTGATTCATCTAAGATTAAACCTTGCTTTTTATTAAAACCAATACCTTTTCCAATGAGTACAACTTCCTGATCTTTATTTGTGCATATGATAACGTTATTATTGAGAATTTTACTTATTTTGTATTTTCCCATCATTATCACCTTTCCTAATCCATTATTAAAATTATAAAGCTAAATGATATAAATGAAAAGAAAATACATTTTTAAATCTTTTTATTTATAAATCCAAATTTTACTATTATTATCAAAGTACTCTACTTTCTATCCATAAAAAAGATTCTGTACAATACTAAAAAGAATACAATCAATAACTCACTATTCAATAAAAAATCCTGAGACATTTAAATATGTCTCAGGATTTTTCGTTACTTATTATTTTTATTAGCTTTATTTGTTGAATTGATACCCCAAGATTCAATTCCAAATAAGTTAATCTCAAGATTTTCTGGTTTGAACACAGGATTTTTACCTGCTTTACGTTGTAGTTGGTAATCTTTCATTACTGCAAAAGCAATATTAGAAAGTCCAATAATAGAAACAATATTAACAATTGCCATTAGTCCCATAAATAAGTCTGCTGTACTCCATACTGTTTCAGTTTTAGCAACTGCACCAATAAATACAAGTACGACTACAAGACATCTAAAAATGAAAATAATTGTCTTATTATTTGAAAGGTATTCTATATTAGATTGTCCATAATAATAGTTACCTACAACAGAAGAAAAGGCAAATAGTGTAATTGCAATTGTTAAGAATATACCACCTGCTGAACCTAAATGTTCATTTAAAGCAGATTGTGTAACTGCCACACCTTGAGGTGCATTTTCTCCAAATTTTAATCCAGAGTATAATAAAATCATGATTGCTGTAGCTGTACATACAAGCATAGTATCAAAGAATACACCTAATGATTGAATTAAACCTTGTTTAACTGGATGAGGTACGGCAGCTGTTGCTGCTGCATTTGGCGCAGAACCCATACCTGCTTCATTGGAGAATAAACCACGTTTAATACCTTGTAAAATAGCTGCACCTACTGCACCACCAGTTACTTGTTCAAAACCGAAAGCACTTTTAATGATAGTACCAATCATTGGAACGATTTGATCTAAGTTTAATAGTAAAATAACTAAAACCATACCAATGTATATAATAGCCATAATAGGAACTATTAATGATGATAATGTTGCAATACTTCGAACACCACCAAAGATGATGATAGCTGTAATGACTGCTAAAACAATTCCTGTAATAACTGGGCTAACATGATACTGAGTATTTAATGATTCAGCAATCGTATTTGATTGAACTGTGTTAAATACAAATGCGAAAGTAACTGTGATTAGAATCGCAAATACAATACCTAACCATTTTTGATTTAATCCTTTAGTTATGTAATATGCTGGTCCGCCTCGGAATCCACCATCTTTATCATGTACTTTGTAAACCTGAGCTAATGTGGCTTCCATAAATGCACTTGCTGCACCTATAAATGCAATAATCCACATCCAAAATACCGCACCAGGACCACCTAGTACAATTGCTGTTGCTACACCAGCAATATTTCCTGTACCAACCCTTGAGCCTGCACTAATTGCAAAAGCTTGGAAAGGTGAAATACCTTTTTCGCCACTTTCTAATGTTTCAGGTTTCTCAACTAACGCTCTAAACATTTCAGGCAACATGCGAAGTTGCACAAATTTAGAACTGATAGTGAAGAAGAAACCAGCTGTAAGTAACAATCCAATTAGATATTGAGACCAAATTAAATCATTCCCTACTTGGACAAAATCTTTGAACCAACCAGGAATTAAATTATCAAAATCTTTCAAATAAATCCCTCTCATCTTTAAATAAAATTCATATCTTAAAAATTCAAGAGATTCATATTGTCATATTGCAATCTAATTAAATAATGATTCAACATATCAATACTTATCATTAGATTGTTCAATTTAATATAAACCTCTTGAACGCTTTAATTGTGATTATTATATTTTATTTTATCATCTTATTCATGTATTGCATATACTTTTATTGTAAGTACATACCTTTGACTTCACCAAAATCATCAATATCTACAATAAACGAACCGTTCGTATATTGTTCAGATTTGTGAATCGACGCAATTTCGCCACTCTCTTGATTATTATCTGAATATAATGTATAGGTTGTATAATTATGACGGACAACATCAGCTGCTACAATTCGATGTGGTGCTTTTTTCAATTCTTTAAGTAAAGTTATACCTCTTTGTGCACGTTTAGCTTCTTGTAATACTTTGAATCCAATATGCTTAATTGCACCACGTTGAGTAGCCATCATCACTGATTCCGAATGGTTAATCATTTGAGTCATGACTACGAAATCCTCATCTTTTAAATTAATAGATTTAACGCCCGCAGCACGAAGACCAGTATCAGATAGTTCATTTGTAGAATAAGTAAGTGACATACCTTTGTGCGTTATCACTGTAATGAGTTGATCTGATTCTACCCTCATAATGTTAATCACTTCGTCTTGGTCTTTCACCTTCATAGCAATTAATGGTTTGTTATAGCGTGTCGTTTTAAACTGAGGAACACTACTTTTCTTAATCATGCCGTTGCGCGTAGCCATAATATAAAATGCTTCGTGTTGGCTAAAGTCTTTTTCATTAAACACATCAATCACTTGTTCATCTTCATCAATAGAAACAATTTGCGACACGTGTTGTCCTAACTCTTTCCATCTGATTTCAGCTAATTTATGAACAGGGATGAATAAATATCTACCTTTATTTGTAAACACGAGCGCAGTATCCTGAGTATTTACATCAAGGTACTTTAATAAACTATCTCCGTCTTTTAAGCCTACTTCGGAAACACCACTTGCATTAAAGCTTCGTGTAGTTGTCCGTTTAATATAGCCGTGTCTCGTCAAGCTCAATACTACTTCTTCACTTGGTACCATAACTTCTTTATCAATTTTAATTTCAGAAATTTCCGCTTCAATCGTAGACAGACGATCTGTTTTGAATTTCTTTCTTATTTCTGTCAATTCATTTTTTATCACATTTAATAATGCATCATGATCATCTAATATATGACGTAAATCTTTGATTAAATTAGATAATTCATCATGTTCTTGTTCTAAAGCAACAATATCGGTATTTGTTAAGCGATAAAGTTGTAACATCACAATCGCTTCAGCCTGAGCTTCAGTAAAGTCAAACTCAGCAACTAAGTTATCTTTAGCGTCTTTTTTATTTTTAGAATTACGGATAAGTGCAATGACTTCATCTAATATTGACAAGGCTTTCATTAAACCTTCAACGATATGCATTCGTTTTTCAGCATGCTCTAAATCAAACTTAGTTCTATTCGCGACGACTTCAATTTGGTGATTGATATAACTATCAATAATTTGTTTAATACCCATTAATTTAGGTCGCCCGTCACTAATTGCTACCATATTAAAATTGTAAGATATTTGTAAGTCTGAATTTTTATATAAGAAGTTCTTGATTGCTTCACTATTAACATCTTTTTTAAGTTCTATAGCAATACGTAAGCCCGTTCTATCCGTTTCATCTCGAACTTCAACAATACCGTCAACTTTCTTATCCGCACGTAATTCATCAATACGTTTAACTAAACTACTTTTATTCACTTCGTACGGAATTTCAGTCACAATCAATTCTTTACGTCCATTGCGTAATTCTTCTTCATCTACTTTTGAACGTACAACAATCTTACCTTTACCTGATTCATATGCCTTTTTAATACCATCTAGACCTTGAATGATACCTCCAGTTGGAAAATCAGGTCCTTTAATGTATTTCATTAATTGGCTCACAGTAATATCAGGATTATCAATATATTTTAAAGTCGCTTGAATAACCTCACCAAGATTATGTGGTGGAATATCAGTTGCATAACCTGCTGAAATACCAGTAGAACCATTAATTAATAAGTTAGGGAATCTAGCAGGTAATACCATAGGTTCTAGCGTCGTATCATCATAGTTTGGAATAAATGACACGGTTTCTTTATTAATATCTCTTAATAGTTCTTCAGATAGTTGACTTAACTTAGCTTCCGTATAACGCATCGCAGCAGGTGGATCATTATCAATACTACCATTGTTACCATGCATTTCGATTAAGACATGTCGCAACTTCCAATCTTGACTTAAACGCACCATAGCATCATACACTGAAGAGTCACCATGAGGATGATACTGACCGATGACATCCCCGACAGTTTTAGCACTTTTACGGAAATTTTTATCGAATGTATTACCACTTGAGTACATCGCGTATAGGATACGACGTTGTACTGGTTTAAGCCCGTCACGAACATCTGGTAATGCTCGCTCTTGGATAATATATTTACTATATCGTCCAAAACGGTCACCGATTACATCTTCAAGTGATAAATCTTGAATTATCTCACTCAATTCGTTTCATCCTCCTCATAGGTTTCATTTTCCAAAATTTGAACTTCAGTATTATCTAAAATACTTAAATCTTCTTGCATACCAAATTCAACATGATTTTCAATCCATTCTCTACGTGGAGCTACTTTATCTCCCATTAAAGTGGTAACACGTTTTGAAGAGCGTACTTCATCTTCAACTTGAACTCGTATCAATGTACGTGTTTCAGGATTCATTGTTGTTTCCCATAATTGTTCAGGATTCATTTCACCTAAACCTTTGTAACGTTGTAATGAGAACCCTTTACCAAGTTGCTTTTGTAATTTATCTAATTCATCATCAGTCCAAGCATATTCTACTTTCTTAGATTTACCTTTACCTTTTTCTAATTTATAAAGTGGAGGTAATGCTATAAAGACACGACCAGCTTGTACTAAAGGTTTCATATATTTAAAGAAGAACGTTAATAATAAAACTTGAATATGTGCACCATCTGTATCGGCATCGGTCATAATTATAATTCGACTATAATTACTATCTTCAATTTTAAATTCGTTACCAACACCTGCACCAATTGTATGAATAATCGTGTTAATCTCTTCATTTTTGAAGATATCTTCTAATCTAGCTTTTTCAGTATTAATGACTTTACCTCTTAGTGGTAGTATTGCTTGGAATTTACGATCACGACCAAGTTTAGCAGAACCACCTGCAGAGTCACCCTCTACTAAATAAAGTTCATTTTTCTCAGTATTTTTACTTTGAGCAGGTGTTAATTTACCTGACAATAACGTATCTTTTCGTTTGTTCTTTTTACCAGAACGTGTATCTTCACGTGCTTTACGTGCCGCTTCTCTAGCTTGTTGTGCTTTAATCGCTTTCTTCACAAGTGATTTAGACAATTGTCCTTTTTCTTCAAGATAAAATGGCAATTTTTCAGAAACAACTGAGTCTACAGCACTTCTAGCTTCTGATGTACCTAATTTAGATTTAGTTTGTCCTTCGAATTGTAATAACTCTTCAGGAATTCTTACAGAAACGATAGCCGTTAATCCTTCACGTATATCATTTCCATCTAAATTTTTATCTTTTTCTTTTAATTCATTGATACGTCTAGCATAATCGTTAAATACACGAGTCATAGCTGTTTTAAATCCGACTTCATGTGTACCACCATCTTTAGTACGCACGTTATTAACGAAGCTTAAAATGCTTTCAGAATATTGATCGTTATATTGGAAAGCTACATCAACTTCAATGCCATTAGATGTACCTGTAAAAGTTGTGACATCATGAAGAACTTCTTTACCTTCATTGACATAACTTACAAATTCTTTAATACCTTCTTCGTAATGGTAATATTCTTCTCTTTCTTTACCACGACGTAAATCAATTAATTTAATTTTTAGGTTTTTTAATAAGAATGCAGATTCTTGTAAACGCTCACTTAGAACATCAAAATTAAATGATGTCGTGGCTTTGAAAATTTCAGGATCTGGTTTAAACGTTACTTTTGTACCCGTTTTCTTTGTTTTACCTTCTTTTAGTAACCCTGTCGCAGGCACACCACCATCTTTAAAACTCTGTTTATATATATTACCGTCTCTATGAATTTCAACTTCTAACCATTCACTTAGTGCGTTAACCACCGATGCACCAACACCGTGTAGTCCACCAGATGTTTTATAACCACCTTGGCCAAACTTGCCTCCAGCATGTAATATGGTAAAGATAACTTGAACAGTTGGTTTACCTGAAGCGTGAATACCTGTTGGCATCCCACGACCATTATCTTCTATTGAAATACTATCATCTTGGTTTAGGATAACTGTAATCTCATCCCCGTAACCATTTAATACTTCATCGACGGAGTTATCGACAACTTCATATACTAGATGATGCAATCCACGTTTATCAGTTGATCCTATATACATCCCCGGTCTTTTTCTAACAGCTTCAAGACCTTCTAAAACCTGTATAGAATCATCTGAATAATGATTTTGTTTATTCATTGCCAATGATTTCGCCCTCCTACAAACGTACGTTCGTTTTTTAAAACTATACAATAGTTATTCTTATATAAATCTGTATAAATTGCAAGTGTCATCTTGATAATTCAGTTTATTTTAATGATTATTCATTTTTAAATTATCAATTTTTATTGTTCTAAAATAAGGGGGATATGGTAAAATAGTGCTAAGTTACTAAAGGATGTGTATTTTATGATGATTGTCGTCATGTTAATACTAAGTTATCTTATTGGCGCTTTTCCAAGTGGTTTAGTTATAGGAAAGCTATTCTTTAAGAAAGATATAAGACAATTTGGTAGTGGCAACACTGGAGCAACAAACAGTTTTAGGGTATTAGGTAGACCAGCAGGATTTGTGGTAACCTTCTTAGATATTTTCAAAGGTTTTATCACTGTATTCTTCCCTATTTGGTTACCAGTACATGTTGATGGACCTATAAGTACATTCTTTACCAACGGACTGATTGTAGGTTTATTTGCAATACTTGGCCATGTATATCCTATATATTTAAAATTTAAAGGTGGTAAAGCTGTTGCTACGAGTGCTGGGGTAGTTTTAGGAGTAAATCCCATTTTATTATTAATTTTAGCTGCAATTTTCTTTTTAGTGCTAAAAACATTTAAATACGTGTCCTTATCAAGTATCGTAGCAGCTATTTGTTGTGTGATAGGTTCACTCATTATACAGGACTACATCTTACTTGCAGTTAGCGGCATTGTTTCTATAATTTTAATTATACGCCACAAAACAAATATTGTCCGAATCTTTAAAGGTGAAGAACCTAAGATAACATGGATGTAAATCAAATAAACAAAATTATTAGCGCTTAATTAGATATTTACCTAATAGATATCTTATTAAGTGCTTTTCTTTATAGTCATAAATGACACATGTTGATATAAGCACATTTTTTATTTTGTCAGTATGTATAATGTTTAAAAATATATTAGAATGATAGGCTATGCTATAATTCTAATATCACTAAAATTGACAATCCATCGAGTAAAATATAGAGATTTATTATGGAGGAGATTAAATGAAAATTGAACTTACAGACCAAGCCGTTCAATGGTTTAAAGATGAATTTGATTTACCGGAAGATAATCAAGTATTACATTTCTTCGTAAGATATGGTGGCGAATTTCAATTAAAACAAGGATTTAGCCCAGCGTTTAATGTTGAAAACAAATCTGATGTTGAGGTTGCTTATGAAGAAGAATATAACGGATTAACGATTGTTATATCCGAGAAAGATTTATGGTACTTTGAAGATGATCATATTGTGGTAGATACAGTTGATCATGAAGATGAAATTTCATATACAAAGAAATAGAAATATTATATAGCCCTAAAATGCATTAATAAAGCATTCTAGGGCTATATTTGTTATGTCTTATTAATTTAAATTATAAATGATCAATACCATGAGTTACTTCTTCATTGATGCCTTCTTTATTTAAAGATTCAACTTTACTATAGGTTTCATGCCAATCTGCAAAATAACGATCTAATCTAATTGGTCTAAACGTATCAGCTTTCATACAAATTAACTCAGTATAACCTGTAGTTGCAAGTTCGCCCTGTTCATTAAAAATTTCATATCTATACACAGAACGTAATCTTGAATATTTTTCCACCCATGTTTTAATGGTTACTTTTTCAGGATAAAAAATTGATTTTTTATATTTGATATTTAAGTCTGTAACTGGAGAAATGATCCCTTGCTTTTCCATATCAGCATAACTAAATCCTAGTTTTCTAATGTAATCTGTACGCGCTACTTCAAACCATGTTGCATAATTACCATGATAAATCACGCCCATTTTATCTGTCTCTTGATATCTTGGTTCAATTTCAGTCAAACTATAAATCATTTAAGTCCAATCCTTCCTTAACTATTAACATTACATATATAGTTTAGCATAAAAAAACAGTGCTAACCTAAACGTTAGCACTGTCAAAAGTCACATCTTTTGTGATTATTGAGCTAATTTATTTCTTAATACCATTTGTAAGATACCGCCATGACGATAATAATCTAATTCTACTAATGAATCGAAACGAACCATTGCTTCAAAATCAACAACTTCTCCATTTTCTTTCTTAGCATGAACAGTTACTAAGTCATGAGGTTTAACTGTTTCATCGATATCTACAGAAATTTCTTCTTTACCTTCTAAACCTAGAGAATCAGCTGATTCACCTTGTTTAAATTGTAATGGTAATACACCCATCATTACTAAGTTTGAACGGTGGATACGTTCATAACTTTGTGCAATAACAGTTTTAACGCCTAATAAGTTTGTACCTTTAGCAGCCCAGTCACGAGATGAACCCATACCGTAATCATTACCTGCTAAAACAGCTAAACCAGTACCATTTTCTTTGTATTTCATAGCTGCATCATAGATAGGCATGATTTCTCCTGTAGGCCAGTATGTTGTAAATCCACCTTCAGTACCTGGCGCTAATTGGTTTTTAATACGGATATTAGCGAAAGTACCACGTACCATTACTTCATGGTTACCACGTCTTGAACCATAAGAGTTAAATTCTCTAATTGGAACATCATGGTCTAATAAATATTTACCTGCTGGTGTATCTTTACCAATCGCACCTGCTGGAGAAATGTGGTCAGTTGTAACTGAGTCACCAAATTTACCCATAATACGTAAATCTTTTAATGGTTCAATAGTTCCTGGTTCTTTAGATAAACCTTGGAAGAATGATGGATTTTGAATATAAGTTGAATTTGGATCGAAATCATATAATGGTGCGTCAGTAACGTCGATTTCATTCCACATTTCATTATTTTCGTATACATTTGCATATTCTTCTAAGAATAATTCTGGTGTTACGACACTATCAACAGTGTCTGCAACTTCTTTGATACTTGGCCAGATATCTTTAAGATATACATCTTCGCCATCTTTACCTTTACCGATAGGTTCATTGTGTAAATCGATATCAACTGTTCCAGCTAATGCATAAGCTACAACTAATTGTGGTGAAGCTAAGTAGTTAGCTTTAACTAATGGATGGATACGACCTTCAAAGTTACGGTTACCAGAAAGTACAGAAGTTACTAATAAATCTTCGTCAGCTACTGCTTTTTCAATTTCAGGTAATAGTGGACCTGAGTTACCGATACAAGTTGTACAACCATAACCAACTAAGTTGAAACCTAAATCATCAAGATATTCTTGTAAACCTGAATCTCTTAAATATCCAGTAACAACTTTTGAACCTGGTGCTAATGAAGTTTTAACATAATCAGGTACTTTTAAGCCTTTTTCAATTGCTTTTTTAGCAACTAAACCTGCACCTAACATAACGTAAGGGTTAGATGTATTTGTACATGATGTAATCGCTGCAATTGCAACATCACCAGTCTTCATAGTTGAAGTTCTGCCATCATTAAATTTGATTTCTGCTTTCTTATCAAATTCACTTTCATCTAAACCATGACCTTGGTTTCCAGCTGGTGCTGTAACTGATTTTTCGAATTCAGTTTTCATGTCACTTAAGAAGATTAAATCTTGTGGACGTTTTGGCCCTGATAAAGAAGCTTGAACTGTAGATAAATCTAAATCAATCACTTCAGTATATTCAGGATCTTCATTTTCAACTTGGAAGAACATATTATTTTGTTGTAAATATTCTTTGACAAGTGCAATATGATCATCTTTACGACCAGTTAATTTCATGTATTTAAGTGATTCTTCATCAACTGGGAAGAAACCACAAGTTGCACCATATTCAGGCGCCATGTTAGCAATTGTCGCACGGTCAGCTAATGGTAAGTTTGTTACACCAGGACCAAAGAACTCAACGAATTTACCTACTACACCACGTTTACGTAACTCTTCAGTTACACGTAATGCTAAGTCAGTTGCTGTTGAACCTTGTGGTAATTCATTACTTAATCTTACACCGATAACTTCTGGAATTGGGAAGTATGATGGTTGTCCTAACATACCTGCTTCGGCTTCGATACCGCCGACACCCCAACCTAATACACCAATACCGTTAATCATTGTAGTATGAGAGTCAGTACCAACTAATGTATCTGGGAACGCAGTTTGTTCTCCGTCAACGTCACGAACATGAACAACATTCGCTAAGTACTCTAAGTTTACTTGGTGGACAATACCTGTAGCAGGTGGTACAGCATTATAGTTATCAAATGCTTTTGTTGCCCAGTTTAAGAATTGATAACGTTCATAGTTACGTTCGAATTCTAATTTCATATTACGTTGTAGTGCATCTGGATTAGCATAACTATCGACTTGTACTGAGTGGTCAATAACTAAGTCAACTGGTACTTCAGGGTTAATTTTGTTAATATCCCCACCAACATCATTCATTGCTTTACGTAAAGACGCTAAGTCAACAACTGCTGGTACACCAGTGAAGTCTTGTAAAATAACTCGAGATGGTTTGAAAGGTACTTCACCTTCGTTACCTTTTTTGCCAAATTCTGCTAATTGTTTAATGTGATCATCAGTAATTACAAAATCATCTTCCTGACGTAACACAGATTCTAGTAATACACGGATTGAATAAGGTAACTTTGAAATTTTAGTTAAACCTTGTTCTTCTAATGATTTTAAATCATAGTACGTGTATGATTGGCCATTTAAATCAAATTGTTTCTTTGCTGTTTCTTTAAAATTAGAAGCCATTTGATATCCCCCTTGAATTTCTATATATTTATATGCCTTAGTTAAATTGTATTATTATATGTTTTCGAACACAACTGTATAGGTATATAAAGGAGTCATTTTTCATTTCGCATTTTTAATCAGGTAGTATAAGTAAAACTTATTATGACTCATTTGTACCATAAGTTATTTTTATTAATTGAGAATGGTTATCAATCGCAAGTAATTATTATTTTATATGCTTGAAACATAAAAAATAGCTATCAACAAAATTGTTGATAGCTTTAAATCCACCATTATAGTAGATATTTCATTCAATTATTCTTCTCTTTCACGATTACGTCTAGATTCACGTTTTTCTAAAATATCAGATTCGTAATCCTCTTGTTGATATTTAACATATTCTTCTAATCTGTGTTTATTAGGCGTTAATGTTAATCCTAAGAATTTACGTTCCTTATTAGCATCTTTGTAGAAACTGATCATCATTAATATGACGACAAAGGAGAATGGAAACGCACTAATAATGGCGGCACTCTGAATCGCGTTGAGCGCTTTTGTTCCATCTCCGCCACCAGCTAATAATAATACAAAGGCGATAAGTGCTTGAGCAATACCCCAAGTTACTTTAACCATACTACTTGGATTTAACGAACCAAATGTTGTTTGCATACCTAATACGAATGTTGCTGAGTCAGCTGAAGTAATAAAGAATGAAGCAATTAAAATAAGTGCAATAAATGATAATACGATACCTAATGGTACGTGGTTGAATACACCGAATAATTGTGTTTCTGGAGTCATTTTAAATAACTCTGGATGTTTCTTACCAGTTTCGATACCAAGAACACCAAATACACTGAACCAGATGAAACTAACAATTGCTGGTACTAATAGTACACCAGAAATAAATTCTCTGATTGAGCGTCCTTTTGAAACTCTGGCAATAAATACACCAACGAATGGACTCCAACTTAACCACCAACCCCAGTAGTAAAGTGTCCATGTAGACATCCATTCACGTTTTTGTCCATTTAATGCTGCAGTATCAAAACTATTAAATAAGAATGTATTTAATAAGCTACCAGTTGAACTAGTCATCATGTTTAATATTAAAACAGTTGGTCCAATAATTAATGTAATAATCATTAATAAAGCACCTAATCCGATGTTTAGATTACTTAAATATTGGATACCTTTACTTAGACCAGACCAAGCACTTGCAATAAATAGGATTGTAACTATGACAATAATAATAGCTTGGACCCAAGTTGTATTCGGTACGCCAAATAAATAATTTAAACCACCGTTGATTTGTAATGCACCCATACCAAGTGATACAGCTACACCAACTAAAGTAGCAAATACTGAAAGAACGTCGATGAATGTTCCAATTGGACCTTCAACTTTATCACCTAAAATTGGGCGTAATGTTCTAGATAATAAGCCAGGCTCTCCTTTACGGAATTGTGCATAAGCAAGTGCTAATGCTACAACACCATATACAGCCCATGCATGGAAGCCCCAATGGAAGAATGTTGAACGTAATGCTTCTGTGTAAGCTTCAGTCGTTTTCGGATCGGCATCAGGTGGTGAAGCGAAATGAGACATTGGCTCAGCTGCACCGTAGAATACTAAACCGATACCCATACCGGCACTAAATAACATCGCAAACCAAGAAATAGTATTAAATTCCGGTTTGTCATTTGGTTTACCTAATTTAAGTTTCCCAATTGGACTAAAGATAAGGAAAATACAGAAGAAAACTATAATCGTAGTTAGAATTAAGTAATACCAACCTAGTTTATCTGTTATCCACATTTTGACCTCATTCGTTACTGAGTCAAATTGTGTTGGGAAAATAGCACCAATTAATACAACAATTGCTGCGATAATTGCACTATAGATAAACACCGGAGAAATCTTCTTACCGTTCTTTTCATTAGAAGAAGAAGAATTCATAATTAATTACTCCCTTCATATCTATTATTAAATTTTCAATCTAGTAAAACTAAAATATTCTTTTTTTATCTTAAAACATTTAATTTTACTAAAGCACTACTATAGGATAACAAACGTCCTATTTAGAATCAAATTTGATTAAATTTCCTATTTGCTAAATTAATTATATGTTGTATAATGGCTTTTAAATATTGTTTAGAAAGGACTATTTAAATGCTTAAAGAATTTAAAGACTTTGCGTTAAAAGGCAACGTATTAGATTTAGCTGTAGCCGTTGTTATGGGGGCAGCTTTCAATAAAATCATTTCTGCATTAGTCGAATACATCATCATGCCATTGATTGGTAAAATTTTCGGTTCAGTCAATTTTGCAGAAGATTGGGCTTTCTGGGGAATTAAATATGGTTTATTCATACAATCAATAATTGATTTCATAATCATTGCTTTTGCATTATTTATCTTTGTAAAAATTGCAAATACTTTAATGAAGAAAGAAGAACCAGAAGAAGAATTAGAACAAAATACGGTTCTTTTAACTGAAATTAGAGACTTATTAAGAGAAAAACATTAATAATAATATTAAATCGATTTATCAACTTACAATCAAAAGTTGATAAATCGATTTTTTTATAGAGACATTTCACTTTAATTCCATTTGAATTTTGTCATACTTTGATACTGATTTGATGTTACCTCTAAAATAAGTGGTATTCTTTGTTTTAATTCACTAACATGAGAGATAATACCTACCATTCTTCCCTTCGATTTAAGGTTTACTAGTGTATCAAGTGCAGTTTCAAGTGTTTCTTGATCTAATGTACCAAATCCTTCATCAATAAACATTGATTGAAGAGAGATTCCGCCCGATTCTTGTTGAACAATCTCACTTAATCCTAAAGCTAGCGCAAGCGATGCTTGGAATGTTTCTCCACCCGATAGTGAACTAATATGTCTTGCTTTATTAGAATAAAAATCAAAAACATCTATTTCTAAACCACTAAACCCTTGAGATAAAGCTTCTCTTCTTTGCAATTGATATCTTTGACCACTCATAGTAGCAAGTCGAATATTAGCTTGTGCTATAATTTTTTCTAAATAGTAAATTAGTACATAGTTTTCTAATGTTAATTTTTGACTGTTTTTACCAGATAGAATTTCTGCAAGATTAAATATATCTTGTTGCTCTTTCAACTCCTTGTTTAAATACTCGATATGAGATACAATTTCATCTACTTTTTGTTGGTTTAATTTCAGTTGATATTCTAATGTGGCAATTTCATTAGTTACATTTTCAAGTTTAGCTTTAAGTTCTGATAGAGTTTTTTGAATTTCTCCTATATCATCTAATTTTCTTCCTGCAACTAACTTTTTAAGTCTGCTTATTTCCAATTCATTCTTATGGATTTGTTTATCATATTCTTTAATTTCATTCTCTATGTCTTCTTTTTCATAAACAATTTTAATTATATCCTGAACTTGTTCAATAGAATCTATATTTAAACGGTTCATTTCAGCATCTAATGCTTGTTGTGTTTGTTTAATTTCCTCTTGAATATCATTTTTAGTTTGCTTATGATGATGCAAGTTATTTTCTTCTATGCTTAGTTTTTGAATAATTTCATTTCTATTTTGTTTATGATTTTCAAGTAATTTTAAATAATGATCAACATTACTTTTTAACTTTTTAAAATATGTTTCAAACTCATCTATTTCATTATACTGAGTAGTTGATTCAAAATCATTGATACGTATCTCACATTGTTCAATTTTAGATTTTGCATTTTTAATTTCATTTTCAATTTCAAACGATTCTTGATGTTTTTGTTCTACCTTTTTATTTGTTTTTAAGATAAATTCATTTTCCTTCTGTTGTTTTTCTTTTTCTTCTTTCTTTCTATTGATTTTAGAATAAAGGGTTTTTATATCCGGCATGGTATTTTCATCTACATGAATATTGTTTATTTGCTCCGTTAAGTGATTTAAAGTACTTTCCAATTTAGCTTTATCGATATTCATTTCATTAAGCTCTTTTTGTAATGATTGAATTAAATTTTGCTTTTTATTAATACTATCAAAATCAATATGTTGTCCTAATGAAGTAATTTCATTCCCGCAAATCGGACATGTATCTCCAAGTGACATGACTTGTTGAAGTTGTTCAACTAAAGTTTCTTTGTTATTCAAATTAATTTCTGTCTTATCTATTTCGGACAACTTATTAGATAAGTCTTCTATTTCAATACATTTTTGATTATAGGATGTCTTAGTGTCATTCAACTTAGAGGTTAATTCTGCTTTAATTTTCATATCATTTTTAAGCTTTTCTGCTAGTTCTAGTTCTTTTTCAATATTGAAAATATCCTGACTCAATTGTTCAACATAACTATAGTTAATTTCTTTTGATTTAATAGCTTCATTTAGTTTTAATAATTCATTTTCTATTATTTCTCTATTTTCATTTAAATCTACGAGTTGCGATATCAATCGTTCTTTGTCTTTATAACTATTTAAATAGAGAGTCATATTGGTATAAAAAGTATTAGTTTTTTCCAAATAGGCTTTTTCTTTATTGATAGATTCTTCTTGTTCAGATAATTGATTTAATTCTAATTGATTTTCTTCTTTTTCTTTTATTAACTTGTTAATTTCTTGACCAACGATTTCTATCAATTTTTCTGCTTGATTTAACTTTTTATTGGCCGCTTCATTTCTATCTAGTAATTGTGATAATGGTTTAATTTCATTAATCTTATTTAATCTCTCACGTTGTTGATTTATATTATTTTCCTTTTGCTTAAGTTGCTTTAATGTACTTTCACTTTTATTTAACTCATTTAAATTTAATTCTAACTCTTTATTATCACTGAGCTTTTGTTCTACTTTTTCAATTTCATTTTCATTATTTTTCTTTTGTTCATACTTTTTTCTCCCTATTTTTTTACCAAATTCATTAAACCTATGTAATACCTCAATGATTTTGTCTGTTTGATGTACATTGATACTTTTTAATTCTTCTAACTCATCGTTTTCAAAAGTATGGAGATCATTCCATAATCGTTCAATGTTTTTATATCTTTCTTCAATTTGGATTTTTTCATTTTTAACATTTTCGTTTAATTGTTTTTCAATTTCTTCAAATCGTTCACTATTAAAGAGTGTTCTTAAAATCCCTTGCTTTTCTTTACTATTAGATAATAAGAATTTTTTAAATTCACCTTGTGGCAAAATAAATAACTGTCTAAACTGTTCAGCATTAACACCAATTAAGTCGATAATAAATTGATTACCTGCATTTACCATACTTTCCCTTAAATCAAATTCGTTTTCTATATACTCGAAAACATTTAACTTTGCGGGCGTTTTGGTTGTATTACCTTCTTTAATATAAGGACCAGTACGAACTATTTTAAATAGTTTATGATTAAGTTCAAATTCGAACGTCACTTGCATTGCTGAATTACCATCTGCAAAATGACTTCTTAAATCATTCTCTTTTCTATTTTTAGTTGAAGCTTCTCCATATAATGCATATACGATGGCATCAAATATCATTGTTTTACCGGAACCAGTCTTACCACTAATTAAGAACAATTGATTTTGATCTATATTTCTAAAATCTATTGTTTCATTTAAGAAAGGACCAAAATTGTTCAACTTTAACATCATTGGTTTCAAGGTAATTAATCTTCCTTTCTCATCAAATCATTAATAATTTGGTTAATTTTCTTTTCTTGTATATCACTTAATTGCTCATTGGTTATCGTTTTATAAAAATGATTAATAATTGAAAGATCATCTTCTTTTTTGATTTCTATATGTTGAATTGCTTCATGGTACTCAAACGTTTCGTTTGTTAATGCTAATGTATTAGGATAGATTTGTTTCAAATTAATAATCGGATCTGAAATATGAGCCATGTTTCTTAATTTGAAATGGATATAATTATTCTTATTTGATACGTTTGCCTTTTCCTGTATGACGTCTTCATAATCCCCTGTGACAATTTCTAATTTTCTCATTGGTTCTATTGGAACAAAATAATCTTGAATATCATTTTTATGATTAAACTTAACTACTCGATAACCTTTAGGTTGTCCAACTTCTGAAAAAGAATATTGAAGTAATGAGCCACTATATTTAATAATGTCCTCATTAATACTAAATGGATGATGTAAGTGACCTAACATTACAAAATCAAAAATATTAAATGATTTTCTTTCTACTGTTTCGACAGTACCTATCGTTAATGGCCTTTCTGAATCTGAAGTCTTACCACCTTGTACAGTTAAATGGCCAATCAAAATATTAATTTCATGAGGTTGTAGCGTTTCTGACATAGAACTTATACACTTATCTAATGCTTGTTGATGCGTTTGAATTGAATCATCTTTAAAATAATGTTGCACTTCAGCAACTGTTGCAAAAGGTAATGTGTAAAAATTGATGCCATTTATATGAATTGGTTGTGTCATACTTTCAAGTTGAGTTCTTATATATAAATCGCTATGTTCGAACCAACTCGCACCATAATTCAAACGTTCTTTTCCATCATGATTCCCACTAATTAAAATAATTGGAATTTTCATATCAATATTTAACGTGGCAATCGTCTCTTCAAATAATTTAATCGTTTCTTTACCAGGATATGTAGTATCGTATAAATCTCCTGCAATAACGATCATATCTGGTTTTTCTTCTTTCATTCGATCTATAAATTGTTCTAATACATATCTTTGATCTTCGAGTAGTTGTTTACCATTTAAAATTCGACCTAGATGCCAATCTGCTGTATGGATTACCTTCATCTTTATACCTCCGAATAGAACGTTTGTTCGTATTAATCATATTACTTTTCAATATATATTTCAAGCAAAAAGCCACTCATCTAGGTAGATAAGTGGCTTTTATATATTTAATGAACAATAGATTTTTTTACTTTTTTGTACTTGTAATACATCGCTAATCTCCATGGTACTATCATACAAAATGCTAATAAGAAAAACATACCAGCAATTTCTCCTGGATCAATTTCATTACTAATGAATATTTTTATAACAGTACGTATAACTAATAGTGATATCAAAATAATTGGAAACGCCTTTGATCGTTTCATATAAATCTCACTACCTTTTACTTCAAAACGAGATGTCCAAATTAAAACTGTAGAAAATAATACACCTAAGACTAATGATTCTAGTATCTCAGTTCCCGTCAATCTGAAATATGGTATTACATACATTAAAGCACCTGTTGCCATGAAAAATGGTGGTAAAATAATTTTCTTTTCATTGACTGGAAAATTTTGTGCTTTCATACGAATCACAATAACAACTGCACCCATCAAGAATGCAAATACAATTGAAAATATTAAATATGCCACTGTTACACCTTCTCATATATTCTAAACTACAATACTCTTTTTTAATCACGTGTTAGTATATCATTAAACGTATATATTTTCATAGCTTTTAATTTAATAAATAGGTATCCCAATATCAATCAATTTAACACCTTATTTTATTTATGATTTCTTATCAATAATTGAACCGTTATAACCTTATAAAAATGAAGACACTACGCATTTGTTAACTTATATTTTTAGTTCTATTTTTACTGTTATTCATAAAGATAGTTTCAAAATAATGATTAAACTTTACTGATACAAACTACATTTCAAATGACTATTCATTTTCACTCAAAACACATCATTTATAGTAAATTAAATATCCTAGCCTCCAGAAAAAGAATAATAATAGAACCATTATGATAACTGTTAATAATAATTGTAACACTACATGCACTTTTAGCCGATTACCAATAATTGAAACAATTATTACTGATAAAAATGACGCGATACCTAATTTGATACTATCTGGTTCTAAATTCAAAATAAACACCTCACATTAAACTTAACGATTAATGTTGGATGCCTTAACGATAGACTTAATAATTCTTCTAATCCTTTCAATATTATAAATACATTTCAATTTTAACTGAACATTTGGTTATTTTATTTAATAGAACAATCATAACTAAAAATAAAAAGGATTAAGACAGAAATTTATAACTGCCTTAATCCCTTTTTATATTATTTCTTTTGACCTTTCATACCTTGGTCCATGTTTTTGTTCATCATAGTCATCATTTGATTGATTTTCTTTTGAGAAGGTTTTTGACCCATTTGCATCATCATCATACGTAGCATTTCTTCATTAATAGGTGGGTTTTTTTTCAAATAGTCCATCATATATTTTCTAGCTAAGAAGAAACCACCAACTAAACCTGCGATTAATGCTATTACAATTAAGATAATTGCTAACCATGTTGCCATTGTTTCACCCACTTTCTTTATCCTAATGAATTTTACTAGATTCAAATATTTATTTCAAGACAAATTTAAGACTTAAAATAATGCACATCAAAAATCATAACAAATTTTCTAATTTTATTAAACGTACTTTATAAATTATTTTATTATTTAAAAACGAAGCCTGGGACATAAATTAAATGTCTCAGGCTACAGCAATATATTTAAATCAACAATGAATTAAAATTCACGAATTTGATTTAAAACATTTTCTTTTGTAAATCCATATTTTTCAACAACTAAGTCGCCAGGAGCACTTGCACCAAATCCATCGATACCAATCACTTTACCTTGAGTACCAACATATTTATGCCAACCTAATGTTGATGCCATTTCAATAGCAACACGTTTAGTTATGTTTGAAGGAATCACAGATTCTTTGTAGTCTTCTGATTGTTGTTCGAATGCGAACCAGTTTGGCATAGAAACAACTCTAACGCCTTTACCTTGTGCGTCTAAATCTTTAGCTGCTTCAACCGCTAAACTTACTTCAGAACCAGTTGCTAATAATAAATATTCAGGAGATTCTTTAGATTCATAAACTACATAAGCACCTTTACGCACGCCTTCTTCTACTGTTTCTTCTGGAACATCTAAAGTTGGTAAGTTTTGACGTGTAAGTACTAATGATGTAGGTGTACTTTCAGATTCTAGAGCAACTTCCCAAGCAACTCTTGTTTCGTTACCATCTGCAGGACGAATCACATTCATGTTAGGAATTGCACGTAATCCAGCTAATTGTTCAATTGGTTCATGCGTAGGACCATCTTCACCTACTGCAATTGAATCATGAGTAAATACAAATGTTGAATTTAAGCCCATAATTGCTGATAAACGTAATGCAGGTTTTAAGTAATCACTGAAAACAAAGAAAGTTGCTCCATATGGATGTAAACCACCGTGAGCTGCCATACCATTAACGGCTGCTCCCATACCAAATTCACGAACACCAAACCAAATATTTTTACCGTCACGATTATCTTTATCGTAATCTTTAGCATCTTTAACATTTGATTTGTTTGAACCAGCTAAGTCTGCAGATCCACCAAAGAATGATGGCACGTGCTTACTTAACGCTTGAATAACTTCACCTGAGTCAGCACGTGATGCTGCATTATGATCTGCATCAAATTTAGGTAGTTCTTTTTCATAGTTTTGTGGTAATTTACCACTTATTGCTAATTTGAACTCTTCAGCTAATTCTGGATAAGCTTTACTATATTCTTCAACTTTATTTTTCCAATTTTCTTCATGCTCATTAGCACGTTTCAACATTGTAGAGTTGAAAATATCGTACACTTCTTGCGGTACATTAAAACGTTTTTCAGGATCTAAACCGTATGCTTCTAATGTTAATTTACGTTCATCTTCACCTAATGGCGCACCATGTACACCGTTAGTACCTGATTTGTTTGGAGATCCAAATCCAATGACTGTTTTAATTTCAATAATAGTTGGTCCTTGTTGAGATTTAGCTTTATTAATTGCGTTATCTATTTCTTCTAAGTCATTGCCATCTTTAACTAAGATGTAATTCCATCCATATGATTCAAAACGTGATTGTGTTTTTTCAGAAAATGCTTTGTCTAAATCACCATCTAATGAAATATCATTTGAATCATATAAAACGATTAATTTGTCTAATTGGTTATGGCCGGCAAATGAAGCTGCCTCATGTGAAATACCTTCCATTAAGTCGCCATCTGACGCAAGTACATACGTATAATGATCAACTACATTGTAATTTTCTTTATTAAATTTACCTGCTAAATGACTTTCTGCTAATGCCATACCTACAGACATTGCAAAACCTTGACCTAGTGGACCCGTTGTTACTTCTACACCATCAGTATGTCTGAATTCTGGATGACCTGGTGTTTTAGAATCCCATTGTCTAAATTGTTTTAGTTCATCCATTTCTAAGCTACCAGATACATGTAATAAGCTATATAATAACGCCGAACCATGTCCAGCAGATAATACAAATCTATCTCTGTTAAAATAATCTTTAGATTGGGGATTAAAATTTAGGTGTCTTGTCCATAGTGTGTATGCCATTGGTGCTGCACCCATTGGTAAACCAGGGTGACCTGAATTGGCTTTTTCTATTGTATCGATACTTAAAGCACGAATCGTATCGATTGCTAATTGATCTTCTTTATTAAACATTATATTTTCTTCCCTTCTTCAAATAATACCTCAAATTAATTATAACTTATTTTAATATAAATTCATAAAGAAAAATCTGAAAAATCCCTCAGTTTTTCTATTAAAATAAATCTAAAATGATAAAATTTCACGCTTATTTTTCTTTCTTATTCTGATGAATTTTCTTTAATTTTTCAGGAGTAACATCAGTACCCTCTGGATCTATCACTTTAGTGTTTTCTAATTGCTTTTTGAACCCTTCTCTAAATGAATCAAGATATTGTTTTCTCAACTTAGATTGCTCTTTGGCTTCTTCGTTGGTTAAACCTTGTTCTTTCTTCTTTTTAGCTAATTCATTAATTCTATCAATATTTAAATCATTTTTAGACATTCAAATTCCTACTTTCATATCAATTATTGTTCAATTATATCCATAGTTAATTTCTAACCTTATATCATATATTTTTATATTCTTATAATAATATAGCGTTTATAAACCTTCCATAGAATATAACAAAAAAATGAGCATAACCAAATCGTTACGCTCACTTTTACTTTTTTATTCTATTTTAGTGTTTAGTGGGCTAATGCGAACATAGACCCAGATTTATGTTCGCTGTTCCCGTTATTATTAGGTGTTTGATGTTCATTTTGGTTAGCATTCTGATGAATTTCATGATCTGTCATTTCGTACGTTTGTTCTGAATGTGCGCTTTGATTAACACTTAAGAAGAATACTAAAAAGATAAGGCAAGATACTAAAAATACTGCTATATATGTTAAAAATGTCTTTGTTTGTTTTGTTAACATGAATCTCACTCCTAGAACGTTTGTTTGTATTTATAATTTAACAGAACAGATGTTCCATGTCAACACTTTAACGAACAAACGTTTGTTATTTACTATTAGAGATGCTATAATAAACTTAAATAAAACTAGGGAGTGCCTATATATGAGAGAATTAACGAAAAGACAAAGTGAAATATATGATTACATTAAGCAGATTGTTCAATCAAAAGGGTATCCACCAAGTGTTCGAGAAATTGGTGAAGCAGTAGGATTGGCTTCAAGTTCAACTGTTCATGGTCACTTATCAAGATTAGAAGAAAAAGGCTATATTAAACGTGACCCTACTAAACCTAGAGCAATTGAAATTGTTAGCGAACAATTAAATGATAATATTAGTATGGAAGAAACAATTCATGTTCCTGTAATCGGTAAAGTAACTGCAGGTATTCCAATTACTGCTGTTGAAAATATTGAAGAATATTTTCCATTGCCTGAACATTTAACTTCCACACATAATAGCGATATTTTTATTTTAAATGTTGTTGGAGACAGTATGATTGAAGCGGGTATTCTTGATGGCGATAAAGTTATCGTTCGTAGTCAAACAATCGCAGAAAATGGCGATATTATTGTTGCGATGACAGAAGACGATGAAGCGACAGTTAAAAGATTTTATAAAGAAAAGAACCGTTATAGATTGCAACCCGAAAATAGTACGATGGATCCAATTTATTTAGAAAATGTTATTGTAGTTGGAAAAGTAATCGGTTTATATAGAGAAATGTAATCATATTTTATCCTCATAACCCCCTATATATATAAAAAGGATTAGGCATCATGCCTAATCCTTTTTATTTTGATTCTTGTTCAAAACTTCTTTTACTTTTTCTAAGATATCAGGTTGTTGTTTTGATTTAGTTGACATTCTATCTACTTCCTTACAACTAATTAGTACCCCAACATATATTGTTTTAAACGATTAACCAGTATAATTTTCGGTCCAATATGGTTGTCGTTGATCATTAAAATCAACGCCGACGCCTAAAGTTGAGAAGCTATCATTTAGTATATTTTTTCTGTGCCCTAATGAATTCATTAGTCCTTCGTGAGCGTATATACTATTTTGTTGTCCATAGGCTAGATTCTCACCTGCGGCATTAAAGTCATGGTGATCTGCTTTCAATCGATCAAATGGTGATTTCCTCTTTAAATCTGTATGATCAAAATAATTATTTTCCACCATATCTTTGCTATGCTTTCTAGCAGTATTAGAAATGGATTTAGAATAACTTAACGTTGATAATTGTCTTTGTTTTCTCTCTGCATTAACAATATCAAAATCTTGTAATTCAAAGCTTTTTTCCAAGGATTTAGAAGGTGCACCATATTGCTCTTGAAGTCTATTTTCCATTTCATCACTTACTTGATATAACGCTGTGACACCATTCTGTTCATGTTTATCATAGAAGACAGTAGTATATATATGCTTTTTGTGAAAGACGTCATATTCATCGTTTTGTATTTCAAACCGCTTATTCCCTTTTTTCATTTCATCAATAGGTTTACCTAAACGATCTCTCACCTTATTTTTAGGGGTCGCATATTTTATTTTAGATTGCGAAGAGATTAAGTTTTGATTAGTGTACATACCGTTTACTCTATCTTTAATATAACTAATCATAACGAATTGGTTATAATCATCATCGTAATACGTATACCAATGTGTGCCATATTCATTAGAAGTGATGCGTCGTGCTTTACCTAATTTATCTTCCACTTCTTTTTTTGACATATTCATTTGAATATTATTTATGGCAAATTCTTGTTTATTCGGAACATCCAAACTTATATCTTCTTCATTAGAATCTCCAAATGCCCAATGATCTATCTGTTGTCTAACTTCTAATTGAACTTTTTCTAGTGGTTTCCATTCATTCAATGGCAGAAAAATGACTAAACATAAACATGCGACAAAAAATACGAGAAACTTTTTAATTGTAGTCACCTACCATAAGATACTAGTCTCTATCTCCGTTAAAAATTGAATTTCTAACAATGACATAATCTACAGTGCGTAGTGATTTTAAATCTTTTCCACCCGCATAAGAAATAGAGCTTTGTAAATCTTGTTGCATTTCTCTTAAAGTATCTTTCAATGACCCTTTATGTTCTACAAACATCTTTTTGCCTTCAACGTTTTTATGTTCGCCCTTTTGGAATTCAGAAGCACTACCAAAATATTCTTTATAGCGTTTACCTTCTAGCTCAACTGTTTCTCCTGGTGATTCTTCGTGAGCTGCAAAAAGTGACCCAATCATAACCATTGATGCACCGAAACGAATTGATTTAGCAATGTCACCGTGTGTTCGTAAACCACCATCGGCAATAATAGGTTTTCTAGCTGCTTTACTACATAAATTAAGTGCAGCTAATTGCCAACCACCTGTACCAAATCCTGTTTTAATTTTAGTTATACAAACACGACCTGGTCCAATACCTACCTTCGTTGCATCTGCACCGGCATTTTCTAATTCTCTAACGCCTTCAGGTGTACCTACGTTACCAGCTATAACAAATGAATTAGGTAAATATGTTTTAATGTGTTTAATCATATTAATCACAGAATCAGAATGTCCATGTGCAATATCAATTGTTATATATTCTGGTGTTAATTGTTCATTTGCGAGTTGTTCAATAAATTCAAATTCTGATTTTTTTACACCAACTGAAATAGATGCAAATAAGTGATTGCTTTGCATTTTTTTGATAAACGGAATTCTAGCTGCTTCATTGAATCGATGCATGATATAAAAATAATCGTTTTCTGCAAACCATTGCGCTAATTCTTCATTCATAACTGTTTGCATGTTAGCTGGTACAACTGGAAGTTTAAATGAACGTGGTCCAAATTGAATTGAAGTATCACATTCAGATCTACTTTCAACAATACATTTGTTCGGTATTAGTTGTATGTCTTCATAATCAAATATTTTCATATTAATCTAAAAGCCCCTTTATAAAACAATATATTTTGGGATAAATAGCTAAAATCCGAATAATCAATTTAAAATCAGTTACTTTATTCAGAAAATATTATCCTTACTTACTTTACATTGTTTTATTGTTCTTGTAAATGGACTTTAGTACGAGTTTTACCAACTTGATTTTTTCACGCCAGGTATTTGACCTTTATGAGCATGTTCTCTAAATGCAATACGTGACATTTCGAACTTTCTTAATACACCTCTTGGTCGTCCAGTCACTTTACATCTACGTATTAAGCGTGTAGGTGATGAATCACGTGGTAATTTTCTTAAAGCTTCATAATCACCTTTTGCTTTAAGTTCTTTTCGTAATTCAAAATATTTATCTACTAATTCTTGTCTCTTTTGTTCTTTTGCAATTTTTGATTTTTTAGCCATTTCTTTTACCTCTCTTTTTTATAAATCGTAATTATTACGTTTTATATAATAACACGTATTATGATTTTTGCAAACGTGAAATTTCCCTAGCTAAATAAAATGTTAATTTTCATGATTAAGCACAAAAAAAGACCTTTTTCGATTAAGAAAAAGATCTTTTCGCATTTCAAATTGTCGTATTTGAAAGATAAGTGATTATTTAGTTTCACGATGTAACGTATATTTGTTTAATCTTGGGCAATATTTTTTCATTTCAATACGCTCAGGATTATTTCTTTTATTTTTAGTAGTGATATAGTTACGATCGCCACATTCTGTGCATGCTAATGTGATATTTACGCGCACGTTCAACACCCTTTCTAGTTAGGAATACTTACGATTTAAAATTCTATCATATAAATCTTCAGTGCGCAATCTTAACTTTTAATTTTTAAAATTCTCATAAGTTTCGTCTTGCTCACCTTCTAAATCGATTGAATTAATATCAATACCTAATGCTTTAGCAACACCTTTACCATAATCTGGATCTGCTTTATAGCAATGGCGAATATGTCGTCTTTTAACATCCTCTGTTACACCATCCATCGCATTGGCTGTATTAGTAAAGATTCTCTCTTTCGCTTCATCAGATTGTAATCTAAATAACTTACCTGGTTGTTCAAAGTAATTATCATCATCTTGACGTTGATTATATTCATAACCATCACCATCAGCTGGGAATGGCGGCTTTTTAAATTCAGGTTGGGAATCATAAACACCTTGATTATTTGGATAATAATGAGGTCCGCCACCTTGGTTATCATCTAAAATACGCATTTGGCCATCACGACTAAATGGACATAAATTTTCAATACCTACACCTTTAGGTTGGTTAACTGGTATTTGCCAATGGTTAACTCCTAATCTATAACGTTGCGCATCACCATAAGAGAATAAACGACCTTGTAACATTTTATCTGGTGAATAGTCTAAACCAGGAACGATGTTTGTAGGTGCAAAAGCAGCTTGTTCAACATCTTGGAAATAGTTATTAGGATTGCGGTTTAATTCAAATTCTCCAACTTCAATTAATGGATAATCACCATGATACCAAACTTTTGTTAAATCAAATGGGTTATCTTTATGATTTCTAGCTTGTTCTTCTGTCATTACTTGAATATACATTTTCCATTTAGGATAATCACCATTTTCAATCGCATTAAATAAATCTCTTTGTGAAGAATCACGATCCGTAGCAATCACGTTAGCCGCTTCTTCATCTGTTAAATTTTCAATGCCTTGTTGTGTTCTGAAATGATATTTAACCCATACGCGTTCACCTTTATCATTGTACATAGAATATGTGTGTGAACCGAATCCATGCATATGTCGTAAATCTTTTGGAATACCTCTATCTGACATTAAAATTGTCACTTGGTGTAATGCTTCTGGTAATCCTGTCCAGAAGTCCCAGTTATTTTGTGCACTTCTCATATTCGTTCTTGGATCTCTTTTAACAGCTCTATTTAAGCTTACGAATAATTTAGGGTCTCTAAAGAAGAATACGGGCGTATTATTACCAACTAAATCCCAGTTTCCATCTTCAGTATAAAATTTTAATGCAAATCCACGAATATCTCTCTCAGCATCTGCTGCACCTCTTTCACCAGATACAGTAGAAAATCTCGCGAACATTTCAGTTTGTTTACCGACTTCCGAGAACATTTTAGCACTTGTATACTGAGTAATATCATTAGTTACGGTAAATGTTCCAAATGCACCGGAACCTTTAGCATGCATACGTCTTTCAGGAATCACTTCACGATCAAAATGTGACATTTGCTCTAAGAAGTAAATATCCTGCATTAAAAGTGGACCTCTTGGACCAGCAGTCATACTATTTTCTCTATCTGACACGGGTGCGCCGAATAAACCTGTTAACTTACCGTCTTGTTTAGACATCAAATTTCCCTCCACACAAATTAGAATTATTATAATATAGTATCCATTATAAAGTATCCCCTCTTTTAATGAAACTTAAACCCCTTATCTCAACCGAATTATCAGAAAATTTTTAAATTTTACTTTAAAGTGCTAAATTACTATTGAATAGTAGGTCTAAAAGAATTAAAATGATGGATATATTTAAAATAGATGGGAGACAGTATATGGAAGATAATAATATGAAAAGAGGTTTAACCTCCAGACACATAACCATGATTGCTATAGGTGGCGCAATTGGAACTGGTTTATTTGTGGCTACAGGAAGTGTCATTTCTGAAGCTGGTCCTGGTGGCGCTATCCTTGCTTACCTCTTAATAGGTATCATGCTTTATTTCTTAATGGCGTCTATTGGTGAATTAGCTACTTTCTATCCAGTATCTGGTTCATTTAGTTCTTACTCTACTCGATTTGTTGATCCATCACTTGGTTTTACCATGGGATGGTTATATTGGGGAATGTGGACACTTGTAACAAGTGTAGACGTCATCGTTGCCGCAAATGTATTAAAGTTTTGGCATGCTTTTAATTTCTTTAGTCCCTTAGCTTGGAGTTTGATATTTATTACGCTACTTTTACTACTAAATATCTTCTCTGTAAAAGCTTTTGGTGAAACAGAATTTTGGTTATCACTCATTAAAGTAGTCACAATTATTGTATTTATAGTTTTTGGTATTTTGATGATTTTTGGTATTTTAGGCGGACATTCTTATGGATTTGAAAATTATACTAAGGGACAAGCACCTTTTGTAGGTGGTATCTCAGGTATTTTAAGTGTTTTATTAGTTGCTGGCTTTTCTGTTGGTGGTACAGAAGTAGTTGCAGTCACAGCTGGAGAATCAAGTGATCCAAGCAAATCAATGCCTAGAGCGATCAAACAAGTATTTTGGAGAATTTTATTATTCTATGTATTATCTATAGCTGTCATCGCTGCAATCATCCCATATACTGATCCATTACTATTAAATGAAAGTCAATCTGTTACTCAAAGTCCATTTACAATCGTATTTGACCGTATAGGTATTGCTTTTGCTGCCTCAGTCATCAATGCAGTTATTTTAACTTCACTATTATCAGCAGCGAACTCAGGTATTTATACAACAAGCAGAATGCTTTATTCATTAAGCGTTGATAAACAAGCACCACAATTTTTCAACAAATTAAATAAAACTACTAAATTACCGATTAGATCAATTCTAACAACTTATTTATTAGTAGTAGCTGTAGTAATATATGCTAATTTTAATTCTAATGCTGTATTTAATTTATTAAATATTATTGGTTCGATGGTTATCATCATTTGGGGTTCTAGTATATGGGCACAAATTAGAGTGCGTCGTGCTATTAAAAAACAAGGTAAAGATGCTAACGAATTATTACCTTATAAAGCACCATTTTATCCATTCGGACCTATAGTCGTAATTGCTACATTATTATTCTTATTATTTGGTAGTTCATTCGGAAGTATTGCTTCAGGTGATTGGATTAGTGTTATTAGAAACTTTACGCCTATTCTAATCCTAGCAATTATCTTCTTTGTGCATAAAATGATTAAGAAAACGAAGTTTGTCAAACTTGAAGAAATGGATTTAAGTTCTCATATTTTCAAAAATAATTAACCGTTATAAATAGAATTACACCTTTCGATTGATTTGTTTAACTAATTTTAATTGAAAGGTGTATTTTATTTTGTCAAAATGAACGCGCAACAATTAATAAATTACTATTGTTTTATAATTAAAGTTTATTTTCTGCAAACAAATTATCATGTATAATAAAGTTAAGAAAAATGGCTTAGAGGTGGTTTCAATGATTGGTCAAACAAATTTGTTCGATGATGTGATTAAAAGTGACGAACGTTTTGTTATCGTCGTGCAATCTTTAGAAGAAAAAAATGGTCAACTCGTTAAAAATACTTTAAGAGAATATCCAAGTTTAAATCACGACCAAATGAATAACTTATTTACACATCTGAAAGAAGTATTTTTAGAAGAAAAGTTTCAAGCAAACCAATCAGCATTTACTATAACTGTTTATACGAATCTGGATTATGCAGCGGATCAAGTTTATGCACATGTTAAACGCTATAAAGGGAAAAACGATTGGACACACACAGCAAAATAATCTAAAAAAAGACTTAGGTAACTTGTCCTTGGTATACATCGATAACATGTTAGTAAATATGTTATCGCGTTACCATCAAGATACCTAAGCCTATTTAATTATAAAAGACGTTTTAAAGCATGTGGAATGCCATTAGAATTATTATCTAAAGTTACTTCATCCGCAATATTTTTTAATTCGTCACTTGCATTGCCCATAGCGACAGCATGACCAACAACCTCTAACATGGATTGATCATTTAAACTATCACCAAATGCAATCACTTCTTCAAGTGAAATATCTAGTTTTTTACATAATGCTGTAATTGCATTACCCTTTGAAACATCTCTCGCCATAAATTCTAAAAAGAATGGTTTACTTGTAGTTACATCAATTTCCTCATTAAAGAAACCATTCAAGTCGATACGCGCTTCAGTAATATTACCTACATAATCGACGCCCATAACTTTTGGCACACTATGTGTAATATAAGATTTAATATCTTCCACACGTTTCATCGGTAGACCAGTTAATTCTGATTCAATATTCATGTATTCATGATCGCCATCATAAATAATGTAACCTTCGTCATAAGTTAAGACTAAAAAGCCTTTTTCACGGCAATAATCTACAATCGCGTCAAAATTTTCTTTAGATACGCTTTGACTTACTTCTACTTCTTCTGTAGTCATATTAATTGTTTTACCACCGTTATAACTAATAATAAAACTTTCATGTTCATTTAATTTTAATGTTCTTGCTACAGGTAACATCCCTTCAGTTGGTCTTCCTGAAGCTAAAACAACTTTATATCCTTTGTCTTGAATATCAATAAGATAAGATTGTGTTTCTGGAGATACTTGATTCTCACTATTCATTAGTGTGTCATCCATATCCATTACGATTACTTTATATTTACTCATGTTATTTCGAATCTCCTTTCAATGACTTATCTATATTTTACATCAAAACAAGCTCACTGGTACACTACTTCTTCAATGACACCAACTTCATTGATAGTCACTAATTCTGAGATACAATGTGACATATCTTTCTTTAAAGTTCTTACTATTTCACCACTATGTTCACGGGGGCTCATTGTTAATACTGTAGGGCCAGCACCACTAATGACAGTCGCATAAGCATGGTGTGCTTTAGAAATTTGTCTAATGGATGCAAATTCTGGAATTAAATGTTGACGATAAGGTTCATGAAAGCCATCTTGTTCCATCATTTTTCCAGCTAATTCATATTTGTGTTGTATTAACGCACATATCATAGTATTACTAATTGCACTATTACGTACTGCATTAGAATGTGAAAAAGTATCTGGTAATGCTTGACGAGAATCTTCAGTTTTAAGTTCATATGGTGGAATAGTTAGTATAATATCTATTTTAGGCACATCAATGCGTGCTACATCTGTCACTTTAGTATCTGGATTATAATAACCAGAAATTAACCCGCCATAAATTGTAGGTGCTACATTATCTGGATGACCTTCAAACTCAGTTGCTAGTTGAAGTAATTCATACTGGGATAATTGAATATTTCCGAAATAGTTAGCGATATAAAGTGCACCAACTAACGCTGAAGCTGAAGAACCTAAACCTCTTGCTAAAGGTATATCACTTCTCATATCAATACTTAACGCTGGTAACTCAACATTATATTTATAAGCAACTTTTTGAGCGACCTGATAAATATAATTAGATTTATCCTTTGGTAAGCTCTCTAATTCTTCATTAAAGTAGTTAAATTCCCAATTATCACCCTGAATTGCTTTGATGTTCATATGAAGATATTTATTTAATGCCATACCAATCGAATCAAATCCAACACCTAAATTTGCAGTAGAAGCGGGAATTTTCAACTTTAACATAGCTTCCATATTATAAAGCTCCTTTAATATACTTAATAATGCTTTCTTTGTCATTAGGAAGTGGTTGTATTGGATTATCTAATAAAGAAATAGCTGTGTCTGGGTCTTTCAAACCGTTTCCTGTTAAAACAGCTACTACTTTTTTTCCTTGTGGTAAGCGACCAGCACGTTTTAATTTAATTAAACCTGCAATAGATGCATTACTAGCGGGCTCACTGAAAACCCCTTCCTTAGATGTCATCATTTGATAAGCTTCTAAAATTTCTTCATCAGTTACACTATCAATTAATCCATTTGATTCTTTAAGTGCATTAGTCGCTTTCTCCCAACTCGCAGGATTTCCAATACGAATAGCAGTAGCAACAGTTTCTGGATTTTTAATGACTTTATTTTGAACGATTGGTGATGCACCTTCTGCTTGGAAACCAAATAATTGTGGTAATTGACTACCTTTTTTCTCATGATATTCTTTGAAACCTTTCCAATATGCAGTTATGTTACCTGCATTACCAACTGGAATCGCCAAAATATCTGGAGCTTCACCATCTAGTTGTTCTACTAACTCAAAAGCGCCTGTTTTCTGCCCTTCAATTCTAAATGGATTAACCGAATTCACCAATTCAATGTCGCCATTCTTTGCAATCTCTTTCACAATTTCTAAAGCTTCATCAAAGTTTCCTTCAATGGATACGATTTCAGCACCATACATTACTGCTTGCGATAATTTACCTAAAGCTATTTTCCCTTCAGGAATGACTACTATTGCTTTCAACCCTGCTCTAGCTGCATATGCCGCTGCTGATGCTGATGTATTTCCTGTTGACGCACAAATAACAACTTTTTTACCCTGCTCTTTTGCTTTAGTTACGGCCATAACCATGCCTCTATCTTTAAAAGAACCTGTTGGATTCGCACCTTCATATTTTACGTATAGTTCGATTCCAAGCATTTCTGACATATTTTCACAATAAATTAACGGTGTATTCCCTTCATTCAACGTTAATTTAGGTGTTTGGTCATTTACAGGTAAATATGATTCAAATTCTTTAACTAAACCTTGCCATCTTTTCATAAGTATTAAACCCCTTCTACTGGATAAACTTTATTAACATCAAATCCTGCGTTATTTAATAATTGTTCAGGTGAATGATCTAATCCTAAAATTACTAATGCGTATGTATCTGCATCACGCTTAGTCACTTTTAATGATTTATGGAATGGTAAATGTGATTTAAGTTCTTTTTCTAACTTTTCTTCAGATTGCTCTTGAGACTTAAGCACAACATAAAAGTTCAACTTTTCTTGAACGAGAACGGCTTCTTCATTATCCATCATTTCTCTAGTTTCTTCAGTTTTCAATTCAAAATGAGGTGGTAGCGTATGTAAATTTGATTCAAAGAATAAAGCCACATTCAATAAATCACTCACAACAGCACTTCCTGTAGCTAAACTACCGGCACCTTTACCATAAAACATTGTATCGCCTACAGCATCACCAATGACATAAATGGCATTATACTCATTTTCTACTGCTGCAAGTTGATGCTTTTCATCGATTAACGTAGGTTCTACTGATGCATTGACCTTTCCATTATTATAAGTTCCCTTACCAATCAATTTAATTTTATATCCTAATGCTTTTGCAGCATTGATATCACTTAGTGTCGTATTTCTAATGCCTGTTAATTGAACGTCATTAAGTTTAATCACTTGGTTAAATGATAGGTATGATGTTATAACTACTTTTCTAGCGGCGTCTATACCATCTACATCATCTGTTGGATCAGCTTCTGCAAAACCTAGACGCTTAGCTTCCTCAAGTGCATCTTCGAAAGTTGTTTGATCTTGAGTCATTTTAGAAAGAATGAAGTTTGATGTTCCATTTAAAATCCCCATAAATTTAGATATATTATTGGCATTTAAACCATTATTAATTGCATTTACAATTGGTATACCACCTGCAACACTTGCTTCAAATTTTAAAGCAACACCGTTAGCTTCTGCCAAATCTTCAAGTAATTTTAAATGTACTGCTAATAAATCTTTATTCGCAGTAATGACATGCTTTTTATTCTTTAAAGCACTACGTAACCAATCAACTGTAGGTTCAATGCCTCCCATAACTTCCACAACAATATCAATAGTGTCATCATTTAAAATTTCATTCACATCTTCAGTTAGGTGATATTGACTAATATTTAATGGACGTTTCTTTGATTTGTCACGAACAAGTATATGCTTGATAACAATATCTTTATTAAGTGTATCTTTAATTTGTTGTCTATTCTCTTCAATTATTTTGACAACACCTGATCCTACAGTACCTAAACCAAGTAATGCTATATTTAATTCCTTCATGTCGCTGTACCTCCTTGTTCACTTGAGAAAAACAAATGTATCGTTGAAAAATACCATATGATGGTATAGTATAGAATTATTCTTAATTTTTGTAAAGTTCACAATAATGAAAATATAACTTTATAGTACCATGCTCTACCGAAAAACTAAATAAAATTTTCTGATTTTTTAGAAAGGTTGTTTTATTATGAAAGTAGCTAAATTTGGAGGCAGTTCAGTCTCTAACGCCAAGCAAATTAAAAAAGTTTTAAAAATTGTTAATGATGATCCAGAACGTAAGATTATTATCGTTTCTGCTCCGGGAAAACGTTTCAGTGATGATATTAAAACAACAGACTTGCTCATTCGTTTATACGAAAAAGTCATCAATAACATTGACTATCAGCATAAAAAACAAGAAATTGTTCAAAGATATGCAGATATTGTTGAAGAATTAGATATGGAACGTGATATTCTTACTACGATTGATGAAACTTTGGAAAAATATATATATGAACTTAAAGATAAACCTGCACGTCTTTATGATGCTATTGTGTCATGCGGTGAAGACTTTAATGCACAACTCATCGCAGCTTATAACAATAGCCAAGGTATTCCTACTAAATATATTTCACCGAAAGATGCAGGTATTTTAGTCACTGATTTACCTAAACAAGCTCAAATTTTAGATTCTGCCTATGAACAAATATATAAATTAAATAATTATAAAGAAAAATTAATTATTCCGGGATTCTTTGGCGTTTCCAAACATCATTTTATAGTTACTTTCCCTAGAGGTGGCTCAGATATTACGGGTGCTATCATTGCTAGAGGTGTTAGAGCATCGCTATATGAAAACTTTACAGATGTATCTGGTATATTCAAAGCTAACCCCAACATTATTAAAAATCCTGAAATCATCGAAGAAATTACTTATAGAGAAATGCGAGAACTTTCATACGCCGGTTTTAGTGTATTTCATGATGAGGCGCTACAACCTTTACATAAAGACCGCATCCCTGTAGTTATTAAAAATACAAATCGTCCTCAAGATAAAGGCACTTTTATCGTACATGATCGAGAAATTAATTCTAAAAATGTAATTAGCGGTATTAGTTGTGATAAAGATTTTACTGTTATAAATATCAAAAAATACTTGATGAATAGACAAGTTGGTTTCACAAGAAAGATTTTAGGTGTTCTTGAAGATTATAATATTTCATTTGACCATATGCCTTCTGGTATAGATAATATCAGTCTCGTCATGCGCTCTGATCAAATCAGAGATGTAGAAAGTCGAGTGTTAAATGATATACAAAAATATTGTGACGTAGATGAGTTAAGTATTGATCACGATCTAGCAATTTTAATGATTGTTGGTGAAGGGATGAATAGAGTTATTGGTACTGCTAGTAAAATTACCCATGCACTTGCTGAATCTAATATTAATTTAAAAATGATTAACCAAGGGGCATCTGAAATTTCAATGATGTTTGGTATCAAACTAGAAGATGCAGAAAAAGCCGTAAAAGCAACTTATGAATTCTGTTATCACGGTATCTGTATAAAAGATTAATTTAAAAAAAGCAACTTTCTAAGTAGAACAAAATCTAGTTCTTTAGAAAGTTGCTTTTAAGCTTCTAATATCTTTTTATTATTTAAAATAGCTTCTTTAATTCTTTTTTCACCCACAACAAGTTTAAGAATGAAAAATTGATAGTAACTCAATGAATCAATTACTTTTTTATAATTAGAGAATTGATGATAGTTTTGGTTATCTAATAAATCATACATCAATACGATTTCAGGTTTAATATAATCCACATCATAATTTAATGAATGGAAATAAATATTATTCTTAGGTAAACGAATTTGAGAATTCAACCTAAATATCCACTCATCATTCACAACATCATATACAAATATCTCCATAATTTGTTGCTCTTCATCATACACATTTGCATGTGTAATTTCTTTTAATGACATGTTATGACTTTCTGAACATTCACCAGCTTTATTAAAAAAACGAACATCAAAATGTTTTGGTATAGCTTTGACAATATCTATTAATTTTTTACGTTCTACACAAATATCTACTTTTGAAGGTAGTTCAAGGTCATCACTTAAAAATAACTGCATTGCTACAACGCCATGAAACTTGAAAGACTGTGATGATGATTGAATTAATGCTTCAACTAAAGTTTGAGTATTTGAATGCTCTTCCATATACATGTACACCACCTTCTTAGTAAACGCTTTCATAACCTATATTATACCCTCTAGCTACATCTTTTTCAATTGATTATTTGTGAACAATTAGTAAAAATTATATTTAATATACTGATAATTTTTTATTATTTCATCTTAATTGGTGGATACTCCAATGGTTATTTATTAAAAGTGTCTATAACGTTAAATTTTCAAATAATATTCTTAATTTCACTTACAATAGATTGAACATCATTAAATGTAAGTTTATAATCAATATTGAGTTATCAATTGTGTGATTTTGATTATATATATTATTTTCTTTTTCATAAAAATTAATATTTCATATCATTGTCATACATATGTATTACTGTTTAAATCTAAATGGATTCGGGTGAAAATTATGTCAACTTTATCGATAATTCTAATAATTATCATCATTGTTTTGATTATCGCATTTTTCTTGAATCAACAGTATTTAAAAAGTAGAGTTGAAACTGAAGAATATGCAAAAAATCAAATCGTAGCGAAAAATTCAGCTTTAAGTGAGGAAAATCTTTCTTTAAAAAATCAAATGTTAAGTACCAACAAAGGCATTAGCCCACATGCATTCAAAAATGCAAAACGTGATTTACGAGGTATCTTAGATAAATTTGTGGAAAGTGGTCAGTTAAAGGTATATAACATCATAGCAACGAGTAACCTTGCCACAAAACATCCATTATTTGATTATGTAAGATCATTTGATTTTATTATTGTTACTGATGTAGGTTTAATCAATGTTGATGTTAAACATTGGAATCAAAAAACTTTCTACCACTTTGATGTGCCTGATAAGCACATTAATTTAGACCAACAACCTCTAAATAGAGATAAAATTGTTGGACATTATATTAGTGAACAATATCATAAACAATTCAATACTACTCGTGAAGGTGTCTATACATTCATTGAAATGCTTCAAGATAATCGAGTAATATATGAATTTTATGATTATGATCCTTACCAACAAGCTGCTAATAACGCTAAAGCATTAAAAGACCAAATCGAGTCACAGTTCAATTTCAAAATTCAAAGTATCGGTGTGGTTTATTTTAATGATGGAACTGTCAATATTATCGAAGGTTCTGAAGAAAGCGACAAATATGTAGACACAGTTTCAACTAAATCATCACTTGAAAAAGTGATTAATGACGCAGTAAGTTTATCTAAACATCCATTAACTAAAGATCAAGTTGAACAAATTACACAACAATTTAATTAAAAATTATATGATAAAAGGCCGATACAATTATGAAAAGATATCCATAATTGTATCCGCCTTCTTATTACATATTAACTCCAAATATTGACTTTATTTTTCTTAGCTTCATTTTGAGCCTTTTTAAATACATCTCTATATTTACCGTTTGGCGCAAAGTACTTCTCTCTTGCTAAACCTTTTTCAACGAGTTCTTTATTATACATATGATCTTTATCTAACCATACATAGGCTAAAGTTCTACCATATCTATCATTTTTTTCTTTATCATATTCAAGATACACGTCTTTATTAGTTAAAGTTTTCTTACTATAGTTCGAAGCCTCTTTACCATAAGGTTGAACAGGTGTGTTCGGTTTAACTGTTTCAGGCGTATCAACACCAATTAAACGCACTTTAATATTTTTGTTGCCCTGTTTTGCTACAAACGTATCCCCGTCAACTACTCTATCAATATGAACTTTTTCCTTTCCTTTTAATTCTGTATTAGTATTTTCAGATTTAGATCCACTAAATGGTCCAGTATGATTAATAAATTGAAACAATAATACACAAACAACTATAATGACCAACACAAGTGTTGATAAAGACTTTTTCGATTTCATTGATGTCACCCATTCTTACTTATTTATCCTGACTAATGATAATGAATAATAATCATAGCGTCAATACTAAATAAAAATTTTTAAACAAGCATGACCATGATATAATAATCAATGATAGGAGTGAATTAACAATATGTCTAGTGAGAATAGAGTCACACTTATAGCAGTCATTGTGGCAGTTATAATAGGTATTGTAATGCAAGTTGTATTTAAATTCCCAACTATAGTTTCTGCCGTAGTTGCATTATTTTTAGGAATTTTAGTAGGTTTTATCGTTTATTTAATCACCAATTTCATGGATAAAAGAAAGCGATAGACAATATTTTTTTAAATATCAATATTAAACAAAGCGTGCCATTGAAATCAAATTCAATGGCCTTTTTTAATTTCAAAAAAATATTTATTTTGTAACATTTATGTGAATATTAGAGGAATAATTTGTAAAATTTGTGGTATATAAAAATTAATAAAACAATTAATTCAATAAAATTTTTAGGAGGGGGAAATTATGGAAATTATAGATTGCATCATTGATAGCTATGAAATTACTTATAAAGTTAAAACACCCCAAAATCATACATTTGATCATACATTAAGCATTGAAACACCAACTTATAAAGCAATTGAAATTTTAAAATTACTTTCAGAACATGTTGATAAACAACCAAGCTAATTATATCCAACCATTATTTGTGGCAATTTTCCAAGCGTCAAAACGATTTTCAGCTTCAAGTTTATCAATAATAGATGATGTATAATTACGTATTGTTCCATTAGATAAATATAATTTATCTGCAATATCCTTACTACTTAATCCATTACCGATTTCTCGTAAGACAACTTGTTCTTTGTGCGTTAATGGATTGGTGTACGTAATTAATGATGTCATCAAGCTATCACTATATTCTTTCTTCCCTTTAACTACCTTCTGAATAGTATTTACTAATTCATCTATGGATCGCTCTTTTAAAACATATGCATCTACATCATTTGCTACAGCTTTTTCAAAATATCCTGGTCTTTTAAAAGTTGTAACAACGATAATTTTGGTCTGTAATTTTAACGCTTTAGATTCTGCTAAGATTTCAATACCAGTCATACCTGGCATTTCTATATCTAGAATTGCAATATCAGGTTCATATGTTTTTATTAACTCTAATGCCTCATTACCATTTCCTACATCTGCTATTACCTTCAAATCATCATTTAATTCGATAAGTTGTACCATAGCTTTTCTAAGCATATGTTGATCTTCAGCTATAATCATTGTAATCACATCATTTCACCTCTAGGTACACAGATTGTTAGTTTAGTTCCATTGTGATTTTCAATATTTAGTTCTCCATTTAAATAATTCACTCTATTCCGAATACTACTCAACTTTTCTTTATCTTTATTATTCATTCCTATACCGTTATCTTGGATAGTTAACATAATATATTTTTGATAATCACTCACATTAATTTTAACTGTAGTTGCATTAGCATGTTTAATAATATTGTTTATCGCCTCTTTTAAAATCATGGATACCAAAGCCTGCTTTGCTGGATTTAAAGATGCTACTATTTGTGTGTTAGAAAAAGCAAAATCAATTTGAGCATCTTTTAAAATTGTCGATACTGCTTTAACTTCTTCTTGAAATGAAGGCGTTTGAAGATTTTCTATTATATTTCTCACTTTTTTTAACGTGTCTTTTGATAGTTCATTGATAGATTCTATTTCATCTCTAGCTTTAGCTGGTTGTTGATCAATCAGTTTCATAGCTAGCTCTGATTTTAAGGTTAAACTTGCAAAAACGTGACCTAACGTATCATGCAAATCTTGTCCTATACGTGATCGTTCTTGTTCCGCTATTAGAATATTAATGTATTTATTCTGTTCTGTAAGTTTTTCTTTCATTTTACGCTCTTCTAAAGCATAAATATTCCCTACACACATTAAAAATATGACCACAAAATAAATTGATAAAGGTAATGTTGCATCATTTATAATAATAAACGTGATTCCTAGTGTTACTATAATCGCAATAACAAATGTAATAAAATATTTAGACTTAAATCCTTTTTTCAACATGAAAGGAATAGCAAATGCACTAAAGAAATAAAATAATGCATTCATTGGTTGTTTACATATAACAAAATAATCTAATAATATATAGTGAATCAGAAACATTATATACAGTGTTTTATCACTCACGTGATTATAGTAAAAACAATTGTGATATAATCAATTGCAAAAATGATTACAATTAGAAAATATTCCCATTTGGGTCTCTCAATACTATAATCGATTAGGTTTAATATCGGAAAAATCAAATAAATTAAAGGTGTTATTCTGGTTCCAATTTTTGTCCAAATGGATACATTTGTCATATTAATCCACTGCTTTCTGTTTATTAATCAATAATGCGATCATTAAAAATATCACGCTATAAAAAAATATTATTCCAAAAGAAGTAAAATCTATACCATCACCTTTACTTAAACGATAAGCCAATTGTTTAAGATGATAAGTAGGTGTTAATTTAGAAATAGTTTGCAACCAATCAGGGAATGTGTTAGTTGGGAACCATAAACCTCCTAAAATCGCTAATCCTATACCTATTAAGTTAGCAATACTGCTTGCTTTTTGAGTATCGTTAAATTGAGCAATAATTAAACCTAATGTTAACAACAAACTAGCATCTATCCATAATATAACTGCAGATTTTATCCACTGTATCATTTCCATATTTACGTTATTATAAAAGTGTGCTACTACAAATATTAATACAATAGCTAATAAAAACTGAAAAGTAGTCTTACTAACTTTTACCAAATAATATGACGTTATATTAAGAGGTGTGGTCATAAGATGCTTAAACCACCCATTTGTTCTTTCTTCAATCATATCAACAGGAAATGAAATCAAACAAAAGTTCATACAACTAAATACTACCATACTATACATATATTCCTTATAAAATATTATTCTTTCAGACTTAGGCAAATCTAATATAGAAGTGAATAAAAGATAAAAAAATAGTGGTAAACATATGGACATGATTAAATATAATCTTTTTCTAAGTAGGACTTTAAATTCGATTGTAAAATAAGACATTAGCATTATATTTCCTCCTAACTGATATTCGACTTATTAAATAGCACTTCTAATAGAGATGATTTATATATTTCAATTTCATTTAAATCAATATTCTGATTCATCATTTCTATTAATATGTCCTTGACTTGTTTTGTTTTAATTTCGAACTTTTGTTCTAATTTTTTGAATATAAAATTAACAGCCAGTTTTTGAACTTCATCTTTATATTTAAGCGGAATATATATGTAGGATGTTTTTTCTAATGACTTTATTTTATTTATATCTCCCTTAATTTTAATATGACCATTTTCTAATAAAGCAATTTGATCTGCCATTCTTTCTACTTCCTCTATATAATGTGTGGTATATAAGATGGTCATACCTTCACTTTTAAATCGATTGATTATTTTCCAAAAATGTTCTCTCGTTTCAATATCCATTGCGGTAGTTGGCTCATCTAATACAAGCAACTTTGGTTTACCAGTAACTGTTAAGGCAAAATCTAAAATTCTTTGTTGACCACCAGAAAGCTTTGAAGCCCATTGATTAAACAATTGTTCGTCAAAGTTAGTGATATTCATAAAATCCTCTTTAGAAATATGCTCTTGATATAAACTACAATATAAATTAAATAACTCTTTTACTTTTACTAATTTTGGAAAATGTGTTTTTTGATATAAAACAGCCATATGTTTTCTATTAATTAAACTATTTTCATCAATGATTTCACCAAAATCTATTGCTTTATTACCAATAATAATATCGATTAATGTTGATTTTCCTGCCCCATTTTTGCCAATGAGTGCTGTGCAAATACCATCTTCTATATTTAAGTTAATATTTTCAAGTACATTGACATTGTTAAATTGTTTACTTAAATGATTTATTTTTATCATTTGTACCACCTCTTTTTTGAGTTGAATACAGAATATCAATTTTGTATAACTCAAAATAGTAGCGTTTGTCATTATTTAGATATGACATTTGTCATATAGTTGACATAATATTATTATAATAAATAAAAAATCTGCCACATTTAGTGACAGAATTTTTATATTATAATATTGGCGAGATTAACTTAGCTAAATCTTCTTTAATTTTAATTGTTAATGAACGATTTCTATAACTTTCTACTGTTAACTCTTTTGATTTTTCTATATCTTCTTTATAAGCTTGTTTGATTTTTTTAGCTATCTCTTTATCATATACAAATGCATTAACCTCAAAGTTTAATTCAAAACTTCTATAGTCCATGTTTGCTGAACCGACTGACACGACCTCATCATCAATTAAACATACTTTAGAATGTAGGAATCCATTTTCATATGTATAAATATGGACACCACTTTCTAATAATTGTGCCGCATTCGCAAATGTTGCCCAATAAACAAATGGATGGTCTGGCTTACAAGGAATCATTAAATGTACCTCAATACCAGTCGCTGCTGCCATTTTCAAAGCATTGATATATGAATTATCTGGAATAAAATAAGGCGTTTGTATATAAATCGACTTTTTCGCTTTCATAATCATTTTAGTATAACCAAATTCAATTTGATGCCAATCTTCTGCTGGACTACTTGCCACAATTTGCATAGGTACATGTCCATCTTGCACATGTTTTTTCGGAAAATACTTATCGTTATATTCAAATTGAGGTCTATGTGCTTGAGAGTTCCAATCCATCATAAATCGAGTTTGTAAACCATCAACTGCGTCTCCAGCAATTCTAAAATGTGTATCTCTCCAATAACCTAATTTACCTAAACCAAGATAATCATCACCGACGTTGAAGCCACCTATATAGCCAACTTGTCCATCAATGACTACAATTTTACGGTGGTTACGGTTGTTCATTCTAAAATTGATAATTGGTAATTTAGAAGCAAAAAATGCCTCAACTTCTCCGCCTAATTCATTAAAGTGTTTAAAATTAGCCCTACCAACTTTTTTAGAACCAACATCGTCATATAATAGTTTGACTTCTAAACCTTCTTTCAGTTTTTCCTCTAATGCTTTGATGATACGTTTACCTAAGCCATCCAATTCGAAGCCAAAGTATTCTAAATGAATATAATCTTTAGCATTTCGAATATCTTCTAACATTTGATCATACAATTCATGACCATCTGTAAAAACATCAAGTTGGTTATTTTCAGTAATAAAACCATCTTGGTTCATAAGTAACATTCGTACTAGGTCATGGTGTTTCGCTACTAATTGATTATCCGTACCATATTGGTGTTCATCAAATTCCTTAATTTGTCTATCTATAAGTTCATTAAATGCATCTAATTCTTTACCATTATTTTTATCTAGTTTACGTTTAGACACTGTACGACCAAAGAATAAATAAAGGATAAAACCAATTAAAGGTAATACAAATAGTACAAATAACCATGCCCATGTTGAGCTTGCACTACGTCGATTTCTCTCCAAAAATATAATAATAAATGCTAAAACAACATTAATTACAAAACCTATTGCAAGTAATATTGTAAAAAGCATACCCAAATCATGAGAAAACTTTAATTCCATAAACATATACTCCTAACGACATATTATCTTTTAATTTGACTCATTTTTGACTAAAGTCACAAAAGCAGTGAAATCTTCCTCAATATTTGGAAACTTTTGTTCTTCAGTCTGTTTAATTGTAACATTTAACAAACGATAATTTGCCCCTTCTTCTGATTTTAAAAATTCATTTAAAGTACTTTCTAATTTTTCTAAACTACTTTCTGTAAAAGTCTTAAATGTAATTTGTTCCATGTTCTAATCCCCTTTTCTTTTTATTGATTAAATGATACGGCTTTTCTAAAAATAATTCAATAAATAGCGAAAGCGACAAAAGGAATTAAATATATTTAGACATTATATTGCTCGGAATATATTTGAAATATATTTAAAGTAAGATATAATATATTCATCCATCTTAGTTATCAGAATAATCTAACTAATTAAGGAAAGTAATTCATTGTAATATTGGAGGGAAAGTAAATGTTATCTTTTGAAAATGACTATTTAGAAGGTGCACATGAAAAAGTTTTACAACGTTTAATTGAAACAAATCGAATTCAAGCTCCAGGATATGGATTTGATCAATTTACTGATCAAGCTATCCAACAAATTAAACATAAAATCAAATGTCCTGATGCAACGATTCGTTTTTTAGTAGGAGGTACGCAAACAAATCAAGTCGTGATTAACTCCATGTTAGAAAGCTATGAAGGTGTTATCTCAGCCGAAACTGGTCATGTTGCAGTACATGAAGGCGGCGCAATTGAATATAGTGGACATAAAGTACTGACAATCCCTTCATCAGAAGGAAAAATCACTGCCAACGGTGTTGAAGATTATATTGAAACCTTTAATAGTGATTTTAAACGTGATCATATGGTCTTTCCTGGTATGGTATACATTTCCCATCCTACTGAATACGGTACATTATATTCAAAAAGTGAATTAGAAGCACTATCTAACGTTTGCCGAAAACATAATCTACCCCTTTTTATGGACGGTGCGCGCTTAGGTTATGGTTTAATGAGTGATCATTCAGATATGACTATCGAAGACGTTGCGAATTATTGTGATATTTTTTATATTGGTGGAACTAAAATCGGTGCTTTGTGCGGAGAAGCAGTTGTATTTACGAAGCAGAACGAACCCAAACATTTTACGACACGTATTAAACATCATGGCGCCCTTTTAGCTAAAGGACGATTAACCGGTATACAATTTCTTGAATTATTTACAGATGATTTATATTTCAAAATTAGCCGCCATGCGATTGAAATGGCCAATAAAATGAAAGAAGGTTTCCTTAAAAAAGGATACCGACTATATTTTGATTCACCTACTAACCAACAATTCTTCATTTTAAGTAACGATAAAATTAATGAATTAAAACAAAAAGTAAAATTTGCCGTTTGGGAAAAATATGATGATCAACATCGAGTAGTTAGATTTGCGACAAGTTGGGCTACACCTGAAGAAAATATTAATCAATTATTAGAATTGATATAGATAAGCATTTTGAAAGCATCATTCTTTAAGAGAGTGGTGCTTTTATTATATATTCACGGAAGACATTTTTTAGACTACTTGGTCATCAACATTGTCCACACTAGCTTCTTTAAGCATTGATCGTGTTTCATCTTTCATTTGATTCAAAGCTTTTTCTGCTTTGAGTTCTTGATTTTCTTTCAGAACTTTTTCAAGTTCATATTGATTCTTCTGATCACGATTCATCTTGGCTAATTTCTCAGCTTCTTGAACGGCATCTTTAATACGTTCATCTGACTTTTTACGTTCTCTAGCTATACGCTCTTTAATCAATTGCGATACTTCTTCTTGAGAAAATGTTTTCTCAGTTTGTTGTGATTGTTCATCACTGTTGTTTAATTCCTCATTGTTCTTAGGTTCTTCAGTAATATTACTTTGATTATTCTCCATGAGATATACCTCCGTTTATAGTCTGTCGACTGTTATTCCATACTTGCTTTTAAATGTCATCAGCACGTTTTGGACAATAAAAAATAACCTTCACAATGGAAGGTTAAAAAAGTGTATAAAAATAGCACCACTTTCTATTTATTTGTGTAGAAAGGATGCTTTAATCAGATGATTTTATTTTAGCTTCACTGGATTCTTTTTTAACGTTTTCTTTTAAATCATCAATCATTTCATTGATTGAACAGCTACCATCAAGTTGATAAGTGTACATTTAAATCACCTCACATTGTAATTAATCATCTTTATTTGATGTAAATCCTTAAGATAATTTTCGATTTCCTTTTCTTTTATTAATCTTTCATTTTTATTATAAAAATGTTTAGTCAATAAATCAACGGCAACGCTACTAATATATTTATTTGTTTTTGTAATATATTTAACTTGACTTTTATTAGTTACAATAGTGATAGTTTGCACAGAATTTTGCTTTATGTATAAACCTAAATCATTTAATGAAAATCCTGATTGTCCAGGATGGTTATGTAACATAATAATTGAATTAGGTTTACTGTTAAATAACAATTCTGTTGCTTTTTCCCCTGGTACAAAGGATACACTATCTTGATCACCATATACTTTTGTAACTTTACCATCTTTTAATAAATAAGCTACTTCATTGCTATCATTGTTTTCTTTGGCCTCTTTAAGTAAGGCTTTATGTTGTTCTTGTATAAATTGATTTTCTTCTTTGGTATGTGTTGGTATATCAACATATCTGACCTTATCAATTGCTTGATCAGTAATATATATTTTCTTTCCTAATACTTTAGCTTGTTGTAATTCATCTTTGGTTGTATCATCTTCTACTTGATATTTACCTTTACGCTCTTTAAAGAATTTCTCTCGCCAATTACCTACATGTGGCACTGTGGTACTTCTACACCATGGATGCATAGGTGGCGCATTTACACCTGGAATCATATCTTTAACTTTAAATACTTTACCATTTAATGAGTGACATAGTTTAGATGTTTTCTTATCTATTTTGGCCACATATTTATATTCGCCATCTTCACCAAGTTCTTTAAGATAAGTTAACTTTTGTGATTCTGCTTGAACACGTGCTGATTCAGTGACTAACAATCGACTGGCGTTATAAGTAGTTGAGTTGAATTGTTTTTTTAATTCAGATACGAATTCATTTGGATGACGTCCACGAATAACGACATGACTCGTCACACGTTCTAATTTAGTCATTACATGAGGAAAGGTTTCGTTTTGTATGATGTCTTTAAGACCTTATCGCTTTTTACATTTGAAAAGACGCATCTAGTTAGATACGTCTTGGGATAAATACAGTATTCACTTATGGCAAAATTTAAATTAAACCATTTCCAAATAGTTCAATGATCATATAGCTTATTCAAACTAAATTAAATATTTTATTAAAAGTATAATTCCAATTAAGAGAAGTGCCCCTTTTAAAAAATCTAATTTCTCTTGTTTTGTCGTTTTCCGTACTGTAATCGTTACTTTCATAATTATTTACCATGACATCGGTTTATATATAATTAATGTCTACCTTTCTTTTATTTTATATTAATTACTTGATATCTATTATCAATCTATTTTTGTGTTCTTATTTTTAAATTATTATTTCGTTCACTAAGACAATAATTGAGTCATACTAACTTTTTATTTCTTGCCTCATTGATATTTATAGTAAAAGTTAATTGTCTTAAGTTCATTAAAAATTCTTTGATTTCATTTTTAACGAGAGAGGTGGACAATAAGTGGACAACAATCTAAACACAATTCTACATAACTTGTATTGTCCACCCCATCAAACAAAAAAGAGCTAAAGCAAAATTACTCTAGCCCTTGATATAACGACATTCCCCAATGTTGTTTAGCGTTTTAGTATTGTTTCATATATTGCTCGCGTTCCCATTCAGAAACTTGAGTTCTGTAATAATCCCATTCAATTGATTTTGAATTGATGAATTGGTTATAGATATGATTACCTAACGCTTTTTTGATTGTTGGATTTTCACGCATTGATTTTAACGCAGTGTATAAAGTTGATGGTAAATCTTGGATACCAACAGCTTCACGTTCTTCACGATTCATTTCATAAATGTTTTGGTTTACTGGTTTAGGAACTTCTAATTTGTTTTTGATACCGTCTAATCCAGCTTCTAAGATTGCTGCTAGTGCCATGTATGGGTTAGCTGCTGGGTCAACTGAACGTACTTCAACACGAGTAGATAAACCTCTTGATGATGGTACACGTACTAATGGTGAACGGTTTTTACCACTCCATGCAATATAACATGGTGCTTCGTAACCTGGTACTAAACGTTTATAAGAGTTTACTAATGGGTTACATACTGCTGTGAATCCACGTGCATTTTTAAGAATACCTGCAGTGAATTGGTATGCTGTATCAGTTAATTCCATTTCGCCATTTGGATCATAGAATGCATTTTCTTTACCTTTAAATAATGATACGTTGAAGTGCATTCCGCTTCCGTTTACACCAAATAATGGTTTTGGCATAAATGTTGCATGCAAGTTATGTTTACGAGCGATTGTTTTAACTACCAATTTGAATGTTTGGATGTTATCACACGCTGTTACTGCATCTGCATATTTAAAGTCGATTTCGTGTTGACCTGGCGCAACCTCATGGTGACTTGCTTCAATATCAAAGCCCATGTCCTCTAATTCAAGAACGATGTCACGACGGCAGTTTTCACCTAAATCCGTAGGTGCTAAGTCGAAGTATCCACCATCATCATTTAATTCTAATGTAGGTTCACCTTTGTCATCTAATTTGAATAAGAAGAATTCTGGTTCAGGCCCTAAGTTGAAGTCTGTGAAACCTAAATCTTCCATTTCTCTTAAGATGCGTTTTAAGTTTGCACGAGGGTCACCTTCGAATGGTGTACCATCTGTTTTGAATACGTCACAGATTAGACGTGCAACTTTACCTTGACCAGCTGTCCATGGGAAGATAACCCAAGTATCTAAGTCAGGGTGTAAGTACATATCTGATTCTTCAATACGTACGAAACCTTCGATTGATGATCCGTCAAACATCATTTCGTTATCTAAAACTTTTTCTAATTGACTTACTGGTACTTCAACATTTTTAATTGTTCCTAAAATATCAGTGAATTGTAATCTTAAATATCTCACGTTTTCTTCTTCAGCAAACTTACGAATATCGTCTTTTGTAAAACTACGTTTTGGCATACTTGAAATCCTCCAAATTTTATTTTATAAATCGGGATAAATCTCCTCGATTTATCGGCAATGTTTCACCGTATGGTTTTTGAGTTGCATCTACAATCATTTTCTTTCTAGTTTCATGTTCGTCTGATGATAAGTGATTCTCTTGATTATGAATAATTTGTTTAATACCTTTAATATTAAAGCCTTTTTCAATTAAAGATTTAATTTCTAATAATCTTTCCAAATCATTCAGTGAAAATAATCTCTTATTTCCCTCAGTTCTTTCCGGCTTAACAAGTTCATGTGTCTCATAATAACGAATTTGTCTTGGACTTAATTCTGTTAATTTACTGACTACACTCATGGAGAATACAGCCATGTTTCTTCTAATAGAATCATTAGACATCGCTAACATCTCCTCCACTTTTGAACTTGTACTTAATTTAGCATAGTTTAGCTCAGATTACAAAAATATGTTAGGTTTTCTGACATGATAAGTGAAACCATTGATATGACAGCATTTTAGAAGCATTGAAATACCACCACGTAACAACATTCACAAAAATTTCTGAATAAATTTTAAAATTTTCTGATAAAAAAACTGAAACATGGTGGGACAACAATAAAGAAATACTTTTTCTTTAGAAATTAGTATTTCTTATGCATGTGTTTCACTCATGTATTTCTATTTTAATGTACACATTAGCTGTGGCTAATGCGTAAGAACCACTACATATAAGATTAGTGGTTCTTTATGATTTCTGTCCCTCTCCTAATATCAAATTAAACAAGTCCTTGTTCTTTTAATTGAGTGACTGCACGTGTAACAGCTAATTTAACATGTTCATATGTTAAACCACCTTGAACATATGCTTCATATGGTTCACGTATAGGACCATCAGCAGACAATTCAATTGATGAACCTTGAATGAAAGTACCCGCAGCCATAATAACGTCATCTTCATAGCCTGGCATATAACTCGGCTCTGGGCTAAAATGTGCATTGATTGGTGATGCATGTTGGATACTTTGACAAAATGATATCATTTGTTCTTTTGTTTCAAATGTCACAGTTTGGATTAGGTCTGTACGTTTAACGTTATACTTAGGTGTTGTAGTCATATTTAATTTTTCAAGTAACAGACTCGTAAATAAAGCCCCCTTTAAACTTTGGCTGACGACGTGAGGTGCTAGGAAAAATCCTTGATACATTTCTTGTAGTGAATTTAAAGATGCGCCTGCTTCTTTACCAATACCTGGTGCAGTTAATCTATAACCACAACGCTCAATTAAATCCTTATTACCAGCGATATAGCCGCCTATTTTAGCTAATCCACCACCAGGATTTTTAATGAGTGAACCTGCAATTATATCAGCGCCAACTTCTGTAGGTTCTTGTTCTTCAACAAATTCTCCATAACAATTATCGACAAAGATAATGACATTCGGATATTGTGCTTTAATTGCCGAAATCGCTTCTTTAATTTCATCAACAGGTATTGAAGGTCGTTGATCATAACCTTTGGAACGTTGGATAGCAACGACTTTAGTTCGATCATTAATTGCATTTAGAACGCTAGGTATATCAATTTTACCCTCTGCTAATGCTACTTCATTATATGAAACACCATGTTCCTTTAAACTCTCAATGCCATTGCCGTTTACTCCGATAACTTCTAATAATGTATCGTATGGACTACCCGTGATATATAATAATTCATCACCGTATTTCAAATTACTTTGTAAAGCCAAGGTAATGGCATGTGTTCCAGAAATAATTTGTGGTCTTACAATGGCATCTTCTGCTTTAAATGTTCTTGCATAAATTTCTTCTAAATGATCACGTCCAAAATCATCATATCCATAGCCAGTTGTTCCTAATAAATCACTTTCTGTAGCTTTAACTGCATGAAACGCATCTAATACCTTTTCTTGATTAATCAAAGCAATGCGTTCAATATCTTTAAAGTACGGTGTCAATGTAGATTCTACATCTTCAATAAGACTTCTCATATCTGTCATCTTGCTAACTTCCTTTTTATATTTTTTTATATCCTTTAATTTCATAAGACTCGTCTTTTTCATTGAAATTGAGTTCACTGACGAGTGTATGTTGTTTTAAGAAATAAAGTCGATCTGCATCCGAACTTGGTACTGTCTCCTCGTAATACGTTAAACTATGCTTAATTTGATTGATTAATAAATTTTTCACTTTATCTTTATCTGATTCATCTCTACTTGAAACAAATACATAAGGTTGTTCAGAAACTGGTAAGTCCATATTACTTGGACATTGATCCTTTTTATTAAAAATCACTGATTGTGGAATTTGATTCATATCTAGCTGCTTAATAAGTTGATTGACAGTATCATATTGAGAGCGATACTCCGGATGACTTGCATCTACCACATGTAAAAGTAAATCTGCACCTTTAGCTTCTTCTAAAGTTGATTTAAATGCAGCTACTAGCGTTGTAGGTAATTTTTGAATAAATCCAACTGTATCCGAAATAATTAAATTAAATCCTTCATTGATTTGTATCTGCCGAGTTTTAGGATCTAATGTTGCAAACAATTGATTTTGTTCATATGTTGTTTCATTGGCTAACACATTAAACCATGATGATTTACCAGCATTAGTGTATCCTACTAATGCAATTTGAAAGACTTGATTCTGTTCACGTTTACTACGGTATCTGTCTCTGTGCTCAACAACAGTTTGTAATTGATGCTTGATTTCATTCATTCTTGTACGGATATGTCGACGATCCATTTCTAGCTTCGTCTCACCTGGACCACGTGTACCAATGCCACCACCAAGTCTTGATAAACTACGACCATGTCCCTGTAATCGTGGTAATAAATAGTCTAATTGTGCTAATTCTACTTGTAGCTTACCTTCTCTACTTTTTGCTCTTAAAGCAAAAATTTCAAGGATTAGCTGTGTTCTATCGATAATTTTTATGCCCAAATTGCCATTTAATGTTTTAGATTGAGCTGTCGTTAATTCATCATTAGTCACAACGACATCTATATCATGGAATTCTATAAAAGCTTGAATTTCTTCAATTTTACCTTTACCAACATAGTATTTGTGATCAACTTGTTCACGGTTTTGAGTGATTTGACCTTTAACATTTAATTGGCATGTCTCTGAGAGCGCTTCTAATTCTTCCATAGTAGATTCAAAATTAAATTCATTATCGTTTTGAGCATGTACACCGATTAGTACAGCCGTTTCTAATTTTTTCTTTGTATCATGTGTTGATAGCTGTGCCATGATATACATCTCCTTTTATTTTAGTTCTTAAATATTTTATCATAGTGCCAATATAAAGACTATTCGTCAATATTATGTTAAATTGTAATTAATTCGAAAGGGTGATCTTATGGAAAATATATATGACTTCGTTGTTGAAAAGAATACAGGAGAAACATATAAGTTAGAAGATTATAAAGATTATGTGATGTTAATCGTAAATACTGCAAGTGAATGTGGTTTCACACCACAATTTGAAGGGTTACAAAAGCTTTATGAAAAATATAAAGATCAAAAATTTATTATTTTAGGCTTTCCTTGTAATCAATTTGGTGGTCAAGAACCTGGATCGGGTGAAGAAGCTGCTCAAAACTGTAAATTAAATTACGGTGTAACATTCCCTATCCATCAAAAAATTGATGTTAAAGGAGAACATCAACATCCGTTATTCCGCTTCCTTACTGATGCACAACAAGGAATGTTTAATGAAAAAATTAAGTGGAACTTCACTAAGTTTTTAATAGATCGTGACGGTAATGTAGTTAAACGTTTTTCTCCGCAGAAGAAACCTGCACAATTAGAAAATGAAATCGAAAAACTTCTATAAAATATCAAACTTGAACTAATAAATTTAACATGAAAAAGCTTCATTTAAAGTGATGAGCAAAGGCGACAAGATAAACGCGAATGCTTACTTTAAATGAAGCTTTTTTGAATTACAATCTTTAATACGATAAAGCACTAATTAGAACCAATAAATCTTTTTCTCTTCTATGTAACTATTGCGACGTTCATTTTGATTTGTGCTTTACTGCACTTCAATTATGTCTTATTCTTCAGATGTTTCTGATGCTAATTCGTTTTCATCATCAATCATGAAAGTGCTGATCGCATGTTTGTAAATCAGATGTTGTTTTCCTTGTGAAACTAAACGAATCACTTGGCTGTCGAAATCTTCAATTGTTCCTTTCATTTGGAAACCATTTAGAAAGAACACAGTGACTTCTGTTTTTTCTGATTTAAAGTTCTCTAGTGCTTGATCTTGGATGTTTTCGTTTGCAATCATGTTCAGTACTCCTTTTATTTATTTGGGGTGTAATCTCATCTAACATCATTTGAAGTGACATATTTTCTCTATCTAACCAGTGAACGTTCATTTTATTCTTAAACCAAGTCAATTGACGTTTCGCGTACTTTCGCGAATTCTGTTTTAACTTATCAATAGCTGACTGTAAATCCATATTCCCTTTTACAACAGGTATTAATTCTTTATACCCAATTGCTTGCATACTTTGACTTGACTCATAGCCTTGTTCAACTAAGTGTTGCACTCCATTAAATAATCCGTGGCTCAACATAATATCAACACGTTTATTTATTTTTTCATATAATGTTTCACGCGACATTTCAATCCCTACTAATAATGTATCATAATTTTCAGTGAATTGTTGAACTTTCTTGCGATAACTTAAAAGTTTTTTTGTTTTTAAATAATATTCTATCGCTCTCAATACTCTTTTTCTGTTATTAGGGTGTATATTGTCAGCTGATTCAGGATCAAATGAATTAAGATATTCATGTAATTCATTATTATTTAAATTCGCCAATTCATTTAATTTAGATTTAACCTCTTTCATTTTCTCTTCTGAAACGGTTTCATCTTCAAATTGATAATTATAAAGTAAAGATTGAATATATAATCCAGTTCCACCAGCAACAATCGGTGTCTTACCTCTTTGAATAATATCATTGATACACTTTTCTGCTCGTTGTTTGAAATCATAAGCAGAAAATGTGTCATCAGGATTCAATATATCAATCATATGATGGGGAATACCGTCCATTTCTTCTTTTATAACTTTAGCAGTACCAATATCCATTTGTTTATATACTTGCATAGAGTCGCCACTAATAATTTCTCCATTACATCGTTTTGCTAATTCTATGCTTAATTCTGTTTTTCCAGACGCCGTTGGTCCTACAATTACAACTAGAAATGGCTTATCTGTATTACTCATCTTATTCACTCACTTTATTTTTCTTTAATATTTGCTTTTTAATCCATTCAAACATATGTTGCCAAGTTGTTAAATAATCATCTTCAAATAATATTTCATGGCGTTTATTTTTATATAATTGCACAGTTATGTGTTTGATTCCTGCTTTTTTATAAATCTTACCTAGTTTTTTAACACCTTTACCATATTCTCCAAAGGGATCATCTTTGCCTGAAATTAATAGTATAGGTAGATTGTGATTCATCTGCTTTAATGATTTAACATTGGCAGTGTCCATCATATATTTAACTGTTTGATAAATCAGTTGGTTAGATACTCTGAATCCACAATATTCATCATCGATAAATTTGTTCTCTTCTTCTCTTTTGGTAGATAGCCAGTCACTTTCTGTTTGAGGTTGATCAATCTTTTTAGTAAATGATTTATTCATTAATTGGTTAACCCATTTAACTCGACGTCTTTTACCTAAAATAATAGTGATTAATTTCAATAAAACCATAGTGGGTATGCCTTTCCATTTAGGAAACATACCTGTGCCTGTTAATATGAGACCATTTGCAAATTGAGGGTATTGTTTTACAAATAGTCTTGCAATGATTGACCCCATTGAATGACCTAACACAATATAAGGTAGTTCAAAATGGCTATCATAAATGGTTTCTACTATTTCGTATGCATCGTCAACAACCTGTGTCATATCATTGAAGTGGCCTCTTTCATTTTCATCTATATTTTTACCGTGACCTCTATGATTATGTCTGAGCACATCATATCCTTGTAAATTTAATGCTTTAACTAACTCATTATATCGATCCATATGTTCAGCCATACCATGAAAAAGATGGACAATACCAATCGTTTCATTATTAGCTTTATCTATTTTCACTTCAATCATTGTTCCATCTTTGACTGTAATGTTGAATTGACTTTGACTCACGCATATACCCCCAAAACTTCTTATCTTCATTAATCATGTTTATTAATATAAACATACATATTATATTCAATATACCTTTTGATAACATCGGAATCAAATTGTATGCATATTGAGTTAACAATTCACATTCAGATATATTTTTTGGCTCATAAGCATGTATGACAATTATAACATTTCATATAAAAAAAACTACTAACATTGAGATAAAAAACTCAATGTTAGTAGTTTAAAATTAATTTTAATTATTCTTTAACTGCTGGTTGGTTGTTACCAGATTGTGCTTCATCAATCGCTTTATTCACTTCATCAGTATAAGCTTGTTTTTGACCTTCACTATATTGAAGCATATCTGCTAATACATCGATAACTGCATCTTTATATTGTAATACATCATCAATATTGAAGTATAATTTACCTGATCTACGTACAAGGAAGTCAGTTGGTTTAAATACCATTTCTTGTTGGATACCATAAATTAATTCTACATAGATTTCTAATGGTAATTTACTAGTATGGTATTGCGCAGTTTGAGCAATGTTGAATAAATCATCAACATTTGAACCGTATTTACTTGCTAAACGGTATGCTACATCTTCATCAATACCAAAACCTTTAGCAGCGTCTACTTTTTGTTTAACAAAGTGGTCAAAGTTTTTACTACCACCAACGTCACCACCAGAAATTTTCAATTCTTTAGTCGCACATGGTTTGAATGTTAAACCATATTCTTTTTTTAGACGTTTAGCTAATAAATCAACAATTTCTAACGCCATATGACGGTATCCTGTTAATTTACCACCCGCGATTGTTAATAAGCCAGACTCGCCTTCCCATACTTCGTCTTTACGAGAGATTTCTGAAGGGTCTTTACCTTCTTCTAAAATTAATGGACGTACACCAGCCCATGTTGATTCGATGTCTTCATCTTTTACATCAACTGTTGGGAACATGTAATTAATCGCATCTATTAAATAATCTCTATCTTCTTGCGTTGTTAATGGTGTTGCTTTTTCATTATCATAGAAAGTATCTGTAGTACCTACATATGCTTTCCCTTCTCTAGGAATCGCAAAAATCATTCGACCATCTTTTTCTGTATCAAAGTAAACTGCTTGTTGTAATGGGAATTTAGATTGATCGATAACCACGTGAACACCTTTTGTCAAACGTAATTGTTTGTTATTACGTGCATAGTCACCGCTTCTTACTTCATCTACCCAAGGTCCTGATGCATTGATTACTTTTTTAGCTTTGATAGGATATGTTTCATTATCAATCATATCTACTACTTCAATACCATTTACTTTTTTATTTGAATCGTAAGTAAAGTGTTCTGATTTTGTATAGTTAATGATTTCAGCACCTTTTTCAGCTGCTTTTTTCATCACTTCAATAGTTAATCTTGCATCATCTGTACGGTATTCAACGTAATAACCGCCACCTTTTAATCCATCTTGCTTCACTAAAGGCTCTTTATTAATTGTATCTTGTTTAGAAAGCATTTTTTTACGTTCAGATTTTTTAACACCTGCTAAACGATCATACATTGTTAAACCAATGGCAGTTGTAAATTTACCAAATGTACCACCTTTATGCATAGGTAATAACATCCATTCTGGTGTTGTTACATGTGGACCATTTTCATAAACAATTGCACGTTCTTTACCAGTTTCAGCTACAACGCCTACTTGTAGTTGTTTTAAATAACGTAACCCACCATGTACTAATTTTGTAGAACGTGAACTAGTCCCTTGAGCGAAGTCTTGCATTTCTACTAAAGCAACTTTCATGCCACGATTACTAGCATCTAATGCAATACCTGCACCTGTAATTCCGCCACCAATAATAACAACGTCATATTCTTCATTCTTTAAATTTCTCTTAATGTGATCCCTTTTTAGTGTTGATAAACCCATAATTCAACGCCTCCTATTTAGTATAAAAAAAGAGAGACTTATCCCACAATTACCATTTAATTGTACGAATAAATCTCTCATTTCTCGATTTCCTTATTAACTTGTTTCAAGTATAACATAAATAAGAAAATCTAGTCTATCTCATGCTTACAATTTATTAATTTGCCAAAGACTAATCTTCTAATTTAAATACTTGTGTAGCTTCTACAGCCTTTTTCCAACCTTTATAAAGCTTAGTACGTTGTTCTTCTTCCATTTTTGGTTCAAATTCTTCTTCAAGTTTCCATCTGTTAGCAATGTCATCTTTACTTTCCCAGAATCCAACTGCTAAACCTGCTAAGTATGCAGCACCAAGTGCCGTTGTTTCTTGAATTTCAGGTCTTTCTACAGGTGTATTAACAATATCTGCTTGGAATTGCATGATAAAGTTATTTTTAACTGCGCCACCATCAACTCGTAAGTTTTGAACTTCGATACCTGAATCTTTAGACATTGCTTCCATTACATCGCGAGTTTGATAACATAGTGATTCTAATGTTGCACGAATGAAGTGTTCTTTTTCAGTACCACGAGTTAATCCAAAGATAGCGCCTCTAGCTTCAGAATCCCAGTAAGGTGTTCCTAATCCAACAAATGCTGGTACAACGTATACACCTTCAGTTGAGTCTACTCTAGTCGCATAGTTTTCAGTTTGTGGTGCTGAATTAATCATTCTTAATCCATCACGTAACCACTGAATAGCTGAACCTGAAACAAAGATAGAACCTTCTAAAGCGTAGTTTACTTTACCATCAATACCATATGCGATAGTAGTTAATAATCCGCTGTCAGATTTAACTGCTTCTTCACCAGTGTTCATTAACATGAATCCACCAGTACCATAAGTATTTTTCACGTCACCTTTGTCGAAACATGCTTGACCAAATAAGGCAGCTTGTTGGTCACCAGCGATACCTGCAATTGGTACGTTTTGACCAAAGAAATGATAATCAACTGTATGTGCATAAACTTCACTTGAAGGTTTAACTTCAGGTAGCATACTTTCAGGTACTTCTAAAATATCTAATAATTCTTTATCCCATTTTAAGTCATGGATATTGAACATTAATGTACGACTTGCGTTTGTATAGTCTGTGATATGTGCTTCTTTACCAGATAATTTCCATACTAACCAAGAATCAATTGTTCCAAATAGTAAATCGCCATTATCAGCTTTTTCACGTGCACCATCAACATTATCTAAAATCCATTTGACTTTTGTTCCTGCAAAATATGGGTCTAATAATAAACCGGTTTTGTCACGGAATAATGCTTCATGACCTTGATCTTTCAATTCTTGGCAAATACTTTGAGTTTGACGAGATTGCCAAACAATTGCATGGTAAATTGGTCGACCAGTATTTTTATCCCAAACAACTGTTGTCTCACGTTGGTTTGTAATACCAATACCTTCGATTTGTTCTGCTCTAATGTTATGTTCGTTCATTACTTCTGCCATAACAGATAACACTGAAGTCCAAATTTCATTCGCATCATGCTCTACCCAACCTGATTGTGGGAAGTGTTGTTTAAATTCTCTTTGTGCTACACCTTTAATTTCGCCATCTTTATTGAATAAAATAGCTCTTGAACTAGTTGTTCCTTGGTCTATTGATAAAATGTATTTTTCCATAGGTATTTGACTCCTTTTGATGTCTTCAATATTATTTAAAGTATTTTAATGATAATTACTTATATCATATATCAACACATCATGTTAATTTATATGCAATTTTTTAATATCACATGCTAAAAATAAGATATTTCTTATCTTGATTAATAGATTGATTCAATATCGTTACTTTTAGAAGTTCTATTTAAAACCACACCTAATACTAATGTAATGATAACTAAAATAATACCAACTACACAACTTACATTAAATGTTTGTTTATAAAATACTTCATAAATGACTGCACCTAACATACCACCAGAGATTGGACCTAAAACAGGTACAATAGCATATGACCAGTTTGAACCACCTTTACCAGCAATCGGTAAAATGGCATGTGCGATACGTGGACCTAAGTCACGAGCAGGGTTGATTGCATAACCTGTTGTACCACCTAAACTTAACCCGATTGCAATAATTAAAGCACCAACAATTAATGGATTTAAACCATCGGCGATTTTATTTACACCGATGAATAAAATACCTAATGTTAAAGCTGTTGTACCAATAATCTCACTTAAAAAGTTTGCGAAATAATTTTTAATTGCAGGGGCTGTTGAGAACACGCCTAATTTTGTTGCTTGATCTTCTGTTGCTTTCCAATGTGGTAAATACATTAACCATACTAGAGCACCACCTACGATACCTCCAAGCATTTGGCAAACGATGTATCCTGGAACTTGTGCCCAACTAAATCCACCATCCATTGCTAACGCGATAGTAACTGCTGGATTTAAATGTGCACCTGAAAATTTACCAACTGCAAATGCACCCATTGCAACGGCTAAACCCCATCCTGTAGCGATAACAATCCAGTCAGCGTTATTACCAGCACTACGTTTTAAATTAACGTTAGCACAAACGCCGCCACCAAAAAGTATAAGGATGGCCGTACCTAAAAACTCTGCTAAATAAGCATTCATATAACTATTCCTCCCAAAATAGATAGGGAGACCCCTACAACGTTATAAAGCTGCAGAAATCTCCCCTTCTCTGTTCTAATATTAACTTTTAATAACTTGGTTATATATTACAGTTATGTTGTAAGCGTTGTCAATATTTTTGTTATAAATTTGTCAAAATTATTTCATTTCAATCCTCATTACTCAACTCATTTTTGATATATAAAAAGGAATCAGCGACTCATAAGTTCGACTGATTCCTTTACATAATAAAAGTTGCTATTTCATTGTTACCATAATTTTTGATTACTTGTTGTAATATATTCTGCACCATTATTAATGGCCTCTTCTACTTCAGATACTTCACTAATCAATCCACCTGCAATTACAGATGTATTTGTCTCTTCTTGAATACATCTTACTGCCTTATGTGCGATGCCTGGTAGAACTTCAACGAAATCTGGTTGTACCTTTTGTATTAATTCAATACTTCGGCTCAAAGCTTGACTATCAATAATAAACACTCTAAAGATAGTTAAAGTATTTAGTGACTTTGCTTTTTTAATCACTTTAGTCTTAGTTGAAACAATGCCTTTAGGTTTATACTGTTGAATAATATATTCACAAGAATATTCGTCATGACTTAAACCTTTGATCAAATCAATATGGATATAACATTCAATACCTTTATTTTTTAACAGATCTAATATACTTTTAAGATGACCGATATGCATATCCAACAGTACACATGATTTATATTCGGTTTTAATTAGCTTATCTAAGTCTTTCATATTTCTAATTGCTGGGAGTATATTTTCTTTCAAATGATTGCTCCTCTCTACATTACACGTTTAAATAATTTTTCTAATTCGTAATTCGAAAAGTTAATGATAATGGGTCTTCCGTGCGGGCATGTAAATGGATCTTCCATTTCACGCAATTGATCAATTAAATCTGCCATCTCATTATTTTTAAGATAATGATTAGCTTTAATCGACTTTTTACAAGACATCATTATTGCTGCATCTTCACGCATTTTTTTCACATCAATTTTTTTATTTTCTAATACGAGTTCTATCATATCTTTGATGATTTCTTCCGCTTCTGCTTTTGGAAACCAAACTGGATAACTATTAACAATATAATCATGTCCTCCGAAATGTTCAAGGTGTACGCCAACTCTGTCTAATTCCTCTTGATACTGATCGATAATGAATTGTTCATCTTTTGAGAAATGAAATGTCATTGGAATTAACAAGTTTTGAACTTCATTTGTTACTTCGCCAATTTTTTCTCTAAAATATTCGTATTTGATGCGTTCTTGAGCAGCGTGCTGATCAATCATAAACATGCCATTTTCATTTTGAGCAATGATATATGTGCCATGAACTTGTCCGACAACTTCCATATATGGTACACGTCGTCGTGTTGACGCACTCACCGCCCCTTTAATGTCATTTTCATTTCGATCTTCTTCTTGTTCTAGTGTCTCATTTTGATTATCTAATTCATTTAAAATATCTTTTTGATTATTGAAGTAATGATCATTATGATTACGTTTAATATATTGAGAGTCATTAAACAAAGTACTTTCATTGTCTTCATTCACTTGTGAAATATTTTGATTATTATCTTTTTCAAATGCCGATCCACTTAATTCATCTTGTTTTTCATCTTCAGATAAATGTGAACGATTTGGGTCTTCAATTTGTTTACGTTCAAAGTCTAACTTTTGTTGCTCAAAACTATTGAGTACTTTATTTTTCTTTGGATGAGTATCTAAATCATTTTTTGGAATAAGAATTTTATCTTTAAATGCTTCTCGTATTTTTTCTACTATCAAATCATATAGTTGTTCTTCTTTAGATAATCTCACTTCTAGTTTAGTTGGATGCACGTTGACGTCTACTAAAATAGGATCCATTTGAATATTGATATAACAAATAGGATATCGACCAATTGTTAGTAACGTATGATAACCTTCTACAATAGCTTTATTCAAAACGAAATTTTTAATATATCTACCATTGATAAATATAGAGATATAATGTTTATTACTTCTAGAATGTTCAGGTCTAGCTACATATCCTTCTAAATGGTAATCACTTGTATCACCTGTGATATGTACAAGATCTTTTGCCACTTTCATACCATAAATTTCTGCCATTACTTCATTTGTTTTCCCAGAACCATTCGTTTTGAGTAGTGTCTTGCCATCAGAAACAAGAGATATCCTTATATCTGGGTGACTCATTGCCATGCGATTTACAATATCAGTTATTTTCCCTAGTTCTGTATACAGACTTTTAATATATTTTAATCTGGCCGGTGTGTTATAAAATAATGATTCTACAAGGATATCCGTACCTTTTTTCGCTTTAGCTGGTTTTTGGTTAATAATTTCACCATTCTCAGCATATATTTCATGTCCATTTTCATTATCTGTACAGGTACGTAACGTTACTTTCGATACTGAAGAGATACTGGCTAATGCTTCACCACGAAAACCTAATGTTCTAATATGAAATAAATCATCATCTGCATCTAATTTACTTGTCGCGTGACGATGAAATACCAAACTTAAATCATCAGCTTCTATTCCTGTACCATTGTCTACTACGCGTATCGATGCAACACCAGATTGTTCTACTTCAATATTTATTTCAGTTGATTGGGCATCAATGGCATTTTCCAGTAATTCTTTAACAACCGAACTAGGTCTTTCGACTACTTCGCCAGCTGCAATTTTATTAGCTAAGGAGGTTTGTAGTTCTTTAATTTTTCCCATTTACAACACCTCTATTTTAATTGATTTTGTAATTCACTTAATTTTACCAATGCTTCAATTGGTGTCATATTTGATAAGTTTAATGACTTAATGTGTGCTTCAACCTCACTTTGTTGAGGTTCCGATTCAAATAAGTTAAATGACGCTTGTTCGAATGGCGTTTCTTTCTCTTCATACTTGTTTTGATGTGCCTTTTTATTAGGTGCCTTAGCTTCTTCAATTTGATATGATTCAGATTGAACAATCTGAGGTTCAGGACTATCAGATTTTTGTTCAAAATCATTCAAAATAACTTGCGCTCTTTGAATGACTTCATCAGGTAAATCTGCAAGTTTTGCTACTTGAATACCATAACTATCATCCACCGCACCATCTTTAACTTTGTGTAAGAAGATAAGCTCTCCTTTATATTCATTAGCAGCAACGTGTACATTTTTTAAACATGGTAATAGTTGATCTAATGTCGTAAGTTCATGATAGTGTGTTGAGAATAGCGTTTTAGCATGTGATGTTTGTGCGACATACTCTATCATCGCTTGTGCCAACGCTAAACCATCATACGTTGATGTTCCTCTTCCTATCTCATCAAAAATAATCAAACTATCCTCAGTAGCATAGGTTAATGCTTTTTGAGCCTCTAGCATTTCTACCATAAATGTACTTTTACCTGAAACTAAATCGTCTGCAGCACCAATACGAGTGAAAATCTGATCAAATATTGGTAATGTCGCAGATTCACAAGGTACATAAGCACCCATTTGAGCCATTATACTAATAATTGCAATTTGTCTCATATAAGTCGATTTACCAGACATATTAGGGCCCGTTATCAGATAAATAAATGTATCATTATCTAACGCACAATCATTAGGTACGTAATCATTATAATCCATGACACGTTCAACAACTGGATGTCTAGAATTTTCTAATTTTAATGTTTTATCATCACTAAAATGTGGTCGAACATAATTATATTTTTGAGCTATTTCGGCGAAACTTTGTAAACAATCTAGTTCCGATATGATTTTAGCCTGTTTTTGAAGTCTCTCAGTATATTCTTTAATATGTTCTCTTAATTTGACAAATAATTGATATTCTAACTCTATTGCTTTATCTTCAGCACCTAATATAATATCTTCTTTTTCTTTTAACTCATCTGTTATAAAGCGCTCAGCATTAGATAATGTTTGTTTACGATTATATCCAAACTGTGCTGGTTCAAAGCCTTGCAAGTTAGCACGAGTAATCTCGATAAAGTAACCAAATACTTTATTAAAGCTTATTTTCAGAGATTTAATACCAGTACGTTCTCTTTCTTTCGCTTGTAATTCAGCGAGCCAAGATTTACCGTTACGTGATGCTTCTAAATATTCATCTAATTGTTGATTAAATCCGGATTTAAATAGGCCACCATCTTTGACTGAAATAGGTGGTTCTTCAACCAAGCTATTTTCTAAAACTTCGAGTAAGTCATCAAGCGGTTCGAGTGCATCAAATTGAGTAATCTTATCACTATCTAATTGACTTAATAAATGCTTTATATTAGGTATTTCACTAATTGAATGTTTAAGTTGAATTAAATCACGTGCGTTTACATTTCCATAACTTACACGACCTACTAGTCTTTCTATGTCATACACTTGATTTAAATAGTTTCTCAACGTATCTCGTTCGATAAAATGATTAATAAACTCATCAACGATATTTAATCGTTCTTCAATTTGTTGTTTATATATTAACGGACGGTCTATCCACTGTTTTAGTCGTCTTGCACCCATCGGCGTCTTCGTTTCATCCATCAACCATAAAAGCGTGCCTTTTTTAGATTTTAATCTAATGCTTTCAGTTAATTCTAAATTTCTTTTGGCATAGAAATCCATCTTCATAAAATCAATTGCAGCATATTGTTGTACATCTTGCAAGTGTGATAAATCTCTTTTTTGTGTATGTTGTATATAATCTAACAATAATTGCGTTGATTGTTGCATGTGCTGATGTTCAATGTTATTCACTTCAAAATATTGACTTGAAATCTCATCTCGAACTGTAATGGTTTCTGTAATCATATTAATTTGTCGTTGCATATTTTCAGATAAAGGTTCACAAATGACTATTTCATTAGGATTGATAGTCGTGATTTCATTTAATAATGTAGCTTCATCTTCAAAATGTGTGGTTTTTAATTCACCTGTTGAAATATCACAATAACTTAATGCATATTCTTGTGGCGTTTGAATAAAACTCAAGATATAGTTATTTTGCTTTTCATCCACGCCGCCTTGATCCATAACTGTCCCTGGCGTTACGATTCGAACAACTTCTCTTTTAACCATACCTTTAGTTTGTTTTGGGTCTTCCATCTGTTCGCAAATCGCTACTTTATACCCGTTATTAATTAGCGTCTCTATATAACTATCTGCTGAGTGATAGGGAACGCCACACATAGGTATAGGATTATCTTTTTTGGCATCTCTTTTTGTTAAAGTAATTTCTAATACTCTTGATGCTTCTTTAGCATCGTCGAAGAACATTTCATAAAAGTCTCCAAGTCTAAAGAATAACAAGCAGTCATCATATTCTGATTTGATTTTTAAATATTGTTGCATCATTGGTGTCACATTTGACATAAAGTTCTTCACAACCCTTATTTTATAGTCTTTTTCTTTAAATATTTTAATCATTTTATGTAATTTTTTACGTACTATTTAACTCATCTATTTTAACATATACAATCATATCTAGCCCATTATCTAAAATGAACCAAAAAAATACGCACAGTCCTATGTGCTTAAACATAACAGTTACACATTAGACTATACGTACTCAATCATCATTTTTGAAAACGATCTAAGAGACCTCGTCGTTTTAATATTATTAATATAACATAACTAATTGCTGCACCTATAATACTAGATACAATGAAAGCAGTCATAAGCGGTTTTACAAAGAAATTTTGTAAGTTAAGTACCCATGCTAATGGAATACAAATCAAACTTCCTATAATACCTGTTCCTAATACTTCACCAACAGCAGCCATAAAGATATGCTTACGATACATATAAAATAAACTAGCTAAGAATACACCAATCCATACTGCCTGGAAATGCAAACACACTCCCTGTACCAAATGTTACGCGTAAAATGGATGATATTAAAGCTTGTGCTAATCCATACCAAGGCCCTACAAAAACTGCACAAAGTACATTAACTAAGTGTTGCATAGGTGCTGCTTTGATTGGACCAAGCGGAATGACAATGATACTGCTTAAGATGACATTAATCGCTATCAATAGCGCTGTTATGGTTAATTTTCTAATATTCAATGCATTGTCTCCTTATCCAATTTATTTGTCGTGGTAGTTCTCATTATGCTCATTTAAGCGATTTTCCATCGTTTTAATCATCATTTGTAATAGATCATTAGCTTCATATTGTGACGCACGAAATTCTTCAACAATTGGTAATTCATTGATTTCATTTTCTAATTGATGGATTTGATCCTCTGATTGATGAAACGCCGTTTCTTTACCATAATTTTGTAAGTTAACTGATTGTTTTTGTTGCTTTTTTAATTGATTCATTTTATTTTCAATCGCTTTATTATTATGAATTTGAGATTCAATTGATTGATATTCTTTAATCATTTCTAAATTTTTAATCTTCTGTGCTAATTGATCCGCATTAGAAAGTATTTGTTTTTTATTATACATTATTATTGCATCACCAATTCTCTTTGATGTTCTCCTATAAAAGTACCATTTAAAGAATATTGTTTAGCTTCATCAATTTTAACATCTACTAACTTACCAACCATTTCTTTTGGTGCTTTAAAATTAACTAATTTATTTTTTGAAGTATATCCCGCTAAAACAGTATCATCTTTTTTACTTGAGCCCTCACATAAAACTGTAACAATTTCATTTTCATATTGGCTCATAGCTTTTTGAGAGTACTCACCGACCTTTTTGTTTAAGCGTTGTAGACGTTCTTTTTTAACATCGGTAGGTACATTGTCTTTCATTTTAGCAGCAGGTGTACCGTCTCTTTGAGAATATAAATAAGTATATGCATGTTCAAATCCTACTTCATCATATAATGTTAAAGTATCCTCAAATTGTTCTTCAGTTTCATTAGGGTAACCTACAATAATATCTGTCGTTAAGGCAATATTGGGAATGGCTTCTTTTATACGAGATACTAAATCTAAATAACTTTCTCTCGTATATTTTCTACCCATAATTTTTAATACTGCATTATTTCCTGACTGCACTGGCAAATGAATATGCGGAACAATATTACCTCCATTAGCAATTACTTCAATCATACGATCTGTAAAGTCCCATGGATGACTAGTTGTAAATCTTACTCTTGGAATATCAATTTTAGAAATATCTTCTAGTAAATCGCCTAAACCATAGTCAAGTCCTTCAATGTCTTTACCATAAGAATTAACATTTTGGCCTAATAATGTAATTTCTTGATACCCTTCTCTTGCCAATTCTCTTACTTCATCAATAATGTCTTCTGGTCTACGACTACGTTCTTTACCTCTCGTAAATGGTACGATGCAATATGTACAGAATTTATCGCAACCATACATAATATTTACCCATGCTTTAATATGACCATCACGAACTTTAGGGAGATTTTCAATAACATCTCCCTCTTTAGACCATACTTCTACAACCATTGCTTTTGATAAGTAGGCTTCCTCTAAAATTTCTGGTAGACGATGTATATTGTGAGTACCGAAAATCATATCGACATTTTGATATGATTTTAATATTTTGTTTACAACTGATTCTTCTTGAGACATGCAACCGCATACCCCAATTAAACAATCTGGTCTTTCCTTTTTTAAATGTTTCAAGTTACCGATTTCACTGAACACTTTATTTTCTGCATTCTCACGAATTGCGCAAGTGTTGATTAAAATAACATCAGCAGTGTTAATATCAGTCGTTGCACTATAACCTAAAGCTTCTAAAATCCCCGCCATCACTTCAGTATCATGTGCATTCATTTGACAACCGTACGTTTTAATTAAAAATGTACGTTCTTTACCCATGCCACGATATTTTTCATCTATTTGAAAGTCTCTATTGTACTCAACTTCTTGTTTTCCACGTTTTTTTGCTTCTTTTAAATTCGGTGGTTGATACACATGTTCAAAATATTTGCTATAATCTTTTTCTTCTTTACGATTACGTTCTGCTAAAATATCTATCGTACCAGCTTTTCTCTGCTCTTCATTCACTATTAAAAATCCTTTCTATATGCCCATATATCATTTCTACATTATATTAAATTTAATACAAAAGTGCAAAAAGCGTCACCATTCATTCAAACAAAAAAAGGCTAAAACCAAAGCTACTAGCATCATTGTCTAAACGGATAATATGAAAGAAAAGCTTTCTTTCTGACTACATTAAAAATTTGTTAGCTACAATAAACATAATTGAAATAAATTTATGCTTTGTACATATAACTAATTATTATCCGATTGGAATACCATCATTTGCCACTCAAAACAGTAAAGCTTTTGGTTTTGCCTTATTTGTCCACTATTATTTCTATAAATTTTATAATTCGTTAGGAATTGCAGTAAATCATTTTAATTTTACTCTGCATCATATTTTCCTGTTAATGTTTCTATTTCAATACCTTCAGGGACATGATAAAACTTAACTTGACTTATTGTACTTGGACACTCTAGTTCAACCATTCGTTGATTTAATTTTTGTATTAAAATTAGACATTCATTCATGTCTCCTTGGACTGTTGTCTCGAGAGGACCAACACGGTAATGTAATCCAGATTGGTCAATGATTTTAATTGCTTCATCCACATAAGGAATAACATCTTCATTGTTTGGTGTTTTAGGTATAATTTGAATACTCATCAATGTATCGATCATTTTTTGCACCTCAATTTATATTATATATCGTTTTATATGCTTATTTACATTCTTATCTAATTTTCCACTTTATCAAGTGCTGTTGCAAGTGCATTAGCAAAATCATATAAAAAATCATCCCAATTGCTTTTCTCTTCTCTACTTTTCCGACCAATTTTTCCATCTTTAAAAAATTGCTTTCTTAAAGATTTCGTTAATTCAAGTTGAACGCCACCCTTAATACGAGTTTGATTCACAATATTCTCTTTTTGCTTACCAGACATTGTAGAAGGCGCATGCTCCACATTCACACCAATTTTATCAAGTTCTGATGTGATAAGTTCAATTAACGCTTCATCTTTCCCACCGATGTAAGCGACTGATTCATGTCCAGTACATCCATGTATTGAAATAGCTCTTTTACTTTTTTGAGTCAATTGACAAGCCGTATCATTATCGTAGTGTATAGATGTCACATGTAATTCATTATTACCTTTACTTCTATCCCCTTTAAAAGTAAAAAAATTATAATCATTGGTTTGCGCAGTGACTAATGCTAATTCGCTAGTTGCAGGTTCGATACCACCGCCATGAATAGCTAGAATAGTAACATCATGATGATTATCTATGGATTCGATATGCCAATCTTTATCTTCATTAGTATATTTTTGTAATTCATTCATCGTACTATATTTATCCATACCTAAACCTCCTCAGTTGATCTTTACTATTCTATTCCACAAACATTATATATTTAATGCTAATTTACAAAATCATTATAATACTAACAAATTTATAAAAACGAAAATGCCCTTTTCAAATTATAAAATTGGATATGTAGTTAGTTAAATATTTCTTATGATTTCAAACTTTAAATGTATAAGTCAAAAATATAATTAGCCTGAGACATCTTTTATGCCCCAGGCTAAATAATCAAAGTTATACAAATTGTTTAGTTAAATCATTAAATGTTTCTTCAGAAATGTGAATGTCTTTTTTAGCTAATGCTTCGCCTTCCATTTCTTCAATTTGTGACTCATATGAAGGTGTCTCAGTATCTTGATAAACAATACCTTTAACTAGTGATTCGTGTTCCAACACAGTTTGAATGGCTAGTTGTTTATTAGTTGGATCATAATTTTCAATATCGTCAATACTAATTAAGTTTTCTTTAAACCAGTCATACGTATTAATTTTATTATAAGTCACACAAGGTGAAAATACATTCACAAATGAAAAGCCGTCATGGTTGATTGCATCTTCAATTAATTTCGTTAGTGCTTTGATATCACTTGAAAAACCTTGAGCTACAAACGTTGCACCAGATGATAACGCTAATTCTAAAGGTGCTACATTTTTCTCAATATTTCCTTTTGGCGTTGATTTTGTAACAAAGCCTACAGCTGATGAAGGTGATGTTTGTCCTTTAGTTAAACCATAAATTTGATTATCCATAACAATATAGGTCATATTCATATTTCTACGTAAAGCATGAATTGTATGTCCCATGCCAATAGCATATCCATCACCATCTCCACCAGAAGCGATGACAGTTAAATCTTTATTAGCCATTTTTACACCTTGTGCAAGTGGTAATGCACGACCGTGTATCGCATGGACCCCATATGCATTAATGTAACCAGATAATCTACCTGAACAACCAATTCCTGTAATGAGTGCAACTTCCTCAGGTTCTAGTCCTACATTTGCTGCTGCTTTTTGTATAGCAGCTTGAACAGAGAAATCGCCACACCCAGGACACCAGTTTGGCTTAACATTATTTCTAAAATCTTTAAATGTAGCCAATTAGACCAACTCCTTTAATTCTTTGGCAACTTCTAAACCTTTATCTTCAATTTCATGTGGTAAGAATGGTGTGCCATCATATTTCGTTTGATTCACCAATTTATCTTGACTATTAACGTTCATTTTAATAATACTTGCTAATTGCCCTTGATAGTTATGTTCTGCAATAATTACTTTTTGAGCTTTATCAATTGCATTTTGGATCGTTTCTGTAGGGAAAGGATGCAGTTGTCTAATTTGTAACGTATTAACAGCAACATTTTGATTATTTAAACGTTGTGCACCTTCTTGAATTGCCCCTTTACTAGAAATAAATCCAATATATAAAATATCTGCTTGTTCATGATTTTCAGTAAGTTCTACTGGATTTTCTATTAGAAGATTTTTCGTTTTTCTCATACGTTTATCCATTTGTTGTTGACGATTTGCAGCAGCTTCACTTGTCTTACCTTCTTCATTATGTTCAACACCGGTAATGTGATGAATGCCGCCTTTAGTACCTGGAATAGGTCTAGGTGAAATACCGCTTCCTGTTAATGCATATCTTCGGAAGTATGTTTTGTCATCTTCTTCTCGTTCTATATCAGATTGAATGAGTTCTCCGCGTTTAATTTGAATTCTATTATAATCTAGATTTTTAACAGTTTGTTTACCTAATGATAACTGTAAATCGCTTAATATAATTACAGGACATTGGTATTCTTCTGCTAAGTTAAATGCTTCCATGGTTAAATAAAATGCATCTTCTGCATCTGTTGGCGCAACAACGATTTTAGGAATATCGCCATGTGTACCGTATATCATTTGCATTAAGTCTGCTTGTTCTTGTTTTGTAGGTAAACCAGTTGATGGACCACCACGTTGTGTATTAATCACAACAAATGGCGTTTCAGTCATACCTGATAAGCCTATTGATTCCATCATTAATGATAATCCTGGACCTGCACTAGCTGTAAAACCTCTAACGCCTGCATAATTTGCACCAATGGACATCGTTGCAGCTGCTATTTCATCTTCTGTTTGAACAACTGTTCCGCCCACTTTAGGTAAATTAGCAATCATGTACTCCATAATCTCAGATGCTGGTGTAATAGGATAGGCAGCCATAAATCTTGAACCTGCTGAAATAGCACCTAATCCAATAGCATCATTACCAATCATATAAAGATGTGGTGCTTCATTACTTTCCTGTAATTCAAAGTCACCATTGATATCGGTTAATTGTTCTTTCATTAGCTGATATCCTTGATTTAATGCTTGAATATTCATTTCAACTACTTTGTCACCTTTTTTAGTGAACATATTAGTAATTAAATCTTCAAACGTAGATGTATCTAAATGCATTAATGCTGATGTAGCACCGATTGCCACCATATTTTTCATTAATGCAGTACCTAATTCTTTTGCAGTACTTGTAAACGGTAAATCTATAAGTTGTGCCTGACAATTTTCAGGTTTAACTGGTTTCGCTTTTGAATCGGCGATAATAATACTATCTTCACGCATCTCATGATGATTAACTTCAATAGTCTCTTGGTCAAATGCTATTAAAATATCTAAATCATCACTTATCGCATGTACTGGAGATGTAGACACACGAATTTTATTGTTTGTGTGTCCGCCTTTGATACGACTTGAAAAGTGTCTATAGCCATATAAGAAATAACCTTTTCTATTCATTGCCGTCGCAAAGATTTCACCAGTTGATTCAATACCTTCACCTTGTTGTCCGCCCACTTTCCATGATATTTGTGATTTCATATCATAAGCCTCCTGTGGTTTTAATTCATATTAAATGATAACAAAAAGAACCACTGTATTACTATGTAAACAGTGGCGTGTTTTTAAATTCATACTAATGGACGATAACTAATTGTAACTGTAATGTCACATGTCTTTTACTATCATTTCATAGGATTATCGTCATTAATCAGTATTCTTTCAATGTTTGTCGTTTTACCATTTTTATCAATATCAATGATAACACCTGATAACACACTTCGACCATTGTCAGGCACTACATGACGTTGAGGTAAACTTGTAATAAATCGTTCAATTACTTCATCTCTATTAATACCTAATATGCCATCGTAAAATCCAGTCATACCTACATCAGTAATATATCCAGTGCCACTAGGTAAAATACGATTATCTGATGTTTGGATATGAGTATGTGTACCTACTACTGCACTGACTCGACCATCTAAATACCATCCCATAGCATTTTTTTCCGATGTTGTTTCAGCATGAAAGTCTACAAAGATATAAGGCGTCACCTTTTGCGCTTCTTTAACAAGTTCATCAGCTTTTTTAAATGGATCATCTATATCTTGCATAAAAGCTCTACCTTGTAAATTAATAATCGCTAATTTAATATCATTGATTTGAATAATTCGCATACCAACACCAGGTGCTTCACTCGGGAAGTTAGCTGGTCTGACCATTCTTTTAGCTTCATCGATAAATTCATAAATCTCAAGTTGACCGTATGTATGATTGCCCATAGTCATAAAATCAACGCCTTCACGAAGCAATTGCTTATATATTTTTTCAGTCAGTCCTTTACCATGTGCTGCATTTTCTGCATTTACGATGGAAACGGTAGGACGATATTCTTGTTTTAACTTGGGTAAATATGTTGAGATTGCATTTCTACCAATCTTACCAACGATATCTCCTATAAATAATATTCTCATGCCATGTTCATCCTCTCATACAAATAAGTTTAATAGATAGATAACTTTATTTAAAGTACTCTTTGAAAATTATTTATTTGAGTATTAACTGTCTTTGCTTTTTTATCAACATATATTATGTTAATATATGTTTATCAAAAGTTTAGGAGTTGTAAATAATAAATGTCTATTAATATCGATCCTGAAAAATTTGCAGAATTAGTAGTAAGTTCTAACCCATCTAAATCAGAAGATGTGGAAGATATCGCAAAAGATAGCTTAAAATTATATATCAACGCATATCGCTTAGCTGAAAGATACGCTAACATTGCTACTAACTGTTATGACACAGCTGAAATTATCCAAGAATTGAAAAAAACAGATTTACAATTAAAATAAACAATTTTAATATTAACACAATACAAATATCAGTGCTTATTGATTTTCATCAAATCAATAAGCACTTTTTTCTTTATATTAAAAGCCCCTAATCATCAATACGATGATTAGGGGTAAGAAATTATTTAGCATATTCTACTGCTCTAGTCTCTCGAACAACTGTCACTTTGATATGACCTGGATATTGTAATTCATCCTCAATTTGAGTTTTAATATCTCTAGCCAATCGGTATGATTTTAAATCATCTATTTCTTCAGGAGATACGACCACACGGATTTCTCTTCCTGCTTGAATTGCGAATGCTTTTTCAACACCATCATAACTTTCAGAAAGTGCTTCTAAACGCTCTAAACGACGAATATAATTTTCTAATGTTTCTTTACGAGCGCCAGGACGAGCTGCTGATAATGCATCAGCTGCTGCAACTAAAATTGAGATAATAGATGTTGGTTCAACATCACCATGATGAGAATGAATAGCATTAATGATTGTTTCATTTTCACCATATTTTTTCGCCAATTCAACACCTATTTCAACGTGACTGCCTTCAACTTCATGGTCAATTGCTTTACCTACGTCATGAAGTAAGCCAGCACGTTTCGCTAAGGTAACATCTTCACCTAATTCTGCTGCTAACATTCCTGATAGATGTGCTACCTCAATTGAATGTTTAAGCACATTCTGTCCATAACTTGTACGATAATTTAAACGGCCAAGTATTTTAACTAAGTCAGGATGCATGTTATGAACATTTATTTCGAATGTTGCTTGTTCACCAGCGTCTCTAATGATATCGTCTACTTCTTTTCTAGCTTTTTCGACCATATCTTCAATGCGTCCAGGGTGGATTCTTCCATCTGAAACTAGGTTAACTAAAGCTGTTCTAGCGATTTCTCTTCTGATAGGATCAAAACCAGATAAAATGACAGCTTCTGGTGTATCATCGATAATTAAATCGATTCCCGTAAGTGTTTCAAGTGTTCGAATATTTCTTCCTTCACGTCCGATTATTCGACCTTTCATTTCATCATTTGGCAAGTTTACAACTGAAACAGTTGACTCAGTTGTATGATCTGCTGCTAATCTTTGTACCGTAGTAGCTAACAATTCTTTTGCGGTTTTATCTACTTTTTCTTTAGCTTCTCTTTCTTTTTCCTTAACAAGTATTGCAATATCTTGTGACAGTTCTTCTTCAACTCGTTGAAGTTGCTCTTTTACAGCTTCTTCTTGAGTGAGACCGGAGATGCGTTCTAATTCTTGTTCATGCTTCATTATTAATGTTTGAACACTACTCTCTTTTGCATCTACTTGTTGTTGTCTTTCTTCAATTTTTGATTCTTTTTGCTCTAAAATCTCATCTTTTTTATCTAATAGATCAGATTTTCGCTCTAAGTTCTCTTCTTTTTGAAGAAGTCGGGTTTCTTGTCTTTGTAATTCACCACGTCTTTCACGTAGTTCATTTTCAGTTTGTTCTCTTAAAATTTGGTTTTCTTCTTTTGCTTCAAGCAACTTTTCTTTCTTAGTGTTGTCTGCTTCTTTGTGTGCTTGATTAACAATGTCGTCGGCTGTTTGTCTAGCCTGAACTTGTTTCTGATGCAATAAATTTCGGGCAACAACATACCCTACAACAACGCCTAGAATTATACCCAGCAAAATGAGTAGGAGGCCTAATAAATTCACATAAACACCTCCTTTATCTAGGGTTTGCTCTGTATATCAAAATCAATATGATTATATGAAATTATATAAGAATCATACATACTAATTGTACGGTTTTACACTTATAAGTGTCAAGATATCAATTTGAACTTATCAGTATCATAAATGTATTAAATGCGTATATTACAAGATTTAATTTTTAACTTTTAAATTTCTATATAAATAAAAAAGAGGTGAAGACATAAAGTTTTGGTACTCTGGAGAACCGATAACCGGTATCCCAACAGTAGGATTTATCTACAGTGCTATTAGTTTTCATATAAAAAAACCACCTAACACTGCATGTTGAGCAATAAAATTCTTATGATTCAACAAACATTTAAAAAGTAAGTTTGCTCATCATACAGTTCTGCTCATATCCTAAATACTTTTGTCTTGACCTCATTCAATCAATACATTAAATTATTTTATTCTTCATCAAATAATGACTTCGGTGCGTCTTCTTCTTTTTCTTCTACATCACCATCAAAAATACCGAGCTTCTCACGTAGTTTTTGATCGATTTCATCTTTAATTTGAGGATTTTCTTTAAGGTAAGTTTTAACGTTTTCTTTACCTTGTCCCATTCTTTCACCATTATATGAATACCAAGCTCCAGATTTATCAACGATTTCATTTTCAACACCAAGATCAATCAGTTCGCCTTCTTTAGAGATACCTTGACCATACATGATATCAACTTCTGCAACTCTGAATGGTGGTGCAACTTTGTTTTTAACTACTTTAATCTTAGTTCTATTACCAACAATCTCTTGTCCTTGTTTCAATTGTTCAGCACGACGAACTTCTAAACGAACAGAACTATAGAATTTTAATGCTCTACCGCCTGGTGTTGTTTCAGGGTTACCGAACATCACACCTACTTTTTCACGAATTTGGTTAATGAAGATGGCAGTCGTATTTGATTTGGAAATAGCTCCAGATAGTTTACGTAATGCTTGTGACATTAATCTTGCTTGCAAACCAACATGAGTATCTCCCATTTCACCTTCAATTTCAGCTTTAGGTGTTAATGCAGCTACTGAATCGACTACTACGATATCGACTGCACCACTACGAACAAAAGCTTCAGCAATCTCTAAACCTTGTTCCCCATGATCAGGTTGTGATAAATATAGATTATCAATATCTACACCTAGTGCTTGAGCATAAACAGGATCTAATGCATGCTCAGCATCAATAAATGCAGCAACGCCACCGTTTTTTTGTGTTTCTGCAATAGCGTGTAATGCAACTGTAGTTTTACCAGAACTTTCTGGTCCATATATTTCAATAATTCTTCCTTTAGGATAGCCACCTACACCTAATGCGTTATCTAATGTAACTGAACCACTTGATGTACTTGAAACTCTGCGACCTTTATTATCGCCTAATTTCATTACTGCACCTTTACCAAATGATTTTTCCATATTTTTTATTACTGTATCGAGAGCTTTTTGACGTTCGTTATCCAAAGCGAGACCTCCTAAATTGAGAATGTTTTCTGTTTAATATCTTAATTCATACTATACAAGCTTTTAAATCAAATTACAAGCATTTTGCGAATATTTGTTCGTGTTATTTCGAGGCTTAGTTACACAAAAACGAACAAACGTGCTATTAATTCCAACAGTAATTGATTTATTTCGATTGTTCTAACCATTTTAACAATTTAATTAATGCATAATTTTGACTTCTGCTTCTAAGTAAATTTCTGTTTTGAGACATTTTAAATGATTCAATTTCCAATTCATCTCCAACAAGTTTTCCTAAATAAACTTCATTGTCATCATGCAATAATGTCATACCCATTTCTACTTTAAACAAATCTTTGACGTATTTAGCACTCTCATATATTTGTTCATTAATATTTTGTTTTACATCAATAAATTGTGAAGAATGTGGTAATGCACCTTTTAATAATTGACTGTCATCTACATTTTTCAACCGAGTATATAATGCCCCATTCGTGACGCCATCATATATTGCAAATGAAGTGCTCATATATTTCATCACTGATTCTTCTATACTGATATCATCAGATCCAAAGTAATACTCGCCAATTCGACTTAAAATTTCATTTTTAATCGGTTGAATTAGTTTCTGACATTGTTCTATAGTTTCTGCATTTGCAGTTAATCTAATATATACTTCATGTGTCCCAGCAAGTGGCGCAATAGTAGGATTAGTTTGTTGGTCAATTAAATCCAATAAGATCGTCTCAACTTTAGACTCACCTATTCCCGCAAATTTAAGTTGTTCTGAGAAGATAACTTTATCATCATCTAATATAAGTGGTAATAACTCATTTTTCGCCATTGGTTGCATTTCTTTAGGTGGTCCAGGTAATAATACTACCTTCTTTTCTGCAATTTCCACTAACATACCTGGTGCCATGCCATTTTTATTTGGAAGTACAGTAGCTCCCTCTATAACAAGCGCTTGTTGTTTATTGTTTGGCGTCATCACTTGTCCTTGGTCCTCGAAATAACTTTCAATATATTGTAAAGAAGGCTCATCTATAACTAATTCTTTATTTAATACTTTTGCAACAGTGTGCTTTGTAAGGTCGTCTTTAGTTGGACCTAAGCCACCAGTTAGTACAATCATGTCAAATCGCTCTAGTCCTTGTCGTATAGTGTACTCTAAACGTTCAGGATTATCTCCAATTACAGTATGTTCAACGACGTTTTTACCTACTCCGTTCAATAATTTAGATAAATATTGACCGTTTGTATTAGCTATTTGACCTAATAATAACTCTGATCCTACTGCAATTATTGAAATATTCATAACATATTTCTCCCCTTTTGATACTCATATATAAGTAATATCACTATTATAAACGTTTGAAAAATTAAAATCTAAGAATGAGATTACTCAATAGCTAGACATTTCAAATCAACCTATAAATCCAAAATAAAAAACGAGTTGAAATAAAACGCCATTCCAACTCGCTAATATATTAATGTTTAAATACATCTCTACCTTTATAAAAGTATTCAATACCAGATAAAATAGTGAAGAATACACCGATATATAATAATACCTGTCCAATTGGGAATCCAATCCAAGTTGCTAAAGGATCACCTAATAAAATCCAAATAATGGCAACCATTGTAACTGCTGTTTTGATTTTACCTAATTGACCGGCTGCACTGACAAATCCTTGTTCAATTTGTAATAATCTAAGCCCAGTCACTGCAAATTCTCTAGCAATAATGATAATAGCAACAACAGAATTGGTTAAATCAAGTTGTACCATCACAATTAATGCACTAGCAACTAATAATTTATCAGCTAATGGATCTAAAAATTTCCCCATGTTTGTAACTAATTGCCATTTACGAGCTAAATAGCCATCTGCGAAATCACTTAATGATGCAATGATAAAGAAAAAACCACTTATTAAAAGTTCTATTTTAATATCATATCCGCCTAGGAATGATATTTTCCCAAAACCAAAATTGACTAATGCAAATAAGATAAATACTGGTATGAGTACAACTCTAAATACCGTTATCTGATTTGGTATATTCATTTAAAATCCTCATTTCTAATACTTTTTTATCTAAAATAATAGTACTGCTATAATCCACAACATAAGTGTAACCAAAATCACTAACCCAATAATTACTGCTACTTGTATGGATTCCTTTGACTTTCTTCTATAAGGAGGTGCTTCTCTATTAGCAAATGAATGAATCGCATCATCTAATTGAATACGATTATCCGGTATTTCATCTTGATGAACTTCAATCAAATGATTAGGTTCAATATTAACAACACTGGCATACTTTCTAATAAAACCTTCAGTATAGTTACTGTTTGGTAATTGATTAAAGTCATTATTTTCAATTTGTTCTAAAGTATGACGTTTGAGTTGAGTACGTTGTTCTAATTCATTTAGAGTCATACCTAACCTTTCACGTCTACTCTTTAAAACTTCACCTATTGTTTTCAAAATGATGCCTCCTTAAAAAACTATTCAAAGAATCCAAAACCTCCACCAAATGGGTCACCAAAGTCTAAATTATTTTTACTTTTAGTTTGAACCGTTTGCTTTTTCATCTCTTCATATTGAATTTCTTGATTTTTATTTTCACGTAATTCTATGATGTAATCAAAATCATCCATACTATAATCACATGCTTCTACAAATAAATCAGGATGTTCTACTACTTTTACTGAAGGAAGTGTCATGATTTCTTTGACTAAATCTTGATGTTTCATATTAGATTCACGTGCTGTAACAGCGCCATCAATAATATAAACATGATTTGAATCATATTCACCTTTAATCAGTGAACTTCTAACTGTTTGTTTAATTAAAGTTGAACTAATAAATAACCAACGTTTGTGTGCACAGACACTGCCAGCAACAATTGATTCAGTCTTCCCAACTCTTGGCATACCACGAATTCCTATTAACTTATGTCCTTCTTCTTTAAATAATTCTGCTAAGAAATCTACTAATAGTCCCAGGTCTTCTCGTTCAAAACGGAATGTTTTTTTATCGTCTGCATCTTGCTCTATGTAGCGACCATGTCGGACAGCTAATCTGTCACGCAATTCAGGTATACGTAATTTAGTAATATCAATTTCATTAATTTCTTTAACTATTTGTTCGAAGCGTTCTACTTTTTCTAGTTTGTCTGTTTTAATTAATAAACCACGTTTACCTTGGTCAACACCATTAATCGTAACAATACTAATTCCTAGCATACCTAATAAACTTGAAACATCACCTAACAAACCGGCACGGTTCATTGTAATTTCATATTCGAGATACCATTCTTTTCTTCTCTCTGCAACTGACACCAATACCCACCCCTTGTTTAAACACAACTAAAAGTTCAATTTCAATGATTAATAATAATCACATTATAACATCGAATTGAATATCATGTACTAGAGAAATCACGTTTTATAGTTAATACTATTAATTGAAATGATTATAAATACCATCCACCATTCACTTTTTGTATGGTCCCTGTAACACTTTTAGCCCTCGGATCATATAAATAGGCACAAGTGTGTGCTATTTCGCAAGGTTCTATCATGCGATGTTGAGGGATATCATCTAGAATCTCTTCTAATTCTTCTTCTGACCACTTCTGGCTCATATTACCTGAGACAAATCCTGGTGTAATTGCATTCACTGTCACTGTTGTTTGAGCTAACTCTTGACTTAATGCTTTTACAAAACCTATTTGTGCACTTTTCATTGCTGAATAAATAGTTTCCATACTAGCACCCATTTCACCCCATATAGATGAAATCACTATAATTCTACCATTTTCACTTTGTCTTAAAGTATCAACAAAAAACCTACTTAGTCGAATGAATTGTCTCACATGGATATGGTAAGATTGATCAACTTGACCATCTGTTACATCTTGTATCATGCCATACAATGCTGTACCTGTTGCATAAATCATACAATCAAGATGATTGATATGACCAAAGAACTTATCTAAATTGATATCCTTAGATAAATCACATTGTATTAAATTAACAGGTTGATTTAGATATCGTGTAACTAACTTTGATTTATCGGCTGAAAAAAATTGTAAATCTACTTCATAACCATCTTCTAATAACCGATCAACAATTGCAGTTCCTATTGACCCTGAACCACCTAATACTAATGCTCTCATTTGTTTTTAAGCTCCAAACGGCTATCTACCATCTCATCTAAATCTAAGCATAACTGAGACGTTTCATTGACACTTTCAAGCGTGATATTTTCTACGATGTTTAACATATCAAATACACTAACGCCTTCAAAATATAACTTTGCGTATTGGTTAGCAATGTATTCAGGAGAATTAAGACTTGAAATAAATTCTCCTATAAATTGTTTTTTCAATAAATCAAATGCTTCAACGTCAGTAAGATTACCTTTGTTATCCTTTAATTGTTTGATAAGCAACTGTTTTAATTGATCTGGATGATTGGTTGCACTAGTAATAATTGAAAAGCTATAAGTTGGCTCTAAAACAAATTGATAACCAAATGTTTCATCAATTAAATCATCATTCAATAATTCTTGATAAAACTCTGTTTCTTCTCCAAAAATAAGTTCATAGAAAAATGTCATTTCTAAATCACGTTGAACATATTTTTCTGGTGATTCATCTAAAGGTTGATTTTTAAATCCTAGCATTAACTTAGGAGATTGTAGTTTCATTTCTTCAGATACAACATGTTGATTCACTGATTTTGGTTCATCAATCAATGCACGTTCAATTTTAGGTTGATTCGTTTTATCTCTAAGGTTTTCATGTTCTTCTACAATATCAACAATATACTGTGGTTCTACATCGCCTACTACGAAAAGCACCATATTAGATGGGTGATAAAATGTTTCATAGCAAAGATATAAATCATCTTTTGTAATATCATAGATACTTTCAACACTACCTGCGATATCAACTCTAATAGGATGTTTTTCATACATAGCTCTTAATGTATTAAACATGAGTTTATATCCAGGTTGTTCTTGATACATTTTAATTTCTTCAGCAATTATACCCTTTTCTTTGTCTACAGTTTCTTTTGTAAAATAAGGTGTTTCAACCATAGTCAATAACCGTTTGATATTATTCTCAAGATGATCTGTCGCACTAAATAAATAACTTGTGCGGTCAAAACTAGTAAAAGCATTGGCTTGTGCATTTTCCTCAGCAAATGCAGTGAATAAATCTTCTTCTTCTTTTTCAAATAACTTATGCTCTAAGAAGTGTGCAACACCATCCGGTACAGTTACAAATTCATCTTTACCTAGCGGTTTAAAACGACTATCTAGAGAGCCAAATTGAGTAGTATAGGTAACAAACGTTTTTTGAAATCCTGGTTTTGGTATGACAAATAAACGCAGTCCATTTTGTAATTCATGTTCATAAACTGTCTCATCTATGACATCATAATAATGTTGTTTCACTACTCATTCCCTCCTTTAGTAAGTACATAAATTGTATCTAATACTGCTTCATTAGCTAATTTTATAATATCTTCTTTAGTCACTTTATCTATTTCATTTAAGAAAGCTTCATCACTTTGAGGCTCATCTAACAAAATTTGATTATGTGCTATTTCAATAATACTCTTTGGTCTGTCTGCAGATTCATGTCTTTGAGATGTAATAATTTTTTTAGCTAATGCAAGTTTATTTTCGTCAAATTCACCTTTTTTGAATTTATCAAATTCTTCTAAAATCGTTTGTTTCGCAGTTTCATATTTATCTGCTGATACGCCACTTAGCACAAATAAAAATCCATTTTTACCATCAATTTGAGAATGTATAGAATATGCTAAACTTTGACGCTCACGTACTTCATTAAATAATACTGATGATGGATCTCCACCGAACATGATATTAAACACAATAAAAGCATAATAATTACTTTTACCATAATGAGTTGGGAAACGATAACCTAAATTAAGTTTAGCTTGATCGACATCATCAGTTTCAACTATTGTCTTTGGCAGTTGTTCAATTTTATTGTCTAATTTTTGTGCTTTATTATCAGAAACTTCAAAAGTAAACGGTTTAATTTCGAATTTAGATTGGATTTGATTATAGACTTGTTGTTTATCAACATTACCAACAACATAAATAGCACAGTAGTCGTTTTCAATCATAGATTGATATGTATCATACAGTGATGCAGGTGTTACATGTGGCACTTGTTCAATTTGACCAGTTGCTAAATATTGATATGCTTCATTTTCAAACATATTTTCTAATAATTTTAAAAATGAATATTGTGCTTTGTTGTCAATCATCGCTTCAATCTTTTTACCTAACAATGATTTTTCTTGTTTCACAAATTTGTCGTCAAACTGTTTATTATGTATTAAAGGATTCCATATTAATTCATTTAATAAATCTAATCCATGCTCAAATAATGGTGTTTGATCTTTTAAATATCGTTCATTGACTATTTCTAAAGAAATAGTGATGACATGTTTATCTTTAAATTTCGAAACAAAGCTATTTACATATGCGCCGTAAAGTTCAGATAAACGACGGTTCAGTGCTTTATCGTCCTGCCATTTTTGAGATGCGCGAACAAGTACTTTGCTTAATACTGAACGTGCTGTTATTGTTTCATATTCAAGTGGTGCCATAAATTTAAAAGTAATCGTTGTTGTTTTAAATTTCTCGGTTGGCAACACATGTATATGATTATTTTGATTTTCGTTATGCAACTGCAATACCTCCATTAACATTTTCCATTATTTTTCTCTTGTAATTCTAAATTTGACTAAACTACTCTTCATATAATTTAAAGAATATAAAATTGGATTATTTTGTTCATCAAAATGAGTAACCTTAAGTAACATTAATCCTTCATGTGGTGAGGCATTTAGCATTTCTGAAATATGTGGTTCATAATTAACCGCTTCTAAATCAGTTTCAGCATAAGTGACTGTATGTCCTGTAGCATGTTTAATTGCATTTAACATTGATCCATTACTTTCTTGATAACCTGTACATGTTAAATAGTCCTTTGCAATCTTGTCTAAACAATAAACTACTGGTTGATGATTAGCAGTTTTCAATCTTTCTATAATAGTTACCGGTTGTTTCTCATTAATGCCTAAACGTTTAGCATCTAATAACGTTGCAGGTTGTTCATCAAAGTTTAAATATTCTGTACCAGATTGATAACCAGCACTGTTAATCATTTCAGTAATACTAATTAATTCATTTAATGGATAAAAGAAAGGGGGCAGTGATTTGACACTGGTACCCTCTTCAAAATTATCTACAACTACTTGTTCAGTAATTAATTCTCCTATACCTTCATAAACATCGTCTGTTTTAATATTGAGTTCTCGAGCAATAGCTAAATTACTAGGTAGTTTACTACCAAACTCTAATTCTCCAGACTTAATTTTGTTTAGAATATATTGTTTCACTCTATAAATAGCATTCATTTCCGCCATAATTACACCTCATCTTTATCAATATCAACTAAAATTTGTCTTGGTTTACTACCTTTTTGTGGACCAATCACTTGGTTTCTTTCAAGATCATCCATCAGTCGTGATGCTCGGTTATACCCAATTCTAAACTGTCTCTGTAATAAAGATGTACTTGCTTTTTGTTTTTCAATTACAAATAAATAGGCTTCATCATATAAGGCATCTTCACTTTTCATTTCTGACTTATCTACTGGTGCATCAGGTTCCATTTCTTTGACATAATTTGCTTGTTGTTGCTCAACAACATAGTTAACTACATCTTGAACTTCTTGGTCGCTTAAGAATGCACCTTGTATTCTTGTTTTAGTTGAATCTCCATTTCCAACGTACAACATATCACCTTTACCTAATAATTTTTCAGCTCCACCAGATCCAATGATGGTTCTTGAGTCTGTTTGAGAACTTACAGCAAAGGCAATTCTTGATGGAATATTATTTTTAATAATACCTGTGATAACATCCACTGATGGTCTTTGTGTTGCAACGATTAAATGTATACCCGCTGCACGAGCCATTTGTGTAATACGTTGAATTGCATTTTCGACTTCTTTACCAGCTACCATCATCAAGTCAGCTAATTCATCGACAATGACTACTATATAAGGTAACTCAGCTTGTTTTTCATCTAATTCTTTATTTTGTTTTCTAATAAATTGATTGTAACCCTCAATGTTTCTAGTTGATGAATGTTGGAATAAATCGTATCGTCTCTCCATTTCAGCTACTATTTTTTCCAATGCTTGTGCTGCTTTATGTGGATTAGTTACAACTGGTATTAATAAATGTGGAATACCATTGTATACATTTAATTCTACCATTTTTGGATCAATCAGCATAAGTTTTACTTCATGCGGTTTCGCGTTTAATAACAAGCTTGTAATAATTCCATTGATACATACTGATTTACCACTACCTGTAGACCCTGCTACTAACAAGTGAGGCATTTCATTTAATTGAATGGTAATAGGGTCACCTGAAATATCTCTACCCAAACCTACTTCTAATTTATCATTAGAAGGAAATTTTTCTTCTAAAACTTCTTTGAGTGCCACAAGAGAAATTTTATCATTTGGAACTTCAATCCCCACTGCTGAACGACCTGGGATTGGTGCTTCTATTCTTACATCTTTAGCTGCTAACGCTAAAGCAATATCATTATGCAAGTTTACTATTTTATTGACTTTCACACCTTGCGCGGGTTGTACCTCATATTGTGTTACTGCTGGACCTATTTTAATTTGCGTCACTTTAGCATCTACACCGAAGTTTTTCATCGTAGATTCTAGAACTTGTCCTTTTCTTTTCACTTCTGCTTTTGATGTCGATTGCTTATGTGTAGGTTGGTTTAATAATGATAATGGTGGCACTACATAAGCTGCATTCATTTCTTCTCCAGCTTCTGAAATAGAATTTTCATTATCTTCATCACTAGACTGTTGATGATTTTCTGGCTCATCTACTGTTGATGGTTGTGAAGTGTTCTGAATGTCGCTTGCCTTTGGTGACATTTGTTCTGAATCATTACTAAATGATCGTTTTTTTCGTCTAGATGGGGTAGGTTCTTGCTCAGAATCACTGTGCCCATAAATAGGAATATCACTATCTTGAGGTACTTCTGGTAAATCTGAGACATCTTTGATTTCTTCTTTATCTTTTGTACGATGTCGTTTGTCTATTCTTTCAGCTTTATCTTTAGCTCTTTGTTCTTTATTTGATTTTTTGACTTCACGTTTTTCTTTTAAATTTTGAGTGGCTGAAATACTCGATGTTCTAATATTTTCAAAAACTTTTTTAGTTACATCTCTATGGCGTAAATTAAATAATAAAATAATACTTGAAGCAACAAGTAAAACAGTTATGATAAATACGCCAATAATAGAAATAAGTGGAATAAATAATTCTAATAAATAGTATCCAATTAAGCCCCCACCAAAATTAGGAAAGTGACTATGTTTGTATGATTGATAAACGTATGATAAAACGGGTTCTCTTTCAGATACGACACCTTTACTAAAGTGATAATATAGTTGAGAAATAAATAATAATGCTACTTGTAAAGTAATCGTTCCTACCGTACGTCTTGTTTTAGGAATTTTTTTAGAATATGTGATAAATCCTGTTGCTAATAATATTAATATATATGTTAAATAACGACTCATTCCGACAAAATAATTAAAGAAACTATCTATCATTCTTCCAACGATGCCTAATTGAAAAGCACCTAAAATGACTAAAATAACCACAATGATAGCAACAATATATCTTAATGGACTCTCCGTTTGCTTTTTCTTTGTGGTTGATTTCTTTCTAGTTGTATTCGATTTTTTCTTTGTCGGCGATTTTTTCTTTGCTTGTGGCAAATTCGTACACCTTCTTTTTTTAATCTTTCGTATGTATCGTATTTATTTAAAGTTTTATTAAATAAGATGAAAGAGGTAAGGACGTCACACACATAATAGAACATCTGTATGATACAACGAATCTATCTTGATGCAGATTCGCATTTCAACATTTGTCTATTGAAGTCTGTAGTGATTGACATACTTAAACTACAAACAACGTGAGTTTGTCCTAACCTCTTTAGTTTATTTTATAATGATTATATTTCAGATATAACTGGAATAATCATTGGACGACGTTTTGTACTTTCGAAAAGTAATTTACTAATTTTATCTCTCATGTTTTGTTTGATTTCTGACCATTCAATTCGTTTTTCTTGTAAGCCAGCTTCTACAATTTCTCGCACTTTTTCTTCAGCTTCTTTTAATAATTCTTCGCTTTCTCGTACATAAACAAAGCCTCTTGACTGAATTTCAGGACCAGCAGCAATTCTACGGTTTTTAGGGTCCAGCGTTACAACAGCAATAAAAATACCATCTTCAGCTAACAAATGACGATCTCTTAATACAATATTACCGACATCTCCTACACCAATACCATCAATTAATACATTGCCAGAATGTACTTTTTCATTTAATACCATATTCTTGCCATCGTAATTGATGACATCCCCTTTTTCAACAAGGAAAATCTTTTCAGGAGCAACCCCTGCTTCAGCTGCTAACTTAGCATGCGCAATTTGCATTTTGAATTCACCTTGAACTGGTACAAAGTATTCTGGTTTCATGATGTTAATCATCATTTTTAACTCTTCCATGCAACCATGACTTGACGCATGTATTTTTTTATTATTTGGAATAATATGTGCACCAGCACGTACTAATTCATTTAATGTATCAGCTATAATGACTTCCATATTGGCAGATGCAGTAATCGCTAAGAATACTGAATCACCTTTTTCGATGTTCATAATTTTATGTTTTTGTTGAGCCATTTGACTTAACGCTTCTACAGGTTCGCCTTGCATTCCTGTCGCAATAATGATGACTTCATTTTTCGGATAATTTTCGACTTCGCTAATTGGAATAAGTAAGTCTTTAGGAATATCGAAATATCCCATTTTGCGTGCGATATTAAATGAACTTTCTAATGAACGACCTAAAAATGAGACTTTTCGATTCAATTGGCTAGCAATATTTAACACTTGTTGAATTCTTATAAAATTCGATGCATAACATGATACAATCAAACGACCTTTAACTTTTGCAAATGCATCATACATATGATGTTCGATGACATTTTCAGGTGTATTGTACCCCGGCTTTTCTGCTTCTGTAGAATCACTAATTAATGCAAATACGCCTTCTTCACCAATTTCCGCCATACGTTTGAAATCTGGAGAATATTGCCCTCTTAAACTTTGGTCAAATTTAAATTCACCAGTATAAACGATTGATCCATATGAAGTATGAATACAAATACCTAAACTATCAGGGATACTGTGTGTAGTATTAAAGAAACTAATATTCACATTTTTAAAACGCATCACAGATTCATGATTGACTGAATAGTAACGTACTTTTTTATTAATATTTCGAGACTTCATATTCTCTTTAACAAGTGCAATTGTTAATTTTGAACCATACACAGGTGCATCAACTTGTTCTAAAATATAACTTACAGCACCCATTGCATGCTCGTGACCATGTGTAAGGAATATCCCTTTTAACTTTTCTTTATTTTCAATGACATATTGAATGTCTGGTATTACTATATCTACACCTAACATTTCATCTTCTGGAAACATTAAGCCTGCATCTAGCATAAACATTTCATCGTCTACTTCAACGATATACATATTTTTCGCAATTTCTCCAACACCACCAAGTGGTATGATGCGAATGTCTTTGTTTTTTTTCTTTATTAAACTCAAAATGTTACCTCCTATAATTAATCCCCGTCCATATATAAACTCACCATTTATTATAAGTTAAAATTTGCTTGATGTACACTATTAATGCACGTCATGACTCTATATTATAATAGGATATTTGAATTCTTTGTATGAACTAAAAAAGATTGGAAACCTTTATTGGGTTTCCAATCTTGTAAGATATCATTATTTTTCATTAATTGCTTTGTGAGATGCATTAACGCGGCCTTGTTTATCAATTTCAGTTACTTTAACTTCGATTGAATCACCTAATTTTAATACATCTTCAACTTTATTAATACGCTCAGTTGAAATTTGTGAGATGTGTAATAATGCATCTTTTCCAGGGAACAATTCTACGAAGGCACCATATTTTTCAATGCGTTTAACTTTAGCATTATATACTTGACCAACTTCTGCTTCACGTGTGATTTCTTCAATAATTTCACGTGCGCGATCAATCATTTCTTGATCCACAGCACCGATGAATATTTGACCATCTTGTTCGATATCTAATTTAACACCTGTTTCATCAATAATTTCATTGATTTTTTTACCACCAGGTCCGATTACGTCTCTAATTTTTTCAGGTTTAATATTCATAGTAACCACTTTAGGTGCATATGCACTTAATTCGTTTCTTGGTTGATCAATTGTTTGTAACATATGATCCATTATCGCTAAACGACCTTGACGCGCTTGTTCTAAAGCTTCTTCAATTACTTCACGTGTTAAACCATCAATTTTAATATCCATTTGGATTGCAGTAATACCATCTTTAGTACCTGCTACTTTAAAGTCCATATCACCTAGCGCATCTTCCATACCTTGAATATCAGTTAAAATAGTATAACTATCTTCACGTGTAACTAATCCCATTGCAATTCCGGCAACTGGTGCTTTGATTGGTACACCGGCATCCATTAGCGCTAATGTTGAACCACAAATTGAAGCTTGTGATGATGAACCATTAGATTCTAATACTTCACTTACAATTCGCACTGTATAAGGGAAGTCCGATGTATCTGGAATAATATATTTAAGTGCTCTTTCACCAAGGGCACCGTGACCAATTTCACGACGTCCTGGTGCTCTTACAGGCCCAGTTTCACCTACAGAGAAGTTAGGGAAATTATAGTGATGCATGAAGCGCTTTTCTTCTTCAGGTCCTAGACCATCAATTAATTGATAATCTCCTAGAGCACCTAGTGTTAAAACAGACAATGCTTGTGTTTGACCACGAGTGAATAAGCCTGAGCCGTGCGCTCTTGGTAGAAGTCCTATTTCCGATTCTAACGGACGGATTTCATCAGGTTTACGACCATCTGGACGTATTTTTTCGTCTGCAATCAAACGTCTAACTTCTTCTTTAACTAAATCATTTAAAATAGCATATACTTCTTTAATTAACGCTTCATTATCAGGATCTTCTTCATCAATAAATTCAGCAACGATATCTTCTTTCAAAGCGTCTAAATTAATGTCACGTTGTTGTTTATCAAAAGTTAATACTGTATCTTTTAATCCTTTAGCTTCAGTTAATGATTTAACTTTTTCAACAAGTTCTTCATCTCTTTCAACTGGAATAAACTCTTGCTTTTCCGGTTGAATATAATCAATGATTTCTTGTTGGAAAGCGACTAATCGTTTAATTTCATCATGACCAAAGAAGATTGCCTCAAGCATTTCACTTTCTGTGATTTCACTCGCACCAGCTTCAACCATATTAACTGCATCTTTATGGCCTGCTACTTCTAAATCTAAACGCGATACTTCTTTTTCAGCAACAGTTGGATTAATCACATACTTGCCATCTACATATCCTACATTCACACCTGCAATAGGCCCCAAGAATGGAATATCAGACACACTTAAAGCCATTGAAGAACCAATCATAGCGGCCATTTCAGGTGAACAATCAGGGTCAGCACTAAGCACAATATTCATAATTTGAACATCATGCTTATATCCTTTAGGGAACAATGGTCGTATTGGTCTATCTATTAAACGTGCAGTTAATGTTGCGTCATCTCCTGGACGTCCTTCTCTTTTTTTAAATCCTCCAGGAATCTTACCTGCAGCGTACATTTTTTCTTCATAATTAACTGTTAATGGGAAAAAGTCACCATCACGTGGTTCCTTAGAAGCTGTAGCAGTTGATAAGACAACTGTATCACCATAACGTACTAAAACAGCACCGTTAGCTTGTTTGGCTAATTGTCCTGTCTCAATTGTTAATGATCTGCCAGCCCACTCAGTTTTAAAAACTTTCTTCTCTTGAGACATTATGAATCTCCTCTCTAAATTCTATTATCTATATCATATCATTTATTACATTTAATTTATATTAGTTCTTATTTGTTAGACAATAAAAAAAGGAAAGTACCAATCGAATGGTGCTTTCCTAATTTATTATTAAGATTAACGACGGATACCTAAAGATTTGATTAATTCACGGTAACGTTGAATATCTTTACCACGTAAGTAGTTTAATAAATGTCTACGACGACCAACCATTTTTAATAATCCACGACGTGAATGGTGATCTTTTTTGTGCTCACGTAAATGTTCGTTTAATGCAGAGATTTCTGCAGTTAAAACAGCGATTTGTACTTCTGGAGAACCAGTATCTGTTTCGTGAGTACGGTATTCTTTAATTAATTCATTTTTACGTTCTTGTGAAATTGCCATTGTCAATTTCCTCCTTTAATTTGTATACTCCTTTATCCGAGTTAGGCGTCGGAGTCTCGACCTACTAAGAAAAAGGTTGTCTCTTAGACAAGTCTGTCTTGTTTTAATCAACTTTATATATTATATGATACATCGTCTCCAAAATCAACAGATAATAAATATTTAGCACGAGCTTTGTCATCATTCATCTGCTCTACTAATGGATCGATACCATCAAATTTTATTTCAGGGCGTAAGAAATGATGCCAGTATACCACTACTCGTTCTCCATAAATATTTTCATCGAAATCAAAAATATTAACTTCTATGACAACTTCTGCTTTTGCTGGATCATGGAAAGTGGGTTTAACACCAACGTTTGCAACGCCTCGATATAATTTTTGTTCGGTGCCAATTTCCATACTTACTGCATAAACGCCTTTTTTGGGTAACAAATAATCATCACTAGGATGAACATTAGCAGTTGGGAATCCAATTGTTCGTCCACGTTTTTCACCTTGAACAACAGTACCTTTTATTTTATATAAGTAACCTAATTCCTCATTCGCTTTTTGCAATTCACCGCTTTGTAATGCATCTCTAATCGCTGTAGTAGAAATTTTTTCATCGTCTAATTCTTGTTTGCCCACTATTGTCGTATTAAATGAATCAACCTCATTTAACACCGTCATATTACCTTTACCAAATTTACCAAACGTAAAGTCAAATCCAGCAATAACTTCTTTGACATTATTTTTAATAATATATTCTTCAATAAATTCTTCAGATGTTACATTTGCAAACCTAGATGAGAAATTAATAACGATACAGTAGTCCACATCATGTGAAGCTATCATATCAATTTTGTCTGAAAGTGGTGTTAAGTAAGTCGTTCTTTTGCGTTCAGGATTTAACACAACAGATGGATGTGGATCAAACGTCATAACAGCCTTCTTCAGTCCACGAGATTGTGCCTGTTGATCTAATGTTTGAAAAACTTTATCATGCCCTTTATGCATACCATCAAAGAAACCAAACGCCATCGCAACGTTTTCATTTATTCGTTGGTCATCTTGAATTGGATGGGTAATTTCTATCACTTTCATAATAAATCTCCTTTAATTAAATACTTTTTTAGGTTTTAATTCATCTGGTTTATCTGGATGTACAATGTATATTGCCATTGCTTTTTGAGTAGAATCATCAACAAATACAAATTGGTCATTCGTTATATTTTGAAATTGTTTTTTATAAAACTTTTGACCATTCAAAATGCGTTGTTTGATTTGTTCATTATCTATATTGATTTGCGGTAAACCTTTCAAACCATATTCTATAGGAAACAATTTATCTTGTAATGCATCATGCTCATGTAATGAACGTATATCTTCAAGAGTCAGACTTTGTTCGAGGTCAAATCCCCCTGATTGGACACGTGTTAACAACGACATATGTGCTGGCAAACCTAATTTTGAACCTATATCCGTCGCTAATGTTCTAATATATGTTCCCTTACCACAATTTACTGAAATATCAAAATGACATTCGCCGTCTTTGAATCGTAAAGGGGATGTACGTGCAATATGTTTAATCGTTACATTTCTCACTGGTCGTTCCACAGTTTCATTATTGCGTGCATACTCATATAACCTTTTCCCTTTAACTTTAACCGAAGAGTACATTGGTGGAATTTGTTCTATCGTACCTTCAAACTGTCTGATAATATCGTCAACTTGAATGTCAGTTAGTTCATTTTCTTCTATTTTTTGATATTCAACTGTTTCGCCTGTCTGATCTTCTGTAGTTGTACTTCTACCAATTGTTACAGTTGCTTCATAGGATTTACCCATTTCCATAACATAATCGCTCACACGTGTTGCTGAGCCAATACATATAGGTAAGACGCCTGATACTTCAGGATCCAACGTACCCGTATGACCAACTTTTTTAGTTTTAAGTATCTTTCTTAGTTTAAAGACCACATCATGACTGGTTAATCCTCGGTCTTTATATACTGGTAATATACCGTTATACATGGTTTCACACCTTTTATTTTTCAAAATTGATATACTTATTTATTATAACATTTAACTATGAAATGGATGATATTGTTCATACTTTAATATTAAATGATTTTGATATGTATATAGCCTGAGAAACATTTTCCCAGGCTAAAATAAAATGATTATTATTTATCTTGTTTGTGTAAATCTTGGATCATACGTTCGATTTTATTACCATATTCTATTGATTCATCATATTCGAATGATAATTCTGGAATAATACGTAATCTCATACGTGAGCCAAGTTCAGATTTTATAAATCCTTTAGCTTTTTCCAATGCTTTAAAAGTATTATCTACTTCTTTTTGATTGCCTAGAACTGTTAAATAAACTTTACCTTGAGATAAGTCATTTGTTAATTCAACATCTGTAATTGTAATAAAACCAACTCTAGGATCTTTCACTTTATTATTAACGATATCCATGATTTCTTTTTTCATTTGTTCGCCAACACGTTCTGCTCTCATATTACTCATTTATTGTCACCTCTCTTATTCTTTAATTTTCAGTTTAAATAAGAGGTGAGACAAAAGACAATTATTTATTAGAACATTGTTTACCGCTCTAATATATATCGCCTGTCTCAACCTCCAAACTTCATCATAATATTAACGATTATCTTTTGATTTCAACCATTTCGAATGCTTCAATAATGTCGCCTTCTTTTAGGTCATTATATTTTTCAATCGTAATACCACATTCATAACCTTGTGCTACTTCTTTAGCATCGTCTTTGAAACGTTTTAAGGTATCTAATTCACCTTCAAATTGAACGATGCCATCACGAATGACACGTACGCCTGCATTACGAGTAATTTTACCTTCTGTAACATAACTACCTGCAATTGTACCAACTTTAGATACTTTGAATGTTTGACGTACTTCTGCTTGACCAATGACTTGTTCTTCATATTCAGGGTCAAGTAGACCTTTCATAGCTGATTCAATCTCTTCAATAACGTTATAAATAACACGGTGTAAACGCATATCTACGTTTTCTGCTTCAGCTGCACGCTTAGCACCTGCATCCGGACGTACATTAAATCCGATGATAATACCGTTTGATGCGTTGGCTAAAGTAACATCAGATTCGTTAATTGCACCTACTGCAGTGTGAATAATACGTACATTTACACCTTCAACATCTATTTTCATCAATGATGCTGCTAAAGCTTCTACAGAACCTTGAACGTCACCTTTAATAATAACGTTTAAGTCTTTCATTTCACCTTGTTTCATTTGTTCAAACAAGTTATCTAATGTAACGTTTTTACTTTCTTGACGTTGTTGAATGACACTTTCTTCATGACGTGCTTCACCTATACGACGTGCTTGTTTTTCATCTTTAAATACTACAAAGCGATCGCCTGCTTGTGGTACATCATTAATACCTGTAATTTCAACTGGTGTTGATGGACCAGCAGTTTTGATACGTTGTCCTAAGTCATTAACCATGGCACGAATACGACCATACGTATTACCTACAACAATTGAATCTCCTTGATGTAATGTACCATTTTGTACTAGTAATGATGCTGCAGGGCCTCTTGATTTATCTAATTCAGCTTCAATCACAGTACCTACTGCTTGTTTTTCAGGATTTGCTTTTAATTCTTGAACTTCTGCAACTAATCCAATCATTTCTAGTAAACTATCGATACCTTCACCACTTAATGCTGATAGTGGTACGAAAATCGTATCGCCACCCCAGTCTTCTGGGATTAAACCGTACTCTGTTAATTCTTGCATTACACGGTCAGGGTTTGCTGTTGGCTTATCTATTTTATTAACTGCAACAATTGTAGGAACATTCGCTTCTTTAGCGTGATTGATTGCTTCAATTGTTTGAGGCATAACACCATCGTCGGCAGCTACTACAAGAATTGTTATATCTGTAACTTGAGCACCACGTGCACGCATTGTAGTGAATGCTGCGTGTCCAGGTGTATCAAGGAAAGTAATTTTTTTACCTTCATTTTCGATTTGGTAAGCACCAATATGTTGTGTGATACCGCCCGCTTCGCCTGCAGTAACTTTTGTATGACGAATTGAATCTAATAACGTTGTTTTACCATGGTCAACATGTCCCATAATAGTAACAACTGCAGGACGTTCGATAGCATCTGGATCTTCAGTTTCATCGTCGAAGTAAATAGATAAATCTTCTTCTTCGATAATGACTTCTTCTTCAATTTCAACACCGTAATCATCTGCAATTAACTCAAGCGTCTCTTGGTCTAATGATTGGTTAATATTTGCAACAATACCTAATAAGAATAATTTCTTAACTATACCTGAAGATTCAACATTCAATTTATCTGCTAATTCTCCTACTGTGATGCCTTCTTGATAAGTAATTTTAGATGGCATTTCTTTAGGTTCTGCTTGTTGTGGAGAACTTTGCTTTTGATTATTCTTTTTATTATTTTTGTTGTTTTTGTTATTTTTATTATTCTTCTTATTGTTGTTGTTATTTTGATTATTTTGTTGTTTACCTTTGTTGTTATTATTCTGCTTGTTTTGATTATTTGATTTATTATTATTTTGTTTTTGGTTATTTTGTTGCTTATTTTCAGATTTATTGTGATTATTTTGAGTATTCTTTTGTGTTTCGTTACTTTGTCCTGGTTTGAACTTTTTGTCTAAAGCTTTAATTTGGTCATCTTCTAAAGCTTGCATATGGTTCGACACTTCAACGTTCATACTCTTTAATTCATCTATAATCTCTTTACTCTTTAGATTTAATTCTTTCGCATATTCGTAAATTCTTTGTTTACTCATATAATCACTCCTCACGATATTCATCTATCATAGACAGCAACTTTTTGGCAAAACCTTGATCTGTAATGCCAACGTTGACTCTCTCGCCTTTACCAAGTGCTATCCCTAATTCTTCTCTTGTTCCAAATACCCTTAAAGGCACTTTATAACTCGAAGTTTTATTCTTAATTAATTTCGTAGTGTTTGGAGAAGCATCATTAGCTAATATAACTAATTTAATATTGCCCTTTTGCATATCACTGACAATAACTGATTCACCCGTTTTCACTTTACCTGCTCTCATCGCAAGACCTAAAAAATTAAATATCTTCTCATTAATCATTTTGTTGGAATCTCTTCTCTATAAATTAAACGAATAACCTCTTTATATACAGGCTCTAATTGCTCTTTTGAAGCTTTAAAATATTTTTCTAAAACCTCTTTTTGTTGTGCTTTTTCTACTAATTGAACATCTTTTGAAACATAGGCACCATGGCCTTGTTTTTTACCAGTAGCATCAGCAAATATTTCGCCTTCTTTATTAATCACAACTCTAATCATATCTTTCTTAGGATGCATTTCATTAGATATGATACATTTACGCATTGGAATTTTTTTCTTTTTCATGTTCAATCATCACTCCAAACTATTTTTCTGTATCTTTATCTTCAGTAGTTACTTCATCCGTTTCTTCTAACGATTCATCAGTTTCTGCTGCTAATTCTGCAGTAGTTAAATTTGATTCCTCTAAATTCACATCATCAAATTCAATATCCTCATCACCTGAATTTACAACTTCATCAGCGATTTCTTCTGATTCAATAACAGGATAAACGCCTGCATCACGTGCATCACTTTCAGATTTTATATCAATTTTCCAACCAGTTAATTTAGCTGCTAAACGTGCGTTTTGACCACGTTTACCAATTGCTAAAGATAATTGATAATCTGGAACGACCACTACTGTTGATTGATTTTCTTCATCTACGATAACCTCTAACACTTGTGATGGACTTAAAGCATTTCTTACAAACACTTTAGGATCTTCGTTCCATTGAACAATATCAATCTTTTCACCACCAAGTTCTTCAACTACAGCTTCAACTCGAGCACCTTTTGAACCCACACATGCACCTACTGCATCGATTTCAGGGTTTTCAGAGTAAACACTGATTTTAGAACGATCGCCTGCTTCACGTGCAACTGATTTAACGATAACGGTACCATCAAAGATTTCAGGTACTTCTTGTTCAAATAATCGTTTTAAAAGGCCTGGATGACTTCTTGACACGTAAATTTGAGGTCCTTTAGTTGTTTGTTCAACCTTATTAACGAAGACTTTAATTCTTTCGTTAGGAATATAGCTTTCATTAGGACTTCTCTCTGCTTCAGATAATACTGCTTCAATACGACCTAAATTAACATAAACATATCTATGGTCTACACGGTCAATCACACCAGTTAAAATATCTTCTTCTTTATCGATAAATTCATCATAAAGAATTTCTCTTTCAGCATCTCTTAAACGTTGCATGACTGCTTGTTTAGCTGCTTGAGCACCAACACGTCCGAAATCTTGTGGTGTCACATCTTCTTCATATATGTCACCAATTTCATATGCTGGATTTTTAACTAGTGCAGTACTAATATCAACTTCTTCTCTATCATCGAATACTTCTTCGACAACTTCTTTTCTCGCAATTACTTTGAAAGTACCTTCATCCATATTAAGTTCTACCCTTACATTTCTGGCACTATCATAATTTTTCTTGTAAGCAGTAATTAAAGCTGCTTCAATGGCATCAATTAATACTTCTCTCGGAATTTTCTTTTCCTTTTCTAAATATTCAGTTGCTAATAATAATTCATTACTTGACACGGCTCTTCCTCCTCACCACGTTATAGCATTACTGCATGACGTGCTTTTGCAATTTTATTGCGTGGTATCTCTATCGTTTTTGTTTTAGATTTCTCTTTTACTTCTATTAATATAATATCCTCTTTGACTTCTTTTAAAATACCTAACCATTCTTTTTCATTTTCGATTGGTACATAAAGTGAAATAAAAATGGGATGTGATACTGCATTTTTAAGCGCTTTCTCATTCTTGATAGGTCTTTCTGCGCCTGGTGATGCTACATCTAAGTAATACATTTCAGGTATTGGATCATTTGCATCCATAGCTTCGCTTATTTTTTCTGAGGCTAACGTACAATCATTAAGATCAACGCCACCTTCTTTGTCTATTGAAATTCTTAAAAAATGATCTTTACCTTCTTTAACGTATTCAATTTCAACTAGTTCAAAGCTAAGCTCATCTAATACGGGTTGAATAATAGGTTCAACTTGTTCAGCTATTTTACTCATACAGGCCTCCCTTTTAGGCAAATAGAAAAGAGCGGGTATATGCCCACTCTTTTGCCTGAGTTACTAATTTTTTAAGCAAGTTAAGTATACCATAAGTTATGCAAGTAAACAAATCACACCCTAACAAATGGGATCTTAACTATATTTACATAAAAAATTAATTCACTTATTTGTTTTTTACATTACATATCAAAAATAGATAATTGTGCTTTATCAGGTAATCCTGGTAATGAACCTAAATCATCTAAGTATTCAATAACTTTTTGTGATAAACCTGCTTTTTTGTTTAAATCTTCTTTAGATAAAAACGGCCCTTCTTCTCTTGCTTCAACAATTCTTTTGGCAACATTTTCACCAAGACCTGGTACTGCTATAAATGGTGGAATCAATGAATCATCTTCTATAATGAAATCAAACGCTTGGCTTTTTTCTAAACTAATCGGTTGCATACGGTAACCTCGATGAGCCATTTCATTCATTATTTCTAATACTGTTAATACATCTTTTTCTTTTTTACCTAAATCCATATAGCGAGAGTACATATCTTTTACAGTGTTTTTAATACCTGTTTTATCTTTAATCATAGTAATTAAATCAAAATCAGATGCTCTAACTGTAAAGTAAGACGCATAATAATATAAAGGATGATGTACCTTAAAGTATGCGATACGGACTGCCATTAATACATAGGCTGCCGCATGGGCTTTAGGGAACATGTATTTGATTTTACGACAAGAATCTAGATACCAATCAGGAACGTCATTTTCTTTCATAGCTTCAACCATTTCATCAGTTAAGCCACGTCCTTTACGTACGAACTCCATTGTTTTGAAGGCCATTGATGGTTCTAATCCTGCATACATCAGATATACCATGATATCATCACGACAACCAATAACTGATGATAAATCACAGATACCTGCACGGATTAATTCTTGTGCGTTACCTAACCAAACATCTGTACCATGTGATAGTCCAGAAATTTGTACTAATTCAGAAAATGTTGTTGGTTTAGTATCTTCAAGCATTTGTCTTACAAATCCTGTACCAAATTCCGGTACACCAAATGTCCCTGTTTTACATAAAATGTCTTCTTCAGTCACACCTAAACTTTCTGGACTACTAAATATTTTCATAGTTTCTTTATCGTCGACAGGAATCGTTTTAGGATCAATGCCGGATAAATCTTGTAGCATACGTATCATAGTTGGATCATCGTGTCCAAGTATATCGAGTTTTAAGACGTTATCATGGATAGAATGGAAATCAAAATGTGTTGTCATCCAAGCAGAACTTTGGTCATCTGCTGGATATTGTATAGGTGTAAAATCATAAATATCCATGTAGTCTGGAACTACGATAATACCACCAGGGTGTTGTCCAGTTGTACGTTTAACACCTGTACAACCCTTAACTAATCGATCCACTTCAGCACCACGTTTATGAATACCTTGGTCATTTAGATAACCTTTAACAAATCCAAATGCGGTTTTTTCGGCAACTGTACCAATTGTTCCTGCACGGAATACTTTATCTTCACCGAATAATACTTTTGTATAGTTATGTGCATTAGGTTGATACTCACCGCTGAAGTTTAAGTCGATATCTGGTACTTTATCTCCTTTAAATCCTAAGAACGTTTCGAAAGGTATATCTTGTCCCTCTTTAATCAGTTCATTACCACATTCAGGACATTTTTTATCAGGTAAATCGAATCCCGAACCTACAGAACCATCGTCGAAAAACTCACTCGTTTTACAATGCGTACAAATATAATGTGGGGGAAGTGGGTTAACTTCAGTGATTTCTGTCATAGTCGCTACAAAGCTTGATCCTACAGAACCACGTGAACCTACCAAGTAACCATCATCTAAAGATTTTTTAACCAAGCGTTGTGAAATAAGGTATATAACTGAGAAACCATTCCCTATAATACTATCTAATTCTTTCTCTAGACGATCAATTACAATTTGAGGTAAATCCTCACCATATAACTTTTTAGCATTGCTATAACTTAATTCTCTAATTTCTTCATTCGCACCATCCATTCGTGGTGTATATAATTTATCTTTAATTGGTACGACACGTTCAATTCGATCTGCTAAGGCATTAGTATTGGTTACAACTAACTCATAAGCCTTTTCTTCACCTAAGAAATGCAATTCATCCAACATTTCATCAGTTGTTCTAAAATGTGCTTCTGGTAAAGTTGAACGATTCAATGGATTCCCCGGTTGAGAAGCAATTAAAATTTTACGAGCAATAGCATCATGCTCATATAAATAGTGTGCATTACCAGTTGCAATAACTGGAATATTAGCACTTTTACCTGCTTCTATTAAACGGTGATAAATTTCATGAAGTGTTTCTGTATCTCTAATGAGTTCACGATCAATAAGGTCTTGGTAAAGCGCAGGAGGCTGTACCTCAATAAAGTCATAATACTTCGCTATTTTTTCTACTTCTGATTGATCTCTTTGCATGACAGCTGTAAATAGTTCACCTTCATCACATGCCGTTCCGACTAGCAGACCTTCTCTATATTCATTTAATAAAGACCTTGGTATTCTTGGCGTTCTATAATAGTACGTTACCAATGATTCACTCACGATTTTGAATAGATTTTTTAAACCTTGTTGATTTTGGACGATTAATGTGACGTGTGATGGTCTAGCACGTTTATATGCATCTTCGTTAGATAATTTTTGATTAATATCTATATGATTAGTTACCCCAAGTTCTTTCATTTGTTGAACCATTTTGATAAAAATGTACGCAGTAGCTTCAGTGTCATATATCGCTCTATGATGTTGTGTTAAGTCGACACCATATTTTTTGGCAAGGAAATTCAATCCATGCTTACCATACTCTGTGTTTATAGTACGAGATAATTCTAATGTATCAATTACACCGTTTGTTGAAGGACCAAATCCGAGGCGTTCATAACCCGTATCAATGAACCCCATATCGAATGACGCGTTATGCGCCACGAATATAGCATCTCCTACCCATTCTTTAAAATCAGTAAGTACATCTTCTATTTCAGGAGCATCAGTTAACATATCATCAGTAATATGCGTTAAATTAATAATTGTTTCTGATAATTTCTCATGAGGATTACTAAATCTTTCAAACTTATCTATGATTTCTCCATTATGTACTTTGACAGCTGCTAATTCTATAATTTTGTCATATTGATTTGATAAACCAGTCGTTTCTACGTCAAAAACAACATATGTAGCATCTTTTAAATCGCGATCTGTAGGTTTGTAAGCGATAGGTACACCATCATCCACTAACATACCTTCCATACCATATATCATTTTGATACCGTGTTTTTCAGCCGCAGCATGAGCATCAGGAAATGCTTGAACAACATTATGGTCTGTAACAGCAATCGCTTGATGACCCCATTCAGCCGCTTGTGCTACATAGCCACCAATATTGGGTATACCATCCATTTGGCTCATTGATGTATGTAAATGAAATTCAACCCTTTTATCTTCTGCCTTATCTTTTTTAGGTGATTTTTTAATTTCTTCAATATCGGACATCATCATCACTAAATCTCTAACAAACGTATCTTCTTCAATACGGCCTTGTGCACGAACCCACTTTCCTACACTTAAGGCTTTAAAATGATCTAAATCATTTTTATTTTTACGAGTAAACATTTTTAACACTAGTGAATCTGTATAATCTGTCACTTTTAATTCTACGATATGACGTCCACTTTTCAATTCTTTTAAATTAATATCAAAAATAACACCTTCAATAGCTACTTTAAATTCTTCTTCTATAATCGATTCTATAGATCGTAAATTTTCAACTTGAATTGGTTTACCAATTTGACATTTATCTACATCGCTCTCGTTATTATCTTGTTGTTTTGCTTTTTCTGCTTTCATTTTTTCAAGTTTTTCAGTAGCTTCACGCGCACTTTGTTCATCTTCTTCTTGAATATGTGCTTCTAAAGATGCTAAATCTTCATCATGGTTAGTATTATCTGTTTCAAATACTACTTTATCGATTTTAAATCCACATTTTTTAAAAGCAGCTACTAAACTACCATTACATGCTTTATCAAAATGGTTTCTTTCAATATCATTAGAAACCATAACTTTTAGAACATTACCTGACATAATCAAGCGCTTTTGTTTTAACTGCCCTTTTACTTTAGGAGATAAGGCAGTTTGATCGATACAATGTGCAAAATATTTAATTGCCTGTTCATCTTGATTATCAGTGTTTTCAATCGTGAAATGACAACTTACATCGGCTATTTCTTTAAATTCTTCCACAATCGCATGATTAAAAAGTAAATAATCTTCATGAGATAAGAAATATGGCAATGTAATATGAAATTCCCATGTTCTATTTTTACTTGAGACATCAATTCTAGTTAGTTCACCTTGCGCTAATATTTCTGAATCTAATTGATTAGAAATTTTTATTTGATCAGCAAGTACTTTAAATTTTTCTTGATTTGTCATTGCCAATGTGAAAACCACCTTAAATATATACTTCTTTAACATTATTTGAACTAGTCATTTGGAATTATGAAATCAATCATACAAATTATACTGATGAATCATTTGAAGTTCAAAGCAAATTTATATTTTATTATACGCTTAATTGGTATAGATTTCATCGATATGAATTAAATACTTTTTACGAAAAATAAGGAGCGGACAAGAATTCGTATTGAATCCATCATCGCACTCCCAATACATGAAACCTATAAGGTCAAATGCTCATTTTTAGTTTAAAGTTAAATACAAATCATTAATATAATTTTCTAAATCGTCAATATGAATCTCTTCACTTTCACCTGTTGAACGTTGTTTAACTTCTACAATACCTTCTTCAGCACGTTTACCAACAACAACTCGTATTGGTAATCCTATTAAATCCGCATCGTTAAATTTAACACCCGCACGTTCTTGGCGATCATCATATAGTACATCATAGTTATTCATTAACTGATCATATAATTGGTTACCTAACTCACGTTGGTCCTCTTTTTTAGGATTAATTGTAATTAAATGTAAATCAAATGGTGTAACAGATTTAGGCCAAATAATACCATTATCGTCATGATGCTGTTCTACTATAGCACTTAATGTTCTAGACACACCAATACCATAACAACCCATAATAAGTGGTTGTGCTTTACCTTGATTATCTAAGAACGTCGCATTCATTGTTTCAGAATATTTAGTTCCAAGTTTAAATACTTGTCCAACCTCAATCCCTTCAGCGAATTGTGCATTTCCAGAACCATCACTTAATGGTTCACCTTCTAAAATAAATCTAAAGTCTCCAAACTCGTCAACTTTAAAATCACGATCTAATTGTGCATTTTCGAAATGATATCCATCTTCATTTGCACCAATCACAAAATTATTTAAGTCTTGAACAAAATTGTCAGCATAGATTTTGATATCTTTATCATGAATAGGACCTAATGAACCTGGATGTGCTCCCACAATATTAATAATCTCATCTTGGTTTGCCATTTCAATTTGGTCTGTACCAAAATAAGCTTTTAATTTCACATCATTTAATTCATGATGTCCTCTTATAAGTACCATGATAAATTCGCCATCAACTTTGCAAATCATTGTTTTCACAATTTCATCTAACGGACGTTTTAAGTATTTAGCTACTTCTTCGGCAGTTTTAATATTAGGCGTTTCTATCTTTTTCAATTCAGCAACTTCAGTATTTTTAGGGTTAGCTGTATAAACAACTTCTGCTTTTTCAATGTTTGCAGCATAATCACTTTCATTACTATAAACGATAGTATCTTCGCCAATTTCACTTAACGCCATAAATTCATGTGTATGGTTACCGCCTATTGCACCTGAATCTGCTACAACAGGACGTGCATTGATGCCTACTCGTTTAAAGATACGATCATACGCGTTATACATATCTTGATACGTTTCATCTAATGATGCTTCATCCGCATGGAAAGAATAAGCATCTTTCATGATAAATTCCCTACCACGAAGTAACCCAAAACGAGGGCGTTGTTCATCTCTAAATTTAGATTGGATTTGGAATAACGTTAGAGGTAAACGTTTATATGACTTTAACTCATCTCTAACAAGTGATGTCACCACTTCTTCATGAGTTGGTCCTAATGCAAACTCACGTCCGTTACGGTCTTTTAAACGCATTAATTCTGGACCATATGCACCCCAACGGCCTGATTCTTCCCATAATTCAGCTTGTTGAAGCGCCGGCATTAATATTTCAACCGCATCTACTTTTTCCATTTCTTCACGTATAATCTTAGAAATATTATTAAGAACACGTGTAGCTAATGGTAAGTAGCTATATATCCCACTTGTACTTTGTTTAATTAAGCCTGCTTTCAATAATAAACGATGACTTAAAGCTTCAGCTTCTGCTGGCACTTCTCTCATAGTTGGTATAAAAACTTTAGATTGTTTCATAGTTACATTGCCTCCCTATTTATAAGAAATATCTTTGAATATCGTTCCATGTTACTAAAATCATAATGATAACTACAAAGATTGCACCGACTGCAATAATACCTGTTTCTGCCTTTTTATTAATAGGCTTTCTAAATATTGCTTCGTAAATTACAAATAAAATTCTTCCGCCATCTAATGCTGGAATTGGTAATAAATTCATAATACCTAAGTTAACACTTAATAAGGCCGTATATGTGATCAAGTTAATAATTCCTGATTTAACTACAGAATCCACATTATGATAAATACCTACTGGCCCATTCAACATGTCTAATGAAAAACCACCTGTAAAGATACTCGCAATCATGCCAACGACTGCTGTAAATATTAATGTACCTGCTTTAAAGAACTGTTCAACACCAGCGACAAGCGGCTTAAATACCGTATGTTCTGCTTTCGGTTTAAATCCAATTTGATAAACTGTCTCAGTTTTATTCTTTGTTTGTTTGATTTCAGTTTTCTTAGGTTCGATATCGATTGATTTCATCTTACCGTCTCGCTCAACTTTAACAGTTGTTTTTGCCGATTTATTTTTATCTAAAATATTTGAAATATCATTATAGTCTTTGACTTTGTGGTTACCAATTTGTTCAATTTTATCGCCTGCTTTCAAGCCTGCTTTTTCAGCAGGGTAACCTTTAGCTAAATCACCTACAGTTGTTGTAGGTGTACCATGATAATATGCTAATCCGATAAACAATACGATGGCTAGAATAAAGTTAAATAACGGTCCTGCAAATAATGTTAAAAATTTGGGTAACGGTTTCTTATGTGTGAATTGACGTTCTTTCGGTGCTATTTGAATTAAGCTACCATTTTCAACAAAATATGCTTTCTCAGCAATATTAAAATGGTGACGCTCTTCATCATATGATGTAATACCCTCAATATATAAATCGTCTTTAAAATCACATTTTTTAACTTCAATAGCTTCAATTTGTTGGAATTTATGTTGATCATCTAAAATGATATGTGTGATTTGATCTTTATCATTTAATTTAATTTTAACGTTCATACCTGGTTCGACAGGTGGCTCTTCAAGACCATCCCCTGCCATACGAACATATCCGCCTACTGGCAAAATACGAATTGTATATAACGTTTCATCTTTTCTAAAACTAAAGATTTTCGGTCCCATACCAATGGCAAATTCTGGACACATAATGCCCGCTCTCTTAGCAAAAAACATATGTCCATATTCATGTACAGTTACAAGAACACCAAAAACGATGATGAACGCTAATATTGTTATTAATGAGCTCACTCGCTACACCTCTATTTTAAGTAATATTTCTAATTTCTTTCGATTAATTATAAATAAGATAATATAAGACATTATATTACGATTGACTTAATTAGCATATTAATTTGGCTAATAAAGTTCGTTATATTTTTATACCTGTAAAAAATTATGTATAAGTTATGAAAAGGAGTTAAGAAATGCTTTGAGCATCTCAATAACTCCCCCATTATAACATTTTATTTATAAAAAAATGCTTTATGATATTAAATTTGAATTAAAAGAATATTTAACAATGGTAACACAAACATGAAACTATCAAATCTATCTAATATACCACCATGTCCTGGTAAAATTCTTCCAGAATCTTTCACACCAAAATGACGTTTAAATCCGGACTCTACCAAATCACCTAATTGTCCAAACATACTTAAGATAATGGTTACAATTAACAATAACCACACATTTAAATTAAAATCTACAAAAAATTGCATAACTAGTGGTACAAGTAAACTACAGAAAATACCACCAATAAATCCTTCAATCGTTTTGTTTGGACTTATAACCGGCCATAATTTATGTTTCCCCATTAAACGACCAAAAATGTATGCACCAGTATCAGTTAACCAAACTATTAAGAATGCATATAAAATGTAGTGTAATCCTTCTGAACGTGTTTCATAAAAGTACATAAAACCAATTCCTACATATGCAACGCTCATTAAACAAAATGCTGCATCCATAAAACTAAATCTATTTTTCGATAAAACAGTATAACTGAGTACTATAAAACTCATTGCGACTAAACTTTTCAACTGTATGACTTGTACCCAATTTCCGGCATCTTGAGGAAGCATAATAATAATTAAACCGATTGCACTTATTATCCCGGGAATTGAAATAAATTTAATCATATTCATATTTAAAAGTTCTTTTAATGCAATTAATGCTAATAAATAAGCAAAAAGCATTAGTACTAATCCACCCTTTAAAAGGATAGGCAAGAAAATTAATAAAGCAATAATCGCTGTCAATGTTCTTACTTTCATACTTTACTCCTCACTCAATCCTCCAAAACGTCTTTGGCGTGATTGGTAAATTTTTAAACAATTTTTCAATTCGTCACCATCAAAGTCTGGCCATAATTTTTCATTAAATATGAATTCACTATATGAAACTTGCCAAATTAAAAAGTTGCTTATTCGTTGCTCACCAGAAGTTCTAATTAATAATTCTGGATCAGGATAATTCTTAGTCATCAAGTGTTGATTAATTAAATCTTCGTTAATATCATCACTACTCAATCCTTTATGTTGGAGTTCATCTACAATCGTTTTAAAACTTTGAACGATTTCAGCACGGCCGCCATAATTGATGGCAAAAATCAATCTTAATCCTGTATTATTTTTCGTTTTTTCTTTGGCATGATCAATAGCTTCGATTGTTGATGTCGGTAACCCTTTTTGAAAACCAATTGTTTCAACTTTAACATTCTTCTCTATCAATTCTGGTAGAAATGTTTTTAAAAAGTTAACTGGTAAATTCATAATATAGTTTACTTCACTTTCAGGTCTAGACCAATTTTCAGTGGAGAAAGCGTATAAGGTAAGATATTTAATACCGATATCACTGGCTTCTCGTGTGACCTTCTTGATTGTTTGCATACCTTCATAATGTCCTTTGATACGAGGCATTTTACGTTGTTTAGCCCAACGGCCATTACCATCCATGATAATTGCAACATGTTCAGGTATATTATGTAAATCTAAATTATTAAATTGATTACTTTCACTCTTATTATTATTTCTAAGCTTTTTAAACATGGTCTTTCCTCCGAGCCTGATCATCTCTGTATTATTGTATAGGTTGTTTAAACAATCATCTACCATTTTATCATACTCATTTATAGCATTGAATAAGCAAATAAAAAAACTGTACCAAAGTCTTACTTGGTACAGTCTAGACTAGAATGAATATTGAATCATTTTGTCTTACATTAACACTATATAAGTGCAATCTACAATTAGTTAATACTATTTTCAATTTGTCAGAAGATTATACTGACATAATGTCTTTTTCTTTGTCATCAACTAATTGATCAATCTCTTTAATTGAATTATCCGTTGCTTTTTGAACGTCATCTGTTTGACTTCTTAAATCATCTTCAGTAATGTCGCCATTCTTTTCATCTTTTTTAAGTTGATCGTTAACGTCACGACGAATGTTTCTAATTGAAACTTTAGCATCTTCTCCAATTTTTTTAACGTCTTTAACTAATTCTTTACGACGTTCTTCTGTTAATGCAGGTACAGAAATACGAATCACTTCTCCATCACTAGTAGGGTTAACACCAAGGTTAGCCGCATTAATAGCTTTCTCTATATCAGCCACTGAAGATTTATCGTAAGGAGAAATAACAAGTAATCTTGCTTCTGGAACATTAATACTTGCTAATTGTTGTACTGGTGTTGGCGCACCATAATAATCAACATTTACACCATTTAATAAATTAGAATTCGCTCTACCTGCACTGATATTAGCTAATTCTTTAGATAAATTATCGATAGATTTTTGCATTCTTGCTCTAGTATCTTTAATAATGTCACTCATTTTTTACACCTCATATTATTTTGTAATTAATGTACCAATTTTTTCGCCCATTACAGCTCGTTTAATATTACCCTCTTCCATAATAGAGAACACATTTAATGGGATATTGTTATCCATACAGAATGAAGAAGCTGTAGAGTCCATGACTTGTAAGCCTTCTTGAAGCATTTGAATGTGTGTTAAATGTTCATATTTAACTGCATCTTTATCTACTTTAGGATCTGCAGAGTAAACACCATCAACATTATTTTTACCCATTAATATAACGTCTGCTTCTACTTCAGCCGCTCTTAATGCCGCTGTTGTATCAGTAGAGAAGTAAGGGTTACCAATACCTGCTGCAAAGATCACAACACGTTTTTTCTCTAAATGACGAATGGCACGACGACGAATGTAAGGTTCAGCAACTTGTTTCATTTCAATAGAAGTTAATACACGTGTATCACATTCTAATTGTTCTAGACTATCTTGTAATGCAAGTGCATTCATAACAGTAGCTAACATTCCCATATAGTCAGCAGTTCCGCGATCCATTCCTAAATCGCTTCCTGTTTTACCTCTCCAAATGTTACCGCCACCAACAATAACAGCAATTTCGCAATCCATTTTTGCTACTTCTGCTACTTGTTTAGCAACACTTTTAATAATCATAGGATTAATGCCAAATCCTTTATCACCTGCAAGTGCTTCACCACTAAGTTTCAAGACTACACGTTTATATTTAGAAGTTTGAGCCATTTTCTTATCCTCTCTATAGTAGAAATATGTAAAAGTATATAAGTAAAGAAGACACGGGTGTCTTCTCTATATTAAAAACAAATGCTTTTAATCTGAGAAAACCTTTCAGGTGTCTTCTTTCTTGTTAACAATATGACTTATTATTTCATTTGTCCTTTAACTTCATCAGCAAAGTTTTCTTCGCGTTTTTCCATTCCTTCGCCTACTTCATATCTTACGAAGTCAACAAGTTTACCACCTTTAGATTTTAAGAAAGCTTCAACTGTTTCATCTGGGTTTTTAACGAAGTTTTGGTCAACAGCACAAATTTCTTGTAAATATTTACGTAAACGACCTTCAACCATTTTTTCAACAATGTTTTCTGGTTTACCTTCATTTAATGCTTGTTGTTTAAGTACTTCTCTTTCATGATTAATTTCATCTTCACTTACTTGATCAGATGAAACATATTTAGGATTGATAGCAGCAATGTGCATAGCTACATCTTTAGCAGCTGCTTCATCATTAGTACCTTCAATTACAGTTAACACACCGATACGTCCACCCATGTGTAAGTATGCACCAAATGCATCGTTGTCAGATTTAGTTCTTACTGCAAAACGACGGATGCTTAATTTTTCACCGATTGTTGAGATAGCTTCTTTCATTTTTTCGTCAACAGTTTTACCGTCTTCGAATTTAGTTTCCATTAATGCTTCAACTGATTCTGCTTTAGTAGCAAGTACTTGGTTAGCAATTTCTTTTACTAAGTTTTGGAAACCTTCGTTACGAGCAACGAAGTCTGTTTCTGAGTTGATTTCAACGATAGCTGCTTCGTTACCATTGATTTCAACATGTACAAGACCTTCTGCTGCGATACGATCAGCTTTTTTAGCTGCTTTAGCAATACCTTTTTCACGTAAGTAATCGATAGCTTTGTCCATATCACCATCAGTTTCAGTTAGCGCTTTTTTACAATCCATCATGCCAGCGCCAGTTTTTTCACGTAATTCTTTAACAAGTTTAGCTGAAATTGCCATTAATTATTCCTCCAGTATATATAATTCTGTTACAGATATATTTAAATTTTACCATTATTCCTAGTAAAATTTCCAATACTCTATACTTTTAATTTATTTTTTAAAAAAAGGTGATAAGCATTAGTATCTTATCACCCATTTAAACTATAACTTAGTTTGATTCAACAGAAGTGTTTTCTTCAGTTGTTTCTGCTTTGTCAGATTCTTCTTTTTCATCTAAATTGATGTTTTGTTCTGCAGCTACTTCTTCGTTTGATACACCTTGTTGACCTTCTAAAACAGCGTCTGCCATTTTACCAGTTAATAATTTAACGGCACGGATAGCATCGTCGTTTGCTGGGATTACATAATCAATTTCGTCTGGGTCACAGTTAGTGTCAACAATACCCACGATTGGAATATTTAATTTACGTGCTTCAGCAATTGCGTTGCGCTCTTTACGAGGGTCAACTACGAATAATGCTTGAGGCATAGTTTTCATATCACGAATACCGCCTAAGAATTTAATTAAACGGTCGTATTCTTTTTTAAGTTCAACAACTTCTTTTTTAGGTAATACTTCGAATAAGCCGTCTTCTTCCATTTTTTCAATTTCAGAAATACGTTTGATTCGTTTTGAGATTGTTTTGTAGTTAGTTAAGATTCCACCTAACCATCTTTGGTTAACGTAGAATTGACCAGCACGTTCTGCTTCAGCTTTAACTGAATCTTGTGCTTGTTTTTTAGTACCTACGAATAAGACTTTACCGCCATCTTCAGATACTTGTTTGATGAAGTTGTATGCTTCTTCAACTTTTTTCACTGTTTTTTGTAAGTCAATGATATAAATACCATTTCTCTCAGTGAAGATATATTTTTTCATTTTTGGGTTCCAACGACGTGTTTGGTGGCCGAAGTGAACACCAGCTTCTAACAATTGTTTCATTGATATAACTGCCATTATAAATTCCTCCTATTGGTTAATTACCTCCATAACAAACTCATATAAAGACAATAATTAAATATTGCACCCTCTATATTTGCATTTATTATGTGCGTATTGGCTTTATAGCCGAAAATAAATATATCATAATTCGACGTTGATTGCAATGCCTTTTGAATAATAAATGATTGATTAAAACAAACCCTATCTAGTGTTATTTATTATTTATTTTTGATTGCTAAAGTGTTACCAAATATCATTTTCAATTTCTCACAAAAATTAAGGTTTAGGTACCTCAATAGTCGTCCCTAAACCTCAATAGTTTTATTTATTACGTTCTAATTCATCTAAGAATTTTTCTTTTTTAACTTTGATAAATGTACCTTTCATACCTAAAGAACGTGACTCGATGACACCAGCGCTTTCTAATTTACGAAGTGCATTTACAATTACTGAACGTGTAATACCGACTCTATCAGCAACTTTAGAAGCGATTAATAATCCTTCATTACCACCTAATTCATCAAAGATATGTTCGATAGCTTCTTTTTCTGAATAAGATAATGAATTGATTGCCATTGTTATTGATGCTTTATCTCGTGCTTCTTTTTCAACTTCATTGTGCTTTTCACGTAAAATCTCCATACCAATGACTGTTGCAGCATATTCACCTAAAACTAAATCATTTTCATTGAAATCATCTTGAACTCTTCCTAAAACTAACGTACCTAATCTTTCTCCTCCACCTAAAATAGGGAATATTGTTGTTCTACTATTAACAAACACTTCTCTATTTTCTGGTGGGAATACCGTTAAAACATTATCAATATCAATATTAGATTGCGTTTCTTTAACATCCATTAATTGATCTGTATATTCTGCTGGGATATGTCTGTCTTCAAGCATATGAATAATACGATCGCTTTTAAGTAATTCGTTTAAGCTCGACCCTAAAATTTTACCTCTTCTCGACACAATAAATACATTAGTTACTGTAACGCTACTAATCGTTTGTGCAACGTCCTTAAAATCTACTGCGATGCCTTTATGTTTCTGTAATAACGTGTTTAACTCTCTTGTTTTAGATAATAAGCTCATAATTTTTCTCCTTCTTTTTATTTTTATAGAATAAATGCACTTAAATCTTTATTCGTTGAGATTGATTTTAATTTATCATCAACATATTGTGGTGTGATATCAACAACCGCATGTGGCATATTTGGTGCTTCGAAAGATAAATCCTCTAACATTTTTTCTAAAATTGTGTGTAATCGACGAGCACCAATATTATCAGTATCTTGATTGACTTGATATGCAATTTCAGCTAATCGTGTAATGGCTTCATCTGAGAAGTTAACTGTTACTTCCTCTGTTTGTAGTAAAGCTTCATATTGTTTAACTAGTGATAATTTAGGTTCTTTAAGAATTCTAACGAAATCTTCTACTGATAAACTATCAAGTTCGACTCTAATTGGAAATCGTCCTTGAAGCTCTGGAATTAAATCACTAGGTTTAGACACGTGGAATGCACCAGCGCCAATAAATAGCATATGTTCAGTATTTACAGTACCATATTTAGTTTGAATCATGCTACCTTCAAGAATTGGCAAGATATCACGTTGAACACCTTGTTTTGAAACATCTTGACCACTATTTTGATTATTTGTTGCCACTTTATCGATTTCGTCGATAAAGATAATTCCCATTTGTTCAGCTAACTCTAATGCTTCTTGATTAGCTGTTTCTTGATCGATCAATTCATCTGCAAAGTCATCAGCAAGTATTTTACGTGCCGTCTTAACAGGAACTTCACGTTCAACTTTCTTTTTCGGCATAAGTTGATTCATCATATCTTGCATTTGTTGGTTTTGATTAGTACCTAACATTCCTAAAGCACCAGGATCTTGTTCAACTTTGATACGCACTTTTTCTTCTTCAAGTTTTCCTTCTTCAAGTTGCTTTTTGATTTCTGAACGTTTAGTTTTAATTTCCTCTGTTGGTGGTTCTTCCTCTTCTTCATTATTTTGATTGAAGTTTGGAATTGCTCCACCAAATAAAGACTCTAAGGGATTATTGCCTTGAGATGCTTTTTTCTTCATACTAGGAACAAGTAACTTCACTAATTTATCGTTAGCTTTTTGTGTTGCTTCATCTTTGACCATTTCTTTCTTTTCGTCTTTAACTAATCGCACTGACACATCAACTAAATCTCTGACCATACTCTCAACGTCACGACCTACATAACCAACTTCTGTAAATTTAGTTGCTTCAACTTTAATAAATGGTGCACCTACAATTTTGGCCATTCTACGTGCGATTTCTGTTTTACCTACACCTGTTGGTCCAATCATTAAAATATTTTTGGGTGCAATTTCTTGTTTTGATTCTTCATCTAATAAGCTTCTTCTGTATCTATTACGTAAGGCAATCGCTACTTTTCTTTTCGCATCATCTTGCCCTACAATATATTCGTTTAATTTAGATACAATATCTTTCGGTGTTAATTTTATACCATTTGTATCCATATATGGATGACCTCCAATTTTCTTACTTTCTGAAATCAATGTTATTTATATTTACTACAAATCAATTTGCTCGATTGATTATTGATACTTATAATGTTTCAACTATAATATTATCATTTGTGAAAACACAAATGTCAGATGCCACCTTCAAACTCTCGTAAGCCATTTCTTCTGCTGACATTTGTCCTGCGTGTCGTTTAAGTGCTCGACCTGCACTTAATGCATAATTTCCACCTGAACCTATAGCTATTAAATCATCATCAGGAGCTATTACTTCTCCTGTACCGCTGACAACTAAGATTGCATCTTTGTCCATAACAATTAACATTGCTTCTAACTGACGAAGCTGTTTGTCGCCTCGCCACTCTTGTGCAAGTTCAACGGCTGCTCTTTCAAGATTTCCACTAAATTGTTGAAGTTTTGTTTCGAACTTTTCAAAAAGTGTAAACGCATCGGCAACGCTACCTGCAAACCCTGCTAGTACCTTCCCATCGTATAAACGTCTTACTTTTCTTGCTGTTTGTTTCATAATCACTTGTTGTCCTAATGTGACTTGTCCGTCACCGGCCATCGCTGCGCCACCATTATGTCTTACAGCATATATCGTAGTTGCATGTAATGAGTTATCCATCATTCATTCTCCTTTTTTGCTCGAGGATGTGCATTAAGATAAACTTTCCTTAATTGTTGATTAGATACGTGTGTATATTTTCCTGTGGTTGATAAATTAACATGACCAAGTAATGATTGCACTGTTCTCAAATCCGCACCTTGATTTAACAAATGCGTTGCAAAGGTATGTCGTAATTTATGAGGGTGAATGTTCGTTACACCTGACGTACGTTTCACCACATCATTAAGTACGTATCTAACTCCTCTTTCTGTTATTGGTTGACCTTGCATATTTACGATTAAATAGTCATGATCAACATGTTTTAAAGGTTTAAATTCCTTTAAATATCGTTCTATACTTTGCTTACAAAATTCGCCGAAAGGAATAAATCTTTCTTTATTACCTTTACCCAATACTTTAACACCAGGTAACTTCATATCTAAATCTTGTGTTTTGATGTGCACCAACTCAGAAACACGTATACCTGTTGCATATAATAGTTCAAGTATTACTTTATCTCGCATACCTTTTTTACTATCAGTCTCTACTGTTTTAAATAAAGCTTCCATTTCTTCTTCATAAAAAAATTGTGGTAGATACTGTTCTTTCTTAGGGTGTACAAGTTGAACAAATGGATTAACAACTGACTCATCTTGTGTCATCCAATATTCATAAAAAGTACGTAACGTAGAAATTTTACGTGAAACTGTAGTTCTTTTCAAATTTTTCAAATATAAAAAACTTAAATAATTTCTTGCGTCTTTATATTCAAAGTCATTTAAATCTAAAGATTCCTGATATAAAAAATCATTAAATTGCACAATATCATCACGATATGATTTAAGCGTGTGATCAGAAAAATTTCGTTCTACTTTTAACATATAGAGAAACGCTTTTTGAATATCATTCAATAAATTTCGCCTCCATCATATTGAATTGTAGCATATCCGTGGTAGGGCTTACAGTGATTTGATATTCAATTCAAAATCTTTCGAGAATTGTAACATATCCCTTTATCAATCATAACCAACAAAAAACTAGATAGCATAAGCCACCTAGTTCATGTTCTTAAAAATTATAAAGTCTTTTTATAATTTTCAAGATATTCTAATGCACGATTTGCTTGTGTTTCATATCTTTCTTTTTTATCTTTAATTCTCTTTTCTAATGATGGTAATAAACCAAAGTTGGCATTCATTGGTTGGAAGTTCTTTTCATTTTTAGCATGTGAAATATAATAAGCCATACTACCAATCATTGTTTCTCTAGGGAAAATAACCTCACCTTTATCTAGTAATTTATGTGCTAAGTTAATCCCTGAAACTAATCCGCTTGCTGCACTTTCAACGTAACCTTCCACACCAGTCATTTGTCCTGCAAAGTAAATATTTTCATGACCAATTAATTCATACTTTTCGTTTAAGACATCTGGTGAATTAATAAATGTGTTTCTATGCATTACACCATAACGTACAATATCTACATTTTCTAATCCTGGGATTAATTTAATAACTTCCTTTTGCGCACCCCATTTTAAATGTGTTTGGAAACCAACAATATTATATAACGTGCCCGCTGCATCATCTTGTCTTAATTGAACAACCGCAAATGGACGTTTACCTGTTTTAGGATCTTCTAATCCAACTGGTTTCATTGGCCCAAAAAGCAATGTTTTTCTACCGCGTTCTGCCATGACTTCAAACGGCATACAGCCTTCAAAATATTTTTCTTTTTCAAATTCATTAACTGGTGCGACTTCCGCTTCTAATACAGCATTATAAAAACGATCAAACTCTTCTTCGGTCATCGGACAGTTTAAATATGCTGCTTCTCCTTTATCATATCTAGATTTTAAATAAACTTTATCCATATCTATTGAATCTTTTTCGATGATAGGTGCTGCAGCATCATAGAAGTACAATTGATCTTTGCCTGTAATATCTACGATTTCTTGTGCTAAATTTTCTGTAGTAAGTGGTCCAGTAGCAATGATTGTATATCCTTCTGGAATACTGTGAACTTCCTGATTTAAAACTGTCACATTGGGATGATTTCTAAGTGTGTCAGTGATATAACCAGCAAAGTCATGTCTATCAACTGCAAGAGCGCCTCCTGCTGGTACTCTAGCTTTATCTGCAGCCTGTATAATTAAAGAATCTAAGCGTCTCATCTCTTCTTTCAATACACCTACAGCATTTGTAAGTGCATTACCTCTTAATGAGTTTGAACATACTAACTCTGCAAATTTATCTGTATGATGCGCAGGTGTTTGTTTAACTGGGCGCATTTCTATTAAATTAACTTTAATTCCTCTTTCTGCTAATTGATATGCAGCTTCGGAACCAGCTAAACCAGCACCAACTACATTGACTGTTTGTGTCATGCTTATGCCTCCTGTAGACTTCTTTTGGTTATATTTTAACGATTTATGGTCTTTATTTAAACTATAAAAATAGCTCGCACAACTTGATTGTGTAGCTATTTTTATATAAGTCATATCTATTTTTGTACTTCTTCTTTGTAATCACAATTTGAACAAGTGACTTGGCTGCTTCGACCTTTTTTCTTATCAACGAGATAATGATTACATTTTGGACAATCTCTACCTACCGGTTTATCCCATGAAATGAAATCACATTCTGGGTAATTTGAACAACCATAAAAAATTCTATTTTTCTTAGATTTACGTTCAACTACTTCTCCATCTTTACATGTAGGACACTTAACACCGATAGTCTTCACGATTGCTTTTGTATTTCGACAATCTGGGAAGTTGGAACATGCCATAAATTTTCCGTATCTTCCCATTTTGATAACCATTGGAGAGCCACAAACTTCACAGTCTTCTCCAGCAGGTTCATCTTTTATCTCGATTTTTTCCATTTCTTCTTCAGCACGTTCAACATCTTGTTTGAAACTATTGTAGAAGTCACCAACAACTTTTCGCCAATTCATATCACCTTCTGCAATTTTATCAAGTAATGTCTCCATATTAACTGTGAATTCAACATCGATAATTTCTGGGAAGTATTCTTTCACTTGTTCATAAACAATTTCACCCAATTCAGTTGGCATAAAACGTTTACTTTCAAGTTTAACGTAGTTACGTTTTTGAATTGTATCTATCGTTGGTGCATACGTCGAAGGTCGTCCAATTTTTAATTCTTCTAACGTTTTAACTAATCGTGCTTCCGTATATCTCGGTGGTGGCTGTGTAAAATGTTGTGCTGGTTCAATTTGTGTAGCTGTGACTTTATCACCTTGCTCTAATTTAGGTAATTTATTTTCTTTATCACTGTCTTTGTCATCTTTAGTTTCAACATATAATGTCATGAAACCTTTAAATTTTATTGTCTGACCATTAGCTCTGAATTTAATATCATTTTGAGTGACATCTAAAGCAATAGTATCTAAAATAGCTGGAGCCATTTGACTTGCCACAAAACGTTCCCATATCAATTTATATAATCGATGTTGATCACGTGTTAAGAACGATTTCATTTCTTCTGGTGTTCTTAATGTGCTTGTAGGTCTAATAGCTTCATGGGCATCTTGATCCCCTTGTTTACCAGATGCTTTTCTTTTAGATACGTATTCATTGCCATACTTATCAATGATATAATTTTTAGCTTCTGATTTAGCTTGATCTGAGATACGTGTTGAATCAGTACGCATATAGGTAATTAAACCAACTGTTCCTTGTCGCTTCAAATCAATACCTTCATAAAGTTTTTGCGCAATCATCATTGTTTTACGCGCTTTAAAATTCAATTTACGTGCTGCTTCTTGTTGAAGCGTAGATGTTGTAAATGGATTAGCTGGATTACGTGTTTTTTCTTTTTTATTAACGTTTGTTATTTCAAACTCGTCTCCATCTAGCGCTGCAGTAATCTTTTCAACATCTTCTTTTTTATTTAATTTATATGGTTTATTTTTATAATGAAGGAATTTGGCAGTAAATTTAGACTTTTTATATCTAAACTCACCTTCAATTGTCCAATATTCTTCTGGTTTAAAGTTTCTTATTTCATTTTCTCTATCAATAACAAGTTTCAATGCTACAGATTGTACACGTCCTGCTGATAAACCTTTTTTAACTTTCTTCCATAATACAGGAGAAATATTATAACCTACTAATCTATCAAGTATACGACGTGCTTGTTGCGCATCTACTAGATCCATTTCAATACCTCTAGGGTGTTTGAAACTATCTTTGACTGCATCTTTTGTTATTTCATTAAATACAACTCTGTTTTCTTTTGAATCTTCTAATTCTAATATTTTTGACAAATGCCAAGCAATCGCTTCACCTTCGCGGTCCGGGTCACTAGCTAGAAAAACTTTTTTAGCTTTTTTCGCATGCTTTTTCAATTCTTTTACAACAGGACCTTTACCACGTATTGTTATATATTTGGGTTCATAGTTATCTTCAGTGTCCACGCCCATTTGACTTCTAGGTAAATCACGAACGTGTCCCATTGAAGCAATAACTTTATATCTTTTTCCTAAATACTTTTCAATGGTTTTAGCTTTTGCAGGCGACTCAACTATGACTAAATTATCTGCCAAAGTGATTTCCCCCTTGCTAATCTAATTACTAAAGATAAATGATAAACGTTTAATTTTGTTTTTGTCAATGTTTTAATATTTTATCAAGCATTTTGTTTTAACTTTTATTTAATTTTCCATTCATTTCTTTAATGATTTTAATCCATTTTCTTAAAGTCTAATTGTCTCACACTAACTATTTTATCAATTTAAATAGTCTTGTAAAATGTCTTCAGCACTAACGACCATAGAAGCTCCTTCTTGATGCAATAATAGATTTCCTTTTGTTTTTGAATCAAATAATTTACCCGGTAAAACATACACATTTCTATTTTGTTCTAATGCACAATCAACTGTGATTCTGCTACCACTTCTTTCATTTGATTCAGTTAATAATACACCTTTTGATAATCCACTAATAATCCTATTTCTTTCTGGAAACTTATACTTAGCAATTGGCGAAAATGGTGGGTACTCCGAAATAACTAACCCCTTTTCTTCAATATTTTTTCTTAATGAAACTAAGTTTCTAGGATAATAATAATGGTGACCAAACCCTAATACTGCAATGGTTGATAAATCGATTTTCAAGGCTTGTATGTGTGCTTCACTATCGGCACCTTCTGCTAACCCAGAAATAATCGTAATATTTTTTTCTTTAAATGAAGGAAAAAGATATTGTAGTGCTTCTTGCGTATAATTTGAACATTTCCTAGCACCAACAATTGCCAAAGTTTGATTACTTAAAAATAATTTCTTATCTCCCTTATAAAATAGAACAAATGGATAATCATAGATTTCTTTTAATAAATAAGGATAATCTTCGTCGAAAAAAGTGATATATTTTACATGTAATTGTCGAAGAATTTTCATAATTTCTACTATATTTATTTGTTTATATTTATGAAATTTTGATAAAAGCGTAGGATGATGTTGAGTAATCCAATATAATAATGAAATTTCTTGTTCATTAGAAGTCATTTGGAAAATATGAGGGTTGTACCGATAAAATTGATGGATTTGTGAGGTTGTAAAATGTGACCAGTATAATTTAGGTAAAAAGTTTTCGTTCAAATTCATTACTCCTTTAGCTCAATTATACAAAGAAATAACTCATTAAAACATTACAGTTAACAAACATCTTAATACGATTTGTAATGAACTTTTAAGAAGTAAAATCATCATTTCTTTATACACCTGAAATGAAATATGGCCGTAAAATGAATAGTAAGAATATAAATTTAATATGCGCACAAAAAAAGCTTAGACACTCATATAAAGTGTCTAAGCTCATTACATACATTATTCGTACGATTATTTTACAGTTAATAATTCGTCATAAATACCAGCTTTTTTAGCTGCTTCGATTAATGTTGTACCAATTTCAGAAGGTGTGTCAGCAGTTTCTACACCACAACTATTTAAAGTTTTAATTTTTTCAGATGCAGTACCTTTACCACCAGAGATAATCGCACCAGCATGGCCCATACGTTTTCCTGGAGGTGCTGTTTGACCACCAATGAATCCTACTACTGGTTTAGTCATATTAGCTTTAATCCATTCAGCTGCTTCTTCTTCAGCTGTACCACCGATTTCACCAATCATAACAACAGCTTTTGTTTCTGGATCTTCATTGAATGCTTTTAATACATCGATGAAGTTAGTACCGTTAACTGGGTCGCCACCGATACCTACAGCAGTTGTTTGGCCAATACCTTCTTCAGTTAATTGGTGAACTGCTTCATAAGTTAATGTACCTGAACGAGATACAACACCTACGTGACCTTTTTTGTGGATGTAACCTGGCATAATACCAATTTTACATTCATCTGCTGTGATAACACCTGGGCAGTTTGGTCCTACTAAACGTGTTTTTCTGCCTTGTAAATAACGTTTAACTTTAACCATATCTACAACAGGAATATGTTCAGTAATACAAATAACCATGTCTAATTCAGCATCAGCAGCTTCTAAAATAGAGTCTGCAGCAAATGGTGCAGGCACGTAAACTACTGATACATTAGCACCAGTTTCTTGTTTTGCTTCTTCTACAGTATTGAATACTGGAACACCTTCTACTACTTGTCCACCTTTACCAGGTGTTACCCCTGCGACAATTTGTGTTCCATAATCTAACATTTGTTTTGTATGGAAAAGGGCAGTAGACCCTGTAATACCTTGTACCATTACTTTAGTATTTTTATCTATAAATACACTCATCTTAGTGTTCCCATCCTTTCCTTATGATTCTTTCACAAGTTTAACAATTTTTTGAGCGCCTTCAGCCATAGTAGCTGCTGGTTCAATCGCTAAACCTGAATCATTTAAGATTTCTTTACCGCGTTCTACGTTAGTACCTTCTAAACGTACTACAAGTGGTAAAGTTAACTCTACTTCTTTAACTGCTGCAACAATACCTTCAGCAATGACGTCACATTTCATGATTCCACCAAAGATATTTACAAAGATACCTTTAACATGTTCATCACCTAAGATGATTTTGAATGCTTCAGTAACTTTTTCTTTAGTAGCACCGCCACCAACGTCTAAGAAGTTAGCCGGATTTCCACCAAAATGATTGATTGTATCCATTGTAGCCATGGCTAAACCTGCGCCATTAACCATACAACCAATATCTCCATCTAAAGCAATATATGATAAATCATATTTAGATGCTTCGATTTCTTTTGGATCTTCTTCTTCTAAGTCTCTTAATTCCATAATGTCTTTATGTCTGAATAAAGCGTTATCATCGAAATTAAGTTTAGCATCCAATGCTAAAACATCACCGTCACCAGTAGTTACTAGTGGGTTAATTTCAACGATTGAACAATCTTTTTCAATGAATACATTGTAAAGTGAAATTAAGAATTTCGCTGCTTTATTAATTGATTCTTTTGGAATATTAATATTGAAAGCAATTCTACGTGCTTGGTAAGGTGATAAACCTACAACCGGATCAATTGTTTCTTTAAAGATTTTTTCAGGTGTTTTAGCAGCTACTTCTTCAATTTCAGTACCGCCTTCTTCTGAAGCCATTAAAGTCACTTTATCAGTAGCACGATCAATTACAAAACCTACATAATATTCTTTTTGAATATCGCAACCTTGTTCGATATATAAGCGTTTCACTTCTTTACCTTCAGGTCCTGTTTGATGTGTAACTAATTGTTTACCTAATAATTCATTAGCGTAAGTTTCAACTTCAGATAGTGATTTTGCAATTTTAACACCGCCTGCTTTACCTCTACCCCCAGCGTGTATTTGTGCTTTAACCACATATACATCTGAATCTAATTCTTTCGCTTTTTCCACCGCTTCTTCAGCAGTAAATGCTACTCGTCCTTCTGGAACGGCTACGCCCATTGAACGAAATATTTCTTTACCTTGATACTCGTGGATATTCATCTTCCATCCTCCTGTTTCTTAGGTTAAGTTCCCTTTTAATTATAAAAAATGAAAGCGTTATTGTAAACTGATACACCATCTTTTTTGCAATTAATTTAAAATTCAAACTATTGTAAGATTGATTTTATCGGTTCAAAAGTTTTACGATGTTCTGATATGACACCATTTTGAGCAATACCTTCAAGATGAGCTTTAGTACCATAACCAACATTATTTTCAAAATCATAACCGGGATATTGTTTCGCTATATCCTTCATATAGTTATCTCGGTACTCTTTAGCCATAATACTTGCAGCTGCAATAGATACACTTTTAGCATCACCTTTAATAATCGACGTTTGATTAATCTCATTATCTAAAGTCATCGCATCAATTAATAAATGCGTTGGTTGAACCTTTAATTGATCAATGGCACGTTGCATAGCCAATCGTGTTGCTTGATAGATATTCATTTCATCAATTTCTGCTGATGTAGCAATACCATATGCATAATCTGTCACACCATCTATTAATTGTTGATTCAAGACAGCTCTATTTTTAGCAGATACTTTTTTAGAATCGTTAAGACCTAAATATCGATGGCCTGGATTTAAAATCACTGCACATGCCACGACTGGTCCAGCTAGTGGACCTCTTCCGACTTCATCAATACCGCATATAAATGCTTTACTATTTTGAGCTAAAATATCATTTTCATACAAATTCATTTCTTCATAATTTCGAATTAATGTTAATTCTTTTTCTAATTGTTTTTTTCGTGAGGTAATTGCTTTTTGAACACCTTTACGGTCATCGTTATTACATTCGTGTTGTTCAAGGACTTCTAACGAATCAATTTGATCAATAATTGATTTTATTTCTTTAATTGTTTTAGCCATGTTCAATGTCACGCTTCATTTCTTTATATATATCAAAACAATATGTGCCAATTTTAGCGTTACGGATTTCATAAATAATAAGTTCAATAACTGCTTCATAATCCACTTCGTTACCCTTTTGTAAAAGACCCCTACGACGACCAATCGCATCAAACCATTCCAATATTCCAGCTTCTTCATCAACATCAATATTGTAATGCTTTTTTAATCCTTCTAAATCTTTTTCAATCATAAATTGAAGACCATAAATAGCTACTTCGTCTAGATGAACAATGCTATCTTTAATTGCACCGGTTAGGCTTAATTTTTTACCTACCTCTTCATCTTCGAATTTTGGCCATAAAATCCCTGGTGTATCTAACAATTGTAAAGAAGTACCTACTTTAATCCATTGTTGTTGTTTCGTAACACCTGGTTTATTACCAGTTTGTGCAATACTACGATTTGCGAGCTTATTAATGAGCGTTGATTTACCAACATTAGGTATACCAACAATCATTGCACGTATCGCTCTTGGTCTTAACCCTTTTGCTTTTTCACGATCAAATTTTTCTTTAGTAGCTTGTATAGCTGCTTTCTCAACATCTTTTAAATTTTTACCATGCTTCGCATCTACAGCAACTGGATAATACCCTTTCTCTTCGAAATATTGTTCCCATTTTTCTAGTTCTTTTAAGTTTGTCATATCTTTTTTATTTAAAATAACCACTCTAGGTTTTTGTTTAATTACTTCATCAATCATTGGATTTCTTGAGCTATACGGAATACGAGCATCGACAAGTTCAAACACTACGTCAACTTTTTTTAATTGCTCACTTACTTCCCTTTTGGCTTTAGCCATATGTCCTGGATACCATTGAATTGCCATCGTTATCACCTTTCGTTACTATCAATTTTTCTAAAATACATATTGTTCAAATTATACGCTAACATCTTCATCTAGACTAGGTTTAGTTTAACACGATAAGCTTGTTAGACCATTTTACTTCATATTTTATATTTTAAGATTTTGTAAAATATCTTAAACAAAAGCATAAATACTTTTCATCATTCTTGCTATCACATACAATTTGATAATAAGCATGACTTTAAACTAACATATAAACCAGTTTGATTTTGGTAGTGTAAAACATGCTTATGTTATATATATGCAATTAGGAGTAAGACATGAAAAAATCACTTAAATACATATTCATATTCGTACTTTTATCACTTGTTGGTCATAGCTACGTTATATATAAATTTTATCATGATGGCATACTTTTTACCGGACCTAATGATGGTATGGAACAAATGGTTCCTATCCAAATGTTTCTATTCAATCAATGGAGTCACGGTAACTGGTTTTATTCATCAGATTTTGGATTAGGTGGCGACTTCTTCACCGATTTAAGCTATTACTTTTCTACAAATATACTTTTTATTATCAACGCATTAGTCATTATGTTGTTAAAGTTAGTTATTCATTTAGACACATCTCAACTATTATTTTGGATGAATAACGCACTTATCGTTTCAATTATCAAAGCAAGTATTGCACTTTATTGTACATATTTATTTGCAAAGCACCTGACAAAACATCATCTTATTAGTCTACTCATGGCCTTTTTATTTGTGATCTCACCCTTATATTTTAGATTCACCGTATATTGGCCATTTTTCAGTGATGTTTTTATTTTCATGCCTTTGTTACTTTTATCTATTGAACGATTTTTAAAAATGAAAAAATTAGGCTTATTTATTGTAACCATGTCGCTCATATTGATTAACAATTTTTATTTTGCCTATTACTTACTCATTATTGGCGCAGGTTATATCATTCTTAGAATCATCTTTAGACACCCTAACGATCTAGCCAGTCGTAAACAAGCGTTATTCATCTTTGGTATCAGTGGATTTTTATCGTTAGGTAATAGCCTGTTTATTTTTTACCATAGTGTTCAAAGTTATTTAAATAATCGTAGAGCGCCATTCTCTGGTAAAGTACCTAACTTCGAACATCTAGATGCAAATACAAATTTATTTTTTGATAATTACTTAATCGTCATTTTATTTATAACTATCCAAGCTATTTTAAGTTTCAAATTATATAAACATTTTTATTATCGACTTTTTGCCATTTTAACAATTATATTTATATGTTTTAATTTCATTCCATTTATAGACCAATTATTTAATGGATTTTCTGCACCTCAAAAAAGATGGCATTTTATCATTGCATTTAACTCAGCAATTCTCATAGGCCTTTATGTAAAATATTTTAAAACTTTATCGATTAAATCCTATCTCATAACTAATCTATTGGCTCAAAGTACTATATTTATTAGTGCAATTGCATATCATACATATGTTGCATGGATTATCTTGGTACCTATCGTATCTATCATTGGTTTATGTATTTTAATTCTAAACGATAGAACGAGTCGTACTAAATTGACTTATCTATTTATCATTGCCATTTCATTACTTAATGTGATGGTGTCGTTTGTTTTTATAAAGAATCAGATATACTTTGAAGATCATAAAGATAGAGCAAATACGTTCTACCTTAATTCCAATATGTATAGTTCCGAATTACAACGTGCATTAGTTAAGCAAATGAATCATTCTAAACGTAATGATGAGCGAATTGATTGGCGTGTCAATGAGCAAGACAACACACCTATGTACCAACATTTCAAAGGTTTAAGTTTGTATTCAAGTATCTTCCATCACAATATCCTCGATGATTATTATGATGATTTAAAGATTAACTTGGCTGAAGAATCACTGAGTCGTTATCAATCAACGAACGGTAGACAAAACATTGCCAGTCTATTTTCTATTAGATATGTCATGTTGAAAGATTATCAACATAATATTCCTAGTTACTTTAAAAAGGTGAAATCTGCAGGTCAATATTCAATTTACGAAAATACACTTAACCTACCTTCAGTTAAAGTTACAAATCATATTTATGATAAGGGATCTTTAAAGACACCTATTGATAGAGAGCATGCAATGTTAGATGGAGTCGTATTAGATAATAAAGGGGCAAATTATAATCAAAGGGCAAAAAATTTGTTAAATCAAGTTGATATATCGAGTCAAAACATTGTTAAATTAAATAAGCATCGTATTAAAGTAACTCAATCTTCAGGCAAAGTTAAGCTTCATTTACCTAAGAAATTACAAAAACGATACACTGATTTTTATTTAACGATGAAAATTAAAAGAGGTTTACCTGATAGTAATTATACGGTGAATATTAATCAATATAGTAACAATCGTCTGTACAATGATTCTGTTTATAGAATTGGCGTCGATACACAACTTTACCGAACACAACCTGATAAGAATGGTGATATTACGATTCAACTATCACCAAAAGGCACTTTCGATTTACAATTATTGAACCTAAATGGTGAAAATTATGATACGCTCAAAAAAGCACATCAATCCGCAAACTTTAATATGACATATCATGATATTAAAAATGGCGTTAAAGTTAATTTAGATAAACATTCCAAAGGCATGGCAACCATTAACATTCCTTATCGAAGCGGTATGAAAGCCTTTGTTGATGGAGAACAAGAAAAAGTTTATAAAGCCAATGGCATGATGACAGCAGTACCAGTAGATAAAAATGCAAAAACAATAGTCATAAAATATCAACCACCATTTTGGAATACAATGATATTCATTTCGATTTCAAGCATTTTTATAAGTTGGTTATTCGTTAAATACATTTATCCTAAAAAGAGAAAGAAGAGGACACATAGTGTTTAAAAAAATTGTTTCTAAGCCATTCTTATTATTAGCTTCAATTATTATTTTAAGTTGCATCTTATCATTATTCATATACATTCCATTCATTTACCGTTTCATCACTCAAGGCGTTGTCTTTAGTGGTGAGGGTGATGGCTTTAGGCAAATGATGCCTTTTCAAATGTATCTATATGAGCACTTCACACAATTCAAAGGATTTTATGATGAATCTTTTGGATTAGGTGGAGATTATGTTAAGGGGCTAGCATATTATTATTCCATGTCACCTTTAATGTGGTTAAACTTTTTAACGATATGGATATTAGAAAAAATTGGATTAGCACACCCTCACGATATTAGTTATTGGCCAGCTAATCAGCTCATAATGGCCTATGTTAGAACGGTTATTACATTTGTCTGTACGTTTTATTTCTTTAAATATATAAAGTTAAAACCAATAGCAGTTATAATGGCAACGATAATGTATGGTATGTCGACAGTAGTTCTCTACTATAACTTTACATGGTCATTTTACGGTAATTTATTAATCTTATTACCGCTTTCATTATTGGCTATGGAACGCTTCTTCAGAAAGAAGAAAATCGGGTTATTTATCTTTGTCATAGCTTTAACTTTATTTATGAACTTCTATTTTAGCTATTATCAAGCGATTGTGTTGGGCTTTTATTTTATGTATAGAGTCATTGTCATTCACCCTAAAGATATCGTAAATAGATGGCAAAAATGCTATCTACTCATCATAGGGGTTTTATTAAGCGTAATGAGTAGTATTTTAGGCTTATATACTGGATTGTCGTCATTTTTTAATAATGACCGAGCGCAAAATCCTAAACTTGAAACACCACTCTTTACAGATCTTGTTAATACTAATTTTAATATTTTTTCAGATGGCTTTTATATAACCATTACCTTTATTACTATTATTGCTTTATTTTCATTCAAATTATATCGTCATTATTATTTTAAATTATTTGCGATTGTAACTTGGATATTACTTATTGGTTCTCTATCTCAATATTTTGATAGTGCTTTTAATGGTTTTTCAATGCCGCAAAGACGTTGGGTATACGCTTTAACTCTATCTTCAAGTGCTTTAGTCGCATTATTCATTCAACATATCAGTGAGTTATCTCTTAAAAGATATAATCTCATTGCTATCCCTATTACAATTTATGGAATTGTTTATTTTGTATTAGCTGAAAAAACAATATATTGGATTCCAGTGTCTATCGTGTTGATATGTTTATTAGCTATATTGATTAAGAAACCACAACTTCAATCAAAAAAATGGATTCAAATCGCACTCGTATTAATGATTTTCATACAACAACTTGGAATTGAACATATCACAATCAAAAATACCATTGAACCGTATCAAACTACAATGAAAACAATTGACGATCCTAGCTACCGAGGTAAAGTATTAAATAAAACCATTCAAAATATCAAAAATTCTCAATCAAATCCACTATCACGAATTGATTATATGTCATTTTATGGTTTGAATTCACCATTTATTTACCACTATAATGGCATCTCACTCTATTCAAGTATATTTGATGGAGGCATATTGAAATATTACGATAAAATGATGCAAATCAATATGCCAGTGGATAAAAACAGTACCTACCGCTATTTAGGCAATCGAGCCAATTTAATGGCTATTTGGGGTGTGGAAGATCGCCTTAGACACCCTAAAGATTTAAATATGCCTTATGGTTTTGAAAAGAAAAAGCTAATCAAAGATAAAGGTGATCAATGGATTCATTCTCATAATACGATTAATTATCCAGCAGCACATGTCACAAATAAAATTTATGATTCAAGTGATTTAAAATCACCTTTAGATCGTGAACAAGCTATGATTCAAGGTATTGTATTGAATGATAAAAGTTCAAAACCGAATACATCGTTTAAACGAAATCCTAATCTTTTATCTCATGCTGACATTAAATTAAATCATGCTAAACAAATCAAAAATCATCAAATAGAAGTTACTAAAAATAATGGTGGTATGCAGCTTCAACTACCAAAATCTTTTACTCAACGTTATAAAGATTTATATATAGAAATGGATGTTGAGTTATTAGCACCTGACAAGAATCATCGTGTTAGTGTTAATGAATATAGTCAAGATAGGTATCCTCTTACTTATAAATATCGTAGATTTGTTAGTCCTGTCACTATGAGGGTAAAATCATCAAATCTATTAAATATCAAGCTATCGCCAGGTAAATATCGTCTTAAAGTTAACGGTATTTATGGAGAAAACTATCAAACTTTACGCAAATCAGAGAAGCACTTGAAAAAAGTGGATATCCATAAACAAAGAAATGGATATATGATTAAAAAAGATAAAAAAGAAGATGGCTATTTAGTCATGCCTATTCCTTATGCCAAAGGGATGAAGGCAAGTATTGATGGTCACGCAGTGGAAGTTAAAAAAGCAAATGGTATTATGACAGCTATACCTGTTAAAAAAGGCCAAGAACTGATTCGATTAACATACACTCCACCACACTTTTATTTATTAATTGTTATCTCAATTGCAGGTATTATCATTAGTATGATATTTGCTAGAAGTATTAAAAAGAATCATTAAATTATTGATAAATAGTTGGTCGAAGGGCACAATAATGAGTCCTTCGACCATCTTTTTTATATAAAAATAAATAAAAAAAGCATTAAACTGTGTCTGAAATGACAACAGTTTAATGCTTTATGATTGAATCTGATATGATTCAATTTTATTGATCGAATTGGCTGATTAACGAATTTCTTGAATTCTAGCAGCTTTACCACGTAAATTACGTAAGTAGTATAATTTAGCACGACGTACTTTACCGCGACGTTTAACTTCAATTTTTTCGATTTTTGGAGTGTGTAATGGGAATGTACGTTCCACACCTACACCTGAAGAAATTTTACGAACTGTGAAAGTTTCTGAAATTCCTCCACCACGGCGTTTAATTACAACACCTTCGAATATTTGGATACGTTCACGTGAACCTTCAATGATACGAACGTGTACACGTAAAGTGTCACCTGGACGGAATGAAGGTAAATCTGTACGTAATTGTGATTTAGTTACTGCTTCGATTAACTTATGATTACTCATTATAAATTCTCCTCTTCAACCTATGTTCTTGCCTAGACAAATGTATAGCAGCGGATCATAGTGATTTTTAGTGTTTTTTCACACTTAAATTATGTTAGCACAACGTTAGTCTTTTTTCAAATGGTTTTTGTATGTTTGTATTATTTTTTTATCTTTATCCGATAAATCATATTGCTCTAATAAATCGGGTCTCTTGTTCAAAGTACGGATTAATTTTTGTTCATGACGCCATTGATCAATATGAGCATGATTTCCAGATAATAAAACATCTGGCACTTTCATTCCATTATATTCACGTGGTCTAGTATATTGTGGAAATTCTAATAACCCATCAGAGAATGAATCATCTTGGTGTGACTGTTCGTTTCCAAGTACACCTGGAATTAATCTAACAATAGCATCAGTCATCGTCATTGCAGGTAATTCCCCACCTGTTAATACATAATCGCCCATGGAAATTTCGTCAGTTACTAAATGTTCTCTTATACGTTCATCATAACCTTCATAGTGACCACATATAAACACAATATGTTTGGCTTCACTTAATTCTTGAGCAATGTCTTGCGTAAATGGACGGCCTTGAGGGCACATTAATATAACGCGAGTATCATCGGTCCTATTGATGTCTTCCATCGCATTAAACACTGGCTCAGGTTTCAATACCATACCTTGACCTCCGCCAAAAGGATAATCATCTACTTGATTATGTTTATTTACTGAATAATCCCTAAAATTGATAGTATTCACATTTATAATATCTTTGTCTTGTGCTCTTTTTAAAATAGAATGATTTAATACCCCGTCAAACATTTCTGGAAATAAAGTTAAATAATCGATTTTCATTAATCTAACAATCCTTCCATTGGTGTGATGATAACTGTTTTATTTTCTACATCCACTTCTTTAACAACATCTGCTATGTAAGGAATTAAATATTCTTTATCCCCTTTAACAACCCACACATCATTAGCACCAGTTTCAAAAATACTAGTGATGCGACCGATTGGCTGTTGTTCATCGTCAAATACAGTACAACCTATAATATCTGAATAATAAAATTCATTTTCTTCAAGTTCAATGTCTTCATGATCTCGTTCTTGATATAATAAAGCACCTTTAAGATATTCTATATCATTGATGTTATCGATACCTTCAAACTTCAACATATGAAATCCTTTGTGTGTACGATAAGACGTCACAGTTAATTCTTTTTCTATTTGATTTAATTTTGCTGTTAACACTTCACCTGGTTGAAAACGTGTATCAGTAAAATCTGAGTTAGATTTTACTTTAACTTCTCCTTTGATTCCATGGGTATTGACGATTTGTCCTACTTCGACTTCCATAATGACTAACCTCCTTATATATTTATATATTGTTAATTAATGGTTTTACTATATCATTGATTAATATGTTATACATGCATTTTTATCATTCTGTTAAAAATAAAAAAGGACACCAATATATGGCGCCCTTTCAACTAAATATATAAACACATCACAAGTGACTATGATTATTTAGCGTATTTTTGGTCATCGAATTTTTTCAAAATACCTTCTCTTGATAAGATATTATGAACTGTATCAGTTGGTTTTGCACCGTCTTTTAACCATTTTAATGCTAATTCTTCGTCAATTTTAACTTCTGGAGCATTAACGTGTGCTGGATTGTAAGTACCGATTTGTTCGATGATACGACCATCACGTGGTGAACGAGCATCTGCAACTACGATACGATAGAATGGATTTCTTTTTGAACCTAAACGAGTTAAACGAATTTTAACTGCCATTATAAAACTCTCCTTTAAACATTTCAATTTTTATTTTCTACAAGAATAAATAATAACAGGAATACTAAACTTTGTAAAGACATTTTGCTTTACCAACACTTTTTTCTTTCAGAAAAATTAGTGTTGGTTATGCTTGAGCCTTGGTCTCAAGCGTTTCATCTTTATTAAATTAATGGAATGAATTGTAGATTTGGTTATGCATTAGCTTTAGCTAAGGCGTTCCCTCCCTTTCAGAAAAATTAGTGTTGGTTATGGGAGTGAGACAGAAATAATAATTTTTATTTCGATGTCTCACCCCGGCAAGGCTGACTAGGATAGAAAATCGTTTTGAATAAGCGTATTTTCTTCCAGTCAGCTACTGCAATATATAAATTTAGTCCATGATATTTATCTCAAGCGTTTCATTTTCATTAATCTCACGAAATGAATTGTTTTTTAGTTACTAACTTAAATTTTATTAAGTAAGTCGTTCTTTCTTATAAAAAGAAAAAATTCCAACAGACGTATATCTGTTGGAACCACAATATTATATTAGAAAGGTAAGTTCATACCTTTTAACATATTTTCCATCTGGCTACGTTTGGCTTTCTTACCTTTACCGCCACCAGTAAATTGTTTCATCATTTTCTTCATGTCATTAAATTGCTTCATTAAACGATTGACTTCTTGTAAAGAACGCCCTGAACCTTTTGCGATACGTTTTTTACGAGAAACGTTCAACATCGCTGGATTCGCTCTTTCACTAGGTGTCATTGATTGAATGATAGCTTTAATATGATCGATTTGTTTATCACTCATATTAAGTTGATCTAAGCCTTTCATCTTATTCATACCAGGAATCATTTTCATGATGTCGTCTAATGGCCCAAGATTTTTAACTTGATCAAGTTGTTCTAAGAAATCATCCAATGTGAAAGAAGAGTCTCTCATTTTCTTTTCTAAATCTTTAGCTTTGTCTTGGTCAACATCTTGTTGCGCTTTTTCAATTAAACTTAAAACATCACCCATACCTAAAATACGAGAAGCCATACGTTCTGGATGGAATAATTCTAAACCATCAAGTTTTTCACTCATACCTACAAATTTAATTGGTTTTTGAGTTACTGAACGTATAGATAATGCAGCACCACCACGAGTGTCACCATCTAACTTAGTTAATGTCACACCCGTTACATCTAATTGTTCATCAAATGATTGTGCAACATTAACCGCATCTTGACCAGTCATTGCATCGACAACCAACATAATTTCATCTGGTTTAGCAATTTCTTTAACTTCTTGTAATTCATTCATTAATGCTTCATCAATATGCAAACGACCTGCTGTATCGATAATGACAAAGTCTAAATGTTCTTCTTTAGCATGTGCTAATGCATTTTGAACGATTTGTTGTGGTTTAACTTGATCTCCTTCACTATAAACAGGAACATCTAGTTGCTTACCTACTGTTTGTAACTGATCAATGGCAGCTGGTCGATAAATATCACCAGCAACTAACATTGGTTTTTTATTATATTTTTTTCGCATTAAAAGTGCTAATTTACCTGCAGTTGTAGTTTTACCTGCACCTTGCAGACCAACCATCATAACAACTGTTGGTGGTTTGTTAGCCATTTTAATCGTAGAATTTTCGCCACCCATTAAATTCGTTAATTCATCTTGAACAATTTTAATCACTTGTTGTCCGGGTGTTAATGACTGCATCACATCTGAGCCTAATGCTCGTTCTGATACAGTTTTGACGAAATCCTTTACGACTTTAAAGTTAACGTCGGCTTCTAATAACGCAAGACGAACTTCTCGCATCATTGCCTTGATATCTGCTTCTGTAACTTTACCCTTACCACGCATTCTTTGCATTGATGCCTGTAAGCGATCCGACAATCCTTCAAATGCCATAATTATTCCCTCCTCTTTTTATCACTATTCTAATTCTTCTAATTGATCTATATATTGCTTTAATAATTCTGGTTTATCAAGAGATTGTTTCATTTTGTCATAAATATCTCGTCGTTGTTCAAACCTTTTGTATAATCCTAATTTAGTTTCATAATCTTCTACTAAATCGCCAGTTCTTCTTATATTATCATAAACTGCTTGTCTACTCACATTAAAAGTATCAGCAATTTCACTTAATGCATAATCTTGTAAGTAAAATAATTCTAAGTAGTTTCTTTGTTTATCAGTCAGCAAAGATTGATAAAAATCAAAAAGATAATTCATTCGTAGTGTTTTTACTAAATCATTTTGGCTCATGAGATGCATCTCCATTATCAGATGGAGATTCTGCTAATTCATCTGGAATCTCTTCATTTTGTTCAATCATATCAGCAAATAATCCATAAACATAGCTTTCTGGGTTGAATGGTTGTAAATCATCTAACTTCTCACCTAAACCTACATATTTAACAGGTATTTTAAGTTCGTTTCTGATTGCTAATACGATACCACCTTTAGCAGTACCATCTAATTTAGTTAATACGATACCAGAAACATTCGTTACTTCTTTGAATGTACGAGCTTGTGATAATGCATTTTGACCTGTTGTAGCGTCTAAGCAAAGTAATGCTTCATGCGGTGCGTCTGGAACAGCTCTACCAATAACACGTTTTACTTTTTCTAATTCTTGCATTAAATTAGATTTATTTTGTAAACGACCTGCAGTATCACAAATTAAAATATCTACTTGTTTATTTTTAGCAGCATTGATTGCATCATACATTACAGCGGCTGGATCTGAACCTTCACTTTGACTTATAACTTCTACGCCAACTCGTTCTCCCCAAACTTTTAATTGTTCGATAGCACCTGCTCTAAATGTGTCACCTGCAGCAAGCATGACTTTTTTACCTTCCATTTTGTAACGGTAAGCTAATTTACCAATCGTCGTCGTTTTACCTACACCATTAACACCGACCATTAAAATAACATTTAAACGTCCATCTTCAAGATTCATTGCTTCTGATTTATCATCTTCTTGGTGATAAATTTCGACAATTTTTTCAACGATAACTTCACGTAAATCTTCTGTTTCTTGAATGTTACGACGTTGTGCTTCAGCACGAAGTTCTTCAGTTAATTGCATCACTGTATTAAAACCAACATCGGCTGTAATTAACATCTCTTCTAATGCTTCGAAGAATTCTTCGTCAACTTTTCTATATCGCGCTATTAAATTATTTAACTGTTCTTGGAAATTTTCTCTAGATTTTTCTAAACCAGCTTTAAATTTCGCACCAATTTTTTGTGCTTCTATCTCTTCAAAGTCTTCAATCGAAATTAAGCCATCTTCATCAAAATCCGCTTCACTTAATTTTCTAGGTTTCTTTTTAGGTTTATCTTCTTCTAGTTCATGTTGAGATGTATGTTGTTCCTCATCCATCTGTTTGGAAGGGTCATCTGAAACCTCTTCACTAGATAATTCCTTTTCAATATCTTCTCCTCTTGGTCCTGAAAATTTATCTTTTAAGCGTTTAAAAAAGCTCATGCTTCTTCCTCCTTCATAACCTCATCTATTGTATTTAGGTTAACACTCACTAACTTTGATACTCCTGATTCTTGCATTGTTACACCGTAAAGTCGATCTGAAAATTCCATCGTGCCTTTACGATGTGTAATAACGATAAATTGTGTTTGATCAGATAATTCATTGAGGTATTGTGCGTATCGAATCACATTGGCTTCATCAAGTGCCGCTTCTACCTCATCTAATATAACAAATGGTGCAGATCTTACTTTTAATATAGCAAATAATAAAGCAATTGCACTTAATGCGCGCTCTCCACCACTTAATAAAGATAAATGTTGTAGTTTCTTACCTGGAGGTTGAACAATAATATCGACACCCGCTGCTAAATAATCATTTTCTGTTAATTGTAATTCAGCTTGCCCACCACCAAATAGTTGTTTAAAGACATCACTAAAGTGACTTTGAACAGCATGGAACGTTTCTTTAAATCTGTTTTCTACTTCTTTATCCATTTCATTGATAATCTGTTCTAAAGTGGATTTAGCTTCTCTTAAATCTGTTCTTTGATCATTTAAAAATGTATATCGTTCATTTAATTCTTCAAATTGCTCAATCGCATTCAAATTAACAGGACCTAATTCGTCAATTGACATCTTAGTTAGTTTAACCTTTTTACGTAGCTGATCAATATCGTCTTCATTGTCATAGAGCGAACGTGCACGCTCAACAGTAAGTTGATATTCATCATTCAAATGATCAATCGCATGATTAATGAGTACATCTAATTTAGATTGATTAGCTTTAATATCTTGATAGTGATTTTCGATAGATAATAAATCTTGATGACATTCTTGTAGCTTACTATCATTGTCTTCAATCATCTGATTTAAGTCAACTCGTTGTTGCTTCATTTGATCAAGTTGTTCATTTAATTCAGAGCGTGTTCGTTCTTTATCAGCAATTTGTGACTTGATTTTATCAAAAGCTTGTTCACCCATCATTTCATCTGAATTGAATAATTGAATTTTCTCTTTAACTGTATCAAGTTGTTGTTCTGTACTTTCCAATTGTTTATCTAAGCGTTCGATTTCTTGCTGTTGTCCTTTAATTCGTTCTTTGACAACTGCTAGATCGGATTGCTTTTGATGTAATTGTTGCTGAGTTTGAGTCGTCGTTTCTTTTCCTTCTTTAGATAGCTTGGTATATTTTTCTATATCTTCTTCTAAATGTTTAAGTTGTGCTTGAATTTCTGAAAGATGATGCTGTTTTTGCTCAAGTGTTGCTTTACTTTTATCACTTTGATAACCATCATTTTTTTCAAATTCAAACTCTTCATGTTCATCTTTTAAATGCGTTTCTTGTTTCTTCAAACGATCAAGCTCTAACTCATAGCCATGTGCTTTTTCCTTTAAATTATTATAACTTTGACTTAACTCAAAGTATGTTTCACTTAACTTTTCAGATTGCGCTTGATGTGTTTGGAATTGTTTCTCAAACTCGTGTGTCTGCTTCTGATAATCTTTTAATTGGTGACGCATAGTTGTGAGCTCATCTTTTTGTGTTAAGATGCTTTTAGTTTTGCGGGCACCCCCACCAGTCATGGAACCACCTGGATTAACAACATCGCCTTCAAGTGTCACAATTCTTGTACGATAACGAATCGATCTTGCTAAATCATTCGCATGTTTTAAATAATCTACAATAATAGTATTACCTAGTAAATTTTCTACGATATTTTTATATTTAGAAGATACTTTTACAGCATCTGAAGCAATGTTAACAAAGCCCTCAGAAGCTTGTGCTGTTGATTTAATATCTGTAGCCAAATATCTAGGTTGAATAACATTTAAAGGTAGGAAAGTGGCACGCCCTAAACTACGTTGTTTTAAAAATTGTATCGCCTGACGACCATCTTTTTCATCTTCTACAATGACATGTTGTAATGATGCGCCCAAAGCAGTTTCAATCGCTTGTGTTAATTGAGAAGGAACGTCTATAATTTCCGCAACTGCACCGTGAATACCATTTAATTCTTTATCTTTAGCTTTAAGTATATGTTTAACACCATTAAAGAAGTAAGTGTAATCTTCTTCCTGAGTAGCGAGGCTATCAATTCGCGATTTTAACTTTTCATTATATCGATACGCTTGATACAATTTATTTTCGAATTCTGTTTGAAGTTGCTTTGATTCAGTTAATTGTTTTTCGATATTTTTAATTTGTTGTTCAGTATTATGCATGTCTTTCTGAACTTGTTGATATTCTTTATCGGTATTTGAAATATTATTTTGAATATCTTTTAATTGATTAAATGCTTCAACTAATCTGGAATCTAAACGCGATTTTTTCGCTTCGTTTTCATTAATTGTATGTTCTAAAAAGCGTATATCATTATTGACATCTGATTGTTCGGACATTAACGTATAATATTTATTTTTAATTTCTTCTAATTTCTCATCATGTTGTTCATCGGAAACATATAGCTTTGATTCTAACGCTTGTATCGTTTTATTTAATTCTTTTTGCTTTTGTTTTAGCTGGTCTAATGTTTGTATAGCTTGGTCTTTTTCGGATTTTAGATTGTCTAATTGAGACATTAAATTGTCTTGTTCTTCTTCAAACCTTGCATTTGTTTCAGATTGGTTCTTTTTTCTTTCCTCAAGCACATTAAGTTGACCAGAATACTTCTCAAATTCTTCAGTAGCTTTTACTAAATGATAATTTAATTGTTCTATATTTTGATCTAGTTCTTGTCTTTGACCTTTATACTTTTGTAACAATTGGTTAATTTGACTTTGTTCAGCCTCTTTATTCGCTTGCTTACTTTTTAAATCATTGAGTTGTTCATCTAACTGACCATTATCCTGTGTATATTGATCAATATCATGAACAGTCACAATCACATCGCTTTTTTTCATTTCAGATGACAATTGTTTATATTCTTTGGCAATCGCTGCTTCCTCTTTTAAAGGTTCAACTCTTCCTTCTAAATCATAAAGAATATCCTCTACACGTGACAAATTATCTTCAGTTTGATCTAATTTTTGCACAGATTCTGCTTTCCGTTTTTTATATTTTAAAACGCCTGCTGATTCTTCAATAATCTGTCTACGATCAATCGGTTTAGCATTTAAAATCTCATCCACTCTACCTTGAGATATGATTGAGAACGCTTCTTTACCTAAACCAGAATCTAAAAATAAATCAATGATATCTTTTAAACGAGCACGATCATTATTTAAATAGTATTCACTTTCGCCACTTCTATAAAGACGTCGCGTAACCTCTACCACTTCTGCATCTATTTGTAATTTCTTTGAATGATTATCTAACTTTAATTTTACTTCTGCAAAATTTTGAGGTTTACGATGTTCAGCACCTGAAAAGATAATATCTTCCATTTTAGAACCACGAAGTGATTTCGCTGATTGTTCGCCTAATACCCATTTGATTGCATCCGTAATATTACTTTTACCGCTACCATTTGGACCAACAATAGCTGTTACGCCTTTATCAAACTGCACATCAGTATGGTCTGCAAATGATTTAAATCCTACGGCGTCTATTGATTTTAAATAAACCATGTTATTCTCCTTATCCAAATCCTAGTTGATCCATATCTGTACAATCAACTTAATATATGATGCAAAGTTATTAACGTTACATCTTCCTTTAAAGTTTAATCTTAATTGATATTAATGATTTCAATTAAGACGATATGTTAATTTATAAATTACTATTTATTCTTCATTTGTTTATAAGCACGTTCAGCTGCCTTTTGTTCAGACTCCTTCTTAGTTTTACCTTGTCCTTCTGCAACAGCTTGCTTTTCTAAAATAACTTCTGATGTGAATAAACGGTGGTGTGCTGGACCTTCTTCTTTGATTAAGCGATAAGTAACATCACCTTTATTTTGTCTGTGCACAAATTCTTGGAACTGTGTTTTAAAATCGACTACACCATCTAATTCATCATCTTCTACATATGGGAATATAATTTTTTCTGCAAAGTCCCACACTATATCTAATCCTTGATCTAAATATAAGGCGCCAACGAATGCTTCAAATGCATCAGAAATAAGTGAAGGTCGTGTTCTACCACCTGTCTTCTCTTCACCTTTTCCTAATAAAATCAGCTCATTTAACTTTATTTTATTTGCAAATATTACAAGTGAAGGCTCACATACGATAGTTGCTCTCATCTTTGTTAAATTACCCTCAGGTAAATCTGGGTGTTTATCAAATAGATAACGTGAGACCGTCAATTCTAATACCGCATCACCTAAAAATTCTAATCTTTCATTATGGTCTAAGCGATCCATATTAAAATCATTAATAAAGCTAGAATGAGAAAATGCCTGTTGGTACAATTCTATATTATTATATTCAAAACCTAGTTCATGCATTTTCTGTGCAAATTGCTCTCGAAAACGGTTAATCATTTCTGTCTTTTTATGATTGGTCATTAAATATACCTCCTTAATTTATGATATGTTAACTCTAATTTTACGTGAAATCGCACCAAAACAAAAGAAAAAATCTGAGCCGACACAATGACGACTCAGATATAGGTTTATTATTTTTCAAGACTATTGATATACTTAACAGCATCACCAACAGTGTTGATTTTTTCAGCTTCTTCATCTGGAATTTCAGTACCAAATTCATCTTCTAATTCCATTACTAATTCAGCGATATCAAGTGAGTCAGCGCCTAAATCATCTTTGAAAGATGCATCTTCAGTTACTTTATCAGCATCAACACCTAAACGGTCAACGATGATATCCTTTACTTTATCGAAGTTTTCCACGTCGATTCACCTCCTTTAAAAGCGTCTATCCATAGACTATTATATTTTCCCATTTTAGAATATAAAATACAAGTAGAATTTGGTTGCAAGACAGAAATTCTATAGATTTCGTTGTCTTGCACCCGCAAGGTTGACTAGTTCAATCATGGCTTTTGACATGAGTGGACAGTCAACTGCTAGATCCTGTACATTCGCAACATGTAGGTATTCTCCTACATGTACATACCGCCATTTACATGAATCGTTTGACCAGTAATGTATTTTGCTTTTTCTGAAGCTAAGAATGCAACAGTATGAGCGATATCCGTATCTTCACCAAAACGTGATAAAGGAATTTGATCTAACATTTGTTCTTTCAACTCATCACTTAAAGCATCAGTCATATCAGAAACAATAAAACCAGGTGCAACAGCATTTACAGTAATCCCTCGTGATGCTAATTCACGTGCAGCAGATTTAGTTAATCCTACCACACCTGCTTTAGTAGCTACATAGTTCGCTTGGCCTGGATTACCAACCGCTCCTACTACGCTTGATAAATTAATAATTGAACCACTACGTTGTCTTAACATTTGAGGCGTAACCTTTTGGATACAATTGAATACACCTTTTAAGTTAGTATCAATCACATCATCCCATTCTTGTTCTTTCATACGCATTAATAAATTATCACGTGTAATACCTGCATTATTAACTAATACATCAATAGAACCAAATTGACTCACAACTTCTTTAATCATTGCTTTTACTTCGTCACCGTTAGCAACATTCGCTTGAATCGCAAAGCTTTCGACACCTTTTTCTTTAATTTCTGAAACGACTGCCTCTGCTTTATCTTGGTTACCTGCATAATTGACTGCAACATTATAACCTTCTTCAGCTAATTGAATTGCAATACTACGACCAATACCTCGTGAAGCCCCTGTTACTAAAGCATTTTTAGCCATTATTCATTCCATCCTTTCACATCTTCAAGTGTTTGAATTGATGTTAATTTTACGTCTCTATTAATTTTTTTAATTAAACCAGATAATACTTTTCCTGGACCAATTTCAATAAAGTGATCCACACCTTGTTCGATTAACCATTCAGTTGATTTGATAAATTGAACTGGTGAGTATAATTGTTTTACCATATGGTATTTGATAACCTCAGCATCCGTTTCGCCTTCAGCATTGTAATTTTGAACGACTGGAAACTTAGCATCATGCCATTCAAATTGATTAATATATGCCGCAAAATCTTCTTCTATAACATTCATCATTGAAGAATGGAACGGTCCAGAAACAGCTAATGGTAATACACGTTTTGCACCTAATGATTTACCTTTTTCAACTAATTCATCAATTAATGTTTTATGACCTGAGACAACGATTTGACCAGGTGAATTTATATTAGCTGGTTCAATTAATTGGTCTTCTGTTGATAAATCTTTACAAATTTTATCAACGTCATCAAAGTCTAAACCTAAAACAGCAGCCATACTACCTACACCATTAGGGAATGCTTGTGCCATAAGCTCACCACGTTTACGAACAATCTTAACGGCATCTTCAAATGATAAAACACCGCTTGCCACTAAACTTGAATATTCACCTAAACTATGACCCATAGTATAATCTGCATCGATATGATTTAAAGCTTCTAATAATGCAATACTGTGCGTTAATAAAGCTGGTTGTGTATTTTCAGTTTCACCTAATTTACCTTCTTCATCTGTAAACATAGTTTCCAATAAATCAAAATCTACTGATTCTTGTGCTTTATTTAATACTTCTGTAGCTTTTCCATCTACATTATATAAATCTTGTGCCATTCCGACTTTTTGTGCACCTTGACCTGGGAAAATAATTGCTGTTTTACCCATTAGTTCCACCTACCGTTTCTCTCATTGTTTGTACAATTTGTTGTTCTCCCGCAATTTTAGCCTGACGGATAGCTGAATAAAACGCTTTAGCATTTGAACTTCCATGTGCTTTAACAAATGTACCATCTAAACCTAATAATACTGAACCACCATACTCTGAGTAATCCATTTTTTGAGAGAATTGATTTAAATCTTTTTTTAGTACTAAGGCAGCTATTTTATTTTTGAAGCTACTAAGTAATGTTTCTTTTAACATTTTACCAATTGATTTAGCAGTACCCTCTAAGTTCTTAAGAACCATATTTCCTGTAAAACCATCTGTAACGACGACGTCTACGTTACCATCCATTAAAGTTTTTGCTTCAACATTACCAGTAAAATTAAAGTCATTTTGCGCTTCCATTAACTCATAAGTTTTCTTAGTTAACGTATTACCTTTAGCTGCTTCTGTACCAATATTCAATAATGAGACTGATGGTTGTTTGATACCTCTAATTTTTTGTGCATAGATATTACCCAACTGTGCATATTGTAATAAATGTTCTGGTTTAGCATCTGCATTAGCACCTACGTCTAAGAATACAAACCCTTTACCATCTATCGTAGGTAAAGTAACCACTAGTGCTGGTCTTGATACACCTTTAATACGTCCAACAATGAATAAACCTGCTGACATTAATGCACCTGTATTACCAGCTGATACACATCCATCCGCTTCACCAGATTTAACTGCTTCGGCCATTTTAACCATTGAACTATCTTTTTTACGTTTAATTGCACGTACTGGTTCATCTTCCATTTCGATTTTTTCAGTGCAATGTCTAAAATCGATGTGTCCATGATTTAATGTATATTGCTCTTGATCACCGAATAAGATGATTTCTAAATCTTTAAAATCGTCAACAGCTTTTTTAACAGCTTCAAGTACGATTCCAGGTGCGTCATCTCCGCCCATCATATCTACTGCAATTTTAACCATTTAATTCATCCTCACTTATATAGAACATTTTAAATTTACCATTAAAAACTAATTTATCTTTCACATAAGAATTTACTTCTATTAAATAATGTTTGTTCGTTTGATTGATTACGTTTGCTACTGCTTTCACTGTATCATTTAATTTAACTTTATCCAGAAATTTAACATCGCTTTCTTGTGTTAAAACCGTCGGATTATGTATAAGTGCGACACACAAGGAATTTGCCTGTGCAAATAAAACGTGGCCACGCGCAATTTGTGATTTAGAGAAAACGGAATCGCTTGTAATTTCAATCATCGAAGTAGCTGTATCATTGGGTTTCAATTGAACTAAATCACCTATAATTTCATTAGCCTCAATCGATTTAATTTGATCATAATTATGTTCTGCTACTAATTTTACTCGTTTTCTTAATTCTGGAATATTCAGATGTGTTCGATCAAGTCGAATTGTTTGAATACTCACTTGGAACATTTCACACAGTTCATTGTCTGTGATAAAGGGGTTGTTTTCAATGGCTTGCTGAATCGCCTGTCTACGTTCATTTTTCTTTAATTTCACTTTCTCACCCCTCATTTTAGTACCAAGTCTTAAACATTCCTCACATATCATAACACTTTCTATTTCAATCCCTCAACAATTAACTATAATACATATATAAATTTATTTATTGCTAATTAAATTCCTCATTTTTGAAAGGAAGAATTCTATCAATCAAAGCTCATATCAAGTAAATTATCTTCGATAAAATGTCTGAGATGATCATAATTGGAATTGAAAAATTCACCCGATTGAATTAATTCACCAGCTTCATCTCTTGCTACTTCTAACATTCGATAATCTTCCACAATGTTCGCAACTAAGAAATCTGGTAAACCACTTTGCTTTACACCGAAGAAATCGCCAGGTCCTCGCATTTCTAAATCTCGTTCACTCAATTCAAATCCATCTGTTGTTTGAGTCATAATTGTCATTCTTTCGATTCCAGTTTCAGTTTTGGGTGAAGCAATCAGTACACAATAACTTTGATGTTCGCTTCTTCCTACTCGTCCACGTAATTGATGTAAAGTTGATAACCCGAAGCGGTCCGCATCATAAATCATCATAAATGTTGCATTTGGTACGTTAACGCCTACTTCAACCACTGTTGTTGAAACTAAAATATCAATCTCATGTTCACTAAAACGGTGCATGACTTCATCTTTTTCTTCATTGCTTAGTTTACCGTGTAATAGACCTACTTTATTTTCACCATAATATTGTTGTAAAGATTCAAATAGTTCTACCACATTCTGTACATCTTCTAAATGTTCTGAGCTCTCAATAAGCGGACAAATAACATATGCTTGTCTTCCTTTTTTTAATTCATTTGTCATTTGAGTTAACACTTGTTCATATTGCTCATGCTTAGCCCAACTCGTAATAATTGGTTTTCTACCTTTAGGTAACTGTTTAATAGATGAAACGTCCATTTCTCCAAACACTGATATTGCTAAAGTTCTAGGAATGGGTGTTGCCGTCATAAACAAGACATTGGTCATTGCACCTTTTTCTCTTAATCGCTGACGTTGATTCACACCGAAACGATGTTGCTCATCTGTAATCACTAAACCTACATTATCAAAGGTAACATCGTCTTGTATTAAAGCATGTGTCCCAATTAAACAATCAATCGTTCCATTTTCAAGTTGTTCTAATAAAATACGACGCTTTTTACCTTTTACTGAACCTGTTAATAAAGCAACATTCATTGTGTCACCAAATAATTGAATTAAACTTTCAGCATGTTGTTCGGCAAGTATTTCTGTCGGTACCATAAGTGCTGATTGATATCCTGCTGTTTTTAAAGCATACATACAAATCGCAGCTACAACCGTTTTGCCTGATCCTACATCTCCTTGTAATAATCTATGCATGCGAATAGGTGCTTTTAAATCTCTAAATATTTCATTAACACTCGTCTTTTGGGCATCCGTTAATTCGAACGGTAGACTATCAATAAATGCTTTTACCTTTTGAATATCATACTCAATTTCTATAGCATCGTCTGACGCCTTTTCTAGACGATTCAACCATTGCATGCGTAATTCAAACATAAATAATTCTGTAAATGCATAAGTACGTCTTGCTCTAAGCAAGTCTTGTTTACCTTGGGGATGATGTAGATGATTAAGTGTGAATTCTAAAGTTTCTAATTTATACTTATTTCTGAGCTCATCTGATAACCATTCATGTATCACCACATCATTTAAAGACTGACGAATATGATCACGCAATTGTTTTTGTTTAATACCTTCTTTAATACGGTAAACAGGCTCTAATTGGGTATCGTTAAGATTGTCCTGTTGATTAAAGAACATTCTATTGCCGTTTATTTCTTGTTTTGAACGATTCCATTTTCCTTTAACTGTCACAGTACCATGTAATTCAATTTTCTTTTTTAAATAAGGTTGATTAAAAAAGACGCATTTGACTGCTATTTGATTTACCATAATATGTACGGTTAGTTTAGATTTGTTTCTACCAAAAAATGCTACTGTTGGTGAGGAATAAACTTCACCTTGAACAGTTACAGTACTTTGATCTTCTGCCTCGTTTAAATCTATTACAGTATTGTCCTCATAACGCGTTGGTAGATATAGTATGAGATCTTCTACAGTATTAATATTTAATTCTTGTAATACAGCTAAACGCTTTGGTCCTATCCCTTTAATTTGATTCAACGGATAAGGACTTTCTATTAAATTGACTTTCGCCATATTCGATCACCTTATTATGTATTAATCTTTAATATGTTACGTTATTTAAATAATACATTCATTCTACCATTTAGTTACTTCATTGGTTGATTAAAACGCTTTGGAGTTTTTAAGTTAACATAATTATTTTATAGACACCAAACTAATGATTCTCTATGTTTTGATTATTAACAAAAATAAAACGAGATAGAAGTAATCAGAGTATCCTTCTGATTATACTTTCAATCTCGTCTTATTTATGAAATATATTTATTCAACAGCAAATAAATACTGATATATAGGTTGTTGACCGTTATGATTTTCAATTTCAACATCTGGATACGTAGATTCTATCCATTCAACAAGTTGATTTGTTGTTTGTTGATTTGCATCTTCACCAGCAATAATTGTTAAAATCTCACTATCTTCAGAAAGCATTGCTTCTAACAATTGTTTAGTAGCGGTAAATTGATCAGCATCACTTGTTATAATTTTATCTTCTGCAAGCCCCATAAATTCATCTTTTTTAATTTCAACACCATCAATTTTAGTGTCTCTAACTGCAAATGTAACTGAGCCAGATTTAACGACATCTAGTGCAGTAACCATATGACTCTTATTATCTTCTAATGATGAACCTTCGTCATATTGGAATAAAGCTGCAATACCTTGAGGAACAGACTTAGTAGGAATCACTACTGCTTCTGCGTCAACGATTTCTGCGGCTTGTTCACTTGCCATTAAAATGTTTTTATTATTAGGTAATATAATCGCACGCTTACATTCTGATTGTTCTATGACTTTTACTATATCCTCTGTAGACGGGTTCATTGTTTGCCCACCACTGATAATATGTGTAGCACCCATTGATTTGAATAAATCCGAGATTCCATCTCCCATAGAAATAGTAATAATAGCTGTTTCTACAGTTTGTGGCTCATCATTTTTATGATTATTTGCCTCTTTTTTAATTACTTCGCGATGTTGCTCTCTCATATTTTCAACTTTAAGTTTAATTAATTCACCGTATTGTTGACCATAATTAAATACTTGTCCAGGATACTCAGTATGAACATGTACTTTCACAATCTCATCATCATTAATCACTAATAATGAATCTCCAAATTCGCTCATATCTTGACGGAATTCGTCTTCTTTAAATTCTTTCTTGTCTTTACCAAAACGTACCATCATTTCTGTACAATATCCGTATACTATATCTTCTGTATTAATTACACCATGAAAATCATGTTCGTCATTAACCAATGTATCTGTATCTAATTTAGGCTTAATAGCTTCAACCGTTTCACCGTTTAAACCTTTTAAGAATCCTTCGTAAACAGATAATAGTCCTTTACCACCACTATCAACAACACCTACTTCTTTTAATACTGCAAGTAGGTTTGGTGTATTGTCTAATGATTTCTCAGCAGCTTCAATCGTCGCTTCCATGATTTCAACACAGTCCTTTGATGACTCAGCTTTATTCATAGCTGCTTGCGCTGCATCTTTAGCAACGGTTAAAATTGTCCCTTCAACTGGTTTCATTACAGCCTTGTAAGCTGTCTCAACACCTGCTTGAAGACTTTCAGCTAACTGTTGTGCATCAATTTCAGATTCTGTCTCGATATTTTTACAGAATCCTCTAAATAATTGAGATAAAATAACGCCAGAGTTCCCTCTTGCACCCATTAATAAACCTTTGGAGAAAGTTTTGCCTAGTTCTCCAATGTTTTGAGATAAATTATTTTCAACTTCTTCACGACCAGAAGTGATTGTGAGATTCATATTTGTCCCTGTATCTCCATCTGGAACTGGATATACATTAAGCGAATCCACTAAATCTGCATTATTAGATAAATTTTGTGCCCCTTGTATAATCATATCGGCAAATAATTTACCATTGATTTTGCTAATCATTTCACGTTGTCCTCCTAAATCTTTTTGCCCGTTTGGTTTAATCTAACACCTTGTACAAAGATATTAACTGAATTCACTTTTACATTAAGCGTTGACTCTAATGTATATTTAACAGTTGACTGAACATTGTTCGCCACTTCTGAAATTTTCACACCATAACTTACTATAATATACATGTCTATATCAACATTTCCGTCCTCTTCACGAACTTTAATGCCTCTTGCATAATTCTCATGGCCTAAAATTTCTGCGATGCCATCTCTTACTTGCTGTCTAGATGCCATACCAACAATGCCGTAACATTCAACAGCTTTTCCACCTACAACTGAGGCGATGACTTCATTCGAAATATCAATTTTACCGTAATCATTTGAAATTTCTAATGTCATATTAATATTCCTCCTGAAAAATAAAGTTATGTGTTTCTTAACTTATATAGATAAGCAATCTCTTTGCTAGTCTGCATTAATTATTATTACTAATTCGTTCGAATTTTTAATGTTTAAATTTCCTATTTCTTTAAAGTATCATACTATATTACTCCACAGCTTACAATTATATCATAATTTATCAAGTGTTTGCGTATATAATTCATGATTTATATAATTATTTATTGCCAATCCTAAACAATTGTGGTATCTTAATAAAGTATATAAGTAGTGACGTGTATTTATATTTATTAAAGGAGGTACTTTCATGGGTAAACAATGTTACGTAACAGGTCGTAAAGCTTCGACTGGTAATAATCGTTCACACGCTTTAAATGCGAACAAACGCAGATGGAACGCTAACCTTCAAAAAGTTAGAATTCTTGTTGACGGAAAACCTAAAAAAGTTTGGGTTTCTGCACGTGCTTTAAAATCTGGTAAAGTTACTAGAGTTTAATAAATATAATGCACATATAAATAGTCCTTATGTGGAGGACATATTTTAAAAGAACTTAAAGGATATCCTTTAAGTTCTTTTTTTATACTACAAATCTTTACTTCTAATTTGTAACACAAGTCCATTCTGAATTTCGATTTTTGCATTTGGATTTTCAACTTCATTAGATATAGTTAATGTAGATCCTCTTACCAACTTTTCCTTATCCAAATTATATTTAAATCCTGCCAACGATAATACAGGTTCTCCACTCACAGGTATGAAAGAAACATATTGATAATGAGTATGTGGTGAAATAGTGTACATACCAGAAGTCAGTAATATAATTTCATTTTGCTCATCAATTATTTTAAAATTGATGCCTTTATGAATATATTCTGATTTTAACAAAATTTGAACCACACCCATAAAATGATCTAATCGACCACCAGTAGCGCCATATATATGAATATCTTGATACCCTTCTTCAACAGCTTGAGCAACACCTAAGCCTAAATCTGTATCATCTTTTTCAGCTTTAACAGGATGAATATTCAATTGTGTTGCTAAAAGTTGACGCTCTTGATTATTAACAGAATCAAAATCCCCCACAGAAAACACAGGATCGATTTGATTCTGAATTAAAATCAATGCTCCCCTATCTATACCAGCCCATGCTTCTTGATTATGATGTTGAAATAGATTTTTAGGAATATTTCTATCTGAGCACAATAAATTGATTTTCATTTCAATCAGCCCTTTAACTTTTGTGTAACTGCTTGATAATCATCTTGTTTGAAGAAGTATGAACCTGTCACTAACATCGTAGCTCCATTTTTAACGCAAACTTCGGCAGTCTCTGCATTAATTCCACCATCAACTTCAATATCAAAAGTAAGTTGCTTCTCATTTTTCAAAGTATTTAATTCCAGTACTTTATCCACGCAATCTTCAATAAATGATTGACCGCCAAATCCAGGGTTTACTGTCATAATTAAAACGTAGTCTACTGTATTGATAATAGGTAAAATTTGGCTAACTGGTGTTCCTGGATTGATCACTACGCCAGCCTTCTTGCCTTTGTTTTTAATTTGTTCGATAGCTCTGTGGATATGTGCAGTCGCTTCCAAATGAACAGATATTAAATCTGCACCATGATCTGCAAATAATTCGATATATTGTTCTGGATTTTCAATCATCAAATGAACATCAATTGGTAACTTTGATTGTTGTCGAACTGCGTCTAAGATAGGTATGCCAATAGAAATATTGGGCACAAATTGTCCATCCATCACATCAAAATGTAAGCCATCTACACCTGCTTCTTCAAGCTTAACTAATTCATCCTTTAAATTTAAAAAATCTACTGATAATAATGAAGGTAATACTTTTGTCATTTAATATCGTACCTTTCTTTCTGAAATTTCATTGAATAACTGTAAATAATGTTCATATCTAAATTGAGCAATATTCCCTACATCTAATTCTTCTTTGACATTACATTTGGGTTCCTTCAAATGATTACAATTACGGAACTTACATTCTTCTCCATATTGTGCAATTTCGATAAAGTAATCTTTAAGTTCATCTTTATCAATATGATCAAAATCTAATGCACTAAACCCTGGTGTATCTGCAATAAAACCATTGACTGTTTCATGTAATTCAACATGTCTTGTTGTATGTTTACCACGATTCAAAGATTTTGAAATATCATTAGTATCAAGATTTAGTTCAGGTTTAAATCGATTTAAAAATGTTGATTTACCAACGCCCGATTGACCACTTAATACAATTAAACCTTCTCCCCATTCTTCTACCAAAGCATGTTGATCATCATTGATACCAACGAATTGAGTTGGATAACCTATTTCTTCATATATAGCTAAATAACTATTAATTTTTTCAATTTGATTGTCGTCAGCCATATCTTTTTTGGTAACTAAAATTCTAGCTTCTAAACCATATGAATGTGCTATGACTAAGAATCTATCTAACAATTGGGTAGAAAACTGTGGTTCAACAGCACTCATGACTATTACTAATGTATCAATATTACTGACAGGTGGTCGTTTTAAAGCATTCCCTCTTTCATGAACATGCTGGATGTAACCTTCCGTTTCATTTTGAACATCAAAGTCAACGATATCGCCAACAATTGGTGAAAATTTCTTTTTTCTAAATAAGCCACGAGGCTTGGTATTAAACCTAGTGCCGTTCACATCAACTTGATAAACACCACTTATCAATTTTACAATTCGACCAGTCTTCAAAAGGACACCTCTCAATTTTATTTTACTGTTATTAGTATATCAAAATCATAACTATTTATATATCTTTCTATGTATAAAAAAAGACGATGAGTATCATCGTCAACTCATCGTCTTACCTATAGTATTATATTGAAAAGATTTAATCATCATACCCTACATCTTTATCAGCAACTACTTTATTATCTACTCTGATAGTATAACCAGCAGTTTTACCTTTTTGGATTTTCATTGGAATATTGATAGATTTATTATCTTTAATTTCAAAAGATTGTGTAGCCTTAGAACCATCATTATCTTTATCTCGAATATAAACTTCTACTTTTTGACTTTTCCCTTTTTTACCAGAGTAAGGTACTTCAACAGATTCATTATAATTTTTTACGTCTTTGGATGAAGCGTCATCTGAATCATCGTCCTTAGATTTTTCGTCATCCGAATCTGACTCTTTACCTTTTGAAACCACTAATGAAATTGTAGAACCTTCATCAATGGATTTACTCTTAGGTGATTGTGAGATAACATTGTTCTTTTTGACACTATCACTATACGTTTCAGAAACTTTAACTTTAAATCCTTTTGATTCAAGTGCTTTTTTAGCTGTAGAATATGATTTATTTTCATAATTACTAACGTAAACTTGTCTAACACCCAATGATTCATAAATTTTTATATTATGATCATTTAATTTTACTTGTTTATTAGCAGCAACATTTTGGTTTGCAATATAACCTTTTGGCGTATTTGCATTATAGGTTTGTTCAACTGCAACATCTTTAAGTCCTACTTTTTCAAGTTTATTCAGTGCTTCATTTTTTGATAATCCAACGACACTTGGCATTTTGACCATTTCAGGGCCTTTTGATAAAACAATATCAATTTTGTCACCACGTTCTACACGTTCACCCTTACCTGGTCGTGACTTAATCACTTGGTTTTCAGGATATTTATCACTATAATTTCTTGAAATGTCTCCAATTTTTAAATGATGATTTTTTAATATTTTCTCAGTTTGCTTTTCAGTTTTGCCTGATATATCTGGCATTTCCTCATATTTACTACCGAATACAGCCATGCTGACAAAGGCAATCAAACCAATCAACAATAAAGCAAAAATAAACGCAAATAAAAACTTCTTTTTCTTAGAGCTTTTTTTACGAGGTGGCTCATAAATTGGGCTCTCCATACTTTGAAATTGTTGATGATTGACTGGTTGATCCATAATTGGAATTTGCATTGTCTCTTCGATATTTTTTTCTTTTGGTGTATCATCAATTTTTTTAGAAATCTCATCTTTTGAAAATGCCATTGTCTTTGTTTTCGTTTGATCTAACTCATATTTTTCTTCATTCGAACGATTTTCGTGTAGTACACTACTTAAATCATCGCGCATTTGTTGAATGGTACGATATCTATCAGCTCTATCTTTTTCAGTTGCTTTAAGTACAACGTTACTCAATGCTTGTGGTACCTCTTCACGCTTTTCAGTAGTGATATTGGGAATCGTGTCTTGAATGTGTTTAATGGCAATACTTACTGCTGTTTCACCATTAAATGGTGGTTCACCAACAAGCATTTCATAGAGTACAATACCTATTGAATAAATATCAGTACCTTCGTTAGTTGATTCGCCTTTAGCTTGTTCGGGTGATAAATACTGTACCGTACCGAGCACATGGTTTGTTTGGGTCAATGACGTTTCACTTATGGCTTTAGCAATCCCAAAATCAAAGATTTTAAGTGTTTTATTTTTATCTATGAGAATATTTTGCGGTTTAATATCTCTATGTACAATTCTATTATCATGTGCATGTTTGATACCTTCAAGTATCTGTTGTGTAAATTGGATTGCGGTTTCTAAACTTAAAGGTCCATGATTTTGAATATATTCAGACAATGTTGGCCCTTCAATATATTCCATCACTAAAAAGTAACAGTCATCCTCTTCGGCTACATCATACATGCTCACAATATTTTTATGTGCTAATTGTGATGAATTATGAACTTCTCTTTCAAATCGACGCAGTGTTTCTTCCTTTTCTCTCGGAGGTATGGAAATTGCTTTGATAGCGACCTTGCGCTTAAGAATAAGATCTTCGGCAAGATAGACAATGCTCATGCCACCTCCGCCTAGTTTATCGATGACTTTGTAGCGTTCATTGATGAGTTTATCAATCATACTCTATCACCCTCGATAGCTGATAAGATAAAACTGATATTATCTTTTGAATCATGTGCGAATGCGACACGCATAATTCGTTCACCATGCTCTTCTAATGATGCGTCTTGTTTTAATTCCTCTTGAATTTCTTCATTTCTAACATAATCTGTTAATCCATCAGAGCATAATAATAAGAAATCATAAAATTTTAAACGCTTAATAAATAAATCTGGTGATACTCGTTTATCAGTGCCCATGACTTTTGTAATAATATTTCTTTGTGGGTGACGGTAAGCTTCTTCTTCTGTGATTTGACCTGTCATCACTAAATGATTAACAAATGAGTGATCACTCGTAATTTGATCGATTTGTCTACTGTTTATAACGTATGCACGAGAATCACCCACATTGGCAACGACAACTGATTTATCAAATACTAATGCACAAACACAAGTCGTTCCCATACCATAATAATTAGGGTTTTCTTGGGCATAATTGTACAAATCAAAATTGATATCTTTAATATTTGTACGCAACCATTCTTCAGCTTGATGTTCTTCGATTAAGTTTTCTGATTCAAAACGTTTTTGTAGTTCATAAGTAACAAACTGACTTGCAATTTCACCAGCTCTATGACCACCCATACCATCACACAATACTAACATTTGTTGGTTGGTTTGGTTATAAAAAATACCACCTGCATCTTCATTCTTATCTCTATGTTGTCCAGTATCAGTGAAAAATTGTGCATTTAGCATTGCTCTTACCTCGTTTCTACTTGTCGTTCCTTCGCTCTTAATTGACCACATGCTGCATCAATATCTGACCCTTGTTCACGTCTTATTGTAGCATTGATTCCTAAACGTTTTAACTCTTTTTCAAATTTAAAAATGTCATCTTTAGGTGTTTTAACATAATTCCTTTCAGGAACATGGTTTACAGGAATTAAATTTACGTGACAATTTAACCCTTTAATAAGATGTGCTAGATCTCTTGCATGTTCCAATTGATCATTAACACCACCGAATAATCCATATTCAAATGTAATTCGACGATTCGTCTTCTCTTGATAATATTCAATTGCTTCCATTAACTTTTCAACATTATACGCTCTGTTAATTGGCATTAATCTTGAACGCACTTCATCTTTGGCACCATGTAAACTTACGGCAAAGTTAATTTGAATATCTTCTTCTGCAAAATCATAGATTCTAGGAATAATACCTGATGTTGATACAGTTATATGACGTGCACCAATATTTAAACTATTGTCATCATTGACAATACGTAAGAAATCCATCATTTCATCATAATTTTCAAATGGTTCGCCGATACCCATAATAACAATTTGAGAAACGCGTTCTTCTGTTTCATCTAAAGCCTTTTGTACCGTAAGTACCTGTGACACAATTTCACCAGCTTCTAAATTACGCTTTAATCCACCTAATGTTGAGGCACAGAATGTACAACCAATACGACAACCTACTTGTGTTGTTACACATACAGAATTCCCATATTCATGACGCATTAATACCGTTTCAATTGTATAGCCATCTTGCAATTCAAATAAGAATTTAATTGTACCGTCTCTACTTTCTTGTTTAACCACTGTTGTTAGTGTTGTCATAGCAAAATTATCTTTTAAAAGTTGTCTTAAATCTTTTGATAAATTTGTCATTTCATCAATGCTATCAACACGTTTTTGGTATAACCATTCAAATATTTGTTTTGCTCTGAACTTTTGTTGGCCATGTTCGATAAGCCAATTTTGCATTTCATCGTATCTTAATGAATAAATAGACTGCTTCTCAAAATCAGGAAGGAATTTATTTTTCTTTTTCTTTTTATCAGTAATCATGTTAACTTTCCTTTCTTTTAATTCTAGCGATAAAGAATCCATCTGAGTGGTAGTCTTGGGGGAATATTTGTAATGTTTTCACCATTTCACCTGTCATTGGATGTTGGAAGGGTTCAAACTCGAAATCTTTATTTTGTTTTAAAAATGTATAAACGACATTTTCGTTTTCCATTTGTTCAATCGTACATGTTGAATAAATAATTGAGCCACCCGGCTTCACATTATGTTTAACATTCTCCAATATTTGTAACTGCAATTCAACTAATGATTGTATAGAATTTTTCGATTGAGTATATTTAATTTCGGGTTTATGTCTTAATACACCAAAACCACTACAAGGTGCATCTACTAGAATTTTGTCATATTGCGTTACATAAGGTTCTGTAGCATCATGTTGATAGGCTTCAATATTTTTCAATCTAAGTTTTCTTATATTGAAATCAATTAATTTGATCTTATGGTCATGAATATCAGTTGCATCTACATGCCCTTCCGGCGATAAAATTTCGGCGATATGACACGCCTTACCTCCAGGTGCACTACATGCATCTAGGACGGAGTCATTTCTGTTTAAATCCATAATATGTGCAACAAACATAGAACTTTTATCTTGAATTGAAACTAATCCATCTTTAAACGCTCTTGAATTAACAATAGGTTTACCGGAAATATGGAGACAGAATGGTAAAACATCATCTCTATCAACAATATAACTTTCTTTTTCTAACGCACTAATAATATCATCAATAGAACCTCTCGTTATGTTGGCTCTTACAGTGGTCGCTACTGGTTCTAAAAATGACTGTGCAATGGCTTCTGTTTGCTCTAAACCGTAATGTGTTACCCAATGATCAACAAGCCATTTTGGTAAACTATATTGAATTGCGATACGTTTTTTATCATCTTGTATATCTTGAACATCAGGTAATTCACTTCTCATGATGTTACGTAGAATACCGTTAACTACATTACCGGTATAATAGCCACCTTCTTCTTTGGCAATCTCAACCGCTTCATTAATAATGGCATGATCTGGCACCTTATCTAAATATACATATTGATAGATACTCATCCATAGTAACTCACGTACCCAACCTTTTATCTTCGTTTTTAAGAAAGGTTTCAAATAAAAATCTAATGTATATTTGCGTTTAACTGTACCGTAAACAAGTTCAGTGAAAAGGCCTTTATCTAAATCACTAATCTCATAAGTAGAAAGCACCTCGTTAATTTCTAGATTACTATATGCACCTTCATCTAATATTGCTTGTATCGTCTCAAATGCGAGACCTCTTATCGAATTTGTCATACTAATTTCTTCCCAACTAGTGATTCTTGAACACCACTTAAATAATTTGCTACTTGCATACGTTTTTTACCGGCTAATTGTATATCAGTTAAAGCAATACATTCTTCTGAAGCTGTTGCAACAATAATCGCTTTCTTAGTCGTTTCAACAATCGTTCCAGGTTCGCCTTTTTTTCCAGAAACGATGTGCGCACCATATATTTTTAAATTTTTATCATCCATGATGGTATAAGCTACTGGCCAAGGAGACAAACCACGAATATGATTATGAATTACCTGTGCATCTTGGTTCCAATTAATTTTTTCATCTTCACGACTAATATTAGAAGCAAATGAAGCTTTAGCTTCATCTTGAACAATACTATCGTTTGTACCATTTAAGATAGACGGTAAAGTTTCTTTAAGTAAATCAGCACCTAAAAAACTTAGCTTATCATGCATAGAACCAACATTATCATCTTGTTCAATTGCAATTGCACGTTGTGAAATAATGTTTCCTGCATCTAATTTTTTCACCATATACATTATCGTGATTCCTGTTTCCTTTTCACCATCAATAATCGCTTGATGAATCGGTGCACCGCCACGGTATTTAGGTAATAAAGATGCATGTACATTAATAGCACCCAATTTAGGTGAATCTAATAAAGATTCAGGTAAAATTTGCCCAAATGCAGCTGTAACAATTAAATCAACATCCATGTCTAATAAAGTTTGTAATTCCTCAGAATCTTTTATTTTTTCAGGTTGATATACTGGTATATCATGTTCTAATGCTACCTTTTTAACCGGTGGTGGTGTCATAACGCGTTTTCTACCTACTGGTCTATCTGGTTGCGTTACCACTGCAACTACTTCTTGTTCTGCGATAAGCATTTCTAATACTTTTGTTGAAAAATCAGGTGTCCCCATAAAAATTATTTTACTCATATTCGAAATACGCCTCCATTTCTTCTTCACTTAATATACGTTTAGCCTTTTCTGTGAAAAATATGCCATTGAGTTGATCTATCGTATGTAAAATCATTCTAGCTACATCATCATATGCTGTAAGTTCAACAGTGTTTCCATTAACATCATTACTTTCTACAACAATCATTTTGTTACGTTCAACTTCACCAAACACATTTGGCAAACTGACTGACCCTTCTAAATCAGTAATAGTTTCTTCGGATTGATTTTTAATTTTCGGGTTAATCAGTTGTAGCAATCCTTCCATTTCCATATCCACAATCGCCACTTGTTGGTTAATGCCAATCTGATTAGCACTTAGTGCAGACCCTTCCAAAGCGTATAGGCTATCTTCTATATCCATTAACGTTTGCTTTAATTGATCATCGAAATGCTCTACTGGATTTGCAGGTTGATTAAAAATTGGATGCTCTGATTTCACTAATTTTTTTACTGACACATTTAACGCTCCTCATTAAAATTCATCAAACCATTATAACTTAATTAGCACAAAATTGCGACCTCTCTTAATCAGACTAAAGAATGAGGTCAATGTCTTTGACTTTAATATTATATTTTATAAAATATAAATGAGTAGTATGTTTTGAAAATAGAAAAGTCTTTCAAAATCATTAATTAAAATTTTACTTAAAGTGAGGTGTAACTAATATGGAAGTCAATAAAGTGATTTACATTTTATTAGCCGTATTCTTAGGAAGCTTTGGAATTCATAAATTCTATGCTGGTAAAACGATGCAAGGCATCTTACACATCTTATTCTGTTGGACAGCGATTCCTCATGTATTAGCAATTATTAGTGCTATTTTAACATTATTCAAACCAGCAGATGAAAACGGTAATGTGACAATGTAATTCTGCCTTGTTACCTAATGGAAAAAGCCATTGTGTGTCATCTTTGATGTCACACAATGGCTTTTTTACATCATCATTTGCGGATTAATGTCGATTTTTAATGCTAATTTGTCCTTAACATATTGTTCATGATAGTAATCGTCTAAATATTGAAGTGCTTTATGAAGTTCTGGCTCTCGTTTGTATTTTACTAAAATTTGGAAACGATACTCATTATTAATTCTAGATAGTGCTGCAGGTGATGGCCCTAAAACAAGCGATTGATCTGTAAGGTGTTGTAATAGGATTTTATGAATATGCTTAGAAGCTTCCATTACTTTTTTCATTTCTTTATGTGAAATCGTGAAGTTAATTAAAAAGTAATAAGGCGGATATTTTCCTAGTTTGCGATAAGTCATCTCTTGTTGATAAAACGTTAAATAATCATTTTTCTTAACATCTTCAATGGCATAATGTTCTGGATTATACGTTTGAATAATTACTTTACCTTCTTTTTCATGTCGACCTGCACGACCTGCCACTTGTGTTAATAATTGATATGTTCGTTCACTCGCTCTGAAATCAGGTAAATTGAGCATGGTATCTGCATTGAGCACCCCAACAAGCGTGATGTTTGGATAGTCTAATCCTTTGGCAATCATCTGTGTGCCTAAAAGTATATCACCTTTACCATTCTCAAAATCAGTAAGTAATTTTTCATGGGCACCTTTACGAGAAGTTGTATCAACATCCATTCGTATAATTTTTGCCTCTTCAAATTCTTGTTGTAATAATTCTTCCACTCTTTGCGTTCCAGTACCAACTTGTCTAATATGTTCACTTTCACAATTAGGGCATTGATTAGGTGGTGTTTCTTGGTACCCACAATAGTGACATTTTAGTAGATCCGTGGTCTTATGATACGTTAAGGAAATATCACAGTTTGGACATTGCGGTACATGACCACAATCACGGCATAACATAAATGAAGCATAGCCTCTTCGATTTAAGAATAATACAATTTGTTCATTATTATCTAAACAATGTTGAATCGCATCTCTTAACGTTGATGAGAACATCGAACGGTTACCTTCCGCAAGTTCTTCACGCATGTCTACAATATCAATTTCTGGTAATGCTTGATTGTTCACTCGATGAGGTAATGATAGTAATTGATAAACATCTTTTTCAGCACGCGCATATGATTCTAAACTTGGTGTCGCACTACCTAAAATCACTGGGCAATGGTGATAACTGCTTCTCCATTGAGCAATATCTCTAGCATGATATCTTGGATAATCTTCTTGTTTATATGTAGACTCATGTTCTTCATCGATGATAATTAGTCCTAAGTTTTTAAATGGCGCAAATATACTAGAGCGTGCACCGACACTAACTTGTGCACGTCCATCACGAATTTTTTGCCATTCATCGTAACGTTCTCCATTTGATAAACCTGAATGTAATACAGCAACATCATCACCAAAACGACGTTTGACTCTTAATACCATTTGAGGTGTTAAAGCAATTTCTGGTACAAGCATCATAGCTTGTTTACCTTGATTTAAAGCTGATTCAATTGCTTGTAAATAGACTTCTGTTTTACCAGAACCTGTCACACCATGTAATAAAAAGGTTCTTTCTTCGTTGGCATCTATTTTCTCTTTGATTGCATCAAAAGCGATTTGTTGGTCATGTGTTAATTGACGATTATCTTCTTTCTCAAAAATTCGATTCGCAAATGGATCTCTTTCTATTTCAGCATCATATTTTTCCAAGTATCCCTTCTTAATAAGGGTATCTAAACTCGATTTAGAAAATCCCATTTCTTCAATTTCTTTTAAAAACACATCTCTATGACGTTCGTCTAATAAATACGCATATAAATCATATTGTTTAATCGCTTTTTCCAAATGATTAAGTACCTCATCCGGATTTCCTATTTCTGTCACTTTAACAGCACGTTGCGTTTTCTTTTTAATATTTTGGGACAAAATGGTTATTTCTTTAATGATGTCATGCTTTAATAAACCATTCAATGCTTCTAAATCATCATTTTTTTGAGCATCTTTATAGAAATAATAGCCTTCTTTATTAAATCGATTTAAAAGTGGTTCAGGTATATCATTACCTTTCAGAACCTCAAAAGCCTTTTGATATTTAGCTTTAATTGCATTTGGTAACATCACTTCTAAAACAGATATACGTTTCGTTAAATGATAATGACTAAGCCATTCACTGAGTTCAATTAACTCAGGCGTTAACTCTGGTTTAATATCTTGAATTTCTTTAATTTCCTTTAGCTTACTGATATCAATACCTTCATCAGGCTGACTTTGAATACTCATCACATAGCCTTGGATTGTTCTCGGACCAAAAGGCACAATCACTCGTACACCTACTTGAACAAATGATTGCAATCGTTCGGGAATGATATAATCAAACTTAAAGTCGACGCTTTTCGAAGGTATGTCCACAATAACCTTAGCTATCATTATTGCCACCTAGTTTCTAATTCGTCTAAAATATCGTTGGCAATTTCAACTTTTTTGCCTTTCTTAATATTGATCATATCTTGATTTTTAAAATGCATCGTTAATTCATTTTCATCAGAACTAAATCCAATTGAGTGGTCCCCCACATTATTAGAAATAATCACATCTGCATTTTTTCGTTTTAATTTATCTTGAGCATACTTCTCAATATTCTGCGTTTCTGCTGCAAAACCTACTAAATACTGATTGGTCTTATGCTCACCAAGATATTTAAGTATATCTTGTGTTCGTTTGAATTTTACAGTTAAATCACCATCTTGCTTTTTCATTTTATGATCTAACACTTCTGATGGCGTATAATCTGATACGGCAGCCGCTTTCACAACAATATCTTGCATATCATATCGTTTAGCGGTTTCCTGAAACATCTCTTCTGCGCTTTCAACATGAATAACTTCAATACCTTCTGGATCTGCCAATTGTGTCGGACCAGTTACCAACGTGACATGTGCACCACGTTTTTTTAACGCATTAGCAATAGCAAACCCCATTTTTCCAGAAGAGCGATTAGATACAAATCTAACAGGATCAATGACTTCAATCGTTGGCCCTGCAGTAACTAGTGCGTGTTTGCCATTAAATGAACTTTCCACTTGAATCTCTTGTTGATGGAAATATTGATTGATGACTGAAACTATTTGTAAAGGTTCTTCCATTCGTCCTTTAGCCACATAACCACACGCTAAGTACCCATCACCTGGCTCAATAAATTGGTACCCATCAGCTTTGAGTGTTTCAATATTATGTTGTGTGCGCTTATTTTCATACATATGTACATTCATGGCAGGCGCAATAAACGTTTGTGTTTCTGTTGCTAATAAGGTTGACGTAATCATATCGTCTGCAATACCCACACTTAACTTCGCAATTGTATTTGCAGTTGCTGGTGCTACAATAATCACATCTGCCCAATCACCCAATGCTACATGTTGAATTTCTTGCGGGTTTTCTTCTTTAAAAGTATTTGTATATACTGGATTTTTACTTATAGACTGAAAAGCCAATGGTGTTACAAATTCTTGTGCATGATTTGAAAGCATAACACGCACTTCGTAACCAGCTTGAGTAAGTTTACTTGTTAAATCAATTGCTTTATATGCTGCAATACCGCCTGTTACTGCTAATAAAATATGTTTCATTATCAATTTCTCCTTAAAACATTCTCATTTCACTGAATTCATTTCTTTAAATGAGGATATTCACACAATTTATATTCGCATTTATGTTCAAATTTATATTAATTATACACAAATTGTCGCTAATATTAAAAAAACACACCTTATCTACATGATATATCCATCACAAGATTGTAATGAAATATCTTCAAAAAGGTGCGTCACAAAATTAGTATATGATTATCCTAAAAATTCTTGCGGGATAACTGGTGATACTTTGCCATCTGCAATTTCTTCTAATGCTTTACCGACAGGTTTAGCTGAATGATATTCACTTTCTAAAGCTGTTTCTGGTCTTTCGTCTAATTCACGAGCTCTTTTTGCGGCAGTCGTTGCGATAAGGTATTTAGATGTAATTTTACCTGTTAATTGGTTTAATGGTGGGTTTAACATTATTTTTTAGCCTCCAGTATCATTTTTCTATATTTAGCTTCTATACGTTCACGTTTAAGGTGTTCAGCTTCGACAATTGACTGAATTTTGTTTTTCGCTAATTCTACTTCGTCGTTTACCACTACATAATCGTATAAGTTCATCATTTCTACTTCTTTACGTGCCTCGGCAACACGGCTTTGAATTTTCTCATCTGATTCAGTGCCTCTACCAACTAAACGATCTCTTAAATCATCAAGACTTGGTGGAGCAAGGAAAATAAATAATGCTTCAGGGAATTTCTTTCTAACTTGTTTTGCACCTTCAACTTCAATTTCTAAAAATACATCATGTCCTTGGTCCATTGTATCTCTAACATATTGAACAGGCGTCCCATAGTAATTACCTACATACTCGGCATATTCAATAAATTGATCATCTTTTATTAATGCTTCAAACTCTTCTTTCGTCTTGAAAAAGTAATCTACACCATCAACTTCTCCCTCGCGCATGCTACGAGTTGTCATCGATATAGAATACTTATACGAAGTGTTTGGATCTTCAAATATTTTTTTTCTAACAGTTCCCTTACCAACACCAGAAGGACCTGAAAGAACAATTAACAATCCTTTTTCATTATCCATGCCTTACGACCTCTCTAAGCTATTCTTCTATTATTTAAATATGATATCATATTGCACTTGAAATTGTATAGAGATACTTTGGGCAGTTATCCTCATTTTTCAAATATTCAATGTTTTGAACACGATGTATGACCATTAGCACGATGCATGTTACAATAATGAGAATGAATAAAATGAAGGTGGCAGATAATTATGGCATATGATGGCCTATTTACAAAAAAGATGGTGACTTCTTTACAAGATTTAGTTACTGGACGAATCCATAAAATCAATCAACCAGAAAATGACACAATCATCATCGTTGTTCGCCAAAATCGTCAAAATCATCAATTACTTTTATCCATACATCCTAGCTTCTCTAGATTACAATTAACGAATAAAAAATATGATAATCCATTTGATCCCCCAATGTTTGCACGTGTCTTTCGTAAGCATTTAGAAGGTGGCATTATTAAATCCATTCGTCAAATTGGTAATGACAGAAGAGTTGAAATCGATGTACAAAGTAAAGATGAAATCGGTGATACGATACACCGCACAATTATTTTAGAGATTATGGGCAAACACAGTAACTTGATCTTAGTAGATGACGACCGAAAAATTCTTGAAGGATTTAAACATCTTACACCGAATACAAATCAATACCGTACAGTTATGCCTGGATTTAAATATGAAGCTCCACCTACACAACATAAACTTAACCCTTATGATGTATCAGGTGAAGATGTTTTAAAATATATCGATTTTAATGCAGGTAAAATTGCTAAACAGTTACTTAATACATTTGAAGGTTTTAGTCCTCTAATTACAAATGAAATTGTAAGTCGACGTCAGTTCATGACGCCTGAAACCTTACCAGAAGCATACGATGAAGTGATGGCTGAAACGCTTGAAGCTCCTACGCCTGTATTTCATAAAAATCATCAATCAGGTAAAGAAGATTTCTATTTCATGACATTAAATCAATTTTATGATGATATGGTTACCTATGAATCACTAAATGAATTACTCGATCGTTATTATGATGCGAGAGGTGAACGTGAACGAGTCAAACAACGTGCTAACGATTTAGTTCGGTTCGTTCAACAACAACTTCATAAATATCAAAATAAATTAAGTAAATTGTTACAAGAATACGAAGGTACAAAAGATAAAGATAACTATCAACTCTATGGTGAATTGATTACCGCTAATATTTATCGTATTAAACAAGGTGATGAATCTGTAACTGTTCTTAATTATTATAATAATGAGGAAATCACTATTCCTCTCAATCCAACTAAATCTCCATCAGTTAACGCACAATATTATTACAGACAATATAATCGTATGAAGACACGTGAACATGAACTTCAACATCAATTACAATTGACTAAAGAGAATATTGATTACTTTACAGGTATCGAACAGCAACTTGAACTTATTACTGTCAATGAAATTGATGATATTCGTGATGAATTAGCAGATCAAGGATTTATGAAGCAACGTAAAAATGTTAAGAAGAAGAAAAATGCTAAAATTCAATTACAATCGTATTTATCATCAGATGGCGACACTATTCTAGTTGGTAAAAACAACAAACAGAATGATTACCTTACAAATAAAAAAGCACAAAAAAATCATATATGGTTCCATACCAAAGATATACCGGGTTCACACGTAGTCATACTTAACGACTCACCGTCAGAGGAAACGATTAAAGAAGCGGCGATGTTAGCCGGATATTTCTCTAAAGCTGGTAACTCTGGACAAATTCCTGTTGATTATACAGAAATTCGCCATGTGCATAAACCTTCTGGCGCTAAACCTGGATTTGTTACTTATGATAATCAAAAAACATTATATGCTACGCCTGATTACGACCATATACAAAAAATGAAATCTGACAGTTTAAATTAAATAAAGTAAAAGCACTGATTATGCATCATTAAATGCTAAAATCAGTGCTTTTTTATGTTATAGATTAATGTTTTTCTGGTAAAGCCAATTGGAAACTGACACCAAACTTATCTTGTACCCATGCAAATTCTCTATACGGAGGCATTTCTGTTTTAGGCATCAAAATGGCGCCCTCTTTTTTCAGACCGCTAAATAATCTTTCCATTTCCATAGGATCTTTAACAGTGACATAAAGTGACATCGCAGGGTTCATAGGTAATTCTTCACCATTGTTCGCATCAATAGCCATAAAAACTTGGCCATTGAGTGTAAATATTGAATGTTGGACGGTACCTGGTGTGCCTGGTCCATCTTCATCGTATTTAACCATTGTTATAATTTCACTGTCTTCAAATAAACTTGTATATAAATTGATAGCTTCTTCAGCTTGATCATTAAACATTAAAAATGTTGTTATTTTTGGTATTTCCATTTTAATCCCCCTAAAGGTATGTTTATTTTTCTTTAGTATAGTTTAACATGTGTAACTATTATTTTCTGTTATAGACCTTTTAAATCAGTGAATTCATAAAACTTTTCCAGCATATAAGTTGATAAATTTTGACTTATTATCATGAACAGTTAAAATTAAACTAAGTGAAAAGGAGGCCATAACATGACACATGTACTTATACCTTTATTAATATTAGTAATTGTTCTACTCATTGGATGGCTATTAACTAAAATATTCATTCGTTAATACAATATAGAGCGGTGTCCAATCTTTGTTTAAACACATTGACTGTACACCGCTCAACTATTATTATCACTTATTAACATGTAAATTCTCTAGAGCCTACTTACAACTCGCCTTTAACACGTAGGTTTTGCTTTGCTTTTTTAAATATATCACTTGAATGCACAAACGCATCTCGACTCATCTCTTTCTGAAATTGAGTCATTGTTGATTCTTGAGTCTGAACATTGGTATATACATCTTCACGATAGTCCTCTTCTCTAGATAAAAATGCATTACAATGCTTTAAGGATGTGTATAAATCATTATCTTTTTCATGTTCTTTCATGATCATCCCACCTATATACTTATCTTATGATAAGTTATCTCGCCATTCAACTAATGTCTTAATATCATCTTCAGAGATTTCTCCTTGCTCTTTAGCAACTTCAATTAACTCATTATAATTACTTAAAGTATAGAATGGTATTTTTGCTTCGTTAAATGTTTCATCAGCTTTGGCTAATCCATAGGTAAAGATAGCTACAACACCTAATACTTCTGCACCACTTTCTTTTAATGCATCTACTGCTGTAATTGAAGAGCCACCAGTTGAAATTAAGTCTTCTATAACAACAACTTTCTTCCCTTCACTTTTCGCACCTTCGATTTGATTTTGTTTACCATGACTTTTACTTTTAGAACGCACATAGTTCATTGGTAATTCCATTTTTTCAGAAATATATGCAGCGTGTGGAATCCCTGCTGTTGCAGTTCCTGAAATCACTTCTACATCTTCAAATTTTTCATTAATTAATTGGATTAAACCATCTCTAATCGCGTTACGTACGAGTGGAAACCCTAATGTAACACGATTATCACAATAGATAGGTGATTTAATTCCTGAACTCCACGTAAATAAATCATTGGGTGAAAGCGATACTGCCTTTATATCTAATAATGCCTTTGCAATTTCTTTAGCCATTTAACCTAACCAACTTTCTTTAATAATTTGATAACTTTTAACTGGATCATCACTCTGTGTTATAGGTCGTCCAACGACAATATGTGTTGAGCCTAATTGTTTTGCTTGCTCGGGTGTCGTGATACGCTTCTGATCGTTTTGAGCTGAACCTTCTGGTCTAATACCTGGTGTAACCTTCATAAAATCTTTTCCTAGTTGAGCAGTAATTAACTCCGCTTCAAGAGGTGAACATACCACACCATCTAAACCTGCTTGTTGGCTTAATTTAGCATAATTTAATACAGCCTCTTCAATTGTTGTTTGAATGTTTTGTTCTTCATGTAACTGCGTCTCTGTAGTAGAAGTCAATTGAGTCACCGCAATAATTTTTGTATGTTTATTGTGTTGTCGTAACCCTTTAATGGCCGCTTCCATCATTGCCTTTCCACCAGCTGCATGCACATTGACTAAATCAACATCTAGCTTAGCTAAACCTTCCATAGCTTTGCTCACTGTGTTTGGAATATCATGTAATTTTAAATCCAAGAAAATACTATGTCCTCTATCTTTAATAGATTTAATTAGTTTAGGTCCAGTTTGATAAAATAATTCCATACCTACTTTGACAAATAATGGTTCATCGAATTGATCTAAAAATGCATTTACTTTATCAGCTGATTCAAAATCTAATGCAATAATTGGTAATTGTTTCATCGTGTAACTCCTTATATTGAAAGTTCTTCAACCATAGACTCAAAACTATGAATTGAAGAACTTATCTAAAATTAAATACAGACTTTAGTTTATTTAATTGATTTTTATTTACATATTTCTCATTGTGAATGTCATACTCTCGATGACGTTAGTTAACGCACTTGCAGTATCAAGTGAAGTAAGACATGGAATACCATTTTCTACTGTAGTACGACGAATTTGGAATCCATCTCGTTCTACTTCTTTACCTTTAGTCATTGTATTAATCACGATTTGCACATCACCATTTTGAATACGAGTGAGTAAATCATTTTCGCCGCCGATTTTGCCTACAACTTCTACTGGAATATCATTTTGATTTAATTTATCAGCAGTCCCCTTAGTTGCTAAAATCTTATAGCCGACTTCATTGAGACGGTGTGCAATTTTGACAATTTCTTCTTTATCTTTATCACTTACAGTCATCAACACAGTTCCATGGTCTTTAACTTCAAATCCACTACCTGTTAACCCTTTGTATAGCGCTTTCTCTAATGTTTGATCTTTCCCCATCACTTCACCAGTTGATTTCATTTCAGGTCCTAAAGTGATATCAACATTTTTCAATTTATTAAAGCTGAATACCGGTGCTTTAACAAATACCCCTTCTGAATACGGTTGAATACCTTCTTTATAACCAAGTGAAGATAATTTTGTACCCATAATGGCTTGCATTGCTAGTTGAGCCATTTGAATATCAGTGATTTTACTTAAGAATGGTACAGTTCGGCTTGAACGAGGGTTCACTTCTAGTACATAAACACCGTCATGTGCTATTACAAACTGAATGTTAATTAACCCAACGATATTTAAACCTTTCGCTAATCTAATCGTATAATCTTCTAATGTCTCAATTTCTTCTTGAGATAAAGTTTGAGGTGGATACACAGCGATAGAGTCACCACTATGGACACCTGCACGTTCAATATGTTCCATAATACCTGGAATAATCACTGTTTCACCGTCAGAAATAGCATCGACTTCGATTTCTTTACCAGTTAAGTATCTATCAACTAACACTGGATGCTCTGGGCTTGCTTTAACTGCTTGTGTCATATAGTTTTCTAATTCTTTATCATTATCAACGATCTCCATTGCACGACCACCAAGTACATATGAAGGTCTTACAACTACTGGATAACCAATATTACGTGCATTTTCCAATGCTTCTTTTGGTGAAGTCGCAGTTTTACCTTGAGGTTGTGGTACATCAATCGTATGCAATAACGCTTCAAATTCTTTTCTATCTTCAGCTCTGTTTAAATCTTCTAAAGATGTACCTAGAATTTGCACACCATGTTTAGCTAATTTGTCCGCTAAATTAATTGCTGTTTGTCCACCAAACTGTACAACGACACCTTTAGGTTGTTCTAAATTAATGATACTCATCACATCTTCTTCAGTAAGAGGTTCAAAGTATAATTTATCTGAAATAGAGAAATCAGTTGATACCGTTTCAGGGTTGTTATTAACGATAATTGCTTCATAGCCAGCATTTTGAATAGCCCACACAGCATGTACTGTTGCATAGTCGAATTCAACCCCTTGCCCTATACGAATTGGACCAGATCCTAAAACTAAAATTTTCTCTTTGTCTGTTACAATGGATTCATTTTCAGTTTCGTATGTCCCATAATAATATGGTGTTGTTGATTCGAATTCAGCAGCACAAGTATCCACCATTTTGTATACTGGCGTAATATTGTTTTTAATTCTTAATTGATAAACATCTTCTTCTGTCATATCAAAACGATGAGCAATGACTTTATCACTGAAACCATAATCTTTAGCATATTTAAGATATTCTAAATCACCTTGATGTGCTTTCAATTCATGTTCAATATTAATAATATTCTGGAATTTATTTAAGAAGAAGTAATCAATTTTAGTCATATTATGAATTTCTTCTAATGTTGTACCACGACGAATGGCCTCACCGATGAAGAATAATCTTTCGTCATCCTGATGACTAATTCTTTCTTTAATGTAATCTAAATCAAAACTTTCTCCATTTGGTAATCCTAAGTGATGCACACCATATTCTAAGGAACGAATCGCTTTAAGTAATGATTCTTCGTAAGTACGGCCGATTGCCATTACTTCACCAGTTGCTTTCATTTGTGTACCTAATTCACGTTCACCTTTTTCAAATTTATCAAATGGGAAACGTGGAATTTTGGAGATTACATAATCCAATGTTGGTTCAAATGCAGCATATGAAGTACCTGTAATTGGATTTAACATTTCATCTAATGTTAATCCAACAGCAATTTTTGCAGCTAGTTTGGCAATTGGATACCCTGTTGCTTTAGATGCTAATGCTGATGAACGAGATACACGTGGATTGACTTCAATAATATAGTAATTAAATGAATCTGGATCTAACGCTAATTGAACATTACATCCACCTTCGATGCCTAAAGCACGAATAACTTTTAATGAAACGTCTCTTAGCATTTGATATTCCACGTCTGATAATGTTTGACTTGGTGCAACCACAATGGAATCACCTGTATGGATACCCACTGGATCAATGTTTTCCATATTACATACTACAATGGCGTTATCATTTTTATCACGCATAACTTCATATTCAATTTCTTTAAAACCGGCAATGGATTTTTCAATTAAACACTGTGTTGCTGGACTATAGTGTAAACCATTTGTTACAACTTCTTTTAAATCATCATCGTTATAGCAAATACCGCCACCAGTACCGCCCATTGTAAAGGCTGGTCGAACGATTAATGGATAACCCACTTCTTCTTTAAATTTAAAAGCTTGTTCAACTGTATTTACAATATCACTTTCTGGTACAGGAACATCTAAATCATTCATCAATGTTCTAAATAGTTCACGGTCTTCAGCTTGTTGAATTGATTCTAATTCAGTTCCCAGTAGTTTCACATTATTAGCAGCTAATACACCACTATCATGTAACTGAATCGCCATGTTTAACCCTGTTTGACCACCTAACGTTGGTAATAAAGCATCAGGTTGTTCTTTACGAATGATACGTGCGATAAAATCATGTGTTAAAGGTTCAATATATACTTTATCTGCAATTTCTTTATCAGTCATAATCGTAGCTGGGTTAGAGTTAACCAAGATAACTCTATAACCTTCTTCTTTAAGTGCAAGACAGGCTTGAGTTCCTGCATAATCAAATTCCGCAGCTTGGCCAATAATAATTGGGCCCGATCCTACTACTAAAATTGTTTGAATATCGTTACGCTTAGGCATTTACATTACGCTCCTTTTCGATGAACTCATTCATCATAGTAATAAACTCGTCAAATAGATAATTAGAATCACTTGGGCCTGGTCTTGCTTCCGGATGATACTGAACTGAAAAGGCAGGTAACGTTTTATGTCTTAACCCTTCAACTGTACCATCATTTAATGCAATATGAGTGACTTCTAAATCTGTATTTTCTAATGAATCTCGGTCAATTGAATAACCATGGTTTTGACTTGTAATGTCAACTTTACCTGTTTTTAAGTTTTTAACAGGGTGGTTTGCACCTCTATGTCCAAACTTCATTTTGAACGATGTAGCGCCTTGAGATAAAGCAAATAATTGGTGGCCTAAGCAAATACCAAAGAATGGAATTTTGCCAAGAATGCCATTAATCATTTTTACAGCCACATCAATTTCTTCTGGGTCACCAGGGCCGTTAGATAGCATTACACCGTCTGGAGACATTTTGATGATTTCTTCAGCTGTTGTATTGTACGGTACAACTGTCACATTACATCCACGCATATTTAGTTCTCGTACAATATTTTGTTTTTTACCAAAGTCGAGTAAGACAACACTCAAATCTGATCCTGTAGATACATAAGGTGTTTTAGTAGAAACTGTCGACACTTCATCTCTAGGTAATTCAGTCGTTTTTAAATGTTCTACTAAGCTTTCAATGTCAGCTTTGTTATCTGTGAATCCGGCTCTTAATACACCGTGTTGACGAATTTTACGTGTAATACTTCTTGTATCGACACCTGAGATACCTGGTATTTGATATTGTACTAATACTTCATGTAATGTCTTTTGATTACGGAAGTTACTAGGATGTGTACTCGCTTCTTTCACTACAACACCATTCAATGTTGGTGTTAAAGATTCAAAATCATCTCTATTGATACCGTAGTTTCCAATTAATGGATACGTAAATGTAATAATTTGACCTGTGTATGAAGGATCAGAAATTGTTTCTTGATAACCTGTCATAGCTGTATTAAATACAATTTCACCAATTGAAAGTTCATCTGAACCTAATTGATATCCTTCATAATAAGAGCCGTCTTCAAATACTAGATAACGTTTTGAAAGCATCTATTTTTCCTCCTTAAATACTACTTCACCTTTAACCATTGTTAATACTGGATGTCCATATACTTTTTCACCAATAAATGGCGTATTGTCAGCTTTAGATAAGAAATCTTCACTTCTAATTTCTTTTTCATTTTCTAAATCAATAATTGTGATGTCAGCATAACTATCTTTATGCAATTTACCATAATTAAGATTAAAGATAGTTGCCGGTTTAATAGTTAAGTAATCGATTAACTGTTTTAATGACCAATTACCATTTCTAACAAAGTGTGTGTATAATAATGGAAATGCAGTTTCACTACCTACAATACCGAATGGTGCTTTTGTCATTGGTTGTTCTTTTTCTTCTTTCGCATGAGGCGCGTGATCGGTTGCAATACAATCAATTGTTCCGTCTAATAAACCTTCTAATAAGGCATCACGATCTTCTGTACTTCTTAAAGGTGGATTCATTTTATAATTTGCATCATCACCTGGCACATCATTTTCAGTTAATAATAAGTGATGTGGTGTTACTTCTGCAGTTACATGAATACCTGCTTTTTTAGCGTCACGAATGACACGAACACTCTCTTTAGTAGAAACGTGACATACATGGTAATGACAACCAGTAGCTTCAGCTAATAAAACGTCTCGCGCAATTTGAACAGATTCACATACATTAGGAATACCTGGGATACCTAATTCTTCACTACGTTTACCTTTATGCATAGCACCACCATAAATTAAACTATTATCTTCACAATGAGCTACGATTGGTTTTTTCACTTTTGCCGCTTGCTTCATAGCAGCATACATCATACTTGCTTGTTGCACACCTACGCCATCATCAGTAAAGGCAAACACGCCTTCATCCGCTAAAGCTTGGAAATCCACTAATTCTTTACCTGCTTGTCTAGTTGTTATAGAGGCATACGGTAAGACACGAATTTGTGCTGAATCTTTAATTTTTTCTCTTAATGCTCTTACATTTTCCACTGAATCTGGAACTGGTCTAGTATTTGGCATTGGACAGATAGTTGTAAAACCACCTCTTGCAGCCGCTTTCGTACCTGTTTCAATTGTTTCTTTATGTTCTCCACCTGGTTCACGTAAATGTACATGTACATCTACAAATCCTGGTGCTATTAAATTTCCTTTAGCATCTATAACTTCAATATTTTCGGATGAAGAATCAATTTTACTACTAATTGTTTTAATTCTTTTACCGTCAATTAGAATATCCGTATTTTTTAATTTTCCATTTTTAATAATTTTACCGTTCTTAATTAGTTTCATGATTCAAATACCCCTTCCTTATTTTAAAAGCTCATCAATGACTGCCATTCTCAAATACATGCCATTTTCCATTTGTTTAAAAATACGTGATTGAGGTGCCTCTACTAGGTCACTTTCAATTTCTACACCTCTATTGACTGGAGCTGGATGCATGACAATAGCTTCTTTCTTTAATTTATCATATCTTTCCTTCGTTAACCCATATTGTTGATGATAATTGTCAGCTTCAAAGTTAGCTTTTCCTGTAATGCCGTGTCTTTCATGCTGAACTCTAAGTAACATCACAATATCAACTTTATCAATCACATCATCAATACTAACGTATGATGCTTCTATTGTATCATCTACCCATTCATCAGGACTCGCGAACATGACATTTGCACCTAATGCTTTTAAACTATGGAAATTACTTCTAGCAACACGAGAATTTTTAATATCACCACAAATCAATACATTTAAGCCTTCGAATTTTCCATATTCTTCATATATAGTCATTAAATCAAGTAGGCTTTGTGTTGGGTGTTGTCCACTACCATCACCACCATTGGCAATTGGTATATTCAGTCCTTCTAAATCTTCGTAATATGCATTTTGAGAGTGTCTAATTACTAATAAGTTTACACCAATACTTTCTAATGTCTTACAAGTATCGTAAAGTGATTCTCCCTTTTGTACAGACGACGTACTCGTTTCAAAATTCACTAAATTCAATCCTAATTTTTGTTCGGCAACTTCAAAGCTACACTTTGTTCTTGTTGAATTTTCAAAGAACAAATTAGCTACAAAATGATCTTTGTATTGTGGTACATTAACTTCTCCAGATTTAAACTGACTTGCTTTTTTAACTAAGCTATAAATTTCATCGTTTGATAAATCTTCCATTGATAATAAATGTTCCATTGTTTGCCTCCTCAGAATATCTAACTATTTTTTAGGTAAGATTAAATTTAAGATAATGCCTGATAAAGCTGATAATGCCATTCCTTCAAGTTGTAAGTTAACGCCGATGCCTTTTAAATTGATTAATAAATTTCCAATACCAACGACTAAGATGACTGATGCTATAACTAAGTTTCTATTGTTAGCAAAATCAACATTGCTTTCTACAATCATTCTCAAACCACTTGCTGCGATAATGCCAAATAATAGTATGGACACACCACCCATAACCGGTGTTGGTATAGAAGAAATAAGTGCTGTAAATTTACCAATGAATGCAAGTACGATTGCGATGACTGCAGCACCACCAATCACATAAATACTATAAATTTTCGTAATCGCTAATACACCAATGTTTTCACCATAAGTTGTGCTTGGTGGTCCACCTATGATACTTGCAACCATCGTTGACACACCGTCACCAATGATTGATTTATCTAGACCTGGATCTTTAAAGAAGTTTTTACCTACAATTTTGTTGATTACCATTTGGTGTCCAATATGCTCACTGACAGTTACAAACACGACTGGAATCATGACTAGCACCAAACCTAAATGGAAGGAAGGTACATAATCTTTAAATGGTAAGTAAATATCTGGAAATGCTAACCATTTTGCTTTTGCAATCGGTGCAAATTTGACCAATCCCATAAAGATAGAAACGATATAACCGACAATGATTCCTATTAATACAGGAATTAATGATAAGAATCCTTTGAAGAATCCTTGCACAACGATTGTTACTATGAGTGTGATTAATGCCACTAGTAAATAACTTAAGTTATAACCTTTCATATCCGCAGAGTTTTCGTACATTGCCATGTTAACTGCAGTTGGCGCAAGACTTAATCCAATAACCATTATTACAGGTCCAACTACAACTGGTGGAAGTAAGTGCATTAACCAACCTGTACCACTAAAACGAATTAAGATACCAATAATGACGTACATTAAACCACTCATGAAGAGCGCGACTAACATGTCTCCTAAACTATGCGTACTTAATCCTGTAATGATTGGTGTGATGAAAGCAAAACTAGAGCCCAAATATGCTGGTATTTTAGCTTTAGTAATGAGTATGTATAACAATGTTCCAATTCCTGATGCAAGTAATGCTGCTGAAATAGGCAGTCCTGTTAAAAATGGTACAAGTACCGTCGATCCAAACATCGCAAATAAATGTTGTAAGCTTAAAAACGCCCACTGTGCTGGTTTTGGTTTATCTTTAACATCTAATACTGGTTGTACCGTTCTTTCAAACATTTGTTCATTTTCCATGGTGATTCATTTCCTTTCATAAAAAAATCTCTTTACATACAGTTATGCAAAGAGACTAAAGCGAATGATATGAAGTATTTAAGCTATATAAATACAGTAGTTAACATAATGTTTTTATCGTAACTACTTTGCTCATATATTCATTTCACCTTTTTCAGTCTCTCGTACTGCTTTAAAAGGGATATTATTCTATTATAACTGCATTACTTGAATCCTTTTCAGTTAAGTACACTTTAACGGATTCATCTCGTGCAGTTGGTATGTTTTTTCCTACAAAATCTGCGCGAATTGGAAGCTCTCTGTGGCCTCGATCAACTAGCGTAGCTAAACCAATTTTAATTGGTCTTGCATGTAATAAGATGGCATCTAATGACGCTCTGACAGTTCTTCCTGTGTATAAGACGTCATCAATGATAATGACAACTTTTCCTGTAATGTCTACATCTATTTCAAAAGCTTTGTCGAATGATTGCTTTGAAACATGATCAATATCATCACGGAATTGTGTTATATCAATTGTGCCTGTTGGTACAAGTTGTTGCTCTATCATATTTATTTTTTCTTGAATACGATAAGCTAAATATGCACCACGAGTTTTAATGCCTAGTAAAACTAAATTCTCAGTACCTTTGTTATACTCTAATATTTCATGTGCAATTCGAGTAACCGTACGTTGAATTGCTGCTTCATCCATTATGATGCGTTCAGACATTGTCTCACCTCTATCTCTTATTCATATCAAAAAAACCTCACGTCTTTAACAAAGACATGAGGTTGATATATAGACAATGCGTGATATAAATTTAGTCCTGATGCAACTAAACAGTATTCCACACATATTCTTAACCGTTTGATTTGCAAGCATTCAATAATAAATCGTTAGTATTAGGTCATTGAATTGATTACAATCATGTATATCAGTATCATTTTCATGTCTTTGAAGCCTCTCTGGACTTATCTTTAAAGACTACTTTTATATTTAAACTGTTATTAGTTTAATCCTAAAGTTACAAATAGTCAACGTCTTTTCCAATAAAATACTTGATTGATTATAATTTTTTAAATATTTATTATATGACGTCTTCAACATCCCATATGGAAGTTTATTTAATCACAGACGTTGTACGTTTTTGATATTTTTATAATACAATAGCATAACTAAAGTATTCGCAATCGCTATGCTAATAATCATAATATCTTGGTTATCTTTTAATAATATACTAATAATAAATGATACAACCAACATCATAGCACCAATCATAATATATTTGATGTTTTTAAGTTCTTTATGAAAATATGTCGTATTAATCCAAACCCCAATATAAAATAATAAGATACTACCATGCATCATACAGATTTCAAAAATGGCACTTAACTGATGCGAGTCACTAAAAATAACAGCAGCATTTAATATACCTAATGCTACATTAATCAATAAGTGTGTATAAACCAATTGGAAACCAATCGTTGTTTGATGTAAATTAATATGACTTTCAGTCACTAACCAATACGTTCCAAATAAACTTACGACAATTAAAAATTGAAATATATAAATATAGTTAAAATGCTCTATACTAAATATAGATTTTAATCCAACTAAAACCTCACCAAATATAATAATCGTCAACAATGAGAATCTTTCAACTAAATGTGATAAATTCACAGGTGATTGATATAAATATTTTCGGTATGGAATCAAGCCTGTTGAAGCAATAAATAATCCTAAAAATCCTGGAATATAATGAATACTTTTCGGTAATACAAGTGATACAAATGATAGGATTGCAACGATTAATGCTACTAATGCAAATGCCTGACACGTTTTATAATCAGGTTTATGTTTTGTTTTAGTTAAATGTAAACCATATTGAATACTAATACTTAGATATAGAATTCCAACACATAAAAAGAATGGAAAGAATGTTTTTTCAAAATCAGGATATAAACTATTCGATAAAAAGACTAATACAAACAAGTTAAACATCATAAATATGACATCTTTAGTTGTCGTTTCTCCAAATCTATTCGTATAAAATGTTTGATGCGACCATAATATCCATAAAAACACACTCATAATGATATACTTTAAAAATAATTCAGATGATATGGTCCCCTCGTGTACATTTAAAATGACATGTGCCATCTTTTGCATCGCATAAACAAATATTAAATCGAAGAATAATTCATGAAATCCCGCACTTTTCTCTTGTAAATGTCGAGGTTGATACGATGTTTCCATTTAATTTGTTCCTACTTTCACTTTGTTTTCAACATATCATAGCATATTACATGTTAAGTTTATATATTTTATTTTGAAGAAAGTACAACTCATTTTATGATTACTCTATAAATAACACCTTATATCATCTAACATATTCCTTTTGAGTATAAAAAAAGCCCCTAAATGACAATGACATATCATTTAGGTGCTTTGATAGTATTTATTATTTTATACCTTTTACTAAGCGTCTCTTTTTCTAATATCGGCTAATAAATCTTCAAATTCCTGAGGTAATTCTGCTGTTCTTTCAATATATTCATGTGTAACCGGATGCTCAAAACCTATCACACCTGCATGTAAGGCTTGACCACCTATATCTAATGTTTTTTTAGGACCATATTTAGGATCTCCGACTAATGGAAATCCAATGTATTTCATATGAACACGAATTTGGTGCGTACGTCCTGTTTCAAGTTCACATTCTATTAAAGTGTAATCTTTAAAATGTTCTAAGACGTTAAAGTGTGTAACTGCTTCTTTGCCATCATCTACGACCGCCATCGCTTGACGATCTTTCTTATTACGTCCAATAGGCGCATCTACTGTTCCATAGTCATGTGGAATATTTCCATGTACAAGTGCAATATATTTACGTTTAACTGATTTAGCCATTAATTGTTCAACTAATCCACGATGCGCAATGTCATTTTTAGCAACCATTAATAAGCCAGATGTATCCATATCAATTCTGTGAACAATACCTGGACGAATTTCACCGTTTATACCAGATAAATTTTTAATTTGATACATCAATCCATTTACTAACGTACCAGTGTAATGGCCTGGTGAGGGATGCACTACCATACCTTTTGGTTTATAAACAATAGCAACATCATCATCTTCATAAAAAATATCAAGATTTAAATTTTCCGGTGTGATATCTGCTTCTACGACTTCTTGTTCAGTCACGACGATATTGTCATTTTGCTTCACTTTATAATTGGGTTTGACTACTTTGTCATTTACTTTCACAAGATCTTCTTTAATCCAATCTTGAATTTGGCTACGTGACCAACCACTGTTTAATTCTGGTAATACTTTATCTAATCTCTGTCCAACATGATTACTATCTGTAATCGTATATTCATACGTTTCCATAATCAGACCTCCTAACCTTTATTTGTTGTATCTTTAAGTAGCGCAATAATAACTAATATCACACCAATTGTTAAACTTGAATCGGCTACATTGAAGATAGGAAAATCATATCCAAAAATATTTGTATCAATAAAATCAACAACTTCTCCATTAAATAAACGATCAATGAAATTTCCTAAAGCACCTGCAAACAATAAACTTATCGCTAACTGCATAAATAAATTATATTGCGCTTCTTTAATAAAGAACAATACAAGTACAATTAAAATAATCACTGTAATAATATAAAAGAAAAACATTTTACCACTTAATATACCCCAAGCAGCACCATTATTTCTATGTGACGTTATATTTAAAAAATTGGGTATCACTTCGTAAGAATCGCCTATTTTCATTGAACTAGCAATAATCCATTTTGTCACTTGGTCAATGACAATGATTAAAAAGGCTACGAGTAATGAAATACCGACATAATATTTCTTTTTCATTCATGTTCCTCCATTCAGAACCATTCATCACTTTTTTTACAACAACATTCATTATATCTTAAACATGAATATAAAAACAGGTTAGCTTCATAATAAATAATTGATACAACAAACAAATGGAAGTGGGATAGAAATCATTAAGAACCACTAATCATTGATTATGTAGTGGTTCTTACGCATTAGCCACAGCTAATGTGTACTTTAAAATAGAAATACATGAGTGAAACTCATGCATAAGAAACACTAATTTCTAAAGAAAAAGTATTTCTTTATCGTTGTCCATCCCCAACTTGCATTGTCTGTAGATTTTCTTTTCGAAATTCTCTATGTTTGGGGTCCGTCCCCCGGCAAGGTTGACTAGAAATGAAAAGCTTGGTACATTAGACCGTCTTTGTAATTTATTACTTAGACGGTTTTATGCATGAACTTTAGTTCATGTATACCGCTAAAGCTTAATTTGAACACATGAGTCAATACGCATGTGTAAGTCAACTACTGCCTTAATATCAATGTAACTTGAAATATATTGATGCCTAGCCTAAACTCATTTCATCATTACGATATATGTTGATTCTCTTTAGGATGAATATATTGATATTGATCAACGTCATTCGCTGGTATTGTTCTATTTGATATTTCATACGGCTTTTTAAAATTCATTTCTGAAACGTACAATGATTGATCATCGTTCACTTTTTCAATGTAGGCTACATGACCATATTTTCCTTCAGTTGTCTGTAGAATCGCACCTTCTTTAGGATGTTGATTGACTTTATATTGATCTTTTTTAGCATTTTTCGCCCAATCTTTAGCGTCATGCCAAGAATTTGCAATTTGATGATGGTCTTCTCTCACTTTATCGAACACATAATAAGTGCATTGTCCTTTTTGATACGTATTATATTTCATCGGATTAAACTCTAATAAATGATTTTTAGGTTCAGTCATATCTTGATTATTTAAACCATCAAAAATTGCTGCTAGCGTTAGACCTATCGTTATAAATAACATCCAAAAAATACTTTTCTTCACTTCATCACTCTTCTTTTATAAAATTAAATCTAAAGTAGATACCATCTGGTCCTTTGATATTTAAATGTGTTGTCTCTGGATAATGAAAGTCTACAAGCGCTAAACCATACGAGTGCGCATTATCTACACGTTTGGTTCCAGAAATCCATTGATTTAATGCTAAATGATGATGATAATGTTGAGATGATAAAAAGAGCGAATAATCATCCATATATGCAGATTCTTCTAAACCAAAATAATTTAAATAGTATGGTTTAACTTCAGAAATACGAATCGATTTCAAATGCAAGGTACCAATTTTAGCATCATCTGGTATACCTTGCCATTTTTCATCTGATACTTCATTTAATAAACGTGGTACATTAATCGGTACGATATTAAGTAACACTTTGTCATCTTCATAATGCCATTCTTCAAAATCTTGATCTACATAGAATTTCAAACCATTTCCTTCTGGATCTTCGATAAAAAGAGATGTAGCCACACTCTGCTCTCCACCATTTACTGGAATTTCATAGTCACTTAATTGTACTAACAAATCTGCTAAATCTGATAATGAAGGTAGTATTATACCAACATTAAATAAGCCTGCTTCTGACATTAGTGGTTCTCTACCGTTAGCAATTTCATTTAAAATAATGAAATGATTAGACATGCCTACTTCATATTGAATACTCGTCATTGTTTCGTTTACGATATTAAATCCTAAAATCTGTTCGTAAAATGGTTTGAGTGCATCTTTATCTCTCACATTAATCGTTATTCCGTTGACAAAATTTGCATCTTTATTATGAAACATTCCATGTACCTCTTTCAAAATAACTTATCTGTATAACTTTCTTTACTTATGAATTATGACTCATATTTTAAATATTATGCAAAAAAATCAAAACAAAAGCAACTTAATTGCAATTCATATCAATACTAATTAAGTGATGATGTGTTCATAATGTATTAGGCTAATTTCGATAATACTTTCTAATATTTAATAATACCCATAATATCCCAAGTCGTTATAAAATAAAAACTGTTAGCAAAGTCATCCGACTTTGCTAACAGTTTGAATACAATTTTACCTATTAAATTAATGTCTTAACTACTTCTTGGCAACGTGGACATAAGTGATCTAATTCGCCAACAGAACCTAATTGATCACTATAGTTCCAACATCTTTCACATTTTTCACCTTCAGCATGTTCAATACGGATGTCACCATGTTGATATGATACGCCGTTATCAACTTGATCAACAACCTCCGCTTGTGAAGTGATAAATAATTGTTGTAAATCATCAAATTGTTGTAAGAACTCTGTAGCATTAAAGTCTTGATTACTACCAATCACAACTTTAGCTTCTAATGATTTACCAATTACTTTTTCATTACGCGCTGCTTCTAAGGCACGGTTCACATCATCACGTAAGTTCATAAATGTATTCCATTTATCTAATAATTGTTGATCTACTTCTTCAACTTTAGGCATATCAGCTAAGTGAACACTTTCTTCTTTAACATGAGGTGTATGTGACCAAACTTCCTCTGCTGTATGCACTAAAATTGGTGCAAGCAACTTAGTCATATCAACTAAGATTTGATAAAGTACTGTTTGCATACTACGACGTTTATGTGAAGAACGTTCTTCGATATAAAGGATATCTTTACCATAATCTAAGTAGAAGTTACTTAATTCAACATTGATAAAGTTTTGAACTTCTTGATAGATATTAAGATAATCAAAGTTTTCATAATTGTTAATTGTACTTGCAGTAAATTCACGTAAACGATGTAATAAATAACGATCTACTTCTAATAACTCTGCTTCAGCGATGCTATCTGTTTCAGGATTGAAATCACTCACATTACCTAACATAAATCTCAATGTGTTTCTGATTTTACGATATACATCAGAAGTTTGTTTTAAGATTTCATCTGAAATACGTACATCTGCTAAATAGTCTGTACTACTTACCCACAGGCGTGCAATATCTGCACCTTTTTGTTTAACGACTTGATCAGGCACAATGACATTTCCTAATGATTTACTCATTTTTTTACCTTCTCCGTCCATAACGAAACCATGAGATAATAAGAATTTATATGGTGCTTGACCTCTTGTCGCAACAGAAGTAGTAATAGATGAGTTAAACCAACCACGGTATTGGTCACTACCTTCAAAGTATAAGTCAGCTGGGAAACTTAATTCTGGACGTGTTTCAAGGACACCTCTATGAGATGAACCAGAATCGAACCATACATCCATGATGTCATTTTCTTTCGTAAATTCACCGTTTGGACTTCCTGGATGTGTAAAGCCTTCCGGTAATAAATCTTTGGCTTCTTTTTCAAACCAGATATTAGAACCATGTTGTTCAAATAAATCTGCAACATGATTTACAGTTTCTTTCGTCATGATGATGTCGCCATTTTCTGCATAAAATACAGGTAGTGGTACACCCCAAACACGTTGACGTGAAATTACCCATTCACCACGGTCACGAATCATATTATAGATACGTGTTTTACCCCAATCTACTTTAAATTGAGTATCTTCAATTGCATCTAAGATGTCTTGTCTCACTTTATTAATTGATGCAAACCATTGTGGTGTAGCACGGAAGATAACTGGTTTTTTCGTTCTCCAATCATGTGGATAACTATGTGTAATAAAGTTTAATTTTAATAATGCATCTTTCTCAGTTAATAAGTCCGTTACTGCTTTATTCGCTTTATCATAGAACATACCTTCAAAAGGTCCACCTTCTTCAGTGAAGACACCTTTATCATTTAATGGACTGATCACTGGTAAATCATATTTTTGACCAACAATATAGTCGTCTTCCCCGTGTCCAGGTGCTGTATGAACACAACCTGTACCAGCATCAGTTGTAACATGTTCACCGTTAATCACTAAAGAAGTACGATCTAAGAATGGATGTTGTGCTTCAACATATTCTAATTCTTTACCTGTAAATTCTTTTTCAAGTTGAATCGTATCTTGATCCCATTCTAGAGCTTCTGCTACTGTTTCTGCTAAAGCTTGAGCAATAATGTATTTTTTACCATTTACATTATATTGGCCATATTTTAATTCTGGATGAACAGTAATCGCAACATTAGAAGGAATTGTCCAAGGTGTAGTTGTCCAGATAATAAATTGTGCATCTTTGTCTACAACACCTTTATCATCTTTAACATCAAATGCTACATAAATTGATGCTGAACGTTTGTCATGATATTCGATTTCCGCTTCTGCAAGAGATGATTCACTTGATGGTGACCAATAAACAGGTTTTTTACCTTTATAAATAAGTCCTTTTTCTGCCATTTCACCAAATAATCGAATTTGAGCAGCTTCATATTCTGGTTTCAATGTGATATATGGATCGTTAAAGTCACCACGTACACCTAGACGTTTGAAATCTTTCTTTTGAATTTCAATTTGTTCTAGAGCAAATTCTTTACATTTTTCTCTAAATTCAGCGGTAGACATTTTTTTACGATCTACACCTTTTTTAGTTAAAGCTTGTTCAATTGGAAGACCATGTGTATCCCAACCAGGGACGTATGGTGCATAAAAACCTTGCATTGTTTTGTAACGAACAATAAAGTCTTTAATGATTTTGTTTAATGCATGTCCCATATGTAAACTACCATTCGCATATGGTGGTCCATCATGTAAAATATATGAGGCATTACCTTTATTTTTCTCTAACGCTTTTTCGTATTGATTGTCTGCATCCCATTGTTCTTGGATTTTTGGCTCTTTATTTGGTAATCCGCCTCGCATTGGAAATTCTGTTTTGGGCATTAATAACGTATCTTTATAATTCATATACTTTCATTCCTCCTAATTATAAAAAAGAACTCTAAGTTCAATTAACAGGGACGGTTATACCGCGGTACCACCCTGATTAACTCAACTTAGAGTTCTCTCTTGGTTCTTTATTCATAATGATAAGTCAGTGATATAAGAAACATGCTTATATTAGGCTCCCACCATCTCCTAATTCGCTGTAATAAGTGTAGTGTTTCTTACGCGTCTGACTTCAAATTTAATTGTTATTTTAGATTCGTTGATTCAGATTGACTTGTACTTGTTGAATCACTTTGAGACGTTGATTTAGTCTCAGACGTTTGTGTTGATTGTGATTGACTTTGAGCATTATTTTTCATGGCTTTTTCTTCTTCTGTTAAATCATTATCGTTTAAATGATGAATGTCTTCTAAAGTGACCTGTTCAGCATCTAAATCATAATTTAATAGGTAATCCCAATCTTCATTCTTCAACAAGTCTAATTGAGCTTCAACTAACATACGGAAACGTGATCTAAATACTTTAGATTGGCGTTTCATATCTTCAGTTTGGAAAGCTAAGCGACGTGCTTTTTCGATAGCATCATTAACAATTTGGTCTGCTTGAGCTTGTGCTTTAGCAATTGTTGCCTCTGCATCTTTATTCGCAGCTAATTTCGTTTCTTCGCCAGCTTTTTGAGCTTGCACTAAAGCATCGCTCACTGATTGGTGAACATCTTGATAAGACTTAATATTAGTATCTCTTTCTTCGATGACTTTTTCAAGTTGTTTTTTATCTTCTTTTAAACGTTCTATTTCAGTACTTAACTGGTCTAAATAGTTTGCAACTTCAGTAGGTTCTAAACCATTTTTCACACGAGTAAACTCTTTGCTTTTAATTTCACTTGGTGTAAAAGGCATTGTGTATCCTCCTTAATTTTACACTATTTAAATAATGTATGATAGGTTATGTGTATTTTATCTTTTTTCGTTCTTCCACCAATATCGGTTACTTGAGCTCTTCCGAATCCTTGTATGGAAAGTAAGTCATTCATTTCTAATTGAAAATCTGGTGAATCAATAATGGTATGATTTACTTTGACTCTCTTCTTCTCTATAAGTTGTTTCGCAATAGATCTTGATTTATGAATCATATCTTTTAATACGACATCAAGTCTAAGTGCACTCACTGTTGAACTTTGAATCTTCCAATTCTCTTCTGATTGTATCATATCTTCCAACGGAATAGAATTAAGTTTAATTGTAGCACCTTTGATTCTAGTGAATTCTAACATAATAAATGATTCTAATGCTTTTGTCAAAACAAATTGAATACGTTCCCCAACAATGATATCACCAAGTTGATTTCTATCAATTCCTAAAGACATCAGCGTACCTAAAACGTGTTGATGTTGAATAGTTACAAACTTTTCAGGATAATGTATTTCAATTAATGTGAGTTCAAAGTCACTTTCATCTGGTTCATAATATGATGGTGCAATCACGGCACGTTGTCGTTCTGCTCTCGGTCCACCATTAAAATGTACTTTCAAATCGTCATAACTGCCACTAATCACTTCTAAAATATATTGCCCTCTTGGATCTAAGAATGTGGTTAGCACAGGCGAATAGTGCCGTTCAGCTTGTTCACATTTATCAATTAAAATATCAATCAAGCTTTGTTCTTCTTTTCGAAAATGTTGATAAATATCGATGGCTTATCCCCCGCTTAACTTTAATATGAATTATTTAAATTATCATTTTTTTATCCATGCAACAATAAAACGAGGCAACATGGAACGTTTCCAATCACCTCGTTTATGATCATCATATTTATATTGCTGTCTAAACTAACTATCTCGCTAAATAAGCTAAAATCATGTTAAAAATAGTTACTAGTCCTCTTTGGAATAAAACTAAAACTATAATAGCAGCAATTGATGAAATATCAATCATTCCAATAGGTGGAATGATTTTTCTAAATGGTTCTAAAAATGGTTCATAAATTTTACCTAGTATTTCACCAAATTTAGATTCACGTATACTTGGTACCCAAGATGTAAAGAAATATACAATCATACCAAAATAATAAATTTGGACGATCCAAATGATAAATTGGAAAATTGTATTAAGTAATCCAATATCCATACGTTAGCTCCTTATTCGTAATGTTGCTCCATGTTTTCAATATGATCTGTAATACTACCGGCAACTTCGACGTTATCAGGTGTACATAAGAAAATATCAGTACCTACACGTTGGATATCGCCACCAATGGCATATACAGTACCACTTAAGAAATCAATGATACGTTTTGCTGAAACTTTGTCGATTCTTTGTAAGTTAACTAATGTTGCACGGCGATTTTTTAATTCATCTGCAATATCTTGTGTATCTGAGAAAACTCGTGGTTCAAATAAACACATTTTTGAACTTTCTTGTGTAGCATAATTTGATTGAACGTTATTATTCATTGTTACAACATTTCTAGTATTCGATTTAGAATTATTACTCATACGATAATTCCTTTCTTCAGAAGTTGTATTATATCTTGTTGTACTTTTTTGAGGTACAGATTTAATCGCACTTGTTTTAGATGCAGCTGGTTGTTGTACAGGTTCTTTTGGCGATTCTACTTCACGTTCTGGTTTACGATCACGCTCAGGTTCACATTCTTCTGGTACTTCTACTTCTTCTTCATCTTCAACAACAAAAAATCCATTAAATAAATCTTTTAAAGCCAAGGGGCTCACTCCTATTCTCCTACAAGTTTAGTCCCAATTCTCACAAATGTTGCACCTTCTTCAATTGCTATTGGATAGTCATTACTCATCCCCATCGACAATTCTTCACACGGTGCATATTCTAAATTGAGTTTTTTAATTTCATCTCTTTTTGTTCGCAATTTTCTAAACAATGACTGAATATACGCATTATCATCCGTATATGGTGCCATCGTCATTAAACCGACTATTTTTATATTTTCAAATTGTTTAATTTCTTCAATAAAAGCATTCACTTCATCTAAACTAATCCCATGTTTGGATGATTCACCTGAAACATTCACTTGTAAGAAACAAGATATTGTATGCTCGGCACGCTTATTAATTTCTTTAGCTAAACTCATTCTATCTAAAGCATGAAAATAATCAACATCATTGATGACATCTTTAACCTTTCTAGATTGCAAAGAACCGATAAAATGAAGCACTGCATCTTTTGGTAATGCTTCTTTCTTCTCTTTGAACCCTTCAAGTCTATTTTCTCCAAAATGTCGAATTCCAGCTTGATAAGCTTCTTTAGCTCGCTCTATTGTAACATACTTTGTTACTGCAATCACGTTAGGCTGTGTTGAAATGTTACTTTTTTCTCTATGCTCATTGATTTCTAAATTGATTTGAGCGAGATTATCTTTCACTTCACGCATTATGAATCACCTTGCTTTCTTCCTATAAATGCTAACATTCGTCCAGTTTGTCCTTTTTCCACTCTATAAGAAAAGAAATAATCCAGGTTTTCAGATGTAGCATAATCTGTAATATAAATATTACTTTCCGGTACACCTACACTTTGTAATAAAAGAGAGTTGGCCTTTTTCAAATCAATGCCGTGTCTATCACTATCACGTGTTTCTATAAATTGAGTTGTATCAATATCTAGCGTTTCAAATTTCATTTTAATATCATCATTAATTTCATATGAATTGGATGTAGCCGGACCAATAACAACATTTAAATCCGTAACATCAAAATCAATATGTCGAACCATCTCTTTAACGATTTCTCCGTAAGTGCCCCGCCAACCAGCATGTGCAAGTCCAACATAATGATGTTTCTCACTATAGAAATAAACGGGTACACAATCTGCGTAACACATCGTTAATAATATATTGGGCTCATATGTATACAATCCATCTATACCATGTAAACCATTTGTAATAGCATCAATGTTTACACCTTTATCATCTGATGTTATTTTAGCAACTTTATTCTCATGTGTTTGTATCGGAAAAACCCACTCACTTCGTGGGAAGCCTATCATATTAGCTAAAATGTTTTGATGTTGTGTAATGTTGTCTTGTCGATCATCTACATATCTAGCCATATTAAATGCTTTTTCAGGATACATACTTAAGCCACCCTCACGTGTAGTAAAACCAAGGGTAGTATGTGTCATTTTATCGTCTTTATATGCTAAAAAATGATTTTGTTTTATAAATTTTTCAGTCAACTATTTCACAACCTTAAGTATGAATTTTCATTAATTTCGATTAAAGTGTCTAAATATGTTTTATAGAACTATTATATAGCATTCTTATTCGTATTTAAATTAAAACTATTATTTCTGTCCTTGAAACTAATTATTTTAAAATTATTCTTCAACGAGTTATTAAAAATCAAATTTTAAATAAATTAAAAAGTCATCAGAAATATTTCTGATGACTTTAAGTATAATGGTTAAGATAAGATTAACGTCTTGTTCTTCTAGAACGTCTTTCTTCTCTATTTCTGATGAAGCTTGGAATATCATCGTCTTTAGTCGTATGACTTCTTTCAGTCACACTATCAGAAGATGAACTTGATGCAGAACTGCTGATTGATTCTTCTTTACCAACTGAAGAAGTCGATGAAGCGCTATTTACGCTTGAACCAAATCCAGTGCTAGAAGCTTTGCGACCTTGAGATGATGGTTTATCTTCAAATCCAGTAGCAATTACTGTTACTACAATTTCATCTTGTAATTCTGGATTGATTACTGTACCGAAGATCATATTTACATCTTCATCTGCAGCATCTTGAACGATATCCGCAGCTTCTTGTGCTTCGAATAATGAAAGTGATTCGCCACCAGTAATATTCATAAGCACACCTTGAGCACCAACAATTGATGTTTCAAGTAATGGTGAAGAAATTGCTTTTTTAGCTGCTTCTACTGCTCTATTTTCTCCAGAAGAAACACCAATACCCATTAATGCTGAACCTTGGTTAGACATGATTGTCTTAACGTCAGCAAAGTCTAAGTTAACTTCTCCAGATACTGCGATTAAATCAGAGATACCTTGTACACCTTGACGTAATACGTTGTCAGCTTCTTTGAATGCTTCCATCATAGGTGTTGATTTGTCTACGATATCTAATAAACGGTCGTTAGGAATAACGATTAATGTATCTACAGCAGCTTTCATTGATTCAACGCCGGCAGCAGCTTGTGTTTGACGTTTACGTCCTTCGAAACCAAATGGACGAGTAACAACACCAACTGTTAACGCTCCCATTTCTTTAGCAATTTTAGCTACTACAGGAGCAGCACCAGTACCAGTACCGCCACCCATACCTGCAGTTACGAATACCATATCTGCACCTTGGATTGCATCTTCAATTTGTTCGCGTGATTCTTCAGCAGCTTTTTTACCGATTTCTGGGTTAGCACCAGCACCTAATCCACGAGTTAATTTTTCACCAATTTGGATTTTTGATTCGGCTTTAGATAAGTTTAAAGCTTGTCCATCCGTATTAATAGCGATAAATTCTACATTATTCATTCCGTGGTCAATCATACGGTTTACAGCGTTGTTACCGCCGCCACCTACACCGATGACTTTTAAAGTCGCTAAATGATTAAATCCTTGTTCAAATTCTAACATTTAAATTTCCTCCTAGTTTTAATGGCCAATAATCATTCAAATAAAGATTTCATGAGTTTTTTAAATTTACCTTCTTCTTTGTCTTTACCTTGAGCATTATGATGATCTTCTTCTAGATGAGTTTCGCGGTCGTCATATTCTTCATGAGGTGGTTCAGGCTCATCCTCATAAACATCTATTTTGTTCGATTTGCGTTTGAACCAATCGAAACCGCTTGATTTAGAGTCAGTATCTCTTTCATCAGATTCGATAACTTCCTCTTCAAATTCCTCATTATCATGATAATTAATTGTAACATAATCTAATAATTCATCAAAAGTGATACTACTAGAAATAGTAGAAATCGCAGATGAAAATTCTGGTTTTCTGATTCCCATTTGTGACGGAGTGTGAATTCTCACTTTTTCACTAACCATATCTTGTAATAATTCTCTTACACCTAATAAATTAGCTGATCCACCTGTTACAACAAAACCACCATTAACTTTTGTTAAACCTAATTCTTGTAAAACATCAAAAACTTCGAAGAATATATCTTCAACTCTTGCTTCAATAAAGTCGCTTAAATCTTTTTGAGTATATTGAACATGTTCTTCACTATCAATTTGATCAACTGTGAATACATCTTGACTTGAAGCTGAATCATAAAATGCATGTCCATATTGATGTTTTATCTTTTCAGCTGTGTCATATGATGTATTTAAACCTTGTGCTACATCATCAGTAATATCACGACCAGCCATTTCAATTGAATCTGCATCTACTAATTCGCCACGTTCATAGAAGGCAATTTGTGTTAAATCTTCACCGATATCAATCACACATGCACCAAATTCTTTCTCAGTTGCTGATAAAATTGATCCGTAATTATATGCATCAGAATATACATCTAATACATCTACACCACATGATTCAACACATTTAATCATATTAATTAAGATTGATTTTTGAATAGCAATAACGCCTGCATCCACTTTAAGTGAATGTCTTGCGATTAATTCTTTTGGATCTGATACTTCATTTTCCTTATCTACAACGAATCGTATTGGGAAAACGTTAATCACTTCTGTTTCAGGAACATCATTTTTATCTCTAATACCTTCTAGTACAGATTCAATATGTGTTCCGTTAATTTCAGTATCTTCATAAAATTCTATTTCATTTGATTCATCATACACTTCTGTTCCAATGATAGGTAATTTTAAAAATACTTCTTTGATGTCTACACCTGAAGCGATAGAAGCTTTTTTAATTGTATCCTTGACAGCTTGTCTAGCAATATCAAAGTCATCAATTAATCCATTTTTTATACCGCTTGTATAGGTTTGTCCTGTACCTATCACATTTATTCCATTGTGAAATTTTTCGCCTACTATTGTTTTAACACTTGATGAACCAATATCTATGCTTACATAGTAATGTTCCTCCATAGATAGGCACCTCCTGACAAGTTACTATTAAAATACACTATGTTTAGTTTACAATACGTTGATTAGCTTGTGAACTATAAACACATACTAATATCAAAATTTTTTAATTATTTTCTTTTGAATCTTTATTAATTTTATTTAACACACTCTGAAGTTCTTCTTTTGCATCCGTTTCTTTCTGTGATGTTTGCGATACACTTTGTTCAGATTCTGATTGTGCACCTGTACTATTTTTATATGGAATGAACGATGCACCAACTGAAAGATCAATGTATCCATCGGTTTTCAAGTCACCAGAATCACTTCGAGATAATGATTCTGACATTTGAGGATAATACTTCATTTTGTCTGCAATCGTCGTAATGTCACCAATCACCTGGATGTTATCTTTTGTGAATATTTTAATTCTATTTTGTTTATTCTTATCTGGTGCATAACTTATTTCCGCAATTAAATTTCTAGCTTTAGGTGACATTTCAGATAACGCTTGTATCATCTTTTCTTTTTTATCTTCTTTGAAACCATCGATAATAGGAACGTCATGTGCAATTTCGCCGTCATAATCTTTTAATTCTTTACCATCTTCTAACACAGGTACATAGTTGTCTTTTGATTTTTCCAAGCCAACGACCTGATATTCAGTTACTTTTACATCTAATGTATTAGGTATTACTTTTGTTATTTTAACATCTTTAATTAATTCTTTTTCCTTTAAACTGCTCTTTGCTTTACTTTTACTAAATGTATACATACGTGAACTTGGCTTAATATCTAATGCTTTATTAATCTGACTTTTACTCACATTATGATTCCCTTCAATTTTCACGTTAGATATTTTACTTAATGGTGTAAACATATAAAGTAAAAATACTACGATTAGTAAAACCAATACTGTTATGACTGTGTATTGAATTCTCTTTTGTCGTTGTCGCCGTTGTGCTCTTTTTTCTTCTAATGTAGGTGAATTAAATTGTGTAACCTTACTATCATAATCTTGTTGTTTATAACCAGATTCATCTTTCTTATCTGTTGACTTTGTCTTTCCTGTTAACTTTTGAAACCAATTCTCTTTAGATTTTTTATTTCTATTTTTAGTAGTTTCATTTGCCTTATGTGATGTTTGGCCTAAATCATCCGACGTTTCATTCTTCTCTAAGTCACTTTCATTTTCATGATAATCATCTGAATATGAGTCCCAATCTTGAGAAGTTTGCATAGATTCTGAATACGTACGATTTTGGTCATCCGGTTCATTTTGACGAACCTGACTCTCCTCATCATCGTTAAAATCCATTATATGGTTGTCCCTATTAGTGTTCTCTTTGTCAAAGTGATCATGACTCGATGAAAATGATTGCTCATCGTCAACTTTATCTTTAAACTTCTTCCTTTTTCTTGTTCTAAAGTCGTTACTTCTACGGAACATACTTAAATCATCGTTTTGATTATCGTCATGATTCGTTTGCTTATTATGGTTATTTTTATTTGTTTTACCGTCCATATGATTTCACGCCCTTTTAGTATGATGGCAAGTGTGCACGGAAACTTTCTATGAATTTCTCACCACGTTCTTCGAATGTGTTGTATTGATCCCAACTTGCACATGCAGGAGATAATAATACAACATCGTTAGGTTCAATGACATCTTGAATTTTATCTACAGCATCTTGCACATCTGTAGCCTTAATGACATATTTACCTTGACTATTACCTAACTTGGCAAATTTTTCTTGTGTTTCACCAAATACGACCATCACTCTGACATTTTTCATATATGGTATTAACTCATCAAATTCATTACCTCTGTCCAATCCGCCACACAACCAAATAATTGGTTGATTAAATGAATTAAGTGCGAATTGAGTAGCTAAGGTATTGGTAGCTTTAGAGTCATTGTAGTATTTATTTGTTCTATTAGTACCGATATATTGTAATCTATGTTCTATACCTGAGAATGTAGTTAAACTATCTGCAATCGCTTTGATTGGTACGCCAGCAAGAATAGCTGCTAACACTGCAGCTAAAATATTTTCTAAATTGTGTTCCCCTGGTAAAACTAAATCTTCTACACTTATAATACGTACGCCTTTATATTCTATGAATCCATCTTTAATATAGATGCCATCAACAACTTGTTGTGTTGAGAAATATAATGTTTTAGCTTTTAGATTTTCTGATTCGATTAGATGTCGTTGATGATAATTACAAATTAAATAATCATCTTCAGTTTGATTTTTGTATATTTGTTTTTTAGCATTTTGATAATTTTCAAGAGATTCATGATAATCTAGATGTGCTGAGTAAATGTTAGTGATAATCGCGATATGAGGTTTATATTGTTCTATACCGAGTAATTGGAATGAAGATAATTCAGTAATTAAATACTCTTTAGAACTTACTTCTTGTGCTACTTTCGAAGCGACATAACCAATATTCCCTGACAATCTACCTGTAAGTCTACTGTTTTTAAACATATCCCCTATTAGTGAAGTTACAGTTGTTTTACCGTTTGTTCCTGTAACTGCAATAATCGGTGCTTCTGAAATAAGATAACTTAATTCTACTTCAGTTAATACTTTCAAACCTCTTTTAACCGCTTCATCAATGATTGATACAGTATAAGGAATACCTGGGTTTTTAATAACAATTGGATCATTATCTAGTAATGAAGTAGGATGTGAACCACTTACGACTTTTATACCCATCGCTTCAAGATCTTTAGCATGTGCATCTTGAGATAAGTCTTTACCATCATTAACTGTTACCTTCGCACCCAATTTACTCAATAATTTTGCTGCTTCGTAACCACTTTTTGCTAAGCCTACAACTAATACATCTTTATTTTCTAATCCTGTGTAATTTAGCATCTTAGTGCACTCCAATCCATAAGCCAATTAGACCTGTAATTAAACCGACTGACCAAAATACAGTTACAACTTTCCATTCATTCCATCCACATAATTCGAAATGGTGATGAATAGGACTCATTTTGAAAATACGTTTTTTAGTTAATTTATATGATGCAACTTGTAACATAACTGATAATGTTTCTACTACAAATACGAAACCAATAAATACAAGTGATAATTCTTGATTTAACACGATTGAAATTGTAGCAAAAATACCACCAAGTGCTAAGCTACCAGTATCACCCATGAATACTTTAGCTGGATTTAAGTTATATGGTAAAAATCCTAATAAAGCAAATACCATGATAATGCAGAAGATACCAATAGCAGGTGCATCTAATACAAAACTCATAATCGCGTACATCGCAAAGCCAATAATTGATAGGCCTGTTGCTAAACCATCAAGTCCATCTGTTAAATTTACTGCGTTTGAAAATCCAACTTGCCAAAAGATGATAAAGATAACATAAGCAAATGAAAGAGGAATACCAGCGTCAGTAAACGGAATATGTAATGTTGTTGAGAAGTTAACTAAGTTAAACACGTTACTTAATACAAAAAATATAACTGCAATTAGAATTTGAGCTAGAAATTTCTGTTTACTTGTTAAACCTTGATTGTTCTTTTTAACTACAATAATGTAATCATCGATAAAACCAATCAAACCAAATCCAAGTGTCACAAATAATAATAAAATGATGGGATTTGAGTGATCCACAAAAATAATGGCAACTACTGAAGTAATAATAATACTAATTAAGAATGTTAAGCCACCCATTGTCGGTGTGCCCGTTTTCTTCATATGGCTTTGTGGTCCTTCTTCACGAATGCTTTGTCCAAATTTCATTCTTTTTAATGTTGGAATAAGTATGGGTACAAGTACAAAAGTTATTAGAAGCGATAACATCGCATATACAAAAATCATAATGATCTCCTTTTCTTTTATCCGTCAATTTACATACATCAATATATGTATTTTTAATCTATAACCTTTAATATTTTATCAGTTTTGGTTCAATTTTTATATGTTAAATCACAACATATTAAGAAAGAGAGCGGGATAAATTTAATCCCAATCTCTTCCTCTCATGTTTAATATCTATGTTGTCTTAATTAGAGCTTGAATCTTTCTTCTTAGATTTATCTTTCTTATCACTAGATTTTTCTAGTGTTTGTTTACTACTTTCATCTGTTGTACCGTCAGTCGACTCAGCTGAAAGTGTCACTTCAATGTTGTCCGATTTTTTAAGGTTTTGGCCTTGTGTTACTGATTGTTTTGAAACAAATCCGCTTCCAGTTGTTTTAACTTTGATGTTAGTTAACTCTTGGAATGCTAAAATATCTTCTTTAGTCCAACCTTTCATATCTGGCATAGTTAAATCTCCATCAGTTACTAACAATACTTTACTATTTGGTAATGCTTTAGTATCTGCGTCTACTGATTGTGATTTAACTTTTTTACCATTACCAATGACAACTGGTTTAAGTGACTTAGCGTTAATACTATCTTTAGCTTTGTCAATCGATTGTCCTTCTACATTAGGTACTTTGCTAAAGTCATTTTTCGAAGCATTGTCTTTAGATTTACCAACGTTTAAATATTTCAGAGTGTTTTCCATTATTGGTTTAAAGGCTTTACTTACACCCATTTCATAAGCTTCCTGGTCATTTTTTTGTGCTAAGCTCATACCTGCATAAACAATAACCTTAGGATTTTTCTTAGGTGCATCACCGATAAAGCTTACAAAGTATGGATTTTCACCTTTAACATAACCGCCGCCTTCTGAATCTGCTACTTGAGCTGTACCAGTTTTACCTTCGATATCATAACCATCTACACGATAGTTTTTAGCATGACTATCTTCACTATTAACTACCTTATCTAATTCTGTTTCAACTTTGCTAGCAGTATCTTTAGTAATTGGCTTACCGGCATAAGATTTTTCACCTTTATAGAAGTTCTTTTTCGAAATAGGATTATCGATACTACTTACAAACCATGGTTTCAACATGTTTCCATTATTGAAAAATGCTGATTGCGCTTGAATCATTTGCACTGGTGTCACTGTCGTTGATTGACCAAATGCAGATGTTTTTTGTTGTAATGCATTTTCCCAAGCAATGTGTCCGGTAGCTTCTCCATCAAACATACCATTAGTAGATTTACCGAATCCAAAACGTTCATACCAAGATTTCATTTTATCTGTACCCACTTCATCTTGTAGGTGCATCATTAATGTATTAGAAGAATATGTGAATCCTAGCGTTTCAGAAATTTTACCCCAACCTGTTTTATTCCAGTCGGAGATACGTGATCCCATAATATCTCTATGTCCAGATTCATATTTTTCATTTGGTTTGAACTTACCTTCTTGGATTGCTGCCGCTAATCCGTATGATTTGAATGTCGAACCAGGTTCATATGTGTTTTGGTATAAGTCATTCGCCCATTTTTTACCAAAATCTTTACCAGTTTCTGGGTTGAATGTAGGTCTTTGACTAAATGCTAAAATTTCACCAGTTTTGGCATCCATAACAACCGCAAAGACATCTTTAGGATTGTAATGTTCTACCATACCGTCTAACGCTTCTTCTACAAATACTTGAATATTTGAATCAATGGTTAAATGAACATCATCACCACGTTTAGGTTGTTTCTCAGATTTGGTATTCGGAGCAATGTATCCCCAAATATCATGAATGTATTTGAGTGATCCTTTAGTACCGTTTAAGTAACTATTGAATATTTTTTCAACACCCATAGCTCCTTTTAATTCTCCAGTGTCTGGGTTCTTTTGAGCCATACCTATTAAATGAGATGCAAAGTTACCATTAGGATAAAATCTTTCTGTCTCAGGATATAAGGTAATACCTGGTAAATTTTTCTTTTCTAATTTTTCTTTATCTTGATATGTTAAATTAGTACCTTTTTGCCCAAATTCAACTTGGAAGGCCTTTTTCTGATTTAATCTTTTTTCAATTTCATCTGGCTTCATATCAATAATTTTTGATAATTCTTTGGCTGTTTTCTTTTTATCTACAACATGTCGTGGTTTCTTACTGTTTTCACTTGCCTTTTTGTCGACAACTGCTACAACTTTATACCTCTCAACATCTTCGGCTAAGACTTTACCATTTCTATCATAGATTTTACCGCGTTCTGGTTGCTCTGAGTTATTTACTAAATACTTTTGGTTGGCTTTCATAATTAAATCTTGACCATTCGAGTGTCCAGTGATCATTATGTATGAAAACCTTAAAACCAATATAAAAAAGAGCAGTCCGAATAAACCAACTAGTAGGACTGCCCCTATTTTATTTTTTTTAATTTTAATTTTTCGTTTCGCCATTATTACGCACTACCTTTACATTATCGTTCTCGAGGCTCATCCCTTGCTTCTTAGCCTTGTCGTAAATGCGTTCGTATGAAGAATTTTTCTTAATTTCAGATTTTAAGGCGCTGTTTTCGCTAGATTGTTGTTCGATTTTATGATCTAAATCTGCAATTTTTCCTCGCGTATCATACGCATCCATTTTTAAAGATAGCATATAAATACTAATCATAGCAATAACAGAGACTAGTGTTATGTATAAAATCTTCTCAAATTTCGTAAGTTGAACGACAACTTTACGTTTAACGGTTTGCTTTTGTGGAGAGGTTTGCGGTTGTCTTTTTGGAACACTGGTTTGTGTTGCATTATCATATGGTTGATAAACTTTTTCTACAGCCATGTTGAATTACTCCTTATTTTAATATTTCTGCAATACGTAGTTTCGCACTTCGTGCTCGGTTATTGTCGTCTAAATCTTCATCTGTTGCTGTAATAGGTTTTCGATTAACGCGTTTTAATTTCGGAGTATATGCTTCTGGAATCACTGGTAACCCTCTAGGCACATCAGGTCCTTTTTCATACTCTTGAAACATCTGCTTACACAATCTATCCTCTAATGAATGGAATGTAATCACAGATATGCGTCCGTTAACTTTCACTAATCCAATTGCTTGTTCAATCGAATCTTCAAATGCAGACAATTCGTCATTAACTGCAATTCGAATTGCTTGGAACACTCTTTTAGCAGGGTGCCCGCCTTTTCTTCGTGCTTTAGCAGGAATACCTTCTTTGATAACTTCTACTAATTCTAATGTTGTTTCTATAGGTTGCTTTTCTCTATTCGCTTCAATTCTTCTTGCGATTTGTTTAGAAAACTTTTCTTCACCATAACGGTAGAAAATTTTCACCAATGCTTCATATGGCCATTCATTTACCACTTCATACGCGGACAATGATTGTGTCTGATCCATACGCATATCTAATTTCGCATCGTGATGATAACTAAAACCTCTTTCTGGTACATCTAATTGAGGGCTTGAAACACCCAAGTCATAGTAAATACCATCAACTTTTTCAATGTTTAATTCATTTAATATTTGTGTTAATTCTCTAAAATTACTGTGTATAAAAGTGACTTTATGTAAGTGTTCTTTTAGAACATCTTTAGCATTTTCTATTGCGGTTAAATCTTGATCAATTGCAATAAGTCTACCTTCATCACTTAATTGATTTAGTAAATATAGGGCATGTCCTGCTCCACCTAACGTACAGTCAACATACACACCATCTTCCTTTATATTTAGATAATCAATGGTTTCGTTTAACATTACGCTTATATGATGAAACACTGTCATACCTCCAATTTAAAAATCAAAATCTATTAAATCTTCAGCAATATCTTCGAAACTATCTTCTGATTCTTCGTAGAAATCATTCCAAGTTTCTCTGTCCCAAATCTCTATACGATTTGAAACGCCTATTACTGTACATTCCTTATTTAAGTTGGCGTACTTCCTCAAATTCTGTGGAATATTAATACGCCCTTGTTTATCTAACTCTACTTCAACAGCACCAGAGAAGAACATACGCATAAATTTACGAGCGTCTTTTTTTGTCATAGGTAAGGTTTTCATCTTCTCTTCAATCTGTTGCCATTCTTCTAAAGTATAGCCGAATAAACATTTATCAAGGCCTCGGGTGATAATAAAACGTTCATTTAAGTCATAACGAAACTTGGACGGTATAATCATACGTCCTTTTGTATCTAATTGATGATCGTATTCTCCCATGAACATTTTTTCTCACCTCACCTTATCTATAATTTACCACATCTCCCCACTATCCTCCACTAATTATGTAAAAATAGTTCAAAATATTTGATTTTATAAAAAAATACCCGCCTTATCATTTAGATAAAGCGGGCTTAATCCCTGTTATATCAGTCTTTTATTATAATATGATCAAAAGTGTAAGAAAGTGGTGGATAGGTGGAGGGGTTGAACACATCTTTCCCAAAATCATTCATAATTTGAAGTGGATTCCATATTCTTTCTTGTAATCCTCCCATTGCATGGAGATGGTTGTTAATTTCTCTAAATTGTCTCATGCTAATATCATTCTCACGTTCAATATTTAATAGGTAACGTTTTTTCAAATAATCATATTGTCTTTGATGAATCTCATTATTTTTAGTTACTAAATTTTCATTATTCGCGTTCCCTTTCACTTCATTAAATAAGGATTGATATAACTTTTCCTGTTGATGTTTCATCTGTTCTATTTCATTTAAGAAGTTCTCAGAGGCTTGCTCGCGTATAAATTTCTGTTTATCTTCTTCAATTCCATTTGAAATGACATGCTCCAATTGAAGATGATATTGATTCAATAGTTTCTGCGTTCGATGATATAAATACGTGATTCGTAGTCTAGGCAATACAATCGGCATCTCTATATTTAAGAGTTGGAATACATCATGTAGTTCTGCCCAATATTTAATTTCACTAGGGCCACCAATAAACGCCACTGTATTAAATAACCACTCTTCCATTATTGGTCGAGTAACTACATTATTTGAAAATCTTTCAGGCTCATGCTCTAAAATATCCAACAATTGTTGTTGATTATATGTTCGTGTCGACTTACTTAACTGAAATACACCATCTTGATACGTTAATAATTGGCGCATACCATCTTCATGTAAAAACAAATGAACATTGGTATCGGTTTGTATCATTTGTGAAAAACCATTTTCTAAAGTTTGATGTTGATTATTTCTAAATGCATCATCAATGTCTTGATGTTTTAATATCATTTCTTTTAAAAGCGGTTTTTCTAATTGTCTTAATGCGTGATTTTGTGCATCAATGAATAGGACGCCATAATCCTTAAATATTTCATGTAATAGCACTTTAAACATATCTGTCCAATTAGAATATTTTTTAATGATATTGATGCACATTTGATATATGTCTTTGCTATGTTCCGTTTCTCTTAACTGTCTAAAATAATCGTTTAATACTTCAATCATTTGCGATTGATCTGGATTAAAACGTGAAACATTACTTTCCGGTGGTGTCATTGTGTGGTATTTAATTTTATGCAATTGTGCTTCTTGTGAGTTAAATGCATAAGTGTGATTCACTTCATCAAAATCATGATCTTCTCCTGCAATCCAGAAAACTGGCACTACCGTTTGTTGATATTCTTTCGTCAATTGTTGACTCAAAGTGATGAGTGAAAATATTTTATGGATTGTATATAAAGGCCCACCAAATAAACCAGCTTGTTGTCCCCCAAAGACAACTTTAGCACCATTAGCTAATGATGTAATATGTGCTTCTTGTTGATCTGTCATTGTTAAATCTTTCATATAAGATTGAATCACTTTAGCAAGCTTCTTTTCTCTACCATTTGGAGATGCATTCATTTTTATTTTGTAACTCTCTTTTGACATCGCATCAAATTGGTAAAATTGCATGAGCTTATCATCACTATTTATTATTTTGGAAATAAACTGATCATCATTGTTTAATTTTACTATTTTACAGTCCATTGTTTTTCTCCTTAAGTATCACTATTCCTAATATAGTATAAAGACTATACTCACTTCTGACAATTTTACGGCTTATAAAATGTTTGAATAACTTAATTTTCATTAAATAGCAATGTATGATATTTAATATTTCATTTTTGGTATAAAGTATAAATCAATGAAAAGAACATATAGTTTAAGGTATAATATAAGAAAGATATAAAGGGGGACAAGATGATGAGTGACGTAAAAAGATTAGAAATTAACTACAAAACTGATGAGTTATTTGAAGACTTCAGAGAATTTGGTAATAAAGATCTTTATATGGTTGAAGAATTTAATGGACAAATGATTGACGCAAGTTCTGACTCGCCATTTTATGGCATATTTGTTGGTGACAAATTAGCTGCACGAATGGCTTTATTGAATAAAGGAGAAGTAGAAGAATCTTACTTCCCAGATTGTGATGATTATTTATTATTATGGAAATTAGAAGTATTAGAAAAATATCAAAACAGAGGTTATTCTAAACAATTAATCGATTTTGCGAAATCATTTAATCTTCCTATTAAAGCCATTGCAAGAAATAACTCAAAATCATATTTTGAAAATCAAGGCTTCACAGATGTTAATGCTAAGAATCCTGAAGGCCACGATGTTTTAATATGGCAACCATAAAGAAATAAATATACATTAGACTATTTATATTAAACTTAAGACACGAAGATGATTTTATATTGAATCAACTTCGTGTCTTTTTAATCAAACTTATTTCCAGCTATTTACTTATATCTATTCAACAATATCAATTAACTCTTTAAGTGATTTAATTTCATAATCAGGTTGAATCGATGTTTGATTTTCTTTACCTCTTAAGTTAAACCAACACGTTGCTATTTGTGCATTATAGCCACCTAAAATATCAGATGTTAATGAATCACCTACTATTATTGCGCTTTCTCTATGTTGTTCACCAATTTCTTTAAATATGTAATCAAAGAATTCTGGCATTGGTTTTTGATAACCTGTTTGTTCTGAAATATATATACCATTTAATGTTTCGTTAAATGTTGTTTGGGCTATACGACGTTGTTGCGTTTCTGTCACACCATTCGTTACGATGTATATATTATGATTTTTCCTTAAATCTTCTATCGTTTCTAAAGTATCATCAAAGAATTTTGGTGTTGCTTTAGCTAATTCATCTCTAAATATATGATCAGCAAGTTTACCGTTTACCTCTATTTGATAATCTTTAAAATAATTTACAAATCTTTGTGTTAATACTTCTTCTTTAGTTAACTTATTTTTTTGAAATGCCTCCCAGTGTGATTGGTTCACCTCTCTAAAATGATAAAAATCATCTTTTGTTGGATAGTGATTAAAATGTTTAGCCATATTGTAAAATGCTTTTTCTTCTGCATCATAAAAATCAACTATCGTATCGTCAAAGTCTAATAATATTGTTTGGTATGTCATTGAAATCTCCCTTGTTCCATATATTCTCTATTTACAATAACAAACTTTTCATAACATTGCTTATTAAACAAAAAAAGACCAGAGCGCTTGCCCTGGTCAATGATAGTTAAATTAATTAGAATCCGAATAATTTACTTAATACACCTACACCGTTTTCTACGATGCTTACAATGCTTGTTCCTAATTTTGCGCCGTCATGTCCTTGTGCCGCTTGTACTGTGTTTGCGATTGCTTCTGCTAATTTTGTCATAATATATAATCTCCTTTATTGTTTATGATTTTTTTAGTTTTTTAGTTTTGACTTAGAATCCGAATAATTTACCTAATACACTTACACCGTTTTCTACGATGCTTACAATGCTTGTTCCTAATTTCGCGCCGTCATGTCCTTGTGCTGCTTTCACTGTGTTTGCGATTGCTTCTGCTAATTTTGTCATAATATATAATCTCCTTTATTGTTTATGATTTTTTTAGTTTTTTAGTTTTGACTTAGAATCCGAATAATTTACCTAATACACTTACACCGTTTTCTACGATGCTTACAATGCTTGTTCCTAATTTTGCACCGTCATGTCCTTGTGCTGCTTTCACTGTGTTTGCGATTGCTTCTGCTAATTTTGTCATAATATATAATCTTCTTTATTGTTTATGATTTTTTAGTTTCGACTTAGAATCCGAATAATTTACCTAATACACTTACACCGTTTTCTACGATGCTTACAATGCTTGTTCCTAATTTTGCACCGTCATGTCCTTGTGCTGCTTTCACTGTGTTTGCGATTGCTTCTGCTAATTTTGTCATAATATATAATCTTCTTTATTGTTTATGATTTTTTAGTTTCGACTTAGAATCCGAATAATTTACCTAATACACTTACACCGTTTTCTACGATGCTTACAATGCTTGTTCCTAATTTTGCGCCGTCATGTCCTTGTGCCGCTTGTACTGTGTTTGCGATTGCTTCTGCTAATTTTGTCATAATTCAAAACTCCCTTTATTTAGATATTTTTATAATTAAAATCCGAATAGTTTACTTAACACACCTACACCGTTTTCTACAATGCCTACGATGCTTGTTCCTAATTTTGCGCCGTCGTTATTAACGCCAGCTTCAACAGTATCTTTAATTGCTTTGATTAAACCTTCCACGATAAACACTCCTTAATATTTATTGTTCAAAAGTTACTTTCAAAAACTGTTGTCATTGATATCGTGTTGTTTATCTATCGTTTTGTTATCTATACTATATAACTTGTACGCAATTATTTGGAGATTTGTTCTTAATTAGACAATTAGAACTCAAAACTGTAAAATCGCTTACAAAATTGAACAGTTAGGCACACTAAACTGAATTGCATTCAATTTAATAGTCCTTGTCCCTTTAACTTATTGATCATTAAGTTGATTTTATGTTTAATAACACTACTATAGTGAAAAATATAAACATTTTTTATAACATAGCTATTGCTAATTACTGATTATTTAGCTATAATAATTCTTGTGTTAAAAAATGTCCTGGTAGCTCAGCTGGATAGAGCAATGGCCTTCTAAGCCATCGGTCGGGGGTTCGAATCCCTCCCAGGACGCTAATAACCAAAAATTAAACACTTTTTAAAATTAAGAATCCCATAACGACGGGGTTCTTTTTATTTTGTCTATTAATAACACACCATATAAAACCAATTTTTAGGGACTTTTTAGGGACCCGAGTCCCTAAATAAAAAACCACACTCAATTAAGAGTGTGGCAGAAGATAACTGTTGAATGTAAGCAATTATGGAGTTGGGGAACTCCGTATAAAATTGTAACATATTATACATATAAAAAACCACGCTCACAAAGAACGTGGCTAAAAAACACTAAATGCTTAAAGAAATTTGGAGCTGGGGGCTCCAGAAACAATCTTAACATTTATATAAACAAAAAACCACGCTCTTATGAACGTGACTAGTAGAATATAGTATCGATAAGACGTTATCGTAAGGTATATTATAACATATTATAAGTTATTTAACTCGTCTTTTACCTCTTGAATTGTGTAATCAAATTGTGTTGGTTCTTCGATTTCTTCGCCATCGAAATGCAAATTTAAATCTTCATCTTTAATTAATTCAAGAATGTAATCTTTTTTATCAAACCATTGTGGACTAATTTCATACAAGTAGAAACTTTCTCCTTCTTTTGTAATAATTTCTAAGGTCTTATCTTGTTTGTGCATATCTACTACATAAGTTAATTTATTCATTTCAATTCGATCCATTTCGTATTCATATAATTTTTCGGCTGTTTCAAGTGTAACTTTGCCGATTTCACGTTCACCATTTCTTAATCTGGATATTACAGAATTAGAAACACCCGTTTCTTTTGAAATCTCATATGATGTGATATTGCTATTCAATAGATCTCGAATTTCTTTTCTCATTATTCGTTCTCCATTTCTTTAGTGTAATTGATAGCCCAAGAAACTGCAGGTAGGTTTCTACTTGAACCTACGAAAGAACCGCCTTTTTCATAAGTTTCAATCTCAATAGTATCTCCGTTATCTGCAGGGAACACATAGAAACTTTTATTTTCCGTCTCGAATTTAAACCAATCTTTTGTATCCATAAACCATTTACTGCTTTCTTTAGCCCATTGTTTAAATTCAGAATATATATTTAACATTTTATTTTTCCTCCTCGATTACTTTATATTTATATTATAATTGCCAACTGGCAATAAGTCAACAATTATTTTGCCATTTGGCAACATTTTTTAGGCATAAAAAATAAGGCAACCGTCGCAACAGTTACCTCAAGTACACTCCTCAAATATGTACCGCAATTTGTAGTTAATTATAACGCGTTTAGCAATTATATTAGAACTAAAAAAGGACGATCTTTAAGACCGCCCTACAAAAACTGATAATAACGTATCAAGTTATACATTAATTGTCAGCAAACATACACATCTCTTTCTAACCATAATAATACACATTGTTTTATATAAAGTCAAATAAAAAAACCGTCCAGTGGCATGCATAGACGGTTAGATGGATTTTTCAGTTTTTGAAATTTCTGTCGTTTCATAATTTTGATGCATGTTCTCATATTGTAACATAATAATACCACCCAGTGACATGCATAGGTGGTTATTAGGAACATAACAATTCATGAATTTAAAACAGCATTGATAATTTTATAGCATGTAATGTACATCATAACACAAAAAAACAGGGCAGTCACTAGGACTACCCCTTGCCAGTGTCTCCCAAGCGAAATCCAAAGGACTTGTTGGTACCCATTTACATTTTAACAAAAAAATAGGACAGCCGAAAGGGCTGCCCTAAAAAGAGAAAAAATATGAATATAAAATATCTTATAACTAAACTGGATTGAAATCCATAAATAGCATAACATATTATTTCCACTTAACGAAATCACATTACTATTTTTTACACAAAAAAAGAGGTAGTCCCCACGACTACCTCTGAATAGAGAAAAAAGTAACTATCTAAAACATCTTATAACTAAACTGGATTGAAATCCATGTATATAATGTAACATATTATTTCCACTTAATGGAACCCCAATACTTCTCTTTTTTAATTCTTTCTTGCTTATCCGTTATCTTACATAATGCACAGTAGAAATAACCTGATGATGGATTAGTAGGATATTTGAATTTCGCCCACCAATAGCCATCTTTTTTTGTAATACTAACGAAGTCTACCCATTGATTAGATAACAACCAATCAGAACTCGGAACTACAGACCCCTTCAAGCTTGGACTACGTCTTACTTTGATTGTTGTATTAGTAGTAAATCTACCCTTCCAATTCCATGTGATCTGTTTTTCTTTCTTTTTCTCTTTTGATTTTTTGAGTAATTTAGATTCTGCTTTCTTGTTACTAAATTTAGGACGTATAAACCACATTTGTGTGTCGTATTCGTGTTTACGACGTGTGACCGTTTCCCAACCAGTTCCATTATTGATTGGTCCACTTGTCCAACCACCACCTAGCCAATTTTGCTCAAGTACAACGATGTAGTCAAGTGTAGCCTCAACGACCCAAGCTACATGACCCCAACCATCGCCCATTTGTTCTCCCCAAACGACTAAATCGCCTGGTTTAGCTAAAAAACTAGGTGTGTTTTTATATACTGTAGCCTCATTTTTAAACTTATCTTTATTATAAGCATTAAAAGGAATATCTTTCGCTCCATTACCTTTAAGACCATGACCAAATAATTTGTCCCAACCTACGTTTGCATAATCAACACATTGAAAAGCAGCGTATAAATCATAATCATATTGTTTACCTACTGTAGATTTTAACCATTTTACGAATTCTTCACGTGTAAATGATGTCGAGCCTTTTTCTACTTTCACTGGTGTAGCTTTAACTTTTACGTTTTGTTTGTAGTATTTAGCTACTAACTTATCAAGATTTGATGTATTTCTACCATATCCCGACGCCTCTAATGCATTGCCTGGATCTTGTTTATCAGCTTGAATATCTTGATGTCCTGGCATTCTAGTTTTGTAATCAATATGCCAATACTCTGCAAGATATGCTAATACTCTAGCGCCGTTATCTAATGCTTTTCTACTACGTTCTCTATCACTGAAATAACATATTTCAACACCTATCGCTACATCGTTAGCGTCTTTGTTGTACCAAATGTTATCTGTAGGCGCGTCATAAAGCACGTGCCAAGCTTTCTCTGTTGTTGGTATACAAATGATACATTCTTTATCGTCAACGAATATATGAGCGCTAGCTACGTTATTCCAAGGTATATTATAAGTGTTTTCATAATAGGTCACATTCGATTGAGCAGTTGTACTAATATTACCAGTATCATGTGCAACGATGAATTGTGGTTTTCCACCATCCATTGTTTCGCCATATCGGCGCGTTCCTTTTGTTAGTAATTGATATCTTACTTTAACACCTTTCCAATTCTCTGTAGCCATTGATAACACTCCTATTTTAAATTATTTTCTTTTAAGTATTCTTCTTGCGCTTTTGAATGCGAGTGAATAATATATGTGTTTTTATAGACGCCATATATCGCAATTACAAAAGGTACTATTGACGTAGCGAAGTTTTGCCATGCGTCTAATTTATCGGGCATTAAAAAAGGAACTTCGATTCCACTTGCTTTTAATGCAAGGTATAAAGCCCCTAACATACCACCAAATAAGCCAATATATTGTTTTAATTTATCTGAAGTCATTTGATTATCTCCTTTTGAGTAAAATAAAAAACCAACCTTAAAGGTTAGCTTTGTGAGTGTATTGTTTTTCTGGAATTGCATGTCCATTGTAAATGTAGCTTGCAATGAGTGAACCTGTATTATTGATTAACACATCAGTAACAGTTGAGTTATCAGTGATATTATTATGTTCTTTTAAAAGCATTGTCATTTCCGGGTCGTTAATGTGCATATTGATTTCTACATTAAATTGTTGTGGTAAAACCACTTTTGTATCTTCCATTTCTTTAATAAAGTTGTTGAGTTTGAAATTTTTCTTGTTTGATAAATTATTAATATAATCCTTAAAGAAATATTCTAATGTATCTTTGTCATAGTTTTTAACTGATTCACTATCGACAAATAAAGCTACATAAATTGGTTCGGGTACATTTTCATCATCTTCAGTTGTATATTTCAACAACCAACATTCAAGTTGCCCTTTATGTGATAACCAATCATCACGCATAATTTCTACGACTTTCTCTGCGATTGGCTCTGTTTCAACTACTACCCAATTTTCTGTTTTCTCATCATAAAATTTTAAAACGCCATTTGTCATACCTTCCATTATTTAGTCACTCCCGTATCTATCCAAATTTTATTTTTATCAGTAGGTGGTTGATTGCCTATAACGAAATCAGAACCACTGTCTTGTTTAAACATGCCATTCTTAACTCCGTATTCTAAAATCTCGTCCCATAAGTTATGTGTTTCTACATTAACTATCTGACGACCAATGACACTCTCAGTCACTTGTATTTTTGTTTTAGTATCAGACGGGAATACATAGCGATTATCGACCCATATTTCTAATGTATATGTGCCTGCAGGTATGATTTGATTAATCACTACATCGCACACATAAGCATTGTCTGATTGCTTAACTGTCGTATCGTAGATATATTTGACACCTGTCGAATCAGTTAAGTAAACTTTTGCAGGTTTATCGTTAAGCTTTAAATCATCATTGTTAGAATCAGTTAAGATGTATCTCATGTGTGATAGGTCACCTTGTTTAATACGGTTACCATCATTTGAATCATTTAAATTTAATACATTTTCCATTACTTCAACTCCTTAAAAATAAAAAGCCGACGCATAGCGCCGACTTTACTTAAATAATATAGGTGCTAGTCCAATTGCTGCAGATAATAAACCAAATATACCTGTTACAATTGCAGTAGCTATACCTACATTGAATGTTTGTTTTTTAGTTAATATTTGACTGAAACTTTTTATTTGTTCGTCGTGACCTTTAACTTCATACCTCAAGTCGTTAACTTCTGATACAAAATCTGTCATTTTATCACTAATCTTTTCTAAATGACTTTCTTGTTTCTTTTGTGATTCATAGGTTTGTTCTTGAATTACCGTTTGTTTATCCACTTTGTTATTCAAACTACTAATTGCCTCTGTGTGTTTTCTATCGTTCTCGTTGATTCTTTCATATATCTTACCTGTGTTACGTTCCCATTCGTGTCGCAATACATATTTTTCATCGTTTTCGGACAATGCCTATCACTCCAAGCACACAAATTATAAAATTTAGCACTGCAAGTGTGGAAAATTGCAATGGTGTAAGCCAATTAATAGCATGAAATATACTTGCCGATGTCATTAAGAAGTAGAACAAACCATTACCTGCACCACCCAACATAATTAAATAATTAAAAGTATTATTCATTTCTCTTTTAGGTAAGAAAAAAGGAGCGATGATCAACATTAAACTAAATACCATACCAAGAATTCCCCATACCCAAATAGGCATGATGTTATGAAGTGCTACATAGAACTTTGAATCGTCTAATATATCTTCTTGTTCTTTTGCCCAAAAGAAACCTCTTTCGAACATAAGTAGTCCAAACCCCATGTATAAAATAACTTTATGGATATAATCAAAATAAGTCTTTTTCAATTTAGCACCTCTCTGTTTACAAAAATAAAACCACAAGCATTAAACTTGTGGTTCCTCTGTATAATTAATATCTATAATTTCTTTAGCTACTTTAATTGTCATTAATTCTTGAACTATACCAAATTCATGATTTAATTCATTCAATGCATTTAATCTTGAAGCTAACTTATCTGCTTTATCCTTTTCTACAACCTTATAAGCAGATGATGTATTAACACTTGGGAAGAATTGTCCACGATAATCAATACTTAACGCAGTTTCTACACCTTTTTCATCTACCTGTACTAAAATATAATTTTCTTTTTTATTTACTACTTCATTCGCCATTTTAATGACCTCCTAAAATTTTGTATAAAAATAGTGCTAAGGATTACTCTTCCTCCGCACTTTCATTTTGTTCTTGAATGATTGCTTTTAACATTGCGTTTTCTTGCATTAGTCTTGCCGCTTCCTGTGTTAGAAAGTCTATTGTTAGTTGTGGATTAGCTTGTAATTGATTGTTATTGTTATCTTTCATTGATTTGTTCCTCCAGTTTCTCAACTTTTTCGTTTAATTGTTGTATCGCTCTTAAAGACCATGACAACATTTCGTTAGTGTTAACGCCATCTTGTAGTATAAATTCGACTGGGGTATCATAGTTATCTCCAATAACAGGGCCATGATGAATTACTTCTTTTTCATCATCTTTATACTTATAACTATAGAGTTTTAGTTCGTTGCTCAACACTGATAATGCGTCATAATTCCATTCTTGAATTTCTTTTTTATACTTCTCACTTGAGGCTTTAATAAAGTCACTTGCTCTAACCGGTTTATACCCAGTGTCTCCACCATTCCAAAATAAATTGTTCGTTACACGTAATTCGTTTGATGACACCCCAATATAAAAGTCTTTACCATTCGTATCATTAAGTCTTATTGAATTAGATTGGATATCTCTACATTGTAAATCTCTATAATTAGGATTTCCGTTATTGTAACTTAATTTATTAGTTATTCTTAACTTGTCATCGACACAAGCATATAAGTTTGAACTTTTAGCAAACCAATCACCTAATAAAGCTCTAGCATAGAAGTCTCCTGAGCCAATATTTCCATCTTTATCAGTTGCGTATACATAATTCGTTTTTGGCGATTTATCAAATCTGATACCCGAACCAAAGTCATAAGGACTATTATTCGTACCAGTGATCAAACCATAGGATAAAACACCATCGGTATCGGCTCCTGTATCATTATTTTTAACCCAAAATCTAAACTCATTGGTACCTGTTCTGTTATCTTTCATCGGTCTAACATAAACAGAACCGGAATTACTTTCAATATTAACAGTTAGGTTAGAGTTAAGAATTATTCTACTATAATCACTCTCTAATGCTACAGCTCCATAAGTCGAATGTAATCTAACACCTCTCGAACGATCATTATACTTAGTTGAATGAAACTCTAACGTTCCTGCAGTTTCATCTCCTGCACCACTCATCATTGTGGACAAACCTTTTTCTGTCATATATAAGTTATATCCTGTATCTTCATTTGAAGCCATAATATAACCATCTCTAATACCAACCGTTAAATTTGATGTGTCTGTTACGTTCGCCCAAGTTCTAGTGAAATAACCTTTAGATAAAATACGTTTATTTTGGATAGTAAGATAGGTCTTATCATCTCCACCACGAATACCTAATTTGTTTACATCTATATTTAAACCCTCATTTGAAAGGTTAAGTCTATTTACAATTTCATCTTTACCAACTTTGTTGTCTAACTTCTGTGTTGTCACATTAAAGTCTTTATTCACTGTGATATCGACTTTATCGCCTTTCAATTTAATGCCATCTTGACCGATATTCATGTTCTGAATGGCACCGTCTTTGTCGTAAGTAAAGGTCATACCTGTTGCGACGTTGTTTGTGAAATCACTAATTGTTTTGCTTAACGTTTTCTTACTAGCATTAAATTCTTCTTTAGTCGCTCTTTGTTGAATATCTTGACCATTTTGTGTAATAGAGGTCGTCATGTTGGTTAGTTTTGTGTCGGTGTCTTTATCTGAAGCTTTCCAATCCGTATTTTTATTACCCTGAACGAGTTGAACTCCGGTAATAGCAACTTTAGAGTCTACTATGTTATTAGGTTTTAAAATATAGATGTTCATTGGCGATTCATAAGCAGTAAATACAAACTCGTATCTTTGCCATGTGTTATTGCCTTCAAAATTTTGATTAATCCATTTCGTTTTACCTGCTTGCAACCTGAATGTCGGTGCGCCATTTAAAATTTTAACCCAAGCACTCAATACATACTCTTTACCGATCTCAAGAGATAAGTTGTCTTGAGCTATCCCTTTTTCTTTTGAAGCGTCGTTACTTTCATACACTGCCACACTAGTAAAACCATTTGGCATATCTGTAAGAGTTGTATCATAAGAATTTGCGGGTGTAGTAGCTCCAACATTTCGCCAATATGTTAATCCCGCTAAAAAATCACTATTAGCAATTAAATTTCTTGTACCAATAGCCATATTCTTGTACTCACTCAAGCTCACTTTATCGCTAATTAAATTATTTAACTGTTTACGTTCACTATCTGCGCTATCTAAACGTTCGACAATGCCGTTCTTATCAGTTTGATAATCCATACTCTTTACATAACTTTTTAATTGCTCGGCAGTATCTTCTCGTGAGGCTTGTATTGCCTTTTCAATCACATTCGGTGTGCCAACCATATTGTTATTACTATCAACAGTTAGACCAAACTTACTAGCTACCTTATTCAATGCGTCATTAAATTTCTCATCAGTGTATTGTGATTGAAGTAATTTCAAACGTTTATCTGCAGATATTTGAGCGTTACGCATAGCTTTATACAAGTTTTGTAACTTTTGTCGATAAGAACTAAATTGACTTTGAATATCTATTAATGTACCTATAGTGGCAGTATCACTTGTGATAGAACCTAAATCACTATTGATTTTTTGATAGATACCATCAACATTATTTAATTCAGTTTGTAATTTTGTTTTTAAATCTGTATCAATGAGATATTCGTTATTTAATACCGCATAAGTTTCATCCATTAATTTGGCATGTTGGATTGATAGATTTTCAAAAGCATTTTTTATGCTATCGTATAGTGCTTTTTCCCTAGTTACACCACCAATTTTCTCAACATCATCTACAGTTTCATTTAACCATTCACCGTTCCAATATCGTCTTAATACTGCAACATTTGGATTGCTCGTATCGTACCAAAGCATATCGTTAACCGGATTTTCCGGTGGCGTATCTTGTTTAAATATCTTACGTTCAAAGTATTCTAATTGGCCTGCTACTGCATCTTTAACAATCGTATTAACATTACTCACATTATCATTCAATTTCTTACTTATATCGGCAAGTTTTTTATTGAATATATCTCTTAAGTTATTTTCTTCATATTCAACTACGTTGCCGAATTTATAGTTACTTTCATCAGTGAGTAAGTTGTAATCAACGCCGATGACTTCTGCTTCTATATAAAGCGGTGGTCTGAAATCTCTATCTTTAATACGTACTGTGTCGTGGAGGGATACAACCATTTCTGGATAGTGTCTATGAATATCTGTAGAAGTGATTTCATAACTGATTGCCGATTTATTACGCTTGTTAAGTTCAGTTTTAGCAAGCGTGGTTAAACGCTCATCAGTCATATTGCTATCGTCTGATTCTGGTTCATACACACTCCATAAGTAACGCCCAGGCAATCCAAACTGTGCCTGAGCGTCATCATCTGTAACTATTTTTTCTAATCGTTGTCCAGTGTCGTTTTCAGGACCAATCGCATATAATGCAGTCCGTACTTCTGACATATCAACGGTACGTGTCATTCCTGTTAAATCTTTACCTTTAGTAATTTCTTTACCTTTAAATAGACTAACTGGTTTCTTTAACGTTACATATCTATGTTCTACCGTATGAGAACCAAGTTCTATATAGTATTCTGCCACCATACCGTATGTTGTGCATAACATGTTGATAACTTCATATGGTGTTGAATAAGATGTCCATGATGTTGTTCTCATACCACCATGTTCAGTGTCATCTGACATTTCCCAACCAGTATTACGTAGCGTCTCATTCAAGGCTTGAGAAGTGCTATACGAACTATATTTCCCGGGTTTAATTGGACGTGATTTATCGATATCTTCTAAATATGAAGCATTACTTTCTACATCAGTTGTACCATCAAAGTTATCTACCACATGAGAAATAATGAACTCACGATAAACACCATTATTATCTTGTGCAATAATACGATTACGTTCACGCAAATGTTCAGCTCGATCATTTAACATTGTGAAATCGAATGTTTCTGATTTTTCTTCGGCGTTGGTACTCATCACTGCATTTAATAATGCGCCGTCATCACGACTAATATAATCAATAATTTTGTCATTAAAATCTAAAATATGAATGCCTGTATGTTTCAATTCGTCACCTCCTTATAAATATCTATCTTGCCAATAAACGGTAGTATCAAAAGTCTTTTCTGGATAGATGATACATTCGTTATAACCGCTATTGATATTAAAGAAATCGCTACCAAATGTTTTTAAATCAAGTGACGGATCTTCATTAATCGTCACAGTTTTATCTTGTGTATTAATGTTAATCACATCACCTTTTTTGATTATCATGTCACGTGCTTTAGGTGGTTTAGGTAACTTCTCATGAGTATAACTACCTAAAACGTACGTAGGCATGTGATTATAACTACCATTCTTTGCAATATAAACACTTACTGCTGCGATAGGACGTTGATAAAATTTACCACTATCTTCCCATTGTTTTTCGTTTACATCGACTGGAATCACACGTTTAGGATAATCGAGCTCTTTATACTTCCAAGTTTTGATTTTAAATGTAGTACCTACACGTTCTAAACGCATATATAAAACAATATCTTCCCATTTATAAAACATAGGCAGATTTGTATATTCATATATTTTCTTTTGTTGACCTAACTGGTCAAATAGTGTAATTACAATACTTCCAATTGCTTGGCTTGCTCTAGCATTTCTATAACCGATACTTGCAATTAGGCGATTATCTGTATCATATAAATATTGGGCACAATGTGTAGAGCCTTTATTTTTTTGATTAACATGTATTTTAAATGTGGATGCAAAGTCTTGTGCTGATTTACCAAAACTGTGTTTATATTCTGCGCCATTCCAACCTGTTGTCGAAGTGATACTATCTTGTTTTAATTTAAATGCATCGTTTGATGAACTCATTTCAAAACTACCACCATTGGTACCGCCTGTGTAATTATCATTGATGGTGCTTCCTGATTGTTTTCCCCAACCTGTAAAAGCACGCATTTCATTATTCCAAAGAATTGGAGTGTAATCTTCAACTGGTTTATCCAAGTCATCGTCGCCAATCATGAAGTAATCTTCATCGTTCTTAGTAATCATATAATAGCTTGCATTTTGTAATGCTGTTGCTTGAATAATTACTGGACTATCTGCAGTACCTGTACTAACCAAACTGACTTGGTCTGATATAGCTGTATTTTTTGTACCTTCAACGGCGTATTTGTAGGGATCTAACACATGTACTTTTAATGTTAATTCTGCTTGCATACCAACATCTTTATTAAATTCAAATGGCCCTGCTATATATGCATTCCAGTACCAATTTTGACTAGCGAATCTTAACCGCACTGATTCATCGTGATTAAATATTTTAACTAATTCATTGATTACGTCATCATGTGTTTTTTCTTTACCCTGTTCAGTATGTACATCATTTCTAATAATTAAAGGTAAATCAAATTCTAACGCTCCTATCTTTCTATCTTTTAAAATTGCACCAGGTCTACCTGAAACTTCTTCTGTTTCTAATGCAAAATTAAAAGAGGGTATTTTGAACCCTCTTTCGATATAAACATCATTTAGTTTTTTATCATTAATAATTAAAGCGTCGCTCAAAATACCACCTCCTCTATGTTAATCTTGGTTTGAATTTTGAAGTTCTTACTTTATTACGTTCTCGCTTGTCCACAATACTGTTTACTTCTTTCTCATGACTGAATTTATCTATAACTGTTTTTTTATTCGCAGTTCTTTCGCTTGAATCTTCAATATTAAGTAGGGATGAAATGATCGTATCCATTTTATCTACGAGAGATGTTAATTTATTGTTTTGTTCTTTTAATGCTTGATATTCCATATCTTTACGGTATTGCTCTTGTTGTTTTTGCGCTTTATCTTGTCTTATTTCATCTGCATAGCGTGAGATAGCTTCATAAACTGCCGATTGAGTACGTGCAAATATATCACTGTTAGCAATTTGTTTGAACGCTTCAATAGATACATCATTTGGTATAACTGTCTCGCCGCCGTGCATTTGCATGATTTCGCCACCTTCTTCAAAGATGTTAGCGAAACCTTTACGAGCATTGTTTGTACCTTTAGCATAACCATGACCGTGACCAATAACACTTAACATGCTACTGCCATATCTACTTTTAGCATAATGAATACCTGCCATTAAGTTATCTAATCCATTTAAAATATTACCGTGACCAGCCATTTTAAAAGCTCTAAATGTAGCAGGTGTAACCTGTACTAAACCTTGTGCTTCATTACCACCACTGTTTACGTCATGAATACCTTGATGTGCGCCTGCATTACCGCTTGATTCAGAATCAATTTGTCTAATCCAAGCGTTAACATAAGCGCCTGATGTCGGTAAATGGTTAGCCCTTAAAGCTTTAATTACTTCTGGACGCCATGCACTTGCAGCACGACTACCTCCAGATTTGCCTCCACCGTTATGTGATTTTAACCATTTAACAGGGTCAATAGGTTTGCCATTTCGATGCATTTCATAGTGTAAATGTGGTCCTGTACTAGCACCCGTATTACCTGACACACCTAACTTAGTACCTGGATGAACTTTTTGGCCTTGTTTAATATTCCATTTACTTAAATGACCATAAATAACTTTTAAAGCTCCACCAATGACCTCGATGTAATGTCCAAAACCACCAGGCATTTCTTTACCTCTGGCTGTACCGCTAATAGTTGAATAAACAGGCTCATATTTGTATGGTAAATCGATACCAGGATGAGGCCAACTAAATGCATAACCTGGAGGCGGTCCATTCGGACTATATGGTGTGGTGATGTTATCGAGATACTTGATATAACCACCGTCACCACCGCCAGATTCTTCTAACCAGTTTTTTACCTTATCGATAGCTCCTTTTTTAAGCTTGCCAAACATACCTTTCATCATATTGAATGGTAATTCTGCACCGCTTGGAATACCAAATGTTTTCACACCAACACCGAAAATATCAAATACTTTTTCAACAAGTTTACTTGGTTTTTCGATGTAATCTAACACATCACCAATAACTTTGCTTGCAGTTTTTCCTGCTGCTTTCGCCCAACCTACTCCTGTAGAAACTGCCTTACTGGTAGCGTTTTTCACACCACCCCACATATTACCTAACTTACTTCCTAATGATTCATCTGAATCATTAGCGTCTTTATGTTTATGTTTTTTCGGTTTTTTACCTCCACCTAGAAGATTGAACATAGTACCACTAGCAAATTTTGGCAAAGTACCTGTCGCGAATGCAGGGTGATTATTTAACATACTATGTGTTTGGGCACCATTATATACTTGACTTCCTTTAGGTAAAAATGCAGTAGTATCACGGTTAGGAGTTATCGCAGTTCTACCATTAGGATAACGAATCATCTCGTGTCTGAAACCACCAGGACCATTACCTCGTCCTTTATCTCCAACTGTGGCGAATGTATCTTGATTTATTTTGCCATTTGTTACATATTTTTGTGTATGTGTTGTACCTGTGTGTAGTTTTAAAGTTGGTAATTTATCCATGCCCAACTTACCGGCTACCCAGTTAACACCGCCAATTAATTTGTTTAAACCACCTTTGACACCACCAACCATATTATTAATATGACTTTTAATTCTACCGATTAAAGTTTTAAGACCGCTTGCCATGTTTCTAAAGGTATTACGAACGCTACTCCATAAACCTTTGGCTAAACCAGTTACAGAAGATTTCATACTTTTCCATTTAGAAATAGTGTCACTTTTTACTCGTCCAAATGTTGAACTTGTACCACTTTTTAATCTACTCCAAGTTCCTTTAACACCACTCCATAAACCTCTTGCGTGGCTTACTACAGAATTTTTAATATTCTTCCAAGTTTTAGTTAACCAACCACGTAATTTGCCAAATATTGACTTAGTAATGTTCCAAGTAACTGTAAAATTCCGTTTGACTCCGTTATATAATCCTTTGGCTAAACTAACTACTTTATTTTTAATATAATTCCATACTTTTACAGAAAAGTTTTTTATATTATTAAATACGCGCTTTACAAAATTCCAAGTGCCAGTAAAAGCTCGTTTTACACCACTATAAAGTCCCTTTGCAAGCGAAATAACTTTATTTTTAATATATGTCCATGTTTTGACTGCGAAATTACGTATAGCACCAAATATTTTTTTGACTGCTCCCCAAAGACTATTAAAAGCTCGTTTTACACCGTTACTAAGTGCTTTAGCTAAATTAATTACTTTGTTTTTAATGTAGTTCCAAGCCGATATGATCCAACCGCGTAACGTTCCAATTATTTTACGAACACCACTTGATAGACCACGGATAGCAGAAATCACACCATTTTTTATAGCATTCCATACACGTATCGAAATACCTTTTATAGCATTCCATACACCAGAAATAAAGCTACGTAAAGTGGATATATTTCGCTTAGCATTTCCTACTAAAGCCCGTACAATAGCTATTACGCCATTCTTTATTCCATTCCAAATAGCTATAGAAACACTTTTTATACCGTTCCACATTGCACTAAAGAAACCACGCAAACCATTAAAGCTTGCTCTGACTAGTCCAATCCAACCGCGAATAATTGCCATTACACCGTTTTTAATACCGTTCCATATCGTAATTGATACGTATTTAATTCCATTCCATACACCAGTGATTATAGTTCTCCACATAGCGAAATTAGCACGAACTAACGCTAACCAACCGCCAATTATCGCCATGACGCCCACTTTTATGGAATTCCACGCAAATAAAGCACCAGCTTTAATACCATTCCAAATAAATGAAAGAGCGTTTTTTAAGGCTTGAATTGGGTTTTGAATAGCAAATTTAATTGCGTTCCATGTTAGTGTCGCAGATGTTTTCATTAAATTCCATACGACTAATGATGCCGTTTTAATTCCATTCCAAATACCAACAATATAAGGTTTTAAGAAACCGAAAACGGATATTGCAGTATTTTTAATAGCTGTCCATGCACCAATAACGAAATTACGGAAAGTTTCATTGTTTTTCCACAGATATACGATTGCACCAACTAAAAGTCCAATACCAGTGATAACCCAACCGATAGGACCACTCATAAATCTTATAGCTAAACCTAGCCCTCTAGTAGCAAATGCTGCAGCTTTAGTTGCAACTGACCAAGCTCTTGTGGCAATAGCGCTTATTCTTGCTTGCACTGCTTGTCGTTTCATACCTAAAGTAGCAAATGCACCTTGTTTACCTAGTAATGTTTCTGCTCCTGTCACTGCAAGTAATGCGCCACGCATACCAGTTAATGCACCTTTTACTAAAAATATAGGTTTCAAGAACAACATCATCGCACCTGTTAAAGCTACTGTGCTACCTAGAAGTTTACCAATCCACGGATGTGCATTTGTCATACTAGCTAGCCATTGTGTAACTGCAGCAGTTAAACTTAAAGTTACACTTGCAACGGGTGCCATACCTTTAATCAATCCCCAAAGTGCCATAGAAATGTTTTTTACAATACTCCATACTTTAGGACCGTTTTTTTCTAAATAATTAATAAATTGTTGGAATCCGTCAGATTTTTTTAGTTGTGCACTCCATTGTTTAAAGCCTTCTGTTACACTTTCAATTCCTAACAATACATTGTGAGAATGTCCTGCAAATGCACCAAATAAATTGAATAAACCACTGAAAACGTTAGCGAATATTCTACCTACAATCGGTAAGTTCGTTTTTGTGTATTGTACAAAACTATTAATTGCGTTAGATCCTTCAACACTATTCGCCCATCTTCTAAATGATAACCCCATATTTTCAAAGCCTTTTGATGCCCACACAAATAGCGGACTAAGCTTATTAAATACGGCTACTGTACCATCAAAAAAGTGATACGCACCATTTAATAAATTGCCAAATGCTTTTGTACCTTGATTATTTAAGATGCTAAATGCAGTACGAGCGTTTTGTGAAGAAGTGACCCACGTATGCATACGACCACTCATATTTTCAATCTGACTAGCCGTAGTAGTTAAAAATGGGTTAAGTGTTCTTAATGCGTAGTTAGCTGTTTTAATACCATTTGTTAATGTATTAAAAATAGCAGATTGGTTTTGAGCAATAAGCCCGTCCCAACTACTTTTAAGTCCATTTAAAGCGCTTTGATAACTTCTTACTTCATTTGTTACTCTTAACTCGCCATCTTCTAATTTTTTTAGTGAATATGTGGCTTGTCCTGCAAACGCATTGATAGCACCCATGCCAATACCAAAGGCACCACCTAATCCGATTGCGCCACCAGCTAACGACGTAAGCATACCACCTATACCGGCACCAGCACTCACAACAGAACCCATAATAGGAACTAAGTTAGCGAATTGTGTTGCCATGACTTCGCCCACAATTCCTTGAGTAAGCTCGCCGAAACTTCTTAACGTGGTCGCAATTCTATCAACAGACGCACGAGCACCTGTAAATCCTGCAATCATCATAGTTCCTGCTAACGCTACTTTACGCTGTTCTCTTTCTACTTCTTTCAACTCGTCTGCTAATTCATCTGCTCGACCTTGTGCAATCTGCATAGCGATAGATTCTTTTAGAATGTCGTTTCTTAATTTATCGGCTTGTCTACTTGCAGAACCATGTGCGTTTGAAACTTCGCGTAAATTCTTTTTAAGTAAATCAATGTTACCTTTCGATTTACTAATCGTATAGTTCATTGTTGTTAAATGGTCTTTATAAGAATCGACTGAACGTGTTGACTGTTTAAATGCAATTTCACTCGATTTAGCCCTATTCTTTAATTCACCAAGACTATTTTTAACTTGATCAGTAGAACGATTGAACTGTTTATAAGCGACTTCAGTTTCTTTCAATTCTCTATTATAATTAGATAGTTGATTTTCTGCTTGTTGTACTGCACGTGAAGCACTTTGTAATTTAGTTCTTTGCGCGTCAGTAACCACATTAGATTTACTCATTTCATCTCTGACGCTTTGTAAGTCTTTCTTACGTCTTTCAAGTAGTCCTTCTTGTAATTTAACTGCACGCCCTAAAGATTTTTCACGTTCTGCTAATTGTTCTGCACTCAATTCATTTTTTTTGAATTCAGCACGTTGACTTCTTAAGCTTTTATTAATATCTTTTAAGTTATGTTCTAGGGTTTGCTTGGAGGCTTTCAACGGGTCAACGTCGAGTGAAACCTCCGCCCCTAAATTAAAATCTGCCATTATCCCACCTCCTAACTTTTATAGAATTGCCATCATTTGTTCAGGGCTTAATGCCCCTGCTTCTGCTACTTTACTTGCCTTACGCTTACGTTTTTTCGTATTAAAGTATTTATTGAAGTCTTCCATCACAATAGCGTCAACCTCATGTGGTTTGTATTGTGCTTCTTCAATAAAATGACGGTATACTTCATAAATATCTTGGACTACGTCGTCTGCTGTTTTGTTTTTGTTGTAGTCGCTTTTTTCTTGGGCTTTCCCGCATCATTTCCTGAAAAGATTTTGCTGTATGTGTCCGATAATGAATTTTCAACTTCTAAACCGTCGAATACTTCATCTACAGTGAATTGATTATCGAATACACGAACTAATAAATTAGCGAATTCATCGTGAAGTTCAAAATCTTCTTCTCCCGTTTCTTCTTGTGCCTGTTTTTGTAATTCTTCTGATTTATTAAGAAACTCTTTATATTCATCTGTTTGTTCTAATTCGTCTAATTCTTGGTATAACTTTTCTACTTCTTCATCACTTTCTGTATCGGCGATTTTACTTTCGACTTTTTCAATCTTCATTAAAATACCACGATGTTTACGATAAAGCGTTTGTAGTTCTCCAATTACTCCGAAGCTACTTTGTAATTGTTGTTCAAATTCTGCTTGTGCTTTCATAGCACCTAAATTCAATTTGTCTTTTACAAATGTTTTGTTTTTACCGTCAATTTTTAAAATTACTTTAGCCATAGTTGTGTTGCTCCTCTTTTAAATTATTTTTGTATACAAAAATAGGCGACCTTTGACAGTCGCCTTAAATCATTAATTATGCTTGTGGTTGTTCTTGAGCAGTCGTCACTGCACCTTCACCGTGAATTGCATTATAGAATGCAGTTTCGTCAAAGTCAGGGTCTGCACTGTGAATACGAGCAAATACTAATTTGTCTGTATCACGTTGTACAAATGAACCTTCCATTTCGATTTGGTCTTGTTGTTCTGGTTTGTCTTCCATAGTTGATGATTTAGTGTTTGGAATATTGAAGTTACCACGAGTTAACCCATAGTAGATGTATGATCCATCGTTACAACGATATTTCCATGATACTGATAAATATGGTGGCACTAAGTCCGAAGTATATAACTCCATACCTTTATCCACTTTAACGCCTAAGAATTCAGTACGTTCAGTTTTATCTAATTCCATTAAGTTTGTTGTTAATGTTGCACCAGTAATACCACTGAATAAGTTTAATTTTTTAACTCCGTCTGCATAAACCGGTTCGTTACCTTGCTCTAATTCTAATTCGATTTCTTGTAAACCTGGAATATCTGTTAATTGTCCTTGTTTGAAACCATTTCCATCTTGTCTACGTGCTTTAAAACCTTCACATGTAATTGCTACTTTTTTATCCATAATTTATTGCTCCTTTATTGGTAATATAATTTCAAATTCAAGCATTTGATTAAATAATTTAAGTTCATCATCTTTCGATAAACTTCGGTTATAACAACGACCATTTTGACTTTTGATAACTTCGTTCACTCGTTCACTAATTGAATAAACAGTGTTGACATCAGTGCCGAAAGTTTCAACTGCAAACAAAAAGCGATAGTGTGAGCTATCGCCATCTTTATATAAAGTGTTGGTCATAAGTATTTCTGTAATTCTGATGAAAGGTGTGTATTGTGCTTTTTGGTAATTTTCAGGAATATCAAAATTAAATATTTTGTTCGGTAAGCGTTGCGCCAATTCTGTGTCATTTTTTAGTAGCGTGTATATTCTTACGATTGGGTGTTTAGTCAACGTCCATCATCTTCCTAACTGCTTCTTTATAAATAGCATAGATTGGCGCTTTACTCATTTCTTGTGAACGTCTCATAAAGTGTTGTGGTGGTTGTCCCACAGTGCCATTGACTGTAGTTCCGATATCGGGGAAGTGAATATACCAACCAGAATCAGTTCGTTTACGTCCTTTGTCGAAACCAACTTCTTTTGTTGGGTTTAAACTATCGCGTTGAAAATTAGATATCTTCAACACTTCAATAGCATGTGTTGAGTGTGTTTGTTTTGAATGAACTGGTGTATTACTAGCAATATTACTTTCATAGACTTTTGCAGCTTTTGTTACTGCCTGTTTTGCTTGTTTTTCGCTATTAATCATCAGTTTTCTTAATTTATCTGATATATCATTATCGGAATCATAACGTTGTTTACTCATTAATTAACCACCTCACATTTCAACATAAGACGTTCCATATCTTGAAAATCACTTTCGATGTATTTAATTTCATATTCCTTACCTTTAAATTCAACTATCATACCTGAATCGATATCCACACGTTGGTGATAACGAATGATAAAGTTAATTGTATCGCTCCTTGCGTCTAATCCCATTTCTTTAAATTCTTTAATAGTTGTTTTGGATACTTCACAAAAAGGCGTAGCAACTAACTTTGTAATTGTTTGGTATGTTCCTTCATCATTAATTTCTGTTGTACGATTAAATATTTTTATTCTGTGTTTGAGGCGTCCGATTTCCATCTAGCATAAGCCCCCCTTAACGTTTGAATTAGAGTTAAAGAGGACTGAGAAACGTTATGCCTTTGGAATTGGCTTGTTGTTGATCTGTTTTCATAATGATGTCCTACTTGATTAATCACCGCTAAACGATACAAGTTGTTGTTTTCATAAAATTGGTCGGCTTGTCCGTAACCACTCACTGCTCCTTGTATTTGTTGTTCTGACGCTTGTATTAATCCTTCAATTTCATCATCATCAAAATCATGGTCAACTCTAATTCTCGCTTTAACTTCTTCCACATCTAAAGTAAGCATTTAATCACCTACTTTTTCTTTTCTTGAATTCGCTCTAAAAAAGGACCATCAAAACCATTATCAGATAAAGTTTTTTCAACTTCTTCTGAACGTTTGACAGTCATTTCAACTTCTTCATTCTCTTTTAATTGCTTATCTAATTCTAAATCTTTGTATGGTTTTAACACTTTAAATTTAGCCATTTATATACCTCCTATTATGCAGTTGGCTCTGATCCTGTGCCTAAATCTCCTGCAGTTCCTGTATAAGTTAAGAAACGTCCTGCTTCATCAACACCCTTTTTAACATCGAAACGCATATAAGCCGCTAAAATTTGACCATAGATTTCATTTTCAATCCATTTAACTGACGCTTGTTTTCTGTCTGCAAAGAATACTGCATATTTTAAATCGCCGATGAAAGCATGTTTTTCACCTTTAGCACCAAATAATTCATCTTTAATGATGAAGATTGGACGACCAAATAAAACTGTACCAGTTGGACTAGTTACATCTTGTTTTAACAAATATTGACCGTTTTTATCTTTTAATGTATCTAACGCTTGATAGAACGATTGAGAAACTACTAAAGATAAGTTGTAAGCAGGGTCAATTTCAACGTTGATGATTTGTTTAATATCATCTAAGTTTGCAGTGTTAACTGCTGTGAATGATTTCATAACGTCTGCAATTGCTTTGTTAGTTGTATTCACCGCTTGACGTGCGTTGTTTTGAGCCACGATTTGAGCTAAGTTAGCCTCTGAATCATCTAAAGATTCTTGAGATACTGGAATTTGTCCACGATATGTTTTTACTTTGTAATCAACATCAGTGAATTTTGGTTTAGCTAATTCTGGGTTCTTTTCTAATTCTTCAACACTGATCATTGTTTCTTGAGCAGGGTTTAAGATTGGGTGAGAACCTGCAGCAGTTGTTACTGGTTGCACGTTAACGAATTTTTTCAAGTCTACAAATGTTTCTGGTAATTCTTCTGGTTGATATTTGATATCTTCCGGAATGATTGGTTGTGCATCAACTGACTTCACATTGTCACGTTTCGCACCTTTCGATTTAATGTATTCAACGAAGCCTTTAACTTCATCAGATACTTTTTCTCCTAAAATTTTTCTTGTCATAGAGCGTTTTCCTCCTAATTTCTTCTTGTCTTCTTCATCTGGTAATTCATCATCTTCAACAGGTTCTGTTGAATCAGGTTTTTCTTCTGTTTCAGGGTCTTCTTTCTTAGGCTCTTCAACAGGTTTCGCAGGTGCTTTTGATTTATCCGGCTCTGCTTCTGGTTTGTCGTTTTTAACTTCTGTTTCTGTCTTTTCTTTTGGTGCGTCTGAACCATTAGAAACTTTTTCCTCTGCATTTACAGAATCAACAATCTCTTTTTGTTCGTTGTAAACGTCTTTCGCTTGTTGAATTTCTTCTTTTAATTTCTTCGCAGTTTCAACGTCACCGTCATTCACTGCTTTTTGAGCTTGATCAATTAAATCATTAATCGACTTTGCTTGTTCGTCTAATGTAGCCATTTACTTCACTCCTTTTAATTTTTGGCATAAAAAATAGCCTACGTATCAATACGTAAGCGTTCTAATTCAATTTCTATGCTAGTTTTTTCTAAATCTTTGAATTTGTCTAAACCTTTTGCTCTTTGACCAACTGCAACAGAAGTATCTTGATATGCAGGTATCGTTACAATACTTACTTCTATCAAATCTTCAATTCGGTTAATTGTTTGAACATATTCACCGTTTATTTTCGACCATGTTCGTGCAGAAGTATCATCATTTGGTAATGTGAAATAAAAACTACATTGGTTTACATTACCTGCTTTGATGTTTTCATATATATCACGTGCATAAGACGTATTCGGTAAATAGCATTTGAAGTACAATCCTTTGTTATCTACAGATAATTCAAGCGTACTTGCTTGTGTCCGTCCAATTACTTGATTGAAATCATGATTGATTAAGCATTTAACGTCCGATATATCTACTTGACTTAGTGCATTCGGGCTAATAATTTCCTTAAACCCTCCTAAGTCGTCGCTTAACGTGTCAAAGATGATTGCATACCCTTCGACAACCATTTCTTGTTGTCCGGTTTCAATCTGACTATTCGCCATTCGGTTCACCTCCCTTATTGAGAGATTCAATATTTTTCTGAACCTTACTATCTTGATATGCAGACAAGTCTTTTAAGAAGATAGTGTTTAAGTCGGCCATTGGTTGACTACCATTATCCACAGGATCGTAACCAAATTGTGCACGCGCTTCATTTAAAGTAATAATTTTCTTAGTGAATAATTGTGTAACACGTTCTAATTTAACTTGCGGGTCACTATCAACTAATCTTGAAACATCGTAATCAAGCGTAATCTCATAAGGAGACTGAACAAATAATTTTTCTTCTATTTCTGCATTCATCATTGAAAAGATTGGATAGAGTGTATTTCTATAATACTCAATACCTGAATCTTTAAGTGATGTATTAACCGTTTCAATGCCTAATTTAGATATCGGTAATCCGAAAGCCTTAGCAACTTGTTGGGTACTGAACTTATAACTGTTTAAAAAATTCAATACTTCAGTTGGCACTTTCAAACGTTCAAATGTCATCGTGTCATCAAGCATGACTAAACCATTGTTATTCTTAAGTTGACTTTTCTCAAAGTTTTGTCTGATTAATGATAATTCTTCATCTGAATATCGTCCTTCTTGATACTTAAGTACTGCAGTTGAAGTACCACCATTTTTAAAGAATTCATCTAAGAACTTTTTACTACCCATTGATATACCAATTTCATTAGCTAATGCAAACAGAGGACTATAACCATTAAAACCATCTAATGTAAACATTCTAAAATGTAATACATCTTCAGTATCTAATTGCACATGACCATCAACTTCATCTATATAGTTATATTTAATCTTGTCATCAACTTGTTCAATTGATACTGCGCTATTTTGCATGTGGTAAAGTTCAATCGGTGTATTGTTCTTATCTCTAACAATCTCTATGTAGCTATTACCATTGAGTAACATATTAGCCACAATGATGTATTTAAAATGCCATGCGTCAAGATATGGATTAGGTCTCTTGTTTAATAACTTAAGAATCTTTTTATCATCTTCTAAATAGCTATCTGTATCATTGAATTTAATACTTGTACTGGCAATATCTTTAGCAATAATATCTATAGCTGTAAATACATCACTATTTTTTAACGATGTAATACCTGCCCAAGACATATCACCCAAACCATTAACTTCTGTAAGCATTCTTAAAGTATTTTTATCTACACTAATGTTATTACTTCGTTTAAAACCGTTAAAATTAAATACGCCCATTAATTATTTCCACCTCCTCTCTGAAAAGGCTGGTCAATGGTCAATGCAAAGCCGGTTAATAATAAACCACCGACGATATAACCTAATGGTTTCCATGCAATGCTAAAACCATAACTGATTAAAGCTATACCAATTAAAGTTAATAATAATACGACGATGTTTTTAACTACTTCCATTTGATGCACCTCCCTATATAAACATTGGTAATGCTCGTTTCTTATCCCACTCGTGTTCACTAGCAATGACATAAGCAAATATTGTACTCATTAATGGATCAATCTTTTCGCGATTAAGTTTTTTCTCAATCATGACTGAATCATTAATGTTTTTAGATACTGCATTTTTAATTGCTATATCTAAAAGTGGGTTTTTATGATGTTTAATCTGTCCGTCAATCACCTTCAATCTAAAATCGATGACTGGGTTAGATAATGTCATTGCACCTTGTCTGATTTCAATCAATTCATAACGCCAATTACGTTTTTCGATTTCTGCAATGAAACCGTGAATGGCATGAGGGTCATAACAAATCGCTTGTACATCTAAGTTGTTTTCTATAATGTATTTTTCTATGTAGTCGAGTACTTGATTACTATTGATAATCCCACTTTGTAAATTGGTTAAAGTACAATAGCCATGTTGAGACATTTGCCTATAATCAATAAGATCACGTTCAATTTTTGCTTGTAATCCGCCTTTTGTGCCCACAAATGAATGACTAGTAACGTAATATTCTTTGTTAACTTCATCTAAGTGTATAAACGATACGGCAGTTAAGTCGTCAGCACGTGATAAATCAAGTCCTACATATGCTTTTGTACCTTTAATATCGAATTCAGTTTCGTTTTTCTTCCAATCATTGAAATCTAAGTAAGATTCTTTGCTTGCTTGCATCCAATAATTAAAGTTTTTAACTAAAACTCTGAACATGGTACCTTTTTGAGTTGCTTCATCAACTCGTTTTTGCAAGAAATCTTCGATTTGTTCCTTTAAATCATCGCTTTCATTGATTAACGGATTGCTTTTTGCCCACATTGACTTATCTTGCCATTCTTCCTCATTATCTTGTTCGAAAATAATAGCGAAATATTGTTCATCATGATAATTACCCGTCAAAATTTCTTTAGCATATGGCCACTCATCTGTGTACATCGGTGCATTTAAGTTAAACCCTGCTGTGGAAATGATGAAAATTAAACTTTGTAGTAAGTTACCTTGTCCAGATTGTATCAACTCGAGCATTTCATTCGTTTTTGCAGCATGATACTCATCAATAACAGCCAAAAACGGTTCAAAACCATCTACGGCACCAGTATCACGAGAGAGAGGCATAACATACGAACCATCTTTATTGTGTTGAAGCAATTCACGTACTTTTTTTACATCTTTCTTAAGTTCTGGCACTTGAGAAACAAAGTACATCAATTGTTTAGCAACCATATTGAACACAATACTAGCTTGTCTCTTATCATTCGCAGCACAAAAGATTTGTCGCCCTTCGCTTGGTTCTCTGTCGAATAAGAATGAATACAGTACCAAACCACTGACTAAAAGTGACTTACCGCCCTTACGAGCCATTGAGATAAAAGCTTTATTAAATCTTAAGTAGTCGTTATCATCAAACCAACCACGCACCATTGAAATAATAAACTTCTGAAACATCGCTAATTTATGAAACTTACCTTTTGTGTCTGGTAAAGCTTCAATAAACTTGATTACTTTCTTAGCACGCTTCGGTTTATATACATAATTAAAGTCATCATCTTCAATACTTCGCTTAATATCTCTTAAATGACGAATACAAGCCAGTTGCGTATCTTTGCAAGTGGTAAAAGTACCAGATAGCACCATGACACAGTATTTGTAAGCATCATCTTTATATTCATTAGGAATATCTAACAGTTTTTCATATTCTTTATTAATTTTTACGTTAGTCATCTTCATCAACACCAAATTTATCGTAAACCGATTGTTTTTGTTCATCAGGTGTAGGGACAACTAACTTCATTCGACTGTCAATCGTCATTCCTAATTGCCCACAGATTGATTTAAGTTCTTTTAAGCCATCCATGTAAGTAAAGTATTGAGGTATTCGCTTTGTACCTTCTTCATTCACTGTGCCATGTTGCATAATATGGCGATACGCTTCATCTGTAAGTGATACTAATTGGCAGTAACGTTTGATACGATCATAATCAAGTTCTGCTATAGGTAATTGTTCGAGTAAAGGAATGATACGTTTCCATTCTTTTTTACCTTCTTTAGTTAAATCAGACGGAACACTCTTAACATCAATCTTATTAAATTGAGATAAGCCATTTTCTTTAAGTTCTTGATATTCTAAATCTTCTTTATTGTGATTTCCTGTTTTTGCAGCGTTCAATTTACGTGGTCTAGCCATGTTCTCACCTCCAAATAGCGATTTTAAATTTTTAGTTTCTAGAATTTGGGTACAAAAAAGTTATCGAGCGATTACACGCCGTCTGATAACGTGAGCCGTTGTTTCAGCCCCTCCCTTTAATTTTGTGACCTATTTGTTATCTTTTCCTTACTTGCCCTCTATGACTCTCTATATGGCACTGAGAACATACCGTCTGTAAGTTATCTAGGTCTAATCGTTTATCCCAATCATCTTTTAATTCGATAATATGATGGACATAGAAACGTTGACCTTTCTTCACTGGATTCACAATACCTTTAGCCAAACACGATTGACACAAGTATTTATCACGTAATAGGACTTGTTTACGTTTGTTTCTCCACTCTTTTGAGTGATAAAATTCCATAAACTTGCTATCCTTACCATACCTCGTATGTGCGTTGTAGTGCTTAGCACTCTGTTGCCTATCACGTTCCCTTTGTGCCTTATACTCGCATTGTGTCATCGTTTTATTTCCTTTTCGAATCTTTGGTTCAACGAAAGACAATTGAATCAACTCATTTCATATATAAAGAAAGAACAAACAACTTTGTTAGTTGAATGTTCTTTGTCTTTGATTATGTTTAACAGAATCATTGTTATATTCTATTTGATAATATCAATATACTTCTTTTCTTTCCGCAATTAAACAAACAGCTAATTGCGATTTTACTTGAAATGAATATATCCAATTCTTCTTGCTGTTTCTTCCATTAACTTTCTTCTCAATCTTAATACTGAATAAACACTTATTACTTTGTCATCATCTCTTTGTTTAGTTAATTCATGAGCAATGTCTTCCCATTCATAAGTTAAAGAATCTTTATCCCAATATCTAAACTTAACTATCTCTTGTTGTTCATATGTAGCACATCTGTATATATCTTCGATAGCAGATATTGTCTTACTCAGATTAGCATATAGGTCATCTTCATGTAGCTTGACTACCTCACGTTCTATAGGGCTACTAACTATATTTGTTTTACCCCTACCAATATTAGTGTCTTGTGGTTGATATAGTAGCTCATATCTCCTATAAGCCAATTGCCCTTTCATTTCATTATAATTCTCCCAATACTCCTCTATCTTCTTGAGGTCTAGTTTACTTAACTTCATTGCCTACCTCCATTACTTCTTACAATCAGTCATATCTGTATCATCGTTAACTAATTCATTTACAGATATCTTCAATCTCTTTGCAGTTAACAATGCTGTATTCACACTTGGACACTTCCTACTATTCTCCATATCGGACAAGTACGATTGGCTTATTCCCATTTTATTTCCCATCTCTTGTTGAGTAAGTTTCATATCTTTTCTTATTCTTTTGAGGTTCTCTCCAAATGTCATAGTACTACCTCCATTACTTACGTTTCTCATCTATATATCTAACAATGTAATCGTTCATGTAAGCATTAGCATATTTATATTCTTCTAATTCTTTCCGTTGTTCGTGTTGTACACCTAGAGAGATGAGACAAACAACACCTAATAGTATTGATATGATTATCCACATTAGTCAGATACCTCCGCGTTTAAATGGATATGATCATCTTGCGTAAAATCCTGTGGCGCTTCTATATCATCGTTAGATGTATATTTAATTAATAATTGTTCTGTCACGTACTTACCTAACTCATACATGGCTAACGTGAATATTAGTTTTGAAATGCGTTTAATCATTTCGTTTTGATAATCACCTTGTTTAAAGTTTTCTTTGATATATTTTTTACTCATCAATTCTCCGGACTTAACTTCTTTGTATGAACATTTTTCTCCCTTTTTTAAAATAATGGGATGTTTCATCTTTTTAATTTCAACAATATCACCTGGCAAATACCCTATCGTGCCATTTATACCAACTGGTTTTATACAAGTGTATTTAGTCATGTCTTTCCTCCTCATATTTCTTCATTGCCTGCTCTTTACTCTCTGCCTCAACCACCGCAAATGTTTGATTCTCTCGCGCTTCCGTAACGTGATTGTGTTGCATGCCTAACGAATCAGTGAATGTTGTGATTAGATACTGTGCCACTTCCCACTCACTCCTTACCTATATAAATTTCACTATTATTTTAAATTTGTTAATTATCATTAAGAATAGCAATGCTATTAAAACTGCTAATATATCTTTCTCGACAGAAAATCCTACAAGCAATATTAAAATAATAAAAAGTCCGATTTTGTATACAGTAGCGTGTTCATCATTACCAAAAAGATACTTATCAACAAAGTAATCTAATGCGACTAACCCTATTCCGATTATCAGTAAAACAATTATGTCATTCACTTCCCCAGCACCTCTTTTACTCTATTTAGAATATCTTTATTTTTAACCGCCTCGAATTCGACACGTTTAGAATTACTGTAAGTCTGATTCTTTGATAAATGTTCCATTGATTGTTTTTCCTTTTCTCCCTTTGATTTCGTCATACGCAAACTGTAAACACTCCTGTAAACTCATATCATGTTGTTGAGCTAATATGATTAACGTTACTACCGTATCGCCTATACCATCTTTTAAAGCCTCCATATTGCCACGTGATAAAGCTGCTCCAACTTCTCCGGCCTCTTCATAAAATTTCAAAGCTTGTCTGTCTGGATTGCCATTGTGCAACCCTTTATCGATACTCCATTGTTCTACTGCTTTTACTAATTGATCTAAAGCTCCAAAGTTATCTGATTTTAATTGTCCTAATTGATTAGTCATTTTGTTCCTCCTCGATAAATTCAACTTGATATAATTCCACCTTTATTAATTTGTTATCGTATTCAATAACTGCAAAAGGCTCTTCTCTAAATTCGCACAAAATGTCATACTTACGATTGGAAAACACCCCGTGGAATTTATCTCTAGTGATTTCATAAATACGTTTAGTCTCAATCGTCATCACTCTTCACTCTCCAATTGTTCACTCATTGATTGAATAATGTGCAATACCATAGTTGCTAAATCATTTTTTATATTATCGTGTTCATAGACTGCCTCTAATGTGTCACAAACCGAACATGAACCATAAAAGTCTGTTGTTTCAACATTAGGTATTCCATCAACTTTAGAAGTGAATTTACAAAATATTTGTCCTCCCCAAGAATCTCCGTCAATTTCAACTGTAGGAGTAGTTTTGTGTGTATCTTTTAAAACCAGTTGTGCTGCTAATTCATGCAAATCCTCATAACCATAATATTCACTATCGTCTATAAACTGTTCAATGTATTTTGTAGTAATACCTTTAGCATTTTTTATCATCACTCTTCACGCTCCAAATTATTAATAACTATTTTAGTTACTGTGTTATTCATGTTTTTTATTACATCACTATCTTCAGATAATACAGTTAATGCTATCTCATCAAACGCCTGTGCTTTCTTCTCCAACGCTACATTACGCTCACGCAACTTCTTAAAGTCATCAAGCATTGCGTCGTAAGTGTCTTGTGATAGTGTTACTGTCACCTCATACACTCCCTATTACTTTGTTTGTGTTCTTCTAATACTTTCATCACGACTTTATTGCTACCTACTTTAACCACAAAGCCCTGGACACCTTTTTCACGTAATTCTCGGTTAATCTGTGTAGGTGTCTTGCCTTTAGTGTTGTATTTGTAGCGTTGGTTGATTGTGTCGGATAGGTCGTATGTGCTAGTTGTCATTGTTTATGTCCCACTTATCAAATACGCGTTGCAAGTACCATCTCGCTTTGTCGATATCTTCCTTGCCATTCTTATGATTAGCTCTAGCAATATATTTGATGGCTGAACCAATTGCGAATGCCAATTCTGGTGGGTACTGTGCTGTTACTTGTTCTATGAAATCTATAACCTCGATGTCGCCGTATGTGTAATGCGGTGGTTGTTTAACCATATCCACTTTCTGATTACTAATAATTGTCATTGTCATCTACACCTTTACTATTTCGTATTTGTCATCAATCACTACTAACTCACTACCTACTCGTACTTTTAGGTATGGTTTGCCTTTAAAGTTGTAATGGAGTTCTTCCACAACTGCAGGGAATGAGTTGGTTGCGTTTGGATATTTGAACCAAATATCATCGCCTGGATTTAATTCATGCAATTCCATTCGTCTATCCCCTTTGCACTCTACCGTATGAGTCGGTTTTTAATTTAGCTATTGCGTTATTGTCCATTAAGCCTTGCAAATACTTACTACGTGTATGTTTCTGCTTAACGTTGAACAAGTGTGGTTTCTTTCTACGTAATTCTTGTTCTTCTCTTGTAGCGATACGTTGTTCACGTTCTTTTTCTTCAATTTCTAACTTCATAACACCTTTATCAGCATTTATAGGTCTAGCTATGAAATATGTTGGTTTATAACCATTCTCAATAATACGTCGTCTAATGTCATAATCACTTAAACCATTATTGATGGCTGTTTCATAAATCTCTATAGGCACATCAACCTTTGTCGAATTGATTGATAACGGGACGTATACGTTTCCGTATTTATCCCTATATCTTTCAACAGTTCTAACCATTTACTCCACCTCTGCATCATCTATCGTTATATCTAGCTCTAATATGTCACTGGGATAATCTCTTAAATCATTGATTCGTTCTTGCACTTTATCTTCTAACGTTTCATGTTTACCTACTGGTATGAACGTGTTTACATGTCCTGTAATTTTAAAATTAATTCTTACTTGATATTCCATCTCATCAACCTTTCTCTTTCTTGCGTTGACGTCTCACTTTCACTAATTCGTCGTATCTGTTAGCCATTACTCATCACTCCTACACCAAATTTTTCAATACTTCGAAAGTGTCTATATCTTTTAATTCATCAGATACAAAAACGTTCATATCGTGAAATTCTGTTTTTATTGTTTTTTCTTCTTCATCAAAATAAATCTCCATAGTTCCATCTTTGAGTTTAAAAATCGCTTTATCTTCTTTGAAGTTAAGTCCTTCTTTTTCTAATCTTTCATAAGCTTCATTTATTCTAGTTTTTTCATCCATTCTTCATCTTCTCCTTCTTACGCTTTTTGCGTACCTTGATTAGTTCTTCATACGTTATCCACTCTTGGCCTGTGTATTTAGGAGCTTTACATATCCATGTGAGTTTTACATCTCTGTATAAGTATCTAAATATCTTAGCTTTAAGTTTTGCCGTTTCAGTAGGCCTACCTTTAACATCTATCACTTCGATCAACTCATCATTGAGATATAATGCAAAATCTGCAATATATTCTGCCTTACGTTGCTTACCAAACTTAGGTACAAGCTCGTATCTTGGCTGTATTTCGATACGATCATAGTTAACGCCATTCATCTTACTTTCTAAATGTTGGTAATATTCACACTCTACTTTGCTATCGAATGTGATACCTTTGTATTCAACTTTCTTCGCGTTGTATTTACTCATGTGCCACCTCTACAAATATTCAAATAGGTTCGTCTGATGACCTTTAGTTAAATTTTCGTTAGCGATAAACGTTTCTAATTCTTCGTTTGTTAAATACCAACGCTTACCTTCGTAATACGTTTTGATAATACCGCTCACTCTGTACAAACCAGTTTTATTATTAGGAATAACTGAGATCATTTTGTTACCTTTGCTATCGAACAGATAAAACTTATCTCTTAAAGCCATGTCATACCTCCTAATATTCGACAATAGCAGGGCGTATACGACGTTCTGCAAGTTTTCTATAGTAAGTATCTTCTAACTTCTTTTCGTCGCCCTGTGCATCGTCTATGAGTTTCTGAGCGTACACATCGGAACACTCAAGATTTCGTTTAATTTCTTGTAATGTAATCAAAATTTAAGCCCCCTCGTCCTATAGTCTTGACCGTCCATTTTGATTAGCGTTGTATTGCTCATGATTCTGCTAAATATACGTTGCATATCTTTATTTCTAGTCATTTCTTTTTCATCTAAGTTAGTTGTAAATATATTGTGTTTACCTACACGACTTTCAACTAATTCGAACATCTTACTTGTCGCAAATTCATTCATGTTAATACCAAAATCATCAAACACCATTAGATCAACATCGCTAATGATTTGCGCTAATTCTTGTTCAGTCATGCCATTTCTGTTGTTGTAGGTATTCTTGATTGTAGAAATAAGCTGAGGCACGTTCATATAAAGTACCGTATAACCTTTTGCTTTAACTTCTTTAACAATACTCATAGATAGATGTGACTTACCTGTACCAAATGAACCTTGTATGAGCAAAGACTGTTTATTGTCTAACGTGAAGTTTTGGGCATACCTTTGACACAAACCTTTAGCATAATTTAGCTTTTCTGATGTTGGTTCATAATTATCAAATGTTACTTGAGCTAAATTGTCGTTAATGATGGATTGTTTAAATATCTTCTCTGCTTTTACCTTACGTTGTTTCTTGCGATAGTTTTCAGTTGATTGTTTAGCTAGTGCAATCATGTCGCAGTCACAACCATCTTTGACCACTTGCCCATTATCAAATTCGTAGTAGTCATATTTACGACCACAATCTTTACAATGCAATCCGAATTCTTGTTTAACTATCTTATTTCTAAAACCTGCTTGCTTAGCTAGGTTCTGGAAAGCCTCCATCTCATCACTCCTTTAAAACGGTAAGTTTTCAATATCCAATGGCTGTGCATTTTCAAATGCGTTAGCGTATGGATTGTTAGGTTGTGTATTAGTTTCTTGATTGAGATATCCCTCAAATTTAGTGCCAAATAATGTTTCGGGTCTTAGATATTTTTCTTGGCTTGTTCCTAACCATTCTGATGTTTTTATATCTATCACTTTTTTAAAGTCATCTAATCTAAAATCTTCATTCCATCTTGCTTCAATACATCTTTTGCTTTTACCGGTATTATGTTTAAATTGTTTGCCTGCTTTTTCATTTAAATAACCAATAATTTCTTTATAGGGAATCGGAGAAACAGTCGGGTTACCCGACAATATATCTCTTGTAGAAGTCTCTGAAGTAGTCTCTTGTGTAGTCTCTGGTATTGGTTTGCTCATTTTGAGCTGTTCGACTTGCTCATTTTGAGCAACTCCATTTGCTCTTTTTGACCACATCGTTTGCTCATTTTGAGCAACTCGTTTGCTCACACCCTCAAGCTCTAAATAATTGATTGTGTACCACTTCGTTTTGTCGAAACCCGCTTTATTGTAATTGCTTGTGATTATTAGGTTTTGTTTTTCTAAACTTGTGATCGTTCTTCGTATTGTTACATTGCTCCAAAAAGGGAATTGTTCTTCCCATTCTTTATAGCTGTTGTATATCCAATTAAATCCGTCATGTATGTGTTTGCTACTTCCTAACCAGTAGTGAATCTGTTGAAGTACAATAGCCTCATTTAATCCAATTTCAGTAGCTAACTTCGGTAAAACTAATATCGGGTAATCGTCTATTAATAACTTACTCATTGCTATCACTTCCATACAGAAGGTATTCTTCGCTATATTTTAGATGTTTGGCTATTTTGGGGATTGTTTCTTTTTTAGGCAAATGCACACCAGACTCCCATTTTTGAACTGTTGATTTAGTTGTGTTAGTTTTAATAGCTAACTCTTTTTGTGTCATTCCTAATCGAGTTCTTCGTTCATTTATACGTTCTCCTACATCGAATCTATCTATCATTTTTTACTCCTCTCAACATTGCATTAAGACGCTCATCAACTTTGATCCAACTGTTTTGTAAGTGGTATTTTTCATCAAACGATTTAACACCAATCGCATGTTGTTCTGAATGATGGCGTCTACATAAAGCTAGTACATGCTTGTCGTAGTGATTCATCTTATTCCTGTTCATACCTCTACCAACTGCCTCGTAATGAGCTAAGTCACTACCTGGAGTGCTACATATCACACAATTACGATTAACAGTTGCCCAATACAACATCGCCTGGTCTCCACTCATTAATTTACTCGTTTCCATTCTCATAGGTATTTGATGATGAAACATGAATGCGATAATCAATTCAATTAATTCTCTAGCTACTTTCATAGAACAATCTCGTAAACTTATTTCTTCATAACCGTTCATTATTTCAAGTTCTGCTTGAAACCTTTTTCTTAGTGATTCCACTGGTTCTCCCCAATGCATTTCAATATCTCTGCACATAGCAAAAATCTTTTTACGTTGTTCAATAGACAATCTTTTGTTATCCGGCACTTCCACTTCTGCATTAAGTGAGTAACCGTTATCTAATAAATCTATATGACTTTGCTCTAGTTCAATACCAGTGGCAACGACGGAATATGTACCGTCGTTATCTTTCTGGTATCTTGTAATGTGTTGCATTTAATCACGTCCTAGAATGGTAAGTCATCATCACTGATATCAATTGGACCATTTGCATTGCCAAATGGATTGTCTTGTTTACTCATTGGTGTTTGTTGCCCGTTTGCTTGCTTTTCTTTTTGTTTCATTTCATTTGTTTTAGGTTCTGGTTTATTAACGATTTCATCACCTTTGTTCCAAACTTTAACGAATGATAGTCTTACGAAATATTTGCCTTGATCCTCGTTAAATTTGTATTTAAGTACGATTGTTCCCATTTTGTTAATTAACTCATCTGTATTAAATGTTAAATCTGGTAAGTTTAATTTGATTCCTAATCTACTTAACAACTCTATATATTGTTTTTCTTGAAAGTCTTGTTGGAATGGTGGAACAAATTGATTGTGCTTATATTGTTTGCCTTCGTTATTTTCAAATACGATAGTGAAGTAACGACCCTGCGCATCATTCGATACAATATCTTTTACTTTCACTGTAAATTCTCCAGCTCCTAAAAAGTCGCCGCCTTTTAAAAATGTCTCTTGATTAGTTTCTTTAATGTGTTGTGCTTGTCCTGTGATTTTCATAATTAATTACCGGCCTTTTAATTTTTTATTAGTTTCCGTTTCTTATTGCGTCTATTAGCATTGACAATGACGCATTTTCAAATTTCTTATTGTTTAATGTCACTGATGGTGAATGTCTTACTTTTGTTTCATAGTCTGCGGATGGTTCTACGCTAAATATCCATCTCGTTTGATTTTCGCCATCTACTACATCAGTTTCTGTATATGTTCTTGCTAATACATCCGATTGACTAATTACTGCGTCTCTGATTGAATCTTGTGCTTTGATAGTTACCGACGGATTGAATAAAGTTCCATCTTCCCTCTTGTCAGAGCTATTTCCCTCGTGCCCTGTGATAGCAAAATGAAATTTATATTCTTGTTGCAACTTACTTATAAATCTGTACATACTGATAATTCTTGTCGCAACTTCTCCCCAATCATTAAATTGAGGTTTTCGAGTTTTACCTTTCATAACTTGATCTAATGTAATGTCGCGTAATTTTTGCAAAGTTTCTATAATTACTATGTCGACTGGTTGCCCTTTCTCTCTTGCAGCAGTTAATATCTTAGGTAAATCTTGGATTATCTTAGCTAAGTGATTAAAACTAGTGATTGAAACACCTAAACCATTTTCAACAACCGTTGTTCCATCTTCGTTAATATCTAATACAAAAGCATTATTTTCTCTTGTAAGTGATGTCGTTTTACCAGTACCAGGACGACCATAGACAACAAATTTGTAATACTTCTCTTTGTTCTGTTGCGCTAAATTTTCAATGCCTAGTTGAGTGAAAATATCTTTTTCAGTGTTTGGTTCAGTCATACTCGACCTCCTCATATTCAGTTGATTCTTTTACAGTTTTCTTGATTGCAGTGTGTTTTGTCATGTCAATCACTGCATTATCCATACCGTCAAAATCTTTAGCGTCTCGTCTGTTAGTTGAATATTTAATATCTGGAAAATTTACGCTAGGTCGATTAGTGATATATATGTCATCATCAACATCTTTAAGTTTGATGAGATAAGTCACTGTCTCTTTCATCTATCAAACACACTCCTTTGATTACTTTTTTAGCTAGTTCAAAATTGGTTAGCATTTCACCTTCTGAATGAATGGTGTTATCTATTTGAAGAACGCTCACACCGTTTGCATGGTAATGTGAGAACCAAATAACATCGTATTTATAGTCAACTTGAAAACGATTGTTTGGTATCAAATCCATCAAATCATGTGCCATTCGTTTAAATTTATGTTGTTTCATTTGTACCTCCGTGATATATTATGAGTAGTTGTATTTCGTGATTGGATGTTTTGACTGTCTGCTAATGGCCGTTAGCATTCAGTCTTTTTTATTTGAAAAAATTCATATTCGAAAAATACAAATGCTGCGATACTGATTAACATTGCGATACCTAATGCAGTTGTGAAGTAGATACCTGCAAATGTAAGTGCTAGTGAAAATGTGAACCATGTGAGTAGTGCGATTAAGAATGATTTGTTCATTGGTAGACCTCCTTTCTAAATAAATTTTCGTGATATAATCCTTTTATCGCTACTGCGATAGTGGGTGGTGAAACAGAATGAATAAGTACGTTGTTTCTTATGACCTAAATAAAGAAGGCCAAAGATATGATTTAATAATCCATTTTTTAAAACGTCTTCCAATCGCTATTAAAGTTTTAGAATCATGTTGGTTAGTCAAAACTGATAAATCTATTGATGAATTATCTGATAATATAAACACGATTTTAGATAGCAATGACGAATATCTAGTTGTGAAATTTGACGATTTCCCATACGGATTCTTGCACAAGGAAACGATTCAAAAAATAAACGAAGAATTTTAGAATACACCTAGTTTCTCTAAATCTTTATTTTTAGCTCTTTTAGTTCCACTCTTAGCATTCCTAACTTCCTCTACCAAAAGTGCTGTTAGGAGTGCTATTTTAATGAGTTGTAGTTTGTTCATGTTTATCTCCCCTTTCCATGTATTTCTTCGAAATGTTCTTCTATGAACTTATTCATCTTTCTAGCGTTGAATCTCCAACGATTTAAACTCTCATCTGGATAATGTGCGATACCTTGTTTTTTAAGTAATTTCTCAAATTTAGGATTGAATAATAATCTATCTTTAATAGTGTCGTCAGATGACATTTTTAATTTGCGTTTCAATTCTTTTAAGTCCCAAACTGGATCTAGTGAGTAATTTATTAACTCATCGTATTCATCTTTAGCGACAAGCACGTGTGTGTCGGGTATGGGTACAGATACAGTTAAAGTTTGCGTCATATTAGATACTCCTTTCGTGTATAATGTTGTTATCCCTTTATGAAGGGAGGTGCGTATTATGAATCGAAACTTAATTACTAGTTATTTAGATATTGAAAATATTGATTCTCTAACTCTAAAATTAGTAAATGATGAAAAAATATTAATCAGAAAATTGGCTACCGACCATACTGGAAATGATTATATTCACGTTTTAGAACCTAAGGACAGAGTTATTGATTTAAATAAAGTCATTTATTTCAATATCAATACAACTAATAACGTTGGAACTGATTTCTTTCCGAATTAATCAGTGACGTTTCTATACGCATCCACCAGATTCGCAGTTGCCTCAATCAACTGTGGGTCTGGATTTTTTTGAATTTGTTTTAACAAATAATCAATTGTTAAATACATTTCATTTGGATTAATTCTTAATAAATTTTCTTGCATTTGTTATGCCTCCTTTAAGTTGTTTGTTCGATTGTGGGTAGGATGTCGTTATCTTTGAGTAATTCATAGATGAAAAGACGTCCTTTTTGTGTCCACTTGGTATTCATTCTTACTGATGTACTCCCATCTTTATGCTCAATTTCTGTAGTTGATGAATGTGTGTAACCTTTGTCTTGAATATTTGAGTAAAGTAACCATTGTCCTGATTGTTTGTATTGAACTTTTAAATCATGAAGTAGTTTGTTTAATGCTTGAGCTGACATACCGTAATCTTTTGCAATTTGTCCAACAGTGACTAAACTTTTATTATTCAAGATAGTATCTAAATAAGATGCTTTAGGTTCATATTCGGCTATTTTCTGTTTGTTCATGTTATTTTCTAGTTCTAACTTCTCTTTTTCTTCTACTGTTTGAAGTAGTTGTGATAACGCCTCTTTATATGTTCCAGGTAATCTGCTTTGAATCGCGTTCTCCATCTCATTAAATTTATTAATGTAGGTCATTTTGAATTCGTTGTGACCTTGAATATTGAACATGTATAAAGTGAAACCGTCTTTTGTTAGTAAGTATTCTTTTCTACTTTCTCCTTTAGAATCTTTATATTCGCTTGGAATGATTAACGAGCTCACATTTGAGCCGGTTAAAATTTTCTCTAATCCTCTGAGTACATTTTTGTGAGTTCTATTTAACTCATTCGCTACTACTCGACTAGAAACAACTGCTCCTAATTCTGTATTGTTTTCAATTTGAATTTCTTGTAATGCTTGCATTTGGTTTCCTCCTTTAAGTTGTTTGGTGTTCTTTTTCTTCGACTAAAACGTATTTAAAATACGATTCGTCTTTTAAAAAAATAATCTCATCGATTGAGACTTCTAAAGTATTAGCGATTTTAAACGCATCTTTAGGTTTAATCATTTCTGGATTGTTTTCCCAAAAATTATATGTTGATGGTGAAATACCTAATTTATTAGCAAAAGATGATTGAGTATAACCTTTTCTTTTGCGCCATTCATCTAATTTTAGGTTCTGTTTGATGTGATTCATTTTTTGACCTCCTTGTTAAGCTCTGATTAGAGTATATCGAATTATAAATACGATTGCAAGTTTTTTTCGTAATTATTTTTTTGAAATTAGTAATTTTATTTTTTAAAATCGTATTTTAAGTGTTGCAATTACGATTTTTCATAGTATAATAAAAAGTGTCAAAAACATCATATATAAGGAAGGTAATTAAAATGGCTTTCAAAAATTCCATCAAAGAAATTAGATTAGATAATAGACTGTCGAAAGTTGAAATGGCTAAAAAATTAGATGTTTCGGAAGGCACAATAAGAATGTGGGAAAACGGTAAAAACGAACCTAGAATGGGAATGATTGAAAAAATATCTAGCTTATTCCATGTTTCAAAAGGATATCTTTTAGGTGAAGTAGAAGAATCAACACTACCAGATTTTGATGGCGAAGTTGATATTCCTTATTATGGCAAAGTTTCTGCAGGTAATTTTGAAGAAATGACAATTGACAATGAATCAGTTAAAGCACCAAATTTTGCATTCAATGGTCGTAAACCTAGCGAATGTATTGCTTTGCAAGTAAATGGAGATAGCATGAACAAAATCTTGGCAAACGGATCATACATAATCGTACATGATTATAGAAAGAATCAAGACTATAAGTTGAATAGTAATGACATTCTAGTACTTCGTTTAGGTGGAGAATACACGGTAAAGCGTGTTAGACGTACTGAAACAAAGTTACATTTAGACCCGGTAAGCTATTCTGATGAGTTCAAAACTAATTCTTATGATTTAGATTCTATAGATGAAATTGAAGTAATTGGAAAAGTTATTTATAACTACCAAATTTTTGATTAATAAGCGACCTAGTGACGCTTTAATATAAATATTTAAACAAAGGAGAAATGTAGAATGAAAATAATTAATTATCAAGTTAAACTGAGGAAAATTTATTATACCGTGAGAACTAACAGAGGTAATGTTTTTAGGAAGTCACGTCCTAAAAAAGAAAGTATTATAAAAACACGCAGAAAATTACAAAAATACGCCAGAGAAATTGATGAAAAAAGACAGTAAGTCCAAAGGAGGCGTAGATGATGACATTCGTTATTGAATTGTTACTAATTTTACTAATGTTAAATATTATTTTGTTAATCATCAATATTTATAAACTTATAAAAGCGAACGAACAAATTTCCAAAAGAGCTTATACCATGTGGACGGTATTAACCATAGTTTTTATCTCTATTATCGTGATAATACTATATAATTTTATTTTTTTATAATTATATAATTCACATTTAGCTACTGCATATGATCAAGATGAAATAAACTTAATCTAAGGGGATGAATACATTGATCTATGTGATTATCGGTTTATTTTTAATTAGTATTTTTTTATTTATTTTCAGTTTCTTTTTATCACAAACTGAAGGGATAACTTATAAACACACATGTAGAACAATTTCATTGGCTTTTTTAGCTGTAAGTATAATCTCATTTCTAGGATATCTAATTTTATGATATGGTGGTGTTTATTGTGAAATTTAAATTTATTATAGCAGTTATTATGATGGCAACTTTATCATTATCTGCTTGCGACCGTCATGCAGACAATGTACTTAAAGATAATAATAAAATAGAGGATAAAACAACTAAACACTAATCCTTAAATCTTATTTTGATTGCTAGAAAGGACTTTTAAAATTATGTTTTATTTTCTTTTCGGCATTATTTTCATAATTACCATCACTTTCCTACATTCACTTTATGTAATTGTGAAAATTCAAGAAAAGAAGTTAACTATTAAAATTATATTAATCTATATAATTTTATATTTTATTATTTTAATAGTTTTGGTAACAATTCTAATAAATATAATGCAAATAAATGAATTTAGTTGATTCTAACTCTCTATTAAAAAGAGTACATTTTAACATACTCTTTTTTTATATTTTTAGGGTAGTCCGCCTACCCTTATTATTTTTTACCTTTTTTGAGGAGGGATAACATGCAAACACGATGTTATGACGGTAAAAAATGGCAATACGAATTTAAGTATGAAGGTAAACGGTATAGACAAAAAGGTTTTCGAACAAAAAGAGAAGCTAATTCTGCTGGATTAGATAAGTTAAATGAGTTAAAGCAAGGCATTGATTATGAACCTAATTTAACGCTGTATGACTATTTTAAAACGTGGTGTGAAACGTTTAAGAAATCGACTGTAACACCTAAAACATATAAGTCTTACGCTGCTGCTATAGAACATATCAATAACCACCCCATTGGCAAGAAAAAGCTGAAAGATTTATCCAGGTATCACTATCAAGATTTTATTAATGAATTTTCAAAAAATCATTCTAAAGAGTCTATAAGAAAATTAAATGGCTATATAAGAACATCATTAGACGATGCAGTATACGAAGGGCTTATTGCAAAGAACCCTACCTTTAAGGTTAATTATAGGGCTAATAACCCTAATAAAAGTGAAGATAGTAAGTATATCAATCTAAAAGATTATGAAGTGTTAAAACAGCATTTGATGACTAAAGACAACGCATCTTCACTCGTACTATTCATCATGATTTGTACTGGTTGTCGTATAAGTGGCGCGTTAAATCTAAAGCGTGAATATATCAATCAAATTAAAAGCGAAATATATATTGATGAACATAAAACTGATTCATCTCCACGTTATGTGTCTATTAGTCCGAAAGATATGAATTATATCATTAAATCTATTGATCAATTACCTAGAACAATTGACGGTACTATCTTTGGTGAACTAACAAACAATGCAGTTAACAAACGTTTAAAAAAATATTGTAACAATCTAGGTATCAAAGAAATCACTTCACATGCTTTACGTCATACTCACTGTTCATATTTACTAGCCAAAGGCATTTCTATATATTACATTTCGAAAAGACTAGGACACAAAAATATATCAGTTACTACTGAATTTTATTCACATTTACTTGAAGAAACATACAAAGAAGAAGATGCAAAAGCAACACAAATAATAAGTGCAATGTGATTTTTAGGGACCCATTAGGGACCCGAAAGCCCATGAAACCCGTCGTTATAAGGTTTATAGTATCCCTCCCAGGACGCTAATAAGAGTTGTAATCTACTGAGATTACAACTCTTTTTTATTACATTTTTATATGCAAACTAGAAAACAGTTAGGCAATATTGAATGCCTAACTGTTTTCTAGTTTGAATTCGATTGTATCTATCGCTTTATTTTCACGATTTCTAAAATTCAAAGTACATTGTAATGTCGTATCATCAATGATAAGTTCTGCATAAGTTTCTTCAACAGTACTTCTTGATTGTGAAATACTGCCTGGGTTAATCACGTGCACGTTGGCAAGATTTTCATATTTAGCAACATGTGTATGTCCGTAAAATGCTAATTGCGCACCAATAGTCTTAGCTTTTTCAGCCAATTTCATTCTTGTCTGATTGACCTGATACAAATGTCCATGTGTATAAAATGCACGAACATCATGATGTGTAATAGATTGCTCCTCTGGAAATTCTGGATAAAAATCACAATTTCCTTTAACTCGATGATATAAGCTCAATTCTGTGTCATCATATTGAAATTCAGAATCTCCAAGATGAAGGAATACATCTGCGTCTTGATGTTGATCATACACTTGGTACAGAATACCTGTTTCATTATGATTATCACTAACTATAATCCATTTACTCATTTTTCTCCCCCGCTAAAAATTGTTGTAATTGTTCTATAGCATGACCTCGATGGCTAATTTTAGCCTTTTCGGCATCTGACAATTGTGCCATTGTTTTATTTAAAGAAGGTACATAGAAAATCGGATCATAACCAAATCCATGATCCCCGATTGGTTCTGTTGTTATTTCGCCTTTTACTGTCCCTTTAAATTGGGTCGTCTCACCATTTGGTGCACTCATACTAATCACACATACAAATTGTGCGTTTCTATCAGAAATATTTTCCATATTTTTCAATAATTTATTAATATTGTCTTGGTCATTTTTATCTAATCCTGCATATCTTGCAGAATAGACACCTGGTTCACCATTTAATGCTTGGACTTCTAAACCACTATCATCAGCAATGACTTGTTTATTTAAAGCTTTAGCTGCTGCAACAGATTTTAATTTAGCATTTTCTTCAAAAGTTGTTCCTGTCTCTTCTACATCAAAATCTTTAATTAATTCACTAATACCTATGACATTATGGTTAGGAAATATAGCTTTAAAATCATTAATCTTACCTTTATTATTAGATGCTATTACGATATCTTCCATTAATAATTCCTCCATTTAACCTACTGAAATACGTTCCACTTTAGTATCCATACCTAGCCACTCTTTAATAATATTTTCAATATGCATTGTATCTCCAGTTGCAAAGAAACGATGTGGCGGATGTTGTGTATAACTAGCATGTTCATTACTAAATGTTAATAAAGCACTGACTTCTCTTGCTGTTTCCAATCCCGAAGAAATAACTGTCTTTTTACCACCAAAATAATCATTAATAGGTTTGTATAATAATGGATAATGTGTACATCCTAATATAACTGTATCTGCTTCGCTATTACGCCATTGTTTTAAGGTTTGATGTATCACAATACTGGTAATTGTCGGATCATTATATCTCATTTGTTCAACTAAAGGTACAAACCCAGGACAAGCAATACCATATACTTCTACATTAGGATTAATACGTTTAATATGTTTTCTATAAGCTTCTGATTTTATCGTTCCTTCTGTTCCTAAAATTAAAACATTTTGATTCTTAGTCGTCATTATAGCCGTACGAGCACCAGGTTCAATGACACCGATTACTGGGATTGGTAATATTTTTTGTAAATGTTCTAATGCTACCGCTGTAGCTGTATTACAAGCTATCACAAGCATTTTAATATCGAATTCTACAAGTTTCTGTGCTATTTCAGTTGTGAACTGTTTAACCTCTTCACCTGATCTAGGCCCATATGGACATCTTCCAATATCACCTAAATAATAAATGGTTTCATTAGGAAGTTGTCTCATAATCTCCTTAGCTACTGTTAAACCACCCACACCTGAATCTATTACTCCAATTGGTCTATTCATTGTCTTACATCCTTATTTAATAGTTAACTTTTATTTTATCATAAGCATACTCAAGTGTTGATTAATTCGAACAAAATCACTAATGATGTTTTCATCTAGCAACACATAAAAAAGGGGCACCCCCTAAAAGGGGTACCCTATAAATTCTATATTAGTCAACTTTGTGGTCAGAACCAAAGAATGATTTAAACATATGGAATGATGTTTCTCTGTTCATTGCTGCAATTGATGTAGTCAATGGAATACCTTTTGGACAAGCATTCACACAGTTTTGTGAATTACCACATTGTTGTAATCCACCTGCACCCATTAAAGCATCTAGGCGTTCATCTTTAGTCATAGCACCAGTTGGATGTAAGTCGAATAAACGTACTTGTGAAATAGCTTGCGCACCAACGAAATCATTTTTTTGAGTTACGTTAGGACAAACTTCTAGACAAACACCACAAGTCATACATTTAGATAATTCGTATGCTGTTTGACGTTTTTTCTCAGGCATACGAGGACCTGGACCTAAATCATACGTACCATCGATTGGAATCCAAGCTTTCATACGTTTCAAGTTGTCGAACATTCTTGAACGATCAACTTGTAAGTCACGAATGACTGGGAATGTACTCATTGGTTCTAAACGTATTGGTTGTTCTAATTGATCAACGATAGCAGAACAAGATTGTCTTGCACGACCGTTAATTACCATCGAACAAGCACCACATACTTCTTCTAAACAGTTCATATCCCATGTTACAGGTGTAGTTTTTTCACCTTTAATGTTAACTGGGTTACGTCTAATTTCCATTAAACAAGCAATGACATTTAAATTTTCTTTGTAAGGAATTTCAAATGTTTCTTCATATGGTTTTGATTCACTATTATCTTGACGTTTAATAATCAATTTAACTGTTTTTTGTTTAGGTTGATTATTTTGATCTTGTGCTGGTTGATTACCTTGAGTTTCTGGAGTGTCTTTTACTGATTGTTCAGCCATTATTTTTTACCTCCTTTAGACTTACTAGTGTAATCACGTTTACGCGGTGGAATTAAGCTAATATCAACTGGTTCATAAGTGAATTTTGGTGCTTCAGTTCTACCTTGGTAGTGAGCCATAGTTGTTTTTAACCATTCTTCGTCATTACGTTCTGGGAATTCTGGTTTGTAGTGTGCACCACGTGATTCGTTACGGTTATATGCACCGATAGTGATTACACGTGCTAATACAAGCATATTCCATAATTGACGTGTGAAGAATACGGCTTGGTTACTCCAAGTTTGTGTATCTTCCATGTCAATATCTTCATAACGTTTCATCAATTCTTGAATTTTCTTATCAGTTTCTAATAATTTATTATTTTCACGTACAACAGTTACGTTTGCTGTCATAATTTCACCTAATTCACGGTGAAGTTTATATGCATTTTCGCTACCACGCATGTTTAATAATTTATCGAAACGTTCTTGTTCTTCTTTAACACGAGCTTCATAGATACTATCATCTAGGTCAGTGTATGAAGTTTCAATTTCATCAAGATATTTAATTGCATTTGGACCTGCAACTGTACCACCATAAATTGCTGATAATAATGAGTTAGCACCAAGTCTATTACCACCATGTTGTGAGAAGTCACATTCTCCTGCTGCAAATAAACCTTTAATATTTGTCATTTGATCATAATCTACATATAAACCGCCCATTGAGTAGTGTACGGCTGGGAAGATTTTCATTGGTACTTTACGTGGATCGTCACCTGTGAATTTTTCATAAATCTCGATAATACCACCAAGTTTAACGTCTAACTCATGTGGATCTTTATGTGATAAATCAAGGTATACCATGTTTTCACCATTGATACCTAATTTTTGGTTAATACATACATCGAAGATTTCACGTGTCGCGATGTCACGAGGTACTAAGTTACCATAGTCAGGATATTTCTCTTCTAAGAAATACCAAGGCTTACCATCTTTATATGTCCAAATTCGTCCACCTTCACCACGTGCTGATTCACTCATTAGACGTAGTTTATCGTCACCAGGAATAGCAGTAGGATGGATTTGAATGAATTCCCCATTTGCATAAATAGCGCCTTGTTGATAAACGATTGATGCTGCTGATCCTGTGTTAATCATTGAGTTAGTTGTTTTACCAAAGATAATACCTGGACCACCAGTAGCCATAATTACGGCATCTGATCCGAATGATTGAATTTCAGAAGTCGTCATATTTTGAGCAACAATACCTCTAGCCGTATTATCGTCATCTTTGACTATACCTAAGAATTCCCAACCTTCGTATTTTGTTACTAGTCCATCTACTTCATAAGCACGAACTTGTTCATCTAATGCATAAAGTAATTGTTGACCTGTTGTTGCTCCGGCAAATGCTGTTCTGTGATATAACGTACCGCCGAAACGTCTGAAGTCAAGTAAACCTTCATTTGTTCTACTAAACATTACACCCATACGGTCTAATAAATGAATAATATTAGGCGCAGCTTCAGCCATCGCTTTGACAGGTGGTTGGTTTGCTAAGAAGTCCCCACCATAAACAGTGTCATCAAAGTGAATCCAAGGTGAGTCACCTTCACCTTTAGTATTTACCGCACCGTTAATACCACCTTGAGCACAAACTGAATGCGAACGTTTTACAGGTACTAATGAGAATAGATCTACATGTGCACCTTTTTCTGCTGCTTTAATTGTTGACATCAGACCGGCAAGTCCTCCACCGACAACAATAATTTTTTTCTCTGCCATAGAAATGTCACTCCCCTGAAATATTAAAACTAAGACTAGTTAATGTGTATTCTTTACATAAATGCAATGATAGCTGATACGCCGATATAAGAAATGATTAAAAATACAATTAACGATACCCATGTGAAGACACGTTGTGATTTTTTAGATTGTAAAATACCCCATGTTACTAAGAATGACCATAATCCGTTAGAAAAGTGGAATACAACTGCAATAACACAAACGATGTAAATTATTGCCCATACTGGATTATGTAGATATTCATGCATCATATTATAATCAACCGCTTTACCGAAGAATGCCTTTTGTAGACGTGTTTGCCATAAGTGCACTGCGATAAAGATGAAAGATAAAATACCACTTGCTCTTTGGAAGAAGAACATCCAGTTTCTGAATAAAGAGTAATGTCCAACATTCTCTTTTGCTGTGAATGCAATGTGTAATCCAAATAAACCATGATATAACAGCGGAATATAGATTAATACAAATTCAACTACCAATAAGAATGGTAATGATTCCATGAAACCTGATGCTTTATTAAAAGCTTCCGCCCCTTGTGTTGCTTGATGATTGACCAATAAGTGAACAATTAAGAATGCACCGATTGGGATAATACCTAATAACGAGTGAATTCGTCTTAGATAGAATTCATTTTTTGATTGAGCCAAAAGGAGTCCCCCCTGTAAACATTTAATTAATTGACTAAAATTATAAAGTTGTATGTAAACTGCCGTAAAAAACCATATAAAATACTAGCTTCTTTTACTTCTTTATTTGGTACTCGTCTCCATTGATTAACTTAAGATACTTTGGAAGCATCCTAATCAAAGTTAAAAAATTAAACAAGTATGGCATAAAAAAGAAAAGGGCTAGTCATGTTATAGATTTCATATAATGATGTCGTAGAATGTCTGTACTATAGCAATTCATGTAACCCTACATGATTGATAACAATTCTCAATTAGAAAACGCTTCCAAACAACTTTAAAAAAATAGCCTTTTGTTAACTATATTGTAACATTATTTAAAGCATTTTTGGACATGAGAATTATTCTCATGTCCAAAAATTGAAATTTTATTTGTTTTGAAGTGCGTGCTGTAAGTTTTTTGCAACATTTTCCGGAAGTCCGGATTTTTTTAATTCTTCTAATGATGCCTCTTTCATTTTCTTAATTGAGCCAAATGTTCTTAATAATTTCGTTTTACGTTTTGCTCCAATACCCTCAATATCATCAAGCACAGATTTAAGTCCTGTTTTCTGTCTTGTCTGTCTATGGAACGTAATAGCAAATCGATGCACTTCATCTTGAATTCGATGAAGTAAATAGAAGGCTTGACTATTTTTCTTTAATGGTACGATTTCTGCACTTGCACCATATAGTAACTCGGACGTTTGGTGTTTATCGTTTTTTTGTAATCCAGCCACTGGTATGTCTAAGCCTAATTCATTTTCAAGAACATCCATAACACCATTCATATGCCCTTTACCACCATCGACAATGATGAGATCAGGCAAAGGTGTACCTTCGTTTAGTACACGTGTATATCGACGTCGAACAACTTCTCGCATTGATTTATAGTCGTCAGGACCTTCGACTGTTTTAATTTTATATTTACGATATCCTTTTTTATCTGGTTTACCATCAACAAAAGTTACCATGGCAGAGACAGGATCCACACCTTGAATATTTGAATTATCGAATGCTTCGATTCTAATTGGTGTCTGAATACCCATTCTTTCACCAAGTTCTTCTATTGCTTTGACCGTTCTAGATTCATCCCTAGCAATCAATTCAAACTTATTATTGAGCGAAACTTCTGCATTATGATTTGCCAAATCAATCATTTCTTTTTTCGCACCACGAGATGGTTGTACAATTTTAGTATCTACAACCGATTGTATGATGTCTTTATCTAAATGTTTCGGAACATGTACTTCTTTCGGTAAAATATGTTGGTTTAAACTATAAAATTGACCGATAAAAGTATAAAATTCTTCTTCTTCAGTTTGTTGAATTGGAATCATCGTAGTATCTCTTTTAATCATATTCCCTTGTCTAATGAAAAAGACTTGAATGCACATCCAACCTTTCGACACGCTATAACCAAAGACATCACGAATCGTATTATCTGTTGACATAATTTTTTGTTTTTTAGTGAGATTATGAATATGTTGGATTAAATCACGGTACTCTTTTGCACGTTCGAAATCGAGAGACTCACTCGCTTTTTCCATGCGTTCTTGTAAATGGTTTAATATTGTTTTGTCCTCACCATGTAAGAAGTCACTAATTTCTTTTGTCATTTGTGCATATTTATCTAAATCGACATCATACACACACGGACCCATGCATTGACCAATATGATAATAAAGACATAATTTATCTGGCATTTTATCGCATTTTCTAAATGGATAAATACGATCTAATAATTTTTTTGTTTCTTGTGCGGAATAAGCATTAGGATATGGACCAAAATATTTGCCAGTCCCTTTTTTAACGGTTCTCGTTACAATTAATCTTGGATGCTTTTCTTTAGTAATTTTGATGAAAGGATAGCTTTTATCATCTTTTAATAAAATGTTATAACGTGGCTGATATTGTTTAATTAAGTTTAATTCTAAAAGTAAGGATTCTGTTTCACTCGATGTCACTATAAACTCGAAATTACGAATTTCACTTACTAAGCGAGTTGTTTTTGCATCATGTGCACCCGTAAAATAAGAACGTAATCGATTACGTAGTTTCTTAGCTTTACCGACATAAATCACTTGATCATTACGGTCTTTCATCAAATAGCACCCTGGCTCCAATGGCACTACATTTAGTTTTGTTTTAATTTTTTCTTGATACGTTTCCATCTATGTCCTCCTCTCTTCGAAAAATTGAATAGCCAACCTTACTCATGTACGTCCTTTATGAGCACGTTAATATAAATAGACAAAACAAAGCTGGAGCATTTATGAAAATGCCCCAGTCTCAGTTTCTATATTCTTATAGATGTTTATCTAATACTTCTGCTAAGTTTTCTTTAGGTTGGAAACCTACTACTTTATCAACTGGTTGTCCGTCTTTAAATACGATTAAAGTTGGAATACTCATTACTTCGTATTTTGCTGCAGTTGATGGGTTTTCATCTACATCTAATTTTAAGATATCTGCTTTACCTTCATAGTCCCCAGCTAATTCTTCTAAAACTGGAGCGATCATTTTACATGGTCCACACCAAGTAGCCCAGAAATCTACCAATTTAACACCAGATTCAATTTTACTATCAAAATCAGAATCAGTTACTTTTACGATTGCCATAATTGCCAATCCTCCTTAATTTTTAAATGATGAGCAAATTATAACAGAATTTATAAGGTAATGCATTGCAATCTGCTTATGCTCGTTTAAAAAAACAATTTTTAAAAGCCTTTTATAGAAGTATCCTCAATTAGGAATACGTTTTTTTAGCATATTACTATGGCTATACTTCTATTTTAGTGATGCGACGGTAACACCAAATCCACCTTCACTAGGCATGCCACCTCTAAATGTTTTCACACTTTTATGTCTTTTTAGATGTTGTTGCACACCTTTTTGTAATGCGCCTGTACCCTTACCATGAATAATATAAACTTGTTCAAAATTACTTAAGACGGCTTGATCTAAATATTGATCTAATTCAATTAAAGCATCTTCATAACGATATCCTCTTAAATCAAGTTCCGTTTTAACTGTTTGTCGGTTAGCTCTTGTGACCATTTTAGTCGATGTTTCTTTTTTCTTTTTCATTTTTTCTAAATCTTCAATTGGTAATTTCATTTTCAATATTCCCATTTGAACAACCGCTTCTTCATCTCCAACTAACTCGAGCACTTCACCTTTTTGGCCATAAGATAATACTTTAACTTCATCACCAGCTTGGATTTTATCGTATTTTTGTTTTTGGACATTTTGTTTTATTGATTTTGCTTCATATTGATCATCAAGTTGTTTTTTCTTATCTATAAGTTCGTGTTCTTTAACATCCGCACCTTTTTTATCTCTCAGTTCTCTTAACTCTTTAAGAATAGCATCTGCCTCTTTTGTTGCAGATTTTACACGTTGATTTGCTTTTTCTTTTGCTTCATCCATCAATGATTTCTCATAATTTTGATATTGTTGATATTGTTTTTCTAATTCATCATGTGTCGTCTGCGCTTCTTTAACCAGTCTATCTAGTTCAATGCGTTGTTCATCTACACGTTTTGAATTTTTCTCTAATGATTCGATCATATTATTAATTTCTTGTTCATCTGTACCTATCATTGTTTTGGCTTTATTAATTATATTAAGACTCAAGCCCAATTTTTTAGAAATATCAAATGCATTAGAACGTCCTGGGACACCCATTAATAACTTATATGTTGGGCTTAACGTTTCCACATCGAATTCGACGCTCGCATTCATCACGCCTTCACGGTTATAACTATATGCTTTTAGTTCAGGATAATGGGTAGTTGCCATCACTAGAGCACCTAGATTTCTTACATGATCTAATATACTCATAGCAAGAGCAGCCCCTTCACTCGGATCTGTTCCAGCACCTAATTCATCAAATAATATTAAGCTATTTTTATCTGCTTCTTTTAAGATTTCTACAATATTTTTCATATGAGATGAAAATGTAGATAGAGATTGTTCTATTGATTGTTCGTCACCAATATCACAATATACATTCTCAAAGACACTGAGTTGACTGCCATCTAATGTTGGAATAAGCATGCCTGATTGTGCCATAACTATAATAAGGCCTAAAGTTTTTAACGTGACAGTTTTACCACCTGTGTTAGGTCCAGTGATAATCACTGTTTCAATATCATCTACAAACTCAATTGTATTTGCTACAACCGTAATATGATCTAATAAGGGATGATATGCATTAGGTAAATAAACTGTTCTTTCATTATGAAATGTAGGTTTCGTACCTTTGATAGCACGGGCATATCTTGCTTTTGCAATTAAAAAATCAAGATGTCCCATAATCGATTCAGCTAATAATAATGCATCTGATTCAACAGCTACTTGTGACGTTAACTCAGTTAATATACGTTCACGTTCAACTGCCTCATCATTATGCAAGCGACTAATTTGGTTGTTCATTTCTACCACAGATGATGGTTCAATATACAACGTTTGTCCTGATGCAGATTGATCATGAACAATACCGTTAAAATCTTGTCTATATTCTGCTTTTACTGGAATTACATTTCTATCATTTCGAACAGTTACAATTGCATCTGATAATTTCTTTCGGTTGGCCTGACTTTTAACCACACGATCTAAATTCTGTCTAATTCGTTGATTTGTACTTGATATTTTACTTCGAATACTTTGTAACTCGTAACTCGCATGGTCATATAAATCATGGGCGTCACACTTATCATTAATATCCTTAAATAAATCCGTTAAAATGGGTAATTGTGCCATTTGGCTATCTAAGATAGGATATTTAACTTCTTCATCTTCTTCTAATAATTGATTATAAAATGTCTTAAACTGATTTTGAACTTGAATTAAGCGTTTAATCGCATTTAATTCGGTCACATTTAATACACCACCAATAGTTGAACGGTGAATGTACTGTGCTACTTTGGTTAGACCGCTTAAACTTGGCAATCGATGCTTATTATATATTTGTGATATTTCATCTGTTTCATTAATTTGAAATTCTACAGTTTCAAAATCTGTTGCTGGATACATTTCTGCGACTTTTTCACGTCCTAAATCACTGATAGCTTCGTTAGCTACGAATGATTTTATTTTATCAAATTCTAAGACGTCTAATGTTTTTTGTCTCATGCAATCCCTCTATTTCTTCAATTTTTTATTATCATTGATAAATGATTTAAATGCTTCTCTAGACATCGTATTAATCACACGATCTTTAGTTACAAATCCTTTTTGAGCAGTAGCAACACCATATTTCATAAACTCTAAATGATCAACATGATGCGCATCTGTGTTAATAGTTAACTTTACATTTGGATATTGGCGTACGGTTTGTGCATTTAAGTCTAAACGTTTAGGATTGGCGTTGATTTCTAAGATAGTATTTGTTTCTTCAGCCAATTGAGCTAATTTTTCTATATTAGGCTCATAACCAGGACGTCGCCCAATGATACGACCTGTTGGATGAGCGATATGACGCACATATGGATTATGACAAGCATTTTCTAAACGTTGCATAATTTCCGCTTCTGATTGATTAAAACTTTGGTGAATGGCTGCAATAACATAATCTAGTTGTGCCAATATCTCATCATCATAATCTAAAGAACCATCCGGTAATATATCCATTTCAATGCCAGAGTATATATCAATCTCATCATATTCTTTATTTAATTGCTTAATTTCTTCATTTTGGCGAAGTAAGCGTTCAACTTGTAAACCATTGGCTACTCTTAGACTTTTTGAATGGTCTGTAATCACCATAAATTCATAGCCTTTAGCAATATTAGCCTCAATCATATCTCTAATAGAAAATGCACCATCACTATAAGTTGTATGCATGTGAAGGTCACCTTTAATATCATCGAGTTGAATAATCTGACTTAAATCTTTATCAAATTCACTGCCATCTTCACGCATTGAAGGTTCAATCCATGATACACCGAAATGTTCATAAATCTCCGCCTCGCTATTGAATTGAAGCAATTCTCCATTGGCTTTTTCAATGCCATATTCACTCACTTTTTCATCTTGTGCTTTTGCTAATTGTCTAATACGAATATTATGATCTTTTGAACCTGTGAAATGTTGTAATGTGTGATAAAAAGCTACAGGTTCGATTAATCTAAAATCAACACCGATTGTTTCATCGTCATACTCTAATTCTAACGATACTTTGGTTGACCCAATTGCTACATCTTTAACTTTATTTGGAATATCCAATAATTGTTGCTGAACTTTTTCTGGGTGATTTGTACTAATAATAAAATCCAAATCTTTACTTTGTTCTTTATATCTTCTAAAGCTACCTGCTGAAGCATATTGATCTATGTCATCTAGCCGACTAATATATTCAATGATTTGATGATTGAGCCCTCTCATTTGATCAATCGGATAACTTTCTTTCTTAGCACCTAACGCTTTGACTGCTTCTAAAATATTTTGTTCAGTTTTTTTCGCAAAGCCACTTAATTCACTAACTTTTCCTGTTTCACACGCCTCTTGTAACGATGTTTTATCAGTAATATTTAATTCTTTATATAATTTAGCAATTTTCTTACTACCTAAACCTTGTATTTTCAATAAAGGTACTAATCCTTCTGGCACCTCTTTTTGTAAGTCTTCTAAAGCTGTAGACTGACCATTTTGTCTATATTCATTAATCACATCACCTACACCTTTACCGATACCTTTAAGTTCTGTTACATCTTCTATTTCATCTAATGGTCTTTCGTCAACTTCTATACTCTGTGCCGCTTTTCGGTATGCTGACACTTTAAAAGTATTTTCCCCTTTTAATTCCATATAGGTAGCAATCTTTTCTAGTAATTGAATCACATCTTTTTTAGTCATATACATCTCTCCATAAAAAGAAGACCAGGACATAGCTCATTTTTTCAAATTGTCTGTCCTGACCTCAATATCATTTTCTTTATAAATTTAAAATCATTTGTGAAACATAAGGTGTATGCAATAAAATTTGTTTGGCAAGTAATGAATGTCCTAATTGACCTTGTAACATTGCATTGGGATATAACGCGATTATATAGGTAAATATTTGTATGATTATCACACCAATGAATAGGCTTAAAACAATACCTAAAACGCGGCTTATGATATTTAAAGGTTGATATGCCACTATATTATCAAATGTGACGATGATTAGATATAAAATCAACTTACAGCTTATTGCAATCACAATAAAAGCAATCATTGATTCAAAACGATACTGTAGGTGATTAAAATGAATGGCATATTGTGTATCAAATGCGACAGTCTTTGGAAATGGTAAAAATACAATTAATCGCTGCGCAATCTCTCGATAAAATTGTTGTGCAATCCATAACGATGCAAACGTACTTATAGCATGTATGCTCGAAAGCCATAATCCCCGTCGAAATCCAACAATTGAAACATAGCATAATATCATTAGTACAACGATATCTAATAGCATTTAATCTTCTCGTTGTTTAATCTGATCTAATTCGTGTTGTAATCGACGATTTTCTTCTTCTAAGCTCACTTTGTCATGCATCACGTTCACTGCTGTTAAAATCGCTTTTCTAGTAGTGTCTAAACCTGCAGATTTTCGTCCTAATTCTTTCATTTTCTCATCCACTAAATGTGCAACATGTCTTATATGTTCCGGGCTATCATCGCCGATTATTGTGAAATGTTGATCATTGATTGTAACATTTATCCTATTCTTAAACTCACCCATATCGATATCTCCTGACTTTTAATTAAATTATTCCGTATCTTTATTTAATTTAACCAAAATCATGTTTCTATATTATTTTGAACATAACATAATATTAATGTTTGGTTTTATACATTTACTTATCATTAAACATTATACATGAGTCACCTTTATTTTGTAAGTAGTGAGATGATAAAGAATAACTTTCTATTTATCAAGAGAGTATGAGCCTATCAAGTAATTATTATTTTTCCTTCCGTCATCATTCTAAGGTTATTAATGTTATGATATCATTTGATTATTATGAAAAGATTCTAGCAAAGAGAGGTCTAACACTATATGGCAAACGTTGTCCATAAATTAACAGCAACTGAGATTCAATCATTAATGTCCAAGATTAAATTTGATACATCCCAATTACCTCAAGGTATGAAAGCACGAGCAAAACATAATAACGCTGTGATTAATATTTACAATTCTGGAAAAGTCATGTTTCAAGGAAAAAATGCCGAAATAGTTGCACAGCAATTACTCCCTGAAAAAAGTAGCTCAACACCAAAATCAGCAGCTTCAACTTCTAAAAAAACAACTTCTTCAATTAAATATAATCAATATAACTGTATTGGAAGCGATGAAGCTGGTAGTGGCGATTATTTTGGTCCACTCACAGTATGTGCGGCATATGTCACAAAGGATCACGTCAAGATTTTGAAGGAATTAGGTGTAGATGATTCTAAAAAGTTAACCGACGCTAAAATCGTCGAACTTGCCGAACAACTTGTAACGTTCATACCACATTCCTTGCTCACTCTTGATAACGTCAAATATAATGAGCGTCAACGTGCAGGTTGGTCACAAGTAAAAATGAAAGCTGTCTTACATAATCAAGCAATTGCGAATGTTGTTCAAAAAATTGATGCGCCATCATTAGATTATATTGTAATAGATCAATTTGCGGAACGTGGTGTTTATCAACGTTATGCCTTGTCCGATTTACCTTTCCCTAATAAAACAAAGTTTGAAACGAAGGGTGAATCTAAGTCATTAGCTATCGCAGCTGCGAGTATTATCTCTAGATATGCATTTGTTAAACATATGGATCAAATGTCTAAATCAATAAAAATGGATGTACCTAAAGGTGCTAGCAATAAAGTCGATTTATTCGCTGCAAAAATCATTGAAAAATTAGGTGTCGAGCAACTCGATTCTATTTCAAAAAAACATTTTAAAAATAGAGAGAAAGCACAAATATTAGTAAATAAAAAATATCAATAATTACTATACACAAAAAGGCAAGTTCTACTGTATCCACAATAGAACTTGCCTTTTACTTTTATTTTTAATTATCTAATTGTTGCACCTTTTGCTTTAAGTGCTTCAATGATTTGGTCATGTACTTTCGTTACACGTTCATCTGTTAAAGTATTTTCAGTATTTAAATAATATAATCTGATGGCAACTGATTTTTTACCTTCTTCTAAATGCTCACCTTCATATACATCAAACACAAGCGTATCTTGAAGAATATCAGCTCCATTTTGATGAATCGTATTTAATAATTCAGATGCTGGTACATCATGTTCAACTTCTAAAGCAATATCACGAGATACACCAGGATATTTAGGAATTGGTTGGTAATTGATATAACCTACTGATACATTCATCATTTCTTCATAATTCAATTCAAAGACATATGTGCGTTTTAAATCGTTATCAGCAGCTACTGTAGGATGCAATTCTCCGATGAAACCTATATCTTTACCGTTTAAAGATACCAACGCTGTTCTTCCTGGATGTAAACCATTGATTTCTGTAGCACGATATTCAAAATTTAAGTTAAGTTTTTGTGCTACGCGTTCTATGACACCTTTAGCTAAATAGAAATCCACTTTTTCTTTCTTACCTTGCCACTGATTTACTACATAATCACCTGTCATAATACCACTTAAATATTCTACTTCATCAGGCAATTCACCTTCAGCATTACCGAAGAAGACACGACCAATTTCGTATAATTTAACATCTTGATTTTTACGCGCAACATTATACGCAGCTGCTTCAATCAAATGTGGTAATAAACTTTGGCGTAACGTTGAATGTGCCTCGCTCATTGGCATTAATAACTCGATAGTTGGTCTATCTTGTAATGCAAAATCTTTCGCATGTGATTTTGATACAAGTGAATATGTGATTGCTTGGTTTAAACCCGCACCTTCAATTGTTTCTTTAACTGTACGTGTTTTATGCTGACGATCAGTTAATGCACCATTAGTAACATCTTCAAATACAGGTAAAGTTGATGGAATTTCATCATAACCATAAATACGAGCAACTTCTTCAATCAAGTCTTCTTTGATAGAAATATCTTTACGTCTTGATGGTACATAAACAGTAAGCTCATCCTGTTTACTTTCAGTTTCAAATCCTAATTGTTCAAAGATATTTTTAATTGCTTCAGTAGATAAATTAAATCCAATCGTACGATTAATTTTATCTGTTGTAATTTGAATTGGTGTAATGAACGAGCCTAAATCCCCTTGAGCTACGCGATCTTTAAGCACACGACCTGATGCATATGTTTCTAATAAATAACATGCGCGGTCAACTGCTTCGTTAACAAATTCTGTAGCAATACCTTTTTCAAATCGACTTGACGCTTCGCTACGTAAATTTAATCGTCTTGAGGTATGACGAATTGATGCTGAATCAAAAATTGCGCCTTCTACAACAACATTTGTTGTATTGTCGCTAACCTCTGAGAAGTCGCCTCCCATCACGCCACCAAGTGCAATTGGAGATTGTCCGTTAGTAATAACAATATCTGACTCAAGTAATGATCTTTCTTGATCGTCTAAAGTTGTCATTTTTTCATCTTGATGTGCTTGACGAACTTCAATATGATTTGAACCAATTTGATCTTGATCAAACATGTGTAACGGTTGTCCATATTCTAATAACACATAGTTAGAAATATCTACAACGTTATTGATTGGTCTGATACCAGCTTTCATTAAACGTGCTTGCATCCATATTGGTGATGGTTCAATAGTGACATTTTTAACGATTCTAGCACTATAATAAGGAACTTTATCGCTATTTTTTACTGTCACTTGTAATTCTTCCATTGCAGAGTTAGCCTCTTCATTACTATTTGTTTCTGGCTTAGTCATTTGTGTGTCGTATAGTGCTGCAACTTCATAAGCTGTACCGACCATACTTAGCGCGTCTGCACGGTTTGGTGTTAAATCAAATTCCATAATTTGATCATTTAAGTACAATGCATCCAATGCATTTGTACCCGGCGTTATTTTTTCAGGGAATACGAAAATACCATTTTCAAACGCTTTAGGTACGACATTACTTGAAATACCAATTTCTTGTAATGAACAAATCATACCTTCAGAGCGTTCACCACGTAATTTAGCTCGTTTAATTTTAATTCCACCAGGTAATCTGCCACCCACTTTAGCAACAATGACATATTGTCCTTCATCAACATTGGGTGCACCACAAACGATTTGTACAGGCGTTTCCTCACCAATATCGACTTGGCAAATATTTAATTTGTCAGCGTCAGGATGTGATGCTTTAGATATAACATGGCCTACCACTAAATTTTTAATATCTTTTGTTAAATCTACTAAATCATCTACCTCAATACCAGTACGTGTAATACGTTCAGCTAAATCTTGAACATCTTGTTCTACGTCAACATAATCTTTTAACCATTCATTTGAAATTAACATTACGCTTCACCTCTATCTTCTACAGCCTTAAATTGATCTAAGAATCGCACATCGTTTGTATAGAAGTGTCGAATATCTTCAATACCGTACTTCAACATAGCGATACGGTCAGGTCCCATACCAAACGCGAATCCAGAGTATTCATCAGCATCAAATCCTGCCATTGTTAATACGTTAGGATGCACCATTCCTGCACCTAAAATCTCAATCCAACCGGTATGTTTACACACATTACAACCTTGGCCTTTACATTTAAAGCATGAAACATCCACTTCTACAGATGGTTCAGTGAATGGGAAATAACTTGGACGTAGACGAATTTCTCTATCTGCACCGAACAATTCTTTAGCTAATAATTCTAATGTACCTTTTAAATCACTCATCTTAATATTTTTATCTACAACTAAACCTTCAATTTGTGTAAATTGATGACTATGCGTCGCATCATCTGAATCACGACGATATACTTTACCTGGACAAATAATTTTCACTGGACCTTGTCCATTACGTTGTTCCAACGTACGTGCTTGTACTGGAGACGTATGTGTTCTCATTAAAGTCTCTTCAGTAATATAAAAACTATCTTGCATATCACGTGCAGGATGTGATTTAGGTAAGTTTAATGCCTCAAAATTATAATGATCCTGTTCTACTTCATAACCATCAACAATTTCATAACCTAAGCCCAAGAATAAATCTTCTATCTCTTCAATTGTACGTGTCAATGGATGTTTTGAGCCTATTTCTATTTGGCGACTAGGTAATGTCACATCAATTGTTTCTTCTGCAAGTTGTTGATTTAACTTTTCATTGGCTAAAATCGTTTGTCTTTCATCTAGTTCTTGTTGAATCGTTTGTCTTAATTCATTCACCTTTTGTCCGTACGCTGGCTTTTCTTCATTAGGTAAGTCTTTCATATTTTTCATTAAACTACTTACCGAACCTTTTTTACCTAAATATTTTACTTTGACATCTTGTAATGCTTTTTCATCATTTGCAGCATTAATATCAACTAATGCTTGTTGTTTTAATTCACTCATATAATCATTTTGAGTCATTTTAACTTCCTCCTTAGTTGCCAGTACATGTTTTTATACTCAGACATTAATATATATCTCAGTCATCTTTCTTTTATCTCACTCCAACAAATAAAAAAGACTCTCGTCCATTAACTGGGACGAAAGCCTTCCGTGGTACCACCCAAATTTATGCTTATGCATACACTTGTATACGTTGCTAACGAAGACGTACTCCGACTTAAATCTCTTTAAGTAGCCAAAAAGATGAAAAAAACTAACCAAAGTTGGAATAATTTTCAGTCACGATTATTCTCCCTTATACAACTTTATACATTAATTTAAGTCTTTTTATAGGCTATTGATTCACTTTTATATAAGTTAATATTTATTGTTATGAATTCATCATTCATTATAGACGATTTAGATATATAGGGTCAACCTACAATCACATCATAGCGCATTATGAAAAAATAAGAATGATTATTTAGTATCTAAAATTTATCCTTTGAGTTGATATAACAAGATACTACCCGCAATGGCTACATTTAAGCTTTCAGCTTGTCCATATATTGGAATCGTTATATTTTGCGTAGTATGTTCTAATAATGCAGGATCTACACCTTCACCTTCATTGCCAAGAATCAATGCAAATGTCTCTTGTGCTTCAACCTCTTTAAAACTTACTGCGTTATCTAATGCAGTGCCATAAACAGGACCATTAAAGGTATTAATGTATGACTGTAATGATTCTGATATAACTGGAATATGAAATACACTACCTTGACTAGCACGTAACACTTTATCTTGATAAGGATCTGCTGTTCCCTTTTCCATTACAATCAGGTCAATACCTGCAGCATCTGCTGTACGAATTAAAGTACCCAGATTACCTGGATCTTGTATTCTATCAATTAATAAAACCTGTTTCGCAGTCGTTATATCATAGTCCGGTTTCTTAATGACAGCAAAAAACCCTTGAGGTGTTACTGTTCCAGATAATGATTCAGCTACCTTTAAATTGATTTCAAATGTTTCATTTGCATACTCAATTAAGCTACTATCCGTTCTACTTGGATCAACAACGAATAATTGTTCAATCACTAAGCCACTTTGATAAGCTTCTTCTATTAAATGTACACCTTCAATAAGTGCTAAACCTGTTTTATCTCGATCTTTCTTTTTCTTCAATTTATTCGCATTTTTAATTTTATTATTCTGTGCAGACGTAATTTGTTCCATATATCTAATCTCCAATGTGATGATTTCTTCTTCAATATAATTGTATAGGATTGCGCTACTTTTTTAAATAACGAAAGCAAACCATCGATATTTTTACGTAATTTATAGAAAAAGTTACTTCAATATTTTGTCCTATTTAAATATATGATAATAAAAAATATCCTAATTGAAATGACTATTCCAATTAGGATATTTATTGATATCTAAAATTATTTAGATACGATTTCTTCACCATTGTAAGAACCACAGTTTTTACAAACACGGTGAGATAATTTGTATTCGCCACAACTTGGGCATTCAGTCATACCAGGTACTGAAATTTTGAAATGAGTACGACGTTTGTTTTTTCTTGTTTTAGACGTTCTTCTTTTAGGTACTGCCATGATTTATCCTCCTTAAAATTAAACACATCATTAAATGATATCAGTTTATTTAACAATATTATATCATTAATTAAACTGCTATTGGTCTTTATCGTATAATTGTTGTAATTTCTGAAGCCTTGGATCAACTTGCTTTCTGTCTGAATCATCATCTTCTTGGTCTTGTTCTTTTACAAGTTCCTCGAATTCATCTTCATCAATCACTTCCCAACCATTGCCTTCAGTTAACATTTGATTGCTATTGTCTGAATATGCTCTCATCGGTTTCTCGATAATTACAAAATCTTCAACAATATCTTTAATGTTAATCATACCGTCAGTTGCTGAATGATAATGTTCATCCTGCTCTTCTTCGTCAGTATAATAATCACTGCCTTCTAAATCAAACACTTCAGAAGTTTCGACATCTAGCGGTACTTCTACTGGTACTAATGTACGTGCACATGGCATCGTATATGTACCAGTGATATGCATATCTGCAATCACTTCGTTTGATTTAACAGTTAATTGTCCTTCAACATTGATTTCAGAAAGATCGATAAGATCTAATGATTCTTTTAAATGTTCAAAATTCACCGTTTGATTAAACTCAAATGGTTTACCTTGATATTTTCTTAATTGTGTTATTGACCATTTCATATGGCTTCACCTCTAACAAGCACAAAATTTATTTTAACTTTCTCAGTATAATATGTCAAGATTTTTTCTTAACATACATACTTCTGTTACAATACTAATAATGAATTCTGAAAGGACGAATTGCAAATGAAAAGTGTTGGCATTATATCTGAATATAATCCATTCCATAACGGGCATTTATATCATGCACAACAATCCAAATTACAATCACAAGCGGATGTTTCTATTGCCCTTATGAGTGGCAATTTTGTCATGCGAGGTGAACCGGCTTTATTTAATAAATTTATTCGTACACAAATGGCCCTATCAGCAGTAGATTTAGTCGTTGAACTTCCAACCATCGCCAGTCTTTCATCAGGTGATTACTTTGGTGAAATGTCAATTAAATTAGCTGATTATTTAGATATTAATACCATCTCATTTGGAAGCGAGCATGGCAATATTAACGACTTAAAAGAAGCTACACGACAGGTTCTTGATTTGGAAAACAGTGATGCCTTTAAATCAAAATTAAAAGAAGGTAAGAGTTATCCTAGGATCATTAACGAATTAATCCAACAACAATCTACAAATGATATTTTACAATCACCAAATAATATTCTAAGTATTGGATATTTAAAAGGGATTCTGCAATTCGCACCTCAAATAGAAGCTATCACTATTCATCGCGATACTGCACAACATCGTGAGCAAACGATTCAACATCAACAATTTGCTAGCGGATCATCCATACGCCAATCTATCATTCATCATCATTCTGATTGGGAAAACGTTGTTCCAGAAGAAATTAAGTCACTATATCACTCGCAATTTACAACTGTTGAGCACGCCTTTCCGTATATCAAACATCAGTTATTAACACAGCGTATTTCAACACTTCAAACCATATATACTATGAGTGAAGGTTTGGAAAATCGATTAATCTCTATGATTAAGGATGCACACTCATTTAAAGATTTATTATCTAAAGTCAAAACGAAACGATACACTTATACACATATTCAACGCGTATTAATGAATATATTACTTAATATTCAACAAAGCGATATTAACCATGATATCTTTGCTGCTAGAATATTAGGTATGAATGAAAATGGTCGGGCATATTTAAAATATCTAAAACGACATTTTCCAGAACGACATTTTATTACGAATATCAACCAATCATCTTCCACTTATTTCCCAATTGAAATTAAAGCAACGCATATCTATAATCTAATAAGCCAGCAATTCGATGATGATTTTAATACACCAGTTATCAAATCTTAAAAAATGTACTGTTACATAATGTGATTCGCATTATATAACAGTACATTTTTTATTATATATGATATTTTTCTTTTAAGGCTTTAGCTACATTAGGTGGTACAAATTCTGAAATGTCAGCTTTGTATGCTGCTACTTCTTTTACTATACTCGAGCTAATAAATGAATAATTCGTACTAGTCATCATATACATGGTTTCGATATCACTGTTCAACTTTTTATTCATAGATGTTAAACGTAGTTCATATTCAAAATCACTTACCGCTCTTAAACCTCGGATAATTGTTTTAGCACCAACTTGTTTACAAAAATCTACTAACAAACCATTATAATGGTGAACTTCTACATTGGATAAATGTGCTACTGAGCCTCTTATTAAATCCATTCGTTCGTCTAAATTGAAAGTGCCACCCTTACTACTATTTTTTAAAACACAAACATGTATTTCGTCAAAACGATCTGCACTTCTTTCAATAATATCTAAATGACCATATGTAATTGGATCGAAACTTCCGGGAATGACTGCTTTCGTATTATTCATATTATTCTCCTTTTTCTAATAACAAAGTATCTGTCAAACCATAATGATATCTTTTTATTTCTTTAAACGGTGCGCTTTGAATATGTTCATCATTACTAAACTCACAAATGATAATACCATTTTCTTTTAGTAAATTAAACTCCGCAATGCTTTTTAATGCTTCATCGATTAAACCTTTATTATATGGTGGATCTAGAAAAATATAATCGAATTGTATTTCTCTCTTAGCTAAGGCTTTCAAAGCTCGATCTGCATTATTTTTATAAACTTCTGATTGTGATATTAAATCGAGTTGTTTTAGATTTGATTTGATCACTTTAACCGCTTTAAAGTTCTGATCTACGAAAATGACCTTATCCATTCCTCGAGATAAGGCTTCAATACCAAGGGCACCACTACCGGCAAACAAATCTAAACCAAGCCCTGATACTTCATGTAAACTATTAAAGATGCCTTCTTTGACTTTATCCATAGTCGGTCTAGTATTGCGACCCTCTAAGCTTTCTAGCGCTTTACTTTTATGTATTCCTGCTATCACACGCATTTCATTCACACTTCCATTTCACTATGTAATTTAATATAATTTGACTTAAAAGGAGATTGATTTGACATATGAAACAATCATTTATTGTCTTGGGTGAAGGGTTAACAGATTTGTTTGAATTTACTACACTTATCGACTATAACCATTCACGCATTGATAAAATTATTTATTTCCATTCACCGCAAACTGAAAAACAATTATCATCTGTCGCTATTGTCATGCAACCAACTGAAGGTAATTATTTTCAAGCAATGTACATGATGATGAACGCAGTAAAATATCCTTATCCTGATAGCAATAAAAAGTTTGAAATGATTAACAACAAGGCAGAAGCCTATGATATTCCAGTCTTAGGCATAGACGTTCAACCACCTGAAGCATTTCATGACAATGACTTGTATTTTAATTATTTAATTAGCGTGTTACGACTACAACGATGGATTCCACCATTACAATAAAATACGTCATCTTAAACACGAGTTATAAAACTTCGTGTTTTTCTTTTTCATAAGTTTTCTTTAAAAATCGATAAGGGGATCCATCGATATGTCTTACATATTTTAATTTCATTAATTTATTTACAACATCATCCGCTTCATTCTCATTAACATACATAATAACGTACTTACGTTGTCTATTAGAATGAACGATGTGACCATATTTTCTAATTTGTCTCTCGTGTTTAATGTGTTTTAAGTAAACGACGAGGCTTACTCTAGGAACTAAATTCATCTCTCTTCACTCCATTTGATATACAATTTTAATCATATCATGAGTTTAAATTTTATGAAATAACAATCACCTTTTAATATAAACTAGGGAATTGCATTTGGAAACACATTTTATTTGTCAATTGTATTGTCTATCATTTGATTGTTAACACATTCTATTTCAGTACGCACTTCATTTTCCATATATAACTATTATCTGTTAATATGACTTTAATAACTTAAGGAGGATATTAAATGGTTAAACTAAATAAGTGGTTAGTTAATGGCTCATTAGCAGCGGCAAGTATAATAGGAAGTGTGCTTTATATTAATCAAAATAAAAAGCCACGTGAAATTAATGCAATCCCTCCATTCTTTTCAGGTGTAGCACCATATCTGTTTGCTCATAGAGGTGGTATGGCCGTAAGACCTGAACAAACTAAATTAGCATTTGATAATGCAGTTCAATATGGCGTGGATGGCTTTGAGACGGATGTACGATTAACTAAAGATAAAGCGCTCATTGTTTTCCATGATGCAACGGTAGATCGTACTACGAATGGATCAGGAAAAGTATGTGAACATACGCTTGCTGAGTTAAGAAAATTAGATGCCGGTTATTATTTTACAGATATTAATCGTCAATACCCATATCGTGGACATTCAGACGCAAAAATTCTTACGTTTGAAGAGTTATTAGAACTTTACCCAGAAATGTATATCAATGTAGACTTGAAAGATCATCCTGATAGCTATGAAGGTGCCATAGCACCTGAAGTACTTTATCATCAAATTTCTAAACATCAAGCAGAACACCGTGTTTTAGTCACAAGTTTCCATAAAGAACAAATAGAACGCTTTGACCAATTAAGTAAAGGTACAGTTGCAATTGGTGCAAGTCAAAGTGAAGTTACTGAAGCTTTCATTAAATTCAATACCTTTAGAGGTAACACTTATCATCCTAAAGCTAATACTTTCCAAATGCCTATCGAATTTAAAGGTATACGACTTACATCTGCAAGATTTATTAAATGGTTAACACTACTAAACATCGTACCAGGATATTATGGCATTAATAGCATTGATTTAATGACAGACCTTTATCAAAAGGGTGCACATACCCTTGTAACTGATCGTCCTGATCTAGCACAACAGTTTAAAGAAACATTAAAATAAGATGTCAAAATAATGGCAAGGTCTAATGTTAAACATAGACCTTGCCATTTATCTTTCTATAGTGAGCAATTACATGATCCTCCAGAAGCACATCCATGTGCAGTTGTTTGAAAGAATGGATTACCCGTTTCAATTTTTACATTATCTGATACTGCTAATGCAATTTTACTAATCACTTCATCTATTAAATTCTGTAATTCTACTTCTTTAGATTTATAGTCCATAACCACAGGCAACATTTCATAAGCTCTTTTACGTTGACGTGTTTCCATCATTATTGTTTTATAATCCGGATGATATCTACCAAAACGCATGACATCATCATATTTATCTTTAGACTTTAAAAAAGCTGAGTATAATAAGTGCGCTTCATCATCTTGATATAATAATTCCTTTGCTTCAATGTAGTCATGATATATTACAGAATCTACGATCATATCAGACAATGCTTCGACATCGTCTAAAATAGACAATGTTTCTTCATTTATCATTTGTCATCTTCCCCTTACTTATTTTTCTAAGAAAATTAATGAATAATAATCTTTCATCACTTCTCCGCCCATTTCATCATACTTGGTATTTAACATTCTTGATCGATGAATATCCGAATTCATCCAACTATGAATTAATGTAGGAACATCATCAAAGTTATAACCCACATTTTGACTTGTAGAAGTATAGCTAATATCTCGTTCATCTAATTGCTGTTTTAATGCATTTTCAGTAAATTCAACTGAATCATAACCACTCTTCGTTGCATCAAACAAATTAATAGAGGCTATATGCGCAATATCATTATTTACTTTTAATGGTTTTAAACCTTTTAACTTTCTCATTTCGTTTGTCACTTCATAGAGTGTCATTAACTGATTGGGATTTTGTTCATATGGTAATTCTTTATGTTTTTTGCTAGATGAAGACTGAGATTCATTGGTTTTGTATGGTTGTAATGAAGCTAATGCATCTTTATCTAAAAAACGAATTGCCATAATCTTATTAGATTGTTGATCAGAATATACTTGCGCATACACATTACCGTATTTAATTAATGTTTGCGTTTTTAAGTCTTCATCAGACAATTCAAACTCATAAACCTTGCCATTAGATTTAATAGTTGGTTCAGGATTAATGCTTGTATTTTCATAGATTTTAGAATTTTCTTCACCTATATGTAACGGACTCATATTTACATCATTGCCAGTAGCATATACAGATTTAATTTGATTATCTTTAACGCTTACAATGTAATATTGATTTTTCTTCTTAAACACATAATTTTTATAACCATCACTAACAGGATATGTACGATTAGCTTGCCCATACTTTTTAGTAAGCTGATTAATATTTTTCCCAATCCAAGTACCTACACCTTTTTTAGGCTTTGGATTTTCAATATCTTTATTAGTATTCTTAAACTGTTCAGTTCGCTCAGTTTTTTGATTTTTATTAGGGTTTTCTAATACATCAAACTTTAAACGTGGTGAGTAAAATAAATAGATTAGAAAAGAAACTAAAAAGACTACACCTAATATTCGTATTACTAATTTTTTCATTTTTCACCCACCTCAATAGAATTATTATCATTGTACATAAATATATATTTCATAATCAAGATAAGTCTATTTTCATCATAAATTTCATTATAAACACTTTTAGCTATTTATGTTTGTAAAATGAATTACCGATTTAAATATATTAAAAAACTGATAAAACCTACGATTAAGTTTTATCAGTACATTTAAAATATTAAATTATAAACCTAAAGTTGCTTTAATTAATGAAGTTGTTTCGCCACCTGGATATAAGATGTATAAAAGTAAATATACTGCCACACCAGTAATAGCTGTAAAGAACCAAATAATTGAAGCAATAGGTCCAATTTTTCTATGAATATTAAATTTATCTTTGAAGGCCGTAAAAATTTGTATTAAGCCTAATACCCCACCAATTGTTGCTAGGTTAATATGGAATACTAAGAAAATCGTATAGTAAATTTTAATACTATCTGGACCACCAAATGCAGTATTTCCTATAAAGATTGTACGACTAGCATAAATAATAAAGAATGTAGCTGCGAAAATAGCTGCCCATAGCATTACTTTTTTATGCTTATCAATTTGTTTTTTCCAAATAAGTCTCCAACCAATTGCCACTAATATCGCACTAATAACAATGCATGAGGTACTTAACGTTGGTAATATAGGTACGTTCATATGTTTCATCCTTACTTAATTTTATATTTATATCATTTTAATAAGTGATACGACTACAACAAGTACAAAGAATACAACTAAATAGTTTAATGAATAGATAAACATTGTTGTTGCCCATTTAGTTTGATCACTATTGCGTTTGAACGATGTCAAACCTAATGCCATCCAACCTAGATTTAATAATGTAGCTAATACAATAAATGTAGTACCTAAACTAGATAACATGAATGGTATTGGCAATAATAATACTAACCAAATGAACATACTTATACGTGTTCTATTGAATCCTTTAACTGATGGTAACATTGGAATGTTTGCTAATGAATATTCATCACTACGTTTAATAGCTAAAGCGTAGAAATGAATAGGTTGCCAACAAAATACTACTAAAAATAATGCTATTGCAGCAACACTGATAGAACCATCAATCGCTACCCAACCAATTAATGGTGGTACAGCACCTGGAAAACTACCTACGACAGTATTCCAAGTTGTGTGTCGTTTAGACCAAATCGAATAATAAGAAACGTATCCTACGATACCAATTAATCCTAATACGCCTGATGGAATATTGAGTAAAAATAAACATGCCTCACCTACTAACATCATACCAAAGCTTAAAATTAATAAGTGTTTATTTGAAATTCTATCATTTACAGTGGGTCTATTTTGTTTACTAGGCATGATCTGATCAATATCTTGGTCATAGTAATTATTAAGTGCACATGCACCGCCCATTATAAATGTAGAACCTATAATCATTAATAAAATTTGAGGTATCGACGATAGGAAGGAATGGTTTGTCATTACAACAGCCAACCAAGCCCCGGCAAATGCAGGAATTAAATTCCCTTGAACAAGGCCCATCTTAATAATCTGTTGTAACTCTTTGAATGTCACACGGCCCGCATCTTGTGACAAAGTTTGTTCTTTGTTCATAATTCCCCTCCTTGAACTTTTTCATATAATATAATGATATAGCAAATAGTTATAAAAGACTAGGTTTTAAAAAATTAAATTGTGACACTTTAACGACATTCTAAATAGTTGATTTTGTAATGCATTTAAAAATGGTATCATTAATATAATGTAAAAGAAAAATATATACGTTAATTTAAAGGAAATGTCTAACATGATATAAGCGATTAGATAAAGTACTTTATTTTAATGATGGGGTGTTTATCATTGTTTAGAAAAGAAAACCTTAAATGGTTAAGTGTCTTAGCAACAATTATCATGACATTTGTACAATTAGGTGGTGCACTCGTCACTAAAACTGGTTCAGAAGATGGTTGTGGTTCCTCGTGGCCTTTATGTAATGGTGCATTTCTGCCACAAAATTTACCTATACAAACCATTATCGAATTGAGTCACAGAGCTGTATCAGCATTGTCCCTTATCGTGGTATTGTGGTTAGTTATAACTGCATGGAAACATATCGGATATATCAAAGAAATTAAACCATTATCTATAATTAGTGTTGGTTTCTTATTACTGCAAGCTTTAGTAGGCGCTGCAGCAGTTGTGTGGCAACAAAATGATTATGTTTTAGCACTACATTTCGGTATATCACTAGTGAGTTTCTCTTCAGTATTCTTAATGACACTAATTGTCTTCTCAATTGATCAAAAATATGAAGCTGATGAGGTAATGATTAAAAAGCCACTACGTACATTAACTTGGTTAATGGCAATTATTGTTTATTTAACAATTTACACAGGTGCACTAGTAAGACATACTGACTCAAGTCTAGCTTATGGTGCATGGCCAGTACCTTTTGATGATATTGTCCCACACAACGTACATGATTGGGTACAGTTCGCACATAGAGGTATGGCATTTATTACTTTCATGTGGATTATGTTCACTTTTATTCATGCCGTCAAAAATTATGCTGATAATCGTACAATCAAATACGGTTACACAGCTGCTTTTATTCTAGTTATTTTACAAGTAGTCACTGGTGCATTATCAGTCATTACAAATGTTAATTTGTTTATTGCATTACTTCATGCTTTATTTATTACTTATTTATTCGGTATGATTGCCTATTTCATTCTATTAATGTTAAGAACCACAAGAAGTTTAAAAAACAAATCATAATATTTATCCCCAACATTCATCATGTCTGATTGAATGTTGGGGATTTTTAAATTAATCTCATACTTTTTCAATTTCTATTAATAAATCACCTGTTGCAATCGCATCACCACTTGCTACGGTAATCCGTTTAATCACTCCATCAAATGGTGCTTGGACAGTTGTTTCCATTTTCATGGCTTCAGTGATGAGTAGAGCTTGGTTAGCTTTTACTTTATCACCAATAGCTACTTTCACCTCGGTCACTGAACCTGGCATTTGTGCACCAATGTGACAAGGATTAGTTTTATCTGCTTTTGGTTTTACATTAACATTCGCTTTAACATTTTCATCTTTAATATATATACGTCTTGCTTGACCATTCATTGAGAAATAAATGGTTCTTTGCCCATTTTCATCTGGTTCACTAATTGTTTCTAACTTAATGATTAGTCGTTTACCTGTGTCAATTTCAATTTCAACTGTTTCTCCATTTCTCATACCAAACAAGAATGTAGGTGTATCTAGTAATGATAAATCACCAAATTGCTCTTTCGTTGCAATAAATTGTTTGTATACTTTTGGATATAAGACGTAACTTATAATGTCTTGCTCAGTTACTTCGATGTTTTGAATTGAAGCTAATTCTTGTTTTACTGCATCGAAATCAACAGGTTCTAAATATTCACCAGGTCTATTTTCTAATGATGTTTGCCCTTTTAAAATTACTTTTTGAAGTTGTGCATTAAAACCATTGACAGGTTGACCGATTTCCCCTTTAAAGAACGAAACTACAGATTCTGGGAAATCTAATTTATGTCCTTGATTAATAACATCATCTTCATTTAGATCGTTTTGAACCATAAATAATGCCATATCTCCGACTACTTTCGAAGATGGAGTTACTTTGACAATATCACCAAATAAGAAATTCACACGACGATACATATCTTTAACTTCATCGAAGCGTTCTCCTAAACCAAGGCTTTTAGCTTGTTGACTTAAATTAGAATATTGTCCGCCAGGCATTTCATGTTGGTAAATTTCTGTATTTGGAGATTTGATATCACTTTCAAAATCAACATAATAAGGGCGCACTGTTGACCAATAATGACTTATTTCTTCTAACCCATTAATATCTGCTCTCAATTGACGTGGGAAGCCGTTTAAAGCATAGTATAATGAATTGGCACTAGGTTGACTTGTTAAACCACTCATTGATGCTACAGCCGTATCGATGATATCCACACCTGCATCAATCGCTTGCATATACGTTAATAAACCATTGCCACTTGTATCATGAGTATGAAGATGTATCGGCATATCAACTGCTGCACGTAAATGTCCAATAAGTTCATAGGCTGCTTTCGGTTTTAATAAGCCGGCCATATCTTTAATGGCTAAAATATGGAATCCTTCTTTTTCTAATTCTTTTGCTAATTTCACATAGTAGTCCAATGTATATATATTAGATCTTTCAGGATTTAAGATATCTCCTGTATAACAAATAGTACCTTCTGAAATCTTTCCTGCTTCTTGAACTGCTTCGTTCGCCACTTTCATTTGATCTACCCAGTTTAATGAGTCAAAAATTCTGAATACATCAACACCTGCTTCTGCACTTTCTTTCACAAATTTTTGTATAACATTATCTGGATAATTTTTATAACCCACGGCATTTGAAGCACGTAATAACATCTGAAATAGCACATTAGGTATTGCTTGGCGCAATCTTTCAAGTCGTTCCCACGGATTTTCTTTTAAGAAGTTATATGCTACATCAAACGTTGCACCGCCCCACATTTCAAGTGAAAAATTATCTTTAAATACTTCTGCTGTTTTAGAAGCAATATTCAACATATCTTTAGTACGTACACGTGTGGCTAATAAAGATTGATGAGCATCTCTAAATGTTGTATCTGTCATTAAAACATCTTCTTGTTCGCGTACCCAATTTGCCACACCTTTAGGGCCTTGTTGATCTAATAACTGTTTCGTACCTGAAAACGTAGCTATTTTCTTTTGTGATACTTTAGGAATAGATGCAGCTTCATAAAGTGGTTTAGGTCGTTGTTCAACATTAGGGAACCCATTAATAGTTACATTACCTATGTACTCTAATGTTTTCGTACCTCTATCTAAAGTTGGTTCTATATTAAATAATTCAGGTGTCTCTTCTATAAATTTAGTTGTATAATCGCCACTTCTAAATTGTTCATTTCTCATCACATTGATTAAAAATGGTATATTCGTTTTCACACCTCGAATACGCATTTCTCTTAATGAACGTTCCATCTTTTCTTCAGCTTGTTTGAATGACATAGCATGCGTCGATAGTTTTACTAATAATGAATCATAATACGGCGAAATCTCTGCACCTTGGAAACCATCGCCAGCATCTAAACGGACTCCAAATCCACCACTAGAACGATATGCAATAATTGTGCCAGAGTCAGGCATAAAATCATTGAGTGGATCTTCAGTAGTAATACGACACTGGATCGCATAACCTAATGTTTGAATATCTTTTTGCTTTGGCATACCTATTTCTTCACTAAATAATTCTGCACCATCAGCAACTAATATTTGCGTTTTAACGATATCAATACCTGTAATCATCTCAGTGATTGTATGCTCCACTTGCACACGTGGATTGACTTCTATAAAAAAGAATTCATTACCAGATACTAGAAATTCGACAGTTCCTGCGTTTACATATTTGATATGAGACATTAATTGAAGCGCAGCGTCACATATTTTCTTTCTTAAGGATTCTGACAATCCAACGGACGGCGCTACTTCGACAACTTTTTGATGACGACGTTGAACAGAACAATCACGTTCATAAAGATGGATCAAATTACCATATTCATCACCTATAACTTGTACTTCAATATGTTTAGGGTTATCAATGTAACGTTCTATATATATTTCACTATTACCAAATGATTTCTCTGCTTCAGATTTAGCACGATGGAATGCATCTTCAAGCTCACTTTCTTCATGAACGATACGCATACCTTTACCGCCACCACCACTGGTAGCTTTAATCATCAATGGATAACCAGCTTCATTAGCAAAAGATTGGGCAGCTTCATAGCTTTCTATAGGTCCATCTGTGCCTGGTATAACTGGTAAGTTAGCTTTAAGTGCAGTAGCTCTAGCTTTAACTTTATCTCCAAACATATCCAAATGTTCTAGATGTGGTCCAATAAATTTGATACCCTCTTCTGCACATCTGCGCGCAAATTGTTCATTTTCACTTAAAAATCCATAACCTGGGTGGATCGCATCTACATTTGCTCTTTTAGCTACATCAATAATGCGTTCAATATTCAAGTAACTTTCAGCTGGTCCTAAATCACTACCAACTAAGTAGGACTCATCGGCTTTATATCTATGTAATGATGATTTATCTTCTTTAGAGTATATGGCTACTGTATTAATATTTAATTCTGCAGCAGCTCTAAAAATTCTGATAGCGATTTCCCCACGATTGGCTACTAATAACTTTTTAATATGTTTCAAAAGTGATCACACCCCTGTTAAATTTTCGGAATTTTCTTACTAGTCTGATACTAAGATTTTATCTTATATAGATTGCTTTTTCTATAGTTATTGCATATTAGTCATAATTCTTTAATTTAAGTGTCACATAAGATAAATATTCTTATTGCGAAGCTAACTCAACTTATCAAATTCATATAAACTTATCATAAACAATAACTTTATATTATCATTGCATCAATCATATTTCCAGTTAAATCTTGTATGTTTAATAAATATTTATAATAAAAAAAGCTAATCTCTATAACTTTAGAAAATTCAATATAATGAATTTTCTAAAGCGAGATTAGCTAAATACTTATTGATATCGTCGTTTAATATCGACTTTATGTTGTTTGGCTCTTTTTTCATCCATTTTAATCTGTTTAGCAGTAATGAGTAATAATCCCATTGCTATACTTAAACTAATCATGGCAGATCCGCCAAAACTTATAAATGGTAATGGTACCCCTGTTAATGGGATCGTTGCTGAAATACCACCTAAGTTAACAAATGTTTGACTTCCAATATAACTTGCGATACCAACACAAACCAATTTATAAAAATATGAGTTAGTTTTATTTGCAAGCTGAAACGCACGATAAACAATGAAAAATTCTAGTAAAATGACAAACAAACCGCCTACTAATCCTAATTCTTCACAGATAACCGCAAAAATAAAGTCAGTATGTGGTTCAGGTAAATAACCTAATTTCATAATACTATTACCTAAACCACGACCAAACAGACCGCCATTACCTATTGCCATAAGTGAATTCGATATATGATAACCAGTTCCTGATTCGGCACTAAACGGATTGGTTAAAGTACTAAATCTTGCTTCAAGATAACTAGGTAATAAACCTGCAATCAGAACTAATAACGAAATCAAAACACCTGCAATTGCTACCATAATACCGTATTTCAAAATATTATGTACACCGATTCCTGCATAAAAAATGATTGAAAAGAATATGATTAATATTAATAGCGTTTGCCCTACGTCCTTTTGTAAAAAGACTAAAGCGACACAACTGGCTACTAAAATAATAGGTGCTGAAATTAATTTAATTTTATTACGCACTGCTGGCATTTTCTTTTCTATCATAAATGGTAAATATAATATAATAGCAATTTTAAGTAATTCGGATGCTTGTAAGTTCATAAATCCTAAGTTGATCCAACTTTTAGAACCATTAATATTTTTACCAATAACTAACGTAATTAAGAGTAAAACAAATATACCTATCATCATCCATTTTTGGACATTGGGTTGTTTCAGGACCTTTACATTCATGATAAATGCCATAAAAAAGACAATAGCAAAGCTCATAATGACGTATAGCAATTGCCTTGTATAGAAATAAGTACCTGATACTTCAGCACCACCTGTTAAAGTGCCTTTCGTAGCAGCAACCATACTGGCACTATAAACCATAACTAAACCAATTAAACATAGGATGACGTATGTGACCAACAATGGATAATCGATAAATTTAGATGTTTTTCCAATGTATCGCATTATATTTTTAAAATTTTTCATATACTTGTACATCCAATTCAAATTTTTTGAGAGTTGAGATTAAGAGCATCAATACAAATAATCAATGACTCTAAAACCTATCCTTTTCATTATAAACTTCCTATGTATCACAAAACAAATATTAACTTAACAATTATTCAAAAAAGATAAAATGACTGAGAAAATATCAAATATGATACTATCTCAGCCACCATTTTTACAATGTGCAAGTTACGGTTCCACATTTCATACTAGCATGAAAGTGTTGTCATAAATGTATTAAAATAATTCTAGTAACATCAATAACAATATATCAACACATCAAATTTATATAAAAAATTAAACGTTTGTAAATGCTTCGTGTAGTTTTGAAAGTTCTTTTTCAAGTCTTAACATAAGATTTTTGCCGTCTTCTTTCTCAACTAGCCCGAGTTGTACAGCAAAATCTACTTCTTTTTGAAGACCGAACATTTGTGTATCTAAAACTTCTTCGTAAAGTGGACAAGAAGGCACTGTTAAATTGTCCATTTGAACTTTAATAAGATGTAATATTCTATCTGCATCTTTGTTCAGTTGGTCATAAGCCGCATTATTTAATTTCGACTGATTAGCCATGACACGCACTCCCCCTATCATTTCATTAAATATCTTCAATATATAAAATTTTATCTTACTGAATGTTAAAAAGCAAGTATCTTTAAATTAAGTATAACGTATTTTATGATAAAATAATATAAGATAAAAATTTAGGGAGTGGGCAAGATGATTCAAATAAAAGGTGCGGTGAATTTCCCCATCACATTAGATAGTACAACATGGATTTTTGATGATAGAAAGGTAAGCCTCGAAGACTTAGAAAAAGGCGTTTTCGATGGCACTAAACCAATACAGTTCGAAGATAATCGCGAATGGAATCGTGCTATCTTAGAAGGTCAAACTAATCCACCAACATTAAATTCTGAAATTAAATATAAAAAGCGTTCTGTATTAGAGGGTTCATTTGTTATAAATATGACACCATTCTTTAAAACTTCTGAACCACAATCAAATGCAACCGCTATTAAATTATTTAATGACGAAGATGCTATAGAAGTTCCATTAGATTTATTACCATATTTATTCTTCCAATTTGCTAAAGATGGTAAACGTCTATATGACGATAACTCTGTGGATAGTTTTGTATATGATACTGAAAAAGGTTATAGTTACGAATTTAAGTATGTAAAATATATTGAGGTGATTTAATTGGTTCCAGTCAAATGTATCATTTGTGATACTACAGTACATATTGATGAAAACACTGTAGAAGCAAAACGACTTAGAAATAATCCTATTCGTACATTTATGTGTGATGATTGTAAAAGTCGTCTAGATACACCTAAACAGCCTCAACCATTTTCAACACATATTGATAAAAAGGAAAATGACTAATTAACTAGCGTATGATTGTAGCGTCTTTATATAAGAAGTTGTAATCATACGTTTTTTATATGCGTAGATGATTTATTCCGATTCGATTTATATCTACTTGTTTAAGATTAATTAAATCTAAATCCACAAAAGAAAACCACTTGATTATTGAAGAACATCAATAATCAAGTGGTTTTTAAATGACTCTTATTTAACAATGTATCAGACGTTGATTATTCGTCCTCTGACATCATTTGTTTAACGCGTTTAGCTTCTTTTTCACGCACTGATTTGTTTAATAATTTCTTTCTTAAACGAATACTTTCAGGTGTTACCTCAACTAATTCATCATCATTGATAAATTGTAACGCTTCTTCAAGTGTTAATACACGAGGTCGATTCATAGTTTGTGTTTGATCTTTCGTAGCAGAACGTACGTTAGTTTGGTGTTTTGTTTTAGTGATATTAACGGTTAAGTCATTTTCACGATTATGTTCACCAACAATCATACCTTCATATACTTCAGTACCTGGTTCCATGAAGTTAACACCACGGTCTTCTAGTCCTAAAATTGCATACGTACTAGCAGAACCTTGATCCATTGAAATTAATGCACCATTTCTTCTGCCACCAATTTTAGCTTTAATACGAGGTCTGAATTCTTCAAATGTATGGTTGATAATCCCATAACCACGTGTCATTGACATAAATTCTGTAGTATAACCAATCATACCACGTGCTGGTACCATAAAGATAAGACGAGTAAGACCATTATCAGTTGTCATCATATCTAACATTTCACCTTTACGTGCACCTAAAGATTCAATAACAGCACCAGAGTTTTCTTGAGGCACTTCACATTGAACTCTTTCGAATGGTTCACACATAACGCCATCAATTTCTCTAATGATAACTTGTGGTTTAGATACTTGAAGTTCGTAACCTTCACGACGCATATTTTCAATTAAAATTGATAAATGTAATTCACCACGTCCAGCAACTACCCATGCATCTGGTGAGTCTGTTGGTGTAACTTTTAATGATACGTCTGTTTCAAGTTGTTGATCTAAACGTTCTTGAATTTGACGCGCTGTAACGAAATCACCTTCACGACCTGCAAATGGTGAATTGTTAACTCTAAATGTCATTTCAAGCGTTGGTTCATCAATACGTAATACTGGTAAAGCATCTTGATGATCATGTGGTGTTACTGTTTCACCTACGTTGATATCTTCCATGCCAGAAACCGCGATTAAGTCACCTGCTTGTGCTTCTTCAATTTCTTCACGTTTTAATCCAAAATAACCAAATATTTTTGTTACACGGAAGTTCTTAACGCTACCATCTAATTTAATCAGTGATACATTATCACCTACACGCATTTTACCTCTGAATACACGTCCTACACCAATACGTCCAACATAGTCATTATAATCTAATAATGCTACTTGGAATTGTAATGGTTCATCACTGTTGTCAACTGGTGCTGGTACATAATCGATAATAGTTTCATATAATGATTGCATATTTTCATCTTGTTGTTCTGAATTTAAACTTGCAGTTCCATTAACAGCTGAAGCATATACAACAGGGAAATCAAGTTGTTCATCATTAGCTTCTAATTCGATAAATAAATCTAATACTTCATCTACCACACCTTCTGGTCTTGCAGATGGTTTGTCGATTTTATTTACTACTACCACTGGTTTTAAATTTTGTTCTAATGCTTTTTTAAGTACGAAACGTGTTTGAGGCATTGTACCTTCATACGCATCGACTACTAATACAACACCATCAACCATTTTCATGATACGTTCAACTTCGCCACCGAAGTCAGCGTGTCCTGGTGTATCTAATATATTAATTCGTGTACCTTTATAGTCAACCGCAGTATTTTTCGCAAGAATTGTAATACCACGTTCTCTTTCTAAGTCATTAGAGTCCATAGCACGATCGTCAACATGTTCGTTCTCTCTAAAAATTCCTGATTGCTTTAATAATTCATCTACTAACGTCGTTTTACCATGGTCAACGTGCGCAATAATCGCTATATTACGTACATCTTCTCTTATATTCGTCATATTATAAATTTCCTTTCTTAAGTAAACTCCCACTTTTAATTACAACTTTTTTATTATATCATAGATTAGAGAAAAAATAAGTAAAAGGTGGGGTATGGGATGCAACAAAAAAAATCTAAAGGCATTTTCTGGATATTCTCAATTTTGGCTTTAATCTTTTTATTGCTATTTAGCTTTAGCATTGGTGCAGCAAATGTTCCAATGATGATTTTAACATTTATATTACTCGTTGCAACATTTGGTGCCGGTTTCACAGTGAAAAAGAAATATCGCGAAAATGACTGGTTATAGATGATATAGCCCAATATTAATAAAATAAAACTTTATTTAAAATTCAATGTTAGTGGTATTTTGTTTTTAAGGTTTATTGCATAATGTGCTTGTCTCTTGGCAAGTCAGAAGAATAGTAATCGATATGATTAGCATATTAGGCATAACCATTTAAGATCATTGCATAATCAAACCCTAACAACTACTTTCTCTTTGATGAGTTAGTATGCTTTCAAACAAATTTTATTTAATTTTTACAAAAGACAAAGCCTGGAACATAATCTGATGTCCCAAGCTTTGTCTTTTTAATATTTTAATTTCCAAAACGTTTTTTATGATGCATTCTTAAAGTATCTTCATGATTTTTTAAATAATCACTTATTATTTCATCATGTAATAAAGGATTAGCCATGATAATAGAATTGGGTCGCGTAATAGTTAATGTTTCACCAAGTAAATTAGTGCCTTTTCCCCCAACTTCGTTGAGTATCATTAAACCACCAGCATAGTCCCACGGTTGTAGTCTTGGCGTTAAATATGCAGCTAGTTGCCCTTTAGCTACACTCACAATTTCTAATGCAGCACTACCATAAGCTCTTGCACTACGTGCATCATTCACTATTGGTGCAAAAATAGGTCCCATAATTGGTTTGGTTAACCAATTAGGATTAATGCCAATAATACTTGTTTTTAGTTGCGTATCTTTTAAAGGTTCTAAAGCATGGTTATTTTCAAATGCACCCTCACCTACTTTGGTATGATACAAAATATCTCTCATAACATCGTACACAAAGCCAGCATATGGTTTGCCTTCATGATAAATCCCGATTGAAATAGCGAAGTTTTCTTGTTGATGAACAAAGTTTAATGTGCCATCTATGGGGTCAACTACCCAAACAACACCGGAAGTATCAATCAAGTCATGACCATGACCTTCTTCACCAATCACTTTATGCTCTGGATAATTTTGATGTATCATATCATAAATATAATCTTCAGTTGCTCTATCTACATTTGTCACTAAGTCATTAGGATTGGATTTAGTTTCAATATTTAATTCATCTTTCATCATTAAGCGTACTTTATTACCCGCTTCTAATACTAATCCTTTTGCAAAATCGTAAAGTGCCATGGTATCATCTCCTATTTATCTATATTATACATGATTATGGTCTCAATTTTATATTTATAGACTCCCCTATTTTTAACAATTTATGCATTCTTTTGAAACTGCAATTTAGAATTTTAATGCTTTATTATGCTACAATAATTCTAATCATAATCCTAGGAGGCAAATCATGACTAAATACACATTTTCACCTCAAAATTTTAAAGCCTTTGATGTGGATGGACTAGATGCTAGAATGGAAGCACTTAATGAGCATGTTAGACCGCAATTGCATCAATTAGGGGATTATTTCACTGAATACTTTACAACTCAAACAGGTGAAACATTTTATCCTCACGTGGCAAAACACGCTAGAAGAAGTGTCAATCCACCTAAAGATACGTGGGTTGCATTCGCTCCAAATAAACGCGGCTACAAAATGTTACCTCATTTCCAAATCGGCTTATTTAGAGACCAATTATTTATAATGTTTGGTGTCATGCACGAAGCAAAAAATAAGGCTGAAAAAGTTAAAATTTTTGATAAACATTTTGATACATTAAGAAACTTACCGTCAGATTACAGCATCTGTCTTGATCATATGAAGCCTGAAAAGACGCTCATTAAAGACTGTACTGATGAACAGTTACATGAAGCCATTGATCGTGTCAAAAATGTTAAAAAAGGTGAATTCTTCGTAGCTAGATCAATTACACCAGATGATCAAAGGTTAAAAACTGATAAAGCTTTTATTCAATTTGTTGAAGAAACATTTGATCAATTTTTAAAATTCTATTCTGCTTAAGTCAAAAGAATTCACGATACTTGAACCTGTGACATCCACTCATGTCCAGGTTTTTTTATTTTGTAAAATATTTTTAGGTTGACCTAAAAATAACATTAGGTTAATATATCAATATATTTTAAGTTAGAGGTGAGTTTTGTTTATGAATAAGCAATCAGTCGACCAAGAACATCAAAAAAGCTTAGACGAAATTAATAATACGATTGATTTTGACTATAAAAGTAATGCAAGTCAAAAACTTTTGGCTTTCTTAGGACCTGGATTATTAGTAGCTGTGGGATATATGGATCCGGGTAACTGGATAACTTCTATGCAAGGTGGCGCACAATTTGGATACACCCTCTTATTTGTAATATTAATTTCTAGTTTAGCTGCTATGTTATTACAAAGTATGACCGTAAGATTGGGTATCGCAACGGGTAGAGATTTAGCTCAAATGACACGCCATTTTTTATCTAAACCTATCGCGATTATTTTCTGGATTATCGCAGAATTAGCTATCATTGCTACGGATATTGCTGAAGTGATTGGTAGTGCAATTTCACTTAATTTACTCTTTAATATTCCATTAATCGTTGGTGCTTTAATTACAGTATGTGATGTATTTTTACTATTATTTATAATGAAATTTGGATTTAGAAAAATAGAAGCCATTGTAGGTACGCTTATATTCACTGTTTTAGCCATTTTCACCTTTGAAGTTTATATTTCTTCACCGAATGTATTGAATTTATTAAATGGCTTTGTACCCCACACTGAAATCATTACAAACAAGGGTATCTTATATATTGCATTAGGTATTGTAGGGGCAACTATTATGCCACATAATCTATATTTACATTCTTCCATTGTTCAATCACGGAAATATGATAGAAATAATAATGAAGATAAAGCACAAGCAATTAAATATGCAACGATTGACTCCAACATCCAATTATCTATTGCATTTGTAGTCAATTGCTTGTTATTAACATTGGGCGCAGCACTATTTTTCGGAACTAACACAGATGAATTAGGTGGATTTTATGATTTATACCACGCTTTAAAAACGCAACCATTATTAGGTGCCACATTGGGTGGTATTATGAGTACCTTATTTGCAGTTGCTTTACTTGCATCTGGACAAAATTCAACAATTACAGGTACATTGGCAGGTCAAATTGTAATGGAAGGCTTCTTGAGATTACGTATTCCTAATTGGCTTCGTCGACTGATCACACGTTCTTTAGCTGTAATTCCTGTTATTATTTGCTTAATCATTTTTAATGGTAATGCCGAGAAAATTGAACAATTATTAGTATTCTCACAAGTATTTCTAAGTATTGCGTTACCTTTTACTTTAATACCACTTCAATTAGCTACAAGTAATAAAAAGTTAATGGGACCATTTATTAATAAAACATGGATTAATATTATTTCATGGTCACTCATTATTATTCTAAGTATTCTAAATGTCTACCTCATTATCCAGACATTCCAAGAATTATAAAATAAAAAACCGGTTGAAATGAATTAACAGTTCAACCGGTTTTTTATTATAAATCACTATCATTTTTAAGAATAATAGTTGAATTAATACGTATATGGTTTATCTTTTTGTTGATGTTCTTTTAATTCCTTTTCAGGATCCCACTCATTTCGTTTAGAATAATCTTCTTGATGATTATGAACAGTTTGATCTCGCTTAGGTCTCTGTTGATTAGATTTCGTTAATAGCATAATACCTGCAATGAACCATAAAATCATCGCAATGATATTCGTTGCCATAATACCGACCACCGCTGCTGCAATTAATAAACTGGCACCCAATTTATTTCTACCTTTTACTGTTAATGCACCAACAATTCCTAAAATAGTTGAAAATGCAAGCACACCCATAGATAATGCTATTGATGTAGTAAGCATTTCCATTGACATCTCTTGATTACCGCCCATCATTTGGTTAACCATTTCCTTATTTTGAGATGCACCGCTTCCTGATTTCATCGCAAAATAACCTATAATGACAAACAGTAAATATAAACTACTTAAACCATTGGCTATCCATGCTAATATCAATTCTGTTTTTCTCTTCATTACAGTACCTCCTTTAACTCTTACATTAATCATACTAAAAACTATCTTTACATGCTATTCAATACGATAAAAATCTATTAACAACAAAAAATACCAAAAGTGAATGTTAAGTATCACTTTTGGTATTTTAATTAATTATTTTTCATTGTCATTTCCGTCAATTTTTTGATGATCTTGTTTCACTTGATCTCTCATATCTTTTTCCGTATCACCAAACATTTGACGACGTTCTTCATAGTTCATTCTTCTTTGATTAACCGCACTTGGTTGATTCTTACGTTTTTCTTTCATACGCTGATTATACGCTTTACGCTTTTCTTTTTTCTTAGCACGAATTTCAGCTTTTTCTCTTTTACGTTGCGCTTTTAGCTCTTTAGGATCAACTTGAGGTTCTTCATTATATTGTTGTGATGGCTCTACATCATCTTGCTCATTATATACCTCTTGATTATCTGTAGAAGCCTTATCTGAACGTGACTTTTTGTTATATTTCGCTTGGCGAGATAATAATGTTGGTTCTTCATCTTGTTCATTATCATCTGAACGATATTCACTTTCTACAGCACGTTTAGGAAACTGTTCGTATTTATCATCTTGTGATTCTTGTTCGTCTTGAATTTGATTTGTTGAACCTGTTGTTGTGTCATACGCTTGTTCTTTTCGTTCCATACTACGACGTGACGGACGTCTACGTTGTTGTGGCTCTTCAACTGGTTCATTTTCAGTTTCATTATGATGCGTAAAAGCTTCTTGTTCTGACATTTCTTCGTATGGTTGATAACCATAACCACCGTTATAATAGTTCGGTACGGTTTCAACTTTATTCTTTCTTACAAACATCATAATAGCAATGATAAAGAATAAAATTGGAATAATTAATGTTACTACAAGTAATACTAAAGGTATTGTGATAATTGCTGATAACAAGAATAAGAAACCAGATAATATTCTAATGTTCATAGAAATTAAAGCTAAAAATGAAATCAATAAACAAACGATGAAATACACTATAATCGCCCAAACACCATTTTGTAACCAAATCACAAATTGTGTAGTGCTTAAGCTATTATTTGCTAAGACTTGTTGAATAAGATCATTATTATTTAATGTATTCTCTAAGTTAGCAATAGATGTATCATTACTAAATGACACTAAAGCTATAAACATCGTGACGATTGTCAAAATTAATAAGAATACCCAACTAAGCCACCCTAAAACTTTTTCTGTTAGTCGACTGACTGGACGTTTAATTTGAGTATATTGCTCTCCTGTCATTCGTTACAACTCCTTACTTTACTTATCAAGTTATTATATCGAATATAACAAAAAATAACTACCATTTTCATTTTACTTTAACGACATTTTAAAATTTAAAAAACTTTCGTTATATTCACTTAATGTTTCTTGCCCTAAATCTTGATATACTTCCAATCGTTGTTGTTCTTTTTGATTAGGATAAAATCTATGATCATTTCTAATATCTTTAGGTAACATCTTTCTTGCTTCTTTATTTGGTGTAGCATAGCCTACCCATTCAGTATTCTGCTTATTGTTTTTTTCATCTAACAGAAAATTCATAAAGCGATATGCGCCTTCTTTATTTTGTGCAGTTTTAGGTATTACCATATTATCAAACCATAAATTTGATCCTTCTTTTGGAATAACATAATTATATTTGTCACTATCTTGAACTAATGGAGCAGCAACTCCACTCCATACAACTGCAATACTTCCTTCATTTTGTTCAAGCATCATTGTGATTTCATCACCTACAACGCCTCTAACTTGTGGCGCTAAATGATGTAAATCAGATTCCGCTTTTTTGATATGTTGTGGATTTTTATCATTCAAACTATAGCCTAATTTATTAAGGCCCAAACCTATAATTTCACGTGCACCATCAACTAATAATACTTGGTTTTTATATTTAGATTTATACAAATCTTGCCAACTATTAAAAGATTCATTAGGATACTTATCCTTATTATATAGTATTCCAACAGTTCCAAAGAAATATGGTAATGAATATTGATTATGTCGGTCATATGACATATCCATATAATCTGAATCTAAATTTTTAATATTAGGTATTTTCTTATGGTCTAAAGGTTCTAATAAATGTGCACGCTTCAATTTTTGTACTGTATATTCACTTGGAAAAGCGACATCATAATGTGTTCCTCCATTACGTATCTTAGCTTCCATAGCTTCATTCGAATCAAATGTTTCATAAACCACTTGGATACCTGTTTCTTTTTCAAACTTTTTAATTAAGCTTGGATCAATATACTCTCCCCAATTATAGACGTATATTTTTTGGTTAGTGTCTGTGTTTTCTTTCGATTTGAACCAGTGACTCACGCCTAAACATAAAACACCTATCATAATTGAAATCAAAATCAATTGTAAAAATCGTTTCATGTATTGACACCTCGTTTCGGATGCTTTTTACGTTGCACGAGGTGTTGAATTGCGTAGTAACCAATAACACCTATCACGATTACACCGAATAAAATTGTTGAAATTGCATTAATTTCCATGCTTATACCTTTTCTAGCCATTGCATAAACTTCTACAGATAATACACTGAATCCATTACCAGTGACGAAGAAACTCACTGTAAAATCATCTAATGAATAAGTTAATGCCATAAAGAATCCACCGATTATAGCAGGCATAATATTCGGTATAACCACACTACTTAATAATTGCGATTCAGTAGCACCTAAATCTCTAGCAGCATTCAACATACTATCATTCATTTCATATAATTGTGGTAAAACAACAATAACAACAATTGGAATACAAAATGCGATATGGGATGCTAACACTGTCCAAAATCCAAGGCCTAAACCTGTAAAATGACCTATTGCAGTAAACATAATTAAAAATGACGCACCAATTACAACATCTGAAGATACCATTAGTACATTATTGAGCGTTAATAGCGTCACTTTAAACTGTTTATGTCTTAAGTGATATATAGCTATAGCACCGAATGTTCCAATCAATGTAGAAATTGCTGCTGCGATTAATGCGACGGCAACTGTATTAAATATGACTGACATTAATTTATCATTTTGGAATAAGGTTTGATAATGTGCCAGTGTGAAATGTTCAAAATGTATCATATTACCTGCTGAATTAAACGAATATACCATTAAAAATAATATAGGTATATATAATATAGCTATTAATATACCTATATATAGCTTGCCATACCACTTCACACAACTCACCCTTTCCTATGATTAGATTTTGATTTAGTCATAATTAAAATAAATGCCATAAAAATGATTAGGAATAACGCTATTGTTGAACCCATACCATAATTTTGAATAGTTAAAAATTGCTCTTCGATAGCTGTCCCAATATTGATCACTTTATTGCCGGCGATTAAACGTGTAATCATGAATAGTGATAATGCTGGTATAAAGGTTACTTGAACACCAGTCATTACACCTTCCCTCGTTAAAGGCATAATCACTTTACCAAAGGTTGTTAGTGGATTAGCGCCTAAATCACTTGATGCTTGTAGTAAATTATTAGGAATTGCTTTCATACTATTAAAGATTGGTAATATCATAAATGGTATATAGATATAACTTGATACTACTATGAATGCACCCGCAGTAAATAACATATTAATTGGAGATAAATTAAAGATGTTAAATAATTGGTTGATTAATCCATCATGACTCAACAAACCTATGAATGCATATGTTTTCAATAATAAGTTAATCCATGTAGGAATAATCATAATCATCAGTAGTAAATTTTGAAATTTAGATTGAGCGATATAATAAGCTGCTGGGTAACTTATTAATAACGTGACAAGTGTAATAATCACAGCAAATATAATAGAATCAGCAAACATTTTAAAATAACTCAAAGTGAAAATATTTTCATAGTTAGTTAAACTAAAATGGCCTTGATTGTCTAAAAAAGAATAATAAACAAGTAATACGACTGGAATGATTATGAATAATACCATCCAAATCAAGTATGGAATAAGCAATAAACGATTAGTATTACGCATTTTCAACATCCTCATAACTTTCAATACGTTTATCAAATTCTTCTTCCGTTTCACCTGGTACCATGATATGAATTGCTTCTGGCTCAAAATACAAGCCAACTTCACTGCCTACTTCAGCTTTACGTGTTGATTGGATCACCCATTCATATCCCTTTCTATCAACCACACAGATTTCGTAATGAACACCTCTAAAGAGCATTGAATCTACTTTTACTTGGAACAAACCTTTATCTGCTTCAATCAATGAAATATCTTCAGGACGAATGACAACTTCTACTTTTTGATTTGCAGGTATACCCATATCTACACAATCAAAATCTTGACCATAGATATTTACAACATAATCTTCTACCATTCGACCTTCTACAATATTCGATTCACCAATAAAATCAGCTACGAAACGATTGACCGGCTCATCATAAATATCGTTTGGTGTTCCAAATTGTTGAATTTTACCATCTTTCATAACAAAAATATAATCACTTAAAGCTAATGCTTCTTCTTGATCATGAGTAACAAAAATAAAAGTAATACCTAGACGAGATTGTAATTCTCTTAATTCATACTGCATTTCAGTTCTTAATTTTAAATCTAAAGCTGAGAGTGATTCATCTAATAATAAAATTTCTGGTTCGTTAACAATGGCTCTAGCGATGGCTACACGTTGTTTTTGACCACCACTCATACCATTAATATTACGATCTTCATACCCTGATAGCTTAACAAGTCGAAGTGCTTCTTCTACTTTTTCTTTAATAGCACTTTTACTCATTTTCTTTAATTTCAACCCGTACGCGATATTTTCAAATACATTGAGATGTGGGAATAAAGCATAATCTTGAAAAACTGTATTTACTTTACGTTTGTTTGGAGGTAATTTTCCAATTGGTTTATTTTGATAAATTACGTCTCCTTGATCAGGATATTCGAAGCCAGCAATTAATTTTAAAATGGTTGTTTTACCACAACCTGAAGGCCCTAATAATGTGTAAAAATGACCTGATTCTATATCTATATCAATTTCATTTAATATTTGAACGTCATCATATCCTTTGCTTACGCCTTTAAATGATAATAATGGTGCCAATATTCACAACTCCTTATAAATATGATGCTGTTGCAACAATTAATATTTTCACTTCCTGTTTTCCTTCATTAAAAAGACGATGATCATCATTTGCTTTAAAATAAAATACATCTTCTTTGTTTGCATGGTAACAATCATTACCTAATTGCAATGTCACTTGTCCTTGTAAACAATAAACAAACGTATCCGATTCTGAAGGGTTAAACGTCTTATATGATGCACCTGGTTTCAATGTTAATAGAAGTGGTTCCATTTCAAATTCATTAGATTTTGTAACTAACCAATTTAATATATAGCCTCTATCGTATTCATCATAAATGATTTGCTCTTCCTTTTTATAAATGACCTTTTGTTGCTCTGTTTCTTTAAAGAAGTCGCTAGCCGATGTTCCTAAAACCTCTAGTATATTTAAAAATGTTTCCATACTAGGAGATGCATTTTGGCTCTCTATTTGGGATATGTATCCTTTTGAAAGATCTGTTCTTTCAGCTAATTCTTCTTGTGTTAAATTTTTAATTTTTCTAAGATTTTTGAGTTTATACCCTATTTCCATAATGAAACCACCTAAAAAAGCTATATTAAGTTTACTTTTATCAAACATTTTGTTTAACGCTTAATAAAAATACCAAAATATAGCTCTACAATCAATACTTTTTATTGTTTTAAGACAAACATTTTACATTCACAACATTTTGCTTTTTGTTAAGTCAGTTTTACTTAAGACTTAGCAGAAAACACTTGTTGATCAGGGTTTTTATTTACTTCTTGGACTACCTTATAACTATTATATCCACTGCTTTTTTCAAACTCTTTAAACAGTTGTTTCTCTTCAGCTTTACCAGGCACGATTTGTTTGAAACTTTTATAAGCTTTTTTAACCTCTTCACCTTTAACTGATGATTCATAATAGTTCTCAATTTTATTAAAGAAATGAATGACATCCATCATTTCATCATTTGTCCAATCTAAATCTAATGGATATTGATATTCCAAGTTAATTCACTCCTATAGTTTAATTAGAATACAGAATTAGTGTATATGAGATGATTTAAACTGACAAATAGTTTATGAATGATAAGTCAATATAGGATAAATATTCTTATTTGAGTAGCTTTAACTTATTGTAATAAAACAAAAAAACTGGCAACAAATAATGTTGCCAGTTTAATTTAACGTAATGTTAAATTACATTGTATGGATTGGGTATCCAATTGCTTTTTCAGCTGCTTCCATTGACATTTCACCTAAAGTAGGGTGAGCATGTACAGTTAATGCAATATCTTCAGCATTCATACCTGATTCGATTGCTAAACCTAATTCAGAAATAATATCTGAAGCGCCAGTACCTACTACTTGAGCACCGATTAATGTGTCATCTTCTTTAAGTGTAATTAATTTAACGAAACCATTTGTATCATCTAATGATAATGCACGGCCGTTAGCTGCATAAGGGAATTTAGAAGCTTTAATTGATAAACCTTCTTCTTTCGCTTGAGCTTCAGTATAACCTACTTGAGCTAATTCAGGCTCAGTGAAGCATACTGCAGGCATACCAATGTAATCAACTTCTGCTGCTTGTCCATCAATAGCCTCTGCAGCTACTTTTGCTTCATAGCTTGCTTTATGAGCAAGAGGTAATCCTGGAACGATATCACCAATTGCATAGATATTATTGATTGAAGTACGGCTTTGTTTATCAACTTCGATTAATCCACGTTCACCAAATTTAAGACCTAATTCTTCTAAGCCTAATTCATCAGTATTTGGACGACGACCTACAGTTACTAATACATAATCAGCTTCGATAGTTTGTTCTTCACCTTTAGCTTCATAAGTAACTTTTACGCCATTTTCAGTTTCTTCAGCTGATTTAGCCATTGCTTCAGTAACGATTTCGATACCTTTTTCTTTCATGCCTTTTTTAACTGGTTGAGTCATTTGTTTCTCAAAGCCACCTAAGATATCTTTAGCACCTTCAAGAATTGTCACTTCAGAACCAAAGTTAGCAAATGCAGTACCAAGTTCTGAACCAATATAACCGCCACCAACTACTACTAATTTACCAGGGACTTCTTGTAAGTTTAATGCACCTGTTGAATCGATAACACGGTTACCAAATTCAAAATTAGGAATTTCAATTGGTCTAGAACCAGTTGCAATGATTGCATTTTTGAAATTGTAAGTTTGAGCACTTTTTTCGTCCATAACGCGTAAGCTATTGTTATCAACAAAGTAAGCTTCGCCTTTAACGATTTCAACTTTATTACCTTTTAATAAACCTTCAACCCCACCAGTTAATTTATTAACAACTGATGATTTGAATTCTTGAACTTTTTCATAGTTTAAAGAAACACTTTCAGCGATTACCCCTAAGTTTTCTGAATGTTGTGCTTCAACAAAACGATGAGATGCGTGTAATAAAGCTTTTGAAGGAATACAACCAACGTTTAAGCAAACACCGCCTAAATTACCTTTCTCAACGATTGTTACTTTTTGTCCAAGTTGTGCTGCACGAATTGCTGCAACATAACCTCCAGGACCTGCTCCGATTACAATAGTATCTGTTTCAATTGGGAAATCTCCAACTACCATCTTTTTACCCCTCCATTAATAATAATTCTGGATTATTTAATAAACGCTTGATGTGATTCATAGCATTTTGTCCAGTTGCACCATCAATTTGTCTGTGGTCAAAGCTTAATGATAATGCAAGAACTGGAGCTGCTACAATTTCTCCATCTTTAACAATCGGTTTTTGAGCGATGCGCCCAATTCCTAAGATAGCTACTTCTGGGTGATTAATAACTGGAGTGAACCATTGTCCACCAGCTGAACCGATATTACTGATTGTACATGTTGCACCTTTCATTTCGTCAGATGTTAATTTACCGTCACGTGCTTTTACAGCAAGTTCGTTAATTTCATCTGAGATTTGGAAGATTGATTTACGATCTGCATGTTTAACAACAGGTACTAATAAGCCTCTGTCTGTATCTGCAGCGATACCAATATTCCAATAGTGTTTGTGTACAATCTCTCCAGCTTCTTCATTAAATGAAGTATTAAGTGCTGGATATTTTTTAAGTGCAGAAACAAGTGCTTTCACTACATATGGTAAGAAAGTAAGTTTTGTACCTTGTTCAGCTGCGATTTCTTTGAATTTCTTACGGTGATCCCATAATTGTTGAACATCAATTTCATCCATTAATGTAACATGTGGTGCTGTGTGTTTAGAATTAACCATTGCTTTGGCAATTGCTTTACGCATAGCTGGGATTTTTTCAGTTGTTTCTGGGAAGTCGCCTTCTGGTACTGATTGTGTTGCTGATGTAGTTGTAGTCTCTTCAGAAGTACTTGCTGCACTTTCATTAGATGCTGTTTGAGTAGCGCCACCATTTAAGTGTGCATCAATATCTTCTTTTGTGATTCGACCATTTTTACCAGATCCAGCAACTGCTTTAATATTCACGCCATTATCACGTGCATATTTACGTACTGAAGGCATTGCTTTAATTGTTCTATTTTCATCAACTTCAGCATCTTGAGTGCTTGCTGCAGGTTGACTTTCTTGTGATGAAGCACTTTCTTCTTTCGCTGCTTCTTCTTTTGGTTCTTCACTTGATGAATCATCACTGTGATTACCTTTGAATTGCATTTCTTCAGCATCTGGTGCATCAATTTTAACAATAATGTCACCAACAACTGCTACTGTACCCTCATCTACTAATACTTCTTCAACTGTACCACTTACTGGTGAAGGGATTTCTACAACAGATTTGTCATTTTGGACTTCTGCTAAGACATCGTCTTCTTCAATTGTATCTCCAGCTTTTACAAACCATTTTACAATTTCACCTTCGTGGATACCTTCCCCGATGTCGGGTAATCTAAATTCAAATGCCACGGTCTTTTTCCTCCTAAGATTTTCTTAATAAAGAAATCACTTTTTAATTTAAACTTTATTTAAAGATTAAAACTCTAAAGTTGCTTTTGCTTTTTCTACGATATCATTTTTGTTTGGTAACCAAACATTTTCAGCTTGAGTAAATGGATATACTGTATCTGCTGCTGCTACACGTGCAATAGGTGCTTCTAATGAAAGAATTGTACGTTCAGCTAATTCAGCTGCAACTTGTGCACCAACACCTGCTTGACGTTGAGCTTCTTGAACTACTACAGCTCTGTTCGTTTTTTCAACTGAAGCCACTAATGTATCGATATCAATTGGTTGAACTGTACGTAAATCGATTACTTCAACTGAATAACCTTCTTTTTCTAATTCTTCAGCTGCTTTTAATGATTCTTGTACCATTGCACCGTATGCGATTAAAGTAATGTCATTACCTTCTTTTTTCACATTAGCTTTTCCAATATCAATTGTGTATTCTTCTTCAGGAACTTCTTCTCTGAAAGAACGATATAATTTCATATGCTCTAAATATACAACTGGGTCATTACTTCTAATTGAAGAAATTAATAATCCTTTAGCATCATATGGGCCTGAAGGAATAACTACTTTCAAACCAGGAGATTGAGCTAAAATACCTTCTAAATTATCTGCGTGTAATTCTGGTGTATGCACACCGCCACCAAATGGACTACGAATAGTTACAGGTGCAGTTTTAGAACCACCTGAACGGAAACGAGTACGTGCAATTTGTCCAGCTACTGAGTCAAATACTTCAAATACGAATCCTAAGAATTGGATTTCCATTACAGGGCGGAAACCTTCAACAGCTAAACCTAAAGCTAAGCCACCAATTCCTGATTCTGCAAGTGGTGTATCGAATACACGATCTTCACCAAATTCTTTTTGTAAACCTTCAGTAACACGGAATACACCGCCGTTAACACCAACGTCTTCACCGAAAACTAAAACGTCTTCGTCATTTTTAAGTTCAGTTTTAAGCGCATCATTAATCGCTTGAACCATTGTCATTTGTGCCATGGTTTACTTCGACTCCTTCTCTTTGTAAATTTCATATTGTTCTGCTAAATTTTGAGGCATTTCTTCATACATAATTTCCATTAGAGAAGTAACAGTTTGTTTTTCTGTTTTGTCGGCCTCTTTAATAGCTGCTTTGATGTCTGATTTAGCACGTTCAATAACTTCATTTTCTTTGTCTTCATTCCAAAGACCTTTATTTTCTAAGAATTTTCTGAAACGAACTAATGGATCTTTTTTCTCCCATTCTGCGTCTTCATCTGAAGTTCTGTAACGTGTAGGGTCGTCACCAGCCATAGTATGTGGTCCGTAACGATATGTCATTGTTTCGATTAGTGTTGGGCCTTCACCTGCAACTGCACGTTCACGAGCCTCTTTAGTAGCTTGATATACTGCTAATGCATCCATACCATCAACTTGGATACCAGGGATACCAACAGCAATCGCTTTTTGAGCTAATGAAGTTGCTGCAGTTTGTTTACTACGTGGTGTTGAAATCGCGTAGTTGTTATTTTGAATAACAAAAATTGCTGGTGCTTTATATGCTGAAGCAAAGTTAATACCTTCATAGAAGTCACCTTGAGATGAACCGCCATCACCAGTATAAGTAATCGCTACTGCATTTTTGCCTCGTTTTTTAAGACCAAACGCAACACCTGCTGTTTGTACATACTGTGCACCGATAATGATTTGTGGACTCAGTGCATTCACACCTTCAGGGAATTGGTTACCTTTAAAGTGTCCTCTTGAGAATAAGAAAGCTTCCGTTAATGGTAAACCATGCCAAATAATTTGTGGCACATCACGGTAACCAGGAAGAATAAAATCTTCTTTTTCTAACGCGTATTGAGATGCTAACTGTGATGCTTCTTGTCCAGCTGTTGGTGCATAGAAACCTAAACGACCTTGTCTATTTAAAGAAATAGTGCGTTGATCTAGAATACGTGTCCATACCATTCTTTCCATTAATTCTACTAATTCTTCATCTGTTAAATCAGGTACTATGTCTTCATTTACAACGTTGCCATCTACGTCTAAAATTTGAACCATTTCAAATTTCGACTGTGTGTCATTTAGTACTTTTACTGCATCGAATTGGGCTTGTAACTTAGGAGCCATTCAATTCACCATACCTTTCCCATATATAAATAGAAATTCATTTTATCCATAACAATTGTATCACAAAAAAATAAGCCTGTTAAACGATTTCATAAAGTTCTGTTTCATAGAAAAAAGATACAGATGTCAGAACTGTACTACTACATTCTTCCTATCTGTATCAGTCAAGAAATTATTTTAATTGGTCTACATCTTGTTTTTCTTTATTTACCTTGTTCATCGCTTTTGAATACGCTTTAAATTTCTTGTTCATATCTTTATATGTTTTACCTAACTCTTTCGATTTTTCATCAACTTCGTCTTGTGTTGCACCATCTTTATTGATAAAACTAAACAGTGATTTTTCTTTTTCAAGCGCTTTTTTGTAAGCCTTTGCATAATCACTATGTGATTTATATTTATCCTTAATAGCTTTATCTAACTCTTCAACTTCTTTTTTCTTATCTTTATTATCTATATTGTCTATATGTGATTCTGCCTTTTTAAATTCTTTTTCAGAATCGGCTAATGCCTTTTCTTCTTTCTTGAATTCTTTTTCACGTTTTTCTACATTTTCAACGATGTCATTAGCTGCTTTTTCTCTTGTTTGTTGATCTTTCTCGTTAGCTTTTTTAAATAACTTTTGTTTTTCTTCTTCTAATTTATTAATTTTTTTACTTACATTTGCAACTGGTTTCTCTTTATCAAAAGCATTTTGAACTTGTTCATCATATGCTTTTATTTCTTTTTTATCTGTTGTACATCCGGCTAGTAATACTGCTGATGTTGCAACAACTGCTATTGTTTTGTTTAATTTCATTTCTGTATCCTCCTCAAAGTTGTACGATTGTTATCATAAATAAATCTCTCTCATAAATCAAAGAAATCGGCTAAGTATCTTACGTCTATTTTAATCCCTAACGATATACATTAATAACGGTTATACTGCAGAGATATATCACGTTTGCGTATCTTCACATTTAATTTTAAAGGTACTTTCGTAACACATCATAATTCATGTGTATTATTATTTTAACTTTTATTTTCATTTTCTACTAATAATATAATTTACTTCAATGTACTTCTACCTATTATATTTGGTATATTTGTAATTAAGGAAGGTGTCAGACATGATAACAATGAAAGATATAATTAGAGATGGTCATCCAACACTTCGTGAAAAAGCTCAAGAATTAAGTTTCCCATTATCAAATGAAGATAAAGAAACATTAAAAGCTATGCGCGAGTTTTTAATCAATAGTCAGGATGATGACATCGCCAAAAAATATGGTTTACGCTCAGGTGTGGGTTTAGCTGCACCACAAATTAATGTATCCAAAAGAATGATTGCCGTGTATTTACCAGATGATGGAAATGGGAAATCATATGATTACATGCTAGTTAATCCAAAAGTGATGAGTTATAGTGTTCAAGAAGCCTATTTGCCAACTGGTGAAGGTTGTCTAAGTGTAGATGAAAATATTCCTGGTTTAGTTCATCGTCATAATAGAGTCACTATTAAAGCTCAAGATATCGATGGTAATGACGTAAAATTACGTTTAAAAGGCTATCCAGCTATCATTTTCCAACACGAAATTGATCATTTGAATGGCATTATGTTCTATGATCATATTGATGATTCTAATCCTTTAGCACCTCATCCAGATGCAGTTGAAGCATGATTTGATTTAACCTCGAAAGTAACATGACTTTCGAGGTTTTTTATTTAATAGATTTCAATCAAATAAAACAATAGCGTTTAAATAAATAAGTTTGAAGTTGTGACTAAATTGATATATGGTTTTTCCCAAAGCTAAATAGAGATTGAAGGTTCTTACTATATTACGTGCCCTGTTCGTTCACTTAATGATAAAACTGCTTTATTTCTTTTGATACATCATGTAAAATATACATTAACTGAAATCTTAGTGAATTAATCCTATTTTTCAAAAATTGAACGACATGATTTCCCTGGAAAACATACTCGGCAGTGAAATTAAATAATTATAGTTGTATATTTATTTAGATTAGCTGGTATGTCTGTTATTAAATTTAAATACACATACTTTTATTGAAGAACAATATCTATGATAAAACCTGATTTCTATCTTTAATAACCCGAGCTATCAACCACGGGACTTGAATAAATATTAAAAACATCCTTAGGAGGAATTATATCAATGGCAGTATTTAAAGTATTCTATCAACATAATAAAGATGAAGTTATCGTGCGTGAAAACACGCAAACGATTTATGTTGAAGCACAAACTGAAGAACAAGTAAGACGTTATTTAAAAGACCGTAATTTTAATATCGAATTTATCACTAAATTAGAGGGCGCACATTTAGATTACGAAAAAGAACATTCAGATCATTTTAATGTGGAGAATGCTGAATAATGAAGCAATTACATCAAAATGAAGTAGGTGTATATGCACTTGGTGGTTTAGGTGAAGTAGGTAAAAATACTTATGCTATCGAGTACAAAAATGAAATCGTGATTATAGATGCGGGTATTAAATTCCCTGATGATAATCTACTTGGAATTGATTATGTGATTCCTGATTACACTTACTTAGAACAGAACCAAGATAAAATCGTTGGTCTGTTCATCACTCATGGACACGAAGATCATATAGGTGGTGTGCCCTTCCTATTAAAGCAAATTAATGTACCTATTTACGGTGGTCCATTAGCTTTAGGTTTGATTAGAAACAAATTAGAAGAACATAATTTATTACGTACGGCTCAATTAAATGAAATCAATGAAGATAGTGTGATTAAATCCAAACATTTTGAAATATCGTTCTATCTTACAACACACAGTATTCCTGAAGCATATGGTGTTATTGTTGATACACCTGAAGGTAAAATTGTTCATACTGGTGACTTTAAATTTGATTTCACACCTGTTGGCGAGCCAGCAAACATTGCAAAAATGGCTAAATTAGGTGAAGAAGGCGTACTTTGTCTACTTTCTGATTCTACGAATGCATTAGTTCCTGACTTTACTCTTAGTGAACGTGAAGTAGGACAAAATGTCGATAAAATTTTCCGTAATTGTAAAGGTCGTATCATTTTCGCGACATTTGCTTCGAACATCTATCGTGTTCAACAAGCAGTCGAAGCAGCAGTTAAGCATAATAGAAAAATTGTTACATTCGGTCGTTCAATGGAAAACAATATTAAAATAGGTATGGAGCTAGGATACATTAAAGCTCCACCAGAAACATTTGTAGAACCAGGAAAAATCAATAATATTCCTAAACATGAATTACTTATTTTATGTACTGGCTCACAAGGTGAGCCTATGGCAGCATTATCTCGTATCGCTAACGGTACACATAAACAAATCAAGATTATCCCAGAAGATACTGTTGTATTTAGTTCATCACCTATTCCAGGTAATACTAAAAGTATAAACCGTACAATTAACGCTTTATATAAAGCTGGTGCAGATGTTATTCATAGTAAAATTTCTAACATCCATACTTCTGGACATGGATCTCAAGGCGACCAACAATTGATGTTACGTTTAATCCAACCTAAGTACTTCTTACCTATTCATGGTGAGTATCGTATGCTCAAAGCACATGGTGAAACTGGTGTTGACTGCGGTGTTGACGAAGATAACGTCTTTATCTTCGATATCGGTGATGTACTTGCTTTAACTCATGATTCAGCACGTAAAGCAGGTAGAATTCCATCAGGTAATGTGCTTGTTGATGGTAGTGGTATTGGTGATATTGGTAATGTGGTAATCAGAGATCGTAAATTATTATCTGAAGAAGGTTTAGTAATTGTGGTTGTTAGTATAGACTTTAATACAAACACATTACTTTCAGGTCCTGATATCATTTCACGAGGCTTTGTGTATATGCGTGAATCTGGACAACTTATTTATGATGCGCAACGTCGTATTAAAACTGATGTTATTTCTAAGTTAAACCAAAATAAAGACATACAATGGCATCAAATTAAATCATCAATCATCGAGACTTTACAACCGTACTTGTTCGAAAAGACAGCTCGTAGACCAATGATTTTACCTGTCATTATGAAAGTTAATGAAGATAAAAAATAATAATATTATAATTTCCCATAAGCTACTATCATCTTTATGATAATGCTTATGGGATTTCTTAAAAAAATGGTTTAGCCAAGATAATTGACTAAACCATTTTTTATTTAGCTATGTTTTTTTCAAATCGACCTAAATCATTATCATGACCAATCATGATTAAGATATCACCAATTTCAATATTTAAATTTGGGTCTGGTGACACAATAAACTGCTTTCCTCTTTTAATTGCAATAATATTAATTCCATATTGTGCACGAATATCTAAATCGATAATTGTTTGGCCAGTCATTTTTTCAGTAGCTTTTAATTCAACGATAGAGTGTTCATCTGCTAATTCTAAATAATCAAGTACACTCGCACTAGCTACATTATGTGCTATACGACGGCCCATATCACGTTCAGGATGGACAACAGTGTCCGCACCAATCTTATTTAATATTTTAGCATGATAATCATTTTGTGCTTTGGCAGTTACCTTTTTAACACCTAATTCTTTTAAAATAAGTGTTGTTAACGTACTAGATTGAATATTTTCACCGATAGCAACTATAACATGGTCAAAGTTTCTAATTCCTAAACTTTTCATTACTGCTTCATCAGTAGTATCTGCTACTACCGCATGAGTTGCAATATCACTATATTCATTAACTCTATTCTCATCACTATCAATGGCCATAACATCCATATCTAAGGCGTTAAGTTCTCTAACAATACTGCCACCAAAGCGTCCTAAACCAATTACTACGTATTCCTTTTCCATATAGTCCTCCGCTTATTACACATTTACATAACAACGATTAAATCAACTTTCTTTTAAATGATACTAAATAAAGCTAATACAAAATCGAAATTATGATTTGTTCTACTTTAAGTTGATTATTTTTTTCCTTCAACATAATCTTTATCGAAAACAAATAGTCTCAATAATAATAGTAACGATGGAACTAATAAAAGTAAACCTAAAATAAATGCGATGACCAATGCTAGACCCATTTCATCATTCACATGGGAACTTGATATTTTTACGAATGGATGTAATAAATATGGTAATTTGCTCATACCATATCCAAAGAATGCGAATAACATTTGCAAAATTACCATTATAAATGCTAAACCATGATTTCTTTTGAAAATAGTTAGTGCACCTGCAACTAGGAAAAAGATAAAACTTATCACAAACATCCACCAATAGTTAAAAACAGCATTATTAAAATGATCCGAGTTTTGTACTCTTAAAGATAAAAAGACAAACAATGAAATAATAATCATTGGTGGTCCCCAAAATATATGCCAACGTCTCATTAAATGATATGCCGGTTCATCCTTTGCTTTATTAGCATAGAATGTAAGAAATCCAGAAGATATATAAAGGACTGAAATAATCGCCAAGAATACAACTGACCAAGCAAATGGACTTAGTAATAGTTGAACCCAGTCTAAATCAACATGGTTCCCCACCTCTTTGATATAGCCACCTTCTGAAATTGTTAACGCAGTTGCTAATGCAGCTGGAATGAGTAAACCTGTTAATCCATATAGAAAAATCCATGGCAATTTTGTATCTTGTCCATAATTTTCAAAAGCATAGAAACTGTTTCTAATTGAGATTAGAATCGTACCAATTGATCCTGGTACAAGTAAAACCGTGCCTAAATACTTAACAGAATCTGGGAAAAAACCAATAAATCCAACAAAGAAAAATACAAAGAACACATTTGTGACTTCCCATACTGGGCTAAGATATCTTTCAATAAGATGATTAATTTTCTTCTCTTCACCTGTAATCTTAGAATGCAATGCGAAGAATCCAGCACCAAAATCAATTGAGGCTACGATGATATAACAAAATAAAAATATCCATAAAACTGAAATACCTATATATGAATATATCATTTGTTATCACCTCTTTCTTTTAGAACTTGATTGACATCATTGATAGCAGGTTTATTTCTAAACATTCTGAGTAGTACATATGCAGATGTCACGATGAGTACAAGATATAATAAACCAAATAAAATCGTCACTAATGTGATGCCTCCAGCTTGAGTCGCTGCCTGAGATACTCTTAAGTATCCTCTTACAATCCAAGGTTGGCGTCCCATTTCAGTTAAGAACCAACCAAATTCGATAGCTAACATAGACGCTGGTCCAGTAAGCAATATGCTATATAAAACGACCTTATGCGTGATAAAGTGTCGTAACTTCTTAATTAATAAAATCAACATAAATATCCCTGAAATCACAAAACAGAATACGCCCATTGAAACCATTAAGTCAAAGAAATAATGAACAATTAAAGGAGGCAATTCATTTTTAGGAAAATCGTTAAGTCCTTTAACTGTCGTCTTAAAATTATTATCAGCTAAGAAACTTAACATTCCTGGGATTTCTATTGCACCTGATACTTCATTTGTCTTTTCATTTAAAACACCAAAAAATACTAAATTGGCTTGGGATTGTGTGTCAAAATGCCATTCATATGCAGCTAATTTTTCTGGTTGTACTTTATGTAAAAATTTGGCAGACATATCTCCTGCTAACATCGATAACAATGTTGAAATAAAACCAACAATCATCGTCATTTTTAAGGCTTTCAAATGATATATTTTATCTTCTGAATACGACTGTTTTAACAATTTAAATGCAGCAATTGCCGCAAGAATAAATGCCATTGTCATTCCAGCGGTTGCAACGACATGGAAAGATCTTACGATGAATGATGAATTAAACATCGCTTCTAATGGTTGAACATTAACCATACGTCCATTTTTCATTTCAAAACCAGCTGGCGTATTCATAAACGAGTTAACTGATGTAATGAAAAATGCTGAGAATGATCCACCTATAATTACAGGTAATCCTATAACAAAATGAATCCATTTATTCTTAAATCTTTCCCAAGTATAAAGATAAATACTAAGAAATATAGCTTCAAAAAAGAATGCAAATGTTTCCATAAATAGAGGTAATGCAATCACATGTCCACCCATTTTCATAAATGTCGGCCATACAAGCGATAATTGCAAACCAATAATAGTACCTGTCACTACACCAACAGCCACTGTAATGGTATATCCTTTCGACCATCGTTTCGCTAATGCAATATAATGTGCATCATTGTTACGTATGCCAAGAAATTCTGCAATAACAAACATTAATGGCATACCTACACCAATCGTCGCAAATATGATATGAACGGCTAAGGTCATACCTGTAAGCAAACGACTCATTTCAACTGAATCCATATATAATCACCTTGAATTTATATTTTTGTAATTTCACAATGCTTAAAATTATAAATCCTTATCAAGATGAACTAAATGTTTTTGCTTGAATTTTTGATATAAAATTTTTATAGAGACACATAATGTTCACACCATTGATATTTTATAAAATTAAATATAAGATAGAATAATATAAATTAGCACATAGAAAGGAAGACTGAAGTGTCACATATTACGATTTATACACAAGATGATTGTCCACCTTGTACCTTTGTAAAAAATCATCTTCAAGCAAATCATGTGGATTTTACAGAAAAGAATATAAAAAATAATCAATATCGTATAGAAATGATGGATTATGATGCATTTGCGACGCCATTTATCTTATTGAACGATGAACCTATGTATCAAGTTGATATGGATAAAATTAATCAAGCTTTTGACATTCAATAATTGATTAGAAAAAAAAAGACTAATTAAATAAAAACCAACTAAAGCAATTTAGATTGCTCTAGTTGGTTTTTTAATTATTATTTTGAAATGTTATTAACTAATTCCATAACTTCTTCTTGTGTTGCACAATGAATAGCACGGTTCGCTAGTTCTGACATTTCATTTTTACTTAAACCATTAATTTGTCTTCTAGCTTTAAGAATAGATGTTGGACTCATTGAGAATTCATCTAGACCTAAACCTAATAGTAATGGTACTGCAGTAGCATCTCCTGCCATTTCACCACACATACCAGTCCATTTACCTTCTTTGTGAGAAGCTTCAATGACTTGTTTTACTAAGCGTAAAATTGAAGGGTTGTATGGTTGATATAAGTAAGATACACGTTCAGACATACGGTCAGCTGCTAATGTGTATTGGATTAAGTCATTTGTACCAATACTAAAGAAATCTACTTCTTTAGCAAATACATCAGCTAATGCTGCTGTCGCTGGTATTTCAACCATGATACCTAACTCAATATCTTCAGAAACTTCATAACCTTCATTTTGAAGATTTTCTTTTTCTTCTAATAACATTGCTTTAGCATCACGGAATTCCTTGATAGTTGCTACCATTGGGAACATGATATTTAATTTACCATAAACTGATGCACGTAATAACGCGCGTAATTGTGGTCTGAAAATATCAGGTTGAGCTAAGCAAAGACGAATCGCTCTGTATCCTAAGAATGGATTCATTTCGTCTGGTAAATCTAAATATGGTAATTCTTTGTCGCCACCGATATCCAATGTACGAACAACAACACGTTTACCATCCATAGTTTCTAATACTTTTTTGTATGCTTCAAATTGTTCTTCTTCAGTAGGTAATTGATCTCTACCCATGTATAAGAACTCAGTACGATATAAGCCAATACCTTGTGCACCATTTTCAATGACACCTGGTAAATCGTTTGGTGTACCAATATTAGCTGCTAACTCTGCGTGAACACCATCAACAGTTACTGTATCAGCATCACGTAATTTTTGTAATTCTTGTTTATCTTCAAAGAAACGTTCACGTTTATTTTGATAAGCGATAACTTCATCTTCTGTAGGATCGATGATAACATCACCAGTTAAACCATCAACAATAATCATATCACCTTGTTTAACTTCTTTAGTGATTGATTTAGTACCAACTACTGCTGCGATTTCTAATGAACGACTCATAATCGCAGAGTGACTTGTTCTACCGCCAATATTTGTAACAAACCCTTGAACGAATTCTTTATTTAACTGCGCAGTATCAGAAGGTGTTAAGTCATTACCAATAATAACAACACTTTCATCAATCATACTTGGGTTTGGTAATTCAACCCCAAGAATATGTGCTAACACACGTTTAGATACGTCTCTAATGTCTGCAGCACGTTCTTTCATGTATTCATTATCCATTGATTCAAATATAGTAATGAATTGAGTTGTAACCTCATTTAATGCTGTAGCTGCATTAACATGATCATTTTTAATTTTATCTTGAATTGGTTGAATTAATTCTGGATCATCTAAAACAAGTAAATGCGCATCAAAAATGGCAGCTTTATCAGCGCCTAATTGAACTTCTGCATTATTTCTTATTTTAGTTAATTCAATTTTAGATGCTTCGATAGCGTTATTGAATTTGCTAGTTTCACCTTCGACATCAGTAATTGTTTCACTGCTATCAAAAGATAAATCTGGCTCAACTATTAAGTAAGCTTTAGCGATTGCTACACCATCAGATGCAGCAATACCATTAATTAATTTAGACATATTACTTAGTTAAACCTTCTTTTGATAAGACATCACTGATAGATTCGATTGCATCTGCCTCATCGCTACCGTCAGCATAAATTGTAATTTCAGCATCTTTACCTACACCTAAACTCATAACACCCATGATTGATTTTAAGTTTACTTTTTTACCGTTATATTCTAATTGAATATCTGAATCAAATTTTGAAGCTGTTTGTACCAACATTGTAGCTGGGCGAGCGTGGATTCCTGTTTCGTCGATAATTACATATGATTTTTGTTCCATAATTTATTTCTCCTTCTATAAGTTAGAATCTTCAATATACTTACAATCTAACATAAATTTTTATACCTTAACTTTACCAAAACCAATAGTTAAATTCAATTTCTTTAAAACCGGTTTCAGTATATTTCTACAATTTTTTAACAAATTATATCCCTTAAAGTAACTCTTTGATGACTTTTTCACATTTTTCGATATGATCTTGACCTAATCTTTTCATAAAGTAATAACTAATTGATGCTGAAACTGCTTGTCCTACAAATGGGAACCATTTAGTTTGTTTAGCTGCAGTACGTTTTGCCACATCTCTAATCACTACTTTCATCAGTGCATTAGTTAATTTTTTACCAATAAACTGACTACCTTGAATAGCTGCAGCAGACATTATTCGTTCTCTAACGTCATCACTTAATGAATTGACTTGTTTATGATCTAGTCCATAAATTTTATTGACATCACTAATGATATCTCTCATTAATTTTATATCAACACCAAAGTCTAATCCAGGAATTGGTACTACACTCATTCCTGATGATAGTAAAGATTTCTTCTTAACGAGATTCTCTGCTTGTGCACGTCTTTGTTGTAACTCATTTTGAGTCACAGGTAAATTACTTTTTTCTTTGATTTCTTCAATATTTAATACTTTATTACCAACTGTATTTGTGACTCTGTTCGTCATTTTATTTCTTATGCTCATCTTATTCACACTCCCATGAATCTTATTTCAATAAGACTCTATACCCAGATTACAACTATTTAATGCTCAATATTAACAAAAATTGCTTTTAAATACTTTGAAGGTTTGTAATGTGGATGTGTTTTAAAGTCTTTAGGTAATCCCATCACCTCATTGATTTCATAATCCACTTCAGCTTCATCTAATGTTGTTTTGATAACATTTTTAAATGCCTTTAATGAAAACACGCTTGAATTTGTGCATAATAATAATGTACCTTTTGGTGATAATACTTCTAAAGCACCATTAATCAATTTGTCGTAATCTTTTTGTACTGAAAATGTTTTCTTTTTATTACGTGCAAAACTTGGTGGATCAATCACAATAGTGTCATATTGATGTCCGTGGCGTTTTGCATAATTATAATAATCAAATGTATCCATGACATAAATATATTGTGATTTTGGATCAATAGCATTAAGCCCAAAATTCTCTTCGGTTAATCCTCTAGAGCGATTAGCTAAATCTACACTAGTTGTTGATTTAGCCTTATTTGCAGATACTACTGAAAAAGCCCCTGTATAGCTAAACACATTTAAAAGATGACGCCCTTCTGAGAATTGATCACGTAATTTCTTTCTTACTTCTTTTTGATCAAGGAAAATACCTGTCATTAAGCCATCATCTAAATCCACATTATAAAAAGTGAAGTTTTCTTCGATGACGATTGGAAATGCTTGTTGTTCTCCCTCAACAAATCCACCTGTATATTCAGTATCTTTAAATCTCATTTTTTCGTAGATAGACTGATACTTAAAGACTGTTTTGATAGCTTCTAATATATGATATCTAAATTTGTAAATACCTTTTGAATACCATTGAATTAATAAATGCCCATCATAATTGTCGATCGTTAAACCACCGACACCATCACCTTCAGCATTGAACAATCTAAAAGCATTCGTACCATCTATATGATAGTAATATTCTCGTTCTTCTAAAGCTTTTTCAAATAATCGTTTAAAAAATGCAGTATTAATATCTTCAGATGGATCATAACTCAATACCCAACCTAAACCTTTGTGTTGTCTACCTACATAAGCAGTTGCTACATATTGTTCTTTCCCATCAACTAATTTGAATAAATCACCTTCTTTAAGATGATCTTGGGCATAAATATCTTCTTCATCAATTAAAGGATATTGATTGTGATATTTTGATTCTTTACCTCTATTTAAAGTTGCAATCTTCATTTATTACACTAACCTTTCTTTTATACGTTTAATTTCTTCAACCGTCACATTGCTATGTTGATTCGTAAATGCATTTTACATTATATATATTTACTAATTGAATGATTCATTTATTATTTTAACAAAGAATGCTACTTAGTCCTATTTTCTAACAAAAAAGAGTGAGCTTACAATTCGATCGATTAAAGAAGGAATTGTAACCCACCCTATAACACGTGTGATTTGTTTAGATTAATTTGTTTTTATATTCTTTTTATCATTCTTTTGGTTTATCTCTTAACTGTAATGAATAAGCAACAATCATTGCTAGTAACATAAGCAATAAAGTTGGTGTTATAAATACAGATAACAATAAACCGTGAACCATAATATTTATGAATTCAGTTAATAATTTAAAGAATAAGATACTTCCCATAAATAATTGTAAGAAGTAAAATTTACCTCTTAAGAAATAAGTAAGTGTTGTAGCAATATAAACAATGATAATGAATAAAAGTAATAATAATGTTACCCATTCAATCACATATTGCGTTTGTGATAATTCCCATTCTCCAGATAAGAACAATGCATTTCTGTTGTTAAATTCTAAGAATGTAAAGAAGAATATAACTAAACCACAGAAAATTTCAACATACATTGGTTTTATCCATTTTGGCTTTCTCATCCAATTTGGAATATCATCTTCTTGAATATCAACAATATTTTTTACTTTTTCTTTAAATTTATCCCTTTTAACTCTAATTCTTTCTAAATCAACACTTCTTCTTGTTTTACGTGCATATTCTGTTGTCTTATCTTGTAGTTGTTTTAAGTGAACTTTAGTTTGATTTGAGACATTACCTTTACTTGTTCTTGATAATTCAGGTTCTTCTTCGCCTAATTCTTGTTTAGTAAGCGGCAGAGCACGTCTTAAGAACAAGAAGTTCCAAATTGACATTTGTCCTAATAACCACATAATAATAAAGAATGTATTAACACTTAAAATATCAATAGATTCAATTTCATTAGCGTCAATACGACCATGCAATGCAATTTGAGTAATAAGATAACTGATACCATATGACACTATAATCCACATATAATGACTTTTTCGATTATCACTATTCAATTCATCTTTATATACAATGTATCCAATATGTATGATGAACGGAATAATAAATACGATACCAAAGAATCCATACACTTGCATCATAAGAACTAGAGTAATTAAGAAATACATTACCCCTATGACCAAGAAGAAAATTGAAATATCATAATCATACTTAATTGTTCTAAATAACGTATGACCTAGTAACATTACTAAGATACCAAATAATATAATGATTATGGCACTTACAATTGGGAAACCCCCGATAAATCTACTCATCACTTTAATTATTTCAGCGAAAAATGCGTTCAGGAATTCCCATATATTATACACATGTGTATTTACCTTCTTATCTCCATTTAACTGTTTAATAAGCGGTAAGTTAATTAATATAATGAGTCCTGTGAAAAGTGAAACGATACCGATGATATAACTAAATATGATCTCGGTGTGTTTCTTAAGAAAAGACATACTATTCACCTCAAAAGTTATTATATATGAAGAACTTATTCTTGTCTTTAATAAATCACTAAATACGTCTATAGACCTAGAAAAGTTTATTATTAGCATAACTGGGTAAAAGGTGTATGTAAACAATAAAACACAATTAGGGGTGGATTTATTATGAGTAATGAAGAATTTGCAAAAAAATCAGCTGAAAAAGCCAAAGAAGCAGAAGAGAAACTAAAAGAACAAAAAGAAGAAAAAACAAATGATACAGAACAAACTAAAAAAGATATTGATGATGCGTTAAATTAATATCTACTTGCTAGTTAAATCATAATAAGAATTCAATTTTCTATAAAAACTACGTGCCTAGGGTGTTTTTGATATCCTAGGTACTTTTTATGTTTACAAGCAATATACGTCTATTTCACTTAATTTTTATGATTCTTTATTCCATATCCCTTTCTAAAATTCCTACTCACTTCCAATTATTTTGCATAAAATCAAAATATTATTTTATGAAATATTTTATTAACTTGACAATCCACATGAAAAATCATACATTAAAGACAAATTAAAAATAATAAACGCACTAGGGGTGTTTTGAACTGAGATGAGGTTAACCCTCAAACCCTTTGAACCTGATCTAGCTAGATACTAGCGTAGGAAAGTGTAATTAACAAAGATTATAATCGTATGTTGAATCATATTCTTATGTTTTACGCACAACTTTCCTAGAGATGGTTGTGCGTTTTTTTAGGAGGATGTTTTTATGTCAAAAGGTTTAAAGCTTTCTGAGATATTAGTGACAGTACTTATCTCTGTAATTTTTGCCATTATTTATAACTTATGGTGGTTATTTTATAATGTTGCACAAGTCGCTGGTTTACACCTTGAGCAATTAACCTATGGAGTATGGTTTATGGCAGCGATTGTTTGTTATTTAATTATTCCTAAGCCAGGTATCGCCTTACTTGCTGAGTTTGCTGCAGGTGCCGGTGAAACAATTGTGATGGGTAAATTTGATATACCTACGATTATCTATGCCCTTCTACAAGGTTTAGCATGTGAGATTGTCTTTGCTATTTTCAAATACCAGTCTCGTTCAGTCATGGTAGCTATGCTTGCTGGACTAGTGACTGCACTTGTATCATTCCCAGTCGACTATTTCTATGGTTATTTAAATGAAGTTGCTGGATGGAACTTAATTTTATTCATTGTTTTCCGTGCGATTAGTGGTATTATTATTGCTGGTTTATTATCTTATTTATTGGTTAAAGCATTGGATCAAACTGGTGTAACTAAAGTATTCAGACCCGCTTCTAAAGATGATTACGATACATTATAAGGGGACTTAAAAGTGTTAAAAGTTACAAATTTACGTTTGAAATATCCAAATGGACATCGAAAAATTTTTGATAATCTAAATCTAGAAATTAAAGAAAAAGAAAAAGTACTTTTACTAGGACCATCTGGTTCTGGAAAAAGTACGCTTTTAAATGTATTAAGTGGCATTGTACCCAATTTAATAGAATTACCTATGAAGTATGATGAATTGCAAATTAAAGAGCATAATGGCGTGATCTTTCAAGATCCGGATTCACAATTTTGTATGCCTAAAGTTTATGAAGAACTTGCCTTTGTTTTAGAGAACAGACAAGTACCAAGACAAGATATGGATGAAGCCATTAACCAAGCATTAGCATCAGTGAATTTAAATGTAACCGAAAATACACAAATCAATCAATTAAGTGGTGGTATGAAACAAAAATTAGCTATCGTCGAAACAATATTACAACAGGCAGATACACTATTTTTAGATGAACCCACTGCAATGTTGGATGTTAATGCTACATCTGATTTATGGCAACGCTTGATTAAGCTTTGGAAAGATCAAACAGTACTCATTGTCGAACATAAGGTCGAACATATTTGGCAACATGTTGATAGAGTTTTATTAATGAACTATGAAGGACAAATCATTGCTGATGATACGCCAAATCATATTTTAAAGCATTATGAACATTTACTAAGTGAATACGGCGTATGGCATCCAAATGCATGGCATTATGCACCTGAACCTAAACATATGGCACCATCGTCTATAGAGCCATTATTTAAATTTGAACATGGTGCCATCATTCGTAATAAGAAAGATTTGTTTAAAGTGGATCAATTAGCTATTCATTCAGGAGAGTGGATTACGATAACTGGTCAAAATGGAACTGGTAAAACCTCATTATTAGAATCCATATTACAATTAATCAAATATAAAGGCGTAATGACATTTCAAGGTCAGGAATTGCGTAAAATTAAAGATGCTGCAAAGCACATGTATCTAGTGTATCAGAATCCAGAACTTCAATTTATCACTAACTCTGTTTATGATGAAATATTGATTCATTTTAACCATTTAGATTCATCTAATGCAGAATCTAAAACCCTCGACTTATTAGATTTACTAGACTTAACCAATGTTAAAAATCAACATCCTTACGAATTATCAATGGGTCAAAAACGTAGGTTAAGTGTAGCAACGGCATTAAGTTCAAATGCAGATATCATCCTATTAGATGAACCAACATTTGGTTTGGATAGCCACAATACATTTCAATTAATAAAACTATTTCAAGAGAGAGTATCTAAGGGACAAAGTATCATTATGGTTACACATGACCCAGAGATTATTAAACGCTATCCAACACGTCAATGGATAATTGAAAACCAATATTTAACAGAAATCAAAGGTGATCAACATGTTTGAACATTGGAAAATTAGACACACCTTTATGGATGACGTCAATATTATCACTAAACTCGTTTTAGGCGTTTTACTATTTTTCTTTATTATTTTTATTCATAATTTTGACTTTATGATTTACATCGTTTGTCTCATGTTTATCTTTTTACTTATGTTTAACGGAACGCAATTTAAAATTACTGGTGCTTTTATACTAGCAACCACGTTCTTTGCTCTATTGTCATCACTATTCATGATTTTATATGGTGATGGTGACCATATTTTATTTAAATTTGGCATCATTCAAATTAGTACGGAAAGTATCGTCAGAGGTATTCACCTTTCTCTTCGTACAATTACAGTGTCGATGTTTGGTATTCTTATAGCATTAACGTCACAAGTGGTCATGATATTTTATAGTCTAATGCAACACTTAAAAGTAAAACCTAAAGTTGCCTATGCCTTTATGGCCGCAATTAGAATGATACCATTAATCATTAGTTCTTTAATTCAATTACGTCGTTCTTTAAAAATGAGATATCAAATGATAGATAAATCAAATTATAGAGGATTCAAAAGACTCAAACATCTAATTATTCCTTTATTAAGTCAAAACATACGACGTGCACATCAATTATCTGTTGCAATGGAGTCTAAAGGTTTTAAAGATGGTCCAAGAACGTATTATTATCACGCACCATTCTCATACAAAGATATTATATTGATCATATGTTTATTAATTATTATCGGACTTTCTTATTATTTATCAGCTACCTTGCCAATAACTGGTATCCATGATGTCAGAATAGGTAGATTAGAATAAATTATTTTATCCATACTTCAATCATTCCATATATAAATCAAAAAATCCTGGGACAAAATAAATGTCTCAGGATTTAATAATATAAACAGTTGTTGACTGTAAACGCATTCTTTTTCTTGTATCATTTTATTTCAATGCTTTATTTCCTATATCTGTTCTATAAAACAAGTTATTGCTCTTTATTTTTTTAACATTTTGATAGGCATTCACTTGGGCTTCTTTTATATTTTGCCCTTCCCCAATAGCTAAAATGACTCGTCCACCACTATTAACAAACTGGTCATTATCCTTCTTCAAACCGCTTACAAAGTAATTTGAGTCAAGTTCAAATCCACTGACTTCATGCCCTTTTTCGTAATTACCTGGATAGCCTTTAGAAGCTAACATAACACCAACCACTGATTCATCTTTCCATTCAAAGTGAATCGGCTCATCATTATCAAGCGCAATAATATGTTGCATCAAATCACTATTCATTCTTGTCAATAATACTTGTGCTTCTGGGTCACCAAATCTTGCATTAAACTCTATTACTTTCGGCCCTTCTTCTGTTAAAATAGCACCAATATATAATAACCCAAAGAAGTGATGACCTTCTTCAGCCATTGCATGTGCAATCGGTTGTGCAATCTCATTATTAGTTCTATTAATGATATCATTGCTAATATGAGGTACTGGACAATATGCACCCATGCCACCTGTATTCGGTCCTTTATCGTAATCATAAGCACGTTTATGATCTTGAGCGATACAGTCAAATGGAACAGCTCTCTTACCATTAACAAATGTCATTACAGAAAATTCTTCACCTTCTAAAAATTCTTCAAACACAATAGTTCCTGAATTTCCATCAAACATTTGTTGAACTGCTTCTTTAGCTTCAGCTCTTTCTGAAGCAATTACTACCCCTTTACCTGCAGCTAAACCATCTTTTTTAATAACTATTGGCAAATCACATGTCTCAACAAAAACTAATGCCTCATCCTTGTCATCAATTTCCTTATATTGTGCAGTAGGAATATCATATTTAGCCATTATTCTTTTAGCAAATGCCTTTGAGCCTTCAATTTGTGCTGCATCGCGATTAGGGCCAAACACTTTAATTTGATGTTTTCTTAACAAATCAGGCAAACCATCTATCAATGGTTGTTCAGGTCCAATTACAACCCATTCAATTTGATGATTAGTGACAAATTCTAAGATAGCTTCGTGGTCATTTTCTTTAATATTCGTATGGATTTGTGCCACATTAACCATTGCTTCATTGCCAGGTATCACATGAACTTGGTCTACCATTGATGATTGACTTAATTTATAGGCTAATACATGTTCACGTCCACCTGCACCAATAACGAGTACTTTCATGACTTTTCTCCCTTCAACATCCTGCTTTTAGTGTTTAAAATGTCGCATTCCTGTCATTACCATTGTAATGCCATATTTATTTGCCATATCTATAGAATCTTGGTCCTTAATTGATCCGCCAGGTTGAATAATTGCTTTTATTCCATTTTTTGCAGCTAATTCTACAGTATCATCCATTGGGAAAAAACCATCTGATACTAATGCAACATTATCATTAATTTCAATTGCTCTTTCCAATGCTATTTTGGCTGAACCTACACGATTCATTTGACCAGCACCAATACCCACTGTTTGTTTGGCATTACTTAAAATCACTGCATTACTTTTAACTGCACCTACAACTTTCCAACCTAATAACATGGCTTCCCATTGCGCTTCGGTTGGTTCTACTTCTGTAGCAACAGTCATGTCAGCACGACTCACTTCAAAGTTGTCTTTATCCTGTACTAAATAACCACCCGATACTGATACAAATTCTTGTTCTCTATTATCAATCGTTGTATCTATTTCTAAAAGTCGAATATTTTTCTTTTTCGTTAAAATGTCTAAAGCCTCTTGCGTAAATTGAGGTGCGATAACAACTTCTAAAAAGATAGAATGTAGTGTTTCAGCTAACGTCGCTGTCACTGGTCTATTTAGTGCAATAATACCACCAAAAATGGATTGATTATCTGCATCAAAAGCATTTTGAAAAGCTTCTTCTATTGAATTTCCAATTCCCACACCACATGGATTCATATGTTTGATGGCAATCGTAGTTGGCTCATCAAATTTTTTAACTAATGAGAGTGCTGCATCAGCATCTTTAATATTATTGAAGCTAAGTTGTTTACCATGTAATTGTTTAGCTCCTGCAATTGTATGTTTAGCATCAGTTGTTCTGACAAAGTAAGCAGATTGTTGTGGGTTCTCACCATAGCGTAAAGTTTCTTTATTATCTTTAAAGAAATTCACAATAGCTTTATCGTATTGAGTGGTATGTTCAAATACTTTAATCATAAGTGATTTTCGATATGCTTCATCTAATTGGTCATTTTTAATTCTATTAATTACTTCATTATAATCAGCAGGATGTACAACGGTTGTCACATGTTTAAAATTCTTAGCAGCCGCTCTTAACATTGTCGGACCGCCAATATCAATATTTTCAATCGCATCCATTTCTGTAACATCTGGATTGTCTACTGTTTTTTGGAATGGATATAAATTAACAACTACTAAATCAATTAAATCAATGTGTTGTGCTTTTAATTCTTCCAAATGTTCCGATTTATCTCTGTCAGCCAAAATGCCACCATGCACTGCTGGATGTAAAGTTTTAACGCGTCCATCCATAATTTCAGGAAACTGAGTCAATTCAGACACAGATTTCACATCAACTTGTGCCTCTTCTAAAATGCGTTTCGTTCCACCTGTTGAATAAAGCTCATAACCTAATTCTTTTAAAGATGTTGCAAATTCTACAATACCGTTTTTATTTGAAACACTTAAAATTGCTCTTTTCATTATTCTCAATACTCCTCTATCGAATGATTTTCGCAATAACGCTTGGATATAACTCGTACTCTAATTGTTTGACTCTCTCTTCTAATGTTTCAATTGTGTCGTCCGTTCTTATATCACATTGTCTTTGTTCGATAATTTCTCCCGTATCCATACCATTGTCAACATAATGTACCGTTGATCCAGTTATTGAATCCCCGCTTCGAAATGCTTGACCTATTGCGTCTATCCCCTTAAATTTCGGCAATAATGATGGATGGATATTTAATATTTTATGAGGATAAGCTTTTAGAATATCCTCCCCTATCAACCTCATATAACCTGCTAAAACAATCCACTGAACCCCTTCTGCAGAAAGTAATGATAACAAATGTTGTTCATAATGAGATTTTGACTCAAAGCGCTTTGGCTCATTAATATGCACTGATACGCCTAGTTGTTCTGCACGTTTAATACAATATGCATCATGGTGATCTGTATAAAGTGCAGTAATTTCAATATCCTCTATATGTCCTTGTTGAACATGTCGTACAATATTTTCAAAGTTACTTCCAGAACCTGATGCAAAGATTGCTACTTTGGTCACGTTTATACCCCCTGAATATGAATCGGGTTATGACTATCTTCTACAATGCGTCCGATTTCATAGGCATTCACATTAAGCTGTTTTAAAATATCCATCGTCTTATCTTTCTCTATTTCATCGACGATAACAGTAAAACCAATGCCCATATTAAATATGTTATACATCTCATCAGTACTAATATTGCCTTGTTCTTGTAACCAATCGAATATTGCAGGTGTAGGAAATGCATTTGCATTTATTTCTGCAGATAATCCATCTGGCAATGAACGAGGAATATTTTCATAAAAACCACCACCAGTAATGTGATTCATCGCTTTTATTGTTACATGTTTTTTTAATTCTAATATTGGTTTTACATATAATTGGGTTGGTGCTAAAAATGTTTCTAAATACGTATGCTGACCAAATTTATCGTTAAGGTTTATACCTGACTTTTTAATGAGTTGTCTCACTAGACTATATCCATTTGAATGAATACCATTGGATGGCAATCCTATAATTACTTGACCAGATTTCACGTCTGAACCATCAATATATTCATCTTTCTCAACTGCACCAACTGCAAAGCCTGCCAAATCATATTCACCTTCATGATACATTTCACCCATTTCGGCAGTTTCGCCACCGATTAAAGCCGTATTAGTTTCTTCACAAGCATCACTGATACCTTTAACAATTTGTTCAATGATTTCAGGAACTACTTTATGCGTTGCAATATAATCTAAGAAGTAAAGCGGCTCTGCACCTGTAGTTAAAATATCATTCACACACATTGCCACCGCATCTATACCTATAGAATCATGCTTATTATGATCAATTGCTAATTTCAATTTGGTACCTACACCGTCTGTTCCTGAAACTAATACTGGTGCTTTCATATTGAGTTGAGATAAATCAAATGTTGCACCAAAACCGCCTAATCCACCGATAACTTCCTTACGTATCGTACGTTTAACATGACTAGACATTCTTTCTACCGCTTCATAACCTGCATGGATATCTACACCTGATTGTTCGTATGCTTTAGACATTTATATTTCCCTCACTATCAAAGTAATGTTTATTTTCATTAATATATGCTTTTTGACGATCACTTAAATGCTTTTTATAATTCTCTTCGTAATCAAACAATCCAGCCGGATAGTCTCCTGTGAAGCTTTCAACACACAAACCACTATATGGCGCGTCATAATCTAAACCTATAGATTCAATTAATCCATTCACACTAAGATATGCAAGCGAATCAGCGTCTATATATTCACAAATTTCTTCTGGTGATTTACTCGCTGATATTAATTCAGCAGTTGTTGATACATCAATACCATAGAAGCTTGGGAACATAAATTCTGGAGACGCAATTCTGACATGTACTTCATTAGCTCCTGAATCCTTTAACATCTTTACAATACGTTTAGAGGTAGTACCTCTGACAATAGAGTCATCCACTAAGATGATATTCTTTCCTTCTACAATATCTTTAACTGCTGACAATTTAACACGAACACCTTGCTCACGAAGTTGTTGTGTCGGTTGAATAAATGTTCTCGCTACATATTGATTTTTTACAAGACCCATTTCATATGGAAGCCCTATCTCTTCGGCATAACCGCTAGCAGCTGATAAAGATGAATTAGGCACACCGATTACCATATCTGCTTCTACTGGACTTTCTTGTGCTAAACGTTTACCAGAGGCTTTACGAACAGCATGAACATTTTTCCCAGCAATCGTAGAATCTGGTCTAGCAAAATAGATATATTCCATGGCTGAAATTGCGGTATTTGTATGTCTTGTATACGATTTAACTAGGATGCCATCATCGTTAATAATGACATATTCACCGGCATGAATATCTTGCACAAATTCTGCTCCTAAGACGTCAATAGCACATGTTTCACTAGCTAGAATATAGGTGTTATCTTGCATTTTCCCGACGACTAAAGGTCTAATAGCATTAGGGTCAACTGCACCATATAATGCATCTTTAGTTAACACTGCGAATGTAAATCCACCTTTAATTTGACGTAAACTTTCTTTTAAAGCTTCTTCAAATGTAGGTGCTTTACTTCTTCGGATTAAATGCATAATCACTTCAGTATCAGATGACGAATGGAAAATGGCACCATGTTTTTCAAGGTTTTGTCTTAAAGATTGGGCATTAATAAGGTTGCCATTATGACAAATCGCAACACTCATATCATAAAAGTGATATAAAAAAGGTTGAATATTTTCTATACCTTTATTACCAGAAGTAGCATATCTCACATGACCAATTGCATTATGATAATCTTTTAATCTTGATAATTGATCATCTTTAATGGCTTCTGTTAGTAATCCAAGACCTCTTTCACCTACTAATTCTTCATGATTGGCAGCTACTATTCCTGCACCTTCTTGACCTCTATGTTGTAAACTATGCAACCCCATATAAGTTAATTGAGCAGCATCTGGATGATTCCAAATGCCAAAAACACCACATTCCTCATTTAGTCCTGAGTAGTTAAACATTGGCTAATAGCTCCTTCCCAAACATCTTTGATATCTGCTACGTTTTTGATAATTGTTGTTTGGTTATTTGATACTACGAACTGATTACCATCATTAAATTGACCAATTTCAATTGCATTTTCAATGTTTAGTGATTCATTTTCTTTTACAGAAATAATATATCTACCTTGAGATTCACTAAATAACTGTGCATTAGATACATCTATTTTTGCCTCTAACCCTAAATCATAATGTGCACTTATTTTTGCTAGTGTAATTAATAAACCACCTTTTCCAACTGTTTGAACATGTGATGCAGCACCGTTTCTAATAGCTGATTTAACCGCTTCACCTTTTGCAACCTCATCACTTAGATCAATTGATTCAAATTCATGATTTACTGTGCCATATATTAATTTTTCTAATTGGCTACCGCCGAAGTCATCACGTGTATCTCCAACAATATATAATTTTTCTCCAGCTTGTGGTTTAAAATCAGCTAAATAGTTAACATCATCAATTAAGCCAACCATACCAACTACTGGTGTTGGGAAGATGGATGTACCTCGTGTTTCGTTGTATAACGATACATTTCCTGATACAACAGGCGTTTTTAATACATCACATGCTTCTGCCATTCCTTTAGTAGAATCAATTAATTGTTGATAAATTTCTTTTTTCTCTGGAGATCCATAATTCAAGCAATCTGTCATGGCTAGCGGTGTAGCACCTACAGCAATCAAATTACGATATGCTTCTGCTACAACCATTTTCCCGCCTTCATAAGGTTGATTAAATACATAACGTGCTTCACCATGAATCGTTGAAGCAATTGCTTTATTCGTACCTTCTACTCTTACCACTGATGACTGTAGTCCTGGTTTAATAATCGTATTAGCACCCACTTGTTGATCATATTGCTCATATAAATAATGTTTTGAAGCAATCGTTGGATGTTTTAATAACTGGTCAAATACATTCTCAATATCGATATGACTATAGTCATTTTTAGATGTATTGTATGCTTTCTCTTCACCTTCAAGAATATAAACTGGTGCTTCATCCGATAAAGGTTGTACCGGAATATCTGCAAACACTTCATCTTCATATGTTAAAACAAAGCGATTTGTATCAGTTACTTCTCCAATGACTGCACTATCTAATTCATGCTTTTCAAATAAGTCTAAGAATTTTTGTTCTGTTCCTTTTTCTACAACAAGTAACATTCTTTCTTGAGTTTCAGAGAGCATCATTTCATATGGTGAAATACCTGGTTCTCTAGTTGGTACTTGGTCCAATCTTAAGTGGAGGCCACTTCCACCTTTAGCCGCCATTTCCGAAGAAGATGAAGTTAATCCTGCCGCTCCCATATCTTGGATACCAACTAATTCATCGAATGTGATAGCTTCTAATGTTGCTTCCATTAATTTCTTACCAACAAATGGGTCACCAATTTGTACAGATGGTCGTTTGCTTTCACTTTCTTCAGTTAATTCTTCAGATGCAAACGTTGCTCCGTGAATACCATCTCTACCTGTTTTTAACCCTACATAAATAACAGAATTACCTACACCTTTAGCTGTCCCTTTTTGTACCATGTCATGATCAATAATGCCGACACACATAGCATTGACAAGAGGATTACCATCATAGCGGTCATCAAACTCGATTTCACCAGCAGTTGTTGGAATACCAATACAGTTACCATAGCCACCGATACCACTAACTACGCCTTTAAGCAGTCTCTGATTTTGCTTGTTTGATAACTCACCAAAGCGTAAGCTATTTAATAAATTTATAGGACGTGCTCCAATAGAAACAATATCTCTGATGATTCCTCCCACACCTGTAGCAGCACCTTGATACGGTTCAATAGCTGAAGGGTGATTATGTGATTCCACTTTAAAAACGACTGCTTGGTTGTCACCAATATCTACAACTCCAGCGCCTTCTCCTGGTCCCATTAATACATGTTCGCCAGTAGTAGGAAACTGTTTTAAAAATGGTTTTGAATGTTTGTAAGAACAGTGCTCACTCCACATAACTGAAAAAATACCCGTTTCAGTAAAATTGGGTTCTCTGCCTAAGATTTCACATACTTTATCGTATTCTTTATCACTTAATCCCATATCTTGATATAGCTTTTCCAACTTAATTTCTTCAACACTTGGTTCGATAAATTTAGACATTTTGTTCCCTCCAACTATTTACCATAGCCTCAAATAATTTAACGCCGCTATCAGTACCTAATAATGACTCCATTGCTCTTTCCGGATGTGGCATCATACCGCAAACATTACCTTCTTTATTAACAATGCCTGCAATATCAGCATATGACCCATTAGGATTATCAGTGTATTTCAAAATAATTTGATTGTTAGTAATCAATTCGTTATAAATGTCTTCATTACAGTAGTAATGACCTTCACCGTGTGCTACCGGATAAACAACCACTTCATTTTCTTCATATAAATCTGTGAATGGCGTCTGATTATTTACAATACGTAAAGATTCATTACGGCTGACAAATAAATGTGAATCATTATGAAGTAACGCACCAGGTAGTAAACCGATTTCAGTTAAAATTTGGAATCCATTACATACACCTAGTACTGGTTTGCCTTCTTTAGCCAATCTTTTAACTTCATTGATAACCGGCGCTACGCTTGCCATAGCACCTGATCTTAAATAATCTCCAAAAGAGAATCCACCAGGAATAAGTACACCATCAAATCCTTCTAATGTTGTCGTTCTATAATCAACATATTCCGCTTCAACACCTGATTTAATCGCTGCATTATACATATCTCTATCACAATTTGAACCTGGAAATACAAGAACAGCAAATTTCATGTTATGCATTCTCCTTTTCATCAATCACTTTATAGCTATATTCTTCAATAACAGTGTTGGCAAATAGCTTTTCACTTAATGTTGTAATAATATTATCAACCGCTTCATCAGTTGCTTCATCAACTGTCATGTATAATACTTTTCCTACTCGAATATCATTAACTTGTTTATATCCTAAATCATGAACTGCTCGATTTAATGCTTGACCTTGTGTATCTAAAACTTGAGGTTGTAAAGTGACATGTAATTCAATTGTTTTCATTATTTTAAATCCTCCAATTTATTTAAAAATGATTGATATGTTTCAATTAATGAGCCCGTATCATTTCGGTAGACATCTTTATCAAAATTTGTATCTGAATATTTATCCCATATTCTGCATGTATCTGGTGAAATTTCATCAGCTAGTAAAATTTTTCCTTCATTTGTAATTCCAAATTCAATTTTAAAATCTACAAGTCTTAATTCCATTTCATCCATTAGTTGAACAAGTACTTTATTAATATCGAGTGCCATTGATTTTAACGTTGAAATTTGATCATCATAAGCAATGTGTAACAACTTAATATGGTCTTCTGTAATCAATGGATCATTTAATTCATCATTTTTATAGAAAAATTCAACCAAAGGCACATCAAAGAGATACCCTTTTTCAAATCCAAGTCTTTGTGTAATAGAACCTGCTGCAATATTTCTAACTACCACTTCTAATGGAATAATTTTCACTGATTCTACTAACTGTTCTGTATCGGATAATTGCTTGATAAAATGACTTTTTAAACCATTTTTTTCTAAGTATTCAAAGATAATTGAAGTAATACGATTATTAAGTTTTCCTTTTCCAGACATGGCATCTTTTTTAGCACCATTGCCTGCAGTGACTTCATCTTTGTATTCAACACGTAACTCATTGGGTTTATCCGTGGAATATATTTTTTTAGCTTTACCTTCATAAAGTAATGTCATTTATTGGTCTCTCCCTTCAAAACGCTTCAACATGTCCTTTTCAGTGTCATCGATTCGGTTCGTTAATATAGTCATATGTCCCATTTTTCTATTTGGTTTACGCTCAGATTTACCATAAATATGAACGTGCCATTCAGGATGCGCTGCAAATTCATCTTCCAATAAATCTAAATCTTTACCTAATAAATTCATCATGACAGCAGGCTTTAGTGTTTCTATTTTGTCAGGCAAGGTTTGACCAGTGACTGCTAAAATATGAGTGTCAAATTGTGAATAATCACATGCTTCAATTGAATAATGTCCAGAATTATGAGGTCGAGGTGCGATTTCGTTAACATACAATTGATCATTGCAATCAATGAAAAACTCAACTGTAAATGTTCCTATAAAGTGGACAGTTTTTATTATTTTTTCAACTTCTCGTTTAGCATTCTCGATTTGATTACATCTCGCAGGGACTATGGTTTTGAATAAAATTTGATTTCTATGTTCATTTTCTTGTAGTGGGAAGTATGTGATTTGTTGATGATTACCGATAGTCACAGTAAGTGACACTTCTTTTTTAATATTTAAAAATTGTTCTGCGACACATTCCTGATTTGATACTAATTTTTCAGCTTCTTTAATATCTTCTTCAGATTTAACTAATATTTGACCTTTGCCGTCATAACCACCGAAACGTGTTTTAACAATAAATGGATAGCCAAGTGTATTAGTAGCCTTTGATAAATCATCTTTATGTTTAATTGAGGTATATGGAACAATCTGTGTTCCTGCTTGTTCTAAAGTTTGTTTTTCAGTTAAACGATCTTGAAGTAATTGTATGGCTTGATAGCCTTGAGGAATATTATATTTTTCAGTAAGCGTCTTAAGTTGTTCAGCTGATATATTTTCAAATTCATAAGTAATGACATCCGAACTTTCACCTAGAAGATGCAGTGCACGTTCGTCATCATAATTCGCTTCTATAAATTCATGTGCCACATATCTACATGGACAATCAGAACTTGGATCTAAAACAATCACCTTATATCCCATTTTTTGAGCTGATTGTGCCATCATCTTACCTAATTGACCACCACCAATAATGCCTATGGTTGAGCCAAATGATAGTTTATTGAAGTTCATTTTGCATTTCCTCCACTTTTTGTACCAATGTTTTTTCATAATTTTCCAAATTTTCACGAACTGACGAATTACTTATACCTAATATTCTTGCAGCTAGTATCCCAGCATTTTTAGCCCCTGCTTTACCGATTGCTGTCGTCGCTACTGGAATTCCACCCGGCATCTGTACAATCGACAATAGAGAATCCAATCCTTTTAAACTTTTAGATTCAATAGGAACACCAATAACAGGTAATGTGGTCATCGATGCAACCATACCTGGTAAATGCGCTGCACCACCAGCTCCTGCAATGATTAAATCATAACCGTTGTTACTTGCATGACTCGCAAAATCTACCATTAAATGAGGCGTACGATGCGCTGAAACGACTTTCTTTTCATACGGAATTTCAAATTGTTCAAGCATTGTGCAACTTTCGCTCATAATTTCCCAATCGGAAGAACTACCCATAATGACTGCTACTTTCAAGATGTACACCCTTTCAAAACTTTGGATTTATTTGTCGTTAAGTTGTATATTACAGATATAGCATAACAATCATCAAATGCTTTTTCAATCAAAAATCGAACTTTAATAAGAAATTTTAATTAAATTTACGTCTTTTAGCTATTAAGTTATGTAAATTTAATGTTAAAGTTAAGTTATTGGAAAAATAGGAGGAGATATTGTGGTAGCAAAATTATTAGATGGTAAACAAATCGCTAAAGATTATCGTCAAGGTTTAAAAGATCAAGTGGAAGTACTTAAATCTAAAGGATACACACCTAAATTATCCGTAATATTGGTCGGTAACGATGGTGCAAGCCAAAGTTATGTTAGGTCTAAAAAGAAAGCAGCAGAAAAAATTGGAATGATTTCCGAAATCGTTCATTTAAGCGAAGATACTTCTGAAGAAGATGTATTATCAGAATTAGAACGCTTAAATAATGATGATTCTGTCAGTGGCATCCTAGTTCAAGTACCTCTTCCAAAGCAAGTTAGTGAACAAAAAGTATTAGAAGCAATTAATCCAGAAAAAGATGTGGATGGCTTCCATCCAAGTAATATTGGTAAATTATATATTGATGAACAAACTTTTGTACCTTGTACACCATTAGGAATTATGGAAATATTGAAGCATGCTGACATTGATATTGAAGGAAAAAATGCTGTGGTAATTGGTAGAAGTCATATCGTAGGTCAACCTGTATCTAAACTATTACTACAACAAAATGCAACTGTGACAATCCTACATTCAAGATCTAAAGACATGGCTAGTTTCATTAAAGAAGCTGATATCGTTGTCAGTGCAGTTGGAAAACCTGAATTAGTTACTAAAGATATGGTTAAAGAAGGCGCGGTTATCATTGATGTAGGTAATACTCCAGATGAAAATGGCAAACTAAAAGGTGACGTCGCATTTGACGAAGTAAAAGAAGTCGCAAGTGCTATTACACCTGTACCAGGTGGTGTTGGTCCATTAACAATTACAATGGTACTGAATAATACTTTACTTGCAGAGAAAATGCGTCGTGGTATTGAATAATTATAAAAAAGCAGAAGGCGTTGGCCTTCTGCTTTTTTATTCTATTTATACTGCTACACTCAATTTTGGAATAAATGTTTCGTAATGAATTTTAGATTCATCTATATTTAATTCTTTTAAAGCTTTAATCATTGATTGAATGAATGATTTCCCACCGCATACATAAATTTCCGTATCATTGTCGATCCATTGTTTTAATTGTTCACTACCAATATAGCCGTTTTTATTTTTATCGTATAAGTCATACGTTGCTTGCGTGTTCTCATTAGCAATAGCAGTTAATAATGATGAGAACGGTGCATCGTCCATGTCATTTGTTACTTGTATAAATCGAGCTTCTCCATTGTCATTTACTACTTCATTAAACATAGATACGAGTGGCGTTACGCCTATACCAGATCCTAGGAACAACTGTCTGTTACCCTTTTCAACAACATGAAATGGCCCTACAGGAGCTGTCAAATTAATATTGTCCCCTTCTTGAAATTCATCATGTAAAATTGTAGATACTTCACCTTCATGTTCTGTAGTTACATCTCTTTTCACCGCAAAAGTAAGATGATTTTTATCGCCTTTTACAATTGAATAATGTCTTTTAGCTCTATAAGGCATTTTTTCACTACCTACATCGACGGTAATATATTGACCAGGTACAAACTGACTTAAATCATATTCACCCGAAGAGACTGTGAAAGCTTTAATATCAGAAGAGACTTGTTCTATGGTTTCAACTTTAAATGGCTGGAAGCCGTCCCATAGCATGTCTTTATAGATATCTTTTTCAACAGAAATGAATATGTCTGCAATTTCTTGATAAGCTTTTTTCCATGTTTTAATAATTTCATGGTCGTCATCTAATCCAACAACTTCTTTTATTGCTGCAATTAAGTTTTCACCAACGATATCGTATCCTGCTGGTGGTACTTGTAAAGCGCAATGTTTATAAGCGATTTCTTTTACTACAGGTAGGATAGCTTCAAGATGATCAATATTAACCGCTGCGGCTAACACAGATTGAGCTAATGCAGTAGATTGTAATCCACGCTGTTGATTTGTTTGATTAAACATGTTTTTTAGTTCAGGATGTTGTTTAAACATGCGTGCATAAAAATTCGAAGTAATTTCTACTCCTTTATCTTGTAATACTGGTACTGTTTCTTTTACTACGTCTTTTTCTCTTTCACTTAACATTATTTCCACTCCCGGATAACTCGTATTTAAAACCAAAACTTTTTACACTGTCATTCTAAACCTTAACTATGTAGTTAATCAAAGAAATGTTAAATTGTTCACATAACGTTCAATTTACATAATTTTAATTATTTATTTCTTATTATATGTATTAAATATCTAATTAATCAGGTATATTAAGACTATAGTATGATGTATTATTCTGAAAATTAACGTATGATATACATAAATCGTAGTTGACTAACATTCGGAGGTTATTTTATGAACAAACTAATTCAGTCACTATCAGCAATCGGAGTATCTGCTACTTTAGTCACACCTAATCTAAATGCCGAAGCGACAACTAATTCGGAACCTCAATTAAGAGGCGTGAATGACATCATCATCGAAAAAGGTGAAGATTATAACCTACTTCAAGGCATAAGTGCTTATGATAAAGAAGATGGTGATTTAACACATAAAATCAAAATAGATGGCGATGTTGATACTACTAAATCAGGTACATATGAGGTTAAATACAAAGTCACAGATTCAGACGGTGCTCAAAAAACTTCAATTAGAAATATTAAAGTCAAATAATATTTTATATTTAGTTGAGATTAAATTCTCAACTTTTTTTATTTTCTGAATATCTTCAAATTATCTATCTAAAAATGCATTATTTATTGCAATTTCACAAATTTGTCCTTTTTCACAAAATGTACACACAATTTTAACAAATCTTACAATCCCCGTCATATCTCAAATTTTTTTAAATTTTTTGCTTATATCAATAATTTTTTTCTTTTAGGTACTTGTAAATATTGTGTAATAAACTAAAATTAGTGGTAAGCCCTACATTTGTAGTATTAGGAGGTCAAAAAAGTGTCAAAATTTAAGTCTTTGCTTCTAATGGTCGGAACACTAATTTTACTTAGTGGTTGTTCGAACATTGAAGTTTTCAATGCAAAAGGGCCAGTAGCAAGTAGTCAGAAGTTCTTGATCATCTATTCAATTATCTTCATGCTTGTTATTGTTGTCGTTGTTCTTGCTATGTTCGCATTCTTTATTTACAAGTATAGTTACAATAAGAATGATGAATCTGGTAAGATGCACCACAATTCTTTAATTGAAACAATTTGGTTTGTGGTACCTATCATTATCGTTATTGCTTTAGCAATTCCAACTGTTAAAACATTATACGATTATGAAAAACCACCAGAAAAAGACAAGGACCCACTTGTGGTTTACGCAGTAAGCGCTGGTTACAAATGGTTCTTTGCCTACCCAGATCAACACATCGAAACTGTTAATACATTAACAATTCCTAAAGATCGTCCAGTCGTATTCAAGTTACAAGCTATGGATACAATGACAAGTTTCTGGATTCCACAATTAGGTGGTCAGAAATATGCCATGACTGGTATGACTATGAATTGGACATTAACAGCAGATCAAACAGGTACTTTCAGAGGTAGAAACTCAAACTTCAACGGTGAAGGTTTCTCACGTCAAACATTTGATGTTAACTCTGTAAGCCAAAGTGATTTCAACAAATGGGTGAAAAAAGCTCAAAGTAAGAAAACGTTAGATCAAGATACATTTGATAAACAAATCTTACCAAGCACACCTAACAAAGAATTAACGTTTAATGGTACTCATATGGCGTTCGTTGACCCTGCAGCTGATCCTGAGTATATCTTCTACGCATACAAACGTTATAACTACGTTCAGAAAGATCCTAACTTCGTTGACGAAAAAGATCTTTATAAAGATGTAAAAGATAAACCAGTGAAACCAGCACGTAAGGTTACTATTTCAAACGCTAACTACAAACGTCATGGTATGACACCAATGATTCTTGGCAACAATGAAAAATACGACAATGAATTCAAGAAGAAAGAAAAACACAATTCTAAGGAAATGGAAAAAATTTCCAAAGAAGCAAAAGACGATAGTCCGTCTAAAAAAGATGATCATGGAGGTGGACATTAATGAATTTTCCATGGGATCAATTAATCGTTAAAGGTAACTGGATGATTACAATGGCACAAATTGGTGCGCCATTCTTAGTTATCGGCCTTATAGCGGTAATTACGTATTTCAAATTATGGAAATATCTTTATAAAGAATGGTTCACATCCGTAGACCATAAAAAAATCGGTGTTATGTATTTAATCTGTGCCGTATTAATGTTCGTCCGTGGTGGTATTGACGCGTTACTTATTCGTACGCAATTAACTATTCCAGATAACAAATTCTTGGAATCAAATCACTACAATGAAATTTTCAGTACGCACGGCGTTATCATGATTATATTCATGGCTATGCCATTTATCTTTGGTTTATGGAATATTGTTGTTCCTTTACAAATTGGTGCACGTGATGTTGCCTTCCCTGTAATGAACAACGTAAGTTTCTGGCTATTCTTTGCTGGTATGATTTTATTCAACCTATCATTTATCATAGGTGGATCACCAGCTGCTGGTTGGACAAACTATGCACCACTTGCTGGTGAATTTAGTCCTGGTCCAGGTGTTAACTACTATCTAGTTGCAATTCAAATCTCCGGTTTAGGTACTTTAATGACCGGTATCAACTTCTTTGTAACAATCTTAAGATGTAAAACACCAACAATGAAGTTTATGCAAATGCCAATGTTTACTGTAACAACATTCATTACTACTTTAATCGTTATCTTAGCTTTCCCTGTATTAACAGTGGCTTTAGCTTTAATGACAGTAGATAGAGTGTTTGGAACAGCATTCTTTACAGTTGCAGATGGCGGTATGCCTATGTTATGGGCGAACTTCTTCTGGGTATGGGGGCACCCTGAAGTATATATCGTTATCTTACCTGCATTTGGTATTTACTCTGAAATTATTCCAACATTTGCGCGTAAACGCTTGTTCGGTCATCAAAGCATGGTCTGGGCAACTGCTGGTATCGCGTTCTTAAGTTTCTTAGTTTGGGTTCACCATTTCTTCACAATGGGTAATGGTGCTTTAATCAACTCATTCTTCTCAATTTCAACAATGTTAATCGGTGTACCTACCGGCGTTAAGCTATTCAACTGGCTATTAACATTGTATAAAGGTCGAATTACTTTTGAGTCACCGATGTTATTCTCATTAGCATTCATCCCTAACTTCCTATTAGGTGGGGTTACTGGTGTAATGTTAGCGATGGCATCAGCTGACTATCAATATCACAACACTTATTTCTTAGTAGCTCACTTCCACTATACATTGGTTACTGGTGTAGTATTTGCCTGCTTAGCTGGTTTAATCTTCTGGTATCCAAAAATGATGGGCTACAAATTAAACGAAACGTTAAACAAATGGTGCTTCTGGTTCTTCATGATCGGATTTAACGTTTGTTTCTTACCACAATTCATCCTTGGATTAGATGGTATGCCACGTCGTTTATACACTTATATGCCTTCTGATGGTTGGTTCTTATTGAACTTCATTTCAACTATCGGTGCTTTATTAATGGCAATTGGTTTCTTATTCTTAGTGGTAAGCATTGTTTACAGTCACATTAAAGCGCCACGTGAAGCTACAGGCGATAACTGGGATGGCCTTGGTCGTACATTAGAGTGGACTACTGCTTCAGCAATTCCACCTAAATACAACTTTGCTGTCACTCCAGATTGGAATGACTATGATACATTTGTAGATATGAAGGAACATGGTCGTCATTATTTAGACAACCATAATTACAAAGATATTCATATGCCAAATGACACTCCAGTTGGTTTCTGGATGGGTATCTTCTTCACAATTGGTGGTTTCTTCTTAATCTTTGAAACAATCATTCCAGCGGCTATCTGCTTAGCAGGTATCTTTGGTACTATGATTTGGAGAAGTTTCCAAATCGACCACGGTTACCATATCCCTGCTTCTGAAGTAGCTGAAACTGAGGCTCGTTTAAGAGAAGCACGAATTAAAGAAAGGGAGGCTGTAAGTCATGAGTCATGATACTAATACAATCGATTCACGTACGCATGAAGGCGAATTAAATAAACTTGGCTTTTGGATTTTCCTTACAGCCGAATTCGCGTTATTCGGTACCCTATTCGCAACGTTATTAACTTTGCAACACGGTGGCGATTACGCTGGCAAGATGACTACAGAATTATTTGAATTACCATTAGTTTTAATAATGACATTTGCGTTATTATTAAGTTCATATACATGTGGTATTGCAATTTACTACATGCGTAAAGAAAAACAAAACTTAATGATGTTTTGGATGATTCTTACTGTACTACTAGGGCTTGTATTCGTAGGTTTCGAAATCTACGAATTCGCACATTATGCAACTGAAGGTGTTAACCCTACTATTGGTTCCTTCTGGTCTAGTTTCTTTATTCTTTTAGGAACTCATGGTTGTCACGTTTCAGTTGGTATTGTTTGGATTATTTGTTTATTAATTCAAATTGGTACTCGTGGTTTGGATTCATATAATGCTCCAAAATTATTTATAGTAAGTTTATACTGGCACTTCTTAGATGTTGTTTGGATCTTCATCTTCACTGCCGTATATATGATAGGGATGGTGTATAGCGGATGAATACAATCGTAAAACATACTGTCGGATTTATTGCTTCTATCGTATTAACGCTTTTAGCAGTTTTCGTAACTCTATACACATCAATGACTTTCCATGCTAAAGTAACAATTATTTTTGGATTTGCATTTATCCAAGCTGCAGTTCAATTATTAATGTTCATGCACTTGACTGAAGGTAAAGACGGTCGTGTGCAATCATTCAAAGTTATCTTTGCAATTATCATAACTCTTGCTATCGTTGTCGGTACGTATTGGGTTATGCAAGGTGGTCACTCACACCACTTATAAAAAGTATAGAAATCATACTTTTAGACCTGTTAGCATTTGCTAGCAGGTCTTTTTTGCGTCAAAATATAATTACTTACTATTTTTAAGGAGAAGATGAACATGACGATATCATTGATTATAGATACAGATCCTGGTATTGATGATGCGGCAGCTATTAGCTTAGCGCTCAATCACCCGCAATTAGATGTAAAAATGATTACAACGGTAAATGGTAATGTGAATATTGATAAAACAACTGCTAACGCTTTAAAATTAAAATATTTTTTCAATAGTCATGTGCCTGTTTTTAAAGGCGCATCACGTCCATTAATTTCAAATCCTGTTGATGCAGCTGAAGTTCATGGGGAATCTGGTATGGATGGCTATGATTTTAAATCTCCTACAGATGAAAAAATTTCACCTATGAACGCTATCGAAGCCATGAAAAATGTATTAAAGGAAAGCACTTCCCCCATTACTATTGTTGCTATTGGACCATTAACAAATATTGCGCTTCTACTTGCTACCTATCCAGAAATCAAATCAAAGATTAAGCAAATTGTAATTATGGGTGGTAGTAGCGGCAGAGGTAACGTTACACCTCTTGCAGAATTTAATATATATTGCGACCCTGAAGCAGCTAATATTGTTTTTAACTCTCAACTTCCTTTGGTTATGATTGGATTAGATTTAGCACGTCAAGCCATGTTTTCCCATGAATTTATAGAAAAAATAAAAGCAACGAATCAGACTGGTGATATGTTATCTCAATTGTTCCAACATTATCGAACTGAAAATGTTCATGAAGGTCTCAAATTATATGATGTATTCACTATTTTATATTTAATAGATGCTGATCTATTTAATGTATTTGATGCAAATGTTCAAATAGAATTACAAGGTATACTTACTAAAGGGGCAACTGTTGTAGACTTTAATTCAATAGAACCTAACTGTCAGGTTGTTCATTCCCCTATTTCAAATTATTATCAACATGCGTTTTTACAAGCGCTTGCTCATTGTAAATAAATCAAAAACGCACATGTCGTATGTCTCATAGACAACAACATGTGCGTTTATATTTATATCATTATCATTACTTCACTTGAATTCCAGGAACATTATATTGCTTTTTCTGATGAAGCATATCATAGAATACATGTTTCATTTTATTCTCATTTGTTTCATCTGCTGTTTCGCCTTCAACAGTTAAGTTGCTTGCTAATATCACGATATATTTATCATTGTAATATACTGTGAATTTTTGTCCGAAGAATACACCATTGACTCGGTTCATGGTTGGCGTAACATAAAAACCGTATCGGTATTCCTTAGGATATTGTTTTGTACCAAATTCATGAAGTAATGGATTCGTTACATCCGCATCAAATATTTTATAATGTTGTAAAGCAAGTATTAATTGCCCCATATCATGAGGTGCCATATATAAATTACCTGCACCATAATATTGATCAAGAATTTTAGGATGCATTAAAGAGAATTTATTATGATTGATTTTATAACCCCTAGCCATATACTTTTGATATACTTTCTCATCAAAGAAAGCACTATGTTTTAATTTAAAAGGATTGGCTAGTCTACTATAATAATTTTCAACATAAGGTTTATGAGTTACTTTTTCAATTACTTTCGCAAGGACTAAATAATTGCCATCATTATATTGATGCTTATGATAAAATTTGTCATCAATGCCTTTTTGCTGAATTGATTTAACAGCTTGATCTAGATTTTTAATATTTGTAGATGCTTCATATTTATGTAGACCACTCTCATGTAGCATCAAATCTTTTAGCGTTATCTCTTTGCTTGTTTTAAACCAAGGTAAGTATTTTGTCACGGGGTCATTGATATTGACCTTATTTTCAACTTCAAGTTGTTTTAACATTAATCCAGTAGTGAATTTTTGAGAAGACCCAATTAAATACATCGTATTAGCTGAATTTTTTTCACCATTTTCGAAGTTTTTAAATCCATAACCTTTATCTAATTTAACTTTTCCGTTTTCAAATACAGTTGCAGTTCCATTAAAGTTAGTTGCTTTCAAATAATTATTGATATCTTTGTATACAGGATTTTTCTTATCCATCACATTTTTTAGTTTCTTAGGTGCCTTCTCATGTTTATCTTTTTTCAATATGTAAGTTTCATTATCGTTTTTTTGAAAAATACGACTGTCTGTTTGTAAGTATTCGCTCCATTTTCTCCCAAATATAATCATTAATACAATAAGTATTACTAATACTATTATGAAAAATATAATTTTAGTCTTATTCAGTTTCATGTTATTATTTGCCTCACCTGTTAATATCAATATTTTTCTTCAATATAAAATTTTGATATTATGACAATCATTTTTTATATCCATAATACTCCTAGAAAAATATTTAAATTAATCTATTATTTTTTTCTTTCTCAAATACAGAAGTAACACAACACTATCTTATTCAATTTTAAACTTACTTACACCATCCCCTTTTTAATCAGAAAATCAACTATAATATTAATGCACACTTATCAAGTAAATGAAATATAGTTAGTTAGTATAGTATTCATTTTATACACTATGCATAATTATAACGTATATCCCTTTTTAAATCACTTTAATTAAATGATACCTCTATAAAAAATTATTTCCATTGTACTTTAGTACCATAAAGCTAAAATGTGTATTAAAATTTTATTAAAGTGCGCAGATATATTACTAAATGTGTGTACGTAGTCTACTAAAAATATGTTCTTCAATTTAATCATTTATCAATACTTAACAGCTAGTCATCGAAAAATAAAATCATAGTATATAAATAAGGTATAATTATGCAAAATAATATGCATTGCTAAAAGATATAATCAAGAAGTCTATAAACCATTAACTCTATATCACATACTCATTCAATTATTTGTTACATAATAATCAATTTCAGTTTTTTTCTATAAATTCACAATAAATATAACTCTCTTATCACACTTAATACTTGGAATCATTTATAATATGAGATGTAAATTAAATTTTAAGAATGTAATAATTTTGTATATGTATGTGTTGTAATTTTAACTATAAAGTAATACAATTTAAGGCTATAGTGTGGAAAATAAATAACAACGATACCAAGAAACAACATAACTTTTAATAAAATAAAAAAATAAGTTTATACTATTTAGGAGCAACAAATATGAATAAATTTTTTAAATTCTTTTTAATTCTACTAACCTTCGCTCTTATTGCAATTCCTGTTGTTTTTGCTAATAATCTTTTCAAATCATCGGAGAAAGCATTTGAATCTTCTCAAGATAAAAGTAACGCTGATCGGCAATCTAACTTAAGAAGTTCAAAAATCGACCCTGAAAAAGATCCAATCTCTATCTTATTCTTAGGTATCGATGATAATGAAGGCCGTGAAAAAAATGGTCAGAGTTTGGAGCATTCAAGATCAGATGCAATGATTTTGTCCACTTTCAATCAAGAAAAACATCAAATCAGAATGTTAAGTATACCTCGTGATACAATTAGTTATATCCCTAAAGTAGGCTATTATGACAAAATAACTCACGCTCACGCATATGGAGGGCCTATTGCTGCTATGGATTCAGTAGAAGCAACAATGAATGTACCCGTTGATTATTATGCACGTGTTAATATGAAGGCATTCGTTCAAGCTGTTGATGAACTCGGTGGTATATATTATGACGTACCCTATAATTTAAATGAACCAAATAGTGATGATACTGGAAGAATTAAAATTAAGAAAGGCTACCAAAAGTTAAATGGTGATGAAGCTTTAGCTGTTGCTAGAACACGCCACCATGATTCTGATTTAAAACGTGGTCAACGTCAAATGGACTTAATTAAAATCTTATTCCAAAAAGCACAGACACTAGATTCATTTGATAAGTTAGACGAAGTCATTAGTATTGTAGGAAAAAATGCAAAACATAACTTAACTAAATCTGAAATTAAATCATTAGCTAAAATGTATTTATCTGATAGTGTAGAGATGAAAAAATCACAACTAGAAGGTAAAGACGATATGTTAGATAATATTTATTATTACAATCCGAGCATTAAGAGCATTCAAAAATATTCAAATATCTTGCGCTCTGATTTAGGGTTATCTAAAATTACAGATAAAGATGACTTCTTAAATCAAAGAGTCATTGACCATTATGGTTCATTAGTTCCATTAACTAAACTAGATGACTCGTTATTAAGAAAAGCACAAAATGATACAACAGATAAAAAGCATAAAAAAGATAACAGTAACGACACGAATCAACAATCAGATAATAACAATGAGCAATCTCAAAGCAACGATATGAACGAACAACAACCAAATGAAACAGTTAATAATCAAAACAATCAACAATCGACACAACAAGGTCAAGAAATTGATACAACTGCTTATTAATCCAGTTATATAGTGATATGAAAGGAGTTGCTAAGATGTCACGAAAAACATATGAAAAGATAGCCAATATCAATGGTATGTTTAATGTTTTAGAACAACAAATTATTCATAGTAAAGACATGGCTTTATTTAGAAATGAATTTTTCTATGTGAATCATGAACATAGAGAAAATTATGAAGCACTACTTATTTATTATAAAGAAAGTAATCATAATCCCGTTGTAGATGGTGCATGTTACATCGTAGCGCTTCCAGAAATTTTTAATAAAGTTGATATTTTCGAATCAGAACTACCATTTTCTTGGGTATATGATGAAAATGGTATAACCGAAGAAATGAAAAGTATTAGTGTTCCCTTACAATATTTAATTGCGGCAGCACTTGAGGTAACGGATGTAACACTATTTAAACCATCAGGGTTTACGATGGGAATGAATAATTGGAATATAGCTCAAATGAGAATATTTTGGCAATATACCGCAATTATTAGAAAAGAAGCTTTATAAAATAACAGATTATCATAGGGAAGAAGACATCAAACCATTCGTCTTCTTCCCTATTTTATATCCAAAGGAGATTAAATATGTTTAATGAAGTGACAAATGATCAAATGTTACAAGATTGTTTTAAAATTAGAAAAGAGGTGTTTGTTAAAGAACAACATGTTCCAGAAGACAATGAAATTGATAAATATGAAAACGAGGCAATACATATTATTGGTTACAACGAAGATAATCTACCAATTGCTACGGCACGCATACGAATGTTAAATGAAGAAATAGGTAAAGTTGAACGTGTTGCAATTCTAAAAGAATATAGAGGCTTAGGTTTAGGTTTAAAATTATTACAATTTGTGGAAAAAATTGCTCATACATATCAACTTACATTCTTAACGATGCACGCACAATATTATGCTATACCATTCTATGAAAAGTTAGGTTATAGCACTTCAGGACAACCATTTTATGAAGAAAATATTAAACATATTGTTATGGATAAAAATATGAATACTTGATGGCTAAATCTCACTAAATATTTTGTAATATTTCATTAAACTCAAATTAATAATTTTTATGAAATTACTTGCGTACCATCAATGTTTAAAGCCCTTACATCTCTGCCACACCAAATTTTTATAGGTTAAAATTCTATTACAAATCTGTTAAAAGACGTACACGTACCTATTCTCATACTATAATTAATACAAATTCAAAAGATACAAGGAGTAATTATATAATGACGAAAAAATTCAATTACAAATTACCGTCAATGGTTGCAGTAACTTTATTGGGAACAGCATTTACGGCTCACCATGCAGATGCAGCAGAAACAGCACAAGATCAAACAAAAAATAAAAATGTACTGGATGACCAAGCAACACTAAAACAAGCTAATAATGCCAAACAAGAAGTGAGTAATCCTACACAAAATATTTCTGGTACTCAAACTTATCAAGATCCAACTAAAGTCAAACCAGTAAAAACTACTTCTACAGAAAATAATGATGCATCAATTAATCAACAGAAGACTGAAAATGCTTCTACTAATGAAAATACAAATGTAAAAGCTCAAACTACAGATGCGTCAAATCAAAATAATAATCAAATCGATGAAAATTCAACTAGTGCAGAAACTCAGAAACAAGAAGAGTCAAATAAAGACCTCGAAAACAATGAAAATCAATCTTTACAACAAGATTCAACTAAAGAGAATAATCAAGAGGTTGCTCAGCAAAATGCTAGACAAAACGCTTCAACTACACAAGAAAAAGCGACTGAGACTACAACTCAAAATCAATCTCAAGAACAAGCTCAAACAACTAGTCAAAGTGCTAAACAAGCCGTTAAAGATAATGGTGGTTACAGTTTAGATGATGATGAAGATGATGTAGACGATGAATCTAATTCAGTTGGCGCTTCACAAAAGACACAAGCAATTCAACAATCTAAAGAAAATGTTGCTACAAGTACTGATACTAAAACGCAGTCAGCAACACCTAAAGCTAATGAGTTAAAGGCAAATAACGTGTCTAATGAATCTGCTAAGGTATCATCTACTCAGTCTAATGACAATGCTACTAAAGAAAATGCTAAACAAGTCACTACATTCAATTCAGTAGCTAAACCAAGAATGATGTATGCAACTGCTAATAGAGCAACTTCATCATTACCAAAGTATCAACCACAAGTGAAATCTTCAATAAATGATTATATTCGTAAAAAGAACTTTAAAGCACCACAAATCGAAGAAGATTATTCATCATACTTCCCTAAATATGGCTATAGAAATGGTGTAGGCCGTCCAGAAGGTATTGTGGTACATGATACAGCAAATGAAAATTCTACTATTACTGGCGAAATCAACTACATGAAAAATAATTACAACTCAGCTTTCGTACATGCATTTGTAGATGGTAACCGTATTATTGAAACTGCACCTACTGATTATTTATCATGGGGTGCTGGTCCAAATGCGAATGACCGTTTTATCAACGTTGAAATCGTCCATACACATGATTATGATTCATTTGCGCGTTCTATGAACAACTATGCTGATTATGCAGCAACACAATTACAATACTATGGTTTAAAACCGAATAGCGCTGAAAATGACGGAAGTGGTACAGTATGGACTCACGCAGCTATTAGTAGATGGTTAGGTGGAACAGACCATGCTGATCCACACGGATACTTACAACAACATAATTATAGTTACAACGAATTATATGATTTAATTAATGAAAAATATCAAATCAAGATGGGACAAGTAGCACCTTGGGGGACAACAACTACTACAAAACCATCTACAGGTGGTTCAACAACAAAACCATCAACAAATGATAAATTAACAGTTGCCGCTAATAGCGGTATGGCTCAAATTAAACCAACTAATAATGGTTTATATACAACTGTTTATGATAAAAAAGGCCACTCTACTAACCAAGTTCAAAAAGCATTGTCTGTAACCAAAACAGCTACTCTAGGTAGTAATAAATTCTACCTTGTACAAGATTATAATACTGGTGAAAAATTTGGTTGGGTTAAACAAGGTGATGTTGTTTATAACACTGCTAAATCACCTGTTAAAGTAAATCAATCTTACAATGTTAAACCTGGTACTAAAGCTTATACAGTTCCTTGGGGCACAGATAAACAAGTTGCAGGTACTGTATCTGGTAAAGGTAACCAAACTTTTAAAGCTACAAAACAACAACAAATTGATAAAGCTATTTACTTATATGGTTCTGTTAATGGTGTAAATGGATGGATTAGTAAAAGTTTCTTAACAACACCATCAACATCTAATACAACTAAACCTACTACGCCTTCTAAACCAGCAACTAACAATCAATTAACTGTCGCTGCTAATAACGGTGTAGCTCAAATCAAGACATCAAACAGTGGTGTTTATACAACAGTTTACGATAAAACAGGTAAATCAACTGTCCAAGTTCAAAAAACATTAGCAGTTTCAAAAACAGCTACTTTAGGTAATGATAAATTCTACCTTGTACAAGATTATAATACAGGTAAAAAATACGGATGGGTTAAACAAAGTGATGTTACTTACAACACAGCTAAAGCCCCTATTTCTATAAATCAATCTTATAATGTTAAACCTGGTACAAAAGCTTATACAGTACCTTGGGGTACGTTTAAACAAGAAGCTGGTACAGTTTCAGGTAAAGGCAATCAAACTTTTAAAGCTACTAAGCAACAACAAATTGACAAAGCTACTTACTTATATGGCACTGTCAATGGTATCTCTGGCTGGATTAGCAAATATTATTTAACTGAGCCTACTGCTACAAGAGCTGCATTTGCACAACCTAAAATGGCTACTAAATCTAATGTTGCAACTAATAATGAAGCAGCTAAAGCTCAATCACCAACTAATGTGAATACAACACAAGCCACAAAACAAATTGGTCAAGTGAAAGCTAATAATGCTGGTATCCGTAGTTCTGTATACGATAAAACTGCTAAGAGTGGTACTAAATATGCTGACCGTACCTTCACTATTTCTAAACAAAGAACCGAAGGCGATCAAACATACGTATTATTGCAAAATACAGCTTCAAATACACCTTTAGGCTGGGTTAATATCAATGACGTCGACGTTCAGAACTTAGGTAATGAAGCCAAATTATCAGGTCAATATAAAGTTAATAACAATAACAATGGCCTTTATTCAATAGCTTGGGGTACTAAAAATCAACAATTATTACCTGCTAGTCAATTAGCAAATCAAACATTTAATGCTTCAAAAGCGGTATATGTTGGTAAAGAAAAATATTTATATGGTACTGTAAATAATCGTACTGGCTGGATTGCTGCTAAAGATTTAGAACAAGCAAACTCAAATAATCCAGCAACACCTTATAACTACACTTTCGTTATCAAAAATAACCATGGCTATTATTACGACGAACCAAGTGCTAAAAATGGCTATTCTTTAAAAACATATTTTGAGAAACCATTTGTAGTTATTAAACAAAAACAACAAAATGGTGTGACTTGGTATTATGGTAAACTTACTAATGGTAAATACGTATGGATTAAAGAAAGTGATTTAACAAAAGAATTAGTTAAATATTCAAATACAGGTCGTACATTAAATCAAATGGCATCAATCCAAAATAACTTAAGTTTTGGTCCACAAGTTCAAAGAACTCCTGGTGTATGGTCAAACGCGACATTTGGCGAGACTAAAAATGCAATGGATTCAAATAAACTTGCTAAAGATCCAGTTTCTAAATATCAATTTTTACGTTTAGATCAACCACAATATTTATCTGAAGCTACACTAAATAAATTATTAAAAGGTAAAGGTGTTCTTGAAAATCAAGGTGCTGCATTTAGTCAAGCTGCTAAGCAATATGGACTAAATGAAATTTATTTAATTTCACATGCCTTATTAGAAACAGGTAATGGTCAATCTCAATTAGCTAAAGGTGCTAATATAACAAACGGTGTGGTTAATACACGTTCTACAACTAAATATCATAATGTATTCGGTATTGCTGCATTTGACTACAATGCTTTAGGTGAAGGTGTAAAATTTGCTAAAGCATCTGGATGGAATTCTGTTTCAAAAGCAATTATTGGTGGCGCTAAATTCATCGGTAATTCTTATGTGAAAGCTGGTCAAAATACTTTATATAAAATGCGTTGGAATCCAGAAAATCCAGGTACACACCAATATGCAACAGATATTAATTGGGCTGAGTCAAATGCACAAGTATTAAAAGGTTTATATGATCAAATTGGTGAAGTTGGTAAATTCTTCGATATTCCAAAATTCAAAGCCTAATTTAATACAACATTACGAGGTAAATCCTTGATAAAAAGCCAGTAGATGAATTCATCTACTGGCTTTTATTTACATATTAAAAGAGATCACCCTAGCCTATGTAGGATGATCTTCATTACAACAACATTGATACACAGTTATGATTAAATATAACTATGACGACTATTCAACTTATTTAATAGTTGGTTTAAATTCTCAATTTCACTTTCTGATAAACATTGGCATCGGGCTTCTATTAACTCACAACGTGCTGTATTAATCTGTTTAATAAGTGCGCGTGCTTCATCAGTAAGTACAAGTTCCTTACATCTTAAATCTTCATGTGATTGGTGACTTGTAATATAGCCTTTCAATACAAGTTTCTTAATCCATCTTGAGACAATGGATTGTTCTCTACTCACTTTCATTGTTAAGTCATATTGAGATAAACGGTCATAATTGTACAATATACGTAGTAATTCTAATTGTTCTGATGTAATGTCTGTTCTTTGTCCAAAGCGTCGGTTAACTATATTTAAATCATTGTTAGTAAGTGTGATAAGTTTTTCAAGTTGTTTATACATGCTGTTCTACTCCACTTTATTTAGTTGATAATATTATATGCTTTTTTTATAAGATATACAATAGGATTTTATGCTAAGGTCAAAATCGTTGCATAATTGCCATAAAATATAATAAATTAAGTACAGTCAAACATGAAAAAGGAGACATTTATATGCCTTCCATCAAGGAAAGGGATTATTTCTTTGATAATGCCCGAGCTATACTAATATTTTTAGTGGTGCTAGGACACCTATTACAGCCTTATACATCAGAAGATAAATACTTATCTGCATTATATCTTGTTATTTATAGTTTCCATATGCCAACATTCTTATTTATTTCAGGATATTTTGCGAAAAATTTGGATAAACCCTATTATCTAGAACATATTGCTAAAAAATTATTATTACCTTACTTTATATTTTTCGCATTTTACTCAGTTTATTATTTCTTAACTGGTAAAAGCGATAGCTTACAATTGGATCCATTCAATCCAGTCTTTGCATTGTGGTTCTTACTAACATTATTCTTCTTCCACGTTGTACTTGTTATTGTAAGAAGATATAATCCAATGATTGTGTTAGGAACCTCTTTACTTGTTTCAATTTTTGCTGGATTCTCAGCTAATATTGATGAATATATGAGCATTTCTCGTACTATTGTATTTTTCCCAATTTTTTATTTAGGACATTTATTTACTCAACAACAAAGTATGGTAATTAGAAGTAAAAAATGGGTGCCTATTTCTATAGTTGTATTTGTCCTTTATTTTATTGGGTATCTTATACATCCAATAAATGCAGATTGGTTGCTAGGAAGTTCACCTTATACGTCACTTGAACAAAATGCCGAAGATGTATATAGTCCACTCAAACGTTTATTACTTTATGCTGTAATACTAACTTCGATGTTTGCTTTTTTAAATTTAACATCTCAAAAATTACGCTTTTACACTTATATAGGTAGTCGAACGATGTATGTGTATTTATTACATGGTTTAATTATTGGTATTATCCGTGGATTCGGACTTTATCCATTCAAGTCACACGTTTCTATAATGACGTATTTATTTTTAATTTTATCTTCAGGAATAATTGTTTATCTTTTATCCAACCGATTTATATGTAAATGGACAAATCCAATTATTAACTTGAAATCCCCTTCTAAATTTTAAGGGTAAAAATCACTATAAAATTTTTGTTTTTATACCAAAATGTAGTACTAAAAAATATGTTATGATAGTAATAATTTGAAAGAATTATACGACTATTCAAACAATTCGTAGTACTATATTTTGGTATTTTTTAGAGGAGTTAAGATATATGAAATTACAATTGAACGAGCAATCTAAATTTTTAAGAGCACCTAGTATTCGTCAATTTTCTAATCGTATGCAGCATATTGAAGACTGTATTAATCTAACAATTGGACAACCTGATTTTTCTATGCCAGAGGTTGTTAAAAAAGCTTATATCAAAGCTATTGAAGACAATAAAACAACATATTCTCATAATAAAGGTTTACCTGAAACAAGACAGGCAATCAGTCAGTACTTTAACAATAAATATGGGTTCAACTATAATGTAGATGAAATTATCGTAACTAATGGGGCTAGTGAAGCATTAGATACTGCTTTAAGAAGCATCATTAATCCAGGGGACGAAATTTTAATTCCTGGACCTACTTATGCTGGTTACATTCCTTTAATCCAAACTTTAGGAGGGAAACCTGTATTTATTGATACATCGACCTCTGCTTTTAAAATCACACCTGAATTAATCGAACAATATATCTCAAGTCAAACTAAGGCAATTTTGCTTAATTATCCAACTAATCCTACAGGCGTGACCCTATCCAAATCAGAAGTTAAAGCGATTGCGGAAACATTATCTAATCATGAGATATTTATTATTAGTGATGAAATATATGCTGAAAATACCTTTAATGGCCAACATACTTCATTTGCTGAATTTGATATCATTAGAGATCAACTACTACTTATAGGTGGTTTAAGTAAATCACATTCTGCTACGGGCATTCGTATCGGTTTCTTAATGGGACCAGAGTATTTAATTGAAAAATTAACATTCATGCATGCTTATAATTGCATTTGTGCTAATGTCCCTGCACAACATGCGTGTATCGCTGCATTAACTGAAGGTTTAGAAGCACCTCAATATATGAACCAAGCATATATTGAACGTCGAGATTATTTGATCAATGCATTAACATCATTAGGGTTTGAATTGAATGCTAAACCTGAAGGTGCCTTTTACATTTTTCCGAGTATTAAAAAATACACAGAAGATGATTTTAACTTCTGTGTCGATGTTTTAGAAAAAGCACACGTTGCTATGGTACCTGGTTCATCCTTCACAGATATTGGTAAAGGACATGTTCGTATTTCTTACGCTTACGATATGGCCTTACTTAAGGAAGGTATGAAGCGTTTAGAAACATATTTAAAAACGTACTATCCAACTCAATTGACTAAATAAATAAAAACCACTTGTTGTTATTAAGAGATGCATTTATCATCGCTTATAACAATCAAGTGGTTTTCTTATGAGATCCTATGGGAATTTAGGGAATTGGTCAAAGTCTGGATCACGTTTTTCTTTAAATGCGTCACGACCTTCTTTAGCTTCATCAGTTGTATAATAAAGTAAAGTTGCATCGCCTGCCATTTGTTGCAAACCAGCTAATCCGTCTGTATCTGCATTCATTGCAGCTTTTAAGAAACGTAAAGCAGTTGGTGAATGTTTCATGATATCTTGACACCATGCAACTGTTTCATCTTCTACTTTATCTAATGGGACTACTGTGTTAACTAAGCCCATATCTAATGCTTCTTGTGCATTATATTGACGGCATAAGTACCATATTTCTCTTGCTTTTTTGTGACCAACGATTCTAGCTAAATAGCCTGAACCATAACCAGCATCAAATGAACCTACTTTTGGACCTGTTTGACCAAAAATCGCATTATCTGCTGCAATAGTTAAATCACATACAACATTTAATACGTTACCGCCACCGATAGCATAACCACGTACCATTGCTATAACTGGTTTAGGAATAACGCGGATTAAACGTTGTAAATCTAAAACATTTAAACGAGGGATTTCGTCTTCGCCAACGTAACCACCATGTCCACGTTTCTTTTGATCTCCACCTGAACAGAATGCTTTATCTCCTTCTCCTGTTAAGATAATCACTGAAACATTCTGATCATCACGTGCACGTGAAAATGCATCAATCATTTCAGCTACTGTCTTAGGAGTGAATGCATTACGTACTTCTGGACGATTGATAGTTACCTTTGCAATACCTTCGAAAAATTCATATTTAATTTCATCATATTCTCTAAGTGTTTCCCACTGTCTAGTCATTTTGCTCCTCCTTTAAAAAACCTAATATTATTGTATCAAATTCCGTGCTATCTTCCACATGAATTGTATGTCCTACATCAGAAACTATTGTTTTTCTGCTATTAACAATTGAATCTTTCAATTTTTGTGCAATTTTTACAAACTTCTCATCTAGCTCGCCTGCCATAATATAAGTTGGTATATCGACTTGTGATAGTAATGGCCATAAATTAGGCATATGTCCTGTACCATAATCTCGTAAAGCTTTTGCTAATCGGTGAGGATTCTGACTCATTCTATTATCACGAATTTGCTTTTTAACTGATTTATCTAAGTCATACTGTGATTGGAACAGTGGTAATCGTTCCCAATCATTGACAAATATTTCTAACCCAGCTATTTCTAGCACTTTCGCTCTTGCAGCATCTACTTGTTGTCTCTCAATTCGATCTTCTTCACTTTGAATACCTGGTGATGTGCTTTCTAATATTAAACCTGCAAGTTCTATCGAACCATGCAACGCATAATATAAAGCTACCCTACCTCCCATTGAATAACCAAATAAATACAACTGGTATTGTTGATATTCGGATAAAACTTGATTCAATGCTTGATTAATAAAATCAAAGCTCCATTCTATATCCATTGAAGTTCCATCTTCTCCATGACCAGGTAAATCAACTACCAATACGTTAGTTTGTTCGGTTAACTTATCAATATGATTATCGAAAGTTGTGCCATCGCTAATAAATCCGTGTAACAAAACTATCAATTGCTTCGATGATGACTTTGATTGATAAAAATTATGATATAACATTAATCATTTCACTCAATTTCTTATATAAAATTTGATGTTGTTGTAAATTATCTTCTCTATCTGTGATTATTTCATAAACATTCGAACCTAATTCAGATAACGATTCATATTTAAAATCATTTAAATGCTCAAAACGCTTAAAATTAAAGTCATACAACAATGCCGCATGTTCAAAATCTAAACCAGTTGGCGTTCCGAATAATCTCTCGAAATATGCTTCTGCTGATGCTTTTTGAGGTAAATAAGAAAAAATACCCCCACCATCATTATTTAATAACACTATATTTAAATGTATGTCATTAATTTTAGACATGAGCAAGCCGTTCATATCATGATAAAAAGCTAAATCACCGATGAGTAACGTCACTTTTTTATGTACTGCCATACCTAATGCAGTAGAAACAACACCATCAATGCCATTCGCACCACGATTAGCATAAATTTCAGCTTCATTATCAAATAGTAAATTATCAATATCTCTAATTGGCATACTATTACTTACAAATAAAGCATCTTCGTTAGTTAATTTAGAAATCAATGTGCCAACATATGCCGCTTCATCAGTAGCATGTTGTAAATAATCATTGATTTCAATGCGAGCTTGCTTTTCTAATGATTGCCATTGTTGTAACCATGCTTTTCTGTCTACTGTTCTTTCTTCCATTAGCGATCTGAAAAAGTCATTAGCCGATATTTCATATGATACATCTGTCGGTACAGGAAAAACATCTATTTTATCGTTATTTTGAACTAATATTTGAAATGCTGAAGTCGATTTTAACCATTGATTTAACTTTTTAGAAATAACTGGTTTACCTACTCTAATTACGAAATCAACATCCCAATCCATACCTGCTCTATATAATAAATCATATGTTGTTATGACATTAGGATGATTATGTCGTCTTAACTGACTTAGTGGATCTGCCAACACTGGTATATCGAAAATCGTTGAATAAGTTAAAATTTGGTCTACCTCTTGATGTTGCATATCTCCAACAATAATTAAACCTTTAGACTTTTCAATTTTATCCTTAATTGGATCAACATGTATCATTTTTTGATAATGAGGTAATGTTTTTGTTTCTGATTTCAATAATTCTGTTCTATCTAAATCAGGTGTTAATGGCTCTCTAAATGGCATATTAAAATGAATCGGTCCTTTATGTGGACCATAAAGGTACTGACTAGCAATTTGCATTTGGTAATGTATCGTATCTAGCATATTTGTAGTACCGTCAGCAATTGGCATATCAAATTGGAAATTAACATAATTACTGAACATATTGACTTGATTGATAGCTTGTGGTGCACCTACACTTCTTAATTCATGTGGTCGATCACTCGTTAATACAATCAGAGGTATACGACTAATTTGACTTTCTGCAATTGCCGGTGTGTAGTTAGCCGCCGCTGTACCAGACGTACATAAAATAGCAACAGGTCTTTGACTACCCTTGATTAAACCTAATGCAAAAAATGCCGCACTACGTTCATCAGGATGAATCCAAGTTTTGATGTTAGGATGTGCTTCTAATGCAATAGCTAACGGAGTCGAACGCGACCCCGGGCTAATCACAACTTCTTTCACACCATATGCAAATAGTTCTGATGCAAATGTAAAGACCTGTGTCGTCAAAGCTTCATTTTTATTACTCATGTTTATCTACTCCTAAAGCATTCATCATTGGTGAAAATTTTACAGCTGTTTCAGCAATCTCGCTATCTGGATCAGAATCTTTAACTATGCCACATCCAGCAAATAATGTTGCTTGATCGCCTTTTATCAACATAGATCGAATGGCTACTATAAATTCACAATCATCATAGACATCTATATATCCTACAGGTGAACCATATAAGCCACGCGTGCCAAATTCTTTTTGTTCTATAAATTCTAGTGCTTCATCTTTAGGATAGCCGCCTAATGCTGGTGTTGGATGCATTCGATCAATTAACCCAATATATGATTGTTCTTTTAAATTACCTTGTATTTTTGTGAATAGATGATACAAATGGTCATTTTTTAAAATGTTTGGTGTTTCATTGTAGTATACATCTTCAACATATGGTTGAATATCATTCAATATACTTTCCACTACAATTTGATGTTCATTTAAATTCTTTTTATCATTTAGAAAAGCTTGTAAGTTTTCTTCATCTTCCTGTTCATTTTGAGAACGTTTAATTGTACCTGCTACTGCTTTAGTTGAAAGCACTTGATTTTCAACTTTTAATAATTGTTCAGGCGTTTGTGAAAAGAACACAGATTCATTAGATTCAAGTAAGAAGATATAACTGTTTTTTTCATTCTTTAATGCTCTAGTCAAAATATATGGAATACTTATCTCTTTATCAAATTTAATTAATCTTCTACGTGCAAGTACAATTTTCTTAGAATAGTCAATACTATTAATCGCTTCTTGTACTAAATCTCGCCATTCATCTAAATAGATATCCTCCATACGAGTAACATTCCCCAGGTGATCATCTTCCATATCGACATTGGCTTGTTCCAAATCATTGACTAATGACTTGAAAGTATCCATTTCAAATGTCTTTTTTTCAGTTGTATAAGTTATAAATGTTCGATTATTTTCAGTAGAAATCAACACCTCAGGTAGCACAAAATGATTTAATCCATATGCTCGCCATTCATCATCAGATTTATGTTTTGAAAATTGGAATCCACCACATAAACGTAAATGATGTTTCTCACTATCTGGATGAATTAACTCTATATCTTTTTTTAACGTTTCCCATTCTTTAAAGATAGACTGTTTATTTTCGAAATCATTTTCAAATTTTCGAATCGCATGATAACCGAAATATGAAGATTGATTGTCATTTAATCGCAAATAAAAACGATCGCCTGCTTGCGATTCAGTTATATGAAATAGAGTACTTGGATCTAATTGCTTGTCTAACTCTACTTCAACAGAGACCCAATCCTTAGAACTTCCATATAGCTTGTCGACAATCTCATCTTCTCTTACGTTAACAGTCATTCATCTCACTTCTTTCTTCTATATTTACTCATTAGTATATTGTATCATTTTTCAATGCTAATTTTGGTGCGAATTGCTTAATAAACACATGCAATTTTTCACGTGAATTGACCTTTATTCATAATTACTTTAAAATATGAATGTTAAAACTAAAAATTAAGAGGTTATAAAAATGTCAGATCAATATCAACAATATTCAACGGTTAAAAAGTATTGGCAATTGATGAGACCTCATACCTTAACTGCCGCAGTTGTACCAGTTCTAGTTGGGACAGCTTCAGCTAAATTATTCCTACTTGGTAGTGAAGATCATCTTAAATTCAGTCTATTCTTAGCCATGTTAATTGCTTGCTTATTAATCCAAGCGGCTACAAACATGTTTAATGAATATTATGATTTTAAAAAAGGCTTAGATGATCATACTTCTGTAGGTATCGGTGGTGCTATTGTAAGAAATGGTATGAGTCCTAAACTTGTGATGAATATCGCGATTGCTTTTTATATTATTGCCGCCTTACTAGGTATATTCTTAGCTTTCCATAGTTCATTTTGGATTATTCCAATAGGCGTTGTTTGTATGGCAATTGGTTATTTATATACAGGTGGACCAATGCCGATTTCATGGACGCCATTTGGCGAATTATTCTCAGGCGTATTTATGGGTATGATTATCATCTTATTAGCCTTTTTCATTCAAACAGGTAATGTTCAAGGACTAATCATTTGGTTAAGTATCCCTATCGTCATAACAATTGGACTTATAAACATGGCTAACAACATAAGAGATCGTGTCAAAGATAAAGCTAGTGGACGTAAAACACTACCTATTTTACTTGGTAAACGCGCCTCAGTTATCTTTATGGCCACAATGTATGTTGTCGCATATGCACTTGTAGTATTTACTGCCTTATTTAAATCTGGTGGGTCATTATTCTATTTATTAGTTTTATTGTCATTCCCAATGCCAATTAAAGCCGTAAGAAGATTTAACAAAAATGATACACCTGAGACAATGATGCCTGCCATGGCTGCTACTGGTAAAACAAATACTATTTTCGGTTTATTATATGCATTAGGCATTTATATTAGTGCATTGTTAGGTGCAATTTAATACCATTTAATTACTCGGCAATGATTACCATTCATTGTCGAGTTTTCTTTCTAATTATTTATATTTAATCATATGTCTATAAAGATGACCGTAAAGATCGATATCATTCACTGTCTTAAATCCTAATTTTTTATATAGATTTAGCGCTTTTTCATTATCATAATCACAATTTAGACTCCATTTTTTCTCAGGGTACTTCTCCAAAAGATAAGTCATCAGTTGTGTAGCTATACCTTGACCTCTATATTCAGGAAACGTAGCTACGGTTTCAATATACATCTCATCGTCCTCTGCTTCTTTCACTGGTAAAGGTGTACCATATTTACGAATATCTTCATCAAGCGGTAACTTTAACCAATTTTTCTCATAATCAAGTTCGTGTTTACCATCATATGCAATAACACAACCTGCAACTTTGCCATTGACTTCATAAACCCAAACATTTTTATAATAACTTCGATATTCTACATTAACAATACTCAACTCTAGTATGTTCATAATTCTTTCTTGGCTAATTTCATTAACTATATCTAATTCCATATCTTCCCAAATCATAAAACATAATTCAGCGATACGCTTATTATCACTAGGATGTGCTTGTCTAATCATCATATATCCTTCCTCAAAATTTGTCTTAATTTCATTATATAGAAACTACGATATAATATAAATCAAAGGACCTATTTCATATTGAATTTAGAGATTTTGATGAGAGAATTGAACTTTAAGAAGTATTTCTAAAATACATTTTTATGTTTGTTACGTGATTAATTCTTTAATCGATGAATCTTATTTTTAGGAGGTAGCAAAAAATGAGAGTTAATAAAGTCATTTATATATTAGTAGCTATTTTTTTAGGAGGTATTGGTGTTCATAAATTTTATGCTGACAAAGTCGGACAAGGTCTTTTACATCTTGCCTTCTTTTGGACAGGTATTCCAAGTATTGTAGCTATTGTTCATGCTATTATCGTCGCTTTTACTAAAAAAGCTGACAATGACGGTTACATTGTTTTTGAAAAATAATATTTACCCTATTCTAGCGATTTATTTTCCATTCACTTTTAAAACATTAAAAACGGGGTATATATTATTTATCAAGTAAAAGCAAAAGGGAGACATAATTATGATGAACATTATTAAACGTGTAGTAAGAACAATCATAACAGGTTACATTGTTAAAATTATCCGTGATTTGATTTCAGGTAAATCAAACGGAAAAAAATAAAGAATAATATATCGAGAATTACTGCCCATCAATGTATTCATTACAATTGATGGGCTTTTTTATATAAATGGTCATTTAATAAAGACAAAATCTTCCATTCGTTATATAATAAGATAAATTTTATAAGTATTATAATTTTTTATTAGAAATTTAAAGTCTTTTATTCTTAATTACTTATGAAATTTACTTTTTTATTTTATAACAATCTGGAGGTCAGTCTATCAATGAGATTTGGAATTTTATTAATTAGATGGATGTTAGCGACATCTTTTTTAGTACATGGCACGTTAAAATTTGTAGACCTAGAAGGTACGATACATTTTCTAGGTTCATTAGGTTTACCCCCACTACTTGCAATTTTAATGTCAATTGGTGAAGTTGTTGGAGGTATCTTCTTGATATTTGGGATTTTAACACCGTATGTTAATGTTTTCTATATTTGTGTGATGTTAGGTTCCATATTCACCTTAAAATTAACTCGAGGATACGTTAGTGGTTATGAGTTCGAAATAATTCATATCGTAATGAATGTAGCAGTGATGAGCAGTTATAGTTGGAAAAAATGGATACAATTTTACTGATCATTTTATTTAATATTAACAGACTTTTGTAAGTATCTTATCACTTTAGGAATACAGCTTGAGTATTGCATTGATATTATAATAAAAAACACCATGATTTTAGATCAGCCCTATGGTTAGATTCTAATTTCATGGTGTTTTTATACTATGATATTCAATTATCGCCTAGCCTCATAGTTGGCTAGCTACTGTGTTCAATGTATTTCATTTTAAAGTCCACGCACTAAAGAATCTTAATTCTTCGAAGTAAATATTATAAGAAGGAAATCAACTCTTGATAAGTCAAAAATCAGTAGAAAAAATAACAGGCTGGGACATAAATATATATTTCAAGTTACATTCATATTTAGGCAGTAGTTGACTGTAAAGTCATTCTTTTTTTTATAGAAATTAGAATGACTTACACATGCGTATTGACTCATGTGTTCAAATTAAGCTTTAGACGTATACATGAACTAAAGTTCATGCATAAAACCGTCTAAGTAATAAATTACAAAGACGGTCTAATGTATCAAGCTTTTTCATTTCTAGTCAACCTTGCCGGGGGACGGGCCCCAAACATAGAGAATTTCGAAAAGAAAATCTACAGACAATGCAAGTTGGGGATGGACAACGATAAAGAAATACTTTTTTAAGAAATTAGTATTTCTTATGCATGAGTTTCACTCATGTATTCCTATTTTAAAGTACACATTAGCTATGGCTAATGCGTAAGAACCACTACATAATAAATGATTAGTGGTTCTTTATTATTTCTGTCCCACTCCCTTATTTATAGTAACGGAGGGACTATCCATTCGCTTTAATAAAGTGTGTTGACCATATATTGACCAAAATATATTAAACAAACTTAAACGGATTTTTAACAAAATAAAAAAGAACGTTGGTTTAACAACGTTCTAGGTAGTTTAAGTAAATCAGAATTAAACTGATTTTTACTATAAAACGGAAACGGAGGGATTCGAACCCTCGCGCCGCTCTCGCGACCTACACCCTTAGCAGGGGCGCCTCTTCAGCCAACTTGAGTACGTTTCCATGGCTCCACAGGTAGGACTCGAACCTACGACCGATCGGTTAACAGCCGATAGCTCTACCACTGAGCTACTGTGGAATAATTAAATTGTAGTGCTTTCTCTATCAAGCACAAATATTATTATATCAATTTTACGTAAATTATCAAGAGATAACTTAAAAAAATATACGGAACATTTACACTATATTAATATAACGTTCCGCATATTTTAAATTTCAACATAATTTATTTATCTACAAATAGCGAATAACGTGATAATGCTTCAAAAATGTTTAATGAGGATTTTTCATAATCGATGGGTTTATCGGGGTCATTAGATTTCATGCGGGATTGTTTATCTACCATATAATAAAAGAAGATTGCGTTGGTATACTGATACCATAAACTGTGGAATGATACATTAAGGGTAATGGTTTCATTGTTTGCAAATATGATTTTACATTTACGATGTTTTAATTCTTTAATAGATTCAACATAATGCATATTAATCCATAAATTTTCTTCTTGTCGATCTGAATGAGTAGGAAAAAAGTAAGTTGGAAATAAAGGAGTTAATAAAATTGGAGGTTTACTTGAGATACCTGTGATTCGATTGGTTTCAGCTTTTTTACTTAAATAATTGTTACCATAAAATTTGCATGATCTCTCTATAATCTTTTGAACTTTAAATGGGCTTTGTATGACTGTCTTATCAAACCGAATAATTTCTGAACCATTTGGTTGATTTTGATTATCATAATTAGGCCTAATCACCATGTCTCCCTTTCTAATTACGTAAATATTCTGAGTTGTCATTGGGATAACCTCGCTTTATTAAATTTTATTATCTTTTCTAATTTATAGAATCAATAATATGTTTTTTATTTTATAAGAAAAATCACAAAAGTCAAGTTATTCTTAAAGTGTAATATGATACATTTTTTCGTTTAAAATGTCAGAATATTCATTGATTTCAAAATTCAAAAAATGTATAATATCTATATATTAAATTCAAACGAAAGGTCGAGATCCTTATGAATCATAATACAAATGTGAAACATACGACACTTGAAGAATTTGTAACTACAGTTAATGATTTAGGCGTTGAACTAGTCATTGATGAAGCACTTAGAGAGGTTAGAAAAAAAGAGTTGAAATTACTAATTGATGAAGCTTTAGTAAATAAAGACGAGAAAGCATTCAATGAGTACATAACAGAATATAAAAACTTGGAGGCATTTCTCAGTGAATAATTTAGATTCGAGTCATTCAAAATAAGGTCTATTCCCTACTAAAAAAGTTAGAGAATAGACCTTTTAAATTTATATGACTTTAAGACATTAATCTTAATATTTCATTCTTATCTATATCACCAAAATAATGATATAGATTATAATTTGCCAATGCTTCTTCTAAATGGTTAAAGTCATGAAGGCAACCTTCTAAGGCATGTTCTAAATCACTAATGTCCCCTTCACCAAAGAAATCACCGAAAATTTTTGCGTGTTCAATTTTACCCTTTTTCACATCAAACTTGATTTGAATAAATCCTTTTTCGAATTTTTCTTCTCGTTCAAAATTGTATTTTGGATTTTTACCATAATTCCAGTCCCAAGTACGGTATTTTTCATTACTTAATTTCTCGATATTTTTCCAATCTTCATCAGTTAATACATACTCTTCAACTTGTTGTTCACCAAATATCGTTTTTAAAATAATTTGTTTAAATTGATCAATATCTAAAGACTCTGTTAAAAATTCTTCAATATTAGCTACACGCTTTCTAACAGATTTAACACCTTTTGATTTAATTTTAGCTGGATTTACTTTTAAAGCATTTTGAACTTCATCAAGCTCACTGTTCAACATTAATGTACCGTGGCTAAACATTCTATCTTTAACTTTAACCATTGCATTCCCTGAAATTTTAGCAGCACCAACTTGAATATCATTACGTCCTGTCATTTCTGCGTCCACACCCAATGATTGTAAGGCTTGGACAATAGGTTCTGTAAATTTCTTAAAGTTATGGAAACTATTACCATCATCATCTGTAATAAAACTAAAGTTTAAATTACCTGTATCATGATAAACTGCACCACCACCTGAAATTCTACGTACGACATCTATGCCTTTTTCATCAACGTATGCTTTATTGACCTCTTCTATCGTGTTCTGATTTTTACCAACAATAATGGAGGGTCTATTTACATAAAATAAAAAATAACTTTCTTCTGAAGGAAGATTTTTTAATACATATTCTTCCATAGCTAAGTTAAGTGTTGGATCAGTTATATTATTATTGCTTACAAATTTCATAACAAACGCTCCTTATAGATTCTCTATATATGCCCTTACCTTATTTATGCACCATTTACATTTAAAATTCCAATTATTTACTCAATAATGACAAAATTTTCATAATTTATGTATTAATTCTAAGAGTTTTTAGTGTTATTAGTTTATTTGTAGTGTATTTTTTAGTACAATATAGTCTAGCTATGAATTAAGGGAGGACTCGAAATGACTGTTGCAGAAGTAGGTAATATCGTAGAATTTTATGATGGTTTAAGAGGCCGAGTTGAAAAAATAAATGATAACTCAGTTATTGTAGATTTAACAATAATGGAAAACTTTAACTCACTAGACTTACCTGAAAAAACGGTTATTAATCATAAACGTTATAAAATTGTTGAACAAGAAGGTTAGTTGTAATGAAAAAAGTTTCGAAAGCTTTACTATGGTTTATAATTAGTTTCATAGTTTTTCATGCCATATTATTTGTTATGTGGGGTGAACACCAAGAATATTGGTATTTATATACTGGAATTATGCTAATAGCTGGGATTAGTTATGTATTTTATCAACGTGATATACATTCTAAACGGTTATTAACATCCATAGGTATTGGAATTATTGCCAGTATTATTTTAATCATTATTCAATTGATCTTATCACTCATAACGTCTGAATTAACTTATGCTTCATTAATAAAAGAATTGGCCAAAACTGGTGTTCATTGGAAGTGGCAAATGTTAGTAACATTAGCATTCGTTATACCTTGTCATGAACTATATATGCGCACTGTTTTACAAAATGAGTTAAATAAGTACAATTTGCCGAATTGGTTATCTATCTTAATCACTGCAATTTGTTCAAGCTCTCTATTTATATATTTAGATAATTGGTGGATAGTACTGTTTATTTTTATAACTCAAATATTACTGTCAATCAGTTATGAATATACAAGACGTATTGCTACAACATCTATTGCTCAAATAGTTGCTATCATTCTTTTATTAATCTTTCATGGATAATTTTTAATATGTTAAATGATTAGAAAATAAATATTTAAAGTATAAGTATAGAGCTCCAAACCATGTGTCCATACATGATTTAGAGCTCTATTTATTTTTTAAAGTAAATTTTTAACCACATACGTTAATTAGTATGAAGGTGTAATAATATCAAATTACTTAATCACTTTAAAGTTATTTTTTAGTTTAATAGAATAATGCTTATCTGATAAATGCTTAGCAATTAGTGTACTCATTGTACTTTCACTAGTATGGTGAATAATAGCATCTTCTAAATATGATTGATAATTTCTATAACAATAATCCGTCATAGTGATCCTATATAATCCATTTAAATCAATTCCATCTAAAGTCACTCGGTTAAAAGGTGCTTGGTTCATATCGACAGTATAGTTAAATCCTTGCCAAAATGTACATAACGTTTCATCAATCAGTGTTGACTTTAACGTATCTTTCTCAAATTCTAGATATGAATATGAAAATTCTAATATACCTTTAATACATTCCCCTTTAATCGTTAAATCAACAGGTTTATCTGGATATGGATATGCATCATATAAAACTCTATTCGTTATGACTCCCTTTAGTCCTTCTTCACCATTTCGAGGTATGTGTACACAACTAATTTGATAATTATAGGCTAATCTAATGCTATCATGTAATAATTGTGCAAAAGGATGGGGTTGACCTACTAATTCTGCTAAATCTTTAACTGGTGCATTTATTTCAGTTTCATTTATCGCTTCGCTTGCCCAATGTTCAACTGCTTTGCGATCATAATACGTGACATTAAGTAATGCTTCATCTTCATCATAATTATTCAAATCAATGACTTCTGGTGAAATTTCCTCAACCTCATATGTATTAGTTCGTTTTTTAAATTTTATTTTTACATGAACGAGTTCTTCTGCATTTTGTCCTGCTTGTACATAAACTGTTCCATGATCTTGACCAACTAATGTTTGATGTTGATGTGCTGTTATGATGAGATCTATAACCCCTAATTCCTCCATCAATATTTCAGCTTCATTGACATTTACTTCATTTTTCTTATTGGATTTACTGATTTTGTCTAATCCACCATGATATATCACTATTAAAAAGTCTGGTTCTTCGATTTCATGTATATATCTAATCCATCTTTTAGCTGATAATAATGTTTTTTCGATGCTCACATCTTCTTCCATTTCTGCATATTCATTTTTCATTAGACCATCGGCTGTTAAACCTACTATTGCAATTTTCAAATTATCAAAATGTTGAATAGAATATGGTGTTGAAAAGTACGGTTCTTTCGTTTTGATATATTCTATATTAGCAGATAACCATGGAAATCTAGATAGTGCAACAGAACGAGTTAAAAATGACAATCCAAATTTAAATTCGTTAGGACTAATGCCACTGGCATCATACTGCATGGCATTCATTAACTTTATCATTGGATGGCGCTTATATGGTGCGACAATAGCATAATAAAAAGCTGCTAATGACCCTGCCAAACTACCACCACTATCTAGTAAGATTACATTTTGATTATTGTTTCTTACTTGTCTAACAAAAGTTCCAGCGCGATATATATTTGAGCCATAATCTCCATTTAAAAAATGACTATGCATATCAGAAGTTGCTATGACATCTACATCGATATTCTCATTTCTCTCCATCTCAACACACCTCTCATTATGGTTAGTTTAACATGTATTTTTGTTTAAGTGATATCACTTTGGATAGATAACTTATATTATTAAGAAAAATATAAAAGACATTTTAAGTATCAACTATCTTTAATACTTAAAATGTCTTTGATTTAATTTATCCAATTTGTATACGTTCTTTAGGGTAGCTGAATTTTTTAGGTTCTTTTCTTCCAGCTATCATTATAATGAATGAGATTAAACCTACACGTCCTATAAACATTAATATCATTAATACAATTTTTGTAATGTTACTTACATCATCTGTTACACCTAGTGTTAGACCACATGTACCAAATGCCGACATAACTTCAAAGAAAACTTGTAAAAACGATAGTTTTCCTTGCTCTGCTACAGATATAATAATCATACTTGTAAAGGTCAAAATGGAAGCCATTGTAAATACCATAAATGATCGTTGTATATCCATAATATGAATTTCTCTATTAAATACTTTAATAGAGATTTTATCAGCAGAATTACTAAAATTGATGACAAATAATATTAAAATAGCAAAAGTAGTAGTACGGATACCACCACCTACGGAACTAGGAGATGAACCTATAAACATCAAAATACTCATAATGATATTGGTTGCATCACTAAAATGGGATACATCAATGGTTTGCAATCCTGCACTCCTAGTTGTTGCTGATTGAAATAGAGAATAAAACAGTGACTGATGCCAACTCATCCCTTTGAATGCATGATTATGTTCTAATAAGAAAATAATCATGACACCAAAAACAAATAAAAATAAATATGTTGATGTTGTGATTTTAGTAAATAATGAAAATCTAAAATTTGTTACTCTATTTTTAATATAGGCTTTGACTTCAAGTAATACTGGAAATCCAATAGAACCTAGAACGATAAGGAACATCACAATCGTTTGCACAAAATAATCTTTGGCATATGGAACAAGTGAATCACCTGTAATATCCAGACCACCATTAGTTGTCGCTGATATTGAAACAAATATTCCCTGCATTATAGCATATTTTAAATCGGGATTATCTCGATAAAAATAAAATGCCAGTAAAAGTGCACCAATAAATTCTATTACAATAATCGTTCTAACTATTTCTAAGATTAATTTGACTGTCCCACTCATTGTATCTTTATTGTTATCAAGCATGATTAACTGACGTTCACGAATACCTATATGTTTACCTAGTACAACCCATAATAATGTTCCAATGGCCATCACACCAATACCGCCAATATTTAGAATGACTAGTATAATAATTTGACCAAACGTAGAATACGTGTCAACAATACTAATTGGTGTTAATCCTGTAACGCTTATTCCAGATACTGCTACAAATAATGTATCTATTGGGTTAACGTCGACACCAGATTTATGAACATATGGCAAATTTAACAATAAAAACGCGACAACAATTGCTGCTAAATAGTATAGAACTATCCCTTGTTGAGGACTGGATCTTTTTAATAGTTGACCAAATATCGACATTCAATTCACCTCAACATTATTTTAGTTTTATATCTATATTAATGACTTTTCCATCTCTATACACTTTAGCCTTTAATGTACTTTTGTCTTCTCTATGACTAAATATAATTTGTCTATATCTTAAATTATCTTCAATTCTTTTCCCATCTAATTCTACTATGACATCATCTTTTTTCAACCCTGATTTATCGCCAGGAGCATTGGGTTTTACTTCGCCAACAATAATACCATTTTTAACACTATTAGGTAATTTGATTGATTGGCGTTCGTCATCATCAATATCAGCTACATTTTTAATTTTAATTCCAGTATTAGGATATTCAACTTTTCCCTCTTTTTCTAATTGATTAGCTATTTTTTGAGCATCATTAATTGGTATTGCAAATCCCATACCTTCCACATTATTCATATCAATTTTCAGAGAAACAATACCTATTAGTTTACCATCTCTATCAACAACTGCGCCACCAGAATTTCCGGGATTAACCGGCGCATTTATTTGAAATGCTTTCATTAGTACATCGTAGCTATCATCTTTATCAATATCTACTGGTACATGTCTATCTAAACCAGAGACTATACCATCAGATACACTTTCTTTGAAATCTACACCTAATGGGTTACCAACTACAATTATAGGCTCTCCTAAAACAAGATGATTAGAATTACCAGTAGTGATGGCTTTTACAGAATCATCTGCACTTTTAGCTTTAATGACTGCTATATCTGACCATTTATCCGTACCGATCACTTTTCCTTGAACCGACTTATTATTACCAAATGTTATCTTTTGCTTATCTTTATTACCAACTACATGCGCATTTGTCATAATAAAAAGAGAGTCGCCCACTTTCTTGTAGACGACACCTGAACCAATTTCATTATCTGCTTTAGATGTATTATTTGGAACTGAAGTATTTTTTGACCCTTCGTTCTCCACTGTTACTACAGATTTTACTGTACTATTCGCACTTTTCATTGTGTCAGTATAATGTTTATTCGTAGGTGTTAAAGCACTGTCATTTGTATGATCATTTTTATTAACATTAGTAAAAATAGCGTTAAGTATAATAATTAATAATATCACTCCAATAATAATAGCTATTTTAGGCCAATGTTCCATAAAGAATGACTTGATAATATCTAGATAATCAGTTTTATTTTCTGTTTTATCACGAGTTGAAGTTGCATTATCTTTCTTTGTTTCAAATTGATTTTGTTTAGCATTTTGATTGCTTTGATACGGATGTTTATTTTCAGATTCAAAATCATGTTTTTTAACATAAGTTGCTTGTTTATTTAAATTACTACTAGATTCTGCTTTACTGTTGTTCTTTTTAGTTTCAGATTCACCACCACTTTTTAGATGATCTTCTTGAAATGTTTTAGACGCTAATTTATCAATTTGATTCTGCACGAGAGTGGAACTTTCATTATCATCTTGATTGTTATCTTGTGATGATTGATTTTTGTGATTTTGATCTCGTTTAAGTTGCTGTTCCTCTGGTAATGTTAATTTCGACTTACTATTTTCATGAGCTTGTTGCGTTTTATTTGATTTATCATTATGATTTGATACTTGATTTTGTTGTTGTTGGATTTCTTCTTTAGTTAACTTTTCTATTCTTGCTTTTCTTAAGTTATCTTTAACTCTTTCTTCATTAACTTTAGCTTGGTATTCATCCTTTTTAGCTTGAATTCTTTCTTCTTGTCTTTGTTTTTCTACTCTTTCCTCTCTTTCTTCGTTATGAAAAAATTCACGACGTTGACGTCGATAGCTTTTACGAGGAATTACTTGTTTTTTATTTTTATCCACTAGATAGCCACTCCTATCATTTCAATCAATTACTTTTATTATGACATACTCAATGGGTTTAAGGTAACATTTTTCACAATGATATGTATTACCCTAATAAATAGTATTATGTATATATAAATTTTAATATTTTATTATTAAAACTGCAATGTTAAACAAGCATTAAATAAGACTTCGTAATAATATACGAAGCCTTAGTTCATTATTTCTTATTCTTTTTATTATTTACAGCTGATGTTAACCAACCAATAACAACAAGTAATATTAGGACAGCCCAGAAAATAGATTGCCATAAAACTGTATGTGGGAATTCTTCTGGTAAAATACCTACGTCTTTATGTGCTAATACTAATACGACTAATTTAATACCGACCCAACCTACAATTGCGAAAGCTGCGCCTTCTAAACCAGGATATTTATTTAATAATTCAACAAACCAAGTTGCTGCGAAACGCATTAGAATAACACCTATCATACCGCCTAAGAACATTACTGAAAATTGACCTAAGTCCATTCCACCAAAATGTATACCTACTTTTGGTAGAGTCACAGCGATTGCTAATGCTGCTAACATGGAATCAATAGCAAATGCAATATCTGCAAATTCTACTTTAAATACTGTGCCCCAGAATGCTTTTGGACCAACTTTCTTTTCTTGACCATCTTCGTCAAAGTGATGATCATCTCCGACATTTTCATGATTCTTGTCATCTTTTTTATGGAAGAACTCCCATAAATTCTTAATTGACATATAGATTAAATATACAGCTCCTGCTGCTTGTATAAACCAGAAATTAGCAATGATACTAATTAAGAATAATGCTAAAAATCTAAATACAAATGCACCTAATAAACCATAAAATAGTGCTTTCTTTCTTTGCTCAGGTGGTAAATGCTTTACCATAACTGCCATTACTATTGCATTATCAGCAGCTAAAAGACCCTCTAAAAATACTAAGACTAGTAATACCCATGCATAGGATAATAACAAACTCGGATCCATAGTGGACAACTCCTTTAAATTTAATACAAATAAAGAGACCTATGCTAAATAATAGCAAAGGTCTCACTTAGCAAATACTATTGCCCACTTTACCGGAAGTGAATACTTCGTAATGACGATAAAGTGTAAAATCACTCAAATTTATTCAGTGACTATCAAGTTACTCCCCTCTGACATGAGTGTCATAGGTATTTATTTGTGAATATACTTATTATACAAGCTAATTGATATAATGACAATTTATAATTTTATAACATCACCATTATATAACAACTGATACCCGCACTAGTATATAGACAAACATATTATAATAAACTATATAATTTAATGTCTGGGAACTTTTCTTCAAACCAACGTGTTGCAAACTCGTTTTCAAATAAAAATACATAATTATCATAACGATCGTGTACAAGTATTGAACGAGATGTATTCATATTATCTTTAATATCATCTTCATTTTCAATCCATCTTGCAATTTTACGACCTACTGGTTCCATCACTACATCTACATTGTATTCATTGTTCATACGATGTTCGAAAACTTCAAATTGTAGCTGTCCAACTGCACCTAAAATAATTTGATTCGTATGCAATGTTTTATAGTATTGAATCGCACCCTCTTGTACTAATTGTTCGATACCTTTATGAAAATGCTTTTGTTTCATGACATTTTTCGCTGATACTTTCATAAATATTTCTGGAGTGAATTGTGGTAAATCTTGGAAACTAAAGTCTTGTTTTCCGCCAACTAATGTATCTCCGATTTGGTAATTTCCTGTATCGTATAAACCTATTATATCTCCTGCAACTGCATGATTAACTGTTTCTTTATCATCGGCCATAAATGATGTTGATCGTGTGATCTTTTGTTTTTTATTCGTACGTTGTAAGGTTACATCCATACCACGTTCAAATGCACCACTAACTACTCTCATAAATGCAATTCTATCTCTATGTTTAGGGTCCATGTTTGCTTGAATTTTAAATATAAAACCTGAAAAATCTGTATCAAAAGGACTTACTTCAACATCTTCTTTAGTTTGACGTGCATTTGGCATTGGAGCATGATCAACGTAAGCATTTAAAAAGTTTTGAACTCCGAAATTAGCTAAAGCTGAGCCGAAGAATACTGGTGTCAATTCACCATTTAATAATGCCTCGTTATCAAAATTTTCGCCTGCTTCTTCAACTAACATTAACTCTTCTATTGCTTGTTCGAATGCACTATCATTTTTAATTGCATGATCTTCTTCTAATTCAAAATCATCATTTAGGTGTAAGATATTCTCTTCATCTCTAAATGGTTCAATAGATTTAGATTTTCTATCAATAATACCAAAGAAGTTTTGGCCCATACCTACTGGCCAATTCATTGGATATGTATCAATATTTAATGTTTCTTCAATTTCATCCAATAATTCAAATGGTTCCTTACCGACACGGTCTAACTTGTTAATAAAAGTGAAGATAGGAATACCACGCATCTTACAAACTTTAAATAGTTTTAATGTCTGAGGCTCTATACCTTTTGCACAGTCAATCACCATCACAGCACTATCTACTGCCATTAAAGTACGATACGTGTCTTCAGAAAAGTCTTCGTGCCCGGGTGTATCTAAAATATTAATCTTATAATCATCATAATCAAATTGCATTACAGAACTCGTTACTGAAATACCACGTTCTTGCTCTACTTTCATCCAGTCACTTGTAGCGAATTTACCTGTTTTTTTACCTTTAACAGTACCCGCTTCACGAATAGCACCACTGAAGAATAATAGTTTTTCAGTTAATGTTGTTTTCCCAGCATCTGGATGGGAAATAATCGCAAAAGTCTTTCTTGACTCTACTTCTTCCTTTATATTCATTAATCATTCTCCTTTAGTATTGTTTCAATCCAATTAGTTACTGTACTTGCTAATTTCTGGGCTTCTTCTTCATCATTAAATGTGAAAAATTGCATCAATAACGTATCGTTAATTTCTGCTCGAGTTAAATCAATTGCAACTTCAACTGACCAAAATTGATCAGGTATAGCAATAAGTACTGTTTCATTCAACCTATGAAAATATACTTGAAATGGGGAAGTGCCCCCTGTATATTCTCTAATCTTCAACAGGTCCACCACCAAATTTTTTATACGCCGCTTCTAAACCAATTAAGTCATCACGGTGTGGTACCTTTACATGCCCGGGCATAATTTGATAAGGTTCTCTACCTTTTGAAGCTAGTACTACAGTATCACCAGGTTCTGCAACATCAATTGCATGTTTAATGCCTTCTGCTCTATCTTCAAATTCAACATAATTTGAGTGAGTGGCACCCTTAGCTAATTCAGCTGTAAGCATTTTAGGATCATCATTGGCAGGATTATCAGGCGTGAAAATAACGTAATCAGCACGACAAGCTACACTACCCATTTCAGGCGTTTTGGTCATGTCTCTTTCACCAGCCATACCTACTAAGAAGATAAGTTTTTGTTTCACAAATGGCTTGACTGCATCAATAAGTTTATTCATTCCGTCTGCAGTATGGGCATAATCTATAATTAAATCTATAGGCAAACTAGGGTCTAATACTTCTAAACGCCCCTCTACTGGTTCAAGTGATTTGACCGCTTCAATGATTTCTTCAAATGTAGCTCCTTTACTCCAAACCGCTATCATCGCTGCCATAATGTTTGAAATATTGAATTTACCTACATATGGACTTTCAACTTGATAACTACCAAATGGCGTGTCAAATTCAAATTTAACACCTTGTAAAGATTCTTCTACATTAATTGCTCTAAACTGTGCATCATTATCTATGCCATACGTAAATACCTCATACGGCGTTACGGAAGCTAGATATTCTGAAAAATCATCATCATTGTTTAATACAACATATTTTTCTTTAGCGAGGTCTTCACCTAATTGACTAAATAACAGCGATTTAGCATGTCCATATGCTTCCATTGTGCCGTGAAAATCTAAATGATCTTGAGTTAAATTAGAAAAAATGGCAACATCAAATTCAACGCCTCTTAAACGACCTAATGATAATCCATGACTAGATACTTCCATTGTCATTGCTTCAGCACCTTCATCAACAGCTTCTTTAATTTTTTTAGTTAGAGATACTGTTTCCGGGGTTGTATTCGCACCTTTTGTTTTTGTTTCGTTTATTTGGAATCCATTTGTTCCTAAATAAGCACTATTTTTATTTAACTTTCTATAAATTAAATGAATCATAGTTGCTATAGACGTTTTACCATTTGTTCCTGTTACGCCATATGTAACTAATTGATGACTTGGAAAGTCAAACAATTCATGTGCTAATAAACTCGCCACTCTTAAAGTGTCGGGTACTATAATTTGAGTCACATCGCCATTTAAGTCTTGCTCTCTATTGACCACAATGATGCTACATCCTTGATCTACTACATTTTGACAAAACTTATGGCTATCAACTGTATAACCTTTTGATGCGACAAAAATACTGCCTTCTTTAGCCGTTCTTGAATCAGTAGTGATATCTACGACTTCTTTATCTAATGTTCCTATTACTTGTTTTACTCGAATTTTTTCGAACAATACACTCGCATTCAAAATGAATCGCTCCTTTTTTTACAATAAGTCTATTATACACGTTTTGGTGACTATGATAAATTTATTCTTTCTATATAAATACCAGTTAATCCTAAACAATTTTAACTGACTTATTTTATGCCAATTTCTTATAATATTAGTTTATTGATTCTATAGCGATTAAGTCGCGTTATTCCTTTGTATGTTCAAGAGGAATATTAATTTAGCTTATTCAAAACTTTGAAAATGTAAATTTATACCTTATATATTAATCTACTATTAAATAAAACTAAAATTCTTGTTATTTGATAGATTTTAATAATACATATTTGTTAAACCATGCTAACATTATAAATAGATTATCAACCTTATATAAAGTAATTATAAAGAAAATCCATCACTTGTATTAAGTTCTTTCAAATTTATTTTTAAGATAGTTGTGGTATAATGCATAAATACAATTTTTCAAGCAATGTCATATTACCCTTTTAAATTGTAATTAAGACTAAATTGCTACAAATCAATGGTATTTCATGTACACGTAATCACGATATTCCTTTTATAATGTATTAAAATACGTTACACTTATTATAAATTTTAAAAATTAACGGAGGGTGGCTTTTAATGGTTACTCAAAATAAAAAGATATTGATTATTACTGGTTCTTTCGGTAACGGTCATATGCAAGTTACTCAAAGCATCGTAAACCAATTAAATGAAATGAATTTGGACCATTTAAGTGTGATTCAACACGACCTATTTATGGAAGCGCATCCTATTTTAACTTCTATATGTAAAAAATGGTATATCAATAGCTTTAGATATTTCAGAAATATGTATAAAAACTTTTATTATAGCCGCCCTGATCAACTAGATAAATGTTTTTATAAATATTATGGTCTAAATAAATTGATTAATATACTCATTAATGAAAAACCAGATTTAATTTTATTAACATTCCCTACACCAGTTATGTCTGTTTTAACAGAACAATTTAATATCAATATTCCAGTTGCTACAGTGATGACTGATTACAGAATGCATAAAAACTGGATTACACCAGAATCTGATCGCTATTATGTAGCCACTGAAGATACCAAGAAAGATTTTATCGAAGCAGGCGTACCTGCCTCTCAAATTAAAGTCACGGGAATCCCCATTTCAGATAAATTCGAAGAACATATTGATCAAAGAGCTTGGTTGAGTAAACATCACTTAGATCCTGATAGACCTACAATATTAATGTCTGCAGGTGCTTTTGGTGTTTCAAAAGGATTCGACCAAATGATTAATGAAATTTTAGAGAAAAGTAAACATTCACAAGTTGTTATGATTTGTGGTCGTAGTAAAGAATTAAAACGCTCTTTACAAGCTCAATTCAAAGATCATCCTGATGTTCTCATTCTAGGTTTTACAAAACATATGAATGAATGGATGGCATCAAGTCAATTAATGGTTACAAAACCTGGTGGTATTACAATTTCAGAAGGGCTTACTCGTTGTATTCCAATGATTTTCTTAAATCCAGCTCCAGGACAAGAATTAGAAAATGCGAATTATTTTGAGGATATGACGTTTGGTAAAATTGCCAATACACCTGAAGAGGCTATAGATATCGTTACGCATCTTACAAATAATGAATCAATATTAAATAAAATGACTTCAAACATGAGAGAATCTAAAATTGAGTATGCCACTCAAAAATTATGCAAAGACCTATTAGAACTATTAGGCCATTCTTCGCAACCAGAAGAGATTTATGGAAAGGTGCCTTTGTATGCAAGATTCTTCGTTAAATAACTATTCTAATAATAAAAACTTTATAATTATGCTTGTCATTTTATTTCTTATGGAATTTGCTAGAGGTATGTACATATTAAGTTATATTAACTACCTACCTACTGTCACTTCTATTGCAGTTGCAGTGACATCTTTAGCATTTTCTATACATTTTATAGCAGATGCAGCTACAAATTTTGTGATTGGCTTTTTATTAAAGAAGTTTGGCGCTAAATTAGTATTAACTTCTGGGTTTTTACTAGCATTTCTAAGTTTATTCTTAGTTATTTGGTTCCCATCATCACCAATAGTCATCATAATTAGCGCAATCATGCTTGGTATAGCCGTTAGTCCTATTTGGGTTATCATGCTATCAAGCGTTCAAGAAGATAAACGTGGTAAGCAGATGGGTTACGTATATTTTGCGTGGTTGTTAGGTTTATTAGTCGGTTGGGTAGTAATGAACTTCTTAATTAAGATACACCCATTACATTTTGTATTTATGATGTCTTTAGTCGTATTAATCGCATGGATATTATACTACTTTGTTAATATTCAATTGACTAATTACAATACTAAACCTGTAAAAGAACAATTATTACAGATTGTAGATGTAACTAAGCGACATATTATTTTATTCCCAGGTATATTACTCCAAGGTGCAGCAATTTCAGCTTTAATACCTATTCTACCCACATATGCTACAAAAATAGTACATGTCTCAACGATTGAATATACAATCGCAATCATGATAGGTGGAATTGGTTGTGCTATATCAATGCTATTTCTTTCAAAAATAATTGATAAAAATAGTAGAGGCTTTATGTATAGTATTATATTTGGCGGGTTCATCTTATACACACTTATGATATTTGGATTATCATTAATCACAAATATATATATTGTGTGGGGAATCGCGTTATTCATTGGTCTCATGTACGGTATCTTATTACCCGCATGGAATACTTTTATGGCTGGACACATCAATCCAAAAGAGCAAGAAGAAACTTGGGGTGTATTTAATAGTGTGCAAGGTTTTGGGTCTATGATTGGTCCTTTATTAGGTGGCTTAATTACACAGTTTACTAATAATTTAAATAATACTTTCTATTTTTCTGCACTTATTTTCTTAGTTTTAGCCTTATTTTATGGCTATTACTTTATAAATAGAAAACGTGCTAATTAAATAAAAATGGAGTGAGATAAAGATCTATGTATCATAGATTCCACTATCTCACTCCATTTTTTATAACTATTTATAATTTTTAATTTAACTTAAATGTATCGATAACTTTCCATTTATCTTCTTCAGTGCTAAATTGTAGTAATGATAATTCATCGATTGTCTCTTTATGATCTACCCCTGCTAACTCTACTTGACCATAAATATCTTCAAATTCTTGGCTTGAAAGACCTTGAGCAATTGTAAAATGAGGTACAAATTGATGTTCGGCCTTACCATAGAAATCATCTGTATTAAAACGATCGAAAATTTCTTCAAGTTCATCATTCTTAGCAACTTTAAAGTAAATGACATTATTTATTGGTTTAAAGCTAGATGCTTTAGTTGCATGAATATCAATTGATGAAATACCTTTAATTCGAGTTTCAATTTCTTTTTTAACTGAATCTAAATCCGCATCGTTAATTTCAAATTGAGATTTCACAGTAATATGTGGCATAATTTGCGCATAATGTGTATCATAACGCTTACGATATGCATTTACCTCTTCTTGAAATGACTTTGATGGGATTAAAGCTAATCCTAAAATCATTTGAATTCCTCCTTTGTTTAACCTATTTCCATTATATCAAAATTCTATGAAAACCGTTACTTTAAACTTAAAAATATTTTTTCTATTTTAAACAATATACATAATAATATTTGTACGTTATTAATTTGAATAACGATTGAACTTGATCATTAATAAGTATAATTTACTCTGGTAATTCCTCATCTAAAAAGTATTTTAAAATATCCCCTAATAAAGGTTTCCATGATTTCCAATTATGACCACCTTCAAATTCTTGATAGTGATAACGAACATCAAATTGATTAATAAGTGCATTCAACTCGCGATTAGGTGTTAAGAAGTTAGCTCTCTTGCCATTCGTAGGTAATGTGAAGTCTTCCTCTTCTAAACCGATTCCATGCCAAATAGAAAGTTGTGATTTCGTGTCACACCCCTCAACCTTTTCTTTAACCACTTCATCGTATTGTGGACTTAACATTGCTACTTGGCTAAATATCGTTGGATAGGTTAGGGCTGTAAGTAATGCTATACTTCCAGCTAAACTATCACCCATCAATAGTCGAGCATTCCCCACTTTATAAGTAGGAAAAGTCGCATCTATAAATGGTAATAGTTCTTTACCAACTGCTTGGACAGTTAAATGTGATCGGCTACCTTTTGGATGAAACTCTTCACGACGTTTTTCTACATCTTCATAATGAAAACCAACAATAATCGCTCTTTGAATTTCATTATCTTTACGTAGCTTTTCATATTCTCGTTGGATTCGTCCAAACCTTAAAAAATCCAAACCGTCGAAGCATATAATCACTTGGTATTTAAATAAATCAGTATATTCTTCAGGCAAGTAAATAGAAATAGTAACATCTCTTTCTAATATGTCACTATAAAATATATGTTTGTTAATTTTACCTGGTTTAAATTCAGACATGTTAAAACGCCCCCTAGTAGTATTATTTATATTGTACCAAGAGACGTTATATTTTTAAATTATGTGCGTTATGAACTTTGATAAACACTGCAAAATTAAATCAGCAATATGTTAATTTGTTGTACTTAATCTAATAATGACTTACAAATGATAACTAATTACTCTAATTCTTTAAATAATAAACTCATTATTTATTTTTCATTTTTCAATCTTTCTGGATAAGTTTTCAACCAAAATATTGCATTAGGAATTTTCTTTGCATCAGGCTTGTAAACCGCATGGTAGCCAGAACCCAAATGTGCCTTTTGTCGTTCATAATCTTTGAGGGCTTCTAACGCAGGTTTATGCAATATCCAAATTGCTATAATATTCAACCATGCCATTAATCCAACACCTAAATCCCCTAAAGCCCATGCGACATCGGCTGTTTTAATTGAACCATAAAAAGTTGCAAATAATAAAGCTAATCTTGCTATGATAAAGAAGATGTGTGTAGTACTTTTACTTTGATGTCTAGTTAAATATGCTACATTAGTCTCTGCGATATAGTAATAAGCCAATATCGTCGTAAAGGCAAAGAAGAATAAAGCAATGGCAATAAAGTATGAACCAATACCAGAAAAATGGGGATCAAAATGGTAACCACTTCCATGGAAAGCTTTATCTATACCTGCTTGAGCATACATTGCAGTACCTGAATAATCTTTACTGCCATCTGCATTTTCTACAAATATTCCTCCATCTTTGATTAAATGTGGTGTGCCATTCGAATTAGTCTGACCATCTGTTACGTTATATGTACCTGAAAGTAAAATAATGAGTGCTGTTGCTGTACATACAAATAATGTATCTACATAAACTGAGAATGATTGAACGAGTCCTTGTTTTGTTGGGTGAGAAACTTCTGCAGCAGATGCGGCATGCGGTCCTGTCCCTTGTCCTGCTTCATTAGAATATAACCCTCTTTTTACACCTATCTCAATCATGGCACCGACTATACCACCAAACGCTGACTGTAACCCAAACGCAGATTTGAAAATAAGTGCAAATAAAGCTGGAACATGTTGGATATTAATAATAATAATGACTATTGCCATTAATATATATATGACTGCCATAAACGGTACAACTGCTGTAGCAACATTAGCAATTGAACGTAATCCACCAAAAATAATTAATGCTAAAATAATGACAACTATAATAGCTACTATCCAATTCGGAACATTAAAAGCATTATGCATAGAGCTTGCAATTGCATTTGATTGTACACCGGGTAAGAGTAGACCTACTGAAATGACTGTAACAATCGCGAATACTAAACCATATATTTTCCCGAATTTTCCACCTATCCCATATTCAATATAGTATGCTGGTCCACCTCGATATTCTCCCTTATCTTCACGTTTAAAAATTTGTCCTAAAGTGGATTCAATAAATGCACTACTCGCACCTAGAAAGTCGCTAATCCACATCCAGAATACAGCGCCTGGTCCTCCAATAAATATAGCAGTCGACACACCTACAATGTTACCTGTCCCTACACGCCCTGCTAATGACATTGCTATAGCTTGAAAACTTGTAATACCACTTGGTGACTTTTCCCCTTGGAACATTAAACGTATCATCTCTTTAAAATGTCTCACTTGGAAAAAACGCATTCTCAAACTAAATAAAATCCCTGTTAATAATAGTCCGTATACTAATGGTTTACTCCAGACGAGATCATTTAAAAATGTAACGATTTTTTCAATCATCGTATACCCCCTTAATTATTATCGATTAAAAAAATTATACAATGTACATTTACACTTTACAATATATTTTCAGAATTTTCATTAAATAATATGTATTTTTAACTTACTCAATATGACACTTTATCAATCATGACTCTTTTGTAGCTTTTCAATTTGAGATATACTATATAAGACTATAAAAAATGAAAATTTTCAGGAGGATCTATATATATGTTAAACAAAGTTTGGTTTAGAACCGGCATAGCTCTAATTATGTTGTTCATACTCATCAAGCTATTTATGCAAGTGCATGAAGTATTTACACCAGTTGTAACTATCATCGGTTCTGTTTTTCTTCCTTTTTTAATTAGTGGATTTTTATTCTACATATGTTTACCATTTCAAACATTATTAGAAAAATGGGGATTCCCAAGATGGGCAAGTATTTTAACTATATTTGTAGTATTAATTGCAATTATCGCTATTGTTGTAGCATTTATCGCACCTATCATTATTTCAAATATTAATAACCTAATTAAACAAACACCTGCCTTACAAAGAGAAACTGAGCGTTTAATCAATTTCTCACTAACACAAATTGATAAATTACCAAGTGATGTCACACATCGAATTAATAACATGGTTAAATCAATGGGAGATGGCGTGACTGATGTGTTATCTAACTCAATTTCATATATCACATCATTAATTTCTACTATCTTTTTATTAATCATGGTACCGTTCTTCCTTATTTACATGTTGAAAGATCATGAAAAATTTATTCCTGCTGTAGCTAAATTTTTCAAAGGTGAACGTAAAGTATTTGTCGTAGATTTATTAAAAGACTTAAACTATACATTAAAATCTTACATCCAAGGTCAAGTGACGGTGAGTGTTATTTTAGGTATCATTTTGTATATTGGTTATACAATAATCGGCTTACCCTATACACCGTTACTTGTTTTATTCGCTGGTGTTGCCAACTTAATACCATTCTTAGGCCCATGGCTATCTTTCACGCCAGCAGCTATTTTAGGTATTATCGATGGACCTTCAACTTTCATTTGGGTATGTGTCATTACGTTAATTGCTCAACAATTAGAAGGTAATGTCATCACGCCAAATGTAATGGGTAAATCACTTAGCATGCATCCATTAACAATTATTGTTGTCATATTAGCTGCAGGTGATTTAGGTGGTTTCACTCTCATTCTGATTGCCGTACCTTTATACGCAGTGTTAAAAACAGTTATTAGCAATATCTTTAAATATCGTCAGCGTATTATCGATAAAGCAAATAGCAATGTCAAAGATTAATCTTATTTATAAAACAAAAAGACCAAGTGATTATTTTATTAATCACTTGGTCTTTTATTATGTTATAAGTAATATACATAAATAGTTAATAACTCAATTATTTAATTGCGTGGAATCCACCATCTACATGAATATTTTCACCTGTAACACCACTTGATAAGTCACTTAATAAGTATGCAACAGTTTTACCTACTTCTTCTTGATCCACATTACGTTTTAATGGTGAACGTTCTTCAATTTCTTTAAGAATAGTATTGAAACCACCAACACCTTTTGCACTTAGCGTACGGATAGGACCTGCTGAAATTGCATTAACACGGATATTATCTTCACCTAAGTCTAATGCTAAATATTTAACATTGGCTTCTAAACTTGCTTTGGCAACACCCATAACATTATAGTTTTGTACTGCAAATTCGCCACCTAAATAAGTAGTTGCAACTATGCTACCGCCTTCAGGCATTAATTTTTTAGCTTCGTGTGCAACAATTGTTAAAGAATATGAACTAATATCTTGTGCTAATAAGAAACCATCTCTTGAAGTTTCAGAGAAACGTCCTCTTAAATCTTCCATATTTGCAAATGCGATTGAGTGGTAAACACCGTCTATATTACCTACTTCTTCACCAATTTTCGCAAATCCATTGATAACATCTTCATCACTTTGAACATCAATTTGATATAAACGTGCTTCAGGTTGATTTAATTGATCTAATAATTTTTCTAATTCTTTACGGCTACGTTCTTTACGATATGTAAATACTAATTTTGCACCTAATTGGTCCAATACTTTTGCAACACCAAAACCAATACTACGTTTATTAGCAATTCCCATAATGACGTAAGTTTTATTTTCTAGATTTAACATGCAAATAACTCCTTTAATTTAGATATATGTTAGTTTATTTCAAACGTTTCCTTCTTTATTCACTCATCATATTCTAACACTTTTAGTACCAGATAATAAAGTATTTTAGATTGGTATAACTTCAATCATCAATTTAGACTTTCTTCATCAATAACAAATCGCCTGTAAGTATTCCTTATACTTACAGACGATTGCTATTATATATTAATAATAAAATTCTAATTCTTGTTTTAATTCGTCAACATATTCTTTTGAACCTGTAACAATCAATCTATCTTTATAGCGCAATTGTGTGTCACCGTGTGGAACGATAGAATCATTGTTACGGACAATTCTCACGAAGATTATATCTCCACCGAATGGGAAGTTACGTAATTGCATATTTTCATATTGGTGATTCAACATTTGAATTTCATATAGAGACGTTTCTACGTTACTTAATAAGTTAAGCATATTTGGTGTTTCTATTAATCCTTTAAGTAAAATCTTATTACTTAAGTAGTTACTGAAAATTTCAATACCTAATGATTTCATTTCCATATCTTCATTAGTACTTTCTAATCTACAAATAACACGTTCAACACCATGTTCTTTAGCCATTAAAGCCACTTTTCTATTTATTTCATCATCATTCGTCGCACAAACAACAATATCACGATCAAATAGACCTAATCTTTCTAATATCTCTTGTTCATAGTCAGCTATTTCAATCATTGTAATTTCATCGGATAATTTTCGACTGTCACTTAAATCCTTACGATAATAGAGTGAAATATCGTATAGTTGTGACGTTAAATTCTGAGCAATTGGAATAGTAAGTTGGTTTTTACCAATTAAACTAACTTCTATACGACGATTCATTTCATTTGGCACAGGGAATAATTTTTTAAAGATGACTGGTACAAATACACATGTAATTACAGCACTTAATATCAGTAACCCTGATGTTTCAGGTGAGATCGTCTTAAGTTGTTCAGCAATTTTAGCTGCTGCAATCACAAGCGATAACGTCGATGTTAATAAAAAACCAGAGGCAATCGTGGTTTTCAAATCAAACCAACGTTTGATTAAGAATACTGGTATCAACTTAGATACAATAAATGCCAAGATTAATATTGGAATAATAATCAGTAATGATGGTTCTTTAACAAGTGACGGAATATTTAAATCGACTCCTACCATAATGAAGAAAATTGGAATAAAGAATCCATAACCAAAGGAATCTAACTTTTCAACCATTTCTTCGTCAGGATTTAATAATGACACTACAACACCGGCTAAAAATGCACCGAGTATGTATTCTGCCCCTACGCCTTCAGCCAAAGCTACAAGCAATATAATAAGCGCAAAGACGGCACGAATACCAATTTGAGTTGTACCACCCATTAACTTTTGTAAAAACGACATACGCTTAAATAGTACACCGATAACATAAAATACGATTGTAAATACAACTAATATACCTGTTAGCCAAATCGTACTACCACCATGGCCGTTCACCGCACCATATATAGTTAATAATATCATTGTGACTAAATCAGCTAATACCGCTACTAATAGGATAAATTGTCCAATCGTAGTTCTCATAATGTTCATTTCTTTTAATGTCGGTACTACGACGCCTAAAGAAATTGTTGAAATGATAATAACCATTAATAATACATCGTCGATTAAACCAAACCATTTAAATGCAAAAGCTAAAATGATTGATACAATCATGATTAAACCGAAAACTAACATAGCTAGATTTAAATGCCCAGGCACTTTCTTTTCTTCTTTACTTTCACCTTGTCGTGGGCGTGAATCCTTTTTAAACGCATTAAAATCAATTTCCAAACCACTTAAAAACATTAAAAAGATAAATCCTAATGTTGAAAGAATATTAAGCATAGAATCTTTTGTTACGAGATTTAAAAATGAATTTCCTATGATAATTCCCATTAAGATTTCAGCGACAACCACTGGCAAAAAGTTGATATTTAACCTATTAACGATAATAGGTGTTAAAAATGCAGCAACGACTACAATCACAAGTGATAAGAACTCCATTCGTTCCTCCTTAAGTTAAATAAGACATAAATGATGTTGCTAAGCCAAAATAAATTAACATACTAACAATATCATTAATTGTAGTAATAAATGGACCGCTTGCTACTGCTGGATCAATTTTTAATTTATTCATAAGTAATGGAATCATTGAACCTACTAATGTTCCTACTGTCATAGCACATGTCAAACTACCACCTACGATGACTGCTAATAAAGGTTGTCGATAGATTGAAATGATAATAATGATTAAAATAATTGAACAGACAATTCCAGATAATAATCCGCTTCCCGCTTCTCTTAAAGCTACTTTAAACTTGCTTTGTTCATCAATATCTCCTGTTGAGATATTACGTACAGAAACGGCTAATGATTGTGTACCAGAATTACCTGACATCCCGCTAATAATAGGAATGAATGCTGCTAATAGTGCAACTTTAGATAATGTATCCTCAAAACTACCTAGAATCGTCGCAGTAATCATGCCTAAAAACGTTAAAATGATTAACCACGGTAAACGTTTCATCGCTGTTTTAATCACAGAGTCATTCGTAGAATCAATATCAGAAACCCCGGCTAAACGAGAGTAGTCTTCACTAGCTTCTTCGTCCATTACATCTAGAATGTCATCGATTGTAATGATACCTAGCAAATGATTTTGATAATCTACTACTGGTACCGCAATAAAATCATAGTCTCTCATGATTTGTGCAACGTCTTCTTGGTCTGTTGCAACGTCAACGCTAATGACACGTTCGCTCATGACATCTTCAATATAAGCATCGTTTTCAGCGGTGATTAAATCCCTTAATGATAAAACACCTACTAGTTGATCATCTTCATTCACAGCAAAAATGACATATATGGTTTCTGCATTAGGCGCTTGCTCTTTAACATGCATCAATGCTTCTTTCACAGGCGTTGTTGATTTTAAAGAAAGATATTCCGTCGTCATAATACCGCCGGCAGTATCTTCTTCATAATGTAACAATGCTTTGATTTCATTTGCATCTTCGTTATTCATTAATGTGAGTAAACTAGCAACTTTCGGTTTGGATAATTCGTTTAAAATATCTACCGCATTATCGTAAGACATCTCTTCTAAAATATGACTCGCATAGTTTGCATTGATATTATCGAATAGCTCCTCATATTCTTCATCATCTATATCTAAATGGTCGAAGAAATCAGCAACTTCACTAGGAGATAAGAATTCGAATATCTTTTGCCGTTTTTCTTCATCGGTATCTTCAAAGTACTCACTTTGTTCGTAATTATGCATTGATAAAAATTCTTCTCTAAATGCATCAATATCGCCATCTTGTAATAATTGATCTAATAAATCTTTATCATAAACGTCTTCGTTCACATTTTCTTTCTCTTTTAATTCTGTGTCGTTAGACAAATTAAACACCTCCAAAACAATTTTTTATATTAAGTCATACCATTGATTGAGTTGTTTATGATCAATTTCGATATGTATCATATTTTTATTAACTGGATGTTCAAAAATGAGTTTTGAACAATGTAAGCACTGCCCCTCTATTTTACCATGTTTTCCACCATACAATGTATCACCTATTAAAGGGTGACCGATATATTGAAAATGCACTCTAATTTGATGAGTTCGACCCGTACAGAGTTGTACTTCACAGCAACTAACATTCTCTTTTTGTTTTAAAGTACGAAACACTGTTTTGGCATATTTCCCGTTCTCAGATACACATCTTTCTATAATACTTTCATCGCTTCTTGCAATAGGAGCTTCAATCATGCCACTAGGTTCAGTCATACCGTATGCTAAACACGTATAAACTTTGTCCATTTTGGCTTTTGAAAATAAATGATGTATATATCCATATTTCGCAAAAAGTACAATCCCAGTAGTATTGCGGTCTAAACGGGTTACTATATGAGGATTGGTTCGTTCACCTTTATGATGTAAATAACCTAATACTTGTTCAACTAAGCTTTCATGTGGATGTTCACGTGACGGTGCACAGTTTTGTCCATTAGGTTTAGATACAATAATGATATAGTCATCTTCGAATAATATATCTAGTGGCTTCATATAAGGTGTTAAATTGGCACTGGGTACTTCTATAGGTAGTTGAACTTCTAGCTGATCACCAAAATTCAATTGATATCTCACAGTGACATGTCTCTGATTGACAAGTAAAGCGCCATTAGTTTTAATGGCGCTAATTGTCTTCTTCGAAAAGTCATGTCGTTGTAAAAATGATTTAAGCGTTTCTTGCTGTGTAATCGTATATCTGAAAATCATACTTCATCATCACTTGAAATAAATGAATCGTGTACCCTCTTCCAAAATGGGAATGGTCTGAAGCGTGCAAATCTTACCTTTTCATTTGCTACTCTATACTGGATTGCATTTACATTTTTATGCTTAATACTCACGTGATCAATCGTAGTTCTTATTGTGTCATGATTGACCGGTGTTATCAAACACGTGTGATGTTTAGGAAGTACTAATGGCGACCCCACTGTTCTAAACACACGATTGTTGATTGAAGCAATTTCTGCAATTTGCATTGCTTCTAAAGATGGATGAATTAATGCGCCACCTAATGCTTTATTGTATGCTGTTGATCCAGATGGCGTAGATATACATAGCCCATCTCCTCTAAAACGCTCAAAATGTTTACCACGAATATTAACATCCACAACTAATGTTGATCCATTTTCAGTTTTCATTGTAGCTTCATTCAATGCTAAATACCTTGTTTCATAACCATTATTATTATATCGAACAATGATTTCCAATAATGGATATTCAATAACTTGAAATTCTGAATTATTGATTTCAATAATCAATTTCTCGACTTCATGAGGTAACCAGTCAGCATAAAACCCTAAATGTCCGGTGTGCACACCAACAAACGCCACTTTCGAAAGCATATGACTATATTGATGAAAGGCTTGTAATAAAGTGCCATCCCCACCGACTGAAATGACTATTTCTGGGTTTTCATTATCTTCAACCATTTGAAAATCTTTCATATAGTTAATCATTTTATGCTTTAACGCATTAGATTTCGAATCACCTTTAGTTAGGATTGTATAACGCATGTTTACACCTCATTAGTCATTTTCATGTTTTTTTGCACGCTTTTGAGTATAATATTTCTGTGCTTCTTGAATTTCATCTTTAATCTCGGACATTTCTTCATCTAATAAGTAAGCCGCTTCTGCCGCCCTTTCTAAACGATGCTGTATCTCATCTGGATAATCTCCATCATATTTATATCGTAATGTATGTTCTATGGTTGACCAGAAATTCATAGCCAACGTTCTAATCTGAATTTCAGCTAAAATAGATTTTTGTCCATTTAATGTTTCAATAGGATATTCAATAATTACGTGGTAAGAGCGATATCCACTTGGTTTGGTATTGCGAATATAGTCCCTTTCTTCAACAACACTAAAATCCTTACGTTGACGTAATATATTAACTACGACATCTATATCATCCACAAATTGGCACATAATTCTGAGTCCAGCTATGTCATACATTTCTTCTCTTAATCTATCAAATGGAATTTCCCTTTTGTTTGCTTTATCTATAATACTTGAAATAGGTTTAACGCGGCCTGTTACGAATTCAATGGGAGAACTGTGTTCACTAATCTCATATTGTTTACGTAATCCTTTTAATTTAACTTTTAATTCATTAACAGCCTGTTTATACGGTGTTAAAAATTGATCCCACTGGTTCATATTACTTCACTCCGCTTCATTCTAGTTCAAAAGTTTTTTCAACAGCAGAAACAAACTCCTTACCATAGTTATTATTGCCTTCAATATTGTCTAATATGTAATCTAATTCCTCTTGGAAATGTTTAAGTTCTAACTCATCGTTTACAATAAGTTTCTTACCTTTGTTTTCATGTAACATCGACCATGTTTCTTCTACAAAGATTAAATACGAATAGGATTGACCATCATCTAAGATGTATGCAAATCCATAATTATCACTGTCAACAAGCATTTGTCCTACTTCTTCTAATCCTTCGATTGAATCTTCTGAATAACAGTAAATTGTATCGTCTTTCACTTTGATTTCATTTATATATATACGCATGCTTGCCCCTCCTTATTCCATATTAGTTTAACATAATTTATGCTTACATCACACGTATGTAGCCGAATATTGTCACTTTATTATATGTATTTGAATTTTTTAATATGACTTATTATTCTAATTTCATTTTTTTATAATGATTCTATTTTCAAAACATTGTCTCACTTTAAAACAAGAACCATTTCAGTCATACTATTAATAAAACAAACAACGTTGTAGAGGAGTAACAATGAATGACAACAAATAATGAAATTGAATTCAAACAAATACTTAGTGAATCAGCATATAATGATATTAAAAATCAATATTTCAAAGAAACATCACCTTTCAAACAAACAAATTACTATATAGATACTGCAGACTTTAAACTTAAGGATCACTATTCTGCATTAAGAATTCGCGTTAAAAATAATACTTATGAGATGACACTCAAAGTACCTGCAGAGGTAGGTTTAACTGAATATAATTTCAATGTCACGCTTGAGCCTGAAATTGACAAAACAATTTATCACGACCAATTGCCAGATGAGATTAGACAAATACTAATGGAGGACTTTGACGTTAAAGATGGCACATTATTGATATTAGGTGCTTTAACTACGTATAGAATGGAAACCTCCTATCAAAATGAACTTCTTGTGTTAGATAAAAGTGAGTATCTTGGCACAGAAGATTGCGAGCTAGAATTCGAAGTACATGATTATGACGAGGGCTTACAAAAGTTTAATGACTTACTGAAATCATTTCATATGACTCATGAAAAACCATTAAACAAAGTCCAACGTTTCTTTAACAGAAAAGCTAATTTAGCCTAACAACAACAATGGAAGCCATAATGCAAATTACTTTCAAATGTAAAAATTCATGTTATATTAGATATATATTAATGAAATACGGTGATATTATGCCTAAAACACCATATGACATCATAGGGCAAGATGCACTATATCAAATGATTGATCATTTTTATGATTTAGTTGAAAAAGACGATAGAATTAATCATTTATTCCCTGGTGATTTTATAGAAACGAGTCGAAAACAAAAGCAATTTTTAACTCAGTTTTTAGGAGGCCCTGATTTATATACGCAGGAACATGGACACCCCATGTTGAAAAGACGACATATGGAATTTACGATTACTGAATATGAGCGCGATGCTTGGTTAGAAAATATGTCTATAGCAATTAATCATGCTAACTTCCCTGCTGGGGTTGGTGACTATTTATTTGAAAGATTGCGACTAACAGCTAATCATATGGTGAATTCCGAAAAATAATTGTAGGTGAAAAGACATGGCTGAAGAGTTAAGAGTAATGGAGAATAAGAGTCGTGAAGATGCAAATACTGATCTATCACCTGTATGCAAAATAGAAATTTACTCTTTTTTCGATCCCTTTAGTAAAGATTGTTTCAAAATTTCGGCAATCTTATCAAAACTAAGAATTGAATATAATCAATATATACGTGTAAGACATATTCTTAATCCTTCATTAAAAGTTTTAACAAAATGCCAAGCACAAAGCACCTCTGATTTCGATAATATTGCATTAGCTTACAAAGCAGCTGAATTACAAGGTCGTTTAAGAGCAGAGCGATTTATTCATTTAATGCAAAATGAAATTATACCAAAACGCGATATTATCACCGAAGAAATGATATGTGATTGTGTAAAAAATGCTGGAATTGATTATGATGTGTTTAAAGAAGACTTACAGAAAAGCAAACTAACAGAAAGTTTAAAAGTTGATTTGCATATAGCACGTGAAATGGAAATAGAACAATCTCCATCCCTCGTATTCTTCAGTGAAGACGTGCATGAAGAAGGATTAAAAGTTGAAGGTCTTTATCCATATCACATATACACATACATCATCAATGAACTTATGGGGACACCAATTGAAAAGAATTTGCCTCCGAAGTTAGAAACTTATATACAACAGAAACAACTTGTGACAATGGAAGAGTTACTCACGATTTATGAGTGGCCTGAAAAATTATTAAATAAAGAATTGAAAAAACTCATGCTACAACAGAAAGTGGAAAAATTAAATTATCCTGATGGCAAGTTTTGGAAATCTAAAATGCCTAAATGTTGAAAACTTACTGTGGTTCAATATTTAAAAATAAGCGCAACAGATATCAAATGATCTGTTGCGCTTATTTTTTGTTTATTCATAATTTGTATAATTTATGTATATTGTTTACTGCATATTTTACAGCAAATAAAAAAACGCCGTGTCTGATTACACGACGCTAAACAAAGGGGATGGGAGAAATTTTTCACTTCAAACAAAGGGGTATGTTTGTTATGTGATTAATTTCATGTTCATAATATAACACGACGTATATCCCATTTCAACCTTTGTGTTTGATTAAATTTAAATTGTCACAATCTGTTCATAATGTAAGCGAATTCAATCATATTAAGCTTTCATTAGTTTTTCAAAAGCATCTAATTTCTGTTCGAAGACTTCACATGCTTGTTCAATTGGTTCAGGTGATGTCATATCTACACCTGCATTTTTTAAGATTTCAATTGGATAATTTGAGCTACCTTTTTTCAAGAATTCATTAATATATCTTTCAACAGCTGGTTGGCCCTCTGTTAAGATTTGGTGGCTTAAACTTTGTGCAGCACTATAACCAGTTGCGTATTGATATACATAATAATTCATATAGAAGTGAGGAATTCGTGACCATTCTTTACTAATGTCTTCATCTGTTTCAACTGCATCACCAAAGTATTGTTTATTAAGTTTGGCATACTCTTCATTCATGCGATTCGGCGTCAATGGTTCACCTGCTTCTTCAATTTGATGAATTTTATGTTCAAATTCTGCAAACATAGTTTGACGGAATAAAGTTGCTCTAAAGCGTTCAAGTTCTTGATTCAACAATAATAAACGTTTGTCGTCATCTAAATGCTTATCCATATAGTCGCTTAATAAAGCTTCATTACATGTTGATGCTACTTCAGCTACAAATATTGTATAGTCACTTAAATTGGATGGTTGATTTTGACGACTGAAATAACTATGTGCTGAATGACCAAATTCATGAACTAAAGTATATAAATCTGAAACTGTATCTGACCAGTTTAATAAGATGAATGGGTTGGTTAAATGTGCACCAGATGAATATCCACCAGATCGTTTACCTTTGTTTTCATAAACATCAACCCAACGGTTGTCCAATCCTTCTTTAACCACGTTTAAATATTCTTCTCCCATTGGTTCAAGTGCTTTTAACATCCATGATTTAGCTTCTTCATAAGGCATTTCAAATTTAACGTCTTTCACCAATGGTGTATATAAATCATACATTTTTAAGTCATCGATGCCTAATAACTCTTGTCTTAAACGCGTATATCTATGAAGTAATGGTAAGTATTTGTGAACCGTTTTAACTAAATTATCATATACTTCTTCTGGAATATGGTTATTACTTAAAGCTTTTTCACGGGCAGATTTATAGTGATGCGTACGCGCATTAAACACATTTTTCTTCACTTCACCTGCTAATGTTGCTCCTAAAGTATTGTTATGAGATCCATAAGCTTTATATACGTTTCTAAATGCAGATTCTCTTAAAACACGATCATCTGACTCTAGATATTTAATAAATGTACCTTGCGTTAACGGATGTGCTTTACCATCTTTATCAATAGCATCTTCAAATTCTAAATCCGCATTACTGAACATACCATATACGTTAGACGGCGTAGATAAAGCATCTTGTGCTTCAGTCAATAATTTTTCAGTATCAGCATCTAATATATGTGGGCGCTTTTCATTGATGAGTTGTAGATCAAATTCATATTGTTTTAATTTATCGTTTGATTGAATAAATGTTTGAATTGTCTCTTCATCAAGTTGTAAAATTTCTGGTACTAAAAAACTCCATGCTGAACTAAATTTAATAATTAATTGATGTGCACGTGCTTCCATGCCTGTATACTGATCATTGGCAGTATCTTGGTCTTGTTTTAAGTGGGCATAGACATATACCTTTTCTAATTTGGTGCCTATTTCATCTTCTAATGCTAAGGCTTGATATAAAGTATCTGCACTATCTCCTAGGTGACCTTTAAACTGTTCTTCTTTACCGATGTCGTTTTCGACATCTTTAAATGCCGCTTCAAATGCATCATCACTTGGGAATATCGTTGTTAAATCCCATGTATATTCAGGATATTTACGTTCCTGTTCTTCTCTAGATAATTGTTGACTCATCATGTAAACCTCCTCGAAATAATCAATAACTTAATTTTCTCATTTTAATAGATAATTTGCACGTCATTACAATTCAATTTTCGTGCATTTTGATACTGTTCTATTATTTTATTTAACAGTTTTGATTTGCTGTAATGATGATATGCAAAATCTCGCAACTTAATCACTGCCCCTATATTCGCAATCGTCAATTCGTCATGAATTTCTAAAAGTCGAAGTTGTAGCTGCCATTCAATTGGATGGGGTTTGATATAAATTTGTAGTGGGATAATAATGCCAAACTGTTGAATGACTTGCTTGTCATTGAGTTGCAATTGATACATAGCGCTTAGAGTTGGTTCTAATACAGAATTCTTACGACGGCAATGTTGGATATATCTATTTATAAGGCTTTCGCCTAATTTATAACATACCATGTTTTTATGTCTTTTTTCTGTCAGTAATATTGTCATATCTTCAACTATGTCTCTTTTTGCAAGAAATTGCCGCCCTCCTAGATGCTGGATATTTGAATATCTGATTAATTGGCAAAACTTTTCTTGCCATGTATACAAAGACCTATGGGTCGCATTTATAAAACTGGCTTGATGATCATTTAATGTCAATTTACCGTTTCTGTATTTGATATCTTCGATAATCCAAAATGGTCTAAGTCCGACACTCATTAGCCCTGCGGTACGCTTTTGAATTTCAGACAACGGAATGTTAGAAAATTGTACCTCAATCGCAAATGATGAATTAACAACAATATCAGGAAACTGTTGTATATTCTCATAATATGGTTCAACTTCAACTTTAAAATTCAACCTTTTTAACATGGAGGCAATTTTGTATTTTGTTTGATAATGCAAAGCACTTTCCCCTTTTGAACGCCATATCTTACAAGGATTCACATGTGCAAAATGTGCTATTACTTTCGTTCCAATTTTTAAAATCACTTTTGATTTACAATGTGGACAGAAATAATTCTGATTCTTTATTGCTTGCTTTGCTAACACACATTCATGATTTTCATTTATAGCTACTAACATCGGTTCACCTCATATATTTCAACGAAGCAAACTTTCAATTTACTTGTGTAACTTGACCCTTGCATTAACCATAAAAAAACGAGACATCCACATGTCTCGTTTATCAATCTATTAAATTTATTCAGTTGCGTCAGTAAAGTAACGACGCACTTGTGAAGTAACGTTATGGCTCATTATAATCTTACCATAATCATTTAAATATACTTCTGTTTTATCAGTTGGGTATGCAAATTCTAATAATTGACTATAACTATCATTAATTGTCTCTTGATCGACCGTGTCATCAAAATGAATAGCATAGTAATATTGTGAGTCAATCATATAAAGTAAATCTTCAAACTCATCAGCACTTTGATTATTGTGATATGCATAATTAATGACTTGTTCTAAATCCTCAAATTTTACAATCACTGTACGAATATTGGCTTGTTTGCGTTGTCTTTGAGATTGTTCTTGTTGCGCTTTCTTTTGTTGATTACGTTGTTCAAATATATTTTCGATATTATCTTCGCTTTCAAGCGTTTGAGCTAGAAGTTCATTTACTTGGTCATCAAATTGATCAAAATTACCATCTTCAGCCATATTCATGGCATCTTCATTTTTAGACTTAGAAATAGTCACTTCCACGCCCTTTTCAAAGGCATGTACTTGAATCCATAGTGGTCCTTCAACGACAAAATCTTCTTCTTCATTAATTTCATCCATCATTGACCAGAAGAATTCTTCACCGCGTTTGCGGTTAGTCCATAAATCTTCACGACTAAAACCACGAGCTTCTATGTCGCTATATGTTATAAACAATTTAACTGTTGTATCATCAACGCGTTCTATTCTCATATCATCTCACTCCTTACAGTCGATGAATAGTAACCATATTGTATTAGAACGTGACTCAAATTACAATCTATTTGTTTGATTAAATTTAACTATTCTTAAGATGGCTTCTTATATTAACATATTCCCTATTTTAATGCTAAAAAACAGCGCATTTGTTCATGATTTATTTAAAAAAATACACAAAAGACAACACCATTTAACAATAGTGTTGTCTTAATATCTTTTAGTAAAGTGATAAAATCACATAGTTATTAAAGTTATTAGTCAACCAAACGTTGAGCTTCTTGTAATTGGAACGTACGGACTTTTCTTGGTAAGAAACGTCTGATTTCATCCTCGTTATAACCTACTTGTAAACGTTTATCGTCTAAAATGATTGGGCGACGTAATAAACCTGGATTATCTTGAATAATTGAATATAAATCTTGTAATGGTAAAGAATCAATATCAACATTCAATTTTTGGTATGTTTTAGAACGAGTAGAAATAATTTCATCAGTTCCGTCTTCAGTCATTTTTAATATTAATTTAATTTCATCGATTGTTAAATGTTCAGAAAAAATGTTACGCTCCGTATATGGAATGTCATGTTCTTGTAACCATGCTTTCGCTTTACGGCAAGATGTGCAACTTGGTGAAGTAAATAATGTTACCATACATCTCACTCTCCTATAAATGGATTCATTCATTAATTTTAAATTAGTTATAGATTAAAGAAATGATTGTTATTTGCTTTCTTAACCTTACAATATATATTATAACCATCTAACATTAAAATTAAATGAGAAAATCCTAATTTTTCTGAGAAATCTTGAAATTATTCAAAATTATCTCACAAACTATTTAATACTTAGATATACATTCATTTTAACACAACTTACAATTTAAAGAAATACTGTTATAATGAGAGATAAATAATATTTGAGAAAGTAGGCATCTAATATGGAAACATTATTTTCAGGCATTCAACCAAGCGGTATACCAACAATTGGTAACTATATAGGTGCATTAAAACAATTTGAAGAAATACAAAATGATTATGATTGTTTCTTCTGTATTGTTGATCAACATGCAATCACTGTACCTCAAGACCGTTTGAAATTACGCAAACAAATTAGACAACTCGCAGCAATATATCTAGCTTCAGGTATTGATCCTGACAAATCTACCCTATTCATTCAGTCTGAAGTCCCTGCACATGTTCAAGCAGGATGGATGCTCACTACAATAGCTTCAATTGGTGAATTAGAACGTATGACACAATTTAAAGATAAAGCTCAAAAACGAACTGATGGCGTCCCAGCTGGATTACTTACTTATCCACCATTAATGGCAGCTGATATAGTTATTTATAATACTAATATTGTTCCTGTTGGTGAAGATCAAAAACAACATATGGAATTGACACGTAATTTGGTAGATAGATTTAATAGTCGTTATAATGACGTATTAATTAAACCAGAAATCCGTATGCCAAAAGTAGGTGGTCGTGTGATGAGTTTACAAGACCCTACTAAAAAGATGAGTAAAAGTGATGATAATCAAAAGAACTTCATTTCATTATTAGACGAACCAAATGTAGCAGCTAAAAAAATTAAAAGTGCTGTTACTGATTCAGATGGTATTATTAAGTTTGACCGTGATAATAAACCAGGGGTTTCTAATTTACTTTCAATCTATTCTGGTTTAACTAACGAACCTATTAAAGATATCGAAGCGAAATATGAGGGAGAAGGTTACGGAAAATTCAAAGGTGATTTAGCTGAAATAGTTAAATCATTCCTAGTTGACTTCCAAGAAAAATACGACGCATTTTATAACTCTGATGAACTAGATGATATTTTAGATAAAGGTAGAGAAAAGGCACATCAAGCATCATTTAAAACATTGAAAAAAATGGAAAAAGCTATGGGTCTTGGCCGTAAAAGATAATCGATTCACTATACGAAAAAGCACTGAGGTTACACAACCTCAGTGCTTTTTTATTATATTATTTTTTCTTTTTACCAGTTTCTCTATCAATCGATTTATCGATATATACATCTTTTAATGTAGTATCTGGACCTACCTTATGGTATACCAATCCTTTTACTTGAGGATTTGTTAGATGCGCCTCTCCTTTTTGATAAATTGGTGCAACAGGTGCATCATTTAGTAAAATTTCTTCTGCTTTTTGAAGTGTTGCATTTCTTTCATCTTCATTTTGAAGCAATTTACCATTGGCATCTTTTATTAGCTTATCGTATTCTTTGTTACTCCAGTCAGTGTTGTTTTGCGGATTTCCTGTAGTCATTATTTGTAAAAAAGCCGTTGGATCTGGATAATCTGGTACCCAACCTGAATATGTTGCCTCAAAGTCACCTGCAAGTTCTAGGTTGGTTTTTTGTTTGAAAGGCATTTGTTTGACTTTCATTTCTACGCCAGGCAAATTATTTTCAATTTGAGATTTTATATATTCAGCAGAAATTTTTGCTCCCGGCGTATCTTCTACATTTAAAGTAAATGTTACATTTTTCTTACCTAATTCTTTTTGCGCTTTTTTCCAATTATTTTTTGCATCTTTTTTGTCAAAATTTAATGGTGATTTCACTGTACTAGCAAAATCTTTACCCTCAGGCGTCTTAGCTGTCCCAGTTGCAGTAAATTTATTAGATACCGTAGAGCCATTATTAAGTGTTGAATTTACATAAGTTTCCTTATCAATAGATTTTGCAATAGCCTTTCTCAAATTCTTATTTTTAAATTCCGGCTTATTTTTTTGATTCATTTTAATGAAAAATGTTCCTGCTGTTAAACGCTTATTAAAAGATGGAGAATCTTTATATTTATCCGCTTGTTCTGAAGAAACTAAGGTATCGTCAACTGAATTAGTTTCGTAAAGGGACGTACCTGCCTGTCCATCTTTTAACACTTTATATTGAACCTTATCTAGTTTTACATGTTTTTTATCCCAGTAATCTTTATTCTTTACTAATTGGATTTTATCTTCAACTTGCCAGTTCACTACTTTGAATGGTCCATTGTAAACTGCTTTATCAGCAGTAGTACCATATGCTTTGCCATATTTTTTAGCCACTTTTTCATTTTGAGGATCAAATGTATTTAATGCCAACAACTCATTGATATATGGCACCGGTCTTTCCAATTTAACTTGTAGTTTATATTTATTTAGTGCTTTGATACCTAAATCCTTAACCGGCTTTTTACCAGCATTAACTTGATCGGCATTTTTAATATCGCTCATAATATACGCAAATTCTGAACCTGTTTTAGGGTCTACTACTTTTCTCCAAGCAAAAACAAAGTCATTCGCAGTAACTGGATCTCCATTACTCCATTTTGCGTCTTTTCTTAAATTAATAGTTAGTGTTTTTCCATCATTACTTTTCTTAGGTAATGATGTTGCAACAGCTGGCTCTGCTTTATCATGTTTATCCATTGTATATAGCCCTTCAAATGCTTGACCCGCAATATCACCTGATACAGCTTCAGTAATCAATGTCGTATCTAAAGTCGTCATATCTTGTGGTATAACTTTTCTAAATACTTGACCTTCATCTGAATATAAACTTTTACTGTTACTGCAACCTGATAAGGTGCTTAATGAAATGATAAAAATCGCAATCAGTGTTATCCATTTTCTCATACGTATCCCCCTCCCTTTGATTATCCTGCTGTATTAACATGCTGTTTTAATTTTTCTGCTTCCGCTTCAGTTGCAAAGACAAAGTGTTCTGGTCGAATCTCGTGCAATTGTCTATTTTGATCATCTGCATTGCTTGCTTCATATGTAATCCGTTTTCTTTGTCTTTCAACGTCTGGATCAGGTTGAGGAATCGCTGATAATAATGACTTCGTATAGTCATGTAAAGGATGATTATATATATCATCTGCAGGTCCGAGTTCAACAATTTTTCCAAAATGCATCACAGCTATTCTGTCTGAAATATATTTAACCATTGATAAATCATGTGCAATAAATAAGAACGTAATCCCTTTTTCTCTTTGTAGTCGTAACATTATATTGACGACTTGTGCTTGTATGGAAACGTCTAATGCTGAAATCGGCTCATCAGCAATAATAAATTCTGGTTCTACTGCTAATGCCCTTGCTATACCTATACGTTGACGTTGTCCACCTGAAAATTCATGAGGATAACGGTTCGCATGTTCCTTACTTAACCCTACTGTTTCTAATGCATCATATACACGCTTCTTACGATTACGTTTATCAGTGGCTAAATGATGAATATCTATGCCTTCTCCAACAATGTCCATCACTTTTAGACGTGGGTTTAAAGACGCATAGGGATCTTGAAAGATCATTTGAATCTTCTTGTTGAATTTCAACATATCTTGGCGTTTACGAATATTATGTATATCCGTACCATCATAAATAATTTCTCCACTAGTAATATCATTTAATTTAATGATAGCTTTACCTGTAGTTGATTTACCACAACCTGATTCTCCAACTAAACCTAAAGTTTCACCTTTATAAATATCAAACGAAATATCTTCAATTGCTCTAACTTCGTTCTTTTTACCTTGGTTAAAATATTGTTTTAAATGTTTCACTTCTACTAATTTCTTTTTTTGGTTAATCATTAAACGCCACCCTCTCTACTTTGATGGGTTGTTCATATTGGTTAGGTAATGTTTTAAAGCGCTTTTGAACTGCTAATGGTGGTTCAACTTTGGGTGCTCTTTCATCTAATAACCATGACTTAACAAAATGAGTAGGCGATACTTTAAACCACGGTGCTTCTTCTTTAAAATCAATATCTAATGCATACTGACTTCGTCTAGCAAATGCATCTCCTACCGGTGGATGTAATAAATCTGGTGGTGTTCCAGGAATTGCAATTAAGTCTGTATCATTACTCGTAGTTAAATCTGGCATGGATGATAATAATCCCCAAGTATAAGGATGTTTCGGACCATAAAATATTTCATCAACATTACCTGTTTCAATCATTTGTCCGCCATACATAACGGCTACTCTATCAGCAATATTTGCTACGACACCTAAATCATGTGTAATAAAAATAATTGAAGTATTAATTTTCTGTTGAAGTTCCTTCATCAAATCTAATATTTGAGCTTGCATTGTTACATCAAGTGCTGTCGTCGGTTCGTCAGCGATTAATACTTTGGGTTCACATGCTAGTGCTGTTGCGATAACAATTCTTTGTCTTTGACCACCTGAAAATTGATGTGGGTATGCTTTAAAACGCTTTTCAGCGTTTGGCAATCCAACTAGATTTAAAATTTCTAATGCGCGTTGTTTAGCTTCAGATTTACTTAGATTTTTATGTTTAATTAATGGTTCCATAACTTGTTTGCCAATTTGCATCGTTGGGTTTAAAGATGTCATTGGATCTTGAAATATCATTGAGATATCTCTACCTCGTAATTTAATTAATTCTTTTTCACTTTTATTCGCAAGATTTTCCCCTAAAAAGTTAATTTCTCCCTGTTTAATACGACCTGCATCCCCTTGGAATAACTTTGTGATTGCCTTAGTCGTAACTGATTTACCTGAACCTGATTCTCCAACAATTGCTAATGTTTCTCCTTTATTCAGGTAAAAGTCTACGCCTCGGACAGCTTGAACTTCACCTGCAGAAATATCAAATGAAACATGCAAGTCGTTGACTTCTAAAATTCTCTCTGTCATATACATGCCCCTCCTTTATTTACGCATCTTCGGATCGAATGCATCACGTAATCCATCACTGAATAGATAGAAAAATAAGATTAATAAACTTAAAATGATTGCTGGTATAAATAATTCATGTGGATGAATTAATAACATTGCACGTCCATCGTTGACGAGTGATCCTAAAGATGTTTGTGGTGCTGGTACACCAATACCAATAAAACTTAAAAATGCTTCAAAGAAAATAGCACTTGGTACTGTAAACATAGATGTAACAACAATTGCACCTAATGTATTAGGCAAAATATGTTTGAATATAAGTTTGAATTTTGATGCACCTAAAGTTTGAGAAGCGAGTACAAATTCTTGGTTCTTTAATTTTAAGAATTCACCTCTAACAACACGACTCATACCTAACCAACCTGTGATGGACATCGCTATAATAATAGTCCAAATCGAAGGTTCAAAAATTAATACAAAGAGAATAACGACAATTAGATTAGGAATTGAAGCAATAACTTCTAGGATTCTTTGCATGACATTATCAATTCGACCACCAAAGAAACCTGAAATAGCACCATAAGTCACACCAATAAAAATATCTAATATCGCTGCAACGATACCAATGAATAGTGAAATCTGTGTTCCTTTCCATGTTCTTGTCCACAAGTCACGACCTAATTGATCAGTACCAAACCAATAGTTTTCCTTGGCGTGTGCTTCTTTATATGCATCTTTACCATCCGTTCCCTTACCATCAAATGGTAAAAATGGTACTTTATCTAACACTGGTATTTTAGCTGGTAAATTTCGATGTTCAACATTTTGCTCTGCATAATCTCTGTTATTCATTAAAGGTCCAATAAATGCGAATAACACAATTAAAATGAGTCCAATCATACCAACAACAGCTAGTTTATTACTTTTTAATTGCGCCCACGCATCTTGCCAGAAGTTTTTACTTTCACGTTGTAGCTCTGGCTCTTGATTTAAATCTAATTCTCTTAATACAAAATCCGTAGAAATTGCCCCTTCAGAGGTATGTGACATTGTTGCATTTGAGTAATCTTTATCCTTTCTTTTATCTGTCATTACTTTTTACCTCCTTGAACACGAATTCTAGGATCTATAATGCCGTATAAGATATCTACGATAAAAATAGATACGATAAATAATGTACTAAATAAAATCGTTGTCGCCATGATGACTGAGAAATCGTTTGTAGTAATCGAACGTACGAATTGATCCCCTAATCCAGGTACTCCGAAGATATTCTCAATGGTAAGTGTCCCAGTTAAAATACCTGCTAACATTGGCACTAATATCGTAATGATGGGTATCAAAGCGTTTCTTAACGCATGACCGAACAACACTCTCATCGTTGAATTACCTTTTGCTCGTGCTAATAAAATATAATCTGAACTTAATACTTCAATCATTTCAGCTCGTATGTATCGGGCTACTGTTGCTAATACTACTGCAGATAAAGCGAGTGAAGGTAACACTGCTGTAGAAAATCCTTCCCATCCTGCAACTGGGAACCATCTTAAACGTACTGCAAACACATATTGTAATAAAACTGCTAATACGAATGATGGTACAGACACTGCAATAACTGAAATTACAGTCGTTGTGTAATCTACCCAGGTATTTTGTTTCGTAGCTGCAGCAATTCCTAAAATGAGTCCAACGATAATACCAATAATCATTGCCGTTAATCCCATTTCAAATGATGGTATTAATCTTGGCTTAATCATTTCCCATACCGGTTGATTATGGTATTGGAATGAATAACCAAAATCGCCTGTCACAACATTTTTTAGATAATGTACGTACTGTACTGCGACGGGGTCATTTAACCCATATTTCTCATTTAATATCGCTTTTTGATCAGCATTTAATTTTGCATCATTAAATGGTGAACCTGGCATCATTTTCATCAAGAAAAATGTGATTGTAATAATGATGAATAATGATAAAAACATATAACCTAATCTTTTAAGGATGTATTTTCCCATCTAATCCCCCCATTTATTTTTCACAATTGACAATCCCTTCAAAATATTCAGAATACTTTATTAGTATTATATATATAACTTACATGCAAAATCAATATAGTTTTGCGTTAATGCAATAAAGCAATCATTTTATAAAATAGAATTTTTTTGTTTTCAGAATAAGTTGATTATTGTAAACTAAAACCAATACGATACGGAGTGATGTTATTGAAATTAATTAAATTTTATCTCTATCCATTACTAATAACTCTATTTATTTCTTTTATTTTTTGGTTATGGACCAAACATACATGGGTCGAGTACATCAATGTCTTATTTTATGTTTCATTAGTGATTTTCATCATATTATTTATTATTTTATTAGTTCAAGAAGGTATCTTCGATGTAACAAGCTATGGATTTAGACGTTTAAAATATCAAATGTCCTCTACTTCAAGAAAACGTAGCATGGAAGATGATAGCTTTTTAAATCCTCAACACGTCAAAAAAGAACACTACATGATTTCCTCATGGGTGTTCCCTAACCTGCTTATACATTTAGTTTTAGTGTTAATCACAATAATTATTTCGTTCAATATGTAAAAAAGCGCAAGTGCGATGTAATTCACACTTGCGCTTTATATTTATTAATCTTCAAATTTTTTGAATATCAATACTGCATTATGTCCGCCGAATCCTAAACTATTACTCATTGCATGAGTAATGTCTAAGTCTTGTGCTTCATTCGGAACATAATCTATATCACATTCTGGGTCTGGTGTTTCAGCGTGAATCGTTGGTGCAATTTTTGAATCTCTAATTGAAAGTGCAGAGAAGATTGCCTCAATACCACCAGTAGCACCTAATAAATGACCAGTCATTGATTTAGTAGAACTTACTTTTAAATTATTGACTGCATCGCCAAATGTATTCTTAATGGCTTGTACTTCATATAAATCACCTACTGGTGTACTTGTACCGTGAGCATTTAAATATTGAATATCTTTTGCTTCAATACCTGCATCATCTAATGCAGCTTGCATTGCTCTAGAACCACCTTCACCTTCAGGTGCTGGTGCAGTAATGTGATAAGCATCGCCTGTTGTACCGTAACCAACAATTTCAGCATAAATTTTGGCACCACGTGTTTTTGCAGATTCTAGTGATTCTACAACCACAATACCTGCACCTTCACCCATAACAAATCCATCTCTACCTTCTTGGAATGGACGACATGCCGTCTCTTTGTCATTATTTGTAGATAATGCACGGCTTGCACTAAATCCTGCAATAGCCATATGAGAAATCGGTGCTTCAGTACCACCAGTAATCATTGCATCTGCATCACCACGTTGGATAATCTTAAATGCTTCACCAATTGAGTTAGTACCTGTTGCACATGCTGTAACAGTTGAACCACTTGGTCCTTTAGCACCTAAATCAATAGATACTTGGCCTGTAGCCATATCAGGAATTAACATTGGTACAAAGAATGGGCTGACACGTCTTGGTCCACGTTCTACCAATTGTGTATGCGCCGTTTCAAATGTTTCCATACCGCCAATACCAGAACCAATCCATACACCAATACGGTTAGCATTAGCTTTGATATCTAATTGAGAATCTTTGACCGCTTCTCTAGCCGCTACCACAGCATATTGAGTAAATCTATCCATACGACGTGCTTCTTTTTTATCAATGTGGTCTTCGATATTAAAATCTTTTAATTCACCAGCCAGATGCACATTATAATTTTCAGTATCAATTCGTGTGATAGTATCGATACCATTAACTCCTTTTAATGCATTCTGCCATGTTGTTTCAGCATCGTTACCGATTGGAGATAAGGCTCCGATACCTGTAATAACAACTCTATTATTTTCACTCATTAGTTATCCTCCTATTTTCCCCATTTGATAACGATTGCACCCCAAGTCAGGCCTCCGCCGAAACCTACTAAGACAAGAGTATCGTCATCTTTAATTTTACCGTTTTCAAGCTCTTGATTGATACTTAATGGTATTGATGCAGCAGATGTATTACCGTATTTATTTACAGATACGCTCATTTTTTCTGGTTCAATACCTAAGCGTAAACGAGCTGATTCCATAATTCTTATATTAGCTTGATGAGGAACAAATAAATCGATATCGTCAGAAGTTAAACCTGCTTTTTCAACAACACGTGTTGACGCATCGCCCATAATTCTAACTGCAAATTTAAATACTTCTCGTCCATTCATTTTTAATTTACCAGTTTCTTTATCTAAATATAAGTATTTGCCACCGCTTCCATCAGATCCCATTTCGTAACTAATAATACCACGACCTTCTGATACTTCGCCAATGACAACTGCTCCAGCACCGTCACCGAATAAAACAGCCGTAGATCGATCTGTTAAGTCAGTGATTTTAGATAATTTATCAGCACCGACAACTAAAATATTGTGATAATCTCCAGATTGAATATATTGTTTAGCTGTAATCATTGAATACATAAATCCAGAACATGCTGCAAGTTGATCCATTGTAGGCACTTTACCTGTACCTAAACGTTCTTGTAATATATTCGCTACACTTGGAAAAGGCATATCTCCAGTAGCTGTCGCAACAATAATCATATCTATATCTTCTGGTTGAATACCAGCATCTTTAATTGCTTTTACACTTGCTTCATAAGCTAAATCTGAAGTATCTTGATCTTCATTTGCCCAATGTCTTTCTTTGATTCCTGTCATTTTAGAAATCCATTCATCTGATGTTTCTAAAAATTGTTCAAAATAGGCATTGTCTACAATATTTTCTGGAGCATAAGCTCCGAAACCTTTAATACCCACATCCATGGTTGTACACCTTCTTAATAAATTTTTAATACCAGGTATTAATTTAACATATTACTGTTTTTAAACTCAAGCATATCACTTTTATTTATCATTTAATTGATAAACAAAGTAAAGTATTGATTCTATTATGATAACCTATATTTGCATTTGCTTAATACTAATCAAACCATATCTCTGAAATCAATAATTATTTTATTAATGATATCATATATCGTTAAAGTGATTATATATCATACTACATTCTGATTCACTCTATACAAACATGTATTTTTCTATTAAAATAAAGGTATATATTATATTGGAGGTCACATACAATGAAATACCTCATGACATTTATTTGGGCATTAGTCTTGTTACAAATGGTCAATTTCGTATTGAATAGTTTAAATGGTGGCGGTGCGTTAAACGTCGTATCACCAATCATCATGGCTGTTATCTTTACTGTAGCAGTTGCTATCTTAGCTGCTACTATAAGTCCAAAAAGCACGTCAGAACAATACGAATAATAAATATTAAACAAATGGTCATTTCTAGTAACAATGAGGCATTTGTTATTAATTACAAAAAGCTGGTAGCGCACTTTAAAATAGTCGCTACCAGCTTTGTTTTGTTTATCTTCCAATACAAACAAAACAACAGGCTAGAATTGCTCTTCTAGCCTGTTGTTTGTTGTGAATTAACACGATTATTCTGGTTTAGTCACGTCAAATGTTAATTCGTTATCATTATTAAGATCTACATTTATTTTAGTACCTTCTGGTAAGTTTTCTTTAATCATCATACGAGCTAATGGTGTCTCAATTTGTCTTTGTACAAATCGTTTCAATGGACGTGCACCAAATTGAGGTTCATAAGCTTCTTCACCTAACCATTTTTTCGCTTCGTCAGTTACTTCAATGGTAATTCTTTGATCAACTAATCTCATATTCAATTGACTTAATATTTTATCGACAATCATACTCATATCGTTTACTGATAATGGTTTGAATAACACAATATCATCCATACGGTTTAAAATTTCAGGTTTGAAGTAAGCATGCAAACTATCCATGACCGCTTTTTCAGTTGATTCACTTATATCTCCTGTTTCTGAAACTTGTTCTAATAGGACTTGTGAACCGATATTACTAGTCATGATAATAATTGTATTTTTAAAGTCCACACTTCTACCTTTAGAATCAGTCAATCGACCTTCATCTAATATTTGAAGTAACACATTGAACACATCGCTATGCGCTTTCTCTACTTCATCAAGTAAGATGACTGAATAAGGATTTCTTCTAACTGCTTCAGTTAATTGACCACCTTCATCATGACCTACATAGCCTGGAGGGGCACCAATTAATCTAGACACTGCATGTTTCTCCATGTACTCACTCATGTCAATGCGTATCATATGTTTTTCAGAATCAAATAATGACGCTGCTAATGATTTAGCTAATTCTGTTTTACCTACACCTGTAGGTCCTAAGAATAGGAAACTACCGATAGGTCTATTCGGATCTTTAATACCTGCTCTTGCACGTACAACTGCGTCTGATACTAAGTCTACAGCTTTATCTTGTCCAACCACACGTTTATGAAGAATGTCACCTAAGTGAAGTAATTTTTCTCTTTCTGTTTCAACTAATTTAGAAACTGGGATACCAGTCCATTGACTAACGATATCACCAATTTCTTCATCAGATACAATTTCACGAATCATTCTATCATTATCTTCGCCTTGTTCATCTTGGAAAACGTCTTCTAATTCTTTTAATTCTTTTTCTAATTGAGGTATTTTACCATATTGTAATTCTGCTGCTTTTTCTAGATTATTATTAGTTTGTGCGTCTTCTAAAGCTTTTCTACTTTCATCTAATTCTGCACGTTTTTCTTGTAGTTTCGCAATTTTTTCTTTTTCTTGTTCTACACGTGATTGTAATGACGCTTGTTTTTCTTTTTCATTTGATAATTCTTCTTGAAGTTCTTCTAAACGTTGTTTACTAGCGTTGTCAGATTCATTTTTCAATGCACTTTCTTCAATTTCTAATTGCATTACACGTCGATTAACTTGGTCTAATTCAGTTGGATTTGAACCCATTTCAGTACGTATAGTGGCACATGCTTGGTCAACCAAGTCAATGGCTTTATCAGGTAAAAATCTATCAGTAATATATCTGTCGGAAAGTTCTGCTGCTGCAACTAATGCACGGTCTTGAATACGTACACCATGATACACTTCATAGCGCTCTTTCAAGCCACGTAGAATAGATATTGTATCTTCTACATCAGGTTCACTGACACCCACTTTTTGGAAACGACGTTCTAAAGCTGAATCTTTTTCGATATATTCTCTATATTCATTTAATGTTGTAGCACCAATACAATGTAATTCACCACGTGCTAACATTGGTTTCAACATATTTCCGGCATCCATTGCGCCATCTGTTTTACCAGCACCTACTAACATATGAATTTCATCTATAAATAATATAATTCTACCATCAGATTCCTTAACTTCTTTAAGTACTGCTTTTAAGCGCTCTTCGAATTCACCTCTAAATTTGGCACCTGCAACCAATGCACTTAAATCAAGTTCGAAAATGGTTTTATCTAATAATGATTCCGGTACGTCCTTTTTAACAATACGTTGTGCTAATCCTTCGACAATCGCTGTTTTACCAACACCTGGTTCACCAATTAGCACTGGATTGTTTTTTGTTTTACGACTTAATATACGAATTGTGTTACGAATTTCTTCATCACGGCCAATGACCGGATCCATTTTACCTTGACGTACCTCTTCTACTAAGTCACGTCCATATTTTTCTAATGCTTCATAATTTACTTCTGGGTTCTGACTAGTCACATGATTTCCCCCTCTTATTTTATTAATAATTTCTTTAACCACTTCAGTTTTATTACCTATAAAGTTTTGTGTAGTTTGATCAATGTCCATTGCTGCACGAAGTACATGTTCCATTGAAATAAATTCATCATCATATTCATTCATATATGTTTCAGATTTATTCATCAATTCATTCGCTTTTGCACTTATATATTGACCATACTGTACATTATCTCCTTGTACAGTTGGATAAGCTTTTAATTTATTATCATAAGCTTTTTCTAGTTCTTCTACATCAATATTTGCACGTTCTAGAACACTCTTAATTAAACTTTCACTTTCATTTAATGTCGCTTTTAAAATTGCTTCAATTTCGATATTTTGTAATTCAAATTCTTTACTATACTCAATGGCTCTTTGTAATGAACCTTGTATAGCATATGTCATTTTATTGATATCCAATTGTTTTCACCTCTATTATTTTAGAGTCGGTCAAAGGTAAAAAAATTTCGATTTGACTTTGACTTTCTTTGACCTTAACTATATTATAGTCCCCTTCTAATAAATTATCAACAACTTAAGCTTGTTTTTTGTAATATTTTTTAGGTTTATTTTTAATATCAAATGTGATGAATCAAACCTTTTATTATTCTATTTCCCAATAATTCAAACAACAAACAAAGCATTAATAACTATATTTAACTGTTTCGTTAAATAATAGAAAATAACCCGAGATATCTATTTATCTCGGGCTTTCTTTATAAATTTATTCACCATTCAATATATTTTAGTAAAGTCAAACACGTATGATTAGTTTGATTTATTAATTTGTTGGATGATTATTTCTTTTTAATCTTACTTAAAATTTCATCTGTTAAGGCTTCTACACCACTATGTTCTAAATGTATGCCATCTGGCGCAAAGTATTCTGTATGTCCTTCTGATCTTTTATACCAATCGATTAATGTTACATTACTTTTTTCTTTAGCTGCATCTGCCATTAGTTTATTGACATGATCCTCGTACCCTCTTGGTACTCTAGTATTGACCAAATATACTTGCGCATCTCCAAATTTATTAATTAAATCATCAAGTTGCTTTTTATTAAAATCTCCATTAGTACCTAATTCTAAAATAACTTGGTCTGTTTTTTTATTATATTGTTTATAATTAGCTTCTACTAGTGGAATAGCTTGATACAAATTACGACCAACCTTACCATCAATTTTAGCTTTAGGTACCCTATCTTTAAAGTTCTCACCAATATCTACCATTACCGAATCACCGATTAACAATGGACTAATATCAGTATACACATCTGTGTCCTTACTATTTTTTTGGCCAATTTTATCTATTGGAATCATTCTTATTAAATATTTATCTTCTAAATCAGTATTAAATGAATTTGATTTTTGATCGATTTTATCTTTTCCTAAACCATCAAACGCACCACCCATAATAAATGCAAATGGAATGATACATATCATAATTGCAATCGTTCTTATAAGTGCAGGTTTGTATTTACGTTTCAACGTAAATGCCTTTAAACCTTCTTTTCTAAATGGTGTTTCGATATATCTATAAGAAGCTTCAGCACATAATACTGTTAAAATAATATCCACAATGTAAACATAGAATGGAATTTGACCTGCAATAAAATGACTATGTACAAAGCTAATAATAGGGAAATGCCATAAATATAAACTATATGAACGTTTACCGATATAAACAAATAATGGATTACCTAATAACTTCGATACTAATGTAGATGGATGAACAACACTTGCGATTATCAACAACGTCATAGCAGAAATAATATAAAATCCACCATCATATATCCAGTCGCTTTCATCTTGAACTGTAAAGAACAATAAGATTAAAAAGGCCAGTCCAAATAATCCTACGCCGTCTATCGCTCGCTGTAACACTTTAGGTGGTTCAGCCTTTAGCTTAAATGGTGGCCATAAGAAAGCTAAAATCACACCTAATAATAATGTTTGTAGTCTCGTATCAGTTCCAAAATACACTCTAGAATGATTAAGATGTGGTTGTGAAATCACAATCATTAGCATGAGTGATAATAATGAAATAATCCAAAAAATTAATGTAATATTGCGATATTTCTTTATAGTTAGCAATAATGTAATTAAAACGACAGGGAAAAATAAATAAAATTGTTCCTCTATCGCTAACGACCAAAGATGTTTTAATGGCATGAATGAGAACTGTTCAAAGTAGTTAACATCTTTAGCTATATACCACCAATTTGATACATAGAATATAGCAGCTATAATATCATGTTTCACTCTAACTATATCTTCAGATTTGAATAGTAATGTGGCTATACCTACTACTAATAATAAAACTAATACTGCTGGTACTAGACGCTTTAATCGACGTAACCAGAAATTCTTTAAATTAATGATACCCGTTTCTTCATACTCTTTTAATAATAAACTTGTGATTAAATAACCTGAAATTACAAAAAATGTATCTACACCCAAAAAGCCGCCTGTCAACCATTGCTTATTTAGATGGTAAATGATAATGCCGATAACGGCTATCGCCCTTAATCCATCTAAACCAGGCATATATCTTAATCGCTTACCCCTAGTTTTAGTTCTTTTATATTCCTTTTCCATATTTCACTTTCTTCCCCATAGAGTCATTTCGAATTTCGTTTAAAACAGATTTATTAATAATATGATTAATCTGTATAAATACGTCATTCGAGTCTTAAGTTAAAAGAGATATGTATGTCTAACAAAATGTATAAATCAATATTTTCAAAACAGATTTAACTTTAATAATCTGTAAAGATTGACTAAGATTACTCTTCTGACAATTTATTCACAACTTAAATTTATTGTGTTCTAGTTACAATCAGTCTTAAATATTGTAATACAATCGTAATATAAATTCAATTTAAATACTAAATGAATACTATATTTTTAATGACGATTTGTTTTTCTGATAATTTTCCAAAGAATTTTTTTATATTTAGGAATAATACGTTAGATTTTGACTTATATATGAATGGCCATACGTCTCAAAAATAAAAAAGAATGGCACATAGTATCCTATACACGATTCGTGCATTAAACTACATGACCATTCTTATTCTTTGTCATAAAGATTATCCAACGCCTAGTGCAATTTTTGCATATCTAGACATCATGTCTTTATTCCATGGTGGACTCCATACAATGTTTACTTCAGTATCTTGAATTTCTGGAATCTCTGCTAAAACAGTTTTAATTTGTTCGATAATTTGCGGTCCTAAAGGACAACCCATAGAAGTTAATGTCATCTCAACAGTACAAAGTCCTTCATCATCCACATCAACTTTATATACTAAACCTAAATTAACAATATCAATGCCTAATTCAGGGTCGATTACCATTTCTAGAGCCCCTAGGATACTATCTTTTAACGCCTCTTCCATTAGTATCACCTCTCTATATTTATCTTTATACTAATATATCAAATATCCGACAAAACGCCAATAAAATGCTATGATACAACTACAATATATTAAAACGACATAAGGAGATATTTATGCAACCTTATTTAATTTGCTTAGACTTAGATGGAACATTATTAAATGATAATAAAGAAATTTCGAATTATACGAAACAAGTGTTAACTGAATTACAACAACGTGGTCACTCCATTATGATAGCGACTGGACGTCCTTATCGAGCGAGCCAAATATATTATCATGAGTTAAACATGGATACACCGGTTGTGAATTTTAATGGTGCTTATGTACATCATCCTAAATCTGATGAATTCAAAACAATACATGAAGTATTAGACATTGATATGTCAAAAAATATCATTGAAAAGTTACAACAATTTCAAGTGACTAATATCATTGCAGAAGTAAAAGATTATGTTTTTATCAATAATCATGATCCACGCTTATTTGAAGGGTTCTCTATGGGGAATCCGAGAATACAAACTGGTAACTTACTTGAACAACTTAATGAAGCACCTACATCACTTTTAGTAGAAGCAGAAGAAAGTAAAATTCCAGAAATAAAAGATAAATTAACTCATTTTTATGCTGAAAATATAGAACATCGTCGTTGGGGCGCGCCTTTCCCAGTGATAGAAATCGTTAAACGTGGCATTAATAAAGCGCGTGGTATTGAACAAGTCAGACAGTTTTTAAATATTGATCCACAATATATTATTGCTTTCGGTGACGAAGATAATGATATTGAAATGATTAAATACGCACAACATGGTGTTGCTATGGATAATGGTTTACAAGAACTAAAAGATATAGCAAATGAAACTACATTTAGTAACAACGATGATGGTATTGGTAGATATTTAAATGACTTCTTTAATTTAAATATCCGTTATTATTCATAGAACGAGATGTTAAATCAATCTGAGATGGTGACACGATACTATCTCAGCATTTTTATGATATAAGGAGGTTGTCAAATGAGTAAAATTGTTGTAGTTGGTGCTGTAGCAGGTGGTGCTACTTGTGCTAGCCAAATTAGACGTTTAGATCAAAGTAGTGAGATTACTGTATTTGAAAAAGATAGAGATATGAGCTTTGCAAATTGTGCTTTACCTTATTATTTGAGCGATACAATCACTGAAAGAGAGAAAGTTTTAGCATATACACCTGAATCCTTTTATGATAAAAAGCAAATTAATGTAAAAACATATCATGAAGTCATAGCAGTTAATGATACGCGTCAAACTGTTACTGTGAAAAATAGAACTAGTGACGAAACATTTGAAGAACACTATGATTATTTAATACTTAGTCCTGGTTGCAGTGCCAATCGACTTAACTTTAATACTGACATGGCCTTTACTTTAAGAAATTTAGAAGATACTGATGCAATTAATGAATATATTGATACTCATGACGTTCATAAAGCACTTATTGTAGGTGCCGGCTATATTTCGCTTGAAGTACTTGAAAATTTATATCAACGTGGATTAGATATCACACTTATTCATCGCTCCGAACAAGTAAATAAATTAATGGATCAAGATATGAATCAACCTATCTTTGAAGAACTAGAAGAAAAACATATTGAGTATCGTTTAAATGAAGAAATCACTGATATCAATGGTCATGACGTTTCATTCAAATCTGGTAAGAAAGAACAGTTCGATATCATCATTGAAGGTATCGGTACAAAACCTAATTCTGAATTTATTAAGTCATCTAATATCCAAATTGATGACAAGGGTTTTATACCGGTTAATGATTATTTCCAAACAAATATTCATAATATCTATGCATTAGGCGATGTAATCTCATCCCATTATAGACATGTTGACTTAAAAGCTAATGTACCTCTTGCTTGGGGTGCTCATCGTGCTGCCAGTATAATCGCAGAACAACTTGTTGGAAAAAGCAATATCAAATTTAAAGGTTATCTTGGCGCAAATATTGTAAAATTCTTTAATTATACATTTGCTAGTGTTGGCGTCAAACCTGATGAGTTATCTCACTTTAATTATAAAATGGTTGAAACGAAGCAAGGTGCACATGCAGGTTATTACCCAGGTAATACACCCTTACATTTAAGAGTTTATTATGATGAAGAAACAAGAGTAATCATACGTGCAGCTGCAGTTGGTCAAGAAGGCGTAGATAAACGAATTGATGTTTTATCAATGGCGATGCAAAATAATATAACAGTTGATGAATTAACAGAATTCGAAGTTGCCTACGCTCCACCATATAGTCATCCTAAAGATTTAATCAATATGATTGGTTACAAAGCACAATAAATAAAGTAAAAAGCAAGTCGATTCAATGATTAGATTGAATCGACTTGCTTTATTTTCTTACATAAACATGGTTTATACCTTATTATCCTAAACCGAACATCTTACTAATTGGTCCCCAAGGAAGAATGATACCGATTGCAATTGTTACGATAATTAATGCAATTGTCATCCAGAATAATTTATCACTATTTTCATGTTTCTTTCTCTTAGCAATCGAAACTTCCATCAATGCTAATACACCCAAGCCACAAAGCATTTTCAATGTAAGTAGCATATGATTGCCACCTTCACCATGGCTTGCTGCTGCGAATTCTTTAATTAATTCCCAGAATCCAGAAATAAGCGCTAATACCATAAATAATCTTAGCAACATTTGTAAAGGTTTAAAATATGGTGATGCTCCTTGTACTTTTGAAATGTTTAAGTATGTAGCAATAAATAAAATAATTGCTAATACCCAACTTAAAATATGAACATGTAACAAGACAATGTCCCCCCCACTAATATATTTACTTTAATTATCATAACATAAAAGTGGTAGCTATCATTGAAGTTTAATTACTTCAAGATAGCTACCTTGTTATTTAAAATAATACAATTTCATCAATTATTTTGAAATATAAGTTGTTAAAGTACCAATATTATCAATTGTTACTTTTACTTCGTCACCTGGTTGTAAGAATTGTGGTGGTTGCATACCTGCACCCACACCAGCTGGCGTACCAGTCGCAATAATATCACCAGGATGTAAAGCAACATATTTAGAAATTTCTTCGATTAATTCGTCAATTTTTAAGATCATTTCACCAGAATTACCATCTTGACGAATTTCATTATTAACTTTTGTTACAATGTTAACATTTTCAGGAGTAGGAAGTTCATCCTTCGTAACGATATATGGTCCCATTGGGCAACCGCCAGTTAAACTTTTAGATAAAAATGCTTGGTCATGATTATTTTGGGCGTTACGGTCTGTAATATCATTAATAATTGTATAACCATAAACATAGTCTAATGCTAGCGCTTTAGGAATTTTCTCACCAGATTTACCAATGACAATACCTAATTCCCCTTCATAGTCTAATTGATCTGTAATATCTTTATGATTTGGAATTGTAGCACTATCACCTGTTAATGATGACGCAGCTTTAGTAAATACGTATAAACGTTGTACTTCATGGTTCAATTCACTTGCATGGTCTTCATAGTTACGACCGAATGCAATAACGTTATTCGGTGGGGTAACTGGTGGTAAAAACTCAATATCATTAAATGAAATTTTATAATCTTCAGCTTTACCACTATCTTCTGCAGCAACAACTGCTTTACGTACTTGTTCTTGGAAATCTAACGTTTGGTTTTGTTGTAAACCTGCTAATAATGTTTTTGGATGAAAATCACTTTCCGCAAAATCAGCAAATACTAATGTTAAATCCCAAACAGCATCTTCACGTTTAACTTTAACACCGTATGAAGTTCTGTCATTATGCTTGAATGATAAAAATTTCATTCATAATCAACTCCTCATCTATATCTTAATACATATTATAACTATAATAAGCATGAAATAACAAATATATAAGTAAGAAAATTAAGAAAGTTTCTACAGATTGGTTATCATACTTTATTAGGATGGCTAGAAATCATTCATGATCATCTATTTCTAACATGCCAAACTTAAAGAAGTATAGATAACCTTTAACTTTTGTTTGAAGAATCGTTTCTAATGTATTGCGATAATATTTCATCTGAATTTGATATTTATCTTTCAATTGCTGTCCGATTTCCTCATCTGTTAGCCCTTTTCGTCGATTGAATGCATCTGTCTTATAGTCTACAAAGTAATATTGACCTTCACTCACGTAAATCAAGTCAATCATACCTTGAATAATCGATACACCCTCATCTTCCAACTCTATCTGATCAACTTTCGATTGATTCACTACAAATGGTAACTCTCGGTAAACTTGATCTGCATTGGCAATATTCATGTATAAATCACTCTGAATGAATGACATAATTTCTTTAAATCTAATATCCTCTTTAGCGTCAGATTCAATAATATTAGTTTCTATTAGACGATCGATATATTCATCTAACTCTGTTTCAGTCAATCTACTCATTTTAAACGGCAAATGCTGCATTACTGTGTGCATTAATGTCCCCACTTCATTAGCCTTACGTTTACCTTGTTGACTTAAAAACTTTGGTCTTTCGTATGTTGACACACCAATACGGTATTGACGCACTCGATCATAATTTGTACCACTTTCCTCTGTTTCCAATTGACGCTTCAATTCAGATACAGATTGTTTAGATGGTTTTTCAATATCCTTTTGGTATGGATATTCAAATATTAGTTTTTCCTTAATTTTAGCTTTGATGTCATCATTACCGCTTTGATCATTTTCAATATCTTCTACAGTTCTTAGTTCACTTTCTGATACTAGAGTCTCTGTTGATATATCTTCGAAGTTGTCTACATATAGATTCACTCTTGGTTTAACATTGCTATCTAATTGTTCTATGTTTGATTCAAATTTTTGATCATTTGTAATACTTGAAGATTGATATTTAGCTAAAATACTATAAATCATAGTAAATGGCGTTGGTGCAGTTAAACGTTCGTTAACTGCAAGATGGTTTCCCGAAATTGGCAATCTTTCTAATTTACCTAATTCTTTTTCATCTTTCACCCTACCTATCAGAATCAATTGCTCTTTGGCACGAGTTAATGCAACATAAATTAAACGCATTTCCTCAGAGATCATTTCCTTCTCATTAATTGCCTTATAAGCCACTGAAGATAATGAAGGATACGCGATATCTTCATTAACATCGAAATAATCCATACCTAAACCATATTTTTGATTCAATACAACTTGTCTACTCAGATCATTTTTATTAAATCTTTTAGATAGTCCTGAATAAATGACAAATGGAAATTCCAAGCCCTTACTACTATGAATGGTCATCATTCTAACCACATTATCATTTGGACCAACAATATTTTCTTCACCGAAATCCTTACCTCTATCAATCAACTCGTCAATAAATCTAATGAATTGATATAAACCTCGGAAACTTGAATTCTCAAATTCAATCGCTTTATTAAATAAACCATAAAGATTTGCTCGACGACCTCTACCACCGATAAGACCACTAAAATATTGAATCACATAATGGTCATTATAGAATTTATCAATTAATTGATAAACAGGATAGCGCTGACTATAGTCTTGATAATGTTGAATATCAGCTAAAAATCGTTTTAACTTAGTTACTAATTTTTTATTAGCCATATCATTTTTTATATATTGTTGAATCGATTGATAAAAATAATCATCATTCGGACTAAATACGCGAATATTAGCTAATTCATCTTCTGTAAATTGATAAATCACTGAACGCATTAACCCGACTAAATAAATATCTTGTAATGGATTATCAACTGTACGAAGAAACGATAATATTAAACGTACTTCTGTTTGTTCAAAATATCCTTCCCTACTATTGACATGGAATGGGATATCATTATCTTTAAATGCTTGCTGTAAATTACGTGCTTGGCCATAACTTCGTTCTAGAATAACGATATCTTTATACGTTGCTGGTCGATACGTATTTGTTTTCATATCATAGACTTTTCGATGTTCTAAAATATCTTTTACTTGTTCAACGATATAATTAGCTTCTTGCTCAGTACCCGTTAATTTACTATTTTCCGAGCTAGCTTCAACTAATGTACGTAATTCTACATTATGATTAACTTCATCAAAAGGTGCACCATAATATAATTGAGCTGCGTCATCATAAGTGATTTCTCCTACCGCTTCATCCATCATATGCTTAAATAAATAATTAGTAGTAGATAACACTTCTTTACGAGAACGGAAATTCTGTGATAAATCAATACGCATTCCTGCCTCATATCCATCAACATTAAATCGATTATATTTTTCAATAAATAAGCTAGGATCTGCTTGTCTAAATTTATAAATGGATTGTTTTACATCACCAACCATAAATAAATTACCATTCGATTCATCACCCGTTTTAATACAAGATAAAATTTTCTCTTGTACTCGGTTTGTGTCTTGGTACTCATCTACTAATATTTCAGAAAAATGTTGACGATACATTTCAGCAATGGCAGACGGTGTGCCATCTTCATTGGTTAAAATTTGAAGTGCAAAATGTTCGTAATCAGCAAAATCTAATACATTTCGACTTCTCTTATGCTTACTAAAATCATGGATAACATCTTTCACAATTTCTGAAAGATAGTTCACACGTGGCGCAAGTAATTGCATATCACGTTTTAATTCTTCTGGAGTTCTTGAAAAATAATCATTTTTCACTTTATTAATCATGTCTTTATATTTATCATATGAGGCTTTCGCGTCTTCTAAAGCGTCGAGCATCATCGCATTTTCTTCTTTAATTTTAGCGCTAATACTAGGAAATCGACTTACAAATTGGTGATTAACAAGTACATCCACCTGTAGTTGATCATTATTATATAAATCACGCATAAATCGACGTTCTTTTTCAATAACTTCTAATTGTTTCTCAACACCTTCCATCATTGAAAATAATTCATAACTTTTTTCAAGCGATTCATAACCAGCATTAATAAAGATCATTGCTAAATCGTTTAATAATTTTAATAAATCATCTTGTTGTGTTTCATCGTGGTATGGTGCAGATAGTTGATTTAACCATTCGAATGGATCAGGGTTAGCAATACTAAAGAAATATAAGTGTTTAATCATATTTCTAAATTGTGTATCACTACGATCATTTGATAATTGCTCTGTTAAATCAATAAAATCAGGATTTAACTTATCATAATGTTGTTCTAATACTTCATCAATCGTTTGTTCTAAAAGTAGAATATTCTCCGCTTCACTACTCGTTCTAAAATTCGGATCGATATCCAATACATCATAATGTTGTTGAATTAATTTTAAACAAAAACTATGCAAAGTGGATATCTGTGCTTGATGTATTTTGATACGTTGATTTTTTAAATGTTCGTTATTTGGATCTTCTATGGAAGCCTGTTGTATACGTTGATTCACACGATGTTTCATCTCTCTAGCACTTAAATTCGTAAATGTTACAACTAATAAGCGGTCAACATCAATTTCATCCCTTAAAATTCGTTGAATAATTCTTTCTACAAGGACAGCCGTTTTCCCGGATCCTGCAGCAGCCGCTACTAAAGTATCTTGACCTTTCGCATAAATACTACGCCATTGTGCATCTGTCCAAATAACATCTTTAGGTTTTGTAGGTATCATTCATTTTCACCTCCATTTTCTTCCATTTGTTGTATTGCTTCTATTGGATTAATCGATTCATCAACTGTGCGATATCGTTTACTATCAATCATACCATCCACATGACATACTGATTGATAACTACAAAATTGGCACGGCAATGTTTGTTTATATTTAAGTGGTGATACTTCTGTGTGACCATCCATAATATGTGTTGCTGTATCAATAAAGTTATTTTTATTATGTTCTATAAATTTATAAATTGTTTTTTCATCAGCAACTTGACTACCAGATTTACTAATAGCACCTTTAGCCGTTAACCCTACTGGCACAATATCAGATTTGAATTTAGGTTCTAAACGGATATCTAATGCATCTAAAACATCTTCGTCACTATTAACTAATCCACTCATTTTAAATGATTTAATATAATCTTTTTCTATTTTCTCTTGATCAATTTCCGACCAGTTTTTCAATTTTAATCTTGGCTCATGAACATGGAAATATAGTAATCCTCCTGGCTTAACTATATCTGTTAATCCTAATCTATCTTGATTTTGTAGCACAATGTCCATATACGTCATCATCTGCATTTGTAAGCCATAATACACTTTGGTTAAATCAAGTGTGGCACTGCTTTCTGACGATTTATAATCGATAATATTAACATAGCTTTGATTATCTTTAGTATACGTATCAATACGATCAATTTGACCTCTGATATTAATGGGTACACCTTGTTTAGTTGTTAATGATTGTGCAATTAACTCATCATCAGATTTAGGCTTTTTACGGAAACCTGTTTCAAATTGTTGTGGTTTGAATTTTGTATAATCGCCTTGATATTTTAGTGCATTAAGTGTCGTCTCTACAATGGCACCTATTCTTCGTGATAAATATCGATAATAAGCAGACGAATTTAGTAAATTAAATTGTACTTTAGGTAGAATAGTTTCTAATGCTTCAGTAGTTAATGCCTTGATTTTCTTTTGATCTAAATGTTTAAAATCGCCATTGATACGATCCGAAATGTATTTCAATACAGAATGGAAGATATCACCTAAATCAAAATTCTGTAGTTCATATTTTGTGCGTTCATTTAATCGTAAGCCATGTGAAGCGTAGTGTTTAAATGGACACTGTTGATACCCTTCAAATCTCGATACACTTGCATTGATGGTTTTACCATATAAATCTTGCGCCAGTGTTTCATTAAGTTGTGTAGTTTCATTATCGTAAGTTAATGAAGTCATTAAATAATCTAGGTCTTTATTTAAACGCTCGTCATCTCGCATAACTTGGTACGCATCTATCCATGTCTCTGCTACAATTTCTTCGTCTAACCACGCTCTCAGCGCTTCAAACAAATTAATTTTAGTTTGATGCACATTTTCAATTAAAGACATTGGGTACGCTTGATGCATCTGATGGATATTAACTGCATCCAAGTCTTGATAAATATCTTTAATTTGAGCGAGAAATGGACTCATTTCTTTTTCATCACCTGATGCCCCCATTAAACTATATGAAAATGTCACTTTAGAAGTTGCTCTAGTCATAGCGATATAACATACAAATGCTTCATCCATTTGTAAAATATCTGCCGTAGGACTTAATTCGATTTGAGCATTTTCTTCAAATATTTTCTTTTCATCGTCACTAATTAAACTAGAAGAAGAAATGGGTTGTGGCATTGAACCATCATTCATACCTACAAGATAGATATGCTTTTTATTATCTACTTTTGCTAAATCCATGGTACCAATACTTACTTGATCTAGTGTTTGTGGAATCATAACAAATTCTAATTGTTCTAATCCTATATCAAACACTTCTAAGAAACGAGATAATGACATATTTTCATTTTCAAAGACTGTCACCAAGTCATCTAAAATCTGTATTAATCCGTTCCAAATTTGATCAATTTCTTCAGCTTGTTCATGATAACCATCATTATCTAGCATATCTCTCTCAGTCATCAAATGATTCGGTAATTCAAAATATTCCATACTCTCATAAAATGCCGTCGCAAAATCTCGTACTGTTTTTCCTTCATTCATGGCTTGTTCAAAATGTAAAATTTTATCGATGACATCTGTTTTTAATTTGACTACTTGTTCAAATGTGTCTCTTTCTTCTTGAGTCAGTTGATGTTCTTTGCGCCCCATTTTTCTAAAGTTTTCTATGTTAAATAACTCATCATCTAACCATCTTTTTCCATATATTCCGCGTTCTATCGCAAAGTTTTCCAATAAATCTATAAGATGGGTACTATTTTTAAATTGATCTGTGAGTACATTGGTTTTCAATAAACGCATCATGGCATTGATATGCCAATTAGATTGGATGACTTCGATTAATGAACGAATCATTTCCATAATAGGATGATGTGTCATTGAACGCTTTGTATCGATGTTAAATGGAATTTGATATAACGGTAAAATTGATTCAAATAAATCCGCATAAGATGCATCTCTATAAAGGATTGCAATATCTTGAAAACGTAATTGATTATCACGTGTGTCTTTAAGTATTTGACGTGCTATTTCATTTATTTCTTCTCTCATACTTGATGATTCAAAAATATCTATAAATCCTTCTGATTTTTGAGGTATGATTTGTAATGCATCGAATTGTGACTCTAATGATTTTAAGTCATTATTTTCAAATCGATAAATATCTGTAAAGAAGTTTTTATTTAATTGGATATGCAAGTCTTGTGCTATATCTTCGAGATGCGTGAGTACTTCTGAGGGCTTTCTAAATAAACTAAAAGCATCTTTATTCCCGTCAGTAGTGAGTAATACCGTTACTTTTTTAGCATTCTTTACTAATGCTTGTATCATTTCATATTCTAAAGTTGAAAAGTTGTGGAAGCCATCTATGTATATTTCTGATCGTTTCAACCACTCAGATTGATCCATTTGTGTAATAAATTGACGCAATGAATCCTCTACTGTAATAAATTGTCCATGCATTCTCGATTCAAATTGCTTATATATTAAAGATATATCTTCTAATTTATGCTTTGTTCTCGTTTGAACATGATGCGTATTTAAAAATTCATCAATTTGCTCTGGCAAAACAGAATACTTTTTAAAATCTTGAATTTGTTCTGCTAACTTTTCACTAAATCCAAAATATTTAGCTTGCGAACGATATAATTTCATATCATCTTGAAATTGTTGTACTAGATGATAAATCATCATTTCTGTCGCAGCCTTAGATAAACGTTGTTCCTTGAAGCCCCCAACTTCTTGGAATACTCTATGACTTAATCTTTCAAAATGAAGTACTTCTGTTCTTAAACTACCATTCAGTGAATTGTCATTAACAAATGCTTGTTCAAATTGAAATGTACTTTGTGTTGGAGCGATTAAAATAATTGGATCCCCAAGTGGGTCACGTTTCATTTTATCTTTAATTTCATCAACCATTGCTGTGGATTTACCAGTACCAGCTCTCCCAATATATGCATTTAATTCCATTATAACCCTCACTCCTTTGACAACATTTTAACACATAGAAACACTACATTTTTATAAAATGTTAGTGTTTCTTGCGCACTAGCTTTAGCTAGGGTGAACCTTTAATTTAAATTAATATTGAGATTTCGTCGTAACCCCAACTTGCATTGCTTGTAGAATTTCTTTTTGAAATTCTCTATGTTTGGGGCCCCACTCCCCTGGCAAAGTAGCGTAAAATGAAAAAAGCGGTAGACATCATTACAACATCTACCACTTTAAATCGTATTAATTTTTAGTATTATCTGGATTAAAGTTAAATTTAAATTCATTTAATGGCCAGAATCTAAATGATACTTTACCAACAATTTGATCCTTATCGATTAAGCCGAATGAACGACTGTCTTTACTTACTTCACGATTGTCACCTAATACTAAGTACTTACCTTTAGGTATCACGTTAGATTTAGGATTTGCATTAGCTAAGTCTTTCACTTGGAAAGTACCAGTAATATATTCAATTTGCTTACGTTTCTCATTATAATTTAAATAAGGTTCATCTTGTTTCTTACCGTTAATGTATAATTGGTCTTTTTTATATTGTACTTTATCACCAGGTACACCAATCACACGTTTTACGTAATCATCTTTCTTGTTAGCATGGAAAACGATGACGTTACCTTTTTTCACATCACCTATTTTATAGCCCATAATATTAACAACTACGCGTTCACCATCTTTTAATGTTGGATCCATTGAATCACCTTTAATTGTATACGGTTGACCAACAAATTTTCCTATTAAAAATACTAATGCTAAAGCCACCGCTATGGCAATAACCCACTCCATAATTTCTTTTTTCAAATTAGACACCTCTTATATTCATTTAAAATCTGTCGTAAATGCTTCAAACGGATAATATTTAATACTTATATCTCCAATAATATTCTGTTTATCAATTAAACCATAGCGTCTTGAGTCTGATTGATTATGATCATTATCATTTAACACAAAATAATGTTTAGGTGAAATGATATCGCCATCAGAATATTTCATATCTCTTAATGAAAAGTTGTTTAATTGTCTATTTTCCGCAAATTTATCTTTAATTTCTCTATCGTCACGATAAATTTTATTATTCCTTATTTCAATAGATTGACCTGGTTTACCTATAATCCTACCAAAATGAGTATGCCCATCATTTTTATACATGATAATATCACCAGTATCTAATAAATTAAATGTAACTTTAATTTTATTAACAATTAATCTATCACCTTTAATTATTGTAGGTGACATATTGTCTTCGGAAACGATGGCTCCTCTAATAACGAATGTTTGAATGAACAGTACAATAATAATCGCAAATATTAAGGAAATCAAATATTTAATAACAGTTTTCACTTTTTCACTCCTTAGTAGAGCCCATAAAATGCTTTTCTACCCTTTTACTAATAAACCAAAGTATGATGAAAAAAAGTATAGTCACAATTGCTCTTATCGGATTAGTGAAAATAGTCGTTACTTCTCGTCCCATTATCCCTAATACAGTGATAGAAATCAATTTAGATAAAGTTAATACAATAAAATAATACTTTGTTTTAATATGTGAAAGGCTTGCCACTACATTAATCAATGTATTTGGTGTAAATGGAAAGCATAATAATATAAATAATGGTATTAAACCTTGTCTATCAATAAAACTAATTAATCGTTGTACAGATCGTTTAGTTTTAAATTGCTTCATCTTTTTTGTGTTGACTAATCGTTTAAAAATTAAAAACATAGTAAAAGTACCGGAAACGATACCTAGCCAACATATGATAATACCTACTATAGAACCATATGTATGCATAATTAATATGACATATAACGTTAGCGGTAATATTGGAATAATTGCACGAAAATAAATGAGCACAAAGCCTGGAATATATCCAAATTGCCGAAATAAATCAAACCATTCTTCTAACTGTTCAAACGACAAAATCCCAAATCCTTTCTTCGGTAAACATTACTATATTTATTATAGTTGTAATTATAGCTTTTTGAAACAACTATCTTTTTAAATTCAATAAATACATCTTTAGGCGTAGATGATTCTCTATATCAATATAAATACCGATGAAACACATTATGTTCCATCGGTATTATTTCAATTATATTTAAATCATTTAAAATGATTATTTTTCTTTGTAATTGATGACTTATAATCTTGCTTCAAGATCTTTTTTCATATCTTCAAATCCTGGTTTACCAAGTAAAGCAAACATATTTTGTTTATACGCTTCTACACCAGGTTGATTGAATGGATTTACACCTAATTGATAACCACTCATAGCACATGCAAGTTCGAAGAAGTACACGACATAGCCAAATGTTTCTTCATCTAATTGTGGAATGTTAACAACGATATTAGGTACGCCACCATCAGTATGTGCTAATAATGTACCTTCAAACGCTTTTGTATTAACTTCATCAATTGTTTTACCAGCAAGATAATTTAATCCATCTAAATCGTCACTATCTTCTTCAATAGTAAGATCATGTTTTGGATGATTCACTTTAACAACTGTTTCAAATAAGAAACGACGACCTTCTTGAACGTATTGTCCTAATGAATGTAAATCAGTAGTGTAGTTAGCACTTGAAGGATAAATACCTTTAAAGTCTTTACCTTCTGATTCACCAAATAATTGTTTCCACCATTCATTGAAATATTGCATTGACGGTTCATAGTTGATAAGCATTTCAGTTGTATAACCTTTGCTATATAGAAGGTTACGGATTGTTGCATATTGATAAGCAATATTTTCTTCTAATTTGTCAGAAGATAATTCTTTACGTGCTTTTGCTGCACCAATCATCATCGCTTCAATATTAATACCTGCAGCTGCGATTGGTAATAAACCTACAGCAGTTAACACTGAATAACGGCCACCTACATCATCAGGGACTACAAATGTTTCATAACCTTCATTTGTAGCTAATTGTTTTAATGCACCTTTTTGTTTATCTGTTGTAGCAAAGATACGTTTTTTAGCTTCTTCTTTGCCATATTTATTCTCAACTAATTGTTTGAACAAACGGAATGCAACTGCTGGTTCTGTAGTTGTACCAGATTTAGAAATGACGTTTACAGAGAAATCTTTGTCAGCTAAATAATCTACTAATTCTTTTGTATAGCTTGATGATAAATGATTACCTACAAAAACAATTTCAGGATAGTCATTATTTGTTCTAAATGAAGATGTTAGCATTTCAATAGCAGCACGTGCACCAAGGTATGAGCCACCAATACCAATAACAACTAACACGTCAGAATTTGCTTTAATACGTTTAGAAGCTTCTACAATTCTTGAAAACTCTTCTTTATCATAATCAACTGGAAGGTCTACCCAACCCAAGAAATCATTTCCTGCACCAGTTCCTTCATGTATCGTTTTGTGTAATGTCTTCACGATATCTTTTTGTTGTTCTAATTCATGTTCTCCAAAAAATTCTAAAGTCTTACCATAATCTAATTGAATATGAGTCATCTAAAAAGCCTCCTATGTTTTACTACTTTAATTCTACTAAGTTTGTATATGCTATTCAATTCACAAGTCTCTATTTTATATTCAAAAAGTGAATTTTCAGTGTCATCTTCTTAAATCATTTAAACAACCTTCCTTCTTTATACAATTTTCTAAAAATTATTAATTAATTAAAATGCCTGCATACCAACTATTACATGTATTTCTATTCTAAAAAGTTTTACCTAAAATGTATATTTATGTAGTTTTATGGTTTATTTTTCATCAAGAATTTGCTATGATGAATTTATATTAAAATTCTGAAAATAATTTGAGGTGTAAATATGAAAGAGAAAATCGTTTTAGCCTATTCCGGAGGATTAGATACAAGCGTTGCAGTACAATGGTTAATTGACAAAGGATACGACGTAGTCGCTTGTTGCTTAGATGTAGGAGAAGGTAAAGATTTAGACCTTGTTCATGACAAAGCATTAAAAATGGGTGCTGTAGAATGTCACATCATTGATGCAACAAAAGAATTTAGTGATGATTATGTTAGCTATGCTATTAAAGGGAATTTAATGTATGAAAATGCATATCCATTAGTATCTGCATTATCTCGTCCCCTAATCTCTAAAAAGTTAGTTGAAATTGCTGAAAAAACAAATTCAGTAGGTATTGCTCACGGATGTACAGGTAAAGGTAATGACCAAGTACGTTTCGAAGTTGCTATTAAAGCACTTAATCCTAACTTAAAAGCATTTGCACCAGTAAGAGAATGGGCATGGAGTCGTGAAGAAGAAATTGATTATGCTATCAAACATAATATTCCAGTTTCTATTAACTATGATTCACCTTATTCCATCGATCAAAATTTATGGGGTAGAGCTAACGAATGCGGTATTTTAGAAGATCCATATGCTGCTCCCCCTGAAGATGCCTTCGATTTAACTAATGCACTAGAAGATACACCTGATGAAGCTGATGAAATTATCCTTTCATTTAAAAATGGTGTACCTGTTCAAGTCGATGGTAAAGATTATAATTTAGATGACTTAATCCTTTATTTAAATCAATTAGCTGGTAAACATGGTATTGGTAGAATTGACCATGTTGAAAACAGATTAGTAGGTATTAAATCAAGAGAAATCTATGAAACACCAGGTGCGGAAGTTATCTTAAAAGCACATAAAGCATTAGAAACAATTACCCTAACTAAAGACGTGGCACACTTCAAACCAGTCATTGAAAAGCAATTTTCTGAACAAGTGTACAATGGTCTATGGTTCTCTCCATTGACTGATAGTCTTAAACAATTTATTGACAGTACACAACAATATGTTGAAGGTGACGTGAGAGTTAAATTATTCAAAGGCAATGCGATTGTAAATGGAAGAAAATCACCATATACACTATATGATGAAAAACTTGCGACTTACACTAAAGAAGATGCCTTTAATCAAGAAGCTGCAGTAGGATTTATCGATATTTATGGTTTACCAACACAAGTCAATGCTATGTTACATGGAGGCTATAGTAATGAGTAATAAAGCTTGGGGAGGCAGATTTGAAGCACAACCAGAAGAATGGGTTGATGAATTTAATGCTTCAATTGATTTCGACCAAAATCTAATCGATCAAGATGTACAAGGCAGTATAGCACATGCTACAATGCTCGCTAATCAAAATATTATCAGTCAAGATGAAGCCCATACAATTATCGAAGGGCTAAAAGCAATTCAAAAAGACGTACATCAAAATAAAATAGCATTCAAAGCGTCATTAGAAGATATTCATTTAAATATTGAACATGAACTGATTCAACGTGTTGGCGAAGCTGGAGGTAAACTTCACACAGGAAGAAGTAGAAATGACCAAGTAGCTACAGATATGCATTTATATACTAAAGAAGAAGTAAATGGCATTATTGAATTAATTAAATCATTACAACAAACAATACTGTCAATTGCTAACCAACATGTCGATACGATTATGCCTGGTTATACACACTTGCAACGTGCACAACCTATTTCATTTGCACATCACATTATGACTTACTTTTGGATGTTAGAACGTGATAAATCACGTTTCCAAGATAGTATGAAAAGAATCGATATCTCCCCTCTTGGTGCAGCAGCATTAAGTGGGACAACACATCCTATTGATCGTCATGAAACACAAAAATCACTCAATTTTAGTGCAGTTTATGAAAATAGTTTGGACGCAGTAAGTGACCGTGACTATATTGTTGAAACTTTGCATAATATCTCATTAACTATGGTTCATTTATCAAGATTTTCTGAAGAAATTATCTTTTGGTCTACAGATGAAGCTAAATTCATTACTTTATCTGATGCCTTTTCTACAGGCTCTTCCATCATGCCTCAAAAGAAAAATCCAGATATGGCTGAATTGATTAGAGGTAAAGTTGGACGTACCACAGGACATTTAATGAGTATGTTAGTAACACTCAAAGGGTTGCCATTAGCTTATAATAAGGATATGCAAGAAGATAAAGAAGGCTTATTTGATGCGATTCATACCATTAAAGGTTCATTAAAAATATTTGAAGGTATGCTAGATACTATGACGGTAAATACCAATCGTTTAAATGAAACAGTTACTAAAGATTTTTCAAATGCTACTGAATTAGCGGATTATCTAGTAAGTAAGAACGTTCCATTTAGAACAGCACATGAAATTGTTGGAAAAATCGTCTTAGATTGTATTAATAAGGGTGTTTATTTACTCGATGTACCTTTAGAAGATTATCAATCACATCATGAAAGTATCGAAGCTGATATTTATGACTTTTTAAAACCTGAAAATTGTTTAAAACGTCGTAAGAGTTATGGTTCAACAGGTCAAGATGCAGTTAAACACCAACTATCAGTTGCACAACAATTAATGAATTCATAATATATTTTACAAGGAGAGACAAACTGTCTCTCCTTGTTTTAGTCTCCAATCCTCACATCTTCCAACATAAACATCAAGACAACTGTTTTAAATTATAATTATATTGCCTATCAACTTATAGTATAATAATCAAGTATTCAAAAATTATTAGAAAGGGCAATCTATGTTTAAACATCCTAAAATTACTTTATTATCATTATTTTTGATATTTATGTCTTTCATTAGTCTGTTTATTTATACTCACTTCCAAAACAGCCGTGTTAAATCCGAACAGTTCAATAACAAAACTAGTCAACATTCAAATTGGCATACCAATCCCACACATGAGAAATTTGTAACAATTGCGCATAGAGGCGCGAGTGGTTATGCGCCTGAACATACATTTAATGCCTATGATAAAAGTCATTATGATATAGGCGCCTCATACATTGAAATTGATCTGCAAAGAACGAAAGATGGTCAACTCATAGCGATGCATGATGATTCTGTTGACCGAACAACTAACGGACATGGCAAAGTCAAAGATTTAACACTTGCACAAATTAAAGGTCTTAACGCCGGTGCACGGTTTAATCAATTACATCCTAAAATGGCTAAACCAGAGTATCAAAATGCCAAAGTACCAACCTTAGATGAAATTCTATCAAGATATGGTAAACAAGCTAATTATTATATCGAAACGAAATCACCTAATGTTTACCCAGGAATGGAGGAACAACTTTTACAAACACTTCAAAAGCACGGTTTATTAAATAAGAGCTCATTAAACAATGGTCATATTATGATTCAATCCTTTTCTGAAGATAGTCTGTTAAAAGTGCATCACCAAAATAAGCATATTCCATTAGTTAGATTATTAAAAAAACACCAATTAGAACAATTGACAGATAAAGATTTAAAATATATCCGAAGTTACGCAACATGTATTAGTCCAGAATATACTGATCTAAATGAATCTAACACTGTTTATTTAAAAGATTTAGGTTTTATTATACATCCTTTCACTGTTAATAAAATCTCCGACATGAAACGATTAAATCGTTATGGTATTGACGGAGTCTTCACCAACTATGCAGATAAATATAAACATATATCGCATTAAGCTAATTTCAAACTTCATAGCAAAACTATTAATATTTTTAAAACTTCAACTATGTAAAAAGTTTGTTAATTATTAATATATTTTGAATTGAATATTAAGTCTTTGAGAGTTATTTAATTATTCAGTAAATTCTATTTCTCATATTTAAAAATATTGCCATGATAGTAGTAACACTCAAATTGAAAGGATGTTATTACTTTGAAATTAAATAAATGGGTATCTGTCGGAGTTGCAACAATCACTTTATCTATGCTAAGTGTCAGTACACCAGCACTTGCAAGCGGAGATGGTCAATCTACTCAAACTTCAGATTCATCTCAAAATCAAACTCAAGCTCAAACACCTAATCATACTAATCAAAGTCATTCACAATGGCAGAAAAATTTAACTGGTGAAGCTCACACGACTATTGCTCATAGAGGAGCGAGTGGTTATGCGCCTGAACATACATTTAATGCCTATGATAAAAGTCATAATGAATTAGGTGCATCATACATAGAAATTGATTTACAAAGAACGAAAGATGGTCACCTCGTTGCTATGCACGATGAAACCGTTAATCGTACTACTAATGGTCATGGACGAGTAGAAGATTATACCTTAGCAGAATTAAAGAAACTCGATGCCGGTAGTTGGTTTAATAAGCAACATCCAGACCTAGCTCAATCTGAATATAACAATGCAAAGGTCCCTACTTTGGATGAGATCTTAAGTCGTTACGGTAAAAATGCTAATTATTATATCGAAACAAAATCTCCTGATGTTTATCCAGGTATGGAAAATCAATTAATTCAAAGTTTAAACAAACACGGTATGTTGACAAATCAATCACTCAAAAATGGTCATGTCATTGTTCAATCCTTTTCTGAACCTAGTTTACAAAAAATGAAACAATTAAATCCTAATATTCCTTTAATCCGTTTATTAGATAAAGGCGAGTTGCCATTCCAAAGTGAATCAGACTTAAAACGTATTAAGTCTTATGCAGTTGGTGTAGGTCCTGAATATACAGATTTAAATGAAAAAAATACTAAGCATTTAAAAGATTTAGGATTCCTTATACATCCATTTACTGTTAATGAAGAAGCAGATATGCAACGTTTAAATAACTATGGTGTTGATGGTGTATTCACTAACTACGCAGATAAGTACAAAAATTTAAACCAAAAATAGCAATAATTATAAATCATTGTGTATACTAACGATAGATTTATATTTAATTTAAGGATTGTGAAAAAAATGGCAACATCCGAAGATACACTCAATCGTTTTATGAAATACATTGACGATGACCATATTACGACTCGTAAAATGATGGGAGAATATATCATTTACTTTGATAAAACTGTGGTTGGTGGCTTATACGACAATCGTCTATTGATTAAATCTACACCTTCCTCATCAGAAATATTGAAAGATTGTAAAGTGATTTCTCCTTATCCCAATGCCAAGCAAATGATTCACTATCCAAATATTGAAGATAGTGAAACTATATTAAAAGTCGTAAAGCAAGTAAAAAATGATTTAAATTAAACGACAAAAAACATTCACTCAATAATTATTGAGTGAATGTTTTTCTTATATATATAAATGGGTTTAACCAATATTTATAAAGGTTATTATGCCCATCCACGATATCTAGCTGCTTCTGCTGTACGTTTAATACCAACAATATATGCTGCTAAACGCATATCGATTTTTCTGTTTTGTGATAATTCATAAATAGTATCAAAAGCAGTAATTAATTTTTCGCGTAGTTTTTCATTAACTTCTTCTTCAGTCCAGTAATAACCTTGATTGTTTTGAACCCATTCGAAGTATGATACTGTTACGCCTCCTGCACTAGCTAAAACATCGGGTACTAATAAGATGCCACGTTCAGTTAAAATACGTGTTGCTTCTGGTGTAGTTGGTCCGTTTGCAGCTTCTACCACAATACTTGCTTTGATATCATTAGCATTTTCTTCAGTAATTTGGTTTGAAATCGCCGCTGGAACTAAGATATCACAGTCTAATTCAAATAATTCTTTATTTGAGATTGTCTCTTCGAATAAGTTTGTTACAGTACCAAAGCTATCTCTTCTATCTAATAAATAGTCAATATCTAAACCATTAGGGTCATGTAAAGCACCGTAAGCATCTGAAATACCAACTACTTTAGCACCTAAATCATATAAGAATTTAGCTAAGAAACTACCTGCGTTACCAAATCCTTGGATAACAACTTTAGCATCTTTAAGATCCATGCCTTTACGTTTAGCTGCTTGTTCAATTGCAATAACAACACCTAGTGCAGTTGAACGGTCACGTCCTTGTGATCCACCAAGTACAATTGGTTTACCAGTGATAAATCCTGGAGAATTGAATTTATCTAATGCACTGTATTCATCCATCATCCAAGCCATGATTTGTGAGTTAGTAAATACGTCTGGTGCTGGAATATCTTTGTTAGGTCCTACGAATTGTGAAATCGCTCTAACATATCCACGAGATAAACGTTCTACTTCATGGATACTCATTTGACGAGGGTCACAAACGATACCACCTTTACCACCACCGTATGGTAAATTGACAATGCCGCATTTTAATGTCATCCACATTGATAATGCTTTAACTTCTTCTTCGTCAACATCTGGGTGGAAACGCACGCCCCCTTTTGTTGGACCTACTGCATCATTATGCTGTGCACGATAGCCAGTGAATGTTTGAACTGTACCATCATCCATACGCACTGGAATACGTACTTGTAAAAATCTTAGTGGTTCTTTGATTAGGTCGTACATACCATCATCAAAGCCCAATTTATGCAAAGCTTCTTTAATAATTCCTTGAGTAGAAGTCACTAAATTATTATTCTCAGTCATGATCCTTTTCGCCTCTTTTTAACTAATGATTTCGCTTTCATTTATTATTGTAACACAACTTTATCCTTTTTAAAGGGGTTGCAAAATGATTGTTACAACTTTTTGAACTTATTTAAATACTTGTTTAATTTTTTCAATTGCAAGGTCTAATTCTTCTTTAGTAATGACTAGTGGTGGTGCGAATCGAATTACTGTATCATGTGTTTCTTTACATAATAAACCTAATTCTTTTAATGATTCACAGTATGGTCTTGCATTTTCAGTCAATTCAATTCCGATGAATAAGCCACGACCACGTACTTCTTTAATAGAAGGATGTTCAATTTTTTGTAATTCAGATTTGAAGTATTCACCTAATTCTAATGAACGACCAGGTAAGTCTTCATCTACAATAACATCTAGAGCAGCTAATGATACTGCACAAGCTAATGGATTACCGCCAAATGTAGAACCATGTGAACCCGGTGTAAATACATCTAAAACTTCTTTATCAGCTAAGACAACTGAAATTGGCAGTACGCCACCGCCAAGTGCTTTACCTAAAATGTATACATCTGGTTTAACATTATCCCAATCAGTCGCGAATAACTTACCTGAACGGCCTAACCCTGCTTGTATTTCATCAGCTATAAATAAAATATTATGTTCATCACATAATTCTCTAATTGCTTTCAAATAACCTTCTGGTGGCACATTAATACCAGCCTCACCTTGAATGGGTTCCACTAAGATAGCTGCAGTATTATCAGTAATGGCTGCTTTTAATTTTTCTACATCACCAAAATCAATTTTACGGAAACCATCTAATAATGGACCGTATCCTCTTTGATATTCGGCTTCAGATGATAATGACACTGGCGCCATTGTACGACCATGGAAGTTACCATTGAAAGCAATGATTTCTGCTTTATTCGGTTCGATACCTTTCACATCATAAGCCCAACGACGTGCTGCTTTTAATGCTGTTTCAACAGCTTCTGCACCAGTATTCATTGGTAATGCTTTATCTTTTCCAGATAATTCACAAATCTTCTTGTACCATTCACCTAAATTATCGCTATGGAAAGCACGTGATACTAAAGTTACTTTTTCTGCTTGTTCTTTAAGTGCTTGAATAATTTTAGGATGTCTATGGCCTTGGTTTACTGCTGAATATGCAGATAACATATCCATGTATTTATTACCTTCCGGATCAGTCACCCATACACCTTTTGCTTCTGCAATGACAATTGGAAGCGGTACATAGTTATGTGCTCCATAGTGATTTGTTAATTCAATAATTTGTTCTGACTTAGTCATAATATCTCCCCTTTGTTTAATAAATACTAAAGCTAGTTACCAATATCATAACTGATTTCTAGTGGCTCTCAAACAAATTACATTAATATATTTCTAAATTTTCTAATTTTATTAAAATTGCAATTTTTCTATCTCTTATTACAACACCTATTACTTAAAATTCTATGTTTTGAAAGCCCTTACAAATATAATGACACATGCCCACTATGTTGTACAAGTAAAAGTTTAAAAATTCGTCATAATATATCTTTTGGTACTTCAAAAACCTTATAATGACAGCCATTATTAATTTTAAAATTCATCAAAAATTCTATAAAAGCCTATGTAAAAAGCTAGAAAATAATCATCGGTAACTGATATTTTCTAGCTTTAATTATATTATTGATCTTTTCTAGGTAAAGGATAAAAACCATTATTTAATTGTTGCCATAATTTAGGCGGTAAATCATGATTATCTTCACGTTCTGGATCAAAATAACTTATAATTTCAGATTCTCTACCTTCTTTTATCTTACCGACAAAATCATAATCTAGTAGTATCTCGCGCCCTAAAGCCACTAATTCTACGCCAACATCTTCAACTGCATTTAATGCATCATCTGCAGTAAATACTGAGCCTATACCGATTAATGGCATACGCCCGTTAATCCATTTATGAATCAGTTCTAATCTATTTTGTCCTTCATACTGTCCTTCACGTGTTTTAGAATAAATATCCATAATTGATACATGAATATAATCTATATCTTTTTTAGTAATTGCATTAACCAATTCTTCAGTTATATCCATCGTAATACCTGGAGATTCCGCTTCTTCTGGAGATAAACGATATCCAACAATGAAATCATCAGATGCAAATTCTTTTTTCGCTTTAAGTACTTCATCAATGACTGCCATTGGGAATTTCAAATTCTCAGCCCATACATCGTTTCTTCTATTATAATATGGTGAAACAAATTGATGGATTAAATAATGGTTAGCACCATGAATTTCAACACCATCAAACCCTGCTTCTATAACGCGTCGTGTTGCCTCACCGAAATCTTTAATCGTTTGTTCAATTTCTTCTGACGTCATTTCTCTTGCATCATGTTCTTGTTTTTGACCGAAACTTTTTAATGAAATGGGACTTGGAGCAGCTACATCACCATTGGGAGTCAATTCAGGTAATGCTTGAGCCCCACCATGATGAATTTGAACTAGTGCTTTGGCACCATTTTTCTTCATTGATTGTGCAAGTTTTTTAAGTCCTTCCATGTCTGAATCATGCGCTACAGATGGCTGTCCAGGAAATGCCTTACCAAGATCGCTCACATTACTTGCTGCATTAATCGCTAATCCAACATCTTTCGCACGTTTTTCTATATATGTTAATTCGACATCTGAAATTGTGCCATCATCATTAGATGAAATGTGTGTTAAAGGTGCTAAAACAAACCTATTTTTTAATTCAACGCCGTTTGGCAATGTCACACTGTCAAATAATGAATTATATTTGTTATTCATAACTCTACCTCCAGATTAATAATAATGGAGACTATAACACGAAAAAATCTTATGCTCTATTAATTTGCTTATACATGTTTTTAAATGAATGATGATTAAACTTATTAATATGTTTTCTATAAGATGTATATTTGTTAAATTTTATCAAAATAAAAACGATAATATCCATCACAAAATAGATACTATCGTTTTAAATCATCCCTATATTCTTTGTATAAATATAACGAATATAATTACGTCACTTTATTCTTGACGTATAGTACGTTTAGACCGTTTGATCCAGACCGGCAAGCGTTCTTCAAGTGTTTGAAACCCATACTTTTCTGTTTCTTTTATTTCATCTAGCACCGACTGTTTTTCTTTCTTACGTTCATAATTTTTAAAGTAATCATTATCTTTTAAAGACAAGTTGAGTTTACCTTCTTCATCAATCGATAAAATCTTAGCTTTTACCACTTGTCCTTCAGATAGAAATTTCTTCAAGTTATGGACATAATCATCCATGATTTCAGAAATATGGATAAGTCCTTCAGTATGGTCAGGGGCCTCAACAAATGCGCCATACGGTTGAATACCAGTCACACGTACCTTAATATGTTGACCTTCTTTGTAGTGATTATTCAACTTGATAACCCCTTATTTCGTTTTTCTTAACACTATTATCATAGCATAAAACAAATTAATGGACTAACTATAACGTTGAATTTTTTGAATTATTTTGAAATAGACTCTCTGAAACAATTTTCATCCTTATGATGATTATAATAAATTTTTGATAAACTGTTGCACACTTCTATGATGTCAAACATACAAAAACTTCACAATTAAAGTGTGATTTTACTTTAACGTGAAGTTTCTAATCTAGTTTTAATTGAAATTATCATAATTACATTTGACGAATCGTGAAATGCTAACAGTCACCTTATTCGGTAACATCAATAGATTCGATTACTACATCATGTACAGGTTTATCTTGAGGTCCAACTTTCGTATTTGCAATGTCTTCTAATGTTGTTTCACCTTCAACAATTTGACCAAATACAGTATGTTTTTGATCTAACCAAGGCGTACCTCCGTTTTCGCCATATGCTTTGACGATTGGTTCTGGCCAACCACCATCAGCTAATTGACTTAGCATATTTTGTGGTACTTCTTTCATTTGAACAATAAAAAATTGTGAACCGTTTGTATTTGGACCAGCATTAGCCATAGATAGTGCACCGTATAAATTAAATGCTTCTAATGAAAATTCATCTTCGAATGCACCACCATAAATACTTTCACCACCCATACCAGTTGCAGTTGGATCGCCACCTTGCACCATAAAGTCATTGATGACGCGGTGGAAAGTTACACCATCATAGTAACCATTTTTAGCATGTGTAACAAAGTTTTCAACTGTTTTAGGTGCAATGTTAGGGAATAACTTAAATGTCATGTCACCTTTATTTGTATGCATTACAACTTTAATTTCATCTTCTTGTATCTCTTTATTTAACTGCGGATAGTTCGTCATTAAAATTCTCCATTCATGTTATGATATACGTATATATTAACACATTTGAAAGGAAGTAATATAGCATGTTATATCGATTTTCTCATAAGACTGGAAGCTACGGTGTATCAATTAAAGAAGATAACGGTGACGACGTTTTAGTTCAAGTAGAACAAGTGATCAAACACCCTAAACAAGGAGATTTACACAATCCTAATGAATCGACAGGTGTATTTTTCCATGAACGCAAAGCATTAAGCCATTATGAAAAACGATACGCTAAGCGTTCACAATTACGTGATTTTAATGTCGAAAAAATGTCATATGAAGATTCTCTTCAACAAGCCATCACAAATTTAGAGGCGCAATTAAAAGAAAAAAATGACGCACATGCAACTCGTTCATTACAAAATTTAGACCAGCTTAAAGATGATTATTCTATTCAATATAAACAAAAATTTCATTAAAAAATGACGTGTTTCTTCTTATTTAACAGTAATAGAAATTCACTGATTTCAAGCGTTCAGACGTTTTTCAGAATGATATGATTCATGTATAATGAATATCATAAACATTTTTAAAGGAGGACAATTTAATGAGTTTGTTACATATTGCGGTACTATTACCGTTAATATTTGCACTCATTATTCCAATCCTATATCGCTTCTTCAAAAGAATTCACATAGGTTGGTTTGTATTACCTGTCCCCGTCGTCTTATTTATATATTTCTTATCTTTTATTACGACTACTATGTCAGGTAATACCGTAATGAAAACTTTTAAGTGGATGCCACATATCGGTATGAATTTTAACCTTTATGTTGATGGTTTAGGGTTGTTATTCAGTTTACTGATTACTGGTGTCGGCAGTTTAGTTGTCTTATACTCCATTGGTTATTTAAACCAATCAGAACAATTAGGGAATTTTTACTGTTATTTATTACTTTTCATGGGTGCAATGTTAGGCGTTGTTCTTTCAGATAATCTTATTATCTTATATTTATTCTGGGAGTTAACTTCGTTTTCAAGTTTTTTACTTATCTCATTTTGGAGAGAGAAACAGGCTTCCCTTTATGGGGCTCAAAAGTCGTTAATCATCACAGTTTTTGGAGGACTTAGCCTTTTAGGAGGTATCATTTTACTTTCTGTTGCATCAGATTCATTTAGTTTACATTATATTATTCAACATGTAGCAGAAATACAAAACAGTCCGTTCTTTATCCTAGCTATGATATTCATTTTAATTGGTGCTTTTACTAAATCAGCTCAAGTACCTTTTTACATATGGTTACCGGATGCAATGGAAGCACCAACGCCTGTTAGTGCTTATTTACATTCAGCAACAATGGTTAAAGCTGGTTTATATTTAATAGCAAGAATGACACCCATTTTTGCCGTATCACAAGGTTGGATTTGGACAGTGACATTAGTTGGGCTAATCACTTTATTTTGGGCCTCTTTAAACGCTACAAAACAACAAGATTTAAAAGGCATACTAGCCTTTTCAACTGTGTCACAACTTGGAATGATTATGTCTATGTTAGGTATGGGCGCAGTTAGCTATCATTTTGAAGGTCAAGATAGTCAACTTTATGTTGCCGCCTTTACTGCAGCTGCGTTTCACTTAATTAATCATGCCACGTTTAAAGGTGCGTTATTCATGATTACTGGTGCTGTTGACCATAGTACCGGAACACGTGATATTAAGAAATTAGGTGGTTTATTAACTATTATGCCTATATCGTTCACAATCACCGTTATTACTTCATTAAGTATGGCAGGCGTACCACCTTTTAATGGCTTTCTATCTAAAGAGAAATTCTTAGAAGCAGTCATTGAGTTAACACACGCACATGTGATGAGTCTTAATACATTAGGCGTCATCTTCCCAATACTTGCAATTGTCGGAAGTATTTTTACATTTGTCTATTCAATTAAATTTATAATGCATATATTCTTTGGAGAATATAAACCTAATCAATTACCACAACAAGCTCATGAAGCTTCTATATTAATGCTTATTTCACCATCAATATTAGCTATATTAGTTATTATTTTGGGTTTATTCCCAGGAATATTGACACAATCTATTATTGAACCAGCGACAACATCAATGAGTCAAACGACTCAAGTAAATGCCGAGTTCCATTTATTCCACGGTATAACACCTGCATTTATGACTACAATTGGTATCTATATCGTCGGTATTATACTCATCATAACGTTTGCTTATTGGATTAAATTATTACAGTCACAACCTAATCAACTGACACTTAATTATTGGTACGATCGTACTGGTAAAATAATGCCAACGTATTCTAAAAATATGACAAATAGCTATGTAACTGAATCTTCTCGAAATAATCTTGTGATTATCTTTGGTTTATTAATTTTATTAACTACAGTTATTTTATTAAGCGTGCCATTCACAATTAATTTTAAAGATGTCAGTCACATTAGAATATTTGAAGTAGGTATTATTGTATTGCTTGTCATTGCCTCGTTCTTAATTATCTTTGCTAAATCTCGTTTATTTAGCATTATTATGTTAAGTGCTGTCGGTTATTCTGTTTCAGTGTTGTTTATATTCTTTAAGGCACCTGACCTAGCGTTAACACAATTTGTCGTAGAATCAATTTCTACCGCGTTATTTTTACTATGTTTCTATTTCTTGCCTAACCTTAACCGTTACAACGAAACACGATCATTTAAAGTTACAAATGCTTTAATTTCTGCTGGAGTTGGTCTTGTTGTTACAATCTTAGGGCTAATTGCGTATGGTAATAGACATTTCGAATCAATCACTCACTATTATCAAAATCATGTTTACGATCTTGCTTCAGGTAAAAACATGGTTAATGTTATTTTAGTGGATTTCCGTGGCATGGATACTTTATTCGAATCATCAGTATTAGGTATCGCAGGTTTAGGTATTTATACAATGATTAAATTACGTATGAAACATCAACATCGTTCAGAAACAAGTGAGGTGAAACGTCATGAACAGACAGAAAAATGATTTGATGTTCCAATATACAGCAGTCATCATTTTCTTCATGGTTATGATGTTCGGTTTTTCACTATTTCTAGCAGGTCACTATACACCAGGTGGCGGTTTCGTTGGAGGTTTATTATTCTCAAGCGCCTTGGTTGTGATTGCTATTGCTTTTGATATCAAGACAATGAGACGTATTTTTCCAATAGATTTTAAAATATTAATTGGTATCGGATTATTATTTTGCGTTGGTACTCCAATGGCAAGTTGGTTTATGTCCAACAACTTTTTTACACATGTCACATTTGACATACCTATTCCAATGCTAGCGCCCATGCATATGACTACCGCTGTATTCTTTGATTTCGGTGTCTTATGTGCCGTAGTTGGAACTGTAATGACTATTATTTTATCGATTGGAGAGAACGAATAGTGGAAATTATAATGATATTTGTTAGTGGTATCCTCACAGCAATCAGCGTCTATCTCGTTTTGTCTAAGAGTTTGATACGAATCATTATGGGGACGACACTACTAACACACGCAGCAAATTTATTTCTAATAACTATGGGCGGATTAAAACATGGCAAAGCACCTATTTATGAAAAAGGTACGCAAAGCTATGTTGATCCAATCCCACAAGCACTGATATTAACAGCCATCGTTATCGCTTTTGCTACTACTGCTTTCTTTTTAGTTTTAGCATTTAGAACTTATAAAGAACTTGGTACAGATAACGTTGAAAGTATGAAAGGAGTTCCAGAAGATGTCAGAGAGTAATATGTTAGCTCTAACTTTAGTTGTACCAATTCTGACGGCAATATTACTCGTCTTCATTGGAAAAAGACCGCATATCAAACGTTATGTCGCATTAGCAGGTACAATGATTACATTAATTATTGCAATACTTAATTTAAAAAATGTCTTACAAGACGGACCTATTAAATTAGAATTAGGTTCATGGAAAGCACCATATAGTATCGTTTTTGTATTAGATATTTTTAGTGCCCTATTGATTATTACGAGTATTATCATTACCGCACTCATTATTTTATATTCATATCAATCTATTGGTGTTGAAAGAGAAACGTTTTATTATTATTTTTCTATTATGTTTATGCTTATTGGTATCATCGGTGCATTTACAACAGGTGATATTTTTAACTTATTCGTATTCTTTGAAGTATTCTTAATGTCATCCTACTGTTTATTAGTTATTGGTACGACAAAGATTCAATTACAAGAAACGATTAAGTATATTCTAGTCAATGTTGTATCATCATCATTCTTTGTTATGGGTGTAGCAATACTATACTCTGTAGTAGGCACATTAAATTTAGCGCATATTAGTCAACGTTTAAATGATTTATCAACACATGAAAGTGGCTTAGTAAACATTGTATTTATATTATTTATATTTGTCTTTGCTACAAAAGCTGGTGTCTTCCCTATGTATGTTTGGTTACCAGGCGCATACTATGCTCCACCTTTCGCTATTATTGCATTCTTCGGTGCGTTATTAACGAAAGTCGGTGTTTATGCAATTGCTAGAACTTTAAGCTTATTCTTTAACAATACAGTAAGTTTTTCTCACTATGTCATTTTATTCCTAGCTATTATGACGATTATATTTGGTTGTGTAGGCGCAATAGCATACTACGATACGAAGAAAATCATTCTATACAATATTATGATTGCTGTTGGCGTTATTTTAGTTGGCGTAGCTATGATGAATGAAGCAGGTATGATAGGTGCTATTTATTACACTATTCATGATATGTTGGTAAAAGCATCACTATTCTTACTCATTGGAGTCATGTATAAAATCACTAAAACTACTGATTTACGTCAGTTTGGTGGTTTAATTAAACAATATCCAGTACTAGGTTGGACCTTTTTCATTGCTGCTTTAAGTCTTGCCGGAATTCCACCTTTAAGTGGTTTTTATGGAAAGCTATATATTGTACAAGCTACATTTGAAAAAGGCTTTTACATCACTGGTATCGTTGTCTTATTATCAAGTTTAGTTGTCTTATATTCAGTCATAAGAATTTTCTTAAAAGGATTTTTCGGAGAACCGAAAGGGTATGACATCACAACTAAAGCAAATACGTTTGGTATGACTACCGTATCTATTGTAGCTGTGATTATTACTGTGATATTCGGTTTATCAGCAGATGTGTTATACCCTATCATTAAAGAAGGCGCAACAACATTCTACGATCCAACTGTTTATATCAATAGCGTATTGGGGGGTAAATCATAATGGCAGTCCAAATTGTTATCAATTTATTAGTCTCAATCATTTGGTTACTAATTTCTGATAGTTATACACTTAACAATTTCGTATTAGGCTATCTATTTGGTCTCATTTTAGTTTACCTACTCCACCGTGTGATGCCTGGTAAGTTTTATCTAGTACGTATTTATAGAATGATTAAATTAGTTTTCATTTTCTTATTAGAATTGATTAAGGCAAATTTAGATGTGTTGAAAATTATTTTAAAACCACATATTTCAAATAAACCTGGATTTTTTGTCTATCACACAGATTTGAAAACGGATTGGCAAATAGTACTACTTTCTAATCTCATTACACTAACACCAGGTACTGTCGTACTTGGCATTAGCGATGACCGTACGAAAATTTATATCCATGCCATTGACTTTAGTACTACTGAAGAAGAAACAGAAGGTATCAAATCTTCATTAGAAAAAGTAGTTAGAGAGGTGGGCGAACAATAATGATTACCAAAACATTAATAATTATTGCATTAGTCATTGTCGTATTATCGATGCTAGCAATGTTAGTTAGAGTTATTTTAGGCCCCTCTCTAGCCGACAGAGTGGTTGCCTTAGATGCAATGGGACTACAGTTGATGGCAGTCATTGCTCTTTTTAGTATTTTAATGGATATCAAATATATGATTATGGTTATCCTACTAGTTGGTATTTTAGCCTTTTTAGGTACTGCTGTATTTTCAAAATTCATGGATAAAGGTAAGGTGATTGAACATGATCGAAACCATCATCATTAGTATTTCAATTATCTTAATTATGATTGGTGCACTCATTAGTGCAGTAGCAGCTATTGGATTATTGAGACTTGAAGATGTTTATTCACGTGCACATGCCGCAGGAAAAGCATCTACTTTAGGTGCAATGAGTTTGTTATTTGGGGCCTTTTTATACTTTATTGTCAAAGATGGTTATACAAATATGCAGTTGATTATAGGTATTATCTTTGTTCTTATCACTGGTCCACTTTCAAGTCATATGATTATGAAAGCAGCCTACAATATTAAAACACCGTACAGTAAAAATACTAAACTAGATGAAATCAAAGACGATTTAAAAGATAAAAAATTATAGAAACAAAAAGCCAACCGAGATGTTATGCATCAACCGGTTGGCTTTTTTATTAGTAATCAATTTATGAGTTATCGTTATTGACTATATCTATTTCAAATCCTAAATCTTCTAACATGTCGTAATCCAATTGATTGGGTTGTCCCCCAGTAATTAAATAGTCTCCAACAAAAATTGAATTAGCAGCTTGTAAGGCTAAGGGCTGTAGTGACCTTAAATTCACCTCTCGTCCACCTGCTATTCTTATTTCCTTAGACGGATTGATTAATCTAAACATCGCAATAATTCTTAAACACTTGATTGGATTTAACTCATCCATATCTCCAAATTTAGTACCTTTAATCGGGTGTAAAAAATTAATAGGTATACTATCAGCATCAATCTTTTTTAATGCTAAGGCCATATCAATGATATCTTCATTTGATTCTCCCATACCACATATTACACCTGAACAAGGTGATATATGATGTCGTTTCATAATCTCAACTGTATTAACACGATCTCTATACGTATGCGTTGTCACTACATTGTCGTGGTATCGTTCGCTCGTATTAAGGTTATGATTATAACGATCGACACCAGCATTTTTTAACCGTTCAGCTTGTTCTTCATTTGTTAATCCTAGACACGCACAAATTTTTAATTGAGGATGGATACTTTTAATTTCTTCTACTGTATCACAAATATGTGTAACTTCTTTATCACTTGGACCACGGCCACTCATCACAATGCAATATGTTCCAATTTGATGTTCTTGCGCTACATTGGCACCATCTTTTATCTGTTCTTTATCAACCAAACGATATCTTTGTTTTTGCTTTATTTCTCTAGATTGACCACAATAGCCACAGTCTTCAGGACAAATACCACTTTTAGCATTTAATATCATATTTAATTTAACACGTTTCCCATAGTAATGCTTTCTAATGTTATACGCTTCATGTAATAAATCAAATGTATCAAAATGTTCATCTTCAAATATATGTATCCACTCTTCTTTAGAAAGATGCTCATTGTTTAAAATTCGTTCTGATAATGTCATCAGAAATCCCCCTCCTACAAAAAGTAATCATTTAATATATCTAAAATCATCAACTTATTTTAGTATAATGTAAACTTTTCACAATTTAAAGTTTACATTTAGTTTAATGAGGCATACACCACTTTTATTTGAAAATTGTATTCATACTGAGAATATGCTACAATTTTATAAATCGAAATAATTACGTTTTATAACAATTAGGAAAGAGTTGATAGTATGCATTGGACAATTATTGGTGGTGGCATTCAAGGGACAACGATAGCTTTAAAATTAAGACAGGCTGGTTTAGACGCTAAAGATTTAACGATTATTGATCCTTATCGTACATTGTGCGAACAATTTAATAGTTATACACATCGTATTAGTATGCCTTTTTTAAGATCACCTTTTGTACACCATATACACCCAAAACCATTTCATTTAAAACAATATGCTAAATTAAATCAGTATACAGGTGCTACTTATGGACCTTATAAACGTCCTCAACGCGATATGTTCATGCATCATACCCATGAACTCATCCATCAATATCGCTTGAATGAAAGTCATATACGAGGTTCAGTAAAGCATATACATCGCAATCATCAACAACAATGGGAATTAGAATTAAATGATGGTCGAATAATGTCAACGCAGTATTTAATTATTGCTCATGGTTGTAATCATCGTGCCTACATTCCAGAAATGTTTCAACAGCAACCTGATATTCAACATATTTTTGATGAAGAAGAATCACAAATTAAAGAACAACAAACATCTCATGTTGTAGGTAGTGGTATATCTGCTGCGCATTTAGTACTAAAATTAATTAATAATGATGACAGTAAAACAATACATTTATGGCTTAATAAAGATATTGAAATTCATGACTTTGACGCTGATCCAGGATGGTTAGGTCCCAAGAATATGAACACATTCTTAAATATTGATTCTTCTGAAGAACGAATGCGTATTATACAAACAGAACGTCATAAAGGTTCGATGCCTCATGAATTATACCTACGATTAAAGAAAAAGATGAGCCAAGGTCGTTTAATCATTCATAAAAATGAGATTGAAGATATTAAAAATCATCATATCATTACGTCAAATGGCAATATGTATTATGATCATATCTTGTTGGCTACAGGTTTTGAAAATACTGTAATGTCACAACCTATGATTCAAGATTTAGTTTTACAATGCAACGCCCCGATTACGCAATGTGGTTTTCCAGACATAACACATGAACTAGAATGGTTACCTCATTTATTCGTAGCAGGAGGCTTAGCTGATTTAGAACTAGGGCCTTTTGGTAGAAACATTATGGGTGGTAGAGAGGCATCAGAAAGAATTTACCAAGCATTTATTCGTCTACAAAAACAACTCGCATCATAAAATAAATAAAAGCTACCGCTTCAAAACGAAACGGTAGCTTTTATTTATTTCAAGGCTTTAATAGCCATTGTTCCTCGCATTATACTGATTAACTGATTATTGTCATCTTTAATTTCAATATTCCATACTTGTGTTGATTTGCCTTGATGAATAATGGTGGCAATTGCAATGACTTTACCTTCTTTAACAGAATGAATATGATTGGCATTCATCTCTAAACCTAATGGAATATATTTAGAAGTATCAATTAAGTTTGCTGCACCTAACGAGCATGCAGTTTCACCTAAAGCTAAACTTGCGCCACCATGTAGATAACCAAATGGTTGTTTCACTTTATCTGTTACTGGCATTGAAATGACAACTTTACCTTCTTCTTCAATTTCAACATTCATTTCAAATGTTTCTAATAAATTGGTCAACCTAACACTCCTCTTTTTATACTATAATACCATGGCTGCAATCGTACCAAAAATAATTAATGGGATATTGTAGAATAAAAAGTTTGGGATACAAGTATCTCTAATATGATCGTGTTGACCATCCATATTTAATCCTGCCGTAGGTCCTAATGTAGAATCACTTGCAGGTGAACCTGAATCACCTAAGGCACTAGCTGTACCAATTAACGCTATTAATGCCATTGTATCTAAACCAATAGATGCACCAAATGGAATAAACAATGAGGCGATAATCGGTATAGTTGCAAATGAAGAACCTATGCCTAACGTCACAATCAATCCGATAATGTACATCACTACAATACTAATTAACTTGTGGTCTCCAGTGATACTAGTTAAACTTTTAACTAAACTATCAATATCTCCAGTAGCATTCATAACACCAGCAAAACCATTGGCCGTTAAAATAACCACTCCAATATAGGCCATGATTTTAATACCATCGACAAATTGCTCGTCTAATTCATACCAACTATATGCACGTGATACGAAGAAAACAAGTACACCTGCTAAGGCACCAAAAATCATTGAATCTGTTAATGTTTGTACTATAAATGTCGCTAAAATGGCAATGACAGTTACGACTAATATATATGGTTTTAGTTCAGTAACAGTTGCTCTATCATTAATATTTCTTTCTTCATACTTTCTAGGCTTACGATAGTATATTAGTCCTAAAATCAGACCTACAATATAGCCCATTGAAGGAATAAGCATTGCTTTCCAAATCATATTAAATTCGATAGGATGGTGCGCCTTTTGGAACCCACTTTGAATAATTTGGTGGAATATTTGACCAAATCCATATGGTAGTAATACATATGGCCAACATAAACCAAATCCAATAACTAAACCAATCAAACGTCTATCCATATTTAAATCATTGAATAGACTTAATAATGGCGGTATTACAATTGGAATAAATGCTATATGTACAGGTATCAAGTTCTGACTCATAATACTCATTGCTAAAAGCGCAATGATAATAATCACTTTCACTTTAATTCTTGAAAGTCGACTATTTTCAGAGTGAATGGCCTTAATAATTTTACCAACTAAGTAATCGGTAATACCACTATAGGAAATTAAAGCAGCAAATCCCCCTAATAATGCATAACTCAGTGCGACTTCAGCACCATCAACTATATTTTTACCAAATATATTAATGACTTTTTCAAGGCTCATGCCTGATAGCATACCACCAACTAAAGCACTGATAAATAAACTAATGACAACATTCAACCTACATAAACATAAAATAATCATTAAAATAACAGCAATCACTACTGCATTAATCATACGCAAAACCATCCTTTACTACTCTATCGAACTAAAGTATTTATGCATAATATCATAGCAACTCAATATTATAAAGTCAATACGAAATTGAAATCTGGTTTAAATAACCCTTTCAAAAAATAAAAAAGGAAGCGCTAAGGCGCTTCCTTTAATAACTATAGTGATTTTAACCATTCAACAATCGTTGGAATCATATATCCTGTTGGGCCTTTCGGACCTTTATGTGACATTTTATTTGTCGTTGCCGGACCTGCAATATCAAAGTGCAAATGAGGCACTGAACCACTAAAATGACTAATAAATGAAGCGGCAAATAAGGCTTTACCTTGTCCATTTGTATGGTTGACTAAGTCGGCGACATCACTATTTTTAATTAACTGTCTTTCTGTATTAGTGATAGGTAGTTCAAACACTTGTTCATCAACAGTTTTAGAAATGGTTAAAATTGTATTTAATTGTTCTCTGGCATTTGATTCGAACGCTGCTGCCTTATCTTCACCCAGAGCTACAATTGCTGCACCTGTTAATGTAGCAAAATCTAAAATAACTTGAGGCTGAAATTGAGTTGCATATGCAACAGCATCACCTAATACTAAACGACCTTCAGCATCTGTATTGAGTACTTCAACTGTTTCACCACTTAAAGCGGTATAAACGTCATCTGGCTTCATTGCCTTGTCATTAATCATATTTTCAGCAGAAGCTATGATACCTATAATATTAATGGGTAACGCTAATTGACGAGCAACCTCAATCATTGCAACAACATTTGCAGCGCCACACATATCAAATTTCATCGTTTGCATTCCTGTTTTACTTTTAATACTGTAACCACCTGAGTCATAGGTAATACCTTTTCCTACTAAAACAATTGGCTTCTCATTATTACGACCACCTTCATATCGCATCGTTATAACTCTAGGTTCGTGCATTGATCCTTTTCCTACTGCATGTATCAATCCAAATCCTTCTGATTGTATTGACTGACCATCTTTAATATCTACCTTCACAGATGAGTCTTTAAAACGTTGTAAGACAAGCTCAGCAAAATATTGTGGTGTTAATAGATTAGGAGGTATTTGACTAAATTCACGCGCTAAATTAATTGCTTCTCCTATCGTTCTACCTTCTTGTACGTTAGTTTCAATTTTCTCAAGGTCACGGTCAACATTTACGTATAAATCAGGTTGATAAGGTGCACGCTTATCAGATTTATAATTGTCAAACTGATAAATGGCTTGTTCACTTTGTAAACCTAGCGTTTTAGTCACTACATCCTCTTCTATATGTGGACTTAAAAATGAGGTTAGTAACAATTCTGCTTCTGTGATATGTTCTTGTTTTAAAAACTGAAACACATTTCCCCAAATGATTAAATAATCAGCATAAGTTAATTCTTTAACATTACCTAATCCAACAGTAACAAGACGTTTAGGTTGTTGTTGAATATAGATTATTGACGTCGCTAGTTTTCCAATTGCCCCCTGTATAATATGATTTTTCTTTAATACATTTAAGTCATCTATTAATGATTGTTCATGATACACAATATCTTTTAATTGATTCATATGTTCAGGAACACCAATAATTAATGTTTGCATGTCATCTTGATTAGTAGAATTAATATGTATATTCATAATACGATCTCCTTTTGATAACTAATTCAAATCAACTACCTTTATAAGTGATACTCTTTAAAGCCACTCTTTATATAGTCGTAAAAACTATTATTTATATATAAGCATACAAAAAAGCCTCCAAACTTTTAAGTAAGGAGGCTTCATTTATCATAAAAAGTTAGAATTTACCTTTTTTGAATGCAAGACCTACGCCACCGATTTTAAATACGGCACGAGTGTCGATAACTTTCTTCATGAATGCAGCTTTTTTACCAGTAATATCTTTACCGTAAACAATACCTACACCATCATGAGAACCTAATGAACATACTGTACCACGATCAACATATTCAAATTCTTCTTTAGCTTCGCCATTTAAGATATGTTTGATGTTTTTAGCAACATGTTCACCTTGTTGCATTGCGATTTGAGCTGTTGTTGGTAATGGACGTTCTTCACCAGCTGGGATGAATGCAGAAACATCACCGATAACAAAGATATCATCATGACCTGCAATAGTAAGGTCTTGATTAGTTACAATACGGCCACGTTTAACGCCTTCAAATGATTCTTCCATTAAGTGGCTACCACGTACACCTGCAGTCCATACTGATGTACCTGCTTCTAATTGTTGTTTTTTACCATTTACTTCTACTACGAAACCTTTTTCGTTACAAGCAACGATTGGTGTAGCAATTTTAAATTCTACGCCACGGTTTTCTAGGTAGTTTACAGCATGGTTAACTAAGTCATCTGAGAACATTGGTAACATTTTAGGTGCTGCTTCAACACAAGTGATTTTCACTTTGTTTTGGTCAATACCATATTTGCTACATAATTCAGGAATTCGATCAGTTAATTCACCTAAGAATTCGATACCAGTAAATCCAGCACCACCAACTAAGATTGATAAATCTTTGTCGTCTTTCTCTTTAGAAGCTGCATAATTAGCGAATTTATCTTCGATATGACGAGATAATTGACGCGTAGTTAAAACATTTTCAATTTGGAAAGCGTGATCTTTCATTCCGTCAATACCAAATGTTTCACTAACAAATCCTAATGCTACAACTAAGATATCGAAATCATAGATGCCTTTGTCAGTTTCTACTTTTTTAGCATTACGGTCGATTTTAGTAACTTCCGCAGTTACGAAGTTCACTTTGTCTTTTTTCAATACACTTTCAACTGGGTATAATAAATCTTCATAATTAATTGTACCTGCTGAAGCTTCATGTAACCAAGTTGCTTCGTAATGATAATCATTTTTGTTAATTAGAGTGATTTCCGCTTCTTCTGCAGAAAGTTCTTTTTGTAATTTAGTAACAGTTTGTAAACCTGCATAACCCGCACCTAAAACTAATACTTTTTTACGTTCTTGAGCCATTGTTTTCACCTAAGCTTTCATAATATTTTAACTCCAGTGTAACATACTTAAAAATACACGAACTTTAATTAAAGTCTTGCTTTTTAACCACGTCAACACAGTAATTATTACGTCTTTTTTCTTTAAGCTATATCTCGTGAAGTTCACAGAAAAGACAATATTTAATCCAAGTTTAATTCTATAGCTTTTACACAATATTTTCAAGCGACAATAGTCTACTTTGTGAAAAATTTAATTTATTGGATTAAAACCGTCATATCGCCTAGCAATCTTCTGGATTACCTGCAACTTTTGCAGTTCTAAATGAACTACCGCAACCACATGAAGCAATAGCATTTGGATTATCAATTTGGAATCCGCCACCCATTAGTGATTGTTTAAAATCGATTGTAGTACCGTTTAACACTGGGGCATCATGTTTATCTACTAATACTTTCAAACCAAAGAATTCTAATACTTCATCGTTTTCACCTGGTTCAGCTTCTGCTGACATACCATAAGTCAATCCTGTGCATCCACCACCATTGACTTTAATTTTAAGATAACCATCAGGCATATCATTACTTTCTAACATATCTTTTACTTCATATGCTGCCGCTTCAGTTAAAATAACTGTTTGCATTGCCATAACCTCCTATAATAAATTCGTAAAATCATTTTCTTCTATATGTTTATATATATTATTTAACAAATCGTCCGGTGTATCTCCTTCAACAATATCACCATCGACCAGTGCATACAAGCCGTCGGAGCATATACCACAATTTTGTAAGCATCCGTATTCTAATACATCTACATCGGGATCATTTTCTAACTTTTCATAAACTACATCTCCACCTTTAGCCATATTGGAAATGCAGAATTCAACTAACGGAAACATACGACACCCTCTCTATTACAATAGTTATAATATTATAACAAACAACAAGTTAATATGACTATCATTGAGCTTAAAATGTTAAAAATAGAAAAATTTGCTAATAAAACAATTTATTCTATTTAATTCGATATATATTTGTAGTCAATTTGAAAAACCGATATAATAATCATATAAATACATAGTCATATAAGATAAGATGGTTAAAGTTTTGTTCATTTCCATCATTTTTTTGGGCAAAAATGCTTAATATGACATTAGTCTGAAGGGCAATATTGAAATTAATGCTCTTATTTATAACATGATTTTTTAGGATAAAGGGGTATACTAAAATGAAAAACATTGTTTTATTAGGCGGGGGTTACGGTAATATGCGTATTATGTCTCGTATATTGCCTAATGCATTACCAGAAGGATACAGGTTAACTCTTATTGACCGTATGCCATTCCATGGTTTAAAACCAGAATTTTATGCACTAGCTGCTGGTACAAAATCAGATAAAGATGTACGTATGTCATTTCCAAATGATGCTAATATCAATACAGTTTATGGGGAAATTAATGATATTAATTTAGATGAGCAAATCATCTCAGTTGGCAATTCAAAAGTGGATTATGATGAGTTAGTTATCGGCTTAGGTTGTGAAGATAAATATCATAACGTTCCAGGTGCAGATACGCATACACACAGTATTCAAACCCTTTCGAAGGCACGTGATACTTTTCATAGTATTAGTGAATTACCTAAAGGTGCTAAAGTTGCTATTGTTGGTGCTGGGTTGAGTGGTATTGAATTAGCTAGTGAATTACGTGAAAGTCGTGCAGATTTAGAAATATTACTATACGATCGTGGCCCACGAATATTACGAAATTTCCCGGAAAAACTTAGTAACTATATTTCAAAATGGTTCTCTAAACACGATGTTACTGTAGTGCCAAACTCAGTCATTGATAAAGTTGAACCTGGACAAATCTTTAATAATGGTGTTCCTGAAAATGTCGATTTAGTCGTTTGGACTGCTGGTATTCAACCAGTTGAAGTAGTAAGAAACTTACCTATAGATATCAACAATAACGGCCGTGTCATTTTAAATCAGTATCACCAAATTCCTACTTATCCAAATGTTTATGTTGTTGGAGACTGTGCAGATTTACCACATGCGCCTAGTGCTCAATTAGCAGAATTACAAGGTGAACAAATCGCTGACGTCATGAAAAAGCAATGGAATAATGAACCATTACCTGAAAAAATGCCAGAACTTAAAGTACAAGGTTTCTTAGGCTCTCTAGGTGATAAACAAGGATTTGCATATATTATGGATAGAACTGTTACGGGACGTCTCGCTTCTATCTTAAAATCAGGTGTCCTGTGGTTATATAAATATCATAATGGCTAAAATAAACACAAGGGACAGTGAAATCATTTCAATTGGTTTCACCGTCCCTATTTTTAATATCCTATGATATCTTTCCATATTTAAAAATGTTGATCTACAAATTGAGTAATCTTCTTCGTTTGAATATAACCATCTGCTACATATTCATCGTTCATTGTGATCAAAGGATAAAATAATTCATCTTCTTGAATACGTTCAATAAATTGTTGATCGTGATCTGTTAAATTTTCTGTATCCTTTTCAATATCAATATAAGTAAATTCAAAATGATGTTGTGGAAATTTTCTTTTTAATAATGGTTGTATCCATTCAAATGTATCTTTTGATGTCGGTGCATTCACACAACTCGCACATACCACATCTGCCCCATAAACAACAACACTTACTTTAGTCATTGAAATCCCTCGTTTTGATTTATAGATTTTTCTTTCTTAATCTATTATAATGTACTAATAATGATAATGAAATAATTTACTTGAAAGGAGACATATCTCATGCCTACTGAGAATGCGACAATGTTTGATCAAGTAGCTGAAGTAATAGAACGTTTACGTCCATTTTTATTACGTGATGGTGGCGACTGTACGTTAGTTGATGTTGAAGACGGCATCGTTAAATTACAATTACATGGTGCTTGTGGTACTTGCCCGAGCTCAACAATAACATTAAAAGCTGGTATTGAACGTGCGTTACACGAAGAAGTACCTGGCGTTATCGAAGTTGAACAAGTATTCTAATGTTTTTCGTTAGTGAAATATAAAGATATAATATAAAATGATTGATTTCGTTTTATCCCATCAACGGATGATTAATCCATTGATGGGTATTTTTGTATTATTTTGCATTGTTTATTCTTCATATCGACATTGAAATAATTCAATCAAAGCATTTAAATTATTATCTTGATATTTATCTTTATGCTTTATGAGATAAAAATTTCGAAAGACGTCTAACTTAACAGCACCTAAAACATTATGATGTTCTTCGTCTAATACAGATTTAGAAATCACAGTAAATCCCTTTCCAGCTTTTACCATATCAACGATAACTTGATTACTATTAATTTCCACTAAATATGGATGTAATGATAAGTTAGTTAGCCCAATTTCTTGATAAATTCTTGTACCTGATCCTTGTTCTCGAACAAAGCAAATTTGTTTCTCATTAAAGCCTACTTTTTGATTGTAAATTAACACCATTTCATCTTGTGCTATGCATGCTAAATCAATGGTATTGTTTTGAATTTCTCTTTCTACAATTCCAATGTCTACAACGTTGTGTTTAACATTATTTAATACCGTATCTGAATTGGTTAAATAAGCATTTACATGTAATTCTGGATATTGGTTAGCCATTTCTATTAATTTTTGTGATAAATATTGCTCACCATATGTATAACTACTGCCTAAAGATAGTTCACCCGCTACTTCTTTTCTATCATTCTTTAAATTTTGCCAAAGTTCCTGCTCTATATTTTCACGTTGCAGTGCATATTTTAAAATCTTCTCTCCATCTGATGTTAGGCGGATAGATGGTCTAGTAAATTCAAAAATTTTAACATTATACATAGTTTCAAGTCGTTTAATGTCACGGCTAATAGATGGCTGTGAGGTGTACAGACGCTCTGCTGCCTTTGTAAAATTCGATGTCTTAACAACTTCTATTAATACTTTATATGGATCCATAGATATTCCCCTTTTAAAATTCCATTTTCATCATATCGTTTTCGTTATATATACTATATCAAAGATTTATTTAACATTATAACATTGCAATGCTAAACTTTCTCGTATGGGAGGAACGTCATATGATTCAACAGAAGCATAAAAATTTTATCATGGGTATCTTATTTACATTTGGCATTGCGATGTTAAGTCTTGCTTTATCTAAATTACCTATACTCACACATGTCGGTAGCTTATCTATTGCAATACTTATTGCAATATTATACCGCCACTTTAAAGGTTATCCAGATCAATACAAAGTTGGTATAACATTTTCATCTAAACGCCTATTGAAAATTGCTATCGTCTTTTACGGTCTCAAGTTGAATATCGATGAAATCTTAGGACATAGTGGCCCACTGTTAATAATGGATGCAGGAATAATCATCTTTAGCATTGTTATGACATATGCCTTAAGTCGTTTGTTTAAAGCTGAGACGTCAATTACTACTCTATTAGGTGTCGGTACTGGTATTTGTGGGGCAGCAGCTATAGCGGCTATTGCACCTGTAATAAAATCTAAGGATAAAGATATTGCCATTAGTGTTGGTATTATCGCATTAGTCGGCACTGTCTTTTCATTATTTTATACTTTAATCTATTCAATTGTTCATATGTCATCTATCCATTTTGGTATTTGGTCTGGTACAAGTTTACATGAAATTGCTCAAGTTGTTTTAGCCGGAAATTATGCTGGTATTGATTCATTAAAAATTGCTTTATTAGCTAAATTAGGACGGGTATTTCTACTAATACCTGTGATTATCATTTTTATACTGTGCGTTAAATATAAAAATAAGGATAGCGAACAATCACATCGTATCGATTTCCCTTATTTTTTAATTGGTTTTATTGTAATGGCATTAATTAATACATATATTCCACTTCCATCAATTCTAATAAAAGTATTAGAAATCATAACCAATATCTTCTTACTAATGGCGATGGTAGCACTTGGATTAAATGTTTCTTTTAAAGATTTAAAATCTAGAGCATTAAAACCCTTATTCATTATTATTATCGTATCTATTTGCTTATCGATCATAAGTTACTTTGTCACTCAAAACTTATTCTAAAAAACGCCTTTCAAGATATTTATGATGATATTTATCATCATTGATACTTGAAAGGCGTTTATTATTATTTGTTATCTTCTTGATGCTTATGTTTATCTTTGTGATCAACTTTAGGTTGTTTGTCATCGTTCATATGTTTGGCAATTTGTTGGTCAACATAGACCCAACCTTTCCATCCTATATGAACAGCATCGCTAATAACATATTTTTCATAGTCTTTATCTGACATATCATATATTTTACCGCCATTATCAACGACAGTAGAATGTATTTTTTTATAGACTGCTTGACGTCTATCACTATCAATACCAATATGATCGTACCATTTACCATTCGAAGGAATGCTTACATACTGCACATCTGCGCCAGCTTTATTCATTGTTTGAACGAGTAATTTTAAGTCTTGGAACTCAGGAGAGTTAACGTTAAATTCATAATCACGTTTGATTTTACGTTTATTTTCTTTGATTAATTTCCAATATGGATCTCTAATATGATATTGATTAGATTTCGTATTATCTTTACCGATTTCTTCTGCTTTATTTCTCATTTGACTCCATGATGCTTTTTCATCTGTTACAGGATCAACATGAGACAATGGTGGTTTAGTGAAAGAGAATAATGATTTAATTGCTTCAATCTTAATTAATTGATTTTCTTTAAATGCTGAGATGTAATTCCCAGATACATGATTCGGATCTTTCGCAACTTGTTTTAAATAATCTTTATTATGAACATGTGGGAATTGTAACAAACGTTTAGCAAAACGTTGTTTCAAATCTTCCGGCATATCCTTTTGATTAAACATTTGGTTAATTTGTGTTTGTGACATACGTGCATCAAAGTTTTGGTTAGTTAATCCATGATTAGTAAACCATTGTGGTGAGATAATAAAAGTTAATTTTTTACCTTTTAAATTATCATATTGAGACGCAAGTTCCACTGCATTAATCAAATCTGTTGATCCACCAGTACCTAATAGAAATACATTTTTGTCAGAATTATGTTTATTCAATGCAATTGCTGGATTGAATGGATCATCTTTACCTAATTCACTAGAACCATAAATAGGATAGTATTTATCTGACTTATAAAGTTGATTTTGAATGAGCGTGCCTTTTAATACTTGATCTGTTAATGAAATTCTATTATTAGCAAGCGTTTTATCAGATATTAATCCTGTAAACAACTGTGCTGGTAACAGGACGAATATGATAAAAATAACGCCACTAATTAGAATTGGTAAAAAAGGTTTTAATTTCATCGTAGTTCTTCTAATGCTTCCACAATTTTATTTGGTGTAGCCCACTCATCACGGTCAAAGTCCATAATTGATACTTCGATATCTAATTTATTTTGAATTTCTAATAATAAACCTACAGTTTGGAAAGAATCAATAATACCTTCTTCGAAAATTTCTACATCAGGGTTCTCTTTTACGATATCGTTTTCTGCAACCTCTGCTAATAAATCTAATACTTGATCTCTAAATTCCATAATTAATTACTCCTTTATTAAATAAATTTACCTGAGAAAATTAAAAAGCCAAACGCAACAAAATGGAAAGTAATCACAACACTTAATGCTGTAGTCCATTTATTTTGCCAACGTGGAGGATGTTGTTTTCTCCATTTTTCATAATAACCATAACCTATAAATAGTGCTGCATGGTATAAACCATATACAATATAGTAAACTTCTAAACCGTGCCAAATCCCCATAATAAAGAAATTAAGGAAGAATGCAATATTGGACATTGCTAATTGACTCTTAAACATCTTTTTACGAGACATATAAAATAAAGATCTCATATAAATACAGTCTCTAAACCAGAATGATAATGTCATGTGCCATCTATTCCAGAAGTCTTTAATATTTTTGGATTGGAATGGTTTATTAAAGTTAGGTGGTGTTTTAATTCCATATAAATAACTAAGCGCTATAGCAAATAAACTATAACCTGCAAAGTCAAAGAATAGATAAAAGCTATATGCATACATATATAACCACATATGTGTGAATCCATGTAAATTCATTTGTAATGGATTAATTGCATATACTTGAATGAAATAGGCAATAATATATTTATATAAAAAGCCTATCATAATCATGTGGATTGCTTTTAATACTAATTCTCTATATTCCCCACCAGTTGGAACCTTTTTATCATCTTTAACAAATCGTTTATATCTGTCAATTGGTCCAGAAGAAATAGTTGGGAAGAATGAAATAAACTGGATTAATTTACCCACTTTAATCTCTTTAATAGACCCATCACGAATTTCCATAATTAATTGAACACTTTTAAATGTAACATAAGATATTCCAAGGAATCCTACAAACTCAATTAATTTACTTTCATGGAAATGAATTTGGTGGCCACCTAGCCATGTACTTTGTAATACTTTAACTAATGCTAAAGGTAATATAGACAGAATCATGATAGTTACAAATTTTGCAAATGTGTTATTTTTCTGTCTAGATTTATAATAAAACATGATTAGGCCAACTTGCCAAATAATATATATGATAAAACTTATTAACTGTACGCTTAGGTACTTTTGTCCAAACAAATTATGCTTATCTGAAGAAAAGATAAGTACAATCATAATTGCTGTACTAATACCGTTATATATATAGCTTCGCTTACCTAAAAAGCCAAGAATAATAACAGGAATAAGTACGATAAATGATATTAGGAAGAATGTAAATGTGCCATAAGGTATCATCCGTTAACTACCTCAGCAATCTTCTTACGGTCAAGTTTACCATTAGATGTCAGTGGTAACTGCTCCATCCAAACAAACTTTCTCGGAATCATGTACTCTGGTAAGCGCGATTTCAATTCGTCTTTAATAGCTTTAGTCATTTGTCTCTCATCTTCAACTTCTTCTGTTGATACGACAGCACCAATTAAATGAATAACTTTATCATTTTTATAAACTGGCACTACAATCGCTTCTCGGATTAAGTCAGAATCACGTAATTGTGACTCTATTTCTTCTAATTCCATGCGATAACCGTTTAATTTGATTTGGAAGTCGATACGACCTTGTATGAACCATAAACCATTTTCTTCTTTTGCTTTATCACCTGTATGGTAAGTTCTTACTCTGTCCTCAAAATTAAACACAGCCACTGTTTTTTCTTCGTTTTTTAAATAACCAACACTGACGCTTTGACCTTGAATAACTAATTCGCCATCTTCAGTTGTCGTCAATTTAGTACCTGGTCTAGCCACACCTACTGGAAGTGGATTATATTGTTCTAGTACCTCTGGTGTAATTTGAATACTAGTCACTGCAACTGTAGCTTCTGTAGGCCCATACGTATTATAAATCGTTCCATTAGGGAAACGGTCTACTAATGCTTTAGCAGTTCTATGTCCTAAAATTTCTCCACAGAAGAAGAAATGATTCAAACTACCATATTGTTCCTCATTTAAAGTCGGTAATAATAAACACATTTCAATAAATGATGGTGTAGAAACCCAAATGTTAATCGGTGTCGCTTGTAACATATCATTTAATAATTTAGGTTTATTAATCATATCTTTATCAACTAGGTTTAATGTACCACCTGAAACTAAACATGGATAAATAGCCATTACTGATAAATCAAATGAAAATGGTGCTTGGTTTAACCACTCCTGGCCATTGCCAGATTTATTCAATGAATCCATCCATTCTGCAAATTCAACTAAACTTGCATATTCAATTTGTACACCTTTAGGTTCGCCTGTAGAACCTGATGTAAAGATTGTATATACAACGTCATTCGCCTTCATTTGGCTATCAAAAATTACAGGATCTTGTGAATTCTCAACGTTTTCAATTGTGATAACTTGAGCGTTATGTTGATCTAATGTGTAATCAGTCGTATTAAAGATATATTCAGGTTGTACTTTATCGATAATCATCTTCACACGTTCTTCTGGCACTGACTTATCGATAGGTACATATCCACATCCTGCTTTAATTGCACCAATCATACCTACAATCATGAATGGTGACATATGTCCAAATAGAATCATAGGTTGTCGACTGCCTTGTAGTTGATGTGCAAGTTTACTAGAAAATTCATCTAGTTGTTTATAAGTGATTTCATCAGTCGTATGTCTTACTGCAATTGCTTCTGGTTGTTGTTTACTTAATTGACTGAGAATATTAATAATATCTGTCATAGTTTTCTCCCTCATTAAAATTCATTATAAATGAAGTTATTCTGTGTATCTCCGCTTCCATAAATTAAATATAGTGCGATAAATATTGCTAAATATAACAATGTTAAAAGGTACGGCTTCATTGCTAGGTAATACTTATTCGTAGGTTCCTTACCTTTAGATTTCATTTGGCACCTCTCCTAAAATTTAAATATCTTTATTTCAAGCTATTAAGTATCCATAGTCTCTTTAAATAGCTCTGATATATAATTAATTATTTATATTTTATTTTTATAATTCATTATACTCATTCTTCGGCTGAAATTCAAAACAATTTTTAAACATTGAACGCTTATCTGTTTATACCAATGTCTTGATATACCTCTTATGCATGAGTAATTATTTACTGAATATTATTATTCTAAATCTTAAGCGTGAATTAAACAATTACAGACCATATAACAAAATTGTTAGATTAACAAAAATTCAATCAAAAAAGCTTATTTACTTTACGTAATTAGTAAACAAGCTTTGTTCTAAGTTATTTAACTTGATACAGGCGTTATGGCTGGTTCGTTATTAAGAACCGCTTTAATATTATCTACACACAATTGTACCATGCGGTCTCGCGTATATTCTGACGCACTTCCAATATGTGGGACAATCACTACATTAGGCATTTTAAGTAGTGGGTGTTGCTCTTCAATTGGCTCTTGCTCTAACACATCTAATCCACATGCCAAGATTTGCCCAGTATTCAATGCATGTACTAAATCATTTTCATTCACAATTGCACCTCTACCGATATTGATAAAAATGGCATCTGCTTTCATTTTTGCAAAAGCTTCGGCATTGAATTTATATTTAGTTTCGTCCGTCAATGGCGCAGTACAAACAACAAAATCACTTTTCTATAATAGTTCTTCAAAGAATACAAATGTTGCATTATAATCACGCTCTGCATCTTCATGTCTCGAACGATTATGATAAAGGACGTTAGTATCGAATCCTTTTAAACGTTTGGCAAATGCTTTTCCAATGTCTCCCATTCCGAATATACCAACTGTTGAACCATATACATCTTTACCTGATAATAAATATGGTCCCCAACTTTTCCATTGACCTTCTTGAACATATTTCTCAGCTTCAACGATACGACGTGCAGTTGCCAACATTAATGTGAAACCTAGTTCTGCAGTTGTCTCAGTAAGTACTTCCGGCGTATTAGTAACTTTGATACCTTTTTGATTAGCTAAATTAACGTCAATATTATCATATCCTACCGCCATATTTGCAATTATTTTTAAATGTGGCGCATTCGCTAGACACGTTTCATCTATTGTTTCACTTAATGTTATAAAGCATGCTACAGCATCTTGTAATTCTGCTAAAAATTGATCTCTCGGCATAGGTATTAATGATTCATTCCAGACAACTACCTCTGCAATGTCTTCTAATTGTGTTATGAATTTTTGAGGAATTTGACGAGATACGACAATTTTATTCAATATAAAATCTCCTCTATATAAATTTATTTTTCTAATGCACTAATAGTTTCATTTAAATCTTTAAATGAATATGTTGGTGGCACATCTTTTGTTTGAATTTCATCAAATGTTGTTACACCTGTTTGTACATGTATCGTATCAATACCAACATTGATACCTGACATAATATCCGTGTCATATAAATCACCAACCATGGCTACATCCTGTTTATCAAGTTGTAATATATCTAATGATTTTTCCATGATAATTGTTTCCGGTTTACCGATGAATTGTGGTTGAACACCAGTAGAAACTGTTACAACACTTGTTATCGCACCATTACCAGGTAAAAAGCCACGTTCTTTTGGTATTGAAACATCTGGATTAGTTGAAATAAATGTTGCACCTTTTCTTACTGCAAGTGTTGCAATCGCAAGCTTTTCATATGTTACATTTTCATCTAAACCAATGACAACATAATCTACATTTTCATCTTCTTTAACTACAAGACCAGCTTCAGTTAGAGCAGTATGTAAACCTTCTCCACCTAACATGTATACAGAAGCACCTGGTGATTTTTCTGAGATATAATCTGCAGTTGCTAATGCAGACGTAACCACCTCATTTGCAGTTGCATTAATGTTCATTTCATGTAATTTTGCTGCGACCTGTTCAGGTGTTTTTGTTGAGTTATTTGTTACATATAAATGAGGGATTTGATTTTGATTTAAATAATCAATAAATTGACTTGCACCATCAATTTCATCAGTACCTTTATACATCGTTCCATCTAAATCAATTAAATATGCCTTGTAATGCTTCACGCTTAATTCTCTCCTTTACCAAATGCAGTAATTGGAACATTTTCATTATTTAAAAATTGCACGACCTCATCGATAAATTGTTTATAAAATGGTAATGCATGATCAAATAATGGTTCAATTTCCTTAGTATCTAGTTGAATGTAGTTGTGTGCAAATTGCTTTCTAACATCAACAGTTTGATTAATATGCTCTTGTGTCTCTTTTGAAATGACGTTTTCTAATTCTAAAATATCGATGACATCTTTATAATTACCTGGATCTCTTAAAATAAATCCATCAATAATCATATTGCCAATATCGACTGAAGATTCGATTAACATCTGTGCAATTCTTTCAAATGCATATTGATTTTTTTTATTTGTTTCATAATCATTCGTTAATTGTTGTAAGTAATTCAGTTTTTCTGAAAGTTTATCTTTGTCTACAAAATACATTCCTTAGTCACCTCTTATTATCTTAATCATATCACAACTTTGCAGTACACTTCATTTGTCGTTATACTAACTTTAGTAAATTTCGTATTAAAGGGGTCTTAAAAAATGATTGATATGTACTTATATGATGATGAAGAACAAAGCCAAGTTCAATTTGTGGGCTTTGTTGGAGAACATAGTCGATACGATTTGATGTTAGTACAAACAGATCGTCATTATGGAAAAACACTTGTCTTAAATATGCAGACTAATAAATTTGGTATCATAGGATCAGATGATATTGAAGAAGAAGGTTATATCGCTCATATTCTTGGCGTATCATCTGAAGAAGGCGATGAAATCATAGAATATCTTAATGAAGTTATTCAATAAAAATAAAGTAAATCTCCCTCTGCTTACGTTAGAGTATTTAGAGGGAGATCATTAATTTGATTATAGTTATATTATTATTTTTCAGTATCTTGGATTGTTGGTTGTATTTTGACATCATGTAATTTGTCTTCTTGATCTATAATTGCCGGGTCATCTATTCGTTGTTTTACTTCGATATTAGATAAATGCTTAACCACAAAATAAGGACACCCAAAATTACAATATTCCAATAAGTAGTCCTGAATACTTGAGAAGCGTTTACTGATTTCAGCTTTTTTATTTGTATCTTTATAGAAACCTTTTAAACGTAATTGATCGTATCCAAAGTCTCCAACGACATAATCATATTTATCTAATATATCTGAATATCTATTGGCAAATATCTCTTCATCGAAACACGCTCTATAATCTTCTATTAATTCAAAATATTGTTGTTCTACTTTTATCATTTTTTCACCTAATCCACTTCTCGAATGATTATGTCTCTATTTTAACAATTTTGACCTATAATATTCAATTTTACTCACTTTCATATACTGCATAGATAGTATTAAAAAACAAGAACCACTTCATTTATTCTCATAAAAAAGTGGTTCTATCAAAACATTCAACTTCATTTAATGAATGTCATTACTATGATTAGCTATTTAATTGTTCTTCACCTTGACGTTGTTTTTCTTTTGCAGCTTCATTAACTTGTTCGTCTGCATGATAAGAACTACGTACTAATGGTCCTGCTTGACAATGTTTAAATCCTTTTTCCATAGCTACTTTTCTCATTTTACCAAATTCTAATGGTGTATAATATTTTTCAACTTTTAAATGTTTACGTGAAGGTTGTAAATATTGACCTATAGTTAAAATATCTACATCATTGGCACGTAAATCATCCATTGTTTCATAAATTTCTTCCATTGTTTCCCCTAAGCCAACCATTAAACTTGATTTTGTAGGAATATCTGGTTGTAATTCTTTAGAACGACGTAAGAATTCTAATGTACGATCATATGTTGCACGAGCACGAACTCTAGGTGTCAAACGACGAACTGTTTCGATATTGTGATTTAAGATATCTGGTTTAGAAGCCATTAACGTTTCTAACGCGTCGTAGTCACCGCCCATGTCTGACGGTAAAATCTCAATTGTAGTGAATGGGTTTCTTGCTCTAACTTTTCTTACTGTTTCAGCATACACATTTGAACCTGCATCACGTAAATCATCACGCGCTACCGCAGTAATAACAACATGTTTTAAGTTCATTAATTCTACTGATTCTGCAACACGTTCTGGTTCATTTAAGTCTAATTCGTTAGGCAAACCAGTTTTAACAGCACAGAAACGACAAGCACGTGTACATACAGCTCCTAAAATCATAAATGTAGCAGTACGTCTTTCTCCCCAACACTCATGTATATTTGGACACTTTGCTTCTTCGCAAACAGTGTGTAAATTCTTTTCACGCATCATTTTCTTAAGGCCAGTATAGTTTTCGTTCGTGTTCAGCTTTATTTTCAACCAATCTGGTTTTCGTAGTATTTCCTCATTTTTTGTAGCCATAACAACGCATACCCTCCTGTTTAATCTCTCTCTATTTTATTATAACGAAATTAACCATAAATTAAAATCTAATCTATTGTTATTTTAAAATTCTAGTAACTTTTGTTTAAATATATCCCGTAAAAATTCGGGCATGATATATTCTGTTGGAAGTCCTTTTAACGATGGGAAATATCTACCAAATGTATACATATCTACTGTTCCTAGAATATAATATTCATCATTTTGTATTTCTTTTCCATCAACAAAATAACGTCCTTCTGATTCTATAAAGCCTAATCGATATAAAATATATCCACCAAAAATGTCTCCTCGGAAACCAAGACCTTGTGCATGCTCATGCAGATATTCTTGCTTTTGACTTTTAACAATAACTTTTTTAAGTTCTTCTCCAGTCAATTTTACTCTTACAACATTGATAGGATGAGGTAACATACGATGAATATCGAATTCCGTGATTTCATCCGCATCAATGCCTTTGACAATTAACCCTGCATTTATAATTGTACAATCCGCATTTGTGAATTCATAGACACTTTCTGCTAATAAATACGACGTTTTTGTGATCACATCTGTTTTATTATCTAACTTAAGCGGGTGATTCACAACTGGCGTACTCATCATCGACTTACCTTCCTCATCAAAATTGGTATTTACTTCTGGTAAGGTTTCTAATGGATGCAAACACGCAGTCTTACTTGTGACCTTATTATCTTCAATTGTTAAGTTCACTTCTCCCAAATAGTGTCCATATTTACCAGCTGCTGCCATTAATACACCATTATTCATTTGACCGTGATCAAAATGATGATGTGTATGACTACCAAGAATTAAATCAATTTCAGGAATTTCTTGGCATAATTTCTCATCAAAAAACACGCCTACATGACTCATTACAATTAACACATCATAATGTCCGTCGTTAGCCTTTATTTCATCTTTGATGGATTCAAGTGGATCTGTAACAACCCAATCCAAAGCTCTATAAAATGGTGTGAATGGTGCTGTTGCAGCTACAAATAATATGCGGACACCATCTATTTCTTTTATATATGATGATGCTATACGGTTAGGCAGATGTCCCTCTTCATCAAATACATTGGCACAAATCACTTCAAATTGTGCATTTGTATATAAATTTTGTAATGCCTCATGCGAAATTGTCATACCTTCATTATTACCTATTGTTGCAATATCACATTTAGCTTCATTTAATAATTCTATATTTTTCTTTCCTAGGGTTGCTTGCGTAATCGGTGCTGATAAATCAACATGATCACCTATATCCAAATATAGTGAGGGATGTTGAAGTTTTGAGCGATGTTCTGTCATATATGATTGAATACGTGTATATTCGTTTAAATGACTATGAATATCATTAGTATGGTATATTGTTAACTTCAAAATGCTTCCCCCTTTTTAAGTTGTTTTGTTAAGCCATTATATAATGTAACATGTATCGTAAAAATAAATAGATATATGTACTTTTAACATTTTAAATAATAGATTTAATAATTAAATATGCACCTATTAGCAACATTACAGTACGTAACAACATTACAACTGTATCAGACTTAATAGAATGATTGACCTTAACACCAATTTTAGCGCCTATATAACTTGAAATAATAAGTACAATTGAATAATCCCAAGCCACATGACCTTGAATGATATGACCAATGGAACTCATCACACTTGAAAAGAAAATCATCATCATACTCGTTCCAACTGCCACATGAGGTGGAAATCTAAAAACAATTAGCATTAACGGTGTCATTAATGCTCCACCACCAATACCAAAAAGTCCTGTAAGAATACCAATCAATAAGGTAGCAACAAAAGCAACTAATGGTGGAACGCTATAATGATAAGTTTTTCCTTCTGCATCTATATATGTTTTCTCATATTTTGGTTTGTTAAATATTTTAAATGGTTTAATTTTATGTCTTACCATTAACAATATGGCTACAAATATCATAAATATCCCAAAGTAGAGATTAAATGACTTTAATGTTAAATACTGACTTAAAAAAGAACCAATTAATGACCCGGGTAATAATCCAAATAAGAAAATAGAACCGTTTTTAATGTCAACTTGTTTCGTTTTTAAATAGCCTAATGAGGACGACAACCCAGTCACAATGAGAATGACAGAGGATGTCCCTATTGCGATTTGAGTAGTAATACCATGTAAAATACTATGATCTACTCCGAGATAGACTAATGTAGGTACAATAATGATGCCACCGCCAATACCTACTATTGAACCTATAATCGCTGACAATCCACCAATGATAATTAATAATAAAATTGTTAATAACATTTACTTTCGCCTCTTAGAATAATTTTAGTTGTTGTGGTGCGAGTCCTTCATAGTCAATACCGAGAATATTTTGATATGTTTTAGCATTTTGAGCTGCATGACCACCAGAGTTATTATTAAAAACAACGTATACTTTTTTAGCTTTTTGTTCTAAAATTTTAACCTTCTGTGCTAAATCCAGTAATTCTGTTTTATTATAATTGTATAGATATCTTACATCTCGCCATTCTTGATCGGTCATATCTTTTTTTGTCCAACCATGTACATTTCTTCCATGATATCTAACAAAAGCAATATCACTAGTTATTCTATTAACAAGTGGAATACTTGCATCTTTGACTTGGGGTTCATCTACAACCGCATGTATAATTTGATGTTCAGTTAAAAAGGACAACGTTTCCTCTTTAAATTGATCGTTAAACCAAGACTGGTGTCTGAATTCAACACACATTGGATAGTCTTGCAATTGTTGTTTAACATATAAAATATACTTAATATTTTGACTTGAACAATCAAACCATGGTGGAAATTGTACTAAAACCATTGCTAGTTTTTGACTTTCTTGTAATGGCGCCAACATTTCTTTAAATGCATCAAAGAGTTCTTGGCGTGTTTCTGAAAAATCTCTAAAATCTGCATGTAGCGTCAAAGCTTGATGTATTTTAACTACAAATTGAAACCTCTCTGGCGTTTCATTAATCCATTTCTTGATATTACGTTCTGGTTGAATCGCGTAGTATGATGCATCAAGTTCTACAATAGGAAAATGACTTGAATATGTTTTTAATTTATCTGATTTTCTAGCTAGATCTTCATATAATGTATCATGATCTCCCCAACCAGTTAGACCTATATTTATCATTTATATCACCAAATTAATGATACCACAGAATAAAACAACGATTCACTTTATCTATTTCAAATTTACAGATTCTTAGTAATCCATTATCAACTAACAGATTATGAATCTAATAATTAAAAAGCTCTCCCTTAATTATTTTAAGAGAGAGTTTGATTTAAGATTTATAAATTTGACATATCATTGATACGACTGACCATACGTTCTATTAAATCTGCAGCTTTTTGTTTTTCAGCTAATCTTGGTGATTGACCACTCCATATATGGGTTAGTTCACTTTCACCTTGTTGTACAGCAGCCTTTCTAATTTGAGCAGTTAACTGATTTTGTATCGGGTAATCTGGTATATCCCCTTGATATTCGTTCATTTCTTTAACGAATTGGTTATTAATACCACGAGCATTTTTGCCACTAAATACATTAGTGACCACTGTATCAGTCTCTTTACTTTTTAATATAGTGTCTTTAAGTAACTCGTTTGCTCCACTTTCATGAGAAGTTAAGAATGCAGTTCCCATTTGCACTCCTTGTGCTCCTAACATTAGACTGGCAAGTAAACCTCTTTCATCCATAATACCACCAGCTGCGACAACAGGTATAGATACATGGTCGACAATTTGAGGTACTAAAGACATTGTGCCAACCATTGGTTCAGTACTATGACCAATTTGTAAGAACGCTCCTCTATGCCCTCCCGCTTCACTTCCTTGTGCTACGACGATATCTATTCCTGCCTTTTCATTTTCTATAGCTTCTTCTACTGTTGTAGCTGTACCAATCAATATCACTTGATGTTCTTTTAACTTTTTAATAGTTAGCGCATCAGGGATACCGAATGTAAAACTACAGATTGGTACTTTATACTTAATAATCATGTTTACAGCTTCATTAAACTTTTGAGTTTCGTCAATGTTAACCACTGGTTCCTCTAAATGAAAAGCTCTTCTATACGGTTTTAACCATTCATTCATTTGATCGACCTGTAGTGGATTTACAGTGGCATTTTGATTAGGTACAAATAAATTGACACCAAACGGTTGAGAGGACTTTTCTTTTACTGCTTTAATTTCACTTTCCAACTTATCAATACTAAAATATCCAGCTCCTATAGTACCAAGTCCACCTTTTTCACTGACAGTAGCAACTAAAGATGCAGTAGTACTACCAGCCATACCTGCTTGTATAATGGGATATTGAATGCCTAATAAACGTGTTAACTTATTGTCATTCCACATTTTACTCACCTTTTCTAATTATTACGCTTTGTTTTATTGAGATAGGTTTGCTTTTCTAATTTTTCCTCTTCTTCTTTATCTAATTCGTCTTCGATTTCCATTCCTAGCAACTCTTCTATTAAATCTTCATGTGAAACAATTGCGTCTGTCCCTCCAAATTCGTCTAGTACGATTGCTAAATGTTTTCTAGAAACCGTCATTTTTCTAAGTACCCATTCAGCCCTATTATGTTCATTTACAAATAAGGGGTCTGATGAGAAATTAGTTATTGATTCGTATTTTTTCTTACTCCATGCTAATAGATATTTAGAATGGAATACACCTACGACATGATCTATATCCTCATCATAAATTGGATAACGTGTATATGGTTCATTCATTACTGTGTCATATGCTTCATCAAATGAAATATCTTTTGGAAATGCTACAACATTGACACGAGGCGTTGTATCTACATCCTTTATTTTAAGATTTTCAAAATCTAATACGCCTTTTAATCGATTCTGTTCTGTTTCATTAAATGCACCCTCACGTCCTGCAACAATCAACATTGTACGTATTTCTTCTTTAGAGTACTGATTATCATCAGATTTGTCATTTGAAAATGATTTACTAATTTTACTTGTAATAGTATTCAACATTTTTGTAATTGGTTTAAGAATGATAACAAATGTCCGAATGATTGGATATACAATACGTGAAGTTTTATCAGGATTCGCTGCTGCAATTGCTTTGGGTATCACTTCAGATACTAATACAATGATTATGATCATGATAATAATTGCAACTAATACATTAAATTGCATTTTAATAGCAAAGAGTGTTACAAGCACTGGTAATATGATATTACTTATATTTTTTATGATTAATATTGTAGTTATAAACTCACTTGGTTTATCTAATAATTGAGAAAGTTTTTGTGATCTTTGATTACCATTTTTCGCTTCAGTCTGAAATTTACTTTTGTTTGCTGCCGTTAATGCTGTTTCACTAAGTGAAAAAAAGAATGATACTAATAATAAGAATATGATAGCTATTATCATGAAGCATACCCCTTAGTCATACAAATTTTCTTTAATAATAATTAAAACATTCCCTTGAATATACTTTTATAAACTATTCAGTTCCTAGCGTTATCTTATAAATCATTTTTAATTAAAACTACCCAAATAAAAACTAGCCAATGGATTATTAAATCCATTGGCTAGCAATGACTGAGATTGATATCTCAAATTATATTAAACAATGTTCATCTATAAGTTATGTTTAACCAATAGATCCTTCCATTTCAAATTTGATTAATCTATTCATTTCTACTGCATATTCCATTGGTAATTCTTTTGTAAATGGTTCAATGAAGCCCATAACAATCATTTCAGTCGCTTCTTCTTCAGAGATACCACGACTCATTAAATAGAATAATTGTTCTTCTGATACTTTAGAAACTTTTGCTTCGTGTTCCAATGAAATATTATCGTTAAATACTTCATTATATGGAATAGTATCTGAAGTTGATTCATTATCTAAAATTAATGTGTCACATTCGATATTTGAACGTGCACCTTTTGCTTTACGTCCAAAATGAACAATACCACGATAGATAACTTTACCACCATTTTTAGAAATAGATTTAGAGACAATAGTCGAAGACGTATTCGGCGCTTTATGAATCATTTTAGCACCTGCGTCTTGAACTTGTCCTTTACCTGCAAATGCAATTGATAATGTGCTACCTTTTGCACCTTCGCCTAATAATACACAGTTAGGGTATTTCATCGTTAGCTTAGAACCTAAGTTACCGTCAACCCATTCCATATTACCATTCTCATGAACAAATGTACGTTTAGTAACTAAGTTATAAACATTATTTGCCCAGTTTTGAATTGTAGTGTAACGCACATGTGCATCTTTATGAACAATAATTTCAACTACTGCTGAGTGTAGTGAGCTTGTTGTATAAACTGGTGCAGTACAACCTTCTACATAGTTTACAGAAGCGCCTTCATCAGCAATGATTAATGTACGTTCAAATTGTCCCATATTTTCAGAGTTAATACGGAAATATGCTTGTAATGGTGTATCTAATTTAACGTTTTTAGGTACATAAATGAATGATCCACCTGACCAAACAGCTGAGTTTAATGCCGCAAATTTGTTGTCAGCAGCTGGAATAACTGTAGCGAAATATTCACGGAATAAATCTTCATTCTCACGTAATGCACTATCTGTGTCTTTGAAGATGATACCTTTTTCTTCTAATTCTTTTTCCATGTTGTGATAAACAACTTCGGATTCATATTGAGCAGATACACCTGCTAAATATTTTTGTTCAGCTTCAGGAATACCTAATTTATCAAATGTACGTTTGATTTCTTCAGGTACTTCATCCCATGAACGTTCAGTATGTTCTGATGGTTTTACATAGTAAGTAATGTCATCAAAGTCTAATTCTGATAAGTCGCCACCCCATTGAGGCATTGGCATTTTATAGAATAGTTTTAAAGCTTTCAAACGGAAATCAAGCATCCATTCAGGTTCATCTTTCATTTTTGAAATTTCTCTAACTATATTTTCAGTTAGACCTCGTTCTGATCTGAAAATGGAAACATCTTCGTCGTGGAAACCATATTTGTAATCCCCAACATCAGGTGCTTTTTTAGCCATTTCAATCACTCCTTATATATATTTAAACGTCATGCGTGAGATTTTTAATTACAAGTTTTAAATTGTTATCATATTATAACAACGATTAAGGAAAGTAAAAAGCCAACATGAATGATAAAATTCATTATCTAGTTCTTGTTTACCCGTTATGTCAGATAGAAACATCTCCAGTCTTATTCTTCGGTAGTCCCTTCTGATTTACCTTCTTTTTCAACTGTTCCTTTTTCGAGCGCTTTCCAAGCTAAAGTGGCACATTTAATACGTGCAGGGAACTGAGAAACACCTTGTAATGCTTCAATGTCTCCCATTTCTTCAGTTATTTCGTAGTCTTCACCTAACATCATTTTTGTGAATTCTTGACTCATTTGCATCGCTTCAGCTAATGTGTGACCTTTTACTGCTTCGGTCATCATTGAGGCACTGGACATAGAGATTGAACAGCCTTCACCTTCGAATTTGGCATCATTAATAACGCCATCTTCTATGTCAAAGGTTAGTCGAATACGGTCACCACATGTTGGATTATTCATATCAACTGTCATCGAACCATTGTCTAATACGCCCTTGTTTCTAGGATTTTTATAATGATCCATAATTACAGATCGATAAAGTTGATCTAAATTATTAAAATTCATAAGAGAAAAACTCCTTCGTTTGTTTCAATGCATATACAAATTGGTCGATGTCTTGCTTATTATTGTATACATAAAAGCTTGCTCTAGCAGTTGAAGATACGCCTAACCATTTCATTAATGGTTGTGCACAATGATGTCCTGCTCTGACCGCAACACCTTCTGTATCAACAGCAGTTGCAACATCATGCGGATGAATATCAGCTAAATTAAAGGTAATCACACCTGCACGTCTATCTTTAGGCGGACCGTAAATGTCTAAACCTTCAATTTCTGATAGTTGTTCATATGCATACTCTGTTAATTCTTTTTCATGTTGATGAATAGCATCGAATCCTAATTTTTCAATATAACGGATTGCTTCAGCTAAACCGATTGCTTGTGCAATTAAAGGTGTGCCTGCTTCGAATTTAGTTGGTAAATCTGCCCAAGTAGCATCATATTTACTTACAAAGTCAATCATATCGCCACCAAATTCAACAGGCTCCATGTCTTTAAGTAGTTCACGCTTACCGTACAACACACCGATACCTGTAGGACCTAACATTTTATGTCCACTAAAACTGTAAAAGTCTGCATCAATATCTTGCATATCTAATGCCATATGTGGTGCTGCTTGTGCACCATCAACACTAATAATAGCACCATGTTGATGCGCAATTTCTGCTATTGTTTTCACATCATTAATTGTCCCTAAAACATTAGAAACATGTGCGATAGCAACAATCTTAGTATTATCATTAATTGTCGCTTTAATGTCATCAATATTTAGTTCGCCTTGGTCTGTCATTGGAATGAATTTTAATGATGCTTTTTTACGTTTGGCAAGTTGTTGCCATGGCACAATATTAGCGTGATGCTCCATTTCAGTAACTACAATTTCATCGCCTTCTTCAACATTAGCATCACCATAGCTATGTGCAACAATGTTAATGGACGCTGTTGTTCCTCTTGTAAAGATGATTTCTTCAAAATATTTTGCATTGATGAAACGTCTTACCGTTTCACGAGCACTCTCATATCCATCTGTAGCTAAAGAACCTAATGTGTGAACTCCTCTGTGTACATTAGAGTTATAACGCTTATAATAATCATCTAATACATTTAATACTTGAACTGGTGTTTGGCTTGTCGCAGTTGAATCAAGATAAGCTAAACGTTTGCCATTAACTTGTTGCTCTAAAATCGGAAAATCTTTAATAACTTCATTAACGTCAAATGATTGTTCGGCCACTTTATTCACGACCTTTCTTTAATTAAAAATCTCTTATTTGTAGTTTATTTAGATACTTTAAGCTCAATAACTTCTCTTAATTGACGTTTTACGTCTTCAATTGGCAATTCTCTAACAACTGGGTCTAAGAATCCATGAATAACTAGGCGTTCAGCTTCTCTTCTAGAAATACCACGGCTCATTAAGTAGTATAGTTGTTCTGGATCTACACGACCTACAGACGCTGCGTGTCCCGCTTCTACATCATCTTCATCGATTAATAAGATAGGGTTAGCATCTCCTCGTGCATTTTCAGAAAGCATTAACACACGTGATTCTTGGTTTGCGATTGATTTAGTACCACCATGTTTGATGTAACCAATACCGTTAAATACAGAAGATGCATTTTCTTTCATTACACCATGTTTTAAGATATAGCCATCTGTCTCTTTACCATATTGAACAATTTTAGAAGTTAAATTAATTTTTTGGTCACCAGTACCGACTACAACAGATTTAAGTTCACTTGTTGAACGGTCACCCATTAAGTTTGTAGTATTATCAATAATTTGACTTCCTTCATTCATTAATCCTAAAGCCCAATTAATTGATGCATCCGCTTCTGTAGTACCTCTTCTAATGATATGTCCAGTAAATCCTTTATCTAAATAGTCTACTGAACCATACGTAATATTAGAATTTGCACCTGCGATAACTTCAGAAACAATATTAATTTGATTTCCTTCACCGCTTGCATTAGATAAATAGTTTTCGACATAAGTTACTTCTGCACTTTGCTCAGTAACGATGATGACGTGATTATAAAAACTTGTATTTTCATCATCATGTAACACAACATATTGTACTGGATGCTCAACTACTACATTTTTAGGTACGTAAACGAATACGCCACCATTCATTAAAGCAGTGTGTAAAGCAGTTAAACGGTGTTCATCAACATTTACAGCATCTGTCATATAATATTTTTGAACTAAATCACTATGATTAACAAGCGCTTCTGATAAACCTTCAATAATGACACCATCATTTTTAGCTTGCTCAGAAACTTGTGTGTAAGCTAAGTCATTATTATGTTGAATAACTAAGTTTTCAGTATTTTCAACATCGATAATTTTCTTAACAGATTCAGGTAGTTCTTCTAAACTTTGATATACACTGCCTTCAGTGTGATGTTGTTTAAAACTATCAAAGTCCCATTTTCTTAATTTTGTTTTATCAGGTTTTGGCATTTCTAAAGTTTCTGTTAATTTCAACGCTTTATTACGTAATTCTGTCATCCAAGAAGGTTCATTGTGCGCTTTTGAATAATCAACAAGTTGTTCTTCAGAAATGTTCAAAGTTTCAGTTGTCATAACTCTTATCCTCCCACTTGATGAAATAGTATTAATAAGTCAATGTTCAGTTTCATCATTTATACGAACATCTCAACGAGCTTACAATCGATGAATCAATATCGATTATTCAGCTGCACCAAATTCTTCTTTAACCCATTCGTAACCTTCTTCTTCAAGACGTTTCGCTAACTCTGGTCCTCCAGATTTAACTACTTTACCACCATACATAACATGTACTTTGTCAGGTGTAATATAGTTTAATAAACGTTGATAGTGAGTAATCATTAATGCACCGAAATCTTCTCCACGCATTTGATTAATACCTTTAGATACTACTTTTAACGCATCAATATCTAAACCTGAGTCAATTTCATCTAAAATTGCAAACTTAGGTTCTAACATCATTAATTGTAGGATTTCGTTACGTTTTTTCTCTCCGCCTGAGAAACCTTCATTTAGATAACGTTGTGCCATATCTTGGTCAATATCTAAGAAATCCATTTCTTTATCTAATTTTTTAATAAATTGCATTAAGTTGATTTCTTGTCCTTCTTCACGTTTAGCATTGATTGCTGAACGCATGAAATCAGCGTTAGTAACACCTGTTATCTCTGAAGGATATTGCATTGCTAAGAATAATCCTGCTTTAGCTCTTTCATCAACTTCTAATTCTAAAATGTTAACACCATCAAGTAATACTTCACCTTGTGTTACTTCATAGCTTGGATGACCCATAATTGCAGATGATAATGTTGATTTACCAGTACCATTTGGTCCCATAATGGCATGAATTTCCCCAGTATTAATTGTTAAATTAACACCTTTTAAAATTTCTTTATCGTCAATAGACACGTGTAGGTCTTTAATTTCTAATGTTGATGACATTTATATTCCCTCCATAAAATATAAAGTTTTCTTAACTAGTTTATAATAATTTTAATCTGTAGTCAAAAAGCCTTTGGAATTTTCAATCCTGTTCATTATAACGTACTTACTGGATAATATAAACTTTTTAAAACCGTAAATTAGAGTAATTCTTTTCAAAAAACGATTTTCATCTATTGTTTTTAGTTATTTCAAATGATAACGAAATATGCATCTTTCTCAATAGACACTTTTTAGACAAATAGTTGTTTTATTTAACTCAAGCCAATGAATTATGTTATTATACACTTTAACCTTTTAGGGTTAAGAAAGGAGACATTAATGAAAAACTTTAAATGGATTAATGTATTAAAAGGTTTTGGTATGGGTACAAGTGATTTAGTACCTGGTGTCAGTGGTGGCACTATAGCACTTTTACTTGGAATTTATGATGGTTTTATTAGTTCCATTAGTGGCTTATTTTCAAGAAGGTTTTGGCCTAGTTTGAAATTTTTATTACCTATTATAATAGGTATGCTTTTAGCAATCGGTATATTAAGCAATCTATTTAACTATTTGCTTAGTACACATGAAATTCCAACAATGTTCTTTTTCACCGGGTTAATCATTGGAATTATTCCTTACCTTCTTAAAGTGTCACATTTTAAATCAACTTTTAAAGCAAAGCATTACATTGTAGTTTTGGTTGGCATCGCAATATTGGTGATCATGACCCTACTTAATGGTGGAGACAAGCACACAGGAGAAACATTATCTTTATCTACTAGTCTTATTATTAAATATTATATTGCAGGTATATGTGCTTCTAGTGCAATGCTCTTACCAGGTATTTCAGGTTCATTTATGTTACTTATATTTGGTGCTTATGGTACTGTAATGTATGCTATATCTCAATTAGTAAAATTTAATTTCAATGCTTTACCTATACTTTTAATAGTAGGTTTAGGTATCCTAACTGGATTCTTAGTGTCAAGTAAATTAATCCAATACTTGTTACATCATCATACAACCATGACATTCGCATTAATTATAGGCTTTGTTATTGGATCCATATTTGCTGTTTATCCAGGCTTACCTAAATCCGCTTTGACATGGATCATTTCTATTGTCACTTTAATTGTTGGCTTTATTGTTAGCTATGTCTTAGGACAAATAACTGCTAAAAATGAAGAACAAATATAAAAATAAGGCTCTCAAACACTAATGTGGATGAGAGCCTTTTGATTATTTAATAATTATTCTTTGTTACCTTTAACTTTATCGATAACATTATTTACTGCTTCTTTTACTTTACCAGAAGCTTTATCTTCTTTACCTTCTTTTTCAAGGTTTTCGTTATCAGTTACGTTACCTACAGTTTCTTTTACATTACCTTTTGCTTGTTCGAATTTATCTTCAGCCATGATGAATTCCTCCTAGTATTTATTTAGTAAGTTATTATGCTTAATTTATACCACTATTCATACTATATAAACATTTATTTTCAAAAAATTAATATTAATTGATGGTCTAATATGAAAATAATGCCTTTCAAATATATTACGCTTATAAAAAAGGGATGGTTAAATGTTTACAATAATTGTCCATATAGTAGCAATATTATTAATACTCATATCCTTGATTTTAATTATTAAAAATCAATTTACTAAGCCTGATAATAATGCTATGTTACCTTCTACACTTCTACTTATTGCTTCATTAATTTTGTTACTTTATAACCTATTTAAATGAGCTTATTAGATATTAAAAAAATTATACAAATGATATAAATATAAAAAATCCTCAAGCACTTTTGTCTTGAGGATTTTACTATTTCTATAATTATTCTGCTGGCACTACAGCACCATCATATTTTTTATTAATGTAGTCTTTAATTTCTTTTGAACGTAAAACTTTCATTAATTCTTTAATTTTCTTATCGTCTTTATGTCCATCTTTAACTGCGATTAAGTTAGCATATGGATTATCTTTAGCTTTTTCATAAGCGATTGAGTCTTTTTTAGGATTTAATTTTTGATCAATAGCATAATTTGAGTTAATGATAACTGCATCTGCATCTTGTTTTTGATAGATTTTTGGTAAGAATTCTGCTGATTGTTTGTTGTTAAATTTGATGTCTTTTTTGTTTTCAGTGATGTCACTGAATTTTGCGTCTTCAATTTTAACGCCTTTTTTAATTTTAATTAATCCTTCATCCACGAAGAATTTAAGGAAACGACCTTGTTCTGCAGGATTGTTAGAAACGTATACTGTTGCACCTTTAGGTAAATCTTTTAAGCTTTTATACTTTTTAGAGTAGACAGCCATTGGTTCTAATTCTACGTCACCAGCTGATTCAATTTTGTATCCTTTTTCTTTACTTTCAGTTTTTAAATAAGGTGTATGTTGGAAGAAGTTGGCATCTAATTCACCTTTATCTAATAATTTGTTAGGTGTTGTATAGTCGTTGATTGTTTGAATATCTAATTTATAACCTTTTTTCTCTAATAATGGTTTTGCTTTTTCTAAAATTTCTGCGTGAGGTGCAGGTGAAGCACCTACTTTAATTGTCTTGTCGTCATCCTTACCTCCACATGCTGCTAATGCTACAGTTAAAGATAATAATAATAAAATACCTAAAATTTTCTTCATTGATTTGTCCCCTTTTCTTTAGCGTTTATCAATTTTGTTTGTAACCCAGTCACCAATAAATTGGATGATGAATACAATGATTAAGATGAAAACTGTTGAAACTAAAATAACGTCTTTTTGATTTCGAGTGAAACCTGTTAAGTAAGCTAAGTTACCTAAACCACCAGCACCGATAACTCCGGCAATTGCTGTAGATCCCACTAATGCAATTGCTGTTACTGCTAAACCTGATACTAACGCCGGCATTGCTTCAGGTAGTAATACTTTTCTTACTACAGTCCAAGTATTAGCACCCATAGACCACGCTGCCTCAATTACCCCTTTATCTATCTCTTTGAAAGCAATTTCTACTAATCTAGCATAGAATGGCGCTGCACCTATGATTAATGCAGGTAGTGCACCTGTTGGACCACTTATTGTGCCTAAAACGACACTTGTAAATGGTATTAATAACAAGATTAAAATGATGAACGGTATCGCTCTAAATAGGTTCACGATAAATGAAACGATTGAATAAAATATTCTTGCCACTTTTGAATGACTCTTAGCCGATAAAAATAATAAAACACCTAAAATCAATCCAAATATAAAAGCAAATATTGTTGATACGACAGTCATATAAAGTGTTTCAACAATGGCTTGCCAAACTTCTGGCCATTGGACGTTCGGCATTGTAATCATTTCTTGGAGTATTTCTCCAACTGACTTAACCATGTCTTAACACCTCCACATTCACATGTTTCTCATTAAGATTAGATTTGAAATCTTCGAAATTTTCAGAACTTATAAAAGGTATATGGATAACTAAAAATCCTAATGTACCATTTCTTGTATTTTTAATGTCAGCTTCTAAAATATTAACGTCAATCTGATGCGTTTTTGTAATGTACGATACAATTGGTTGAGTCGTATTTTCACCGTTAAAATTCAATCTAACTATGTAAGCATTGTTATCTAATGGTTCTAACGCATCTAATGATTCCTCAAAATCCTCATTTAAATCATCTTTTACAAATCGTCTCGTTACTTCGTGTTGTGGATTTTCAAATACTTGGCTAACTTGACCTTGTTCTATCACGCGTCCGTTTTCCATAACTGCGACTTCATCACAAATTCGGCGAATCACTTGCATTTCATGTGTGATTAACACGATTGTTAAATTTTGTTGCTCACGTATTTTTAATAATAAGTCTAAAATTTCATCTGTAGTTTGAGGATCAAGTGCACTTGTAGCTTCATCACAAAGCAATACTGTCGGATCATTGGCTAATGCTCTGGCAATACCAACTCTTTGTTTCTGTCCACCAGACAACTCAGATGGATAAGCATTTTCTCGTCCCTTCAAGCCTACAAGTTCTATTAATTCATTTGCCTTACGTTTTGCTTCTCCTCTAGATAATCCTGCAATTTCTAGTGGGAATGTAATATTTTTAAGTACAGTTCTCGACCATAGTAAATTAAAATGTTGGAAAATCATACTTACTTTTTGGCGCTTCTTACGTAAATCTGACTTCGATAATTGACTTATGCTATCTCCATCAATAATAACTTCTCCAGAAGTGGGTGCTTCTAAATTATTAAACATTCTAATTAAGGTACTCTTACCTGCTCCAGAAAAACCAATCACCCCAAAAATGGAACCGGATTGAATGTTTAAATCAACGTGATCTACAGCGAGTACGTCTTTATTTTTCGTATGATATCGTTTCACGATTTGTTTTAACTCAATCACGTTAATACCTCCTTGTTTATAACTAATACAAATTAAAAAATGCTTCCTCAAAACTTTAGACTGTTTGAGAAAGCATTTTAAAATATCTTTCTCTCATCTTCTAAAGTTTACCTTTATGTGAATTGGCACCATTTCTATATAAGACGGTTGCCGGGCTTCGTAGGGCACATCCCTCCACCTCTCTCGATAAGAGTGTTTGCATGATTTAATTTTATTTAATCCTACCATCACGGTAGAGATTCGTCAATAATTATTTTAAATTTTCTAACAAATAAGGAACAGACCTAAACGCATACAATCTTTTTACTTCTTTATCCTTATTCATTAACATTAATACTGGTACTGACATAATTTGATGTGTTTCACTAAACTTTGGATGAAAGTTCATATCAATTTTCTTAACCGGAAGTTTCAAAATTTCATTTGCAATATCCAACATTCTTTCAGACACTTTACATGTACCGCATGTAGGCGTATATCCGAAAATGAGATGTTTATCTTCACCAAAGTTTTCAGTCACATCGTCTATTTCGATTGATTTACTCATTCACTAAAACTAACCTTTCAGTTTTTAAATTAGGTATAAGGGATTTCTCTTTTTTGCAATTAAATCCATGTTTGGTAAGTACATGCGCTAAATAATTTTTAGGACAATTGGCCACTTCGCAAAATGTTTTATCTACAAAAATATGTTCAGACTCACTTAAATACCGTTTGAACCATTTTCTAATTCGATCCCCTTCGTCATCTGAATCAGCTAAGACGAAAACTTGTTTACCATAAAGTGATTCTATCATATCATCTATCTTATCTATACTCATAGTACCATGCGTACAAATAATACTTACTGGTTCTGCAATGACTTGCTGCACTCGTTTTTTATCAGATTTACCTTCAACAATGATTACTTTATTCACAATAGTCATAAGTATTCACCCTTTAAAAATCGAAAATTAGCTATCACTATTTAATTCCACGAAGATGCTATTTATAAAACATATACTACAAAAACTTAAAATGAATTAACCATTTCATTACACTGTTAATATCTTTTTTACAAATAGCATCAATGTCTTTTTAAATCTAAGTTCATCAGATTATATGTACGCATGCCTATAAAATTCTTCCTTCGGTTCGCCTCTGCTTTCGCAATGGCATAAGTGTTTCTAAAATCTAAAGATTTAAGAAACACTAAAAAAAACTCCTTGATACGAGATCGAGGAGTTTGCAAATATTATTCGCCAATCATTTCTGAATATTGTTCTGCTGATAATAATTCGTCAATTTGGCTTTCGTCACTAATTTCTACTTTAACCATCCATGCTTTTTCGTATGGTGATTCGTTTACAAATTCAGGACTATCTTCTAATTCTTCATTAACTTCAACTACTTTACCAGTAATTGGTGCATATAATTCAGATACAGTTTTTACAGATTCAACACTACCGAAAGTGTCGCCTTCGTTTAATTCATCATCAGTTTCAGGTAATTCAACGAATACGATATCACCTAACTCGTTTTGAGCATATTCAGTAATACCAATTGTCGCTACATTTCCTTCAACTTTAACCCATTCATGTTCTTTAGAGTATTTAAATTCGTTTGGTACTGCCACGATAAATCCCCTCCTAATTTTAAGTACATTTTAATGATGCCATACCCACAATTATCAATCAACTATTATCTAAAAATTTTAAACCTTTAAATATTCGGATTTAAGATGTAAATTGGTATTTTTATGACTTTATTAAAATGAAAGTTCACTTTTTATATTTTGAAATGGTATCCAATTATAACCAAGTATTTTTATACTCTTCTTCTTTAAAACCTAATGTGATTTTATCACCTAATATAGCTAAAGGTCTTTTCACTAACATGCCATCTGAAGCAAGTAATTCAAAACGTTCTTCGTCTGATAAATCATCTAATTTATTTTTTAAATCTAATTCACGATATTTGGCACCGTGTGTATTAAATAATTTTTTAGTGTCTACACCAGTTTTATCAACAATTTCTTTAAATTCATTTTTCGTTGGTGTATGTTGAACAATATCAATTGGTTCATAACTCACACCGTATTCATCTAAAAATTTTGCTGCTTTTTTGCAAGTTGTACAATTTGCATATTGGTAAAATTTAATCATCGCTTTGCCTCCTTTATCTCTTAAATCCAATATATCATGTTATTTTAGAAAACGCTCTACTTTTTAAGCTTATTTTTTTATTTAAGTATTTTCATCCGTTATAATAAATTTACTAAATTTTTTCAAAGGAGCTTTTATAAATGGAAAGTATTAAAACAACTGAACAATTTAACGACACTGTCCAAAACGATCAACCTGTTATCGTCAAATTCGAAGCAGGTTGGTGCCCTGATTGTAAAGCAATGGATATGTGGATAGACCCTATCGTTGAAAAATATAAGGATTATGAATGGTATACTGTAAATCGTGATGAATTGGAAGATGTAACTGCTGAAAATGATGTTATGGGTATTCCTAGTATTTTAGTATTTAAAAATGGTGAAAAGTTAGCTCATTTACACTCAGCAAATGCTAAATCTCCTGAACAAGTAGAATCATTCTTAGACGAAACATTCAATAAATAATATACAAAAAATGGTCGAGACATTGATTAAGTATCATAGTACCAACTTATTGGTTTATGACTTAGTTAACGTCTCGACCTTATTTTATTATATTGCTCTACATCATCACTTTTAATACTCTGAAATTAGGTCTCTATTCTTACGTTTAGCTTTTGTCATTGGTTCTTCTAAATCAGTAAGATATAAGAATCCTGCTAATATTTCATCATCTTCAATATTTAATGCTTTACGGATTTTAGGTTCAAAAATATATGCAGGTGATTTCCAACAAGTACCAATACCTGCTTCATAAAGTAACAACATTAAATTTTGGGCAAATGCACCGAATGCAAAGTAATTTTCTCTATTTTGACGTTGTCTTGGATCTGCTTTCATAATCAACAACAACATGCCGCCTAGTTTTGTCACTTTATCATAATGATCAGCTCGCTTTTCCGGACTATCGGGGAAAGCAAAGCGTGTGATATCTTCACTCATGTTTCCTAATCTATCTTTAGCAACATGTACAACTCTCCACGGCTCTCTCATACCATGGTTAGGAGCATCGGTAGCCTTTTCTATAGCCTCATATAAAGCATTATCATCGATAGTCATATCGTGTTTAAACTTCTTGACGCTTCTTCTGTTTGATATTGCATCTTGTAGTTCCAATCATATCGCTCCTTCTTCGTTCATTGATAATCTTTATCAATAATAAAATATATTAAGGTAATGTTCAAATCGTCGACTTACTTATTATAGAAATCTATTTGTTTTTTCAATTCTTCTACATGAATTTGTCCTGGAGCATGCGGTTCATTTAAGCAACCATAAGATACAGTACCACCAAATACGCCCTGTGCCGTACGACTAACTAAGCCTATATCCGACATTGCTATACCAACAATGTGCTGATTTAAAGCATCAGCCGAGTCTTTGACTGCCTCCAATAGATGTAATACATCCTTTTCATCATTAGGCATAACTGCCACTTTTAAATAGTCTGCTTCGAATTGGTGCATTTTATAATAAGTGAATTTTAATTCTTCTAATGATGGTGTTTCATTAAAATTATGATGTGATAGTACCACTTGAATGCCTTTTTGATGTGCCTTATTTATAAGAGTTAAATAAGTATTTTTGTCTTTTTGGTCATCCCATTCAATGTCTAACATGTCATAATTTGATTCATCAATGAGGTTTTGAATTACACTTTGATATTCAACTTCATTCACATAACCCTTACCTCCTTGGGAGTTAGATCTATATGTGATTAATACTTTAAATTCAAAAGGCAATTCATTTAACTCATCGACAACCTGATTAACTCCTGTAATATCTGCCCATTGATCTATTCGTAATTCAATAATATCAATACTGTCTTGAAAGAACTCTAAGTCTTTAAACAAGTCAGTTATCGTTGCTTCTTTAGGCGCAATCGTTACGGCTATATCTACCTTTTGCATATCAATCCCTCATTTCATTCAATACATCATTAATTGATTATTATTCTAAACTAAATTACATCAAACCGCCATAAAGTGCTTTGCAGTAACATATCTTAAAAAAAATTCACACATGATTGAGATGAATATTTACGGGTATAGAAAAATATATACAAAATATAGGAGGTAATCATATATGGCAGTTCAATATGAAACTAAAGCAACAAACGTTGGTGGACGTAAAGGACACGTTCAAACTGATGATAATGCGATAAATGTAGATGTATTACCACCACAACAAGCAGATGGTAAAGCAACAAACCCTGAGCAATTATTTGCCGCAGGTTATGCATCATGTTTTAATGGCGCGTTTGATTTAATCTTAAAACAAAATAAAGTACGTGATGCAGAGCCAGAAGTAACACTTACAGTAAGATTAGAAGATGATCCAGATGCTGAAAGTCCAAAATTAAGCGTAGATATTGACGCGAAAGTGAAAAATGTATTATCTCAAGAAGATGCTGAAAAATATCTTCAAGATGCACATGACTTCTGTCCATATTCTAAAGCGACACGCGGTAATATCGATGTCAATTTAAATGTTAAAGTAGAAGACTAAATAATAGTTTAAAAGATTAAATAAAAAGACACGTTCTTATAAGAACGTGTCTTTTTTTCATATAATCTCCTTAAGTAATTTTCCCCATCCTGACGATAACTCTGGTATACTGAATATATAATATACATAACCATGTAATTAAATAATTATTTTATCAAAATTTTCGAAAGTGTTTTTGTCTATTTTTAAATTATTATTGAAAGTTTTAATTAAATATTTTATTATGTAATTAACTAGCCACTTCAAATTAATCAACTATTTGAATCAGGAGGTCACTATGAACAACATACGTACATTAAACCTAGATGATTTAGCTTCATACAAATCACTTTTATCAGGGGAACATCACACATATTCATGGGATCGCTATTATTTGGATCATGTATCCGATGAAGCTTTGACAAAAATTTTATCTTCAGAAACAGCTCATATCAATGTTTTTGGTGCTTTTGAAGATGATGTCCTAGTTGCAACTGCAACATTGAGACAAAGCAAATATGTAGGTAAACAACATAAAGCAGTTATCCTAAATAACTTTGTAAAAGACAATGATGAAGTGATTAACAGAGAATTAATCAATTATATACTTCATTTTGCTGAACAAAAGAACTTAGAAACAATACTTACTTCAGTGACATCTAGTAATATCAGCGCTAAAGTATTTTTTAGTTCTCTAGGATTTGAAAATCTTGGTTTTGAGAAAAATGCTAGTAAAATTGGTGACGAATATTTTGATGAACATTGGCTATCTTATGATTTAAGAAAAAGCTAATATATGTCTTTGATTAAATTAAGGATATATGTGGGCCATATTCTAATTATGCATTCAAAGATTTAAACAAATTAAGATGATAAAATATATTAAAAGCTCAACATTGCCTTATTTGCAACGTCGAGCTTATTTTTATAATGTAGGATCAATCAATTCAATAAATTTAAATTGACCATCTTGATATTCAAATTTTAAAATATGACAATTTCCTATATCAAATGAACTACCCTCTTCATAACCCAAGCACTTTCTAATAAAAAGACCTATAGTACTACCATGACTTACAGCTAATGTTGTTTTATCACAATGATGTTCCATAATTTCAGTTAATGTATCTGTCATACGTTGTTCTACTTGTAAACGCGACTCTCCACCGAAAGGAACGACATAATCTCCATAAAGCGTTGTAGGCTGTTTGATTTTCTTAAGCAATTCAATACTTTCACCCTCAAAAACACCAAAATGCCATTCTTTTAAACCTTTTGACCGAACATATTTATGTTGATGGTTAGGTACAGCATTCTCAAGTGTATCACACGCTCGTTCCTGAGAAGATGAAAACAAGGTATCAAATTCAATATGATTATTCTCAAAATAACGTGCAGCGGCTTGAGCTTGTTCAATACCATGGTTTGTTAATGGTGAATCACTTGCCCCTTGGATTTTACCCTTTAAATTAAAAACAGTTTGACCATGTCTCATTAAATATAAAATCTTCGTCAATTTTTCACACCTCTACTAAACTACTATTCACAATTCGCTATACACTAAATGATAACGAGTTACTTATCTAATACCATTAAATCACTACTAAAGTCGTTAGTAAATCAACAATTTATTGATAAATTAACTGTCTGATAGGGTTTGACTACCCTTAAAAAGGGTATAACTTAACACTAGATTTACATTTGTTAAAGGAGTGTTAAATAAAATGGAGTCTCATGATTACAATTATGTGAACCCGCAAAATGTATCACTTGATTGGGAATGTTTTATAGTAAGTAAAAGTGATATGTTATTAGACGGCGTACCAAATGAGCTCATTAACACCTGGTTAGATAACGACATCATAAAGCCATTTAGTATCAAAAACAATGATATCAATTTTAAAACGAAAGACGTTTGGCATGCTTTAAACCAACAAAACTGGTATTACTTAAGTTAGTTGATATAAACTAATCGCTCTATTGGTGCTTTCAATAAGTTGAGGGTCCTTATAATTAGACAGCACATATGATCGAATAACATGCTTATTTTTTTCATCTTTTGGGAATTTGTGATATTTATTAATATAGTTAGCTAAACTTCCAAATGGTGTATCATCATTAATAAAACCTATAATAAAATCATAAAATGTCATAATCACATACCCCCTTATCTTAATCAATAGTTGATTTGTATTTAATCTTATCAGAAAACTCGAGATTGTAAATGTGCAAAATTCAATTTTGCACATTTTTTATTAATTTGTAATATTTATTCAATTAATTGCTCCTTTTTCAGTTTGAAATTCATTTTTTCATTAATTTCTCATTATTTATTCACATTTAATTGATAGTTACAGCATTTCTATATTTACCAAATCTCAATTAATGATATGATAAGAATAAGGATTTTGAAATCAAAGATGCATTTTCCAGAGGTGAAGCACCTATGAAACTATACATTATACATGCAATCAATATTATTTTAACGATATTATTTATTATTTTTAATGTAATTATTACTTATAATGCAAACCTAGACGATACCTTATGGTTAGTGCCTGGATTAATTGTATGCGGTTTGATTATGATGATTAGTTTTGCTATTGCTATAACTAAAAAGGACTTGTTAAGTGAAGTTCTTTTCTTTATTAATATTATTCTTACACTGTACTACATTTATCCAATTTTTTATGATTTTCTTTAAAGAGATAGGAGGTTAAAAAATGAGCTTGCATTTTACAATTCTTTTTTGGCTTTCACTTATATTTATCGTAGCTGGTGCGATTATTCTAGCTATCATGCTTAAAACTAAAAAAGAATCTAAGAAAGAATCTTATCTTGGTTTCACCATTGTATTCTTCATTTTTGGATTAGCTATGTTGATATATACATTGTTATTCGGACTCTAGTCCAAAACAAATACGTTCAGTTGCCGTTGTAGCTGAACGTTTTATTTTAATACTTTATTAATTTTTATGTATTTTACATTTATAAAGGAGTCTCTAACCATTGTATAAAAAGTTTGCATATATATTACTTTTCACTATCATCTTCAATATATGCTTGACCTTATCACCTTTTCATATCAATATTGCTAATGCCGAAGATTCTTCTATGTCGAAATCAAAACAAGACTTCCAACTTCAACCTGGAGATATCATTATAACTAAAGGTCCTGTCTTATTCGGCTTTTTTGGTCATTCAAGTATCGCCATTGATCATGATACGGTTTTACAAATTGAAGGCCCTGGTGACAAACCTATCACTGAGTCATTTGAATCATTTAAGTCAAGATTTGGTGAAGGTAAAGATGACTGGATTAAAATATATCGTTGCGCTAAGCCTGGTGCCGGTAAAAAAGCTGCTCGATGGACTAAGGAGAACTATGAAAATACTAATCATAGATACTTAGTAACATTAAATCTTAAAAGTAAACATTTCACTTACTGTACAAAAATTATCTATCAAGCCTATAAAGAAGGTGTAAGTCAAAATGCAGTAACCGACCACGGTATGTATATCATTTCACCTTATGCACTTAAAGATAACTTTACAGACGAATACCATTTAAAATTAGTGAAAACATATTAAAACGCCCTACTCTATTTAAGTCATTTTACAAATGATGAGTAAGGCGTTTATTCATGCGATTAGACTTCTTTAAAATAATTAACAAACTGGTCATTTTTCTCTAATAAATCAAGATAAGATATCGCACCGAATGGAATAATTCTTGTGCAATTCTTCATAGGATAAATAATGACCTCATGTTCATAATCAACGTGGATATCGTTTTCTAAAATGACACGCTTATTCCCAAATACTACCGCAACTGCTTTGAAACCATCGTCATTTAAGTATCGTCTTAATAATTCTTTATCCATATCATCACATCCCTTTATTTACATATTACCACGTTAACATTAAGAGATTGTTAATATTTAGCGTTATTTTACATTAACTAAATAAAAAGAATTTTATAGTGTACGCCTTGATATAATTGAAGTTATTATTATTTCATATTTTTAGGTTTTGAGAAATATTTTAATTAATATAATTAATATGTAGTTATAGTCAAATTACTTGTTAAACGTATTAAAAAATTGATATGATTTATAAATCAAAAAATTGATAATTAAGGAGAGAGTATGAAAAGGAACACGAGTCTTTATACTAAATTATATTATTTATCAATCATATTAATAGTCATCGCAATCTTGATTGTCGCTTTAATATTTTATAATACACGAAAAAACATGAATCAATCGAATTTAGATCGATACAATAATTTTCAAGAACTTAAAACAAATACCAAAGAGCATAAGGATTGGAGAATTGTCACTAAAGAGCGTAAACATCACGATATATTAGTCACTGCCATACATGGTGGCGGTATTGAACCAGGGACAACTGAACTTGCGCGTCGTATTTCTAATGTAGGTCATTATGATTTTTATTCATTTGAAGGATTACGTAAGAAAAATAATGATCAACTTCATATTACATCTACGAATTATGACGAACCTAAATTACATGATATGTTAAAAAATGCTGAGCAAACCGTTTCAATACACGGTTTTTCAGGAGATGACCCAATCGTTTTTGTTGGTGGCAAAGATAAAAAAATGGCCAAATCTATAGCCAAATCACTTCGACATAAAGGATTTACTGTTAAAGAAAGCCCAAACGAGATTGATGCCAAATCGTCTAAAAACTTTGTCAATGAGAATGAAAATGACTCAGGTGTACAATTAGAATTAACCACAAAACAAAGAGAACAGTTTTTCAAAAATCATAAGCTAAGTAGACAAGTTCGTTCTAATCCTGATAATTATACAAAAACGTTCTATCAATTTGCTAATGCCGTTCAAGATGGTGTCAAAAAAGCTAAAGAGTCATAATTTTGTCAGTAATTGATCTGATAATTCGTTTTGTAAATTGAAAATATAGGGTAAAACATATGTAGTGCAATATTGGGGAGGAAAGTAAAAATGGACGAACTAACTAAAGAACAAAAATATACCATCGCAAAATTTTACAAATTATATATGGAACGCTCTAATGAAGGACAAACTGAAAAAGAAGCCAATGATTTTAAAGATTCCATAACGACTCAAGATGATTATTTTTGTGATCGAAATTATGATGACTTCGTAGAAAATTTAAAAGTTCTAATTAAACACGGTTATATTGATGGTCATATTGAAGATAACCAAATCAATGATATCAAAATGACAACAAAAGCATTTACGGATATTGAAAAAAGTTTTGGCTAATACGATTAGTACAAAATCAAGTCAACTTATGTATGATTTGTTTGTAATGAATTTTCTTTATGGGAGGTATATTAAACGTGGCAGAATGGAAAATTAACAATCATTCAAAAAGACAATTTGCAATTCAACGAAATGATCATGAAATCTCTATTGTTGAACCACAAAGCAATGGAAGTTTTAAAATATTAGCTGAAATCGACACATATAATCAAATCACCAATGTATATGATCCCCTATTATATGTGTCAGCTGATACTAATAATGAAGAATTAAATATCTTTGATCATTCATAAACATTGACTGAGTATAAAGGCGACATGCTTGATAGAATGAATTGAACAATACACAATATTTTTGACCTCGCATTATTTCTAATACTTTTATCATTTTCAATTTTAATTTTTTTGTATATTTAAGTTTCATTCAACTATATAAATTATATAACTTGAAGTTTAATTTTCCTTTTCTAATTATCAATATAATAAAGTGGTAAAACGCTTATATTTATGGTAATCTTAATTTGTTAAACTTTGTGAGTGTTTAACATTACTTCTTGTTAGCGTCAACTTAACTTTAATTTTCGTCATTATTAAAGTTTACGTTGGCGCTTTTTTAATTATAATAAATTACTTTGAACTATTATTACATTTATTTATACAAATTAATAAAAATATTCACAATTTTGAAAAAGAAAAAGATGTAAAATAACAATAATATGTAGTAAACTTAAGATAATTAAGAATCTTAGGAGGATTATATGAAAAAGGTATTTTGGTTGGTTTTATGTAGTTTTTTAGTTTTAGGTGCATGTAGTCAAAGTGATCATGATTCAAAACATGATGAAAAGAAATCAACTCAAAAAGATAAAAAAGACTCTAAGACTAGTAATGATGATACAGTCAAAAAAGTGAAGGATAGTGCTAAAAAGAAAGATAATCCTAAATCACAAGATGACAAAGGAAATAAAGAGCGCGTTGATGGTGATAAAACAAATTAATCATCGTACTAAAAAATATCAGCTTAAATGTTAATTACATTTAAGCTGTTTTTTCAAACACTTAAGCAAAAACCAACAAAATTGTACTTAATTGTATTAAACTCTATTTAATATCAATTTTGTACTTTAATAGATAGTCAATTGATATTTTTGCGTAAACCATGTTGTAACATCTTTATGATAGTAATCCTTATTCACATACATAACTGAGGAAAGGATGTGATTAACATGAGAGACACAAAATTTAGTCCGGAAGAACTAGAAACAATTCAACGTTTCTATAATTCAAGAAGACGAACAGTTTGTTGTTCAAACCCAAAACTTACATTTTCAGAAGATGTCTTCTTTATTCCTACAGCAGCAAATCAATCTAACGGCATCGAAGCTTTCGCTACTTATTGCGAAAACTGTGGACAAACTAAAATTTTTAATCTTAATGTTATGCATAACGCAAAATTTTAAATTAAAATCTATTAAGTATTAACATTGATTGATAGTTTTTTGTTTTATATATTATATTTATACTAAACACTCCCAATTTCATTAATGAACTGGGAGTGTTTTTCATATTTAAATAATTCTAATTAAATAATGGCATAAAAAAAAGCAACCATGACGGTTGCTTTAAAAATGTTATTACATTTTTACGACATTAGCTGCTTGTTCTCCACGATCGCCTTCAACGATGTCGAATTCAACTTTTTGTCCTTCTTCTAATGATTTGTATCCTTCTTCAGCGATTGCTGAGAAATGTACGAATACGTCGCTTCCATCTTCTCTTTCGATGAAACCAAAACCTTTTTCTGAATTAAACCATTTAACTGTACCGTTATTCATATAGAATACCTCCGCGTGCTTTTGCACTAAATATTTGTAACAAATTTCATTGAATCAAAAGGAGTGTATTCTTATAAATAACTCTCAATTAACTTCACGTACTTGATTACTTAATTACAACTATACGCTTATTTTGAGAAAAGTAAAGCCTTTTTACTAAATTCTTTTAAATTTATTTTATTTTCAAAAATTGTGAACTTCTATTTGTATTAAAATCAGCTTTAAATTAATCTAATACTTAGAACTTATAAATGCTATTTATTTTATAAGCAAAATATTTTTCGGACAATATTTCTTAATTTAAACTATGTTGAATTTGATTACTTTTCATTGAACATCTCGTTTAATATATTAATACCTTGATCATATACTGATTCCATTTCATATACATATAGGTGTATATCATCCTTATTTACGTTTTCACTAATTAGGTACTCCCTAGCTAATAAATAAAACGTTCTCATAGTAGCAATAAATTCAATATTTAACTTACTATAACCATCATGAATATGACAATAAAAACTGAGATTTACTAATAAATGATCCACCTCATTCAATAAAATCATTTTCTCATCATTGACATTGCACGACGAATTTTTAAGTAATATTTCATATAGATTCGTAAGTTTCATATAAAGACTTGTCATATTTCCCTTTAAAAAGCGGAACTCTTTATTTTTATCCATTAGATTTCCACCTACTCATTTATTGTCATGTTTTTATAATTCTGAGCAAAGATTTTTAATATCTATACTTCTTCGTATTGTTTAAAATATGCTTCATCTAAATGATTGAGATGTATATTCTCTATTTGCAATGTGACATGTCTTAATCCATATTTATCTTTAAGTAATTTAGAAACTTTATTTATTGTTTCATAAGGAGACTTAATATATTCATCACTTAGTACAACGTGAGCACTTAAAGACCTATGATTAGTTGTAATACTCCATAGATGAAATTCATGTATATCAATGACCCCTTCTACTGATTTCATGTCTGCCATAATGATATCTGTGTTAAAACCATCAGGCACGCGTTCCATCAATACTTTCCATGCATTTTTAATAATTTTAAACCCACCATTAAATATAATTAAAGAAATAATAATACTAATGATTGGATCAATAATATTCCACCCTGTGAAATAAATGATCACTACTGCTACGATAACACCTATAGAATTTAATAAATCACCAAAGAAATGCCATAATGCACTTTGGATATTAATATTATCTTCTTTCTTTAAAGACGCTACTAAAATTAATGTCAAAACAACATTAACGACTAATCCTATGACAGCTATGACAACCATAAGACCACTTTCTACAGGTTTTGGATGAATAATCCTCATAATTCCTTCATACATAATACCTAGTGAAATCACTATAAGCGCCAAACCATTTAAAAAGGCAACTATAATTTCTAACCTCATAAAACCATAAGTATAATTCTTAGTGGGTGCTTTACTTGCGAAATATATTGCTACCATAGATAGCGCTAAAGCAAGCACATCACTCAACATATGAAATGAATCTGATAGTAAGGCAAGCGAATTAGATACGATCCCTCCTACAAACTCTACTATTGTAAAAAAGAGCGTGATAATTAAAGATAACCATAATGTCGTCTTAGAACTATTTTGAAATTTACGATGTTCAACATGATGAAAATATTTTGTTTGATTATTCATAGATAGTCTCCTTTGTTAGAAACACATCAATCATATACAGTTTCTTAAGTTATATTTTTAATCTTTATTTCTTCCCTTCTTATTTTGGCTATATAGGTTCAGTATTATAAAAACAAATACTGGGAAGAAGATAATGAAAAAAGTCATATCAATTCTCCTTTTACTAGAATGCAACTCATTAAAATTATTTTTTCATTCTTTCAACTTTATAGTACCAATTGTTCTATATCAATTCAAAATGACACGAATCAATTTATAGTTTCTATTTTTATATCAGATAAAATTGACTTATATAACAAATTAGTATCTATACAATCTATTATCATTTTAAAATTGATAAAAAGTAATTTAAGTTATTAACCTTTATAACTAAAAGTGATTACTAAAAAACCTGTCATAACAGTATTATTAATATATATGTAAATAACAAATAAAGGAGCTATGTTGAATGGAAGAAAACTATAATGAAGAACAGCAAAGAAAACAATGGGAACAATTTCAAGAATTTCAAAGACAACAAGAAAAGCAAAAGTATGTAAAGTCTAAATCTAAGAAACCATGGATTTGGGTTGGTGTAGGTTGTCTCGTTTTCTTTATTTTAATTATTATTGGCATTGTTGCATTGACCTTTAGTATGAATGGTGGATTTAAGCATCATGCCACCGGTACAAAAAATTATAAAATCGGTGATACAATTAAAAACGGTGATTTAGAAGTTAAAGTTAAATCAATTGAAAATACTAAAGCCGTTGGTCCTTCAATTGCACCTACTAATGCGAAAGATACATTTGTTGTTGCAGATGTTTCAATTAAAAATAAGGGAGACAAAGCATTAACAATCGATAGTCAAATGTTTAAATTAAAATCTGGAGATAAATCATTTGAAGCAGATGCCACTGGTTCAGTATCAGCTAACCAAAGTGATGACGGAAGTATCACCAATTCATTTTTCTTAGAACAAATTAATCCTGACAGTACGGCCGAAGGAAAAGTTGTATTCGATGTTTCCGAAAAAGTTGCTAATACTAAAGATAAAAAACTAGAAATCACATCTAGCTTATTCAGCACTAAAAGTATAACTGTGGATCTATCAGATGCTAAAACATCTACTAAAGATAAAAAAGATGATGATGCTACTAACGACGAAAGTACTTCATCTACCACATCAGGTTCATCGGATGACACTTCATCAAGTAATACCGGTAATTCAACTTCATCATCTGCATCACCTTCATCAAACACTGGCAGTCATCAAGACGCTAGTAGTAGTTCGTCAAAAGCAACACCATCTAAAGAAGATTCATCATCTTCTGCACCTAAAGAAAGTGAACCTCAAGAGTCAAAATCAGCTATACCAAATAGTGAAAATACACCAAAACCATCTAATAACACTTCATCAAATAGTGCGCCTTCGAGTGCACCTAGTGACAGTAGTTCAAAGTCAGAATAAAATATTAACATTGTCATCTCATTAAAAGATAAATACGTATCATTTCATTGCCACTCATATTCGGAGTGGCATTTTTATATTTTGAAATATTACCTTGATATGATATTGCTTTAAATTTGATATCGCTATACGTTAGAATGACACCACAATGTCACTAATTACATTGTAGCCAAATAATATAAATGAAGGAGATTGAGAAATGAAGAAACCCTTTTTTATTTTATTATCAAGTTGTTTAATTTTAGGCGCTTGTGGCAACCATGATTCTGAACATAAAGAAGAACATAAAAAAATTGAACATAAAAAGTCAAATGACTCTAAAAAAGACAAAGAGAAGTCTAAAAACAAACGTTCAAACGATCCTAAGAAAGATAATATCAAAGATTATGACGAAGAGAAGAAAGAGTCAAAAAAAGATAAGGATAAAAAGAAAGATAAAGCTAAAAAACAATCTTCATCTCAAAGTAAACCTAAACATAATAAACAATCATCTACTCAAAATAACGGGCAAAATGCACAACAAGGAAGCCAATCCCAACAGTCTAATGGTCAAAATCAACAACAATCACAATATCAGCAACCGCAACAGTCTAATGGCCAAAATCAACAACAATCGCAATCTCAACAACCTCAACAATCCACTGGACAGAATACACAACAACCACAATCTAGTGGTCAGAACACAATGCCCGCTTCAAATTAACTATAGTTAAAACATAGTAATCCGAACTAACTATATAATATTGAAACTATGATTCAAGTCCCGCTTTCCTAACATATTAGGAGTGGGATTTTTGATTTTCCAAAAATATAAATATTAGTGTGAAAATAACCCACAATTCTAGGAATTGCAGGTTAAGTCATCCGCTTAAATTCTAATTTTATTATCGACAAGTCTTTACTTCTTTAATGATTTAAAACCTCTTTTAACATCTCTGATTAAACCACTAGATCCTAACCAATTAGAAATCGTTGCCATGATAAATGCAATCATTTTACCTATCAAATCCATACATATGACCTCCATAGGCTTTTAATAATAATTACCACGAAATAATAGTAATGTAACATAAAACAATCCTATTCTAATATTAAAAAATCTCTAACATATAACTTATATGTATTGTTCTTTTATCTTTCAAACGAAATTACATATCATTATGCAATATTAAATAAGGTGTCCTTTCATTTTCAAAGGACACCTTATTTTTTACTTTTTACCAAAACTTCGAATATTTCTTATTACTTTACTTACCCGACGCCACCACAAATTATGTCTTTCTTTCACCTTACTTAAAGTAATCATATCTTCCTCTAAGATAACAAAATCAAGATTTGCATTTTCTTTCATATGAACAGGATTGGTACTTCTTGGAAGTGGTAAAACACCAATTTGCAAGTCATATCGAATAGATAATTGTGGTACAGATACGCCATATTTATCAGCAACGCGTTTAACAACCGGATCGTTTATCAGTTTGCCTGTGGCATTAGGTGAATAAGCCATAATCAAAATATCATGCTTTTCACAGTATTCCATAATATCCCTAGGTGTAAGTCCAATATGTACTTCAACTTGATTAACTGCAGGTTTAATCTTCCCGTTCTTCAGAATATTTTCTAAGTCTGCTATTTCAAAGTTAGAAACACCAATAGAACGAATCTTACCTTCTTCTACAGCTTCTTCCATTGCTTTCCATACTGCAAGATTTTCATCAAAATATGGCTTAGGACTACCTACAAGAAGTTCTCTCCAAGGTTTCGGCGAATGAATTAATACTTGATCAATTACTCCAATACCCAATCTTTCAATAGAATTCTCAATACAAGCTTTAGCGCCTTCATAGGTTTTTACCTCTGGCGGAATCTTTGTAGTGACAAAAATATCTTCTCTTAGAATACTAGATTCACGAATTGCCTCACCTACACCTTCTTCATTTTCATAATGAATAGCAGTATCAATATGACGATAGCCTATTTCAAGCGCCTCTTTCACTGCTAATATCACATTTTCATTAGAAATTTGCCATGTTCCAAAAGCAATTTTTGGCACTTCTAATTGGTTATTTAGTGTATATTTTTCTTGTAATACCATAAATATCTTCCTCCTTGATTTGTCTCGTTTCATTTCTGTATTTTCTTTGCATTAATGCTATATTTCAATGTCGCATTGATAGAGAGAAAGAATCTGTCACTAATTTTTCAACTAAATGGTATTCTTCATTTCACCAAACAACTGATTTATAACTACTGTATCCCACCTATTAAATAACGTAGTGCCTCCATTGCCTCTTCTTTATCCATCTGATTTTTGCGAATAAAACTCCAGTCCAAAATCATATGAATGGTGTTGGCATAATGTTCTGACATCTGATCATATGATAATTGATACTTTTTAGAAGGTGGACAAGTTACTAGAATAGTATAAATCTGTTGCCTAATATATTTTCTTAACGATTCAGCAAATCGGCCATCATTAGTATTATGCGTCATAATTTTTGCAATATTATCTCTGTATCCATTTAAATAGTCGTAACATCGCTCAAATAGTATATAAGGTCTTTTTTCTGGCGTAAGTGAATCATAATTGTCAACGACCATATCACTAGCTATTCTTTGCCAACAATAATTTAAAAGATCATTAATATCATCAAAATAATTATAAAAGGTTGCTCTTGGATAGTTGGCTTTCTCACACAACTCATTAATGGTAATTTTCTCCAATGGTTTAGTTTTCAATGTCCAAAAGAGTATTTTAGCAAATTCTTTTAATGTTCGTTCTGCAAACTTAGTCATCTTTTTATTTGTATCGTATTTCATTTATTCAAGTACTTTCCTTTTTATAATCGTCTGATATCTATTTGTATGATACCGTCTACCATTTAGTAATACAAGCACCACCTTGTTAAATTCGTCTATCCTTTTGCAGATTATAAGATATGTCTATCTATGTGTTTTCATAAAAGTTTTCTATAAAACAATAAAAAAGCTACCATTGAAGGTAACTTTTCAATAATAATATAAGTTCTATTTTAAATATGATAAATATATTGCTATTACCACTAATACTAATGCAATTACACCATGTCCAAACATATTAATTTTAATTTGCGTTTTATTCAAGCTCTGTCCCCTATTCATACGCTTATAATTTAATTGATATAAAAATGTCCAAAACGTTGCATATATTAATATAAATAATAATCCTAAAATTATTGCTACATATATACTAATATTAATCATCCTTTATATTATGAAGTGATATTACATTCAATAAACAATATAAGAGTTCACCTATTTTGCTTGGCGTTAATAATAATAGACGCTATTCCTAAACAAAATAAAAAGAAAATCATCAAATAAACAGCCATATTATCCGTCTTGATATAAAATTTAAACAGTATAAATGATAATAACGCGATAATAAAGTAAACAGGAATAAAAGTTTTTTTCCAAAATAATGAATCTTTCATAAAATTCCCTTCTTATACAAAGTATTAATCTTCAGATGAATCGCCCATTAATTGATATATAACATATACCACAACAACAATAATCGTAAGCAAGTCAAACGAATGTATAAATGCATCGCCAAATGAATGATCTAACCAAAAGAAACGAATTAAGAATAACAAAATTGATTGAAATAAAATAGCAAAAAAAATATTAATTATGGATTTAGCTAATATAAAATTATATACAATATATATTATTCCTAATATGGTAACAGCCCACATTAATATATGAGGTAGCATCTAATCATCCTTTAATAAGCGTTATAACAGAGTCATAATAATGAATTGTTTAGCTCAATGCTCTACGAATTCAATTATTTTTATTAAATTGAGCATGAATATAAATTAATAAAATACCAATCAATATAAACATCAAATGTCCTATTACACTAAAAATTTTAGATTGATTCAAATTTAATAAATTAAAAACAATTGGTTGCAATATGATTAACAATAATAGAAACATACCTAATTTTATTGAAGTAAAATACTTTGCCATATTCGCACCTTCTTTTATAAAAACATTAACAAACTTTAGTTATTTCGTCATTAAAGTGATGAAGTTAAATTATTCAATGATGCTTTTAATATTTCATAACCATTAATATAAATGTTCTCTTTTTAACACTTATGTATTAGAATTGGACACTTAAGAAATCCAAAACAACTCTATATGAATTACTCTAAACTGAAAATATAGTCCAATTGCAAGATAAAACTATATATTTAGGAGTGAATAATCGTGTTCGAAAATAAAGATGATATTACATTACTTTATCAAGCTATTTCAGAACTAGCTGAAATCATAGGTCACCATCCTTACAACACAAAATCAATTAGCCTTTTATGTTTGGATTTAGGTATAACACTCGAAGAATATCAAAAAGTACTGATAGCATTCTTAAAATTAGCACATAGTAAAAATACAGAAGAAATGGAAATAAATGATTTTAAAAAGATATTAATTCAGTTTATTGAAAAATATGATGACCTTACGGATTCTCAAACATTAAGATTTATTGAAGGCTATGCACGTAACTATATTCCCGAACTACTGCCATACGCCGAGAAACTTTATCTCGAAATACGCGTATAACTAAATTGAAATTGATTGGTGCAATACACCATTTTAGAACCAAATCAAAAAAGCCCACAACCACATGGGTTACAGGCTATATAATGGAGACGGTGGGAGTTCATTAATGCGTATATATTTGTATAAAAATCGCTATAAGTATTGTCATAGCAAAGTTTACATTGTCTATTCAGTTGTGTGTAAAATGTTAAATTTGAAAAACACAAGATATTTGGGGCAATGAATAGGTCTGATTATACTACTGTTCATACTCTTGCTCTTTATTTCAAAATTATGCCCTTTTTCGCCCTTAAATCATTTAAAGTCATTTTCGTAATATGTCATATAATCTTGTACATCATATAGAAAACTTCTTGTTTTACGCCCTTTATCTAGTTGACCTATTACATTAACATAAGAATCTCTAACAGCTACCTTAAAAGTTTTAAAATAAATATTATTAACATAATATTTTTGAGTTCTAATTAAATTATTATTTTTATACTCTAATTCTAACTCTTTCCTTAACTCTCTAGCTAAATCTCTCCCATTAGTAACATCATCTTCGAATACCTAGCTAATTTCTTGCGACTTTTCCTTAAAGTAATTCATCTTATTAATAACCTCTTGTTTAGTTATGTCATTGGGTATTTTAAATAAAATATTGTTCATAATCCTACCTCATTTTTATCATATTATTAATATTTATTACGTAATAAATACCATTTAGTTACAATAGATATTTTACCTATATAGTTACACAAACTCATTCCTCACTGCTACACAGGACATTTCTCAGAATGGATAACACCACTATTAGAACAAAGATCTTTCTAAAATCATGTGTCATACATTATTTATTATTCCTTATATAAGTGTTTTAATATATATTAATCTTCATTTAATGGTCTTAGCAATATTGATTGTCAAAAAATAGAAAGTTCTTATTAGTTTAAAAATAGAAGCACATATAATTGAATACCAAATAACAAAATAAATGTTATCAATTTCAATATCATATAATTTAAAACAGTACAAAACCAATGTATAAATAGATAACAATAAGAACATCTCTGTATTTAGCATAATATTTTCAATCAATTTCTTTTCTGTGTCTAACTTCTCAAACAATTTTGCTCTATCGTTTAAAAGTGGTATAAGAGTAACAGAAAAAAACAAAAATGCTGTTGTTAAAGAAGAAAAAGATATTACTGTTTCCAAAAAATCACTATATTGTTCTTTATTCTGAATAACAGAATATTGAACATTCAAACACAAGAACACAATAATTAGGATTATAAAAAACAAAACAACATCTATGTTTCTTTTAAACACAAAATCACAACCCTTTATCAAATTGTTAAAGAATATCTTTTTCAATAATCTTTAAATTATCTCTATAAGCTTTTTTTATCGATTTAATCATAGAATTAATAGTTATTTTATTATTGTTGTTTAATTCTACATCATCATCTATATATTAATCTGTTAGCGATAAGATCAATAATTTGTTCATGGCCATCATTCTCCCCTCTAATAACCATTTTTTTGACTTCTTTTGTCTCATCTTTCGCTAAAATATTTTTTATTTGTTTTAATGACTCTGAAATATCTAAAGCTTTTGATGTATACTTTACCTTCATAGAATCTGCATTTAGTTTATCAATCATTTTTTTATCTCTTTGCGTTGACTGATTTTTATTCTTTATTTTATCTACATCTACAATTCTAGAAATATTAAACTCAATTTCTTTTAGATCATCAATGTGTTTTAAATTATCAATTTTTGTGTTATTTATAGCAACGTTCAATTTGGCACCTTTTTTCTTAACTGTTCTATAAAAAAAACTTTTAAAATCTGATTGAGAAATCCCTCCTCTATTTGATGGAATAATCACTACTCCATATCTAGGGCAAAATAACACTACAGTATCAACTTTTAAGCCTTGCTCCGGTTCATCGCCATATTCAGATCTACCATCTTTTACTGTTTTTTTAATTTCATTTATAACTGCAATTTTTGTAGTAACCGTTTTAGATAAACAAAAAACCCAAACTTCATTATTTATGTACTTATATTTTTCAATATAGTTAAATCCGATATAAGTTGATTTTTTACATTTAATAAAATTAAAATCTTTATTTTTTTCAAATTCTTCCAAAGATTCTTTTAAATATTCATTCTTTCATAATTTTTGTCAACCTTACCTTTAAATTCATAAGTTAAAACAAAGAAATCATATTTTTTTGTAATCGTATTCATTTCCCCTTAACCTCTTTCGTGTGTAGTTTTATACATTATATATTTAAATCTACAAAATAAAAAGATTATATATGAAAAAAGCAACTAATATCGGGGAATGACATTAGTTGCAACTACACAATACCATTATACAATATTTTAGCACCTAGTACTAATTATATAATCATTTCTTATTTTCTCCTTTGATATAGGCATATAAAACGCCACCACCACCTATAAGTACAGCAAAAATGACACTTACCCATAACCCAATAGACATATTATCGTCCCTCCTTTACTTAAACGATACCCTCACATATATTTATATAACTTCCTTTATTCCTCAAATCTCCCAATATCATCAATATGAAAATCAGTATTTGGATATTGCTTTTCCTATTCTATTAAATCTCGCTCATTCTTCTCATCGTCTTGAACAAGACTATCAATAAATATTGGTGTTGCCACATTTATATCCACTTTATCAGTAAATATAATGTGTTAATGTCGAATAAGGTCACAAGCTTTTAAACGATCATTCGCTTTAATGGGCACTTCACATGTTCGTTGTTTACGAGGTTCATGTGTCCTGTGTCGGGGTTCTTTTCAAATGAACTTTTCTTAACTACAACTTCTTTCACTTCAGTTTCCTCACCCACTGCTGAACGTGATAGCAAGTATAGTGTTTTTTTCGCAGTTAAAATGGTATCGTCTATAATCTCATCTTTCTTGCTTTGAATATAGTCTTTTACTTTCTCATTGCGCAAAAGTCTGCTACCTGTTACATATGCGCTATTTGAGCTATAACCGGCATTTATAATGCTTTGAGTAACGTTAAGTATCATAAAAATTACTCATTCACAAAACTCTCTTTTCTACTTGTTTATTCGTCCTAATAATCACTACGTCTCTCTCAAATGACATATATTTTAGTTCTTTTATTCGAGCTACATCAAATATTTACTACTAACCACATCACATACAATAAAAGCCCACAACCACATGGGTCGCAGGCTATATAATGGATACGGCTGGAGTTCATTAATGCGTTTATCTTTTCACATAAAAATTGCTATAATTTTTGTCGTAGTAATGTTTAAGATGTCTTTTCAGTTGCGTGTAAAATTGAAAAATTACAAGAGCTTTATGTATCTATTAGGTTTGATTAAATTAATATTCACACTCTTGCTCTTCACTTCAAAATAATGCTTTTTTTATGAATTACTTTGTTTTTTCTTACTTTCTCTAAATTCCTCATCAGATTTTCCATGAATTATAAAATCTACGATCACGTATAAAATACTACCAATAATATTGAATATTAACTCCAAATAGATGCCCTCCATAGATTTTTAATTATATTACCAAGAATGATATTAATTTAATGCACTCAGTATCTACAAATATTTATCTTTAATTATGAGCTATTTTATATGCTTCAGTGAACAATTCATTCTATTAGGTAGTAATCGACATAGTACGTTTCTAAGAGTAAAGAACATACTGATTAGATAGTAAACATATTTAATAATTCTCTAAACCTTTATTTCGTTTGCTAATAACTAAGCCTATTGCTAAACCAATAAATGTTCCAAAAGGAAACCCCATTATAAAACTGAATAATACAGTGAAACCTAATATACTTAAAATTGGATGAATATAAATTTTATTTTGATTATTCATATGTATAACTCCTTTTGTAATTATAATAAGTTACCTACTTTTAATGATATCATAATCAGTTTATTTCAAAACCTGAATTATAAATATAGCCTGTATCAAAAAATCAAAAACGCTTATATACCTCTTTACTTTATTCATTCCTCAAACTTAACTCATTTTCATTTTGGCCTTTACTATCAACAAATATTGGCAATTAATTAAAAATGGAGGCAGTTATGTTTAAAATTCATGATGAGACATATATTAGAAGAACGATAAAATTTTTAGTTACAATATTAATAATTTTCTTAGTCACCTTTATTTTAGCAATTATATTTAGCCCTTCTACTGAAACCATAAAAAATCTATCTAAAGGTATACCCAGTAACGTTGCCAATGCAGTAGGGTTAGAAAAAGTTTGGGAATATATACTAAATAATGGGTTTAAAGTTCCTTTTCAAATGCTAATATTAGCTATCATTCCAATCCCTTTTTTATATTATTTAAAAATTATCTCTACAGCGATTCCTCCTGCTATAGCTCTAGGTTTCGTAATTAATTATGACATTTATAAAGGGACTATGGTGACTATATCTTCAATCCCTCACTTCTTCGTAGAAATATTAGCTTTTTGCTTTGTTGCTAGCGGTCTCGTCAAAGTTAACCAAGCTATTATTAGAAAAATCACCAACTTATTTAGAAAAAACAAAAAAGAGAATTTATCTCTAAAATTATCTATAATCAACTTATTGAAAATATATGTATTTATAGCCTTACCTTTATTTGTAATAGCAGCTTTTTTCGAGAATTATTTATCTAAATTTATATTTGATCTACTAACCTAAAATAACAAGCCCTCTACGATCGATATTGGACTTCCTTGTATTTCTCTAATTTAATATACATCCCAAACATGAAAATCAGTATTCGATTAATGCTTATCCAACTTTTATAAAATCCGTTCAGCTTAGCTTTTTGTCAACAATTACTTTAGAATCAATATTTATTATTACCTTTAATAACATTTACTTAATTAAATATTTTGGAATTAAATTGTAATATTAAATTAAATATAACATATGAAAGGATATTAATAGCATGAATTTTAAATTATTAGGAGCTGCATTATTATCAGCAACAGTTTTACTAACTGCATGTGGTCAAAATAATGACAAAGCAATGAAAGACGAAAATAAAAAATCAGAAACTAAGTCTGATAAAAAATCTAATGATCCAAAGAAAGATAAACAAAGTAAGAAGGATAAGAAGAAAGAACATAAAATGCAATCTAAAGAAGAAGCACTAAACCAATCTGTTGAACAGAATACTAATCAACAACAATCTACTGAACAAACTAATCAACAGACACAACAACAAAACGTTCAGACTCAAGACAATAATAGGGCTTTAACTAAACAACAAATGGAAGCTAATGCAAAAGTTGCTAAACAAAATGGCTATACAGGTATACCTAATGGAGATATGGGAGGCGTTCCTACTTCCGAAAAATCTTATTCTAACGACCAATTAGACCCTGAAACTGGACTGCCTAAAGATGGTGCAGTCCCTAAAGATTCAGAATAAAAAACACTTCCGCATGATCCATTTTAATATGAATTCAACGAAAATGTTTTTATATTATTCCCAATATATATCTATAGCTTATTAAATTGGTAGTGTTTTTATGTGCTGGGGCAATACTGTGGCAACGAAAATAAAAAGCCCACAACCACATGGGTTGCAGGCTATATAATGGAGACGGCGGGATTTGAACCCGCGTCCAGAGGTCCTGATACATATCTTTCTACGTGTGTAGTTTATCATTGAGTTTCGCATAATGAGAGGTGATAAACAACCAACATTATGCTAGTTTGATTGGTTTTCATCTAAACAGACTTCAAACGGCAGTGTTTAGCATATCCTACTTAGGTTGAATCGCGTTAACAGCACATAGGAGATGCTGTTAGGCGATGCAGAGTGCTATTACGCAGCTACTGCGAAATTATTGTTTGATTTGCCAGTTATTATAAACTGAGTGTGTTAGTGACGGAGACAACCCTCCGACACGCTTAATAAGCTCTGGGGACCCCTGTCGAATCCATAAACGTCCCCGTAATAAAATGTACTTTGTAGAAATCAAACATATCATTAATATCATTGTCACTCGCACTTGATGAACAACGCCTGAGTCACCTAAAATAAGATGTTCTTACTTGACCACTTTTCTAACAAAGCACTTATTAATATATCAAATGTAGCCCGTGTAAGCAATAGTATTGCTTAATAACGGGCTTTTACTGCGCGATCCATATCACGTTTGACTGCTTTTTCTTTTAAAGCTTGTCGTTTGTCATATTTTTTCTTACCGCGTGCAATACCTAATAATACTTTGCATTGACCATGCTTTAAGTACAATTTTAGCGGAATAATAGAATACCCAATTTCTCGTGTGCGGTCACCTAATTTAATAATTTCTCTTTTATGAAGGAGCAACTTACGTGATCGCAATGGATCATGGTTAAATCGGTTACCTTCTTCATAAGGCGCAATATGCATATTATTTAAATAGATTTCACCACGTTTTACTTGAGCATAGCTATCTTTAAGATTGGCGCTACCTCTACGTATAGATTTAATTTCTGTACCTTGTAACACAATCCCCGCTTCAATCGTATCTTCTATATTATAATCATGTCTTGCTTTACGGTTTTCAGCTAATGTGCCTGGTGATTTTTTCTTAGCCATTCTGTCTCACCTCTTTGCTGCTTATTTTTTCTTTTTACGTGATTTTTTCTTAACGCTTTTATCTTTATAGAATGGTTTATGCTTCGTGTTGCCTTTTTTATCTTGTTGGCGTGCATTTTTACCTTTACGTTGTTTACGTTTGTTTTTACCGTTTCCTTTATCATCAGATTTTGATTTATCTAATGATTTACCACGTGTTTTTGCTTGAATGGTCTTACCACGCGCTGGTCGTTGGCTTCTATCATTCTTAGGTAATGGCATTCCTACGATTTGGAAATCAATCATGCGTTCATCCACATCGACATGTGTCACTTTGACTTTGACAGCGTCACCGATACGGAACACTTTGGCTTGGCGTTCACCAATTAATGCCATTTGACGTTCATCAAATTGATAATAATCATCGGTCATATTTGAAATATGGACCATACCTTCAATAGTATTTGGTAATTCAATGAACATACCAAAATTAGCTACAGAACTAATGATACCTTCGAATTCGTCACCAATGTGTTGAATCATATATTCAGCTTTCTTCAACTCATCTGTATCACGTTCTGCTTCAATCGCACGTCGTTCACGTTGAGATGTGTGTTCAGCTAGTTCTGGTAGTTTATCTTCCCATTTATGTTGTTCCTTTTTATCCATTGAATGTTCAATAAGGTATTTACGAATTAAACGATGTACCGTTAAATCCGGATAACGACGTATAGGTGATGTGAAATGTGTGTAATACTCTGCAGATAGACCAAAGTGACCTAAGTTCACATCATCATAATGTGCTTGTTGCATTGAACGTAACATCATCGTTGAGATAACCATTTGTTCTGGTCGTCCTTCAACCTCTTCTTGAATATTTTGAAGCGTTGTCGGATGAATATCTTCGCCTGTACCTTTAATCATAATGCCAAAGTTCGTAATAAAGTCAAAGAACTGTCTCAAACGTTCTGATTTAGGTTGTTCGTGGACACGATAGATAAATGGTACTTCTAGTTTATTAAAGTGTTCAGCTACGGTTTCATTAGCCGCTAACATGAATGACTCAATTAAACGTTCACCTTCACCACGTTCGCGCACTTGTACATCTGTTGGAATGCCATCTTCATTAACAAGTACTTTCGCTTCGTTAATGTCGAAATCAATTTCACCACGACGTTTTCTCATATTTACTAAAAGGTTAGATAAATCTTGTGCCAAGTCAAGCATTGGTGTGACTTCACTATATTGACGACGCACATCTGGATTTTGTTCAGTAATAATTTGGTTAACCGCATCATAAGTCATTCTGTAGTTTGAATGGATGACACTATCAAAAATGTCATGGTTCACTACTTCACCACGTGCATTGATTTCCATACGACAACTTAACGTTAAACGATCAACTTCAGGATTTAATGAACAAATACCATTACTTAATCTATGCGGAATCATTGGAATAACTCTGTCTACTAAGTACACGCTTGTAGCTCTATCATAAGCCTCTTTATCTAAAGCTGAATCTTCAGTTACATAATAACTAACATCTGCAATACTTACAGTTAATTCCGTATTACCATTTTTTAATTTTTTAACGCTAATGGCGTCATCTAAGTCTTTAGCATCTGCGCCATCAATTGTAATCGTTAATTCGTCTCTTAAATCATGACGTCCTTCGATTTCAGAAGGTTCAATTTCATCAGGAACATCTTCAGCTTCTTTAAGTACATTATCTGGGAATTCTATTTCAATACCATGTTGATAAATGATAGATAAAATATCTACACCAGGATCGTTTTTATGGCCTAGTATTGCTGAAATGTGGCCTTCCGGGTTATCTGTACCATCAGCATATTTAGTGATTTGCACTAATACTTTATGACCATCTACTGCACCTAAGCTTTGACCCTTAGGAATAAAGATATCCTGCATAATACGTTTATCATCTGGAATGACAAACCCGAAATGTTTCGCTTCACTATAAGTACCTACTACTTGAGTGACAGAGTGTTTTTCGATGGATTTGACTTCCCCTTCTTTCTTGCCTTTAAAGTCGCCTCTACCTTTGTGAACTTCTACAATGACGGTATCTCCATCTAAGGCTCTATTGATTTTTGTTGGCGGGATGAAGATGTCATCTACACCCTCTTCTTCTGGTCTTAAGAACGCAAATCCTTTTTTATTCTGACTTAACGTTCCTCTTACTAATTTCGAATTTGACTTACTAGATTGCTTTCGTTGATATCTATCTGTCTTCGTACGTTCAATCAAACCAGTTTGTTCTAGTTCAACAAGCACCTTTATTAAATCTCTGAATGAGTCGGCACTATTTAAACCTAACGCATCTTGAAAATCTGATACTGACATGGGTTCGTAGTCAGGTTGTTTAATCATTTCTTCGATGGATTGTTTTAAATTCATTATGCCCCTCCTTTCTAATTATCTTGTTTATTTTTATTCTGACCAATCTAATGATTCTAAAAATTCGTATATATCCTCAAAGACTTGTTCTTTTTCTTTATCGATTGTGATTACATGTCCTGAGTTCGCATACCATTTAATATCTTTATCATCAGATTCTACAGTTTCATATATATAATTTGCTGATTGAGGATCAATCATTTTATCTTGTTCTGCTTGAACAACTAATATTGGGTCCATCACTTCATCCACTTGATCTTTAACGCCTTTCATTGTAGCACTTAATTCTTCAAGTGTTTCAGTTGGATGGAAATGTTCCATTTCTTGATCAATGGTCGCTTGATCTTTACCCTCATATTTCTTGAAATTTCTAGCATATTCTAAAAACCCGTCGTAAATTGTGCTCGATGACTTATCATCCATAGGAGCGCACATAGTTATAATACCCTTAACATCTCTGTTTAAGCTTAATTTTAGAGCAAAAACGCCACCTAATGATAATCCCGCAACTGCGATTTCATCATATCCTTGATCAACTAAATATTGATAGCCATCTAAGACATCTTTAAACCATACGTATGGACTTGATTTTAATATCTCTTCAGGTGGTGCAGCATGTCCCTCATATTGTGGCGCATAAGATGTATAGCCTTTTTTCTGTAAGAAACGGCCTAATTGTCTTACATCTGAAGAATTACCTGTAAATCCATGTAATAACAATACTGCACGCTTGCCCTCTTCGAAAAAGAAAGGCTTAGGTAGTTTAATTTGCATGATGTTCATCCCTCTTCCAAAAGTATTCATAAACCATTTTTATATCAAACGACTTCCCTTTATTATTCAATATCTCTACCATTCATTTTCTCTTTATTATAAATAAAAAAGCCCGACATGAACATCGTCGGACCTTATAAACCAAGATAACTTATGCCAATCATAAGTAAAAAGAATATTACAGATAAAATTATTGTTAATCTATGCAAGAATAAATCGACGCCACGTTGTTTTTGTTTACCAAATAACTGTTCTGCGCCGCCACTGATAGCACCTGAAAGTCCATTACTTTTTCCTTCTTGGAGTAATACAACAGTCACTAATGCAATACAATCTATAATTAATAATACGACGAAAAATGTATGCATAAAAATTGTCCTCCATTCATTATATACGAATCGAATTATAACACACATTCGTATTGTTTATCAATCTTCTATCGATTGAACGTACTTTTACGCTTAATTGATACGACTAACATATAAGCTGCTAAAATAAGTGAACCAATCACTACAATTAAAATTGGTAATATGGCAATCACACTTTTAACATCTAGTATCGCTTGTACAACCATGTATAAATTGACGAGTGTAAAGAAAGCATTCGAAATATATACTGCAAACATAAACCACCATAAATAAGGATGGCGATTCCAATATGCAATGACACCTGATAAATAAGCTAATAAATACATGACACCGTCAAATCTAAAACTGTTTAATACTTGATTTACTGAATTAGTCGTTGTCTTTTGACCTGCTAGTGATAACAGTGTTTTGACAGTTGTAGCATCTAACACGATAAAATTATGAATGATTAACAATATGAAAAATATAAGTGAACTGATAGCTATTACATTACCTGTAACGACTTCTCTTTTTGTTGTTTCAGCCATTGTCGTTCTCCTTTTATAATTGAATACTTACATTATTATACCAGTTTGTATATATAAGTTAAATCATACTTATTGATATACATTTTATTGATTAGACACAATAGCATGAACATATAAAAAACCCGTTACAGCCTCAACTCTGTAACGGGTTATATTTCTAGGATGCACATCCTAGACTTTTAGCGTGAACTCAATAATTTTAAAGATAAAACAAAACTTATTTGTCTAAATTGTAGAATGATTTAATACCATCAAATTTAGCAGTTTCGTATAATTCATCTTCAATACGTAATAATTGATTGTATTTAGCAATACGGTCAGTTCTTGATAATGAACCAGTTTTGATTTGACCAGCGTTTGTAGCAACAGCGATATCAGAAATTGTTGTATCTTCTGTTTCACCTGAACGGTGAGAAACTACTGCTGTGTAACCAGCTTTTTGAGCCATTTCGATTGCATCGAATGTTTCAGTTAAAGTACCGATTTGGTTAACTTTGATTAAGATTGAGTTACCAATACCTTGTTCGATACCTTTAGATAAGATTTCAGTGTTAGTTACGAATAAATCGTCACCAACTAATTGTACTTTATCACCGATACGTTCTGTAAGTTGTTTCCAACCTTCCCAGTCGTTTTCGTCCATACCGTCTTCAATAGTGATGATTGGGTATTTGTTAATTAATTGTTCTAAGTAGTCAACTTGTTCAGCTGCGCTACGTTTAGCACCATGTTCACCTTCGAATTTAGTGTAGTCATAAACACCATTTTCGTAGAATTCTGATGAAGCACAGTCAAATCCTAAGAATACTTCTTCACCTGGTTTGTAACCAGCAGCTTCGATAGCTTGGATAATTGTTTCTACAGCATCTTCTGTACCTTCAAATTTAGGAGCGAAACCACCTTCGTCACCTACTGCAGTTTCTAATCCACGTTTACTTAAAATTGATTTTAAGTTATGGAAGATTTCAGCGCCCCAACGTAATGATTCTTTGAATGATTCAGCACCTACTGGTAAAATCATGAACTCTTGGAATGCGATTGGCGCATCTGAGTGAGAACCACCGTTAATGATGTTCATCATTGGAACTGGTAATTGTTTACCGTTAAATCCACCTAAGTATTTGTATAAAGGTTGACCTAATAAGTCAGCTGCTGCTCTAGCTACGGCAATTGATACACCTAAAATAGCGTTAGCACCTAATTTACCTTTATTTGAAGTACCGTCTAATTGAATCATCATTTTGTCGATAGATACTTGATCTAATACTGAGAATTCACCTTCAACGATTTCTGGTGCGATGATTTCATTTACGTTTTCAACAGCTTTAGTAACACCTTTACCTAAGTAACGTGATTTGTCACCGTCACGTAATTCTACTGCTTCGTGTTCACCTGTAGAAGCACCTGATGGTACTAATGCACGGCCGAAAGCGCCACTTTCAGTTAATACTTCTACCTCAACTGTTGGGTTACCACGTGAGTCTAAGACTTCGCGAGCGTAAACATCTGTAATAATTGGCATGTTTAATTTCTCCTTTAAATATATGATTTAAAGCTATTATAGCTTTATTTATTTAATTAATAAAATGATAATACATGTTGTTAACGAAAAGTTAACAAACAAGGGAACTTAATCCCTTATTTGAAACACATTTTCTATAAATTAATGATTAATTAAAGATTCACCTGTCATATCTTCAGGTTGTTGAACATTTAATAAATCTAATAATGTTGGTGCTAAGTCACCTAAGCGACCAGTTTCTCTTAAAGTTACGCCTTCTTTTGTAACAATAACTGGAACTGGGTTAGTTGTATGTGTAGTCATTGGTTGATCATCATCTGTTAAGACTTGGTCAGAGTTACCATGGTCTGCAGTGATAATCGCATGACCACCCATATCGATAATTTTATCTACAACTTCACCTAAACATTCATCAACAGCTTCGATAGCTTTGATTGTTGGCTCTAACATACCACTGTGACCAACCATGTCAGGATTAGCAAAGTTTAATAAGATTAAATCTAAATCACCTTTGTCTAATTCTTCTAATAAGGCATCTTTTACTTCATATGCGCTCATTTCTGGTTTTAAGTCATAAGTTGCAACTTTAGGTGAATCGATTAAACGTCTACGTTCACCTTCAAATTCAGCATTACGACCACCACTCATGAAGTAAGTGACATGAGGGAATTTTTCAGTCTCAGCAATACGTAATTGTGTAAGATTATTATCTTGAGCAACTTCACCAATTGTATTTTTAAGATCTACTTTTTCAAATACAACTTCAGCATCAACGTCATCGTTGTATTTTGTAAATGTAGCATAGAATAAGTCATTAACTCGTTCTACTTTGAAACCTTCAAATGCTTTATTAGTGAATACTTCTGATAATTGTGCAGCTCTGTCTGGACGGAAGTTATAGAAAATAACTGCATCTCCGTCATTAACGCCATCATTTTGTCCTTCAACGATAAATGGTTCAACAAACTCATCTGTTAAATCTTTATCATAGTTCGCTTCTACACCTTCTTTAGCAGTAGCGAATGTAGGACCTTCAAAATTACGAATTGCGTTGTAAGCTTTTTCTTCACGATCCCAACGTTTATCACGGTCCATTGCATAATAACGTCCAGATACTGAAGCAAATTGGCCTACACCTAATTCTTTAAATTTAGCTTCTGTTTCTTCGATATATTTAATTGCAGATTTTTGATCAACGTCACGTCCATCTAAAAATGCATGTACATATACTTTTTCAACACCTTGCTTTTTAGCTAATTCTAAAATAGCAAATAAGTGTTTATAATGACTGTGAACACCGCCATCTGATAGTAAACCGAATACATGTAATGCAGAATTGTTGTCTTTCACATGTTTTACTGCGTTATTTAACACATCATTTTCGAAGAAGTCTCCGTCTTCGATTGATTTGTTAATACGAGTTAAACTTTGATAAACAATACGTCCAGCACCAATATTCATGTGTCCTACTTCAGAGTTACCCATTTGGCCTTCAGGAAGACCAACATCTAATCCACTTGCCTCTATTTGAGTAGTTGGATATTTATTGTAGTAACGATCAAAATTAGGTTTGTTTGCTAATTTTACAGCGTTACCGTGTTCACTTTCACGATTTGCAAAACCATCTAAAATGATTAAGGCAGTTGGTTGTTTTGCCATAATTATTTTGCACCTTCTAACAATTGTTCAAAATCTTCTACTTTTAATGAAGCGCCGCCTACTAATGCGCCGTCGATATCTGATTGAGCCATATATTCTTTGATGTTGTTAGGTTTAACACTACCACCATATTGAATACGAGTTGCATCAGCTACATCTTGGCTTGATAAGTCTGCAATTGTTTTACGAACATGTGCACACATTTCATTAGCATCTTCAGATGTAGATGATTTACCAGTACCGATAGCCCAAATTGGTTCATATGCAATCACAACTTGTTTAAGTTGGTCATTTGATAAACCTTCAACAGCTTTCTTAACTTGGTTACCTACAACTTCATTAGCTTTACCACTTTCACGTTCTTCATCTGATTCACCAACACAAATGATTGGTGTCATGCCGTGATTGAAGATAGCGTGCGCTTTTTTATTAACTTCTTCGTCTGTTTCGTGGAATAAGTCACGACGTTCAGAGTGTCCGATGACAACATATTTCACGCCTAAATCAGCTAATGCTACTGGAGAAGTTTCTCCTGTGAAAGCACCATTATCTTCAAAATATGCATTTTGAGCACCGATTTTTAAGCCTTTAGCTTTACCATCTTTAACTGCTGTGATTAATGCATCTAATTGAATTGTTGGTGCACAAATTACTGATTCAACTTCTTTAGGATCAGGTAATGTTGATAATTCATTAACGAAATCTTTAGCTTCTTGAACTGTTTTGTTCATTTTCCAGTTACCTGCGATAATTGGTGTTCTCATTCAATACACTCCTTAATATTTTAATGTTTATTGGTATACTATATATCTTTCAACATTCGTTTTCCCGAATATATCTGAGAAAAACACAACATTTTATAGATATTATTTATTGTTGATTGCTTTAATACCAGGTAATTCTTTACCTTCTAAGTATTCTAATGATGCACCGCCACCAGTAGAAATGTGAGTGAAGTTATCTTCGAATCCTAGTGAGATTGCTGCTGCTGCAGAATCACCACCACCGATAATTGTCACGGCATCTTTTAAGTTAGCGATTGACTCACATACACCGATAGTACCTTGAGCAAAGTTACTAAATTCGAATACACCCATAGGTCCATTCCATACTAATGTATGCGCACCTTGTAATTCTTTGTTAAATAATTCAACAGTTTTAGGACCAACATCCATTGCTTCTTGGTCTTTTGGAATATCATCAATTGATACTTCAGTGATTTCTGCATCATTTGAGAATTCTTTTGCTACTTTAGCGTCAACAGGTAATACAATTTGGTCTCCATTGCTTTCTAGTAATTCTTTAGCAAAGTCAATTTTGTCTTCTTCTAATAAAGATAATCCAATTTCTTTACCTTGTGCTTTAAGGAATGTATAAGCCATTCCACCACCGATAAGGATTTTATCAGCAATGTTTAATAAGTTTTTGATTACACCGATTTTATCAGAAACTTTAGCACCACCAAGGATTGCTACCACTGGTTTGTGTGGATCATTTACTACGCCACCAATGAATTTAATTTCTTTTTCCATTAAGAAACCAGCTGCAGTTTCTAAATGAGTAGAAATACCTACGTTAGAAGCATGTTCACGGTGAGCAGTACCGAATGCATCATTTACAAATACGTCACCTAATGAAGCCCAGTATTTACCTAATTCTGGGTCATTTTTAGATTCTTTTTTACCATCTAAATCTTCAAAACGAGTATTTTGTACTAATAATACATCACCAGCTTTAAGATCTTTGATTGCAGATTCTAATTTTTCGCCACGAGTTTCAGGTACAAATACAACGTCTTTATCCAATTTTTTAGATAAGTCATCTGCAACAGGTTTTAAAGTTAATGATTCTTTGTCGCTTTCTTCTTTCACTTTACCTAAGTGTGAGAATAAGACAACTTTACCACCTTGTTCGATGATGTATTTGATTGTTGGTAATGCTTGAACAATACGGTTATCGTTTGTGATTTCACCGTCTTTTAATGGTACGTTGAAGTCCGCACGAACTAATACCGTTTTGTCTTTAAGTTCTAAATCAGAAACTATTTTTTTAGCCATTTTCATTTCCTCCTTTAATTAGGAAAACATATATTAAAAAATAAGCGGAGAAGCGTTTGTGCTCCCCGCTTACTCATAAGCTTTATTATAAAATTTAACAGTTAAGAGCACTAGTTAAATTAACTATGCTTTAATTATTTAGATAACTCAGCTAATTTGTTTAAAGTACGTACTAATTGAGCAGTGTATGACATTTCATTGTCGTACCAAGCAGCTACTTTAACTAATTGACGACCACCAACAGCCATTACACGAGTTTGAGTTGCATCGAATAATGAACCGTAAGTCATACCAACTACATCAGAAGATACGATTTCGTCTTCAGTGTAACCGAATGATTCGTCAGAAGCTTGTTTCATTGCTTCGTTAACTTGTTCAACTGTTACGTCTTTTTCTAATACTACTGTTAATTCAGTTAATGAACCAGTTGCAACTGGAACACGTTGTGCACCACCGTCTAATTTTCCGTCGATTTCAGGAATTACTTTACCGATTGCTTTAGCAGCACCAGTTGAGTTAGGGATGATGTTTTCTGCTGCAGCACGAGCACGACGTTTGTCGCCTTTTCTGTGTGGAGCATCTTGAGTATTTTGGTCACCAGTGTAAGCGTGGATAGTTGTCATTAAACCTTCAACTAAACCGAACTCATCACTTAACACTTTAGCTACAGGAGCTAATGAGTTAGTAGTACATGATGCACCTGATACTACTGTTTCAGAACCATCTAATTCATCGTGGTTAGTGTTGTAAACGATTGTTTTTAAGTCACCAGTTGCTGGAGCTGAGATTAATACTTTTTTAGCACCTGCGTCAACATGAGCTTGTGCTTTATCTTTGTCAGTATAGAAACCAGTACATTCTAATACTACGTCGATATCTAAGTCTTTCCAAGGTAATTTGCTTGCATCTGGTTCATCGAATGATTTAACTTCTTTACCGTTAACACGGAATCCACCGTCGATAACTTCTACTTCACCAGTGAAGCGACCTTGCATAGTGTCATATTTTAATAAGTGTGCTAACATATCGTCATCAGTTAAGTCGTTTACTGCAACTACTTCTAAACCTTCTACGTCTTGAATTCTTCTAAATGCTAAACGACCAATTCTACCAAAACCATTAATTGCTACTTTTACTGCCATTATAATGGCCTCCTTTAATAATGATATTTAAAAAGCTTTGAACTTTTTATTCCTAATTTAATATTACTTTCGCCGCAGCTTCATCAGTGATTAACACTGTGTTGTCAGGGGCAATGGTTAAGTAAGCTTTAATTGCTTCACCCTTAGATTGTCCACCTGCCACTGCATAGATAAAGTCTTTGGACTCAAGATCTTCTAATTGTAATCCTATTGTCTTTACTTTGTGGACGACATGACCTTGAGCATCAAAATAATAACCAAATGCTTCACCCACGGCTTGGTGATGTTGAAGCTTATCAATCACATCTTTATGTGACTGTCGTCGATGCGCCATCTTCAGCGCATCACCAATACCATGTATCGTTACATTCGCTTGTTTAATTTTATCCAATGTATGACTGACTGAAGGTTCTAACATTAATGTATTATATGTAGATTCACTTACGTTATCAGGCACATATAATGTTGTGTAATAACCACCCGCTTGTTGTGCCATACTTGATGCAATCGTATTTGCTTGATATACCATATTTTCACCAAGACCACCACGAGCAGGTACGAAAAACACATTAAATGGTAGTAAATGAATAGATTCACTTACATAAGCCATTGTTGAACCACCAGTTACTGACACAATTGCATCTTCGTATAAACTACTTTCTAATAACTGGCCAGCCTGTCTGCCCATTTCTCTTTTAACTGATTGTTTCTCGTCTGAATCACCAGGGACAACATGAACTTCTTTTATGTTGTACTTTTCTTTAATAGCGTTAGCCATTTTGTGATCATCTGAATAATGATTGAAATAATCATTTAATTGATTGATTACCTCTTTACCCTTTTCAGTGATTTCCATTCCTGTTGATTTAACTTTGATTAGTTCTTGTTTTTTTAACAAATCTGTTTCAGAACGTAGAACTCTTTCCGTCAAATCCATATGTTCACTTAAACTACGTCGTCCAACTGGCTCATTTTGAGAAATAGTAGCTAAGATTGAAAAACGACGATACATCTTTTCGACCAAATCTGGAATAAGTTGTTGTTGAATTTCGATCAAATCTTTCACTACTCTTTCCTCCTTGTATATTTCTAAAGGATGAGTCAATATTGCTTGAATCATAGAGGATTGACGTTTGAAGTCCCACGTGGGACAAAATCTAACCTCTTTACAATTGCAATAGTACTATTATGCGAATTAAAATGCAAGTAAATCCGCTCAAAATTTTCCAAATATTGTGTAAAGCGATTTCATTTACTTTAGGTATGGTTACGTGAATTCAATCACTTATTCATGATATTTTAAGCTATTCATCAACTTTTAGTTGTACGCTATTAAATTGATAAATATTATTCTACACATTGATAATATTACCCTTTATGTTACGAGTTAACCATCTCTTTATAAAGCAACAATTCTTTTATAACATTGTGCTTTTCATTTATAATCAATATAAGGACAACTCTTTTTGAAAGAAGGTTTAATTTATTTTGAGTACTGATGAGGAAAATAAAATAGAAGTTATTGATCCAACTGATCCACGTTATAAAGATGATGAACATTTTCATCAAAATCGCTATGACGATAACAAATCCAATCATCAAGTTTATACATATGGATGTACACACACGGGATGTGGATGTTCTATTGGTTGCTCTACACTAATGCTCATTTCTCTTATAATCACAATGTTCATTTATTGGTTATTTTAAATGGTATTTGAGGCACAGTACTGAATTTACTTACTTTTAAAAATAGAAAAGCCGATAAGGTCAGTACATTAACTTGCAAATCGCAATTGTACGAAATACCTTATCGGCCTTTTATTTTTTATTCATCAGATTTATTGTTAGACGAACTATTTTGACTTTGTGAACTTTGACTATTGTTGGATTGTTGTGATGCACTACGTTGCGTATTATTATTTGAGTTATTCTGTGTTGATTGTTGGGCACTTGGCTTTTCTTGAGTACTTGGTTTAGGTTGTGAACTTGGTTTCTCTTGAGTACTTGGCTTTTGTTGTGTGCTAGGTTTCTCTTGCGTGCTTGGTTTTTCTTGGGTACTTGGTTTCTCTTGAGTGCTTGGCTTTTCTTGCTTACTTGGTTTTTCTTTAGTTGGTGCTTCTTTAGTTTTATTATCTACTTTTGGTTTTTGTTGTGTCTTAGGCTGTTGTGATTTGGGTTGTTGCGTAGAAGGTTGTTGCTGTGTTGTTGGTTGTTGTCTCGTCTGTTGTTGTGATGGTTGCTGTTGTGTATTTTGCTTTTCATTAGACTTTTTGTCAGACGATTTTTCTTTTTTATCTTTGTCGTCTTTGTCTTTTTTATCTTTTTGTTCTTGCTTCGTCTCATTATTTAATCGTTCATTAGCTTTCTTTGAATGATCTACAAATGAAAATATAGCAAATGTTAAACCACCTAGTAGCAATAATACGATAATGATACTAATAATTTTCGCAATGCCACTCATACCTTTTTTACCTTGATTGTCGTACTCATTAAAATCTTGCTTTGACATATTCTCCCTCACTTTAAACATGGAATATCATATTATTATAAATAAATTTATATCTTAAGTTGTCGTTATGTTTTATTCATCAAAAATTTATATTTAGAATTTCGATAGAATTAGCAAATTACTATTTACTTAATCTCATCTCATTTATGATAACATCATAATGAAGAAGAAACATCCATTTTAAACTTTTTTAATATAAATTTAATAGGAACGGTTTGTGATAATAATGAAGAAAATGATTGAAGATCACTTAGAGAGTCATACTAATGATAACCACAAAATTACATTAAAAAAGATGTTGATAAGTAATGATCAACATCAAAATAAATCTTCCATCTTAAGTAATAGCTGGTTTTATATCATCGTTTTTTTGATACTTTTCACTTTCATTTGGTTTTTTCTTTAAAATAACATTTAACAATTAAATGATTTTTTCTATTATAAATATGCACACAATTTTTTATTAAGTTTATTTCTGTAAAAAGATGTAAAAATCATTTAAAATAATAATAAAGAGAGAAAAAAAGACCCATACGTTGCTCGCATGGGCCCACTACTAAAGGGAGTCAAAATTTACCTTCGCTAGTATATTATGGGGTATACTCATACTAATTAAGAGATGTTTAATTAATTTCCGAAGGTACAAGTCAATTATAACTTAACAGAAATTTTTTTAAATACGAATATAAAAAAGTATTTGACATATTGTTGGCTAAAAATTGGATAAATTTTGAATAATAAGAATCACTACTAACTATTAATAAGGTTAGAATTTTTTATTGAGGTGAGATAATGAAACAATATTTAATTACTGGTGGAACTGGCATGGTAGGTTCACACTTAGTGAATGAAATTAAGAAATCAAACGCTCATATTACTATTTTGACTCGACATGATGAACAATCGAACGATTCTCAGATTTCATATGTGAATTGGTCTAAACACGGTTGGGAAAGTAAAGTGCCTGATATCGATATCGTTATTAATCTAGCTGGTGCAACACTTAATAAACGTTGGACTAAAGACTACAAACAAACATTAATGTTAAGCAGAATTCAATCTACACAAGCCCTTTTTGAATTATTTAAAGAAAGAGAAAAGAAGCCAGAAGTATTATTTAATGCTAGTGCTATGGGATATTACCCACCTAATTATCATCATAGTTATACAGAACTTTTTAAAACATTACCGTTTGACTTTTTATCAGATATTGTTTATCAATGGGAAAGATTTGCTAAGCAATTCGAAGCATTTGGAACAAGAGTCGTTTTAGGTCGCTTTGGAATGATTTTATCTAATGATGGTGGCGCTTTACAAACAATGAAATTACCTTATCAATTTTATGTCGGTGGTAAATTAGGATCTGGTTTCCAATGGTATTCATGGATTCACATTGATGATTTAACACGTGCAATATTATTTACAATTGGTAATGACAAAGCCAAAGGCCCATTTAACTTAACTGCACCAATACCTGAACGTCAGAATTTATTCGGTTATACGTTAGCTCGTGCAATGCATAAACCTCATGAAACATGGGTTCCAAGCTTTGCAATGAGACTAGTACTTGGTGAAATGTCTACCGTTGTTTTAGATACACAAAAGGTATTACCAAATAAACTCGAAGCACTAGGATTTAATTTCATGTATAATAATCTTAAAAATGCACTAGATGATTTAATCAGAAATTAAATTAAGAGGTACAACAACAATGGAAAACAATCAAAATGACAAACTCACATACATTTTAATGATAATAGCAGGCCTAATCTGTATTTTGAATGGTGTCTTAGTATTTGATCAAACAATAATTATGATATTACTCTCTGTCCTATTTATCATTATTGGTCTTATAGTCTCGTATATTTCAATTAATGGATTGAGACATAAGTTAAAATAGTTAATTTCAAGCAAATCAATTTAAATAAAAAAGAAGTCAGGACCTTAAATGACGGTCCTGACTTCTTTTTATTGAACTTCGATTAATATGTCTAATTAAATAGAAATATTATTGTTTACCTTCTGGTTCCATAACTTCATCAACTAAACCATATGCTTTAGCTTCTTCAGCTGTTAAGAAATTGTCACGATCAGTATCTTGTTGGATTTTTTCAATAGATTGACCTGTTCTTTCAGAAAAAATACGATTTAATTTTTCACGAGTTTTTAAAATATGGTTGGCAGCAATCTCGATTTCAGTTGCTTGACCTTGTGCACCACCTAATGGTTGGTGAATCATTACTTCAGCGTTTGGTAAAGCATAACGTTTACCTTTTGCACCTGCTGCTAATAAGAATGAACCCATTGACGCAGCCATACCAATACAAATTGTTTGAACATCTGGTTTGATATGTTGAATTGTATCATAGATAGCAAAGCCAGCTGTCACGCTTCCCCCTGGTGAATTGATATATAAGTAAATATCTTTTTCAGAGTCTTGGGCTTGTAAGAATAATAATTGAGATACAATTGAGTTAGCAACGTTATCATCAATTTGTGAACCTAACATAATAATACGGTCTTTTAATAATCGTGAATAAATGTCATACGCACGTTCACCACGATTTGTTGTTTCAATAACTGTAGGAATTAAATTCATCTATATTTCCTCCTTGTAATAACTGTTACTTCATATTTTAACCTAAAAGTCAAAAATGGTCAAAAATAAAGTTCTTTTAGTTTAATTGCTAATTGACGTTAAGTGAATTACTTTTGTACACTAGAAATAACTATTTTTGATTGTACTGATTTTATATCATTTAGTACAGAAATAAGCTTTATCTATTTTCCCCTTGTAGTGTAATGGATAACACATAAGATTCCGGTTCTTAGAATAGGGGTTCGATTCCCTTCGAGGGGGCTCATATATGGTTAAATACAAAGACTGCTTATGTAGTGATTCAAATTAACAGAAGAAAGCCATGATCTTCAAATTTAGAATACATGATTACACAATGTGTTCTATCAATGAGACATGGCTTTTATTTTATCATTTCAATATGATATATTTTTCTGAATCTCATACCATTGGGATAGTTTTTTATAATTCAATCTTCTCGCCGTTTCGGATTTTATCTGCTAATTCGTTTAATTTTCTTAATCGATGGTTCATACCTGATTTAGAAATAGGTCCTGTGGAAATCATTTCACCTAATTCTTTTAAAGAAATTTCTTGATGTTCAACACGTAATTTCGCGACTTCACGTAAACGATCTGGCAAATTATCTAAACCAATTTCTTGGTCAATTAATTGAATACTTTCAACTTGTTTCATAGCTGCGCTCACAGTTTTATTTAAATTGGCTGTTTCACAGTTTACTAATCGATTAACGGAATTTCTCATATCACGTACAATACGTACGTCTTCAAATTTGAGTAGTGCTTGATATCCACCAATTAAACTTAAAAAGTCAGATATTTTTTCCGCTTCTTTTAAATAAACGATACTACCCTTTTTACGTTCAAGATGTTTTGCATTTAATTCGTAACTATTCATCAACTTAGTTAATCCTTCAGAATGATTCTCAAATTGAGAAAAGATTTCTAAATGATATGAAGATGTTTCAGGGTTATTGACAGAACCCCCTGCTAAAAATGCGCCACGCAAGTAACTTCGTCTCATTTCATCATCTTGAATCATCTCTGGATCAATTTCATGTGTAAATACGCCTTCTTTTAAAATTCCTAATTCATCAAGAATCTCTCGTGCTTTCATCTTTGTACGACAAATGTAAATATTATTTTTCTTCAATTTCATTTTTTTACGTACTAATATTTCTACTTCAACATTAAAGATACGCTTAATCAGTGAATAGATTCTTCTAGCAGTTGTGGCATTTTCAGTTTGAACATTTATCACAAACTGTTGATTGGACAAACTAAGTGCCCCATTCATACGAATTAATGCACTGAGCTCTGCTTTCGCATTAGCTTCATCTACATCTATACGAGTTAATTCATTTTTCATATCTGATGCAAAGCTCATAGAACACTCATTCCTTCCTATCATCGCCTACATGATTCTTTCGCAATGACTTTTTTCTAAATTAATCTCATTTAAATTATTTTTCATTCATTGAATTTACAGACTTAAATAAATTCTAACTCTCATATCCTCTCATCATGACTACTGCTGACGTTTGCTGTTAGGATCAAATTGAATTGTACTAATTAATTCAAGTGCGACTTCATATATCAAAGTAGATAATACTTTGGTATTGTGTCTTACTAAATGTTCATCTGATATTTCAACTAGATTAGATGCAGTAATCACTTTAATACCGTCCTGTTTTAATTCATCAACGTTAACGTCAACCGGTTCTGAATGTTTTTCTCTATATTTTTGTAAAACATTATCATTAAATTGATCAGTACAGCAAATGACGTAATCGACAAATGATTGTCCTGCTTGTCGATGTAATGCATTAATATGTTCTTTCACATCATAACCATCAGTTTCACCTGGCTGTGTCATTACATTAGATACATATAGTTTAGGCGCAGATGAATTTAATAGTGCATGTGATATACCTTTCACACATAAGTTAGAAATGACACTCGTATATAACGAACCTGGGCCTAAAACGATTAAGTCTGCTTCTTCTAACGCTTCCACTGCTTCTTCCATTGGTTCAACATCATCCGGTTCTAAAAAGACTTTGTCTATCTTTTTCTGCATTTTAGGTATTTTAGATTCACCGTAAACAATGTCTCCATCTTCCATAATGGCATTTAATTGCACACTTGAATTGGTTGATGGGATTACTTTACCTTTAATATTTAATACTTTACTTAATTCTTTAATTGCATGTCCAAAATCATTCGTAATGTTGGTCATACCAGCGATTAATAAATTACCTAATGAATGTCCACTGATTTGATTTTCTTCAAATCGATATTGGAATAATTGTGTTAATACTGATTCCGAGTCACTAAGCGCTGCAATAACATTTCTAATATCTCCGGGAGCTGGAATATCCATTTCATTTCGAATTTTACCTGTACTACCACCATCGTCTGCGACCGTGACAATAGCGGTAATATCAATTGGAAATTCTCTTAAACCTCTAGCTAATACTGATAAACCAGTTCCTCCGCCGATTAATACTACTTTCATTCTTCTCATTGATGCTCGCCACTTTCGATATGTGCATCTCTGTGATGAACATAAACGTTATAATCAAAAACCTCGTTTAGATATTCACCCAAACGTTTACTTAAAGCTACTGAACGATGTTGGCCACCAGTACATCCAATAGCTATGACTAATTGAGATTTACCTTCTTTTTTGTAACCAGGAATCATGAATTTTAATAAATCCGTTAATTTATCAAAGAAAATTTCAGTTTCTCTCCATTTCATTACATAGGTATACACTTCTTCATTTAATCCAGTTAATGGTCGCAACTCTTCTACATAATAAGGATTAGGTAAAAATCGCACATCAAATACTAAGTCAGCATCCATTTGAATACCATGTTTAAATCCAAAGCTCGTTACGTTAATCGTAAATGTTTCAAAATCATCATTCTTATAATAATTAACAATTCGTTCTTTTAATGCTTTAGGTTTAAGTTGGCTCGTATCAATCACATAATTAGCGATACTTCTAATTTGTGAAAGCTGTCCACGTTCTTCATTAATGGCTTCTATTAATGAACGTTGTCCTTTTTCATTTAATGGATGCGCACGTCGTGATTCTTTATATCTTGAAATTAGTTTTTCTGTAGTTGCTTCTAAAAACATGACATCTACAATAACGTCATTTCTACTTTTGATTAAATCTATTTCTTTCACAAGTGATTTAAATAATTCTTTGCCTCTTAAATCTATAGCAATTGCCACTTTTTGTAATGAAGGGTTACCTTGCTCCATTAATTCAACGAATTTAGGCAATAACACAGGTGGTAAATTATCTACACAGAAATAGCCTATATCTTCTAAACTTTGAATGACTAGAGACTTACCAGCACCTGACAAACCAGTCACTACTAATAGTTCACTTTTTCCCATTTCTTTTTCAGAATTCATCATTTCATTGGTCACCGCCAGTTATTTGAAATTTGTACATTAATAGCTTCATCATACCACACTCAAATTCACAAAGGAACGTTACTAAGACTTAGAAAAAAGCTAGAACAACAAACGGATTATTAGCATTATAATCCTCCTATTGCTCTAGCTTAAATTACTGTTGTGATAAATGGTATTTAATTTATGCTTCTAATTTATCTTTGATAGCTTCAATATAATCTGCTGCACTTTGAGCTGCAATACTTCCGTCGCCTGTTGCTGTAACAATTTGACGTAATCCTTTATCTCTTACGTCACCAGCAGCATAGATACCTGGTACGTTTGTACTCATATCTGCTTCAGTTACAATATAACCATTTTCATTTGTAATACCTAAATCAGTAAATGGTGCTGTTAGTGGTTTCATACCGATATAAATGAATACACCATCTGCATCATAAGTGACTTCAGAACCATCTTTCGTTGATTCCAAAGTAACTGATCCTACCTTGCCGTCTTTGTCATTGATTGTCTTTAAAGTATGACTCCAAATAAAATCAATTTTATCATTTTTAAATGCACGGTCTTGTAAAATACTTTGTGCACGTAATTGATCTCTTCTATGAACAATAGTGACTTTGTCAGCAAATTTTGTTAAGAATGTACCTTCTTCAACAGCTGAGTCACCGCCACCAATAACAAATAAACGTTTGTTTTTAAAGAATGCACCGTCACATACAGCACAATAACTTACACCACGTCCACCTAATTCTTGTTCTCCTGGTACGCCGATTTTTTTATATTCGGCTCCAGTTGAAATAATCACTGCGTGTGCTGTAATTTCTTTATTTCCTAAGTTAACGACTTTATAATCGCCTTTATCTTCGATTGATTTAATATCACCATATTGATACGTAGCACCGAATTTTTTGGCATGTTCAAACATTTTAGTAGATAAGTCTGGTCCAGTAATCATTTCAAATCCTGGAAAATTCTCTACTTCTTCTGTATTTGCCATTTGGCCACCTGGCATACCACGTTCAATCATAACTGTGTTTAAATTGGCACGTGATGCATAAACTGCAGCCGTCATACCAGCAGGGCCTGCACCTATAATTGCTACATCAAAATCTACTTCAGTCATTTACTTGCCCTCCTACTAAATAATCATTAAACGCATTATATATCAAAATAAGTATTTCATAAATTTATATGCTCAAAATATAAGTTATCGTTTTATCTAATTTGTAATGACTAATATCAAACCATTCTTTGATTTGCTTCTTAGTCAACTTCTGATTTGTTTGTTGGTAATACAAATATAAATATGCACCTAAATATCTTTCAACTTCAGTTAAATCTGCTTGATCAGCAATAATTGATTCAGCTTGATCTATCCATTGAACAAATAATGATGTATCATTTCGAAATTGGTCGAATTGATACAGTTTTTGCATACCACGATGAATGAAGTCCAATTTATTCAGCGTTAAACCTTGAACTAAATATGTTAAATATAATTTTTCATAATCATTTAATGTTTCTAATACGGCCCATATATCTTCTGTTATCAATATTTCTTTACCATTCAATTGATTTAAAAGGAAGATACCATACAATCTATAGTGACTATCATCATCCATTAATAATGGTAAGATTCGTTGATCAAAGACATGTTTGCTTTCCTCTATAACCCAAGGGGGAAATCCTACATCTACTTTAGAAATTTGTAATAGTTTATTCCAAAATTGGATACTCTCATCTTTATTTCCTAGGTAATAATAATTATAACTTAAGGCATTAAACATTTGTATCGAAGCAAACTTCCCTTTTTTATACAGTGGAAGCAGTAGCTTTTGCGAGGCATGATATTGTTTCAAATAACTTAATACAATGCCTAATTTAAAGCTTTCATCATCGTTCATTGGTACAACTTTACTTAATATATTCAAATAACGTTTATACTTGTCTCTTTCGTTCGTATTATAAAGTAATAAAGTATAATGACAAAGTGCATGGACATCTGAATTATCTTCATTTAATAGGTCTTCAAACATTTCCTTAGCAATATCATATTTACTTAGATATAAATAACACATTGCTAATAAATTTTTAATGACGCGATGATTTTGTATTGCTTCTTCTTGATTTAATATATATGATTTTGCTTGCTCTAAACGACCTTGTGAAAATAAAAATTGGAACAATAATTGTACTGCAAAAAGTTGTGCCTCTACTTCTATTTGATGTTCATTAGAATACGATACATCGAACGTTTCTTCTAGTTCATCACGAAAGTCTTGATCATCTGTAATTAATACATAATTAATACCAAACAAGAATGCCTTGTTTGGTTCATTCAATTCAATGTTCAACTGACTCAATTCATAAAAACTATCAGCCACGCGTCTATCATTAATAATATTTTCATAAAATAAATGTTCCGCACGACTACCAAAACCTAGTTTAACTAAACATTGAGCATAGTTTAATTGAATATCAAAATCTTCAGGTGACAATTCTAGCACTTTACTATAATAATCAGCTGCTTTTTTAAAGTCTTGTTGCTTCCACTTTTGTGCTGCCATTTTGCGATAAAACGGTTCATCAAAAGCCATTGAAATAATTTTATTATTTTTATCTGCCAAAGATTGTCACCTCCATATTCATTTTATTTGTATAGGGTTACCAAAAGCGACCGAATTACTCGGTACATCTTTAGATACAACTGTTCCTGCACCAATTTTTACATGATCTCCAATAGTGACACCTGGAAGTATAGTGACATTGGCACCAATTAATGTATGACTGCCAATCGTTACCTTTCCATATTTAAATTCATCTACTAAAATTTCATGCGTTAATATTGTAGTATTATAACCAATCACACTATTGTTGCCAACTGTTATTAGCTCTGGATAAAACAAATCTGGCACTACTTTAAACGCGAATACAGAATGCTTTCCAATGTTCATCCCTAATAATTGACGATACATATTACTTTTCAATTTTAAGTTTGGCATGTACCGACAAACCTCGATAATAATCGTTTGTCTTAATACTTTAGGAAATTTGACTAAACGATAAATATGCCACAATGGATTCGTATGAGTTATTTGATATTCACGATGAGGTTTTAATTTTCTCATATTTTAATTACACCTTCTATTTAGGCCAACTTAATGGTCCAGCATTCTTGTATGTGGGTGGTTGGTATTTGAAGCGTCTATATAACATTATTGCCACACTGATAATAATTAAAATCACAGATACTAACTGAGCCACTCTAATATGACTTGTTAGCATTAAACTATCAGTTCTAAGCCCCTCTACAAAGAAACGACCAATCGAATACCAAATTAAATATAAGAAAAATGTTTCGCCTAATTTTAAATGCTTTCTAACTGTAACTAAAATAATAAATCCTAAAACGTCCCACACTGACTCATATAAAAATGTTGGATGATAATAATGACCATCAATATACATATTATCAATAATAAATTGAGGTAAGTGCAACTGTTCTAAGAACGATTTTGATACTATCCCACCGTGCGCCTCATGATTCATAAAGTTACCCCAACGGCCTATACCTTGAGCCAAAATAATACTTGGTGCAACAATATCTCCAATTTGAAATGGATTTAAATTTTTCATTTTACAAACTATAATACCAGTTATAAAACCACCAATTAATCCACCATGAATGGCTATACCACCATGCCAAATTTTTGGTATTTCACCTGGATTCTGCATGTAGTAAGGCCATTGGAAGATAACGAAATAAATACGTGCCACTATGAAACCAAATATTGCACAGTAGAAGATAACATCTACTAGTGTATCCTTATGTAACCCTACTCTCTTTAATGCTTCTTGTGCTACAAAATAACCTAATAAAATGCCACAAGCAATTATAATGCCGTACCATCTTATTTGTAATGGGCCCAAATGAAATGCAATAGGATCAATATAACTTAACGTTAAATTCATCATCTAACTACTCCTCACCTTTATGACTGTTGCGAACAATTTCGTCATTCAGGCGTTCGCTAAATTCTTCTGCTGTATTGATACCCATGATATTTAAACGATAGTTCATTGCGGCAACTTCGATAATCACTGCAACATTTCGTCCAGGTCTTACTGGAATAGTTTTTTTAGTGATTTCTGTATCTAAGATACGTAATGTTTCTTCATTTAGACCCACACGGTCATACAATTTTTCTTTATTCCAATTCTCCAGATTAATATTCAAGCGGATTTGCTTTTCAGTCAAAATTGAACCAGCACCAAATAATGTCATTACATTAATAATACCTAGACCACGAATCTCTAATAAATGCTCAATCAATTTTGGAGGTTTACCAATTAATTCATCTTTTGTAATTTCTCTAATTTCAACATTGTCATCTGCAACAAGTCTGTGCCCTCTTTTAACTAATTCTAAAGCTGTTTCACTTTTACCAATACCTGAATCACCTGTGATAAGTACACCTACACCATAAACATCAACAAGTACGCCATGTAATGATGTTGTCTTTGCTAGTTCATGTTCTAAAAACGTTGTTAAACGACTCATTAGGCTTGTCGTAGCATCTTTAGCAACAATGAGTGGCGTGTTAAGCTCTTTTGCAGCTTCAACAAGTTCATTAGGTGGTTCTAAACCTCGCGTTACAATAATCGCAGGTGTGTCTGGTCGACATAACTTTCTCATTCTACCTTGTCGCTCATCATCAGGTAATAAATTGTAAAATGATAACTCGGTAGTGCCTAATAATTGAATTCGATCTGAAGCATAATGAGAAAAATATCCGGCCATCTCTAAACCAGGGCGAGAGATATCTGTATTCTTAATGGGTTTATTCAACCCTTCTTCACCAGCTATTAATTCTAAATTTAATACTTCAACTAATCTTTCAGTTGTTAACATGCGTTCACCTCTATATTGAATTGTTACTACAAATTCACTTTCTTTAATCATATCAAAAATCAAACTACTATCTATAATAAAAAGTTATATTAACTCAATGTTTAGAAAATAGTCATGTTTTACAAATGCAAAATCAACGTTAGATCTTTGTTTGTTTATCGCTTATAATCAATAAAGCGGTATCTACATTTTATTTAGATATGTATTGTATGAAAAAATCTTTTAAAAAAGATGATTCCAGTATACTCTGAAATCACCTTAATATAAATTATAACATCATTTTATTATGATTCATCTTCATTTCTATCTCGTTCTAAAACTGTTTTCAAATATTGACCTGTGTATGAACTATCGACATTGGCAATATCTTCAGGCGTTCCTGTAGCAACAATTGTACCGCCACCATCGCCACCTTCTGGACCTAAATCAATAATGTGATCAGCTGTTTTAATAACATCTAAATTATGTTCAATAATGACAACTGTGTCCCCATTTTCGACAAGTCGGTTTAAAACTTTTAATAATCGACTAATATCATCAACATGTAAACCCGTTGTTGGTTCATCCAGAATATAAATTGAACGTCCTGTTGAACGTTTATGCAATTCAGAAGCCAGTTTCACACGTTGCGCTTCACCACCGGATAAAGTAGTAGCTTGTTGTCCTAAAGTAACATAACCTAATCCGACATCTACCAATGTTTGAAGTTTACGTTTAATCTTAGGTATATTTTCAAAGAAATGGGTCGCATCTTCTGCTGTCATTTCTAGTACATCAGCAATATTTTTACCTTTATAAGTAACTTCTAGTGTTTCTCTGTTATAACGTTTGCCATCACAAACTTCGCAAGGGACATAAACATCAGGTAAGAAATGCATTTCTATTTTAATAATGCCATCGCCTTTACATGCTTCACAACGACCACCTTTAACGTTAAAACTGAATCGTCCTTTTTGATAGCCTCGAATCTTAGCTTCATTGGTTTGAGCAAACACATCACGTATGTCATCAAATACCCCTGTATATGTTGCTGGATTTGAACGAGGTGTTCTACCAATTGGTGATTGGTCAATATCTATAATTTTATCTAATTGGTCAATACCTTTAATTGACTCATAGTCTCCTGGCTTTACTTTAGATTTGTTGATTTTTTGTGCTAGAGATTTATATAATACTTCGTTCACTAATGAACTTTTACCAGATCCTGAAACACCCGTCACTACAGTCATTAGTGAAAGTGGAATATCTACATCCACGTTTTTCAAGTTATTGCTTTTAGCACCCTTGATGCTAATTTTTTTATTAGTCACTTCACGTCTGTGCTCTGGAACATCAATTTTCTTTTTACCACTTAAATACTGTCCTGTTAGGGAGTGCTTATTTTTCATTACTTGTTTAGGTGTACCTTGAGCGACAATTTCGCCACCATGGTTACCTGCGCCAGGTCCGACATCTACTAAATAATCAGCTGCGCGCATAGTATCATCATCATGTTCTACAACAATAAGCGTATTGCCTAAGTCTCTCATCTCTTTAAGTGTATTAATCAAGCGATCATTATCACGTTGATGTAAACCTATAGATGGTTCGTCAAGTACATAAAGAACGCCAGTTAGACGAGAACCAATTTGAGTTGCTAAACGAATACGTTGTGCTTCACCTCCAGATAATGTACCAGACGCACGGTTCAATGTCAGATATTCTAGCCCTACATTATATAAGAATGTTAAACGTGAAATGATTTCCTTAAGAATTTGGTTCGCAATCGCTTTGTCTTGTTCTGAAAGTTCGATATTTTGATAATAATTTAAAGCTTCTTTAATTGAGTATTCAACAACTTCACCAATATTTAATCCCGCAACATAAACTGAAAGTGCCTCTTTACTTAAACGCTGACCATGACATGTCTCACATGGCAACTCAGTCATATATCGGCTCATCATCTCTCTCGTATACTCAGATGGGGATTCATGATAACGACGATTGATGTTGTTAACTACACCTTCAAATATCATTTTTCGTTTTCTTTGTCCGCCGCCGAATCGTTGATTAAATGTAAATTCAATTTCCTTATCTCCTGAGCCGTGCATTAATATATTCTTTTGTCTATCGGTAAGTTTTTTATATGGTTTATCCATATTAATTTTATAGACTTCACATACACGTTTTAATAATGTTGGATAAAAATCTGAACTTGTAGGCTCCCACGGTTCAATTGCGCCTTCATTTAGGGTTTTATTGGGGTCAGGAATAACTAAGTCCATATCAACTGTTAATCGTTGCCCTAAACCATCACATGTAGGACACGCTCCAAAAGGACTATTAAAACTAAACATACGTGGTTCTAATTCACCTATGGAAAATCCACAAATTGGACATGCATGATTTTCAGAGAATTTTAATTCTTCCCCATCAATTATATCTACCGTTAAACTTCCTTCTGCAAGTTCAAGTGCCGTTTCTATAGAATCTGCTAATCTTGTTTCAATACCATCTTTAACGACTAATCTATCAACAACAACTTCAATAGTGTGGTTTTTATTTTTATCTAATTCCGGTACTTCGTTCACATCAACAATTTCACCGTCAACTCGCAAGCGAACATACCCTTTTTTACTTATATCTTCAATTAATTTTTCATGACTACCTTTACGGTGGGAAACAACTGGTGCTAACAATTGAATTTTAGTTCGAGTTTCTAATTCTAAAATTCTATCCACCATTTGTTGAACAGTCTGTGATTCTATCTCAATATGATGATTAGGACAATATGGTTTTCCTACACGTGCATATAGCAACCTAATATAGTCATATATTTCAGTCACTGTGGCAACTGTAGAACGTGGGTTCTTACTTGTTGTTTTTTGATCAATTGAAATCGCTGGTGATAAGCCTTCAATTGTGTCAACATCCGGTTTATCCATTTGACCTAAAAATTGACGTGCATAAGCACTTAATGATTCTACATATCTTCTTTGACCTTCGGCATAAATGGTATCAAAAGCTAAAGAGGATTTACCTGAACCAGAAAGTCCTGTCATCACTATCAACTTGTCTTTAGGTAATTCTATATCAACACCTTTTAAATTATGTGCTCTTGCACCTTTCACTACTATGGATGGTTCTCTCATTTAAATGTCACCCTTCTGATTTTAATTCGAATAACATATCTCTTAACTCTGTTGCTTTCTCAAAGTCTAAATCTTTAGCTGCTTTTTTCATTTCTTTTTCTATGTTTTCTATCGTTTTTTGACGTTCTTTCTTCGTCATTTTCTTAGGAACTTCTATTTGTTTATTTTCATTTGTATCATCACTTTCGACGGTTGCACTGATGACATCATGAATTTTCTTATTAATTGTTTGAGGTGTAATACCGTGTTTTTCATTATGAGCCATTTGTATATCACGACGTCTCTGCGTTTCATCAATGGCATATCTCATTGAATCTGTAATCTTATCAGCGTACATAATAACTTCACCACGATCATTTCGTGCTGCACGTCCAATTGTTTGAATTAAAGAACGATTGGAACGTAAAAATCCTTCTTTATCTGCATCTAAGATAACAACCAATGAAACTTCGGGAATATCTATCCCCTCTCTTAACAAGTTAATTCCAACAATTGCATCATAGGTACCCATACGTAAGTCTCTTATGATTTCTATTCTCTCGAGAGTTTTGATTTCCGAATGAAGATAATTAACTTTAATTCCTGCTTCTTTCATATATGTTGTTAAATCTTCACTCATTTTTTTAGTTAAAGTAGTAACCAGTACTCTTTCATTTTTATCAATTCTATCTTGAATTTCACTCAACAAGTCATCAATTTGATTTTCTGTTGGACGTACATCAATTTTTGGATCTAACAATCCAGTAGGTCGAATAATCTGCTCTACCATTTCATCGGTATGTTCTATTTCATAAGGTCCTGGTGTGGCAGATACATAGACTAATTGATTTGTTTTTTCTTCAAACTCTTCAAATTTTAAAGGTCTGTTGTCTAAAGCACTTGGCAATCTGAATCCATGATCAACTAAAACTTGCTTACGTGCTCTATCACCGTTATACATCCCCCTTACTTGAGGTAGTGTCACGTGTGATTCATCAATCATGATTAACCAATCATCGCCAAAGTAATCAAGCAATGTATATGGGGTAGAACCTAGTGGTCTTAACGTTAAATGTACAGAGTAGTTTTCAATACCTGAGCAGAACCCCATCTCACGCATCATTTCTAAGTCATAATTAGTTCTTTGTTCTAATCTCTGTGCTTCTAAAAGTTTATTTTCATCTCTTAACTCTTTTAAACGTTCTTCTAATTCTTTTTCAATTCTCTCGATTGCAACTTTCATCTTTTCTTCACGCGTAACGAAGTGGGATGCTGGGAAAATTGCAAAATGTTCACGTTCTCTTATAACTTCGCCTGTTAAATAATTCACTTCTCTAATACGATCGACTTCATCACCGAAAAATTCTACTCGAATACACATTTCTTCTCTTGAAGCAGGGAATATTTCAACCACATCGCCTCGTACTCTAAATGTACCACGTTGGAAGTCTATATCATTTCTAGTATATTGCACATCAACTAGTTTTCTTAGTAATTCGCTACGTTCCATTTCCATGCCCACACGCACACTGACAACCAAATCTTTATATTCTTCTGGATTACCCAAACCATAAATACAACTCACACTTGCTATGATAATAACATCATCTCTCTCAAACAATGCGCTCGTTGCTGAGTGTCTTAATTGGTCAATTTCATCATTAATAGACGCATCTTTTTCAATAAATGTATCTGTCGATGGTACGTAAGCTTCTGGCTGATAGTAATCGTAGTAACTCACGAAATATTCCACTCTATTTTCCGGGAAAAATTCTTTAAATTCACTATATAATTGTCCAGCCAATGTTTTGTTATGTGCAATAATCAAGGTTGGTTTACCTACTTGTTGTATTACATTACTCATCGTAAATGTTTTACCTGTTCCGGTTGCACCAAGTAGTGTTTGGTGTCTCTTACCTTCTTTAACACCTTTAACAATTTTCTTTATTGCTTCAGGTTGATCACCTTGAGGATCGAACTCTGAATTTAATTTGAATGGATAATGTTCAACCATTACTACATACGCCTCCTGTATTGTTTACAACTCAACTTTTATCACTCGAGATTAGTGAACTCATTTTTTTCTAAAGAATATCGTCACTAAATACGTTATTTACTTATTACTTTCCCTAGTTTACCTCTTGTCATACATCATTTTGATGATATCGTTAACGTAAATATTAGCACTGAATTTATTTTCTATTTTAACAAATCTCGAACATAAAATACAAACATTTGTTCGCTAACATTTTTATATTATAAGATAAATAAAAACAAACATAGCTTAGCAAACTATGCTTGTTTTATACACTTTATTTTCAATCCGTTTGTTTATTAATTGAGTTTTATTCTTCTCTCTTATGGAATTCTAGTTGATCTATGATTAAATAACCCGCTAATAATGATACAACATCAATAAATATAATCCATTCACTATGGAAAAAGCCTTTATATATTGAGGTCGCAATTAATATTAAAGTAACAGAGGTACCAATCCATTTGTTTTTAGTTACGACACTAAAAAGTACTATTAAAATACAAGGAAAAAATGCAGCACATGCATACCAAATCATTTATTTCACCTGTTTCTTTTATTAAGTATTGTCATCGTAGTTTCTCGTAATTCTGTTCTAGGAATGAAGTTTTCAGTTAGCATTTCAGGAATTACATTATCAATAAAATCTTGAACAGAAGCTAAATGATCGAATTGCATAATTGTTTCTAAACTCATTTCATATATTTCAAAAAACAAAGGTTCTGGGTTACGTTTTTGGATTTCACCAAATGTTTCATATAGTAAATCAATTTTATCCGCAACAGCAAGTACTTGTCCTTCTAATGAATCATCTTTACCTTCTTGTAGCCTTTGTCTATATATGTCACGGTATTGCTCAGGGATTTCTTCTTTAATAAAATTTTCTACCATTTCTTCTTCAACTTGTGAAAAAAGCATTTTCAATTCTCTACTTGCATACTTTACTGGCGTTTTAATATCACCTGTAAATACCTCTGCAAAATCGTGGTTTAGTGCTTTTTCATATAAGCTCTTCCAATCTATAACATTTCCATTATATTCTTCAACAGTGCCAAGATACTGAGCAATTTTTGTTACCTTAAACGAGTGTGCAGCCACATTATGCTCAAAATATTTAAATTTACCAGGCAACCTAATAAGCTTTTCCATGTCAGAGAGTCTTTTGTAATATTGATGTATGCCCATTCCGTGATGCCTCCTTCTTATTTAATCATAGATGATACTTAGTTTCATTATACCAATCAAAATCATGATTAAAAGTAATATCTTAATGGCGATTTCAACTTAGTTGATTAATATTAAATAAGCAGCAACGTAATAATATAAATTACGTTACTGCTATATATAACTTTAGTTTGTATTCAAATTTAATGAATGTAGTTATAGCTACCTGGATTTGTAATTGTTCTGTAAGATTTTACATTAAATCCACCGTTCCAGTTCATTTCAGAAACTGTAACTGTACCATTACTATTTACGCTTTCAACGACGCCTACATGGCCATAGCCACCCGAACCATTTGTACCAGGATTAGATTGGAAAACTGCACCTGCAACTGGAATATTATTCACTGTGAAACCAGCATTTCTAGCATTTACTGCCCAACTACCAGCATCCCCCCATAAACTTCCAATTGGTTTACCTAACTCTGCACGACGATTGAATGCATAATATGTGCAGTTGCCATAATTATATAAATTGCCAGAATTACTTACAGAATACAAACTAGCACCAGCCTCATTACTATATGATTGATTCGTTGTAACAGATGGTTGTGATGCCGTTTCACTTGTAACATCTACATATTGTTGACTTGCTGCTGATGTTGGTTCTCCAACATTATAATTGCTTGAATTATAAGTGGTATTGTTGACTTGATATTGTGTTTCATATGGAGAAACAGTAATGATATCCCCCGGAAAAATTAAAGGTGTAACCCCAGGATTAAGGCTATATAATTCATCTAAAGTAATATTATGATTTAAAGCGATTTGGTATAATGTGTCACCAGGTTTGACGATATATTGACTAGCATTTTCAGTTTCAACTGATGCTATGTTTTCAGATGTATTCACATTAGATACAGCAGTTTCTTCTTGAGCATCTGCAACATTGCTGAATGCGATACACGCTGCTACTGATGATAATGATAATAAAAACGTCTTCTTCATTAAATATGTCATTCCTTTGTTGTGTATTCTAATTTGTTGAATTTAATATAACACAATATTATTTTATAAAGGTTAATGTTAAATTGATGTAATATATTTTTTATACACAATCATTTCAAGCGTCATCTTATATATCATCACAAATACATATATATCAGCTACTTTAGAGCGATTCATTGTTAGTTTGACTTTGTCATAATGATCAACTGAGTAATATTACAAGAGATTTTTTACATTGATTTTGTTGACTTTAAAATTTTCAAAATAATTCATTCTTATTTTTATTTAAATGGTAGTACTTTGAAACTACTACAGCTAATAAAAAAGAAGCACTTGAGACAATTATATGCCTCAAACGCTCCTTCTCTTATTCTTCAATTTATTTATCCATTTGATGTCTTAAATACGCTTCAATAAACGGACCTATGTCACCATCCATTACTGCATCCACTTTACCGGTTTCTTCATTTGTTCTATGATCTTTAACCATTGAATAAGGATGGAATACGTAAGATCTAATTTGACTTCCCCAACCTATTTCTTTTTGCTCACCACGTATTTCTGCCATTTCACGTTCTTGTTCTTCTAATTTAAGTTGGTACAATTTAGATTTCAACATTTTCATTGCTGCTTCACGGTTTTTAATTTGTGAACGTTCATTTTGGTTATTAACTACAATACCTGTAGGATGATGCGTAATTCTGATTGCTGATTCCGTTTTATTAATATGTTGTCCACCAGCGCCAGATGCTCTGAAGGTATCAACTGTAATATCATCAGAATTGATTTCAATTTCAATCTCATCATTATCAAAATCAGGAATAACATCACAAGACGCAAATGATGTATGGCGACGGCCAGATGAATCAAATGGTGAAATTCGAACTAATCGATGCACACCTTTTTCCGCTTTTAAATAACCATATGCATTATGCCCTTTGATTAATAATGTCACACTTTTAACACCCGCTTCATCGCCAGGTAAATAATCCACGGTTTCAACTTTAAATCCACTTTGTTCACAATATCGTTGATACATTCTTAATAACATACTTACCCAATCCTGTGATTCAGTACCGCCTGCACCAGGATGTAATTCTAAAATCGCATTATTCGCATCGTAAGGACCATCTAATAATAATTGTAATTCAAAGTGGTCAATCTCTGATTTAAATTCAATGACATTATTTTCTAACTCTTGCTTCATATCTTCGTCAAATTCTTCTTGCAACAATTCAACTGTTGCAGACATATCTTCCACGGTTTCTTCTAATTCATAATAACCATTTACCATTGACTTTAAAGCATTATTTTTATCGATGATATCTTGTGCTCTATTTTGATCATCCCAAAAATTGGGCTCTGTCATCATTTCTTCATACTCTTGGATGTTAGTCTCTTTATTTTCTAAGTCAAAGAGACCCCCTAATTTGATTTAAATTGTCTTTGTACGCATCTATATTTCTTTTAATTTCTGATAATTCCATAATGTCTCTCCTATTTCATTTGTTTATCTATGATTTTATTTCAATTTGATTTACTTTATCAAATTCTTAAATATTACTACACTACATTCATCATATTATATGTTTATATTCTATCATAAACAAACTGAATGACAGTATAAGTACGATTGTTGTATTAAAATTAAAGCCTCATAACTTAATTATTGCTGTTGAATTATTTTCTCAATCAATCAAATATACAATAAAGAAGCCCAAGACAACTTTGTCTCAGGCTTCAACTATATATTACTTATTTAGGTGCAACTATGCTTGTCCATGACAGTTTTTATATTTCTTACCGCTACCGCAAGGACATGGATCATTACGACCGATGTCTTCACCTTTAACAATCGGTTGTGGTTTCACTTTTTCTTTGCCATCTTCGGCTGATACATGTTTTGCTTCACCGAAGTCTGTTGTTTTTTCACGTTCAATATCATCTTCAACTTGTACCACTGATTTTAATATAAACTTACAAGTATCTTCTTCGATATTTTGCATCATCATATCAAATAACTCGTGACCTTCATTTTGATAATCACGTAATGGATTTTGTTGTGCATATGAACGTAAATGGATACCTTGACGTAATTGATCCATTGTATCTATATGATCTGTCCAATGACTATCAATAGAACGTAATAAAATCATTCTTTCGAATTCATTCATTTGATCGCCAAGCGTTTCTTTTTGTTTAGCATAAGCTTTTTCAATTTTAGACCATACTACTTCAAAGATATCTTCTGAATCTTTACCTTTAATTTCTGACTCTTTCAATTCTCCTTCTTGTAAGAAGACATCATTTATATAGTTGATGAATGGTTGATAATCTAAGTTATCATCCTCTTCATTGATATGATAATTGATTCCACGTTGTAATGTTGAACGTAACATGGCATCTACAACTTGTGAACTATCATCGTTATCAATGATATCGTTACGTTCATTATAGATAATTTCACGTTGTTTACGTAGTACTTCGTCATATTCTAAGATACGTTTACGTGCATCAAAGTTGTTACCTTCAACACGTTTTTGCGCTGATTCTACTGCTCTTGAAACCATTTTAGATTCAATTGGTGTAGAATCATCCATACCTAATCGGCCCATCATTTTTTGTAGTCTTTCTGAACCGAAACGTACCATTAATTCATCTTGTAATGATAAATAGAAGCGACTATCCCCATTATCACCTTGACGACCTGAACGACCACGTAATTGGTCATCAATACGACGTGATTCATGACGTTCTGTACCAATAACAGCTAAACCACCGATTTCTTCAACGCCTTCACCTAATTTGATATCTGTACCACGACCAGCCATGTTTGTAGCAATGGTAACTGATCCTTTTTGACCAGCATTTGCAACAATTTCCGCTTCTCGTTCATGGTTTTTAGCGTTTAATACATCATGTCTTACGCCACGTTTTTTTAATAAATTAGAAATATATTCAGATGTTTCTACGGCTACTGTACCTAATAATACAGGTTGTCCTTTTTTATGCTTTTCAACTACATCTTCAACAACGGCATCAAATTTCCCTTTTTGACTAATGTAAATTAAGTCAGATTTATCAACACGTTGTACAGGTTTATTAGTCGGGATTTGAGTTACTGTCATATTATAAATATTTCGGAACTCTTCTTCCTCTGTTTTAGCAGTACCTGTCATACCTGCTAACTTATTGTACATTCTGAAATAGTTTTGGAAGGTGATAGAAGCCATTGTTTTAGATTCATTTTGAATTTGTACGCCTTCTTTAGCTTCGATCGCTTGGTGTAAACCTTCAGAGAAACGTCTACCAGGCATTGTACGACCAGTAAATTGGTCAACGATAAGTACTTCGCCATCTACAACCATGTAGTCAACATCTCGTTGTAAAGTCACATGCGCTCTTAATGCCGTATTGATATGACTAATAATTTCTACGTTTTGAACATCATAAAGATTATCAATCTTAAACATGCGCTCTGCTTTATCTGCACCTTGTTCTGTTAAGTTCACAGATTTTGTTTTTTCATCGTATTTATAATCATCATCTAATTTTAGCATTTTAGCGAAAACATTAGCTTGTGTATAAAGTGATGTAGATTTTTCTGCTTCACCTGAAATAATAAGCGGTGTTCTTGCTTCATCAATTAAAATAGAGTCTACCTCATCAATAATGGCAAAATGTAATGGTCTCATAACACGCTCTTCTGCATAGTTCACCATGTTATCTCTCAAATAGTCGAATCCTAGTTCGTTATTCGTACTATATGTGATATCTTGTGCATACGCTTCACGTTTTTCAGTTGTGGTTTTACTATTTAAGTTTAGACCTACAGATAAACCTAGAAATTCGTATAGTTCTGCCATTTCTTCACTTTGAACACTAGATAAATATTCATTGACTGTAATAACGTGAACGCCTCGCCCTGCTAATGCATTTAAATATGTAGGCATTGTTGCTGTTAACGTTTTACCTTCACCTGTTCTCATTTCAGCGATATCACCATGATGAATAGCGATACCACCCATAACTTGTACTTTATATGGAATCATATTAAAAACGCGTTTAGAACCTTCACGTACAAGTGCATACGCTTCAGGTAAAATTTTATCTAAGTAATCATTTTGTTTTTTAACATCTTCAATTTCAGCAAGTTCTTCTTGAAATTTCTTAGTTTTATTTCGAATTTCTTCATCAGTTAAAAGTGCTGTATCTTCCTCTAATGCGAGTACTTTATCAGCTAACTTACCTAACTTTTTCGTTTCTTTTTTATTGCCGTCAACAATTTTTGATAAAAATCCCATTCTGTTCGCTCCTTTAGCTAAAAACTGCTTGGCTTTCAACAATTAATCTTACCATTTATACCTTTAGAATCATACTTAAATACTCATTAGTATACGTTATTCCCTTTGTCCATAATATAAACATATTGGCAATCATAGCTTACACACTTTAAGTTATTTTACATGGTAATTCAATCAAAATGCCTTTGTGTCTTTCCAATCTATAACATAATTAAATCTAATGAATTGTCAACAAGTTAATTCTAACATGATACAATGTATTATTTCTCGTCTCAAATAAATAAACTTCGCATAAATTGCGAAATTTATTATACAGTATTTCTTTTCCGTTATTTTCAATTAAGATTAGCACAGTATAATCATTGCGTCTACGAATTCAAACATCCATACATCATTCTTTTAAATCCCTTTACTCAACTCATTATTAAGAATAACCCCTTAATATTATATATAAAAAGGGAGCAAGATGAAGTATTCACATACGAATAACAATCATCTCACTCCCAAATTAACCCTATTCAATTATTAAACTGAATTCATTTCTTACATATATTTATGGTTCACATTGACCCTTATTGTTCAGTTGTTTCAATTAAACCATATTTTCCATCTTTACGACGATAAACGATACTAGTACCGTCAGTTTCACGATCTGTAAAGATAAAGAAGTCATGTCCTAAAAGATTCATTTGTAATACCGCTTCTTCAGAATCCATAGGTTTTAAACTGAATTGTTTAGAACGAATAATTTCGATATCATTATCATTATTTTCTTCTGCACCGCTAATTTCTTCTGGTGGTGCTTCTTGAACTTCTGCTACAAACACTTCTTGATCACCACGGTCACGGTGCTTACGATTTACACGTGTTTTATACTTTCTAACTTGACGTTCAAGTTTATTAGTAATTAAATCAACACCAGCATATAAATCATCATGTCTTTCTTCTGCTCTTAAAGTGACATCTTTAAGAGGAATTGTTACTTCAACTTTTGTAGTTGAATTTGAATAAGTTTTAACTTTAACGTGTGCAACCGCATTCGGTACATTATTAAAGTAACGTTCTAACTTACCAATTTTTTCCTCAATATAGTTGCGAATTGCATCTGTGATAGTGAGGTTATCTCCATGAATTTCAAATCTAATCATAGTAATCTCTCCTTTAACCTCTTATATTGGTAATGCTTAATTATATTTTACCACGTCATCCTTATCTTGCAAACGCAAACACATTGAATTTTCTGACATTTAATGTGGATAATTTACACATTGCACGATTAATCGTTAACCCCGTTGTATAAATATCATCAACAAGTAATATTTCCTTACCATCTAACTCAATATTTTTCCTTATAAAAAAGGGATTTGTCTCTTTTATTCGTTTAATTTTATTTAAACCTGCTTGTTTCGGTCTAAATTCTGTACCTAATACATTTTTATAATCAACACCTTTCATCTTTAAAACTTCTTCAACTGGATTAAATGTTCTTTCAATATTACGTTCATCTGGGGATGGTATAGGGATTACGTAGTCAAATTTACCTTCTGGTATATTGATTACCTCAGCAAGAATTTTGCATAAATAATGATCTTTCAAAAATTTATATTGATGAATCGTTTCTTTCATAATACCTTCATAAATAAAATCACATTTTAATTGATATTGAATGTTAAATCGCTCATTCAAAAATTGACAATCTTCACAAATTTGTTCATCTTGTGTCATTACTTTCAAACACTTTTTACAACGCTTTATAGCATCATGGATTTTTACTTGATTCCATTTTCCGACGCAAGTCTCACATAAAACATTAGGGTTTCTATAAAAATTAATGATAGTAAAAGGTTCATTTATAGGATTCAAGCATTGTAGACATCTTTCCATTATATGTCTAACCATCCTTTTTGTTTCCCAAGTTGATTCATTTTTTTAATATCTTTTCTTGCTAACATCATCGATAGTGACACACCATTATGATAATAAATCACATGCCCGTTTGGCGCTTGCTTCTTTCTCCCTACACGACCTGCAATCTGTATTAATGCTTCTTTAGAAAACTGGTCAGCATCAATTACTACGACATCCAACTTTTCCATAGTAAAACCTCGTTCAAGAATAGTAGTGGTAAAAACAACAACATGATTACCTGCCCTTAAAGATTGTACTTTTTCAAAGCGTTGCTCATCTTCACTGTGAATATATATTAAATTCGGTATTTGAGCTTGATACGTCTTAAAAGCTTTAATCATGCAATCAATGTGATTAAAAAATACTAAAGTATATCGTTGACGTTGTATTTGTTGGGATAAAAAATTTAATAATTTATATTGAACTTTCTTAGGATTAAACTTTAAATATTGAAAATTGGGTACCGGAAGTGGTTGTCGGTGGAATCGTGCAGGTAATTTAATCACATTATCTTTACTTATCGTCGATAATAGTTTCTTCGGCGGCGTAGCTGTCATATAAATATGACATGCACTCTGTTTGGAAGCTGTTTGAATCACTTTAAATAAGTCGTCATCCATTGATAATGGAAATGCATCTACTTCATCAATAATAATAGCATCAAAGTGGTTTTTATATCGATATAGCTGATGAATCGTTGAAATGATAAAGTGTCCGTTGAACTCTTGTTTACTACTTTGATGCAATACATCTATATCTTCCTGAAAAAATGCATTTTTAATCCGTTGGCTAATTTCTACTACAACATCAACACGTGGTGATACAATCGCAATATTGTCGCCTTGATTTCTAGCAAACTTAATGCCTTCGAAAATCATTTCAGTCTTACCAGCCCCAGTAACTGCATATAACAATAATTTTCGTCGTGCCTTAATTGCATTTACAATTTGTTGAGAGGCATACCTTTGTTGGTCTGAAAGCGCAAATTCAAGGTGATATTCACATAGCGTAGCCTTTTGATGACTCTTAGTTATTCTATAATCAGTCAAATGATCCATACGACCAAGTTGTATACATTTTCTACAATATATAATGTCTTTATTTATAAAATTTGAAAAATAGCGATGAAAATATTTAGCATCGTCTGTTTCACATTGAACACAATGCCAACGGTTATTTTTAAATACAACGCCTTTAGTAACATGTGCCACTTGTTCCGTAGTGATATTCATTTCTGAATGAATTAACTTTCCAAAATGTAATATTGATGTTCCCTCCAATAAAAAAAGACATACCGAATTGTCATTCAACAATTCCATATGTCCTCTAAATCTTCTAATTAAGTCTAATTTGTCGTGCAGTGTAGCCTAAACCTAACCCACCAGATCCTAAGTGCGCGGCAATCACTGGTCCGAATTCAGAATATGCTACTTGGTAATGTGATGACGCATTGGCTTTGACAGATTCTAATAAGGCTTTACCATCCTCTGTTTTATCGCCATTAATCACGTAAATTGTCACATCATTATAATCTTTAACTTGATTTAAGACTTTATCTTCTAGTGCTTTTAGCGCTCTCTTCTTAGTACGTACTTTTTCTTCTGGTACTATTTTACCATCATCAAATTTAAGTACTGGTTTCATTTTTAACAATGTACCTACCCAAGCTTGAGCACCTGTAATACGTCCGCTTTTTTGTAAATTTTTTAAGTCATCTACAATTAAATAAGCACCTGTATGTTCTCTCATATCAGTTAACTCTGCTATGATATCATCTGGTTTATAACCTTGTTCTACCATTTCTATTGCACGTAATACGTAACAACCTTCCATCATAGCCGCAAGCTTACTATCAAATGCATAGACATTAATGCCTTCAACTAACTCTCCAGCTTGCTTCCCAGATTGATAACTCCCACTAATTCCACTAGATAAGAATACAACTATCACATCTGTGTAACCATCTTCTCTTAATTTTTCGTATCTTTGAATCCATTCACCTACAGCCGGTTGACTTGTCGTAGGTATCGTTGCTGAAGAAGCCATTTTATTATAAAAATGGTCAATATCAACATTTACATCTTCAGTATAGCTTACACCATCATCAAAAGTTACACTTAACGGTGCAACTGGGATATTATATTTATCAATTAAATCTTGAGATAGATAGCTAGTAGAATCAGTCATTACAGCAATCTTCATAGTAGTCCTCCTCAATTATACTCATAGTAATAATACAATATTTTATTAAAAAAGAAAATCTTAATTAAACAATTTATTTTAAGTATTTACAGAGTGTATAATACAAATATGAAAACAGAGCGAAGATGAAGGTGAAAAAATGACAAAACCAATCATTACTATTAAAGAAGAACATACTATTGAAAATACAATCAATAAATCGCGTTTTATTTCACATATTAAACCTGTAGCTTCAGAGGATGAAGCAAAGGCATTCATAAATGAGGTGAAATCACAACATAAAGATGCAACACACAACTGTTCTGCATACACTGTAGGGCCAGAAATGAATATTCAAAAAGCAAATGACGATGGAGAACCAAGTGGTACTGCTGGCGTCCCTATGTTGGAAATATTAAAAAAATTAGAACTACATGATGTGTGCGTCGTTGTTACACGCTATTTTGGCGGTATCAAATTAGGTGGTGGCGGCCTCATAAGAGCATATAGTGGTGCAGTACGTGATGTTATTTATGATATTGGACGTGTGGAGTTAAGAGCTGCTATTCCAACCACCGTTACCTTGAATTATGATCAAACTGGCAAATTTGAATATGAATTAGGTTCCACTAGCTTTATGCTTAGAAATCAATTCTATACTGACAAAGTTAGCTACCAAATAGATGTAGTTGAAACTGAGTACGATGATTTTATCGAGTTTTTAAATAGAACGACAGCTGGCAATTATGAGCTAAATACTGAAGAAATTAAAATGTTACCCTTCGATATTACAACAGATTAAAAAATAAGCTATCTAAAGTTAGAGTCTAAATAACGATGAAATCGGGACTCTGTTTTAGATAGCTTTTATGATGTTTAGTGATTGTCTTCCTCTTCATATTGATGTTGAGGATGTGGATGATCACCTTTTTTTGTAATTAGGTTTAAAATCGGTCTATAATTATCGTCAATTAATCCTGTAAATTCAACAATGAGTTCAATCGTTAAAATAATTAAAATGAACATCATTAATGCACCTAGAGGTTGAGATAGATACAGAATAATACTAGATAGACTGAATAAGATAGCAATGAAATATATGAGTAAGACGGTTTGTCTATGTGTATAACCAAGTTCTAATAACTTATGATGTAAATGAGATTTATCCGCTTGCATAATATGTTGCCCTTTTTTCATTCGTCGAATCATTGCAAAAATAGTATCAATAAATGGTACTGCTAAAATAACAATAGGGAAAAATAATGCAATAAATGTAATGTTTTTAAAACCTAGCAATGAAACAAATCCAATAATAAAACCAATCATTAGGGCTCCACTATCACCAAGAAATATTTTAGCTGGGTGTGAGTTATAGAATAAAAATCCTAATAAAGATCCGATTAACACACAACAAATCATTATAATAAAGATATTCGCTTGTAAGATAGCGATAAATGCAATTGTCATTAATGCAATCGCAGATACACCAGATGCTAAGCCATCTAATCCATCAATTAAATTAATAGCATTTGTAATAGCTACAATCCAAATCACTGTAATTGGAATACTTAAAATTCCAAAATGAATCGTTGGTCCCATTGGTAATGAAATAAAATCAATGGTAATACCATAAAATGCGACCACTAAAGCTGCTACGATTTGCCCAGCTAATTTGATATATGGTTTAAGATCAAATATATCATCGATTAAACCAACGGCATACATCAATATTGCTCCGATAACTAATGGTTTCACTTCTCTTTCAATAGGATGGCCTAACCACATTCCAATTAAAAATGAGAATAAAATAACTGTGCCACCCATGACTGAAATCGGCTTTGTATGCACCTTACGAAAATTGGGTTTATCTACTAAATTTAATTTTTTAGACATCGCAATAATAATGGGTGTTATTATTAAACTGACTATCATAGTAAATGCAATGAGTAATAATGTATACATCAGTTCACCTTCATCAAAATTAAGTTAGTTTCTATCATTTAAAGGGTAAGTTTTAAGAAATCCAACTATTTCTCTTCCTATATTTATAGTTAATATTTAAACGTGCGTCGGTTATTTTGTATGATTTTCCTCTTTAATAACGACTACTATCAATCTTCAATTCTATCGCAATAACATCAGTTGCTATCATCTTTCCTTATTATTAAATCAACTGTATAATAGTAGTTAATCTAAAATAAGATATCCCAAATTTATAACAACATTCTTTCTTCATATATATCTACATCGATTTTTATACTCTCACATGACGAAACTTTTTTTCATCATATCACTTAAGTTAACATTTTAACATTAATCACTATTTTATGTGATAAATTTTTTAGTCTAACTAATGACAAATTGTAAGTTTTCACTTACAATAGCTAATGGTCAATAAAGGAGTCGGTAAAACTATGTTTGAAGCAATTATATATAATATTTCAGTCATGGTTGCAGGCATATATTTGTTTCATAGACTGCAATACTCTGAAAATAAAAGAATGGTCTTTTCTAAAGGATACGTCACTGTTTTAATGACGCTTGTTGCACTTTTATTAGCAGCATATCCCATTCCCTTCCGTTTAGAATACTTAGTTCATTTAACGTTTGTACCTTTATTATTCTTAGGACGTTACACCAACATGGTTTACACATTAGCTTCAGCTGTCGTCGTATCATTAGTTGACATACTTATTTTTAACAACTCTATTATATACGGTATCACTTTAGTCGTTATAGCGGGTGTGGTCAGTGCAGTAGGTCCGTTTTTAAAACAAAACGATATTATATCGTTACTTATATTAAATACAATCAGTATTATCATTTTATTTATACTTGCATTAGTGAGCCCAATCTATGATTTAATTGAAATTGCAATTTTAATTCCTGTGTCATTCATTATCACAATTGCCTCTGCAATTACATTTGTAGATATTTGGCATTTCTTCTCACTCGTTAATCGCTATGAAAATGAAGATAAATATGATTATTTAACTGGTCTTGGGAATGTTAAAGAATTCGATAGACATTTGAATCAGTTATCTAAATATACTGAGACACATAATGAAAGCTTAGGCTTGTTACTTATTGACATTGATGGCTTTAAAGATGTAAATGATACATATACGCACCAAGCAGGAGATGCTGTATTAAAACAAATGTCTCAATTACTTAAAAATTATGTCCCTAAACAATTTCTTATTTTTAGAAATGGTGGCGAAGAGTTCTCTGTTGTAATTAATGACTATACATTGGATCAAAGTGTCAAACTTGCCGAAAATATTCGTCAAGGTGTAGAGAAGTCATCATTCCATCTACCTAATAAGGAAGTCATAAAACTTTCAGTGTCTATAGGTGTCGGTTATTTAACACAAGATGATCGCAAATCACAAAGACGCGTCTTTAAAGATGCAGATGATATGGTACATGTGGCTAAAAGCGAAGGTAGAAATAAAGTCATGTTTAATCCTATTATTAAACTATAATCAAATATTGAATACACTATCAGAGGTAGAGACAAAAGGATTTGTAATTTCGTTAATTTATTTATCGACGTTTGAATCTTTCACGTCTCTTCCTTTTTTATTTTATAAACGCATTTCTTATCCACCATAGCCTTATTTATTTTAGATTTAAAATAAATGTTTACCACCGTTTTCACCTATCTCCTTCATTACATAATCTTTTCAATATGACTTACTCTATTGAAAGTTGTTAGCTCAAGTTGTAAACTTCAATTATTCATATCATTAAATTAATTAGGAGGTGGTTATTCATGTCAGATTCAATCACTATCATTGATGAGAATAAAGTGATTGATGTCGTGTTGATTGCTGGTAGGATTTTACTAGAAGCTGGTGCTGAAACATATCGTGTTGAAGATACCATGAATAGAATTGCACATAGCTATGGCTTACATGATACATATAGTTTTGTAACTTCAACCGCTATTATCTTCTCTCTTAATGATCGTACTAGTACTCGATTAATTCGTATTAGAGAACGTACGACAGATTTAGAAAAAATAGCTTTAACCAACAGTTTGTCTCGTAAAATTTCTAGCAATCAACTTACTATTGATGAAGCAAAATCTGAATTAATCCACCTTAGAAGTGCATCGTTGCAATATTCATTTTTAATTAATTTATTTGCAGCAGCGATTGCATGTGGTTTTTTCCTATTTATGTTTGGTGGCGTAGCATCAGATTGTTGGATTGCCATACTAGCTGGAGGATCAGCGTTTTTAACGTTTAGCCTTGTTCAACGATATATTCAAATTAAATTTTTCTCAGAATTTGTTGCTGCTGCAGTCGTAATCACAATAGCTGCTGCCTGTTCGAAACTTGGATTGGCAACAAATCAGAACATTATTACCATTGCGAGCGTAATGCCTCTTGTACCTGGTATTTTAATTACCAATGCGATTCGTGATTTACTAGCTGGAGAGTTATTAGCAGGTATGTCTAGAGGTGTAGAAGCGGCGCTAACTGCATTTGCTATTGGCGCTGGCGTTGCTATAGTATTACTAATTTTTTAAGAGAGGCTGTTCATATTGTTATTTTATTTATTTCACTTCACAATAAGTTTCATTTCCACAGTCCTTTTCTCCATCATATTTAACGCACCCCGTCGATTATTATTAGCGTGTGGTTTTGTCGGTGCAGTTGCGTGGACAATTTATCAATTTACCGTTGATATGCAATTTGGAAAAGTTGGCGCTACATTTTTGGGAAGTTTAATTTTAGGCTTACTCAGTCATACGATGAGTAGACGCTATAAAAGACCTGTTATTATATTTATCGTACCTGGAATCATTCCACTTGTACCAGGTGGTACTGCGTATGAAGCAACACGCTTTTTAGTATCAAATAACTATACTAGTGCTGTAAATACTTTTTTAGAGGTTACCTTAATATCTGGCGCGATATCTTTTGGTATTCTTGTAGCAGAAATCATCTATTATCTCTACACACGTATCAAGCAGTATTATGGTAAAATTAAAGGTAAATCATATAGAAAATCTTATAATATGAATAATCGAGTTTAAGGGGATGTCTAACATGAAAGAACAAATTATCGATAGATTAACGAGATACGTCAAAATAGATACACAATCAGATCCAAATTCAAATACGACACCATCTACGACAAAACAATGGGATTTATTAAACCTATTAGAAAGTGAGCTTAAAGCATTAGGACTCGAAACAGATATGGATAGCAATGGTTACCTTTTTGCTACATTAGACAGTAATGTGGAATATGACGTGCCAACGGTTGGTTTCTTAGCTCATGTTGATACATCACCTGATTTTAATGCTACTAATGTTAACCCACAAATCATTGAAAAATATGACGGTAATCCACTTAAGTTAGGTAAAACAGATAGAATTCTAGATCCTAAAGTCTTTCCTGAGCTTAAACAAGTCATTGGCGATACATTTATGATTACTGATGGTACTTCATTACTAGGCGCTGATGACAAAGCAGGTGTAGTAGAAATTATGGAAGGGCTTAACTACTTACTTGAACATCCTGAAATTAAACATGGTAAAATTCGTGTAGGCTTTACGCCAGACGAAGAAATAGGAAGAGGACCTCACAAATTTGATGTTAAACGTTTCAATGCTGATTTCGCTTATACTATGGATGGTAGCCAATTAGGCGAATTACAATTTGAAAGCTTTAATGCTGCTGCAGCAAAAGTAACATGTCATGGTGTTAATGTACATCCTGGATCAGCTAAAAATGCGATGATTAATGCCATTTCACTTGGACAACAATTTAATAGTTTATTACCTCCTAGTGAAGTTCCTGAACGTACAGAAGGTTATGAAGGTTTTTATCATTTAATGAATTTTGAAGGTAATGTTGAAAAAGCTACATTACAATATATCATTAGAGACCATGATAAAAAGCAATTTGATTTACGTAAAAAACGTTTTATGGAAATACGTGATGATATCAATTCACATTTTGAAGATTATCCAGTCAAAGTCGACGTTGAAGACCAATATTATAATATGGCTGAAAAAATCAAACCTCATCAGCATATTATAGATATCCCTACAAAAGTATTTAATCGTTTAGGTATCGAGCCTAATACGGAACCTATTCGTGGTGGAACTGATGGATCACAACTATCATTTATGGGATTACCTACACCTAATATCTTTACTGGTTGTGGCAATTTCCATGGTCCTTTTGAGTATGCCTCAATCGATGTTATGGAAAAAGCCGTACAAGTTATGGTGGGTATCACTGAAGAAGTTGCAAAATCAAATCAATAATATATCAACACCCCTAAGTGTCTAATCTAAGACACTTAGGGGTGTTATTTTTATTATTCTATCATTATTTATTCACATCGAATTGTGTTTTCAATAATTTTAATGCTTGAACTGTATAATGTCTGATTTGTAGACCCATTTTAAAGTCTGTATATGATTCAGGCATATCTATGAATGTATTGAACATAGCCGTTACGCCCTTACCTTCAAACAAATCGAATTTATCATCTGTAGCACAAATCGCTATAGATGTCTTATGGTGTTTTTCTGTTAAATCTGCAATACGCAATGTCGTCGTTTCTAATAATTGATCACGTTCATTTAAACCTTCACCAAATATAATTAAATCTGCTTGTTGAACTAAATCTTCCAGGTGTGTAATTTGATCCACAAGTTCATGACTTGTTAAGATTTCCGCTTGATATAAACCTTTTAAAACTGCAGCTATTCCGCCACCAGCACCACCACGCTCGATAGGACCAATCGTTACTCGTAATTCACTCTTGAATAATTCACTAAAGTACCAAACTAAATTGTCAATTTCTGCCGCTTCATTTTGTGTCATACCTAACATTGGATACATTTGCATGATTTCACTTTGTTTACCATATAAACGACTTGAAAAATCTGACATTACTTGAATATTTGCTTCAGCTAACTTCGGATGGATACCAGAAAAATCTAAACGTCGAATATATTTAATAACATGCGCACCCTTAGTCACATCAACAAGATTTGCCTCATCATCATAGAACTTTGCACCTAAGGCTTGAAGCATTCCTGCACCGCCATCGAAACTTCCGATACCACCAAGGGAGATGATAATATGTTTAGCATCATTATCTAACGCAGCATGTAGTATTTCGCCTAAACCATAACTCGTTCTTTCTTGGATAGGTTTTTGTCCATTTAAGAATAAATTACCTTCAATAATGGTCATACCACTATCTGTTTGACCATAAATTGCTTCTACTTCATTCATGTCTGCATCATGGGCAGCAACTCGATACTTACTTCCCGACTGCCATAAAAAGACTGAATCCATTAATTCATGTCGTCCATTAAATAATGGAACTTGAACAATATCGGCCTTTTCAATTTGACTAGCAACCGCTTCTTCGACATATCTATTTGCTTGATAGCTTGAAATAATGCCATTAAATTCGTCCATGGCTACTAAAACTTTCATTGTCTTAACCACCTTGTTTTTATATAATATTGTGCTTTCAATACAATTTAACTTTTATTATTAATCTTACATTTTTTACATATTCAATAATCTATTTGTGTTGTACACTAACATATTATACATGTGAATGTGCATGATTTCATGATAAACACTATCATAATCTTTATTAAACTATGAGTAATATGAATATTGGTCTATTATATACTATTCTCAATTAAAGCATAAACGATTAACTTCTCCTTTTTACAATCACTATTAAAAAAGCCATTTTATTACGAATAGCGTAATAAAATGACTTTCCTCATTTAATTGAACATAAAATAAGTGATATAACATTTATGTTCTTTATTCATTTGTTAGTTATTCATTATTCTTCTGCTTGCGCTAATGACGAAACATTGATGTCACTGTGTGACGCATTCCATTTCATTTCACCATCTATAAAGTAAAATGCTTGTGGTGATTCATGTTTGACATTTGTCTTTTCAGCAATGTAGTCCGATAATTTGCGCTCCTGTTGTACTATTAAATAGTAACCGTCCATATCGCGTTCATATAAAAATTTATTAAACTGATCATACGCATTTGCAGAAATTGGACAAGTTTCGCTATGTTTTAAAACAAAAACATATTTATTTTCTTCTAACACTTGTTCAAACTGGTCAATCGAACTCAGCTTTATAGCCATTCTATTCACCTCTAAAAGTATTTATCACATTTTCTGAGCATATGCGTGATATTCATATCCCGAAAATTATATCAGTGGGTACAATTATACACATTTTACTTAGCAATGTTAACCATGGTTTTTTAATTTATTTAATTCTAATCAAAATTAATCGTTTTTTTGTTTAACCTTTTTTAATTCCGAATTAAACGCCTTATCTTTCCTATCTATATCTTTACCCTCTTTTGGTAACTTATCGACATTAATTTTAGAAATTTTTTCGCCAACTTCTATTGTATCGATACGAGTGTCATAGTAATTTTGCAAACTATAGTACATCTCAATCGCATTTTTACGTGCATCATTAACATTTTTATCTGATATATTCGTTTGATTGATATCTTTAATTTGTTTTTCAATTAATGGAGAAATATAATTTTTGATTGCTTTCTTCGCTGATTTCGCATTACTTGATGATGTATCTAGATGCTTTTGAGCTGTCTCTTTTAAATCTTTATTATTACTTTCCAATTTTGAAGTTAACTGATTAGCATCTTCTTGGTTCGATGCATTTTTGATTTTCTTTTCAACTTGTGAACGATTTTTTTCAAATAACTTTGTGTAATCTAAAATATCTTCATTATCTTTGATTGAATCGTTACATAAATCCACAAATTTTTTCACATCATATATCGACTTTTTCTTTGTTTTTACTGTTTTAAGGTATTTTGCTTTTAACACTTTTACATCATGTGTTTCAGCAGGTAATTGCTTCGCTGATTTTTCATATTCTTTAAATGCAGGGATCAATTGTTTATTTATATCATCTTGAAGTTGAATAAATTTCTTTCTATTTTTATCAGTTGTATCTGTCTTACTTAAATGATCCAATTCTTTTAGATTGATCTCATCCATCACTTTTTCAAGCTTATCTTGTTTATTATTAACTTCATCTAATTTACTTTCGAAATGACTTAAATCAGAATCTGTTTTATTACTACATGCTGTTAAAGCAACAATAAGTAAAAATATCATTGGGATAATTACTATTTTTTTCATATTTGCACCCCTTACCATAGAACATTATATAAAAACGTATTTATTAAGAAAATGAATTATGTTATAGTATCTCAGACTTTATACCTTATTAATTCAACATAAAGGAGAAAAACTATGTACGGTCATGTTCAACCCCTTATTAAATATCAAAATAATGACTATTTCGACACGCTGTATCAAGAAACGCGTACATTATTATTCAACTTACTAGATTCACCGGTTAAATATACGCAACATATTGGTGGTACTCGACATTTCAATTATGATACAGAACCTATTCTTGACATACTTATAGGCGTAGATAATTTACATGATATTACGGCTCTAGACGAAAAACGATTAAATTATGCTGGATTTTATCGTCTACATCATTCTTATAAAAAGAAAGTCATGATGGCTAAGTTTAATAATCTTAAAGACTTAAAGCAAGAAGTACGCTTACATATCATTCAGTTAGATACACCTTTATTTGAACAATATCAAAAAGTCGATGACATATTAAGTCATCATCAGGATATCGCTAATCAATTTGCCACTAAAAAAGGACAACTATTGCAGCATATTGATTCAATAAGACAATACGAAAATCAAAAACAATCTATTTTCGAAAAAATTTATAAACAATATAGTCACCAAGGATAAATATGTATAAAGACATTAATAAAGTTAGTTCTAGTATCAATCTCTACGTTGTAAATCGAAATTAAATGAATTATGCATTCTAATTATATAACATATATTTAGAATTAAAAGAACAATGCATTATATACATCAGGAATCAATTATCTTAGTGTTAAATATCTTCATATTTCGCAAATAACAACTAAAATTGATATAATAAAATTGTTAGCATTGATTATAGAAAGGACGTACGGATAGTGAATAAAAACGACATTTTAAAAGGTTTGCAAGAAATTATTCCAAACGACATTATCGAAGTAGATGAACCCCTAAAAAAATATACTTATACTGAAACTGGTGGTAAAGCAGATTTTTACCTATCACCTACTAAAAATGAAGAAGTACAAGCCATTGTAAAATATGCAAACCAACATAATATTCCTGTCACATATCTAGGAAATGGTTCGAATATTATTATCCGGGAAGGCGGTATTAGAGGTATCGTATTAAGCTTGTTATCACTTAAACATATCGAAGTGTCAGATGATGCCATTATTGCTGGCAGTGGTGCAGCTATTATTGATGTCTCACGTGTTGCAAGAGATTATGCACTCACAGGATTAGAATTTGCATGTGGTATTCCTGGATCTATCGGTGGTGCCGTATTCATGAACGCCGGTGCTTATGGTGGTGAAGTTAAGGATTGTATTGATTATGCGTTATGCGTTAATGAAAATGGAGATTTAATCAAATTAACTACGCAAGAATTAGAACTAGATTATAGAAATAGTATTGTACAGAAAAAACATCTGGTCGTTTTAGAAGCAGCCTTCACACTAGAACCAGGCAATTTAAAAGAGATTCAAGCGAAAATGGATGACTTAACTGAACGTCGTGAATCTAAGCAACCTCTTGAGTATCCTTCATGCGGTAGTGTTTTCCAAAGACCACCAGGTCACTTCGCGGGTAAATTGATTCAAGATTCTGATCTACAAGGCCATCGTATTGGTGGTGTAGAAGTTTCTACTAAACATGCTGGATTTATGGTCAACGTGGATAATGGTACTGCGACAGACTATGAAGACTTAATCCATTTTGTACAACAAACAGTTAAAGATAAATTTGATGTAGAGTTAAACACTGAAGTACGTATCATTGGCGAACATCCAGACGCTGATTAATGATTAATATCGGAGGTTTGTTTCAATGACTAAGGTCTATGGTTCAATGATTGATAATGAAACAAGGTGCATACATTATCACTCCTTTTTAGATATTATCGCTATTAAATTTAAATGTTGTGATAAATATTATCCTTGTTATCAGTGTCATAATAAACATGAAGCACACCCTATTCAACGTTGGAGTGTAGATGAATTCGACCAACGAGTCGTTATGTGCGGTGTTTGTAAACATCAGATGTCAATCAATGAATACATGATGGTAGAATCTTGTCCAAGATGTCAATCACACTTCAATCATAGATGCAAATTTCATTACCATCTATATTTTGAAATTTAATATATAAAGTAAAAGCGCTAAAAGCATATGATTTAATGCCTTTAGCGCTTTCTTTATTTATTTTACTACTTTTTCTAATTCATCAATTTGTTTCATTGTTGTAGTTGTTGAACCAGATGAGAAATACCAAAGTTTTGGATCAAGTTCATAAATTTTATGGTCTTTTACAGCTTTAACATTTTTCAATACTTTATTGTTTAATGTCTTCTTAGCTGTTGCATTATTTGCCACAATTTGCCCTCTATCCATAGCTAAAATCACATCAGGGTTATTCTTGTTAATATATTCATTATTAACATTCTGACCATGTGGCCCTTTACTTACATCTTTATCAACCGGTTTAAATCCTAATGTATCAAATACTAATCCACCAAATCTTGAACCTGGACCAAATGTAGATAATTCACCTTCATTGACTAATAGATACATGGCTTTCTGATCAAATTTAGAAGTTTTATCTTTCATTGCTTCTACTTTGTTATCTAATTTTTTAGTTAAATCTTTAGCTTTGTCTTCCTTGTCGTAGATTTTACCTAATTTTTCAGTATTGTCTTTCATAGAATTGATAACATTTTTATTATCCGCACCCATATATACGATTTTTGCTTTTGGTGCAGCTTTTTTAAATTCATCTAAATTTTTCTGATTAGCTGTTCTACCTGAAATGAAAATCACTTCTGGTTTTGCTTTAGCCACTTTATCAAAATTAACTTGTTTTAAATTACCAGTGTTTATATATTTATCTGATTTAAAATCTTCTAAGAAATCCGGTAGGGATTTTCCACCTTCGCCTTTTGGTAATGCTTTAACTTTACTTGAAAGACCCATTTCTTTCATATCATTTAATACACCATAATCTAAAACGACAGCATTTTTAGGGTTTTTAGGAACTTCGACCGTTTCTTTAACCTTTTTAGCATCACTGCCATCTTTTTCTTTACCCTGTGCTTCATAGTTATTTTCTATTTTAACAGTATCTTTTGATTCATTTTTCTCTGATTTGGAATCTGATTGACTATTATTAGATTGATTACCACATGCTGCTAATATAAAAACTATAGATAATATTAAGACTAAAATTGATTTTTTCATTATGTAGTAACTCCTTTTGTAAATTTTCACGATTGACTGAGTAACGGGTACTTATTTCTCAATTATTCATTCACGATAAGCATCACTCCCTTAATGGTTGTAACGTTCACTTTATGAAAGTATTTGTTCATCGTAATATAAACATATACGTTGTCCATTAACCGATTCTACTTTGACATCCATTTCATATAATTCTCTTAATACCTCAGTTTGTAATACGTCCACATTTTTTCCTGCACGTACTAGTTCGCCATGTTTTAATGCAATAATGTAATCTGAATAACATGACGCAAAATTAATATCGTGTAATACAATAACGATTGTTTTATTTAATTTCTGAGCTAATGAACGTAATGTCTGCATGATTTGAACTGAATGCTTCATGTCTAAATTATTTAATGGCTCATCTAACAAAATGTATTCTGTATTTTGTGCAATTGTCATAGCGATATATGCTCTCTGACGTTGACCACCGGACAATGTTTTAATATTCCTATCTTTAATTTCATTTAACTGTAATAAATCTAAAGCATATCTAACTTGCGCTTTATCTTCTTTTTTAAGATGGCCTTTACAATATGGAAATCGTCCAAAATTCACTAATTGCTCTACTGTAATATTCATATCAGTATGATTAGTTTGTTTTAATATTGAAATCTTTTGAGCAAGTTCATCCGTCTTATAAAGCAACATGTCTTTATCTTCAATTTTGACTGTACCACTATCAATACTCATTAATTTTGTAATTGCAGATAGCAAAGTACTTTTTCCTGCACCATTAGGCCCTATCAAAGAGGTTATTTTCCCTTTTTCAATGTTGACATTAATATCTTTTAATATTGACTTCTTTTGAATTGATTTATTTAAATTTTGTATTTGGATCAATTTACATTTCTCCCTTTAACTAATAAGTAAATAAAGTAACTACCACCTATGAGATCAATGATAATACTTACTTCTGTAGTCGCTTCAAAAAGATGTTCAACCAACCATTGAGCAATAAATAAACATATCCAGCTAAAACATATTGTGGCAGGTAAAATATATTTATGTTCATACGTTTTCATGAATTCATGAGCTAAATTGACAGTAAGTAATCCTAAAAATGTAATTGGACCAACTAATGCTGTCGAAATAGACACTAAAATAGCGACAAGAATAAGCATTAATCTCGTTATTTTTTCATAATTCACACCTAAATTGATGGCTTGTGCTCTTCCTAGCAATAACACATCCAAATACGGTAATAGTGCAAAAGTTATGACTATTAAAATGGTTAATAAAATAGATGAAAATCCAACAAGTTTAGAATTAGAAGCATCAAAATTAGCGAACATGGTATTTTGAACAGCTAAAAATGACTCTGGATCCATCACTAATTGGATAAAACCCGTAATACTTCTAAAAAATGTACCAAGTATTACACCAACCAATAAGATGAAATAGACTGAAAAATGACCCATTTTAAATAAAACTTGAAATAGAATTAAAGCAAATAACACCATCGTGATTAACGTAATCATAAAATTAATGTACACGTTATTAACGATTGTAGATTGTGTACCTAATAAAAAAACTGGTAATATTTTTACAAATAAATAGACTGAATCTAAACCGATAATGGAAGGCGTTAATAAGCGATTAGTTGTAATCGATTGAAAAATAACAACCGACGTACCGATTGCACCACCCACTAAAATAATTAAGATAAATTTTCTTAAACGACTTTGAATTTGATAATCAAATATTTCAAAATCAATGCCTAAAATTAAGTACAAAATCGCTATCATTAATGTAATTAACCCTAGTAAAAAGAGTTTTTTATTAAGATTAGTTAGCATAATTCTCCCTACCTTTCATCAATAAGATAAGGAATATAATTGTTCCAAACACACCTATAGTTAGACCTATGTTAATTTCATATGGATAAACAATTAAACGTCCTACAATATCTGAAATAAGCACAAATATAGCGCCTAACATCATCGTATGCGGCAAGGCATGTTTTAAATGGTCTCCACGGTATATTGAGATGATATTAGGAACAATGAGTCCTAGGAATGGTAAAGTCCCAACAGTAACGACCACAAGTGCAGTGATAGTTGCAGTTATAAACAATGCGATATTAATAATTTTTTCATAATTCACACCTAAGTTATGGCTAAAATCTTTGCCCATTCCAGCAATCGTAAAATGATTAGCAAATATATATATAATTAATAAAAACGGTATGCTTAAATATAGAACTTCATAACGACCACTTGTAATAATAGCAAAATTTCCATTTAGCCAATTTCCAATACTTTGTACTGCATTAGTTCTCAATGCGATAAATGTTGTAAAACTTGAAACAATACCTCCAAGCATAATACCTAATAACGGTATGAAAATGACATCTTTCACTTTAATTAGTTGTACTAATTTCACGAAGAAATATGTACCTCCAATGCTACAAATAACAGCAAATATTAATTTAATAAGTATGTGGCCTTTGGGGAATAATATGAGTGATAAAAGAATCCCCAACTTAGCCCATTCCATTGTGCCAGCTGTTGTTGGACTCACAAATTTATTTTGCATCATTTGTTGCATGATTAAATCGGCTATTGCCAGCGTACTACCTGATATGAGAATACTAACTGTTCGAGGAATACGACTCGATAAAATGATATTTAATTGATCATCGGTAAGATGGAAAATATCGGAAATAGATATTTGGCTAACACCGACAAATAGAGAGAGAATCGTAAACACAACGAGAAAGATGAGTAAAACATATCCCTTTAATAAAAACTTCATAACACTTTCTCCTTGAATAGTTATCCTTGGTAACGATTTTACGATAATGATAATCGTTATCAATTAAAATGTTACAGAATTTCCTTGTCATTTTCAATAGGTTATCTATAAATATTGTTATAAATAAGATTATTTTTATGTTTTAAATTCATCTGACATAAAAAAAACCCTAATTTCGCTTTAATTGTGTCTACACAAATAAAGTAAAATTAGGGCTAAATCTATATTATTTTTCATCATCAAATATGAAATCTTCATCTCGTAATGCTTCAACATTTAAAGCTAATGTATAACCATCACCTTTTACAGAGAAGAAATCATGGTTTTTAGTTGTTGTATCTAAAGCATTTTCAATAATTGGATTGAATTCACGTTCTTCAAAATATGGCTCAAAGCCAAGATTTGATAATGCTTTATTGCCATTGTATTTAACATAATTAAGCACATCTTCAGCTAAACCAATATCATCGTATAAAAGATGTGTATATGAAACTTCGTTATCATAAAGTTCTTTTAACAATTTATACATTTCTTGATCCGCACGTTGTTTTTCACTTTCCGAAAGTTCATTTCTTAAACTTTGTGCATCTAGACCTGTAAACACACCATGTATTGATTCATCTAATAATATTTTACGAATAATTTCGCCAGATGTCGTCATCTTGCCTTGACCAGCTAAATAAAGAGGATAATAGAATCCAGAATAGAATAAGAATGTTTCTAAGAAAACACTTGATACTCTAGCAATATACTGGTCAAAAATTGAGGCTTCTTTACCCCATAATTTATGGTAGTTTTCGATAATTTTGTCTGATTTGTATTTTAAATGAGGCTCTTCAATTACCCATGTATCTAATAAATAGTTCGTTTCACTAGATGGTAATAATGTAGTAAAAATATGAGAATAACTTTTAGCATGAATTTGTTCCATCATTGCCATAAACGAATAAACGGCTTTTTTTCTTAAATCAGTTGTGTGAAGCATGATTAATGGCATACCATCATCTGCTTGATGCGTATCTAAACCTGTTAAACCAGCTAATGCCTTTTTAAATGTATTTTTTTCGGCTTCAGATAAAGTTTTCCAACTTGCTATATCTTTTGATACTTTAAATTCTGTTTCTACCCACATTTGAGAGATATTTTGACGCCAAAACATATTTGTCATATCTTCTTGGGTATTCCAATTGACGGCCTTCATGAATAATAATCCTCCTATCCTTTAATTAAGATGATAGATAGCCATAGATAATTAATTAAACTACCAAAATCCTTATTAAGGTTATGTATTTCAAGGTTAGAACATCTACGTTGAATACTTTGATGAAAACTAATTATCCTCACTCTAGTCAACGTAGTGTCCCAACCTTTTCTATATATTAATATTCTATAATCCACTTCAAAAATAATACTTAATATCTAATGTATCATGTTTATTTATCGTTTTAAATTGCACAACTTGTACATTCTTCTACACTTAATAATTTATTACGTGTGTAATATAAAGATTTTAAACCTTTATGATGTGCATATACATATAATCGAGAAAGTTCACGTGTAGAAATTTCTGAATTGACATATAAAATTGTTGAAATACCTTGGTCAACATGCGTTTGAATTGTTGAAACTAAATCAATTAATTTCATTTGGTCTGTATTAAATGCTGATTTATAATACCACATTGTTTCAGGTGATAAAAATGGCATTGGATAAAATGTTTCAGCATTACCATAAGTACGGCGCTCAATTTGATCAACGATAGGCATTACTGAGCTTGTTGCATTTTGCACATAAGAAATACTTTGTGTTGGTGCAATTGCTAAACGATATGCATGGTATAGTCCATATTGCTCTACATCTTTTTGTAATGCTTTCCAATCTTCTGCTGTTGGAATTTCAAAACCTTTGAATAATTCGCGTACTTTTTCAAATTGTGGTTCAAATTCTTGTGAAGTATAGAATTCGAAATATTTTCCATTTGCATAATCTGATTTATCAAAATCAAGGTATTTTTCTCCACGTTCTTTAGCAATTTGCATTGAACGTTCAATTGAATAATAGTTCATCATCATAAAGAAAATATTAGCGAAATCTTTAGCTTCTTCTGACTCATAACCAATTTTATTTTTGGCTAAATAACCATGTAAATTCATTACACCAAGTCCTACAGAATGTAACTCACTATTAGCTTTTTTTACACCAGGTGCGTTTTGAATATTCGCTTCATCACTAACAACGGTTAATGCATCCATACCTGTATGAACTGAATCTCTAAATTTTTGAGATTCCATGACATTCACAATATTCAATGATCCCAAGTTACATGAAATATCTCGTTTAATTTCATCTTCTGTACCATAGTCATTTATAATAGATGTTTCTTGTAATTGGAAAATTTCAGTACATAAATTACTCATTTTAATTTGACCAATATCTGAATTAGCATGAACTTTATTCGCATTATCTTTGAACATTAAATATGGATAACCAGATTGTAATTGTGTTTGAGCAATGGTATTTAACATTTCACGTGCATCTTTTTTCTTTTTCTCTACATTAGGGTTTGCAACCATGTCATCATAATATTTTTCTAAATCAATATCATCTAAAGTCACACCGTACTCTTGTTTTACTGTGTGTGGTGCAAACATGTAGAAGTCTTTACCTTCTTTTGCTAGGTCAAAGAATTTAGAAGGCACGATTAATCCAGTTGAAATAGTTGATAAACGTAAATCTTCATCTGCATTTACTTTTTTAGTATCTAAAAACTCTTCAACATCATAGTGGAAAATATTTAAATATACAGCACCTGCACCAGGTCTTTGGCCTAATTGATCTGCATAACTAAATCCACCTTCGAGTGATTTAGCAACAGGTAGTACACCTTTAGCTACACCTTTAATACCTTTAATTGCTTCACCACGTGCACGTAATTTAGATAAATTAATTGCTACGCCGCCACCAATTTTACTTAATTGTTTCGCGGTTGAATCAATAAAGTTGATAGAATTTAAACTATCATCTACTTCTAATAAGAAGCATGAAACTAGTTCACCACGTCTTGCTCTTCCGGCATTTAAAAATGTCGGTGTTGCAGGTTGGTAACGTTGTTCTACCATGGCTGAAATAAATTGTTTCGCTTGATCTTTGTCGCCATTAGCTAAGTACATTGAAACGATGGCAACGTGTTGATTATAATCTTCTAAATATTGTTGTTTATCATTCGTTTTAAGTGCATAGTCTTTATAAAATTTACTTGCAGACATATAACTAGCAAATTGGAAGTTTATTGACTTGGCATATTCTGTGATTTCTACTAAGTCTGAATCACTATATTTTGCAAATACATTGAAGTAGAAGTTATTGTCTACAAGATAGTGTAAACGTTCAATTTCGCTATCGAAATAAATCGTTTTGTCGTGGATTTCTTCCAAATATACTTTGAGCGCTTCTTGGTCTTTTTCTAAATTGAAAAAACCATTATCTTTTCGTTTTGTAACTTCATTATTTAATTCAATGTGATTGTACTTCTTCTCGTCCATAGTTTTCATTAAAATTACCCACCTTGTTTTTAAATTCGATAACGTCTTTATTAGTGCCTTGCACTTCAAACTTCATTAACAACGGTACATTATAGTCTTCAGAAATAGAGCGCCCTGCTTTAGCAAAATTTTGACCCCAGTTTCTATTACCACTGGCAGCTACCGCTCTAAGATATGAATGATTTACATCTAGAAATGATTGTACTTGTTGTGGTACTTCACCAAAACCTATTGTTCCAGTAACTAAAATATATGGTTCATTAATAGGATCCGTACAATTATCTGATGTAATTTCCATTACATTTTCGATTTCAGCACGTTTAATAAATCTGCGTACATTACCTGAAAATGAGAAATATACTACTTTCATTGGATCGCCTTCTTTCACCAATCTTTAAACAATTAAAAAAGAAGTTCTCCCATCATAACAGGAAAGCTTCCTACAAAATATAGTGTTGTAGAATGAAATGAGTCACTAAAAGAAAAGTTTATAAAAACTATATGACCTTATCTTGATATTAGATTTTATTTTGAACCACAAGATATTGTGGTTGATTTGAAATGTAGATCTATATAGTATAAGTAAACATTTTGTGCGGAAACACCGTAAACGAGAGATTATTCTATTATTACTAGTGTCATTTTGCATTTAAATTAAGATTATTCCTTTTATTAGTATCTGCTGCAGACACAATATATTGTGTCTGTTTATCAATACCGATACTATATTCTGTGTTTCATTATACATAATACCTAAACTTATTTAAAGTTAAAGTTTTATGTCAAATGTTCGTCTTTTCTTCTAAACATGCACCACTACACCTTTAGTCTTACATCAATAAAAATAAAAAAATTTTTCAGTTAAAATTACTTGCTTTTTATAAAAAAATATACATTAAGCGTAAGCTCGTGATTCTAGCTCAACCCCGTCAAAATAAAGGATACAATCAATAGAAAATCAAAATTAAACTGCAATCGTTTTCAGTTATATACAATTATTTTAAATCTCACAAATGATTTGGAACTAGAGAATAACCTCGCTGAATAGAACATGTGTTCGTATTTTTATTATATATTTCCCCCTACGTTTTTTCAAGTCATTTATGCATATCAACATCATTTATGCTACTATAATAACGTTAAACTTTTATGAATGAGGCGATAGTATTGAATCCTAAAATCAAAGGTATAATTGCAATATTAATATCTGCGATAGGCTTTAGCTTTATGTCTGTCTTCTTCAGATTATCAGGCGATTTACCTGTATTTCAAAAGTCTCTAGCAAGAAATTTAGTTGCAATGTTCATACCGTTATTCTTCATATTTAAATATAAGCAACCTATGTTTGGTAAATTAAGTAGCCAACCATTACTTATCTCAAGGTCTACACTCGGGTTAATAGGTGTATTACTCAATATATATGCACTTGATCATATGGTATTGAGTGATGCTGATACATTAATGAAGTTAAACCCCTTCTGGACCATATTATTATGTTTTATCTTTTTACATGAAAAAGTACGGAAATATCAAATTTCAGCAATGATCGTTGCGATACTAGGTATGTTACTTATTGTAAAACCAGAATTTTCTTCTTCGTTTATACCAGCATTAATTGGGCTACTTTCAGGTATATTTGCTGCATCAGCATATACATGTGTCCGTGCTTTAAGTACTAGAGAAGCACCTTATACCATCGTATTTTATTTTTCATTATTCTCAGTAGTTGTACTTATACCATTTTCAATCGTTACTTTTGAACCTATGAACAAATTACAAGTTTTATATTTATTTGGCGCAGGTTTATCAGCGGCAGTGGGTCAAATTGGAATTACACTAGCCTATAGTTTCGCAGCAGCAAAAGATATTTCTATCTTTACTTATGCTTCTATTATATTTACAGCAATATTCGGCTTCATATTATTTGGCGAAACACCAGATTTATTATCAACAATCGGATATGTTGTCATTATTAGTGCAAGTTACTATATGTTTGAAAAAGCACGTCGCGAGTCTAATACTCAACAAAATTAATCATATGATAAGGAGTGATTCATTTGGCACAAGGACGTCAAAATGATGAATTACAAGATATAACATTACTAGGTAACCAAAATAATACTTATAACTTCGATTACAGACCAGATGTTTTAGAAACATTTGATAATAAACATCAAGGTAGAGATTACTTTGTGAAGTTTAATTGTCCAGAGTTCACATCACTATGCCCTATTACAGGACAACCGGATTTCGCAACAATTTATATTTCATACATCCCTAACATTAAAATGGTTGAATCTAAATCATTAAAATTATATTTATTTAGCTTTAGAAACCATGGTGACTTTCATGAGGATTGTATGAATATCATTATGAATGATTTAATTGACTTAATGGATCCTCATTACATTGAAGTATGGGGTAAATTCACACCACGTGGCGGTATCTCCATTGATCCTTATACAAATTATGGCCGCCCAAATTCAAAATATGAAAAAATGGCGGAGCATAGAATGATGAATCATGATATGTATCCTGAAAATATAGACAATCGCTAATTTTACAGTGATTATCAATTATAAACTTTAGTACATTGAAAACATCTTACAAAGATAATTTCAAATTGTGCTAAAGTTTTTTATTTAATTTTCAAAAAACTCTTGCACTTTATTAAGTTAAAGCGTATTTTTATATGTATTAGTACTATAGTTCATTAAATTAATGAGTCTCAATTTTATATGAATATTTCATATAATTAATTCGAAGGAATTGACAGAATTTTCTTATTTATAATTTTTAGAATATTATTGCAACTTTTTAATTTCAATAGTACAATTTTTAAAAAACAATATAACGTTAGTGTTAAGGGAACAGAAAGGTTGGGATGATTATATGAAAGCAAATAATTCCCATGAACAGGCAGTTCAAGAAATTCCACAAACAGGATTTTTTGGACATCCTAGAGGTTTAGGTGTTTTATTCTTCGTAGAATTTTGGGAGAGGTTCAGTTATTATGGCATGCGTGCAATGTTGTTATTCTATATGTACTATTCCATTGCAAATCATGGATTAGGTATTGATAGAACAACGGCAATGTCAATCATGTCAGTATATGGAGCATTAATCTATATGTCATGTATTCCAGGTGGTTGGATTGCTGACAGAATTACAGGTACAAGAGGCGCCACTTTAATTGGTGCAGTGCTCATCATTATTGGACATATTTGTCTAAGTTTGCCGTTCGCAATGATTGGATTGTTCGCATCAATGTTCTTTATTATTATTGGCTCTGGGATGATGAAACCAAACATTTCTAATATTGTTGGTAGATTATATACTAAAGATGATACACGTATGGATGCAGGTTTCGTTATTTTCTATATGTCAGTAAACTTTGGTGCATTAATTTCACCTATCATTCTGCAACAATTTTTAAATGTCAAAAACTTCCATGGCGGATTCTTAATTGCAGCTATTGGTATGGCATTAGGTTTAGTTTGGTACGTATTATTTAACCGTAAAAATTTAGGTCGTGTTGGTATGACACCAACAAACCCACTATCACCCGATGAAAAGAAAAAATACACTGCAATTGTTAGTGGTATTGTAGCCATTATTATCGTTGTACTTATCGTTACATACTTAACGAATACATTATCATTTAACTTAGTAAGTAATACTGTTTTAGTACTTGGTATCGTATTACCAGTTTCATACTTTACAATTATGATTAGAAGTAAAGATGTTACGGATGTAGAACGTTCAAGAGTTAAAGCCTTTATTCCATTATTTATTTTAGGTATGGTGTTCTGGGCTATTCAAGAACAAGGTTCAAATGTACTTAACATTTATGGTATTGAACATTCAGATATGAAATTAAATCTATTAGGATGGAAAACGAATTTCGGTGAAACAATTTTCCAATCTATCAACCCACTTTTCATCCTATTATTTGCACCTGTTGTTTCATTAATTTGGCAAAAATTAGGCAAACGTCAACCAAGTTTACCTATTAAATTCGTCATTGGTGCCGGTTTGGCTGGTATCTCTTATATCTTAATGGGATTAATCGGTAACATTTATGGAAGTGCTCATTTCTCAGTAAACTGGGTTATTCTTTCATACATCATTTGTGTTGTTGGTGAGTTATGTTTATCACCTACTGGTAATAGTGCTGCAGTTAAGTTAGCACCAAAAGCTTTTAACGCTCAAATGATGAGTTTATGGTTATTAACTAATGCATCAGCTCAATCATTTAACGGTACATTAGTTAAATTAATCGATCCATTAGGTCAAACGAATTACTTTATATTCTTAGGTACTACAGTAATTGTCATTACATTAGTCATTTTAGCCTTCTCACCAAAAATTGTGAAAGCAATGAGAGGTATAAGATAATAGATGACAATGTAAGCGGTAAGTCGAAATAATTCGGCTTACTGCTTTTTTAGTTTATAATAAAAATCACTCTAAAATTTCATTGATTACCTATAAAAGTGGGTATTGAAATATATTAAACAAGAACTTAAGGAAAGTAGGTATAGACGATGACAAAAAAATATAATCATGGTGTGTTATTCTATCATGAACACAGTGGCTTAAAAGATATCTACCAAGGGCTAGGTGAAGTGACAAAGTCTCTAAGTTCTATGTGTAAACACTTTTCCATTCAATTAAGTGAAAATGAAGGGGATATCAAAGGCTATTGCCAATCTATTAAAAATGGACAATACGGAGACGATATAGACGTGTTATTCATATTAGGTGGCGATGGTACCGTTAATGAATTGATCAATGGCGTAATGGAGAATGACTTAGATTTACCTATTGGCATTATTCCAGGTGGCACATTCAATGACTTTACTAAAACATTAAACCTCAATCCAAATCATACATTAGCTAGTCAGCAATTATTATCTTCACATATACAAACATATGATGTAATGAAAATTAATGATATGTATGCACTTAATTTCGTGGGATTAGGCCTAATAGTACAAAATGCTGAAAATGTACAAGACGGTTCTAAAGACATCTTTGGTAAACTGAGCTATATTGGTTCCACTGTTAAAACATTAATGGACCCTAGCAAGTTTGATTTCACACTATCAATTGATGGCGAAGAAAAATCCGGTAATACATCTATGATACTTATCGCAAATGGTCCTAATATTGGTGGCAGTAGAATTCCTTTAACTGATTTATCTCCACAAGATGGTCAATTAAATACTTTTATCTTTGATGATCAAAGTTTCAGTATCCTAAATGATATCTTTAAAAAGCGTGACAGTATGAATTGGAATGAAATTACACAAGGCATTGATCACATCTCTGGTAAACAAATTAGGCTCACTACTGAACCTAACATGAAAATTGATATTGATGGTGAAATTGCTTTAGAGACACCTATAAATGTTGAAGTATTACCAAATGCCATCAAATTACTCACATTCCCTGATCAAAATAATAACCAATAATAACAATAAGCGAACTCGTAAAAACAGGAGCTCAACCACTCATCCATACGACAATTTTAGGATAAGGGCTAGCTCCTGTTTTTATTTATCATTTAGGAATAATGCTTCTACATCTTTCCAACCATTTACACGTTTATACTCATGATGATTCATATTATGAACAGCAGTATACATAATAGATTCACCTTCGAAAATAGCAAGTTGACGTGGATTGTCATCAATTAAATAGTCCGCATTAATAATATTTTTGCGACCACAAAAAACAAAATGTTGTGGATCTAAAAATGGAAAATGTTCTAACAACCATTCATACTTATCATGGAATGATGTTGGTACATCCATTGCAGCTGTTGCTATATAAACATCATAATGTTCATTTAACTTCTCTACAACTTCTTGTGCATTTGGCATAACCTTTAAATGTCTAAAGAACCCAGGCTCTCTAAGTATTTCAGTGACTAATCCGTCATGTTCTGGAATAACATGCTTTAATTTTTGTCCATTTAGCGATTCTACTGTGATTCCTAAATTAGCTCTTTCATTTACACCATCAATTATTGCGCCTAGTGTATCAGCGAGTACTTCATCCATATCTATAGCAATTTTCTTACGAGACATTAAATCTACTCCTCAAATGTAATGTATTTCTAAAGTATAGCAAAAGGACGATTCAGACAAAAGATTTAACTTACCTAATATATCACTTTAAAATTCAAAATGTTGTAATACGTCAATCATCTTATTATTTTGTTCTGGAAAGCCCACCGTAATCCTAACACCTGTAGGAAATGGTCGTGTAATACAACCTACTTTCAAGAGTGCCTCATACAGTTCTTTACTTTTATTTGTTTGTACAAATACAAAGTTAGTTTGGCTAGGTAAGAAATGTTTACTTTGAGGTATTTGATAAAACTTTGCACGTTCTTTAGCATTTTTTGCAGTAATCTCTTTTAAGTAGTCTTGATCTTCCAATGCAGCTACTGCAGCATATTCAGATAAACGTGTAACATTGAATGGTGGTCTAATAATATTCCATTTTTCAATAGCTTCATTAGTGGCAACCACATAACCTACGCGTAATCCTGCTAATCCATAAGCTTTTGAAAAAGTTCTTAGTAAAAATGCATTGTCAAATGTTTCTTGTAACTTTAACGTATCAGGGTAATCGTCTGCAGTAACAAATTCAAAGTACGCTTCATCAATGAGTACTGGTACGTGACTTGGTACACGTTCTAAAAATCCTTTAAGTTCATCATGATTAAAATAGGTACCAGTAGGATTATTAGGATTACATAACCACACTAGTGAAGTATCGTCATCAACTTCATTTAAAATACCTTCTAAATCAAATCCACCATTCTTTAATGGTACTTGAACAACATGAGCAGACTCTACAATAGCATTATGATAATACTGTCCAAACGTTGCTTCACTCGTTACGATTTTATCTCCTGGTGTTAATACTGCTCTTGAAATCATTAAGATAACTTCATCCAAGCCTGCACCAAATAAAATTCGAGATGCGTCCACACCTAAATGTTGACTAATCGCCTCTCTAAGTAATGGCGACCCTGTTTCAGGATAATAATATAATTCATCTAAATGATTCGTTATTGCTTCTTTAGCTTTAGGAGAAGGACCATATAAGTTTTCATTCGATGCTAATTTATATAACTCTTCTTCAATTCCATATGCTTCTTTGAGTGCTCTAGGTGATAGTCCTGGTTGATATGCAGATAATTGTTCGAGTTGTTTTTTCATAATAATCGTTGCCCCCTCAAATTGACAGAAATTTCAAAAACTTAATATTAATTATAAACACTTACTATTACATAAATCAATCCATCTTCAAATCAAATATGAAATGTAATAGTTAAAGTGGCTATCTAAAGATTCAAAAAAGCCTCAATGAGAATGAAACATTTCATTATGTTCCATGCGCATTGAGACTATGTCTAAGAAACTATTTTATTTCAACAGACCTTCTTTTTCTAAGTAATCTTTAGCTACTTGATAAGGGTCTTGTTTCTTTACTGTAACTTTATAATTCATTTCTTGCATTTCTTCATCTGAAATCTTGCCAGCTAGTTTATTGAGAGGTTTCTTCACTTCTGGATGATCCTTGATGAATTTTTCTTTAAACATTGGTGCACCTTGATAAGGTGGGAATACATGTTTATCATCTTTTAATACTACCATATCATATTGCTTTAATTCTGCATCTGTAGAATACGCATCAATTAAATTGATGTCCCCTTTTTCAACTGCTGTATAGCGGAGTTTAGGTTCCATGGTTTTCGCATTTGAAATATTTAGACCATAAGCCTTTTTAACTGCTTTAAAACCGTCTGGTCGATCATTGAATTCCAATGTAAACCCTGGTTTCAATTTATCTTCTACTTTAGACAAATCACCAATGGTTTTAATATGATTTTTCTTAGCAAAATCACGTTTAACTGCTAATGCATAAGTATTATTATATTTCATTGGTTTTAACATGGTCATATTATATTTTTTCTCTAAACTTTGTTTAGCTTGTTGATATACTTGAGGTTCTTGCTTAGATTTTAAATCTTCTTTTGTTAACTCTCCTAAAACCGTACCTGTGAATTCTAAATAACCATCGATATCGTCAGATTTGAGTGCATTAAATAAGAAGGCAGTCTTACCCATTCCATCTTTAACTTCAACAGTATCATCTGTATCTTGTTCAATTAAGATTTTATACATATTGGTAATGACAGATGGTTCTGAACCTAATTTACCTGCCAACGTAATTTTATCCCCTTTTTGGGCAAATAATGGAACGATAATAGCAATCATAATGATGATTACCATTGTTCCTAACACGATTAATAACTTTTTATATGATAATTTCTCCATAAATCTTAGTACAATATCAAATAATATTGCTAATAATGCTGCTGGAATTGCACCAATTAGAATTAATGACGCGTCATTACGATCAATCCCTAGTAAAATTAAATCCCCCAGTCCACCAGCACCAATTAATGCTGCTAAAGTTGCAGTACCTATAATGAGTACCATAGCAGTTCTAATACCTGCCATAATTACAGGCATGGCTATAGGTAATTCTAATTTAGTTAATCGACGTATGGGTTTCATACCAATACCTTTTGCCGCTTCGACTAGTGATGGATCTACCTCTTTTACACCTGTATATGTATTACGTAATATAGGTAAAAGTGCGTATACAACGAGTGCAATGATTGCTGGTAATCGTCCTATACCAAATAATGGGATCATTAATCCAAGTAATGCTAATGAGGGAATCGTTTGCAGTATTGCAGCAATATTCATGACAATTTCAGATATTTTCTTCGTTTTGGTTAATAAAATACCAAGTGGTACTGCAATGATTGTTGCTATTAATAAAGCAATAAATGATATCTGTATATGCTCTATAATCGTTGAGAGTAACTGTCCCTTACGTTCTGCTAGCGTTTGCCAAAATTCATGCATGGGTGTTATCCCCCTTTATGCCTGACAAATATTTAAATACATCTTCTCTTCTAATTAATGTCTTATGTTGTGATTGTTCATCAATCATTATGATAGCGTCATGATTGATAAATGTTTGATAAATATCATCTATATATCGCTCATTACTTATTTCTGGATAATTTTTCGTAGCTGCAACCTCATCTAATTGACGTTCAATATTTAAGTCTTTCAACATCACTCTAGATTCTGATTTCTGTATGTGATTACCCATAAATTGTTTCACAAAATCACTTTGAGGATGTTGTTGAAAACCTGATGGTGTATCAATTTGTTCGACATGTCCTTCATTCAATAAGCATATTCGATCTCCCAACTTCATTGCCTCTTGTATATCATGTGTCACAAATACGATGGTTTTTTTAATCTTTGTTTGTAAATCAATCAAATCATCTTGAAGTTTTTCTCTACTTATTGGATCTAATGCACTAAATGGTTCATCCATAATAATGACTGGTGGATCTGCTGCTAACGCACGCACTACCCCAACACGTTGTCGTTGTCCTCCAGATAGTTCTTCTGGCAACCTATTTTTATAAGTCTCAGGCTCCAATCCGACCATCTCTAATAATTCATCAACTCTTGCATCAATATCCTTATCTTTCCATTTCTTCATTTGTGGCACTTGCGCTATATTTTCTTTAATCGTCATATGTGGAAATAATGCGATTTGTTGTAGTACATACCCAATATCCCATCTCATTTCATAAACTGGATAATCACTGATTGGCTTATTATTAAAATAAATATATCCCTCACTTAGTGGAATTAATCGGTTTATCATTTTTAAAGTTGTCGTTTTCCCACAACCTGAAGGGCCTATTAATACGAAAAACTCTCCTTCTTTGATGTTGAAACTAACATCGTCTACTGCAACATGATTACCATACCGTTTCGTCACATTCTTAAATTCAATCACAACTTCACCTTCATTCACTCTAATCAAATAGACATTTTCATCTACTATACCCTGTTTTATGTTCTAATCACAAATCAAATTAAATAAATCTTTGGATTTTTTAATATTTGTTGCAAAGTGTACTTTCTAATTGCTAAATTGATGTCCTTTTTAAAATGAAAAACTCGATGTATGACACATTCATCATGTGACATACATCGAGTTGATATCTCAATTCATTTTATTAATGTTGCTCTTTAAATACTTGTCTTATATGACTGTATTCTTTCTAAGAATTGTGGGCAATAATGTTTTAATTTATAACTTCCCACACCATCAATATTTATCATGTCTTGTTTAGATTCTGGTTTCCGCTTAGCAAATTCTTCTAATGTGTAATCAGAAAAAATACTTACTGGTGCAATACCCAGTTTATCACTCAATTGTTTTCTCACTTTAACCAATTCGCTAAATAAGGCTCTGTCTACACCTTCTACTGTATTGATAAACACTTTTTCTTTTGATTTTTGTTTAAATGGCGTAGTAAATACTTTTGTATCATCATTTAATAATTTTTTCACTGACTTATCACATATAAGTATTTCATCATTTTCATTTAAAAAGCCTTTAAATCTTAACTCATCAATTAAATGACTTAATTCTGAAGTGGTATATGATTTCATAATGCCATGAGTAGTCAATTGGTCGTAATCATTATATTTAATGTAATCTGTTGTTTCACCGCGTAATACTTGAATAATGACGCTATAGCTTTCTTGTTGTCTCATACGTGCGACACAACTAATAATCATCTTAGCTTCTCTCGTCATATCGTAAGTTTTATTCTCTTGTATACAATTACTACACTGTTTACATTCTTCTAATTTTTCATTAGGTTCAAAATAATGGACTATCGTTGCTTCAAGACATTTTTTAGTTTTAGTATATTGGAGCATTTTAGTTAGTTTTTCGCCCATTTTTTCTTTATAATCATCGTCTGCTTGAGATACTGATATAAAATATTCATGAAGTCCTCTATCACGTTCACTGAATAATAAGATACATTCACTTTTCAAGCCATCACGACCTGCACGTCCAGCTTCTTGATAATATGATTCTAAATCACCCGGCATATTGTAATGTATAACAAATCTGACATTGGATTTATCTATCCCCATACCGAAGGCATTCGTCGCAATAACGACATTCACACGATCGTATAGAAAATCGTTTTGAGCAGCTTCTCTTTCCTTATTTGTTAATCCAGCATGATAAATCGTACATTTAACCTTATGACTTTCAAGTACCTCTTGTAGCTCTTCAACTTGTTTACGTGTCGAACAATAAATAATACCCGCTTCTTCATCATGTTCAGTGACATAGTCTACGACAAATTTTTGACGTTGATATGTTGGATTAACTTTAAATATTAAATTTCGACGCTTCGTGCTCGTTTTCACTTCATCGTTGGCCTCAATATTTAACTTGTCCATAATATCTTGTTGTACTTCTGCTGTTGCTGTTGCTGTTAATGCCACAATCGCAAAATCTTGTGGCAGAGTGAAAACTTTTTGAATCACATTTTGATAACTTGGTCTGAAATCATGTCCCCATTTTGAAATACAATGTGCTTCATCAAATGCAACTAATCGTATATTTACTTTTCTTAATTGACTTAAAAAATATTGATTTTCAAAACGTTCAGGTGCTACATATAAGAACTGAATATGGCCGCTAATTAAATCTTGCTCAATCTCTTTTTGTTGTTTTTGAGTTAAGCTACTATTAATAAATGCAGCATTAATCCCCATTGCTTTCAATTGGTCTACTTGGTCTTTCATTAAAGATATTAATGGACTAATAACAATTGTCGTTCCACCTAACATCAATCCAGGTACTTGATAACATATCGATTTACCGCCACCTGTTGGTAACACACCTAGTACATTTCGATGATCTATAATTTTTGAAATGATTTCTTCCTGACCTGGACGAAACGTATCGTAGCCAAAATAATGCGATAAAGTTTCTTGCATGATTAAATTCCCCTTATTGTTCTTTTAATTCTTCGAGTTCACTCCATCTTGTGATGTCAGTATCATATGTTGCCTCAAGTTGTTCTTTTTCTTCATTCAGTGCTTTGATTTTTGCGTAATCTGCACTGGCTTCTACCATTTCTTCGTCAATTTCAACTAATCTTGTTTCAGTTTGATCAATACGTTCAAGAAGCGCTTCATATTCCCGCTTTTCCTTGTATGATAGTCCCGATTTTTTTCGAGATTGTGGTTTATGTTTGGTTTGATTAGCACTCTGTTTATCCATAGCAAATTGTTTGTCTTGAGCTTTTTTATAGGCTTCATAGTCTTCAAATGAGCCAATGATTTTTTCCATTTTGCCATCATGAATATACCAATACTCTTGTGCCACTTTGTTAAGAAAATATCTATCATGGCTAACCGTAATCACTGAACCACCAAATTCATCAATATAATCTTCTAAAATGGTTAGTGTTTCGGTATCTAAGTCATTTGTAGGTTCGTCTAATAATAATACATTCGGCTTATGTACTAATAAGCGTAAAAGATATAGACGCTTTTGTTCGCCACCTGACAATTTATACACTTTTTTACCATGCGTTGAACTTGGAAATAGAAAGCGCTCGAGCAATTGTGTTACAGATACAGAAGTACCATCTTTTTCCATAGCAACTTCACTTTCTTCTCGCAGATAATCAATGACTCGGATATCTCTATCTAATGTTTCTTCAGTTTGTTTAAAGTATGCCACTTTAACGGTCTGCCCTACTTTTAATTGGCCTTCAAACGATTGATCTTCAGATGCTAATATATTTAATAATGTTGTTTTACCCGCTCCATTAGGACCTACTATACCTATTTTTTGACCACTTTGTATAATCTCAGTAATATTTTCAAATAGTACTTTGTCATTGATTGATTTTGATAAATGATCTAATTCGTACACTTGTTTACCTAGTCTTGAGTGAGCTAAATTCAACTGTGCTTTATCTTGTTTCGTTTGTTGTTTAACTTCAGATTCTAAGTCGCTAAAGCGATTAATACGTGCCTGTTGTTTAGTTGTTCTAGCTTTTGCGCCAGCTCTCATCCAAGCTAATTCTTGCTTATATAGTGCCTTTTGCTTTTGTTGTTGCTTCTGTTCGATTTGTTCATTTTCAGCACGCATAGCTATGTAATCTTCATAATTACCAGGATATGTTTTTAACTTACCTCTATCTAATTCAATAATTCTTGAAGATACTTCGTTTAAAAAGTAACGGTCATGTGTTACAAATAAAACAGTATAAGGATATTGCTTTACGTAATTAATTAACCAGTTTATCGACTCAAAATCTAAATGGTTTGTCGGCTCGTCTAACAATAATAAATCGGGTTGTTCTATTAATGTCTTCGCTAAAACAACACGCTTTTGTTGACCACCTGATAATGCCTTCACTAATTTATTTGTATCATTAATGCCTAATTTAGAAAGTATGGTCTTGATTTCGGCATTATAATCCCATGCCTCTTTACGATCCATCATTTCTTGAGCTTCCATCATAATTTGAAATTGCTTGTCGCTTTGATTGATAGCATATTGATTTACAGCTTGTTCATAATCTTTAATCACCTTTAATGTAGGTGTATCAGAACTAAGTACTGCCTCAAACACTGTCATATCTCCATCAAGATCATGTTTCTGCGATGAATAACGTATTCGATAATTATTTGGATGTGTGATATCAGCCGTGAAGTCTTCGTCTATATTACCTATGACTTTCAGCAATGTACTCTTACCTGTACCATTAATCCCTACTAGCCCAATTTTTTCGTGTTCAGATATAGATAAATTTAAGTCATCGAATATCACTTTATCTGCATAGGATTTATTTAAATGTTCAATTTTATATGCTTCCATGCTTATCTTCCTTTTACTATCGAATTTTCTATATAATTTTGTTAAGCTTAAATCAGTTCTATATATTATACACCTTTTTAAGCTTAAATGATACAAGGAGACCTAGTTATGGCAGAATTCTTCGAAAATTTGCCTCCTCATTTTCAAGCTTTAATTGCAGGAATCATTACATGGTTATTAACAGCACTTGGTGCAGCTTCTGTCTTTATTTTTAAATCTGTTAATGATAAAGTGTTGAACTCGATGCAAGGGTTTGCTGCAGGTATTATGATTGCCGCAAGTTTCTGGTCTCTGTTACAACCCTCAATTGAATTTAGTAAAGATTCAGCAATGCCTTGGTTACCAGCTGCGATCGGATTCTTATTTGGTGGTTTCTTTATTCGCGGACTAGATTTTGTTATACCACATATGCACCGAAATGCGAAAGATGAAAATCAACAACAAGAAGGCATTGAAACATCTCTAAGTAAAAATGCTTTACTTGTTCTTGCGATTACATTGCATAATATACCAGAAGGTTTATCAATTGGTGTTGCCTTTGGCGGCGTTGTATCAGGCAATGGTACTGCCACATTTTTAGGGGCAATTGGTTTAGCAATCGGTATAGGTATTCAAAACATTCCAGAAGGTGCAGCATTATCTATGCCAATAAAAGCAGCCGGTGCATCTAGTTGGAAAGCTTTTAACTATGGACAGGCTTCAGCTATTGTAGAACCCATATTTGCTATGCTTGGTGCAGGTGCAGTACTAGTTATTACACCGATGTTACCGTACGCGCTTGCCTTTGCTGCAGGTGCAATGATATTTGTAGTAGTAGAAGAGTTGATTCCAGATTCTCAATCAGGTAATAATACAGACTTAGCTACGCTAAGCTTAATGCTTGGTTTTGCTATTATGATGGTATTAGACGTTGCATTAGGTTAATCTAGTATTTTTATTAAGATGTAATTTCCATATAATTTCCTAAAATTAAAGTTTGACTACAAAGGCAGATAGAATAATAAAGAGGAGTGGGCGTTCAATAGAACCCCCACTCCTTTTATATATCGTATTAAAAAGACAAATCAAAACCGAATTGAGCGCTCATGCTCAATTCGGTTTTATTGAATTATTTTTTCTCGTTACCTTTTGGTCCTGTTTTATATTCATACTTCGATGGATCTACTTTTTTGAAATCAGGATTTTTATAGAATCTGAATAAGTCACCGTTAAGTAAACTATCATTCATTTCTAAATCTTTTTCAACTTGTTTTTGATTTTTCTCGAAGTCTTTTGGTTTTTTAGTTAGTAATTCATTATCTTTATTAGAATATAACTTACCGTTAACATATTTGTAGTCTTTAGTGATAAAGTCACCATTTCTAAATGGTACTACATCGTTATGTTGTTTAGAGAATAAATCAGTACCAAACATGATATAGTTTTTAGTATCGATACCAACTAAATGTAAAATCGTTGGCATAACATCCATTTGTCCAGCGTACTCTTTATTTATGCCACCTGATTTGCCTGGTATTTTAATCCAGAAACCAGTACGGTTTAAATCAGTGAATTTCGCTGGCGTGATCTTTTCACCTAATAATTTTTCCATCGCATTATTATGGTTTTCAGAGATACCATAGTGGTCACCATAAATCATGATAACAGAATCATCATATAAACCTTTTTTCTTAAGGTCAGTAACATATTCTTCAAGCGCTTGGTCTAAATAATGTGCTGTTTGAATGTATCCGTCAACTGTAGAGTCACCTGTGTTTGGCTTATCAATTGATGCATCCTTCTCATCTAAAGTGAATGGATAATGGTTAGTCAATGTAATAAGGTGAGAATAGAACGGTTTCTTCATTTTAGCTTGATAGTCCGCTGAATCTTTGAAGAATATTTTATCTTTTAATCCTAAGTTAACTACATTATCATCTGACATATCATAATACGTAGCATCATAGAACTTATCTATACCAAAGTGTTTATAAATTTGGTCTCTGTTCCAGAACGTTTTATAGTCACCATGCATGACATTTGAATTATAACCTTGCTTTTGGTCTAAAATTGCAGGTAGTGATTCATATGTGTTGTCACCTTTTAATGAATATGCAGAACCTTGTGGTAATCCATATATACTGTTATCCATTGTCAATTCGGCATCTGATGTCTTACCTTGACCAGTTTGATGGAAGAAGTTAGGGAAGTAAGTGTAATCTTCTTTACCACTTGATAGTTTGTTCAAGAATGGTGTTACTTCCTTACCATTAACTTTCTTGTTAATTAAGAAAGTTTGGAAACTCTCTAAATGGATTTTAATAATATTTTTCTTCTTAGCCGCACCATAATATTCTGGGTTAGGTTCAGTACGCTTTTGTTTTGTATAATTAAGTACTTTAGTTAAGTCATCTTCTGATGCTAAAGCCTTTTGTTGATTGTTTTCGATCGTTTTTACACCATCATATACTGTAAAGTTAAATGGTCCTAAATATTTAACTAAGTATTTATGGTCGAATGTACGAGTTAATAACTCTGGACGGTCAGTTTCAGCAAAAGCTAAGTTTAAGAAGAATAACGCAACTGATACAGCCATGACGACTGGAACAAATTTCTTACTAAATGCTTTTGTACTTAACCACTGACGTTTAAAGATTAGAATAAACAGGTAGATAATCGTATCGATAAAGTACACAAAGTCGTACCACTTAAATGAAGCACCTAATGCGCCACCCATAGATTCTACATTCCCTGCTTGATTCAAAGTACTAAACGTTAAAAAATCAGAGAAGAATCTGAAGTATACAACGTTGGCATACAGTAAAAATGTTAATAAGAATCCTCCAACAAAAATGAACCAGAAAGCCTTTTTACCTTTGAAGAATAGGAACACACTTAGTACTAGTGCAATTAAACTGTATGGATTCATCAGTAATATTAAGTTTTGTACTAATCCTTTAACACCTAAAGAAAAATCAACATAATATGAAAAATATGTCTTTAGCGTGATCGTAAATACGGTCATCAGGAAAAACGCAAAAAGACTTATCTTCTTTTTGTGAGAACTCATGTTTGTTTCCTCCGTTTATTGTTAATAAACCACAAGAACCTTATCAATAACGAATTAAACGTAATTAGGCAATAGTAATTTGTCTTAAAACAACACCAGTAAGCTTTATTCCTCTTTAACAATAACTACGTTTAACATATAAACGCATTGCTTACTTTACTACGTCGAAATAAAACAAGTTATTTCCATTTTTATTTTAATCCATTCCAATGTTGGTCTGCATGATTTAACACAATATATAATTTTTAAAATTCACTAAACATTTCATTTTGACGTTAAAAATAGCTAGTAGATTGGTCCAATAACTAGCTAATGTATTGTTGATGTTAATTTTTTATTAAGAAAATATGATGAATGTAATCATATTGTAACAAAATACATAGTTCAATATATTAATATAAAGGAAGCAACCTTAAATATCAAGTAAAAACACACTTTTCAACATATAAACTATGATTTAAAGTTATACCTTCTTTAATGTATCTATATATTATATAGACTTATATTGATTAAGCCATCCGTCTTAAGTACGAGCTTCCACCTTGCATTAATAGTGCCTATTTCAACATCTCTAACTGCATACGATACTCAATACCATGGAATAATTGATTTAACCAATTACTATATTTAATTAGATTTTTCTCGGCTGTTTCAATATCTATAAATTGGAATTTTAATTTTGATCCGGTTGGTTTCTGAGCTAACTTTGTTAAATGATAACTTGCTATCGTACCTATCTGAGGATAACTACCTAATGTATAGTGATCATTTAATAAGATGATTGGTGTACCATCTCTTTTAACTTGGATTGTGCCACGTTTAACCGATTGATGTGCAGGCATATCATCATAATACGCTTTCACTTTTTCCCCTTCTAAAACCATTCCCATTCTATTTGCTTTACTGGTTACTTTATAATTGTGTGTTGTAAAACGTTGTAAGACATTTTCTTTAAAGTCTTCTGAACCTTTATTTTTAATGACATGAAAGACGTCAGACATATAATTAAATGATAACGCGTAGCCATCTACACCCCAATCGGTTTGACGAGATTCTGCTAAATTTTCAAATAATTTTTGATGTCGTTCACTATATAGGCGTTTCATTTCTATTTCATCACCATTTTGTAATTGTCGACCTTCAAAGCCACCCAATTTAACATTAAAATCTGTTGATGTAGAACCTAACCATTCTTCTAGATTAAAGCCTCCACCGACAGCTAAATAGACACGTGATGTTCTGTTCGTTTCTTCAAACTTTAACACATCATCTTTTTTCATTAAATATAACTTATATGGAAAGACCTTCATTGTTTGTGTCTCTGCTTTAAAATTACCACCTGCTAATGCGATTAATGTTGGTTCCGTAAAACGAATCGTTGGCATTTTATGGGTCATTTCGAGTGTGGCTTCATTTTTATCATTAGCTACTAATCGATTAGCAATTTCGTGTGACAAACTATCAAGTGCACCACTTGGTATCACACCATTGTGTTCATATCCGTGTCTCCCAAAATCATGAAAACTACTAAACAAACCGCTATTTTCTATTATGATTGACATGTTTTAAAGTCTCCTAAATCCAATTCGTTTTTATCTTTAGCAATAAATTGTACGTTATCGCCTAGTTTTAAGAGTGAAAAATCATCTTTGTTTGGAAAGAAAAGTTGTGTTGGTGTATATCCAATGACCAACCAATCATTATATGTGTCAGTCGTAACGATACCACATTTCTTACCTTCAATGACGACTGAACCTGCCGGAATAAATTTCTTTTCTTTACTTGTATGATTCACAAATAATTTTTTATGCATTCCTGTTAAATATGGAAATCCTGGTGAATATCCCATCATTGATACAAAGTAATCACTTCCTGTATGAAGTGCTTTAAATTGTGATTCATCCATTTTTAAATGTTTTAATAATGATTCTAAGTCCGGCCCATATTCATCTCCATACACAATAGGAATTTGGAATGGTGATTGCGTTTTATTATCATGTTTTATTTCCAACTTAATTGATTCAATGAGCGCTTTCATATATAAGAATGGTGATTGTATATGATGATGTTTAATCATATCTCGTGCATCATAAATAATCATCATGTCCGATTCAGTAGGTACTATTTCTATGATGAACGAGTAATTTTTTTCATTTAAATATGATCGCAAGGCTAATAAATCTTCAGTAAGATCTTTTGATACCTTTTTCTCTATTGATATTACGATGGCTTGGTCTCCTTGACTATATATTTTCATACCTTCACCTCAAAAGTCTTTAATGATGATAAAATACGTTCATACGCTCTATTACAAAAGGCATCAGTGATTTAATCAATAAATATACTAATATAATGGCACATATGGTAGTAACTGTTGCAACGATACGTGCGAATACTTGTGCTCTCTTTTGTAATAATCGATTAACGATAACTTTATTTACAACTGCTACAACAATTAATAATCCTATCCATAATAATGTCATTATCTACTCCATTTGATAATATTTCGCGCTACTTTCATGTTAATTTTATAGGTAAATTGTAACGTCGGCAACCTCTCGCAAACTATTTAATAAAAATACCTCTACTTTATTAGTATTCAATTTCTCTATTAATTCATCAACATAATAGTTTTTTTCTTGCAAACAACCTTCATCTATTAATGATTGCCGCATGCATCCTAATAAAAAATCTTCATTATAATGAGGTGTATAATAATATCCGTTTTCTTTAAACATAACGTTCCCAATATTAAATTCTAAAATCTTGCCATTCTTATCAAATATGAGTGCTAAATCAGTATCTAAATCATAAGATACATGGTCTCTATTCGATGTTTTATTAATTATTGTTAGATGAGATGTATTAGAATGTTCACGTACTAAAGACGCAGTAAAATATGATTTAGATGTTAGTGGTGCTACTAAATAGTCGAAATGGCCTTCTTCTTGTAACATCACTTTCAAACGATAACTACCTTCTTGATATTCAGATTGAATCGAGTGAATAAGACGTTCCCAGTCTAACTCATTAAAAGTCATATTCAATTTGTTACTAGATTGACTTATTCGTTGTTTGTGATAAGCAAGTCGTGCAATATGACCATTCTCTAATTTCATTGTTTCAAATAAGTACATTATAACCTCTCCAGTATCCTCGTCTTATCATAAAATTCTTGGACTTCATTATCTGGGTTAGAGTTAATCGTAATCCCAGCACCAACACCATAAATCGCTTGCTGATGTCGATACTCAATCGTACGTATAGGTATATTAAATATCATCTTACCGTTAGGCACTAATAATCCAATCGTTCCACAATATATGTATCTTGGAACTTGTTCTAAAGAATGAATTAATTTCATAGTATTTATCTTTGGTGCACCAGTAATAGAACCACACGGGAAAATAGCACTTAAAATCATTTCAAGGGTCACTTCTGACGGTAATTTCCCTGTGACCATACTCGTCATTTGATGAACCGTATGATACGTTTCTATAAAAAATAATTTATAAACAATAATACTCCCTGTCATTGCTATTCTAGAAATATCATTACGCAATAAATCTACAATCATTACATTTTCAGCTTTATCTTTCTCAGACTGTTGAAGCTGATGGTAGTTTTGTAGATCTTCTTCGTTCGTTTCACCTCTCGGCATTGTACCCTTCATTGGCTTACTAACTAATACGTTCGTTTCACCATTAAATATTCCTTTCTGAAAAAATAATTCAGGAGAAATAGATGCAACTTTGACCTCATCTGTATCTAATAAGGCCGTGTAATTACCATTCGCTACAGTAGTTAATTGTCGATATAACTGATGAATGGGAAAATAGATGTTATCAGTTAATCGGGTAGTATAGTTCACTTGATAGGTGTCTCCTTCGACAATTGCATGTTGAATGCTTTTGATTTTTTCTTTCATTTGTTGATTGGATTCTATAAATTTAAAATGATGTTTCGAATTATATGATACATCATTCAATTTTGTAGATTCATTTATGTGATTGGCAACTTTAAAGCTATATGCAATTGCTAAGACACCACCTTCTTCTACATGGCACACATCCATTTGTGGGTTGAAATAACGAGCCGCTTCATATGTTACATATAACGCGACATAACGACCTTGTTGTTGTTGTAATTCTGCAAAACGTATCACATGCCCCACTTCATCCATATGTTTAGCTATCTTTTTTTCAATCAATTGATCTAATTCAAGATGATAGATTTCGAATTGATTGTCGTCTAAGTAATAGCGATAGTTAAATTTGATAGTCACTATTTTCACCTACAATATCTATAAAGTTTTGAATCTGGTTTTGGCCTTGTTCGCTTAAAATGGATTCTGGGTGATACTGTAATCCGTATATAGGATATTTATCGTGCTGTAATCCCATAATGACATCATCTTCTCCCTTAGCCGTAATATTCAATTCGCTTGGAATGCTATTTTCATCTACTTGTAAAGAATGATATAACATTACATTAAATTTCTCTGGCAGTCCTTGAAACATCCCTTCACCATAGTGGCTTAATAATGTCGTATGACCATGTATTGGTCTATCTCTATGTATAATTATTCCTCCAAAATATTGGCAAATCATTTGAAATCCTAAACAGACCCCCAAAATAGGTATGTGCTGATAAAAGTCATCCATCACTTTAAATAAAATAGGATAATCACTAGGTCGCCCAGGACCCGGCGAAATAACGATAGCTTTAGGCTTTAGCGCCTTTAATTCCTCGATATTAATCTCCTCTACATCAATGACGTTTACCATATCTCGTGTAGCCATTTTAAAATAATTAATTAAATTATAAGTAAATGAATCTTTATTATCTATCACTACTATCATGATTACGCTCCATTACATTAATATTCGTTATTCGATATGTCCTTAACACTATTATCACAAAAATTTACTTGATTTTACATATGAATTGATTTATTCTATGTTGCGTACAAAATATATATTTATCAGAGGTTCCTAGCCGAAACCCTCTATAAAAAACTAGACACTGAATTCAATTTCTGTTTGTAAATAGACATATCATTTTAATACGTTCTTTAAAATTATATGTGTATTTACAATCTGTCGTCTATCTTTTTTATAGAGATAGGCTTTTTTTATGCCTTAATTTTCTGTTTTAGTGACTCATGATATATAGGAGGAAAAATCATGGTACAACACACTCTAGATCAAAACAAAGCCATAGTCGTCTTTAGCGGAGGCCAAGACAGTACAACATGTTTGTTTTATGCTAAAAAGCATTTTAAAGATGTTATTCTCATTACCTTTAATTATGGACAAAGACATGATGCTGAAATTGAAGTAGCTAAAAAAATTGCTCAAGAACAAAACGTTGAACATCACATATTAGATATGTCGTTGTTATCGCAACTGACACCTAATGCATTAACACAACATGATCTAAAAATTGAAGATACAGAAGATGGTATTCCAAATACATTCGTACCTGCACGTAATCTACTGTTCTTATCATTCGCTGGTGCATTAGCTTATCAAATTAAAGCTAAACATATCATTACCGGGGTTTGTGAAACTGACTTCTCAGGTTATCCAGACTGTCGTGATAGTTTCATTAAATCAATGAATGTAACATTAAACTTGTCTATGGACAGAGATTTTGTGATTCACACGCCATTAATGTGGTTAGATAAAGCACAAACATGGGAACTAGCTGATAATCTTGGGGTATTAAACTATATTCGTGAAAATACGCTAACTTGTTATAACGGTATTATTGGAGATGGTTGTGGTGAATGCCCTGCTTGCCAATTAAGATCGCGCGGACTCGACCAATATCTTGCGAAGAAAGGAGTACAATAAGATGATTCAACAAATCTATCCTACTGTCAATCATCCCTATCAATTCGAACTTAATAAAGACTTTAACTTTTCAGCAGCACATTATATCCCAAGTGAAGACGCTGGAAAATGTATGCGTACTCACGGACACACTTATTTCGTAAATATTACCATAGCTGGAGATGAATTAGATCACAATGGTTTTTTAGTAAATTTTAGTGATTTAAAAAAACTCATTCATGACCAATTTGATCATTATTTATTAAATGACTTAGTTCAATTCAAAGGTAAAAGTCCTTCTACAGAAATTGTTGCTCAAACTATTTATCAAATGGTGCAATCATATCTTAAAGATCAAAAGAATCAACCAAAATGTGTCCAAGTTTATTTACGTGAAACACCTACAAGCTATGTCGTATATCGTCCTAAGGGTGATCAATAATGGCTAAAATACCTGTATTAGAAGTATTTGGTCCAACGATTCAAGGCGAAGGACGCGTCATTGGTAGAAAAACAATGTTTGTTAGAACTGCAGGTTGTGATTATCGCTGTAGTTGGTGTGATTCTGCCTTTACATGGGATGGTAGTGCTAAAGAAGATATTCAATTAATGTCTGCAGAAGAAATCTATAACAAATTGCGTGAAGTAGGTGGTGACAATTTTAATCACGTCACAATTTCTGGTGGAAACCCAGCACTTATTAAAGGTATCCAAGATTTAGTAGATTTATTTGAAGAACATCATATTCAAACTGCCCTTGAAACACAAGGTAGTAAATTCCAACCATGGATGACTCAAATCGATGACTTAACAATTAGTCCTAAACCGCCAAGCTCAAATATGAAACCTAATTTGGATATTTTAGATAGTGTTATTGAACAGTGTGTACCTGAATCACTTAATTTAAAAGTCGTCATTTTTGATGAGGATGACTTCGAATTTGCTAAAATGATTCATCATCGTTATCCATCTATACCATTTTATTTACAAGTGGGTAATCCTTATTTAGATGAAGAGGTCGACAACCATACTTCTAAACTATTACAACGTTATGAACAATTAGTCGAACGTGTTATGACTAGTAGCGATATGAATAATGTATATGTATTGCCACAATTACACACATTGTTATGGAGTAATATGAAGGGTGTTTAAACTCATTTAATATAACTTTAACAATTTCGAGTGTTATATAATGATTAAGTTTATGTTAATTGATATAATAATTGAATGAAGTATTACGGATAGGAGTACACCATGATTCTATATATATTAATTAATATTGCCGTAGTATTGCTCATTGTAGGAATAGATTTATATTTGCACCAATTTAAACAACTTCGATTTAGTTCAATACTAATAGCTATTTCATTAAATGCTATTATCGATTTAATTGTAGTCGCAAAATATAATTTCATTTCAATCTATACGATGATTTTATTTATTGTATGGGCATTATTACAACTCTATTTAAATAAAAAAATTAACCCTTTCATGATAAAAGACCAAAAGTTCATTGCAGTGATATTTGCCATTGTCATCAGTTTAACGCAGTTTATAACTGATATTTCCAGTGAACAATCTGTCTATATGTCGTTACCATACTTAGCTCCAGCTATTTTCATTATCGGTGCAGTATTATTATTTGTAGGTACATTTAATGTATCGGAGCTTGATCATCTACCTATTTTAAAAACAATCAAGCATCCTATGCTAATTGGTACGATATTAATTATCATCGCATTTATAGCTATGATGATACTCACACCTTTTTGGTATGTATTTACTATCATCTATGTACTATTCATATTATTTATCATATGGCAACGTATATTTAAGGGAGTGGGACAGAAATAATAAAGAACCACTAATCATTGAATATGAAGTGGTTCTTACGCATTAGCCACAGCTAATGTGTACTTTAAAATAGGAATACATGAGTGAAACTCATGCATAAGAAATACTAATTTCTAAAGAAAAAGTATTTCTTTATCGTTGTCCCACCCCGGCAAAGTTGACTAGAAATGAAAAAGCTTGGTACATTAGACCGTCTTTGTAATTCATTACTTAGACGGTTTTATGCATGAACTTTTAAGTTCATGTATACCTCTTAAACTTAATCTGAACACATGAGTTAATACTCATGTGTAAGTCATTCTAATTTCTTTAAGAAAAAGAATGACTTTACAGTCAACTACTGCCTAAATATGAATGTAACTTGAAATATATATTTATGTCCCAGCCTGTTTTTTTCGTTGTCGGTAAATCAAATTATAAAAAGCTTACAGCTCATGGACTGATCCATAGCCTGTAAGCTTTTTGTTTAATGAACATGTTCTTTATATTCATCATTATTTTGTGTTGCTTGATATGTCGGTTGATGTCTATGTGCATCAAATCTTCTAATTTGATGATAGTGTTCAGATTGATTTTTTCTAGATTGTGCCTTGTCTGAGTCTTTTGACTCCTGTGATATTTCAGATGTTTGTTCGGGTTCAATATTTGTGGCCTGAACAATATATTTAGGACGCTTTTTCACTTCATAATAGATACGACCAATATACTCACCAATGACTCCTATGGACATTAACTGAATACCACCTAAAAGTGTAATCGCAGTTATTGTTGTGAAGTAACCAGGAATGTTCACACCTGAGATCATGATATTAATTAAAAGATATACGAGATATAGTACACTGAGCGAAAATGTAAACATACCTAGATAAATCATCATTCTTAATGGTTTATTATTAAACGAAATTAAGCCATCAATACCATAATTTAATAATTTGGCAAATGACCATTTCGATTCTCCTGCTTCACGTTCTACATTTTCATAGGTGAATACTTTCGTATTATAACCTATCCATTCAAATAATCCTTTTGAAAATCGGTTATATTCATCCATAGATGTCAGTGCTTGTACGGCACGCTTGCTTAGTAATCTAAAGTCACCTACGCCATCTTCAAATTGTACATCTTCCACAAAGGCATTAATCAATTTATAATAAGCACGTGTCATCGATTTTCTAGCGACATTTTCTCCTTTACGATCACGTTTTGCTATCACTTGATCATAACCTTCATTATATCCTTCAACCATTTGCGGAATAAATTCTGGCGGATGTTGTAAATCAGCATCTATCATAACTACAGCGTCACAATGTTCACTATGTTGATAGCCTGCCACCATAGCAGCCTCTTTACCAAAATTTCTACTAAATGAGATGTATTTGACGTGGTGGTCAGCTAATGCTAAATTTTGTAGATGATCAATAGTTGAATCTTTACTGCCATCATCTATGAATAGTAAATCGTATTCATATTGTTTATTGATGCTATCTTGCTTTAATATCTCAGTCAGCTTTTCATATGTTTTTAATACGACTTCCCCTTCATTATAACAAGGAATGATGACTCTTATATTCATTCAATGACATCCTTTTCTAGTAATTGGTTTAATATTATTTTATCAATTACTTAATAGTGTATTCTACTTAGAGCCTTTGTATTTACAAAATCTTAATATTACATTAATGTTTATCACAATATTTATTGAAAATCACTACTTTTGTAAATTTAAATGAACTCAAAAATAAGATTAATGGACTTTTTCACTCATACAATGATTAGTATTGTGTCGCATTACTTCAACTCATTTATTTCAAATCGCCTATCGCTACTTCATCTGGATCTTTACCTTGTCTATCATTTCGATTTAAACTGTCAATTTGTGCTACATCTGTAAGTTCAAGATTGAAATCTAAAATATTATAGTTTTCGTGAATTCGACTAGGTGTTTTAGATTTAGGAATAATAATACGATTATGTGCTAAATGCCAACGTAAAACAATTTGTGCTGCCGTTTTATGATATCGTTTAGCCATGTCCGTAATAACTGGGTCATCTAATAACCCTTTATTTCTCATTAATGGCATCCATGCAGTGACTTTAATATCATGATGATCACAATAATCTTGTAATTCTTGTTGATTAAAGTATGGATGTAACTCTATTTGATTAATTTGAGGAACTATTTCTGTTTCTTGCATTAGTTTCTCTAGATGATGTTGTTTAAAATTACAAACGCCTATGGCTTTGACTTTACCTTCATGATAAAGCGTTTCTAATGCCTTATAACTTTCGATAAATAAGCCATTTTCTTCACAAGGCCAATGAATTAAAAACAAGTCTAGGTACTCAAGACCTAAATTTTCTAAAGATTGATTGAAATATTGAATTGTACTGTCATATCCTTGATAATCATTCCATAATTTAGATGTAATAAATAAATCTTCTCTATCAACGTTTGTTTGCTTTAACGCTTGCCCTAAGGACTGTTCGTTACCATAGAAATATGCCGTATCAAATGCACGATAACCTGCTTCAATAGCGGTATTAATCACTTCATTCATTTCATCATCTGTTATTTTATAAACACCTAAGCCAATCGATGGCATAGGATAACCATTATTTAAATATTGTGTATCATTAATATTCATTCTTACCACTCTCTTTCATATGTCTTCGTTGTTGAAATACGTAAGCAAATGTGTACCATACTATAATACACGTAATTAAAGACGCTTAAACATTATAGCTTAAGCGTCTTTTCATCATATATCATTGTTAATCCGTTTGTTCCTCATCTGAATTAACTTCATATGTTGGGCGTTCTTGGTTAAATTCATAATTTAAAGTTACCCAAATAATTTGGTGATTTTCAATTTCTGATATGATCCAACGATCGTAATCTGTATCTACAAAATCGTCTTTCTGAAGATTTGTATTTTCAGATTGTAACCATCCACCGATTGTATCAATATCTTCTGAGTCTTCGAATTCAATACCAAATTGTTCATTTAAGTCGTCTAATAACACTCGACCATTAATTTGATATTTGTTGTCCTCTAATTTAACGATGTCGTTCACTTCGTCATCGTCAAATTCATCTCTGATTTCACCGACAATTTCTTCTAAAATATCTTCCATTGTTAAAATACCTGCTGTACCACCATATTCATCAATAATCAAACTGATATGAACATGTTCACGTTGCATTCTAACAAGGGCATCACTAATACGTGTTGTCTCTGAAATCATCGGTAGCTCATGTATATAGTTAGCAATTTTGATTGTTTTACCAGATGCATACTCAGTTAAGAATTCTTTAACATTTATAAATCCTTTAACGTGGTCCTTATCACCATCTTCAGTGATAGGATATCGAGTGAATTGGTATTCTTTAATCGTTTCTAATAGTTCATCAACATTAAAAGGCTCGTTCAACGTAATCATTTGAGTTCGGGGAACCATAATATCTTTAGCTTGTCTTTCATCAAAAGAAAAGATATTTTGCATATATGCAAGCTCAGTTTGGTTGATTTCGCCACCATTATAACTATTATTAATAATGATTTTGATTTCTTCTTCTGACATTGCATCCGATTGTGCATCTGGATCTACACCAAACACTCTAAGAATTACACGAGCCGAACCGTTCATTAACCAAATTAAAGGTTTCATGACATTACCAAAGTAATATAACGGTCTAGCATATAGTAACGCCATTTTCTCTGTATGTTGAATAGCGAATGATTTAGGTGCAAGTTCACCTAATACGACATGTAAATAGGTTACTACAATAAACGCAATGACAAATGAAACTGTTGTCGTTAATGCACTTGGTAAATGCATTAGTTCGAATAATGGATGTAGTAATTTATCAAATGTCGGTTCACCTAACCAACCTAAACCTAATGAAGTTACTGTTATACCAAGTTGGCATGCAGATAAGTAGTAATCAAGGTTAGCAATCATTTTCTTAACGATTTTAGCACCACTGTTACCTTCATCTGCTAATTGTTCGATACGCGTAGATCTTACTTTGACAAGCGCAAATTCAGATCCGACAAATACTGTTGTTAATGCAATTAAAAGAAAAAATACAATTAAACTAATTATGGTCGAAGTTTCCAATTAATTCCCTATTTCTAGGGATTCACCTCCATATTATCTGTGTCACACATGGTTAACACGTAATTAAAATTTTCGAATTGGCTTAAATGATATTTACATGCTAAGACCTTCCCATTGCGACACCCCCTAAAAAAATGTAATTGATTTTATTCTATCATAAAAATATTTCATTTGGTTGATTTATGTTTATAGAATTACAACATAACATTTAAAACTAATACCCCGATTTAGTCAAGTTATTCCTCAAATCTAAAATGTATGAATATAACCATTCTTAATCGTCATAAGGACTGAAATCGTATCATCAACAATCACAATATCAGCATCTTTCCCTACCTTAATACTACCTTTTGTTTGATCGATACCTAACGCTATCGCTTGGTTCCAACTTGTCACACGCCACAAATCTTTAATTGAAGCACCTGTATAAGTGATTAAATGACGCAAACCATCATTCATTTTTAAGATACTACCAGCTAATGCACCTGAATCTAATCGTGCTTCTTCATTCTTCACAATAACGTTTTGTCCACCTAGATCATATTCACCTTCTGGCATCCCTTTTGCACGCATCGCATCTGTAATGAGATACATATGTTCATTGCCTTTATTTTGGTAAGCCATTGCTACGGCCGCTGGATGTGAATGCACACCATCAACTATAATTTCTGTATTTAGGTTTTGATTTAACCATGCCGCTCCAAAAACACCGGGTTCTCGATGTCCAAAGCCTGTTGCTGCATTATATAAGTGTGTAATATGTTTAGCACCATTATCAACAGCTTCATTTGCTTCATCATATGTAGCTACTGTATGTCCCATTGAAAATATGATGTCGTTATTTAAAGCTTTTAATGTATCAGTTGCACCATCAACTTCAGGTGCAAAAGTAATAATTTTAATCAATTGATTGGCAGTCTTTTGAAATGTCTTAATCTTTTCAATAGACGGTCTTTGAACATATTTAGGATGTTGCGCGCCTACCTTATGTTCTGAAATAAATGGACCTTCGAGATGAATACCTACAATTTCTGCAGCATCATGCCTATTTTGAATTTGATAATAATTTGCAATATTTTGGAGTGCTCGATGAATACTATCATCTGATTGTGTCATCGTTGTTGCTAAAAATGATGTTGTTCCTTCAGATAATAGTTGTTCAGATAAATGTTTAAGACCATCCATTGAGGCATCCATCGCATCTTCGCCGTAACCACCGTGGATATGTATATCTATAAATCCTGGAATAACATGATGACCTTGTGCATCTACCGTAGGATACGATTTACTTAAAGTGTTCAATCTATCTTTATCAGAACCTATTTCCATTATTTTGCTATCTTTAATATGTATAAAACCATGTTCTATTTTTTGACTTTCTGTATAAATCTGACCGTTTATAAGTAAATATTCTTTCAATATCAATACCTTCTTTTCTAATACTAATGATTCGATTGTTATTTTACTACAACCTTTCATTTTATTCATATCATACAATTCAATATTTAATTTCGTAAAAATAAAAATACCCTTGTCGGTTAAACGACAAGGGCTAAAAGTCTATTATTCATCCATTGCTTTAGATGCTTCAATTTCATTTTCAGTTAATTTTGGTTTTAAGAAACCATATATTAAGGCAGAAACTAAAGTACCTACAACTAAAGCTAATAATGTTTGTAAAATATGGCTAAAGTCAGTTGTTGCGATAACAAAGATACCACCGTGTGGCGCATTGATTCTTGAACCTAATGCTAATGCAATCGCACCACCAACACCTGAACCAATCATCATTGATGGAATCACACGAATTGGGTCAGCTGCTGCAAACGGAATCGCACCTTCAGTAATGAATGATGCACCCATCACATAGTTAGGTACAATTGAACCTCTTTGTTCTTTTGTGAATTTCTTTCTGAAGATAAGCATTGCTGTTGCAATTGCTAATGGTGGAATCATACCTCCAACCATTGCAGCAGTGATTGGCGCTGCATTACCTTCTGTAAGTGCTGCTGTTGCGAAAACGTAAGCAGCTTTGTTAAATGGTCCACCCATATCGATTGCCATCATCGCACCAATAACTAAACCAAGTAACATAATATTTGAACCTGAAAGTCCATTTAATCCATTTAACAATAGGTGATTTAACCATGAAGCAGGTGGGTTAAATACGTAAATCATTAATAAACCAGTAATTGCTACTGATAATAATGGATAGATTAATGTTGGTTTTAAACCTTCTAATGACTGAGGTAACTTACGTGTCATATATTTAATACCTTGTGTTAAATAACCAGCTAAGAAACCAGCAATGATACCGCCAATAAATCCTGAGTCACCTGAAATGGCTAACATACCGCCAACTAAACCGGCTGCAAATCCTGGTTTATCTGCAATACTACGAGCAATGAAACCTGCTAATACTGGAATGATTAATGCAAAGGCACTGTTTTTACCAATATTCCATAGTTGCTCTGCGAAAGCATTGTGTTCAGCACTCTTAGGATCAAATGAATTGGGTCCTATAATGAACACGATTGCCATTAAGATACCACCAGCAATAACAAGTGGTAACATATTAGAAACACCATTCATTAAGTGTTTATAAAATGCTTTTCCTGGACTTAATTTCTCTTCATTCTCTTCCTTATTACTACCTGATCGATCGCCTCTAGCGACAAATGGTCTACGACTTGTATCTAACGCAGTATTAATTAATTCTTCTGGTCGTTTAATACCATCAGCTACTGGTACTTCGACAACATTCTTACCATCAAAACGATCTGTCTCAACATGCACATCTGCTGCAACAATAATACCAGATGCTTTTTCAATATCATGTTCTGTTAAATGGTTTTTAATCCCACTTGAACCGTTTGTTTCTACTTTGATTTTGACACCCATTTTTTCAGCTTGCTTTTTCAAAGCGTCGCGTGCCATATACGTATGTGCGATACCTGTAGGACAAGCTGTGACAGCTAAAACGTACGGTTCGTTATCTTCTGCGCTTGCACCTGTTGAAGCAGCTGCTGCATCCGCTTCATTTTGTTGTGCTTCTGCTTCTTCTTCTTTTGTTGCTTCATCATCTGCCGCATCAATAATTTGTAATACTTCTTCTGGTGATGATGCATTTATTAATTTTTCACGTACATTTTCATCCATTAAAATGCCTGATAACTTTGCTAATGCATCTAAATGCGTTTGAGCGCCACCTTCTGGTGCAGCAATCATAAAGAATAAATGTGCTGGTTGCATATCTAAACTTTGATAATCTACTCCAGCTTTTGATTTACCAAATGCAATCGCTGGAGATTTAACAGCACTCACTTTTGCATGTGGAATCGCAATACCTTCACCGATACCTGTTGTACTTTGTGATTCTCGGTTATGAATTGCTTCTTTAAACGATGGTACATCACTTAATTTACCTGCTTTGTCAAGTTGATGCACTAACTCATCGATAACACCATTTTTGTCTGATGAAGATAAATCCATTGCTATCGTATCTTTGGTTAATAATTCTGTTATTCTCATATTATTCACTCCCCATCAAGTACAGAAATCGTAACTTGTGATTTGATATTTTCTATTGCATCTTTTGTCGCTAAATCTGCATCAAATGCAGTAGCAGTTCCTGATGCTACTGCTTGTTTAAATGCATCTTGCACAGATAAACCAGTAGCTAACCCTGCGACCATACCTGCTACCGTACTATCACCTGAGCCAACTGTATTAATCACTTTGCCTTTTGGATTTACAGCTTTAATACTTTGTTGACGATCCACATAAATTGCACCATCTCCACCTAATGACACAATGACTGATTGTGCACCTTTATCTAAGATTTGTTTAGCATATTTAATAACATCTTCATCACTTTTAACTGATGTATTAAACATAACTTCTAATTCATCTTTATTAGGTTTAATAAATAGTGGCTGATATTCTAACACTGATTCAACTAAATCTTTTTCAGCATCAACGACTAATTGCGCACCTGTTTGTTTTGTAATCTTAGCAATCTGCGCATAAGCATCACTCGGAATACTCTTTGGTACACTACCAGCGACGATAACAGTATCATTGTCTGTCGTTTCTTTAATTTGATTTAATAATGATTGAAATTGTGCATCAGTCACATTAGGACCTTGTGCATTCACTTCTGTTTCTTGACCTGTTTTCAATTTAACATTGATACGCGTATCTTCATCTACTTGCACAAAATCTGTGTGAATATCACTATCTTTTAATGTTTGAGCTATAAAATCTCCTGGGAATCCACCAGCAAATCCTAATGCTGTAGAATCAACACCCAAAGTCTTTAGCACTCTAGAAACATTAATACCTTTACCACCGGCAAATTTATTTGTATCTTGAGCGCGATTTAAACCATCTATCTTAAAGTCATCTACAAACATGACATAGTCAATGGATGGATTAAAAGTAACTGTATATATCATATTGTCCCTCCTAAAAATTCATATTGTCCCGCAAACGCTTCATTCACATGTTGTAATCCCTGTTTAGAGGTAATGATTCGAGTATTATCTTGCACAGGTACTCTAGCAAAGTACACTTGATTAAATTTCGTTTCGTCTACAACAACAAAGCTTTCATTAGAAAGTCGCATTGCATTATCTTTAATTAACGCCTCTTGTTCATCAGGTGTGGTTAAACCATACTTTACGTCTATACCGTTCATTCCAATAAATGATTTATCAAAACAATATCGCTTCAATGTTTCTAAGGCACTCGAACCTACTGTAGCGAATGTATTTTCTTTAACTTGACCACCTAACATTAAGGTTTTAATCCCTTTTTTAAGTAGTTGTTCAACATGAGTCAAACCATTAGTTACAACAATAATATCTTTTGCATCTATGTAAGGTATCATCTCTAATGTTGTTGAGCCAGCGTCTAAAAAAACACACTCATTATCTCTAATTTGTCGAGCTGCTCGTTTGGCAATTTCTTTCTTTTCTCGTGAATTTTGTGTCAATTTCTCTGTTAATCTTGGTTCGACCATTCGATTATGGTTAAGTGTCGCACCACCATGAATACGTTGTAATTTACCAGCTAATTGCAGCTTAGATAAATCACGTCGAATGGTAGAGGCACTACAACCGGTTCTATCCATTAATTCCTGGAGTGTCAGAAAATCCTTTTTTATAAGTTCTTGTAAAATTAAATCGTGTCGTTTTTCAGATATCAATATAACCACCCCATCTCAATTACCATTATAATGAGCACGCTTACAAAATTCAATCAAAAATTGTCAAAAACAATCAAAAACATTCATTTTGTGACAAAAATAACACGAAAATACATTCACTATCAAATGGACTAGTTGTGTTCATGTATTTCCGTGTTTTTTATTATTATTTTACTGCTAGTGCTTTAGTCATGAATTACCGAAGTCACTTTAGCGTTTGTCATTGCTACCAAATCTTTGACAGCGATAATGATTTGCATACCTCTTTGGCCACCACTGATATATATCTGTTCTCTTTGTAGCGCAGACTGGTCAATAACAGTTTGGAATAAATGCTTCATACCGATAGGTGAACATCCACCTCTAATATATCCTGTCACTTGTTTGAGCTGATCTAAAGGCATTAAATTTAATTTTTTCTCTCCTGCTTCATGTGCAGCTTTTTTCATATCTAACGTTGCATTCACTGGTATAACAAACACGAAATGATCATGGTTAGCATTTTCTAATACAAGTGTTTTATAAACATCTTCAACATTGGCATGCACAAGTGCTGCTATTTGTTCACCTGTTTGGTGTTCTTCGGTTACTTCAAATACGTTAGTTTGATAAGCTACCTTTGCTCTATCTAACATGCGCATTGCATTTGTTTTTTTGGTTTTACCCATATTCTCACCTCTGGTATTACTTAACTTAATCCTCTATATTTTAACACTAGTTCTTTATATAGTAATCACAAAAAAAGCACATGCTCCCATTAGTAAGCATGTGCTATCTCATATGTGAATGATTTTCCCCAACTTGACCGCTGTCATTCACTACTATATTGGATTGTTGTTGATTTTGTTGATTCACATATTGATAATTTGATGATTGATTTTGATAATCAACTTGTTTTAAATCATAATTTTCATTTAAATGATTGTTCGCATAATTTAATGCAATCACTTTACATTCTCTTGGCGTAAAATGATTTTCTGATGATCTATGATTGTCTTTTTTTAAATATGTAGTCTTTTGTTGCTTGTCATTATTATTGTCTTCATTTTTTTCTGAAGCATTCGCTATTTTAAAATCAGTAAAATTAATTGTTTTCTCTAATGCAGATACTTTATTTGCTTTTGAAAATGTACAAATAGTCTGATGTACTTTAGCTAATGCATTTTGATTAGTAGCTAAAAATATTAGACCTATTAAACATATTGTCAAAATAACTGCAAAGATACTTAATAATAAGTTTTTCAAATTCATCTCCTTACCCACATTTCTCAATCGATTTTTGTCTATCTTAACATAATAATTTTTAATTTTAGATATGTGGGTCACAATTTAAATAGATTGTAATATTTGTAACAGTAATATTACTGAAGTTGTTATTTTTGTTACATAAAAGCATTAAAAAACGAAATAATTATCTTCAATTAATACATTAAACTAATTTTTTAAGTGAAAAAGTATCATAATCATTCAAAATCGTTCGAAAACAATATTAAAAATTTAAAGGGTTTTGTCACGTTATATTAGTACTTTTTCAAAGTATTCATATTTAAAATAAATAAAAACCATTCAACGTTTTCGCTGAATGGCGTCTATTATCATTTTGAATTTCGATTTAATTGCGTTCTTATCATTTTTTCAATAAATATAATGACAATCCCACTTAATGATACCGCTATAGCCATATACAATGGGAACTCGATATTCACATCAAAAAGTGTACCAGCAACTAGAGGTCCCATAAAATTACCCATACTTGTGAATGTTGAGTTTAGTCCTCCTGCAAAGCCTTGTCGATTACCTGCAATATTAGAAAAATAGTTAGTAATCGCCGGTCTAATCATGTCGAAACCAATAAAGACGATAAAGCTAATGAGCATTATAGTCCAATAACCTTGTGCGATAATCAACATCACTAAAACAATTGCTGAATATAATAATGACCATGCAATAAAATTCAATTCAGTTGTAAATTTCATGAATTTATCGAAGAAAAATACTTGGAATAAGGCACCAAAAATGCCCCCGCCTGTGATAGCAATTGAAATATCTTTAGGCGTATAGCCAGCTTTATCGGATGTATATAGTGAAAATAGTGTTTCAAATGCAGACAAACCAAATGCTAACACTAAAGTCAAAATAACCGGTGTTAAGAATACCTTCCAATTAATTTTAGTTAAGAGCTCTGGGTCGTATTGAGGGAAACCTGCTGTTGTCATTTTCTTAGGATTGTGAATCACAATTAATGACATAATAAAAGCAATAATCCCCAGCCCTCCTGCAAAATAGAAAGGTAATCTATGGGAAACCTCAGCTAAAAATCCGCCAAAACCAGGTCCTAAAATAAAACCAGAATTAATGATTGCTGACATGTAACCAAAGTTCTTCGCTTTATCTTGTGACGGAGAGATATCAGCTATTAGTCCTGTTACACCTGGCATAACCATACCAGCACTAAAGCCACCTAACACACGCGAAATAACCAAAATTGTAAATGAGTGGCCTACTGCAAACATAAACTCAGATATTGAAAATAAAACAAGACCAATACATATTATTAATTTTTTACCTAGTTTATCAGCTAGCCTACCACCAAATGGTGAAATAATCATTTGCGCTAATGCAAATGAAGCTACTAGTATACCTAAATCACTACCTTTTAAGCCCAAATCTTTAAGATAAACCGGTAGCACAGGTATAACCAGTCCAATCCCTAGAAATATCAGGAAAATATTAAAGTAGAGTGTAAATAATTGTTTTCTCATAACGATGTCCCCCTCTCTTATATTTTACATATCTTTATTTATCATATATTGGTATCTATATCATCATACCTTTTCACTACATCAATACGTTAAAAGTCAATATATTGTAATATATTTAAAAACAAATTAACAGTCGGACGTATTAATATTTCTACTATAAAATATAAAGATGATTTAAAACGATAATTATTACCGCTTTTACTTTTTTGGTTGATTACTATTGCTCAGAACGATATTATTAAAACTCAGTTGTCCAATTTTATTTTAACGGATGAAAGTATTAAATCAAATGACAACCAAAGTATGTTATGAAAGTAGTGTTAATGATGCAACCTCGCTATATAGCTAGAATATATTTTATTATTCTGTTTATTATATCTTTATTTGAAACCACGATTTTCAATTTTATGACGTTAAATTTATTTTTAGCTTATATACCATTCGAACTATGCTTATTATTAAAATTATTTAAACCTATCAAAAAATTCGAATGGCCTTTATTTATTGTATTTGGCATGATTTTTTTATTACTTGTACCTAATACCTTCTATATGATTACTGATTTGATTCATTTAAATCAATTTCAATTCAACTTCTTAGTAGGATTGAATATAAAGGAATGGATATTCTTTACTTATTTAATGTTAGGCGTCTTTTTAGCCATGTATGTCATGATCTTAATTTTTATGGAAATTCTACATTTTACCAAACACATCTGGCTTAATCGCCTATTAGTTATTATTCTTATGTTTTTAAACGGTTTAGGTATTTATATGGGCCGCTTCTTACGACTTCATACGGTATATTTAATTAATGAACCATTAAAAATATTCCATGAAGTCCTAGGTGTATTTAACCTAAAAACATTTATCTTTGTGTTATTAATGGTATTAATGCAGTCAGCAATCATTTTATTTGTAAAAGGAGTTCGATTACAAAAATGATGTTAAATCTGATCATTTTATTAGCAATCATTATTATTCTACAACTCATTGTAGGTCACTTTATGCATGATATCGGTTTTAGCTATGCTAAAAGTATCGGTCTTATGTTTTTACCATTAGGTATAGGTTTGTTTATTTTACAAGCTTTTTATTTCGAAAGAAAATATCCAAATTGGGACGTCCCACTTGGTGTTAAGTTGCGATTAAAATATATGTATATTTTAACCTTTTTTGAATATGTTGCTGTATATGTTTGCATGTTTTGGCTTAAATAGTAAATATGTCATTCGTTTTGAGACAACTCAATTCAAATAACCTCCATTAGCACTACATATCTATCACAAACTTTTAAATAATGACATCACACGTTGACGACTGTATTGGTGGTTAACCATTGGTTCAGGATAATCAACACCTAATTGAATACCTTGTTGTTTCAATAATTGCATGTGCTTTTGGGTATCGTGTAATAGATGGCTATCTACATGATTGAGTGTGGATAGCCATTGTTTTATATATAGTGCATTGGGATCAAATCGCTCACTTTGTTTAATAGGGTTAAACATTCTAAAATATGGAACAGCATCTGTCCCAGTCGAAGCAGACCACTGCCACCCATGCACATTTGACGCATTATCATAATCAATCAATTTATCTTTGAAATAAGTTTCTCCCCATGTCCAGTCTATCAATAAATCTTTCGTTAAAAATTGTGATGTCACCATTCTCATTCGATTATGCATATATCCAGTTTGATTTAGCTCTTGCATAGCTGCATCTACAATAGGATATCCAGTTTTACCATTTTTCCATTGATCAAATTGTTGCTTGTCATTGACCCATTCAATGTTTCGATACTTCTCTTTAAATGATTGATGGGCTGTTTCTGGATATTGCGTCATCAGTACATAATAGAATTCTCTAAAAATTAATTCTCTGATAAATGCTTCATAATTAGATTCGTTGCTTTCATAACCATGTAATAAATCATTAAATACTTGCAATATATCAATCAATCCGTAAGCTAGTGCAATACTGAGTTGACTCGTTAATACTTCAGGTAAATACTCTCTATTTGACTCATAATTTTGAATATCATTATTCAAAAAACTTTGCCATTGTTGTTGTACTTCTTTTTCAGTTAATCCACTATGGCTATCATTAATTTGCGTTGGGGCGTATGCCGGCTCGACTATTTTCGAAATATCACTTAGTTCATAATGTGCTCTATGTCTTTCTATTACATATGGTCGCCATTTTTTATAAAAACTTGTAAACACTTTATATGGTTCCCCTTGATTGTTAAACGTTTTACGTGGACTAAAATAATGTTGTACACGAAGCGCTTCAACTTTGATTCCAGCTTCTTGAAATCGTTGTTTTTGATGAGGATAGTCATATGATTCATGATGATAACTCATGATGTCACTTGCCATAACAACTTTGTCTAATTGTTGATTTTTACAAAACGCTATTAAATGATTATAATCCATTACATTCGTTTGAATTTGATAATGATTTAATGTGTTGATAAAAGCGTTGAGTGTACCATGATAAAATGATGCTTTTAATTGTGCCTCATCACCAAACTTTTCTTTAGGTATAATCAATACACATGTATCTGTACTACCTAATTGATTGCAAATATAAGCGAGTAACGGATTATGATGAATTCTAAATACTCTATTTAATATCACGCCAACTTTCATTGTTTAATCACCTAACATTCATTGTTTTGTTGAATTATACCCTTATCCTAAAAAAATAAATATCTAACCTAAATCGTTCATAATTCTTATTTAAAAACGTCTATTTCATTCATAAAAAAAGCTCGACGGTCACCTTGACCGCCAAGCTATTTAACTTTCATTATTTATACTAAACCTAACCATTTCCAATACGTTAAACTAAATATAATGACTAATATATAGCCAACTATCGTTAATGGTATACCAGATTTCAAGAAATCTTTAACTGTAAATGCGTCTGTACCATACGCTAACATGTTTTGTGGTGCACTTACTGGTAATAAGAATCCAAAGCTAATTACAAATTGTTGGATTAAAACAAATCCGATAGATTGATCGCCAAGATGTAATGTTGATGTTAATGAAATAAAGACAGGAATAAGTGCAGATGATAAGCTTGTAGCACTTGCAAATCCTAGATGAATTAAAATATTAAATAAAGTAATCAGTGCTATGGTTGCAATAATCGGCAATCCTTTAAGCCCCATTAAACCAAATGTTTGATCACTCAACCATTGTGCTGCTCCTGTTTTTAATAATACATTTCCTAGTGAAATACCAACACCAAATACAATGATTGTGCCCCAAGGGATTTTATTTTCTACACCTTTCCAGGTAATAACGCCAATTTTAGGTAAGAGCATGATACCTAAAGCAATTAATGTAATTGATGCAGAATCAATTGGATGTAACACTTTTTCAGTTGACCAAAATACCAATAATAATAGAGAGATAACGATTAAACGCCATTCACTCGGTTTCACTGGTCCTAAATCGTTTAACTCTTTTTTAATTAATGCTTTTCCGCCTTCAATAGATTCACGTTCGGGTGGCATCACTTTGATCATAATAAAATAAAGTGCGATAGACATTAAAACTGACCATGGCGCGGCGTACATGAACCATTCACCCCATGATACATCATGGCCTAAATTCTGATTGATAAAATTAATCGCAACGATATTTTGTGCTGCCGCTGTTTTAATACCAATATTCCAAATAGAAACTGCTTGTACTGACGTTATAATTAATAATGATGCTAACTTACTCTCTTTAGAAACTTTGAATGCTGCAATCATACCTAATAATATTGGTACGACTGCACCCGCTCTAGCTGTAGAAGAAGGTACAAAAAATGCAAGCACAATTGAAACGAGTATTGCACCTATGACAATATTTTTAGTTTTATTTCCCACGACAGATAACACTAATAATGCTAATCGTTTGTGTAAGTTAGTCTCTTGCATCGCTGCTGCTAAAAATAATGCAGCTGCAACTAAAGCTACCGCTGAAGTAGAAAAACCACTGAACGCAAGTGTTAAAGCATTGTTTGTTCCTAATATTTCACTGCCTTTAATAATGGCATTCCCATTTTTAGGATTACCAAGTTGCTCAGATAAATTTTGAACTGGACTGAATCCTAATAATAAAATTATCAGTCCTAAAATCAATGTTGCTGAAACAGGGTATGACACTGCTTCAGTAACCCACATTATGACAGCAAATGCTAGTATCGCTAGAGTCATTTTAGCCATCACTGGTAAGCCTGCGGGTGTAGGTAAAAGCAATATGGCTATCAATACGATAAAACTAATGATAATCCAAAGTGGTTTATACCCCTTTTTCTCTTTTTTGGTAGTTTGATTATTGACTACCTGTGAAGTTTGATTCCCTTTAGACATATTCACCGACTCCTTTTTATCTTGACCTTACACCCTAATTATATCAAGAAAGCGCTTTATCTATGCGATTTACTTACAAAAGTCATATAATTCTCACTTTTAAATAATAAATCATTTAAAAAAGATATACTCAATTTATTGCAAACGATAGGTTTTATCTTTTGACTTAAATGCTTTATTCAAAACCATAATTAAGTGCTTCTTTAACACTTTTAACTGATAATGCTGAAGTATCTAATTGCTTTTGCTCTTCTTGGCTTAAATTCAATTCTAATATTTCTTCTACACCATTTTGCCCTAGTTTAATTGGTACCCCTAAGCAGATATCTCGATAGCCATACTCGCCTTCAAGATAAGTAATTGCTGCCAATACACGACATTTGTCTTTCAAAATAGCATCAATCATCTCATATATCGCAGCAGCAGGCGCATAATATGCTGAACCATTTCCTAACAGTTGAACGATTTCAGCTCCACCTTTTCGTGTTCTATCAATAATTTGATCAATGACTTGCTGATCAAGTAGTTCTTTTAAAGGAATTCCATTAATTTGAGTTGAGTTGACTAATGGAACCATTGTATCTCCATGACCACCTAATACTAAACCTTGTACATCTTCAACAGAAATTCCTAGCTCTTGAGCAATGAATGTTTTATATCTGGCACTATCTAATACACCTGATTGCCCCAAAACTCTATGTTTAGGGAAGCCAGATGCGACTAAGGCTGAATAAGTCATCGCATCAACGGGATTAGTTAATACAATAATGATGGCATTGGGCGCATATTGGGCGATTTGTTGTGCACTATAATGAACAATTTCTTCGTTTGTTTGTATTAAATCATCTCTACTCATACCTGGTTTTCTAGCAATTCCTGCTGTTATCACTACAATATCTGAGTCTTTCGTTTCTGAATAATCGGCAGTACCTTTAATTTCAACATTAAAGTTGAATATAGGCCCGCTTTCTTGAATGTCTAACGCTTTTCCTTTTACTGTACTTTCAGATTGTGGACGATCTACAACAACAATGTCAGCGCTTTCATTTTTCGCTAAAATAAAAGCTAATGTTGCACCTGTTTGTCCAGCACCGATAATAGAAATCTTTTTACGTTTATTCATCAGATACACTCCCCATTTATAAATTGATAAAAAACAAAAACTCCGCTATTTCAAATTAATTATAACATTGAAATAACAGAGTTTTTCATTAAATATTGGTATTTTACTTTTTAATTTGTCCAAAAATTTCATGGTTGATTCCAAACACATATAATAGTGTAAAGAAAGCAGCACCACTTAATATTGTTAATACTAAAGTTAAAATAAGCGTACGTTTAAAATGACGAATGAATGCGATAAATAGTAAGCCTAAATTATAGGCAAAGAGCAATCCAAATAACGTCATTGTTACTTTTATCTCAGGGTAAAAAATATTACATAAGAGTACGATGATCGCAAAGATTAAATAAGGAATCATAATCAAATTGCGTTCAAATTTAAGTTGTTTCTGATGTCTATCTTCATTATTCATTTAATAAAATCCTTTCTAACATTTTATTTATAAAATGTCATGACCCATTGCAGCAGTGTATATGTCAAACCACTCTTGGTCAGTTAAATTAATAGATAATCCTGGTAAAGCTGCATCAATTCTTTCAATTTTATGCGTACCTAACACCGGCATGATATCATTGGGATGTTTATTCAACCAAGCTATCATAATAGCCGTGTCATCAACCTCGTATTTTTGTGCTAAAGGTTCAATAATGGTACGCACACGGCTCGCTTTGTCATCGGATGGATCAAACAATTTACCGCCTGCCAGTGGACTCCAAGCCATTACTTTTACTTGATTTTCATACATTTTGTCCATCACACCATTGTTTAAAATGTCTGTTTGATATGGGGACACTTCTAGTTGGTTAATGCTAATATGCAATTTATCATGATTCAAGCTATGTTTTAATAAATCATACTGAGTTTCATTAAAATTGGATACACCAAATGATTTGATTTTACCTTCATCGACAAGTTCTTTTACAGCATCCGTAATTTCATCAGGATTCATTAATGGTGAAGGTCTATGAATTAATAAGCTATCTAAATAATCCACATTCAAACGTTGTAATGAATGATTGACTGATTGAATAATATGTTGACGACTATGGTCATAACGATGACCATCAGTAAACGTTTGAGTTTCAGAAGGTAAGACAATGCCACATTTAGATACCACTTGAATTTGATCACGTAAGTTAGGTGATAACTGTAATGCTCTACCAAATCTAGACTCACATTGATAATCTCCATAAATATCGGCATGATCCATCGTTGTGATACCACGTTCAACAAGTTGATTTATAAAACGATTTAATTCTTGATCAGAATATTGCCATTCATTTGCTCTCCAAAATCCTTGAATCATTTTTGAAAAATCAACGTACTGGTTAATCTTTATTCTATCCATTATCATCACGACCTTATTATTTAGTAATTTCATCCTGTATATTTAGAAGCAGTTGAATTTAAAATCAAGTAAATTGTAACATATCCAATTTATTTCTGAGTTGATTAATATCGATATGCTCTCCGATAATGACAATTGTTAAAGGCAATTCTTGATTGATTGGGCCGAAATCAGGCAATCCATAAGACAATTGAAATTCAATGGTTTCATTGGGTTGATCTCTAAATTGTACATAGCCTTTAAGTCTCATCACGTTTTTCGGTAATTGCATTATAAATTGATAAAATAACTGACGATCAATGGGACTTGTAAATGTATATTTCATGCTTTTAATACCATGGTGATGGTGGTGTTTATGATTTACAGTTTTATCGATGGTTGGATTATTTAATAACTTGATATCAAATTGTCCATATGTTGTTAAAACATATGGCGCATGCGGATTAATTTGAACCAACTCTTCTTCAATTTTATGTAATTTCTCAGAATCAACGCAGTCTGTTTTATTAACGACTAATAAATCACTTATTTCAAGTTGTTCTTCCATAAGTGTTTGAGTAGATGTAGTGTAATCATTCCTATTTAAAAATCGTTCAGCATCCACTAAACTAATGATTTGAGGCATATTTATATATTCGATAATAGTCGGATCTTGACATGCGGCAATCATTTCTATAGGATTAGCAATTCCTGTTGCCTCAATAATGATATGATTACAATCACCCTGTTGTATTAATGATTGAATTTGAGTGATTAAATCTGTCTTTAAGTCGCAGCATACACAACCATTGATGATTGATCGCACTTCGATATTTGCGTCTATATTTTGACTATCGATATCAAATGAACCAAATTCATTCATAATCACTTTGATTTTCTCATCAATTTTTAATAATTCGCTAATATAATGTGTCAGTAGCGTGGTTTTCCCACTACCTAGGAAACCACTAATGATAGAAATTGATATTTTTCTAAAATTATTATTTTTCATTGTAAAATTCCTTTTCTATTACAAGTATTTTTAAAAATGATAACATAAATATTAAATTATCTTTTTGCTTGATTTAACGATAGATATCTTCTAAACTTTAAACATACTTTAATTTTAGCATGACATTGAATCACAGTGTGTTGTGAATTATATTCCGCACAACATAGACGGATTCCAATCCGAATAGAGAGAAAAAAACGGATAGAATGTCTGGAGGAGAACTTTAATGTCTGATCAACATAATTTAAAAGAGCAACTATGCTTTAGTTTGTACAATGCTCAAAGACAAGTAAATCGCTACTACTCAAACAAAGTCTTTAAAAAGTACAATCTAACTTACCCACAATTCCTTGTATTAACTATTTTATGGGACGAGTCACCTGTAAACGTTAAGAAGGTTGTGACTGAACTAGCACTTGATACTGGTACAGTATCCCCACTATTAAAAAGAATGGAACAAGTTGATTTAATCAAACGTGAACGTTCCGAAGTCGATCAACGTGAAGTATTTATTCACTTGACTGATAAAAGCGAAAAAATTAGACCCGAACTTAGCACTGCTTCTGAAAAAGTTGCAACTGCATCATCATTATCACTTGAAGAAGTGGATGAACTTAACCGATTATTAGGTAAAGTCATCGATGCATTTAATGAAGCTAAAGATAATTAATTAAGCTTTTGTCATGGTAATTTAAAGTTAAAGTTTAGATTTTAACACTTTTAAAGTATAAAAATGCTCTAAAGTACTTCTTAGTATTTTAGAGCATTTTTGTATTCTGCTACACCATGTCATGCCTATGTTACTGATTCAACTGTTCCATTTGATATAAATAGCCTCTATTTTGAATTAACGTTTCATAGCTACCTTGTTCTTTGATTTCTCCATCTATCATGACAATGATTCTATCAAAATCTGGTAATAGACGTAAATCATGTGTAGATACAATCATTGTTTCAACTTGTTTAAGTAGTAAATGCATCATTTGTACTGTATGTTCAATATCTAGACCAGTCGTTGGTTCGTCTAACATCCAAATCTTAGCCTTTGTTTTTAGCAATAAGCGAGCTATACTTAATCGTTGAATTTCCCCACCTGATAACGTCTCTCCATCCATCGTTATATATTCTTCCAACGATAAATGAGATAAGTCTAACGAATTTAGTACATGTTGTATCTTATCCTCATTACAATCTGTTAGTAAATTATCCTTTATAGTGCCATCAAATAATTGTTGGGACTGTAACAATGCATTAATATCACTGTATTTAGATTCATCTTCTATTCGAAAGATATCAGACTGGTTATAAATAACGCTCCCTTCTTGAACTTGATATAATCCTAACATGACTTGTAGCAGTGTACTCTTGCCGCTTCCAGATGGACCTATAATGGCTATTCTCTCACCTTGATACACATTGAATGATATTCGATTTAATACAGGTGTTTCTTGATTTTCATACTTAAATGTGACATTGTTCAATTCAAATAAAGGTGCTGATTCGTCATTTACATGACTATTTTTCACTTTTTTTATATCGTCGTATTGAATCACTTCATTAATATCATATAATGATTGGTCTGTATCTGCTTTATAATATGCAACATTACTCATAGGAACAGCTTGTTCAAATAAAGTAAGTACCATTAGTACGATACTTGTTAAATAAACCACATCTAATGTTTGTGATTGTATTTGTATCGCACCTAAGTATAACGTGCTAAATATCGACACCATTGCAATAATATTGAGAATGTAATCATATATAGTTAAAAATCGTTGTTCCTTTTTTTGTAAATGATCAAATGTTTGCAATTGTTCTAATACATCATTTTTAAATGACGTTTCTTTATTAAATCGTTGTAATTCTTGATAACCTTGGCGATAATCGTAAAATCGAGTTAAAAATTGGCTTTGTTGAATTTTAACAATTTGTTTTAATTTTAGTGCTCTTTTACTACTTAATAAAGGAACGACCCATAATGTCATTATCATACTCACAGCAATTAACGCTGCATGCGCAGGTGATAGAAAGATGTAAACACACATTGCTATTATTGCTGTCATTCCTATTACTATCGGTGGATAATACACTCGTAAATAAATATTTTGTAATGCTTCTACTCTACTTACCATTCGTGAAATTAAATCACTCGAGTTAAACTTACGATATACGTCTGGTATTACTTTAACTAGACCTTGAAAAAATTGTACTCTTACGTTTCTCAACATAGTGAATGTCGTTCGATGAGAATATAGTCTTTCATAATATCTAGCAATGGCACGTAAAAAACCAAATAATTTAACAGAAACGACTAATACCATCAACGCATATAATGGAGCGCCTAATGCACTTTGTGTCACCATATAACCACTTAAAAAGAACATCGCTAAGGCGACTAAACTTCCTATGATACCTATTATAATTGCAATCACTAAATCTTTATCTATTGTAAATCGTATTTGTGATTTCATGATTCGTCACCATTTTCTTCTTTATTCACTGAAATCAATTGATCATCTTTAATAATGCAACCATCTTGCATATATAATCGTCGCGTTGCCTTTCTAATTGTTGCATCTCGATGGGCTATAATTAATTGAGTTGTGTCTTTGAAATAATCATCAAGCACACTTTGGATGACTTGTTCTGTTTCAATATCTAATCCAGTGGCCGGCTCATCAAGTACAACTAAATCTGGTTGCATCACAAGCAAGCGACATAATTCTATCCTTCTCATCTGTCCACCAGATAATGTTTCTCCACCATCACCTATCAATGTATGGATACCATTTCGTAATGACATTACTTTTTCTTTTAACTGTACTTTTTCTAATACATCAACGATTACTTCATCATCAATATCATTAAACATCGAAATATTATCTTTAATTGATGCAGTAAAAATATATGGTTTTTGACTTAATATCCCCATACGCATATGTTGATGTTTAAATGTTATTTCTCCATTCGTAGGTACCAATGTACGTGTGATAATTTTAGATAATGTCGTTTTACCAGCACCACTTGGCCCCACTAGAGCGATATGTTCACGTTCGTAAATATCTAAATTAGTAGGTTTCATAGCAAATCCATGTCCCATTTCATTATTATATTTAAATGAAACGTTATCTATCCGAATAAACGGTATTTGATCTTGTTGATAGCTATAATCATATTGCTTATTCTTTGATGGCTGATCTAGAAATTCAAATACCACATCACTTGCCCCTTCACTTTGTTTACCAGTATGGAATGCTTGGCCCAAGTCTTTAATCGCATTGTAAAATTCTGGTGCTAAAATAATGGTAATAGCCGCGGTTTTAAAATCTATTGTATGAAATACAACAAGGCTTAATGCTGCTTCTAACGCAACAAGACCTACACCTAACAAACTAATAAACTCTAGCATTAGTCCCGATAAAAATGCACTTCTTAATATTTTCATCGTCAAATCTCTAAAATGAGTGCTATCTTCATAGATTTGTTTTTCCGTATGCTTTGTACGATTAAATAACTTCAACGTAATTAAACCTTGTGTCAGATTAAGGAATCGTTGTCCAAACTGATTTAAATAAGTCATTTGATTTTTAGATTCATCACGTGTTTTCAAACCAAAAATGATATAAAACAATGGAATAAATGGCGCTGTTACCAACATAATTAACGCTGTATTCAGATGAACCCAAAACATAGCAATGATAATTGCCATAGGAATCATGATGGATTTAAATACTTGCGGTAAATAGCTTTGATAAAACGGAGAAATTCCATCGATTGTTTCTGTTATTAATGTCATCTGCTCACCCACAGGACGTTCTGATTCTATATGAACCATACGTTGACGCAAGTCATGTTTAACATGACTTGAGAGATGATCACCTAATAATTGATTGCTAAAATTTAAAGTCGCACGTAACATAAGTACGATTATAATCATAGTAAGAATAAAACCAATCGATTGCTTAGTTTTAAATAACATACTATTTAAGAATTCTGCTATTGCTACATTTTGTACGACCACAGTTACAGCTAATGTAGCACATACTAAAAGCATTAAAACTGGATATCTTTTATATTTATATACTAGTTGCATTAATTTTTTCACAATTTAATCACCTAAATTTCGTTATAGACTCAATAATAAAGTCTAGTAGTTATATGCACAACGATAGTGCATTTGACAATATTATGACGTTTGATTTTCTCATACTTTGGTCTAGTGTTATTACTAACAGTAGCATGGGTTGAAATGAGTGTGCTATGATAATATGGTGAATTTATAGTAATCAAAAAACATTTATAAATGAAAGTAGGTACAATATGTTATTACTTGAATTGATCAAGGGTCTTATTTTAGGTATTGTGGAAGGCCTTACCGAATTTGCACCTGTTTCTTCTACAGGTCATATGATTCTTGTCGACGATATGTGGTTGAAATCCACAAAGTTCTTAGGTGAACAATCTGCATTTACTTTTAAAGTCGTGATTCAGTTAGGTTCAGTTTTCGCAGCAGCATGGGTGTTTAGAGAACGTTTCTTTGAATTATTACATATCGGTAAACATAAACCTGAACAACATGCTACAGCAGGACGCCGTTCTAAACCTCAACGTCTAAACTTATTACATGTATTAGTTGGTATGATTCCTGCAGGTATTTTAGGTTTCTTATTTGACGATGTAATAGAAAAATATTTATTCAGTGTTCCAACAGTTATGATTGGCCTTTTCCTAGGTGCTATTTATATGATTATCGCTGATAAATATTCTGAAAAAGTTACCAATCCTCAAACAGTGGATCAAATTAACTATTTCCAAGCATTTGTAATCGGTATTTCGCAAGCCATTGCAATGTGGCCTGGTTTTAGTCGTTCTGGATCAACGATTTCAACAGGTGTCTTAATGAAAATGAATCACAAAGCAGCATCTGATTTTACATTTATTATGTCTGTTCCAATTATGCTTGCAGCAAGTGGTTTATCATTATTAAAACATTATGAATATATTCACTTAGCACACATACCATTCTATTTATTAGGATTCTTAGCAGCATTTATTGTAGGACTAATTGCTATCAAGACTTTCTTACACTTAATTAATAAAGTAAAATTAGTACCATTTGCCATTTATCGAATCATTTTAGTAGTTATTATTGCAATTCTTTACTTCGGTTTCGGAATCGGTAAAGGTATTTAAAATTAAACATTTAGCCATTAAGTGACACAACATCACTTGATGGCTTTTTTTATACCATGGTTAATAATGAAAAATATCATTTCATTAAACTACCAAAATAGTCTTCTTTATTGTTAGCATCTCTAGTTTATTATCATGTATCATAGGGTATGGATAAAAATAGTAAATTTAATGGAGGCAACGAGTATGGACAAAAAGAAACTCATCAAAACAGCAATTAATGTTTTACCAATTATTATCGTTCCTTTAGTCGTAGAACGTAAAAAGATAAAAGAACATCCCGATGTTAAAAAAGCGACTGATGCAACTTCAAGAGCTGCATCTAAAACAACATCTGCTATTTCTAATAAGTCATCAGACGTAAAAGCCTATGTTGGAGACAAAAAACAAGAATTCGATAATAAACGCGAATTGAAAAAATTCGCAAAAGAAAACGATCCTGCTTACATTGAGAAAAAGGGTGAAAAATTAGCTAAGCAAAACCATAAAGAAGCTGAAAAAATGGATAAAAAGCTTCAAAAAAATATCGAAAAACGTCATAAAGAAGAAGACAAACTACGTGAAGAAAACCAAAAACAGCGTATTAAAGATATGAAAAAAACTCAGAAATACGAAGAAAAAGTTGGCTTAACACCTGGTAAACTCGATGAAAAAACTGAGAAAAAAGGTGAAAAGCTAGAAAAAGAAAATCGTAAAGAAGCAAAAAAAATGGACAAAAAGCTTCAAAAAAATATTGAGAAACGTCATAAAGAAGAAGACAAACTACGTGATGAAGCCGAAAAAGCTAGAAAAAAAGAATTCAAAAAATATAAAGATTACACAGCTAAAAGTGTTGTTAAACAAAACAAAGAAGCCGACCAAGAGGCTTAATCATTAATGACACAAATTATTATTGACGGAGATGCTTGTCCTGTTGTTAGTTCAGTTATTGAATTAACACAAGAGACAGGCATTTTTGTTACAATTATACGTAGTTTTAGTCACTTCTCAACACAAATCGACCCTGAACATGTTCGAACTGTTTATGTCGATGATGGGCCAGAATCTGTAGATTATAAAGTTGTCCAACTTGCCTCTTCTGAAGATATTGTAATTACTCAAGATTACGGTTTAGCAAGTTTATTACTAAATAAAGTTAAATTTGTTATGCATCACAAAGGATTCTTGTTTAATGATAATAATATTCAACAGTTGTTAGATCAACGTTATATCAATGCTCAAATCCGAAAGCAAGGCGGAAGACATAAAGGCCCTCCTCCTTTTACAAGGCAAGACAGACAACATTTCGAACATCAATTTAAATTACTTATACAACAATAATAATAGTGGAGGATTATGATGAAGAAAATTGCAGTTTATTGTGGTGCAAGTAAAGGTAACAATGATATATACGTTAAAGAAGCCTATGAATTAGGAAAATATATGGCTGAAAAAGGTTATGAATTGGTCTTTGGTGCTGGCTCTGTAGGCATTATGGGCGCAATTCAGGATGGTGTATTAGACCATGGTGGTAAAGCTATTGGTGTTATGCCAAAAATGCTTGATGAAAAAGAAATAACGAGTCAAAAAGTCAGTGAACTCATTCTTGTAGATTCGATGCACGAACGTAAAAATAAAATGACAGAACTTGCAGATGCATTTGTTATGGCGCCAGGTGGTGCCGGTTCATTAGAAGAATTCTTTGAAATGTATAGTTGGGCACAAATCGGTATTCATCAAAAGCCAATCGGTGTATATAACATTAATGGTTTCTTCGAACCGTTACAATCCCTTATCAATCATATGATTGCTGAAGGGTTTATTGATGAAAAATATCGCGAATTAGCACCACTATTTGATACTAAAGAATCGTTACTTGAAGGTTTACTTAACTATCAACCTTTAGACGTTCGTACATATGATTAATCTTTTAACTATAAAAAAGCCAGAAAATGTAATAATTAAATTACATTTTCTGGCTTTTTTTTATTTCTAATTAATTATATTGATAATTCATCGATGGTTACATTCGGATCATGATTTGCATAAATACCTAAACAGTGTCTATCTTTTTCAATATTTTGTACCCATTGTAGTGAACGCTTTTCTTGTTTTTTACTACTTAAAATGCCAGGCAATCTAAGTTCTCTCCAATTTCCTGGGTAATATCCTACATCTGAAGCTAATAAAATATAATCATCATTTCGCAATGATTTAATTATGAAACTCGTTAACCCTACTGAATGGCCAGGTGTATGAACTAAAGTAATGGTGCCGTCACCAAATAAATCAAACGATTTTTTTGAGGGCCAATATGTGTATCTTTGAAATAGAATGGTTGTAAAGATGTCCCTTGCCATAAAGCTGTATTATATCTAATAGAATGCTTTTGATTTGCCTTTTGATACTCTTCATTACTTGTAATCATAGTCTTTGCTTCTTTTAATAATTGAAGACCTCCAGCATGGTCGCCATCTAAATGGCTTAAGATGACATAATCAATATCTGACACATTAAATCCTAATTCTTTAATTTGGTCATCTATCAGTTCCCCGACTTTCACATTCGGTATTGCCACTTTGTTCTTTCTAACTAAACCAGGTAATGGCGTTACTTTACCTTCAGCTTCTTTACCCATGCCCGTATCAATCTGAACCAGTTCTGATGAAATGTACTTTAATTTGATTGATATTATTGTTCTGTACGATCATTATCATTCCAATCTACAAGTTTATGTTTAAAATATTCATCTTCTAATAATTCCACAAGAGGCAATTCATTTAATTTTTCGTTAAATGCTTGAATAGCGTAATTAAGTTGTTGTTTCACTTTCATCTCACTATCTTTTATATGCTGATCATTAAAAAATATCCTTCTTGATAAATGAGAAATTTCATATTCAATGACATCTCCATTACTTATAGCCTCTATGACATCTTTTAAAGTAATATCTTCAATTGATCGATTAAGTTGAAATCCACCATCTTTACTAGCATTTGATGTGATTAAATCTGCAACAACTAATTTTCTCAAAATCTTCTTCAATGAAGAATCTGATACTTCCAATTTTTCACTTAATGTTTGACTCTTAACGGCGCCTTGACCTTCTTGAGTTGCCAAAATAAGTAACACATAAATACCTTGTTCAAAATGTTTACTTATTTTCATGTTGATTCCTCCTATTTCATAAGTTGTTTTAACAATGCTAGCGCTACATCAGTCACATGTACAGGTTTCATATTTTTAGATACTTTACCTAAAACTTTAAATAACGGTATTAATTTACCAAGTGTATCCTGTCTTTCGTCTCCATAAATAATTGTAGGACTTACGACACTAACCTTTTTATTGGTTGCTTTTAATTTTGAGATAATATCTTTTTTAATATTAATGAAATCTTTAGGACCTAATGATGCTCCTAAAAAACCAATATGCTCAGCGTGTAGATCATCGGCAAGTTTTATTGTTACTTCTGCTGGTACTAAGTTCAACGCTTTTAATTTTTGTTCATCTTTTTCTGGTCCACCAATCAAATCAACTACATAGTCAACTTGATTAGGTAACTGTGATTTAATTTGTTCAACATGTTGTATATCACCTTTAATATTATGCACATTTTTATGAGAAATAACATTATTTCCACTTCTTGATACAACATATATTTCTATGTCTTGATCTCTTTTTAACCATTGTCTTGTGAGTTCTCTACCAACTAATCCATTACCACCTAAAATAATTGCTTTCATCACTTTATCCTTCTTTCTTTTTTCGTAGAATTTTAATATCTATGGATATTTTATATCTATAGAAGAATAATTGCAATACCTTTGCTTAAGTTAATGCAAAATTTCACATTTTTCCAACTGAAAAACGCCAAGAAGTAGAATGGCAGTCATATATTTAACCATTCTACTTCTTGACGTTTTGTTTTATATTTTATAAATCAATCTCATATCTCACATGTCTTTTCAAAGGATGATATTTACTTAGATTTGGGAATTCAAAATGGTCTAAGAATGTCATCCCTATTTTTTCCATTACTTTTCTTGATGGTAAATTAGTTTCAGCAGTAAAACTATAAACTTTAGATATACCTTTTTCTTTAGCAAATCGGAGCACCGCTTCGGCACCTTCTGTCGCAATACCATTTCCCCAAACTTCAGGAATCAGGCGCCAACCTATTTCATATAGTGGTAGTTCTTTAAATGGATACTCGCTATCCTCTGGAATGTAATTTAATCCTATAAATCCAAGCCACTCATTTGTTTCTTTAAGTTCCACTGAAAATAAACCTATACCGTAATCTTTAATAATTTGATCCATTTTCTTCAAATCAAGTTCTGAACGACGATAACTTAGTAAACTTGGAAAATATCTTCGTACCTGTGGATTGGCATTCATCTTTTGAAAAGGTAGTAAATCACTTTCTTCCCAATCTCGTAGCTTTAAACGCTCCGTCTCAATATAAACAACCATTTTTTAACACTCCATTACTCCATAAATACATCTTCACATTTATTTTAATATAAAATTAACGCGCTATGAAACGTTTATGATTCATATCGCGCTATTATATTAGATAGTTTATTTTAAATATTAACTTTTAGTGATATAACTAATTAATTCAATATTCACAGGGATTTCTTTTAAATGATCGCGTTGATTTTTAGGTGCAGTAAATGTTGCATCAATAAAATCATTTTGATGATTTAAACGATAAGTTGCTACAAATGTATCTGTATCAGATTCAAAGTTTGGTAAGTGTGCAATCACGCGTTTAATTTCACCTGTAGAATCAATTAACTGTCTACCTGTAATATTTTCTAGTTCTCTACCTAATTCAGGTAATGTTAATGCTTTACCTTCTAAAATACTAAAATCTTGTTCATGCATGGCGCTTCTCTCCTCTTTACATCATTGTTCTAAATGACAAATGTTATATTTATGACATTGGTTTGTTCTATAGTATATACATTTATCAACTAAAATACCCTAAATTTTTATCAATCAAACCTGATTATATTGCCAATGATATGATAGTAATCCCATCATATCATATTCTATTGTGTTGAAGAGGATTGCTTTTGGTTAGATTGATTTGTACTAGCCTTATTATTGCTATTCTGTTGAGATGTTTGATTTGGGTTATTCTTAGACTGAGTTGTCGTGGAAGACTGGTTTTGAGTTTGTTTACTTGCATCTTTTTCTTCAGTTGATTGTTGATCGTTCTGTTGTAAACTTGATTTAGATGATGACTTGTCTTCATTACTTTGCTTTTCACTATCTTTGTCATTTGAATCAGTACTACTTGCTTCACTTGAGGCAGTGCTATCTACCTCTTTTTGTAATTTATCTTGTTGGTCTTTTAAATCATCTTTTTGTTTAGTTAACTTTTTCTTTTGTGCTTTCAATGATTTATTTTCTTTTTCTAGTTTGTCTACACTCTTTTCTAAAGAAGCTTTTTCCTCACTTTTACCACATGCAGACAACATCAATGTTGCAGATAAAAACAATATAATCCACTTTTTCATGTTAAACTCCTTTAAAAACAGTTATAAATATAATTCATTTTATCATGAAATAATAAATTATTCATTTTTCTACATTAAATCTTTTCGCATCCTAATATGCGTATCATCATAACCTAACTGACGATTCAAATTAAGCATTGCTTCATTTTTGATATGAATTGTACTCTGAATCGATACTGCCCCTATGTCTTTAGCCCATTGTTCTATCGCCATTTTGAGTTGTTTGGCGAGTCCTTGACGACGATAATCTGGATATACATATAATAATTCAATGATTACAGTTTTAGTTTGTAACTCATAATGTCCCCAGATAAAACCTTTTATCTCCTGATTATGCTCTAGAAGTAATATAGTATCATTTGTGTGACGCAATCTTGCATTAATCATTTCATATCTTAATGCGATAGATGTCTGAGTTGCTTTGTAATTGACTTCTTGATTTTCCAATAAATGTTCATGTATGGTTGCTACCTCATTAATCGTTGTTTGATGATTTAATGTTAACTTTCTCATATTTAACTCCTACACTTGATATGATAATTAACCAATTTCTATGGTATGATTAAGCGTAATATAATATTGACATACCCTTGCATCTCTGTGAATTAACACCTATATTGGTAATAACTGACTAACAATGACACACAATTTCCTTAGTGTATAGCTAAACTATGGTTAAAATGTGTACACTATTTATATTCGATGTCTAAAAACAAGGTAGTACATTTCTCACATCAATGAGAGATATATCTCACTTTTCATACTACTTAAACTATTTTAAAGGAGCGCTTAAGCACTCATGAAGTCTACTGCCCAATTAGCTAAAGAAAATAATGTAAAATCACTACGTTTAAATAATACAGATAGAGAAATATTTGAAAATTATATGACCTATATTCGCTCTGATTTAAGTGTGAATCCACATGATTCAGAAGTTATGTTGAATCGAATATTAAAGCATTTAATTAGTGCTGAAGATAAAGGTATGTTGGCAATGGAATTCTTTAACCACAATCCTAAAATGCACGCTAAAAAACAATTAAAAGAGCTGCCAAACGAAACAGTAAAAAATATATTTAAATATATCTATCAACATTTTGTATTATTAATAGGCATCTTTTGTTTTTTAAAAGGATTTATCGGATTCTTTATTGGTGGAGATAGTAACTATCTTTACCTATACACATTTCCAATCACTGTCATTATTGGCTTATTTATTATCTTCTTGTTTATTTGGATGATATTTAAAACGATTCAATTGCAGTGTTTTAACAATTCAAATTGGGTCTGGCTCTTAACCTATGCAGTGATTGCACTGTTAATCGTTGCGTTGTTTTACGTCTTTTTCATACCGCAATCTTTTCTAGCATTCGGACCATATATTAATGTAAGTAATTGGTCATTTATTATAATTTCTATCATTATTACTCCGATTTCATTTTATATTGATCATCATTATTTCAATAAAGATGCAAATACAATCATGTAAAAATTCAAATCATCTCGCATTGTATGCTACTCAAAATGTTTATACAACCTTATAACAGCTTGATTTATCAAGCGCATAAGTAAAGCCCTAAATGAAGTTCAACATTCATTTAGGGCTTTTTCAATTTCCTATTCGTATCTAATTAAATAAAAAGATGTCCAGCATAAACCAAATAACCATAATAATCATAATGATAGCTTGTGCAATCGTGCTTGCTAAAAATGCGACTATAGAAGCACACCCCACTTTAATAGCTCGTTTAAAATCATAACCTTGTATTAATTCGATAACAAGCACAAGTATGAAAGGTATTACGACAATTCCAAATGGAGGTAATACAAAACAACCTATAATCACACCAATAATAGCACCATACTCTCCGAATTTAGAACCACCATATTTCCCTACGAAATATTTATTCATTAGAAAATCAGCTAAAAAGATTAATATGGTTAAAACAATCATTGATAAATAGAATATCCAAGATAATTTCCCATTGTGAAATCCAAATTGATAGATTAAAAATCCTACCCACATCACTAAAACGGAAGGAATTACAGGCTTAACTAATCCTACAAATGCTAATATGAACATTATTATAATTAAACACCATAATATCACTGTCATTTTAAACTACTCCACATCTAATTTTGTAATTTTTTGATCTTTGGTTAAGAAAATTAATATAATTCCTAAAAACAATGAGCCAGCTGAAACATAGAATACATTTTCCAAACCAACCCATCCACTCATCATTCCACCTAATAAATTACCACATAGTTGACCAATTACCATTGCATTGGCAAATAATGTTGATGCATAACCCGGGAAATCAGGTAATATATCTTGGAAATAACTAATACCTATCCCTAATAATATTGCTAAGAAAAAGGCTAAAAATAATTGACCGAGTAACATCATATAGAAATTTTTAAATAAGCTAATACTAAAGTAAAATGCCCCGCCAAATATACCACCGTAGATAAGTAAAGTTCGTGTTGGTAATTTCCTAGATAAGATACCTAAAATCACCATGAATGGTACTTCTAATCCAGCACATAAACTTGCTAAATAGCCTACATGACCTTCCTTTTCATGAAGATAATCTGTAACAAATAATGGCATATTCATTGTGTACATCCATTGTCCAATATGTAATAAGATAAACGCTAAAAATGGAATAAGTAACGTCTTATCCTTAAACATATTAGGCGCTACCTTTTCAACATGTTGTTGTTGTGAAATGGGTTGCTTCACATTTAAATTTTGATAGAAGAAGACTTGTAATATCAGAGTAAATAAAATAATTGAAACCGTTCCACCAAATAATCCCGAATAACCATTCAGTTCAATCAATTGCGAACCGATAAATGGCCCAAATAAAAAACCTAGCGAGAACATTGATCTTAAAACTGTATTGGCAAATTTGGCATTTTCACGAGAGCTTGAAACATTAATCGATTCTCTAGCGGATGCATAAAGTTGAGGCATTGCAGGCGCAAACAATCCTTGAAAAAGGGCGTAAAGGATAATAAATAATAAAATGTCTTTCACAAAAAAATAAATAGAAAAACTAATCGCACCCATAAACAGCGCCGTTATAATTAAAAATTTTCTATTAATATTATGTGTATCAGAAAACCTAGCAATAATTGAATTAACTGTGAATTGACTGATAGCTGCTAAAGCTAATAATAGGCCATATTGTTTCGTCGTCATGCCTAAATCTTTCGTTGCAAATAAAACAAGGTAGGGTACCGTTACTGCAATACCCATACCTAATAGCAACATATTCACAACAAATAACTTGTAATTTTTGATATATAACAATTCTTTAAACATAAGAATAACCTCTATTCATTAAGCGAATCTGTTTACTGTATCTAACGAATAAAATTCAACATTAAATTAACAAATGAGTCTACTTGAGGTAGTTGTAACATACTTTGATCATAGCTCATATAAGTTGAACGAATAAGTGGATCATTATCTATAGTCACTTTTTCAAATTCAAACATATTCTTATCTATGTTTTTCATCATAATTTCAGGTAAAATCGTTACCCCTACACCACTAATTAACATTTCTTTACATGTAGCAACTTGGTCAACAGTTATCGTCGCATGATAATCTTGTTCTAAATTATCGTTATACCATTGCTTAATTTGATTAATATAAATGGGATCAGCTTGGAATTCAATAAATGGTAGTTTTGTAACTTCATCACGTCTATCTTTAGGATAGATAAAATAGTGATCGTCATTAAACAAATGCGTGTTAGATAAATTCATGACCTTATTTCCTCTAGTAATCATGACATGATAATCTCTATGATTTGCCTTAATCTGTTCTGTTGAACCTACTTGTACTTGAATTTCAACATTAGGAAATTGAGTATTATATAAACTTAATACTTCAGGTAGTAGTGTTTGGCCTATCAAAGAAGAACAACCAATAGAGATTGTTCCATTGACCTCCCCTATATGTGCCTGCATTTTATCAAAAAACAAACGCTCTCTTTTCAACATATCACGTGCATGTTCGATAATCATTGCACCTTCAGTTGTTGTGATAAGTTGCTTTTTCGTTCTTATAAAAACATCTACTCCAAAAGCACTTTCAATAGCTTTTAACCGTTGTGTGACAGCTGGTTGCGAAATATATAATATTTCTGCTGCCTTTCTTAATGTTTTCGTTTCGTCTAATGTAATTAATAAACGATAATCATCTATTTTCATAGTGTCCCCCTAGAATGTAACGTTTCTTTTAAATGCTTCTATATATTGTCATTTCTATTTTTTATACAAGTGTCATATGCATTATTTTTTATCAGACGATTTTACTCGATGCACTTTTTTACTTTTAAATGGATGATTGTGTTTATTTTTCTTATATTTTTGATTGATTTTATGATAACATTTCATCACTTTGCTCTGTATATCATCAAAATTTTCTACAATTTCAATCATTAACTGATGCGCAATAATATATGCCTCGTGATATTGCTTTTGGCTAATTTGCCCATTTTGTAATGCGAATAACAAATCATCTTCATCAACTAATTCATACGATCCGTCGGGCAATACTAAAACGTCTAAACATAAATCTAAAGTACGTGCATTCCCTTTTTGAGTGATATTTTTAATATTAATATCAAAATAATATTCTAGTGGATTCCCCTTATCATCAAACATAACGGTCAAACTATATCTCTTTTTTTCAGGTAATATTTGTAACCATTTATAATTATCATCTGCGACTATAATATTTTGACCAACTACCGTCACCTCTAAAGGTTCACGTACTTTCTTCATCGTGACCAAGCCTATAATACCTTTAAATCTATTATTATTAACTTTAACCTCTGTATATTCTCTTTCAATCAGGCGACGCCAGTGACGTTTGTCTATATATTTTACTTTCACAGTCACCAACTCCTTGTTCTCATTATATAAAAATGGTTCTGTAATGTCATCATATGCCGAACCTAGTTATATATTGTCGTAAAATGGATTTATCTATATTCTACTACATATCAAGACATTTTACTTTAAAACGACTAAATTACTATGAATTTATTTAATTTAAATTCTAATCATTTTAAAACATTAATAGACACTACAATATATATTAAAACTCAGTTAAACATTAACATAAAAAAGCATACCTACGAGGTAAGTTGCTCTCATAGGTATGCCAAAAATCAGCTATTTATCTTTTAGGGCATATTTATCTATAACTGTTTGATGTTCTGGATATAATGCTAATAATTCATGTGCTTTAAATAATTCAAAATGCTTATATTCAAACGCAGGTTGACACATACAACCTACTAAACAGAACCCTTCATTATGTTCAAAAGAAGATGCAAAAATAGTATCTTTAGGTACAACATACTGCAAAACTTCTCCCGCTTCAATATTAGTACCTAATTGTACCGCTTCGTATTTACCATCAGGCATAATCATATGAATAGTTAAAGATTGGCCAGCATGATAGTACCACACTTCGTCAGCATCAATTCGATGAAAATGTGAAATATCATTTGGTGTTAATAGAAAATATATACTACTGAATGCAGCTCTTATTGAATTCGAAGAGCCTTGACGTATACTTTCCTTAAAATACCCACCTTCTGGATGAGGTGTCATTTGTAGTTGATCAATCCAATATTGTGCGTTAGTCATTATTTTAAATCCACATTATGGAATACATTTTGAACATCTTCAAGATCTTCTAATGCATCTACTAATTTTTCAAAAGTCTCTTGATCTTCAGGTGATAACTCAATATCTGTTTGAGGTAACATTTCAAACTCTGCTACTTTGAAGTCTTCAACGCCTGCTTGTCTTAGTGCATCTTGAACTTGTGCAAATTGATCTGGCTCTGCATAAACAATTGTTAAACCTTCAGCATCAATCACATCTCTAACATCTACATCTTGTTCCATCAACTCTTCTAATACATCATCAGCAGACTTACCTTCAATACCAAACGTAGCCGTATGATCAAACATGTAAGCAACTGAACCTGAAACGCCCATGTTACCACCATTTTTACCGAAAGCCGCACGAACATCAGACGCTGTTCTATTCACATTATTTGTAAGTGCATCAACGATTAACATTGAACCACTAGGACCAAAACCTTCATATCTTAAGTGGTCATAGTTTTCTTCTCCAGCACCTTTAGCTTTATCGATTGCTTTATCAATAATATGGTTTGGTACGGAATATGTTTTTGCACGTTCTAATACTAATCGTAAGGCTTGGTTAGATTCAGGATTCGGTTCACCTGATTTTGCTGCTACGTATATTTCTTTACCAAATTTAGCATAAATTCTACTTGTATTTTTATCTTTTTGAGCCTTTTTCTCTTTAATATTATTCCACTTACGTCCCATTATGGTCATCTCGCTTTCATTCTCTATAATTAACATTCTATATTATACATGATTTTGCATCGATTATATACCACTAGTAACCTATCTCTTTGATAACGTTTGAACTCACTATAGTATACAGTTAGATGATATATCATTAAACATAAAAAAATTAGCTCCTAAAATTAGGAACTAACTTATATGTAGATATTTAAATATTTAAATATTCTTCAACATCATTGAATAAAGCATTAAATTCTTTCATGTTGTCTTGATTCATATATAGATAAATTTTTCTTTCGTCTTCTTTAGATCTTACTTTACTTAATTTATCTTTTTCAATCAGTCTACGAATAGAAACTAATAATTTAGTTCTGCTCAATTCTAATTCTGAAATAGCAATTTTTAAAAATGTTTGCATTAACATTTGTTCTTCTTGACAATTCTTTTCTGCCAAGTCTAAAACAGCTAAATCATTTAATGTTAACTTATATTTTTGATCTATATATTCAGATAATGCTTTATATTGTTTGTAAAATTCTAATAACTTATCTAACTTCTCTTTATTCAAAAGACTTGCACCCCCAAATATAAACAGACAACGTATAATAACATTATCCTAAATATCTGAAAATTTGTCTTTCCTGTTTGTTTTTAATCTATTGTCAAAATTACCGATAAATTTAAATTGAGTTGTGCCACGCTCTTTTGATTTTAGATTCATTTTTAAATATAGTAATCATATAAAAGGAATTATAACTGAGATTAATGTCTAGCGATTTTTCTGTAAAATCATGTTCAATCACTTCTACCATAGGTTTAAAGTAATAATCTATAGTATCTAGAAATTCACTTGTCCAGTCATATTTATTTCTTAAATCTTTGGCTATTAAATGATTTAGGTTTCCACTATAACTATTTATTTTTCCTATAAAAATAAAGTAGCTCTTATTGGGAGGCGTTTGATCAAAACTTACATACACATGACTATCTTCATAGTTCTCATTTGTAGCTTCGTTTTCAATAATTCTCCAATCAAATAAACATAATACGTACCTGTCTTCCAGTTCTACTTTTTTGTAGTAACTTGCATCAACATATTCTTGATTAAATAACCAAGTTAACTCATTAAATATTAAGCCGAATGTTGTTTTAAAACCGTTCTTATCAAATAAGTGTAATGTATTAAAAAGCTGTGTATGATCATATAAATTAAAACCTAATCCGGCAAACGTTTCTCTTAAAGCGGATATCGTTTCAATGATAAGGGGTGCACTATTGCTCAAATCATTATCTTTATCATTGATGAGTTGATGGTTTTCTACATTTAGTAAAATCATCTTCTCTTTTACAAAGTCAATTTCATTCAATATTGCTTTTAAATTCTTTAATTGAATCTCATTTTTTAATAATAAATGCTCATTTTCATCTATTAAATAGGATGTTTTTAATTTGGCATTATCTATAAATAAATATTCGAATTTCAATCGCTTAATTTGTGATTCTATAGATTTTAATAGTACAGGATCATCTAACAAACATGTTATATCTAAACCGATAACATGATTAATATGCAAATCTTGAAACTTAATAATATCTCTATAAACTTCACGTATTTCCTTTTCATCTAAACTGAATACCGAAATCACTTCATATTGATGAGGAATTGACTTCATAGCATTTTTCAATTTTAACACTGCATCATTAAAGCAAATTCCTAAATGATCAATAACTCTATAATTATCAATATTAAAAGCAACCCTTAAACCTCTTTCTATAATAACCTCTGCAATTTTTCGTTTGTCGTCATGAGTCATGACATCACAAATTTCTGTGAGTGTTGGCACAATATAGAAAATAACATCAGTACGAGAAAAGTCATATTTTTCAAACTTATCATATAAAAATAGATATCGAATTTCTTCTATTGTCTGGATTTGAATAATGCTATGAAACGGCTTAACTTTATTAGCCGTTCCAACATCTAGTTGAATATCTTCGTATTTTTCAATATTATGTTGTTCTACTAAATTTTCAACATAAGTTTTGAAAGCTTCAATATCTTCATCAGCTTCAATATTTACTTTAAACATCACATTCTTATCATATTTAGACAATTTACGATAATCATTGGGCGTCACACCCAAATAGCCTTTAAACATTTTAGAAAATGTAGACATATTACTAAAACCTAATGCGTCACTAATATGACTAATTGTGTCATTAGTTGTTAGAAGCATTTCTATTGATTTATTAATTTTTAAAGTATCTACATATCTCTTAAAGCCCATACCTATTAATTGATGGAATTGGGAAGAAATATTTGATTTTGATATAAAAAGATCTGTTGATATATCTTTCAACGTCAATCTCGTTTCAATATGATTATCGATATATTCTAATTCCTCTTTTAAATCATTGTAATATGTATAGTTATATTGATTAACTGCAATATCTTTATCTACAACTGCTTCTGTACCAATGATTTGAACAATTTCCCTTGTAAGTTGATCTAGCATTTCTTGATTATCGTGGTTAATTCTTTTAAGTGCTAACTGTAAAATCAAGTCTTTAAGTAGATTAGAAGATTTAATCAGATTGGATGTATATTGGAATTCAAAAAATGAAAAACCTTGCTCAGTAAACCAATCACTTGTTAGATATAGCATGATCATTCTACCTTTTGTGTCTACACTAAATACATCAGCATTGTTGATGATATAGATGTCGTTATTAATCGTCATTTGTTTACGAAATTTTTGAACATGCATATCACTCTCTAATGGCCAAAATAAGATGATACCATCTTGGCACCTAGTTGTTGGATATTCAACATTAGATAGTATACGCAAATACGAATTCGGCATATTTCTCCCTCTCTTTTCTAATAAACCCAATATAGCTTCTAAACATAATCATCATTCTAAATGCATACTTGAAATAATTTAACGCAATTATAACACGTACCAAAAAAATATACTTGTTTATATATCTATAAAAAATTAAGTTATAAAACAACATAAATATTTTGAATAAAAAAAGATGCGGCGTTAACTTCTTAATGCTTTAGTTAAAGACATTAAGAAAATATTTTACATCAAACAGTTAATTTCACGCCAACATCTTTGTATTTTAACAATCGTTATTTTATTTATCTAAATCGATTTGCCAATCGAAGTATATCTTTAATGATGTTTAACAGATTGATAAATAGATTAAAGCCCATTTCTCTTGGAGAAAATTGCCCTCGCTTCATCCTATTAAAATCATAAAGCGTATATAACAAGAATAATAATAAGCTTACGACTGTAATAATAGTATGGAAAATAGGGTTATGGATAAATATTCCAATAATACTTGCAATAATTAATGCTAATAAAGTAACGAATAAATATCTTCCCATACTTGATGCATCGTTGATTAAAAAGAATCCTACAATACCAAAAGCAATAAAAGCACCAATGGCTAGTATAATATTCTTATAAAAAACTTCCGGTCCTAAATTTTGTAAATAGCTAGTAAACATAGCATATGACAAAAGACCCAATATAATGGCATAAATATGTGAAATAACTAAGCCATACTTACGTGCACGTTGAAATACTAAGGTAATTAATACTAAGACCATTAATGCAAGAGATAAAGGTCTTCTCCATTCCATTGGTAAAAATTGACCAAAATAACACCCAATCCCAAAAATAATCCAATAATACATGAAGAATAGCCAAACTTTAGCATAAGCATGTGAACGATGTTTATCTTTTGTTTCATTTGTATGTTGTGCAGCATGTGACATATATTCTGCTCCTTCATTCATGATTTGTTAATCTAATGGTACGATTTTACAATAATATATTAATTAAAAAAAGTAATAATAATGAAAAATGATATACTTAGTAGGTATTTCTATATATACTATACACTTTGTTACAATTTATAAAACTTTTTTATTGAATTTTTCAATCGAAAACCCACTTCATAACTGTCATATCAGCATTTTTACAAATGAAATATTTCTATTCCCAATTGTTAACAATATTACAAGATAATAACAAACCACACAGAGACTCATATTTTTGTTAGTATGGATAGCGTAGTAAAAAACGAGAACGCGATGATACATCGTTAATCATAATTCTATAAAAAATATTAAAGCAAATTTAAGGAGGAGTCACTTTGAAAAAGTTAGCCTTTGCAGTAACTGCCGCTTCTGGCGCAGCCGCAGCACTTTCTCATCACGATGCCGAAGCTTCTACTCAACATAAAGTTCAGTCAGGTGAATCATTATGGACTATCGCTCAGAAATATAATACGTCAGTAGATAGTATTAAACAAAATAATAATCTAGATAATAATATGGTATTCCCTGGACAAGTCATTACAGTAGGTGGAAGTGCTTCTCAAAGCTCAAGTTCAAACACTTCTTCACAATCAGGATCACCTTCAACACATACTGTACAATCAGGTGAGTCATTAAATATTATTGCAAATAAATACGGTGTATCAGTTAACGAGTTAATGTCAGCAAATAATTTAAACGGTTATTTAATCACACCAAACCAAACTTTAAAAATTCCTAACGGCGGTTCTGGTGCAGGCGCTGGTTCTGGTGGTGCAACAGCTACACAAGGTAATACAAGCACACAATCACCATCATTTAACCATCAAAATTTATATACTGAAGGACAATGTACATGGTACGTATTTGACCGTCGTGCTCAAGCTGGTAAACCAATTAGCACATATTGGTCAGATGCTAAATATTGGGCTACTGGTGCTGCGAATGACGGTTACCAAGTAGACCATTCACCTGAAGTAGGTGCAATTATGCAAAGTGTCCCAGGTCCTTATGGTCACGTTGCATACGTTGAACGTGTTAATGGCGACGGAAGTATCTTAATTTCAGAAATGAACTATACTAATGGACCTTACAACACAAACTACAGAACAATTCCAGCTTCTGAAGTGTCAAGTTACGCATTCATCCACTAACAAAGTGAGATACTATAAAATTAATTATACTTTTCATCAATATATATAAACACCAACAAAGCACATCACTTTGTTGGTGTTTTTTTATTATCTTAACTGATGATCTCTATTTAAATGAAACTTTCCCTTTTATTTATCATCGTAATTAATCTAATACTAAGACAACCATTCTGGCATAAGTGCTTTGATTTCCTTAGCGAGACGCTTTCCTTGTTCATATCCAGCATTACCAACCTCAATAATAACACTCGCATCATAAATATTATCACCTATTATGCTTTTGCTAAATTCATCTGGAGTGATAGTATAGACATCACTTGTGTTGGATAAAGTTATTTCATCATCAAACACATTAGGTAATTTCCCTATTTTCTGTGTTAACGGGGCGATAATCAAAATTTGCTTAAAATCTTTAGCTAAACATGCATTTGTTGATGAAACCATTCCCCCATCAATATACTCTTTTCCATTCATCGTCACATGAGGCCATAATCCTGGAACTGCTCCACTTGCTGCTACAGAATCGATCAAATCCATTCCAATTTGTTGATTAATCGTTTCCAATTGTCCAGTCCGAGCATTGATAGCCGTTATCACTAATTGCGACGTCCATTTTGAACCGTTTAATCTTTTAGCTATCGCCTTTTTTCTTTCCTTCATTGAAATAACAGGTTGAACTTGGTCGATCATCTCTCCAAGTAATCGTCCAATATTTTCTTGGTTATTTCCACCCTGAATATAAGCCTGTCTCCACATCTCATAAACTTCTTTTTTTAGCTTAGTCTGCTCATTAGGGTCCTTATTTTCATTCAGATAGTGGTAATATGCTTTCATGTCTTGATTATTTGATAATACTGCGCCAACAAAGGCTCCTGCAGAAGTCCCAAAAATTTTGCCAATTTGACTTATGTTCATGCCATTTTCAATAAGTGCTGCTAATACACCTGACTCCCATGCGATGCCTGTAATTCCGCCACCACCTAAAACAAGTGCGCGTTCATTCTTCATTTCTCTTCCCCCTATTATACTCTCTTAATTTGTAACATTTAATGTATAAAAAAGGTTGAGCGAGTTTCTTACCCGCTCAACCTGACTATTTAAATCGCTATGTTATATATTATTTTAAGAAGAAATGCATGATAAAGTATACAAGTGCTGCTAATACTGCTGAAATAGGTAATGTAATTACCCAAGTAATTAACATACGTTGTGCTGTACTCCATCTAACACCTTTCGCACGGTTAGAAGCACCAACACCTAAAATTGATGAAGATACAACGTGTGTAGTTGAAAGTGGGAAATGTAATGATGATGCTACGAAAATAGTTAACGCAGATGACAAGTCAGCTGCAGCACCATTCGCTGGTCTGATTTTCATAATATTACCACCAACAGTTTTGATGATTTTCCAACCACCGACTGCTGTACCAAGACCCATAGCAGTAGCACATGCAATTTTAACCCATAATGCTGGTTCTACGTTTGAACCATTTTGAATATTAGCAACGATTAAAGCTAAAGTAATGATCCCCATTGATTTTTGCGCATCGTTAGTACCATGTGAGAATGATTGTAACGCTGCAGTGAAGATTTGTAGGAATCTAAAGTTACGATTAGCACGTGTTAAGTTAGCATTTTTAAATACGACTTTAACAATTGAATACATAATAAAACCAACGCAGAAAGCAACAATTGGAGATACGATTAATACGATAATAATTTTAGTGAAACCTTGATAATGTAAAACTCCAAATGATCCTTCTGAAGCAATAGCTGCACCTGCGATTGAACCAATTAAAGCATGTGATGATGAACTTGGAATACCATATAACCAAGTGATTAAGTTCCATGCAATCGCAGCGATAATTGCTGCTAAAACTACAACCAATCCATGTTGTAATTTAAATGGATCTACAATGTCTTTTGTTATCGTACCAGCGACTCCAGTAAATGCTAAAGCACCAATAAAGTTCATAACTGCTGCTAATAAAATGGCTGTTCTTGGAGTTAATGCTCTCGTAGATACGGCTGTAGCTACAGCATTGGCTGTATCATGGAAACCATTGATAAAGTCAAATATTAATGAAAATATAACTATAGCTATCGTGACGATTAAAATATATTCCATAAGTGAGGACTCCCTTTAGCTATTTTTCATGATTATAGTTTCAAAATTATTTGCGACTGTTTGGCATTTATCTGCAATTTCTTCCATGCTTTGATAAATATCTTTTATTTTAATTAATGTGATTGGATCTGTTTCACTGTTGAAGATATGTTTCATAGATTGTCTTAAAATACCGTCACAGTTCGTTTCAAACTCTTTAATATTAATTGAGTGAATACGCATGTGAGATAATTTTTTATCTACTAATAAACCTACAGCTAGTTTCATTTCTGCAACTGCCTTTTGAATATTTTCAACAAATTCAGCCATGTATTCGTCTGTATATTCGATAGAATACATTTCAAACATTGCTGACGTTTCTTCCATAGCATCTAATACATCATCAATTGCATTACATAAAGATAAGATATCTTCACGTTCAATTGGTGTGATAAAAGTCTGATTTAAATCAGTAATCACTTGATGCATTAATTCATCACCATGAGATTCATAAGTTTTGATATTATCAGAATATGCTTTTAAATCTAAGTGTGTATTGAAATCCATTTTACCGAACTCAATTGCTGCACGATCAAGATTAAAAACCATTTCTTCTAACTGAACCATGAACTTATCTTTTTTCTTACTAAACATTCAAAATCCTCCATTTGAGCGATTGTTGCCAATCACATTCATAAATTTTTACTCCATAAAACCTATTATAAGGAACACATTTACAATTTTCAGAAAAAAGGAGATTCACTTTTTCATTTTGTAAATATTATGTAAATCATAGTTATAAGCAATGATGATTGCATTCATATAAATTGCGATTTGTTCCTACTTGAAAATATCACAAAATTTACATAACTACAATTCAATTTACAAATTCTTAACAAATACGCAATTAAAAATTTACATACCCTTTCCTATTATGCACAAAAGGAGTATAATGACCAATCCACTTTATAATTTAACGTTTTAAATGATGTCTTTCAATCAATTTCCCATGTAGTAAGTATAAAACATAAATTTTGCTATCTTACCTGTTCCACTTTATACTAGCATTACTATACTAAAGGAGATAACTATGGAATTTACATTAAAATCGATTCAAGAAGCACATGAAAAATATACAGGTCCTGATTTCCCCAAACTATTTAAAGCATTTAAAGACATGGGAATGGTCAGTAATGAAGTGAATATTCAGCATGGTACATCTGTTTATACAAATACTAACGAACAAACGATTACCGCTGAAGGTGTTAAAGTATCACATCCTATCGCGGATACTTCAAATACAGATGAGGTAAAAGACATTCTTAAACGACATCAAGCAGGGCAGACTGATTTCCCTACATTTTGTGAAGAAATGGCTCAAGCTGGTATCTATAAATGGTATATCGATATCAATGCTGGTACTTGTTCATATATTGATTTAAAACAACAAACTATTGTGAGTGAACAAATCCCGCAATAATCATTCAAATCATATAGTTAAAGGATTTCATTGTACATTTTATAATCACAATGAAATCCTTTTTTATTAATCTTAAATTGAATGTCTAATTGTTCTTTTAGAGTGGTTATACGCTGTTAGAGCAAATACAGCATAGATGGCTGTGTACACTGCCATAACAATAAATATAGGGATTTGATTGGTCGCACCTAATAATGACATAAATGCTAATGAAGCAAAATAAGCATGTAATAAAGCAATGATTAATGGTAATGCAAAGTTAAATAGAACCTTTAATTTCAAACCTTTTGCCATATCTCGATGTGAAAATCCTAATTTACGCAATATAGAATAATTTTCTATTTCATCTTCTGTTTCATCGATTTGCTTAATATATATGATACAGCCTGCAGCAATTAAAAATGTGATCCCTAAAAATGATGTAACAAATAGTAATACACCCGTTAAACTAGAAATTTCACTTGCCGCTTCACTTCTTGTTTCAATATTTTTATCTACATTTTTTACCGCGCTTTGCAATTCCGGCATATCCTTTTTATGCTTAATATCAAATCCATATTGAGACACAATATCTTTAGCTTTAGCATGATTTCTCAAGTATTGGTAATCTTTATCATTTAATACTAAAGTAGGCCCTCCTAAATCAACATCGCTCATAAAATAAACTTGGTTTATTTCTTTATTTAATTTAACCTTGATGGCGTGTTGATGTGTACCTAATTGTGTTGCACCGTGTTTCTTATATTTCATGACATCACTCACTTTACCTTCAGGTACAATAATATCTGTGTAACCCTTCGACACTTCAACATTAGGGATATACTTGTCACTTGTTACAGATACTTCATATGGTTTAGCAATGCCTTTTTCAAATAATTTATCTTTAAACAGCTTACTATAAACAACTTCTTTATAATTATAAAAATGCTCAATATTTTTATTGTTTAATTCATATGCTAATTCATTTGCCTTTTCTTTATCTTTTAATGTCACATCATGTGGCGAATTCAATAGAACTTCATTGGTTAACGTCCCACGACTAATCGCTGCAAAACACAATACTGATACAGTAATAGCAGAAATAATTGTCATAACAGTTAAAGAAAATGCATTTTTCTTTATACGATACATAATTGGTGCAGTAAACATCACATCGTTGACGCTTACTGTATCTTGTCTCACTTTTTTAATTGCTTTAAAAATTAAAGAAACAGTACTTCTAAAAAAGAAATATGCTCCAATCACAGTACATATTAAAATGACAAACGGTTGAAAAATACTATTAAAATGTTGAACAACTGTAGTCGATAAATAGTAACCTGTCAGAATCATAAGAACGCCTAATACACCTAAAATTAATTCACCAATTGTAAAACGATTATGGTTGATTTCTCTCTTAGTCATATTAGAGGCTAATTCTATAATCGAACGTCTCCTTATATAAAAATAGCTTTGACCTATGGTTAAAATATATGCCACAACAATTAATAAAATTGCTTGTAAAATAGCAGACACACTGAAAATGATTGAAACAGTAATGTTAATACCGAGTAATCTTAGAACAATCATTAATAGTATATTAGATCCAAAAATACCGATGATAATACCTAAAATAGAAGTCGCTATAAAAATAAGTAACTGTTCAATCATAATCATTTGTAAAATATTGAATCTTGAAAGACCGATTGTTTGCAATAAGGCAAATTCACGACCTCTCCGTTTTAAAAATAACAAATTCGCGTACAAAATAAATACGATAATAATGATAAATAGAAAATAACTACCTATTTGAGAGCCTTCTTTAATGATTGGATAATTCTGGTTGCCATGTAAATGATGTGCATATTTTAAAGTAATAAAACTAAAATACAGTACTACACTAATCACTAAAGAAAATAAATATATGGCATAATGCGAAAACTTTTGTTGGAAGTTTTTAAAAATAATTTCTTTAAAGGTCATAATTCACGCCACCAAGTACACTTTGTGTTCTAATAATTTCATTATAAAAGGTTTGTTTATCATCTTCACCTTGGAAAATTTCTGTAAATATTCTTCCATCTTTTAACATAACTACTCGATTTGAATAACTGGCAGCTACTGGATCATGTGTAACCATTATAATTGTAGTATCAAATTTCTCATTCATTTTGCACAGTCGTTTTAATAAGTCTTGTGTACTTTTAGAGTCTAATGCTCCTGTTGGTTCATCAGCAAAGATAATTGACGGGTTAGTAATAAAGGCTCTAGCGGCAGACGTTCTTTGGATTTGTCCTCCTGACAATTCAGATGGATACTTATCACTGATATCACTAATATTTAATGCCTCCACGATTCGATCATATCGCTGTTTCATTTCTTGTTTATCTATTTTCTTCACCGATAATGGTAGCATAATATTTTCTTTTACAGTTAAGGTATGCAAGACATTATAATCTTGGAAAATAAACCCAATGTCTTTTTTACGAATATTTGATAAAGCTTTGTTTGATAATTTATCTAATGATTGACCATTTAATTTAATCGATCCTCGCGTTGCATAATCTATGGAACTGAGTACATTCAATAAGGTTGTTTTTCCTGAACCAGATGGCCCCATAATCGAGATAAATTCACCTTTTTCAACTGATAAATTGATATCGTGTAACACTTCTTGCGGTGAATATTGATTCCCATATATTTTTGTTAATTGTTTTACTTCTAATATTGCCACTTTAACACTCCTATGATTATCAACTGTTTATCGTTGATGCCACATCATTTGTAGATATAATGAAACGCATAACTATTCAATATTATTATAACGATTGTATATAACAAATGCGCTAATTCTGTGTAACAAAACGCATGTTTAAAATGACAATGTTGTCACTTCAGACATGCGTTCAATCACTTCATTTTGTTGTGGGAATATGAGACTAAAAGTAGTTCCTTTTCCTACGCTAGATTCCACTTTAATTTCAATTCCTAATTGTGATTTAACACTATCAACCAAATACAAACCCATACCTGAGGACGTCGTTTCATTTCTATTAGCTGTTGACGTGTAACCTCTTTCAAAAATTCTTGGCATATCTTTCTTACTTATACCCCGTCCATAATCCTTTATTTCTAATACGATATGCTGATCTGTGCATTTACCATTCATTTCGATCATATTATCTTCACTATATTTTAATGAATTAGATAATATTTGTCTGATCATCATACGGCACCATTTTAAATCTGTATAAACTTTAAAATCATCCGTAAAATTCAATTCAAATCCAATACCTTTAGCCTGACTAATATGACGCGTCAACTGAATTTCATCTATAACCATTCGTTTTAAAGATACATAGTCAAAGTACATATCTTTATTTTGAGTTTCTAACCTTGTTAAATATAATTGTTTATCTAACATTTCATTAATACGCGACCATTCATATAACAATGCTTGTTTACGTTTATAATCTTGCTCTTGATCAATTAATAACTTCATTGCTGTTACTGGTGTTTTAATATCATGAACAAATTCTGTAATACTTTGTTCATGGTTTTTGATTTGTACCTGTTGCGCTAATACCTTATCTTTTTGCGATGTTATATTTCGATATAAATAGTCTACGATTTGTTGTTGAAATGGTGTTTCAGCTAAATCTTTATGTTTAATTTCTTCTATTTCTTTATTTTTATAAAAGTGCTTAGACAACCTAGATTCTTTGAAAAACGTAAAAATAATGAATAATACACTCATACCTAAGTTCAAAACTACGATATACCAAACACTATCTGCTGCAATATCATAATCTATATACGAAATTCCGATCATAACTAGATTGATAAATACAATCCATAAGATCCAATTTAATCGCGATTTAACGAATAACCAAAACCACTTTAAATTATTCATGTGCCATATATCCTTTACCAACCTTAGTTTCTATCGCACTGTCCATACCTATTTCAGATAGTTTCTTTCTCAAGCGATTGACATTGACAGTCAAGGTATTATCACTTACAAAAGCTTCATCATCCCATAATGCGGTGATTAGCGTATCACGTGAGACAATTTGATTTCTTTTATTGACTAACATTTCTAAAATGATCATTTCTGTTTTAGATAAAAAGATAGCTTGATCACCTTTTTGAATACTATCCTTTGATAGATCTACTACAGCATCTTGCCAGTTCAATGTACGTTTTTCTTCAACACCAAATTCGTATACTCTGCGATAAACCGCCTGGAGTTTAGCTATTAAAACATTGGTATAAAATGGTTTTTGAATATAATCATCAGCACCTAACTCCATGCTCATGACTTGATCCATTGGATTATCTCGGGATGATAAGAATAAAATAGGTACATTAGACACTTGTCTCATTTTTCTACACCAATAAAAGCCATCATATTTTGGCAATTGCACGTCTAGAATAACAATTTCTGGATTAAATGCTTCAAATGTATCCATAACATTTCCAAAATCATCTATACCAACCACATTAAAATCCCATTGTTCTAACTCTTTTTTTAGTTCTTGGAACAATGTATTATCATCTTCTACTAATAATATTTGCATTCATATCACCTTATTATTTTGTGTATTTAATTTTTTCTCCAGATTGAACTCGTCCTTGAAAATGTTTGATGCGACAATCTACTTCAAATCCACGCATCATAATACCTTGTAGTGGCGCTTGAACAAAATAATATACAGGCCAAAACATTTTAGGAATGTAATCATATAGATGAACTATAACGATTGCATTATTTTTTAACAATCGAAACTCTAATTTACCTTGCTTTTTCGCATTGGATTTTACTAACTTACCTCCAACTAAATATAAAGTGATAAGATTTTCCTCTGTTAACACTTTCTTAAAAATAGCCAATGGTTTGTTTTTACTTTTTAAATATATATAATAATGGTCATCACTATGATACGTCTTAACAATCGTTCCTTTGGTTTTATCTAACCAATTAAAAAAGTATTCTACAACTTGATTAAGTGTCCATTTTTTAGGCAAAACCATTTTCATAGCTGTTCTAACATCATCGTACTTAGATACTTGCAATTCGACATTGATATGTGGACGTTTAATTTCCAGTTTCGTACGCTCTACAGGTACACCATAAGCGCCTAAACGTTCCATCGTTTGATTATCATTTCGACTTCCCGGAATATATACTAACTTTTTAACATGATTCACTGCCGCTGCCCTACCAAAGTTGTCAGCAGCAATTAAATTAAGATCTCGCGCTGTTGCTTGCGTTAATTTTGCTGAATTTTTCGTTGGATCTAAATAAAAAATAGCTATATCTATCTCTTTCATTGCTTCAACAACATCTTGATAATTAAAAATATCGCTCTGTAACCATGTCATATCGGTTGCATTAACATGTTCTGGTTTAGGATACTTGGACAATACATATAAATCGGCATCATTTTCAATGACTGAACTTAAATGTTTTCCAATATAGCCTGTGCCACCTGCTAAAAGTACTTTTGGTTTCATATTTTAAACTCCCTTGTGTATAATGAACACTCCATCGTGTGCAATTACACGATTCAAAGCAAACTTAACTTATTTATATTATAATATAGAAGTAGCAGAAACTTAAATGAATATAGGAGTGTTTTCATGCCTCACGCTATTCGTGAAATTAGTATAAAAGACGTAGACAATTTTATAGACTTACTTACTAAAATCTATGATGAATCAGAATTCACATTTTACAATCCTGGTGAATATGCACCTAGTACTAACGAAGTGATTAAACGCTTAGAAGATTATATTACCTCTTCTTCTAAGGCGATTTTCGTTGTCGAAAGTAATGATCAACTTGTAGGATACGGTTTTGTAGGTACTGAAACATATGAACGTACACGTCATGAAGCGATTGTTTATCTAGGTGTAAAAAAACTGTACCAAAAAGACGGCGTCGGACAAACTTTAATTAATGCGATAGAAGCCTGGTCCCTCAATCATAATATCCGTCGAATTGAAGCAACAGTAGTACCTGAAAATGATGGAGCTGTTAACTTATTTAAGAGCGCTGGATTCCAAATTGAAGGCGAACTAAAAGATAAGTTGTATATTAACAACAAATATTATAATGAATACGTGATGGCTAAAATTTTAAATTAATTATTTATGATAATTACATATTGAATTTTATCATATAATTAGATGAAATAAGTTGATAACGATATATCATGTATAAAAACACCGTAAAGCGACTATTGTTGTCGTTTTACGGTGTTTTGCTTCATTTATTCACTAAATGGGTCTAATTGTACATCTTTATTCAAATTATTGTTTTCATTGTGATTAGATTGATTGTTTCGTTCAACACCTGAAGAAGATGTGTTTCTACTTAAGAATAAGAGTACCCGTTTAATATTCTCTTTGGATTCTGGTTTATTTAAATGAAATTGATATTGATGGTGTAAGTGATGTGAACCATCATAAAATAATGTTTCAGCTGGCACATCTTTTTCTTTTAATTTTTTATAAAAATCTATGTTCTGACTATAAAATGGATCCGCATCACCCACTGATAAAAATGTAGGCGGATAATCTTTAGTTATTTGATTTATCGTAGACATTTGAGATAAGTTTTTAAAATTACTCTCCCAATTTGTTGTACCTGTATAACTTCTCATAAATAATTGGATCCTAGGAAACTCTGTAGCTTTAACTGTCTTCATATCATAGAAACCACCAAAGAATATCGCTGCTTTAATTTGAGAAGGTTTAAATTCGGGTTCAAATTTCATTTCATCACGTAACGATTGATTTGTTTGCATAGCAACATATTGACTGGTTAATTGTGCGCCAGCAGAATCACCACCTATAATGACTTGATCAAAATCAATAGGCAAATCATGTTCATTCGTTTTTATAAATTTGACAGCTTTGTTCATTTGTTCAATAGGTGTAGGATACTTATATTGAGGCGCTAACGCATAGTTGACGTTTACCACAATGTAACCTTGCTCAGCTATTTTGGATAGTAAAGGATTTTTATACTGTTTATCACCAGCAATAAAACCACCACCATGCATCCAAAAGATGACTGGTAACTTACTATCTTTATTCATATCAGATGGCATAATAATATCTAATTTACTATTAGGTATGCCTTGACCATAAGAAATATTCTGTAAGACCTTCACGTTTTTATTATTTATTTGGACTTTTTCTTTATTTTGTTGTTGTCGGTGTTCATGATCATAATGTTTTTTCAATAACAGACCAGTACTAGTACCTACTATTAAAATAACAACGACAGTTATCAACAACCATTTATGTTTTGCCTTCATGACGGATAATCCTCTCATCAATGCTCACTTATATTATTAATTGGCATAATAATTACATTAAAAAAGCAATTCACCTTCTATTTAAAAAGATGAATTGCTTTTAAGATTAAATCAATCGCTTTTAATTGTAAAGTACATCAAATTACATATCATTATGCAATATGTTTTTTGTCATCACTCTTACGTTTATAATATTTGATTAGTACGGCAACAACTATAAATAAACCGACTACACCCATAATATTATATAAATAGTTAATTAAATCAGCAAATCCTACGAAACTTAAAATGTAGGCCGCAATCATCATTATAATAATGAACACATGATATTTTTTACTATATGGTTCAGTGAAACGTGCTGCAAATGAGTAACATAACCCTAATATAGTGTTATACATTACTGCCAACATAATAATTGTTAAAACTAATCCAATCCATGGATTGATTTCATTTGCTAAATTCAGTGTAGGAATAGCTGCATCTTTAATTTGTGGGTATTCTGCTTGTAATGCAAAGTTAATTAGCGCTAATAGAATAGTATAAACAATACCACCAAATAACGCACCTGCACCTGAAACTTTTCGCTTAGATGCATCTCCACCAATTGCCACAACTGTACTAAAACCTACTGCAAATGCAAGACCACCATATTGAATACCTTTAAGAATACCTAAAATGATGTTTGGCTTATCTACAGTATCATTAACTTTATTCAATGGTATAGATCCATTAAACAAATAGTACACTGCAATTAATACAACCATCACAATTAAAAATGGTGTCACAATACCCAAAGCTCTTACTATTTTATTGAAATCTAATAGTAATGTGCCATAAATAACTACAGTCATAATTAGAGCACCTAACCAAATGGGTACATTAAAACTTTCTTGGAAGGCTGATCCAGCACCCGCAATCATCGTAACGGCGATACCAAATAAAAAGAATACAAGAATGTAATCGAAAATCTTACTAAATTTATCGCCGAAGACATATTGCAATGTAGATTCATGATTAGTTGCTTCAAAAGCTGTTCCTATTTTGGCTACTTGTCTACCTATAAACCCTAAAATTAAACCTGATAAAAGGACACCAATGTATGACCATAAGCCATAAGGTGTAAAGAATTGCATCACTTCTTGTCCGGTTGAAAAACCTGCACCGACAACGATGCCGACATAGGCGAAACCAATTTTTATAGCTTCTTTATTGAGCCCCATGAAAAGTTTACCTCCTTCGTTTCGCATATTTTGAATTATAACGTACTGTTATTTAATTTCAACCCAACTCAATGCATGTTAAAAAAGCCTAAATCCGTGATTTAGACTTATATACCAACTGTTTTCACTAATCTACAAAATATAAAATTCATACTTTTCTAACAATTCTACAATAATTTATTTATTAAAATCACATTTATTTTAATGCAAAATAATTTATAATTTCACAATAAAAAGTCATTGAAACGATCAGACTCATCTCAATGACTTTTATTAATCAAAATTAATATTCATTTTTTAACGTGCGTTACGATGTTGATTGAGTTCATTTATATCAACAACAACATTATCCATACGTTTCGCTGTATCTTTCAATACATTACGAGCCACGTTGTTATTAGGATCTAATTTAAGAATACGTTTTGCAATATCAAAGGCCTTTTTATCAGAGATAACAGGCTCTGGAATTGCATGTAGTAATAGCATTTGTAATAAGCTTTTAACTTCATTTCCGTCAGTTATTTTTATGGATGAATCTGCATGATAATACGCAGAATGTAAAGCACCTTCATAGTCACTTAGTGGATAAACAAGTAATAAGAATGCTAAGTCATGCAATTCTGCTGTCTCTTCCACTTTCATCATGTCTAAAATACAAGTATAAAACATCATACTTTCTACTTCATGAGCACTTGAAATATATGCTTCTTCAAATTCCATAAAATCTGTTTCGGACATCAATTGTCTTACTAAATCAAACTCGCCATTCAATACATGTTTCTTTATAAGATGTTGCATGGCAATGTCCTCCTATTAGCCAGATTTTATCGTACATTTAATATTAATCATATCACAGATATCCTTAACTTTCATTTCAAAAAATCAATTTAAGCTTAATTAATCATTTATTATTAAAAGTTGTTTGTTTAACTTCTTCTATAGCGTCCGCCAAATTGCCACCTATTGATAATTTAACTGCGGCTGTAAAACTACCTTCTACAATAGGTGCATCCACTTTAACGATTTTATAATTCCCGTCATACATATCAATAGCCATATCAATATTCATTTCGGATGAACCTATATCATAAAAACACATGGCATCATCTTCTAAATCATTGATTAACTGTTGAACTGTCTCAAACGATGTACCAATATCACCATTCACACCGCCGTTAGCAACGACATTAACATCCGGTGCCATTTGCTGTAATAATGCTTTCGTACCATTTGCTATTTGTTCACTATGACTGATAATTACAAGTGTTGTCATTAAGCCTCATCTCCTATAAGTGCATGTAATACATAAACCATACTTTGTGCGCCTGGATCCATATAACCTTTAGACGCTTCTTTAAAGTATGATGCACGCCCTTTCGTTGCTACCATATCTACAGTTTCTTCTGCAAAGCTTTGTAGACGATTTAAATCAACTTGTTCACCTTTTTTGACCGCTTCATAAGCACGGGCAATAACATCATACATGGTCTTTTCATTAAGTTCTACCTTACCACGTTTAGCAATTGCCTCTGCAAATGTTTCAAGTAACTCTACTAAATTATTATGATCAATGTCATCTTTTACAACTTCAGCCATTTTCACAAAGCTAAAACCATATAATGGTCCTGAAGCACCTCCAATGTTTGACATCAGACACATACCTGTCGATTTAAATACACTTTGCATTGAACTATCATCTATTTTATCTTTTAAACTCTCAAAACCTCTTAACATGTTAACACCATGATCGCCATCTCCAATAGCTCTATCAAGTTCAGTTAATGAATCTTCTTGTTCTTTAAATGTAGTCTCTAAATCCAATAATTGTTGTTTCATCTTTTGGATATCCATTATGATTCTCCTTTCATGTATATTTATTCATTAAATATTAAAATATCTACTCGTCGTTGGCGCTAGTAATGCTTTTAGAAGTATTTCTGAATACGGTATGACTGTAATTGAAAATCCTTGCATGTCTAATGATGTCATAAAATCGCCTACATACCAATGTTTGACAGTGATATCATGCGCATCAAAATATTGTTTAATATAAGACGTGGCAATTGTAAGCTCTGATAAAGGTGTACCACCCATACCATTTACCATCACGAGTATTTCTTTACTATTAACTTCTTGTAATAATGTATCGCCTAATCGTGTCACTATCTGATCTATTGGTTCCATTTGTTGACGCTGTAATCCTTTTTCACCATGAATACCAATACCAATTTCAATATCATTTTCATCAATATCAAAGCCATACTTTCCAGTTGTAGGTACCATAGGTGGTGTTAATGCCATACCAATACTTTTAATTGTAGGTAAAATCTCTTCTACTTTAGATTGAATTTCTGTTAAAGATAGACCTTTATCGGCTAAAAATCCGGCAAACTTATGAACGAAAACTGTTCCGGCTACACCACGTCTTTGTTCAATATCAGAAACGGCAACATCATCTTTCACTACTACCATAGCAGCATTGATACCTTCCATTTCTGCCATTTCTTGTGCCATTTCAAAATTCATGACGTCTCCAGCATAATTTTTAACGATGAGTAGTACGCCTTCACCATTGTCTACAGCTTTAATGGCCTCTAAAATTTTATCGGGAGTTGGTGAGGTAAATACTTCACCACAAACTGCAGCATCTAACATACCCTGAGCAACATAGCCTGCATGAGCTGGTTCATGACCACTCCCACCACCTGATACTAAAGCTACACCAGTTGTTTTTTTATCTTTTTTTACAACGACAGTGTCATTGATAACTTCTAATTCTGGATGAGCAATTTTTATACCTTCGAGCATATCATTTAAAAATTGTTGTTTATCTTTAATTAGTTTTTTCATAGTTAGCCCTCCTTATTTATCCACTTTCATTATAAAGCATCGACATAAGAAAGCGTTAACAATTATATATATAATTAAAGTGACATGTAACGCACATGCCACTTTATTTACATATTTTATACATTTTTGGTTTTGTACATGAGATATAGGAAGTAAGGGGCACCAATAATTGCAACGATGATACCTGCTGGTACGCCTGTAGGTTCTAAAATTACCTTGCCTAATGTATCTGAGAACACTAATAAAAATGCCCCAACAAGCACTGCTATTGGTAAAAACAACTGATGGCGTGGCCCCACAATACGTTTAGCAATATGCGGCCCCATCAATCCTATAAAGGAAATTGAACCTGCTACTGCAACTGCTACTGACGATAGTACTACTGCTACAAAGAATAATACCATGCGTTCTTTACCGACCTTAACACCTAAACCTTTAGCTACATGCTCATGTGTATTGATAATGTTCAATTCATTAGATTTATAAAATAAATATGGCAGTATGATGATGATCCATGGTAAAAATGCAATCACAAATATCCATTCATCTCCCCAGATATTACCTGCAAACCATGTTGCTATAAATTCCGATTGATCTTTGTCGAATTTAGACATTAATGTTATTGAACCACCATATAAAGCAGTCTGCATACCTACACCTATTAAGACCATACTAGATGGTGTAACACCATGTCTTTGATTGACACTAAACATAAAAATAATTAAAGCTGTCGCTACACCACCAATGACGCTAATGATTGGTAAAACGTAAACAAAATTATCTGGTTTAATCTGACCAATTGTGATGAATAATGCTATTGCGAAACCACCACCAGCGTTAATACCTAGTATGCCTGGTTCTGCAATTGGGTTTTTAGTAACACTTTGTACAATCGCACCACTCATACTTAATGCTGCACCAGCAAGAATAGTGATTAGCATACGTGGTAATCTAAAGTCGACTAAAATTAGTGTGTCTGTATAATCACCCTGACCGGTCAAAATTTGGAAAAATCGACTTACAGGGATGTTATATTCACCAGAAGCGATACTCCATGTACACGCTAAGAAGACGAGCACTGCAAATATCACAAATGTAATGATTTGTTTACGTCGTAATTTACTATCTATCATATTGAGCGTCCTCCTTTTTTAACTAAGTATAAAAAGTAAGGAACGCCAATAAATGAAATAATCGCACCCACTGGCGCGTCTCCTAAATATCTAGCCAACATATCAGCTACTAACATTAATATTCCACCTAAAATGGCTGTTAGAGGTAACACTTTTGAATAATCCGTTCCTATGATAAATCGAACAATATGTGGCACCATTAATCCAACGAATGCAATTTGACCTACCATCGATACTGCTACCCCAGCTAGCACCATTGCTAAGACTAATATGACAACTCTAATCATGGTAACATTCTGTCCTAGCCCTTTGGCTAAAGATTCACCTAAATTCAATATGGTTAATTGTCTACTCATTGCGAGAATAACCACCAATGTCACAATAATGATTGGTCCAGTCCAAATAATTTGAGGCCAAGTTGTTCCTGATACACCACCAGCACTCCAAAATGTTAAAGATTGATTTAATCTAAAGATAAGCGCAACACCTTGGCTTAATGCCGTTAACATGGCACTAACAGCTGCTCCGGCTAAAATAATACGCATCGGATTGAAACCATCTTTTCTTGAGCGACCAATCATTAACACAATCGAACCGCCTAACAATGCACCGAGAAATCCAGCTACCATAAGTAATGTAAAAGGTGCCTCTGGATAAAAAGCATAGGTTATGGCCAAACCAAATGACGCACCAGAATTGAGTCCAATTAAACTTGGATCCGCCAAACTATTTTTCGTGACACCTTGAATAACCGCACCAGCAACTGATAATGCCATGCCTACTAAAATAGCACCTAAATCTCTAGGAATTCTAATTTCACTAATCACATTATGCTGTTGATTTTTTGGATTATAATTGAAAATTGCATCTATAATAGTGGGTATATCTATTTTTGCATCTCCAAATAAAATAGATAAAAATAGTGCTATTGCTAGCACTATTATTCCACCTATCAAATAAGACACAAATTTCATATAACCGCTTTGCCTTGGTTTTGACATGATATCTTTACCTTTTCTATATATTTTAAATAATCATACAATTTATGAAGAATATGCCTTTTGACATAAATCATAAGTCACTAATAAAGGTTTACCAGTTCTAGGATCTTCACTTAACACAACATCTATATTAAATACACGTTCTAAAATATCTTGTGTTAACACTTCATTTGTTTCACCATTTGCTACAATGTCACCATCTTTCATAGCAATTAGATGATCTGAGAATCGAATAGCTTGATTGATATCATGTAATACCATAATAATCGTACAACCTTGTTCTTGATTTAATTTTTGTACTAATTCTAAGATTTCTAATTGATGGCATATATCTAAATATGTGGTTGGTTCATCTAAAAAGATAATATCTGTACGTTGAGCCAATGCCATTGCAATCCAGACACGTTGTCTTTGACCACCACTTAAATCGTTGATTGAACGGTGTCTAAATTCAAACGTACCTGTCACTTCTAGCGCCCAATTAATTTCTTTTTTATCTTCATCTGATAAACGCCCAAATCCTTTTTGATGAGGAAATCGGCCATAAGATACTAATTCACCAACAGTTAAACCATCAGCCACTTCTGGGGACTGTGGTAAAATCGCAATTTTCTTAGCAATTTCTTTCGTAGATTGTGTGTGGATACTCTCTCCGTCTAAATTAATCGTACCATCTTTTACAGATAACAAACGAGACAATGCTTTAAGTAAGGTAGACTTACCGCACCCATTGGGTCCAATAATTGAAGTTACTTTGCCATCTGGAATTTCCACATCTAAATGATTAATAATCGTCGTATCACCATAACCTATTGTTACTTGTTCACCGTTTAAACGACTCATAATTCCCCTACTTTCTTATTTACTATATCTATATCGAAAACATAACTGTAATTAAATATGTTATTTATTAAATTTATCATTGTAATTGATAATCATTATCACAGGAGTCATTATAACATCTTTCACATATATTGACTAATAAATTTCATTCATTTTCTCATTTTTAAAGCATTAAAATAGCCGTTCTAAGTTAACAAATTTGCTACTTAAAACGGCATATGGATAACATCATTTATTCATCTATAAGGAATCCATTTCCATAAACATCTCTCACATCATGAATGACTAGAAATGCTTGATTATCAATATTTCTAATAATCTTTTTAGCTCGTGACACTTGCGTCTTCGTAATTACGACATAAAGGACATCTTTTTCTTCTCTAGTATAATAGCCATGTCCATTCAATATGGTTAATCCGCGCCCTACTTGTTCATCTATGGCTTTAGCCACTTCATCTGGTTTACTTGAAATAATTGTCATCGCTTTCTTTGTATTTAAACCTTCGATTACAAATTCCATCACTTTCGTTCCTATATATAATGAAATGACGGTAACTAATGCACGATCTAATGAAATCACAGTTAATGAAATCACTACAACAATCAAATCGAAGAAGAGAAGTGCATAAGGTGTACTCACATCTAAATACTTATGTGCAATTCTAGCTAAAATGGTAGTTCCTGCAGTAGTACCACCTGCTAATACAATGACACCAATACCTAACCCTACACTTGTTCCGCCAAATACTGCATTAACAATGACATTTCCTGTTTCAACATGCCAAGATTCTGTCAAACTTAAAAATACTGAAATAAGGACAGTTGCTACAATGGTTAAATACATACTACGCTTACTTAAAAATTTATATCCTACTGCAATTAAAACAGCATTGACTACAAAGTTAGTAATAGCTGGTGATAAGTGAAAGGCATAGTACAATACAATAGCTAGACCTGTTACCCCACCTTCACCTAAATTACCTGAAATAATGAATGCATTAACACCCGCTGAAAAAATAAACGAACCAATAATGACTAATATTAAATCTCGTATTAATCTGTTCAAGCAACCACATCCCTTTATTTATTTTTTATGATTAACAAAATGTTAGCACACGCATGTAGACCCCCACAACACCGCTAGAGTAAATAATTCATATTTTTGAAATATTTTGATTACCCGTTATTCAACTAATCAATGAATCATCTCTAATGCAATAGTAGGTTTAACATAAGAAGGATAAAATAATTTTAAATTTTCAGAATTTTTAATTTACTTATAGCTTTCGGTTTGCTATAATAATGTTAACTTCTTAACAAAAGAAGTTATCTCCTTTGTGTTGTTTATAGTAACAAAACAAATTTTGCTCGAAGTACTGTAACTGTACCTAGTCCTTACCGTTACAAGTACATTAATATTCATTTCCCATAAAAGCCAAGTATAACAAGTGTCTCCTCACTTACTATACTTGGTTTTTATTATGCTTAATCTTTCATCATTAAAAACACCTCCTATTGCTAGAAAAAGATTTTAGCAATAGGAGGTGTACATCAATTTTTAATTTACCATGCGAATAAGCCTACAAATGCAGCTGTTAATAATGAAACTAAAATCCCTGCTAACAACATCATTGGCACGTACTTAGAAACAAAATCTGCTGTCTTCTTATCTACGATACCTTTTAACGTACCGATAATCATACCAATAGTAGAAAAATTAGCAAAAGATACTAAGAATGTTGATATCACTGCTTTATGGTGAGGTGAAAGTGTATTAATCGTCTTCGATACTTCACCCATTACGACAAATTCGTTGGTAACGATTTTTTTCGCCATTTGTTGTGCAACTAACCAAGCTTCATCCCAAGGTAGACCAAGTAATAATGCAAATGGATACATAAACACACCTAAAATTTGGTCTAATCCGAAGCTACCTTTAAGACCCATCAAGTGACCAATACCACCTGTAATTAAGTTAATCAAACGATCTGCTAAATCTGCTAATGCTACGAAACTAATCACAAATGCTATGATAATTAATACTAATTTACCTGCAGCTAATACAGAATCACCTAAGAAAGAAAAGAATGGCTGACGCTCTATATCTTGATCTTTAATACTATAAATAATATCTTCTTTATCTTCTACTCTAACTGGATTCAAAATTGACGCGACAATAATGGCATTCACGATATTTAAAGGAATCGCAGTTAATACTAATTCACCTGGAATCATTTGAACATAGGCACCAACAATCGCACCTGAAACAGAACTCATAGACATCATCGCTACTGTTAACACACGCATTTCATTCATGCGTTTCAATTGTTCGTTAGAAACAGCTAGTGCTTCTGTGTTACCTAAGAACATCATTTCAATACCAAAGAATGACTCAAATTTAGGTTGGCGTGTAATTTTTGCTAAAACCCAACCAATCGCACCAATTAATTTCGGCAGAATATTAAAGTACATTAAAATATCAAATAACGGTACTACTAATAAAATTGGAAATAGTGCGCTAACAGCCATATCCATCTGCTTATTAGAAACAAAGCTATTAAACGCAAATCCTGTACCTGCATTTGCTGATTCAATTACCCAGGAAATACCATTTGCAGCTGCTTTAATTCCTGATTTCCCCCATGGGAAGTAAATGAAGAACCACGCTAAAAATAAGTTTAAAACGACTAAAATAATAATCGATTTCCATTGTATATCTTTTCGTGCTCTCGAAAATAATACTGCAATACCTAGGAAAACAATTAACCCAATGATATTAATCAATAAAAACATTTGGCACCCACCTATTTATTTAATTTTCTAACAACGCGTTGTACAAAAGTAACTTATGTATAGATATAAGACTCTATAACATGGATAAAATCCATCCCCAAAAGCAGAGCCCATCTCATTGGCTTAATTATACCATTTGTAAAAATGACTTAAAATAACGTTTTTCATTAAATCTTTAAATTATACAAAAAAGCACATACACTCATCCAAGCGTATGTGCTTTATATTATAAAATTTTAGTCAGCAAGCTTTTGGGATGTTACAAAGTGTTTATATTTCTCATGTGTTGTCATTAACTCACTATGTGTACCTTTACCAGTCACTTGTCCTTTATCTATAAAGATAATTTGACCTGCTTTTTTAATTGTAGAAAGTCTATGTGCAATAACAATCGTTGTACGGCCTTCCATCAATGTTTCTAGAGCTTCTTGAATTTTCAATTCACTTTCACTATCTAAGTTAGCGGTAGCTTCATCTAATAATAAAATATCTGGATTTTTAACAAAGCTACGTGCAATATCTATTCGTTGTCTTTGACCACCAGAAAGTTTCAGACCACGTTCACCAACTAATGTATCGTAACTCTCATCAAATTGCATAATAAAATCATGACAATTAGCTAATTTAGCGTATTTAATAAGTTCTTCATCCGATACTGAACGATTAACACCGTACAAGATATTATCTCTAATCGTACCACTCATCATAGAGTTTGATTGCATCACATAACCAATCTTAGTACGCCATTTAGATAATGGAATATCAAAAATACTTGTACCATTATACGTAATGTCGCCACTTTCAATATCATACATACGTTCAATTAAATTGAATATCGTACTCTTACCAGAACCAGAAGGACCGACAAATGCACTAACCTGTCCTTGAGGTATATTAAATGACACATCATTCAATATAGACTTAACATCATATTTGAAGTTCACATGATCAAATACAAGTTCACCATCTTGTACCTCAACATCTTTTGACTCTTCAAGTGCTTCTGTAGGTTCAATAGGTTCTTGCATGATTTCATATATTCGATGACTTGCCCCAACAGCTTTTTTATAATCTGTTATCAATGTTGATAGATTAATCAACGGCATAGACATTTGAATCACATAGAAAATCATTGCGATCAATGTACCTGCAGTGATAGCGCCTGTTGCGATTTCTAAAGCACCGAAACCTAGGATGATAGCGATAGTTAGTAACATCACCACGCCCGAAATAGGTTGTACTACCGCTGAAATTTTAGCTTGCTTTAAACCTAAGCGATAAATTTCTTTTAAATTAGTATGTGCATTATCAAGTTCTAATCTTTCTGTATTAGAAACTTTAACCAATCTCATTTCTGTCAGTACACGCCCAAGTAAACCACTAAAATTAGCAATTTCTGTTTGTGTACTCGTTGAGATCTTTTGCATCACACGACCTAATGGAATCATGATAAGTACAAAAATAGGAATGGTAATAAACGTTAATAACGTCATTTTCCAATCCATGATAAATAGCATAACGAGAGATCCAACTAACGTTAATGCTGAAGGTAATAAATTAGGTAATTTTTGAGAAATAAATTCATTGATTACCTTTGTGTCGTCTGTCAAACGACTCATCAATTGACCACTTTCGTTTTTATCAAAGAACGGCATTTTTAATTGAATGATATGTTCCCATAATAATGAACGGATATCATAAATCATTTTTTCACCAATTTTACTTAGTAAATATAATCCAATACCACTTAAAATAGCATTAAGTAGGAATATACCACCAAATATGGCTACAAGATTCCAGTTCATAGTACTTACTGAGAATTTATCTACTAATCTCCCAGTAAATAGAGGTACTAATAATCCACTCAAACTTCCTAAAGAAGTAATAATGACCGCAGCAATGATTAACCCAATTGGCCAAGAGAGCCTTTTAAATAAAAAGAATAAAGGGTTAGTTTGTTTCATAATAATACCTCTTCTATTAATATTCATATTTTAAATTTTGCTCAATCTTACTATAAAAGTTCGTGCATCCCAAATATTTAAGTCTTTCCCAACTATAATAAAATTTCAAAAATTCAACATCTTACATATATGTAACAAATAATGTATATGATAAAATATATTAGTTGAAAATTATAGTTAAAGGAAAGAAATAATGAAAAGAATCTTTATACTCATCATAACGATGTTCTTCGTATTAAATATTATAACACCTTTTGCTAATGCAGAGAATGGTGATGTTACCCCAGTTCAAGTTGCTATCGATAATGGTTATAGTAAAGTAACTGAAGCGTATCAACCTGAAAGTGCCATTAACGTGAGTCAAGACGGCCAAATACTCTATGAATACAATAAAGATAAGGTATGGTATCCAGCATCAATGACCAAACTCATGACAATGTATCTTACTTTAGAAGCTGTCAAAGATAAAAAGCTATCCTTAAATGATGAAGTCAAAATGACTGATCGTGAATATCAAATGTCTACACTTCCTGAATTGAGTAATACTAAACTTTATCCAGGACAGAAGTGGACCATTTCAGATTTACTTCAAATTACCGTTTCTAATTCTAGTAATGCCGCTGCACTAATACTGGGCGAGCAAGTATCTGGTAATGTCAATGACTTCACAGATTTAATGAATAAAAAAGCCAAGGAACTCGGTATGAAAGATACACATTATGTGAATCCTTCAGGTGCTGAAAACACTCGTCTCAAGAGCTTTGCTCCTTCTAAATATAAAAAGACTGAAAACACAACAACTTCAGCACGCGACTATGCCATTTTAGACCAACATGTGATTAATGAAACGCCTAAAATATTAGATTTTACCAAACAACTCGCACCAACAACACATGGTGTAACGTATTATACATTCAACCATTCATTAGATGGTGCCGACATGAGTTTACCGGGTACAGATGGTTTAAAAACTGGTTCTAGTGACACTGCAGATTACAACCATACGATTACTACAAAACGAAACGGGTTTAGAATCAACCAAGTCATATTAGGTGCTGGAGATTATAAACATATCGGCGGAGAAAAACAACGCAACATGATGGGCAATGCGTTAATGGAACGTTCATTTAATCAATATAAATATGAAAAAATCCTATCAAAAGGAAAACATCAAATTAATGGTAAAACATATTATGTAGAACAAGATTTATACGACGTCCTACCTAAAGATTTCACTAAAAAGGACTTTCAATTAGTCATTGATAAAGGCAAAGTACATGCAGATTACAAACGTGAATTCATCACTAAACAAGATGGACCACCTTCGGTTACAGTACATAAACCCATATTCCATCATGCGACAACCGTTGCTAAAAGTATATGGCAAACTCATCCTACTATAGCTATTATCTTCGCTATAGGTTTAGTAATCGTATTATCTATTATAATTCATCTATTCATTCAAGCTTTTCGCAGAAAATAGGCCACATGCAATCAAAACAATAAAAGGACAAAGCACAGACATCTCGTCTTGGCTTTGTCCTTTATTATAAATACGCTATTATTTAGCGTCTTTCCCGTATAATTCTTGTTTGATTTTCGTAGTAGAAATACCTTCTGTACGGTTAAGATAAATCACTTCACATTTATCTTTTAAGAAATCAAATTCGCCTTCCCAGTCGTGTCCCATTACGAAAACATCGACATCGAAACGTTCAACATCTAATTCTTTTTGACCCCAACCATCTTCAGGGATTACTAAGTCTACATAACGAATTGATTCTAACATCATTTTACGTTGATTATAGTCATAATATGATTTTTTATTTTTCACTTGGTTGAATTCATCAGTAGATAACGCAACGATGAGATAATCTCCCATTTCACGTGCTCTTCTTAATAATTCAATGTGTCCATAATGTAATAAATCATATGTACCATAAGTAATTACTCGTTTCATGATACGTGATTCTCCTTAACTAAATATTTAATAAAAATTTATATTCTTAATGTAGCATAAATTGTATAGGCTTACCATTAATTCATTAAAACATCATGTCACTCTTTAAAATCTATACGATGATTGACCATTATTTCTTTAATACTTTTTTTAACTTTTGCTTTCCAGAAAATGCTGATTTTTTAGGAAAAGTCTGTGCTAAAAATCGAACATATCCTGGTCTTCCAATACCTACATTTGCCAATGTACGCCTCCATGGTTGATAGAGATCTTTAGTCCATTGTGTTCCGCCCTGTTCAACCGCTTCTATAATTCTAAACATTGCATCACCTGAATAATTTGTCTCTTGCATCAAATTAATATACTTTGTCACACTGTCTATAAATGATGGCGTAATCGCACTATTTTTTAATAAATGTGCTTGGATTAAATAACTTACAATAAGATTATCCATACGATAGCTGTAATAAATTTTTTCATTCATTAATAGTAATAATTCCATTACGCGTTGTCGCACTTTCATAGCATCTTCCATATATGGTAAGAACGTATCTGCACGTCTATCTGTCACCGAGCCTTCTCGTTCATTATAGCCATATGCAATGATTGACATAAGGTTAATATCTCGTGCTTTAGAAAAAGCACGTACCATAAATGTATGCTCTTCACAAAATACAACATCTTCATCAAACCTTAAAGAAACAAATTTTGCACTAAACAACTTGCCACCAGGACCTATAGATTGAAGTATTTCTGGGTTTCTTTCGAGTGTTACAACTTCATCTCTCTTAATTTCCTCATGTGTAGGAAATACTTTCCATTCGCCATGAACGTCGCGACCAATTTGGCCTATCACAATGTCGGTTTCCTCGTGATTCTCATATGTTTGTATCATTGCATCTATACGACTTGGTAAATATTGATCATCTGCATCTAAAAACATAAATGCATCCGTATCGTCATCCATAGCTGCTAATCCAACATTACGACTTCTAGCAGCACCTTGATTCTCTTGATGAATGACTTTAATATTAGGAAATTCTTTTTGTAATTCAGTTAATTCATGCTTTGTATTATCTGTCGAACCATCATTTATACAAATAATTTCAAATTCTACTTTAGTATCAATCGACGTGACCGCTCTTCTTACTGTATCTTGTCCGTTATATACAGGCATTATAATCGCTAATTTCATGATTTCACCAACTTATCTATATAGTTTGTTACTTGATTCAATGTTTCTTGTGTAGTGTATTTATGCCAGTGATTAAATAATGACTTGAATTGCTTATCATCTTGCTTAATTTTTTCAATAAGTGCTTCTTCCGTCGTCACTTTATACGTATTAGGAATATCATAATAATATTGGTTAAGTCCTCTTACCTTTTCATATTCCTTTTCGTCATACACATAAAAGAGCGTTGGTTTATTAAGTAAACTCGCTTCAATTGGTATTGAACTATAATCACTAATAATTAAATCTGCCATGATAAGTAATGATGTTGAATCTAAGTCGTGCTCTTCTTTATCTTTTTTGATAGACGGATGAAAATGACTAAGCAATGTGTATTCAGGCAATGCCTTTTCAAATAGAGTTTTATTAATTTGTCTGTTAGCTTGATGATTTTCCCTATAGGTTGGCATATAGACTGCTAATTTTCCTTGGATACCATATTGCTCTTTTAATCGTTGTTGTTCTTCTTTAATATCAATATTTAAATATTCAACTAATCTAGGAAGTCCAGAACGTAACATTTGTGAAGGGTGTGCATCAAATGATTCGTTAAAACAATGCCCCATTTCTTCTCCACCTACTAAATATAAATCTGTAGCTGAATATACTCGTTGATATTGATTCACCATTGCTTGATTATTCGAATCCACTTGATGATCTGTTAACCCAAAATCTTTTAAAGCACCAGCAGCATGCCATGTTTGAATAACAGTTTGTTGCGCTTTTTTATGGTATGCACCCATAATTAAATAATAAGTATCTATGAGAATTACTTTTGCTGTGCTTAGCGCTTTAATATGTTGAATAACATTTTTATTTCCTGCTTTAATATATGTCACATTTGATAAATGTTGAATATGATGCGCATGCTTGTCTGTCGTGATAACCGTTAATTTGTATCCTTTAGTCCTTAATTGTTCGATTATCGGCAATACATCTTTAGGAAATGTCATCATAACAACAATATTGCTATTTTTAACTTTTAGTCCTCTAAAAATGACATTAAATATCGTAATGACGATCATATATATTTTTTTGATTAAAACTCTCATTTCATTCACCGTCTTTATTTCGTTTTATCTTTATTCATAAATTATATACGATTCCAAGATTGATAGAAATTAATTCTCTCTCTACTTATTGTCCATAAAATAAAAAAGTAGACCAACATTATATCGTCGGTCTACTAGTATGTGTCTTTTGACGCACTTTATTCTTATAAGAAATCAGCAAAGTGATCTCTATATTTTTTATGAAGAATAGAACCCAAAACAAAGAATATGACAATGATCATGACATTATACAAGGCTAATTTCCAGTGATCAATGAAATACCATTGATGGAACAATATTGCTGCACGATATGATTCAGCAATGAAGTATACTGGATTAAATAACATAATATGGTGCACAATGCCACTTACGCCATGGTTTTTAGGTATCCATAAAATGGGTGACATATAGAATAATATTCTCATTAATGCCTGCATCGCCATCTGAGTATCTCTTACTAAAATACCTAACGTTGATGTAAATAATGCTACTGACGCCGTTAATAAAAAGGCAAACGGCACATAAATCAATAATTGTATAATATGAATAGATGGGTAAATACCTCTAAACATACACGCTATGATAATGATGGCAAGTAATCCAATATGTCCATAAAATCTGCTTGTTACAATATATGTTGGAATAATAGACAATGGAAAATTCATCTTAGCGACTTGATTAAATTTTTGGGAAATAGATTTTGTACCTTCGAGTACACCTTGGTTAATAAAGAACCACATACTGATACCTACGAGTAACCAAAATACAAATGGAATACCATGTACCGGATGGTTACTTCTGATTCCTAGACCAAACACTAACCAATAAACCATAATTTGTAGCGCTGGATTCAATAGTTCCCAAGCCATACCTAAATAGTTACTATGGTTCGAAATTTTAATTTGGAATTGTGCCAGTCTTTGGATTAAATAAAAGTTTTTGATGTGTTCTTTAAATACAGTAACTACTGCTGACATTGAATTAAACCACACTTTCAAACATTTAATGTATATACAATTGATAATGAGATACAACCTGTCATTTGGCGTACTATGTTTCTTTCAATCCACACTATATATGATATCAACGGTGTAAATTAAGTTAAACAAATACTTCAGAAATGATGATAATCATATCTCAAACTCATTGTTTTTTAATATGTAAATTTGTTTTAATTGAATAAAATATACCAAACTATATAACATAGTAAAAGATATTAGTTTATTAAATTCTCATCTTATTATACAATCATTTAAGTTATTAAACATAATAAAGTACCTTAAAAAGACAATAATGTCATTGATTGTCTATAATTAGACATAGTCTATCGTGTTAAATTAACTTTTACTCAATTTTAAACAAAATCTTCTACTCACTTTACACTAGGTTAATAAATTTAACAACTGATGAGTAGTATATTATAATCTATATAAATGTAATTAAGGAAGGACTAATTATGAGCGTATCGGTAAATATAGAACATGTAACTAAAGAATATCGTATATATAGAACGAATAAAGACCGTATTAAAGATGCCTTAATACCTAAAAATAAAAACAAAACATTCTTCGCATTAGATGATGTTTCTCTTCAAGCGCATGAAGGAGATGTGATTGGTCTTGTTGGTATTAACGGATCAGGGAAATCTACATTAAGCAATATGATTGGCGGCTCTCTGTCCCCTACATCAGGTAAAATCGATCGCAAAGGTGATGTGAGTGTTATTGCAATCAATGCTGGATTAAATGGTCAATTAACAGGCGTTGAAAATATTGAATTCAAAATGTTGTGTATGGGATTCAAACGTAAAGAAATTAAAGAATTAATGCCTCAAGTAATCGAATTTAGTGAATTAGGTGAATTTATATATCAACCTGTAAAAAAATATTCTAGTGGTATGCGTGCCAAACTTGGTTTCTCTATTAACATAACAGTTAACCCTGATATTTTAGTTATTGACGAAGCATTATCAGTTGGTGACCAAACCTTCACTCAGAAATGTTTAGATAAAATTTATGAATTTAAAGAAGCGAATAAAACCATCTTTTTCGTAAGCCATAACATCCGTCAAGTTAAAGAATTCTGTACGAAAATCGCATGGATTGAAGGCGGTAAACTTAAAGAGTTTGGCGAATTAGATGATGTTTTACCAAATTATGAAAAATTCTTGAAAGAATTTAAGAAAAAATCTAAAAATGATCAAAAGGCGTTTAGAAGAGATTTAGATGCGTCTCGCTTTGTCGTTAAATAATCAACTTAAAACACCAATAAAAAGGCAATCACTGTGTTAATTACATAACACATGATTGCCTTTTCTTATGTTCATATTTTTAACGTTGTCTTTTTTGTCTGGCAATTTTAAACATAAATTTAGGGATACTCTTCAATCGTCCTAAACGTTTCCAATCAATTAACAAGCGATAAACCCATTCAATATTTAACTTTCTAAAGAATTTGGGCGCTCTTTTTTTAGCACCACTAAACACTTCAAACGAACCACCAACACCCATCATCACTGTATGTTGAAAAGCTTTACTATGGCGTGCAATCCACTTTTCTTGTTTAGGGTAACCCATACCAACGAATATATAATCTGGATTAAATGTCTCTATACGCTTAATCACTGTTTCATCTTTTAAATTAATGTAACCATGGTGATGTGCAAATGTCACTCGTGGATATTTAGCTTTTAATTGTTGCTCTGCCTTTTCAATAATTTCATTCTTTGAACCTAAAATAAAAACTTTTTGTTGATTCACGTGTGCAATTTTTAGACATTCTTCTAATAATTCTATTCCTGGAATTCTTTGTGGTAACGGTTGTTTCAATCGTTTCGATGCTTTCACGATACCTGTACCATCAGCGATGACATAATCAGCACTATTGATGAGTTGTTGATAGTCATGATTTTCTGATGCATAGTCTACAATTTCAGGATTAGCTGTAACTATAAATAAATTATCTGTCGTAGATGACATAAAAAATGTTTTAATATTTTCAACCATTTGTAACATCGTAGTATGGTCAAAATTCACGCCTAATATATCAACTTTATTATTATGCTGACCTTTTAATGTCATAAAATAAATCTCCTATCCTACTTGATCAGTTATTTCAACTGATATATCAAGTTAAATCATATATTGTCATTGTTTTAATTTTAACCAAAATGTACGCTTATTTTAACACATCAATAATCATCTAGATATTATTATTCGCAAAACCTTCATCTCTCATACAATTTACGCCTTTAGTCTAAAGGATAATTTCTAGATATTAACGTATAATAGATGTTAACTTACAAAATCAGTCTGACCGTGCGTCAATTGATTAATTCTAAATACGGAGCTTTAATATGACACAATTCAAATCATTCTTAACTACTCATATCCATTTAAATATTTATATCATATTAATCATAAGTATCATCTACATTTTCGTCCATCAAAATCGCTATAAATCTTACTATCGATACTTTGCAATTATACTTAACTATATCCCAGTATTAACTCATGAATTTGGACATGTTCTTTTTAATAAATTATCCGGTGGCCATGCTAAAGATTTAGTTATTGTGACACGACCGTCTGAAAGAGAAGCTACCTTACAACAAGGTTATGCAATTACGCAATCTAAGAGTTATCTTGGACAATGGTTCACTACATTAGGTGGCTATATCATGCCACCAATTATGTTATGGATAGGTATCATTACAGTCTTTTATAATCATCCAAGCTTTTTCATTCTCATTTACTTAGGAATTTTTATTTATTTTCTCATTTTAACGTCACGTAAATTATCACCTATACTCATTATTATCGCTATGTCTTTACTCTTGTATTTCCTATTCCAAAGCGATGATCTACTCGTTATTCATCAAATTGTAAGTTTTAGTTACCATTTGATTTTAGGCGTATTACTTGGCGAAGTGCTTCAGTCGTCTTGGACAATTTTCAGACTGACATTCCAAAGACCTAAACAAAGTTGGGACGGTAGTACCTTAACTGATATCAGTAAAATGCCAACAGTCATCTATAGCTCTATTTGGATTGCGATTAATCTATATACTGTGTATATATTAATCAAATTACTATTGTTCTAAAACTTAAAAGGTTAACCTATCTTTATCAAAGATTATAATAAACAAAAACTTGAGCCCTTCTGATCAATATGGTGTTAAGACATTTTATCTTAACCACCACACGATTCAGTTTAGGGCTCAAGTTGATGTAGTATTATTTTTCGGCAAAAATATTCATAGCATTTTCATAACTTAAAATGGTAACCACATCATTGCGCTTAATAATGACAACTTTATTAGTGTCATCTTTGGAAACAATTTCAACCTCATTGCCAATAGATATATCCTTACTTGAAAGATAAACTAACAACTCTGTCTTGTCTCTAACACGTTTAATTGTGACAACATCCGCAGGTTCAAATTCTAGTATTGTCTTTGTATATTTTTCCTTGTAACGATGATCTCTTGGAATCACGCCACCATGTGGACACGTCTCTGGGTAATTTAAAATATTATCTAGACGTTCGACAAATAAATCTGAAATTCTATGCTCCAAAATTTCAGCCTCTTGATGCACTTCTTCCCAATTATATTTCAAAATTTCTATTAAAAATAATTCGAGTAATCGATGCCTTTTAATGATATCTAAAGTGTGATTTAAACCTTCTTCTGTTAATTTAACACCTTTATACGGCTTTGTTTCTACATAGCCCGATTTTTCTAATCTCCCAACCATTTCACTAACTGATGGTGGTTTCATATTTAAAAATTGAGATAATTTTTTATTTGATACGAAGGATACATCGCCGTCATTCGTTAATATTGCTTTGAGATAATCCTCTTTTTCTTCAGTTAACATCATTTCACCTCACACATATTCACTTTATTGTATCACGAATCTACTTGACATGTTAAAACTTCTCGGTTTATTATAAAATAAATTAGGTTAACCTAAACTTTTAATTAGGAGGTATTAATATTTGTTAGAAGTTAGTAATTTAAATCTTTTTTTAGGTAATAAGCATATTTTAAAAGATATTGATTTTAAAATTCCTATTGCCGGTGAAATGATAGGTATTATGGGTCCGAATGGTGCTGGAAAGTCATCTTTACTGAAGTCATTAATAGGAGATTTCCAAGCAACTGGCACTCAATTACTTTATCAACGTCCGATACATACTCAATTGAAATACATGACATACATACCTCAAAAATCAAATATTGATTTGGATTTTCCAATAAATGTGGAAAAAGTGATTCTCTCAGGATGTTATGGCGACATCGGTTGGTTTAGCAAACCTATACATGAGACTAAAATACAATTGAATCAATTATTAGATGATTTAGACTTAAAATCATTAAAACGAAAGCAGATTTCTGCCTTAAGTGGTGGTCAACTGCAACGTGTACTTGTTGCTCGAGCACTCATGTCTAAAAGTAAACTTTATTTATTCGACGAACCTTTTGTCGGTATTGATTTTAAAAGTGAGCAACTCATAATGAATAAAATTAGACAACTAAAAGCACAAGGTAAGTTGATTCTTATTGTTCATCATGACTTAACTAAGGCTTCCCAGTACTTTGATCGGATTATGTTACTCAATCAAACATTACGCTATTTTGGCAATGCAGAAGAGGCAATGAATAGCGACACGTTGTTAAACGATACCTTTATGTCACAGAACAGTCATGTCGATGTTTCATCGAAAGGAAGTGCCTAGATATGAATGACTTTTTCACACATCTTTTAAATTATCAATTTTTAAATAGAGCACTGATCACTTCAATGATTGTTGGTGTTGTTTGTGGCACTGTCGGAAGCTTAATTGTATTAAGAGGATTATCACTAATGGGTGATGCGATGAGTCATGCTGTATTACCTGGTGTGGCATTATCATTCTTATTCGGCATACCCATGTTTGTTGGTGCGTTAATAACTGGAATGATTGCAAGTATGTTAATCGGATTTATTACTTCTAAAAGTAAAACAAAACCAGATGCAGCTATAGGCATTAGTTTCACAGCATTCCTCGCATTAGGTGTCATTTTAATTAGTATTATCAATAGCACGACGGACTTATACCATATTTTATTTGGTAATTTACTCGCCATTACGCATACAACGTTTTGGACTACCGTAATCATCGGACTATTTGTATTAAGTCTCATCATTATATTCTATCGACCGTTAATGATTTCTACGTTTGATAATACATTTAGTAGAATGAATGGTTTAAATACTAAGCTAATACATTATTTTGTCATGTTACTCCTTGCATTAGTAACTGTTGCGAGTATCCAAACCGTAGGCATTATTTTAGTCGTCGCACTATTAGTCACACCCGCTTCCACTGCCTTTCTTATATGCAAGAATTTATATGGCATGATGGCAGTCGCAAGCTTAATTGGTGTAATCAGTTCAATTATAGGACTTTATTTTAGTTACATATATAACGTACCTAGTGGCGCAGCTATTGTACTTTGTACATTTGCGATTTACGTTGTCACTTTAGGTATCACAACATTAAAAAATAAACAGAGAAGAGGCGTAATTTAAATGAAGAAAATCATTCCCTTATTGTTAGCCATTTTTATCGTCTTGGTTGGCTGCAGTCAATCTAATGGAGACAAACAACATGCTGATGGTCATAAATTAAAAGTTGTCACAACAAACTCTATTCTTTATGACATGGTAAAAAATGTAGGTGGTGATCACGTTGACGTCCATAGCATTGTTCCAGTTGGACAAGACCCACATGAATATGAAGTTAAACCTAAGGATATTAAAAAGTTAACCGATGCAGATGTTATTTTCTATAATGGTTTAAATTTAGAAACTGGTAATGGCTGGTTCAAGAAAGCGTTAGATCAAGCTGGTAAATCGATGGATGATAAAAAAGTTATCGCTGTTTCTAAAGATGTTAAACCTATCTATCTAAATGGAGAAGAAGGTAACAAAGATAAATTAGACCCTCATGCATGGTTAAGTATTGAAAATGGTATTAAATATGTCAAAACGATACAAGATAGTTTAATCAAATATGATTCATCAAATCAAAAAGATTATAAACATCAAGGTAATCAATACCTATCTAAATTAGAAAAACTTAATAAAGAAAGTAAAGACAAATTTAATGACATTCCAAAAGAACGACGAGCCATGATTACTAGTGAAGGTGCATTTAAATACTTTGCTAAGCAATATGATATGAAACCTGGCTATATTTGGGAAATCAACACAGAAAAACAAGGTACACCTTCACAAATGCGACATGCTATTCAATTTGTAAAAGAAAATCACATTAAGCATCTATTAGTCGAAACAAGTGTAGATAAAAAAGCGATGGAAAGCTTATCTGAAGAAACACATAAAAATATATACGGAGAGGTATTTACTGATTCAATTGGTAAAAAAGGCTCAAAAGGTGATTCTTATTATAAAATGATGAAATCAAATATCGATACAATACATGGTAGTATGAAATAATGCTCATCGCACAACTGACAACATAACTTAATAGAACCATTGGCTGAGTGATTAAGATATAACTTGAATCACACTCAGCCTCCCTATTAAGTCTCTATGATATAGCTAATAGTCTCATATCGTGCGTGAATTTTTATATTATCCTCCTAAAATATAAAATCGTTCTCTCACGCACGGTATGGTGGTGTTAGTCTATCTCATCTCATTTATGTAGTGGGCTTATACATTATCTTAACTCCCCAGTGGTAAAGGTATCATTTCATCCCCCTTTACCAAATCGTTTCAAACTGACAGAATATAATAAAAATGGCATGAATTACGTTTCCTTTTCATCCATTTATATATCTGTCAAAGTTATAAAATCATCCCTATAACATTGAGATTGAATTGGATTTCACTATAGGACGCTGTTGAACAGGTTGTATAGAATCCATGCACTGATGGTTCAATCTCAAATGATTCAACATTTATGGCCTATTCTCTCCATAAATGTAGGTCGTAGAACTTATATTTCACCCGATGAGTTTTACGAGTGTCTGCTTTATATACAGGAAAAAGCTCGTGAGGTCTTACCTCACGAGCTTTCCTATTGTTTAATATAATTATGTCATACTATCTACGATAACCATTTCATCATAATTAATTGATTCTCTAAGTTTTAAAGCCGTACCTTCTGTAATTTCTTCATCTTCAATTAACTCTCTTAAAATACGACGTTGTTCACGTAGTGCGTTTAGTTTAATACGAGTCAATGTATCTTCACTAGGAGAATTAAAGAAATTATTTGGCGTTAAGTTATCTATACGCATAAGATAGCCATCACATATCATACCTACCTCTAACTTGTTATCATTGTTAGCTTCTTGTCCTAATCGTCTTACTACATTATAGTGAACGATTTTATTGATTTTAACTAATTCTAACAAGTTATCTGTCACGCTTAAAGATGATGCAGAGTTAATAGTTGTCTTCACCCGTCGTTTTAATAGTGCACCTCTAAATAATACAATCAAACGACGAATTAATGATGCTTGTTTATATACCTGTGTACGTTCAGCATATCGCATATAGTTCTCAAGTATACTATTTGTGATACTACCGTCATCTACTAACTGTTCGAGCGTTTTCGTTTCCACATTAAACGCAATCTTTTGAAGTCTTTCAAGTTCTTTAGAGTTTTCATCATCTTTCTCTACCGTTTTCAAGAATGTTAATTTGTCATGATATTCTTTAATAACATTGCCATAACGATAACTGGTTTCGAACGTTGATTTCTGATTTAAATAATCAATGACATGTTCCAAAATGTAAATTCTAGCTTCTTTAAAGTTCATGCTACCCACTTTTACTTCAGGTGCATTGGCAGTAACAAATGGTAGTAATAATTGTGCCGCAACTAAACTGATAATCACCATACCTGATGCAATAAATAACAAGTCATTACGATAATCAAATGCATGATGATCGGCTAAATAATAAGGCAACGTTAATGCGATAGCTAACGAAATCGTTCCGTGAACACCACATAACGTCATTATAAGTGCATACAGACTTCGTTTAGGTGGTTTCTCCGTTGTATTATTGCCGTCGTCATCTTGGCTAATCATTTTCTGGAATGGACTGACAGCTAAATAGAAATAAGGATATAATACGTATACCCATAAGAATCTAAATAGGTACACGGCCAATGCTACTAGTACAGTAATCACCACTAAAAACAGTAAATTATGTGGTTCAGTTTTGATGATGTTAATCACAACTTCAGGTACTAAAAATCCTAATATAGAAAAAACAAATCCATTTAATACATAACCTAATATATTCCATGTATGGTTATAACTCATTTGCAATCTTGTACGTGTCTGTGCGATTCTATCACGTTCAAATCCATGAACAAGTCCAGCCACTACTGCTGCAATAATACCTGATGCATGAAATAACTCTGCAACTAAGTATGTAACAAATGGCGTCAATAATTGTATAAATGTAAACATATTAATGTTTTCAATGCCTCGACGCATTAACGTTAATCTAAATCGAACTAACGCCATACCAATGAGCAAACCTACGATGGCCCCACCTAATGAAGCAACTAAAAACTGTTCGACGGATTCCATAATAGAAAATGTGCCTGTTACTAATGCACCAACCGCTATTTTAAATGAAATGATACCTGCCGCATCATTTAACAATGACTCGCCCTCTAAAATAGTCATTGCACCTTTTGGCAATACTTTACCATTCGTAATTGCTTGTACCGCTACTGCATCAGTTGGACATAGAATAGCAGCAATCGCAAAAGCTGCGCCCGTAGGTAGTTCAGGCCAAATCCAATGAATGAAAAAGCCTACACCAATGACAGTTGTAATGACTAGGCCTAATGCCATCATCATCACAGGTTTAATATATTTTCTTAAGTGCACCCGTGAGACATTAACGCCTTCTACAAATAGAAGTGGTGCGATTAAGGCAACCATAAATAATTCGGAATCAAAATTAAACTCAACAGGAATAGGAGTAATAAATAACAGCATACCTAAAGCGATTTGAATAAACGCTAGTGGTACTTTCGGCATAAACGTGTGAACGAATGAACTAATAATAACGACGCCGATAAATATGAGTAATGTTTCAAATATTTCCAAACTTTCACCTCTTTAATGAATTGTTTTGGAATGAAAATTAAGTAACACGTATTGGAATTGATGTACTTTAGAGGTTAATTAATATAGAAGCAATCATTAAATAATAAGCTTTATCAAATTGTTAAATGACAATTGAATTTATTAATATAGATGTTATGAGGAGGGCTCAACTCAGTTATCATAATGTTAGGTTATCCATACATCAATCATTTGAACATGAATTGAAAAGTTACCTAGTACCATCACATTTTATGGTTTTGGAATGTTAAAGTAACGTAATACATTATTAACTACGCAGTACTCATTATCCCAAAGTTATACTTTAAAGTTCCAAACACATAAAATATCTTTTTATCCCTTTTCAATAAATTTACTACTTAAATTCATAATTTTCCTTGTACAATATTTTATCACTATTTTGAGTATTACTTAAATAAATCGCACCTTAAACCAATAACTTTTTCTAATATAAATTAAAAGCTACCGCACACCCATTTTTATGGATACACGATAGCTTTATTTTAATCTTAGGTATTATTTATTTAGCTTTTGATTCTCTTTATAATACAATTTTTCTCTTCGTTGTTCACGTAGTTTTGCACGTGTTTTTAATTCTTCGGGTGAATTAAATTCATTTTGACTTAACAATATAGAAGACTGTCTTGGTACATCATCTTTTCTATACATGTATGCACCATTTCGATATGCTGCACGTGCAACTAAATGCATGCCTACAGGTGATGTCAAATTAATAAAGATCAGTGATAATAGTAATCTAACACTGAAAAAACCTGTATTCACAACAAAATAGATTAATACGCCAACAATCGTTAGTAATACTGATAACGTGGCACTTTTCGTGGAAGCATGACTTCTCAAAAAGACATCTTGGAATTTCACGATGCCGATCGCACTGATTAATGCAATCACACTACCTAGAAAGATGAATATTGCAGAGATGAGACTAACGATTTCTTTTACTACTTCCATTGAAAACGCGCCCCCCTCCAATAAATCTAGAAATAGACACCGAACTTACAAATGAGATGATGGCTATTAACATGATTGAATCTAGGAATGAAACGGTGCCCATAATCACACTCATGACCCCAACAATACACATGACAACGGCACTCGTTGCATCAAATGACACGACTCTGTCAGCAGTAGTAGGTCCTTTAATTAACCTCAAAAGACATACTAGTAATGCAATACCAAAAATAACCAAAGCTGCAATAATAAAAAATTGTGTCATAGCTTGTATCATCGTGTCACCTCCAAGATTAAATCTTCATACTGTTTAATATTTCGCAATAAATTTTTCTTATCCTTATCCGTTACATCAATACTATGAATTAAAAATTTATTTGTTCCTTTAGATATACGAATCACAGTTGAACCTGGCGTTATGATAATTAATATCGTTAAGAAGGTAATTGCCCAATCATTAGTTAAATTGGTCTCATACGTTAACAATCCAGGATTCATGTCTTTCGTTTTAAACAAAATATAATTAATTGTACTAATACTAGATGTAATTAATTGATATAAGTAAACAACTAAAAACTTAACGGCAACCCATATTTTTCTCAAATAAAACTCTTGTCCAAAGAAACGATGTAAAATATAGATGACGATCACACCAATTAAATACCCAGAGAAGAAGGTCGTGAATTTAAACTCGTCCTCATCTTGAAATAAAACCCATAAAAACGCGATCACAATATTCAGAACGACTTGATTCATCTAATTATCTCCCTCCTTCAAATGCGTATTCACAATTTGATGGAACTGATGCTCATCCATATTCATCTTAGTCGCATTTTCAGTGACATTTAATACTTCTGGTGCACCGATTCCCATTAATAATATGACTACTACAAGAATACCTAGAATTCCTTTACGATGTTTAGGTATTTTTTTAAATTCAACCTCTTCACCGTCTTGGTCACCAAAGTACATTAAAAATAGTATTCTAAATAAGCTATACATCGCAATAAGACTCGTTACAATCATTAATCCTAGACCAATATAGTTTCCATTTTCAATGGCACCTTTAAATATCAATACTTTACCTGGGAATCCACTAAATGGTGGTACACCACCAATCGCAAAAATCATAATAATAAATGCTATACCGAAGAATGGTTCGCGCTTGGCTAGTCCACTTAAATAATGGTACTGACGATAACCCGAAATATACACTAAGCTACCTACAATAAAGAATAATAATGTTTTAACAACAATATCGTTAGCTAGATAGAAAATCGCACCATTAACACCTGAAAATGTGTGTGTACCTAAACCAAGAATGACAAAACCAATCGACAATATGACTTGATAGGCAGCAATTTTCTTAATATCTTTGTATGCTAGAACACCAAAAGCACCAATAATCATTGTTAGACATGACATAAAAATAAGCAATGGATGTGTGACTCCTTCATGAGAGTCAAATAATAAAGTGAAGAAGCGGATTAATGCATATGCACCGACCTTCGTCATTAGTGCTGCAAAAAGTGCGGCCAATTCTGTATTTAAAACCGCATATGCTTTAGGTAGCCACATAAAGATGACTAACGCTGCTTTCGAACTAAATGCCACCAAGAATATAAGTGAAATCATCGTCACGGTTTGATTATCTTCCATGTTATTTAATCTTAATGCAATATGAGAAAAATTAAGTGTTCCTACCGATTTATATAATAAACCAATCGCGAAAAGTAAAAACCATGATCCGATAATGTTCAATACGACATAGATAATTGCTGCACGTAATTGTTCAACAGATTGTCCTAATGTCACTAGTACAAACGAAGCAAGTAGCATTATTTCAAACATGACATATAAATTAAACAAATCTGAAGTTAGAAACGAACCAATGACACCTACAGATAAAAATAGAATGAATGATGGAAGATGAAAACGATTGACACGTTGCTCTCCACGCCCAAATCCATAAGCCATAATCAACGTAATGACAAATGATGAAACAGTTACCATTAGTAAACTCAATGAATCTCCTAAAAATTGAATACCAAATGGTGCCTTCCATCCACCGAAATCTAATGTAATTGGTTTTTCATTCATAACATAAATTAATAATGACAACGATATCAGTGTTGTTACCAACATTGTGCCAATACATAAGAATTTAGATACTTTACTTTTATCTTTGATAAAGACAAGTATTAAAGCGCAAAGAAATGGAAGTAACATAGGTAGAATCAATAAATTACTCATCATCATCTTCACCCCTTAATACGTTAATTTCATCTTCTTTAGTTACTCGATATGTTCTATAAATTAATACAAGTAAGAAGGCAGTCATACCAAATCCAATGACAATAGCTGTTAAAACAATGGCTTGTAATAAAGGATCAACAAAGTAAGCCTTCCCTCCTGTAATTAATGGCTCTGTCATATGTCCACCATAATGACCCATACTCATGATGATAAGGTTACCTGCATGAGTATAAATCGAGATACCAATGACGATACGAATTAAATTAACAGATAGAATCATATACGTACCTATAAATACTAAAAAGCCAATCACTAGTAATAATATAAGATTCATGATTTACCCCCACTTATCGACAACATCACTGTAACGATGACACCCACAACGGCTAATAACACACCTAATTCAAAGAGTGTAACCGTTGTGACATGTACATGACCTAATAAGGGAAACGCGATATTGGCTTCAGTTTGATATAAAAACGGTTTACCAAAAAATGTAGGGACAATAGCTGTGGCTAAAGAAATCAAAGAACCTATGATCATTAACTTTTTAAAATCGATCGGCAAACTGATAAGCACTTGCTTAACATCAAATGCAAGGAACATCAGAATAAAAGCAGAACTAAAAATCAAACCACCGATAAAGCCACCGCCCGGATTATTATGTCCTGCAAAGAAAACATAGAATCCAAACGTTAATAGTATAAACACAACGACTTTAGTTACAGTTCGTAATACGACATCATTCTCTTTCATCTTGTCCCCTCCGATCTTTATAAGTTAATAATGTATAAATACCAAGACCTGCAATAATGAGTACAAGGCCTTCAAACAATGTATCTAATGCTCTAAAATCACCTAAAATGGCATTAACGATATTCTTACCGCCTGTTAATTTATCCGCATTTTCATAGAATTTAGAAATCGTTGGCATACCGTCTGCTTGTTGGGTAATAAATATCAGTGAGACCACTGTAATTGCAGTAATCAGTGACACAACAATTTTCACAACTTCTTTTTTCATATTTGGCTTAGATCTTGGAACGTTAGGTAATCTAGAGAAACTCACAATAAATAAAATGGTCGTTATCGTTTCAACCACAAGTTGTGTTAATGCTAAATCGGGCGCTTTCATTGCAATAAAGAATAATGTTACTGCAAAGCCAATCACACCATTAAGCACTACCATTGTAAGACGTTGACGAATAAAGATGAGTACAATTCCGATAATTAATGTCACTATAGATAAAATAACTTCTAACGGTCCAAATTGAGACACATGCAATTGATGTACATGTGGAAAGCCGACACTAATGTAACCATAGACAATGATGGCTACAAAGATCAGCAATGTAATGATGATATAGTGATTGAGTTTATTTTTCATCAACATTCTAATACTATATCCAGAATATGACTCGAACTGTCGATAAACTTGTTGATACGAATTCGTTATCGAAGCATGTTTAATGATTCGATGTGTCAATGACTTCCAATCTATTGATAAGGCCAACACAATGCCTACAACAATGACAGTCACGCTTAGAATAAGCGGTAAATTAACCCCATGCCATTGCGAAATATGTGGTGCTATCGTATCTATTTTCGAACCTGCGTCTGTAACTGATCTAAGAGCTGGTAAAATCATATTTTGACCGAAAAGATTCGGAATAAAGAATATGATTGGTATAAGTATGATTAAAACTAATGAAGGTAAACTAAACATCCAAGGTTCATGAATATCTTTTTTCGTAAAATAAGACGTATTAAATTTGCCCCAAAATGTTTCTTTTACCATGTAAAGTGCATACGTGAAAGTAAAGATACTTGCGATTACGCCTATTGTGACCACAATTACTGTTAGCGTGATGCCAAATTGATCTAAGTGACTCGCCTTCACTAATGAGTCGAAGAACATTTCTTTACTTAGAAATCCATTTAAAAATGGCACACCCGCCATAGATAGCGCTGCAATCAACATAGCTATATGCATTTTAGGGAAAAGCTTTCGCATTCCATTTAAATAACGAATATCTCTTGTTCCCGCTTCATGGTCAATAATACCTACACCCATAAATAAAGCACATTTAAAAATGGCATGATTCATTAAATGAAATAAACCAGCAAATAAAACTAAAACATAAAACTCTGTTAATGAATCAGATGGATGTTGCGCATAACCGCCACCAATACCTACCATTGACATCATCATACCTAATTGACTGATTGTAGAATAAGCTAAAATACCTTTTAAATCGTATTGTCTTAATGCGGTTAACGAACCAAATAGCATTGTGATTAATCCTACAAAAGTGACGATGTAAATATAAGCATCACTTAAACCTAAGACTGGCGTGAAGCGGAATAATAAGAAAATACCTGCTTTGACCATCGTAGCTGAATGTAAATATGCACTAACTGGTGTCGGTGCAGCCATCGCTTTAGGCAACCATACATGAAATGGAAATTGTGCTGATTTCGTAAAAGCGCCTAATAAAATCATCAACATCATTGGTATGAATAAAGTATGGTTAATCAAATGATGACGTTGATCTATAATATCCGTAATCCTGTTTGTACCTGTCATCAAAAACAACATAATAAATCCTGTTAGTAATGCCAATCCACCAAATACCGTTATCATAAACGATTGAATAGCACCTAATTGACTATTACCGTTATCGTACCAATATGAAATAAGTAAAAACGATGACACACTAGTTAATTCCCAAAAGACATACATTAAAATTGTATTATTGGAAAGAACAATACCTAACATACTGAACATGAATAATAGTAAATAGAAGAAAAATCTAGGTAGGTTATCTGTTTGAGGTGATAAGTATTGTGTAGCATAGAAAAATACTGCTACACCAATTAGTGAAATAATTAAAGCAAACATTAAACTAAGCCCGTCTAGCCTCAAGTCAACATTAATATCTAGCGAAGTCATCCAAGGTATTTGAACTGCTATAAATTGTTGTTGCACAATTTGTGGAATCTTCGAGATAAAATAAATTGATGTAATTATGGGGGCACTTAGTGCAACATAACCAGACCATGCATTTAATTTGCGATGTGACATGGTTACTAGCACCAAGCCCATAATGGCTAACAGTATAACCATTAGGTATATCAAGACCATCAAAAGCCTCCTTTTATATATTTTATAGATTTAACGCAATGACAGTACGATTGTGCATTTTATCTTTAATACCGATAAATTTCATTGTTTCATGCGTTGTTTGATGCCCTAAATACTTCTGGATTATTGAAATTGATATTCCCGATTGGTATGCATGATATGCAAAGGTTTTTCTCAATGTAGTTAATCCGATATGTGGTATGTCTAACTCTTCAGCTGCTTTATTAATAATACGATATGCTTGTTGTCTTGATAATCCTTTCCCCGTCCGTATTGACTGAAATACAAGATCATTTTCCTTAATCTCATAATAGTCAATATAGTCTTGCAACTCATTTCTTAAATCTGGTGGTAATAAAATTTGAATCGTTGGTTCTCCGTCATCAATCCAAGTTGTTTTTATATTCCCACTTTCAATTGATTTCAGTCGTTGAACACTCATATTTAACAATTCTGATAACTTTATTCCAGTATGTATTGCAAATTTAAATAATAAATAATCTCTTTGAGAACGAGATCGCAACACACTATACATTTTTTGTATATCTTCTGTTCTTCTAATCGGCTCTACTTGATTCATACGTCCTCCTTATTAAGTTTCTTATTTAATGATAAATCATGTTTAAGTAACATTAAAGCAATCTGCTTAAATTTATTTATTAAATTGTGACCCTTTTTAATTTTTATTTCGATATATATAGTGAAAGGAGGTTATAACAATGAATGAAGTAAATCAACTGGTGGTTGTTTTAACTCGTATTACTTATGATTCAGAAGGTAAAGCAATCCAACATAAACGCCGTTTTTCAAATTTAAAACCCGCTACCACTGAAGAACAAATCAAAACATTTTCAACTATTATTGAACGCTTGACTGGCGAATCATTTGATAAAGTTGAAGCCATTAGAACACAATCAATAGTTTAGGAGAATGCATATGAAAACTACATTAGACCTTGTTTTTAAAAGTGACTTAGACAAACCAATAAAGTTACAAATACCCGAAAATGATAGCGCACTAACCGAACAAGTCGTAAAAGAAAGTATGAATCAATTATTAAAATTAGATATTTTAAAATCAACCGTTGGTTCAATCAACAAAGTCTACGCTGCCTATATTGTATCCAAAAATACCCAAATCCTTTTTGAAAATAAATAATTGATTGACGCCCTATACCCTCTGATATTTATCACATTGGGTATAGGGTCTTTCTATTTGAATAAATATATTTAAGACATTTTATTCAAGTCTAATCTACTATTTTATAATAGTGTCATTTTCGATATAATTGATTCACTATGACGAGAAAAGAGTGACATTAATTATGGCTTTACTATATTTTTTAGGTATCTTTGTTGGTATGTTAATTCCTATACAGACATCCGTAAACTCAAGACTAAGTCAATATACCCGATCATCTTTTTATGCTTCAACAGTATCTTTCGGTGTGGGAACCGTATGTTTAATCATCCTGAATTTAATAATCAACCCTCATATGCTCACTCCTCATTTTTTTACTGAACAAACCTTTAATTATCACTGGTTTGTAGGTGGCTTATTAGGCGTATGTTTCTTAACAGGCAACTTATTATTACTACCTAGATTAGGTGCAGCACTTACCGTTGTCATTACAGTAGCTGGTCAAATTATGATGGGTGTTGTCATTGATACATTAGGCTTGTTTGGTGCAAGTCAACAACCGTTCACTTTTTTCAAAGCAGTGGGCATTGTTCTTTTACTTATAGGTATTTTACTGATGAATCAAATTCCTAAAGACAAACTTTTACATCAATCTCATTCGAATTTATATATATGGTTAATCATTGGCTTTATTTTCGGATGTGCACCCCCTATCCAAACGACAATCAATAGTGCATTGGCAAAAGAAGTCCATTCATCATTCTTTGCTTCATTAGTGTCGTTTACGATAGGTACAATCGCTTTACTCATTTTGACATTAATCTTCCATAGAAGCTTAAAAATTCACCAAACACATCCAGATTTTGGTCATATCAAACCAATATACTTTGTGGGAGGTATCTTAGGTATGGCTTTTGTTACCTCTAATGTCATACTAATGCCATTTCTAGGTGCTGCTTTAACTACGATTGTAGGTATGCTCGGTCAAATGTTAATGGGCGTAATAATCGATCACTTTGGTTTACTAGGTACACCTAAAAACAGAATCACACTTCGAAAATGTATTGGTTTGAGTTGTATTGCTATAGGCATTATATTATTACGTTTATTTTAACGTTTAAATTGCTACTGAGTTCTTATTTTAGGAACTCAGTTTTTTATCATTCTTGTTGTGTATTTTTCATATTCTGCAACACTACCTAATAGTAACAACATCTATTTCAATAATATTTCGTTTTAATATTTTTATCGTTCTTATTGTGTAGTATAATAATGCCATCTTATCCCCAGAGGTGAACATATTGAACTTCAACAAAGCGATTTTATTTCCTTTAATACTCCTATTCATAATCATTTCCCCAGGATTCGGTTTTTATCTTTATCGTTCTTCTCATTCTCCCAATCAACTTAACCATGTTAAAACGATTAAGACAAAACATGAAACCTTACTTTCCACTATTGGCACACAAGAAGCTGTCGAAAATTTTACTCTTTATTACGACAAACAGTATGGCTATATTCATCAATTCTTCGTTAAACCTCTTACTTACGCTAAAAAGAATTCCCCACTTTTAGAATATTTCAATCCATCGAAGGCAACACAACTTGATGATCAACAACAACTGACGTTCAAACAAATTCAGCAAACCTTCCCTAAATTATCATCTTCACATCAACAACAGCTCACTGATAGAACACTTCACCAATCACAATTCTTTAAAGATAAATCAGAAATTCATACACAAGCTTACGCCCCTATTAGCGGTTATGTACATATACTAAATAAATCTCCTTCTAAAAATAATCAACCCATAATGCAAATCAATAGCAAAGAACGTATTATTCGTGCTACTATATCAGAATCCGAAAAGGATTTATTAAAAATAAATCAAAATATTTCAATCTATTCTAATGATAAAAATCGTTTCATTGGAAAAATAAAATATATTTCAAATGTCCCAAAACAGATTAATAAGCAAACATCTATGTATCAAATTGAAATATCGACTCGACCACATTATGTTATCGGCACCCACTTCAAAATCAAACTTTTTTCCAATGATATACGTATCCCTAAAAGTACATTAATAGATAACAAATATGTCCTCGTTAAACTCAAAAATAAAATAGTTAAACGTGAGGTTAAATACAATATAGCCAAACAAAATGGGTATATAAATGTTACACAAGGGTTAATGTTAAATGAAGACGTTATTGTCGCACCTTCGATGACTTTAAAAAAGTCTTTCAAATAAGTTATTTGTAATAATCATTTCAAAAACTTTACTTTTTAGTTGTTTTTTTATTAAATTACAGAAAATTTGAATTTGTTATGATAAATTTGAATTAGAAAAATGCTATTTTTAAGAAAAAAAGATATATCACAATCAATAATTTGTTTTATAAACACTTATTTGTTTACTTCTTAATTTTATTTAGTTATAATTAACTAAATAATATAGCATTAAATATAATTCTTTAAATTAATTTAATACTAAATTATGACAGACACTTCGTATTTTTCAAAAAAAAGATATAAATAGATAAAATCGGGTAAAAGCACTTATAGAAGTATATGTAAGTGTATATAATAGGGAGGTTTCAGTAATGGCTATTTCAAAAATAAATGATTGCTTCGAATTACTAGCAATGGTCACTTATGCTGACAAATTAAAAAGTATTATTAAAAAAGAATTCTCAATTAGTTTTGAGGAATTCGCAGTTTTAACTTATATTAGTGAACACAAAGAAGAGGAATACTATCTTAAAGATATTATCAACCACTTAAACTACAAACAACCACAAGTTGTAAAAGCTGTTAAAAACTTATCACAAGAAGATTATTTCGATAAAAAACGTAATGAACATGACGAAAGAACAGTATTAATTTTAGTTAATACTAAACAACGTAAAAAAATCGATGAATTATTAAAACGTGTTAACAAACGAATCACTGAAGCTAACGACGAAAACGAAGTATAAGCTTTAAAGTAAGTGAGGATATTTTAAACGAGATAGATAGATATAAACAGTTAAGCTAACAACTTAATAGATTTGAATGTAAATATCTACCCATCTCATACCTATCTTTTAAAAGATAGGTATTTTTTAATGATGACTAGATTTGAAAAAAATATAACGTGTCTGAAATTAAAAGGGATTTCATCCTCGTGCCATTTGCACGTGTGATAAAATCCCTTTTTTGAATAAGTCGTTATCTTTCAATCCAATGTTCAATTGAACTAATAAAGTCCGTATATACTTTTACAAATTTTTCTGGTTCTTCGATATGTGGTGCATGACCTGAGTCATTAAATACCATTTTAGTAATATTTTCAAAATGATCGTCTACACAATAATTATTTTTATCCTTAATCAGAGGATCATAAAATCCATTAATGATTAATGTTGGTACATTGACTAAAGGACGTTCTTCTTGTTCCTGTGCATTATAAGAGATTAGTGCTCTTATAGCAATAGCACTTTCCTCTGATGTTTGCCTATAATACATTCTTTGATCTTGAAACCATTTCATAGTATTATCTTGTTCTTTAAATAAAATAGGAAATAGTAATAGAACTGCCTCGGATTTATTAAATCCTGCAACTAAATCTTGGTGTTCTACCATTAATTTAGTGAATCCGTGGGTAATATCCTCTCTTTTTGAAGCGACTGCAGTTAATGAAATGGTCTTAAATGGATATTTTTCAGTAAATCTTTTACCGATTAATCCACCCATATCATGTCCTAAAATATGTGCAGAACTTATATTTAATCTCTCCATTAATATATATAAATCTTCGATATGATCTTCTAAATCAAAAGCCTCACATCTCGATGATTTCCCATGACCACGTACATCATAAGTTATGACTCTATAGCGATCACTTAACTGTTGTGATAATTGTTTAAATGCTGCTAAGTTGCCATCTAATCCATGAATTAATACGATGGGAATGCCTTGCCCTACATCACGATAAGCAATTTCAATACCATTGCCTAATAGAATTTTGTCCATAGTGGCACCTCCCTTTAGTATGTACTATACCCACTTGAAAATAACTTTACGCCAATATTTAGAAGTTCTTAGCAAGAAATTGCTTAGTACTTCTTATGCATGAGCTTCAGCTCAGGCGTTCCTACCTTATTGCAAGAAATTGCTTAGAACTTCTTAGGGCGTAACTCTGAAATTTCTAATTTCTTAGTGTTACCCCCGCAAGGATGACTAGATATCAATTAGTGTAACGTCCATTGATATCAGTCATCTACTGCGTGTCATGAGCTTCAGCTCAGGCGTTCCTACCTTATTGCAAGAAATTGCTTAGAACTTCTTAGGGTGTAACTCTGAAATTTCTAAATTCTTAGTGTTACCCCCGCAAGGATGACTAGATATCAATTAGTGTAACGTCCATTGATATCAGTCATCTACTGTGTGTCATGAGCTTCAGCTCAGGCGTTCCTACCTTATTGCAAGAAATTGCTTAGAACTTCTTAGGGTGTAACTCTGAAATTTCTAATTTCTAAAGAAAGAGAATGATTTTACAATATAAAAAGTCTCCATTTGAAAACAAATGAAGACCTTCACCCCGCTTTATTAACTTTTTGTTCTCTCTGATAATTTAATCGTACAGTAAATAATTAATATCACTAATAAAATCCAAATAACTAATGAGAATATTTGAGCGATATCTGGATTGGATACCATTGCATCAATCGTTTTTTGACAAACTAACAATCCTAATCCAGTAAACTCTAATTTTTTTAAATAGATTCCTGCAATACATAAAATAATACCGACAAAGAAAACAAATTGATGACCATACATGGATATTGGTATAATCGACCAATTGAAATGGAATCCTTGCATAATAATAAGTATCAACGCTATTGCGGCGATAACAAAACCGCCTATCATTTCGTATCGGTTACTATACAAATAATTCTTTTTATTGATTCGATGATAAATCAAAATGGATATTGGAAAAATCACTATGCAGTAAAACAAACTAATACCTGTAATCGCTTGAAATTGCACATATTGCTTGTCATATAAATATGAAATCAATATAAAATTAATAATAAAAAAGATGATAGGATTTAGTTCGAGTGCAAATAGATTACGCTGTATGATTAAAATAATTTGTGCTGGCGATTTTTCTCTATACTCTATGTAATCTTGATCTTTTGCTTCAGACTTTTGAATATCTATACGAAACTTTTCTTTAATATCATCTATAAGGTTTGGCGACATTCCCTTATGACTAAAGTAGTCATTAATATTTTCGAGTAGTACTTTATCATTTGTCCTCATGTTAAGCTCCTTTAATTACGCTTTCTAGATGCTTTGTTATCTTAACTTCAACTACGGCGTTCATTTTCTATCCGTATTTTACTTTCGAAATCCATCATAATTACTTTTTCTTTCTATCAATATAGCATTGTAACATAATTGAATTGCTATTTCTTTAACCTTCATTTTATTTTATATCAAAAAAAGAACCTTTATCCTATAAAATGATTTAATCTTGAAATCAATCATTTACACACAAAATAACCGACAAACATTTTGAGAGACTTAAAAAAGTAACTCAACATCAGTTTGTCGGCTATTCATATTTAAAAATGATTGATGACTTATTATTTACCTAAATCTACTCTATAAAGTTTAACATTTTTATCTTTAGGTGAATTTGAACTAAATTGATAGCTAGCATTTTTATCTTTGATATATCCAAAATTACCAGTGACATGATTATAGTGGACACGACTTGAAGCATTTGGACTTACACTACGTTTAACTGCATTATATGTTGGCCCATTAGCTTTATTATAAGTCATAGATACACGTGTCACATGACCTCTATCTTTTTTCCCATCTGCTGTTACTAATAATACACCTTTATTTGTTCTAAATTCATAGTAATGTTCTGAACCATTTTCATTATAAGAATAAATAGGATTGCTATATTTACCTAAGACGCTTTGCATTGATTCGCCTAATTTTACATTTTCTAATGATTGATCACCTTGTGTGATTTGTTGAACTGTTTGAATTGAATTACCAGTTGCTGCTTCAACGTGATTAACGTTTACTCCTGTGACAACTAGACCTGAAACAAGTAATGATGCCATTAACTTTTTCATAAGCACTCTCTCCTTTATATCAATATCTCTTTCTTGTGCTTAATCACAGTATACTACAAATATTACTAATATGACAACATCATTACAAAAATGTTACAAATTTTAATACTTAAGTCGTAGTTATCTATCAAACCTCAATCATTAATTATGATTTTTTCTAATTGGGCAATGGTCAGTAATAAATTGCGTTACATCCTCAATAAATCGTTGTTCTTCTTCTACAAATGGATATAAACTTGAAGTATTATATACTAAAAAGTCACCATGTTCGATTAAATCTACAACTTCTTTAGCTTCAAGTGTTGTCGTTCTTTCGCCGTATTCTCCTGCAATAATTAATGTAGGCGCCGCTACTTTTGAAAAAAACATCGGAAATACCTGTTGATTTAAATACATCTTCTATTGCTTGAATTTCTTCTTTAGTTGAAATTGAATTTGTGTCTTCGACATGTTTTAAAAACTTGTTCATTTTACGTGGTTTGTAATATTTTTTATCATTTAAGAATTTCGATTGCTTTTCATCATCCCAGTTACGAATGGTATGGGCATATTTTCTAAACAAACGCTCTTCTGGTAGCTCTCCTTCAACTGACGTTGGATTAACAAATGTTAATGAAGATACATAGCCAGGATATCTTACTGATAAATCTGCAATAATCATGGCAGCCATTTCGTGTCCAATAAAAGCGGCTTGATCGATATATATAAAGTCTAGTAATGCGATAATATCATCCGCAAATTCTTGGAATGCGATATGTCTCGGTTTGTCAGAATACCCATGACCTCTTAAATCAATCAGTACCACTTGGAATGACTTCGCTAACTTTTTAGCTACGTCATTAAATACCGTATAATTATCGTAAGCAGTGTGAATCAACACAACTGGGTATCCTTCACCTAATGTATTGTAATGTAGTGTTGTACCATCATTTCTAGTAAATAAATCCATTAGATCGTTCTCCTTCTAAATTAAAATTCTTCGGCAAAATATCCAGTAATTCTTCAATCGTGGTAATGGTAAAATCAACTTCCTCTTCAAGCGGTTCTATTTCTGCATCTTCTTGTTTGAACCAAACACTTACCATTCCCATTGCACGTGCTGGTGCAACATCGTTTAAAGCATCGTCTCCAACATACATAATTTCATCTGCTTTGACATCTAATTGATCAATCATATCCTCAAATATCTTTGGGTGTGGTTTACGAAACCCTACAGTTTCAGATGTCGATAAATAATTAATGACATGCATGATACCTAATGAGTGTAGTCTAAATTGTTTAATTTTAGATTTACCATTTGCAATGACCCCAATAAGATAATCTGCTTTAGATAATCGTTCTAGTGTATATAACGTGTCATAATATGGAAATACATAACGATAAAAATGCATCTCAAAATCATTAAATAGGTCTTTCCAGGTTAAACGATCGATATGAAATTGTTTAATAATAGCTTTATATAAATCTGGCTTGTCATTGTCTTCATCATCATCTAACTCAATGAACTTATTCTTAAAATCAGCTAATTGTACATGTACAAAATAATCATGAAATCTTTCATATTGTTCTTCAATAAATTTCTCACGTGATTTTACTCTATCTAGCAATGTGCCTTCTAAATCGAATACAATTGCTTTTATATGACTCAAATCCATCTTTTTAACCTCTTCATCGTTTATTAATTCTTATTTTAGCAAATGAATGACATTAGCGTAATACTTTAGATTGCGATAATAAAATATAACATAATACCGGAATACCTAATAACGCCATAATAATACTAGCCGGCACTTGTATTGGATGTATCAAAATACTACCTATAAAATCAGCTAACGCCATCACTATTGCACCAATGATGATATTTAAAACCATTTGCATTCCGAGCTCAAAACGCCAATAATAACGTCGAATCAATTGAGGCACAATCATGCCAATGAAGCCAATAATGCCTACATAAGCGACTACAACAGCTGTGACAACAGAGGCTATGGTAAGTACCATAAAGGTCATACGTTGTACATTTAAACCTAACGATTGACCTTTCAACTCTCCTAGTTGCAATAATTTAATTGGACGTAATAATAATCCTAGCCCCATAACTGACAATGCCAATACAATGGCTATGATGATATCATTTTCAATTTCTGCAGAAGCAAAGCCGCCAAATAAATAATTCGCCACTGTATTTAACTTCTGCGGTTTTATCAATATCAATATATATAATAAAGCATTAAATAATGCCCCTATCATTAACCCAAGTAGAATCAATACACGGACAGGATAACCTGTAGATAACGTCATTGTTAGACTTAATACAATAATTAGCGTTATGAGGCTAAACCCTATAGAAAAGAATGGGATCCATAAAAAACTCAACCCTAAAAATAAGGCTAATCCTGAGCCAAACGTAGCACCACTGGCTAAACCCAATGTAAAACTATCTGCAAGTGGATTATTGAGTACCGTCTGAAACATTTGCCCAGCCAATGTTAATGTCGCTCCGGTAAGCAATGCTTCTAACACCCTAGATAGTCTTACTTTCAATAAAATCGTTTGGTTAAATGGATCAGACAGATCACCAATTTGCCACATTAAACTCATTAATATGGTGCCAATTAAAATCAATGTCCAAATTAAAATAACCTTTATCTTTTTCATAATACGCTCTTTTCTAATTACTTTTTCGTTATTGTGCCCATCATAACAAACTTTAAATCAAAAAAGTACTAGTCTCACATTGACATAGCTAACTGACATCGTTCATTTTAGATCTGCATCATGTGTACTAGTACTTTTAGAAATCATTATTTTTTATAAATAGCATCTCTTAGTTCTTTTAAACCATCGTCTATTCTTGGTCCAGGACGTGATATTTCATCACCATTAACTGTTGTAATACGATGATGTTTCACAGCATTCGTTTTATCAAAACCACCACGTTTTGCAATGATTTTTTCATATTCAGCCTGTGACTTTCCTTCCGTAGATATCAAAATATCTGGATTGTGTTTGACGATGCTTTCTTTACTGACTGATTTCCAACCATCAATATCTTCAAAGCTATTTTTAGCATCTAATTGTTTTAACATATCATCAAAGAATGTATGTTTACCGGCAGTGTATATTTCTGGTTGAGATGATACTTCCATAAATACTTTTGGTTGCTTATGATGTTTCGGAATTGATTGAACCACTTTGTCGACATTATCTTTAGTTTCTTTTACTAATTGATTGGCTTGCTTTTCACGATGGGTTAACTTCCCAATTGATTTAAACGTTTCATATGTTTCTTTCAGTGATTGTGCATCTTTAACGTAAACGACTTTAACACCCTCTTTTTTCAAAGCATCTAAAACCTTGCCCGAAGATGATTTTTGAGATTCGTGTGCTAATATTAAATCAGGTTTTGCCTTTAACAAGGCTTCTTTATTCAAATTCATCGCATCAAATTGCTTTTTCCCTTTTTTAACACTTTTAGGATAGTCATCGACGGTAGACACACCCACAATACGATTTCCAAGTCCAAGTTCATATAAAATTTCAGTATTACTTGGCATCAATGAAACAATGCGGTGATACGGCGTTTTACCTGTATTAGATTGATTTTTAGAACCTTTGTCTGATTGATGCTGATCATTTTGGCTGCATCCTGCAAGAATGATTACTAATGATATAATAATTAACCAGAAATTACGTTTCATGTTTACTCATTCCATTCATTTTTATTTTAATATGTATATTACTTCATTTTATCATATCAAATTCCACATATTTTTCATTAGCTTTTTAATCATTTTAAATTTTTTAATAAAAATATCCCATCACTATGCTTTATAGTAATAGGATATTCCAAGTATGCTAATTGATATTTTAATGTTATTTTTTAACCTTTTCTAATCATGATCTTCAAGTATAATTTTTTGGTCCCATTTCCCAAATTGATAATAGGCAAATGCAAATAAACTACTTATGATAAAACCTATACCCATGCCCATACCAATACCTGTTTGACCAAACATTTTTGAGAATACCTCTGTTAATGGAAAACGTAGTATCCAAAATGAAATAATATTTAACACTAACACTTGGTACATTGCTCCAGATGCCCTTACGATACCATTTAATACAAAATTCAATCCTAAAAATGGATAACAAAGCGCTACAATACGTAAATAGTGACTACCGAAATCAACAGCTTGTTGATCCTGAATAAAGAATTTAATAGCAAATTCAGCTACTACCATTACAACTAAAGCAATGCTAATCATAATAGCAAAATTATATAATGCTGATACTTTAGCTATTTGACGAACTCTCTTCCAATTACCGACACCTATATTCTGACCTGCCATACTATTCACTGCAGTTCCAAGTGCCATTGCCGGTAACATAATTAAACTGTCTAACCTTTGAGAAGCACTAAATCCTGCTACTGTATCACCACCAAATTGGGTAACCACACTAAGTATAGCAGCATTGCCACCTTGAATGACTGCCATCTGTAAGCCTGCGGGTATACCTAATTTCAAAATTAAGATGACTTCATCTTTTTGAGGCAGTTTAGGGACTGTAAAAGGAATAAGTTGATGCTTAAGTGAATGATATAAACTATACAGAAAAGCTAGGCCTTGTGATACGACTGTCGATAATGCGGCACCAACCATACCTAATTGAAAAACACCAATAAATAATGGCGCTAAAATAGCATTAAGTACTACTGCTAAAAATACAATACGCATGGGTGTCTTACTATCTCCAAGTGCGCGAGATACCGTATTTACAAAGTTATAACCAAATAAGAATAAAATACCTAAAAAACTAATTTGTAAATATGTCGTTGCTTGTCCTAATAAAGTAGCTGGCGTACCGATTAATAATAGTAAGTGTTTTGAAAATATGAATCCAATCACACCAAATATCAATGCCATCGACGTCATTACAACAACAAATGCATTTAAATATTGCTTAAGCCCCCTATAATCCTTTTTACCGTAATATTGAGATAATATCGTTAAAACTGCATTATTTAAACCTAAAATAAATGAAAGTATCGTTATTAAAATAGTAGTAGAAATCGCCACAGCGCCTAGCGCGTGAGCCCCTAATAAATTCCCAACCCATAAACTATCTATAATTTGAAACGAGGTTTGAAGTAGATTGGTTAACATGATGGGACCTGAGAACAAAACCAAACCTTTGAATATATTGCCATGTGTAAAATCACGTTGTTTACTCGGCATTCAGACAACCCCTTTGTATTTGTAACTTTTCATATATCAATTCATTTATGATATCTATTCCCATATATCATGTCAATTTAACCCATATGAGAAATTAAGCCATACAAAATAAAAAACTGCACTACAAGTAGACAAACTTGTAATGCAGTAGATTGAAGTTCATTTGATATCTTTTATGCTTCATACATGTGTTCTTTAGGATTTGGTCCATATTGGTTCGTACCTTTTTCACTGTCTTGAATACAATACACTAATGCCATAATTGAAATAACAATACTTCCAATGGCAAATATAATTGCCATAATTGCTAATACAATGATGACAACAATATTTAAATGCTCTAGTTGAGAAAACCATCCATAGTCATTTGCCATTTGATTTATCGGATTTAAAAGGGTTAATACTAAATAGATGACGGGTATCGTTTTACCTTTTCCAATATCATGAAATCGTCTTACCGAAATTGTAAACATCGGTACTGTAAAAATGAGATACACGATATAAAAGACTATGTCATAAATGATTTTCCCATGTTGAAGTGGTACTAATATTAACGATGCAATAATCGCAATCATTAATAAACAAATCATGTTAATTAAAACCGGCCACCAAAAATCTTTTCTTCGTGTCCTACCTTCTAATATCAATGCATTTTGCCAAAACGCTTTATAAGACCTTAACATTTTCTACCCCTTTCACAAAAATTTATTTCAATATCTATTATATAATTTATCAATTATCATTCAATATGACTAGAATTTTTCAATTAATTAAAAAACAAATTTACTTTAAAAGAACCAATACATTTTGGTCGTCTAATCATTTACAGATGATTCAAAATAAGTATCTAAAAATGTATAATGTGTACCATTCTTAATATTAAAGTAATTTTTACCGAAGTTATCTAACAATGCGTGGAATTCATTCGCATCTTGATTGGTAAATGTTGAAGGTAATTGTATTTCTTTTTTAAATTTATCGTAACTATCCGTATTCGCATAACCGAGTTTGGCATATAATCGTCTCGTGTAACTATCTGGGATAAACTCTACCCCACCAAAAATATACACGATCAATACATCCGCTGTTTCACTACCAATGCCTCGTATACTTAATAATTCTTTTCTAAGATCATCCCTATATTGTGTAACAATACGGTCATAATCAAAATGATGTTGATCTAACCATGAGAATAATGCAAGAATCGCTTTAGCCTTATTTTTATAGAAACCACTTGATTTAATCACCATTTGTAAGTTTTCTAATGGCATATTTAATATATATTTTGGGTTAAAATCCGTTGCTTCTTTTAATGATTGTAAAGCTAAATCAGCATTTCTCCAATTGGTATTTTGAACAAGGATTGCTCCTAACATCATTTCAATATTACTGTCTGCAGGCCACCAATGTTGGGGTCCCATGTTTTGATATAAAATGTTATATAATTCTTCTGTTTGTAACAAAATATCCCCCATTTACATAGTCATAAAAACACCCTTATAACTGTAGTAGCTATAAGGGTTTAATCACATTTTAAATTACATTGACTCTGGAGCAGATACGCCAACTAATGCTAATGCATTGTTTAAAGTAATTCTTACTGCTTCTACAAGCGCAATGTGAGCTTTTGTTTTTTCAATATCATCTGTTAATACTTTTTCAGCATTATAGAATTTATGGAAGTGTGACGCTAAATCTTGAATATAATTTGTCATACGATGTGGTGCTCTTGAGTCTGCTGCACTTTCAATTGTTGGTTCAAACTCTGCCACTTTTTTCAATAATTCAATTGCTTTTTCATTAGTGATTTTTGAAAAATCAACGTCCGTACTAATGTCTATACCTTGTTCTTTAGCTTGTTTTAAGATAGAACAAATACGTGCATGACCATATTGTGCATAATAAACTGGGTTATCTTGCGATTGTTCTTTCGCTAATTCCATATCAAAATCAAAGTGTGTATCAGGACTACGCATTGTTAAGAAATAACGTGCCGCATCGACACCGACTTCATCCATAATTTCACGTAATGTAATGGCATTACCTGTACGTTTACTCATTTTTACTTCTTCGCCATTTTGCATTAGACGTACCATTTGCATAATTTGAATTTCTAAACGATCACTATCTACACCAAATGTTTCAAGTGACGCTTTCAAACGGTTGATATAACCGTGATGGTCAGCACCCATTAAATCGATTAAAATATCATTACCACGTTGTACTTTATCAAAATGATAAGCGATGTCTGGTAAGAAATAAGTGTAATTGCCATCTTTTTTGATTAGTACTCTGTCTTTGTCATCTTTAAAATCTGATGTACGCAACCAAGTTGCACCATCCGCTTCATATGTGTAACCTAATTCATTCATTTTAGCTAACACTTCTTTAATTTCGCCTTTTTCATATAGAGACGTTTCACTAAACCAATTATCAAAATGCGTATTGAAGTCTGATAAATCTTTCTTCAATTTAGACATTTCATAATCTACACCAAGCTGTCTAAATGTCTTCAGACGTTCATCATCACTATAGTCTTTAATTTCCGGATGTTTGTCCGCTAAATCTTTACCGATTTCAACGATATCTTTACCATTATAGCCATCTTCTGGCATTTCATGACTGTCATCACCTAATGCTTCAAAGAAACGTGTTTCAATTGAACGTGCAAGATTTGAAATTTGGTTACCAGCATCATTAATATAATATTCACGTGTCACATGATAACCTGCTGCTATTAAAATGTTAGCTAATGTATCACCAACTGCCGCATTACGTGCATGACCAATGTGCAAGTCTCCTGTTGGATTAGCTGATACATATTCAAGTAAAATATTTTTATTTTTAGATTCTTCTGCTTTACCGAACTGATCGCCTTTTTGAATAGCCTCTGGAATAATATCTGTTAAATATTGGTTATCTAAATAAAAATTGATAAATCCTGGTCCAGCGATATCAACCTTTTTAACATGCGCTTTACTAGCATCTAAATGATCCACGATAGCTTGTGCAATCTCACGTGGATTACGTTTAGCTATTTTAGTAAGTACCATTGCAATATTCGTTGAATAGTCGCCATTTTTTACATCTTTAGGAATCTCTATTTTAATTTCTGGAATGTCATTTGCTAATTTAGCTTTTTTAATACTTGCTTCAATTTCTTCAACTAGCGTCTGTTTGACTTGTTCTATTATGTTCATTAGCCTAACTCCTTGTAATTTATTTCGTATTGGTATGAACCCATTTTCTCTTCATTTTGAAATAATTCGTAATGTACTTTCAGTTTACCACCATCTGGGGTAACAAAATGTAGAATACTTAACGTTTTAACATTTAACGGAATACGGCCTGCAGGTATATCATAAAATGTAGTTGTTTCAGCACCTTCTACAAAATGAAAGTTCATATTAATATCGCCTTTTCGAATCAATTTCACGCCATCTTCTTCTATTTTAATGGTTACGTTCACGTTGGCATCATCTATATGTTCAGTATATCTAATGATGTGAGATTGACGTTTGTGCCATGATCCTTCAGTAGTAAAATCAAACTTCTCTTTTTCGCCATTTTGTTTAATTATCTGTTTCGTTTGGATTTTAACATTATTTTCCAATTTACTACTCCCTTATCCTACACAATAATACATGATATTATAGCATAATTGCCCTATTGCTTGTAGTATTGGACAATTGAATTTATTAATAAATATAAAATGAGTGGATAAGCCAAAAATAGCTTATCCACTCATTTTATCCTATCTAGCCTCAATAACATCTTCTAATGATTCTATGTCAACAATATGGTTTTGATATTTGCGTTTTTCAAGTTGATACTTATAGAAATATACGCTGCCAAAAATCAATGCTGTCATGAATATTAATTTATTCATTTTTTTACCTCATATTCTATAATGATATTTATTTCTTTTTTTATATTATCATTATCACAACTATGAGTAAACACGATTTATCCACGCTTATTAATTATTGAAAGGCGCCGTCTTTATAGATCACTTTTTCCTTATTACCACCAATAAATTGATTGTAATTGTCATTTTGGAAGTCAGTTAACAACGCTTTAGATGTACCATATTTTAATATGCCACCGTCAGTAATGATTTGCATTTTTCTAAACAGCAAACCATCTTTAAGACGAATTTCTTTTAATGGCTCATAATCTAAAATATCAGCATCTTTAATTTCAAATGTTTTAAATGCAATGGTTAAACACGCCAACGTTTCTTCCCCTAAATAATAGACATGCAAATCTTCTTGCTTATGCTGCCCCACTAAAAGCCTACCTTTAACAAAGCTATGTTCCGGAAATTTCAACTCTAAAAAATCAATCAGTTCCTCTTCTTTTAATTTGAATTGCATAAACCCATCCCCTATTCTCTTTTTGATTGTATATCGATAATGATTACTTTAAAAAACTGGCTACTCATTTCTATATAGAAATGAGTAGCTTATTTATAGTTTTATGTAATTATTTATAAAATTTAAAGACCTGCTTGCGAAGCAATAATATAGCCTAATGTAAATCCAATTAATGCAAAAACAATTGCAGCAATGATAATAACTATACCATGTACTTTTTTACCTTTACTAATTGTTAAAGCACCAAAAACAACACCTGCTGGACCAAATATAATTGGCAGTATAATTAGTGATAACCCAGAAAAGACCCATCCAAGGATTATAAAAACTAACGCATTGTTATCTTTTTGTTGTTCAGACATATAATACCTCCTTATTTTTTTATTTAATTTAAATATACATTTTTTTGATGAATTTGTTAATACTTTCAAACATTTTATTAATATATTTCAAAAATAATACTTTAAATATTAATACCCTTATAAAAATAAGGTTACTTCTTCCTATATTTTTTATAAGGAAAAGTAACCTATAATATCAAATTAATACTAAGTTAAAGCTCTAATTGTTTAGATAAAATTCATTTACATTTACAATTGGGTTTATCCCAATGCCTTAAACAATGCTTCGGTAGAGTTATTCCACATTTCTTCATTATGATTTTGTAAAAATGTTTTTAATACTTTTTTATTGTCTTCACCAATATGGTCTATAATAATTTGATGTTTCATTGATTTATCCATCATATTAACGTGTTCTGGCATGCTCTTATAACCACGTCTTATACTTTTGTTTACTAATAAGTAACATGCTGTTACACCTGCATAGTAAGGGCCATTTTCGCCTCTTTCAGTTGTAACCCAACATAGCCAGTATTCTTTAGCTTCTTCGCCTTCTACTTCTGATTTATCTGTTATCCATTTTACACCTTTTTCAACTTTAGCACGGGCATGCATACCACCAATATCAACAAAGGCTTCTTGATTTTCAACATCTATAAAGACAGGCGCAATATTATCTAGACTGATTGAACCGATATTTGTACCTTTATGGCCATCTAATGGGTCATTTTTTATGATGTTAAAATTAAATCCTTTTTTCTCAGTCACCATCGGTACCTCCTCATACAATTTTCAACTGATTACTATATTAAATGAGCGATCACATTCTATCAAATCATTAATTTAATTCATTTAATAGATTAATAATAGAGCCTTTAATCATGTCATCTTCAATATTTAAAACTAATTCTTTTGGATAGTACAATTTATAGTCTTCTCTATTAATACCTGTAATACTATTTATCACTAGTGATTGATTACTTATTTCTCTTATCGTACCATCTCGTCTCAATAAATGAATCGGTTTACGATTGGAACCCGGTCTATCATAATCATAAGGCAAGTCTGAAAATGATTCGCTTACAAAATAATAATCTGGATTAATGCCACCCGATTCAAATAGTTCTTGAAGTTCAGAAATGGTAATAATTGAACCATCAAATGGAATATATTTAAATAAATCACGATTAATAAAACGACGTGATAAATCACTTAAAATCTCGTCATCTTCATCAATCCACTTTTTCAAATAATATAAGACAACCGCTTCGTCTAAATCTACATATTGTTGAATCGTCATTGTACCTTCAAAGAATGGAATAAAATCTTCAGGTGACTTTTTAAATTGATAACCTTCATTATATAATTGCTTTGCTCTTTTTAAACAATTATTAAGCAATACTTCTCCACCACGACTAACTGGATGGAAATAAATTTGCCAATACATTTGATAACGACTCATGATAAAATTTTCAACGGCATGCATGCCGCTTTCTTTTATTAACACTTCGTCTTTTGATGGGCGCATTAATCGTAATATACGTTCCATATCAAACGCACCATAAGACACGCCTGTAAAATACGCATCTCGTTGTAAATAGTCCATTCTATCAGCATCAATTTGAGATGATATCATAGAAATAACTAGTTTATTGTGATGTGTTTTATTAATCACATCTGCCACTTCTTGAGGAAATGTATCTGACACACGACTTAGCACTTCATTTACTTCAGTATCCCCGGTGATAATTGCCTGAGTAAATGCTTCGTGATCGGTATTGAAAATCTTTTCAAAGCTATGAGAAAAAGGTCCATGACCCAAATCATGTAACAATGCAGCACATAAAGCAAGAGGACGATCATTGTTATCCCACGCGTCACGACCTTCAAACGTTTCATCTATCATGCGGCGAACAATTTCATAAACGCCTAAAGAGTGACCAAAACGACTATGTTCAGCTGTATGAAAGGAAAGATATAATGTGCCAAGTTGCTTAATTCTACGTAATCGTTGAAATTCTTTTGTCTTAACTAAATCCCAAATCAACTGGTCTTTAACGTGGATATACCTATGTATAGGATCTTTAAATACCTTTTCCTCTGCTAATTTACTCGTTGTATACGATGATTGTGTCATGTAATACCTCCTTTTTATGTGAGACTTTCATCAATGTCTCTGTCTTTGATATATATTTATGACAAATGTCTTAGAACGTCTTTTTCATTAAAGCCAAATTCATAACTTCGCCATACATTTCAGGTTGATATGAGCGAACCGTTTCAAATCCTTGTTCATTATAGAAGTGAATGCCTTCATTATTTTGATTATCTACTTCTAAATAAACCGTATCATATTTTCCTTTAAATGCCTCTAACCCTTTTTCTAATAAATGTGTCCCATATCCTTTATGTTGTGATTCAGGATGTACATAATGTGCTGATAAATATAATTCTTCTCCATAAATAAAATTGGCAAAGCCAACAATTTCTTCATCTTCTTCGGCAACTAAAAATAGTTGTTCTTGCATGCGTTTCTTCAAATGTTCTTCATTATATGAAGCTGCTAATAATTCATTGATCGTACTTGCAGCATAAATATTTAAATACGTATTGTACCAAGCCTTTGTTGCGACATCTCTAATTGCTACCGCATCGGCACTTGTTGCTTCTCTAACTCTATACATGTATGTCTCCCCTAACAATTCCAAGTTATTAATAAATGTATTATATCACATATATATCCTATTCATTTAATAGAGTGAATTAAACGTTTTGTACTTATATATTTTTTAAAAGTATTTATGAAAACATCTATCATTTTTATAAATCGTTTTTTTAATGATGCCTCTACTGTTGAAACGACTCATAAAATATTAAGACCCCCCGATACATTAAGTTATAGTAAAGGGGGTGTATTAAGTCATTACCTATTTAAACAATCTTAAGAATTGCTTTGACTAAATTTGTTATTCCATTCTTTAGCTCTTTCTAAAGCGTAGGTGTCTTTCATAATGTCTCCAGGTCTTTCGGCCGTGCCAACAATATAGCCTGCTAATTCGCCACCAATAAATTCTAATGTATATTTCATTTGAGCAATACATGGCTTGGCTTTAACTTTCGGACAATCGCCACCCACTAAAATTAATCTAAATTCTTTTTTAGACATCACTTCTTTAAAATCTGAATATCTTGGATCTACCATCGATTCAGACCAATGATCAATAAAAGCTTTCATTGAAGCTGATACACTGTACCAATAAACCGGTGACGCAAAGATAACGACATCGCTATCTAATACAGTTTGTATGAGTTGTTCGTAGTCATCAGAATATGTCTCAATATTTTTATTATCATGACGCACATCTCTTACTGGATTCAATTGATATTTAGTAAGATCTAACCACTGGTGTTCAACATTTTCTAGAACATATTTTGTGAGTTGTGCAGTATTGCCTTCTGGACGACTACCACCAAATAATACCGTAATCATTCATTATTCCTCCTATATCATTTCAGTTTGAAACGCTTTCATTTATTCAATATCTTTCCTTACCCGTTTATAAAAGTTTTATGTATGTATTGAGCAAAATACTGTTATTATCCAAAGATAATTTTTCCATTAAAAAAATACCCGTAAAAAACTATGTGCTAGTTCCTTTACGGGCATATTCTAAAAAAGTTAGTGACTCAAATGATTTCATGACTTTCAATATTATTTATTAATCGGGAATAATGCATCAATTTGATTAATTTCATCTTGAGATAATTCGACATTAGCTGCATCAATATTTTCTATCACTTGTTCTGCACGTTTAGCTCCAGGGATAACAACGTCTAATGCAGGACGAGTTAAATAAAATGCTAAAACAATATTAGCAATAGAAGTTTGATGTGTTTCAGCGATATCTTTAAGTTGATTAACGCGACGGACGTTATCTTTAAACACTTCTGGTTTAAAGTCTCTTCTAGTCGCACGGTGATCATCAAATGTTGTATCTTCATCATATTTACCTGCAAGAATACCAGATGCTAATGGGAAGTATGGTACAAATGTAATTTGATTTTCTGCTGCATATTGCATTACATCTTCATTTTCTCTATGCAATAAATTGTATTCTAATTGTACAACATCTACATAACCATCTTTATTGGCCTCTTTCAATTGGTCTAATGTAAAGTTAGATACACCAATAGCTTTGATTTTCCCTTCTTCTTTCAACTCTTGTAAAGCAGCGACAGCTTTGTCTTTTGGCGTATTATCATCTGGGAAATGAATATAATACAAGTCAATATAGTCAGTTTGTAGACGCTTTAAACTGTTTTCAACTTGTTGCTTAATAAATTCAGGGTCATTATTTTGTTGTACATTATCTTCTTCATCGAAATAATGAGATCCTTTTGTAGCAATTTTAACCTGTTCTCTTGGATATTCTTTGACTACTTCTCCAACTAATTCTTCAGAACGTTCTGGCCCATATATATAGGCTGTATCAAGTAAAGTAATACCATGATCAATTGCTTTTCTTACCACTTCTTTACCTTGTTCTTCATCTAAATTTGGATATAAGTTGTGCCCACCAACTGCATTTGTACCTAATGCAATAGGGAAAACTTTAACATCTGATTTACCTAAAGTGACTTCTTTAGCCATACTAGACATCTCTCCTTTAGTGATTATATATTTAATATTTACCCTAAATTAAATCTAATCATTCATAAGGAAATCGCTTTTATTTCACAAACAAAAAAGAGATCTGACAAACGTTTTGTTCATTTGAACCCCCTTTAAGGGTATTCCAAAAACAAGATTTTGTCCCGACCTCTTCATTCATTTTATATTATTTAATTGCTTTTTTCTTAGCTAGCTTTTCTTTTAATTTACGATCTTGTTCTTCTTTACGACGTTTACGTTCTTCATTTCGCTTTCTTAGTCGCTCTTCTTCTTCAGGATCTCTAGGTTTTTTAAGTTGTTTCGTAACCTTTTCCATTAATTCTTCTTCAGTCAAAGCGGCAAGTGGACGATTATTCACAAATGCAAAGGTTTTTCGTCTACCAGGACCACAATATGACTGACAACCAATTTCTATTTCTGCTTCAGGATCAAGTTTCTCTAATTTCTTTTTTAATGTTTTAATATTTACAGCCTGACATTCATCACATATTAAAAATTTATTCTTCATATTGCTTCCCACCTTTCTGCTCATTTGCTTTATTCCTACACTACTATTTAACGTCCAATTATTTTGTCTGGGAGAGGGACAGAAATAATATTTATGTCCTAGCCTGATTATCTCATTATGTTCGGCCAATAATGGCTTTTAAAATACTAATTTTTCATTAAATATTAGTATTTCTTATGTATACACATTACTATTATGTTCCTTATTAAGAACACATGAGCTAGTGTTCAACGTTCTTCTATCACTTTTGTACCAATCGTTTCTATTAATTATCAACTCTAATTATTTTACTCTTTTTATTTAAAAATTCAAGGTCAATTTTATTCAACACGATATTAGAACATAAAAAAACAACCTTTTTTAAATGAAAAGCTCAATGACCATCTGAACGATAAGATAGATGATCATTAGTAATCATTGTTAAGGTTGTTTGATTATTGTCCGTGATAGATTTTAAATTGTAATGGTTTGATATCATTCTTTACCCATTCATCGTAAATCTTTTGCTTATTTACATTTTGATGAATAATCGTTATACCGCAATCGCCACCACCAGCACCTGAGGTTTTAGCAGCACCACCGTGCTTTTCTGCAATATCACATAATGATTTTAATTTATCTGTTTCAATATCAACTGATGCTTGATCATCCATCTTACGAATAATAGCACGATTTTGACGAATCATTTTTTGAACGCCTTTAATGTTATTCGTCTTAAATGCATGAATTAAATATTCGACACATTGATGTGAATGATCTAAGAACTCACCATAAAAAGCCGGATCGGATTTGAGTCGTTTAACTTCGCTTACTAAATGCGGAGACGATGCAGGTGATCCCGTCCATCCAATCAGAACTTCCATGTTTTCTGGTGCTTGCAACGGCTCGATATGCAACCCAGGCCAGTTTTTCTCTAAAACTGTATTGACCGATGTCGTTTCTATTTGTTGTTTCACCCAATCATGATCAAATGTACTATACGCTAGCCAACCACTATAAACACTTACTGCGATATCGCCACAAGAACTTAAACTTTGTAATTTCATATTAGAAATAACAGCTAATTTATAAATATAAAGATTGGATAGTTCTAGTTCATAAAATTCATTCAATACTTTAACTACTGAAACTAATACTGCTGCACTCGATCCAAGTCCGTATTTGTTACCATTCGCATCATCTAAGTTACTGTCTATCGTCAAATGAAAGTGTTTTAACGGAATGTCACAACTTTTAGCATATTGTTCAAATACCTCTATTGCTGTAACTACATAGTTAAGTTGTTTGGCTGCTTGAGGATCAGAAATGACAATACTGTCCTCATCTCTATAAAAAGTGACCGGTTCATGATGTAATGTCTTTGAGTGTATCGTACCTTCAACTTGTGTAGAAGGTTCAATAGTAGCTGTAACAAAGCGGTTTAGTGCAATTAAGACAGACTTATACCCTGGTTCTGTAACTGCATATTCACCAGCTATATAAAGTTTACCGGGTGCTTTGACCTGAATCATTCTATCATTTCCTTACTTAATTATTTCAACGCCTGTAGCGATAATATCACTCGCAATAATTTGTGATGCTTCAAAATGTTTTAAAAATTGATTGATGACTAATTGTTTATTTTTCTTTTCAACAAGGACTTTTACATTAGGGCCTGCATCCATAGTGAAATAGCAAGGCACTACCATCTCACGACATTCATGAACGATAGCCATCGCATCATAACTTTCTTGAACCAAATATGTAAACGGTGGTTGAGAACCTAGGTTCGTTGCATGCATACGTAGACCATTGGCCTCTATCACTTCACCTAATTGTTGAAAGTCTTTAGCTTCAATTGCTTGTTTAGCCTCTTTAATGTCTTCATCGACATGATCTAACCAATATTGATAAAAACGTGACGTATCACGTGTCAATGACATCCCAGATCGACTTGATACTTTTTTCGATTGATTATTAATGACCACAAATATCATTGAAAGTTCATCTTCCCAGTGATCTGCATCTATAGGATGTGCATAAGATGTTTCATCATCATGACCTTTTTCCCATTCCGCAAATCCACCAAAAATACTGCGTGAAGCTGAGCCAGAACCACGTCGTGCTAAACGTGATAAATCTTTATCTGATAGATTAAGTTGTAACGCTTCATTACATGCAGTCGCTAATGCTGCATAAGCACTTGCAGATGACGCTAGACCAGCTGCTGTTGGTACAAAGTTTTGGCTATCAATTCGTGCATGTAAATCTGTACCTGCGATTTCTCTAACAATATCCATATATGATTGAATCTTTTTAGTTTCTTTCTCATTGGCTACTTTACCATTTAAAATCAATTGATCAGCAGGGTAATCGCTATCGAATGTGACTTCCGTCTCCGTATAAAACTTATCTAATGATACTGATAAACTGTTGTTCATAGGTATTATCAATTTTTCATCAGCTTTACCCCAATATTTAATCAATGCGATATTTGTATGTGCGCGTGCTTTACCACTCTTTGCCAATGGGTTAACCTCCTAAATTCTCAATCCATGTGTGTGCTGCCCCAGCCTTTTCAACTGCAGCTACAATGTTTTTAGCTGTTTTTAAATCTTCAGTAAGTAATAACATACTGCCACCTCGGCCTCCACCAGTTAATTTACCTGCAATGGCACCGTGTGCTTTACCGATTTCTAACAACTCTTCTATTTTATCATGACTCACTGTTAAATTTCTTAAATCTTGCTGGCATTCATTGAAAATACGGGCAATCTGATTAAAATCGTGATGTTCTATTGCCTGGCTTGCTTGATATACTAAATTCCCAATATGTTCAATATGTTTCATATATTCTGGTGATTCGCATAATTGGTGAACGTCTTCGACTGCTTGTTTTGTAGAACCTTTTACACCTGTATCAATGACAACCATATAACCATTTAATTGTAATGTTTTTAACGTTTCTGCATGTCCTTTTTGGAACCAAACAGGTTTGCTAGAGACAATAGTTTGTGTATCAATACCACTTGGTTTACCATGAGCAATTTTCTCAGCCCAATTGGCCTCTTCAATTAATTCTGCGTCACTTAACGATTTGCCTAAGAAATCATAACTCGCTCTCGTAAATGCTACTGCTATAGCAGCACTTGAGCCTAAGCCTCTAGAAGGCGGCAAATTCGTTTGTATTTTAACTAATAATGGCTCTTCTACACCTGTATTCTCAATAAAGCGCGTTACCATAGACTTTAAATGCTCTGGTGCATCATACAATAGTCCATCATAAACATCACTTTCGATAGCTGAATAATTCCCTTTTTCAAGACTTTCAATTAAAACCTTAATCTTACCGGAATTAAATGGAATAGCTATAGCAGGTTGACCAAAAGTTACTGCGTGTTCACCTATCAAAATAATTTTACCGGTAGACTCCCCGTATCCTTTTTTCGTCATGTTATTATCACCTTTTAATATACCTTCACTAATCTGTTTCGTAATATTAATGCCCGTTCTTTTATTAGTACTATTAAGATTATCATTAATAGCCAACGCATTATTTTATAATTTTGTTCAAAATCATGCATATATTTACCTTTAAATAAGATTTTGTAAACATTTTTCAAATAATATATAAACCGTTTGCTATTTATTCTTAAATTTTTCCACCTCAACTATAATACTACAAATATTTCTTGGAATACACAGATTTATATATAATATAGCAAGTTTAATACATAAAATTTAGGTTTCGTGAATAATTAACGCGTAAAAAACCGTCTTATTCAAAATGCATCATAAGCTAAGACTGAGTCGTTAGTCTAAAGCACATAGTTATGATGACAAAAGATGTCTGAATAAGACGGTTATTACTATTTTGTTGTCCTTAATATCTAATTTATACTACTTTTCATTCATTTTTGTAATCATTTTCGCATTACGATCAATCATCTTATCGAAATAACCTTCATAGCGTTGCCATTCTTCATCAGTGATCGGGTCCATATTTAAGCGTCCACCTAAATCTTTGATAGCATACAATAGTAAAAACATGACATCTTGTACTGTAATTTTTCGATTTAGTAGCGTCTCAAGTGAAGCCATACAATTGGGTTCAATGTCTGGGTAAGTGAATTTTGTTGTTTCACCTTTAAGTGCGTGCTCATAAAAATCTTTCATCATTAAAGCACGTTCAGAACCAGAGCCTTCTACACACAGATATACCTGTACAGCAATTCCGCCACGCACGCGTCGTTGAGAAATACCGGCAAATTTCTTACCATCAATACTTAAATCGAATTTACCAGGGCAGTATGAACGTTCAATTTCATGTGTATCGATGTCCACATCTTCATCTTCAAACATTTTAGCAATCAATAAGTACATGACTGTAAATGCCTCATCTATTGTTGTCTCTGTCTGTCCTTTGAACATCAATGAAATATTGAGTACACCTTGGTCTAAGACAACCCCTAGACCTCCCGAATTACGGACGATTGCATTATAACCTTTTTCATCTGTTAAAAAGGCAATACCATCCTTTAAAAATGGTAATCGTGAATCATGAATGCCTAGAATCACTGTATGTTGGTGAACCCATGTTCTCACTACATTAGGTGACATATCTTTGCCTACACTTTCGCAAAACGTATCATCAAAAGCAAATGATTGCATAGGTTCTAAGCCACTAGAATGATCTACATAGCGCCATTCAATATCATTAAAATATTTGTTACCTAAATCCATTATTGTAATGACTGTGCAGCAGTAATAATTGATAAATTATAGACATCTTCGATAGAGCATCCACGGGATAAATCATTTACAGGAGAATTAAGTCCTTGAAGAACCGGACCAACAGCGTCATAGCCGCCTAATCTTTGTGCAATTTTATAGCCAATATTACCCGCTTCTAAACTTGGGAAAATAAATACATTTGCATCGCCTTGAATTTTTGCACCTGGTGCTTTTTTCTCAGCTACACTTGGTACAATTGCCGCATCAAATTGGAATTCACCGTCAATAACAACATTATCTAATTGTTCTTCAGCTACTTTATCTTGTGCTAATTTCAATGCATCTTGAACCTTAGTCACATCGTCTGATTTAGCAGAACCTTTAGTTGAAAAACTTAACATAGCAACTTTGGGTTCCATGCCGAAACTTTGTGCAGATTTTGCACTTTCTACTGCAATTTCAGCTAAACCTTGTGCATCTAATTCTGGATTAATTGCACAATCACCAAAGATATATTGTTCTTCACCTTTCATCATAAAGAAAATCCCTGATGTTTTAGAAACACCTGGTTTAGTCTTGATAACTTGTAATGCTGGACGTACTGTATCTCCAGTAGAATGTGCTGCACCACTTACTAATCCTGCAGCTTTACCAGTATATACAAGCATAGTTCCAAAGTAATTAACATTGTCTAATAATTCTTCAGCTTGCTCTTTTGTCGCTTTACCGTTACGACGTTCAACAAATGCGTCTACCAACTCTGATTTCAATTCACTTGTTGAAGGATCGATGACTTCTATATTGGCAAGGTCTAATCCTTTGTCATTTGCTAAAGATTGAATCTTATCTTTATTACCTAAAACGATTGGTGTTACATAATCAGTCGCTTGTAATTGCGTTGCTGCAGTTAACACACGTTCATCTTCCCCTTCAGGTAATACAATATTTACATTTTTCCCTGCTAATTTGTCTTCTAATACGTTTAATAGATTAGCCATAATGTCCTCCTTGAAATTCTTTTCATAATAACGTTTACAAAACTAATTATACGTCATTTTAAAATAGAATGCCATTTCACTCTTTTGTAATCATTTACTTAGTAGTTAGCTATTTGTTTATGATAAAATTTAGTATGAATTGAACATATAGTTTTAAAGGAGCGATAAACATGAGTGAAGCAGCCGAAACACTAGACGGTTGGTACAGTTTACATTTATTTTACGCAATTGATTGGGCAACATTCAGATTAGTGCCAGAAGAAGAACGCGAAACTATGATTACTGAATTTAAAAATTTCGTGAACACTCAATCTGAGGCAAGAACAACACATACTGGCGATCAAGCAGTTTATAATATTACTGGTCAAAAAGCAGATTTATTATTATGGTTCTTACGTCCTGAAATGAAAGAACTCAATGCTATTGAAAACGAGCTTAATAAACTACGTATTGCAGATTTCTTTATTCCAACATACTCATATGTGTCTGTAGTCGAATTAAGTAATTATTTAGCAGGTAAATCTGATGAGGATCCTTATGAAAATCCTCATGTAAAAGCTAGATTATATCCAGAATTACCTCATGCAGAATATATTTGTTTCTATCCAATGGATAAACGTAGAAACGAAACATATAACTGGTACATGTTACCAATGGAAGAAAGAAAATCATTGATGTATAACCATGGTATGATTGGTCGTAAATATGCTGGTAAAATCAAACAATTTATTACAGGTTCTGTCGGTTTTGATGATTTTGAATGGGGTGTCACATTATTCTCTGATGACATTCTTCAATTCAAAAAAATTGTTTATGAAATGCGTTTTGATGAAACGACTGCACGTTACGGCGAATTCGGAAGTTTCTATGTTGGCCATATCTTAAAATCAGAAGACTTTAATCAATTTTTCAAATTTTAAATATAAGCCTTATCGATGAATCCTTATTAAATAGGGATTCATCTTTTTTAATTGCAATAAAAAAGTACACTTTGCATGCAAAGTGTACTTCCGACGAGTAGTATCCTTGGGAGAACTTTAATCACTACTACGTATAAGTTAACTACAAAAAATATATTGTCGCTACCCAATATATTCTGTAATAGTTAACTAATATTATTTTAACCATTTTGAAATATTTGAAACATAACTTTAGTGTTTATTTATATAAAAGATGTAATAAGTTTATATAAGTTGACAATTGAACCTGTAAAACCTACATTTTCCAAAATTTATCAAATACCGCCCAACATAAAATCAATCTACATTATATATTTAGACAACTATAATATATCCTCTTTCCTGTCTTATTTATATCGCATTTCAATTTTTATTAAGACACCGTTAACTTTATATAATGGTTTTTTCTCAATACATCCTCTATAATAAATCTAAATTCAAAATTTTAAAAAATTGGTGATTAGATGACAAAAGTAGTGAATGAAAACGATCATGAACGTCTTATTAAAGATGTTGTCATGTTGGCAGCGCGCATTTTACTAGAATCTGGTGCTGAAGGTACAAGAGTCGAAGATACAATGAATCGCATCGCCAAAAAATTAGGCTATCAAGAGAGTAATAGCTTTGTTACAAATACAGTAATTCAATTCCATTTACATAACGAATCAACACCTCGCATGTTCAGAATTAATGCGCGAGATACAAATTTAATTAATATTTCCCAAGCAAATGAAATTTCTCGTTTGATCACTAAAGGCGCTATCACGTTAGAAGAAGCTAAAGAAAAATTAGAGAAAATATATGTTGCTAAACGAGATAGTAGTCTCCCCTTCAAGGGATTTGCAGCAGCAATGATTGCTATTAGCTTTTTATATTTACAAGGTGGTTCGCTTATAGATATTTTGACTGCCTTACTTGCAGGAAGTCTTGGTTATCTAGTCGTTGAAATACTAGATAGAAAGTTACATGCACAATTCATCCCTGAATTTATAGGATCTGTCGTAATAGCCATTATAGCTGTTGCTGGACATACGCTCATACCTCACGGTGATCTTGCAACAATTATTATTGCTTCAGTCATGCCTATTGTACCTGGGGTATTAATCACAAATGCCATTCAAGATTTATTTGGTGGCCATATGCTCATGTTTACCACTAAATCATTAGAAGCACTCGTCACTGCCTTTGGTATCGGTGCTGGTGTTAGTTCAATTTTAATTTTAGTCTAGGAGAGCTGTTATATGTTTTGGATATTAAATTTTATATTTAGTTTTTTAGCATCGCTGTTCTTCTGCGTGATATTTGATGCTCCTAGAAAATTATATCTTTCTTGTGGTGTTGTAGGTGCTTGTGGATGGATGATATATATTCTCTTCTATAATGGCTTACATGTACATACCATATATTCAAGTTTCTTTGGAAGTCTTGCGTTAGGATTATTGAGTCACTATATGGCGCGTTATAAGAAAGAACCAGCGATTATCTTTATGGTCACTGGCATCATTCCATTAGTACCTGGAGGCCTTGCCTATGATGCTACAAAGAGTTTAGTCCTTTTACATTTCAATAAAGCTATTAATACGATGCTAGAGGTGACATTAATCGCAGGTGCAATTGCGCTTGGATTACTTTTCGCAGATCAGATTTCAAAAATTATTATCTCTGGCTTCGATAGAACGAGAAAGAAATTATAAATCTTATAAGTTTTATATAAGTAAAAAAGTCATGATGAGTATAAGAGTTTCTCTCTTCACTCACCATGACTATTTTTTATGATTTTTGATTTGCTGGTTCTTCAACCATACTTTCTACTTCGTCTTCACTTCTATTTAAAATTAATCTACTTAATTCATCATTATCCATTTTTTTAAGTTTAGGATAGCGAATCGCAAAGAAGATTAATCCTAATACTAACCATACGCCTAATGCAATGTATGATGGTAATGATAATGAAGCTTTAGTTCCTGGTATTAATAATAAACATAAGAAGATAAACGATACGACTGAACCGATAATACCAAATGTTTTGTATATAGGTGCGTACGTATTACTTTGTTTATTATAACTAAATAATTTAGTAGCTGATAAACATGTTACAAAGTATGCAACAGAAACACCTGTTGATGACATATCAACTATCCATGTTAACGCTGTACGTCCTAACCATGGCGCAATTAATGATACACCTACTAAGAAAATAATTGCTACATAAGGTGTTTTATATTTACTGTGAATACGACTGAATACGCGTGGCATAATGCCAGAACGTCCCATTGAGAAAAGCAATCTGCTAGCACTCATTAAGAAACCATTTAATCCAGTAAAGATACCCATCATAATGGCAATGGCTAAAACGGCTAGTCCAACATAACCAAATGCTGATTGTGTTTCAGCACCAGTTAACCATAGTTGGCCATTTAAACTTTTCTGGTTCGTACTTAACCATCCTGTATATAACAACATCACTACATAAGTCATTGATGCTGCAAGTAAACTATATACGATTAATTTAAATGTCTTGTTTGGCGCAAAGTTAAATTCTTCAGCGGTTTGTGGAATATTATCAAATCCTACATAAGCCCATGGCGCAATCGATACAATCGTAATAATTGAGATAAACCAACCTTGATCTGAATTTGCCAATGGTTGTAAATTATCTAAAGCAAAATTATTACCAAAGAATGAACCAAAGAACATGAGTAATACGACAACAACCATCGCTACACAGAAATAATATTGTAATGATCCTGATACGCTTGCACCTCTAATAGCTACAAACATAAATACAAGTAATAATACTGTGGCTATAATGATTTCTGTTATGTAGACATCCCAACCTGCGACAGTATATAATTTCCCATTATTCAATACATTGGGTAATAGGAATTTAATCAATAGACTAAATGCGGTAGCATTTAAAGCTACTACACAGACATACCCGAAGGTTAAGAACCATGAAGAAAAGAAACTCACATATCTACCAAAACTTAAAAAACTAAATGCAAACGCCCCACCTGATACAGGGAATTTTTCTACTAAAGCGCCATAACTTACTGCTATTAAAATCATAAGTAAGGCACCTATTACTATACCGATGGATGCTGCAATGGGACCTGATTGTCCTATCCAGTCACCTGGAAGAATAAATGCGCCCCAACCAATACACGAACCGTATGCAATCGCCCAAACAAACTTCTCTGATAAGTTTTGTTTGAGGTCGCCTCTATCTACCTGTTTATTTTTGTCATTTTCCATAATTAAAAACTCACCTCGAGATATTCATATACCCGAAAAGGTGAGTCATGTAACTTAATTATTAAATTATTGTTATCAAATTTACATGTAATTTGTAAAATCATCAAACATTATGCTGAGAATTTAAATGTAGCAATAATAAGCATTAACCAACCTACGATAAACAAGACGCCTCCAATTGGTGTAATGGCACCTAAAATACGAATTTGAGTCAACGCTAAAACATATAATGACCCACTAAAGAATACGATACCGAAGAAGATGAGCCAACCTGCCCAATTCACATTAATAGACGTTGTACCACTAATCACACCAATGACAAGTAATGCTAAGCCATGATACATTTGATACATTGTTGCTTTTTCCCAAACAGACATGTATTTGTCTGACAGTTTACCTTCTAATCCGTGTGCCCCAAATGCACCAGTACCTACTGCCATCATAGTATTTAAGGCACCTAAAATAATAAATAATTTCATCATAATTTACGTTCTCCTTTATTATTAAAAATCAAATATCGATTCACCGTTACCAATTTCATCATCTGTTGTCATTAAATTAGAATTAGATAACGTTGAGGATGATTGACCTTTATTAGAATGATTTGTATGCGTCACCTTTCCACCCATTGCTTGAATTTCTTCTGGTGTTACATCATCATACGACTTTTGCTGATTTGTTGTCTTCATCAACTTATTCTGTGTATCAATATCTGTATGTGTAAAATCATTATGTTGTAAACTTTGCGAATTCATATTGTTTTGCGTAGATGACGTGTACAGAGATGTAATCGTATGTATGGCATACATATGTTTCTCAAATTCATGTTGTGATGATGATTCATCAGCTTGAACTAATTCACGCTCAATTAATTGAATAATTTTCTCTTTATCCATGTGTTGTATCCTCTCTTTCACACCATTGAATTGGTGTTCGCCCTTTGGATTCTAAATATGCGTTTGCTTTAGAATAAGGTTTGGAGCCAAAGAAACCTCTATAGGCTGATAATGGGCTTGGATGTGGTGATTTTATAATAAAATGTTTAGAGGTATCTATTAACTTTATTTTTTGTTGGGCTGGTTTGCCCCATAAAATAAAGACGACGTCTTCACGTTCTTCGGAAATTGTACGAATCACTTCATCTGTAAATACTTCCCATCCAATATCTTTATGAGAATGCGCTTCTCCTTGTCTTACCGTTAAGACCGTATTTAAAAGTAAGACACCTTCTCTTGCCCAATCTTGTAAATGAGGTGATTGACGTCGACAACCGATATCGTCTTCCAATTCTTGATACATATTTCTTAACGACGGTGGGAATTTCGCGTTTGGTTGAACTGAAAAAGCTAAACCATGCGCTTGATTAGGGCCGTGATAAGGATCTTGTCCTAAAATTACTACCTTGATATCTTCAAATGGTGTTAAATCAAAAGCTTGATAGATATTTTCTCTATCTGGATATACGACTTGTGTTGTATATTCCTTTTCAAGAAAGTCATGCATTGCTTTAAAATCATGTTTTGTTGTTATATTGTGAAATACTTCAGACCATTCCATCCTATTCACCTCAATGGTATTTTAACATAACTATCTCTATAAATTATATCGCCTCTTAAATGTAAACTATATCAATTATTAAGTTTACAAAATTATTTATTTTGTATATAGTGCATATTAAGATGAATTAAGTTTGGAGCGACGTATATGTGTACAGGATTTTCTTTTTTCACTCAACAACATCATCATTATTTAGCTAGAACGATGGACTTTGCATTTGAATTTAACGGCGTACCAACTGTTGTACCTAGAAAATTTGAGTATCAATTCGATTTAGAACCTTCAATGAAATTGACCTATGGTTTTGTAGGAACCAATTTAAAGGTGGGCCGCTATCGATTCGGAGATGGTATTAATGAATGCGGTGTAGCGATTTCAAATCACTATTTCACCGGTGAAGCATCCTACAGTAAACATAAGAGATATGGCTATTTCAATATGGCTCCCGAAGAATTTATTATTTGGGTTCTAGGTTTCACTAAAAGCATCCAAGACTTAAAGCAAAAAGTTAAAAAAGTTAATATTATGAACGAGAAAAATGAAACGCTAAATATTGTACCTCCCCTTCATTTTATTATCACTGACCGTGAGGGACATACCGTATCAGTCGAACCACATAACGGCCTGCTAATCGTTAAAGACAATCATGTAAAGGTACTTACCAATGCCCCGAAATTAGAATGGCATGTTGAAAATTTAAGAAATTATGCCTTTTTATCACCTGAGAAGTCTACCAATCAATTAGTTGGTAAAGTTCTTGTGCGTTCTATGGGTTGTGAAGCAGGTACCAACGGTTTACCAGGCGGCTATACATCTACTGAACGCTTTGTTAGAGCAACTTATTTAAGACATCATTTGCCTCAATCAAATGATGAAAGTGTAAATTTAATGAATTGCTTTAAAGTGTTAGACTCAGTGAGTATTCCTCAAGGTGCAGTCGTTGATGCTGAAGAAACGCATTATACACAATATCAATTAGTAATGGATAGTAAGGACTGTGCGTACTACATCAAACCCTATTTCACCAACCAAATATTTAAAATACACTTAGATGAACATTTGCTTACTAAAGAAGACATGACTTTTATAGATTTTAATCATCAGTTGACCATTACACAATTGAATTAAAACAATTAGCCAAGCCAACCATAGCACAATTTTATTTTTATCATACTTGAATCGTGATATGATGGTACGTGTATTAGAAAACATTGGGAGTGAATACAAAATGGCATTAAAAAAAGTATTAACAATAGCTGGTTCAGATACTAGCGCAGGTGCAGGAATGCAAGCAGATTTAAAAACATTTCAAGAGTTAGATGTCTATGGTATGGTCGCTTTAACAGCTATCGTTACAATGGATAAAGCAACATGGTCTCATGATGTGACACCACTACCTATGGACGTATTTGAAAAACAACTTGAAACTGCAATTTCAATTGGTCCAGATGCAATTAAAACAGGAATGTTAGGTACTGAAGAAATTATTAAACGTGCTGGCGAGATTTACGAACAATCCGGTGCAGACTATTTCGTTGTAGATCCTGTCATGGTATGTAAAGGGGAAGATGAAGTACTTAACCCAGGAAATACTGATGCAATGATTCAATATTTATTACCTAAAGCAACGGTTGTGACACCTAACTTATTTGAAGCTGGACAATTATCTGGCCTAGGTAAACTTACTTCTATCGAGGACATGAAAAAAGCAGCTCAAATCATTTTTGATAAAGGGACTAAACATGTCATTATTAAAGGTGGTAAAGCATTAGACCAAGATAAATCATACGATTTATACTACGATGGTCAAACATTCTATCAATTAACAACTGATATGTTCCAACAAAGTTACAATCATGGTGCTGGTTGTACATTTGCAGCAGCTACTACAGCTTACCTTGCAAACGGTAAATCACCAAAAGAAGCTGTCATTGCAGCCAAAGCTTTCGTTGCTTCAGCTATTAAAAATGGTTGGAAAATGAACGATTTTGTAGGACCCGTTGATCACGGTGCTAATCGTCGAGTTGAACAAATCGACGTACAAGTTACTGAAGTATAGAAAATATTATTGCTTTTAAGCTCAAAATGAACATTAACGTTCATTTTGGGCTTTTTATATCGACATACATTTTGAATACTGACTACGCTTAAAGTCGTAGTTTGGACTCCAATGTTCGACCGATACAAAGTTGATACTAGAGCCTCATGTTTTTTAGCTAAAAGAGATGTACTATATAAAATGTAGAGAGACAAAGGAGGCAATACAACATGATTATTCATAAACAAGATATACAAAACGGTGTCCCTATGTATGAAATCATCACGAAAAAGTTCAAAACAATCACAGTTAAATTTGATGAAACTTTAAATGACAATGATATCTATCGCTTGCTCTCTCTACTAGAAAATGACATAAACACTATGCAATTCAGACAAACATGAGTGTTATTTTCAACACCAAGAAGAGATTCATCATTTGCGTTTGAACATTAAGACATTAAGCATTCCATATTGTATAACTGTCCCAAAATGATGGTTTTAAAGTTACTTGTCCCCTAACTAATGTATACTTTAAATGCCACATCCCTAAAATACTCATCTTAATATTGATAGAAAGCACTATTGTTAGCCAAAGTTGTCCCCTTTGGCGCTCAGAGAGAAACTTTGAGCTATGCTAACAATAGTGCTTTTCTTTGTTGAACCATTTTACATATAAGCATAAAAATCCATGATTCAAGCAAAGTGATCTATAATTTCATTAATTTAATTAACGATTTTGTATGTATTTATATCACTTTAGATTTTTATGAATTAAATATAAAATATAATGTTATATTAATTTATGAAAGAGTTACCTTTAAATAGAAAAGGAGTGTTTATATGATAACCAAATGTCGCAATGTCATAACTTTGATACTACTGTTTTTAATGGGATTAAGTATCTTTAGTTTTCTCAATCAAGCACAAGCAAACTCAAACGTAAATCAAGCAACTGCACAATCCAATGGTACTCAAGTTAAAGTAGAAAATAAGGACATACCTAAAGACGTTGACAGTTTAGCGAAGAAAAATTTCCTATCGCATGTTAGTTTGCTAGATCAAGCATCCCACACAACAAAAAGTGCTTATACTTTAGGTGAGCCCTTCAAAATTTACAAACTCAATAAACAAAGTGATGGCAACTTCTATTATCCCGTCATTAATAAAAGTGGCGATGTAAAATATATCGTTACCATTTCTCCTAATCCTTCTAACAAATCAAAATATTCACTTAACGTTTCCCCTTTCATTTCAAAAGCATTAAATAACTATAAAAATCAAAAGGTAACTATCTTCACTAGTAAAAAAGGATACTTTATAATGGGTGAAGATAAAGCACCTCACTTAGTATTAAAAACACCTCGACAAGATGCTAAATCAGATAGAAATCTGACCAAAGAATCAGCCGTTAGATATAGTAAAGCATTTAATCAAACAAGCCATATCGCAAATCCAATTACTAAGTATCAAACAGCTATTAATCAACAACCCCAATATGTTAATACCCTTAAAAATATGCAAATTAGAGAAACTCAAGGACAAAATGGATGGTGTGCAGGTTACACTATGGCATTTTTATTAAATGCTACGTATAATACTGGACATTATAATGCTGAGATGATTATGAGAGCATTACATCCAAATCTAAGTGGCCAAGCCTTCCAATTCACAGGGTTAACACCTCAAGAAATGATGAGATATGGGCAATCTCAAGGTAGAAATGTCAATTATTTAAATAGAATGCCTCAATTTAATGAAGTCGATAGATTAACTAAACAAAATAAAGGTATTGCTTTAATCAGTTCTAGTGTAGAACCTAGAAACGGTATTCATGCAGGTCATGCTATGGCCGTTGCTGGTAATGCTGTATTAAATAATAACCAACGTGTTATTCTCATTTGGAACCCGTGGGATAATGGTTTAACTACGCAATCAGCTGACAGTAATGTGATACCTGTGTCTGATGGTACACATTTTAGATGGAATGCTTCCATTTATGGTTACTAATAAAGTGAAAGTTAGTGGGAATATATGACTCAATTCGAAATAATTAATATTATAGATGTAAATCCCTACTCTCCAAATAGTTCATTCCTTAACGTTTTAGAGGGTAATTGGTTTCCTAAAAATTTTGATACAGCACCTCTTAAATTCGTATTTAATGAAACAATGCAACCCAGTTATTACTGTACCAAATTAGATACTAATCAACGGACCATTGTACTAACTGAAAAATCCACTTTATCTATTGTGATTGAAATATGCATTATCAATCCAAATAAAATCATTTTCAATTTAATAAATATCAATGCTATTGGCGCTTCACCTAAAATGATATTCGAAAGATAATCAATTTAAGGTAACTCTTTCATAGAAACACAAAAAGGCTAAAAGATGAAATTCAAAATTCACCTTTTAGCCTTTCTTTAATGAGTATGACTACTCTATTTTACTTTAAAATGGAACTAGCAATGACGAGCTAAAATAGTCACCATATTAAATTAAAAGTTTTCTTTATCTTGTCTTTCTTTAACCCACCATAATGCTTCTTTAGGGTGTGCTTCATAATATGCTCTATCTTCTTCGTTATCTACGTTTGGATAAGACCCTTTAAGTGACTTACCAGCTGTAGTGACATGAAGTAATAAAATTACTAAGAAACCTATCACACTAATAGCTGTTAAATAGTACGCTGGTGCTAATACATTACCAGTAGATTCAACTAACCATGATGCGATTAATGGTGTTGTACCACCAAAAATTGATACTGAGATGTTGAATGTGATTGATAACGTACGATATCTAATGTGTGTATAGAAAATTGTTGGTAATGATCCAGGCATTGTTGCTTCATAAGTTGATAAGAAGAAACCTAGGATTAGTACACCAATAATAATAAACGGTAAAGATTTAGTTGCTAATAATGAGAATGCAACGATACTTAATAATGTAAGTCCACCAGTACCGATTAAGAATACTTTTTTCTCTCCAATTTTGTCGGCCATTTTACCAAATCCTAATGCTAAAGGAATCATAATAGCCATCACACAAGTGATAATAACGCTTGTCGTTGTTTCGTCTACTTTCGCTACTTGACCTAAGTAGGTTGGTAAGTAAGCTGTTACCATATAGTTTGTAACGTTGAAGAATACTACAGCAACAAAGCAAACTAAAATATCTTTATAATAATAGCGAATAATACCAAAGAAACCGATTGTATCGCGTTTCGGTGTTGTTGCTACATCATTTTCATAAACTGGTGATTCTTCCAATTTACGACGTAAGTATAATCCAAATAACCCTAAGAATAATCCTAAAATGAATGGAATTCTCCAACCCCAAGATTGCATTTGATCATGTGTTAAGAAGAAACTTAATAACGCAATCATAATTGATGCTGCAATGTAACCTGATAACGTACCAATTTCAAGTCCACTACCTAAACTGTTACGTTTTTTATCCGGAGACGATTCAGCCACATAAGTCATAGCACCTGCATATTCCCCACCAGTTGAGAAACCTTGCAAGATACGTGCCAATAGTAAGAGGACAGGCGCCCATATTCCAATCGTATCGTAGTTCGGTAGTAATCCGATTGTTAATGTTGAAAGAGCCATTAAAATAATAGTCGTTGTTAATACAACTTTACGTCCATATTTATCTCCAATAATACCAAATACTATTCCACCAATAGGTCTAAGTAAAAATGCAATAGCTAGTGCAGCAAATGTAAAGATTTGTTGTATTTGAGGATTTTGCACTGGAGAAAAGAAATTTGCTCCTATGTATGCAGTCGTATAAGCATAAACACCAAAGTCAAACCATTCCATGGCATTACCAATACCGGTTGCGACAACAGTTTTTTTCGCTTTTTGAGCGTTGACCATGTTAATATTTTCTTTTTCGAAATCCATGAATTTAAACACTCCCTTTTATATGTTACATAATTATACTCAGTTAAATATCAATGTCAAATTAATTCAAAATAAATTCTTTTCAAAAATACAAGTTTATTCAATTTACAGAATATTTTATTTAACATTTGAACCCGATAGGATTAACTAAGCGTTATGCAAATAATATTTTGAAATGATTATTTTTTTATCTATTTTTAAATATAGATAGTTTTACCCTCTCTTTCTTGATCCAAACCGTTTAAAATAAACATATTTGTCAATCATTGATGATATCAATGGTTTTAAGGCAACAAACTTGTACTATCTTCACTAAATAGCGCCATCATTCACTTTATCTAACTAAAATCTCGTTTAGTTTTATTTCGATGTCATTACATAGTGATGTTTCTTGATTTCACCATAGTTTCACATTCATAATCAATTGGACAAAAAATACATTTTAAATATATATACATCTTCAGTTATTTTTATTAATTTAGAATCATTGCTAAATTTCGATGTTTTTTGCCTCTCTTTTTCTCAAAATTTCCCGTAAAATCGCTTTTTAAATAATCTATGTAACAAATTTATTATTATTGGTATATTAATTCTATAATTTTAAAATAATGATTTAGTTTATGTAGAAGCAAAATAAATCTTGCCCTTTTTGTATTTCTTTAATAGTTTCAAATTTACTTTGAACATTCTAAATGCCAGCAAAGTAATAACACTTCACTGGCATTAAGATAATCTATTTATAGTATGGTATTGATTTCATCCGCTTCATTTAAAATATAATCTGGATTTTCTCTTAATAATGCCTTTGCGTCAAAAGCACCCCAAGTTACACCACAAGACTTAATACCAGCTGCTTTAGCCATTTGAATATCATGAATAGCATCGCCAATATATATACTGCGTGCCGGATTAAGGTGATGATTCTGAATAATATAGTTGATTCCATCTGGATCTGGTTTATAACGTGTTACTTTATCAGAACCAATAGCTTCTTGAATAAATCTACCAAGGCCTAAATGGTCTAAATTTCTCAACAACACATCTGTTTTTTTACTAGAAACCACAAACACCTGCTTCTTTTTTCGTAATAATTGTTCTAATGTTTCAGATATACCGATTACCGAGCATAAATATGTTGTTTCTAATTGACGATACTGTTCCCTAAATAATTCTAACAATTGATTTAATGCATCTTCTGTTAAAAAACGGTCACTCATTTCTATAAATGACTTTTCAATAGAAATACCCATATAATGTACAATATCTGCATCACTTGGTTCAGATAACCCAAATTGTGCAAAAGCTTCTTTAGTTGCTTCAATAGCGCACTGCTTAGAATTCGCTAATGTCCCATCAAAGTCAAAAATATAGTTGTCAAAATTCATGATGATCACCTCTAAAGTACATATTACATATTTCCATTATATAGTAATTTCATTATTTTTTTCTATAAAAAAAGTAACTCTCAATTCATGAGAGTTACTTTATATAATTTATTCTAAATTAGCATGATTATTTTGCATTGTCGTCTCATCGACGTCTAATTGTGCCATTAATCCAATAACTACACTATCTAAAAAGATTTGTGATGATTGTTCAAACAAACTACCTAACGGTTGATCAGACCCAGTGGCATCGTGTTTTGTACCTGCTGGTAATTCAACTACTGTGTCTGCAATTTCACCAATTGCAGAATCTAGTTTAGTTGTTAGTAATACCACTTCTGCTTCAACTGATTTCGCTTTATCTGCTAATAAGCGAAGATGTTCTGTTGAACCTGAACCAGAAATCACAATAAATAAATCACCTTTTTGAATTGATGGTGTTGTTGATTCGCCAATAACAAATGCTTGCTTGCCTAATTGATTGAGTCTCATTGCAAAACTATTTGCAACGAATCCAGAACGACCCTTACCTGCAACAAATATGCGTGATGCTTCAGTTACTTCTGATGCAAATCCATCAAACTCTTCATCTTTAACATGAGATAAAGTACCCTTTAACTCATCTAAAATTAATTGATAATGATTAAAAGTTGCCATCATTATTTACCTTCAATAGCGTCACGACATTGTTTAGCTGCTTCTACAGGGTCATCAGCATTTGCGATACCGCCACCAACAATTACTAAGTCAGGTTCTTCTGCAACAATTTCTTTAATTGTATCTGGTTTAATACCACCAGCAACTGCGACTTTAGAATTTTTAATTACTGATTTAACTTTACGTAAGCTATCTAATGGAGATTGTCCTTCAGCTTGTAAATCATAACCAGTGTGCACTGCAATATAGTCAGCACCCATTTCATCTAATTCTTTCGCACGTTTTTCTAAATCTTGAACAGCAATCATATCTACTAATAATTGTTTGTCATTTTTATGCGCTTCTTCAACTGCTGCTTTAATTGACGCATCTTCAGCTACACCTAAAATTGTTACAACATCAGCGCCGAATTTAACAGCTTGGCTTACTTCATAGTCTGCTGCATCCATGATTTTTAAGTCTGCTAATACTTTAGCATTGCTTATATTTTCATTTAAATGTTGAACGGCAGGTAAACCTTCGTTAATCACAATTGGTGTACCAATTTCTACAATATCAACATATTCTTCTACTTTTTTCGCTAATTCTGCTGCTTCTTCTTTATTTAATAAATCAATAGCTAATTGTAATTCCACTATAATTCATCCTTTCAAATTTATCTGTATTTATCTATCTCATTGAATGAATTACCCTGTACACTTTTATTTTAAACGAAATATAATTTTCAAAATAGCTTAGCTATTCTTTAAGTCTGGCGCAGCCGCGTCATCTACATAGATTTCTACATTTGGATGTGTCTTTAATATTGTAGATGGGATATCTTTGCTTACCGGTTGATTCAACAAGTCATTTATCGCTTGTTTCTTTTTCTCTCCAAACGCTAATAAAATGATTCTTTTAGCTTTAATAATTGATTGAAGACCCATTGATATGGCTTGCTTTGGTACTTCTGACTCATCGTTAAAGTATCTACTGTTTGCTTTAATTGTACTTTCTGTTAAATCCACGACATGTGTTTCACTTTCCAAAGATGTTCCTGGCTCATTAAATCCGATATGTCCATTTTCGCCAATGCCTAACAATTGAATATCGATTGGCCCTTCAGATTCAATTAATTGATTATAGCGTCTTGCTTCTTGTTCAAAATCAACCGCGTCTCCATTAGGGATATGAATCCGTTGGCGATTAAAATATGGATATTGATTAAATAATATGTCATCCATATAATAATGATAACTTTGTTCATGCTCAGGTTCTAAACCAACATATTCATCTAAATTGAACGTAGTCACTTGTGAGACATCTATTTGATTTTTCTTTAATAGTGTAACTAGACTTTGATAGACATCTGTCATAGTGCCTCCTGTAGCTAAACCTAATTTACTATCTGGGCTATAGTCCATTTGTTTAAATAACTCACAGGCAACATAAAATGATGCTAATTCTTTAGAACCTAAATTAATAATTTTCATAATTAATCACCTCAAAAATTTGCTATCAACCAACATAAAAACAAACCCCTTAATTACATTTGGATTATAACACGATACAACATTTTTTTAGTACTAAAGTGATATGCCATCTTTAAAATGCTAATATATAGAAATAATTTTAAATTTCATAAAAGAAATTGAGCAGAGATGTACATTTATTGCGTTGTTTTTAGTAAAATAGACTGATAAACACATTGAATGGTGTAAGGAGTGAACGTGTTGGAACCTATCAAATATGAAGAAGTGATGAAATTACTCACATCTTATGAAAATAAACCCGTTTACCTACATGTTGAGACGACAAATGGTGCATATGCTAACCATTTTGATGAACGTGTATTTAATGCAGGTACTTTTTTAAGAAATATACAAGTGGCTTATGAACACGCACAACTAAAAGGCGGAGATAAAGATCCATACCGTATCGGTTTAAAACTTCGCGATGGTGGTTGGGTTTATGTTCAGGGACTAACACATTACGAAGTCAACCAAGATAACGAATGTCTCATAGCAGGATTTAATTATGAAGGGCAATTAGCTGCTACATTAGAAATTAGCGAAAAGCCATTTACTATATAGAGGAGGTCAAAATCATGACAGATGAAAGACATGTACTCGTGATATTCCCTCATCCAGATGATGAAACCTTCTCATCTGCGGGAACCATTGCAAGCTATATTGAAGCAGGCATTCCTGTAACTTACGCTTGTTTAACACTCGGTCAAATGGGCAGAAATTTAGGTAATCCCCCATTTGCCACAAGAGAATCATTACCTGATTTTCGCGAAAAAGAATTAGAAAATGCTGCTAAGGCTATTGGAATTACAGATTTACGTAAAATGGGATTGCGAGATAAAACAGTAGAATTTGAACCACATGATCAAATGGATGACATGATTAAAAATTTAATTGATGAAACTAATCCTTCATTAATTATTTCGTTCTATCCTAAATTCGCTGTTCACCCTGATCACGAAGCAACTGGCGAAGCTGTAGTAAGAACCGTTGGACGCATGCCTGAAAATGAACGTCCAAGATTGACTTTAGTTGCATTCAGTAATGATGCCCCAGATATTTTAGGCGAACCAGACATCCAAAACGATATTTCTAAATATAAAGATATAAAAATCAAAGCTTTTGAAGCACATGCATCACAAACTGGGCCTTTCTTAAAAGAATTAGCGAGTCCACAAGTAGATGGACAAGTTCATAGCTTTTTAGAAATCGAACCATTTTGGACATATCATTTCGAATCTTAATGGAGGTTAACAATGACAGAATTTGATTTATCTACACGAGAAGGCCGATGGAAACATTTTGGTTCTGTTGACCCTATCGAAGGTACGAAACCAACTACCAAAAATGAAATGACTGATCTACAAAGCACACACAAAAACTTCTTATTTGAAATAGAAGAAGTAGGTATTAAAAATTTAACCTATCCTGTATTGATTGATCAATTTCAAACAGCAGGTACATTTAGCTTTTCAACAAGTTTAAATAAAGATGAAAAAGGTATTAATATGAGCCGCATCTTAGAAAGTGTTGAAAAGCACTATCATAATGGTATTGAATTAGAATTTAATACACTCTATCAAGTATTGAGAACATTACAAGAAAAGATGAACCAAAACGCAGCAGGTGTGGATGTTAGTGGCAAATGGTTCTTTGACCGCTTTAGTCCAGTAACCCAAATTAAAGCCATTGGAAATGCTGATGTCACTTATGGTTTAGCAATTGAAGGTACTAACGTAACGCGCAAAGAATTAACGATTCAAGCTGCCGTTACGACGTTATGTCCATGTTCAAAAGAAATCAGTGAATACTCAGCACATAATCAACGTGGTATCGTTACAGTGAAAACTTATTTAAATAAAGATGACATTGTCATTGATGATTATAAAGATAAAATTTTAGATGCGATGGAGGCAAATGCAAGCTCCGTACTTTATCCAATTTTAAAACGACCTGACGAAAAACGTGTCACGGAACGTGCTTATGAAAATCCACGTTTTGTTGAAGACTTAATCCGATTAATAGCAGCTGATTTAGTTGAATTTGATTGGATAGAAGGCTTTGATATCGAATGTCGTAACGAAGAATCCATACATCAACATGATGCTTTTGCGCGTTTAAAATATAGAAAATAATAAAAGAAATGCAGTACTTCCAAAATTGATATATTAGGAAGCACTGCATTTTTTATTTTGTCATATGCATTTTCTTTTCACCTGGTCTAACAAAGCACATTGCAATGATACTAATTAATGATGCAACCACTGCAGATACAAACATTGAAGAGTAGCCATAAGATGCTACTAAATAGCCTGTTAATGTTGGCGCAATGACCGTTGCAGTATTAACAAAGAAATGTGTAATACCACCATATGTACCTGTATTGTTAGGTGTTGTATCAATGATTACAGCCCAATAAACGGCATTAGGTAAGAAAATAAATGCGTTTCCAATCATCATTAAAATCATGACCGCTACAATACTATGTGTAAACGGAATAATTAAAAAGCATGTAGCAGCGCAAATCATACCTACTATTGAAAGTCCAGATCTCGCAATACGTAGACTTCCTGTCTTTTTTCTAAGCCAATCTGATAATTGACCACCGAAGTACGCTGTGAAAACTGCCCCAATCCATGGAATCATACCTAAATACCATAATGAATGGATTTCAAAATGATATTCATCCTGTAAATATTTAGGCGTCCAAGTTAAAATAAGAAAGTTAACATATTGGAAACCAAAGTAACCTAACATATTACAAATTAACGTTGTACTTGTAAAAAAATGATACCATTTTTCTTTAGATTGTTCTGTATCAACTGTCTTTTCGACATTTAAACTATCTTCAGTAGAACGAATAGATTGTAATTCTTCTTCAGAAATTCTTTTATTATCTTCAGGATAATCCGTAAATACCATAGACCAAATAACTACCCAAATTAGGCCTAATATACCTAGCAAGATAAATAGTAAACGCCAGTTAGAAATTGTTAAAAAACCTGAAACAATGGGTGCTGTAATTAATGCACCTAATGGCACCCCAATTAATCCTAATGCCGATAATAAACCTCTTTCTTTAGGTGCAGCCCAATTGGCATTGGTTTTACTAATTGTAGAAAAAATAGGCCCCTCAGCCACGCCAAACATGACACGCAACATGCCGAATCCTGCTAAAGCAGAACCTCCAAATACGGCTATACCTAGTTCACCGGCAAATGCCATAGCAATTTCTACTAATGACCAAGCAGTTCCTGCTACAATCCATACAAATTTCGGTCCTTTTTTATCCGCTGTAATACCCCCTAACAGCGAACCAAACATATAACCATAACCAAAATACCCTAGAATAGAGCCCCAAGCAATCGTATCAAAACCAAATTCTTTGATAATATCCTCTTGAGCGTATGAAATAGCACCCCTATCAATATAATTAATCATTGTCATGATGACAATCATCGTAATAATAAAATAGCGATAACGCTTCATTATGTCCCACCCCTTCATGAACTTTTACACTCGTTAGTAGTGTAGCACAGTTATAATTGGAAGCGCTACCATAAATAGTTAGAATTTTAAAATAATTAGAAAATATATGTACTATAAATCAAAAATTATTTGGAGGCATGGTATAATTAAGTAAGAATGGTTTAAAATATTACCTTGTCTGACAAACAATAAATATTAATAAAAAATAAAGTTCAAGTTACCTGTAGGAGGATATTTATGCTAACGATTAAAGATATATCAAATATTATAGGAGGAACATTATATGATATAGAAAATAATATCGATAGAGAAATCAATGATTTTGAAACAATATATGGCTTTGTAAAGTCAAAACATACTGCTTATTTTTCACCGAAAAAAGATACATGGTGGAGAGAATTAGGTAGAAGTAAAAACGCACCTGAAGGCAATGATTTAATAGATAAATCAAATCCTAATGTCGGATTAATTATTACTGAAACCTATGTTGAGGGCTTGGAATATAAAATACCGCAACTTATTGTACAAGATTCAATTAAAGCTTTTAAAACACTTGCAATATACATAAGAAATCAATATAAAAATCCAGTTATTGCTATTACCGGATCAATGGGAAAAAGTTCAACAAGAATGTTAACTGCATCGCTTTTAAAAGATTACCCTATTCAAGAAAATAGAGGTAATAATAATATCAGAGCTGCAATATATGCAAATATGTTAAAGTTAATCAAAAATCCATATTTTGCTGTAATTGAAACATCCTTAAATGCGATAAATCATAGAGAGAACACATCTTTATATCTTAAACCTGATATAGCTGTGATAACAGGTATTGGTGCTGCTCATTTTTCAACATTTAACAGTATTAAAGAAATAGCAGAATTAAAGGCTCGAATTTTTGCAGGTTTATCGGAAAATGGCGTCGCAATCATTAACGGAGACACGATGTTTGCAGACTATTTAATAGATCAAGCACATCAATACACTCAAAATGTTCAGACATATTCAATTGGAAATTCTTTAGATTCAACTCTTAAACCTGCTCAAATCACATATTTAAAAGGTGCTATTAAAATTGAAATTGAAGTCAATGGTGAAAGATGCAATTATCAAATTAATACATTTAGTGATGGTATGATTTCTAACACCTTAGCCGCTATACTCATACTCAAAAATTTAAATATACCAGTAAAAGCTGAATACCTTTATAACTTCGAACCATTCTCTAAAATATTAAAAATGAAAGAAATTCAAACACCAACACATAAAACAACATTAATTGATGATACTCATAACGCATCACTACCTGCCATGATAAATGCAATCAAAGCTTTTGATACTCAAACAGAATTTTTTAAAGGAAATAAAATTATTGCATTAGGTAAAATTAATGATCTTGGCCATAAATCAAGAGATACTCATCAAGAGCTTATTCCTTATTTATCTAATTCAAATGCAGATTATATTCTATGCTTAGATGATGATTTAAGACCTGTTGTTAATAAAATTAAAAATAAACATATCACTTATTATCCTAATAAGGAATTAATGATAAATGATTTAAAATATTTGTGTAATGAAGATTCTGTAGTTCTATTAAAATCTTCTAGTGGCGGAACTCAATTCCCAGAAGTTGCTAAAACCTTGCCAAATATTTTAGCTAAAACGAAATTAGAAGCTAATTTTAAAGATTTATTCTCAGCAATCAGTAATAATGGCAAAAGTTATATCATTGTAAATAATGATACCAATGAAATCGAAGAACAATTTAATGTTGAGAATTCCATGACAATAGAGGGTATGGGCCCTTTAGTTTATTATATGAATGCTATTGACGTGCAAGTACCAAATGAAGAATTACAATTAAAAGAATGGGTCACAAATAATTCGAACTTCTTTACTGGTAAAACAATAAATGTATATGAACTATTAACATCAATGTCTAAAGGCCCCCATCCATCCGAATCCTATGAATTAGCTGATTATTTATTCAAAAATTTCGCGAATCGAAAAAAATATACAAATTCCATTATAGCAAATTATAACTTAAGTGATTCTATCGCCACTAATCTAACTGGAAGATTTAGAGTTAAAGAAAGACAAAGTTTTACAGTATCAGATTTACTTAGTATTTATAATGATTATAAATATGATTTATTTAAATTTAATAATGCTTTTATTATTGGGCTAAAATATAAAAGTGGATTTATTCGCGGATTTAATAAAACTATTATTTTTACATCTTTTAACGACATAAATGAAGCTAAAAATCTTCTTAATGATAATGGAGGGAACTAACTTGAATCAAAATATTGAAATCTCAATCATCATTCCTTTATATAATAGAGAAAAATCTATTGAACGTTTACTTAAAAAAATAAGTGAACAAGAATATGATTTACAAAAAATAGAAGTAATTGTATCTGATGATAAATCTACAGATCAATCTTTAGAAATAGCTAAAACTTATAACCAATATATACCTAACTTAGTAATATTAGAAAGTACTAAAAACTCTGGTGGCGCTTCGGTTCCAAGGAATAAGGCTTTAGAAGTAGCTCAGGGAAAATGGATATTATTTATTGATTCTGATGACTATATCACCACTAATGCTCTAAAAAATGCAATGAATATAGCTAAAAATACAAATGACGATATGATATGTATGCCTTACTTTAGAGATGCAAATAGTAACAGACCTATAAGCCGTTCTGCATTTTGTTATAAAGAAACAAAATCAAATTTAAAATTTGAAAATACTAAGTTATATAATACTTTAAATGTCATTGGGAAATTAATTAAACGCTCAATTGTTGAAGATTATAATATTCGTTTTCCAGAAGGTATAAAAGTAAGAGAAGACAATTGGTTTTTAATGCAAGTTTATAGTGTCTTAAATACTATCACTATTTTAGGTTATGAAAATGATTATTATTTTTATGAAACTCAAGACGAGGTCGCATTAACTAATTCGTCCACTCCACCTAGAGATGCTGTTAAAATATATGTAGCAGTATATGATTTTATTTTAAATAAAACCACTATGTCTACAAATAGAAAACAAGATTTACTAACGATTTTTCTAAATAGATATGTTGATATGATTCAAAGAGGACAGTATGCACCAATGCGTTTATTTAAACATTCTAAAACAACTTTAATTAAATTGTTACGCAACCCCTTTATTTCAGAAAAATCAATTACTTTTATTGAAAATCTATTTTTAGGTAAATATGACAAGTATCAATAGATTTTATGTATATTTTAATACTATACAAAAATTAAAAAGGAAATATCTACCGCAATGAGATAGATATTTCCTTTAATTATAATAATCAATCCTATACAGAACTAATAAACAATTTCTCTTTAATATTACTTAAAAGCTTTTTGATATTGAACATAACCAGAAACATAATGTTCTATATCATCAATTCTAACTCTATAACCGTGATGTTTTATGAAGAAACTACCTAATATTCTAGCTGGATTTTTAAAATACATAGCTAATTCTGGATAGAAAAAGCCTGTTCTTTGATAATCTGCTCTTATATGGATAATATCAATTAATTTCTGTTCATCTATTAATGATTCGACTAATTCTTCATGTCCTTCTTGTTTGGCTTTTTGAATCAATCTATATGTGGCCATTAACATTTCTAAAAATGTTGGGAAAGTAGTTTCACGATTTTTAATATAATCTAAATGCGTGCTTACATTTTTAATTCCAAACTCAAAATATTTAGCTTCTGGATTAATTTGTACTAGTTCATTTGTACAGTATCCTAACCAGTGGTCATGATATTTCCAATAATCTTTAGCAATAAATTGATCAACTAAACTTTTAACTGTATTCAACCATTGTTCATTATGGTCTTGTTGATATAGTCGCATTAATGCTAACGCTGCTTCACCATCATAATAAACAATTCTAAATTTCTCTTTAACAGATAAATCAGGATAGTTTAATACATGAGTAGTATCCCACGTATTTTCATCTATCATAGTTAATATGCCATTAGCTACCTTTTGTGCTGCTTCAAGGAATCTTTCATTATTGTGTTTTTTCAAATATTCACATACTGCAAATATAAATGATGCATTTTGTCCTAATTTAATCTCATTTACGTTTTTTGTATCATCAAACACATATGCATTGCCATTACTTTCATATATATAATTGTCGATGATATAATTAATAGCTTTTTCAGTTGAATTTAGTGTTTCTCCTAAATAGTTTAATCCTTCAATTAACGCGTAAGTAGATGATGAATGTCGTAAAATGTTATAAAATCCTATTTTTTTATCAAAATGTGGGAAATATCCGTAATTATATCTACCACTATCTTCCATCATATTATCTAAAAAGTGAGTACTACTTTTTATCAATTTATCTATCTCACTACTCAAATCATCTATTTTTCTTAAGCCTTTTTGATAGCCTTTCGAATGCAACTCATAAACTTCTTCGTCATCTAAAAAGTATGATTTAGTATAAAATTTAGTGACATCTTTCCCTTTATATAAATCCTCCGAAAATGGTCTTTTATAATTAGTATATTTACGCATATAGTTATTAATATTGTCTTCAGATAAATAGAACTCTTTAGTCTCTTTAGATGGTCTAACAAATGCATTTACATTAATTTCCTCAGGTAAAAAAGTGATATTCCAATTTGAGTCAAGAGCAATACCATATTCAATATAATTTCGTCTAGTTGTAATCAAGTCATTTTTCAGTTCATTAAATGGTACATTATTAAAATGTGTAACAATATCCACTTTAATCCATGTTGGATATACAGCTGCCTTTTTCTTGTATTTTTGACATAATTTATTAATCTCACGTTCTAAATAAGTAGTTTTCTTTAAAAGCTTCACCTGAGCTTTAACATTAGGTTTCCCTAAACTAACAAACGCATAACCTTCAATATTTTCTTTATCATTAATAAACTCTACTAATTTTCTTATTTTTCTTTCAATATCCATATTAACCTCCATATTACACATATATCATAATTAATTATATCAATTATTAATAATTTAGTGTAATTTTCAAATAAAACCAGGCCAAAATGACCTGGTTTTATCCATAATTATATATTTAACACAGATTATATATTACTTGTTATCTGCATCTTTTTTACGACGTCTACCAAATAAGAATAGAGATCCTAATGCTGCGAATAAAGAACCGAATAAAGTAGCATTGTTTTGATTAGAATCATCACCTGTTTCAGGTAATGCATCATCTCCGTGCTCTTTATCTGCATCGCTATCTGAGTCGGAATCACTGTCTGAATCGGAATCGCTATCTGAGTCGGAGTCACTGTCTGAATCTGAGTCGCTATCTGAGTCGGAATCGCTATCTGAGTCGGAGTCACTATCTGAGTCGGAGTCGCTATCTGAATCTGAGTCACTGTCTGAATCAGAATCGCTGTCTGAATCTGAGTCGCTATCTGAGTCGGAATCGCTATCTGAGTCGGAGTCACTGTCTGAATCTGAGTCGGAATCGCTGTCTGAATCTGAGTCGCTATCTGAGTCGGAATCGCTATCTGAGTCGGAGTCGCTATCTGAATCTGAGTCACTGTCTGAATCAGAATCGCTGTCTGAATCTGAGTCACTGTCTGAATCGGAATCGCTATCTGAGTCGGAATCGCTGTCTGAGTCGGAGTCACTATCTGAGTCGGAGTCGCTATCTGAATCTGAGTCACTGTCTGAATCAGAATCGCTGTCTGAATCTGAGTCGCTATCTGAGTCGGAATCACTGTCTGAATCTGAATCGCTGTCTGAATCTGAGTCGCTATCTGAGTCTGAATCGCTGTCTGAGTCTGAATCGCTATCTGAATCTGAGTCACTGTCTGAATCTGAGTCACTGTCTGAGTCTGAATCGCTATCTGAGTCTGAGTCGCTGTCGGAGTCGGAGTCGCTATCTGAATCGGAATCGCTATCTGAATCTGAGTCGCTATCTGAGTCTGAGTCGCTGTCTGAATCGGAGTCGCTATCTGAGTCGGAGTCGCTATCTGAATCTGAGTCACTGTCGGAATCTGAGTCACTGTCTGAGTCTGAGTCACTGTCTGAGTCACTGTCGGAATCTGAGTCGGAATCGCTATCTGAATCTGAGTCGCTATCTGAGTCTGAATCGCTGTCTGAGTCTGAATCGCTATCTGAGTCGGAGTCGCTATCTGAATCTGAGTCGCTATCTGAGTCTGAATCGCTATCTGAGTCGGAGTCACTATCTGAGTCGGAGTCGCTATCTGAATCTGAGTCGCTGTCGGAATCTGAGTCGCTGTCTGAGTCTGAGTCACTGTCGGAATCTGAATCGCTATCTGAGTCTGAGTCGGAATCTGAGTCGCTATCTGAATCTGAGTCGCTGTCGGAATCTGAGTCACTGTCTGAGTCTGAATCGCTATCTGAGTCTGAGTCGCTATCTGAATCCGCATCGCTATCTGAGTCTTCTTCGAAGTAACCATTATCTATTGTGAAATCATCATGATCTTTAATAGTTACATGTACATCTTCTCCATCAGCATCTTTATCATCATCAGTAGAATCTACTGTAGTTTGTGTTAAGTTTGCTGGTTTATCAAAATGAACAATGTAATCACCATTATCTAAATTATCAAAACGATATTTACCTGTTGAATCTGTAGTTGTTGTTTGAAGAACGTTACCATCTTTATCTTTTAATGTAACAGTTACGCCAGGTATTCCTTTTTCAGTATCATCTTGTTTACCGTCTTTGTTGGTATCTAACCAAACATAATCACCTAAACTATATTTTGGTGTTTTATAGAAACCACTGTCTAACGTCCAGTTATCTGCGTCTTTAATCACACCAGTAGTAGTTAAGCCATCTGAATCAACACTATCATCTGTACCAGCATTTGCTGTTGTTGGTGTATAACCTTCTGGTGTAGAGAATTCAACTGTGTAGGTTCCATTTGTTAAGTCATTAAATTGATATTTACCTGTTGAATCTGTAGTTGTACGATCTAATTCTTTTCCATTAGCATCTTTAAGGATGACGTATACACCTTGAATACCTTTTTCATCAGCATCTTGTTTACCATCTTTGTTCGTATCTTCCCATACGTAATCACCTAATGAATATTTCTTTAAATCTCCATTAGCAGTGGAAGACCCTGCAGCAGTCGAATAAGAGTTAGACCAAGTGTAGATTTTTTCATTAGTGTCTAAACGGTAATCAATTTTACCATTCGTATCATTTGCTGTATCTAGAGGATAGGCAACTTGTTCAATAATATATTGCTTATTACTACTTTTCGCACCATTTAATAAATCAACTGTAGCAGTTTGATTGTTATTACTGTAATTAATTTTAAAATTACTAGTTACGTCCTTAAGATTAGATGTATCTGGTGTAAAACTATCTACAAATTGGTTTTGATTTGTTACTTCATAGATTTTGAAGTTATTTTTAGTTGGATCGAATTTAAATCCAGTTAGGTTAGTAGTAAATGTTTCTTTCGTAAATGTTGATTTTGGTTGATTGATATAAGCTGTCATATGACGTGCTAATGTACCATTTTCAATATAATTTGTACTTGTAATGATAGGTGCATTCTTTTTATTACCATAATCCACAGTAATGTCTTTCGAATATGATTGATTACCTAAAGTGACTTGCATTGGATAAGCTGTTTTATCAGTTGTTGCATTTTCACGTTTAGCAAATGTAATTTGTTCAAAACTACCTTTAATATTATTATATTGATCAACGTAGTTAGTAAATGTATAAGTAGTTGAGTTAGTATTACTATCGTAGATACCTTTAGCAACTAATCCACCGTTTGCATCATATAAGTTCTGTTGTGTAGAAGGTAAACTTACTGAACCAGGACGGAAGTATTTTCCATATTGGAACGTCATTTGGTCTCCTTCATGCACATCATCATCAATTGTATAATCCGATTTTAATTTTAAAACGTCACTTGATGTAGCCCAGAACTCTTTTTGACCTGTTTGTGGATTTGTGTGTCCTCTATCAATAGCTATATCGATATTAGAAAAATGAACTTTATCATTTACATTTGTACCTTGTCTTACTGCTGCTAATTTTTTAATACCTAAACGATTAACAGGTTTTGGTGTTGATGTAGTTGAACGTGGTGTAGCATACGTTGTTGTTGAATCTTTTTTATTTGAATAATCTTGAGCTAGTGCACTTAATAATATTGTTTCATCAAGATGATTATAATCTAAATCTAAGTTTTCAACTTGAGCTTTTGCATCTTCTTTGCTTGTATTGTTTGTATCAGCAATATAGTTAGTTAAAGCCTCTTGTTTATCTTCAGTTGTTGCTGCATTTTGAACATCATTTACTACTGTATCAAATTCTTGTGTTGTAGTTGCTTGTGGTGATTTTTGAGATTGAGTTGTAGGTTGAGATGATTGTTTTGTAGTTGTTTCTTGAGAATCAGTTTGGTTTGATTCTGGAGCTTGATCTGTAGTTGTTTTAGGTGTTTGTTCTTCCGTTGTTACTGGTGCTTCTTTTGTTGTGTCAGCTTTTGGTTCTTCCTCTGTTGTTGGTGCTTCTTTTGTTGTATCAGCTTTTGGTTCTTCCGCTGTTGCTGGCGCTTCTTTTGTTGTGTCAGCTTTTGGTTCTTCCTCTGTTGCTGGCGCTTCTTTTGTTGTATCAGCTTTTGGCGCTTCCTCTGTTGCTGACTCTTCTTTTGTTGTGTCAGCTTTTGGCGCTCCTTCTGTTGCTGACTCTTCTTTTGTTGTGTCAGCTTTTGGTGCTTCTTCTGTTGTTGACTCTTCTGAAGTATTTGCTTCATTTGTTACATCAACTTGTTCAGGGTTGACATTATTGTTAGTTGCTTGTTCACTTGTTTGAACGTCACTTTTTTGTTTAACACTATCTTGAGAAGCTGTATCTTCGTTAGATTGAGTAGATTCTTCAGTATTTGTCTTCTCAGAAGCATGCGCTTCGTTATTACCAATACCGAATACTAATGTGGCTCCAACTAAAATTGATGCCGTCCCTACTGTAAAACGTCTAATTGAATATTTGTTCATTTTGTTTGGTAAAAAATCCATTCTTTTCTTCATTTACTTCCTCCTAGAAATCATTTTTTAATTATATGTAACAACCATATAAATCCTTTTAGTTGCTACCACAAATATAATACAAGCAATATTATTTTACAACACATAATATTTTAATAATAAAGTGCGTGTGCTTAGTATTTTAAAATAATTAAAAAAAATAATGAATAAAAACTAAAAATTACATTTGACAAAGTATGTAGTTTGAAAATTTGTCATAAAAATAATCCTTTTGAAAGATAAATGTCATATAGTTACGCTTAAAATAAAGTTTAATCGATTCGCACTATATTTTTATGACAAATATAACAATCAAAAGGATTATTGTTTAAAATATTCTAAACTTATTATCAAAAGTGTTTTATTTCTCAAAATTTATTCATTGGTTATATATATCACAAGGTATTATTACAATCCACTTAATTACCTTCAATGATTTATGAGAGTTATTGTATAATCTTTTTAAATGAATTACAACAATAAATTCGCTATAGAATTAAATATTTTAAATCTGTAATAAATTGAATTTTTACATAGATTTACTTATCAACAACAAAAAACTCAAACAAGTTTAATATAATGTAGATATTTAGAAATCAGTATATTTTCCACCTAATCTTTAATATCTATTTAATACTTGTTTGAGTTGATTTTAATCATTTTCTATTTTAGTTGTGCTTTTATTTTAAATGGTCATATGGACTATTATTTACGAAAGAAACAATTTGATCTACAAATAATCTGGCACGTAACTGGAATTCATCATCTTCTAAATATAATGTGCCATCATCTAATTTAGCGTAATCACTATCATGCGTAGCAATCTGTATAGGTACAGCTATGCCTAATAAACTTCTCACGATAATTCTTAAATGTGATAGTGGTTCAGAACTTACAATACCACCACTATTTCCAATCAATCCAACAGGTTTCATTTTAAAGTAATCCATATTCAAGTGGTCTAATGCATTTTTTAAAATACCTGAAAATGAACCGTGGTAATTAGGTGATCCTAATATGAAGAAATCCGCTTCCATAGCCTTACTTTGTAATAAATCAACATTATTTTTAATCTCTTCAGTCGCTTGTGTTGTCCCTGCAAAATCAAGTTGATGTATAGGATTTTTGGCTAATTCAAAAATCTCCAACTCTACATCATGTTCTTCAAATTGACCTTGTAAATATTGGGACAATGCGTGTGTATGAGATCCTAATTGTGCACTACCGATAATTGCTAGTCCTTTCATTATCTATATCTCCTTTGTCGATTGTATTATTTTTTCTGATCAATCAATTTCATTATAGCTTTACCAACACCGCTATTTTCATTAGTGTCAGTAGTGTATGTTGCAATTGCTTTCACTTCCGGTGCAGCATTTTCCATTGCAACAGGATAGCCAACACGTTCTAACATGGACATATCATTCAAATTGTCACCAAGCGCCATCACGTTTTCCATTTTTACACCTAAACGTTCTGCGATTGTTTCTAACGCAATACCTTTTTGGGCATCTGAGTGGGTAATCTCCAAATTTCCTCTTGAAGAAGACGATATAGCTAAGTTAGGTGACGTTGCAAGTTCTTGCCCAACACGATCCATTTTTCCTAAATCAGGATTAAAGGCTAACACTTTCATTATTAACTCACCAGGGATATCCTCTATCGCATCATAGCTATCAACAACTTTTAAAGTTCCATTATCAATACGTTTTTGAATACCATTTTTAATTTTTTCAACATCTGCTTTTTGACCTGCTCTCTCAGCAATATCAATATAAATATCCAAATCACGTTGTGGATCTTCAGTATAAATACCTCTATTAGTATAGATTTGGTAATAAATACCTTCTTCTTTTAATTTTGAAGTAACTTTGTGTACTAATTCATGATTCAAATGAGAGGTACTCATTATATTGAATGTTTCATCTCGAACCTCTGCCCCATTCAAGCAAATATAAGGCACTTTCAAATCTGTTTCAGCTACTGGTGTGTTAGCTTCATAAAATGCTCTTCCTGTCGCTATAACTACAGTAATACCTTGTTCTTGGGCATATCGAATTGCTTGCTGATTTTCTTCTGAAATTTCGTGTGCCGCGTTTAATAACGTACCATCCATGTCTGTTGCTATTAACTTAATCATTCGTTAACCTCGTTTCATACTATATAGTATTCATTATATTAAAGATTCGTGGATTGACAATGACTTACCTTACTACTCTATTCTAACAAATCCGATTCATGATTTAGTATAGCCCGTTTGTCGGATTTTTTCTTTTCTCTTAACTTTCTAAAGAAGTTTCTTAGTAAATCACCACATTGTTCTTCTAACAATCCACTTTCCACTTGTGCTCTATGATTAAAATCCGGTTGATTCAATAAATTCATTAAACTTCCCGAACATCCCCCTTTAGGATCTGCTGCGCCATATTTAATATATGGAATTCTACTCATCACAATAGTGCCTGCACACATCACACAAGGTTCTAGTGTGACATATAAAGTACAATCTTCAAGACGCCAACTACCTAATACTTTTGCTGCTCGTTCAATAGCTAAATGTTCAGCGTGGGCTGTAGGTTGTTGCAACGTTTCTCTCATATTATGTGCTCTTGCTATAACATGATTATTCTTAACAATAATTGCACCTATAGGAACTTCTCCTAGTAGTTCGGCCTTTTTAGCTTCTTCGATTGCAATTTTCATATAATATTCATCAGTTTCCATTCGTGTCCAGACACCTCACTTGTGTTACAATACTCACTGTCTATCTTAACATTTGGAGAAGTGAATATGAATAAACCATTTATCGCAATTGAAGGTCCAATCGGTGTTGGAAAATCTTCTCTTGCTCACAAATTAAGTCAATCCTTAGATTTTTATGAAGAAAAAGAAATTGTCGATGAAAATCCATTTTTATCTGACTTTTATGATGACATTTCAAAATGGAGTTTCCAAACAGAAATGTTCTTTTTATGTAATAGATATAAACAGTTTAAAGATATCGAGTCACTTCACAAAGGTATAGTAAGTGATTATCACATTTATAAAAATAAAATCTTTGCTAAAAATACATTAGACCGTCATGAATTCAATAAATTCTCACGTATATATGACATTTTAACCGAAGATTTAACAATGCCAAATACAATAATCTTTTTAGATGCAGAATTAGATGTATTAAAACACAGAATCGCTAAAAGAAATCGTAGTTTCGAACATCAAATCGAAGATGATTATTTACTTGCTTTGAAACGTGACTATCATACTTTTTATAGTTCTTTAAAAGATAGTGATGTTCAAGTATTACACATCAACACGTCAAATATGGATTTTGTCAATAATGACAAAGATTATCAAGAGATACTTACTCAGGTAAAATCAATGATTGGAGATAAATAAAATGAATTCATTTAACATACCACAAGACGCCATAATCACAATTGCAGGTACAGTTGGTGTCGGTAAGTCTACCCTCACTCAAGCTTTAGCAGATAAGTTAAATTTTAAAACCTCATTTGAAAACGTAGATCATAATCCCTATTTGGATAAATTCTATCAAGATTTTGAGCGTTGGAGCTTTCATTTACAAATCTACTTTTTAGCAGAACGTTTTAAAGAGCAAAAACGTATGTTTGAGTATGGCGGCGGGTTTGTACAAGACCGTTCTATATATGAAGATGTAGATATCTTTGCCAAAATGCATGAAGAACAAGGAACTATGAGTAAAGATGATTTCAGAACTTATTCAGAACTATTTAATGCCATGGTCATGACACCTTATTTTCCAAAACCAGATGTTCTTATTTATTTGGAATGTGATTATGATGAAGTCATTGAACGTATCAAACAACGTGGTCGTGAAATAGAAATTGATACCAACCCTGAATATTGGCAAAAATTATTTGACCGTTACGATCATTGGATTAATAACTTTAATGCTTGTCCAGTCGTTCGCGTGAATATCAATGAATATGATATTCATAACGACCCCGACACACTAAATCCTATTATCGATAAAATTGCACATGTTATCGATACGTATCGTCAAGTTGACCCAAGATAATCAAAAACCAAATAGATAAGCTCCCAACATTAGTAACCACATCTATAGTGGCCACAAAGTCGGGAGCTTTTTTTTATTTAATAAATACTAACATTATTGTTTATCAAGCACTTGTTTAACTTCTTTAGCACTTTCAATGATGACATCCGCTTCGTGAAGTTCTTCTCTTTTAGCGATACCCGTTAACACACCAATACTCAATCCTAAATGTGCATTAATTGCGGTCTTCATGTCATTTGCGGTATCCCCTACAATCACTACTTGTTCTGGTTTAACATCATAAGCTTCGAATAATGGGTCTAATACTTTGGGACTCGGTTTTTCTTCAGCATGTGTTTCTGTTGAAATAACTAAATCGAATAAATCTTTTGATTGGGTTGCTTCTAAAAATTGAGTAACTCCTTTGTTGGTATCACTTGTTACAATACCTATTTTATAGCCATCTTGACGTAAGGCTACAATCGTATCATAAACACCATCTATCCAATGATTTTCTGGCTCTCTTGAGTCTACTAACTCTTGGCTCGTATTTCTTGTCCATTCAGAAGTATCTTGACCAGTAACATCATCAAAGGATTTAATCATTTCGCCTAGCGACCCTGAACCCATTACAGAATCTGGAACAATCTTATCATCTAGTATGCCTAATTGTCTGTGCGCTACTTCTTTATCATGAACAGGAAATGTATCTAACAATTTATCAACAAGACGTATACCAATTTTTTCCCAACTCTTATCAAACTCTATTAACGTGCCATCTTTATCAAACAGTATCCATTCCATTGATATCACTACACTCCATATTTTATTTTTGTTTCAATACGTATTATTGTAGTACAACCATAGTTAAAAATGTAGGAAAGTTACTTTTAAGTCGCTTCTTGGATTAAAAATAATTATTTTAACTATACGAATAATATTATAACTTTAACGCATATAATCGCTGTATTATTGTTTATTAAAAAAAAGCTAGAAACCTTTAATAAAGGCTCCTAGCAATAATTTAAAATTTTAGTATCTAGGCACTACAAAACGCCAACCGTGACGATCTTCTAGCGAACCATTTTGAATACCTGTATATTCATTATAAAGTTTTGTCGTAATTTCACCTGGTTCATTGTTGTTAATAACAATTTCTCTATCTTCATAACGTAAAGTACCTACTGGTGAAATTACTGCTGCTGTACCAGTACCAAATACTTCTGTTAACTCACCTTTGTCGTACGCTTCAAATAATTCGTCAATAGAAACTCGACGTTCTTCAACTTCATATCCTAAATCTTGCGCTAACTCGATAATAGATTTACGTGTAATACCTGGTAAAATACTACCATTTAATGCTGGTGTAACAATTTTTCCATTTTCAACAAAGAAGATGTTCATACTACCTACTTCTTCAACATATTTTTGTTCAACACCATCTAACCAAAGCACTTGGTCGTAACCTAATTTGTTAGCGTTCGTTTGTGCTAATAAGCTCGCAGCATAGTTACCTGCTACTTTAGCAAATCCTACACCGCCACGTACGGCACGTACATATTCGTCTTCTACATAAATTTTAGTGGATTTTAATGTATCACCACCATAATAAGCACCTGATGGGGATAAGATAATTAATAATTTATACGAATGAGATGCTCTTACGCCAAGAATACCTTCAGTCGCAAATACAAAAGGCCGGATATATAATGATTGGCCTTCACCTTCTGGGATCCAATCACGTTCAACATCTACTAATTGTTTCAAACCTTCCAATAAGACATCTTCATCCACTTCTGGCATTTCCAAACGTGCTAAAGAATTATTAATTCGTTTAAAGTTTTCATCTGGGCGGAATAAAACAACTTCATCATTATATTTATATGCTTTCAAACCTTCAAATACAGCTTGACCATAATGTAAACCTTGAGCAGCTGGTGAAATTTCAAATGGTGCATAAGGCACTATTTTTAAATCTTGCCAACCCTTATCAGCATCATAATCATAACTCAACATATAATCTGTAAAGTATTGACCAAATCCTAAATTCGAATTATCTGGTTTTTCTTTTAAAGTATCTCGTTTCTCAAATTTAACTTGTTCTGTCATGATAACGGCCTCCTAATATTGCTACCAATATAAATAGTTATACTAGATTATAGCAATCGTATATATACTATTCAATAAATTTTCCGAAAATTCAAACTAAATACTAATATGTATAATATATCTTAAGTAAAACACTATCGCTTTTATCTTACAAGTCAAGTAACTGCTCGAAGATAAAAAATCACTCCTTCTAATGTAAAAATAATTAGAAGGAGTAAAACTAACATTTACTACGTTATATTTAATAAGCAGATTATTTTGTTGCTTTTTCTTTAGCTTCAATAGCATCTAACATTAATTTAGTCATACTTTCTAAATCATATTTAGGATTGAAGCCCCATTCTCCACGTGCACAACTTGTATCGATACTATCTGGCCAACTTTTAGCAATACCTTCTCGTACAGGATCCACATCATAGTCTAACGTAAAGTCTGGATAATGTTCTTGAATAGCTTCTTTAACCATTTCTGGATCAATACTCATAGCACTTAAATTATAACCATTTCTAGTTTCTAATTTAGCACCATCAGCTTCCATTAATTGAATAATAGCTTCAATTGCATCGTCCATGTACATCATATCCATAAATGTACCTTTATCAATATAGCTTGTATAATGATTTTCTCTAACTGCTTTAAAGTATATTTCTACAGCATAGTCTGTAGTACCGCCGCCTGGTTCTTTAACATGTGAAATTAATCCTGGGAATCTTACACTACGTGTGTCTACACCAAATTTAGTAAAGTAGTACTGGCATAATAATTCTCCAGCAACTTTATTGACACCATACATTGTTGTAGGTTGTTGAATCGTTACTTGTGGCGTATTCACTTTAGGTGTTGAATCACCAAATGCGCCGATTGAACTTGGCGTGAAGAAATGTAAATCGTATGTACGTGCTGCTTCTAAAGCATTCATTAATCCACCCATATTTAAATCCCAAGCAAACATAGGGTTCTTCTCTGCAGTAGCTGATAATAAAGCAGCCATATGCATTAACGTATCAGCTTCGAAATTTTTAACTAATTCAAACATTTTGTCACGATCTGTTACATCTAGAATTTCAAATGGTCCATCATTTACTGGCGAATCAGCTTCTGGTTCTCTAATATCCGTAGCTAGTACATTATCTGTACCATAAATTTCTCTACATTTAACTACTAATTCTGTACCTATTTGTCCTAAGGCACCTGTTATCATAATTTTTTTCATTATAAATCTCCCCTTGTGTTTATAGAAAATTCGTTGTCTTTCTCGTGTGAACAAATTCTCGATTTACATCTATATTATAATATAAAAGCGTTTTCTTGTATATATAGTGAGTACAAAGTTAGAATTTCTAATTTTTGATATTAAACCAATATCTAATTATAAATTTAAATTTTTTAGGTACAATGTCATATACGTTAATCAAATATTAATAAACCTTAAAATTACAGTAAATTATGTTTATGCAATATTTTTATTTAAATTTTATATGCTAAAATTGACTTGTTATATTTTTGATTATTAAGGAGGCCAATATGAAGCGTCTATTTTTTTCATTTATTTTAATCACGTTGATTTGTTTAGGATTTATCAATCATCCTGTACAAGCAGCTGAAAATCAAAGTGACAATCAAAAGAGTAATACCACATCAACTCAACAAATAAATACAAGTAGCCAAGAATCAAGGCAAAAAGCCACCACAGAACAGCAACCTTCAAAAGATGATACTACGACATCGTTACCTGAAGATAAAACTAATAAAACGTCTTCTAATAATAACCATGAAAATCAGCAAAATATTTCTGTACATAATGAAGAACTAGCTAAGTATCAAAATAAAGCAATTGATACAAATACTCATAGAGATGACAACAATTCAACAGTTAAGAGTAATAAAAATACTACAAACATAACTTCTTATCATTCAAATACACAACACGAACAACCAAATTCAAATACCAAGGAACAAGTAGTAAATATTAACAAGAATTCAAATGCACCAAAGCAACAGTTAAAAGAACAGCAATCTTCAACTAAAAATCAAAGTAACAATGATAAAAATCATCAACAGCAGACTGATCAGAACAAGCAACTATATGTAACTTCTACACAAACACAAGAAAAAGCTAAGCATAATGATAGCTCGAAAACAGAAAGTACTAACAAAAATGAACATACAATTTTACATACTAACGATATCCATGGCCGCTTTGTTGAAGATGATGGAAAAGTTATTGGCATGCCTAAGGTTAAAGGTCTTAAAAATAAAGAAAAGCCCGATTTGTTATTAGATTCTGGTGATGCTTTCCAAGGCTTACCTGTCTCTAATAACTCTAAAGGCGAAGAAATGGCAAAGGCTATGAATAGTGCCGGCTATGACGCCATGACCTTAGGCAATCATGAATTTGATTTTGGATATGACCAACTACTTAAATTAAAAAAGCAACTTAACTTTCCAATGATTACTTCAAATGTTTATAAAAATGGTAAGAGTGACTTCAAACCATCAACAATTGTTAAAAAAAATGGCGTCCGTTATGGCATTGTTGGAGTTACAACACCAGAGACTAAAACTAAAACTTCACCATCGGCTGTTAAAGGTGTTGAATTTAAAGATCCACTGACAAGTGTAAAACATGCTATGAATGACATTAAAGATCAAGTAGATGTTTTTGTCATTTTATCTCATTTAGGTGTAGATCCTAATACTAAAAAAGAATGGCGTGGCGACTATTTAACAGATCAATTATCGAAAGATAAATCATTTAAACAATCTATCATTGTATTAGATGGACACTCTCATACTGTCATTGAAAACGGTAAATCCTATGGTAAAAATGTATTAGCTCAAACTGGAACTGCCTTAGAAAATGTCGGACGCATCCGATTCAATAGAGAGAATAATCAAACCAAAAATCTTAAAGCGGATTTAATCAACGTCGCTGACACAAAAAATATTAAGCCTGACACTAAAATTGAAAAACAAGTAAACAAAGCGAATGATGACTTCTTAAAAGCGACATCAACAGTCATTATTCCTAATAACAAAGTGAAACTTAATGGTGAACGCAATGTTGCCCGTACACAAGAAACAAATTTAGGTAATTTAATTACTGATGCAATGGAGGATTATGCTTCTAAGAAATTTAGCCATCGCCCTGATTTTGCTATTACAAATGGTGGAGGCATTAGAGCATCTATCGATAAAGGTAAAGTAACACAAAATGATATTATTACTGTTTTACCTTTCGGAAACTTAATATCTCAAATAAAAGTAAAAGGTTCCGATGTTAAAAAAGCTTTTGAACATAGTATAAGTGCACCTACAGAATCAAAAGATGGCAAATCACAATTAACGGCAAATGGCGGCTTCTTACAAGTATCTAAGTCTATTCGAATTGGATTCGATATTACTAAAAAGTCAGGCAATAGAGTTACGGATATTCAAATTCTTAATCATGATACTGGAAAATTCGAAAAGTTAGACCCAAATAAAACATATTATGTAGCAACAAATGATTTCACCGCTAATAAAGGTGATGGCTATGACATGTTTGGCGGTAAACGAGAAGAAGGTGTTTCTTTAGATGAAGTAGTTGCTCAATACATTAAAAATGCTAATTTATCTAAATATGATACCAACAAACCTGAAAGAATCATCAATGGTCAACTGTCTCAAAATAATAAACATAATGACAAAGTCGTTCCACTTCCAAAAACAAAAGACATTAAAACGACTTATTACCCTGGAAATAATGTAGCGACAATCTCATCACATCAAAGAAACCACTCAGATAAGTCGTCACGCAATCCGGTTAGTCGTATCGGTACCTATCAACCTAGCAGTAAAATAACTGCAGCGACTCAAAACAATACGCATCAGAATAATAAGCCATTAAATAAAAAGCAGATTGAAGCATCAAATCAAAGCTATGAACAAAACAAAACTAATATGTTTAATACACAATCAGCTTATCTGAGACACGCAACATCATACACTCAATCAAATTTAGATATCGTAAAATCTAACACTAAAGATATACAAAACATGTATAATGGAGAGCCTTCTCAACAATCGAAACATACAATTTCAACTGTACTTCCTAATACAGGAGATAGTAATCATTCTGATGTTATCGCGCTATTAATAGCGATAACTGGTATCACTTTATTATATTCACGTAAAAAATCTGCATAATATAAAGAAGGTCATGAGACAGTATTGCATGTCTCATGACCTTCTTATTACAATCTTTATTCCATTAAAAAATCTTTAAATGTTTGTGGTTTATCGTTAACTAAGTTTTCAAAATCGTTAGATTGTTGATCCAGTAATCCCCTTGCACCCGCTTCATACATGGATGCTAGAAGTGCTCCAAATCCTTTTGGTTCATCATACATATTTGCAAACGTCTCTAATGAAACAGGTTCATATTTAATTTCTGTTTGAGATACATCTGATAAAATATCTGCAAGCTCATACATATCATAACTATATCCTGATAATAAGTAACGTTCTCCCCATGTATCAGGATTTTCTATGATGGCAATGATACCTCTTGCAATATCATGTCTAGTTATATAATTAATTCGTCCTTCACCTACTGGATATATCAACTTATGCATATCCATTAATTCTGGAAGATACGGTTTCAATGGATCCATATACATTGCCATTCTGACATATGTGTAATCAATACCGCTTGAAGCAAGAAGACGTTCAGCATATCCAAAGTAAGGACTCATATGGAAAGGATTATTATGTTGATCAGCATAATATCCAATATAAATTATATGACTAACACCGCTTTGCTTTGCTGCACTAATTAGATTCTCTACTTCTGGAATTCTTTTAATAGATGGATGTATGATACTTGGTATAAAAATGACCGTATCCATATCTTGAAATGCTGTAATCATACTTTTTTCATCAAAATAATCTAATTGCCTTACAGAAACATTATCTCTCCATCGTTCTGGAACTTTCTCTAAATTTCTTACCCCTATATAAAATCGGTCAATACCATGTTCGATGGCTTGGCTAGTAATATGATGACCTAAATTTCCTGTAGCACCTGTTAACATTATATTCATTTCAGTCAGCTCCTTTATTTAAGACTAATACTTCTAACCACATAAATAAACTTATTGATACAAAAAACACTTAGTGAATTCAACTTCTCCAACTCACTAAGTGCTAAAATATATTTTTATACTTCCATTAATTTACCCACATTACGCATGATTCTCGCTTTTTTATAACCATGAATATCATGCAATTCTTTATACGCGCTAAATAGTTTCTTATAGCGTTTCACTTTTTCAGGATCTGGCGTTACTTCATATAAAACAGGTTCTTTCATAGACTCAATTGCTTCATTTAACGTTTGATGTGCACCACCACAAACTGAACCAAGAATTGCTGCACCAATAGCAGGCGCATATTCACTATCTATTATTGTTACTTTTTTATTTAGTACATTTGCATAAATATCCATCATTAGTGGATTTTTCTTAGGAATACCACCACAAGCAAAGACATCTTCAACATCCATATTCCAACTTTGGTATTGTTGCATAATCATTTTAGTACCAAATGCTGTAGCTTCTAAGTATGCACGGTAAAGTTCTTCATGTGTCGTTTGTAACGACATGCCAAATACACACCCTTTTAAGTTACTATCACTTAACACACTTCGGTTACCGTTATGCCAATCTAATACAATCAGACCACTTTCGCCAGGCATTTGATCTTTTACTTTCTCATTTAATAATTCAAAAATTGAAATATCTCTTTCATTCGCTTCATCGACATATGCTTTCGGTGATTGATTTGCAATATATTCAAAAAGATCACCTACTGCTGATTGTCCCGCTTCATAAGCATATAAATCTGGAATAATTGCACCTTTAACAGAACCTTAAATACCAGGCACTTGATGTTGTTGTTCATTTAACATAAGATGACATGTACTTGTTCCAATTACCATTGTCATTTGCTTGTCTTGTTGTGAACCAATACCTAATAAACTAGAATGTGCATCTATGATAAACGGACTTACTTTTGTTTTGGTAGAAAGACCCAATTTCTCTGCCATCTCTTCAGAAATTTGGCCAACTGTTTCGCCTATTTTAACAATTGGTGCGTCCACCTTTTCACGTACAACATCTGATAATTGATCATTTACTTTATCAAACAAATCATAATGGAATCCTTCATTTTCTTCCCAAAATGATTTAAAACCTAAACCACAATTAGAGCGAACATTTTGTCCTGTTAATTTATTAACAATCCAATCTCCAGCTTCCATGATATTAGCTGTTTTTTCTAACACTTCTGGTGCCTTGTTCATTACTTCCATAATTTTAGGAATCATCCATTCACTACTAACATTAAATCCATAGTAGCCTAACCATCTACTCTTATTATCTAATGCCGTTTGGAAAAGTTGATCCGCTTCTGCTTGAGCACCATGATGCTTCCATAGTTTTACATATGCATGTGGATTATTTTCAAATCCTGGTAAATTATGAATAGGTTCTAAATGTTCATCTGTAAACATAACTGTAGAAGAAGTAAAATCAATACCAATACCTACAATTTCTTCTGGGTTTATACCTGAAGATTCAATTAAATATGGCACACCCTCTTCTAAAACTTCCATATAATCATTTCCATTTTGAAGTGAGAAGCTATGTGGTAACTTAACTCCATTTAAATTCTTTTCAATTGTGCCATGTGTATATGGCTTTATATATTTATCTATTATTTTTCCATTTCTTGTATCAACTAAAAAAGCTCTTCCTGAGCCTGTTCCGTAATCTACTCCAATGCTATAACTCATAGTTATACCCCCATACTTTATCTACATCTCTTTAAGTAAGCGTTTTCCTAAATAATACGCATAAATGAACAATAAATCAATCATAAAAGTTCAAAAAGAACCAAAATGAACATTTTCGTACAAAAAATCATTGACACAAGCAACTGTAAGCGTTTACTATTGTTTACATAAATAAAAGTGAACAAGTATTAAAGGGAGATGAACAAAAATGAGCATTGAGTCAAAAGCTTATCGCCTAATTCAACCAGGCGAATTTGAATATACAACAATTAATCATGAGTTTAGAGATGGTGATGTTATTGTTAATCCTTCAAAAGCAAGTGTTTGTCATGCTGACCTAAGATATTACACAGGTAATAGACGTAAAGAAGCATTAGACAAAAAATTACCTATGGCTTTATTCCATGAAGGTATCGGTACTATTGAAGATTCTAAACATCCTGATTATCAAAAAGGAGATAAATTAGTTATCGTTCCGAATATCCCTTCTCGTTTAAGAGCTGGTGAATTCGAAGAAACAGATTTATTAGATAATTATGATGAAAATGCCGTATTTATGGGTAGCGGCTATGATGGTATTTGCCAAGATAGAATGGTGGTACCTGGAGATAACATCGTGAAAATTCCAGACACATTAGATGAAGACGTCGCTTTATTAGCTGAATTATGTTCAGTGTCATTATTCCCAATCAATCAACTTAAAGAGATCACTACTAAATCTTCTCCACAAGTTGCAGTATTCGGCGATGGTCCAGTTGGTTATTTAGCAGCAACTGCACTTCATTATATATATGGTATTGAAAAAGAAAATTTAATTGTTTTCGGTGCTATCGAAGAAAAACTTCAATCATTCGAAAACTTTGCTACAACACATCTTGTATTTGATTATGATTTCAACAGTCATAAAGGTGTTCATACTGTATTTGAATGTTGTGGTGGTAAATTCTCTGAATCTGCAATTAACCAAGCGATTGATTTAATCGATAGACAAGGTCAAATTGTTTTAATGGGTGTTACTGAAGACCTAGTTGGTATTAATACACGTGACGTATTAGAAAAAGGTTTAACACTTTCAGGTAGTTCAAGAAGTACAAAACATGAATTTGAACAACTCATTGCTTCATTCGAAAACGAAGATTATCAACAAGCACTTAAAAAATTAATCCCTGATGATTACTATGATATCTATAGTACAGAGGATCTTAAAAAGGCGATGGATGATACTGCAGCACATAAAGGTTGGAAAAAAACATATTTAAGATATCACTGGTCATAAACCGTGATATCTAAGGGGAGATAACATAATGATGAACAAGACAACGTTTTTAGGTATGCCCAAACAAATCGTATGGGGTTACATTGGGATATTAATATTTATGATGGGAGACGGCCTAGAAATTGGTTGGCTAAGCCCCTATTTACAACACAATGGATTTAGCTCAAATGAAGTAAGTTGGTTATTTGGGTGCTATGGTATTACAGTTGCAATTGCAAGTTGGTTCAGTGGCGTTTTAGCTGAAGCATTAGGCGGTAAACGTACAATGTTTATCGGTTTAGTATTGTACATTATTGGAACAATATTCTTTGTTGGTGTGGCACTACCTTCTGAGAATTTAGCAATTATGTATCCTGCTTATGCATTAAGAGGTTTAGGTTATCCTTTATTTGCTTATTCATTCTTAGTTTGGATTTCATATCGTTCTGAACAACGTACGTTAGGTGCGGCTGTAGGTTGGTTCTGGCTCGTATTTACTGGTGGATTAAATGTGTTAGGTGCATTTTACTCTATCTTTGCGATTAAATACTTAGGTCATATTGGAACATTGTGGAGTTCATTATTCTGGGTAGTTTTAGGTGGATTCTTAGCTATCGTCCTAAATAAAGATAAATTGCCTACTGATAAAAGCAATGCAAAAGCAAAATTAGCTGAAATGTTAAAAGGATTCACAATCGTTGTTGAAGAGCCAAAAGTATTAGTAGGTGGTATTGTACGTGTTATTAATACCACTGCACAATTCGCTTTCCCAATCTTCTTACCACTTTACTTAGAATCTTACGGTATCCCAACTTCTAAATGGTTAGCTGTTTGGTCAGCGATTTTCTTCGGAAATATCGTCTTTAACCTTATTTGGGGTATTATCGGAGATAAAATTGGTTGGCGTAATACTGTTATGATTTTCGGTGGTATCGGTAGTGGTATCTCATGTCTATTAATGGGCTATGTACCAATCTGGTCACACGGAAATATCATTTTACTTACAATTGTTGGTGTTGCTTGGGGTATCTTTATCGCAGCATATGTACCTTTAACTGCTTTAATTCCTTCATTAGTGAAGAAGGATAAAGGTGCTACCCTTTCAATTTTAAACTTAGGTGCTGGTTTACCAGTATTCGTAGGACCAATGATTGTAAGAATTTTCTTAGAACCTTTTGGTGACTTAGGTGTTATTTGGATTTTAGGCGTATTATACTTCATTAGTACAATACTAACTTACTTCATTAAAATGCCGAAAAGTCAACAATACGGTGAAACAGAATAAAACTCAATAATATAGAGGCTGTAGGCTAAGTATAAGATGGTCATTTCATTGTCATACTTTCATCTACAGCCTTTATTATGTATTTGATATACTATAATAAACATACATAAATCATGGATTATTTATATAATTTGAACAAAATTACTAGATGGAGACGGTGAATATGTTACCTGCCGAAAGAGAACAAAAAATTATATCCTATTTAACTAAATACAAAACTGCCTCAGTTCACACATTAGCTAAAGAATTTAATGTACACGATGCCACAATTCGTCGCGATCTTGTTAAACTCGAGCAATATAACCAAATTAGACGTACACATGGTGGTGTGGTGTTAAATAATGAAAATGTATATAGTGAGCTAAATTTCGATGAAAGACAAACAGAATATTATTACGAAAAGCTAGGTATTGGATACAAAGCTGCTGAGTTCGTTGAAGATGGAGATACACTTATTATCGACTCAGGTTCAACCACATTATTATTTGCTAAAGCTTTACTGCATAAGCAACATTTAACCATCATTACAAATGATATTCATATCGCTTCGATACTTCGTTCTTCTAACCATAAAGTCATCGTAACTGGCGGTACTCTATATCATAACAATTATGTACTAAATGGTTTAATTACGACACAAACACTTCAATCATTTAACTCGATGAAAGCTTTTTTAGCTACTCCTGCTATAGATGCGATCAAAGGTGTGACTCACTATAGTGAGGAATTTGTAGATGCTAAACGTCAAATGGTAAATCAATCAAAAGAAGTATATATGCTTACAGACAGTTCTAAATTGAATAAAATTGCTTTTTACCAAGTATGTCCTATTCATAAAATTACTGCTTTAATCACAGATCATCACGAAGACTTACATGAGTATAAGAAGACCATTCCAAATGTGATTGCTATCGACCCTAAAGATTATCAATAAATGAGTCTTTCATTATATTGAAAGTACCATTAATCAATGTTATAAAGAAAGTAAGCACTTTCACATTTATACACTTTAAATGGTAAGTCTCCTGTTTGTCTGCGAGGATACTGCGGATAGTCTTACTTAGTCATATTTTTATTGAATGAGGGTGATGCTATGAATAATCAAAAGCCTTTGCAAACATACAAATCAAAACAAACGACTGTAATAATTACTAGTATAATATTTATGTTATTTATCATTTCAGACATACGTACGATATTAAGTAAAGATGAATGGCTGCCTTTGGCATTAGCCGGTGGATCTTTAATTATATTTATTGTCTTTTTAATGATTAATATAAAGTCATTTATCCATAATTATAAACGCAGACCTTATTAAATCGAAAATAATGATAAAGATAATAGGACTGGGACAGAAATAATAAAGAACCACTAATCATTGATTATGTAGTGGTTCTTACGCATTAGCCACAGCTAATGTGTACTTTAAAATAGAAATACATGAGTGAAACTCATGCAGAAGAGATACTAATTTCTAAAGAAAAAGTATTTCTTTATTGTTGTCCATCCCCAACTTGCACTGTTTGTAGATTTTCTTTTCAAAATTATCTATGTTTGGGGCCCGCCCCCCGGCAAGGTTGACTAGAAATAAAAAATCTTGGTACATTAAACCGTCTTTGTAATTTATTACTTAGACGGTTTTATGCATGAACATTAGTTCATGTATACCTCTAAAGCTTAATTTGAACGCATGAGTCAATACTCATGTGTAAGTCATTCTAATTTCTATAAGAAAAAGAATGACTTTACAGTCAACTACGACCTAAATATGAATGTAAATTGAAATATATATTTATATCCTAGCCTGATTTCTTTTATTTCTGTGCTTTTTTATAAAAGTAATTAGCTACGACAATATCTACAATTGCTAGTCCCACTGATTTAAATAGCGTGACTTCTTTCTCATCTGTTCTACCTTGTTTACGACCTGCCACAATATCCCCGAGCTCTGCGTGTAACATATCTTGTGTTAATACGCCTTCTTGTTCGGGAATTTTTAAATCTCCTGTTTCTTCCATTGCTGCTTCTGTTGATTCTACGACAATTTTATTCGCAACCATCATAGATTCTGTTGGTAACTCTTGCATGTCAGGTTTAAAAGAACCTACCGCATTTAAATGAACACCTGGATCTAATGTTCTATCGAAAACCGGAGTTGATGAATTAGTAGCAGTGACAACGATATCTGTCCCTTCAATTGCCTGATTTGCATCTTCAAATACTTCAACATTAACATCATATAAATCTTTTGTTTGTTTTGCTAATCTTTCTGCTTTCTCCGTCGTTCTACTAGCAAAATGAATCGTATTAATTTTTCTAACTGCTAAAACAGCCGCAATTAGTCCTTCAGCTTGTTCGCCGGCACCAATTACACATAAAGCACTTGCATCTTCTCTAGATAAATATTTTGTTGCAACACCAGATATGGCACCCGTTCTTATTTTAGTTAAATATCCACCATCTAAAACAGACAAAGTTTCCCCTGTTTCATAATCACTTAAAATAACTGAGCCACTTATGGTCGATTTACCTTTTTCCGGGTTTTTAGGTGCAAAGGTCACTGTCTTTAATCCGACAATTTTTAGCGCATCAGATAGCGCAGGCATGACTAAATATCTATTATCCTCATTAAACGGAATCGAATAGCGTAATGGCGTTTCAGTTTTACCTTCAGAAAAGGCTTTGAGTGATTCTGCTACTTCATCTATCACTTCACGCATATTGAGTAATTGCTGTTGATCATTTTCAGTTAAATATAACATATTCTGTCCTCCATCTTACATAATTATCGTATCTTCATACATTTATACTCATCTTTACCCGATATTTTAATGAAAAATGTCGGTAATTTAAAGTTTATATTGTTCTGCACGCATATTCATGCTATTCTTAAAAACATAAATAAAGAGATAGTTAGACAAATGTCTTTACCATCTCTGCGATTTTGTTTATTTAAACAAAACTATTTAATTTAACTTTTGACGACACACATTCTCCTATTTTGGGGAATGTTTTTTTGCATATAATTAATTGATTGGAATATGGTACCGTTTTACAGGTGCACCATTCTTTTTGATATAAGGTTCTATTTCATAGCCACCATAATACAAGATCACTTTTTGAGAGCTGAAATTCTTAGGATTACATGTCATTAATACATATTTAACTTGTTTTGTTTTCAATATATCTAAAGCATGACCCAACATTTCTTTTGCATAGCCTTTACCGCGTTGTGATGATGCTACACCATAGCCTACATGTCCGCCTATCCGAGTTAACGATTCATTTAGTTGATAGCGAATATTAACCGCGCCTACAATCGCTTCATCTTTAAAGTAAAACATTGTACTTGTTTCCACCCAATCTTCTCTAGGCTTAGGCTTATTAATATGATCTACCATTTCTTTAAAGCCTGTATATTTTTTAAAATCTATATTACCAGGGACAATTTTTTCTTCATTTTCATACCATTCATTAATATACTTTAGAAATTGTGATTCATCATCATATGTAAGTTGTCGAATTTCACCCATTGTTTCCACTCCAATAAAATTAAAAAGCACCCGCAAAATACGAGTGCTTAATTTGTTGAATAAATCGATTAAATAATGTTAAGTTCTTTACCAACTTTTTCATATGCTTCTATAGCTTTATCTAACATTTCTTTTGTATGTGCTGCAGTAGGCATATTTCTAACTCTACCTGTACCTTTTGGCACTGTAGGGAATACGATAGACTTAACATAAATACCTTCTTCTTTAAGGCGTTTACTGAATACTTGAGTATCTTTTTCATCACCGATAATCACAGGAGTAATTGGTGTTTCAGACTCACCAGTGTTAAATCCTAACTTAGCTAAGCCATCTTTAAGATATTGCGCATTTTCCCATAATTGATCATGTAACTCAGTAGAAGCCATTAATTTTTTAACTGCTTCTGTAATTGCTTTAGTATCTCCAGGTGCTAATGAAGTTGAGAATAAGAATGGACGAGATTGTGCTTTTAACCAATCAATAAGTTCTTTAGTACCCGCTACATAGCCACCTACAACACCAATTGCTTTAGATAATGTACCAATTTGGAAATCGATTTTATCTTGTAAACCAAAGTGTTTAACTGTACCCGCGCCTTTGCCCATTACTCCAGAACCATGTGCATCATCAACATAAGTTAATAAACCAAATTCTTCTGCGATTTTAACAATTTCTGGTAATTTGGCAACATCGCCATCCATACTAAATACGCCATCAGTAATATACATTACTTTGTTATATTGACCTGATTCTACTGCTTCTTTAGCTTTAGCTCTTAAATCATCCATATCTGAGTGGTTAACACGAATGATTTTAGCTTTCGATAAACGACAACCATCTATAATAGAAGCATGATTTAGTTCATCAGATAGAATAGCATCGTTTTTATTCATTACTGCTGAAATCGCAGCCATATTACAATTGAAACCAGATTGATAAGCAATTGCTGCTTCTGTACCTTTAAATTTCGCTAGTGTTTCTTCTAATTCATCATGTAAATCTAATGTACCATTAATTGAACGAACAGCCCCTGCACCAACACCATGTGAATCAATGGCAGCTTTAGCAGCTTCTTTTAAATCTTCATTTGTTGCTAATCCCAAATAGTTATTTGATGACAAGTTAACGTAAGTTTTACCATCAATTTTAATTTCTGGACCATTTGCACCTTCAATTGAATCGATTTCATTGTACAATCCATTCTCTTTCAAGTAGTTAATATTTTCATTTAAAAAATCATGTAATGATTGAACCACAACCATATCCCCCTTGTATCTCTATTTACCTTTATAATACCTTAATTTCGCCATTCATGAAAGCCTTATCACTTATTGTATTTTTAATACTAAATATTCATTTTGAACTATTTTGTCTTATTAGATAATGATATACTAATTATCATAATAATACGGAAGAAGTGATAGTTTTGTTTGATTGGTTTCAATTGGCTAGTAAAAAAGAAAAGAGAATGATTCAATTAAGACGTTATTTACACCAATATCCTGAACTTTCTTTTGAAGAAAAGCAAACACATGACTATATAGTTAACCAACTTAGCCAATTGTCATGTGACATTCAAACGCCAGTAGGTAGAAACGGTATTAAAGCTACTTTTAAAGGAAAAGGTGAAGGGCCAACCATCGCCTTTAGAGCAGACTTTGATGCACTACCTGTTCAAGAATTAAACGATGTACCTTATAAATCTAAAAATGATGGTTGCATGCATGCATGTGGACACGATGGACATACAGCTATATTATTAGGCGTTGCAGAAATCGTAAATGAACATCGTCACTTATTAAAAGGTAATGTTGTTTTCATATTCCAATACGGTGAAGAAATTATGCCCGGTGGTTCACAAGAAATGATTAATGATGGATGCTTACAAGACGTTGATAAGATTTATGGCACACATCTATGGAGCGGTTATCCAACAGGTACTATTTATTCTCGTCCAGGACCCATTATGGCCTCACCTGACGAATTTAGTATCACGATACAAGGCAGAGGCGGTCATGGTGCTAAACCTCAAGAAACCATTGATCCTATTGTCATTATGGCTGAATTTATTTTAAGTGCTCAGAAGATAGTTTCTCGTACCATCGATCCAGTAAAACAAGCGGTATTAACGTTTGGTATGGTTCAAGCAGGCTCTTCAGATAGTGTGATACCTGATAGTGCGTTTTGCAAAGGAACAGTACGTACCTTCGACACTAATTTACAAAACCATATCAAAACTAAGATGGACAAATTATTACAAGGTTTAGCGGTAGCTAACGATATCACTTATGATTTTAATTACATTAAAGGTTATTTACCACTTCATAATCATCAACAAGCATATGAAGTTGTTAAACAAGCAGCTAATGATATGCACTTACGCTTTAATGAATCTGATTTAATGATGATTGGTGAAGACTTCTCTCACTATTTAAAAGTCAGACCAGGCGCATTTTTCTTAACAGGATGTGGTAATCAAGATAAAAATATTACTGCACCTCATCATAATCCTTATTTCGATATCGATGAATCATCATTTAAATATGCTGCCAGTGAATTTTTAAAAATTTTAGAACTTGAAAATGTATTTTAAAATATAACCTTGTAAATATTTAACATTTATCACACAAGTCATCCACTTATTACCTAAATCATAGGTAATAAGTGGATTTTTTAATGGTAAACAAATCGACGGTAAGGTTATGTATTTATAGAAATAAAAAAAGACCCCGTAATGGGGTCTTTGATATATCGAATAATAAAATTATTCGTGGATTTCAGTTACAACGCCTGATCCTACAGTACGTCCACCTTCACGGATTGAGAAACGAGTACCGTCTTCAATCGCGATAGGAGCGATTAATTCTACTGTCATTTCAACGTTATCACCAGGCATAACCATTTCAGTACCTTCTGGTAATTGAACAACGCCAGTTACGTCAGTAGTACGGAAATAGAATTGTGGGCGGTAGTTACTGAAGAATGGAGTGTGACGTCCACCTTCGTCTTTAGATAAAACGTAAACTTCCGCTTTGAATTTTGTATGTGGTGTAATTGAACCAGGAGCAGCTAATACTTGACCACGTTGTACGTCTTCACGAGCAACACCACGTAATAAAGCACCGATGTTGTCACCAGCTTCAGCGTAGTCTAATAACTTACGGAACATTTCTACACCAGTAACAGTTGTTTTAGAAGTGTCATGTAAACCGATGATTTCAACTTCTTCACCAACTTTGATTTGACCACGTTCAACACGGCCTGTAGCAACAGTACCACGACCAGTGATTGAGAATACGTCCTCAACTGGCATCATGAATGGTTTGTCAGAATCACGTTCTGGAGTTGGAATGTAGTCATCAACTGCTTGCATTAATTCTAAGATTTTTTCTTCGTATTTTTCGTCGCCTTCTAAAGCTTTTAATGCTGAACCAGCGATTACAGGTACGTCGTCACCTGGGAAGTCATATTCAGATAATAAGTCACGAACTTCCATTTCTACTAATTCTAATAATTCTTCGTCGTCTACCATATCAACTTTGTTTAAGAATACAACTAAAGCTGGTACACCAACGTTACGTGATAAAAGAATGTGTTCACGAGTTTGTGGCATTGGACCATCAGCTGCAGATACAACTAAGATACCGCCGTCCATTTGCGCAGCACCAGTGATCATGTTTTTAACATAGTCAGCGTGTCCTGGGCAGTCAACGTGAGCATAGTGACGTTTGTCAGTTTGATATTCGATGTGTGCAGTATTGATTGTAATACCACGTTCTTTTTCTTCTGGTGCGTTGTCAATCATGTCGTATGATTGTGCAACAGTGTCACCATTCTTAGCTAATACAGTTGCGATAGCAGCTGTTAAAGTTGTTTTACCATGGTCAACGTGACCGATAGTACCAATATTGGCATGTTCTTTTGAGCGATCAAATTTTTCTTTTGCCATTATTAAATCTCTCCTATTCTTAATAAAAGTTATTTTCAAAATTATCTCTCATGATAGTTTCTCACCATCATGAGAAGATGTTTGATTAAGTTGAGTCTAAAAGAAATACTACTTAATTCATATTTCCTTTATAATGCATTTACCCACAAAAATCAATTCATAAAAACGATTAGCCTATAACTAAGCTCAACCTGTATTTTAACCTAGCATAGCTAGTAATGACAAGTTATATTATTCGCCTTTATTTTTCTTAATGATTTCTTCAGAAATTGATTTTGGAACTTCTGCATAGTGGTCAAAGTACATAGTGTAAGTACCGCGACCTTGAGTGTTTGAACGTAATGATGTAGCATAACCGAACATTTCTGAAAGTGGTACATAAGCATTTACAACTTGTGCATTACCACGAGGTTCCATACCGTCTACACGTCCACGACGAGCAGTTACGTCACCCATGATATCACCCATGTATTCTTCAGGCATTTCGATTGTTACTTTCATCATTGGTTCTAAGATAACTGGATCACATTTTTTAGCAGCTTCTTTAAGTGCTAATGATGCAGCAATTTTGAAGGCCATTTCAGATGAATCGACATCATGGTATGAACCATCAAATAATTTAGCTTTAACATCGATTAAAGGATAACCAGCTAATACACCGTTTTCCATTGCATCTTTAAGACCAGCTTCAACTGATGGAATGTATTCACGAGGAACTACACCACCGACGATAGCGTTTTCGAATTCGAAACCGCCACCTGTTTCGTTAGGTGTGAATTCAATGTGAACATCACCGTATTGACCACGACCACCAGATTGACGAGAGAATTTACCTTGAACTTGTGCTGATTGTTTAAATGTTTCACGATATGAAACCATTGGCGCACCAACATTACATTCAACGTTGAATTCTTTCTTCATACGGTCAACTAAGATGTCTAAGTGTAACTCACCCATACCACCGATGATAACTTGTCCAGTTTCTTCGTCAGTATGTGCATGGAAAGTTGGGTCTTCTTCTTGTAATTTAACTAAAGCTTGAGTCATTTTATCTTGGTCAGCTTTAGATTTTGGTTCAACTGATAAGTGGATAACTGGCTCTGGGAATTCCATTGATTCCAAGATAATGTCATTTTTCTCTCCACATAAAGTATCACCAGTACCTGTTTCTTTAAGACCTACCGCAGCAGCGATATCGCCTGAGTAAACAGTGTCAATCTCTTGACGTGAGTTAGCGTGCATTTGTAATAAACGACCTACACGTTCACGTTTGTCTTTAGATGAGTTCTTCACGTAAGAACCTGAGCTTAAAGTACCTGAGTAAACACGGAAGAAAGTTAATTTACCAACATAAGGGTCAGTCATAACTTTGAATGCTAATGCAGCGAATTCAGCTGAATCGTCTGGTTTAGCAATTACTTCTTCTTCAGGATCATTAGCACGGTGACCAACGATTGGTTTAACATCTAAAGGAGATGGTAGGTAATCAATTACAGCGTTAAGCATTAATTGAACACCTTTGTTTTTGAATGCAGTACCGCAAAGAACTGGGTAGAATTCTACGTCAGTTGTAGCTTGACGGATTGCATTTTTTAATTCTTCTACTGAAATTTCTTCATCACCAAGATATTTTTCCATTAATTCATCATTAGTTTCAGCTACTGCTTCAATTAATGTTGAACGAGCTTCTTCAGCTCTTTCTTTGTGATCTTCAGGAATTTCAATTTCATCAATTTCTGTACCTAAGTCATTAGTGTATTTGAAGCATTTCATTTCAACTAAGTCAATGATAGCTTCGAATTCATCTTCAGCACCGATAGGTAATTGGATAGGTGCAGCATTAGCTTGTAAACGATCATGTAATGTGCTTACAGAGTATTCAAAGTTTGCACCTAATTTATCCATTTTGTTGATGAAAACGATACGAGGTACGCCGTATGTTGTAGCCTGACGCCAAACTGTTTCAGTTTGTGGTTCAACACCTGATTGAGCATCAAGTACTGTAACCGCACCGTCAAGTACACGTAATGAACGTTCAACCTCAACTGTGAAGTCTACGTGTCCTGGTGTATCGATGATATTTACACGGTGGCCGTCCCAAGCTGCAGTTGTTGCTGCAGATGTGATAGTAATACCACGGTCTTGCTCTTGTTCCATCCAGTCCATTTGTGAAGCACCTTCGTGTGTTTCACCAATTTTGTGGATACGACCTGTGTAATAAAGAATACGTTCTGTCGTAGTAGTTTTACCAGCATCAATGTGAGCCATGATACCGATATTACGAGTATTTTTCAAAGAAAATTCTCTTGCCATGTATTTTTTCTCCTTCCAGTTATTACTGAATAAGTACTTTAGATATGGCGATGCCCTAAGCATGAGCCATTATTGGTAAACCAATGTTACGGAACACGCTCAGGGTAAAAGCTTTAATCTTACCAACGGTAGTGAGCAAATGCTTTGTTAGCTTCAGCCATTTTGTGAGTGTCCTCACGTTTCTTAACTGCACCACCTGTATTATTTGCTGCATCTAAGATTTCGTTAGCTAAACGTTCTTCCATAGTTTTTTCACCACGAAGACGCGCATAGTTAACTAACCAACGTAATCCTAAAGTAGAACGACGTTCTGGGCGTACCTCAACAGGTACTTGGTAGTTTGAACCACCCACACGACGAGCTTTAACTTCTAATACTGGCATAATGTTTTCAATTGCTTCTTCGAATACTTCAATAGCTTGACGACCACTACGTTCTTCAACTAGGTCGAATGCTGAATAAAGAATTCTTTGAGCTGTTCCGCGTTTACCATCTAACATAATTTTGTTAATTAATTTTGTAACTAATTTTGAGTTATGAATTGGATCTGGTAATACGTCTCTTTTAGGTACTGATCCTTTACGAGGCATAATGTAAATCCTCCCTTCCTATTATAGTATATTGTGATTAATTATTTTTAAAATTTACGTAATCTTAAAAATTAATTTTTAGGTTTTTTAGTTCCGTATAATGAACGACCTTGTCTACGTCCGTCTACACCTGAAGTATCAAGTGCACCACGCACAATATGGTAACGCACACCAGGTAAGTCTTTTACACGTCCACCACGTACAAGTACAACACTGTGTTCTTGTAAGTTATGGCCGATACCAGGAATGTATGCGTTGATTTCAATATTGTTTGATAAACGCACACGTGCATATTTACGTAACGCTGAGTTAGGTTTTTTAGGTGTCATAGTACCCACACGAGTACATACGCCACGTTTTTGTGGAGAATTCAATTCAGTGAATTGTTTCTTCTTACTGTTAAAACCTCTGTTTAAAGCTGGTGAATCAGATTTTTTTGATTTGCTTTGTCTTGGTTTACGTACTAATTGGTTAATAGTTGGCATTGAATATGTCCTCCTCTCTTCATTTTTTAATCCCACACATCCAGGTGGTTCATTTTAAGGTTAAATAAAATTTAGTAAGCAGACACTTACTAATTCTCATTCAATATAGCAACGATTGTTGCATTTACATTGATACCTACATATTCTCCTAATTCTTTCTTAGATGAGAAAAGTGTATATGGTATATTTTTTTGATTGATTTGGCTTAACACGCGAGTCATTAGATGAACTTCTACGTCTCGAGCAATAATCAATGATGTAACTTGATCTTTATTCAACGCTTTGAGCGTTTCCTTAAGACCAACTACATATTGTTGTTTGTTAAAGCGTGCAACTTTTTCATTAGACATGTTCAATATCCTCCAAAGTTCTGCTTGCATCAACCTATAATATATTAACATTGTTACAGTACAATAGTCAATATTTATTCGTGTTTTTATGAAATAAATAAGAATCAAGAGGTTAGAACTAAGTCTAACCTCTTGATCGTTATATCAATTATTCAGTAACTTCTACTTCTTCTTCAGAACTAGCAACTGGCGCTACATTTTTATCGTATTGAACGTCACTATAACGTCTCATACCTGTACCAGCTGGGATAAGTTTACCAATAATAACATTTTCTTTAAGACCAAGTAAGTCATCGCGTTTACCTTTAATAGCTGCATCAGTAAGAACACGAGTTGTTTCTTGGAATGAAGCTGCAGATAAGAAGCTTTCTGTTTCAAGAGAAGCTTTTGTAATACCAAGCAATACTGGCTTAGCAGTTGCAGGGCGTTTACGTTCTTTAAATGCATCTCTGTTAGCGTCAGTAAAGTTGTGAATATCAACTAATGAACCAGGTAATAACTTAGTATCTCCTGCTTCGATGATACGTACTTTACGTAACATTTGTCTAACCATAACCTCAACGTGTTTATCATCAATTTCAACACCTTGCATACGGTAAACTTTTTGTACTTCTTTTAATAAGTAGCTTTCTGTAGCATTTAAACCAGCAACTGATAAGTAGTTTTTCGGTTCGATTGAACCTTCAGTTAATACTTCACCACGTTCAACTGATTGTCCTACTTCCACTTTAAGTCTAGAAGTACCTGAAGCTAGATAAGATCTAGTTTCATTTTCACCTTTAACAACAATTTCTTGTTGACGGTCTTTCGCTAATTTAATATCTTCTACTACACCTTCGATTTCAGTGATTACCGCTTGACCTTTAGGGTTACGGGCTTCAAAGATCTCTTGGATACGTGGAAGACCTTGAGTGATATCGCTTCCGGCTACCCCACCTGTATGGAAGGTACGCATTGTAAGCTGTGTACCTGGTTCACCGATTGATTGGGCAGCGATTGTACCAACTGCTTCACCAACTTCAACTTTTTCACCTGTTGCAAGGTTTTTACCATAACATTTTTCACATACACCATGACGTGTATTACAAGTGAATGCTGAGCGGATATACATTTGTTCGATACCAGCATCAGTAATTTTCTTAGCGATTTCCGCAGTAATTAATTCGTCTGGGCGAATAATAACTTCATCTGTTTCAGGGTGACGAATTGTTTCTTTTGAATAACGTCCTTCGATACGTTCAATGAATGGTTCAATCATTTCTGTACCTTCTTTGATGTCAGAAACAAGTAAGCCACGGTCAGTACCACAATCTTCTTCACGTACAATAACATCTTGCGCAACGTCAACAAGACGACGAGTAAGGTAACCTGAGTCAGCTGTTTTAAGTGCTGTATCGGCAAGACCTTTACGCGCACCATGAGTAGAGATGAAGTACTCTAACACTGTTAAACCTTCACGGAATGATGAAGTGATTGGTAATTCAATGATTTTTCCTGATGGTGCAGCCATTAATCCACGCATACCAGCTAACTGAGTAAAGTTAGATGCGTTACCACGGGCACCAGAGTCACTCATCATGAAGATTGGGTTTGTTTTTTCAAGTGATTGCATTAATTCACCTTGAATTTGATCTTTAGCATCTGTCCAAATTTCAACGACAGCATTGTATCTTTCTTCTTCAGTGATTAAACCACGATTGAATTGTTTAGTCACACGTTCAACTAATTTTTCATGTTCATCTAGGATATCTTTTTTATCTGGTAATACCACGATATCAGATACACCAACAGTAATACCCGCTTTAGATGAGAACTTGAATCCTAAGTCTTTCATACGGTCAAGCATCATAGATGTATCAGTAATACTGAATCTGTTGAATACTTCAGCGATGATATTACCTAAGAATTTTTTATTGAATGGTTCAATTAATTCTTTAGTTTCAAAGAATTCTTTTAATCCGCCTTCACCTAACTCTGTTGGGTCAACAAAGTATTTATCAGGTGTTGTTCCCTCAAGGTTAGTTTGAGTTGGCTCGTTAATATAAGCAAATGAATCAGGTATGATTTCATTAAAGATAATTTTACCTACTGATGTAGCTAAGATTTTCTTATTTTGCTCCTCAGTGAATGTCGGATTATTGAATGAACTTGCATGAACACCAATTCTAGTGTGTAAGTGAACATATCCATTTGCATAAGCTTTTAATACTTCGTTTGTATCATTATAGATAGTACCAGTATTAACTGCGTCTGCACGTTCAAGTGTTAAGTAGTAGTTACCTAATACCATATCCTGAGATGGTGTAACAACTGGTTTACCATCTTTAGGGTTTAAGATATTTTGAGCAGCTAACATTAACATACGTGCTTCAGCTTGCGCTTCTTTAGATAATGGAACGTGAACCGCCATTTGGTCACCATCAAAGTCAGCGTTATATGCTGTAGTAACAAGTGGGTGTAGACGGATTGCACGACCTTCTACCAATGTTGGTTCGAATGCTTGGATACCTAATCTGTGAAGCGTAGGCGCACGGTTAAGTAGTACTGGGTGTTCTACGATAACTTCTTCTAAAACGTCCCAAACTTCGTCATCCATGCGTTCAATTTTACTTTTAGCATTTTTGATATTTGTTGCAATTTCACGTTGAACTAACTCTTTCATAACGAAAGGTTTAAATAATTCTAGCGCCATTTCTTTAGGTAATCCACATTGATACATTTTCAGACTTGGACCTACTGCGATAACGGAACGACCTGAATAGTCAACACGTTTACCAAGTAAGTTTTGACGGAAACGACCTTGTTTACCTTTTAACATATGTGACAATGATTTTAATGGACGGTTACCTGGTCCAGTTACAGGACGGCCACGACGACCATTATCGATTAAAGCATCAACAGCTTCTTGTAACATACGTTTTTCGTTTTGAACAATGATTCCAGGTGCACCAAGATCTAATAAACGTTTCAAACGGTTATTACGGTTAATAACACGTCTATATAAATCGTTTAAGTCACTTGTAGCAAAACGTCCACCGTCTAATTGAACCATTGGACGGATTTCAGGTGGAATGATAGGAAGTACATCTAAAATCATCCATGCTGGATCATTACCAGAGTTACGGAATGATTCAACAACTTCTAAACGTTTAATAGCACGAGTAAGTCTTTGTCCTGTTGCAGATTCTAATTCATCACGTAAGATTTTTAATTCTTCATCTAAGTCAATTTCAGATAACAAGTCTCTGATACCTTCAGCACCCATTTTAGCTACAAATTGACCTGGATATTTATCATAATAATCTCTGAATTCTGCTTCAGATAATAAAGTTTTCTTTTCTAAACCTGTTGGACCTGGATCAACAACAACATAAGAAGCAAAATAAATAACTTCTTCTAATGCTCTTGGAGACATATCTAATAAAAGGCCCATACGGCTTGGAATACCTTTGAAGTACCAAATGTGTGATACTGGTGCTGCTAATTCGATGTGTCCCATTCTTTCACGACGTACTTTAGACTTCGTTACTTCAACACCACATCTATCACAGACCATACCTTTATAGCGTACACGTTTGTATTTACCGCAACTACATTCCCAATCTTTAGTTGGTCCAAATATTCTTTCACAGAAAAGACCGTCTTTTTCAGGTTTTAACGTACGATAGTTAATTGTTTCAGGCTTCTTAACTTCACCATAAGACCATGAACGAATCTTTTCAGGTGAAGCTAATCCTATTTTCATATAATGGAAATTATTTACATCAATCAAGGAGCCTACCTCCTTCAATTTAGATTAGCTGTGCTATTTGATTGATTTACATTTATAGTATATAGAATTTGAGAAAGGTAGGAGCGACATTTAAAATCGCTCCACCTCTATCATTCTAATTATCTTAAGTGCATATTAATCAGTAGTTTCTTTTTGTGATTCTGGCGCATCTTTTTGTTGTAAATCTACTTTGCGTTCTGTTACATCTTCATCTTCAATGTCGGCCATTTCGATTTCGTTATCTTGCTCATCCATCACTTTGACGTCTAATCCTAAACTTTGTAATTCTTTCATCAATACTCGGAATGATTCAGGAACATTTGGTCTAGAGATATTTTCACCTTTAACAATAGATTCGTATGTTTTAACACGACCTACTGTATCATCTGATTTATAAGTCAAGATTTCTTGTAATGTGTATGCAGCACCATATGCTTCAAGTGCCCATACCTCCATCTCACCGAAACGTTGTCCACCAAATTGTGCTTTACCACCTAGTGGTTGTTGCGTTACTAATGAGTATGGACCAGTTGAACGCGCATGTAATTTATCGTCAACCATGTGTGCAAGTTTAAGCATGTACATAACACCTACTGAAATACGGTTGTCGAATGGTTCACCAGTTCGACCATCGTATAATACAGTTTTACCGTCACGTGCCATGCCAGCTTCTTCAATAGTTGACCATACGTCATCATCATTAGCACCATCGAATACTGGAGATGCAACATGGATGCCTAAGTTTTTAGCAGCCATACCTAAATGTAATTCAAGAACTTGTCCGATGTTCATACGTGATGGTACACCTAGTGGGTTTAACATGATGTCAATTGGACGTCCGTCTGGTAAATATGGCATATCTTCTTCTGGAACGATTTTTGAGATGACACCTTTATTACCATGACGACCACACATTTTATCTCCGACGTGAATTTTACGTTTTTGAACGATGTAAACACGTACTAATTGGTTAACACCTGGTGATAATGTGTCGTCTCCTTCTTCACGATTGAAGACTTTAACATCTAATACGATACCGCCAGCACCGTGTGGTACACGTAATGATGTATCACGTACTTCACGTGCTTTTTCACCAAAGATAGCATGTAATAATCTTTCTTCAGCTGTAAGCTCTGTAACCCCTTTAGGCGTTACTTTACCTACTAAGATATCTCCATCTTTAACTTCAGCACCGACATATACAATACCACGTTCGTCTAAGTTTTTAAGTGCACTTTCAGAAACGTTAGGAATATCACGAGTAATTTCTTCAGGTCCTAGTTTAGTATCACGTGCTTCTGATTCATATTCTTCAATATGGATAGAAGTGTATACGTCATCTTTAACTAGACGCTCACTCATGATAACAGCATCCTCATAGTTGTAACCATCCCATGTCATGAATCCTACAACTACGTTACGACCTAAGGCCATTTCACCTAATTCCATTGAAGGACCATCGGCTAAGATTTCGTTGTATTCAACAATGTCACCTGCAGCAACAATTGGGCGTTGGTTGTAACATGTACCTGAGTTTGAACGTTTGAATTTCGCTAATGGATAGCGATCTAATTCACCTTCATACTCTTGGCCGTCTTGTTCTACTAATCGACGTACTAAGATTTCATTAGACTCAACATGTTCAACACGACCTCTGTGGTTAGCTGTAATTGCCGCACCAGAGTCACGCGCAGCAACATGCTCCATACCTGTACCAACGAATGGTGCTTCAGGATTCATCAATGGTACTGCTTGACGTTGCATGTTCGCACCCATTAATGCACGGTTAGAGTCATCGTTTTCTAAGAATGGAATACAAGCTGTAGCGGCTGAAACAACCTGCTTAGGTGAAACGTCCATGTAATCCATTTTTTCTTTAGCCATTACTGTGTTATTACCACGGAAACGACAAACTACTTCATCATCTATGAAACGTCCGTTTTCATCTAAACGTGAGTTCGCTTGGGCAACAACATAACTATCTTCTTCGTCAGCAGTTAAATAATCGATTTGGTCTGTAATCGCATTAGTGTCTAAATCCACTTTACGATATGGTGTTTCAATGAAACCAAATTCGTTTACACGTGCATAACTAGATAATGAGTTGATTAATCCAATGTTTGGACCCTCTGGCGTTTCAATTGGACACATACGACCATAGTGAGAATAGTGTACGTCACGTACCTCCATTTGTGCACGTTCACGTGTTAAACCACCAGGTCCTAAAGCAGATAAACGACGTTTATGTGTCAACTCTGCTAATGGGTTAGCTTGGTCCATGAATTGTGATAATTGAGAACTACCAAAGAATTCTTTTATTGATGCAATAACTGGGCGAATATTGATTAATTGTTGTGGTGTGATTGAATCAGTGTCTTGAATAGACATTCTTTCACGTACCACACGCTCCATTCTTGATAAACCAATACGGAATTGGTTTTGTAATAGTTCGCCTACTGAACGTAAACGACGATTACCTAAATGGTCAATATCGTCTGTATAACCAATACCACTTAATAAGTTAAAGAAGTAACTCATTGAAGCAATGATGTCAGCTGGCGTAATACATTTAACTTCAGAATCCGGTAATGCATTACCGATCACTGTAGTTGTACGACCTTCATCATCATTTGGAACATATACTTTAATTGATTGAATTTCAACTGGTTCATCAATAACTGTTCCTTCTAGTTCGAACACTTCACTATTAGCATTTGCTTCTAATACATCCATGATCTCGTCTAACTTACGACGATCAAGAACTGTACCTTCTTCAACAACAATTTCACCCGTTTCACTATTAACAATTGGTTCTGCTAATTTTTGATTGAATAAACGGTGTTTTAAGTGAAGTTTTTTATTAGCTTTATAACGACCAACGCTTGCTAAGTCATAACGTTTTGGATCGAAGAAACGTGAATATAATAAACTTTTAGCATTTTCAACTGTTGGTGGTTCGCCAGGGCGTAAACGCTCATAAATTTCTAATAATGCTTGTTCAGTATTTTCAGTACCATCTTTTTCAAGCGTATTGCGTAAGTATTCACTGTCGCCAAGTAAATCAACGATTTCTTGGTCACTAGAGAAACCTAATGCTCTTAACAATACAGTTAATGGTAATTTACGAGTTCTATCAATACGTACATAAACTACATCTTTAGCATCAGTTTCATATTCTAACCATGCACCACGGTTAGGAATGATAGTTGCATCGTAGTTTTCACGTCCGTTTTTATCAAGTTTTTCATTGAAATATACGGATGGTGAACGTACTAATTGTGATACGATAACACGTTCTGCACCATTAATTACAAATGTACCTGTATCAGTCATTAATGGGAAATCACCCATAAATACTTCTTGCTCTTTCACTTCGCCAGTTTCTTTAATAATAAGACGTACTTTTACACGAAGAGGTGCAGCATAAGTAGCGTCACGGTTTTTTGATTCTTCTAAGTCGTATTTTGGTTCACCTAATCTATAATCTACAAATTCTAAAGATAGGTTTCCTGTGAAATCTTCAATCGGAGAAATGTCTCTAAACATTTCTAATAAACCTTCTTTAAGGAACCAATCGTAAGATTTTGTTTGAATTTCTATTAAGTTCGGTAATTCTAATACTTCTGAAATTCTCGCGTAGTTTCTACGTTTACGATGTCTTCCATATTGGACAACTTGACCTGCCAAACAGATTCACCCCTCAAAAATTGTGTGGGTTGCTTTTACTAATAAAACAAAGAGTGCCACAAGATTTAAAGACAAAAAGAAAACGGCAACACTTCAGATGACACCATTTTCTATTCTATATTTATCTTGATTTACTTATTTGTTTTTGCGTAAAAGTACACACTTATTGAACATAAATTTTTACATTTTATAACTATATCAGAATAATACTATTAAATCAAGCTTTTACGCTTTTCAATATATAGTATCCTTTACTTTTATTCACAACTTCCACATTGTTAAATAATTCATCCATTTTCTTTTTAGCTGAAGGCATACCTTGTTTTTTTTGAATAACAACAAATAATTCGCCATTACTTTTCAATTTTTGATACGCTTCTTCAAAAATACGATGAACGACAGTTTTGCCCGCCCTGATTGGCGGATTTGTTAACACAAAATCAAATTGGTTATTATCAACCTGAGTCATACCATCACTTTCGAAAATATCCGCATTTTCAATATGATTTTTCTTTTTATTCTTTTTAGCTAATTCTAATGCTCTACGATTGACGTCTAACATTGTAATATGGTGATGTGGTGATACTTTAGCAATCATTAGTCCAATTGGACCATATCCACAACCTACATCAGCAATTGTTTTACTCGGTCCAGGAGGATTTGCTTTCAAGAATGTTTGGATTAGTAAATCAGATCCAAAATCCACTTTATCTCTAGAAAACACACCATTATCTGTTATTAAATTAATAGAATGTTGATAACATTCATAAGTAATTTGTTTTTCATCACTTTTTACTTCCGGATTTTCGTCGTAGTAATGACTCATGTCTTCACCTCTATCAGTCTTTTGCATTCCTATTATTCTAAATTTAGCTATAAATGAATTAAAAACCCCGTTATCGCGATAACGGGGTTTTTAACTTCTCAAAGAATGTGATTACGATTTAAAAATCAATAACCATATTATTTAGTTAGGAAACTAGAACTATTTTAATTCTACTGTAGCTCCAACTTCTTCTAATTGTTCTTTAAGTTTTTCAGCGTCTTCTTTAGGCATAGCTTCTTTGATTACTTTAGGAGCTCCGTCTACTAATTCTTTAGCATCTTTTAATCCTAAGCCAGTTGCTTCTTTAACAGCTTTAACAACTTTGATTTTTGAAGATCCAGCTGAAGTTAATTCAACATCAAATTCAGTTTTTTCAGCTGCTGCTTCTCCGCCGCCAGCTGCACCTGCTGCTGCTACTGGAGCTGCTGCAGTTACACCAAATTCTTCTTCAATTGCTTTTACTAAATCGTTTAATTCTAAAACTGACATTTCTTTAATTGCTTCAATGATTTGTTCTTGATTAGCCATTTTATAATTCCTCCGTTATTTTTAATTTTTTATGCGCAATTATTCAGCGCTTTCTTCTTTTTGTTCTCCAACAGCTTTAACCGCATAAGCGAAGTTGCGTACTGGAGCTTGTAATACAGATAAAAGCATAGATACAAGACCGTCGTGTGAAGGTAATGAACCAACAGTTTTAACTTCTTCTGCTGAAATAACATTTCCTTCCATAACGCCTGATTTAACTTCTAAAGCTTCATGTTCTTTAGCAAATCCTGCAATAACTTTTGCTGGAGCTACAACATCTTCTGTTGAAGTTGCAATAGCAGTTGGACCTGTTAAGAATTCATCTAAGCCTTCGATTCCAGCTTTTTCAGCTGCGCGACGTACCATTGTGTTTTTGTATACTTTATACTCAACACCAGCTTCACGTAATTGTTTACGTAATTCAGTAACTTCAGCTACTGTTAATCCACGGTAGTCAACGATCACTGTTGAAACTGAGTTTTTAAGTTGATCAGCAATAGTATCAACTAATTGTTTTTTAGCTTCAATGATAGCAGACATTCAGACACCTCCATTTAGTATTTTTCGGTGCTTTTTTTAAGATTAATAAAAAAAGCACTTTCTACCCACGGCAAAAAGTGCTTGAAAGTTTAATAGTCACGTTCAAGTCAATTTTAGCCTCGGCAGGATCGGTTTTTAAGTTATCAAATAACTCCTACTGTCTTAGGTAAAATAATCACAATAATTAATATAACCGTTTAATTGTAATATGTCAATATATTTTTAGAAACTCTTTGCATTTTAATGCTTAGAGTTTCTTATGCATGAGCTATGCTCAGGCACTCCTTAATCTAATGCATTTTAATGCTTAGAGTTTCTTATGCATGAACCTTGCTCAGGCGCTCCTTAATTCAATGCATTTTAATGCTTGTCGATTTTAGGAATAATTCTAGCATCTCCTGCATAGCATTAACTCGAATACAATCATTTTACACTGCTTATAAAAATTATCAATTATCTTTTTTTCAAAAATCAAGCCTAGAACATAAACTGTTCTAGGCTTAATGTAATTTAAATATATTTAAATTATAGTTTGAATGAAGCAGTATCAACTTTTACTCCAGGACCCATTGTTGTTGTAACAGCAACAGATTTGAAGTAAGTACCTTTAGATGAAGATGGTTTAGCTTTTGCTAATACATCTTGTAAGGCTTTGAAGTTTTCAACTAATTTTTCATCGCTAAATGAAACTTTACCGATAGAAGCATGTACGATACCAGCTTTTTCAGCACGATATTCAACTTTACCAGCTTTGATTTCTTCAACAGCTTTTTTAACATCCATAGTTACAGTACCAGTTTTAGGGTTTGGCATTAAACCTTTAGGTCCTAATACACGACCAAGTTTACCAACTTCGCCCATCATGTCTGGAGTAGCAACTACTACGTCAAAGTCAAACCAACCTTGTTGGATTTTTTGTACGTAATCAGATTCACCTACGTAATCTGCGCCTGCTTCTTCAGCTTCAGTGATTTTGTCACCTTTTGCGAATACTAATACACGTTGTGATTTACCAGTTCCGTTTGGTAGCACGACTGCACCACGGATTTGTTGGTCATTTTTACGTGTATCAATTCCTAAACGGAATGCAACTTCAACTGATGCGTCAAAGTTAGCAATGCTTGTTTCTTTAGCTAATTTGATTGCTTCTTCAACACTATAGTATTGAGTACGGTCAACTTTATTAGCTGCTTCTTGATACTTTTTACCTTTTTTAGCCATTTATTGTTCCTCCTTTAGTGGTTTTAGCGGAATTTCCTCCCACATTTACTTGTGTTAGCCACAAGTTAAGAGCAGATAACAGATAGTTTCTTCTTCAAATCAGTCATAGAGACCAAAGTGCAATAAGATGTCATAGACAATATGGATTGTTTACCTATTCTGTTACCTGCTTTTATCGTCTAAATCAGTTCATTTCAAATTAAATTTGATTGCTTATTATTCTACAGTGATTCCCATACTACGAGCAGTACCTTCGATAATACGCATAGCTGCTTCTTCGTCAGCAGCATTTAAGTCTTGCATTTTGCTGTTAGCAATTTCACGTACTTGATCTTTAGTTACTGAAGCAACTTTGTTTTTGTTAGGTTCGCCTGAACCTTTTTCAACGCCAGCTGCTTTTTTAAGTAGTACTGGAGCCGGTGGAGTTTTTGTAATGAATGTAAATGAACGGTCTTCATATACACTAATTTCTACCGGAATGATTAAACCTGCTTGTTCTTGAGTACGTGCATTGAACTCTTTACAGAATCCCATAATATTCACACCTGCTTGACCTAATGCTGGACCAACTGGTGGTGCTGGATTTGCTTTACCTGCAGGAATTTGTAATTTAACTACTTTTTCTACTTTTTTAGCCACGATGTGCACCTCCTTGATATCGTGATGTGGTCACAGGGCTCAGTTTTGCCCTCCCACTCTTAACATTTCGTGACGAAATGAACGCTCTAAAAGCGCGACCACATTATTTTAACACTTTTTTATTTCAAAAAGCAATAGTAAAATTTCAACTTTTACATTTAAAAACGTTAATTTATCTCACTATAATTTTTCGATTTGATCGAATTCTACTTCTACTGGTGTTTCACGTCCAAACATGTCAACTAATACTGTTAATTTGAATTTTTCCGCTTCAATCTCTTGAACTTCTCCGACTTGGTTTGCGAATGGTCCAGATTTAATACGTACTTGCTCTCCAACATCTAACTCGACATCGATTGTTTTTTCTTTTAATCCCATTTGTTTAAGTATAAAGCGAACTTCTTCTGGAAGTAATGGGTTAGGTTTTGAACCAGCTCCAGCTGAACCGACAAATCCAGTCACACCTGGTGTATTTCTTACTACGTACCATGACTCATCTGTCATTACAAGTTCAACTAGTACATAACCAGGGAATGTTTTCTTCACAAGTTTTTTTGCTTTACCGTCTTTAACTTGTGTTTCTTCTTCTTCAGGTATGACAACTCTAAAGATTTGTTCTGTCATATTCATTGATTCTACTCTTTTTTCAAGATTCTTTTTAACTTTATTTTCATATCCTGAGTATGTATGCACTGCATACCAACGCTTTGCGCCTACTTCTTCAGACATGTCGCCACTCCTAACCTATTAATAAATTTTTCAATGCTGTAATTCCTAAATCTAAGGCATAGAAAAAGACTAAGAAGAATATTACTGTTGATACTACAATAACAGTATATTTAAACAATTCTTCTTTAGTTGGCCAACTCGTCTTTTCCATTTCTGATTTTACACCTTGAAAAAAGCTTTCTTTTTTAGCCACTAATAAAACCTCCAAATCTTTCAACAATAGTCATTAATATTTGAATATCGTTTATTTTGATTCTTTATGTACTGTATGAGCATTGCATCTTGAACAGTATTTCTTAAGGGTCAATCGTACTGCTGAACCTTCTTTTTTGGGTACATGATAATTTCTATTGCCACACTCTTCACAATTCAAGGGTACTTTTTTCACTTTCATTCACCTTTACTCATTAATATACCAGTCTACTATACATAAATCTAAATATGAATGTCAAACTGATAAATGACTATCACAGTAAGTATTTGTGGGTATAGACTGTTGTCGCACTACACTATTATTTTAATTTATATTCTAAATGATGTCTTATTTTCATTTTACAACGTTGTATCGCATTGTAAACTACTTTGTCTTTTATACCTAGTAAATGTGCGATTTCTTTTGGTTTATAACCTTTACTATAAAATTCAAATACTTCTCGTTCTTGTTTAGTTAATTTCTCACACGCCGTGTTCAATAGTTTGATTGCTTCACATGTTAATATTTCTCTTTCAACTCGATCCCGATTAAGCAGGTTCGTTTGATATTCAACCACAGCATCATTAACTACATTCGTATATCGCTTCTGTTGAGTGTAATGCCGTCGATAGTAATCACATTTAACTGATTTGATGAGCCGCGATATATATTTTATAAACGAATCATCATATTGAAAATGATGGCGCTCAAGCGCTAGATATATTTTGATGAGCACTTCTTGATAAAGGTCGTCTTTTTCAAAATCATTTTGAGAAATATAATTAATTCTTCTCATAATAAAAGAATTGAATTGTTGAAGTATCGCTTTTAATTCTATATCTAATTGTTGTGACTTTGACAATAATAATTGTTGTTTCAAGTTGTTATTCTTATGTGTCATATCTTAGTTGCCTTTCAAAATTTTAAGGCTATTCTATATGAAACACTATCTAAATAACAATATTGCTAAATCAGTCTTTTTTATGGTTTCCTCTTCGTATTTTTTCAAATTCTGCAAGTATATCTTCTGATAGCGGAATTCGAGTTCTTGGTTTAGTTTCTGTAATATCTTCGAGGGATTTACTCACCGTTATTTGATTTTCTCTCAAATCTCTCCACATTTCTCTCGAAGATACGCGATAAGCACCTGAACCAAAAATAGCATGTTGTTCACTCATATCACTCGTCACAACTGTAATATGCGTTGTATGTTTATCGTATAATTCATATACATATCGTTCAATAAAACTATCTGCTGTTTCCTTTTCTTTAGTAAATACAGTTTTCACGCCATGATACATGTATTCTCTTTCTATGCCAGATTGTTCATACGCATCAAAGACACAAACAATTTCATCGGCAATAACAGCATTATAGTTTGCTATTGCATCAATGAGTTGTTCTCTCGCCTCTTCTAAGTTTTCTTTGGCGATTTTACTTAATGTTGGTGATTGGCCAATCATGTTATACCCATCAATTATTAAATAACGTTCTTTCATTATTTATCTCCGTTCGAGTGTCTTTTACGGAATACCTCATACATCATTAAACTAGCAGCAACAGATGCATTTAAACTATTCACATGACCGACCATAGGAATTTTAATATAAAAATCACATTTATCACTTACTAATCTACTCATACCTTGCCCTTCACTACCAATTACAATTGCTAATGACATATCAGCTTCTAAATCTCTATAATCCGTTGCGTTATTCGCTTCGGTACCTGCAACCCAAAAACCATTGTTTTTTAATTCATCAATCGTTTTGGCTAAGTTTGTCACTCTAATCACTGGCACATGTTGAATAGCACCTGTAGATGCTTTAGCAACAGTTTGAGTTAATGAAACAGAACGACGTTTAGGGATAATCACCCCATCCACACCTGATGCGTCAGCCGTTCTTAATATTGATCCAAGATTATGCGGATCTTCTAACCCATCTAGAATGATAACGGTAGATAAACCATCTTTTTCTTGTTGTTGCTTCAAAAACTGATCAAAATCTGCGTATTCATATGGTGCTACTAATGCTGCTACGCCCTGATGAGGTGCAGTTGATAAAAAATCTAATTTGGATTTTGGTACTGTTTGTACAATTAGTTTTTGATCTTTTGCATTTTTTAAAATGTCGTTAATTTGTTGTTTTTTTATACCGTCTTGAATCAAAATTTTATTTATAGAATGACCTGAAATAATAGCTTCCTTTACTGCATGTCTACCAACGATGACTATATCTTCCACGTACTCACGACCTCTCGTTAACTATTTCTATGATTTTATCTAGTAATACCTTTAATCTTTCTTCTCTATGTTCTAGATACAAAAAGCCAATTACCGCTTCTAATGCAGAACTTTTACGATACGTTTGAACGTCTGTATTTTTAGCTTTAGTATAACTTTTAGCATTGCGCCCTCTCTTTAATATATCCATTTCTTCTTCAGTAAACCATGGTTCCTCAATAAGTGTTTCAAGTGTCTGCGCTTGGCTTTTAGCTGAGACATATAACTTAGACATTTGATGTAATCGATTGGGTTTACTTCGCAATTTGAGTACGATATATTTTCGAACATGCTGATCTAAAACGGCATCTCCCATATAAGCTAATGTTAACGGGTTCAGTAATTTAATATTCATATTATCCACGTTTAAATCTAACACCTTGAGGGGTATCTTCTAATATAATATTCTGCTCTTTTAAATGGTCTCTAATTTCATCAGCACGTGCGAAGTCTTTATTTTTGCGAGCTTCATTTCGCTCTTCTATTAATTGCTCTATTTCTTCATCTAATAAATCATCTTGTTGGTTGCCTTTTAGCGGAACACCTAAGACGTCACTGAATATTTGATATACTTCTTTGAATTGAGCAATTACTTTAGATGATGTTACATTTTCTAAAACATATCTATTCGCTAATTTGGCTAAATCATACCATGCAGTCACTGCATTAGCAGTGTTAAAATCATCATCCATTACAGCTTCAAAGTTCTCTAATATTTGATCAATTTGATTGATATATTCTTCTTGATTATCTATATCTGTCGCAATAGCTTCTCTTTCTTCGATAAGTTGATAGCTATTTCTAATACGTTCAAGTCCACTTTTAGCAGCACTCACAAGTTCTAAATTATAGTTGATTGGGCTACGATAATGAACACTAATCATAAAGAATCTTAATACGTCTGGGTCAATTTCTTTGATAATATCATGTACTAAAATAAAGTTGCCTAATGACTTACTCATTTTTTCATTATCAATATTGATAAAGCCATTATGCATCCAATAGTTGGCAAATGGAGCATGGTTATGTGCTTCAGATTGTGCAATTTCATTTTCATGGTGAGGGAATTGTAAATCTGATCCACCTGCATGAATATCAATAGTTGGACCAAGTTCATGAAACGCCATTACTGAACATTCTATATGCCAGCCTGGTCGACCTTCTCCAAATGGACTTTCCCAACTAATTTCACCTGGCTTAGCCTTTTTCCATAAAGTGAAATCAAGTGCATCTTCCTTCTGATCGCCTGCTTCGATACGTGCACCTACTTTTAAATCATCAATTGATTGATGACTTAACTTACCGTAGTCTTTAAATTGACGTGTTCTAAAATAGACATCCCCATTACTTTCATATGCATATCCTTCATCTACTAATTTTTTGATAAAATCAATAATCTCATCCATATGATTCATAACTCTCGGATTTGATGTTGCTTTTTTAACATTCAGTGCACCTACGTCTTCATAGAATGCCTTAATATATTTATCTGCAATTTCAGGAACACTTTCGTTTAATTCTTTTGAACGCTTGATTAATTTATCGTCGACATCTGTAAAGTTAGATACATATATCACTTCATAACCTTTATATTCAAAATATCTACGTACAACGTCATAATTTATCGCCGGTCTTGCATTTCCAATATGGATATAGTTATAAACAGTTGGACCACAAACGTACATTTTCACCTTACCTGGTTCTATTGGTTCAAATGTTTCTTTTTGACGTGTTAACGTATTATATAATGTAATCATCTTGAATCTCTCCGTTTCTTGTTTTTTCAAGTTGTCTTTCTAAGTGTTTAATTTGTTCATATAATGGATCAGGTAAATTACGATGATCGAATGTTTTACCAATACGTTTACCATCTTGTTTTACAATATGGCCTGGTATACCTACAACTGTAGAATAACTTGGTACTGATTGTAGCACTACTGAATTCGCGCCTATATTTACGTTAGAACTAATTTGAATATTACCTAAAACCTTTGATCCAGCTGCGATAAGGACATTATCACCGATATCTGGATGCCTTTTACCTTTTTCTTTACCAGTCCCACCTAAAGTTACACCTTGATATATCGTTACGTTATCTCCAATCGTGCACGTTTCACCAATAACTACGCCCATACCATGGTCGATAAATAAGCGTTTCCCAATTTTAGCCCCAGGATGAATTTCAATACCTGTAAAAAATCTAGATATTTGTGAAATAGCTCTAGCAGCTACATAACGTTGATTATTATATAATTTATGTGCGATCAAATGACTCCATACAGCATGTAATCCTGCATATGTTGTAACAACTTCAATAGTTGAGCGCGCCGCTGGATCCTGTTCAAACACCATTTTTATATCGTCTCTCATTCTTCTTAACAAAACATTCTCCCCCTTAGCTTTACAACTAATATTAGTTCTTTAGTTTGTATATTTGAATAAAATTAAAAAAATGCGCCTCTAACATCTTTTGTTAGAGGCGCATAAGCACGGTTCCACTCTTCGTTCAGTAAATTATTGTATATAAATCATTTCACAGGTTTATATCACATAGATTTACTCTCATTTAATCCATATATAATTTAACAATCAAAGGTGCATTCATTAATTTCCATGTTGTGCTCGCAGCGACCGCACACTCTCTGCATCATGTACCATTTAATTACTAATCCTTTGTTTTAATTCACTTATTACATTCAATATTATGTGTTAAATTGTAATTTTTCAAGTGTGAATTTTAATTTTTTTGATTTTCTCTATATGCTTAAATATATTCTTTCAATCGTGATAATACTTTGTCTTTACCAAGCACTTCAATTGTATTTGGTAATTCAGGGCCATGCATTTGTCCTGTAACTGCAACACGAATTGGCATAAATAATTGTTTACCTTTAATGCCAGTTTCTTTTTGTACTTCTTTAATCGCTTTTTTAATTTCCGCTGCTTCGAATGGTTCAAGTGCTTCTAATTTGCCATATAAATGTGTCATTAGTTCTGGCACTTGTTCACCATTGATAACTTCTTTTTCTTCTTCTCCAAATTCAGGCATATCATTAAAGAACATTTCTGAAAGTGGTACGATTTCTCCAGCATAACTCATTTCTTTTTGGTATAAAGCTACAAGTTTACGTCCCCAATCTAAATCTTCTTCAGAAGGGTTTTCTGGGATTAAGTTAGCTTTAATTAAATGTGGTAGTGCTAATTCAAATACTGTTTCAGTATCTTTTTGTTTCATATATTGGTTATTGACCCATGCTAATTTTTGTTTATCAAAGAATGCAGGTGATTTAGATAATCGTTTTTCATCAAAGATTTTAATAAATTCTTCTTTAGAATAAATTTCTTCTTCACCTTCAGGTGACCAACCTAATAATGTAATAAAGTTAAATAACGCTTCTGGTAAATAACCTAAATCACGATATTGCTCGATAAATTGTAAAATTTGCCCATCACGTTTACTTAGTTTCTTGCGTTCTTCATTAACAATAAGTGACATATGAGCAAATCTTGGTGCTTCCCATCCAAATGCTTCATAAATCATTAATTGTTTTGGCGTATTTGAAACATGGTCATCACCGCGAATAACATCACTGATTTCCATGTAATGATCATCAATTGCTACTGCAAAGTTATACGTTGGCACACCGTCTTTTTTCACGATAACCCAGTCGCCCATATTATTTGAATCAAATGAAATTTCACCTTTAACCATATCGTTAAAAGTATATGTTTTATCTTTAGGTACACGGAATCTAATTGATGGTTGACGACCTTCCGCTTCGAATTGTTGACGTTGTTCTTCTGTTAAATGAGCGTGTTGACCACCATATCTTGGCATTTCTCCACGTGCTATTTGAGCTTCACGTTCTGCTTCTAATTCTTCTTCAGTCATATAACATTTATAAGCTTTGTCTTCTTCTAATAATTGCTTAATCAGTGGGTTATAGATATCTGCACGTTCAGATTGACGATATGGTCCATAACCTTTATCTTTATCAACTGATTCGTCCCATTCTAATCCTAACCATTTTAAGTTATCGAATTGTGAAGATTCGCCATCTTCTAAATTACGTTTGCTATCAGTATCTTCAATACGTACTACAAAATCGCCGCCATAGTGTTTAGCAAATAAATAGTTAAACAAAGCCGTACGTGCATTGCCGATATGCAAGTATCCTGTTGGACTTGGTGCGTATCTTACTCTTACGCGTTCACTCATTTTATCCACTCCTGTAGTTTTTAATTATTGATATTTTTAATTTGTAACAATATCTATTCAACTTTCCTTATTGAATATGTAACGAATGATTATCCATGATTAAGTCTCTATGATAAATTTTATTTCTATCTACCAAAAATGAATCATTGTTAATACAAATTGTGTCAGAAACAATTGTAGCACTTCTACGCTACTTTGATAAGTTACTAGCATTCATTTTTCGTGTATTCATACCAATAAGTTTTCAACTCGTTTCACATGAAACTGGTTTGCCATATTCAATAATCATTCTTCTGTTATTTCATTTAAATTTTTAGCAAAGACAATACGTCCTGATGACGTTTGTAATAAACTAATCACTTCTAAATCGACATGTTGTCCTATTAATTTCTTAGCATTATCAACAACAACCATAGTACCATCGTCTAAATAACCGACACCTTGTCCTGGCTCTTTTCCCATTTTAGTTAATAAGATATTTAAATGGTCTCCTTGGTGTACATTTGGTTTAATAGCTTCTGATAGATCATTAACGTTTAACGCACTTATTCCATGTACATGACAAACTTTATTAAGATTAAAATCTGTTGTAATAATGTGTGCATGGTACTGTTTTGCTAATTTAATCAACAAAGTATCTATATCACTATGCGATTTTGTGGGATGAATAACACGCGTTGGATAATCTAAATCATATATTTGATTAAGTTTATCTAAACCTCTTTGTCCTTTTTCACGTTTAACACTATCATTAGCATCAGCAATTACTTGTAATTCATTAATCACACCTTGTGGAATAAGCACTTCTCCGTCCATAAACCCACATTTCATAATATCTATAACTCTTCCATCAATGATGGCACTTGTATCGATAATTTTTGGGATTGCCTTAAACGAATGTTGCGACATTGAACGTGATATGTTTTCTGGCAAAAACATTAACATCTCGTCTCTCTTCTTTAGGCCAAATTGGAAACCAAAATAACATAAAATCATTGTAATAATAATCGGAATAAAATGATTTAAAACTGAATTTCCTATCAATTCTAAAATAAATGAAATCATTACAGAGATGAGTAGTCCAATAATTAAGCCAATTGTAGCAAATAATATTTCTACAGCGCTACGTTTCATAATTGTATGTTCTAGCTCTTTAAAAGCAAATGTAATTTGTTTGATAAATAAACCAAAAATAATAAAAAATACAATAATCCCAATGAGTCCGTCTATATAATGATTCGTCAAAATGGGATATTGACTAAATCCTAAATCATTTACAACTTCAGGAATAATAATAATTCCTAAAGTAGCACCTATAATCATATAAATGGCTACAACCATTAATCTTAATGGATTCATTTTTTACCTCCTCTCTTTCAAATCACTTATGAATTAAATGCGTATTTTAATGCTTCATGTACTGATGAAACACCTACTACTTTTATATCTTCCGGGAAGGTCCAACCACCTATATTAGTTTGAGGAATAATAACTCTCTTAAATCCTAACTTTGCTGCTTCTTGAACACGTTGTTCTATTCTAGCTACACGTCTTACTTCTCCTGTTAGACCAACCTCGCCAATAAAGCAGTCTAAGCCGTCTACAGCTTTGTCTTTAAAGCTTGAAGCTGTAGCTACAATGATACTTAAATCAACTGCAGGTTCAGTTAATTTCACGCCGCCAGCAACCTTAATATAAGCATCTTGTTGTTGTAATAGATAATTTTCTTTTTTCTCTAAAACAGCCATTAATAAGCTTAAACGATTGTGATCGATACCGGTAGCCATACGACGCGGATTATTAAATGTTGTCGGTGTTACAAGCGCCTGTACTTCAATAAGTAGTGGTCTTGTACCTTCCATAGTTGAAACAATTGTTGAACCTGGCACATTAGTTGAACGTTCTTCTAAAAACATCTCTGAAGGATTTAGCACACCTTTTAGACCACTTTGTTTCATTTCAAATATTCCCATCTCATTAGTCGAACCAAAACGGTTTTTAACTGCTCGTAGTATTCGATAAGCATGATGCTCATCACCTTCAAAATACAATACAGTATCCACCATGTGTTCAAGTAATCTAGGTCCTGCAATTTGTCCTTCTTTTGTAACATGCCCAACAATAAATGTAGCTATGTTCATTTGTTTAGCTATATTCATTAAGCTTTGCGTACTTTCTCTAACCTGTGACACAGATCCTGGTGCAGAGCTAATTTCTGGATGGTATATTGTTTGAATAGAGTCAACTACTAGTAAATCCGGATTAATGTCTTTAACTGTTTGATAAATGACTTCTAAATCCGTTTCAGCTAATACTTGTAATTTACTCGAGTCTTCTTCCAAACGATCTGCACGTAATTTTGTTTGATTGATTGATTCCTCACCTGTGATATATAGAACATTTTTAGATTGTGAGAGTGAGGCACAAATTTGTAGTAGTAACGTGGATTTACCAATACCTGGATCTCCGCCTATTAATACTAATGATCCATTAACTATTCCTCCACCTAGTACACGGTTAAATTCTTTAGATTCTGTAAGAACGCGTGGTGTAGATTCATTTTTGATACTATCTAATGTTTGTACTTTCCCTGCTGTTTCTTTAGATTTAACACCATGTTTAGGATTGGCAGCTTTTTCTACTATTTCTTCCATCTGGTTCCATGCACCACAATTAGGACACTTTCCCATCCATTTTGGAGATTGATAGCCACATGCCATACATTCAAATATTATCTTTTTCTTGGCCAATTTCGCACCTCCGTTATATTTAAGAACAAATCTATTTTAAACTGACAATTTCATAATGACAAATTAAATGTTAATGCTTTAATTAATTTTTTAAAAGTATTCATAATTCAATACGATAAAGTCATTTTTTCGTCTTAATATGTAAATTTTATTTTTTATTAATTAATGCTTTTCTTTAATTATCGATATATTAATACTATTTTAACAATGTTATTTCCTATTATGTCACAACTCAATTTAGGAAGCATTGGAAATAAAGAATAATGGTTATTGAAATATAAATAAAGAGGTAGGAACATTTCGGTTCCCACCTCTTATTGTATGATTAAGTTTATGATGGTTTACGCTTCAGTAGATGCTTTATCTTCTTTTCTATCTTGAATGTCATATTTAAACTCTTCACCGTCATGATCTACTGTTACTTCTTTACCTTCCAATTGATTTCCGTCTAAGATCAATTCACTTAGATTGTCTTCAACCGTTTTTTGAATTGCACGAATCAATGGTCTTGCACCATATTCTGGATCATATCCTTCTTCAGCAATTTTTTCTTTGGCTTTTTCAGTAACTTTGATATTAATATTTTGTTCTGATAAACGCAATGTTAATTTATTCACCATCATAGTGACGATTTCTTTAAGTTCTTCTTTAGATAATTTGTGGAATACAATAATATCATCCACACGGTTTAAGAACTCAGGACGGAAAGCATTTTTAAGCTCTTTCATCATTGTTTTACGTATAGATTCATAGTCTTGACCATCATCTGCACCACCAAAACCAGCGAAACGTTGATCTTGTAATTCTTGAGCACCAACATTTGATGTCATAATGATAACTGTATTTCGGAAGTCAACTTGACGTCCTTTGGTATCCGTTAAATGACCATCATCTAAAACTTGTAAAAGTATATTAAATACATCTGGATGTGCTTTTTCAATTTCATCAAATAGGATAACTGAATATGGTTTACGTCTTACTTTTTCAGTTAATTGACCGCCATCATCATGTCCAACATAGCCTGGAGGGGCTCCGACTAAACGACTGACAGCATGTTTTTCCATAAACTCACTCATATCAACTCTAATCATAGCATCATCTTCACCAAACATTGATTCTGCTAAAGCACGAGCTAATTCAGTTTTACCCACACCTGTAGGTCCTAAGAATATAAAGCTACCAATTGGACGTTTAGGGTCTTTTAAGCCTGCTCTTGCACGTCTAACAGCTTTACTGATAGATGTCACGGCATCTTTTTGACCAATAACTCTATCATGTAGAGTATCTTCAAGATTTAGTAAACGATCTGATTCTGTTTCATTAATTCTAGTTAATGGGATACCTGTCCAACCTGCAATAACCTCAGCAATATCTTCTTCTGATAATGATGTACTTACCCCATCTTGTGAGTTTTTCCATTCATTTTTAGCTTCTTCATATTGTTTTTCTAATTTCGTTTGTTTATCTCTTAGATTAGCTGCATTTTCAAATTCTTGTGCATGGACAGCTGCATCTTTTTCATTTTTTACTTTTTCAATTTGTTGTTCAATTTCTTTTAAATTATTAGGTGTTGTATGACTTTTCAATCTTACTTTTGAACTTGCTTCATCGATAAGGTCAATTGCTTTGTCTGGTAAAAATCGATCTGACACATAGCGATGGCTTAATTTAGCAGCCGCTTCTAAAGCTTCATCTGAAATATTGATGCGATGATGCGCTTCATAGCGATCACGAAGTCCTTTTAAAATTGATACAGTGTCTTCAACTGTAGGCTCATCAACTTGAATAGGTTGGAAACGACGCTCTAACGCAGCATCTTTTTCAATGTTTTTACGATATTCGTCTAACGTTGTTGCACCAATACATTGTAATTCGCCACGTGCTAATGCTGGTTTTAAGATATTTGAAGCATCTATTGCACCTTCTGCACCACCTGCACCTACTAATGTATGCAATTCATCAATAAATAGAATCACATTGCCAGCTTGATGAATTTCTTCCATTACTTTTTTCAATCGTTCTTCAAATTCACCACGGTATTTTGTACCAGCTACAACAGTACCCATATCTAGTGACATGACACGTTTGTTTTTAAGTGTTTCCGGTACTTCATTATTTACTATAGCTTGAGCTAAACCTTCCGCAATAGCTGTTTTACCTACACCTGGCTCACCAATTAATACAGGATTATTTTTAGTACGACGACTTAATACTTCTATAACTCGTGTAATTTCTTTGTCTCGACCCACAACTGGATCTAATGTGCCATCTTTAGCAATAATTGTTAAATCACGTGCTAAACTATCTAATGTTGGTGTGTTATTAGATTTATTTGCTTGAGCATTTTTATTACTCATTTCTGGGCTACCTAATGCTTTAACTACTTGTGCACGTGCTTTTGTAATATTTAAATCAAGGTTAGCAAATACACGCGCCGCTACACCTTCATTTTCACGGATTAAGCCAAGTAAAATATGTTCTGTTCCTACAAAATTGTGATGTAGTTTACGTGCTTCGTCCATTGATAATTCAATCACTTTTTTAGCTCTAGGTGTATAATGTAATGTTGCCATAGGAGCTTGACCATGACCGATAAGTTTTTCAACCTCTTCAATAACTTTATCCTCTGTAATATTAAAGCTTTCTAATACTTTTGCTGCGATACCTTCAGGTTCTTTCATTAGACCTAATAAAAGATGTTCTGTTCCAATATTTGAATGGTTCAATCGAATTGCTTCTTCTTGTGCATGAGCTAATACTCTTTGCGCACGTTCAGTTAATCTACCAAATAGCATATGATTTGTTACCTCCTATTTTATATGTTCTCTTAAAACATTCGCTCTCTTTTCATTGACTGGTGTTTCATCTTCTTCATCAAATAAAAATGGTGTTTGAATACCAACCATCAATTCATTGAATTTAAAATTATCAAGTTCGATATAATTTAAATCTATGCCTAATTTAACTTCACTCAATCGATAAGATGCCTCTTCCATAGAGATAAGTCTGCTATTTTGCAATATTCCTAATGAACGATAGACTCTATCTAATGTTTCTATATGTTTATGTTTATCTAATCTTGATCGGATTTGAAGTTCTTCATTTATAATTTGATTGATTACTTCTGTTAAATTCTCTATGATTTCTTCTTCTGTTTTCCCCAATGTTAATTGGTTTGAAACCTGGTAAATGTGGCCATAAACTTGTGACCCTTCACCATATATTCCTCGAATGGTAAAACCAAATCGGTTAATAGTCTGTGCTATACCTGACATTCTTTTCATTATAGAAAGACCAGGCAAATGCAACATCACACTTGCTCTCATACCAGTTCCGATATTAGTAGGACATGTAGTTAAGTACCCTAAATGTTCATCATAGCTAATATCAAGTTGTTGGTCGATTTCATCATCTAGTGCTGACGCTTCTTTATACAATCTTTCTAATGATAAATCTGTACCAAGCGCTTGAATTCTAATATGATCTTCTTCATTAATCATGACACTAATAGATTCATCATCATTTAGTAGAACAGCCGATGCTGGTTGTTTGATCAACTCTGGACTTACCAAATGTTTAGCAACCAATTTCATTTTATTTTGTTGGTCCATCATATCTAGTCTTTTTAAAGTCATGCTAGGTAATGCATCTTGTACTTCATTTATTACTCTAAATCCATCTTGTTCTGTCGGAAACATGAGTGGGTGAACATGATTTTCAAGATTTCTTGCTAGGCGAATTCTTGAAGAAATGACCACTGGTGCTTCTTTATTCGTTTTCATCCACTCACTAATGTTAGGTTCTAAGTCACTCATCATGTTGCACCTCGCTCTCTTCACTTAGCGATTTGATTTCGTCTCGAACAATAGCTGCCTGTTCGAAATCTTGTTCATCTATTAATTGTTGTAAATATTGCTTTTTCTCTTCGATTTTCTTTTTAAGTGCAAGCTTATGATAAGAAGAGTGAGGTACCTTTCCTACATGTTCATATTGACCGCCTTGCACACGTCTTACTATGTCTAGGATGTCATCCTTAAATGTGGCATAGCAATTAGAACAACCAAATTTGCCTACATGTGCTATGTCTTTTAACGTCATATGACAAGTTGGACATCTTTTTTCTTCCTGAAATGCCATTTCTTGAAAATTAATACCATGTTTAGTTGCTAAATGTTGTAATATTTGCTTTACAACAAATGCTTCTTCTATATCATCTTGATGATGATAGGATGATTGCTCTTGGTGTGTCCATGGGTTATCACCTTGCGCACAAGTACTACACACCCATTTTTCTTGCATACCATCTTTACTTTTAACAGTTAATTTAACTTCAGCTTCATTTAAATGGCAATTTTCACAAAGCAAAAAGCAACACCTCAATTCCTCTAGTAATAATTTATGACAGGTAAAATTCGTTTAAGAATATTTGCTCTAATAATATCTCGAGAAACAATATCCATTTTTAACGTTTCTCGATCAATGGCAGCAATAATCATTTTTGCTTCTCTTTCATTCACAAGTCCTTTATCTAACAAGCCATCTATTAAATAAAGTGCTTGTTGTTGAGATATTGAAGGACCTATTAATTGAAGTAAATGATTAATATAACCTGTTTCATCTTTGTTTTCAATTTTCGTGATTCGGATGTATCCTCCACCACCACGTTTACTTTCTATTTCGTAACCATGCTCATTTGTAAATCTAGTTTTAATCACATAGTTTAATTGAGAAGGGACGCAGTCAAAACGTTGAGCAATATTTGCTCTTTGAATTTCCACCACATCTTCATTGGTTTCTTCAAATAAATGTTTAATGTACTGTTCTATGATGTCGGACATATTATGCATGATTATCACCTCTTTTTGACCTTCTTTGACTATATTATATGACCAACTTTGACCATTTTCAATTAATTTGATTTTAAATTTTTAAAATTTATGATGTTAGCGCTTATTTTTTATTGTATGATAGACAATAGAATAAATTAAAGGAATGAAAAAACATGCACATTCTCATTGGGATTATTGGAATTATTTTCTTCTTAGCACTCGCGTACTTATTTAGTTCAGATAGAAAGAATATTCGTTGGCAATATGTTGGACTATTATTAGTTATTCAATTAATTTTCGCCTTCATTTTATTAAAAACAAACATTGGTATTACAGTCATTGGTGGTATTGCTAATGGTTTTGGTTATTTGCTATCTAAAGCAGCAGAAGGCGTTAACTTCGTTTTCGGTGGTTTTAAATATGTAGATCCTAAAAATCCACCATTTTTCTTTAACGTTTTATTACCAATTGTATTTATTTCAGCATTAATTGGGATTCTACAATACACTAAAATTTTACCATTTATAATTAACGTATTAGGTTTCCTTATTTCAAAAATCAATGGTATGGGACGTTTGGAATCATACAATGCAGTAGCAGCAGCAATTTTAGGTCAATCTGAAGTGTTTATTTCTTTAAAACAACAACTTCCTTATATACCTAAACAACGTTTGTATACTTTAACAGCATCTGCAATGTCTACAGTATCTGCTTCAATTATAGGTGCTTATTTCACATTAATTGAACCGAAATACGTTGTAACAGCTGTTGTATTAAACTTATTCGGTGGTTTCATCATCGCTTCAATCATTAACCCTTATCAAGTTAATGAAGAGGATGATAAATTATTAGTAGCCGAAAGTGAAACGAAAAATCAATCTTTCTTTGAAATGCTTGGGGAGTATATTCTAGATGGATTTAAAGTGGCAGTCATTGTAGGTGCGATGCTTATCGGATACATCGCAATTATCGCGTTACTAAATGGCTTAGTAAGTGGTACTTTCAGTTTACTTTCACATGGCGCAATCAAATGGGATTTCCAAACTTTAATTGGATTTGTATTTGCTCCATTTGCATTCTTAGCAGGTGTCCCATGGAACGACGCAGTACAATCAGGTTCTGTTATGGCAACTAAATTATTATCAAATGAATTCGTTGCAATGCAGGCATTAGGTAAGTTAAATGGCATTTCAGAACACGCTAAAGGTGTTACTTCAGTATTCTTAGTATCATTTGCTAACTTTAGCTCGATTGGTATTATTTCTGGTGCTATTAAATCATTAAATGATAAAAAAGGTGACGTTGTTGCAAGATTCGGATTAAAATTATTATTCGGTGCGACATTAGTATCATTTATTTCAGCAGCAATTGCTGGATTCTTCATCTAATGAACAAAGGCAATGTATGAAAGAGCATTTAAACTCAATCATACATTGCCTTATTTTTATTTTTGAATCATATGGTTTATAAAATAATCAGTTACACGATAACCATCTGTTAATTCTGGATGAAATGATACACCTAAATATTCACCTTGTTTAACTGCAACGATTTTATCGCCAACTTTACTTAATATTTCAACATTGTCAGCTACCTTCGCAATTTGAGGTGCTCTAATAAAAACACCTTCTATATCCTTAGCTATGCCTTTGATATCTAATTCCGATTCAAAGCTATCGACTTGTCTACCAAACGAATTACGTTCAACTGTAATATCTAATTTATTTAAATAGCCTTCTTCACCTTCAACATCACTAGCCAATACGATTAAACCTGCACAAGTACCAAACATAGGTAAATCTGATTGCTGTAACTTTTCTTTAAAACCATATAAATCCATTAACCTTCTTAATGTTGTTGATTCGCCACCAGGTAAGATTAAACCATCGATATCATCTAGTTGTTCTACTTTTTTAATTGGGATACCTTCATGGCCACTTAATTCTATATGACGAATATGTTCACGAACTGCACCTTGAAGTGCTAATACACCTATTTTCATATATTACCAACCACGCTCTTGCATACGTTCTTCTAATGAAATTTGATTAATATCTAACCCTTTCATGGCTGTTCCTAATTCTGCAGCTAATTTACCAATTAGCTCATAATCTTGATAGTGTGTTGTAGCTTGAACAATTGCTTTAGCGAATTTTTCTGGATCTTCAGATTTAAAAATACCTGATCCAACAAATACGCCATCTGCACCTAATTCCATCATTAAAGCAGCGTCTTGAGGTGTTGCAACGCCACCTGCTGCAAAGTTAACAACCGGTAATCTACCATTATCTTTGATTTGTTTTAATACTTCATATGGTGCTCCAATATCTTTAGCAAATGTCATAATTTCATCATCATTCATAACAGTCAAACGACTGACTTCAGCATTAACTCTTCTCATATGTCTTACTGCTTCGACAATATTACCTGTTCCTGGTTCACCTTTAGTTCTTAACATAGCAGCACCCTCGCCAATACGACGAGCAGCTTCACCTAAATTACGACAACCACATACAAAAGGTACAGTGAATTGATCTTTGCGTAAATGATATTCTTCATCAGCAGGTGTTAATACTTCTGATTCATCAATATAATCCACACCCATTGCTTCTAATACACGTGCTTCTGTAATATGACCAATTCGTGCTTTAGCCATTACTGGAATAGATACAGCATTCATTACCTCTTCAACAATTTTAGGATTAGCACTACGTGCAACGCCACCTGCTGCACGGATGTCAGAAGGTACTCTTTCTAATGCCATAACTGCAACAGCACCAGCTTCTTCTGCAATTTTAGCTTGTTCTGCATTGACAACATCCATAATAACGCCGCCTTTTTGCATTTCAGCCATTCCTCGTTTAACTCTTTCAGATCCAACTATTTTAGACATAAATTCTACCCCTTTACTTCTTGATTAAATTTATTGTAAAGGATAAACTGATATTTAAAAAGGTTCAATTTATTTATTATAAAGGGGGTCAGATAAATGAGAGAGACACAATCACTCTATATTGATTTATACGAAAAATTAAAAAAGCAAATTATAGAAGGTCAGTATCAGTCAAATGACAGGTTTCCTTCAAAACGCCAATTAAGTGAACATTTATCTTTAAGCCAAACAACAATTGAGCATGCCTATCAATTGCTATTGGATGAAGGGTTTATTTACTCTAAACCCCGATCAGGTTATTACGTATCCGATATCGAATCATTACCTGTACTTCCCAAACAATATGTTTTGCCCACAACTACATACATCAATAATGACAATACGGAGATAGAGAAAACAAATTATAATTATTCTTTCAACTTATCTGAAATCGATGCAGAATATTTTCCCACACATTTATTTAGAAAATATGCAAAAGATGTATTTGAAGATAATCAGTTTGATCTGTTACAAAGAGGAGACAATCAAGGAGAATTTGAATTAAGACAACAAATTGCGCATTACTTATTCAATAGTAGAGGAGTAACATCTCATCCAGATCAAATCGTAATAGGGTCTTCAACAGAGCAATTATTAAATATGTTGACTGATATACTTGAAGATGCGTCATTTGCTATAGAAAAACCCAGTTATCCTCCGATTAAACAAGTATTAGATAAAAAGAAATTCAACTATTTACAAGTCCCAGTCGAGAAAAATGGAATACAAACTCATCCTATTTTATCATCAGAACATAACATTATTTATATTACACCTTCACACCAGTTTCCTACTGGCCATGTCATGAATCTAAAAAAAAGAACTCAACTCATCAATTGGGCTCAACAACAAGATAATAGATACATTATCGAAGATGACTATGATTCAGAATTTAGATATTTTGGTAAACCTATCCCTGCATTACAGAGTCTTGATTCCCAAGATAAAGTCATTTATTTAAGTACCTTTTCAAAATCTATTTATCCAAGTTGTAGGATCGCATATATTGTATTACCACCGAAATTGTTAGAACAATATCATCATTATCATTATAAAGAAGCCAATACAGCTCCAGTTCATATCCAAAGAATGATTGCACAGTTTATGAGTAGTGGTAGTTTTGAGCGTCATTTAAATAAAATGAGAAAAATTTATAAAGAAAAATTGCAATTTATTTTAAATGCTTTGTCACCATACGAAAATCAATTGAAAGTTGACGGTGCACTCACGGGCATGCATTTTACTCTAACTGTTTTAAACGGATTAAACATGGAAGAATGCTTACAACGCGCTAAAGAACATTCACTGAAATTACATCCATATGAATTTGAAGAAAACTCAAATTTGAATCCTCCAAAATTTATTATAGGTTTCGGTGGTATTCCTAAAAAACGATTAGCTTCTCATACGGAAGCACTCATCAATTCGTTAATTATAAAGTAACACTTCTTTTTCTTTTGAAAAAGTTAGTGTTACTTATGCAATTGACGCTAGTCTATTGTATTCATAATTAACTTGAGGAATATAATTAAAGATAAATGGATAAACTGACTCTTTCTTATTTTAAACATAAAAAAAGAGACCTTGCGGTCTCAATTAGATTGCCTGGCATGGGCTATTGATCTTAATAGCTCATGCTATTAAGTAAGTAAAACATGTGATTTTCAATCACTGTTTTGCTTTAGAACGTTAGTCTGCTACCTTCGACGCTAAGGACCTTTTTCAACTTGAGAGAAATACGCTTATACTTCTTCATTTTCATCTCTCACTTACTCACTTAGCTCGACTAAGCTCGTTGCACTCATTCTTCAATTCATCGTCTAAACGCATTTGCTCTGCGTTGACTTTCTTATTTTAAACATAAAAAAAAGAGACCTTGCGGTCTCAATGCGGCTCATCGCATCCTATTATTTGCCTGGCATGGGCTATTGATCTTAATAGCTCATGCTATTAAGTAAGTAAAACATGTGATTTTCAATCACTGTTTTACTTTAGAACATTAGTCTGCTACCTTCGGCGCTAAGGACCTTTTTCAACTTGAGGGAAATACGCTTATACTTCTTCATTTTCATCACTCACTTACTCACTTAGCTCGACTAAGCTCGTTGCACTCATTCTTCAATTCATCGTCTAAACGCATTTGCTCTGCGTTGACTTTCTTATTTTAAACATAAAAAAAGAGACCTTGCGGTCTCAATTAGATTGCCTGGCAACGTCCTACTCTAGCGGAACGTTAGTCCGACTACCATCGGCGCTAAGGAGCTTAACTTCTGTGTTCGGCATGGGAACAGGTGTGACCTCCTTGCCATTGTCACCAGACAAATGGAATGTATTATACATTCAAAACTAGATAGTAAGTAAAATGATTTTGCTTCGCAAAACATAAATTTTGATTAAGTCTTCGATCGATTAGTATTCGTCAGCTCCACGTGTCACCACGCTTCCACCTCGAACCTATTAACCTCATCATCTTTGAGGGATCTTATAACCGAAGTTGGGAAATCTCATCTTGAGGGGGGCTTCATGCTTAGATGCTTTCAGCACTTATCCCGTCCATACATAGCTACCCAGCTATGCCGTTGGCACGACAACTGGTACACCAGAGGTATGTCCATCCCGGTCCTCTCGTACTAAGGACAGCTCCTCTCAAATTTCCTACGCCCACGACGGATAGGGACCGAACTGTCTCACGACGTTCTGAACCCAGCTCGCGTACCGCTTTAATGGGCGAACAGCCCAACCCTTGGGACCGACTACAGCCCCAGGATGCGATGAGCCGACATCGAGGTGCCAAACCTCCCCGTCGATGTGAACTCTTGGGGGAGATAAGCCTGTTATCCCCGGGGTAGCTTTTATCCGTTGAGCGATGGCCCTTCCATGCGGAACCACCGGATCACTAAGTCCGTCTTTCGACCCTGCTCGACTTGTAAGTCTCGCAGTCAAGCTCCCTTATGCCTTTACACTCTATGAATGATTTCCAACCATTCTGAGGGAACCTTTGAGCGCCTCCGTTACCTTTTAGGAGGCGACCGCCCCAGTCAAACTGCCCACCTGACACTGTCTCCCACCACGATAAGTGGTGCGGGTTAGAAAGCCAACACAGCTAGGGTAGTATCCCACCAATGCCTCCACGTAAGCTAGCGCTCACGTTTCAAAGGCTCCTACCTATCCTGTACAAGCTGTGCCGAATTTCAATATCAGGCTACAGTAAAGCTCCACGGGGTCTTTCCGTCCTGTCGCGGGTAACCTGCATCTTCACAGGTACTATGATTTCACCGAGTCTCTCGTTGAGACAGTGCCCAAATCGTTACGCCTTTCGTGCGGGTCGGAACTTACCCGACAAGGAATTTCGCTACCTTAGGACCGTTATAGTTACGGCCGCCGTTTACTGGGGCTTCGATTCGTAGCTTCGCAGAAGCTAACTACTCCTCTTAACCTTCCAGCACCGGGCAGGCGTCAGCCCCTATACATCACCTTACGGTTTAGCAGAGACCTGTGTTTTTGATAAACAGTCGCTTGGGCCTATTCACTGCGGCTCTTCTGGGCGTTAACCCTAAAGAGCACCCCTTCTCCCGAAGTTACGGGGTCATTTTGCCGAGTTCCTTAACGAGAGTTCGCTCGCTCACCTTAGAATTCTCATCTTGACTACCTGTGTCGGTTTGCGGTACGGGCACCTGTTATCTATCTAGAGGCTTTTCTTGGCAGTGTGAAATCAACGACTCGAGGAAACAATTTCCTCTCCCCATCACAGCTTGACCTTATGAGTGCCGGATTTGCCTAACACTCAGTCTTACTGCTTGGACGTGCAATCCAATAGCACGCTTCGCCTATCCTACTGCGTCCCCCCATCGATTAAAACGATACTAGGTGGTACAGGAATATCAACCTGTTATCCATCGCCTACGCCTGTCGGCCTCAGCTTAGGACCCGACTAACCCAGAGCGGACGAGCCTTCCTCTGGAAACCTTAGTCAATCGGTGGACGGGATTCTCACCCGTCTTTCGCTACTCACACCGGCATTCTCACTTCTAAGCGCTCCACATGTCCTTGCGATCATGCTTCGACGCCCTTAGAACGCTCTCCTACCATTGTCCTACGGACAATCCACAGCTTCGGTAATATGTTTAGCCCCGGTACATTTTCGGCGCAGTGTCACTCGACTAGTGAGCTATTACGCACTCTTTAAATGATGGCTGCTTCTAAGCCAACATCCTAGTTGTCTGGGCAACGCCACATCCTTTTCCACTTAACATATATTTTGGGACCTTAGCTGGTGGTCTGGGCTGTTTCCCTTTCGAACACGGACCTTATCACCCATGTTCTGACTCCCAAGTTAAATTAATTGGCATTCGGAGTTTGTCTGAATTCGGTAACCCGAGAAGGGCCCCTCGTCCAAACAGTGCTCTACCTCCAATAATCATCACTTGAGGCTAGCCCTAAAGCTATTTCGGAGAGAACCAGCTATCTCCAAGTTCGATTGGAATTTCTCCGCTACCCTCAGTTCATCCGCTCACTTTTCAACGTAAGTCGGTTCGGTCCTCCATTCAGTGTTACCTGAACTTCAACCTGACCAAGGGTAGATCACCTGGTTTCGGGTCTACGACCAAATACTAAACGCCCTATTCAGACTCGCTTTCGCTACGGCTCCACATTAGCTGCTTAACCTTGCATCAAATCGTAACTCGCCGGTTCATTCTACAAAAGGCACGCCATCACCCATTAACGGGCTCTGACTACTTGTAAGCACACGGTTTCAAGTTCTCTTTCACTCCCCTTCCGGGGTACTTTTCACCTTTCCCTCACGGTACTGGTTCACTATCGGTCACTAGAGAGTATTTAGCCTTAGGAGATGGTCCTCCCAGATTCCGACGGAATTTCACGTGCTCCGTCGTACTCAGGATCCACTCAAGAGAGTATATATTTTCGACTACAGGATTATTACCTTCTTTGATTCAACTTTCCAGATGATTCGTCTAATATATACTTTTGTAACTCCGTATAGAGTGTCCTACAACCCCAACAAGCAAGCTTGTTGGTTTGGGCTCTTCCCGTTTCGCTCGCCGCTACTCAGGGAATCGATTTTTCTTTCTCTTCCTCCGGGTACTAAGATGTTTCAGTTCTCCGGGTCTGCCTTCTGATATGCTATGTATTCACATATCGATAACATGACATAACTCATGCTGGGTTTCCCCATTCGGAAATCTCTGGATCAACGCTTACTTACAGCTCCCCAAAGCATATCGTCGTTAGTAACGTCCTTCATCGGCTTCTAGTGCCAAGGCATCCACCGTGCGCCCTTAATAACTTAATCTATGTTTCCATCCTACAGGAAACGCGTTATTAATCTTGTGAGTGTTCTTTCGAACACTAGCGATTATTTCTTATGAATTCAAGCTTTAAAACTCTAATTCACTCGGTTTTGCTTGGTAAAATCTATTTTACTTACTTATCTAGTTTTCAATGTACAAATAAATGAATGGTGGGCCTAAGTGGACTCGAACCACCGACCTCACGCTTATCAGGCGTGCGCTCTAACCAGCTGAGCTATAGGCCCATCACGTTGAATGTTATATAAACATTCAAAACTGAATACAATATGTCAATGTTATTCCTTCATCTTCTACGAAGATGTTCCGAATATATCCTTAGAAAGGAGGTGATCCAGCCGCACCTTCCGATACGGCTACCTTGTTACGACTTCACCCCAATCATTTGTCCCACCTTCGACGGCTAGCTCCATAAATGGTTACTCCACCGGCTTCGGGTGTTACAAACTCTCGTGGTGTGACGGGCGGTGTGTACAAGACCCGGGAACGTATTCACCGTAGCATGCTGATCTACGATTACTAGCGATTCCAGCTTCATGTAGTCGAGTTGCAGACTACAATCCGAACTGAGAACAACTTTATGGGATTTGCTTGACCTCGCGGTTTAGCTGCCCTTTGTATTGTCCATTGTAGCACGTGTGTAGCCCAAATCATAAGGGGCATGATGATTTGACGTCATCCCCACCTTCCTCCGGTTTGTCACCGGCAGTCAACTTAGAGTGCCCAACTTAATGATGGCAACTAAGCTTAAGGGTTGCGCTCGTTGCGGGACTTAACCCAACATCTCACGACACGAGCTGACGACAACCATGCACCACCTGTCACTTTGTCCCCCGAAGGGGAAGACTCTATCTCTAGAGCGGTCAAAGGATGTCAAGATTTGGTAAGGTTCTTCGCGTTGCTTCGAATTAAACCACATGCTCCACCGCTTGTGCGGGTCCCCGTCAATTCCTTTGAGTTTCAACCTTGCGGTCGTACTCCCCAGGCGGAGTGCTTAATGCGTTAGCTGCAGCACTAAGGGGCGGAAACCCCCTAACACTTAGCACTCATCGTTTACGGCGTGGACTACCAGGGTATCTAATCCTGTTTGATCCCCACGCTTTCGCACATCAGCGTCAGTTACAGACCAGAAAGTCGCCTTCGCCACTGGTGTTCCTCCATATCTCTGCGCATTTCACCGCTACACATGGAATTCCACTTTCCTCTTCTGCACTCAAGTTTTCCAGTTTCCAATGACCCTCCACGGTTGAGCCGTGGGCTTTCACATCAGACTTAAAAAACCGCCTACGCGCGCTTTACGCCCAATAATTCCGGATAACGCTTGCCACCTACGTATTACCGCGGCTGCTGGCACGTAGTTAGCCGTGGCTTTCTGATCAGGTACCGTCAAGATGTGCACAGTTACTTACACATTTGTTCTTCCCTGATAACAGAGTTTTACGATCCGAAGACCTTCATCACTCACGCGGCGTTGCTCCGTCAGGCTTTCGCCCATTGCGGAAGATTCCCTACTGCTGCCTCCCGTAGGAGTCTGGACCGTGTCTCAGTTCCAGTGTGGCCGATCACCCTCTCAGGTCGGCTACGTATCGTTGCCTTGGTAAGCCGTTACCTTACCAACTAGCTAATACGGCGCGGATCCATCTATAAGTGACAGCAAAGCCGCCTTTCACTATTGAACCATGCGGTTCAATATGTTATCCGGTATTAGCTCCGGTTTCCCGAAGTTATCCCAGTCTTATAGGTAGGTTATCCACGTGTTACTCACCCGTCCGCCGCTAACGTCAAAGGAGCAAGCTCCTTATCTGTTCGCTCGACTTGCATGTATTAGGCACGCCGCCAGCGTTCATCCTGAGCCAGGATCAAACTCTCCATAAAAAATTATGATGTTTGATTAGCTCATAAAACTAAATTAATTGTTGTAACTTTCGTTACATTATTGGAATTAACGTTGACATATTGTCATTCAGTTTTCAATGTTCATTTCTTTTACCGACAAGAATTAATTATACGCCTTATCAACTCGAAAGTCAATAACTTTTTATAAATAATTTTTAATCGTATATACCTCACAAAAAAATGACCTCACGGCCAAATATAGGTATTGCCTGGCAACGTCCTACTCTAGCGGAACGTTAGTCCGACTACCATCGGCGCTAAGGAGCTTAACTTCTGTGTTCGGCATGGGAACAGGTGTGACCTCCTTGCCATTGTCACCAGACAAATGGAATGTATTATACATTCAAAACTAGATAGTAAGTAAAATGATTTTGCTTCGCAAAACATAAATTTTGATTAAGTCTTCGATCGATTAGTATTCGTCAGCTCCACGTGTCACCACGCTTCCACCTCGAACCTATTAACCTCATCATCTTTGAGGGATCTTATAACCGAAGTTGGGAAATCTCATCTTGAGGGGGGCTTCATGCTTAGATGCTTTCAGCACTTATCCCGTCCATACATAGCTACCCAGCTATGCCGTTGGCACGACAACTGGTACACCAGAGGTATGTCCATCCCGGTCCTCTCGTACTAAGGACAGCTCCTCTCAAATTTCCTACGCCCACGACGGATAGGGACCGAACTGTCTCACGACGTTCTGAACCCAGCTCGCGTACCGCTTTAATGGGCGAACAGCCCAACCCTTGGGACCGACTACAGCCCCAGGATGCGATGAGCCGACATCGAGGTGCCAAACCTCCCCGTCGATGTGAACTCTTGGGGGAGATAAGCCTGTTATCCCCGGGGTAGCTTTTATCCGTTGAGCGATGGCCCTTCCATGCGGAACCACCGGATCACTAAGTCCGTCTTTCGACCCTGCTCGACTTGTAAGTCTCGCAGTCAAGCTCCCTTATGCCTTTACACTCTATGAATGATTTCCAACCATTCTGAGGGAACCTTTGAGCGCCTCCGTTACCTTTTAGGAGGCGACCGCCCCAGTCAAACTGCCCACCTGACACTGTCTCCCACCACGATAAGTGGTGCGGGTTAGAAAGCCAACACAGCTAGGGTAGTATCCCACCAATGCCTCCACGTAAGCTAGCGCTCACGTTTCAAAGGCTCCTACCTATCCTGTACAAGCTGTGCCGAATTTCAATATCAGGCTACAGTAAAGCTCCACGGGGTCTTTCCGTCCTGTCGCGGGTAACCTGCATCTTCACAGGTACTATGATTTCACCGAGTCTCTCGTTGAGACAGTGCCCAAATCGTTACGCCTTTCGTGCGGGTCGGAACTTACCCGACAAGGAATTTCGCTACCTTAGGACCGTTATAGTTACGGCCGCCGTTTACTGGGGCTTCGATTCGTAGCTTCGCAGAAGCTAACTACTCCTCTTAACCTTCCAGCACCGGGCAGGCGTCAGCCCCTATACATCACCTTACGGTTTAGCAGAGACCTGTGTTTTTGATAAACAGTCGCTTGGGCCTATTCACTGCGGCTCTTCTGGGCGTTAACCCTAAAGAGCACCCCTTCTCCCGAAGTTACGGGGTCATTTTGCCGAGTTCCTTAACGAGAGTTCGCTCGCTCACCTTAGAATTCTCATCTTGACTACCTGTGTCGGTTTGCGGTACGGGCACCTGTTATCTATCTAGAGGCTTTTCTTGGCAGTGTGAAATCAACGACTCGAGGAAACAATTTCCTCTCCCCATCACAGCTTGACCTTATGAGTGCCGGATTTGCCTAACACTCAGTCTTACTGCTTGGACGTGCAATCCAATAGCACGCTTCGCCTATCCTACTGCGTCCCCCCATCGATTAAAACGATACTAGGTGGTACAGGAATATCAACCTGTTATCCATCGCCTACGCCTGTCGGCCTCAGCTTAGGACCCGACTAACCCAGAGCGGACGAGCCTTCCTCTGGAAACCTTAGTCAATCGGTGGACGGGATTCTCACCCGTCTTTCGCTACTCACACCGGCATTCTCACTTCTAAGCGCTCCACATGTCCTTGCGATCATGCTTCGACGCCCTTAGAACGCTCTCCTACCATTGTCCTACGGACAATCCACAGCTTCGGTAATATGTTTAGCCCCGGTACATTTTCGGCGCAGTGTCACTCGACTAGTGAGCTATTACGCACTCTTTAAATGATGGCTGCTTCTAAGCCAACATCCTAGTTGTCTGGGCAACGCCACATCCTTTTCCACTTAACATATATTTTGGGACCTTAGCTGGTGGTCTGGGCTGTTTCCCTTTCGAACACGGACCTTATCACCCATGTTCTGACTCCCAAGTTAAATTAATTGGCATTCGGAGTTTGTCTGAATTCGGTAACCCGAGAAGGGCCCCTCGTCCAAACAGTGCTCTACCTCCAATAATCATCACTTGAGGCTAGCCCTAAAGCTATTTCGGAGAGAACCAGCTATCTCCAAGTTCGATTGGAATTTCTCCGCTACCCTCAGTTCATCCGCTCACTTTTCAACGTAAGTCGGTTCGGTCCTCCATTCAGTGTTACCTGAACTTCAACCTGACCAAGGGTAGATCACCTGGTTTCGGGTCTACGACCAAATACTAAACGCCCTATTCAGACTCGCTTTCGCTACGGCTCCACATTAGCTGCTTAACCTTGCATCAAATCGTAACTCGCCGGTTCATTCTACAAAAGGCACGCCATCACCCATTAACGGGCTCTGACTACTTGTAAGCACACGGTTTCAAGTTCTCTTTCACTCCCCTTCCGGGGTACTTTTCACCTTTCCCTCACGGTACTGGTTCACTATCGGTCACTAGAGAGTATTTAGCCTTAGGAGATGGTCCTCCCAGATTCCGACGGAATTTCACGTGCTCCGTCGTACTCAGGATCCACTCAAGAGAGTATATATTTTCGACTACAGGATTATTACCTTCTTTGATTCAACTTTCCAGATGATTCGTCTAATATATACTTTTGTAACTCCGTATAGAGTGTCCTACAACCCCAACAAGCAAGCTTGTTGGTTTGGGCTCTTCCCGTTTCGCTCGCCGCTACTCAGGGAATCGATTTTTCTTTCTCTTCCTCCGGGTACTAAGATGTTTCAGTTCTCCGGGTCTGCCTTCTGATATGCTATGTATTCACATATCGATAACATGACATAACTCATGCTGGGTTTCCCCATTCGGAAATCTCTGGATCAACGCTTACTTACAGCTCCCCAAAGCATATCGTCGTTAGTAACGTCCTTCATCGGCTTCTAGTGCCAAGGCATCCACCGTGCGCCCTTAATAACTTAATCTATGTTTCCATCCTACAGGAAACGCGTTATTAATCTTGTGAGTGTTCTTTCGAACACTAGCGATTATTTCTTATGAATTCAAGCTTTAAAACTCTAATTCACTCGGTTTTGCTTGGTAAAATCTATTTTACTTACTTATCTAGTTTTCAATGTACAAGTTCTATTTCCAGTCAAGCGTTTGCATACTGTTTTGTTATCATTACTTTAAATACTCATTTACTCTAGTAAACTTCGCTTTAAAGTAACTCAACGCATTGTCTACGAATCGCTTTCTTTGAAAAAGAAGATATGTTGAATGTTATATAAACATTCAAAACTGAATACAATATGTCAATGTTATTCCTCATCTTCTACGAAGATGTTCCGAATATATCCTTAGAAAGGAGGTGATCCAGCCGCACCTTCCGATACGGCTACCTTGTTACGACTTCACCCCAATCATTTGTCCCACCTTCGACGGCTAGCTCCATAAATGGTTACTCCACCGGCTTCGGGTGTTACAAACTCTCGTGGTGTGACGGGCGGTGTGTACAAGACCCGGGAACGTATTCACCGTAGCATGCTGATCTACGATTACTAGCGATTCCAGCTTCATGTAGTCGAGTTGCAGACTACAATCCGAACTGAGAACAACTTTATGGGATTTGCTTGACCTCGCGGTTTAGCTGCCCTTTGTATTGTCCATTGTAGCACGTGTGTAGCCCAAATCATAAGGGGCATGATGATTTGACGTCATCCCCACCTTCCTCCGGTTTGTCACCGGCAGTCAACTTAGAGTGCCCAACTTAATGATGGCAACTAAGCTTAAGGGTTGCGCTCGTTGCGGGACTTAACCCAACATCTCACGACACGAGCTGACGACAACCATGCACCACCTGTCACTTTGTCCCCCGAAGGGGAAGACTCTATCTCTAGAGCGGTCAAAGGATGTCAAGATTTGGTAAGGTTCTTCGCGTTGCTTCGAATTAAACCACATGCTCCACCGCTTGTGCGGGTCCCCGTCAATTCCTTTGAGTTTCAACCTTGCGGTCGTACTCCCCAGGCGGAGTGCTTAATGCGTTAGCTGCAGCACTAAGGGGCGGAAACCCCCTAACACTTAGCACTCATCGTTTACGGCGTGGACTACCAGGGTATCTAATCCTGTTTGATCCCCACGCTTTCGCACATCAGCGTCAGTTACAGACCAGAAAGTCGCCTTCGCCACTGGTGTTCCTCCATATCTCTGCGCATTTCACCGCTACACATGGAATTCCACTTTCCTCTTCTGCACTCAAGTTTTCCAGTTTCCAATGACCCTCCACGGTTGAGCCGTGGGCTTTCACATCAGACTTAAAAAACCGCCTACGCGCGCTTTACGCCCAATAATTCCGGATAACGCTTGCCACCTACGTATTACCGCGGCTGCTGGCACGTAGTTAGCCGTGGCTTTCTGATCAGGTACCGTCAAGATGTGCACAGTTACTTACACATTTGTTCTTCCCTGATAACAGAGTTTTACGATCCGAAGACCTTCATCACTCACGCGGCGTTGCTCCGTCAGGCTTTCGCCCATTGCGGAAGATTCCCTACTGCTGCCTCCCGTAGGAGTCTGGACCGTGTCTCAGTTCCAGTGTGGCCGATCACCCTCTCAGGTCGGCTACGTATCGTTGCCTTGGTAAGCCGTTACCTTACCAACTAGCTAATACGGCGCGGATCCATCTATAAGTGACAGCAAAGCCGCCTTTCACTATTGAACCATGCGGTTCAATATGTTATCCGGTATTAGCTCCGGTTTCCCGAAGTTATCCCAGTCTTATAGGTAGGTTATCCACGTGTTACTCACCCGTCCGCCGCTAACGTCAAAGGAGCAAGCTCCTTATCTGTTCGCTCGACTTGCATGTATTAGGCACGCCGCCAGCGTTCATCCTGAGCCAGGATCAAACTCTCCATAAAAAATTATGATGTTTGATTAGCTCATAAAACTAAATTAATTGTTGTAACTTTCGTTACATTATTGGAATTAACGTTGACATATTGTCATTCAGTTTTCAATGTTCATTTAATGAAATAAATAATGGTGGAGACTAGCGGGATCGAACCGCTGACCTCCTGCGTGCAAAGCAGGCGCTCTCCCAGCTGAGCTAAGCCCCCATTTATTAAGAAGTCGGGAAGACAGGATTCGAACCTGCGACCCCTTGGTCCCAAACCAAGTGCTCTACCAAGCTGAGCTACTTCCCGTATGTAGTTATATTCTTTAAAAATGGCGCGCCCGATAGGAGTCGAACCCATAACCTCTTGATCCGTAGTCAAACGCTCTATCCAGTTGAGCTACGGGCGCTTATTAAAGATGGTGCCGAGGACCGGAATCGAACCGGTACGGTGATCTCTCACCGCAGGATTTTAAGTCCTGTGCGTCTGCCAGTTCCGCCACCCCGGCAAAATAATGGAGCAGAAGACGGGATTCGAACCCGCGACCCCGACCTTGGCAAGGTCGTATTCTACCGCTGAACTACTTCTGCATTATTTCGCTTAGAAAATTTAAATAAAATCGTAATGAGCCATAGAGGATTCGAACCTCTGACCCTCTGATTAAAAGTCAGATGCTCTACCAACTGAGCTAATGGCTCAAAAGATGGTGCCGGCCAGAGGACTTGAACCCCCAACCTACTGATTACAAGTCAGTTGCTCTACCAATTGAGCTAGGCCGGCTATTAAATGGTGGAGAATGACGGGTTCGAACCGCCGACCCTCTGCTTGTAAGGCAGATGCTCTCCCAGCTGAGCTAATTCTCCTGTTATCTATTGCCTGGCAACGTCCTACTCTAGCGGAACGTTAGTCCGACTACCATCGGCGCTAAAGAGCTTAACTTCTGTGTTCGGCATGGGAACAGGTGTGACCTCTTTGCTATTGCCACCAGACAAATTAACTTACTTTATTAATAATACACGTTTGTTAATGACTTTTCAATAGTTAATTTTACACTTTGTTAAAATTAATTTTACATTCTGTTAACTGAACTACGTGTTTTTGACGACTTTTATATATTACTTCATTAACTTAAGAAAGTCAATAGTTTGTTTTGATTTTTTTCGAAAGACGTAATTTCAATTCCTTCGCCTTTTCCACTTGATCTATTCTACCACACATCATTTTCCTTAACTATAGGTATTATTACTTTCTATCAGTAAATAAGTTACTTTTATTTATCAAAAGTAACATTAATTTAAGAGGAAAATTAATTTCATCTCACTTTTTCAACAATTAGATTACATAAAAACACCAATCACAATTGTGATTGGTGTTTCTCGATAAATTATTTTTGTCTCATATAAGGGAATAATAATACGTCTCTAATTGATGGTGAATCAGTTAATAACATAACTAATCTATCAATTCCGATTCCTAGACCACCTGTAGGAGGCATACCATATTCTAATGCTTCGATATAATCTTCGTCCATTTCATGCGCTTCGTCATTACCTTGCTCTTTTTCGACTAATTGAGCTTCAAAACGTTCTTTTTGATCGATAGGATCATTAAGCTCAGTAAAGGCATTAGCATGTTCTCTTCCTACGATAAACAATTCAAATCTATCTGTAAATCTAGGATCTTCTGGGTTTTTCTTAGCTAATGGTGATATATCAATTGGATGACCGTATATGAATGTTGGTTGGATTAATGTCTCTTCTACTTTTTGCTCAAAGAATTCATTTAAAATATGACCATATTTCATATTGTCAGTGATTTCAATTCCATGTTCTTTCGCTAGTGCTTTGGCTTCTTCATCAGATTTCACATTATAGAAATCTACACCTGTAGCTTCTTTCACAGCATCAACAATGTGCAATCTTTTCCATGATGATTCTAAATCAATCTCAGTTCCGTTATATTGAACCTTAGCTGATCCAAGTACTTCTTGAGCAATATGTCTAACCATTGATTCTGTTAAGTCCATAATATCATGGTAATCTGCATAAGCTTCATACAATTCAATCATTGTAAATTCAGGGTTATGTCGTGTAGATACACCTTCATTACGGAATACGCGACCAATTTCATATACTTTTTCTAATCCGCCTACGATTAAACGTTTTAAATGCAATTCGATAGCTATACGCATATACAAAGTAGCGTCTAGTGCATTATGGTGTGTCACAAATGGTCTAGCAGCAGCTCCTCCAGCAATTTGATGCATCATTGGTGTTTCTACTTCTAAGAAACCTTTTTGATTTAGATAATTACGCATTTCTTGAATGATTTTACTACGATTAATAAATGTTCGTGTACTATCTTGATTTGTGATTAAGTCTAAATAACGTTGACGATAACGTTGTTCTATATCTTGTAATCCGTGGAATTTATCTGGTAATGGTCTTAAAGCTTTAGTTAATAGTGTAAATGATTTTGCTTTAACTGATAATTCACCAGTATTAGTTTTAAACATTACACCTTCAACACCGACAATATCTCCTAGGTCGGCATGTTTCCACAAATCAAATTGTTCTTCTCCAATTTGATCTTTTCTAACATAAATTTGAATTTGTCCTGAAAGATCTTGCACATGTGCAAATCCTGCTTTACCCTTTCCACGTTTAGTCATAATACGACCTGCTATCGCAACATGACTTTCTTCTTCTTTTTCATGTAATTCTTCTTTTGAGAATTCGTCCCAAGCCGCTTTTAATTCAGCTGCTGAAGCAGAACGATCGTATCGTTGACCAAATGGATCAATTCCTAAATCTCTTAATTCTTGTAGTTTTTGTCGGCGTACCTGCATTTGGTCGTTCATTTCTTCTGACATAACTTTCTCTCCTTTTGCTTCTTGTTTTTCAATTATTTATTTTATACATTTTGTTAGAAATGTTTAGGTATATCAATCATTTCTCTTTGTTATCTTAGAGTCACTTTTATCTACTCTAAATATAGCGATGCCAAGAAGCGTGCTAAATCTTTTCATAACATCTATCTTCTCACCATATCATTTTACTAAACGGTAATGTTCTAATAAAGTATTTACTACTTTATCTTTAACTGTTAAAACTTAATCAATTTTCAAAAACAACTAGAATTAAATAATTTAAGTCACTATGTAGTGTCTCACATCATCAATCTCTTCGTTACTCATTAAGACATATATCTTTTAACAGTACTATCTGCTATTACTAAGTTTTCAATCAATTTTTGGGAACGGGGTTCAATGTGTTTCGATGCGATATCATTCAATGGAATAAGCACAAAAGCGCGTTCTGTCATTCTCGGGTGAGGAATGATTAAATTATCTTCTTCAATGATTTCATTTCCATACAGTAAAATATCTACATCTAGTGTTCTAGGCCCCCATCGAATCTTCCTTACACGGTGAAGTGCTTCTTCCGTTTCTAAACATCTCTTTAATAATTCCTGAGGATTTAATGTTGTCTCTATTTCTATACATAAATTAAGAAACTGTGGTTGATCAGTGTAACCAACTGGCTCTGTTTCATAGATAGGAGATATAGAGGTAACATCAATGTATTGGTATTGGTCAATAATTCGGATGGCTTGTTGTAATTGATGTGCTCTATCACCTATATTACTTCCTAAGCCTAAATATGCTTTAACCATTTAATTACGCTCCCTCACTATTTCTATACCTACCCCATCGTAATGTCCTGGTATTGGAGGATTTTCTTTAGTTATTCTAACTTTCGTTTCCATTACACGATTATAGTGTGAATTTATACGTTTGGCAATACGTTCTGCTAGACGTTCTAGTAAATTAGAGGGTTCTCCTTCAACAATCTCTTTAACATCTTCAAAGACTTCTCCATAATGTACCGTATCTTTCACATCGTCTGATTGACCAGCATCATGTAAATCTACTTTCAAAGTAATATCTACTATGAATATTTGACCTATTTCATTTTCTGCCGGCAATGCACCGTGATAACCATAAAATCGCATTCCATTAAGAAATATGATGTCGTTCATTTTCATTCTCCTTTAGAAAATCCATGCTTTGTGCAATACGTGAATTAAGTTTAACATTGTGTACTCTCACAGCTTGAACGCCCTTCATTATACCATAAGCAGTTGTTGCTGCTGTAGCTTCGTCCCTTTCAATGGCTTTTGAATCTCCACCCATCATTTCTTTAATGAATCTTTTACGACTAGTAGCCAATAAAATCGGATAATCTGTTGCAACTAACTCATCAAGTCGAGCCATCACTTCGTTTTCTTCATCTCTAGTTTTAGCAAACCCTATACCAGGATCTAGCCAAATTTTAGAATGTGGGATGCCTGCCATTTCAGCTTTATTAGCTTGTGCTAATAAGGTAACAAGCATTTCATCTACAACTGGCTTATCTCTTTCACCATCCCCATTATGCATTAGAACAATTTCTGCATCATATTGAGCAACTACTTTCAATATTTTAGGATCGTACAAACCAGCCCATTGATCATTAATCATTGTAGCGCCTAACTTCAAACAAGCTTCTGCTACTTCACTTCTATATGTATCAATTGATATTTGTACATTAAGCCCTATCAATGCTTCAACAACTGGTATAACTCTATCCAACTCTTCTTCTAGAGTAACTTCTTGATATCCAGGCCGAGTTGAAACACCACCTACATCAACTATATCAACACCTTCATCAATCATTTCTTTCGCTCGTGAAACTGCTTTTTCAACAGAATTATATTTCCCACCATCTGAAAATGAATCTGGCGTCACGTTAAGTATGCCCATAATTTTAGTTTTTGACATTTAATCACCTTTTCTATTTTGAAATATTTCATGCTTTTTCATATCACTTATAATGATATCACTACTTTCAATATAATTTCAGTGGTAAAAATTAAATAAACTACTCTAAATAATAGTAAAAATGAATTGGCTATACTCATACGTATGTAACCAATAAAAAAGCGAAGTCGATTTATACGACTTCGCTTTGGTAGCTTATATAATTAGTCATCAAATGAGTATAAAGGTGTAGATAAGTAACGTTCACCATTACTTGGTAATACTGTTACTACTGTTTTACCTTTACCTAATTCTTTAGCTTTTTGAATAGCTGCATGAATAGCGGCACCAGAAGAAATTCCTGATAAAATACCTTCTTCTTTTGCAACACGACGTGCCATTTCCATAGCAGTTTCATTGCCTACTTTAATAATACTATCGTAAATGTCTGTATTTAACGTATCCGGAACAAATCCAGCACCTAAACCTTGTAATTTATGTGGCCCTGGTTCTCCACCACTTAGAACTGGTGATGCTTCTGGTTCGATAGCAACTATTTCAATATCAGGGTATTGTTGTCTTAAAACTTTACCGACACCAGATAATGTGCCACCAGTACCTACGCCAGCTAAGAATGCATCGATTGTTTTACCTTCAAACTGTTCAACTAATTCTGGACCAGTTGTAAGTTCATGAACTTCAGGGTTTGCTGGGTTTTCGAATTGTTGAGGTTCAAAGTAACCATGCTCTTCTTTAAGTTCTTTGGCTTTTTTAATTGCACCCTTCATTGCTTCTGATCCAGGTGTTAATACTAATTCTGCACCATATGCTTTTAATAAGTTACGACGTTCTTGACTCATTGTTTCAGGCATAGTGAACACTGCTTTGTATCCTTTGGCTGCACATACAAATGCTAAACCAATACCTGTGTTACCACTTGTCGGCTCCACAATAGTATCTCCAGGTTTGATTTTACCTTCTTTTTCAGCTTTTTCAATCATAGCTAAAGCTATACGGTCTTTAACTGAACCACCTGGATTTTGATATTCTAATTTAACGTAAATATCTGCCGCATCTTCATCAACAACATTTCTCAATTTAACTACTGGTGTGTTTCCAATAATTTGCGTAATGTTTTCTACTGGTTTTTGTGCCATTCCAAACACTCCTTATAGATAGAATTAATAAAACTTAGTCTTTTTATCGGATATTTATATTCTATCAGAATTTTCTAAAAAAACAAATATATCCTACAAAATCTTGTGCATATTTATCGACATACATTTAATAAATTCCCTAATTTAATTTGTAATAAACTTCTGTTGAATTTATGCCATTGATTCTAATAATTGGTTAAGCTCAGCTTCACTATAATTATATTTATTTCCACAGAAGTGACAAACTGCTTCCGCACCATGATCTTCTTTAATCATATCTGTGATTTCTGCTTCCCCTAAACCTTTAATAGCATTCAAGAATTTTTCATGACTACAATTACATTCAAATTGTGCAGGTGAAGTTTCTAAAATTTGGACATGTTCTTCTCCAAGAATTTCATTTAAAATTCCTTCCGGTGTCAATCCTTGCTCAATGAGTTTAGATACTGGTGTCATTTGATTAATTGCTTCTTCTAATTTACTGATTGTTTCTTCTTTGGCACCAGGCATCACTTGGATAATGAATCCGCCTGCTGCTTTAATCGTATTATCTGGATTAACAAGTACTCCTAAACCAACAGAAGATGGTGTTTGTTCACTTGTCGCATAATAGTACGTAAAATCTTCTCCTAGTTCACCAGATACTATTGGACTTGAACCGGAAAAATAATCTTTCATTCCTACATCCTTAACTACTTGTATAGAACCTTCTGTCCCTACTGCTCGTCTAACATCTAATTTTCCTTGTTCGTTTAATGGAAAATGTGTTTGTGGATGATCCACATAAGCGCGTACATTACCTTTAGCATCTGCATCTGCGATAATTCTGCCAATAGGACCACGACCATCAACCGTTACAGTTAATTTCTGATCTCCCTTTAGCATTGCTCCCATCATTACAGTAGCAGTCATCGTTCTTCCCATTGCAGCTGAAGCTGTTGGCCACGTATAGTGTCTTGTTTGAGCTTCCTGTACTGATTCTGTTGTTAATGTTGCATATGCTCTAATTTCACCATCAAAGGCTAGTGCTTTAACAATATAGTCATGTGTCATTATTTAATTACTCCTTTTATATATCTTTACGATGCTTCGTTTCTTTTAATAAATATCATTTTCGAATAACTATTATACATCTGTTGTTTATTTTCATGAAATGATTTGTTTTTAGATAAATTTGGTTGTTTGTTTATACAAACATTATTTACAAAAATACACATTGCTTTATTTATACAAAAATATCTCCCTACTATATGTGTGATAGTAGGGAGATTAAACTATGTGCTTCTTTACTCTCTATGATTTGGATCGTTAGGATTATATGGTTTGTCTATATTCGGTGATTGTTCATGACCAGTTGGTTCATCTTCTGACTCATCTTCATTATGTTTGTCTTCACCTTTATGATCTAACGATTGCTCTTTACGAACATCTTCGTATGATTTGCCATATTTACCTTCATCAAATTCTGAATTAGTTTCTTTAACGACTTCAGCTGAATCGTAGTCAACCTCAGGTAATTTACCTTCATGGAATAATGATTGGATTTGTTCAGCAACCAATGTTTCTTCTGTAAGTAAAGTTTTAGCAATAAGTTTTAATTGTTCTTGATGCTCTAATAAGATTTCTTTACAACGCTCATATTGTTCTTTAACGATACGTTGTACTTCTTTATCAATTTCGTAAGCGATTTGGCCAGAATAGTTAGGTTCACCTTGCATGTCTTTACCTAAGAATACTTGACCGCCACCGCTACTAGAGAATTGTAATGGTCCAAGCTTTTTACTCATACCATATTCAGTAACCATAGAACGTGCAATTTGAGTTGCTCTTTCAAAGTCGTTAGAAGCTCCAGTTGATACTTCACCAAAGTTAATATCTTCTGAAACTCGACCACCTAATAAACCACAGATTTTGTCTAATAGTTCTGGTTCAGTCATTAAGAAACGATCTTGTTTAGGTAGCATCATTGCATAACCGCCAGCTTGTCCTCTTGGAACAATTGTTACTTTGTGTACAACTTCTGCTTCATCAAGCACCATACCGATAATTGTATGACCTGCTTCATGGTGTGCAACAATGTTTCGTTCTTTATCAGAGATGACACGTGATTTTTTAGCAGGACCAGCAATAACTCGGTCTGTTGCTTCCTCGATATCACGCATATCAATTTTGTTCTTACCTTCACGAGCTGCGATTAACGATGCTTCATTTAATAAGTTTTCTAAATCCGCACCAGAGAATCCTGGTGTTCTTTGAGAAATAGCTTTTAAATCAACAGTTTCATCAAGTGGTTTGTTTTTCGCATGAACATGTAAAATTGCTTCACGACCTTTAACATCTGGACGACCTACTTGAATTTGTCTATCGAAACGACCTGGACGTAATAACGCTGGGTCTAAAATATCAGGACGGTTTGTTGCAGCAATCATAATAATACCTTCATTTTCACCAAAGCCATCCATTTCGACTAATAATTGGTTCAATGTTTGTTCACGTTCATCGTGTCCACCACCGACACCAGCACCACGTTGACGACCTACTGCATCAATTTCATCTATGAAAATAATACATGGTGCATTTTTCTTCGCATTTTCAAATAAATCACGCACACGGCTAGCACCAACACCAACAAACATCTCAACAAAGTCTGAACCACTAATTGAGAAGAATGGTGCACCAGCTTCACCTGCAACTGCACGTGCAAGTAATGTTTTACCAGTACCTGGAGGACCTACAAGTAAAACACCTTTCGGAATTCTAGATCCCATTTGTTTGAATTTCTTGTTGTCTTTTAAGAAATCTACTATTTCAACAAGTTCTTGTTTCTCTTCATCTGCGCCTGCAACATCTGAGAAACGAACACGGCGTTTACTACTATCGTACATTTTCGCTTTGGATTTACCAAAGTTCATCATACGACCACCGCCGCCCCCACCTTGGGCTTGGCTAAGGAAGAAAATAAATAATAAAGCAATGATTAAAACTGGAATCAATGTTGTTAAGATACTAACAAATACACTTTGTTCTTCTTCTTCTTTAACTGTAAATTTCAATCCATCTTGTTTTTTCGCTGTATCAGTGATTTTTTGTAAATCTTTTTCATTATTAAATAATATTGTTGATGAATAATCTTCACCATTTTTTGTTTTACCACTTACCATGTATACATTTTGCTCAGGTTGGATTTCTAATGATTTTAAATCGCCTTTATCCAATTTATTAACAAACTGCGTATATGTAAGCTGTTTTGGCATATTTCCATTACCATTTAAGAAAGAAAACAGGCCAAATATGATAACGCCTATAATTGCGATAACTAGCACATTGCGAAACGCTTTCTGCATGTGACATTTCCTCCTACTTCCAATAATAAAACTAACAAAAATTGTAACACAATACATCTTTAGCAGGCTACTATTTCAACTTTAGTATTGGTTTATCAATTTTAGTCAATTTCCACTATAGAGATTTTTATTTTTCATAATATCGTGATTGCAAAATATCTAATTTAATTAGATTTTTACGATTTAAATCGAGTCTACACTATATTGATGTTGAATCATAGCAAAAAAAACATCGTGTCCAACGTATCGATTTAATCTAATCTATATTTTATGAATAAACTTCAGGTTTTAAAGTACCAATATAAGGTAAGTTTCTGTAATGCTCACCATAATCCAATCCATATCCGACTACGAATTCATCTGGGATTTTTTTGCCGACGTATTTAGCTTCAATATCAGCTTTTCTACGATTTGGTTTATCTAATAGAGTAACAATTTCTAATGAGTTGACTTTACGTGATTCTAATAATTCAGTGATGGATTTTAATGTAGTTCCAGTTTCTAAAATATCTTCGATAATGAGTACATCTTTATTTTCAATTGATGAACCTAAATCTTTGATAATTTGAACTTCACCTGTAGATTCAGTACCCCCGTGGTAACTTGAAACATCCATAAAGTCGATTGATAAGTGTGTATCAATTCGCTTAATTAAGTCTGCCATAAACATAACTGACCCTTTTAAGATACCCACACAAACAAGTGGCTTATCTTGGTAATCTTTAGTTAACTGTTGTCCTAAATCCTTGCAAATCGTTTGAATATCTTCTTCACTTAATACAATACTTTTTATATCCTCGTGCATTTGTTATTCATCTCCAATATTTCTAATATTTATATAATGTTTATAGTCTTTGTTCATAAACAATTGACCTACAGCAATTATTTTACCTTCTGCATTGATAACAACTGGTAAACGATTTCGTTCAATAGCATCGATTTTTTTATCTATTAACAATCGACTTACTTTTTTATGTTTGCCAGCATATCCATTTAATAAAAAACGATCGCCATTTTGACGTTGTCTTATTGTTAATGGGAACTGATTTAATGGAAAGTCAGGTTGTATTTCAATCTCATAATCACCAAAACGATATGTATGAGGTACTTCGATGACTTGTGTTGAATTCACGTCGTTCATTTCTGTATTAGCCATTATTATTAATGTATCATATGCAATTTGAATTATCCATTTATCTGTTATATCAATTGTGAATTGTGATTTTTGATTTGAAATTTGATTAAACCATGTTTGATACATTTTATCAGATATCGTTTTAGACAGTGTTGTCTTTTCAAACAATTGATCAAGCACATGTACTTTCATATTATCTGTCAATCGATTAAATCGTCCTCTAGGAATCACTATTTTATCTTGCTTCTCTGATACTTGTACTGCTTCTTTGATAAAGTGATGTGCCGATTTTCTAAGTGTAGCTAATTCTTGATCATGCCATGATTTTAATTTTAATAAGTGTGCTACGTCTAGTTGTTGATTATCCATTACTGCTGGTATGATACGATTTCTTATATCATTTCTGACGTATACATTTTTATGATTAGATACATCCTCAAAAAACGGAATGTTATATTGATTTTGATAAGATTTGATAGCAGCTTTTGAGATGTCTAGCATTGGACGAATAAGTTGGTAACTACTACGTTGAGAAGTATAGGCAATACCTAAATGACTACGTGTAAATCTACCAGTAAACAATCTATAAAAGATGGTTTCGATTTGATCATCTTGATGATGTGCAGTCAGTAACACATTGGCCCCAAGTTGTTTCATGATACTATCAAACCAATCATACCTGTATTGGCGAGATACATTTTGAATACTGTTCCCCGCTTCAACTGTTTCTGATAAATCTAATCGTTTGATAAAATACTCGATTTGATGTTCTTCACAATACGTTTTAAAAAATGCCTCTTCTTCTATGGATGCTTGTCTTAACCCGTGATTTACATGAATACATGTCAGTTTGCTATATGTATGTTGATATTCATTTAATAAAAGATGTAGTAAACACATACTATCTATACCTGTTGATACGGCTAATACAATATGATCCTGTTTGGACCACCCTGTAGCATCAAGTTCCATCATACCTTTCACCTCCAAGCATTTAAATAACCTATCATCAATACATTGTTACAATAAAAATAGACTGCTCCTTCATCAAGAAACAGTCTTAGATTGTCTGTTATTCAAAGTAATTAGCAATACAAAAGCTATGTTAAGTTATTACAACAGACTTGGTTTATGAAATTAACGTCTTGAACCTTTACCACCACGTCTAGATTCAGTTTGACGTTTAATAGAAGTTAATTTATCTTCACTATCTTTTAAGAAGTTACTTAATTTCTTTTCAAAGTCTTCGCCTTTTGGAGCAGGTTTACTTTGATGTGATTTATTATTGTGCTGTGGTTTACGTTGTGGACGATCTTTCGCTTTTTTAATTGAAAGACTAATTTTGCCATCATCCGCAATTGAAAGTACTTTAACTTCTACTTCATCACCTAAAGATAAATGATCTTCCACATTTTCAACATAGTTGTCAGCCACTTCACTAATATGGACTAAGCCACTTTTTCCTTCAGGTAACTCAACGAATGCACCGAATTTTTTAATACCAGTGACTTTACCTTTAAGCTTATTTCCTACTTCGATTGACATATTCTAAATAAATCCTCCCGATTTCATTCGATTTTAACTTTATTATATTCCTGTTGAAGCAATTTCACAATGCTATAATGCGATTATTTTATTTCTCTTTAATTAATTATTCTCATCTGAAGATTTAGCCTTAGAGGATTTATTATCATTTGGCAATCTAAAAATCACTTCGCCTTTATTACTTAAATAATAATCATCTCGCGCCACTTTTTCGATATAATCTTTATCATTCAAATTATTTAACTTTTCTTTCAATGCGATTTCTTCATCTTGTTGCTTTTGAAATTGCTCTTCTTTATGTTTTCTTTCGACTGCATCTTTTTCGTTACTGTGTTTTTGGAAGACAAGCATAATGCATAATAAAATGATAATCGCTAGCATGATACCACCAAACAACGTGATTCTTCGACGTACTACACGCATCTTTTTACGTTGTCGTTGCTTTTTTTGGTTCTCTTTAGATGTATAATGATTACCGATATTTTCAACTTTATTATTCATAGCTTGTCACCTCACTTTGTCTATTCAGATTCATTAATACGCTCTTCTTTTACTAATTCATACATACCTTTAGCATTTTCTTTAGATGCATGTTCATTTAATCCGGTTACATTGACGGTTACAAGTTTTTGGCCGAAACGAATAACGAGTTCATCTCCAACTTTAACATCTGTACCTGCTTTTGCTACATTACCATTAATCGTAATACGTCCTTGGTCACTAATTTCCTTAGCTAATGTACGACGTTTAATTAATCTAGACACTTTTAAAAATTTATCTAATCTCATTGATGAGTCTCTCCTTGCTCTAAAAATTGTTTAAGAGCCACTTCGTCAAAATCTTTATTTTTTGTTTTATCATACAATGACATGAAATGGTCTGCAAATACTTTCTCGAATTTCACACGTGGTTTTTTACCTTCATTAGATTTAGCAGTTGCCCATATCGTTTTTAAATCCTCTATGGATTCAGCAGATTCATCACTAAATATATGTGGGTGACGACGAATCATTTTAGCATTTAAACTTGCGACTACTTCTTTTAAATCAAAATAACCTTCTTTTTTACCGATACTTGTATGCAATAATACCTGTAATAGTATATCTCCTAATTCTTCCACCATGTGCCAGTCGTCTTCATTATCAATAGCCTCAAATAGTTCAAACGTCTCTTCTAACAGATAACGTTTTAATGATTGATGTGTTTGAACTTTATCCCAAGGACAACCTTTTTCATCATCAACAAGTAAATCAATCGTTTGTTCAGCAAAATTAAAATCATTATATAGTGATTCATTTGCTACTATTTTAGGCACAAAGACACTTGTTAAATTATTAAAAGCAGTGTCAAAATGATCTAGCTCAAATAAAGCACATTCAGTTACTTGTGCTTCACCACTACGTGCACCTGTAACAATTTTTACAATATGATCATCGGGATAACGTTCCATCAACGTCAACTTGATATCTGCTGCTACCATTGCGCTATATACTTGAGTTATCAAAGTATTAGTGCGAACATTTAGTTTCGCTTCTTCTAGTGCGGTACCATCTAGTAAGGTAAACCCATCATTAGGTTCAACTGCAACCGCTTCGAATACATCATCAATGAAGCTTTTTCCACCTAATACCTTCACTTCTATATCCTCATTCTGATTATGATACGCCATTAACTTAGCAGTCGTCGTTTCAGCAACACGAGGATGTCCAGGCACAGCGTATACAATATCCGATTGGTGTGCTTTATTAATCAACTGTTCTACAATATGATCGTAAACAGCTTCAAACTGATCATTTGCTTCGTATATATCATCAAAGCCCTCAAAATCAATTTCATTTTTAAGTGACTTAATTACAGGGTGTTCAAGAGTGCGTGCATATATTTTATCTTGCTTTTGAATAAATCGATATATACCTAAAGGCAAATCATCGATGTCATAGTTCCCTAAACCAATAATCGTAATCGTATGCGTCATGAACGTCTTCCTTTCTTAAAGTGATATAACTTGTCTCCTAAAGGTAAAAATTTCAATTCCCTATAACTTAGGACATTAAAAATACCGACGTATATCATAAATACACCTACACCAACTATGGCACTGATTAATAAAGATATTAATCCAATTAAACGTCCGCTAGAAGGTAAGATAGTCATCATCAGTTGGACAATAACTGACATTATAAACAACCCGCCTACTAATTTTATAATAAATTTGTTCATTTGATTAAAATGATAAGATTTCAAGACGGCGCGGTGAAGTATACTCGCAAAAATAATCAACGATAATACTGTACTTATACTAGCGCCTAAAATGTGAAGTTGATATATGAAAACTATATTGAATATAGCTTTAGATAATAAACCTAATGTAAAGCCAATCACTATCGGTTTGATTTGATTGAGTACTTGTAATAATGCAATATCCATCATAATCAATGATACACCAATAACCGTCAACATATAAACGCATAACGTTACTGTCTCGCTATCTGTCTTGAAAAACACTTTATTCATAAGCGGTAAGACATTCATCAAACCAATGCCTGCTGCCGAACTAATCAATATTGTAATTTTTAATGAGGCGTTCGCATATCTATACATTTGAATCGATTGCTTATTTTGAATGGCTTCGGTTAATAAAGGAATTAGGACAAAACTAAACGTTGTTGTTACAATTAAGCCCATTTGAATAAAAGAAGCCCCTCTATCATATACACCTTTTTGTTTAATAGCCTCTTCAAATGGCAGGCCTGTCATTTTCAAAGTATGGATGACAGTAAAACTATCTGCGACTTGCCACAAAATAACAATTAACTGACTCAAAGCAAAAATAAGAATAGCAATAAGTAACTGGGTCCATTGAATTTTGGTTCCTTTAGAAGCTAATTTCAACTTAAACGGTCGTTTAGATACTAGATAAAGTGTTGAACCTAAAAATCCGATTGAAGAAGCAATGATTGATAACGAGCCAGCTTGGTATATCGTCCAATGTTGTGTCAAAAATAGGAAAATAGCTACCATAATAAATCCCACTCGAATGAATTGTTCTATAACCTGGGAAATAGCTGGCACATTCATTTCTTGTCTAGATTGAAAATATCCTCTTAATACACCTAACACACCAACAAATGCGAAACTAAAACTAGACATTCTAATCATAGGTGCTAAATGTCCATCACCCATTAAGCGGGAAATAATGCCTGCACTCGCAAATACAACTAAACATATACCAATACCTACACTTTGTATAATAAGTAGCACTTTAGAATAGTATTGTGAACGGTGGTCCAAACCTAAGTTTTGCGTCACTGCACTTGGAATAGCATTCATAGATAAAATCATACCTAAAGCAACAATAGGATAAACTTGTTGATAAGCATACAATCCTTCATCACCAAGTATATTTTGATAGGGTACTCTATATATCGCACTTAATACTTTAACGATGACTAACGCAAGCGTTAATATCACTACACCATTAAATGCCGCTTTATGCTTCATCTTTAATGCTCATACTTTCTTCAATACATTTCACTAAGAATTTTAAGTTGTCTAGCCATTGTTTAGATTTAGTGAGTGTCACTTTCATTGCACCATTCTCTACGCCGACCTTCATCGTTCTTCCAAGCGGTTGTGTATTTTTAAATAATGCCTCTCCGTCAATATCAGCAGTTGATTTCTCAGATAAGAATATTTGAATTTGTTTACCCATATCTTTAATTTTTGTAATACCTGCATGAAGTGCATGCGTTTTGATTTCTACAATATCTAATAAACGTTCAACTTCAGTTGGATAATCGTTGAAGCGATCGATGAGTTCATCTTTAATATCCATGAGTTGATCTTCTGTTTCCACTTTGCGTAGTTTTTTATAAATTTCAATTTTAGCTTGTTCATTTTGAATATATTCCGCCGGTAAATAGGCATCTAAATTCAGTTCGACTTCTACATCAGGAACATCTGGCGCTTCCTCTTTGATACCCCGTTTTTCATTGACCGCTTCTTCAAGCATTTGAGAGTATAAGTCGAAACCAACTGAATCTATAAATCCATGTTGTTGTTTCCCAAGTAAATTACCTGCCCCTCTAATATTCAAGTCGCGCATCGCTATTTTAAATCCTGAACCTAATTCGGTAAATTCTTTAATGGCTTGTAGTCTTTCCTCAGCTGTTTCATTTAATACCTTATTTGCAGGATGAAGGAAATAAGCATACCCTATTCTACTTGAACGACCTACACGTCCACGTAATTGGTACAATTGACTTAAACCGAAGCGATCCGCTTCTTCAATAATCAATGTATTCGCATTTGGTACATCGACACCAGTTTCAATGATTGTCGTAGTCACTAAGATATCGTATTCATGATTGATGAAACTGAGCATTGTTTCCTCTAAATCTCGTTCAGTCATTTGTCCATGTGCGACAGCTATGTTGGCATCTGGCATTAACATTTGAAGTTGCTCTCTCTTTTCATAGATGGACTGAACTTTATTATATAAATAGAATACTTGACCATCACGAGATAGTTCTCGTTCTAATGCTTCTTTAATAAAGTTGGTATTTTGTTCTAAAACATAAGTTTGCACTGGGAAACGATTTTCAGGTGGTGTTTCGATGACTGATAAATCACGCACACCAAGCATACTCATATGCAATGTTCTTGGTATCGGCGTAGCTGTTAACGTTAACACATCTACATTATTTTTCAGCGTCTTAATTCTTTCTTTATGACGCACACCAAAACGTTGTTCTTCATCGACAATGAGTAAGCCTAAATCTTTGTAATGGATATCCTTACCTAATAACTTATGTGTACCTACAACAATATCTACATAACCAGATTTGAGTCCTTCTTTAGTTTCTTTCACTTCTTTAGTTGAGCGGAATCTACTAATCAATTGAATTTCAACTGGAAAATCTTGCATACGTTCAATTAATGTTTCGTAATGTTGTTGAGCTAATATCGTCGTAGGTACAAGGAATGCGACCTGTTTACCTTCCATGACAGCTTTGAAAGCGGCACGAACAGCAACCTCAGTCTTACCATAACCTACATCACCACATAATAAGCGATCCATTGGACGTTCACGTTCCATGTCCCCTTTTATTTCATCAATAGATTTACTTTGGTCTGGTGTTAGCTCATATGGGAAGTCTAATTCAAACGTAGACTGTTCTTCAGTGTCTGGACCAAATTGATAGCCAACTGACATTTCTCTTTGTTTATATAAATCGATTAATTCATCTGCTATGTCTTCAACACTTTGTTGAACTTTAGCTTTCGTCTTTTTCCATTCAGTTCCACCTAGTTTATTTAAGCGAGGTGATTTGTCTTCGGAAGCAACATATTTTTGAACTTGATCCATTTGATCAACCGGAACGAACAATTGGTCTGTACCTTTGTACTGTAACTTGATATAGTCCCTATGTTGTTCTCCAACTTCTAAAGTTTCTACACCTAAATATCGTCCTACACCGTGATGAACGTGAACAACATAATCTCCAACATTTAAATCTTGGTATGACTTAATTTTTTCTGCATTCGACATTGTTTTAGTACGTTTACGTTGCTTTTTCTGCTTGGTCTTAAATAATTCCCTTTCTGTAATAACCACTAACTGCATATAGGGTAATTCAAAACCTTCAGACAGACTGCCTTCTACAACAACTGCTTGGCCACTTGTTGAAGCCTGATCAATATGTGTTACGACTGGTATATGCATTTCATTAAGCATTGATTGTATACGTTCAACCTTCGTCTCTGTTTCGACCAATACTACAATCGCATAGTCATTATGGATAAATCTTTGGAACTCTGAACGCATAATGTCGTATTGACCATAGAACTGCTGTACTGGTTTACATGAGAATTTAATAATATGATCTAATTCAACAGGCATTGAAGAAGTGAAAAGTGTAAAATAAGCCACAGGTCGTTCTTCTAATAAAGTTTCAAAGCCATCATATTGCATAAAACTTTGACCAATAAATCCATTACCACTTTCAATTAAGTTATTAATAAAATCATCAACTTCAGTCGTTAACGTTTCTTCTGTTTCTTTAATACGATTATATTCATCAACAGCTATCACAACATCATTCGCAAAATAATCAATAATCGTTGATGGTTGGTCATACATAAATGCCACTAATCGTCGTAATAATTGATGATCAAAGAACGTAGATTCAAAAAGTTTGAAACTTTCATATGTCTCTTTTAAGTCATTTCTCACAGATTTTTCAATTTTTGGTCTTGTATCTTCATAAGCGGTCTTTAATTGTGTTTGTAGATGATTAATCACTTCATCAGTAATAATATAGTCACTTGCCGTAGTAATTTCTACTGATTCTAAGTTATCGTTAGAGCGTTGTGTTTCCACATCGAAATCACGAATTGAATCTATTTCTGTATCAAATAATTCAATTCTAACAGGGGCTCCAATTAAAGGATAAATATCTATAATGCCACCTCTAAGTGAGAATTCACCAATGTGAGAAACAACACTTTCTCTACGATATCCCATATTGACTAATTTATTCAGAAAATCGTCAACATCCATATCATCACCAACATTTAACGTCATTTGATGATTGCGCCACATTTCTACTGGTGTTAACCACTTTTTCAATCCATTTAACGGAACAATAAATAACCCTTTTTCCCCATGAGCAAGAGCGGTTAGCGTTCTAACACGCTCACTCATAAGTTGAGGGCTTTGTGTAGAAAATTCTTCGGTCATGATATCTTGAACTGGGTATTTATAAATTTCTTCACCACTGACATATTGTAATATATCCACTTCGATTTTATCTGCTTGATACAGATTATTAGTTACTAACAACATTTGTTTTTGATCAGCTAAATATTTTTCAGCAATAATGGTTGCTTTTGCTGAAGGTGATAGACCCGTAACTAAAATATTATCTTGGCCAAAAACCTGGTCTAATTCCTGAAAACGTTTATCTTCTTTTACATAATTAGAAATAACTTGTCTCAATTCACTTCACCATTATATTCATTCATCACATTGTCAAATCGAGATGTTTCAATGAATGCTTCTACAGCATTAGCTGAATGTTCAATAACTTTCTCCATTGTAGTCATTTCTTCTTTAGAAAAACGTTGAAGTACATAATCAGGAACAGACATACCATTCGTTGGTCGACCAACACCAATACGAATTCTCTTAAATTGGTCAGTGCCAAGCATTTTGATAATTGATTTCATACCATTATGACCGCCTGCACTACCTTTTTGACGTAAACGTACTTGTCCTTGTTCTAAGTCTAAATCGTCATATAATACAATTAAATCGTCTACGTCAATATTGTAGTAATCCATCAATGGCGCTACAGCTTCACCAGACAAGTTCATCATTGTCATAGGTTCAATAAGCAGAACTTTGTCACCATTCATCCTTTCAATTGTATATGCACCTTTGAATTTTTGTTTATCCAAGGTGAAATTATGTCGTTCTAGTATATAGTCAATGACTTCGAAGCCAATATTGTGTCTTGTTAATTCAAATCGTTTACCAATATTCCCAAGACCTACAATACATTTCATATGTCGTTACCTCCATGTTTATTCTTTATTTATTAAGTGACTTCTTTAATTTACATACTCAATCATTTCATTTATCTGTCATTTTACGTATGCTTTATCTCCTAATATCTTAGCCACAAATTTATAATCATCCCCTATAATAACACAAAAAGCACTATGCTTATTAGTATAAGCATAGTGCCCGTTAAGAAAGTTAAGAAACTTTATAAAACCTTATTCGTTAAAATAAAATCTTATTCTTCTTCTTTATTTTCTTCTTCTTCGTCGTCGTTTTCTTCACCAACACGTTCAGGTTCTTCAGTAGCTGCTTCGCCTTCCATAGCTTCTACTTCTTCTTCAGTAGGCTCATCTGTTGGAGGTACTACAGTTACGATAGAATCTTCTGGTTCGTTTTCAATAGTGAAGTCACCAGATACTTTAATATCAGCAACTGAATAGCTATCGTTGATATTTAATTCAGTGATATCAACTTCAATTACTTCTGGGATATTATCTGGAGTTGCAGTAACTTCTAAGTTGAATAATGGTTGTTCAACTACGCCGCCTTCTTTAGCGCCTACTGCTTCACCAACTAATTGAACTGGTACTTCTACAGTACGTTCTTCAGTCATGTTGATAGCTAAGAAATCGATATGAGTGATTTGGTTTTTCAATGGATCATATTGATAATCTGATACCATTACTTTGATTGATTTAGAACCAACACCTAATTCGATAACACCGTTACGTCCTACTTCACGGATAACTTTGATAAATTCAACTTCATCAACTTTAACTGAAGTATTTTTTGTTCCGTAACCATATACAACTGCAGGTACTTTACCAGCGTTTCTTAATTGTTTAAGGTCAGAACGTGTTTGTTTACCTTGACGGATGATTGACTTTAATGAAGTCATTCTATTTCCACCTTTCATTTTTCGCTCTTTTACGAGCTCCTCACTTACCCATCAACATCATTCGTTGCTTGCAAGTGTTTATTTATTCGTATAATCACGAACGAATGTATTATACACGCTTATATTGCTTTCGTCAAACTCATTTAACAATTTTAGTCGAATAATACACTTACTGATTCTCTTTCGTATACTCGGATAATGGCTTTACCAATTAAACCAGCAACTGAAAGTTCTTTAGTATTTGTAGGTTTACGACTTTCTTCTAATTGAATTGAATTTGTTACGATAAGTTCTTTAATAGCTGAATTCTCTATACGTTCTTTAGCTGGACCTGATAATACAGGGTGTGTACAACATGCATATACCTCTTTAGCACCTTTATCTTTTAATGCTTGTGCTGCTAATGTAATAGTTCCAGCTGTATCAATAATATCATCAATAATAATGGCTGTTCTGCCCTCAATATCGCCCACAATATTCATTACTTCAGCTACGTTTGGTTTAGGACGACGTTTATCAATAATTGCAATTGGAGTTTTTAAAATGTCTGCCAATTTACGTGCTCTTGTTACACCACCATGGTCAGGAGAAACAACAACACATTCTTCCGGATTAATGGCAGGATCATTTTGGAAATGTTGCGCTAAAATAGGTACGCCCATTAAATGATCAATTGGAATATCAAAGAAACCTTGGATTTGAGGTGCATGTAAATCTAAAGCAATCATGCGATTAGCCCCTGCAGTTTCAATTAAATTAGCTACTAACTTAGCAGTAATCGGTTCACGACTACGTGCTTTTCTGTCTTGACGAGCATACCCATAATAAGGTACTACGATGTTAATATTTGCCGCTGATGCACGTTTACAAGCGTCAATCATAATAAGTAATTCCATTAGATGTAGATTAACTGGGTATGAAGTAGGTTGGATAATAAAGACATCGCAACCACGAATACTTTCTTCGATATTGATTTGAATTTCTCCATCACTGAAACGCTTAACAGAACACTTACCTAATTCAATCCCTACATGATCTGCAACTTCCTGTGCTAAAGGTTCATTACCTTTGAGTGAAAAGATCTTTAGCGATGAATTCTTATATTCATTATTTAACATTTATAGTCCTCCAATTATTTACTTACACAACTACTATTATATAGAAAATTAAACTTGATTACTATGCCAAAGTCTAAATACTAATTTTACATATTCATTTCAGCTATTTATTTTTGTTGCTTAAATAACCATCTTTATTAACTTGTCTTGCTCGTGCCAGTGCTAAACTTTCATTTGGGATATCATCAGTGATTGTTGATCCTGCTGCTATAAGCGAATGATCTCCAACTGTTACCGGTGCAATTAAGTTTGTATTACATCCAATAAACGCATCTTTACCAATCACAGTTTTGAACTTATTCACACCATCATAGTTAACAGTAATAGAGCCACAACCAATATTTGTACGTTCGCCAATAACCGCATCGCCAATATAACTTAAATGTGATACTTTAGCTCCGTCTTTAAGTTCAGCTTTTTTCACTTCTACAAAGTTGCCTACTTTAACCTCTGCACCTAGTTGAGACCCTGGTCTTAACTGTGCAAATGGACCAACATTCGTGTGCTCGCCCACTTCCGAATCGTTGATTACTGATTGTTTAATATGTGCATGTGATGCAATCACACTATTATTAATTTCTGAATACTGTCCAACTGTAACTTCTTCTCCAATTACAGTCGAACCATTAATTCTTACGCCAGGTTCAATGATTGTATCCATACCAATTTTTACATCTGGTCCAATAAATGTGCTATCTGGATCAATGATTGTCACACCATTTCTCATATGAAATAGATTGATACGTTTCTGTAATGCCTTTTCAGCTTGGCTTAACATTACTCTATCATTCACACCCATAATCTCTTCGAAATCATCAGTGTGATATGTACTTGCTCTACCATTTTCATTAATAATTAAAGAAATGACATCTGGTAAATAATATTCTCCTTGTGCATTATCATTATTAACTTGTTCTAACTTTTCAAATAAAGTTTTGTTATCGAACGCAAAGATTCCGGAACTTATTTCAGTAATTGCCTTTTCTTCTGTGTTAGCATCTTTTTCTTCTACAATTCGTAATAAATGTCCTTCGCTATCTTTGACAATTCTGCCATAACCTGTTGGATGGATTGCTGTGGCAGTTAGAACTGTTGCATGAGACTGAGATGTTTCATGTCTCTCGATTAAAGATGTAAGTGTTTCTGATGTAATAAGTGGTGTATCGCCACACACAACTAGTGTTGTTCCCTCATTATTTATCAAATGAGATTGTGCCATTTTTACTGCATGTGCCGTCCCAAGTTGCTCTTCTTGAAAACTATATAGTGATTGATCACCCAATGTGTCTTTTACACTTTCAGCACCGTGACCAACAATTGTAATTAATTGGTTCACACCTGATTGTTGAACATTTTCAACCACATGTTCTATCATAGTTTTGCCAGCGATTTCATGTAGCACCTTGTATTTTTTTGATTTCATCCTAGTGCCCTTACCCGCTGCCAATATTATTGCATGTCTTTGCATGAATGCTAACCCTCCATTAAATATACACTTCGTTATTATTATAATTTAACCGCTATCACTCTTTCAACATATAACCTACCAAGTCTTAATCACCCAATCATATGACTATTTTATATTTTTATTATATGCAAGATGACTCGATTTATTTAAATTCATATTTATTACTTTTGACAAATCGCGTTCAAAATTTGAGAAATCAATTCAACTTAATGAGAAAAGGGGGATTAGGGGCTCATTTAAAAGATGACGAAAATGTAAAAACAGAGTCAACACATACTGTTATGTCGACTCTGCAATGTAATTTTTATATTTAAGCTTCGTTAGATTCGTCAGACTCGCCTGATGTAGCATTTTTATCTGGAATCACTTCATCAGTTTCATCATATACTTTCATCACTGCATCTTGAATCTCTTGTCTCATGTCTGAGTTGATTGGATGCGCGATATCGCGGAATTCACCATCTGGTGTACGTTTACTTGGCATTGCGACGAATAGACCTGAATTTCCTTCAATCACACGTAAATCGTGGATTACGAATGCCTCGTCTAGCGTGATAGAAACAAGTGCTTTCATTCTACCATCTGTATCTATTTTTCTAAGTCTTACATCTGTCACTTTCATGTAGTGAGCCCCCCTAGTATATCTTTGTTTTATTAGAAGCTTGACAATTGCTTAAAAGAAAAATTATATCCTTTATTTAACTTTACTAATCAATTCAATTTCTACTTTAACATCTTTAGGTAGTCGCGCTACTTCGACACAACTACGTGCTGGTTGATGTTTATCAAAATAATTTCCATATACCTCATTTATATATTGAAAATCATTCATATCAGAAATAAAAATAGTTGCTTTAACAACGTTTTCTAAATCTGAACCTGCTTCTTTAAGTACCACAGATAAATTTTCTAAAACTTGTTTAGTTTGATCTTTTACATCATCGCTTACAATTTCCCCTTCTAAATTAAGTGGAATTTGACCTGATGTGTATACTAGACCATTTACTACTGTAGCATGTGAATAAGGTCCTAATGCTTCCGGTGCTTTGTTTGTGTTAATAATTTCCATGATGTGATTCGCTCCTTTAAGAAAATTTAGACAAGCTGTTGCCTGGCTCTACTTTAAATTTCTGATTATATTCATCGACATCTGATAGTCTTACCAAGGAAGTATAATCTTCTATTAATCTTTGCTTTACTTCTTTCGATTCTACAAGTACTGATACCCCTTTTACGTGTGCTTTAAACTCATTCATTAAATTCATAACACCGTTGATTGAGCCACCTGCTCTCATAAAATCATCAACAACGAGAACATTAGAATTCTCAGCTAATGTGCGCTTGGATAATACCATCGTTTCTATTTTTCGAGATGAACCTGAAACATAATTAATAGAAACCGTAGATCCTTCAGTTACTTTATTGTCTTTTCTAATAACCACTACAGGTAAATTTAATACGTTTGCAACTGCATTGGCAAGCGATATACCTTTAGTAGCAATCGTTACAACTGCATCTAATTGTTCATCCATATATATACTTGCTATCATCTTACCTACTTTGTTTAATAGTGTAGGATTACCAACCAAGTCAGATAAGAATAAATAGCCACCAGGCAGAAGTCTATCCTTTTCATCTAATAGGGAGATAACTTCGTTAACCACTTCTGTTGCTTCTTCTTTACTCATCATCGGTTTGTACGTTACCCCACCGCTTGCGCCAGCAGTAGTAATGACCGTACCTAATGCTTCTTTTTGGAAAGTACTTTTAATAATTTGAACATCTTCGCTGATTGACGATTTCGCTTGTTGAAATTTATCTACAAAGAATGTTAAAGGAATCAGTTTGTTTGGGTGATTCATCAAATACTGTGTCATAAACACAATCCGTTCACTTCTTTTATACCTCATTATTTTCAACCCTTCTATCCTAATAATCTAACTAAATATACTTCATTACAACAACCATTCACTGCGTTATAAATATTTTTAGCCTGACTTTCTTTTTGTGCTAATCCATAAACTGTTGGGCCACTACCACTCATCAATGCACCATCTGCGCCACATTGGATCATATTTTCCTTGATTTTTTTGATTTCTGGATGCATCTCCATAGAAATCGGTTCTAATCTATTAGATAAACTTGTACATAACTTCTTATAATCTGATTTTTTTAAAGCTTCTATACAGTTTTGAGTAAATACTTTATGCGTGAAATTTAAATCCAAGGCTTTAAATACGTCCGGTGATGAGATACCTAAATTAGGCTTAGCTAAAACAACCCAAGCAGAAGGAGGTTTGTTCAAAAACTTCACTTTTTCACCACGTCCTGTACAATAGGCAGTCTTATTGTATATACAAAATGAAACATCTGTCCCAATTTGACTACCAAGTGCACATAATTCATCTAAAGATAAATTTAAATTAAATAAGCGATTCATACCTCTCATCGTAGCTGCCGCATCTGCTGAGCCACCTGCTAAACCAGCCGATACTGGAATATCTTTATCAATTGTAATCGTTACACCTTGTTTCAAATCATATGTCTTCGTCATTAATTCAGCAGCTTTATATGCTAAATTTTTATGATCGTCAGTTACAAAGTTGTGTTCGATTTCAACAACGATCTTCCTATCATCTCTTTTTTGAAAAGATAATCGATCGTTTAAATCTACGGTAGTCATTATCATTTCAATCTCGTGATATCCATCGTCTCTTTTAAAAAGTGTATCGAGCGTAAAATTTATTTTGGCAGGTGCCGTTTCATATATCATTTTTCCGCCCTCTCTTCGTAATCTTAATAAGATGATTTTAACATAAAGGGATAAAAGATTTGATAGATAATGTTCATTTTTTTCACAAATAATTATATCATTCATTATTGAAATATAATAAAAAACTATTAAATTACAGTTTGTTAGTTATTAATGTATTTTTTCCTATAGCTCTAAAATGTGTTTTCACTTAAAAGTACAAAAAAAAGAGTATTGAACATGTTGCTCAATACTCACCTTAATATGATATAAAACTTAAATTGATAGAGTAGATATATCTACATCTATGCCATATGTCTTATTAGTGTGCAATTGCTTCTTGATGATTATCTTCTTCAAATGAAACTTGTACGTTCTCAGTTAACACATCAGTGTATGTATAAGATACTCTTTCGAAGTTATGCTTGTCTTGGTCAAGTTCAACGACAAATACTGATGGGTATGTTTCTTTTAAAACACCAGAACGTTCGATTGTTTTCTTACGACCACCATTGGCTTTAAGTACAATACGATTTCCTAAATGACAATCAATAGAATTTTTGATGTCCAAAATTGATTTTGGCATATTGCTCCACCTCGCTACAAGTGTTATATTACCATGTTTATAGCGATTTTGTCAAATAAAACTAAAATTTTATCAAGGTAATTGGGGTTTGTCAACAATTTAATTTATTAATTCAGGGAAATTATTTAATTCTTTGTAAAGTTGAGCGAAATCTTGAATTGACAATGTTTCACCTCTTCGTCTAGGATCAATATTCGCTTTTTCTAACCAACTCAATATACTTTCTTTATGTTGTTTTCCCTCTTTAAAGAAATTTTGATAATTGTTATTAATCGTCTTTCGTCGTTGTGCAAATGCAGCTTTTGCTAATTTAAAGAATGCTTCTTCATCATCGATATCTACTAACGGTGTTGATCTTTGCATTAATTTAACCACTATGGAATCTACATTAGGTGGTGGCATAAATACAGTTTTAGGCACTGTTAGGACTTTACTTGTTTCAGTATAATACTGCGTCACAATCGATAACGAGCCATAAGCTTTCGTACCTACCTCTGCATTTAAACGCTCTCCAACTTCTTTTTGCATCATCACAACATAACCATCTATCGGTATGTCTTGTTGCATTAAATTAAGTAATATAGGTGTAGTTATATAATATGGTAAATTAGCCACAACCATAATTTTATCGCAGTCTTTTAAATGTTCAGTTACTGCTGTAGCGATATCAGCCTTTAAAATATCTTCGTTGATAATTGTGACATTATCGTATGGTGCCAAAGTATCTTTCAATACTGGTATTAATCGATGATCAATTTCAAATGACATTACTTTTTTAGCATGTTTTGCTAATTGTTCAGTTAATGAACCCATACCTGGTCCTACTTCTATTATGCCTGTAGTTTCATCAATATCACTAGCATCGATGATCTTATTAATAATGTTAACGTCTACTAGGAAGTTTTGTCCCAAACTTTTTTTGAAATCAAATCCATATTGGTCTAATAATGCTCTTGTACGCGATGGTGTAGCTATATCTTTATGTTCCATATCTTTACTCACTTCCCTTATCTTCGTTTAATGCACGTCGTACATCTTCTTCTGTGTATCCAAAGGCATTCAATTTTTTCAAAAGTTGTTTACCGTTAGAATGTCCAATATGTAATTTTCGACCTAGAATTTCTCGCCGTCTACGAGCATCACGTCCTATAATGAGTCCTAATTCGATTAATACATTTTTATCAATGGATTCTTCAGCTTCTTCAAAAGGAGAACTAACATGCATGAGTGCTTCTTTTATATCATCTACATGTGCATGCTCAACACCTATTTTCCCTCTTTTGTTTTTAGCTTTTTCTCTGTCTATATATGCATGTTTTACACCAGGTACACGGTCTTTTATCGTATTTCTTATTTTGTCGCCTGGAAAATCTGGGTCGGTTAAGATAATAACACCACGTGTCTCTTGTGCCTGTTTAATAACAGCTATCACATCATCATCAACAGCACTACCATTCGTTTCTATTGTATCGCATTCAACCGCAGATTTAACTCGTTGTGTATCATCTCTACCTTCTACGATTATAAATTCATTTATTTTCATATTTTTAATTCCTTCTTCATTTTAATGAAAATCTTGATTCATCTTATTCTAACAAAATTTCATTAATAACACTGCCTTCAGTCTTAATTTAATAAAAAATGAGAAAGATATCCAATAAATGATACCTTTCTCAATCTAGTAATTATGCTTAATTTAAATTAAATAATCTCTCTGCATTTTCTGTTGTCTGACGACATACCTCTTCATAACTCATATCACGTAATTCAGCGATTTGTTGTGCTACTAATGTTACACGTTGGGGTTCATTACGCTTACCTCTAAATGGATGTGGTGATAGATAAGGCGCATCTGTTTCGACTAATAATCGATCCATCGGTACATGTTTAGCAACCTCTTTGGGTTGTTTCGCATTTTTAAATGTGACTGGGCCACCTAAAGAAACGTAAAAGTTTAGCTTATTGATGACAACATCAGCGATTTCTGGAGATGCACTAAAGCTATGCATAATGCCTCCAACTTCTTCAGCATGCTCTTCCATCAGAATATCTATACAGTCTTGTGTTGCTTCACGATTGTGAATAATAATTGGTAATTGTACACGTTTAGCTAAAGCAATTTGCTTTCTAAAGACTTCTTTTTGAACATCGGCAGGTGACTTATCCCAGTGATAATCTAATCCCATTTCACCGATGCCAATAATTTTTGGATGTTTTGATAAGTTTTCTATCCATTCTAATCTTTCTTCAGTACAATCGATGGCATCTACAGGGTGCCAACCGATGATACCATAAACAAAATCATATTTATCAATTAATTCCATTGTACGTTCAATTGTTGGTGTATCAAAACCAACTACAAACATACGATCAACACCATCTTCTCTTGCACGAGTGATGACGTCATTTAAATCTTCATCATATTGCTCATCGTTTAAATGTACATGTGTATCAATTAACATGATTATCCTCCTAATTTAAAGCATGATTACTTAATAATTGCGCCATTTGGAATAGCATTTGGCAAGCTAATCAACGTTAACACACCATCTTTTTCAGCTGATAAAATCATACCTTCAGATTTTTGTCCCATTAGTTTCGCAGGTTTTAAGTTAGTTACTACAGCAACTTTTTTACCAATGATATCTTCAGGACGATAGAATTTCGCAATACCAGAAACAATTTGTCGTTGTTCATTGTCTAAATCTACTTGAATTTTTAATAGTTTATCTGATTTCTTAACATTTTCAGCATCAATCACTGTTGCAGCTTTAATTTCCACTTTATCAAAGTCTTTAATATCAATGATGTCTTTACTTGGAACGTCTTCTTTTCCCTCAGATTTTGGTGGTTGCATTGATTCTTTAATATAAGCAATTTCCGCTTCAGTATCCAATCTAGGGAATATTGGTGTTGGTTTAGCTATTACAGTAATAGGTTCTGTTAAGGCACCATAAGTCTCTAAACTTGAGAATTCCATTAATTCTGGATTATTAATATTTAATTGTTTAAATATTTCTTTTGGTGCATGTGTAATAAATGGTCGTAATAATACAGTTGCAAAGCGGATGTTTTCAACGAGATGTGCCATCACATTGCCCAACATATCTTTTTGACTTTCATCTTTCGCTAAAACCCATGGTGTTGTTTCATCAATATATTTATTAGTACGGCTAATAAATTTCCAAACTGTTGATAAAGCTACAGAGAATTGTAAACTCTCCATATTTTCATGGAACTCTTTAACTGTATCTAAAGCCATAGCTTCCATGTCTTCGTCTAATTCATGTTTAGGACCTTGATATGCAGGAAGTTCACCTTGGAAATATTTATTAATCATTGAAATGGTACGATTCACTAAGTTACCTAAATCATTAGCTAAATCATAGTTAGTACGTTCAACAAACGCTTCTGGTGTAAACACACCGTCTGAACCAAATGGTAATTCTCGCATTAAATAATAACGTGTAGCATCTAAGCCATAACGATCAATTAATACATTAGGGTCAACAACATTGCCTTTCGATTTACTCATTTTACCGTCTTTCATTAGTATCCAACCATGTGCAAAGACTTTCTTAGGTAATGGTAAATCTAATGCCATTAATAAAATTGGCCAAATAATTGAATGGAATCGTACGATTTCTTTGGCCATCAAGTGGATATCTGCTGGCCAATATTTGTTAAATAACGTTTCGTCATCTGATAAATAACCTAGAGAAGAAATATAATTTACTAACGCGTCTATCCATACATAAACAACATGTTTAGGATTGGAAGGCACACTAACGCCCCAGTTAAATGACGTACGTGAAACAGCTAAATCTTCTAAACCTGGTTTAATAAAGTTGTTAATCATTTCATTTTTTCTTGAAGGTGGTTGAATAAAGTCTGGATTTTGATCATAGAATTCAAGTAAGCGATCAGTATATTTTTTAATATTAAAGAAATAACTTTCTTCTTTTACTAATTCTACTTCATGGCCTGAATCAGGACTTTTCCCTCCAACAATCTTGCCATTTTCATAAATAGGCTCAACTAATTGTGACTCTGTGTAATACGTTTCGTCTGGTACTGAATACCATCCCTCATATTCGCCAAGATAAATGTCACCTTGTTTTAATAAACGTTCGAATACTTTTTCAACGACTTGCTTATGTCGTTCTTCAGTAGTTCGAATGAAATCATCATTTGAGATTTCTAACTTATCCCATAAACTTTTAATTCCAGCAATCATCTCATCTAAATATTCTAATTCAGTTTTACCAGCTTTTTGTGCTTTTTCTTGAATTTTTTGACCATGCTCGTCTGTACCTGTTAAATAACGAACGTCATATCCTTGCATTCGTTTATATCTAGCAATCACATCACCTGCTACAGTTGAGTATGCATGCCCAATATGCAAGTTACCACTTGGATAATAAATTGGGGTTGTTATATAAAATGTATCTTTAGCCATCAAAGGTCCTCCTCATTTCTTACATGTTAAATGATATCTAAATTTATTTTGCTTTTCAATTGTGTACCGTTCTTACTGTACCTTACTTATTACAATACATTATTACTATTAGTTGCTTGTAATATTATCTTTACTACAATACCATAATTTAAGACGTTATGGGGTTGAAAGTCTGCATTAATTCACTTGATGCACATAACATTGTTCAAGTTTTAAATTTATGCAACTTTAATCCACTTGATGATAAATATTATATATTTCACTAGTTCTGCTTTGGCGATCTTCTGCAACCATTTTAATCGCTGCTTTCGGTTTGATATTTTTTTCTTTGATATAATAGTCGACATGTTCTTCAATTGACATATCATCAAACCATGTTGTAGAAATTTCAGCTTCAGCGCCTTCAATTAATATGACAAATTCTCCCTTTAATGGAATCTCACTATTTTGCAACATAGTTAATAATGTATTTACATCTGCAGTTACAATTTGTTCGAATTTCTTTGTTAATTCTCGTCCCAATGATACTCTTCTTTGTGAATCTATTTTATCAATCACTTTTAGCGTATCGGTCACTCTATGAGGCGACTCATATATAATAAGTGTACTACTTTGGAACATTCGTTCTGACAACACATTTTGTTTTTCTTTATCTTTTCTAGGTAAAAATCCTAAAAATGTATACGTATATGAAGGTAATCCACTTGCCATTAAAGCGGTCAAACCTGCATTAGGTCCTGGTATTGTTTCAACTTTGATATCATGTTGACGTGCCTCTACTACTAATTCATATCCTGGATCACTAATCAATGGTAAACCTGCATCCGAAACCAATGCAATATCTATACCAGACAATAACTGTTCAATCATATAGTCTGTCTGTTGGTCTTTATTGTGCTCGTGATAGGATTTAAGTGGCGTCTTAATATCATAATGATTACATAATTTACGTGTAACACGTGTATCTTCACATGCGATTAGATCTACTTGTTGAAGTGTATCTATAGCACGATATGTAATATCAGCTAAATTGCCGATCGGTGTTCCTACTAAAAATAATGTAGTCATACTATCCCTCTTTAATTAATTTTAATTTCTTTTGCCGTGTAAAGGTCTTAATTTCATACTCTCGTTTCAATGCTTCTGACTTAGTAGAATACGTTTCTTGATAAACTAACTCTACCGGACGTCTTATTTTTGTATATTTAGCACCTTTTCCTTCATTATGTTTCGCCACACGTGCTTTTATATCTTTGGCATAACCTGTATAAAGACTTCCATCTTTACATTTTACGATATACACAAAATGTTTATCCATAATATATACCCTTCATTTCTTTTGAGTACGTGCCATCTTCTTGATAAATATAAAATGGCTTTGTAATATCTAAGCCTTGATTTCCTGACTTTCTGCCTTCTATTAAAATCGTTTGTGCATCTCTATCATGCTTACTATAAACAAACGTTAGTCGCTTCGGTTCAATATTAACACGTCTCATTTCAGTTAGTACATCCATCATTCTTTCAGCTCTATGCACCATATATAATCTTCCACCTTGCTTTAATAAGTGCCTAGCAGCCATTAAGCAATCTTCTAATTTACATAAGATTTCATGTCTAGCAATTTTATGTGCTTCTTTTTGATGTTGATGCAACTGATTATCTTTAAAATATGGCGGGTTACATGTAACAACCGTATATTGTGAGGGTTTGAAATAATGATATACATTTTTGACATCCATATGATGCATGAGTAATCGGTCACCTAATTGATTATACTTAAAACTTCTCTGTGCCATATCCACAAGTTGTTGTTGAATTTCGATACCTTCAATAGTTTGGCTCCCTTTATGGGAAAGTATCAATGGTATAACGCCGTTACCAGAACATATATCGATAATTTTGTCTTTCTTTCTAATTTCGGTAAAATCCCCTAATAACAAAGCGTCAGTTGAGAATGAAAATACATCATCATTTTGAATAATCTTCAAATCTTCTTTGATTAGTAAGTCTAACCTCTCATTATCTTTTAACATTTATCTTTCTCCTAAAAAAGGGACGCTGTTATAACGTAGTCTCTATCATCGTCTACTCATAACACATCCCTATCATCTTTCTTATATCAACATAGTTCAATCACTTAATACATTTAAACAAAGTAAACAATCTTCACCTTGTCTATGTTTGCCAAATAACTCACCTTTGCAAATATGAAATCCTTCTTTATATAACATTGCTAAGTTATCTTTACTAGGCAGTGGCTTCTTCACATGTTTCATATGGTGTGGGTTTACAGTTTCAGAATTTGAACTTTCGCTCTTATCCATTAATTGTTTTAAATTATCATTTTCTACTTGAAGCGCTACATTTTCTTCAACCAATGCTACAGCTAAATCTTTTAAATCTAACATATCTTGATTAAGCTGGTTCATGTTAGTTTCTAAGCGCATTAATTTTTCAAATAACTCATTACGATTCAAAGGTGGTTAAACCTCCTTAATTAAATGCTTCAATTTCTTCCATTTTATATTCTAATGGTTGTTCCATACCGTCTATTTTAACTTGCATAGATATATCTAAGATATTTAATCCAACTACTTGGCCATTACCATCAGGCGTTTCAATTGAGTCACCTACGTCTGGTAATTGAGCACGTGCTTCTTCATAATAATCGTTTTCATATTTTAAGCAACACATCAAGCGCCCACATGCGCCCGAAATTTTAGCAGGGTTGAGTGACAAGTTTTGGTCTTTAGCCATTTTAATAGACACAGGTTCGAAATCGCCTAAAAAAGTTGAACAGCATAAAGAGCGTCCACATGGCCCTATACCACCTAATAATTTAGCTTCGTCTCGCACACCGATCTGTCTTAATTCTATTCTTGTTTTCAAGTTTTGTGCTAATACTTTTACTAACTTTCTAAAGTCAATACGATCGTCAGCAGTAAAATTGAAAATGACTTTTGATTTGTCTAATGTATATTCACAATTAACTAATCTCATATCCAATTCCTGTTGTGCTACTACCTCTTTACATAGTGCAAGTGCCTTCTCAGCATCCATTGCATTATTATTGTAGGTATCAATATCTTGTTGTGTCGCTATTCTCATTACTTCTTTTAATGGAAGAGAAACATCACCATCATCTACAGCTCTCGTAGGCATTTTTACTAATCCTATTTCTATGCCTCGCTTAGATTCCACTACTACCCAATCGTCCATTTCAATTTGTAAATCTTTAGGTGCATAATATTCTAACTTTCCAGCTTTTTGAAACTGGACACCTATTACATCTGGCATCTATCTCACACCTTTAATCACTATTTGTTCGAATACAAGTGTTGGGTTTACATTTTGATTTAACTTTTTATGTGCCTCTGTCAATTGATCATACATCAATATAAGTTGGTTATATGTTAAATGCTTTGCATACTTTTCTATCTCAACACTCAAATCACTATATATATATTCACTATTTGCTTCTACTTTTGCGTGCATGATATCCTCAAAAATTCCATTCACGGCCGATAATGTTAACAACTGTAATTTACGATTTTTCGCCTGTTTTAACAAATCGATAATCCCAATTAATGCCATCGAACGATTTGTCAATAACAACTCACACCATCTTATAATTGTCTTTCTCAAACTAGTAAGGTCATATTCTTCATTTAATGATAATGCAGTCTCTACTTGCGTTGTATATGTACTTAGCATTTCCGCTACAGGACGTGTCAAAGACTCATCAACTAAATGATTGATGAACTGACCTTTATCAATAGGTTTAAAATAGACATGTTGGCATCTTGAATGTATGGTGTCTAAAATCTGTTCTGGTTTAGTTGATAATAAAATTGCTATCGTATTTTGAGGTGGTTCCTCTAAGAATTTTAATATACTATTTTCACCTTGAACAGTTAATTTTTCAAAATCTTCTACAATATATACCTTATAATTACCTTCTATCGGTAGTTGATTCATATGATGAACGAGTTGTTCAACCTTTTCTTTTTTTATTGTACTTTCTTCACTAGAGACATACATAAAATCAGGATGATTCAACGTATTTACTTTAGCTTCACATTGTTCATCATTGTTACATAAGATGAGTTTAGCAAAATTAATAGCGACCTTTTGCATTGATTGTGCATCATCACCCTCAAAAAGATAAGCATGTGACAATTTATTAGACGCATAAGCATTAGCTAATTGTTGTTGTTCATCCATCTGGATATCTCTCCTATATCTACTTATATAAAAAGACTGCTAAAAGAGCAGTCTCAAATTGTTAAATACTGTATATTACAATTCATCAATAAACGAATGTCTCGTGCAATAAACATTAGTTATATTTAAAATTGATGGAAAGCTTCAATAGGCATTACGAATACCGTTGCGCCGCCAACTTCCACTTCAACTGGATATGGTATGTAAGAATCTGCACTACCACCCATTGGTGTAATAGGAGACACAAGTTGTTCTCTATTACCACAAGTATTGTTTATAACTGATAATAAATCGTCTACACGGTCATCATTAACACCACATAAGAACGTTGTATTACCGGCTTTTAAGAAACCACCTGTTGTTGCTAATTTTGTTGCTCTAAAATCATTTTTGACAAGTTGGTCTGAAAGTTCTTGGCTGTCTTGGTCTTGGACGATTGCTATAATCATCTTCATTTCTATAACACCTCTTTCGTCTATTATATCACATTTATTTTAAATATTTGATGATAGATTGATATGTAGCTAACACAACTTCTTCAATTGATTGATCTGCATCTATCTGAACAAAACGTTCTGGTTCATTATGTATCACTTGATGATATCCCTCAATGACTTTTTCATGAAAATCAATATCCTCTTGATCTAAGCGATTCTGATCTCTTTGATTACTGAGGATTCTCTCACGACCTACTTCAGCAGAAACATCTAAATAAATCGTTAAATCTGGATATAGTCCATTAATTGCAAATTCGTTTAAAGCTTTCACTTCTTCAATTCCGATACCTCTCGCGTACCCTTGATATGCTAATGAACTATCAATATATCTATCACAAAGAACAATTTGGTTGTTTCTCAAAGCAGGTATTACTTTTTCTACTAAATGTTCTCGTCTCGATGCCGCAAATAGCATTGCTTCAGTTCTAATATCCATTTGATTGCCTTCTAGTACGACTTTTCTTATCTCTTCGCCTGTTGGAACACCACCAGGTTCACGGGTCGATATAACATCATAGTGCTGAGCTAACTTTTCAGCCACTGCTTTTAAAACCGTTGTTTTCCCTGAACCTTCTGGCCCTTCAAATGTTATAAATGCTGACATTTTTATTCATCCTTAATTAATATTTGATTATTCTTTATTCCTTCAACTTTCATATTTGAATGTTGATATTGATTTATTAATTTTATCATATTTAAAGTGATTTTTTCTCCTTTAAACAGAATCGGTACACCTGGTGGATAAGGTATAACGTGTTGAGCTAACAATTTTCCTTCTGAATGACTAATATCAATCCATTTAACTTTGTTATATATCATAGGTAAAAATGTACCACTTTCTGTCATAAGCTGTGGGTATATCAACACATCTTTCTTTACTTTCGGTAAGACCATACTTTTAATTTTATCTATTAATATCTCAAAAGGATATTTATCATCTTTATGCCATAACGGTAATACAAATAAGATTTGATATTCGTCTGCTAACTCTACAAATATATGTTCCTTCTCAAACCATTTTTGAATTTCATACCCCGAATAACCTGGGTAAGAAATCAACATTTTTAATGGGTCATCAACCTCTTTAACAACAAAACTTTTACGTTTTAAAACATTCGAGAGTATATGTCTTTTCTCAAAAAATAAGTCACTATCATAATTTTGATAAAATGTTTGTGCTAACTCCAAACTTGCCATGACTAAATATGATGGGCTAGACGTTTGAAAATAAGATAAATATTGTTTGATGCTTTCTTTATAAGGGGCATCTTTATGTATAAATAACACTGACCCCATTGTAAGTGCAGGTAATGTTTTATGATAAGACTGAACTACATAATCAGCACCATAATTTAATGTAGAATCAGGAAATCCATCTAAACCGAAATGTGCACCATGTGCCTCATCAACGAGTACTGGAACATTATTAGAATGCAATAAGTCTATATCAGTTTGAATTGAGTAAGTTTCTCCATAATAATTGGGATAAGTCATAATCGCTAATTTATGTTGACTCAAATCTAATCCTTTAAAGTTAGGAGCTATATAATGATAGGATGTTGAACTTACCTTCATGTTTGTTAAAGTCGCTTTTTGATTCGCTAATTCCAATCCGTGAAAAACTGACTTATGTACATTTCTAGGTATCAAATAGTTTCCAGATTCATATGCCAAGGCTTGGATTACAGATAAAATACCAGAAGTAGTACCATTGACTAATAGATAAGCATCGTAATCTCTATGTTTATTAAAGTTTGACATACTTTCTAAAATGATATCTTCTGGATGATGTAAATCGTCCAATCCAGTGATTTCTGTCATATCCATTTTCAAATCCAATGATTCCAACTTACCTATAGTCATATTTTTGTGACCAGGCACATGCATGGAAATACTTTGTTGTGATATTAATTCATGTAATTTTTTTGATATTGGTAAACTCAAATCATCACTCTCTTCACTATTATAATCGTCTTATCTAACCTAGACTATCTTATATGAGATAAATCATCATCTTGTTGATTAACCCAATTTCGTTTTAATAGTCCCATGACATAGCAGTCTCTATATTCTCCTCTTGTATAGAAGTGTTCTTTTAATTTTCCTTCAATTTCAAAGTTATTACTTTTATAAATATGTACTGCCTTCTCATTATTTACATCTACATATAAATATACTTTATGCATGTTAAGCACTAAAAACGCATAATCTACTGCCATCTTAAACGCTTTTTTCGCATAACCTCTATTCGCAAATTGCGGGTCAACTATAATCAACACTTCACAAGTTCTATGTATAAAATTAATTTCTAATAACTCAACAACACCAATGGATTGTTGATCCTCTTCAATAACAAATCGTCTTTCTGATTCATCTAAAATATGCTTTTGGTATAACGATTCTAATTCACTTAATGATTGATAAGGCTCTTCAAACCAATAAGACATAATTGAATATTCATTATTCAAATTATGTAAATATTGTAAATCTGTTTTTTCTAAAGCTCTAATGATCATTTTAAAGCACTCCTTTAAATACGATAGTATTGAATTTTGTTTTAAATGTAAATCATTTCAAGCTTTTTCACATTAAATTTAATTATTAAGTTAAGTGTTAGACATAAAAAAAAGAGGCCATTAAGGCCTTGGGGTATTTACCACTATTCAAAAATTTAAAAATACCTCACTGTTTTGCTTTAGAACGTTAGTCTGCTACCTTCGGCGCTAAGGACCTTTTTCAACTTGAGAGAAATACGCTTATACTTCTTCATTTTCATCTCTCACTTACTCACTTAGCTCGACTAAGCTCGTTGCACTCATTCTTCAATTCATCGTCTAAACGCATTTGCTCTGCGTTGACTTTCTTATTTTAAACATAAAAAAAGAGACCTTGCGGTCTCAATGCGGCTCATCGCATCCTATTATTTGCCTGGCAACGTCCTACTCTAGCGGAACGTTAGTCCGACTACCATCGGCGCTAAGGAGCTTAACTTCTGTGTTCGGCATGGGAACAGGTGTGACCTCCTTGCCATTGTCACCAGACAAATGGAATGTATTATACATTCAAAACTAGATAGTAAGTAAAATGATTTTGCTTCGCAAAACATAAATTTTGATTAAGTCTTCGATCGATTAGTATTCGTCAGCTCCACGTGTCACCACGCTTCCACCTCGAACCTATTAACCTCATCATCTTTGAGGGATCTTATAACCGAAGTTGGGAAATCTCATCTTGAGGGGGGCTTCATGCTTAGATGCTTTCAGCACTTATCCCGTCCATACATAGCTACCCAGCTATGCCGTTGGCACGACAACTGGTACACCAGAGGTATGTCCATCCCGGTCCTCTCGTACTAAGGACAGCTCCTCTCAAATTTCCTACGCCCACGACGGATAGGGACCGAACTGTCTCACGACGTTCTGAACCCAGCTCGCGTACCGCTTTAATGGGCGAACAGCCCAACCCTTGGGACCGACTACAGCCCCAGGATGCGATGAGCCGACATCGAGGTGCCAAACCTCCCCGTCGATGTGAACTCTTGGGGGAGATAAGCCTGTTATCCCCGGGGTAGCTTTTATCCGTTGAGCGATGGCCCTTCCATGCGGAACCACCGGATCACTAAGTCCGTCTTTCGACCCTGCTCGACTTGTAAGTCTCGCAGTCAAGCTCCCTTATGCCTTTACACTCTATGAATGATTTCCAACCATTCTGAGGGAACCTTTGAGCGCCTCCGTTACCTTTTAGGAGGCGACCGCCCCAGTCAAACTGCCCACCTGACACTGTCTCCCACCACGATAAGTGGTGCGGGTTAGAAAGCCAACACAGCTAGGGTAGTATCCCACCAATGCCTCCACGTAAGCTAGCGCTCACGTTTCAAAGGCTCCTACCTATCCTGTACAAGCTGTGCCGAATTTCAATATCAGGCTACAGTAAAGCTCCACGGGGTCTTTCCGTCCTGTCGCGGGTAACCTGCATCTTCACAGGTACTATGATTTCACCGAGTCTCTCGTTGAGACAGTGCCCAAATCGTTACGCCTTTCGTGCGGGTCGGAACTTACCCGACAAGGAATTTCGCTACCTTAGGACCGTTATAGTTACGGCCGCCGTTTACTGGGGCTTCGATTCGTAGCTTCGCAGAAGCTAACTACTCCTCTTAACCTTCCAGCACCGGGCAGGCGTCAGCCCCTATACATCACCTTACGGTTTAGCAGAGACCTGTGTTTTTGATAAACAGTCGCTTGGGCCTATTCACTGCGGCTCTTCTGGGCGTTAACCCTAAAGAGCACCCCTTCTCCCGAAGTTACGGGGTCATTTTGCCGAGTTCCTTAACGAGAGTTCGCTCGCTCACCTTAGAATTCTCATCTTGACTACCTGTGTCGGTTTGCGGTACGGGCACCTGTTATCTATCTAGAGGCTTTTCTTGGCAGTGTGAAATCAACGACTCGAGGAAACAATTTCCTCTCCCCATCACAGCTTGACCTTATGAGTGCCGGATTTGCCTAACACTCAGTCTTACTGCTTGGACGTGCAATCCAATAGCACGCTTCGCCTATCCTACTGCGTCCCCCCATCGATTAAAACGATACTAGGTGGTACAGGAATATCAACCTGTTATCCATCGCCTACGCCTGTCGGCCTCAGCTTAGGACCCGACTAACCCAGAGCGGACGAGCCTTCCTCTGGAAACCTTAGTCAATCGGTGGACGGGATTCTCACCCGTCTTTCGCTACTCACACCGGCATTCTCACTTCTAAGCGCTCCACATGTCCTTGCGATCATGCTTCGACGCCCTTAGAACGCTCTCCTACCATTGTCCTACGGACAATCCACAGCTTCGGTAATATGTTTAGCCCCGGTACATTTTCGGCGCAGTGTCACTCGACTAGTGAGCTATTACGCACTCTTTAAATGATGGCTGCTTCTAAGCCAACATCCTAGTTGTCTGGGCAACGCCACATCCTTTTCCACTTAACATATATTTTGGGACCTTAGCTGGTGGTCTGGGCTGTTTCCCTTTCGAACACGGACCTTATCACCCATGTTCTGACTCCCAAGTTAAATTAATTGGCATTCGGAGTTTGTCTGAATTCGGTAACCCGAGAAGGGCCCCTCGTCCAAACAGTGCTCTACCTCCAATAATCATCACTTGAGGCTAGCCCTAAAGCTATTTCGGAGAGAACCAGCTATCTCCAAGTTCGATTGGAATTTCTCCGCTACCCTCAGTTCATCCGCTCACTTTTCAACGTAAGTCGGTTCGGTCCTCCATTCAGTGTTACCTGAACTTCAACCTGACCAAGGGTAGATCACCTGGTTTCGGGTCTACGACCAAATACTAAACGCCCTATTCAGACTCGCTTTCGCTACGGCTCCACATTAGCTGCTTAACCTTGCATCAAATCGTAACTCGCCGGTTCATTCTACAAAAGGCACGCCATCACCCATTAACGGGCTCTGACTACTTGTAAGCACACGGTTTCAAGTTCTCTTTCACTCCCCTTCCGGGGTACTTTTCACCTTTCCCTCACGGTACTGGTTCACTATCGGTCACTAGAGAGTATTTAGCCTTAGGAGATGGTCCTCCCAGATTCCGACGGAATTTCACGTGCTCCGTCGTACTCAGGATCCACTCAAGAGAGTATATATTTTCGACTACAGGATTATTACCTTCTTTGATTCAACTTTCCAGATGATTCGTCTAATATATACTTTTGTAACTCCGTATAGAGTGTCCTACAACCCCAACAAGCAAGCTTGTTGGTTTGGGCTCTTCCCGTTTCGCTCGCCGCTACTCAGGGAATCGATTTTTCTTTCTCTTCCTCCGGGTACTAAGATGTTTCAGTTCTCCGGGTCTGCCTTCTGATATGCTATGTATTCACATATCGATAACATGACATAACTCATGCTGGGTTTCCCCATTCGGAAATCTCTGGATCAACGCTTACTTACAGCTCCCCAAAGCATATCGTCGTTAGTAACGTCCTTCATCGGCTTCTAGTGCCAAGGCATCCACCGTGCGCCCTTAATAACTTAATCTATGTTTCCATCCTACAGGAAACGCGTTATTAATCTTGTGAGTGTTCTTTCGAACACTAGCGATTATTTCTTATGAATTCAAGCTTTAAAACTCTAATTCACTCGGTTTTGCTTGGTAAAATCTATTTTACTTACTTATCTAGTTTTCAATGTACAAGTTCTATTTCCAGTCAAGCGTTTGCATACTGTTTTGTTATCATTACTTTAAATACTCATTTACTCTAGTAAACTTCGCTTTAAAGTAACTCAACGCATTGTCTACGAATCGCTTTCTTTGAAAAAGAAGATATGTTGAATGTTATATAAACATTCAAAACTGAATACAATATGTCAATGTTATTCCTCATCTTCTACGAAGATGTTCCGAATATATCCTTAGAAAGGAGGTGATCCAGCCGCACCTTCCGATACGGCTACCTTGTTACGACTTCACCCCAATCATTTGTCCCACCTTCGACGGCTAGCTCCATAAATGGTTACTCCACCGGCTTCGGGTGTTACAAACTCTCGTGGTGTGACGGGCGGTGTGTACAAGACCCGGGAACGTATTCACCGTAGCATGCTGATCTACGATTACTAGCGATTCCAGCTTCATGTAGTCGAGTTGCAGACTACAATCCGAACTGAGAACAACTTTATGGGATTTGCTTGACCTCGCGGTTTAGCTGCCCTTTGTATTGTCCATTGTAGCACGTGTGTAGCCCAAATCATAAGGGGCATGATGATTTGACGTCATCCCCACCTTCCTCCGGTTTGTCACCGGCAGTCAACTTAGAGTGCCCAACTTAATGATGGCAACTAAGCTTAAGGGTTGCGCTCGTTGCGGGACTTAACCCAACATCTCACGACACGAGCTGACGACAACCATGCACCACCTGTCACTTTGTCCCCCGAAGGGGAAGACTCTATCTCTAGAGCGGTCAAAGGATGTCAAGATTTGGTAAGGTTCTTCGCGTTGCTTCGAATTAAACCACATGCTCCACCGCTTGTGCGGGTCCCCGTCAATTCCTTTGAGTTTCAACCTTGCGGTCGTACTCCCCAGGCGGAGTGCTTAATGCGTTAGCTGCAGCACTAAGGGGCGGAAACCCCCTAACACTTAGCACTCATCGTTTACGGCGTGGACTACCAGGGTATCTAATCCTGTTTGATCCCCACGCTTTCGCACATCAGCGTCAGTTACAGACCAGAAAGTCGCCTTCGCCACTGGTGTTCCTCCATATCTCTGCGCATTTCACCGCTACACATGGAATTCCACTTTCCTCTTCTGCACTCAAGTTTTCCAGTTTCCAATGACCCTCCACGGTTGAGCCGTGGGCTTTCACATCAGACTTAAAAAACCGCCTACGCGCGCTTTACGCCCAATAATTCCGGATAACGCTTGCCACCTACGTATTACCGCGGCTGCTGGCACGTAGTTAGCCGTGGCTTTCTGATCAGGTACCGTCAAGATGTGCACAGTTACTTACACATTTGTTCTTCCCTGATAACAGAGTTTTACGATCCGAAGACCTTCATCACTCACGCGGCGTTGCTCCGTCAGGCTTTCGCCCATTGCGGAAGATTCCCTACTGCTGCCTCCCGTAGGAGTCTGGACCGTGTCTCAGTTCCAGTGTGGCCGATCACCCTCTCAGGTCGGCTACGTATCGTTGCCTTGGTAAGCCGTTACCTTACCAACTAGCTAATACGGCGCGGATCCATCTATAAGTGACAGCAAAGCCGCCTTTCACTATTGAACCATGCGGTTCAATATGTTATCCGGTATTAGCTCCGGTTTCCCGAAGTTATCCCAGTCTTATAGGTAGGTTATCCACGTGTTACTCACCCGTCCGCCGCTAACGTCAAAGGAGCAAGCTCCTTATCTGTTCGCTCGACTTGCATGTATTAGGCACGCCGCCAGCGTTCATCCTGAGCCAGGATCAAACTCTCCATAAAAAATTATGATGTTTGATTAGCTCATAAAACTAAATTAATTGTTGTAACTTTCGTTACATTATTGGAATTAACGTTGACATATTGTCATTCAGTTTTCAATGTTCATTTCTTTTACCGTCAAGAATTAATTATACGCCTTATCAACTCGAAAGTCAATAACTTTTTATAAATAATTTTTGAAGTGATTTGTGTTGTTTTCGCTTTGTTTCGCTCAACAAATATATACTATACAGACATTCAAAACTTTTAACAACAGTAAAATTTACACTTTCTTAACTACCTAAATCTCTTGGTATCACTAATTTCGTATAATGTGATAAAGACTGTTATAAAAGTTCGGTTTTGAAATAAAAACTCCTTGGTTCTCATCGCAATATACTTCTTCACCCCGCCTATAACCAAACTTTAACTTTTTAATGATTTATTAAAGAAAATTAAAAAACACTGACACATTATGTATCAGTGCTAATTGCTACATTTCGGTTCTACCTGCAATCGCTTTGGATAACGTTACTTCATCTGCATATTCTAAATCTCCACCAACAGATAATCCTTGTGCTAAACGAGTGACTTTAATGCCTATTGGTTTGACGAGACGAGAAATATACATTGCTGTTGATTCACCTTCAAGATTTGGGTTCATTGCGAGTATTAACTCTTTAACTTCATCATTTTTCAAGCGTTCAACCAATGCTGGTATATTAATGTCCTCAGGGCCTATACCATCCATAGGTGATATCGAGCCATGTAAAACATGGTATAAACCTTTAAACTCTCTCATTTTTTCCATTGCAATAACATCTTTATCATCTTCAACGACGCAAATGACCGAGCGATCTCTTTGTTTATCTTCGCAAATATAACAAGGGTCTTTTTCAGTTATATGTCCGCACACACTACAATAGGTAAGTTCACGCTTTACATCTACGAGTGCTTTCGCAAATTGAACGACGTCATCTTCTTTCATATCTAATGTGTGAAATGCCAGACGTTGAGCGGTCTTAGGACCAATGCCTGGCAATTTCATAAAACTATCTATAAGTTTGGATATAGGTTCTGGATAATGCATGTTATCACATTCCAGGGATATTTAAGCCTTGAGTATGTTTACCTAAGCGTTCTTGTGTTAACTTGTCAGCTTTGTTCATCGCTTCATTAGTAGCTGCTAATACTAAGTCTTGTAACATTTCAACGTCATCTGGATCTACTGCATCTTCTTTGATTTGTACATCTATGACTTCTTTATGTCCAGTAACAGTTACAGTAACCATACCGCCACCAGCTGTACCTTCTACACGTTCTTCTTTTAATTTTTCCTGTTCTTGTTCCATTTTCTTTTGCATTTTTTGCATTTGTTTCATCATTTGTTGCATATTTCCGCCACCGCGCATAATCTATTTCCTCCTTGTAATTCCTAGAATTCTTTAAATACTAACTTTGTTTATATTATACATACGAATATTAGCCTTGTCATGTGTAGCTAATCATCTATCATATGTACTGTTTCTTCTCCGAATAAATCTTTTGCCTTTTGTGCCACATCTTCTTGTTCTGGCTCAGTTTCTATTTTTTCCGCTTCATTATGTTGATCATGCTTTCTGTTTTGAAGATATTCTGCTCTTACACGTAACCATTGATCTGAAGGAACACCTACTACTTTGACTGTTTTATTAACGATATTGCAAACTACACTTTCTATATTATTACGCTTTTCATCGTCTTTATTAACGATTTCGCAGTGTATCTCTTCTTCAAATTTCACTAACACATGATCTTCGCTTGCCGCTACTGGTTCTGAATTTTGAAGTAAACTTACTAAAGACTTTTTATCATTGTTTTTAGCATGATCAATGACCTCTTGCCAATGATCTTTGAGTAGTTTGATATCATCTTTATTGGCTTTATCTAGCACTTTAGCAATTTGTTGCATAGAAAATGCATTTTTTGAGCGTTGTTGACTTCTAATTGGTTTTTTCGGTGATTGCGTTTGTCCTGATGTAGCTATACCTTGAGATTTTAATACTTTCAATTCCTGCTCTAATTGTTCCATACGTTGTAATAAAACATCATTGTTAGGTTCTGTAGCAACTTGGGTCGTAGCAACATTTTGCACTGTTTCTGGTTTAGCTTTAATCATTTCAGCTAATTTTACCAACAACACTTCGAAATGAACACTTTGATTCACACTAAAACGTATAGATACTAAAGTATCATTGATAATATCGATCATGCGATATAAGGTGTCCAAGTCAAAATGAAGAAGTGCGTCATATTCAACGTCTTGATTAGACGTTTTATTCATAATTGTATCTCTGACGAAATAAATCATATCATTTATTAAACGATTGACTTCTTTCCCTTCAGTAACAAATTGATGATATCTCGTAAATGATGCCTTGACATCACCTTTAACTACATCTTTAAATAATTCATTTAAAGATGCTTCATCTACGCTACCCGTAACATTTAACGCATCTTGCAATGTTAAATGTTCATCTCCAAAAGCAATAGCTTGGTCCATAATACTTAGCGCATCTCGCATACCACCTTCTGAGGCCTTAGCAATAAATTCTAGTGCCTCATCATCGTAAGGTAATGACTGTGAATCAGCTACGTATTTCAAACGTTCGACAATTTGTTCTAAACTGATAGCTTTAAAATCAAATCTTTGCGCTCTTGAAATAATAGTTGGTGGAATTTTGTGCGGTTCAGTCGTAGCTAATATAAAAATTGCGTGTGCAGGTGGTTCTTCTAATGTTTTTAATAACGCGTTAAAAGCACCTGTCGTTAACATGTGCACTTCATCAATAATATAAACCTTGTATTCAGATTCACTTGGTGCGTATTTAACTTTATCTCTAATATTTCTGATCTCGTCAACACCATTGTTACTCGCAGCATCTATTTCAATCACATCAGAATTAGTACCTTGAGTGATACCTTTACAAATCGCACACTCGTTACATGGTTCTCCATCTGTACTATTTGTACAATTAATAGCTTTAGCAAACACCTTAGCAATACTTGTTTTTCCTGTTCCTCTAGGGCCACTAAATATATAGGCATGGGATTGTTTCCCTTTAGATATCGCATTTCGCAAAGTTTTAGTTACATGTTCTTGTCCAACGACATCATCAAAACTTTGAGGACGATACATACGATATAACGCTTGATAATTCACCTTAGCACCTCCGTTTGCAATTACTCTCTATTATATCATTTGTGCTAGCATGTTCATCAATAAAAATTCTTTAACGCATAATACTTGGATATTTTACTTGTCCAATTGGTTGGTCTGTTAAATTATCCCATAGAAACTTCACTAATAAAGGCTGTGTGACATCTTCATCTTCAGAATATAAATCATATTCATTTGCTAATTGATATCCTAATTGAGTAAAGTACGATGTTTCTCGATCAACTACAATTGTAGTATACCCTTCTGATTTCGCACGTTCTTCAACAGCTTGAACTAGTGCTTTACCTAATCCTTGATTTCTTAATTCCTTTTTTACTGATAATGAAGCAACTGTCAAAGCGGTATATGTTTTCTCTTCTGAAATGACACTGACTTCGACAAGCATGATATGTCCAATCACTTCATTTTGTTCGTTCTTCGCTATAACCTCTAGCTCATAATTATAGTCATCTGACTTTCTAAGTGTTTTAACAAGCGCTTTTTCCTGCCAACTTGCTTCCGGTTGTTCATCATAATTTGCTTCAATACTATTTAATGATTCTTCATAGTCCACTTCTGTTAAGGTACTCAAATAGATTTGCATCTTTACACCACCATATACGTCATTAGCTATTTCGTTTGTTTTTTCGTTATAACTTTATCAAATTATGTCACATTTATCTATTTATATAAAAAAGAGAGCGACTCATCTCATAAGTCGCTCAAATCTATATTCGATATTATTTATCAATTTAAAAACCGTGCACCTTTGTATCGAACGTATATCACAAACGTTACCGAAGTCGTTAGCTAAATCTCGGCTACCCTACGGCACATATGAGAGTCCACTTAATGCTGCTTCCGTCAGGACCTGACATGATTCATGGGTTCATATTGCATAGGACCGAAATCTTCAAACACTACGTGCTTCGGGCAGACTTCACAAAAATACGCCCTCAACAAAGGAATTAAGTCTCGCATAAAGCGGATTTCGAGTACAGGGAACCGCTACCTCCCCACCTAGCACGGTAAGATTTATAATACTATAATTCCTATTATGTTTGCAAGCTTAAAATCTTACAACTATAAATATCTATCATAAATTCGTTCCACTTCAACTTTATTGTAATAAATTTTCGAGACGTCTTGAAAACTCCTTAAATTTAAATTCAGTCGCAAGATGTTTAGATATATTATACTGAAACTGTGTCGTATCCTTTAAATATACTGTACTTCGCACTGTCGCTGTATAAGGAGGGTTTATATCACCAAACATCTCATAGTCTAATTTTGAAAATGGTTCAAAGGTAATAGATTTACTTGAATAACTAATATCTAATGCTAAATCATTTTCTAAATAGTCATATATAGACTTCTTGGCAACGCTAGCAGTAATAGATTTAACCACAGATTTCAAGAAAAAATCTTCATCTAAGATTTTCACCTTGCCTTTAATAGAACGCGTACGAATAACATGAATCAATCTTTCTTCAGCTTTTAATCCTAATGCTAACCTCACTCTTTCATAATCGCCCGCTCTAACTTCTTCATTAACAATAAGTTCGGTTTGGTGTTTCAAACCTAATTGATTTTGTACCTCTTTGAAACTAATCAACTCTGAAAACGGAAATTCAGTGATACCTTGGTATATAACAACAGACCCTTTTCCTCTAATCTTTTGAATCATGCCATCATTCGCTAACAACTCAAGTGCTTTACGAACCGTTTCTCTAGATGTTCCATAAGTAGATACCAATTCATTCTCTGACGGTATTTGATCACCATATTGGTATTGTTCTGATAAAATTTGATTTTTTAACTGTTCATAAATGGAAATGAATTTCTTTTGAGCCATGTTGATATCCTCTTTTTACTTAAAATTACTTCGCCGTTTCAACCACCATTGCACCAAACCCTGATATTTGACGTTGTTCTAACGTACCATTTTGAATAATCACATCACCTGAGACATTTAAATCTTCAGGTAGCATTACAGGTTCTTTAGAAAAATTAGCTATAATCAGCCAAGTTTGGTTGTGATAATGACGACGATATACAAATAATTGTTCGTGTTCCATATACATTGGTTCAATATTACCATAAGTTATTATATCGTGATGATGTCTTAACGAAATCAATGTTTTATATGTGTGTAAAATAGACTCAGAATCTTTCATTGCTTCTTCCACATTAATATGTTGATAGTTTTGAGGAATATTAATCCAAGGTTCACCAGTTGTAAAACCTGCATGATTCGATGCATTCCATTGCATTGGTGTACGGGAATTATCACGTGATTTTTGATCTAATATTTCTAAAATTTCTTGTTCTTTATATCCTTGATTTTTCAAATAATCATAAGCATTTAATGATTCTACATCTCTATATGCGTCTATTGAATTGAAATGAGGGTTAGTCATACCAATTTCTTCCCCTTGATAGATATATGGCGTTCCTTGTAACATGTGTAGCGCAATGGCTAATGTTTTAGAACTTGCTTGACGTAAAGATTCAGTACTATCATCCCCGAATCGTGAAACTACACGTGGTTGATCGTGATTACACCAGAATATCGCATTCCAGCCACCACCTTCATATATACCTAATTGCCAATCCATCAATATTTTTTTTAGCTGTTGGAAATCCATACTACCTTTAGCCCATTTTTCACCGTTAGGATAATCTACCTTTAAGTGATGGAAATTAAATACGCTGCTCAATTCGTTTCTTTCTGGATTAGAATATTTAATACAGTGATCAATGGTAGTAGATGACATTTCACCGACAGTCATCATATGCTTATCACCAAACGTATGTTGGTTCAATTCATGTAGATACTCATGCACTTTTGGTCCATCCGTATAAAACTCTTTTCCGATTTTATCAGAATCCCTAAATTCACCTTTGGAAATAAGATTAATTACATCAAAACGGAAACCGTCCACACCGAAATCAATCCAATAATTGACAATCTGATATAAGGCTTGTCTAACGTCTGGATTATCCCAATTCAAATCTGCTTGAGTAACATCAAATAAGTGCAAATAATATTCATCACTTTTTTCATCATATTGCCATGCATTTCCTCCGAATTTGGATTCCCAATTTGTGGGTGGCCCATCTTCAGAATGTCTAAAGAAATAATAATCTCGGTAAGGACTATCTTTAGATTGAATGGCTTCCTTAAACCATTGATGTTCTGTTGATGTATGGTTAATCACAATATCCATCATTACTTTAATATCTCGTTGGTGTGCTTCTTTCACTAAAATTTTAAAATCTTCTAAAGTACCAAATCGTTCATTAATAGTTAGATAATCACTAATGTCATAACCATTATCGTTCATAGGTGATTCATAAATAGGCGTTAACCATATATAATCTACACCTAAAAATTGCAAATAATCTAATTTCTCAATAATACCTCTTAAATCGCCCTCACCATTACCCGTCGTATCATTAAATGATTTGGGATATATTTGATAAACAACTGATTTTCTCCAGTCTTGTTCACTCATTGTTAAACCACCTTTATGTATTGTATGAAAATAAAAAGCGCTCAGAGGTTTATCAACTTGAACGCTTTACTTTTTTTATGAATTAGATGTGTCGACCATCTTTTTAGCTTTTTGATTACTAAATCTTGAAAATACTATTGTTAATACAGCTGGGACAACTGTCGCTATTAATGTAGCTGGAAGATAAATCCACCAAAATTCACTTTTGATTGAGATAAATGCAGGCCAACCACCTACACCAACACTACCTAATACTTTGTGAGCACCGATGAAAGCACCTAGTACACTTGAAGTCAGAATAGCTGCAACAAATGGATATTTCAATGGCAAGTTCACACCGAATAAAGCTGGTTCAGTTACACCTAACACACCTGAAATACCTGAAGTAAATGCTAGGCCTTCTTCTTTAACCATTTTCTTACGTTTATAGACAATCCATGCACCAAATGCCGCTGAACCTTGACAAATATTTGAAATCGCTAGAATTGGCCATAAATATGTGCCGCCTAAACTACTACCCATTAATTGGAAATCAACAGCTAAGAACATATGATGTAAACCTGTAATTACCAGTGGTGCATATAATAAGCCATATAACGCCCCACCTAACCATCCTGCATGTTCAAATACATAAGTCACACCATTTGTAATGCCTGTACCTAATATTAAAGCAATAGGTCCTATAACTATAAACGCTAGGAAACCAGTAATCAATAATGCTACTGGACCAACGACGAGCATCTTAATAGAATCATGTACAACTTTGTTTAGTGCTTTCTCTAATTGCGCTAATACATATGTTGCTAATAGGACTGGTAAAACTTGTCCTTGATAATTAAGTTGCTTAATTTCTAAGCCGAATATATTCCAAGTTGGTATATGGCCTTTACCTATATCATATTGTGAGACAAGTTGCGGATGCATCAAGATAAGCCCTAAAACCAATCCTAAAATTGGACTTCCTCCAAATACACGCATACTACTCCAACCAATTAATGCAGGTAAGAAAATGAAAGCGGTACTTGCGATGACATTAATAATATTTGAAATATCCGCAATTTGTGGGTACATTTCTATTAATTTTTTAGGTCCAAATAGACCTTCCATGGTTAAAATGTTATTAATCCCCATTAATAACCCAGCTGTTACAATTGCTGGTAAGATTGGTATAAATATATCCCCCAATAATTTAATCAATCTTTGAATTGGATTACCTTTTTTAGCTGCAGCTTGTTTAGCGTCGTCTTTAGAAGCTTCTTCTGCTCCTGTCTCTGCTACAAATTGTTTATAAACTTCATCTACCGTTCCCGGACCAATAACAATTTGATACTGATGATCTGCTTTAAATTGTCCTTTTACTAATGGATTATCGCTTAGCGCATCTTTGTCTACTTTATTATCATCTTTTAATACTAACCGTAGTCTTGTTACACAGTGTGTTGCCGTATCAAGGTTCTCTTTTCCTCCAATTGCATCTACAATGGCTTTTACATCTTGTTTTTTTACAGCCATAGCCTTCACTCCTTTGTTTTCTTACTCAGAGTATAACTTGTCTAGACAAGTTATGTAAAGGCTTTCAAGTAAATTGATATAATATTTCAGTTAAAAGACACAAATGAGTCACTTTTCAGTTTGGAACTATCACTTCATTAAGCTTATAGAACTATCAATATTACAGTATTCAACTCCGTCTTAAGGTAGTTATATAAAGAAAGGGATTTTCAAAAGCAAATAAAAAAGGCAAATACTCATTATACAATGAATACTTGCCTTTTATATCTATTAGTCTTGGATTTAAAATTCTAATGGCGGAGGAAGAGGGATTCGAACCCCCGCGGCCCGTTAAGGCCCTGTCGGTTTTCAAGACCGATCCCTTCAGCCGGACTTGGGTATTCCTCCATTGAACACAATAATTATCATATAATAGTGTTCATTAAAAGTCAATTCTTTTTTTACACTAGAATTTCTTGGTTTAAATACGTTTCAACTGCGTCAGCTACGGCTCTTCCTTCTTTAATAGCCCATACAACAAGACTAGGTCCTCTGCGTGCATCTCCAGCAGCAAAAATCTTCGAATGACTCGTTCTAAAGTCTTTGTCATTTGCCACAATTTTATTTCGTTCGGTTTTAATACCAAATGATTGTGGAATGGTGATTTCAGTTCCTACAAAGCCAATGGAAAGTATAACTAAATCCGCTGGCCAAAATCGCTCTGGTCCATCTTCCATCACCGTACCGTCTTCAGTCTCTCTTAATATTTGTGTATACAGGCCCCTCACTTTTCCAGAATCGTCCACATCATATCTCATTGTTTGAACACCGTATGCACGTGGCTCTTTGCCAAATTTCACTTCACATTCTTTATGTGCATAGTCCATTTTGAATACTGGTAAGGCAAGTGGCCATGACGTATTGGTTTCAAAAGTGATTTCTTCAGGAAGTTTCGTAAATTTATTGAACTGCACAATGGATTTACAATTTTCACGCAATGCTGTTGCTACGCAATCTGCACCAGTATCACCTGCACCAATAATAATGACATTCTTATCTTTAGCTGTGATTGTTACTTCGTCAATTTCACCAGTTAGAAACCGTGTTTGCTCTGTTAAATAATCCATTGCAAAATGAATGCCATAACCCATACGTCCCTCTAATGGTAAGTCTCTAGCATTTTGTGAACCGGTACATAAAATAATAGCATCATATGTTGCTTCTAAGTCTTCACGACTGATATCGACGCCAATTTCAATGCCAGTTTTAAACTGAACACCAGCTTCTTTCATTAATTTAATACGACGTCTTACCACATCTTTATCTAATTTCATGTTAGGAATACCATACATCAATAATCCACCAGGTTCTTTAGCTCGTTCATATACTGTGACTTTATAGCCTCTATGATTAAGTTCATCAGCTGCTGTCAACCCAGCTGGACCACTTCCTACGATGGCAACGCTTTTCCCTTTATCCGCTTCAGGATATTTTGGCTTAACCCATCCATTTTCATATGCTTCATCAATAATTGTACGCTCAATACCTTTAATAGCTACAGAATTTCGATTAATTTTCATTACACATGATTGCTCACATGGTGCTGGACATACACGTCCCGTAAATTCCGGAAAATTGTTTGTTTCACTCAGTCTCTCGTAGGCTGCTTTAAAATCACCTCGATAAACTAAATCGTTCCATTCCGGAATATAGTTACCTATGGGGCATCCTATCGTTTCAAAACCATAGGATAATCCACTTTGACAAAAAGGTGTACCACAGTCCATACATCTCGCCCCTTGAGTAGATGCATCTTCCTTAGTAAAACGTTGTTGAAATGCGTGATGATTTGAAAGACGATCAATCAAAGACAATTCTGATAATGCTTGCTTTTCATATTTCATAAACCCTTTAAATTCGCCCATGATAATCCCTCTTTCTTAATAAACCACTGCTGGTTTTAATGTCTCATCAACACTTGAACTATTATCATAAAATGCCGCTAACATAGCGTCGTCTTTTTTATTGTGTTGACGTAATTGAATATCAATTTTTTGCATCATTAATTTATAATCTTTTGGTATCACTTTGACAACTAGATTTTCAATTTCATCAAAATGTTGCAATATATTTTGTGCTTTTGAGCTATGTGTATATTTCACATGACTTTCAAGCATCTTTTTAATAAATTGCTTTTCTTCGTCATACATAACTTCACTAAATTCCAAAGTATTAAGTGCATGCTGTGTCTTAAATTGATTGATATCACTTGGGAATACATAACTTACGCCACCACTCATGCCTTGACCGAAGTTCTTTCCTACGTCGCCAAGTATTAAAACATGACCACCTGTCATATATTCAAGTCCATGATCACCAATACCTTCAACTACCACATCTGCACCACTATTTCTAATACAGAAACGTTCTCCAGCTTTACCATTAATAAAAGCTTTACCTTTTGATGCACCATAGAAGCATACGTTTCCTGCTATGATTTCATTTTCACGTGTTGTATTAGGCGACTGCACAATGACTGTACCACCTGACAAACCTTTACCTACATAGTCATTCGCATCACCATTATGATGTATCGTTAATCCTTTTGGCGCAAAAGCAGCCAAACTTTGACCAGCATGTCCATCGGTATGAACATAAATGGTATCTTCTGGTAAACCTTTTTCCCCATATCGTTTAGCAATCGCACTACCAGTAATCACACCAACATCACGTTGAACGTTCTTAATGGTATAACTTCCTGAAAATACATGACCTGCCTCTATACTTTGCTTGGCATCAGGATATAGATAATTCAAATCAAAACCTTCATCTAAATGATGATTTTGTTCTATTTCTTTAGTATTAGGACCATCCGCTTTGTTGATTAATCGTTCGATGTCAACAGAGGCTGCTTTTGTTCCTGGCTTAATATGAGAGGAACGTTGTAATAAGTCTGTTCGTCCTACTAATTCTTCAACTGTTCGCAATCCTAATGAGGCAAGTATTTCACGTAATTCTTCTGCAATAAAATACATAAAATGTACAACATGTTGTGCTTTTCCTTTAAATAAAGCACGTAAATCTTTGTTTTGAGTTGCAACACCTACTGGACATGTATCATTATGACAAACTCGCATCATGACACATCCCAACACCACTAATGGTGCTGTTGCAAATCCAAACTCTTCCGCTCCAAGCGCACATGCGTACGCTACATCTTTACCAGTGAGCAATTTACCATCTGTTTCTAACTTTACTCGACTTCGTAAATCATTTAATTTCAACGTTTGATGTGTTTCTGCCAAACCTATTTCCCAAGGCACACCCGCATGTTGAATACTAGTTTTAGGTGATGCACCTGTTCCACCGTCATAGCCACTGATGACGATTTTATCTGCAAACGCTTTTGCTACCCCTGATGCAATGGTTCCCACACCTGTTTTTGACACTAATTTAACAGCAATATCTGCTTCTTTATTCGCATTTTTCAAATCATGAATCAATTGTGCTAAGTCTTCGATAGAATATATATCATGATGCGGTGGTGGTGAAATGAGACCGATACCTGGTGTAGATCCTCTTGTTTCGGCAATCCACGGATATACTTTAGAACCCGGCAATTGACCACCCTCACCAGGTTTAGCACCTTGCGCTACTTTAATCTGTATTTCTTTTGCATGTTGTAAATAGTCACTCGTTACACCAAATCTTCCAGAGGCTACTTGTTTAATTGCACTAATTTTATTACTACCATCTTTCTGAGGTTGATAGCGCAAAGGATCTTCTCCTCCTTCACCGCTATTACTTTTACCTCCTAGACTGTTCATTGCTTGCGCCAATGTTTCATGTGCTTCAGCTGATATAGATCCATAACTCATTGCACCTGTGTTAAAACGTTTAACGATTTCAGAAGCAGGCTCAACTTTTGATATATCAATAGGTTTACAAGTCTTAAATTCTAATAAATGACGAATAAAATCTTGTCGCTGTTGGTTAACCGTATCGGAATATTGTTTGAATAATTCATAGTCATTATCGCGACAAGCATGTTGTAATAAGAAAATAGTCTTAGGATTATAAGCATGATGTTGTCCTTGTTGTCTCCATTGGAAAGTACTACCAGACGCTAAATAATCTGAATGGGATCCTTGTTTCGCTTTATTTTCCTCATCAATTTGTTGAATGCTAATACCAGAAATTTTAGATTGCGTTCCTGAAAAATACTGATCAATAACAGTTTGTGATATCCCAACAGCTTCAAATATTTGTGCACCTTGATAACTTTGAACTGTTGAAATTCCCATTTTAGCCATTACTTTAATAACACCTTCTGATAACACGTTTGTATATGTTTCGACATTAGATGTTACTGTGCCATGTAGTTTGCCATTATTTGTGAGTTGTTCAACCGTTCGTTGAGCTAAATATGGCACGATAGCATTTGCCCCATAACCTAATAAACATGCTACGTGATGTACTTCACGTGTTTCGCCAGATTTTGCTACTAAACTTGTTTCCATACGCAAACCTTCGCGTATCAAACATTGATGAACATGACTCATTGCCAATAGCATTGGCATGGCAAATCCTGATTCAGACGCTAATAAGCTATCGTCTAATACAATAATTTCAGAACCATTTTTGACATGCTGTATTACTTTATCAGATAAACGATTCAAGCTAGCTTCTAAATCATCATGATATATAGTTGAAACATAAGTCGTTTTAAAGATCTCTGTATCAATAGCTTCTAATTGGGCTTCTGTTAATACAGGTTTTTTAAGTTGAACACGATGAAGTACTGTTTTATCAGGTTTCAAAAGATTACCTTCGCCACCTAAATAAGACATTTCACTTGTGACAATTTTTTCTCTGTAAGCATCAATAGGTGGATTAGTAACTTGTGCAAATAACTGCTTAAAATAATTAAATAAGCTTTCAGGTCTATCATTTAAAACTGCAATAGGCGCGTCGTAGCCCATAGCACCAATAGGATCCTTCTTCTGCAATACTAAGTCAACAATATACTTATTCATTTCTTCTTTTGTATACGCAAATTGACGTTGTAGTTTAAATAGAGTCTTAGCATCATATTCATTTGGGCAGTATGTCACATTATCAATATTAGCTTCATATTTTTCTGTTTTTAGCCACTCTGCATATGGATGTTCACTAGCAATTTCATATTTCAATTCATTATTTTCAACGACTTTATTTTTATTAAAATCGACTAATAATAATTTTCCAGGATTTAATTGCCCTTTAAACGCAACCTCTGATTCATCAACATCTATTACGCCAACTTCAGAAGAGAAGACGATAAAATTATCTTTCGTAATAGTATATCTACCTGGACGTAAACCATTACGGTCTGTTAATGCACCAATCTTATCCCCGTTACAAAATGAAATCATTGTAGGCCCATCCCAAGGTTCCATTAAGTAACTATAGAATTCATAAAACGAACGTACATCTTTATTATTCGATTTGTTATAAAGCCATGGCTCTGGTATTAATAGCATTGCAGCTTTCTCCGGTTCCATTGCCAAAGATAAAAACTCTAACGCATTATCAACGATAGATGAATCACTACCATCTTCATCGACAATACGATGTATTTTATGTTGATCTTCACCAAAAAGTGTATGAACTAATTTATTTTGACGTGCACGCATCCAATTAACATTACCTTTAATTGTATTAATCTCGCCATTATGCATAAGTAGGCGATTAGGATGTGCACGTTTCCAACTTGGAAATGTATTAGTACTAAATCTTGAATGTACTAGACCAAGTTTCGATTGATAGGCTTCGTGTGTTAAATCTAAATATAACCCTTTAATTTGATCAGACCGTAGCCATCCTTTATAGACAATCGTTTTGTGAGATAAACTTGTAAAATATAATTCTATCCCTTTTCGTTCAGCGTAATACTCTATTTGTTTTCTAGCTAAATAAAGTTGTTTATTTATATTTTCAGCTTGACGAATATCGATAAACACTTGTTGAATAAAGGGCATAGTATTAGCTACATGTTGTGCTACTGCTTCTTTATTGACAGGTACATCACGATAACCTATGACACCAAGGCCTTCACTTTCAAAATATTGATTCAACACCGCTTCATGTTTACTTCCAATCACACGTTCTTTAGAGAAAAATAGTCCTACTGCATATTCACCTTCATTAGGTAGTGGTAAATCATGCAATTGTTCAAAGAATTTAAAGGGAATTTCAGTCATGATACCTGCACCATCACCAGTCATTCCATCAGCACCGATACCACCTCTATGATCTAATCTACATAACATTTCTAATGATTTTTCAATGACGTCGTGCGATCTAATGTTATCCATATTAGCGTAAAAACCAATACCACAAGCATCATGTTCCTCACGATAATCGTATAATCCCTTTTTTAGCTTCTCATTATACATGATGCACACTCCCTTTTAGAATTTTCTGACAATTAATATATAGTAATCATTAATATAATGTAATTGTTTCATCTGTTCAATATATAAATTAGATGATATTTATCTAAAAATTAGAACAATTGACGAATAAACTGTTATAATAAGTGTTAAAAGTAATGTTAGATAGACATAGAGTAAGCTAAAAGTGAGGATTGAAATGATGGAGATTAAACAACTTAAATATTTTGTAGAAGTAGCAAAACGAGAGCATATTTCTGAAGCTGCATTAGAATTAAATATCGCCCAATCCGCCATAAGTCGTCAAATGACTCAATTAGAAAAGGAATTAAATGTGACCTTGTTTAAAAGGCAAGGTCGGAATATCTTATTAACATCTGAAGGCAAACAACTATTAACTGAAGCCACTAAAATATTGGATCAATTAGACCAAACGGTACAATTATTTCAACATCAACAGACATTAAGTAATCAGAATATCTTTTTATCCTATAGTGATAGTGAAGCCTCTCATAAATTAGGCCGCCTCATTCAAATTTTTGAAGAACAATCAGAGAGTCAAGTTGTCCCTAATTTGAGTCAAGACAATGAAATATTAGATGATGTAATTAAAGGAGAAATAGATATAGGTATCATTGAACTGACTGATGAAATTAAACAACACTCTGAATTAAATATGACAACCTTATTCGAGGAACATTATCATTTATATACGAACAAGAGAGACCCTATCGCCTTAACACTGCAACCCCATTTATCTCAACTGCATTTGCAAAATGTCTTTTGTCTAACAGTGTTACCAAACTCAATTAAAGAAAAATTGCCTACCGACATACGTACGATATCAGATAAACAATTGGCTCAATATCTTTTAAAAAAGGAAAGAGGTGTTTTGATTACACCTCAAAATGTTTCGTTAGATAGTCATTCACATGAGTGGATTAAAATACCTCTTAGCCATACTGATATAAAACGTACAATTTGTGTAATTTCTAAAAAGGAAAATCATAAACCTGATTTACCTGTTGCTTTACATACAATACAAGTATTGTTTAATAAAACATCTACGTACCATTAAATATAAATTCAGTGGTAAACAATTAGGTCAATGATATGAATAACGGTAATTAAAAGGACCGCTTCTGTTTATTTTTGAAATCTAAATTAAATAAGCGTATAATCATTCTATTATTTCACAGAAGAATTGAGGTTTATTGAATGCAATTCAATACTTTTTTCAAAAATAAATTTTATTGGATCCTTATGGCATTTGTCTTCATATTTTTAGGTTTATTTATATTCACTTTTTTTAATGAAAAATGTTATCAAATGCCTATCGGTAAAATAACAGATGTTCAAAGATTGAGCACACAACATGTAACTGACGATCAACATAATAAGGATATCAAATACAAAGACCAACTTACCGTGAAGATTTTAAACGGTAAATTTGAAGGTAAATCAACAACAATTACTAACGAATTTGTTAAATCACAAGCTGATTCAGAACGTTTTACTAAAAACGATAAAGTTCTATTACATATTTCTAAAAAGCCAAGCGACGCTGATATCATTGAGAAAAAACGCGATGTTTTAATCGTTCTTATTACAGGCGTTTTCTTCATCACGATATTAATTGTTGGTAGACAAGTAGGCTTACAATCTATACTTTCACTCGTCTTGAATTCAATCGCAGTTTTAGGCGCTATTTATATTCATAATCAAATGACAAATACGAGTTTATTTGCATTGATGGTGATGGCAATGATTGTTTCAACGACATTGACTCTATTACTTGTTACAGGTTGGCGAATAAGAACATTGATTACCATTGTATCTACACTTGTTGGTACGTTCCTTTGTATAGGTATCGCTGAGTTAGTTATACGCTTCACTCATGGCAATGGTATTAAATATGAAACAATGAGTTTTTTAACCCTACCCCCAAAAGATGTGTTTTTAGCTTCGGTATTAATTGGGTCACTTGGTGCTGTTATGGATGTAGCCATCACTATCGCAAGTGGGATGAACGAAATATTGCAACGAACACCTCAAATTAGCATGAGAAGATGGGCATTAGCAGGTAGACATATCGGCCAAGATATTATGGGGACGATGACAAACATCTTATTATTCTCATATTTATCTGGTAGCTTACCTATGTTTCTCATATATTTAAAAAATGCCAACACCATCACTTATACCATTTCCATGAATTGGTCATTAGAAGTTGCTCGAGCATTGATAGGTGGTATCGGAATTGTTTTAACTATCCCTATCACTATCGTTTTAATGGAATTATGGCTTAAAATGCGAGGTGAAAATCGATGAGTGCAATAACAATATTAGGCATGATATTACTAGTGCTAATGATTATTTTTGGAGGTAAAAAAGGGCTCGTGTCATTTGCGACATTATTTTTAAACTTCATCATTTTAGTCATTAGTATTTTAATGATTATTTTTGGTGTACCGATATATATTACAACTATTATATTCTGTATCGTTGTCGCAGCTTGTAATCTTTTCGTATTAAATGGTTATGATGTTAAAACGCAAGCCGCATTTATAGGAACAGTTATAACAACACTTATATTAATTCTAGCTATATATATTTCGGTGAACGGAGGTCATTTACAAGGCTTCGCGACAGAACAACAAGATGAAACATATGTATACTCAATGAATATCGGTATCGATATGGTTCAATTCATGATATTTACTATTGTTCTTGCTGTTATCGCTGCCGTCATTGATTTAGCTATCACCATCAGTTCACCAATGTATGAATTAAATGATACCAACCCAAATTTAAGTCAACATCAATTATTTCAATCAGGTATGCGTGTAGGTAGAGAAATTCTTGCAACATCTGCAAACAATATATATTTGGCTTATTTCGGTGGTCAATTGACATTATTCTTTTGGTTCTTCAAATTAAATTATTCTTTTGGCCATATTATCAATTCGAAAATCTTTGCCCAAGAATTTATTTCAATTCTATTTGGAGGTATTGCTGTCGCTATTAGCATCCCAATCACAGCTTGGGTCACTGCGTTTTTAATCAAAAGAAAATCAACTGTTCTCAAATAAAATGAAGCAGCATATAGGAAGCATACTACCAACTTCCTACGTGCTGCTTTTTATAATGGATATGACATTACATATACAGGCTTCCCTATCATCGTAGACTTACCTATATGGAGGTATCCAGCTTGTTCATACAAATGGATAGCTCTTGGATTATCGATGTTAACAGTCAATAGAATTTCATTAATATGTGGATATGTATCCTTTATATAAGTACTCAGTTGATGGATGACACGTTTCCCTACACCTTTGCCCCTGTATCGTGCATCAACAGTAAATGATCTAAAGAAAATCGCTTTTGGATTAGTAGAATATGGTGCTGGTCCATCTCCTTCATGTAAAGTGAAGAACGCGACACACTTTCCCCCTTCCATAACAAATGTTGGATGTCTATTTTCATTCGCTTTTGCGGATTCCAAGTTTTCCAACGGTGTTTTTGTATAGCGCGCATCTTCTTCAGATAGTTGTATTGATTGAATAGCTTCCAAAAATTGTGGGTGATATATTTTAATTTCCATATTATCTCCTTTGATTAACCTGATATTTCTTTTATCCAAGTTAAGACAGCCGGTGCAATATATACTGAATCATTTTTATCAAACCATTTAATATCAGTAATTTCATTATCCGTATGTATATTATCCCAATAAATTGGTACGGTTGCTCGATAGCCATTTAACTCTGTTAACATATTTTCTTGAGGATATGCTTTTCCAACGACTGTCCCTATATAAGACAATTCTTCATCTGAAAGTTCTAGCTTTAATTCTTCTTTTAGCTCTCTTTTTAAAGCTTGTAATTGTGTTTCTCCTTCATCAATTTTACCACCCGGGAAATAATACTTTTCACGATGACGTACTTGTACAAGTAATATTTGGTCCTCTGTTTCTTCTACTAAGCAAACACATTTAATCATAACCTAACTCCTTTCGGCAGATACTTCTATAATCAAAATATATTTAGTTTTATGTTATCATAATTTCGCAAAATCTTTATCTACATTATTTTATCTATTTTAGTGTATAATCAATAAAATATGGGTAATCAATATTAATAACTACGTTTGAATTGGGATAAAAATAATACCCAAACGCATTGGAGGTAAAATCATGGCAAAAAAATCAAGCGCAACACGCTTATCAAATTTATTCGGAATCGCAGGATTTATTGTTGATGGCTATAATGGTATTAAATATGATGCTAAAAATAAGCAACTCGTATACCTATCATTGGGCCTAAGTACATTAGGTACATTATTAGATTTTTATGTATCTATTAAATCTCCTTATAAATTCCGTAAATTAGGTGCATTAGTATCATTCGCTATTAATGGAGCACGTTTATTTACAAGCTTTAGAAAAGTTAAAAATGAATACTAAAAATATGATATATAGATAAGATAGTTTTAGTCTGAGTTCTCATGTGAGGATTCAGACTTTTGTTTTTTACTTTTATCCTTAACTTACGATGCTAAAAATCACTGATTATTTCATATAATGTTTTTATTTTAAAAAATGAACTCTTCCGTTCTTCAAAATTTTAAATATCAAAATATTTGTAATTCTTATTCATAGACATTAACATGACAATAATTCAAAGTTATTATGTTTCATATTTCACAAAGTATAAATTAACGAATCGATGCGGTATTACTGAAAGGAGTTTACCAAATGATTTACACGATTACATCTACCTTACCTCCCTCACATGGCGGTAGAACCCAAGCTTTATTAAGAAGAATTAAATTGATAGATGAAGAATTTAATATACCCACTAAAATTTTGACGACAAATTATAATAGAAACTACCCAAATATTTATCAAACATTTTTAGAAGATCATAAAGTCACTAAAAACATAGAATTCGAAAACATTTATGAATGGTTAACAAATTATAAAATTTATGACGTTCCCAAAACAAAAGTCTTTAATAAACCAAAATACAATAAAATACCAAAACGTATTTCTGGGCTTAAAGCTAAAAAGAATACTCAAAATCACGAGATACATTATTATCAAGATAATCAATTAGTGCGTTATAGAAAATATTTCAATAATAATTCAATCGTACATTACGAAGATATCATTTCTCCTGAAACTGGTTTGAAGACAAAACGAAGTGAATATAATTCATATGGCTATTTGCATAGAATTATTTATTATTTTGAAAATTCTACAAAGAAAAGCCAAGAAATGATGTATTATCCAAATGGTGAAATGTACTGCGAACGTCATTTTAAAGACAATAAAAAAAATAGCGTCAATTTAGTTAAACTTTTAAAAGATGGCAATGTATATCAAACTTTCTCCAATGATAAAGCATTCGCACAATACTATTTCGAACATAAATTCAAAGATGGAGACATTGTTTTCAGTGATGCAAGACTCTTAGACGATCCATTACTGGCACAATCACATCAAACTCGCAATATACTAGTATTGCATAGTTCTCATTTATCTGGTACTCAAATAAAAAAATCTTTCAAATATGCATTTGAACATAAAGAACATGTTGAAAAGTTTATAGTCTTAACTCAACAACAAAAAGTGGATATTCAAGACATGTATCCTATACCAGATAAGCAATTTGCAGTTATTCCTCACTTTATTGAAACCAACAAATCTGTTGATAATGAAAATGTTGAAGATCGTTTTGTATTTATAGGTAGATTCAGCAAAGAAAAACAATTAGATCATCTATTAAAAGCGTATATAGAATTTTTAAAAAGTGGTCATCAGACAAAATTGGCATTATATGGCAGAGATGAAGATAACCAAAAAGCTATGATGCAAGACATTATCGACGCAAATCATTTAAATAATCAAGTTAGCATTCATAAATATACTTCTAGTCCATTAGCCGAATTTAAAAAATCAAAAGCATCATTATTAACAAGTAGCTATGAAGGATTTGGACTCACAATTATGGAAAGTATTTCTATGGGATGTCCTGTTATTTCATATGACGTTAGGTATGGCCCTAATGAAATTATCGATCATGCTAAAAACGGTTACTTAGTTGAAGCAAATAATATTAATCAATTAGCCAACTATATGACTCAAATCATCGAACAACCTCTCACTAATGTTGAAAATAATGAAAAACTATATTACTCAACAGCTGTTAAACATTATAAGCAATTACTCGAAGAGTTAAAGGCAATTTAAAAATATCCTCCTTACTTTGTTATTAAGACAAAGTAAGGAGGATATTTTATGATTGATATTCTAAATAAGATTGGATTCCTTTTTCAACAGAATATTGAGGGCTAAATCCTAAACTTTGAATTGGTGAAATATCTGCATATGAATGTTTAATATCTCCAACTCTTTCCTCATCATAAACGTATGGAATACTATAATTAAAATGCTGTTCAAATATGTTGACCATCTGCTTTAAAGTCGTTTGTTTCCCAGTTCCTAAATTATAAACATTGCCATTAACGTTGTCATTGTGCAATACTAACCAACATGCTTCAACTAAATCATCAATATAAATAAAATCGCGCGTTTGCAAACCATCTCCATAAAACGTGAATGTTTCTTTATGATTAAATTTGTGATTAAGAATTGAAATGACCCCTGAATAATCAGAATATGGATTTTGTCTTGGACCATATACATTGAAAAACCTTAGTGAAACGGTAGGTAAATGGTACAATTGATGATAAATTTTAGCGTAACTTTCTCCAGCATATTTTTGTACTGCATATGGAGACCTTGGATCAATACGTGAATGAATTGCTTTAGGCAATCCTTCTAATTGTCCGTAAACGGCTGCAGATGATGCAAACAAGAATTTTTTTATATTAGAATGCTGTAACCTGAGTGTTTCTAAAATATTCAACGTAGCATCGATATTCACTTGGTTAGATCGTCCCGGTTGTTGAACTGTTTCCACGACGCTCACCATAGCTGCTAAATGAATGACATAATCAAATCTTTCTTTTTTAATTAAGTCCGAGACAAATTTCAAATTATTGATATCTTCTTGATAGAAATACTCTTTTTTAACAAATGGTATATTTTCTATACGACCAGTTGATAAATTATCAATTACATGTACTTCAATATTATTTTGAATACATTTTTGTGCTATGTGTGAACCGATAAAACCCGCCCCACCCGTAATTAGTGCTTTCATGTTGTTGTCCTCCTAGGTGCCTGCACGGTATAAACCATGTAATTACTGTGTGATTATCTTCTAAAATATAATAATGATTGCTTGATCAATAAAAAAACTACCGAAAAAGTAATTAAACTTAATCAGTAGTTCTGTGTTCATATAAGATGATATTAATGAATATATCTATATGTATTCACTTGATATGAAGGAATTGTTCTATATGTCACAATACCTGGTGACGCTGCCCAGTTCATTTCTGAAACTAAAATACTACCATCACTATTAACTCGCTCTACAAAAGCGACATGGCCATAGTATCCTGAATCACTTTGCGCGATTGAACCTACTGTTGGTTTACCATCAATTGTGTAACCATCAGCTGCTGCTGCGTTATCCCAATTGTTTGCATTCCACCAATATGTGCTAATGCCTTTTCCAATTTGAGCACGACGGTTGAATACATGATATGTACATTGTCCCCATGTATATAAGTTTTGGTGATTAAATACTGGTGTATTGTAACCATTATTACTTGAGTTAGCTGTATTTGAACTACTGTTTGATGTAGAAGCAGTACCTGACACCTTTAATTTTTGCCCTGGATAAATAAAGAAATTAGATAATCCATTTAGGCTCATAATTTTTTGATAAGTTGTACCATATTTAGCAGCTATTGATGATAAAGAATCTCCCGCTTGTACAGTATATGTTGATGAGCTTCCTGTAGTTGATGCCGAACTACTTGGTTTACTAGTACTAACTGTACCTGATACTTTTAATTTTTGGCCTGGATGAATTAAAAAGCTATTTAAACCATTTAATTTCATTAATTTTTGATAACTCATGCCATATTTAGCAGCTATTGATGATACTGAGTCCCCTGCTTTTACTGTATATGTAGATGAACTCGTTCCTGTAGATGATGAACTAGTTGGTTTACTAGTACTAGTTGAACCTGATACCTTTAATACTTGGTTTGGAAATATTATATTAGAAGATAAATTATTCAAAGATTTTAATTTCGAAATAGATATTCCATATTTACTAGATATAGACCAAAGAGATTCGCCACTTTTTACTGTGTGTGTCGTTGCTGCGTCTGCTTGTGTTGCTGCAATAGCACTCACTGCACTTGTCCCAACGATTGCAGCAATAATTTTTTTATTCAATTACTTATTCCTCCTCAAATACTCTATTTATTTCTCGGATTTTTTATACAATATGTATTATACTCCCTTAATATGTATATGGTGTTTGTATTTCATGACATTATGATTACAAATATAATATTTTTATCGAATTGATTCATACATATAAACCATCTCTACTATATATATGTGATATTTTCTTTTCATTTTTAATATTTGCAAAAAACATCAATTTATAAATAATTTTAGCTTCTATTTTTATTTAGAAGTACTAATCTTGATATCTCTCAACCCTAATTTTGAATCATCAACATATTATTCCGGAGTATTCCTAGAACCTTCATTAAACCAATAATAATTGCAATCTAATTTATAAAATGAATGTTTAAAGTGTGATTAGCAATCATATAGACTATTCCAAATCTTTTAGCACCTATGTTTTATCAAGTTAATACTACTAAAACCAAAATTTATTTTATGCTAATATTGAATGGCTAAAACTTTATAATACTCTGTCATAACAGTCTTTATAGCTATTTTTAAATATTGTATTATATAAATAATTACTTAATCATAATTATTCTTCCTTTACTTATTGTGTTTTAGGGTGTATAGTTAATCTAACGTAATAAAAGGTCGTGAATTTGATTGAAGTTTATTTGTTTAGAATATACTCTTTTGATTTAATGAAATTTGTTACAAATATTTAGTGCAAAAGCACGCGGAGGTATTCTATATGAATAACGGTACAGTTAAATGGTTTAATTCAGAAAAAGGTTTTGGTTTCATCGAAAGAGAAGATGGAAGCGACGTATTCGTACATTTCTCAGCAATCGCTGAAGAAGGATACAAATCATTAGAAGAAGGACAAAAAGTTGAATTCGACATCGTTGAAGGCGATCGTGGAGAACAAGCAGCTAATGTCGTAAAAATGTAATAACATTTTCAAAGCAACCGTCATGGTTGCTTTTTTTATGCCTAAAATTACTTTTTTTATCTAATTATATTGTATTGTAATGAATATGTATTTACATTACTATTTGATTATAAATATAAAGAAAAAGGAATGATTTAAATTGAGTATACTCACTTCTATTTTAATAATACTTGTGGCAATAGAATTCTTATTAATCATGGTGTTACAAACATTACTAACCACATCTAACAAAACGAGTCAAACTTTTAAAATGAGCACTTCTGCATTAAAAGATAAAAATCTAAATACTTTAATGAAGAATCAAGGGCTTTACAATGGTTTACTTGGTATCTTCATTCTCTATGCCTATTTTTTGAGTAATCATCCTAAAGAAATGACTACATGTCTTCTTATATATATGATTATTGTTGCTATATATGGTGCGCTAACAAGTCAAAAAGCCATCATCATTAAACAAGGGCTTTTACCAATACTTGCACTTTTATCATTATTATTTTAATCCATTCCGTTAAGTCGATATTCGATTTAACGGTTTTTTTTATAAAAAATGACCCATTCCAGTATATTGGAATGGGCCTTTATTATATATATTTGTTCTTTTGACTTACTCTTTATTTTTCCTCTTCCTCTTCATCTTCTCTACGACGTTTGAAGAATAAGAATAACGCTCCTAATCCAGCTAATAATGTACCGAATAATGTTCCCTTATTTACACCATCTTGTCCAGTTTCAGGTAATTCACTTTGATCTTTTTCATGATTGTTACCTTTATTTGTTGATGCTGTCTCATGGTTACTTTGTTGTACAGTACCATTTGAAGTTACATTATTTCCAGATACATGACCTTGTGTTGGTTGTTCTGTTGGTTGACCTGGTTCTGTTACTTCACCTGGATTTGTTGGCTCTGTCGGTTGACTTGGATCCGTTGGTTCACCTGGATTTGTTGGCTCTGTCGGTTGACTTGGATCCGTTGGTTCACCTGGATTTGTTGGGTCTGTTGGGTGACTTGGATCCGTTGGTTTACCTGGGTCTGTTGGGTCTGTTGGGTGACTTGGATCCGTTGGTTTACCTGGGTCTGTTGGGTCTGTCGGTTGACTTGGATCTACAGGTTTACCATCATCAATCACTGTTCCATCAGTAGATGGAGACGTATTTCCATTAGCATCTGTTGCTGTAACGCCAATATGATCTCCACCTTTTAAATTTTCTCCAGCTGGGATGTCAATCACATAGTTACCGTTTTCATCTGTTTTACCTGTTGCTGTTGTACCATCTGGGAATGTTATTGTCACTGTTGAGCCTGGTTCCGCTTTACCTGTGATTGTTTTATCTCCCTTATGAACTGGATTAACAGTTGGCGCTTCTGGTGCTGTTGTGTCTGTTACTACTGTTGTTGCTGGTTCTGACGTATTGCCATCTTTGTCAGTCGCTGTGACTGGTAATGTTTCTCCGCCTTTTAGATCTTCGTTAGATGGAATATCGATCACATAGTTACCGTTTTCATCTGTTTTACCTGTTGCCGTTGTGCCATCTGGGAATGTTACTGTCACTGTTGAGCCTGGCTCTGCTTTACCTGTAATTTGTGTATCTTCACTTGTTACCGGATTGATTGTAGGTACAGATGGTGCTGTTGTGTCTGTCACTACTGTTTTTGCTGGCTCTGATTGATTACCATCTTTATCAGTAGACGTTACTGGTAATGTTTCTCCACCTTTTAAGTCTTCGTTAGATGGAATGTCAATCACATAATTACCATCTTGATCAGCTGTACCAGTAGCTGTTGTGCCATCTGGGAATGTTACCGTTACTGTTGAGCCTGGTTCTGCTTTACCTGTGATTTGTGTATCATCACTTGTTACCGGATTAACAGTTGGTACAGATGGTGCTGTTGTGTCTGTTACTACTGTTGATGCTGGTTCTGACGTATTACCATCTTTATCAGTAGACGTTACTGGTAATGTTTCTCCACCTTTTAAGTCTTCATTAGTTGGAATATTGATGACATAATTACCATTATTATCTGTTGTGCCAGTTGCCGTTGTACCATCTGGGAACGTCACTGTTACTGTTGAGCCTGGTTCCGCTTTACCTGTGATTGTTTTATCTTCACTTGTTACCGGATTGATTGTCGGTACAGTTGGCGCTGTTGTGTCTGTCACTACTGTTGTTGCTGGTTCTGACGTATTGCCATCTTTGTCAGTCGCTGTGACTGGTAATGTTTCGCCACCTTTTAGGTCTTCATTAGATGGAATATCGATCACATAGTTACCGTTTTCATCTGTTTTACCAGTCGCTGTTGTGCCATCTGGGAATGTTACCGTCACTGTTGAGTTTGGCTCTGCTTTACCTGTGATTTGTGTATCATCACTTGTTACTGGGTTGATTGTCGGTACAGACGGTGCTGTTGTGTCCGTTACTACTGTTGTTGTTGGTTGTGATTCATTACCGTCTTTATCTGTTGCAGTTACTGGTAATGTTTCGCCACCTTTTAGATCTTCGTTGGCAGGAATATCGATGACATAATTGCCGTTTTCATCTGTTTTACCTGTTGCCGTTGTGCCATCTGGGAACGTCACTGTTACTGTTGAACCTGGTTCCGCTTTACCTGTAATTGTTTTGTCTTCACTTGTTACCGGATTGATTGTCGGTACAGTTGGTGCTGTTGTGTCTGTTACTACTGTTGTTGTCTTATCTGATGTATTACCATCTTTATCTGTTGCAGTTACTGGTAATGTTTCGCCACCTTTTAGGTCTTCATTAGCTGGGATATCAATCACGTAATTGCCATCTGCATCAGTTGTACCACTAGCTGTTGTGCCATCTGGGAATGTTACTGTCACTGTTGAGTTTGGCTCTGCTTTACCTGTGATTTGTGTATCATCACTTGTTACTGGGTTAACTGTTGGCGCTTCTGGTGCTGTTGTATCTGTCACTACTGTTGTTGCTGGTTCTGACGTATTACCATCTTTATCAGTAGACGTTACTGGTAATGTTTCTCCGCCTTTTAGATCTTCGTTAGCTGGAATATCAATCACATAGTTGCCATCTTGATCAGCTTTGCCAGTAGAAGTACTTCCATCTGGGAACGTCACTGTTACTGTTGAGCCTGGTTCTGCTTTACCTGTAATCGTCTTATCATTGCTTGTTACTGGATTAACAGTCGGTACAGATGGTGCTGTTGTATCTGTCACTACTGTTGATGCTGGTTCTGATTGATTGCCATCTTTATCTGTAGACGTCACTGGTAATGTCTCTCCACCTTTTAAGTCTTCATTAGCTGGGATATCAATCACGTAATTGCCATCTGCATCAGTTGTACCAGTTGCTTTTGTGCCATCTGGGAACGTTACTGTTACCGTTGAACCTGGTTCCGCTTTACCTGTAATTTGTGTATCATCACTTGTCACTGGGTTCACTGTTGGTACAGATGGTGCTGTTGTGTCTGTCACTACTGTTGTTGACGGTTGTGATTCATTACCGTCTTTATCTGTAGCTGTTACTGGTAATGTTTCTCCGCCTTTTAGATCTTCGTTTGCAGGAATATTAATCACATAATTGCCATCTGCATCTGTTTTACCAGTTGCTTTTGTGCCATCTGGGAATGTCACTGTTACTGTTGAGCCTGGCTCTGCTTTACCTGTGATTTGTGTATCATCACTTGTTACTGGATTGATTGTCGGTACAGATGGTGCTGTTGTATCTGTCACTACTGTTGTTGCTGGTTCTGATTCGTTACCATCTTTATCTGTTGCAGTAACTGGTAATGTTTCGCCACCTTTTAGATCTTCGTTAGCAGGAATATTAATCACATAGTTACCGTCCGCATCTGTTGTGCCACTAGCTTTCGTGCCATCTGGGAACGTCACTGTTACCGTTGAACCTGGTTCCGCTTTACCTGTAACCGTTGTATCATCACTTGTTACCGGGTTAATCACTGGCGCATCTGGTGCTGTTGCATCTGTTACTGTTACTGTTGGTGAAACCGCACTTGTTTTACCATTTTTAGTTGCAGTTGATGTTAATTGAGTTCCAGCAGCTAAAGGTTTTGATAATGTTAACGTACCAGTTGTACTGTTTGCACCTAATGTAACTGTACCAATGACATTGTTATTACTATCTTTTACTGTCACTGTTGAACCAGCAGTACCATGTACGCCAATAGTCGTGTCGTTATCATCGACAGGATCCACTAATGGTGCTGGAACAATAGTATTATCTACAATATTAAATGTATTTGTTTCATCATTATCATAATTTGGTGCATCAATAGCAATTGTGTATTGACCAGCAACTGATTTTGGAATCGTTACAGTAAATGTACCATCACTATTAACAGTAGACGTACCAATAACTTGACCTGTTGAATTAATAACTTTGGCAGTTTGTGTACCTGCATTTGGTTTTAACGTTACTGAACCACTAACTTTAGTGTCATTAATCGTAATATCTGCAGCATTCGGCTGACCTACTAATGGTGACGTATGATATGTTTTCACTTCGTCTCCATCATTTTTAGTATCGCCATCTGTATCTGCATTATTTGGATCAGTTAATGATACTTCTCTTTCATATCGATCTAATAAGCCATCTTTATCATAGTCTTGTAATTCTAATGAAGATGTACCTAATGTATTATTAATTAATTTACCAGCATTATCAGTAAGGTATCCAGCAAATGTAAAGTCTTCAACTTGGTCAGTTGTAGAACTAATTAAATTACCTTTGGCATCATATTGTGCATCTTTAGTTAAAATATTATTTGGACTTTGATTTAATTTAATAACGATTCTCATACCTACTGTTTCAGGTAAACCATTATTAAATTCGATTAATTTATTTAAATCACTTGCTGTAATCGTACCATTACCGTTGGCATCGATAGATAAATCTGCCACTTTGTTAGCAGCATTATAAGTTTTATCAAAACCTTTTAATCCATCATAATCATATTTATCTAATTCAACACTTTGAATAAATGGAATTAAATCTTTATCAATTTGGTAATTATAACTCCATTGTTTATTTTGAGCGCCACCATATCCGAAGATACCATCTTTGATAACTTGTTGGTCAACGATAATTGCGCCATTATTGCCTACTTTAGTGTCTAAACTAGCTGTACCACTACTTGCTTTAAAATCATTTGCGTTTGCTGTTGATTTATTGTTGTTTAAAGAAACTAAATCTTTATCAGCATCTGTAAGGAAGTAACCACTACTTTCAGACGTACGAATAATTGTATTATTAGAAGAATCTCGAACATAAATTTGATAATTTAATTTATTATTAGATAAATCTCCAGCATTATTTAAAATATTTCCTACAGTATCATCTAATTCAATTTTACCGCCTGATGCAGTTTTAGATGCTAAAATTTCTGCACCACCAAATAATCCACCGCTAGCTCTAATATAATTGACTTCCCAAATATTAGAAGGTGTACCGTCATCGTTTTTTAATCTTGTAAATTGAACCGGCGTATTACTTCCAGCTGGGTTAACTGATATTTTCGTTACATGATCAGCAATTTTAGAGTCTAAGTTTAAGTCGATTTTATATCTTGTTCCTAAGTTAGCACCCGACATATAAGCATCAATATTAAATGGAATTGATGTACTATTTTTAACAGCATCTGAATCTAAAGCCTCCGGGTCAAAAACTAATGACGCAAATGTATAGTTATCTGATGTTGCTAAAGATTTTTGAACATTTTGATCTGTATTCGTAACAGCTGCTGCCAACATTCTAGGTGTAGCCATTGCACGCATAAACGTTCTAGTTCTAGGTGGTGTAGCTAATGTTTCTGTACTCTTCTGTTTGTTTGCCATTTCAGTTAAGGCTGCTTGTAAAACGGCTTGATTAATTTCTTCATCAGTTGCTTTATTGAAATCAACATCTGTATTATTTAAAATTTCTTTCGCTTCTGTTTTAGACACTTGATCATTTAAGAATGATTGAACAGCTTGTTCTTTATTTTTAGATTGAGCTAATTTTTTAGATAGTTCTGTTGTTTCAGCTTTAGTTGATTTCTTAGTTGTTGCTTTTGGTTGAGCCGTCGTCTTTTTGTTAGAAATCGCTTTCTTATTAGCCGATGGTTTATCTGTTGATTTTGTTGTCGCTTTGTCTGTCGATGTTTTGTCAGTTGCTTTTTGAGTAGTCTCTTTATCTGATTTTTTGTCAGTTACTTTTTTCGTAGTAGTTTTGTCAGTTGTTGGTGTTGTTTTGTTAGAAGTTGCTTTTACTGGAGTTTTATCTGTAGAAGTTTTATCTGAAGTTTGTTTATCTTGAGAAACTGAATTAGTTTGATTCTCTTTAGTATTGACTGTCTTATTATTAGTTGGTTGTTTATCTTAAGTCGTTGCTGTCTTATCAGTTGTTGATGGTTTATCATTTGTTTTATTAATTGTGTCTTGTTCTATATTAGAGGAGTCTTTTGTTGTTTGATTTGAAGAAGCTTTTTCTGTGTTTGCTTGTTCGGTACTTTGTGTCTCTTCCGCATTAGATTTTTCTGTTTGACTAGTATCTTGAGTCGTTGCTGTCGTTTGATCAGCATTACTAGCTTCTTCTGACGCATTTGTAGTTGCTTTGTCAGTTGCTTGATCCTCTGTACTAGCTGTTTCGTTAGTATTAGTCAGTTCGGTTATATCGACAGGTTCACTTTTATCTTTGTTTCCGTCGTTATTTTGTGACGATGCATTATCTAATTCATCTGCTCTCGCTACATTTCCTACGCCAAATACTAATGTCGCACCTATTAATAACGATGCAGTACCTACCGTAAATTTTCTGATTGCATATTTGTTTAATTTGTTTGGTAAAAAGCCTTGTTTATTCTTCATTCATGAATCACCTCATATATTTTGCACAACTTTAACATTGTATATACATATAATACTTAATTGATTGAAATTTTACAAATGTTGCAAAACCATATATAACCTTACTTTATATTCAAAGACGAATAGAATTATTTTCTCTTAAAAACGAAAAAATATTTATTATTCATCTTAAATAAAATTGTAAATTCCATCAAATTGATGCGAATAAAATATCTACCGATAAATTCTTTGGAGCTCAACTCAATTCGATCATTCATTTAATAAACGATACATATTTTAAAATATTTAATTTTATTATGTTACATGTATAAAATAATAAAGTTGCGCTTTCGTATATTTATATTAACCGAATTCATTAATGATAAACCCGAATATTCATATTTATTTTTTAATATCATTATTCGTTAATATAATATTCCATGATTTTTTTGTTTGTACACTTTACCGATCAACTCACAATTAAAAAACCCAGGACATTAATCCTGGGTTTCTGTATTAATATTTTCAGTCATTTTATTTTCTAATATCTTGAATATGTGACATTTGTTTCAATCGAGTTTCTGCAAAATGTTGTGACGCTTCTAATGGGGTTTTATGTTGTTCTTTGGCGATATCAAAGATATGTTTCACAATTTTATCTATATCTTCAATACTTTCCTTAGCACGCGTTTCATTATATCCATTCAACTCATCCGCAGTGTTGATTACGCCACCGCTATTCACAATATAATCTGGTGCATATAATATACCTTTTTCTTCTAGCATTTGACTATGTCTGTTTTCATCTTTTAATTGGTTGTTTGCTGAACCACAAATCGCTTTGACTTTTAATTGAGGAATTGTATCGTCATTTAATATACCACCGAGTGCACATGGCGCGAAAATATCCGCTTCTACTGAAAAGATGTCATCTGGTTCGACAAATGTCGCGTTAAACTCATCTACTGCACGTTGTGCATTATCTTTATTAATATCCGTAACAATCAACTTAACACCATCTTCATGTAATAGTCGACAAAGTTCATATGATACATGCCCCACACCTTGAACTGCTACGGTCTTACCTTCAAGAGATTCACCATTAAATTGTTCTAAAGCCGTACGCTTCATAGCAATATATATACCATAGGCTGTCATAGGACTTGGATTACCTGCTGAACCAAATGACTTACTTGTACCACAAACATAAGGCGTTTCTTTGTGGATAAGGTTCATTTCATGTTCTGATGTACCTACATCTTCAGCTGTATAATAACGTCCATTTAATGTATGAACATAACGTCCTAATGCTCTATAGAATGCTTCTTCATCTTCTTTATTAGGTGAGCCCAGCACTACTGTCTTACCTCCACCAAGGTCTAAGCCAGCTGCAGCATTTTTATATGTCATTCCACGTGCTAAATTCATCGCATCCTCAATTGCTTCTTCTTCTGATGCATAATCATTTCGCACACGACAACCACCTAATGCTGGTCCAAGCGTTGTATCATGAATACAAATAATTGCCTTTAAACCTGTTGATTGATCTTGGCAAAATACCATTTGTTCATAATCTTCTTGTTCCATAGTTTCAAAAATCATTAACATAACTCCTCTCTTAAAATTCATCTACATAATTCGCATACCCTGACAATATAGGAATAATCTCGATTTGAAACACGCACAATATTAGCTAAATTATGAATTATAAGAAAATTTTCCGTCTATATTTTTACATAAAAAAACTGAGACAATTCACCATGTCTCAGTTACTATCTATATTTTATATCTTCAAAATGCCAATATTTTACATTCTATTTATTGTAGTCTTCGAAATATGAGTGTACATATGTTTCTGTCTTTTCTTGTACTTCACAATAAACTTCTACTGTAAAATTACCTGGTGCCTTAAAGTAAAAAGTATATGTTGCATGTGCCATTTCAGGATCCCATACTTCATACCCGTCATTTTTTAAAATTTGGTGTATACGATCCACTTCTTCTTTACTTTCTTGCGGGAAACCAATATGGAATGTATCTGGGTAGTTAATATTTTCCCCTTCTATTAAATTGAATAGAAATCCATCTTCGTCATTCATAGCTGCAAACATATTGCCAGCGCTACCAATACAAACTAAATCAAAATACTTTTCAAAAAATGCTCGCGTTGTTTTTACGTCATTGACCGTTATATTAATATGATTAATTTTCATAATAAGACCTTCTTTTTCTTTATTTCTTACTTTCAATTTCATTATCTAAAATAGCTGTTGTTGCTTTTAGAAACGACTGAATGGTTTCCATTTGTTCTGCCGTATATTGATTTGTCATTTCAATCATATGTTGATTCAATGTTTCATAAGCATGTTGTACTTCTGATTTATCTTCATATTGTGGAACAATCATAATACTTCGACGATCTTTAGGATGACGCTCACGTTTAACATAGCCTGCACTTTCTAATCGATCGACCAGTGCTGTAACACTTCCCGTTGTAAGTCCAACTCTTCTACCTAATTCACCAGCAGTGATTGGCCCCGTCTCACTTAACATATCAATCGTAGTCCAATCATGGTTATACACATCTAATTGTTCGGCAATTTTATGTTGGTATAAAACAACTCGCCGTCCTAAATCTCTAAATGAAGTTACAATGTCCTCATGGCTAACATCATTTTGAATGTTATCATCATTCATTTTAAAACCACCTCAATTTATCTTGATAATCAAGATATTTGATTGTCTAACTACTTTAACACAATTCACATCCTAATGAAAGATAATTATCTTTATCAATGTAGTTGTTCATAAAAAAGGTCTAGGGACAACTCCCTAGACCTTAAAAAATAGTGATAGCATTAGTTTAATGTATCAAGTGCTTGTTTTAAATCATTGACTAAATCATCTGTATCTTCAATACCAATTGATAAACGGATTAATCCATCTGTGATACCTTCTTTAGCGCGTACATCTGCTGGAATAGATGCATGTGTCATTAATGCAGGAACTGAGATTAAACTTTCTACTGCCCCTAAACTTTCAGCTAGCGTAAAGTATTGCGTAGCATGAATCACTTGTTTAGCAGCCTCTGTGTCTTTCACTTCAAATGCAATAACGCCTGTATGTCCATCTGCTTGTGCAGCATGAATATCATAGTTTAAGTGACTTTTAATACTTGGATGGAATACTTTTTGTACGCTATCGTGAGACTGTAACATATCAATCACTGCTTCTACATTTCGATTAATTTGTTCCATACGTAAGCCTAACGTCTTGATGCCTCTTACTAATAAATAGCTATCTTGTGGTCCAAGCACACCACCTGTAGAATTAGAGATAAAGCCTATACGTTCTCCTAATTCATCATCTGCAGTCACTACTAATCCCGCAACTACATCACTATGTCCACCAATATATTTAGTAGCAGAATGTAAAACTATATCAATACCAAAATCTAATGGATTTTGATAATAAGGTGTCATAAATGTATTATCTACTACAGAAATAAGGTTATGCTTTTTAGCAATCGCTACAGCACCTTTAATATCTGTCACACGTAATAATGGATTAGAAGGCGTTTCGATATATAACATTTTTGTTTCTGGTTTAATATATTTCTCAACATTTTCAATATTAGTTGTATCTACAAAATCTACGTCTAATCCGAAGCGTGTAAATACTTTTGTTAAAGCGCGGTACGTACCACCATATACATCTGAATTTAAAATAAGGTGGTCTCCTTTATCTAATAACATAATCACTGCACTAATAGCTGCCATGCCTGAACCAAATGCGAAACCATGTTTACCATGTTCTAAGTCTGCAATAACACCTTCTAAAGATGCACGTGTTGGATTTGCAGTACGTGAATACTCATATCCTTGGCGTAAATCTCCGATATCGTCTTGTAAATAAGTACTTGTTTGGTAAATTGGAGTGGTTACAGCACCTGTATAATCATCTGTTGTATGTCCACCATGTATCATTTGTGTTTTTTTATTCATTATTCTCATTCTCCTTATAATTAAATATTTGTTTTGACATGTATCGGTCGCTACCATCTGGGAATATCGTCACGATAATACCCTTATTTATTTGGTTTTTTAATTCAAGTGCACCTTGTAGTGCAGCACCGGATGAGCTACCTACTAATAACCCCTCTTGTTTCGCGATGGCTTTTACATTGTCAAAGGCATGTTGATCACTAATTGTAAAAATGCCTTCTACTAATGATTTCTCTAGAAAATCTGGCCATTTTTCAGAACCAATACCTTCTGTGGCATGCGCATGACTTGGACCACCATTTAATATCGATCCCTCCGGTTCGACGATATAATTTTTAACACCCAATGGCTGTAAGTGTCTCGCAACGCCTGTAAATGTACCACCTGAACCAGCACCAGCAACAAAGTAATCAATATGATTCAATTCATCTGTTAACTCTTTACCTAATGTATTAGTATAGGCATCTGGATTATGTGCTGTTTCAAATTGATTCATATAAATTGATTGTGTGTCTTTAGCATATTGTCGAGCAACTTGTTGTGCACCTATCATACCTTCAGCTTTTACAGTTCTTTTAACATCAGCACCTAACGCACGCATAATTGATATTTTTTCTTCGGAAAAGCCTTCTGGTGCAAATATCACGCAATTAAGTTGGTAACGATTGGCAGCTATTGCGAAACCAATCCCTGTATTACCAGCTGTAGCTTCTACAATAGTATCACCACGATGTAGACGCCCCTCTTCAATTGCTTGTTCAACTAAATACTTGCCAAGTCGATCTTTGACACTTCCACCTGGATTGAATTGTTCGAGTTTAGCATAAATTTTTACATTTTCATCACTAAAGCTTTCTAACAACACGAGAGGTGTCTCTCCTATTAAGTCATATGCAATCATATTTTATATATTCAATTATCCTTAATTCATTCGATAATTGAACATTCCCTTCTTTCTCAAATGTAGTCATTAATTCTTATTTAACAGGTATGAATTATAAAGGATTGTGCTCAAATTTGCAATTTCATAGTTTATAAATATTTATATTTTTTACATCACTATTTTCAAATTCAATCAAATGTTCCATCGACTTTATTCTGTTATGATAATGGTAATACCGTTCATACATTTTCATGGATAATACAAGTAAAGGAGTTCGCAATAAGATGTCAAACAAAGACTTATCATTATCTGTATTTACTAAAGAAAACTATAAAAACTTAAACCATACAGCAACTAATTTTAGAAATTCTATGTACGATGAATTAGAAGTTAATAAAGGTCGTTTTAAAAATTGTAATTTTGATGAAGGTATTTTCAAAAATATTAATGCTATTTCTAATAGTAAAGTGGTTAATAGCAGTATGAATGATTGTATTTTTGAACAAGTGAATTTTTATAAAAACCTCTTCAAAAAAATTTCTTTTGAAAATACAACTTTTGATGAAACGACGATCAATAATACGACATTCCAAGATGTTGTATTCGATGGAAATACTTTTAGTGAAGTTAAAATCACAGACACTGTATTTAAAAATGTTGTTTTTAAAAAGACAGAAATTAGCAATTCAACATTTGAAAATATCAAATTAAAACATTGTGTCTTTGATCATGTAACATTTAAAAATTGTAGCCTGCCTAAAAACATTGAAGAAGAATTAAAAAAACAAAATGTTGTTTTCGAAAATATTCAATAAATCATTATAACTGTGTACTTTGACTCAACTATGATGTCTAAGTACACTTTTTTATTGATGATTCAGTATGATTAATGCGTTATTGAATGTTTAAGAAGCTATTTTCATGGATATAAGCATACAAACTTAGGAAAGAAGGAATATAAATGACTCAAGATTCTAGTCAATTAAGTAAAGCACCAACCCCTGACAAAGCGGAGGATAATGCATTTTTCCCTTCCCCATATTCATTAAGTCAATATACTGCGCCTAAAACAGACTTTAATGGTGTTAATCATAAAAATGCTTATACTGGTGGCAAATGGAAAGTATTAATGATTGCCGCTGAAGAACGTTATGTATTATTAGAGAACGGTAAAATGTTCTCAACAGGAAATCATCCAGTTGAAATGCTATTACCGTTACATCATTTAATGGAAGCAGGCTTCGATGTAGATGTTGCTACATTAACTGGTTACCCTGTCAAACTAGAGCACTGGGCAATGCCTACGGAAGATGAAGCTGTACAAGAAACATATAACAAGCTAAAAGAAAAGTTAAAACAACCTAAAGTATTATCTGAAGTTATCAAAAATGAACTTGGTCCTGATTCTGATTATATTTCACTCTTCATCCCTGGTGGACATGCTGCTGTTGTTGGTATTTCTGAAAGTGAAGATGTTCAACAAGCTTTAGATTGGGCATTAGATTATGATAAATTTGTTATCACATTATGTCACGGCCCTGCAGCATTATTATCTGCTGGATTAAATAGAGATAAATCTCCATTTGAAGGGTATTCTGTATGTGTCTTCCCAGATGCATTAGATGAAGGTGCAAATATCGATATCGGTTATTTACCTGGCAAACTCAAATGGTTAGTCGCTGACTTATTGACTAAACAAGGACTTAATGTTGTAAATAAAGAAATGAGTGGCCAAACTCACCAAGATCGTAAATTATTAACTGGTGATAGCCCACTTGCTTCTAATAAACTTGGACTTCTTGCAGCGGATGCATTACTAGAAGCCGTCCAACAATCATAAGTAATTAATTTATTTTCATGCCCTAGATACATTCGTAATGATGTACCTAGGGCTTTTTTATGACTAAACCATTCAATGTTGAAATTTATATATTGTTTTTGTATAATATTTTTAAATATTCTGACATTTGTTCTTTTACATAACTTCAAGTCAAAAGTGAGAGAGGTATTTTTTATGCAACCGATCATTCACGGTTTCTTATTAGCACTAGGTCTGATTCTACCTTTAGGTGCTCAAAATGTATTTGTATTTAACCAAGGTGCAAATCAAAAGAAATTAACTAAAGCATTACCAGTGATTGTCACAGCTGGCTTATGTGATACTACTTTAATTGTGTTAGCTATTTTAGGCGTGTCCTTAATCTTAATGTCTCTACCTATTTTACAGTTAGTCATTTATATCATTGGTCTCGCCTTTCTATTATATATGGCATGGTCATTATGGAATGAAAAACCTAGTCATTTAGAACATATGGAACCCATGAGCCCCAAAAAACAAATCGGCTTCGCGTTATCCGTATCATTACTTAATCCTCATGCGATAATGGATACAATTGGTGTCATTGGAACAAGTGCTTCTATGTATCATGGCACAGAAAAGATATTATTTGCTGGCGCTACTATTTTAGTCTCTTGGATTTGGTTTATCTTATTAGCGATTCTCGGTAAAATGTTAGGTTCAGTCGATAAAACAGGTAAATATATTATTATTCTAAATAAAGTTTCAAGTGTTATCGTACTCATCGTAAGTTGTATTATTATCAAAAATATCTGGCACATTTTGGCCAATTAATATAAACAGGGCTTATCGAAATTTAAATTTCAATAAGCCCTGCTTCATTTAATTACATTAGAATCATTGTAAATGATTAAAATAATTGAACAATAAACACTAAAATAATCACTACTGGCATTACAAATTTAATTAAATAATACCATGGTAAAAATAATTTGAATTTGTCTCTTCCAAAGTTTTCTTGTAGTAACTTTTTATCTAATAATTGCCCTACAACTAATGTTGTGCCAAGTGCACCTAGAGGCATTAATATATTCGAAACAACAAAATCCATATTATCGAATATTGTTCCTGCGCCAAATTTAACGCCACTCAAACTTCCAAATGATAGTGTAGCTGGAATGCTAATTAAAAAGACAAGTATACTTGCAATCAATGCGACTGGTTGACGTTTTGTATTATCATTTTTTGTAAAATTAGAAACGTTTAATTCCAACAATGAAATGGATGATGTCAACGCTGCAAACAAGAATAAAATTAAAAAGATTAGATAAAAGGCAATACCAAAGTGCATTTTATCAAATACAAGCGGTAGTACTTTGAATAATAGTCCTGGACCTTCTTGTGGTTGATAACCAAATGTTTTCAATGCAGGAAAAATAGCTAATCCCGCTAAAACTGAAACTAAAATATTCATCAATACAATGGAAATCGCTGATGATTTAATGGTCATTGTCTTTGGTGCATAACTTGCGTAAGTAATCATTCCAGTTGTTCCTAGAGATAATGTAAAGAATGATTGTCCTAACGCAAACAAGATACCTTCCATAGAAATATCTTCCACTCTAGGTTGTAACAGGTATCGTACACCTTCTATCGAACCGTCTAAAGTTAATGATTTCACCACTACAATAATTAAAAAGATAAATAACAGTGGCATCATGATTTTGGATGCTTTTTCCAAACCCTTTTCTACACCTAACATAACAATGATCATCGTTAAGAAAATAAAAATACCCTGTCCTAAAACAGTAAGCCATGGATTACTTATCATTGCTTCAAAATTGAGTTGTGTCAGATGAGAAGTATTCAAACTTAATATTTGCCAAATGACATTCCCCATGTAAATAATAATCCATCCGCCAATGACACTATAGAAACCAAATAATATAAAAACTGCTAAATTCCCGTTCCACCCAATCACATTGAGCCATTTTTTACCTGTGAGTTTACTATAAATTTGAGTTGTATACGTTCTCCCCATTTTCCCTACTGTAAATTCCATAATTAATAATGGTAGTCCTACAAAAATAGTAAAAATTAAAAACATTAATAAAAAGGCGCCACCACCATATATACCAGCCATATAAGGAAATTTCCACATTGCCCCTAATCCAATTGCGGAACCGGCACTTGCTAATATAAACCCAGTAGAGGTTTTCCATTCTGATTGCTTACTCATATTCACTCACTTCCTTTAATGCGTTAAAGCGTTTATGTACTTAAGTAACACTTTATCACTAGTTAGTGATAAGTGCAATATTCATGCAAATTGTCAGAATAATAAAAAAAGAATAGTTCATAACGTTGCCTTTCATTTAATACATTGATTAGCATCAGTTATGACTATTCTTTATATTTTAATCTTCGCTACTATAAGTAATCGTTTGGCCATCATTTACTTCTTCAATTTCTAAACTTTCAATATGATCGACATTAATATAATGTATTGAATCACCTTTTTCTAGATAAAGATAAGGTAATTCATCAAACTCATCTATAATTCTTCTAACACATTTGTCCTTATCGATGCCCTTATCAAAAGTCTTAAATTCTGTATATCTGTGGCCCGAAATCGTAATATAGGTTAATAAAAATGTTCTCGTCACAGTTGAACACCACCTTATTGCTAGTATTTATTTTTGAGTGAAAAACTCAACGATATCTTGTTCTAATGCATCTCTTCCTTCACCGTGGGTCATTAAATGTTGATTTAGTGGAAAATCTTGAATTGATTTATTATCGCTACTAATTTGATTAAAAATATAGTGCGCACTTTCCTCATAAGCCGCTTCATCTTGTCCACCATACAAAATTCTAGCAGTCGATTTAATATCATGTAAATTTGACATAATATCATTAATAACACCTTGAAATACTTTAATTTCATCTTGATATTGATTGATTTGGGCTAATGATTCAACACTCTCATCCTCAGACAGTCTCATTATCTGATTCATGCGTTTGCCATATTTTTCTAAGCGCCAAGCAATACCAGCTTCTGTTTTCTCGCTAGGTGCAGACATCACTACGATACGATTTAATTCAACATTTTCAGCTAATCGTAATGTAAATAATCCACCTAACGATACACCGGCTGCATTAATGACTTCGTACCCTTCTTCCTTTAAAAACTGATACGCTTCTTGCACACATGCCCACCAATCGTTAACATCATACTTAATAAACTGTGTAACCGGTAATCCATGACCAGGATAGTTAGGTACATAACACGTGAATCCTTGTTCATGCAGCGTTGTAGCAAGGTGCTTCACGTCTTTAACAGTACCTGTGAATGAATGTAATAATAGTATAGCTTGTTGACTTGTCCCTTTTAAATAAAGTGGACTTGGTGATTTAATATTCATCATAAAATAACTCCCCTAGTTTTAATTATCGTATAGACAACGAAACGTGCCTTTATATCAATTCTCATTTTAAAATTATCAATGTATCGCATCTTTGTTCTTTTTAAACTTGATTCGCTCAAACAGTGGGTAAACCATTAACCATAAAGCTATCCAAGTTAAACCTAATGTCACGCCGCCAACCACATCTGACAGATAATGCGCATGGAAATATAATCGACAAATCAAAACGCTTATCCATAATATTAATGCAAGACCGCTCAAAATAGCTTTCAAACCCGCTCTTTTGATTAAAGGTATCACCACAATCAATAAAGTCACAAAAAATAATGTACTCGCATTAGAGTGGCCACTTGGAAATGAAAACCCTGAATCAATAGGTAAATGATTATACGGTCTCATTCGTTCGATTGTCATTTTAATCAAAATATTAATCAATGTTCCACTTAATATTGTGCAAATGAACCATATAGCTAAACGTGGATATTTAAATAATAATACTATTGTAATGATTACTGACATCACAATAACACCACTAACATCTCCGATTGTGGCACAAAATGTCATATAGTAGTTCAACATGTCTCCTTCAAATTGTCGTTGTGGCGTACCAAATGTAGTAGTAAACCAATCTAATGAATGGCTATCTACAAATTTTAAAAATGGTACATCTTGTATAACGCCGACAGTCATTAAAATAAATATCATAATACTTATGATAAATAAAGGAATAGTAAACATACCTGTTGTTGTCCGTCTATTTTTCATACTTTCTCCTTTATCTCTTTCTCTAGTTCAAATTATTCTTCTCTTCTATTTTATAGAAAATAAAAGGAAATTCGCTCAGTCTCGTGCCCTATTTATATCTTGTAATCGAATACGTTGTTGACCGTCTTCATCAAAATTATTCGGACTTAACCACTGTTCGAAACGTTCGTTTAATACCGGCCACTCCTTATCAATCATTGAGTACCATGTTGTATCCCTATTACGTCCCTTATATATTACCGCCTGTCTAAACATACCTTCATACATAAATCCTAACCTCAATGCTGCCTTTCTAGAAGGTTCGTTTAAACTGTCACATTTCCATTCATATCTACGGTACCCTAATTGTTCAAACACATATTTAGCTAATAAATATTGAACTTCAGTGGCGACTTTCGTCTTTTTTAATTGATTTGAATAATGTACATTTCCAACCTCTATCTTGCCATTAATCGAATCGATATTCATTAGTGATAAGTAACCTAATGCTTTTTGACAGTTATGATCAATAATTGCAAAGTAATACGAGTTTACATTAGACATTAAACCTTTAATATAATCTGCAAAAACATCGTAATCATGGATGGGTTCGCTAAACAAATAAGTCCAATTTGCATCATTATCTTCATTGCATAATACGTTAAACAAATCATTAATGTGTGATTCACTTAATTTAACTAATGAACTATACCGTCCGTCTAATTGTTTAATATCTGGGAAATTTAGCGGTTCAAAATCTGTTACTGACTCACCTATTGGTTGATGATGTATATTCTTTTTCATAAACAACCATCCCTTCATTTTTGAAATCTTAAAATGTATTATAACTGATTCCGTTCTATTACGTGCTTTATAATAATCGATTATATAATATGAAATGAAATACTATAGTATTGTTTATTTCTAATACCTTTTGCATATAAAATATTGTATAATTGAAATAATTATAAATTTCAAATATATGACTATCACACATTAAACCTTGTACTACATACAATAATTCTATGTGCTTGATAGTAGGGAAGGCATTCGTTATGAGCAAAATAATTATGATTTATCTCGCATTATTAATTACATTATTTCGCTTTTTCTTACCTATCCATCCGTCATTCGAAACATTATTATATTGGCTATTTATTCTTTATATGATACCAATCATTTTATGCATCATTGGTTTCAAAGGTGACAAATTAATTGCCACTATGATTATGATTCCAAACTTATTAGGTATTATTTATCGACTGTATGTCTACGTTATGTACTTGATATATTTGAAATAAAAAAACAGTATGACCTCTTTCATTCTCGTAAGATCATACTGCTCTATATAATTTAACCTTGGTTAATCAGCTTCTCAAAATTATCTTCTAATTTAAATACAATTACTCTCTCTCCAGTAACTGTACTCAAATCACTATGAAAGCTACTTACTTTGACACCAGTAATTTCAAATATAAGATCATTGAGATCATCTTGCCCTGACTCCACTAATTCAGATCTTGTTCGTTTGATATTCAACAATCCTTCATTGGTTTCACACACACGATATTCTGCAGGTGTTAATATACCTTGTAAATTGATAATGACCATATCTCTTAATATATCTGTCTTAACCGATAATGAACCTCTACCTAAAAAATCTTTTTCCCATTGCGTGATGGCTTTACTGATTTCAGCTTCATATACACCTTTAGATTTTTTCATATAGACGACTCCTAAACATTGATTAATTATAGTTTAACATCTTATCTTTGATTCGGAAATAACATGATTATCTCTATAATCAACAATTACTTTTTTACATACCGCCTATATTTTACCAATCTTTCCAACTATTATGTTCATCTATACTTGCTAGTCTCACCCATCCATGGTCTACTTTTTGTGCAAATTTCTGATTTTCAGTAAGTAATCTTTGAATATGTGTGTCTGGTGCTTGAATAACCACTAATAAGCGTACTGGGGAATGATAAATCTCATTATCTTGTGCCATCACTGATTGCCATGGTAAACCATACATTAAATCACTAGAGTTACCTTGCATGACACCAAGTCCAGATGTTACAGATTGTGTTCTTTTATTACCACTGCCATAAAAATGAGGTGCCACAGTAGACGCGTAATATTGTAAGTTAATCCATTGTGCAACAAGCGCTGGTCCTGAAATAATTGTATTTAGAATATGGCCATCTTCATCTTGTGTCCAATCATAATTATGCAAGAATGCACGTGCTTCTAAATTACTGTTTTCAGTAATCGAACGTTTCCCAATAATGAATTCTGCGTTTTTAGCTAAGCCCCATTCAGGTCTGATTTCACTCCAGTCACTTGCATATTGATAGGCTTCAGCAACTGGATCTTTATGCACTTTATCTAAGTTAGGTAAATGTGCTAAACGCTCTAAATTAGACTTATAACTCACTTGAGGCATAACCGATTCTAATAAATCAAATGCCTGTTGTGCACTTTGCGTTAATTCTGGTACATAAATCCACTCTAATTCATCTACAGAGGTTTTATGTTCGGCTGCTACAAATACAGTTTCATCTGGTATGATGATACCGTCTTCTTTAAGTGCTGTTTTGACTGATGTTTGATTACATAATATCGCTAATAATTTAGCATTGAATCCGCTAGACGCGCCACCACAAGCACCACATTCTAGAGAAGAATGATATGGATTATTATGCGATTCACTACCGTGTCCACCTAAAACAACAAGCGGTGCAAAATCTTTAGTTAAATCCATTAATTGTAATGCTTGCTTACTAAATTGAATTTGTTCTTCTTCTGTTAATCCAATTGGTAATTCCGAATAAACATGATGTTCACGAGCAATTGATAATTTTGTCTCAGGTTTTTGAAGCCATTTCTTTTTAAATCGATGGACAAACTGCCTAGCTTGAGTAGGTATGAGTGTATTAGCAATCGTATTTATACTTAAGAACGGACCGCTTAATTCTGGTAATAATAAACTAGGCAATACATTATGTTTCATTAATTTAAATGTATAAAACATTGAAGTGATCGTATGTTGTTGTTGCTGATAACGTTCTAGTTGATGTCGTTCTGCATATTCTTGAATTTTATATGCTGGCGGCACCATCACTGGTAATGATTCATGCTCAAATTGTGCGTCAATCACTTCTTTTTTTATAGGTAAACCAAAGAATCCTGCAATACCAATCGTTTCAAATGGTCCTTCACCTTCAAGATGACGACGAAATGGTTCAGAACGGACATCGATACAAAATGCTAACTGTGCTTGTATCTTTTGAGACTCATTTTCAGATTGCGATTCATAAATTGTATTGACTAAGTCACGTTCATGCGTTTCTTCCCAAGCGTTAAGCCATAAATTTTGAAAATATTGGCGCTGAAATTGACGCGCAAAATTTAAATATCTCAACTTTAATTCATCTGACAAATCAATCCATTCTTCTAACGATAATTCCGCATAAAACATAAACGCACTCACTAATTCAATTTCTTTATGATGATGTAGCTCTGATAATTGAAATTGGTCTTTGGTAGTGGTTAATAATATCCATTCAGTAGCTAATCTGATTGCTACATAATCTGTTAACAATTGACGTTCTGATTCATTTTCTTCTGCTCTGTAATACATCATCCCTGCCCATCCAGGCAAAGCCAGTAACTGACCTTCTATATAAGATTGCCAATGATTTTTAGAAATATCTAACTTTGATAATACATGCTTAATTAATTCATGTGACTTTGATGGCAAATGACGAATCAATTGTCTAGCTGCTTTAGTTAAAGCAGGATCATGTTGTGCTAAATGTAACCATGCTGTATAAAAGCCTTCTTCTCGTTTAGGCATCGTCCAACTTGATTGAAATTGATCTAAGTACAATTTAGACCACTTGATGATATGTACATCTACCTCATCAATTAACATTTCATTTTGATGATTTACACGGTCCGCACTCTTAGGTCTATGTAAATTTGTTGGCTTATTCTTTTTAATTTGATTAGGTAATGAATTCAAAATATCATGGCGTATTTGATTTCCTAAAAAGCGATCTGGCACACGCTTAATATATTGGATGTTTTTGATATAGCGTTTTTCAAGGTCTGTTTCAATGTTGATTTCCGACGTTTGAAGCGCATCATTTAATAAAGATTCAAAAATATCTATATCTATTTCCCCATGTGCTTTAGCATCTTCGATAGCATTGTAATTAGGATACATATCAACATCTCTAATATCCTTCAACCATGTTGCCACTTCATTAAAAGTTTGATTTTCTAAACCTTCCCAAGGATTTCTTGCGGCGAAAATTGAAATCGGAGATAACGGTGTAATGACACGTTTCGCTTCTGAGACAATCATTTCTATATCATTCTGTTGTTGTGAATTAACCATAGTTTTCACCCTTTTATAAATACTTTTTCAAATAGTTCGGATGGCTTTCAATGGAAGCAGATTTTGCTTCACCCAATTTAACTAGCCATAAATACAACACAGCAAAGGTATGTGAATTCCGATGACGTGCTACCCAAATACTTAGAATGCTTCCAAATACAATGATACCAATGCTTAATATACTACTTAGTAATGGTGGATGTGTCACACTTATATGCACTGTGTTTAATAAATAATTAAAGAAATGATGTGTCACGATATAAACTAAAGCAACAATAACAATCATGCCGATACCAATCAGTTTGCCCATTGCAGATTTACTAAACGCAATGAGTTGATTCCATGACACCATTAATGACCATGCTAAAATTAATGCACTAATCAATTCATATGCGCTGTGATCGCTATTAAACCAAAAGACAAATGCAATCACTATCGCTAACAATCTGCCAAGTACAATCCAACTATATGATTGCTTAGCTGTAAGTGGTGTAGGAATATTAAACCTACCTACAACTGAACCAGATTGTAAAAATAATGTAGCCTTAAATACACCGTGCAACACTAGATGTATAATAGCTGCTGAATAAGCACCTAATGCACATTGTACTAACATAAAGCCCATTTGACTCATCGTCGATCCAACAAGTTGTCGTTTATAGTCAACATGAACTAGACTTATCCCTGAGCCTAACAATACAGACACACTCGCAATTAATAACAACACTGTAATAGCAATTGGGTTATCAAATACCGGGGAGAATCGAGTTAATATAATGCCACCAGCATTTACTATGCCTGCATGCATAATTGCTGATACAGGTGTAGGTGCCGCAACAGATTCTATCAACCAACTTTGGAAAGGAAACTGAGCTGCTGGGATAATCACTGCAAGCACAATAAATAAATCAATAATCAATTTCATACCAAAAGACAGGTGACTATAATCAACAGCTACTGCGTCGATATACCAATGACCTGTTGAAACAAATAACAATAGTACGGCAATTACTAATGATAACCATCCAACGACAAACAATTTAGCTGAAATTTTCGCTGCCTCATGTGGCACTTTCCAGAATCGATTGACTCTAATTAATAAAGTCAGACACAACAACGTTGCGCCCCAACTTAAAACCATTAGTCTTAGATCCCCACTTAACCAAGCTACAGACGCAAATACAGTAATGAGTGTAAACAGTGGAAAATATTGTCGATAGTTTTTATCACCAAGTAAATAACGCACACAAAACTTTTGAATAATAAAACCTAATATTAAAATAAAACTCCCCATTAACCACGCTAATTTATCCAACGTAAAAGGTCCAATGATCACTGAATTATTTACAGTAAATAATCCAATAAGACCTACTATGATTGGTAAAACAATAATATACATATGTATCTTGATATATTGCGTAGGAACTGAATCAGATAAAAATATTAAGCCACTTAACATCGCTAGCAACAGTGTAATAAGAAACAAAATTAAGAGTACACTCATACTTACTCTAGATACCTCCTTTATAAAGATTCGATCATTTGAATTTATGCATAATAAAAAGCCTACAATAGTCACTTCCCCAACTTTTACAAATGGGAAACTTGCTACTGTAGGCTTCATTTCAACTTGAAATATGATCATTAAGGTTTCAACATTAAACAAATATTAAGGCACACTTTCTAGCTAAAAAGTATGCGTATTAACGTACTGTCTATACATGTTAAACTCTTTCATTTATTAGATTGATTATATTTCCATTTAAAAAGCTACCTGTTTATCAACATATCCGTTCAAACGTCAATTACTCCTTTTCTTTCGATATACACTTAAAAATCATTAGCATATATCGCTAGCTAAGGCTTAATTCTACTTTTGAGCATAACAATATAAATATAGTTGATTATATTTATTATGTCAAACCTCATACAAATTAAATCTCTTTCCCCTAAAAACCCATTATATTACAACTATAAAACAGCTTTGTAAAGCTTGTGTAAACGATTCCAAAACAGTGCACACTTAGGCATGAGAGACTGTACTGTTTTCATATAAATGGGCCACTTATGACCTCTAACATACGAGTTAGGAAATTTCATCATATCTACTGAATATCCTCGTTACAATGTAATTAACAAATCAATCGAGGGAGGTAATTATCATGGGAATCATTTCAGGTATTATTTCTTTAGTTAAAACAATCATCGACCTTGTTAAAGGCAACAAATAATTCGTATTATTACTTGCTATACGAACTTAGATATCACTAAAAATTGAAATTGGAGGGATATAATCATGGGAATCATTTCAGGTATCATTTCTTTAGTTAAAACAATCATCGACCTTGTTAAAGGCAACAAATAATAAGATGACTTAAAAACTTGTACAAACCCAAAATAAACTACAATTGATAGAAATGGAGGACTAAATTATGGAAATCGTAACAAGCATCATTTCAATTATCAAAACAATCCTTGGCTTCTTCAAATAATAAATAATGATACATAAAAGAGGTGGGACCTATCGTCCTACCTCTTTTAGTTTGGCCATTAACATCTATTTCATAGTTAAAATATAAAATCAAACAATGTCTTTATCGTATCGTTTTCGATAATGATAAATATACCTAACCCTATATAAACAACTGCCATAATCCAACGATTAAATTTTTCAACGATTTCTCCAATATCCTTAATATCAGCTAACCGTTGTGCTGTATAAATAAGTACAAAAATAAGAATAACGAATACAATTAGCGTCACAATAAGCTGACTGAAATTTAAAGATACAAAGTAAGGTACAAACAGACCTATATTATCTGCACCACAACTTGCTATCGTTACCAGAGCAACAATTCCCACTAATTTTGACAAACCCTTATCATTTAAAGCGTCTTTTGCTCTTTTTTCTCCTTCACAATCATCAAAAATTGCAACTTTAATGCCTAAATAAATGGGTATTAAACCTAATAATCCTAGCATCCATTTTTCAGGAACATAGTGTAATACAAATGCGAAAAATAAACTAATGATAATTAACGTCATCGATCCTAAAAATTGTCCTATATAAATGTCTCTATATTCCTTTTTAGTATGAGCTCTAGCGAAATATATCAATAAAATGACTAATAAATCAATCGCCGTTGCTGTGTATAAAACTATTGCTGTAAATATAATTGAAAGCACTAATATCACACTCCATCTATACATAGCTATTGTACATCATCTAATTTCATTTCTTAACATCGGTCATAGATAACATAAAAAAAGAGATTAGAACATCATTAAGCTCCCCCACTTTAAAAGCAAAGTGTGACACCTCGATATCAGGAACTCTCAGATTAGGTTACAATACGTCAAAAATTAAGAAGCATCTGGTTTAAATGTAATATTTAACGCATCGATTAGATCCTAAAGAACTTTGTTCTAACCTCTTATTGGATAAAATGATTTTTCTTTATAATAAAAATTATCATATCTATATAAGAAAAGATATAGATATTTCGTGAAATTATTTGGTAATGCCATATTTTTGATATATAAACATGTTGCTGGTAACTATAGATGAAAGGATTAATATTTGAACCTTTATCCTAAAATTAACAAATGATCATTTTGTTAGTATCATTAAATAATTATAAAAAGATTTAAGTTTTCTATTGTAATGCAACTTATTTCGCATATAATTGGGGGTAACAAAGGTTAAAAAATGATAAACACACATTTCAAATGATTTTATACTAAACAAACACAAAGGGGATTTATATTTTGTCATATTTCAAACCAATTAAAACATTGATTTGTAGCACATTAATCGCTTCACTTGCAATGTCTGCAACAGCCACAATGTCACATCAAGCACATGCAGATACCGATTATTATTATCGTGATGGATTAAATTATCCTTCCGATCAACAAGCATATCAAAAAGCTAAAAAAATTAGTAAGCGTTCGATTAGCATTCAACATTACACGAAAGCGAATCAAAATAATTTAAAAGCCATTGGTCGAGTATCGAACATGAACGGTCACAAAGGGAAAGGGAAAGATTCGATGGGGACAGGCACTGTTATTGGTAATCATACTCTAATTACAAATGCACATGTCATTGATGATAAAAATGGAAAAGCCGCTTCCGCTAAATATATTACTTTCGCAATGAATCGTGATGGCAAACATATCCCATATAAGTTCCATGCATCTGATGTAAAAAAATTACCGCATTATGACATTGCTATTGTACACACTAAAGAAAAAATGTCTAAATATGCTAAGCCTATTCGTATCGCATCAGATAAAGAAATTAATAGTTTGAAATTTAATACACCACTATATTCATTAGGCTACCCTTGGCAAAATGGTGATAATACGAAAGCCTATTACAGTCAATTAAGATTTACACAATTTTCAGCCAATGGTACTGAAATTATGACTAAAGATATCTTTAGAGCAGGTGCCTCAGGTTCTCCAATGTTAGATAGCAAATATTCTAAGATTTATGGTCTGCGTACTTACGGTTATAATCTATGGAATAATTCTACTGACAAATACGCCAAACAAGAAATGGCAGGCGGTGAATCATTTAAAGGTAAAGCTGGTCAATTTGTAAAAGATAATATTAAATAATATCAAAAGGTACGCAAATCACTACAATTATCATCTAAAGTAGTGTCATTGCGTACCTTTATTTTTATATGTTTTTTTCACGTGAAACTTTTTTATTCATCAATTGTAATTATTGTTGTGTGATAGTCCAATGATATGGGTCTGAAAATTGTGACCAGTCTGCATCAATTTCACGACTATCTAATAAACACTGATCGAGTGATTTAACTATCTCTTCTTTCTCTATATCTGTTCCAATAATTACAAATTGTGTATGTCTATCTCCATATTCAATATCCCATTCTTTTGCAACATCTGGACGTTCTTCCAAAATACTTTCCTGTTGTGTTCTAGACATACTAGCTACCCAATACGTCACTGGATGAATGGAGCATGATGACCCTGCTTGTGATAACAGGCAAGCAACTTGATTATATTGTGCTAACCAGACAATACCTTTAGCCCTTACAATGTTATCTGGCATTTGTTCTAACCATGCATTAAATCTTTCAGCATGAAATGGAAGTCGACGGCGATACACAAATGAAGAAATCCCATACTCTTCTGTTTCAGGTGTATGTTCAGCATGACCACCTTCTGTTAATTCTTTAATCCATCCTGCAGACTCACTCGCCTTTTCAAAATCAAAACGTTGTGTATTCAACACTTCTTTTAAATCTACTTCTGAATTAACTGTTTTAATGATCTTAGCATCTGGTTGCAATGTAGTTAAGATTTGTTCTAAACGTCCTAATTCTTTTTCGGAAACTAAATCCGTTTTATTGATAATCATTACATCACAAAATTCTACTTGGTCAATCAATAAATCAGCAATTGTTCTTTCATCTTCATCACTTACACTTTGATCACGATCTATTAATAAATCCTCTGAATTAATATCATTAATAAATCGATTTGCATCAACAACTGTAACCATCGTATCTAATCTACAAATCGCTGTTAAATCAATACCTAATTCTTCATCTATATATGAAAATGTCTGAGCGACGGGTACAGGTTCAGAAATACCAGTAGATTCTATGACAATTTGATCGATGCCACCTTTTTTCACAATACGTTCAACTTCTTTGAGTAAGTCATCTCTTAATGTACAACAGATGCATCCATTAGATAGCTCTACTAATTTTTCATCCGTACGTGACAAGCCCCCGCCTTCTGCCACTAAGTCTTTATCAATATTAACTTCACTCATATCATTTACAATAACTGCGATACGTCGTCCTTCTCTGTTTTGTAAAATATGGTTTAATAATGTCGTCTTACCAGAACCTAAATACCCACTTAAGACAGTTACTGGAATTTTAGCCATAATATACGCCCTCTCTTATTTGTAAATAGTAATTATTACGTTTTACATTCTATAGGATTAATTCCGATTTATCAATAACGATTTTTAACTTAATAGGGCCATTCATCATATTATTTTTACAAATATAAAAAGGCATAGTCTTAAGCATCTAGGATTTTTACCTTCCCTAAATACTTTTAACTATACCTTTCAATACAAAGAATAATATATTAAATCAATTCATCTATGCGTTTAAAAAAGATTTTAATTGTTCATAATCTGTAGCACCTTGTTTAACGGCTGCTTGTGCTATTTCTTCTCTCATATCTGCATTCACAGTATTATATTGATATGCTTGTAAAATTGACACCACTTCGTCACTAGGTTTTACAACATAAACATCTTTCCCGTCAGCTTTCATTTGTTCTACGAGTTGATCAAGCGCATATGGTGTTTCAATTGGTAAGTTAGTAGTTAACACAATCACTTTAACTGCATCATCAACGACATCAGGATTTTCCATTGAATAAGACCCACCATCATAATAGTGGTATCCATTAATTGGAATCGGTTGCCATACACCTTGTAAGGCAGAACTCGCTGCTAGTGCATCTATTAATGCTACACCAGATTGTGCATTAAATACTTTACGTTCAGATGTCTCTAATTCTGTTGCGACAATATTTAGTTTGTCATTCCATTCTAACGGCACACTACCTAATCGATTTCTAATCATATCACGACGTGCGTCTAGTGATACATTGGGTTGAGTATTTTTAGAGATTTCTCCCATACCATCAACCCAAGCCTTAGTTGATTTACTTTCTTTCGCTAATTGATCAAATGCTTGGAATAATTCTCCCATTTCTTTATCAGAAATAGGTGTTGTTTCATTAACCTTTTCAATAATTTGCTCCTGCCAAATTGTATCCCAATCAATCATTGACGATATCGTTGTACTTACTTGAGACCCTGCAGATGTACCAATGATATAATCTACAGTTCTTAAATCGATCCCTTTATCAAACAATCCTTTTAAATATCCAATGTGAAATGCGATGCCATAATGACCGCCACCACTTAGTGCTAATGCTACTTTTGAATTCATATGAATTAACCTCTTTATCTTTTATATTCGTTTACAATTGTAACTGGTAATTACATGTAGGTAAATTTTTAAGCATTGTAGTATAAAAAAGTCCTCTAACCTATACGGTTGAGGACTATATCATAGTATCTTATTCCCATTCTATTGTGCTAGGTGGCTTAGAGGTAATGTCATAGACAACGCGGTTAACATGATCCACTTCATTAACGATTCGACTTGAAATCTTCTGTAAGACTTCCCAATCGATACGCGCAAAGTCACTTGTCATACCATCAATTGATGTTACAGCACGGATACCGACAGTGTGATCATATGTACGGTAGTCTCCCATAACACCTACAGATTGAATGCCTGGTAATACAGTGAAATATTGCCAAATGTCTCTTTCAAGACCTTCTTCTCGCACTACTTCTCTTAAAATCGCATCTGATTCTCGTACGATTTCTAATTTATCTTCCGTAATTTCACCAAGCACTCGGATACCTAAACCAGGGCCTGGGAATGGTTGTCTCCATACTAAATGCTCAGGAATACCTAATTCGATACCTAATGCACGTACTTCATCTTTGAATAACGTATTAATCGGTTCGATAAGTTCAAATTCCATATCTTCTGGTAAACCACCCACATTATGGTGAGATTTAATTGTTTGAGCTGTTTTTGTACCTGATTCAATCACATCTGTATAAAGCGTACCTTGGGCTAAGAAGTCTACACCCTTTAACTTAGATGCTTCGTCATCAAATACATAAACGAATTCATTACCAATAATTTTACGTTTCTGTTCTGGATCTGATACACCAGCTAATTTTTTCATGAAACGATCTTGTGCATTTACACGAATAATATTCATGTTAAAACCTTCACCGAATTGTTCCATAACCATGTCGCCTTCACCTTTACGAAGTAATCCATGGTCAACAAAGATACAAGTCAGTTGATCACCAATTGCTTTGTGTAGTAATACCGCTACTACAGATGAGTCAACGCCACCACTCATCGCACATAATACTTTACGATCTCCTACACGTTCACGAATTTTTTCGATTTCAATTTCGATAAAGTTTTCCATTGTCCATTCGCCTGTACAATTACAGACACGACGTACAAAGTTTCTTAAAAGGTCATTACCGTATTCCGTATGGCGTACTTCTGGATGGAATTGTACGCCATAGATACGACGTGATTTATCTTCAATTGCAGCATAGTTTGTGCTTGGACTATCTGCAATCACTTCAAAGCCTTCAGGAATTTCAATGACTTTATCTGAGTGACTCATCCATACAGTTTGTTCAGATGGTAAACCGAAGAATAACTCGTCAGATTTTGCATTAATAATTGCTTTACCATACTCACGCTCATTAGCACGTTCCACTTTTCCGCCTAATAATTTAGTCGTAAGTTGCATTCCGTAACAAATACCTAATACAGGGATGCCTAAATTATAAATTTCTGGATCAATAGTGAATGAACCTTCTTCATAAACTGAATTAGGCCCCCCAGATAATATAATACCTTTAGGGTTCATTCGTTTAATTTCTTCAATAGAAATTTCATGGTCGTGCAATTCGCTATATACACCCATTTCACGTATACGTCTTGTGATTAATTGGTTGTATTGGCTACCAAAGTCTAGGACAAGAATTAACTCTTGCTCTTTCGCCATTTCCATAATTGTCGTTCTCCTTTAAATCTATAGTTAGAATGAATAGTTTGGTGATTCTTTAGTAATTTGAACATTATGTGGGTGACTTTCTGCTAAACCAGCAGGTCCCATGCGTGTAAATTGCGCTTCTTCACGTAACGTTTCTAAATCTTTAGAACCAGTGTAACCCATACCTGATCTTACACCGCCCATAAGCTGATAAATTGTATCTTGTAAAGGACCTTTGTAAGCTGTACGTCCTTCAATACCTTCTGGTACAAATTTCTTAGGTGTTTTATCTTCTTGGAAGTAACGGTCATTTGAACCTCTTTCCATTGCACCTAATGAGCCCATGCCACGGTATACTTTGTATTGTCTACCTTGGAATACTTCAGTTGCGCCTGGGCTTTCTTCCGTACCTGCTAATAGACTACCTAACATAACAGCATGTCCACCAGCCGCTAATGCTTTAATAATGTCACCTGAGAATTTAATACCACCATCAGCAATAATTGCTTTACCATGTTTACGTGCTTCAGTTGCACAATCGTAAACAGCTGTAATCTGAGGTACACCTACACCTGCAACGACACGTGTTGTACAAATTGAACCTGGACCGATACCAACTTTAACAACATCTGCACCCGCTTCAAATAAATCTTTTGTCGCTTCTGCAGTGGCAACATTACCAGCTACTAAAGTAATTTCAGGGAATTTATTTTTAATATGTTTAACTTGTTCAATAACACCTTTTGAGTGACCATGTGCTGTATCGATAACAAGTGCGTCCACACCTGCTTCAACTAATTTTTCTGCTCTAATGTCAGTATCTTTAGAAATACCGATTGCTGCCGCTGCTAATAATCGGCCATTAGCATCTTTTGCTGCATATGGGAATTCAAGCACTTTTTCAATATCTTTAATAGTAATTAATCCTTCTAAACGACCATTTTCAACTAAAGGAAGTTTTTCAATTTTATGTTCTTGCAAAATTGCTTCTGCTTCGTCTAGAGTCGTACCTACTGGAGCTGTGATTAAATCTTCTTTTGTCATAACATCTGAGATTTTAATAGAAAAATCTTCAATAAAACGTAAGTCACGGTTAGTTAAAATACCTACTAACTCTCTGTCATCTAAATTATTTACGATTGGTACACCTGAAATACGATATTTACCCATTAAAGCTTCTGCTTCATATACACTTTCGTCAGGTGTTAAATAAAATGGATTACTAATAACACCATTCTCTGAACGTTTTACTTTTTGTACTTCGTCAGCTTGTTCTTCGATACCCATATTTTTATGGATAACGCCTAGTCCACCTTGTCTTGCCATCGCAATAGCCATTTTAGATTCTGTAACTGTATCCATACCCGCAGAAATGACTGGGATGTTTAATTTAATTTTATCTGATAAGCGAACACTCAAATCAACATCGCTTGGTAGTACGTCTGATTGAGCTGGAATTAATAATACATCATCGAATGTTAATGACTCTTTAGCAAACTTATTTTCCCACATTTAAAAACAGCCTCCAATATTATATAGTTTGTTCTATTATTTCACATTTTCTTCACTTTGTTTATAGTTTATACCATTAAAAAAGAAATTTAAGATAATTGCAGAGATGGCACCTAACACGATACCATTTTGTGTTAACCAAGCAAATTGTTCCCCTAACCCTTTAAACGCTTGAGGTACAGCACTAATACCGGTACCTAAACCTACAGACACTGCAATAATTAATAAGTTATTTTGGTTAGCAAAATTAATATTACCTAAAATACTAACACCGTATGCCATTACCATACCAAACATCGCTATCATCGCACCACCTAAAACTGGTAATGGAATAATATTAGCTAAGGCACCTAGCTTAGGAATGCAACCACATATAAGTAATAAAATAACCATGCCATAGATAACTTTATTTTTCTTAGCACCTGATAAAGATACTAAACCAACATTCTGTGAATATGCTGTATAAGGGAACGCATTAAATAATGACCCAATCACAATTGCAAGACCTTCCGCAGTGTAACCCTTACGAAAATCTTTTCGTTCTAATTTCTTCCCAGTAATCTCACTTAATGCGTGATAGACACCAGTAGATTCGATTAAACTCACCATAGCGACAATAAAGAACACTAAAGTTGCACCTAAATCAAAGCCAAAGCCTGAAAAACGAAATGGCATAGGAATACCTACCCAATGCGCTTCACCTACTTGCTTAACATCTACAAGACCAAAGATTGCTGCTAACACTGTTCCAATGATTAATCCAATTAAAATTGCAATTGATTTTAAAAATCCTGTCGTAAATCGTTGCAAAATCAGTATCACAATGAGTGTAACCCCACCTAATACTAAATTCTTTGGATCACCATAGTTTTTAGCACCTTCTCCACCAGCTAAATAATTCATTGCCACTGGCATTAAATTGATACCAATAATCGTCACAACACTTCCTGTCACGACAGGTGGGAAGAACTTAACTAAATGAGAGAAGAATGGTGCAATGATAATCACTAAAATACCTGATAAAAATAATGAACCATATAATACGCCTAGTCCTTTTGTCTGTCCAATTAAAATCATGGGTGCTACTGCTGTAAATGTACACCCTAATACAATTGGTAATCCTGTACCTGTGACTTTGTTCACTTGTAAGAATGTCGCTACACCACACATAAAAATATCGACTGTCACTAAATAAGCAATCTCTTCTGGTGTGAATTTCAAACTTGTTCCTACAATAATAGGAACTAAAATCGCGCCGGCATACATCGCTAATAAATGTTGAATACTAAGAATGAAATTTTTCATTAATTTTCACCCAATAACGTCACTTTATTACCTTTTAATGATGCTACTTTACATAAAGATGATACGTTTAGACCTTCTGCTTCAAGTCTTTGTCGTCCATTTTGGAAACTTTTCTCAACAACGATACCAACACCTGCTGTTTTAGCGTTAGCTTGTTTAACAATATCGTTTAATCCAAGAGAAGCATCACCATTTGCTAAGAAATCATCAATAATTAAAACAGTATCGTTTTCCCCAAGGAATTCTTCAGAAACAATAACCGTGCTTGTTTTATTCTTAGTAAAAGAATGAATATCTGTTTGATAAAATCCATCCTTCAAAGTACTTGGTTTAGCTTTTTTAGCAAATAAGCAAGGTACATCAAAATGGAATGCTGCCATTATTGCTGGCGCAATACCTGATGCTTCAATAGTTAATATTTTTGTAATTCCTTCATTCTTGAATTGTTCAAAGAATGTTTGCCCTACTTCATTCATTAACTTTGCATCAATTTGATGATTTAAAAAACCATCTACCTTAAGTATCTTTTCATCGATGACTACACCATCTTCTTTTACTTTACGTCCTAACGACTCCACCCAGAAAACCTCCTCAAAATTATGTAATCCATAGACTTGTTGATACAAAAAAATCCCCAAACTTTCAATAAGTTTCAGGATCTATGAGGGAACGTGCAATACATTGCGTATAATTGCAAATAAAGAAGTAGATACGCCAAATTAATCGATAATTAAAAATGTATACAATAAGATACAGAGGTTCCTTTGTATGCTATTTAAAGAAACTTATATCAACGACACATTACACTAGTCCTTCGTGTTGTTTGAACGATTTAAACTGCTCCTAAGTATTGAATTGTTACCCATAGTCATGTCGTTCAAGGCGACATGGTAGAAACTTCTAAAGCCATATTCTTCAGATTATATGAGTCATATAAATTATTTAATGATGATAGCAAATTTTAGCTACTTTTTCAATATCTATTAAATTACGATCATCGTTGAATTAACAGTATTTTTACTGAAAGCGTTTGATATATAATTCAAAATTAAATTTGGTAGATAAAGTAGTAAAATTATATATTTATATAAACAAAAGTTTTATAATTGAATGGTAAGGGTATAGATTTTGAAAGTAGAGAAAATATAAGGGGCGATAATCATGGCAGAAATTACAGTAGTAAAAGACAAATCAGAATTATACAACGTGATTAACCAAAAGAAATCTGAAGGCTATTTAGAAAGTGAATTAGCGGTTATTAGTCGTTCAAAATTACATTTAGATGATTTACACGACTCTCAAATTAGTTTAATTGCTACAAGCGGCTCATTCAGTGATCGCATGTCTAGATTACTTATCGGTGAAGATGGTGAACAAGCTGTTCTTACAAGATACGATTTAACTGATGAAGAAATCGAAAATCATAAACAAGATATTCTAGACAACAAAATTTTAGTTGTTGCAAGACGCGACCGTTCTTCTCATAACGAAGTAGAAGAAAATAATGCAGCTTACGAAGAACTTGATATCACACATTATGCTGCTGAATCTAAAGGCCCAAAAGCTTAAGACAATCTCGTGAAAATGAAATGGATATAAAAAGGACACCATAACTTGTACGCTAAGCCGTTTAAGTTGTGGTGTTTTACTTTATAAATTTATCCATTAACAGAAATAAACATATGCTATAATTTAAAAAATATATTTTTGGGGGTGCCATGATGGAATTTAAAACGATAACGTCTGTTAAAGATCCATATTTCAAAGAAGCATTACAAATTTACGACGCAAAGTTAGATATTAGCCTCACCGAAGACAGCCATATTTTTAAACAATCATTAGAAAACAATAAAACCGAAAAGGATTATGCCTTTATCGTTGGCATTGAAAATAATGAAGTAATAAGCATGGCAACAGCACATTATGAAGCGACTACTAATTCCGCCTTTCTTATATACCTTATTACCAAAAATAAAGACAATCATGATGAGGTAATGTCTATGACCTTGGATAAAATCGAGGAGCAACTCAATGTCTACGCTAATGAAATTCATGATCGAAACATTAATTTTATTATGATGGAAGTACCTAAAGAACCACTAACAACTGATGAAGAAACAAACAAAGTGCTTGAGCGTCGTCGACAGTTTCTCTATGAACATCAATTTGAAAAACAAAGTGAAATTGATTATATTCATCCCAATTATACAACCGACGAAAATCCGAAAGACATCGACTTATTTATCAAAGCCAATATTGTCTTATCCAAAGATATTTACGGTACAAGTGTGAAGTCTAATTATATTTTGAAATATGTCTTTGCTAATGGCATTTCAAGAGAGATTATATACCCTCTATTAGAAGAGATGAATTTAAGAAGCCCACTTTAACATTACTTGAAATCAACTATAATTAACGGTAAACTATCATATGAGGTAAGACTGACGTTTCACTAACCGAAGACAAACGTCAGTATACATAAACCATATATGAAAGGACTTTATTAATGTTAACTAAAGAATTCGCACAACGCGTCAAGCTAAGTGAAAAACAAGTCCGTAAAATCGTCCAACATTTAGAAGAACGTGGCTATCAACTTAGTAAGACAGAGTACCGTGGACGTGAAGCTACTGATTTTAAAGAAGAAGATATCGAATTATTTAAAGATATCGCAGATAAAGTAAAACAAACGAATAGCTATGACTTAGCATTTGAAGAACTTGAAAAAGAAAAAGACTTCCTTCAAGTATTAGTAAAAGAAGATAATAGTCAATTACCTACTGATCAGAATATTTCACAACTAGTTGAAGACTTACGTAGTGAAATACAAAAAATGCGTGAAGAACGTCAAATGTTAGGTCAAATGATTAGTCAAGTGCACCATCAACAACAGGAACTTAAAGAGTTACAAAATCAAATCACATCTAAAATTGATGCAAATACTGAATCATTAAAAGCTATTCAAACAACTCAAGATGCAATCCAGTCAACACAGCAATCTCACACTAAAAAATTAGATGAACAACAAGCTATTGCTTCTGAATCAAGTGCAAGTCATCAGTCAAGCCAAAGTCATCAACCTAAACAATCTACGTCACTTACATCAAGTGAAAGCAATTCAGTAGCAGCAACTTCCACTTCAACATCTCAACATTCAAATAGTTTGAGCAAAGCTAACGAAGTGACAAAAAGTGAGAGTACTTCATTAAGTACATCTGAGCAATCAACAGCTCAATCAGAATCAACATCATACACTACTTCAGAGTCTCAAGTTTCAAATACAAATAATCATACCGAGTCACAATCATCTCCTCTAGGCCACCCAGAACCTAAAGAAGAGAAAAAAGGCTTTTTCGCAAGATTATTTAACTTATAGTAAATATAAGGTGAAGATAAGTTAAGACAAAAGTGTGTCACTTTATGTCTCAACCAATGCTTCACCTCTTTTTTATGTCAATATCTTACTTATATTCTTATATTGATGTTATAATATATAATACTAAATATATATAAATAATGTTTTACGCTATATCACAACAAAGGACTGACACACTATGAGAAAAGCGACACAATCATTAATCAAAAATCAGTTTAAAAGAAAAACCTCCTTTTTAACTAAACCAATTAAAACATTTAATAAATCCCCATACTTCAAAAAAGTGATGACCTATGCACATTACTATGAAAAGAATAACGTTAATCCTTCCCACATACTTTATCAAGTGACCGATGGCAAAAGCATGACTGATAGTCCATACGCCATTTTTTTATATTTAACGCGTCACAAGGCCTACCAGCACTTACACCATACTTGGGTTGTAGATTCTGAAAGTACAGCTCAACATTACCGTAATCAATTTCAACATTTATCACATGTATCGTTTGTTATTAAAGAATCAAAATCATATTTAAAAGCATTAACCACTTGCAAATATCTTATTAATAACGCTACATTTCCAGCCTATTTTACAAAAAAAGAAAACCAAGTCTATATCAACACGTGGCACGGCACACCATTAAAGCATATGGGATTAGATATTCCTCATTCTTTAATCAAAACGCAAAATACAATGCGTAATTTTTTAATTTCTGATTACATCATATCGCCAAACAAACACACAACTACTATATTAGATCATGCTTTCAAGTTGTCACCAATTTATCAGGGTAATTTTTTAGAAATAGGTTATCCACGTCTTGATTTAACAATCAATTCAACAGAAGCAGATATTAGAAAAGTCTTAAGCTCATTTGTACATTTAAATCAGGAAAAAATAATATTATATTGTCCTACATGGCAAGGTACAGATGTAAATAAACCTATCATTGAAGAAGACAATATCTATAATGAAATTAAAGCATTAGAATCTATAACAGGTTATCAGGTGTTATTAAAAGTACATCCATTTGTATATAAAAAAATAGCTCATTCAGATAATTTAAAACCGTATCTTATACCTAATACTTTTGATACTAATCAATTATTATCAGTCGTTGATTTAATGATTACAGATTACTCTAGTATTTTCTTCGACTTTTTAGTCACTGATAAACCTATTATTTTTTATACAACAAATCATGATGAATACGCACGCACTCGTGGATTATATATTGATACAGAGCAACTTCCTGGTCCAATTTATACAAATATTAATGATGTCATTCAAGGTATTCAAAACGAAACCTATAAGCAATACGATAAAAATTATCAACAATTTAAAGCTCAATTCTGTTCATATGATGACGGTAACGCCTGTCAAAGATTAATTAAAGCAATCTTTAGTACAACATTAAAAACAACACCTTCACATGCAAATAGTGAAAAGCAAAAGACGAAGTTACTATTTTATCCTGGCGGTTTAAAGAACAACGGTATTACTACTTCGATGTTGAACTTACTTGAAAATATTGATTATGAAAAATACGACGTCACATTAATGGTGACAAATAGCAAAAACATTGAATTTAAAAATAATCTCAATCAAATAAACGGTAATGTCAGAGTATTATTTAGAAGTAGCCCTTTCCTTACTTCATTTAAAGACTTATATCGAGTAGAATTTATTAGACAACGTGGTGTATATCATCACTTTGAAGAGGTTATTCATCCAAAGCACCTCTATCGTCGTGAAATGAGAAAAGTATTCGGGGATATACAATTTGATTATGCTATTGATTTTAGTGGGTATGCATTTTTCTGGGGAAATTTGGTATTAGCTGCTAATGCGAAGAAAAAATATATTTATATGCATAGTGACATGCAAGATGATCAAAACAGAACAGTTAATGGAAAACGACCCCACTACCAAAATTTAAAAACATTGTTTAGTATTTATAAACGTTTTGATAAACTAATTAGCGTATCTGAAGCAACAATGAAAGTGAACCAACGCAAATTTTCATCAACAGTACCCAAAAATAAATTCAATGTCTGTCGAAATACAATCAATTACTCAGAAATCAAACGTCTAATGAATGATGATAGTGAAATTTATAATAAAGATGGCAAACAAGTTATCGTCTCTTATTCAGATGGAAACTTGTTTAACACGACATTTGATCAGAGTCACTTTAATATCGTCTTTATTGGTCGATTATCACCGGAAAAAGGTATTGATTTACTCATTAAAGCAGTTCATGAATTAAAGACGAAGCACCCACACATCCGACTTTATATTTTAGGTGATGGACCATTAAAAGAAACATTTGTAAACATGATTACTCATCTAAATCTAGAACACAATGTGTTTTTATTAGGCCATTAACGTAATCCATTTTATTTATTAAAACGTGCTAATTTATTTGCTTTGACTTCACATTATGAAGGACAATCAATGGTTATATTGGAAGCTTTATCTACTGGAACACCAGTATTAGCATCTGACATAATTGCAAATCGTTACGTTTTAGAAGATGGAAAATACGGTATGCTAGTTAAAAATGAGATCCAACATATAGCCAATGGTATTGAAACATTCATTAAAGGTACACAACCTAGCTATAGTAGATTTGATGTAGAATCTTATAACAAAGCAGTTATGGATGAATTTTATAGTTTATTAGATTAACTTAAATCATTACTTACCATCTTATTACTCCGTTACATATAAGTGTTACATTCCAATTCTTTTATTTGGAATGTAACACTTATTTTTATATCTATCTTATGATATCCCACAAATAAAATTATTTTTTCAATCAATTTAATACTTTGCACATTTTTAATTATAAAAAATATACCTTTGAAGTTTATAGCCTTGAATTATAAAAATATGAGTAATATTCTTAATACATAAATTTAGAACATAATAATTAAAAAGGAGTGTTATTCATTGGACTCATTTTTAACTGTGATTAATGTTATTGTGCTCATTGCCTTCATTATTATGCTAAATGTCATGGCTAAAAGACACATTTCATTTCCTAAACGTGTATTTACTGCCTTAGCTATAGGCATTATTTTAGGCATCGCAATGCATTTAATCTATGGAGTCGACTCAAAAGTAATCAAAACAACAAGTGATTGGTTTAGTATCGTAGGCGATGGTTATGTCGCACTATTACAAATGATTGTCATGCCGTTAATTTTTATTTCTATCGTTTCTGCATTCAGTAAAATACAAATTGGGGACAAATTTGCTAAAATCGGTAGTTATATCTTCATGTTTTTAATTGGGACTGTAGCTATAGCTGCCTTGGTTGGTATTGGATATGCGTTACTCTTCGGTTTAGATGCATCTTCCATTGATCTAGGTAGCGCTGAACATTCACGCGGTAGTGAAATCACTAAAGAGGCTAAAAATTTAACTGCGCATACGTTACCACAACAAATCTTAGAATTATTACCTAGCAATCCATTCTTAGACTTTACAGGTGAAAGAACAACATCTACGATTGCGGTCGTTATCTTCGCGTCATTTGTTGGATTTGCATATTTACGCGTTGCACGTAAAGAACCTGAACATGGTGACACACTTAAACGTGGTATTGAAGCGATTTATTCTATTGTCATGGCTATCGTAACCTTCGTATTACGATTAACACCTTATGGCATCTTAGCTATTATGGCTTCAACGATTGCTACCAGTGACTTTGCTGCTATCTGGACTCTAGGTAAATTTATGATAGCGTCTTATGCAGCATTAATCACAATGTATATCATTCACCTCGTCATTTTAACTATCCTTGGTATCAACCCAGTCAAATATATGAAGAAAACATTTGAAGTATTGGCCTTTGCCTTTACATCACGTTCAAGTGCTGGTTCTTTACCGTTAAATATTCAAACACAAACAACACGTCTTGGTGTACCTGAAGGTATCGCTAACTTTTCCGCAACATTCGGTTTATCTATTGGACAAAATGGTTGTGCAGGTATCTATCCTGCGATGCTTGCAATCATGGTTGCACCGGTTGCACATGTAAATATCGATTTACAATTTATCGTGACATTAGTAGCCGTGGTTATTATCAGTTCATTTGGTGTTGCTGGTGTAGGTGGCGGTGCTACATTCGCATCTATATTAGTCTTATCAACACTAAATTTACCGGTTGCATTAGCCGGCGTCTTAATTTCTATCGAACCTCTTATTGACATGGGTCGTACTGCTCTTAATGTTAATGATTCTATGTTAGCAGGCACAGGTACTGCCAAACTCACTAAAAATTGGGACAAAAAAGCATTCGAATCTAATGAATATGGTGAACTGACAACAGATTAAATATTTTAAAATAAAAGGGAGGAGACAATTAAATTGCCTCCTCCCTTTTTTAATACTATTTTATTAAATCTACAATTAAGAAGATGCTATTTCTGACACCAACAATTAACCCTGAAACCATAACATCACTATTGATTAAATAGCGCTATTACCTTTTGATTAATCCTGCATCATTAAGTTGATTTAGCATGTCTAATCTTGTTTTATTTCCTAGGAATGACTCGATTTGTTGTGACCAAGTTTCAGTTCTTTCTCCATCGGTACGCGCTTTATAATAATCACTCACTGTTTGATCATAGGACTGTAATTCACTGATTTGTTTTTCTTTATCTGAATTATATTGGTTTCTATGGAAAACATGTTCTAATGGTAATCGAGGTTTTGCAGAACCATTTTCATTCTCTGCTGGTTCACCAACAGCCATACCAAATAATGGGAAAGTATACTCAGGTAAGTCTAAAATCTCACGTACACGACCAACATCATTACGTAATGAGCCTAAGTAAACAATGCCGTACCCCATATCCTCAGCTGCAACAGCCATATTTTCAGCAACAAGAGCTACATCAATCGATCCCACTAATAGACCTTCAGCAGATTCAAAAGAAACTTCCATGTTTGATTCTACATTCTCATTAATTAAATTATGACGATAATAATCTAAAACAAAAACAAATAAGTAACCATTCTCAACAACATATGGTTGCCCAGATACTTCCTTTAAATCCTCTTTAATTTCAGGGTCATCAATACCGATAATTGAATAAGTTTGTAAATAACTAGATGTTGAAGCACTTTGACCTGCTTCCACTAATTTTTCAATTGTATCTTCACTTAAAGGCGTTGATTTAAAACGACGCACCGAGTGATGTTTTTTCATTAATTCATATACATAATCTGACACTATTCCCACTCCTACTCTCGAAAAGTAATATTTTCGTTAATAATCTTTAAATATTGTATACCCTTTTCAACTGGAAATTAAATTAATTGGATTTACAGGTGAATGATTAATCATATTTTATGTATTTATAATAATTTTGACTTACCCCTATAACAAACCTTCTTTTATGAAAGTTTTGATACAACATGTTAATATCAAAGTATAGTGGAATGTAATAAAATTACACTATATTATCAATAACAAGCCTTTAGTTGAGAATGTAATTGATTATTTAATGTGTGACAGTAGTAAATTATTTTATCAATATCACTTATTTCACTTAAGCGATCAATTTCATTTATAGGCTTATAATACTTGTATCATCAATTTCTCAACGTGCTATTAATTATATAAGTTGATGAAGTTGACTATTTAAATCCTAAATGTAATAATAATTAGTAAGAGATTAGAATTATTATAAACAAACAATGATTGTTATCTAATTCTAATAAAACATTTCAAATATCAGGAGGAATTTACCTATGTCTTTAATTAATAAAGAAATCTTACCATTCACAGCACAAGCTTACGATCCAAAGAAAGATGAATTCAAAGAAGTATCTCAAGAAGATTTAAAAGGTTCTTGGAGTGTAGTTTGCTTCTACCCAGCTGACTTCTCATTCGTTTGCCCAACTGAATTAGAAGATTTACAAAACCAATACGATAAATTACAAGAATTAGGCGTAAATGTATTCTCAGTTTCAACTGATACTCATTTCGTACACAAAGCTTGGCACGATCATTCAGATGCTATTAGCAAAATCCAATACAATATGATTGGTGACCCTTCACAAACTATTACTCGTAACTTCGACGTATTAGATGAAGAACTTGGTTTAGCTCAACGTGGTACTTTCATTATCGATCCTGATGGTGTTGTTCAAGCAGCTGAAATCAATGCTGACGGTATCGGCCGTGACGCAAGCACATTAGTTCACAAAATCAAAGCTGCTCAATATGTGCGTCAACATCCAGGTGAAGTTTGCCCTGCAAAATGGGAAGAAGGTTCTGAAACTTTACAACCAGGATTAGACTTAGTAGGTAAAATTTAAGGAGGCATTAATTGAAAATGCTTAATGCTGATTTAAAACAACAATTAAAACAATTACTTGAGCTTATGGAAGGCGACGTTGAATTCGTCGCTAGCCTTGGCTCTGACGATAAATCAAAAGAATTAAAAGAGTTATTAGATGAAGTAGCTGACATGTCTGCGCACATAACAGTTACTGAAAAATCTTTAAAACGTACACCTAGTTTTTCAGTGAATCGCCCAGGCGAAGAAACAGGTATTACATTCGCAGGTATTCCATTAGGTCATGAGTTCAACTCACTTGTATTAGCTATTTTACAAGTAAGTGGACGTGCACCTAAAGAACAACAATCCGTAATTGATCAAATTAAAGGATTAGAAGGTTCTTTCAATTTCGAAACTTACGTAAGTTTAACTTGTCAAAAATGTCCAGATGTCGTTCAAGCATTGAACTTAATGAGTGTAATTAACCCTAACATTACACATACAATGATTGATGGTGCTGTCTTCCGTGAAGAATCTGAAAATATTATGGCTGTACCAGCTGTTTTCCTAGACGGAGAAGAATTTGGTAATGGTCGCATGACAATTCAAGATATTCTTAACCAATTAGGAAGTACTGCAGATGCATCTGAATTCGAAGGCAAAGATCCTTATGATGTATTAGTTATCGGTGGTGGCCCTGCAAGTGGTAGTGCTGCGATTTACACAGCACGTAAAGGCTTACGCACTGGTATTGTTGCAGACCGTATCGGTGGTCAAGTTAATGATACTGCTGGCATTGAAAACTTCATCACTGTTAAAGAAACAACAGGTACTGAGTTTTCTTCTAATTTAGCAGATCATATCGCTCAATACGATATCGATACAATGACTGGTATTCGTGCAAAAAACATTAAAAAAACAGATAGCGCTATTCGCGTTACTTTAGAAAATGACGCTGTATTGGAAACTAAAACAGCCATCATTTCAACAGGTGCAAGTTGGCGTAAACTTAACATTCCTGGCGAAGATCGTTTAATCAATAAAGGTGTTGCTTTTTGCCCACACTGTGACGGTCCTCTATTCGAAAATAAAGACGTTGCAGTTATCGGTGGCGGTAACTCAGGTGTTGAAGCTGCAATCGATTTAGCTGGAATTGTTAAACATGTTACTGTATTTGAATATTCTGATGAGTTGAAAGCAGATAGTGTTCTACAAGATCGTTTACGTTCATTATCAAATGTTGACATTAAAACTAAAGCCAGAACTACTGAAGTTATTGGTGAAGATCATGTTACTGGTATCAAATATGAAGATATGAACACTGGCGAAGAACAAGTCGTTAATTTAGACGGTATCTTTGTACAAATCGGTTTAGTACCTAACACTTCATGGATTTCTGATGCAGTTGAACTTAACGGACGTGGTGAAGTTGTTATTGATCGTAATAATAGCACTAATGTTCCAGGTATCTTCGCTGCTGGTGATGTAACTGATCAGAAAAACAAACAGATCATTATCTCTATGGGCGCTGGCGCAAATGCCGCATTGAATGCTTTCGATTATATTATTAGAAACTAATTAAATGGATTCAACATTTCATTAATATATCTTCAAAACAGAATTCCCCTACGGAATTCTGTTTTTTTATTATTTAATTCTTTAAACATGTTATGATGGAATTAATGAAAAGTTTTAATCTTTAACATCGTTGGGTTTTTACATTATCAAGACACTGTTTTCTAGTCTAAATCCATCACATATCATAAATTTTAAAGGAGCTATTATGAACACCTTAAATCATATTACCAAAGTGAAAATCTATGAAATCCAATCATTTTTAGACATCCCTAGAAAACTTTCACCACTTGAGACATTACATATTGCTTTTAAATCACATCACATTAACTTCATTTATAACCAAATGAATAAAACCGAACAAGACTGTATTAAATCATTGCTAAACAGTAACGATAATCCCGTCACAGTTAATAAAGAAATTAAACATAAATGTCAATTATCACAACGTTTAGGCTTTATTTATAAGACATCTACAAATACATTTATGCTAGATACGCACTATTTAAATCAAATCAATACGCATGTTTTCGCTAATCATTACCAAAATAAAGTCCAAGACGAAGAAGGACAACTACTTATTCAACAATTAAATCAATTAGATAAAGAACTTTTCAATGCAATTCAACATACATCTTTGAAAGATTATTTATCAACTTTGAAATCGAAAAACTTACAAGACATTTTGAAATTTTATCAAATTAAAAGTCCGTCAAAAATTAAAAAATCAGACGCCGTCAATTTAATTAATGATACCTTTTTCAAAGATTATACATTGTTAGAAAATGTCTTTAATCATTTTAAACCGTCATCTTTGTTCATGTTACATCAAATCATTAAAAGTCATACCAATTATGACAATAGTATTGATTTGGCAGCCATAATAGCTAAACATCCAAAATTACATACTGTATCAGATGTGTTAGATCACTTATTTTTATTTAATTATAATGAGCGCTATAATATCGTATCTATTCCTTATGACGCTTTAGATTTCATCCAAAATTACATTCATGATAATGGTGGTATTGAGACATTCCTTAGCCACCAAGAGCAGCATATAGTTTCTGAGGATAATCAAGTACTCGAAGGTCTACGTCTAAATACTAAAAATACTGCGGGTAATGATGATATCTCTAGTGATTCTGTTAAAGAAGAACTGCAGGATCTAGAAACTGAAGTTCCAGAACTTGAAATCTATATGGATCCCGAAATTCGTCAAAATTTAGCTGAAGAACAACTAAACCAATTGAAAAATAATAAGAAAATGCAACAGTATGTAACACCTTTCAATATCTATTTTGCGATAACGAATTTATATGGATATGCATCATTAGAACGTGTGGTTCATTTAATGAAACACTTATACGACAGAGATATGACAGAAAAGGACATTAAAAATGAAATAGAAGCTATGAATATCAATGAATTAGTCATCGTCCAAAATGATATGTTATTACACCCAGTTATTCCTATGCTCGCAAATATTGATGAGATAGACGATCCACTAAAAGGATTTTATGAACCTAGCCATCTCGATGAATTATTAATATATGCAAATAATGAATTTTATACACGTAATACCAAGTTGAAACAATTCATCAAGTTTCTTAGAAATAACATAAAAGAAGATGATGATATCAAAAAGGAAAAAACCGTAAGATATATCTTATTCCACCTAAGAATAGCACCAGATGAAGCTCATGCAGTCGAGATGATGAATAACTTGATTAAACAAAATAAACTTTTACCAATACCAGATAAAAAGTTATCTAAACAAATTGAAAAAGGTTGGACACATCTACGTTTATGGAGTTTACGCGGTTATACTGTTAATGAAACAAAATCACTTTAATTATTTATACACAAAATGTTCATAGTTCATAAATAACTAAGTGCTTAAACATTCAAATCATTTTTGATAAGTGATACGCTATAATATGTAAGAATTTAAAATAATGAATATTGTATGAATAAAAGGAGTTCCAAACCTGATGAAAAAAAGAGTTCTACTCACGTTAATTTTATCTTTTGCACTTATCTTATCAGCCTGTGCAAATAAAAGTGAAGATGATAATGATCATGATTCACATAGTAGTGCCCATGCACCTAAAAATGCTAAGCAATTAAAGGAAAAAGATATTTTCACATCTAATAAAAACAATGCTACTATCAGTGAAGACGAAATGAATAAAGTATTAAAAAAATATCTACAAGTTAACAGTGATATTTTAGATAATAAGTACGTGATGCAACATAAATTAGACAGACAGAGTGATAGCAGCACTAAGATTACTAAAAAGCAATCCAAACAATTAAGTGAATTGTCTAATCTTGCAGTAAAAAACGACTTACACTTTAAAAAGTTTGTGAATAATAACAAGATTCCAAGTGAATATAAAGATCCAACTAATCGTATTATCAAATATTTTAAAGCACTTAATAGTACAATCGCTAACGTTGATGAAGACATTGAGCAATTGAATTATCAACCACAAAATTCAATCAATGTCGTAGACGTACCAACCAACTATGCAGGCGATGTAAACAAAAAGCAACAAGATAAAATCAAATCTTTCTTAGACAAGAAAAATATCAAAACTGATGTATTTGATAAATAAACTAAAAAGCTTCTAACCGTTATAAAATTTGCGGATTAGAAGCTTTTATTTATATCTTAAGCCAAATTGACATCACCCTACGTCTAAGTCACACTATAGATAGTTAAACTTTTTATTTACTCATTTAAAAAACATTTTGGAGAGTGACAAGATGAAGTTACGTGTATCTTTTGTAGTGCTCGCGATTTTATCAACAGTGTTAACTATTTTAACGTGTGCTAAATATCCCACTGGGTCTAATACAATCAGTTTGGATAAGCCTGTAGAACTTTGGTCTGCAATAGGTACTATGGTGGCAATGGCATTACCTGCACTCATATTATGTTTTTTCAACTATATGACAACCAGAATTATTTCAAGTATTCTTCAAATTATTGCGGTTCCAGTATGGGCATTATTGGCGCTTATCGCATTCTTTATGGAAAACTATTGGGTTGGCGTTACCGCTACTATATCTTCAATTTTAATTATAATAAGTGTTTTTGTAACGCTCATAGTGGATTCATCGAAACAAAAGAAAACGTCCACAAATTAAAATGTATCTATTTAGACTACTGGACGTCTTAAATTAAAAAAAGTGAAATGCCCCTATCATATAGGGGTATTTCACTCTTTTTTACATTTCAATAAGATAAGGTTTACAATTCTCGATTTTAGCAGTTAATGCTTCTTCTTTCGTTATTTGTTCTAAATACACAAAGATACATCTAATGACAACCTGATGGGCGACTATGACAATTTGATCTGCATTACGATCAACAATAGAATTGAAAAAAGTTGCTACTCTATCAAATACGTCTTGATAACTTTCTCCTTCTGGTGCTTTTTGAGTAAAGCTATGACGGAAATCTTTGAAGTTATCATCATTAAAATATTTATAAAAAGTTTCGTCCTGTGACACTTCTTTTTTATATTTCCCTTCAAAGACACCTAGCGATCTTTCTTTTAATAAATCAGTAAATGTTGTCGGTATATTATAAGGAAATATTGCTTCATACGTTTGTTGTGTTCTTAATAAGCTTGAAACGTATACATGATCAATGTTTTTATTCGTAAAATAATTCACCAATGCTTGTGCACTCTCCGTACCTTGTTCCGTTAATGGCACATTAAGTTGACCACAAAAATAAGGCTCCCCATACTTATTATCATAATTGGATTTAGATTCACCATGTCTTACTAAATATATTTTCATTTTGAATCTCCTCACTCATATTAACTTGTTTTACTTAATAATAAATTAATTGATAATCCAATTAAAATAATTCCTACCGCATAATCAAAAATAGCTTTAATTTTAGGATTACTGAACAGTAATTTAATATATTGAAATATAAAGACGCAGAATAGGAACCAACAACATGTTACAAGCACTACCGATAATGCTAAAACTGCAACTTGAGAGGTCATATGTATATTTCCTTGTGATAAGAATTGAGGTAATATACTCATGTAATAAAGTAATGCTTTAGGATTTAATATCGTACTTAAGAAACCTTGTCTATATGATGATAGATATGACACTTGATTTAAGTCTTGTTTTTTATCATTAAATGACATCGATTGACGTGCTGATAAGATAGAGCGTACGCCTAAATAGATTAAATAACATGCACCAAGTACTTTAATCAAAACAAAGACATAATATAAACTTGTTAATATGTATATAATTCCAAAAATAGCTAAACTAGCGTAAACTATATGACCCGTGGTAATACCTAATGCGGACATCATACCGTTTCTTTTTCCTGAATGGACCGTATTTTTCATTACAATTAGAAAATCAGGACCAGGTACAATGATGATTAAGAGTGAAATCAATATAAATGTTAATATACCTTCCAAAATGAATCCCTCCATAAAGCTATCGTATCAATCCATGCATAAACATACAACACTTCGAAAAATATTGAGAATTGACTAACTATTCATGCATATAAGATAAATAAAATTAAAAAATGAATGATATGATTGCATATTTATAATTAAATGTACACAACGAAAAATTTATTTTAGAATTAAGTTGTTTTAATTGGTATTTTAATATAATTCATGATATTATATACATGTAGTTAATAAGTAACTACAAAGTCTTTTATATTCATGAACATAATACTCCTGGATGGCGTTACCCAGCGTCATCCTCTTTTTTTTGTCTAAATTTAAATGATATATATTTTTATAATCACTTTTATCAACATATCTCTTCAATTATGATCAATCGATTAGGGTACGTAACCAATGAGGAGGTATATATGTTATGAAAATAGTGATTATTATTTTAGGTATACTCGTCATTTTGTCATGGTTTTATTTATTTTATACATATAGACAAAATGGTGATAAAAGTAATTCAATTAAAGTACAAAATATCATCCTTCTAGCATGTTTACTAACACTTTTAATGACCATTTTAGGTAGTATTTACGTCGAGTAATTGGGCTGGCTATTAAATAATTTAAAAAAAATAGAGATGTCCTTATCAATTAAGGTCATCTCTATTGCTATGTTACAATTATTTTTTTCGTAAAGCTTTTAAAATAAGTGATACCACGAAAATTAAAATAATTGAACCTAATAATGCTGGGAAGATATAAATTTTACCTAGTTCTGGTCCCCAATGTCCAAAGATCATTGAACCAACCCATGCACCTACGATACCAGCAATAATATTACCTAAAATACCGCCTGGGATATCTTTACCAAGAATTGCACCTGCAATCCAACCGATAAGACCACCTACGATGATCATTCCTATTAATCCGAACATGTGTCTTCACTCCTTTCAATACATAATAATCATTATGTCTACCTATGGTGTATACCCCATAATCACATCCCGAAACCATTTTAGTTAAAAATTTATTAAAACTAGTAAAAAAATAGATATTTATATATTGATAATTATTAACCATTCGTTTAAAATTTCTAATTGCAATTCATTCAATAACGTATGCACAATAAACAAATGGGATGGTACCGACTTATTATTTTCTAAGAATATGAAAGGTTGTATCATCTTGAACGCAAATAAAAATAAATTTTTCATTTTTAAAATAGGTTTCGACTTATTAAGTGCGATATCTATTATTTTAATTCTGACCATTATTACACTCAATTTTTATATTAATGGTCATTTACATGGTCAATTTGAGATGGGCTTTCATGTCGAAAGCAATCAAATTTATCTACTTTCTTTTCTTATTGTATTAATTATTTTAAGTAGTATAACTTCATTTTTATTAGGTCGTTTTAATAACAATAATTAAGAAAAGCTATGGCACTGACATTCAATCAGTTTCAGCCATAGCTTTTCTTTATTCGTGATTTATTTTTCGTTTATAGAGCGCTCAGTTTCATCCTCTTCATCATCCTCTAAAAATAATGTATCAATGACTTCATAAGCTGTTAACAATAGTCCTAGCGTCACTGCAGTATTCGCAGAATGATTGTCAAAGAACTTTACAACGCTAATTTTTTCTAAAAAATGAAAAAAGGCATTATCAATACCGTAATCAAAGTTAAAATAAGTAATTGCAATACCAATTGCAAACGTAAACATTAAATTAATACATACACCTTTAATTGCTTCATTCACCTTAGAATTGATTACCCATCACCCCATAAATATCAATAAATCATTATGTATACTTTAAGCTTAACAAAAATGACTAAGCAACTCCATACATGGAAAATTTCAAAGTCTTCAGATTCACATTGTTTATATATTAAATATCCCTCATGAAGTTTTTGAAAACAAAAAAGAACCTCATAGGCTAAGCCTACAAGGTTCCGACAATAAACTATATATTATTGTTCCTCTTTTATATATACATATTTTATAACATTCCATCAACAATCAAAACGCCTATAAATCAGTATATATAGCTATGTCATCATTAAATTAAAGTTCATACTCTTGCTCTTCGTTTCAAAATTATGCCCTTTTTTTGCCCTTAAAATTGTTTGATTCCACGTGGAATCATCAGAAAGTTCTTCACTAACTTTTATAAATTTAGTTACTTGAGTTCTGTTTAAATTTACTGACTTTAATCAATTTGATCACTCACCATGCCAAGATCATTTTCTTTAACATGCTTTAATCTTCTGCTATTTCATAATTAGATTTACTAATTATACTGATCTTGCATTTCATGACGCCAAATTCATTTACCATTAACACACATAGTATAGTTACGAAATAATATTTGCCACTGTAACACAGGACGTTTCTCAGAACATAAAAAGAATACCATACCTATTTAAATAGATATGGTATTCTTTAAAGATTGAAAAAATATTGAAGATCTTAAAAACGAGTGACCAGCTCTACAAACATTATAACCGATTTCTAATGATTTAAACATAAAAATACCACACCTTTTAAAAAAGATGTGGCATAGCCTGATTTAGCTAAGTATAAACAATGGAGTATCGAATGAAAAAAAGGGTTAATTAAACTCTAGTATGTTAATAACCGATTTTAAGTGATTTAAACATAAAAAAACACCACTAATTAAAGTGGTGTGGGGGTTTTCATGAATATTATACAAAGGGGTAGAGCCAACTGGCTCCATTGACTCTACCATTGTTTAACCGATTTCTTACATTTTAAACATAGTATTCACTAAATAAATTAAAATATCTGTTAAACTAAAAATATATGAATTTTTAGTGAGGTGATGGTGCATTGACCTTTGTCATAGTATGCCTATATATACTCTGTGTTATTTGTCTTTTGCTGTTCTCTTATTATCTATACATGTTATTTAATTTAATAGACCACCATCATAAGATAATTTACACATTATGGACTATTTTATATGCAATATGTACGACGGTTATTATTATACTATTATTTAAATTCAGTTGATTCGATCATTACAATTCTTATTCAATACAGAAAACCACACTCTTATTTGAGTGTGGCGAAAAGCTATTTAAATGCGTAAGCAATTATGGAGCTGGGGAGCCCCATGTACAATTATAACATTTTTACTAATAAAAAACCACGATCATAATGAACGTGGTTGGAAGAATATAAAAGTTATTTAATGAGTGCTTATTTCATGTGATATTTAAAATATAACATATTATCATACGTAAACACAAATTTTAATATACCGTTTAAATAAAAAAGGCAATCACTATGATTACCTTTTATACAAATAGAAACAAGAGGGAATAATTCAAAGCAAAACCACTACAATTCTTTTGTAGTATTTATATCCCTAATCTCAATGTATCATTTTTTTACTAACGACGGAACCAAATTAATTTACATTTTTTCGACAATCATTTCATAAAAAAACCGTATCATAACTGATACGGTCAATGACTCTTAGTTAAAAAGTATTGCGAATTTACCCAGTGACATGCATAAGTAAACTAGTCAGGGATTTTTTATAGCTTTCTACAAAGGGTTGCATGTATTGTATATAATACCATAAAAATAAGAACAGTTAAATAAACTGTTCTTAAATAGTAACGAATATATGAGGTTATCAATTACTAATATATATAATATAATATTGAACTCTAAAATGCAAAAATTTACTATTTTATTTACGTAACTTTAGTTTCAAACTAAAGTACTCAATTTTGAGTACTTTAGATGTAAAAAGTTTTGGTTTTAGACATAGATTATAACACACTTACAAAGATTTTCACAATACAAAAAGATAGCCACTAGGACTATCTTTCGAAAGAAAACTAATAATGATGATAGAATGCCTCGTGAGAACGTAATTAATATCTCACTAATATTAATCTAACATTAACTTCTTATAAATATAACCCCAAATGAAGCATTTTACAAAAATAAAAAACTACCTTATTAAGATATGGTTAACGAAAGCTTTTCTAATAACAAGAGATTGGGTGAAAATCTAAAGGAAAATAATTATTTAATAAATAGAAGATAAATACCATATCTTAAATAAGTGTAGTAAAAACTATAGTTTTTTGAGTGTTTCAAGTTATACAAATGCATAACTCTTACATTAATATAGCCATTTTTTTAAGTATTAAACATAGATAAGTAGATATATTCCTTCTTAAATCTCACTATTTAGATATTATTTTCCAATTCTTTTAAATCTCGCTCATTCTTTTCATCGTCTTGACCGATACTATCTATAAAAACTGGTGTCGCCACATTCATATCTACTATATCTATATATATTCGGTATTTATTCCACTTCTTCATCCCATTCGCCTATGTTAATTTCAAAATTACGATTTGTAATTTCTTGTTTATCTGTAAATAATTTATGATATTTACCCAACATATCACGAGCACGTAAGCGATCGCTAGGCTTAATAGGTACTTCTATTAGCTCAACATATTCATTATAAACTAACTGAACCTTACCATTCTGTGGATTCTCTTTATATTCACCACGTTTAACTACAACTTCCTTTGTTTCAGTCTCATCACCAACTGCTGAATTAGTTAATAGATGCAATAGCTCATTAGCGCTTAATACACTTTCATCTATAACTTTTTTCTTTTGCTCTTGGATATAATCATTAATATGTTTCTTCTTTAACAAGCGACACCCAGATACATGTGCCGTTTTAGGCGAATAACCAGCCGTTATAGCGCTCTGCGTAACATTTAATGTTCTAATATACTCATTCACAAAGCGCTCTTGTTTAGGTGTTAATTTGTCCATATACTCACTCCTTAATATAAAGATTGCCTACCCGTGAGGATAGGCGTTTAGTTTAGTTAACAACTCTATTCTTTCGAGCTATTTCTCGTAAGCTCATACCATCAATATTTTGCTGATGAATATTCTTAGATCTTTCAGAATTAGTTACACGATTCAAGCGTGCATATTCTTGAATAGATTGAGTGTCTCTCAATTTCTCTTTTCTATTCTCTTTTTCGACTTGAGCATTAATTTCTTCTCCAATACGGTCAACATTTTCCCAATCTTCATCAGTTATAATTACATTTCCATCTTCATCAGTACCAGCAATTAAACCAGCTATTACCTTTTTATATAATTCATCTTTTCTATCCATGTTGTCGCTCCTTTACAAACTTCATTTTTTGATTTGTACCTATAATTGGCAATTCACTATTAGAGACATAATACATTGGTGCATATTCTCTAAAATGAGGTCTTAGATCACTTCTTATTTGGGCATCTTCGTCGAAATTCTCGCGTCTATAAGGAATCGCATAACGTTCGAACTCCTCTGTGTATCGCTCGTTTAAATCATTAATTTCATCAATAATATCGTTGTATTGCTCAATGATTGGTTCAAATTTAGCTATTAGTTCTTGTTTTTCATCCTCATATAACTTGGGTAATTCAGATTGATGTTTAATCAATTCAATAGCTTTTTCTTTTCTAGTTTCATCAAATACTTCTTGTTTAGTAGTAAGACGTTTGTTAATAGCCTGTAATTGCTTTTCCTCTGTATCAGTTGTTTGATATAACTTATCTGCTTTATCATCTTCACCATTCGCTACTAACTGCTTATATTCCTCTTTATCTGCTTCGATTTTAGCTTGCAAGTCATTACGTTGTTGTTCTAATTCATTAATTGCTTTACGTTGATTAGTAATAAACTGGTTGTACTCTTCAAAATATGCTTCTGTTTTCATTTACACATTCTCCTTATACTAATTTAATTGTTTTTGTTGTCTTTCTCGTTTCAAGCGCTCTTTAATACGTTGCTTACGAGCTTTACCGTCTATCTTACGCTTTTCTTTTTCTAATTTGATTTCTTCTTGCATGGATTGACGTTTGTTATCTTTAGTTGAATTCACTAATTGTAAAATGTCATCACTAATTCGATTTAATAATTCATCATCAATCAAAATACTATCTTTTTGATACTTTTTAATTTGTCGTTGTTCATCATCAGAATATTGAGATAATAATTTATGAAATTGTTTTAAATCATTCCTTGAATGACGTTTATATTTGTGTAGCTTATCTCGTTCTTCAACAATAGATAATGCTAAATCTTCTATGTGATTCGACTCATAGGACAATTGCATAGTGTATGGATCAATAAACATTCTCGGATAGTGCAGTGCGTACATATCTTCTATTCGTTGTTCCCATTCATCAAATGCTTGTTTTAGGTATGCAGCATTATATTTTGTCTTTAGGTGCTTAACTGCAAATTTTTGTACTAATTCCAAATCACTACACCCTTTTATATTTCCATTTCTTCAATAGCATCAATACGTGCTTGACTGCCCTCTATTTGACGTTGAATACTATTGATAGCATTACGTCTATCAAGCTCATTCTCAATCATGTAATAGCCTCTGTGTGTCTTACTGTAGTTATATCCGATTGGATAATGATAGTTCAGTATTAAACTATTGATAGTTAAACGTAACCATCTTTCGTTTGTACGATTAACTGTCATACCTAATTGATTTAAAATATTTGTTTTAGTAATATATTTCTTAGACGTATTTCTTATCACATTGAGTACTTGGCGGTGTTCATCGGGTAAGTTGTACGTCTTTTCTTTTTCTGTTACTTTTTGCATCTTTTCCACCTCACTTTCATAATTACTTTATACCTTAATTATACTAAATTTACACGAAAAACACAAACTAATGTTCGTCATTTATGCCATTGTTACCTTTTCTTAACACACATTATTTTACCGTTAAATAAACTCTTAAAAGCATTTATGTAGTAAAATGTAGTATATCACCTAAAGAACTAATGTTCGTATTTGGAAAGATTCATACCCTAGTGTATTTCTACAACAATTAACATTTATTAGCTATATATAGGAGCCACACAACACATGTGACCCCTTATCAAGTTACTTATTCAAACTGTAATAAGATGACTTCAATTCACTTAACTTACGCTCTAACGCTTTGTAATCGTCTTGTGTAGCGTTCTCGTCTTGTACAAATTCAGTTACTAACTTCAATCCCTCAACTAACTCTGGTGCTGGTTCATTAATCCCTGTTGCTAACTGATACAACATTTCCATATTACCTATCACATCAGCATTACTAGACTGAACACCCTCAAGTTCTTCAACATTTAATCCACCCTCAATATAAGTGAACATATCAATGTTATTACTTTCTGCGAATGTTTGTAGTCCATACATGAAATATTCATTTTCGAATAATTGACTTGCCATCATATCACTTATAGATAGGTGCTTATCATCGTGTATTTCATAACCTGCATAATGCCCCTCAATACTTCTTATAAGCCCTTCAGTGTGCTTAGGAGACGCTAATTCAAACGCTTTTCTAACATTACAATCTTTAATGTAGATATGGCCGTACAAATTACCTTCCATGACCACATACACCATATCAAACGGATCGTTATATATTTTGAATCCAAACGGTGTCTTTCTACTACTTTCTAATAAACCTGTGTAATATCTTAATAACGTGCCTGCTCTTGTTTCAAATTGGGTCGCGATTATTTCTATGTTCATATTATTCCACTCCTTTATTGGTTACTCTTAATAACATAGGTAACCATGATGGTACTTCAGTTTGTTGCTCATATTCTGGATAACTAATTGCTAATGGTAAATTGGGTACTCGACCATCTAACAAATAACGCATTACATAACTACTTCTATACACAAGATCAAGATGTTCTTCCTTAACTAACTCAATCAACGCATACATTGTGAGCTTATTCCAACCACTCCAAAAAACGATATTCTTATCCTGATCATGTGTCACACTCGTTTTACCTTTATAGTCATGATCTAACTCTTTAAATAAATCTTCTAACTGATAAATAGGAATTTCTTTATGTTCTTTTACATAGTCGTACATATACTGTTTAAGTTGCTCTTTATCCATGTGATTCCTCCTTAACCAAATTAAATGTCACTGGTAACCAATGATACGTATTTATACACTCAGATTTCGCAATTGGAAAATTTAAACTTTTACCATCTACTATATAAATAAATGGCTCACACGTGTTCATTTCAATTAATCCTTCGTTAACTAAACTACTAACCACATTAAAAGCTTGTTCATTCCACCCATACCAAAATATAATGTTGTTGTTCTCTGCACTGGTATAAGCTCCGTTCCCTTTGTATTCAAAATGATACTCATCAAATATTTTTTCTATTTCTACAAACGATGTACCAGCATTTTCTGTTATATATTTAATAATCTTATTTTTTACATTGTTCATTTTAAAACCTCACACTATATAGTTTTTTCTCACACTAACCTGTAATCTAACGAATCCCTTTATATCAACATTCACACTACATTCCTTACACCTTACAGATAAAAAGCCTAGTTCATAATTTTATTTTTAAACACTTAATATTCTTATGGATTGTTATTTAAGTGTAAGGTGTAAGGTAGATGCAACAAATCAAGTTATATCAACAGTTTCAAGCCTTACACTACTCTGAGATTTCTTACACTTTACTGTAAGGTTTTTAAAATAGTTCCATTAGTATCGTAGATTTTATTAGTTGTTTCTTTCACATAGAATCTCTTAGTTTTTTCTTGAACTTTTGACCAGTAAGCCACAGATTTATAACCTAACTTTGATAACTCTTTAGAAAAATTCATTTTATTCATATGATGATAGCCGTTATTTGCACACCATATTTGATATATTTCATATGCTTTATCAGTATTACGCCCTTCTACTACTGGCAATTGTCTATAATCCTTGTCTGTCGCATCTTCTATGAACTGAAGAACTGGATTATTATCAAATTGATACTCCTCTTTTGTCTTTCTAGTAATTTTCGGTTCGATAATCTCGTTATTTTCTAATGTTCTTTTTAAACCTTTTAAAGCTAAATTAAGTAAGGCTGACATATTATGTGGCGTTATCAATTTGTTCAATAACATTGGATCTTTTTTCTGCCCACCTTTGCCGAACTTACGCAGCATAGGAATAATTACCATACGTCTATAAAAACCTTCACTCTTATCATTACTCATTGGTAACTCGTTACTTGCGAAGATGAGTTTTACATATGGCTTAAACTCAAAAGCGTCTTGCCCTTTAAATTCAAGTGTGATGTAGTTTCCTGTTACAATGATTTTGAAATTGCCCGTATCTTTAATACGATTAGGATCTATATCATCAGCTATATTTACTAGCTTTCCTTGTAAATTTGCAGGTTTAAATTTATCGTTTAAGTCATTAAAAGATAATGCTGTAGTATTTTCTGGATTATAGAAATGGTGCAATAATTTAAGTAAAGTAGTTTTGCCATTGCCTCCCGGACTATAGTAAAAGAATGCGACCTGTAAAAAGTTATCACGATATAAACCATAACCAATCATTTCGTAGATTAGTTGTTCTACTTCTTCATCGTCATTTGATATATCTTTAATAAACCGTTCTATTAAATCACTTTGTGCTTGTTCATTAAAATCAACATCAATAATATTGGTTATATAGTATTGAGGACTAAACGCCTTTAATTTTTCTTCAACAATATCGTATATGCCGTTTTTTAATCCTATATAGCGTGCTGAACATTGTTCTTGATAATTATTCATGCATAGAGTTTTTAACTTCTGATATACTTCCTTATTTTGTTGTTCTCGTAATGACGGGATATATTTGATAGTCATTTTACGCACAACATCTATATTAAGTGGCTCGTACTTCTTGCCTGTAAAAACATGGGGGCGATTGTCGATATAGCAACCGTGATATTCTTCATATAAAAATAATGCAAATTCATAAAACTTAAATCTATTCCCATCAAAGAAATCTTTTTCATCAAATATTGTTTTATTTTCCAAATAATCTGGAAATTTTGCCATAAAAAGCCTCCTTATCGATGTTCTCGTTTGTATATAGATTCAAATGTGGCGTTAAACTCTCTAGAACTCATTGGAGGGTTACAATTTTCATTCCACATATAGCAATATGCATATACTAATGGATCTGGCACACGTCTGTTTAGCAATACACCAATTAACGATGTTAACGTTTGGTTTCGGTTACCTGTAGATACACCAAAGGCGATAGACTTCCAAAATTCATTATCTCGACGTTTAGGATATTTGAATTTATTTGATTCATTATATTCGGATTTTAATTCTTTTAACCATTCTTCTAACTTTTGAGTCCCCAAAATTGGGGCGTCATTATATTGATGTAAGAACGGATATTTATCTTTTTGATATACGGGCAACGCCATCGCTCTGCTAGGTTGAAAACTCCCCTCGTCTACCCTATGACCTATCTTGCTTACTAACACTTTTGTATACTTGCGGTAATCATCTGCATTGACACGCTCATTTAATGGCACATACAAGCGTATTCTAGGGCTTTCTGTTTGATGATTAAACGTAGTATGCCAAAACCATGCAACGCCTTTTAAAGTGTCTGTAATTGCATCATGCAGTGGTCTCAAATTGGGTATATCATCATAATCCAACACTAGGACATCACGATAAATCACATTGTCATTGTTACGGTACTTTTTGTATTCTTTACCATCTTCATCAATACCATCTTTTATATCACCATATACAGCTACACCACGTGCATACTTATTAGTATTATTTTGTGGTATTGATAACCTATTAACTAACTCACTCCATTTAGGTTGCGAAAAATTTTTAAAGGAACGAGAATCTAGGTTGTTATACCAAATCACAGATATTTGGGTATCGTGTTCTAGCTTTATTTTGTTCAATTTCTTCACCTCTAGTGATTAACAGGACAGAAAATGATATAATATATAAAGAGTATTTTATTAACTGCTCTGTTAATTTATTAAATTTCTATGCGTTACTTTCGCTTTGGTCGGTTGGAAGTAACGCTTTTATTTTGTCTATTTCGTCTAATGCATTATGTCTATTTATTGCAACATCGCTATTTACGTGTTTAACATCATTTAATAATGATTTTATAACGCTAGATAACACATAATCGTGTTGTATTGCCTCTTTAACTATTTCAACTTGTATACGCTCATTATTGTTTAACAAGGATTCTCGAAATTTTTCATTTTTAGTCATATTATCCTCAACTAAATGCATCAAAGCATGTAATTTCATATTTAGATCCGTGTGTATAACATCATTCACCATTTCATTAATATAATATTGTAATTTTTCCATTTTATTCATTCTCCCATTCAAAATTATTTACTAATCTCTCAGAAACTACTTCACATATAAACTGAAGTTGCTTTTCTCGATTAATTGTTTCAGTCCATTCTTGGTTACCCTCACTTACTGTATGAGTATATTCAGTACGTTTATCATTTATAGCTGATTCTAAAATTTCATGTAATTCTTTGATTATTGCTAATTGTTCCTTATTCATCTTGGTTATCTCCTTTATATTCAAATTAATTTGCTACCGGTATACTTAAAACTTGTATCAAGAACGTAATCGCTAAACCATGTAAGAAATCTATGTTCATTGCATACAATGTGCCAATAGCAGTTGCTAGTATTGAAAGTAAAATATATAACTTCATTTGTTTCACTCCTTATAAATATTTTTTGTGTTTTTTCTGGAGAAATTGCTCAAATTTTTCTACATTCACCAGTGTTAATGTACTACTGATATCTACGTATAAATTATCAATCCCTAAATTATCTCCATCATATGAGATGAGTAATCTCCGGATAGTTGAATAACTACAATTAAATATTTCTCCTAGTAACTTGGGCTTAGCGTATTTTATAGGAAATACTATTTGTCCTTTCTCTAGAGCGATATTTTCCTTAGTTGGTAGATCTTGTAATTTTATTCTTGGCATTTATTACCCTCCTAAACATAGCAAAACATAGATATAAATTAAAAAAATATTTCATCAACAGTAATTTTTGGAAACAATTCTTGTCTTAACATATTTCTAAAATGTAGCATTTCTTTTTGATTAAAATTTACCTGTCCTATTTCTTTCATACGATATGCTTGAACAGATATATCAAATTCTTTAGCCATAGCTTTTTGAGATTTGCCTAACATTTTTCTGTAACCAACAATTTTATTCATTCAATCACCTCGCTTATACATAGTAAAACATAACATTATTTTAAAGTCAACATTTAACATAGAAAAACATAATGTTTTATTATATAATTATCATGAGGTGAAATAATGAATAAAAGTGAGATAGGTAAAAGAATTAAGCAAATTAGATTGAGTTTAGGATCTTCTATGATTAAATTCGGTGAACAAATAGACGAAATTTCACCTGTAAAATCTGGCGTAATATCTAACTGGGAGAATGGCAAACAGATTCCTAATAAAAAACGAATAAGTAAAATAGCAAAATTAGGAAATATATCTATAAATGAATTACTTTATGGTAACCCATCAACATTTTTATTTGACAATTTAAATATTTATGATGAATATGGTTTTGGTAATTTAGCAGACTTAAGTTTTCAAGGTCGAATGTATATTGTTCAAATGTGCATTCAAGAATATTTAAAATTCAAAGCAAAAACCACTGAAAAAAATTTAAAATCATTAAAAAATGATGGAATAAAAGATTACGGTGAGTTACTAAGTTTTTCAAATAATAATTTAGAATTAATTATCCAAAATATGATCTCAATATTTGATAACTCTCTTAAAAGTCTTGAGAATATAGATCCAGAAAAAATCAAAAAAGTAAGTGGCAATAACTTTATATATGAAAAATATCTAAATAATGAAGAAATCACTGTTTCAGAAAAATTGAATAACTTCGGTCGTATTAATGTATTTGAATTAAAAAATTTAATTTATAAACATGAGCATTCTGAAAACTATCCAATAATAAATATACTAAACGATTTAATTAAATATAGCATTTATATATCTAACAACAATCAAATTGATCAAGAAATTATAGATGAGATAGAAAATTTTCTAGCCTCAAATATTAGAGTTGATTTAGAAACTGAACTTTTTAAAAACACATTACTTGAAAACTCTTATTTATCTGATTATATAAAGAATCATCTTGTCGTCGACATGGAGGAATTAGAAAAAGGTTTAAATTCCGTTAATCCCGATAACAACTCACAATAATATTTAAGGAAGTTAATTCACATTTCGCATCATGAATTTGCTTGTAATAAGGAGATGTTCAACATAATCTCTTTTAACACATAACATAGACTTCAAAATACAAATAATTAGGAGGACATTATAAAATTTGGTAAATACAAAATTTGAAATGACAATTCAATAATTAAAGATAGTAATGAATAATTTTGTTCCAATTTAAAACAAAATAAAGACACCGTTACGGACCAAGGACCGGAACGGAAAGGAGAAACTCGAGATATTGTCGGTAAGACTTCTGGTTTTGGTAGTTTATACTTATTTGTTTATTGATAATGCTAATTACAGGATTAGAGAAAGAAGAATAATATAAATAAAGGAGAAATGTAGAATGTACTTCAATGATTGGAAAGTTACTATTAACGGAAAAGGATCACATGATGTTGTGACAAATGAAGATACTTTGTTAATTTTGCAAGATTATCAACATGTTGAAATAGCATTAAAATTAGTAAACGATACCATTCAAGTGAAATCATTAGGCTATGGAGAGGATGTAAGCATTAACCCTATAACAAAAGAAATCACAGTTAATGTAACAAACTTACTAGAAGATGATGAATAATTAAACAAAGGGGAAATGTTAGGTGAAAGAAAACTATTTAAAGATTGATATAATTCCTGACAATACAAACTATTGGCTAATACGGACAAATGGGGGAAGTTGGTACAATGATTTTAAATACAATGATCATGTATCTATAACTAACAACATTGTAGATTTAAACACTTTAAAAGAAATTAATAAGTTAGAAGACTACAAAAAAGTAATAACTTCAAAAAATGATAGTAAGCAGAAAGAGTTAAAACAAGCACTTTTAAACTTATCTGAAAATGAAAGAGAAAAAATATTAGAAAAAAGTAATTTAACCAAAAGAAATATCACTGATTTAAGTAAGCGACTATTTGAATTTATACATGAAATTAAAATAGGTGATTACATAGTTATCCCTAATTACAGATCTTTCGAATTCTCTATTGGGATAGTTATTAGCGATGCAATTGAGTATAACGATAAAGAAATCCAACAACTCAAAACAGATAGTAAGAAGCAAGATTATAAATATTCGAATAACAAACTTCATAGAAAGATAAAATGGTTAAAAGAAACGTCTCGTTACCGCATTGATCCTAAAATATTAAACAAGCTTCAAATGCACCAAACAATAATAAATTTATCTGAATATAAAGAAGCAATTAATTACTTAATAAATCCAATCTATATTCAAAACAATCATTTACACATAAATATAGATATAAAAAGAAAAGAAGATATTTCACCCCAACTTTGGTTTGAATTTAATAACTTAATAAAGTTATACACTGAAAGTACTTCGTTTCAATTTAAATCACAGAAAATAGACGTACAAAGTCCTGGCATAATCGAATTCATTTCATTCATTCCATTTGATTTTATTAAAAAGGCTTATTTCGATAATGAAGAAGCGTTTAGTATTACTAGTTGGATAGCCAATTTCATTCTTTTTTACCAAATATTTAAAGGTAAAGAAATAAAATCTATAAGTGGGATAGAGTTTCAAGAAAAGGTTCCAAATGATATTAAAGAATTAAGAAATGACGCTGAAAGAGAGAAACTAAAGACCGATATTGCAAAATATGAACTTGAAAGAATGCAAATAGAGGCATCACTACGTAAACTTGAACAAAAAAATAATGAGACTAATTCTAATATTTTAGAAGTTCCCGAAAAATTTGAAAGCGAAATTAAAAACGAAGATGAAAGCGTATCCCAAAACGATTCTGATAATAATTAATAACCTCTACTTTGATCAAAGTTATAAAAATTATATAAAATACTAAGAAACTTAAAGTAAAATTCAAATCAAATAACATAGAAATTTTAATTGACAAATTAAGAATCACTATAACAATAACAATGTGAGTCATCACAAATTTTATATAATTCAAGCTTTCACCTGCTTTTTCTTTTATTATAACATTTTTTGACACCTGGTACTAATTTATAAGGAGGGATAACAAATGTGGCATGAGAAATTCACTAACAAACATGGCGAAGTACAATATCGCTATTATGAGAAGTACAAAGACCCTCTCACAAACAAATGGCGGCGTGTTAGCGTGGTTCTTAATAAGAATGGTAAGCAGTCACAAAAAGAGGCTCAAAAGCGCTTAAATGAGCGTATAGAGGCGAAGTTAAATGATAAGACACCGACAACGTTAAAGTCACTAACTTTCCATGTCGCATGTGATGAGTGGTTAGAACATTATAAAAATCATTCTGGTTCAAAGGCTACAACAATCAAAGAAAAGGTAAGCAATTCAAACACAGTTAAAAATGCTATAGATAAAGAAGTGCTGATAAACAACATTACTCATACTTATCTACAAGATATAATTAACAACTGGGCTAGTATACATAGTAAAGGACACGTTCAGTCTCTTGTTATTATCATTCGTTCTGTTTTCAAATATGCGTTTAAATATTACGATCTACAAGATATAAGTGTACTAGATAAAATAGATATTCCTAAAAAGGCTAAAACTAGAGATGAACTACAAGCTAAACGTAATAACTATTTAGAAGATAGTGAAATTAAAGAGTTACTTAGTTGCTTTGATTACCTAATTAAGCACAAAAAACATTCAACAAGAAAGCGTAATTATAAAATGGTCAAAGCTATAGTACAGTTTCAAATTGCTAATGGTATGCGTATCGGTGAGCTACTTGCAATAAAGAGGGAAAATATAAACTATGAAGATAAAACGCTAGATATCGACGGTACAATTAATTGGGTAACTGATAAAGAGACGGGAGCATTCGGAGTAAAAGAGACGACTAAAACAAGTAAAAGCTATAGAACAATCGGACTCACTACCCAAAGTATTAACTTACTTAAAACACTTATTTTGGATAATAAGAAAGAAAACCAGTGGAATGAAGATTTTATTGATAGAGGATATGTATTCACTAATACAGCTGGTAGTCCTATAGACTTAAACAAAGTGAATAGCATTATTAAAGAGGCTACTGAGATTAGTTCAATAAAGAAACGTGTTACAACGCACACATTACGTCACACGCATATATCCACACTTGCACAATTAGGGATTAACTTAAAAGCTATACAAGAGCGTGTAGGACACTCAGACTATAAAACCACACTAGAGATATACACACATGTTACTGATCAAATGGCTAAAGATATGATGGATAAATTGGAAACTATCAATATTGTTTGAAATACGTCTATATCAAAGGCGTATTTTTTAGGTTTAAAAAGCAAAATCGTCATATAATGCCCTTTTTCTGCCCTTTTTCTATATTTAAAAACACAAAAATAACCCCATAAGCCTATGCTTACGGGGTTTTACAATAAACTATATATTATTGTTCTTCTTTAACATATGGTAATAAAGCCATATGACGTGCACGTTTGATAGCAGCTGTCAACATACGTTGATATTTAGCTGAAGTACCAGTTACACGACGTGGTAAAATTTTACCGCGTTCTGAGATAAAACGTTTTAATAATTCAGTGTCTTTATAATCGATATGTGTAATACCATTTGCTGTGAAATAGCATACTTTTTTACGACGACGTCCGCCTCTTCTTGGTCCACCTGCCATGATTAACTGCCTCCTTTTAATTGTATTTTTAAATTAGTTATTTTTTAGAATGGTAAATCATCATCACTAATATCAATAGGTCCGTTCGCATTCGCAAATGGATTATCTGATTGATTTGAATTAGGTTTTGATGAATTGTTGTTATACGAAGTATTTTGTCCTGATTGTTGACCACCGAATCCTTGACCATAGTCTTGGAATTCGTTGTTTTGTGAACGTTGGCCACCGCCATTTTGTGAATTCTTAGGTTCAAGGAATTGAACACTGTCACAAACGACTTCAGTAACAAAAATACGACGACCTTCTTGATTTTCATAACTACGTGACTGTATGCGACCATCAACGCCAGCTAAACTACCTTTAGATAAGTAGTTATTTACATTTTCTGCTTGTCTTCTGAAAACAACACAGTTAATGAAATCTGCTTCGCGTTCCCCTTGAGCATTCGTGAAAGTACGATTAACTGCTAGAGTAAATGTCGCTACACTTACGCCTGAGGGAGTGGTTCTGTATTCTGGATCTTTCGTTAAACGACCTACTAATACAACTCTATTTAACATTTAAACGCCCCCGTCAAATTATTACTTATCTTGGTCTTCACGGATAACGATGTAACGAATGATATCGTCATTGATTTTAGCTAAACGTTGGAATTCGTCAGTAGCTTTGTTGTTATCTGATTTGATACGTACGATGTTATAGAAACCTTCTTTGAAATCATTGATTTCATAAGCTAGGCGACGTTTACCCCAGTCTTTTTCTTCTAAAACTTCTGATCCTTCTGAAGCTAAGATACCGTTAAAGCGTTCAACAACTGCTTTTTTCGCATCTTCTTCAATGTTTGGACGTACGATGTACATAATTTCATATGTTCTCATTGTATATTTGCACCTCCTTGTGGTCTATACGGCTTATCATCATTTTGTGATAAGCAAGGAATAATTTTCATTACTCACAATCAAGAATTATAGCACAGAGTATTACTTTTTACAATCATATTTGAAATTATAATAAACGAAATGACAAACATATAGGCACTATATCCTCTTTTTGATATTCACTCGATATAGTAACTGATTTTAATATAATTTTTTCAACCAATTTTTATAACAATCAATATGAATATACATAATAAAATCATTCTTTATATTGTGTAAGTCGTATCATTGTAAATAAAAATTAATTGTAATAACATCATCATTGCGTTTTCAATTCAATTGCATTTAATTTTTTATAAATAAAGGAGAACTTTTATGTTAAAGAAACTATCTTACTCGATGTTTGCTGCAACAATGTTTACTACAATTTCAGGCATTAATTTATCATATGCAGATGAAAATTCAAATAATACAAACGATACTCAAAGTAAAAAAGGTACAATGGGCTACGGCTATCAACAATATATGAAAAAGCACCCAGAAAAAGCTAAAAACGATACACAAAATCGATCTACTTTTTCAACTAAATCGCGCGCTGCAACAACTAATAGTGGTGAACGTGTACTTGATATTTCCGAATGGCAAGGTAACTTAACCGATGCTCAAGTAAAACAATTGAAGAAAAATTATGATTTTATCATTATTCGTGGACAATATGGTTCTGAATATGTAGATAAATGTTTAGAACACAATTCTGCCTTGTTAGATAAAAACAATATGAAATTCGGTGTTTATTCATATAGTATGTACGAAAATGCTGACGATGCTCGTTATGAAGCGAGAATGTTATACAATCGTGCGCCAAAAGCAGAATTTTATATCAACGACTATGAACAACAAACGGTTACTTCTGGCGATGCGAACACTGCTACAGTAGCATGGGCTGATCAAATGAAAAAACTAGCTGGTAATAAGAAAGTATTATTCTATTCATACGAAAACTTTATGGTTAATAATGTGGCTAATGCAGTGAGTTCATATGACGGTTATTGGTTAGCTTCATATCAGGCTCAAGAGCCAACTCGAGAAAAAGTGTTATGGCAATATACAGATAGTTTCTATTCATCAGAACTAAATCAAAATGTAGATGCTAACTATGTTGATTCAAATGTAAGCACAAACTGGTTTACATCATAAATGTGTAAAAACACTTCACAAATACGAACGTTTGTTCTATAATGGGTGTGAGGTGTTTAACATGAACTTAAATTTAGATTGGAATAAAGACTTTCAAGAATTTCAAGATATTTTAAATTGTGGTTTGCACCCTGAATGGTTATACAATGCCAAAGCTAATATGATTTTAGTACCTGCTTATACTGGTGAAGGCAAACAATTTTTTAGAACTACAGATATTCTTAAAGCAAGTGAGGTTATTCCTTTCTTTTAATATAATAATGTTGTATTTAAGCAATGTAGTCTTGTCACTTAGTAACTCCGACCATGTACTACATTGCTTTTTCTATCTTAATCTGCAATTTCTCCCATAAAAAAACTACCCTAGTTACTCTAGAGTAGTTAAAATCTAATCAATTTTTGATAATCTTTATTATAATTAAACATTAAATCTGAAATGAACAATATCTCCATCTTGCATGATGTAATCTTTACCTTCTAAACGTTGTCTACCTGCTTCTTTAGCACCATTTTCGCCACCATGTTCAACATAATCACTATAACTTGTAACCTCAGCACGGATAAAGCCACGTTCAAAGTCTGTGTGGATAATTCCAGCACATTGTGGCGCTGTCATACCTTGTACGAATGTCCAAGCACGTACCTCTTGTACACCAGCAGTGAAATATGTTGATAAACCTAACAAGTCATATGTGGTACGAATTAAGCGATCTAAACCTGGTTCTTCAATTCCCAAGTCTTCTAAGAACATCTCTTTATCTTCATCGTCTAATGTTGCAATTTCTTCTTCAATTTTTGCACTGATGACAATAACTTCAGAGTCTTCTTGAGCAGCATAGTCACGAATTGCTTTCACTTTATCGTTTTCTTCATCACCAATTTCGTCTTCACCAACATTAGCAATATATAACATTTTTTTAGATGTTAATAATTGTGCTTGGTTAACCCATTTTTGATCTTCATCATTAAATTCGATACTACGTACTGGTTTACCTTCTTCTAATGTTTCTTTAATTTTAGATAAAATACGTAGTTCCATTTCAGCAGTTTTATCTTTTTGACGAGCCATTTTTTCAATCTTAGGTAAACGTTTTTCTACTGATTCTAAATCGGCTAATACTAATTCCATATTGATAACTTCAATATCGTCTAGAGGATTAACTCGACCAGACACATGCGTCACATTTTCATCGTCAAATGCACGGACAACTTGGCAAATAGCATCAACTTCTCGAATATGTGATAAGAATTTATTACCTAAACCTTCACCTTTTGATGCACCTTTAACAATACCTGCAATATCAGTAAATTCGAATGTTGTTGGAATCGTCTTTTTTGGTTGAACCATTTCTTCTAGTTTTAACAAACGTGAATCCGGTACTTCTACGATTCCTACGTTTGGATCGATTGTTGCGAATGGGTAGTTAGCTGCTAAAGCCCCCGCTTTAGTAATTGCATTAAAAAGTGTAGACTTCCCTACGTTTGGTAAACCTACAATACCTGCTGTTAAAGCCATTAATCATTCTCCTAACTTTCTGTATCTTCATTGGATACTAAAATTTTCTTTAATTTTTTATTAAACGTCTGACGTGGAATCATAATACTACGTTGACAATTTTCACATTTAATCCTAATGTCAGCGCCCATTCTTATGATTTTAAAACGATTTGTTCCACATGCATGTTGTTTTTTCATTTCTACTATATCATTTATTCCGTAATTTGACGTCATGAAATTACCTCCAATGATAATTAGCCACGTTTTTGCTCGTCATATGGAGCAAAAATGGGTTTAGGCATTTTAATATTTTCTCTAACAAATAATCGCTGTACTTCTTTTCTAATAATTCTACCACCAGCTGCACCTTCTCCAGGTATTGTTTCTGCAGAGATTCTGATAGTCACCTTATTATTATCAATAGAATCAATACCTTCTACAACAGGGTCACTCACAAATAAGTAGTATTTACTTCTAAGTGATGTGAATAATTTATTCAATTCTTTCTCAACATGATCTAAATTCTCTTCTATTGAGACTGGTATCGCAACAATCGAAGTTCCGTTAGTAATTGAGAAGTTAGTAATTTCACCCATACTACCGTTTGGAAGAATCGTTAATTCCCCTGAGATAGTATTAATACGTGTTGATCTAAGTCCAATTGATTTAACTGTTCCTTCAGCAACCGTCGTACCACCGCTATTGATTTTAACATAGTCGCCTACATCAAATTGATTTTCAAATATGATAAAGAAGCCAGTAATGATATCTTTAACAATTGTTTGTGCACCGAAACCTACGGCTAAACCAACTACGCCGGCACTCGCTATAATGCCTTCTACACTAATTCCAAATTTACTTAAGATGGTTGTGATAACGATAAACCAGACAATATACTTAACTACATTTTGTACAAGTGAAATTAATGTTTTTGAACGTTTTTTATTACCTTTTCTGCTCTTATTTTGAATTTTGAATGCTTGTTCAATCACTTTGTTTAAAATACTTATTACTATAATTGCTGCAATTATATAAATCAAAATCATGATAATCTTAATAGCCAACGTTTCGTACGTTTCAACTTTTGTAAGTGGCTCTATTAAGGAAGAAAGGATATGTTTGACTTGATTCATTATGCATTTACCTCCTCACTTTAAACTTTTCATAATTAAATCATTATAACTTAAAACCACTTATATTAAATCAGTCTTCAGATTTAAAAACTGATTAATATAGCAAACAACGCTTATTTTCAATATATTTCTATATGCCTTCTACACTTACATCTCATAATTTTGATTCAGTTTTTTTATTAATGACTTAAATTCTTCTTCTGATTTGAATTCAAAAGCAATTTTACCAATATTTTTATGTGTTGATATATCAACTTTAGAACCATATTGTTCTTTAAGTTGTCTTTCTTGCTTTTGAATAAATTTGGGTTTATTTAAAGTTTGTTCATTAACCGAAGTCTTTGGAGCATTTTTTTCTAAATAATCATTGATATAGCTCTCTAAATATCTTACACTCCACGATTCTTTCACAGCTTTTTTCGCTATTGATTTCATTTTCTGTGGAGATTTTAGACCTAGTAATGTGCGACCATGTGCACCTGAAAGCTCACCATCACGTACCATTTTAGCAACGTCTGATGGTAATTTTAATAAACGCAACATATTAGCAATATAAGGACGTGATTTAGAAAGTCTTTCTGCAACCTCTTGTTGTGTTATATTCAAATCTTCCATTAGCTTTTTATAGCTTTCTGCTTCTTCTATAGCATTCAAATCTTCACGTTGTAAATTCTCTATAATGGCTAATTCCATCATATCTTCATCAGACAATTCTTTGATGATTGCAGGAATTTCGGTTAAACCTGCTTTTTTGGATGCTCTAAAGCGTCGCTCTCCTACAACAATATAGTAACCTTGAACAGTTTTTCTTACTACAATCGGTTGCAAAATGCCATGTTGTTTAATTGATTGTGCCAAGTCATTTAGTCTATATTCATCAAATGTTTTTCTCGGTTGATAAGGATTTGCTTTAATTAAGTCTAACGAAACGGAATGTACTTGTTCATCTTTGTTTAATTGCAATCTTTGATCTTCTCGATGAGCCATTTTTTCACATCTTTCTCTATAAATTAATACCGTGATATTAATATAATTTGTATCTCTATTTTATTTTAAAAATTTGCCCCTTTTTTCACAAGTAGAAATCACAAGTTACGACAATTTCTTCAAAAAATTTTATTTTAAAATAACGCTATGATATCAACGATTCTATAAATCTGAATTGCAAGTTTAATCTAAATTTTCAGAAAAATTGTTGACAAATGATTCTTCTATCTGTAAGCTATGTATTAACAATTACAAAACGAAACATTTTACACACTGTAAAAAGGAAAGTAAAACTTACACTGCTTATACAGAGAATCTTCGTAGCTGAGAGAAGATATTGTAAGAAAGTTTGAAAATGGCCTTGGAGTGTTGATGCCAATATGAGGTGTCAACGGGTTCGCCCGTTATAGCGATACAGTATTAACATTTTGTTAAATGGCGTACTGGAATTAAAGACGCACATTTTATCGTTAATACTCATTTCTTCAATTTCTGAATGAATGAGTTTTTTTATGAACGATAATTTTGTGATTTCTTCATTTTATCAGTGCCTTTTACCAAAATGGTGTACTGATAGAGGTTACTTTAGTAATAAAGTAACAAACAAAGGTGGTACCACGAAATCAAAGCTTTCGTCCTTTACATCCGAAAGAATCGGGTTTAAAGGACGGAAGCTTTTTTTAATTTTAAGGAGGGTCTAGTAATGAAGGATACAGAATTAGCACAAATTTCTTTGACTAAAGATCATACAGGAGCTATTGCCAATCCAATATATTTATCAACTGCATATCAACATCCTCAACTAGGTCAGTCAACAGGTTATGACTATACAAGAACGAAGAATCCAACAAGGACAGCTTTTGAAGAATCATTCGCCAAACTAGAGAAAGGTGTAGCATCATTTGCAACTTCAAGTGGCATGGCTGCAATTCAACTTGTATGTAACCTTTTTAAACCTGGTGATGAAGTATTAGTTGCATTTGATTTATATGGTGGCACATTTAGACTATTTGATTTTTACGAACAGCAATACGGAGTGAAATTTAAGTACGTAGATTTCCTAAACTATGAAGAAGTTGAAAATCAAATTACATCACAAACAAAAGCACTGTTCATTGAACCCATTTCTAATCCGCAAATGATTGATATCGATGTGACACCTTATTACGTGCTCAGTAAAAAACATGATTTATTAACTATCATTGATAACACCTTTTTAACACCTTATCTTTCAACACCATTAGAAGAAGGTGCCGATATTGTTTTACATTCGGCTACAAAATATATCGGTGGTCATAATGATGTGCTAGCAGGTGTTGTTACAGTAAAAGACGACAAGTTAGCTGAACAATTGGGACAATTCCACAATATGATAGGCGCTACGCTATCACCGTTGGATAGCTATTTACTACAAAGAGGGCTAAAAACTTTGCATTTACGAATCGATCGTTCACAAGAAAATGCGCAAAAATTAGCAGTTAAATGCCAAGATTTAGAAGCAATTGATGAGGTTTTATATAGCGGTAGAACTGGCATGTTAAGTTTACGACTCAACAAGGCATATAGTGTTCCTAAATTTTTTGGAAAATTTAGAAACTTGTATATTTGCTGAGAGTTTAGGTGGTACAGAAACGTTTATTACATTTCCTTACACACAGACTCATGTGGATATGCCCGATGAAGAGAAAGATAAACGAGGTATCGATGAGTTTTTAATTCGCTTATCAATAGGAATCGAAAACTATTCTGATATTGAAGCAGACATTATTCAAGCATTAACGCATTCAAAAGTACGAGTGATTTCATGAATTTATCAATAGATACTGAAGTAATTTTCGATGAACGTCGAGGAAAGGATTATATCTCAGCCAATCCACCTTTTTATGATTCATCAACATTTCATCAAAACCAACTTGGTGGTAGTCCACTTTACGATTATGCACGTAGTGGTAATCCAAACAGAACAATTTTAGAAGAAAAATTAGCTCATCTAGAAAAAGGTAAATATGGTTTTGCATTTGCATCAGGAATTGCAGCTATTTCTGCAGTTTTACTTACATTGAAATCTGGCGATCATGTCATATTACCTGATGATGTTTATGGAGGCACATTCCGATTAACTGAAGATATTTTAAAAAGATTCAACATTGAATTTACAACTGTAGATGCGACTCAAGCAGAAAATATTAAAAATGCAATTCAATCTAATACGAAATTAATATATGTAGAGACACCTTCTAATCCGTGTTTTAAAGTGACAGATATTCAAGCAGTTGCAAGGATTGCCCAAGCTAACCAATTGTTATTAGCTGTAGATAATACTTTTATGACACCTTTAGGACAATCACCTTTAGCACTTGGTGCAGATATTGTTATTCACAGTGCCACTAAATTTTTAGGTGGGCATAGTGACCTACTAGCAGGTGCAGTTATTACAAATCGTGAAGATGTGGCAGATGCATTATATCTAATTCAAAACGGCACTGGTAACGCCCTATCTACCTATGATAGCTGGGCATTAGCTAAACATCTTAAGACTTTCCCTATTAGATTCAAACAATCTGTAGCGAATGCTGAAAAGCTTGTTTCATTCTTAAGTCAAAGAGATGAAATCGCAGAAGTGTATTACCCAGGAAATAACAAAACACACCTTAAACAAGCTAAAACAGGTGGTGCTGTCATTGGTTTCAGACTAAAAGATGAGACAAAGGCACAAGCGTTTGTAGATGCGTTAACTATTCCGTTGGTTTCAGTAAGTTTAGGTGGTGTAGAGACAATTTTATCTCATCCGGCAACGATGTCACATGCAGCGATACCAGAAGACATTAGAAATGCACGTGGTATTACCTTTGGATTATTCCGATTAAGTGTGGGATTAGAAAATCCAGACGAACTTATTGCAGACATCAACTACGCTTTAAAGGAGGCATTTAATGAGTCAATTCCTGAACAAATTACAGAACAACGTTTTAGTAGCTGATGGCGCAATTGGAACCATTTTTTATTCAGAAGGCTTAGATACATGCCCAGAAGCTTATAACTTAACTCACCCGGAAAAGGTCGAACATATTCATCGTTCATATATTGAAGCTGGTGCTGATGTTATACAAACAAATACGTACGGTGCCAATTTTGAAAAGTTAAAAGCCTTTGGTCTAGAACATAAAGTCAAAGAAATTCATAAAGCAGCTGTTCAAATTGCTAAAAAAGCTGCCAATGAAGATACTTTTATTTTAGGAACAGTTGGCGGCTTTAGAGGTGTAAAACAAGATGACCTAAGTCTTTCCTCCATCCAATATCATACTGAACATCAAATAGATACTTTAGTTGATGAAGGTGTAGATGCTTTATTGTTTGAAACCTATTATGACTTAGAAGAATTAAAAGGTATCGTCATTTCAACTAAAAGGAAACATCACATTCCAATAATCGCTCAGTTAACCGCTTCTAACACAAATTATCTTGTAGACGGTACACCAATCAATGATGCATTAAAACAATTAGTTGAATGTGGAGCAGATATTGTAGGACTTAATTGCCATCATGGCCCACATCATATGCAACGCTCATTTTCACATATCGAGTTACCAGATAAAGCATTTCTATCCTGTTATCCGAATGCAAGTTTGTTAGATATTGAAAATAGCGAATTCAAATATAGTGATAACGCACAATATTTTGGTGATGTGGCACAAGAGTTAATCAATGAAGGTGTCAGACTGATTGGTGGTTGTTGTGGTACTACACCTGAACATATTCGATACATTAAAACATCTGTAAAGAATTTAAGACCTGTTACCCATAAAAACGTCATACCAATTAATAAAAAAGTAAATCGCAAAAAAGACTTAAATTTCAAACAATCACTGACTTCCAAAGTCAAACAAGGTCCTACTGTCATTGTAGAACTAGATACACCTAAACATTTAGATACCGATCAGTTCTTCAACAATATTGGCAAGCTTGATGACGCAGATATTGATGCAGTGACATTAGCAGATAATTCCTTAGCAACTGTTCGCGTAAGTAACATTGCTGCAGCAAGTATTATCAAACAACGATTTAATATTGAACCCCTCGTTCATATTACCTGTCGTGATAGAAATCTCATAGGTCTACAATCTCACCTATTAGGTCTCTCACTCATTGGTGTTAATGAAATTTTAGCCATTACAGGTGACCCATCAAAAGTAGGTCATTTGCCTGGCGCAACCAATGTTTATGATGTTAATTCTAAAGGATTAACCGAAATCGCACTTCGCTTTAATCAAGGTATCAACACAGACGGTGATGCGCTGAAGAAACATACGAACTTTAACATCGCTGGTGCATTTGATCCAAATGTAAGAAAACTCGATGGAGCAGTCAAACGTCTTGAGAAGAAAGTAGCAAGTGGCATGAGTTATTTCATCACTCAACCTGTATATAGTAAAGAAAAAATTAAACAAGTGTATGAAGCGACAAAGCACTTAAACACACCTTTCTTCATAGGTATTATGCCCATCGCAAGTTATAACAATGCACTATTTTTACACAATGAAGTACCTGGCATCAAAATGTCAGAAGACGTACTTAATCAATTCAAAGCAGTTAAAGATGATAAAGAAAAAACTAAAGAACTTAGTCTTAGACTTTCAAAGGAACTCATCGATACGGTGCATGAATACTTTAATGGATTATACATTATTACACCTTTCCAAAAAGTCGATTATTCACTAGAACTTGCAGCGTATTCAAAATCTATTACCACTCATAAGGAGGCAATATTATGACAACAATTAAAACTTCAAACTTAGGATTCCCAAGATTAGGTAGAAAAAGAGAATGGAAAAAGGCTATCGAGAGCTATTGGGCTCAAAAAATTGATAAAAATGAACTAGATCAAACACTTACTGACTTACACAAAGAAAACCTATTACTACAAAAGAATTATAATCTAGACAGCGTTCCTGTAGGTGACTTCTCTTTATACGACCATATCTTAGATACATCACTACTATTCAATATTATTCCTGAACGTTTCCAAGGACGAGAAGTGAATGATGACTTGTTATTTGATATTGCACGTGGTAATAAACAACACGTCGCAAGTGCATTAATCAAATGGTTTAATACAAATTATCACTATATCGTGCCAGAATGGGATAATGTAGAACCTAAACTAAATCGTAATGTGTTATTAGACCGCTTTAAATATGCACAATCTATTAATGTCAATGCACACCCAGTCATTGTAGGCCCAATTACCTTTGTTAAATTATCAAAAGGTGGTAGCCAATCTTTCGAAGAAAAAGTAAAAACATTATTGCCATTATATAAAGAAGTATTACAATCACTTGTTGATGCAGGTGCAGAATATATTCAAATTGACGAGCCTGTATTAGTTACTGATGAAAGTGAAAGTTATGAAAATATTACTAAAGAAGCTTATGAAGAATTAACTAATACAGGATTAGGCAAACATTTAGTGATTCAAACTTATTTCGAACGTGTGAATCTTAAATTCTTAAGCTCATTACCAGTCGGCGGCTTAGGATTAGACTTCGTTCATGATCATGGATACAACTTAGAGCAAGTTAAAGCTGGTGATTTTGATTCAAGTAAAACATTATACGCAGGTATTATCGATGGACGTAATGTGTGGGCTGCTGATATTGAAGCTAAAAAGTCATTGATTGAAACATTACAACAATATGCTCAAAATATTGTCATTCAACCTTCGTCATCTTTACTACACGTGCCTGTATCATTAGATGATGAAACGTTAGATGAATCTATCGCTGAAGGTTTAAGCTTTGCCACTGAAAAATTAGACGAATTAGATGCTTTACGTCGTCTTTTCAATGATAACGATAGTGCGAAATATGACGACTTAAAATCTCGCTATGAGCGATTCCAAAGTCAATCATTCAAAAACTTAGACTATGATTTTGATAGTGTCCGTACACAACGTCAATCACCATTCTCTGAGCGCAAACAAGCACAATACCAAAGATTAAATTTACCGGATTTACCAACGACAACGATTGGCTCATTCCCTCAAACTAGAGAAGTTAGAAAATATCGTGCAGATTGGAAGAACCAACGTATTTCTGATGAAGCTTATAAAGAATTCTTAGAAAACGAAATTGCACGTTGGATTAAAATTCAAGAAGAAATTGGACTTGATGTGCTCGTACACGGTGAATTCGAACGAAATGACATGGTTGAATTCTTTGGAGAAAAACTACAAGGATTCCTAGTTACTAAGTTTGGTTGGGTTCAATCATATGGTTCTCGTGCTGTTAAACCACCAGTTATATACGGTGATGTTAAATGGACTGAACCATTAACAGTTAAGGAAACTGTCTACGCACAAAGTTTAACTGACAAACCAGTTAAAGGTATGCTAACTGGTCCAGTCACAATTCTTAACTGGTCATTTGAACGCGTTGATATTCCACGTACAACTGTACAAGATCAAATCGCGTTAGCAATTAATGCAGAAGTACTAGCATTAGAAGAAAATGGTATTAAAGTCATTCAAGTAGATGAGCCAGCACTTCGTGAAGGTTTACCATTACGTTCTGAGTACCATGAACAATATCTAAAAGATGCAGTGCATTCATTTAAACTAGCAACATCATCAGTCAAAGATGAAACACAAATTCATACGCATATGTGTTATTCTCAATTTGGTCAAATCATCCATGCGATTCACGATTTAGATGCAGATGTTATTTCAATTGAAACATCTCGTAGCCATGGTGACTTGATTAAAGACTTTGAAGATATTAACTATGACTTAGGTATTGGATTAGGGGTATATGATATCCATAGCCCTCGTATCCCTACAGAAGATGAAATTACTACTGCAATTAATCGTTCTTTACAACAAATTGATCGTTCATTATTCTGGGTAAATCCAGACTGCGGATTAAAAACTCGTAAAGAAGATGAAGTTAAAGAAGCATTAACTGTATTAGTTAACGCTGTTAGAAAGAAACGTGAAGAAAATAATGCTACAACAGCATAAAATAAATTGAGGATGATGCTTATGTCAAACTATCCTTTATGGGATCAATTAAATCAGTTAAAAGAGTCTAAATGGGTCGATTTAACACACACTTTCGACCCTGATATTCCAAGATTCAGTGATTTTGAAAAAGGCGAAGTTTCTACGTTATTCACAGTTCAAGAACATGGTTTTTATGTTCAACGATGGAATATCGTCACACAATATGGTACGCATATCGATGCCCCTATTCATTTCGTTGAAAATCAGAGATACCTTGAAGAATTAGATTTAAAGGAATTAGTATTACCACTGATTGTTTTAGACTTTTCACAAGAAGTCGCTCAAAACGCTGACTTTATTGTTACACGTGAACATTTAGAACAGTGGGAATCTAATAATGGAACTATCGAACCTGGCACATTTGTAGCTTTACGTACGGATTGGTCAAAACGTTGGCCGGACATTGAATCATTTGAAAACAAAGACGCTGAAGGTCAACAACACCTACCTGGTTGGGGATTAGATGCATTAAAGTTTTTAATTGAAGAACGTCATATCAAATCTATCGGTCATGAAACATTTGATACTGACGCATCTGTAGACATTGCAAAAAATGGTGATATCGTTGGTGAACGTTATGTCTTAGGCCAAGATACATTCCAAGTCGAACTGTTAACGAACCTAGATCAACTACCTACCCGAGGTGCGGTTATCTATGCGATAAGTCCTAAGCCTAAAGATGCCCCTGGTTTCCCAGTTCGAGCATTTGCAATTAAACCTTAATTTATTAAAAGGACATATGCATAGTGTTGATATTGAAATAAATACAACATGACTTAATCATCTTAATATAGACGAAAACTCTCTAATATATAAATAACTGCAACGGCAGCAACTTGTTTTGAATTACAAGCTTGCCGTTGCAGTTTTTATTTCTCATTTTCTTTAAAAAATTTACTTATACTAAATAGAATAAAAATGGTTACGAAGCCGCTTATAACCATAAGTACCAAAGTAATACCTCCTATAAAAAATTACTATGTAAATTAATCATTTTTCAATGAAGTAGTATCCACTTTGGTTATATTTCCATTTTCATCTAATAATGGTGTAATACCACCACCTGTACTCACCCAAGTAGCAAGATATTGGATGCCTGTTTCTTTATCAGTTAATACATAACAACGCATAGTAGAATCTTTTGAGACCTTTTCTACATCAAAGCGATCATCTGCTTTCTTGTTATTAAACATGTGCAAAGCCCTCCTCAAACATTCTCTAATTATATATTTCACTTAACTATTATCTAAAACATCTTATTACTCAATCATTATTTTATTGTGAATATTAATAATGATTGAGTGGTAAATTTATTGTATGGGGGTGGAGGATATGAGTTCTAACAATATCAATGACAAAAAGACAAATAGTACAAAAATATCCCGTTACTTAAAATTGGTTAGTATAGCGCTGATCATAATTGGCGTGCTCATTTTTATTCTTCGTATTATATTAGATAGTATTTATGGAGGAGCCCACTTAAAATCAGTAGATAATATTTTTATCCTTATTGGTCTATTACTCTCCGTGGGGGCATATACCATTGAGAAAAATTGGAAAGAAGTTACTTTCACTAGCATTTTTTCATCATCTTCATACTACTCACATTCTTTTAAATCAAACGGCACTCTTTAATGAGTGCTTTTTTACTTTTCAAATCAGAATATCGGCTCATTATCGTGTTTTTATAATAAATCGTCCTCCTACATTTATTACAATCATTTGTAACGTTCAAGCTAATTCAATAATTACAAAACATAAAATTAACATAGCAAACATCACAACTTCACGTTTTATTACACTAAGTAATATTGCCAACTCTATTATTACGGTGTTGTTCAGGTGAATTGAATTTCAATTACGAAATCGTAACATTGACCATCATTATCAATTGTTCTGTTAGAGTGTAGCTTATCGTTGTTCGCAACGAAATTTTTAAATAAAAAACGGTGATGTATGCTGCCTTTCGCTACTTCAATCTATGGTAGACATACAACTTTTGGGAGGACGTTTTATTATGAAAAAAATCGCTACAATTTCAACCCTAACTGCTGGTATTGGCGTGTCATTATTTGGGATAAATGACAATCATGCAGATGCTACAGAATATAATCATCATCAAGCACCTCAACAACAAGGGCCATTTCACCAACAAAGCCCCAGAGGATTTAATGGACAATTTAGCCATCAAGACAACCAAAATTATAATCAAATGAATGGGCAATGGCATCCACAATTTAATCATCAATCTAGTGGTTATAAACAGCCACAATTTAAACAACAATCATTCAAACAAAATAACAATACAACTACAAGTAATAGTTCAAGTAGCTTAAATTCTTCAAGTTCATCATCAAGTCATTCATCTACTACGCAATCTACGTCTAAAAAAACGACATCATCTACATCTGGTAACTTATACACTGCTGGGCAATGTACATGGTACGTTTACGATAGAGTCGGAGGCAAAATCAGTACTACGTGGGGTAATGCAAACAATTGGGCAAGTGCAGCACAATCAGATGGCTATACTGTGAATCATACGCCTGAAAAAGGTGCTATTTTACAAACATCTGAAGGTAGTTATGGTCATGTGGCATGTGTAGAAAGCGTCAGTAGTGATGGTTCAGTAACTGTTTCAGAAATGAACTATTCGGGAGGACCATTTGTAACAGACACTCGTACCATTTCAGCAAGCCAAGCTAAATCTTATAACTATATTCATTTATCATAATTGAGAGATGAAAAGATGTAATAAACACACCCTACTATCTAGTGGGGTGTGTATTTATGTTGTTATTCAACATAATACACATAAAAAAACCTATGTATACTGAACAGGTATACATAGGCTAAAAAAACAAGATTTTTTACCAAACAAACTATGGTGAGTATAACATTAAAATTATAAAATGTATATACGAATTCATTTTATTCTTAAAATAATTTCAATTTTAAATTTAGTGTTCTAAAATTGAAATTTTGCAAACAATGTTGTAAAAGTATAACTTACTGAACAATGATTGTCCAATTTCTAAATCGATATTCATTTTTTATAAGTACTTATTCCAATATAAGTATCTATTTATTTTTTATTTAAACTGGATTTTAAACATTATATTCATATCATTACTTTCATATTTTATTATTTACTTCTACCTTCCAAAAGATGTATGATTTCGAAAAAAACAACGTACAATTTGAAATTGTACGTTGTGATGCATATAAAAAATAATACTTTAATGATTTGCTATGATGCAATTCTAAAAACAATATTCATAATTTGTAACCTCAATCTATTGTTTATACTTTTTTACTAGAATACATAGCATGAACTTCTACTCTCATTGGCATATCCGCTAACAATTCGATGACTTTGTCATGTCCTTCGTCTATAACTGGATTATCAAAATGACGTTTAAATGAAGCATCGTCTTTATAAAATTCAAATGCCCATAATACATCTGGATCATCAACGGCTCTACACAATACCCAATCTATTGGGCCGTCTGGATCTCCGTTGTAGTGCATCTTATTTGTTAAATTAAATAACTCTTCACCTTTTCCTTCTTTGGCTGTCATCTTTAAAACTGTTCCAGGTTGTAGGGAATCAATCAATAAATCTGAATTTTTTTCGCTTTGCTTACCTGAATATTCTGGATATACTACAACTCTTGTTGGCACATCATCTAAAAGCTCAATAACTTTATCATGACCTTCATCTATAACTGGATTATCGAAATGACGTTTGAATGAGGCATCGTCTCTATAAAATTCGAATGCCCACAAAATATTGGGGTTATGATCATCTTTACACAATATCCAATCTATTGGGCCATCTGGATCTCCGTCGTAGTGCATCTTATTTGTTAGATTAAATAACTCTTCACCTTTACCTTCTTTGGCTGTCATCTTTAAAACTGTTCCAGGTTGTTGAGAATCGATTAATTTATTTATTTGTGTCATCTTATATCCTCCACTATTCGTTTTATTAATTGACAATTTCTAGGTCTCTTTTTCCCCTTACTCTTGATAACGTGTCACCGCTGTCGCAATACCTTGTCCGCCACCAATGCATAATGAGGCAATACCTGATTGCTTTTCTTCGTTTAATTGATGTAAAAGTGTCACTAATATACGTGCACCTGAGGCACCTATAGGATGACCTAAAGCAATGGCACCACCTTTAGTATTAACCTTTTCAGCAGGTAATTGTAATTCTTGATTTACTGCTAAAGCCTGTGATGCAAATGCTTCATTAAGTTCGAAGACATCGATATCTTCAATAGATTGGTTTGTACGTTGTAGTGCTTTTTTCACTGCGTCAACCGGACCAATCCCCATAATAGAAGGATCCACACCACTAGTACCAAAGCCGTCTAAAATAGCGATAGGTTTAATATTTAATTCTTTTGCCTTTTCTTCAGTCATTACTAACATCATTGATGCACCGTCATTAATACCTGACGCATTACCAGCTGTTACTGATCCGTCCTTTTTAAAGGCAGGTCTCAAGTGACTCAATTTATCAGCTGTTGTACCTTTTCTAATACCTTCGTCTTCTGATACGACAATAGGTTCTCCTTTGCGTTGTGGTACCTCGACTGGAACGATTTCCGCATCAAAAGCACCACTATTTTGAGCGGCTTCTGCTTTTTGTTGTGATTGTGCAGCAAATTCATCTTGTGCTTCACGGCTAATACTATATTTTTCAACTAAGTTTTCAGCCGTAATCCCCATATGATAATCATTAAATACATCTGTTAATCCATCTGCTACCATACTATCAACTAACGCTTGGTTACCCATTTTAAACCCGAAGCGTGCATTTTTCATAAGCATCGGTGATTGTGACATACTTTCCATGCCACCTGCTAATACGACGTCATTGTCACCTGCTAAAATAGATTGATACGCTAATTGAATAGATTTTAATCCTGAACCACAGACTTTATTTACTGTAAATGCTGGAACAGATTCAGGTAAACCACCCTTAATTGATGCTATGCGAGCTGGGTTTTGTCCTTGACCTGCTTGTAAAACGTTACCTAATATCACTTCATTAATTTCTTTTGGATCAATTTGAGTTGTTTTTAAAATGTGTTTAATTAAAGTAGCACCTAAATCATAGGCAGGAATATCTTTAAAAGCGCCTCCAAACACGCCAATTGGTGTACGATATGCTTCAGCTAATACGATACGAGACATAAGTTAGCTCATCTCCTTTTAATTTATATAAAGATATACTATGTCAATTTCATTAATGAATAACGCAACTTTTTTCATCACAAACATGCCTAGATAATTAATAAATGGTGATGAAATATAGTTATTAACACGCTTGTTCACTCATTATTCATATTTTACCAAAATTCTATTCAAATTTACCACAAAGACCATAACGAGAAACAGTCATAACTTATTTAAATATGTATATATATAAAACGAAGAGGTTAAGACATAAATTTTTGTGCTCTCGGAAACCGATTAACGGCGTCCGAAAAGCAGGTTTCTGTCCCGACCTCTTCCATACGTTATCTGATATTTACTTTTAGCTTACATTATAAACTATCTCAATATTAAGATTTATAACCAAAATGAGGTATATGTTGCCAACGTTCTTTAAAGTAATGGGCAATCGCTTTTGGCTTACGATCTCGTGTGAAGATACCTTTTTTATTACCTTGAACACGGATAATACCATTTGATGTTTCAAAGTCAGCAAAGTTCCATGTTTGCTCACCGATGAATTGTGGATATTTATCCATAATTTCATGATTGGCTTTATAATAATTCAGTTGATACTCTTCTGTAAACATTTGATCATCAATCGCATGTAGACCTGCAAGCGTATCCGCACCATACTCTGTAAACATGATAGGCTTATTTGGTTGTCGTTTCGACCATTCTGCCAACTCATTATCTAATGATTGTTTAGCGCTTTCTAAATCACCTGATTGTGTATACCAACCATAGTATCTATTGAGACAAAGCACATCGACTAAATCTTGAACTTCACATACATCTGGTTGTGCCGTTAAAATAGTCACGATAGTCACTGGGCGATGTTGTGGATCTTTTTCACGTGCTAAATTTACAAATGGCTCAAAGTACGCTTTAGCACCCGCTTCATTAGACGCTGGCTCATTGGCAATTGACCACATGACTACGCATGCATGATTCTTGTCTCTTGCAATCAAGTCTTCGATGACTTCTTGATGAGCTTGATGAGTATCAATTTCTTTCCATGTATCATGTGTCATTGCGCCACCTAAGGTAACCATAAAATTAAGATGTATACCGACACCTGTTGTCTCATCTATCACTACAATACCTTGTTCATCTGCTAAACGCATCATTTCTTCTGAATATGGGTAATGAGAGGTTCTAAATGAATTAGCACCTATCCATTTCATTAAGTTGATGTCCATGACGTTAGCTGATTCGTTTAAGCCTCGACCATTATAATACGTATCTTCATGTTTACCGAAACCTTTGAAATAAAATGGTTTGTCATTAATTAAAAACTGTCCATCCTTCACTTCAACAGATCGAATACCGAAACGTTCTGTATAAACATCTACACACTCATTATCGTTGAGTAATTCTACTTTCATATTGTATAAATAGGCATCTAAAGGTTGCCACAATTTAGGATTTTGAATAGTTACATCGCCTTTAGCGCCTTCGCTTTCGGCTACTGCATGATCATTTTCATCCAGAATCGTGATTTTAACGCTGTCTACTTTTTCGCCACCGTTCACCATCGATACTTCATAATGAACTATACTCTCATCAACCCCTTTTAATTCTGGGTTAATGGCTATATCACTAATAAATGTGTGAGGTGTCGTATAAATTTTCACAGGACGGTGAATACCTGCATAATTAAAGAAGTCAAAATTAGGCTCGTTGATAGGTATGACTGTCCCGTCTTCTCGTGTTTGCTCACTGTAATTACCCACTGGCAATGTGCTATGTGTTAATACATTGTTTACTTTCACAGTTAATCGATGGGTTCCTACTGTTGCAATATCGGAAATATCGGCTTCAAAAGGTAGAAAACCTCCAGAATGGGTAACGACTTCTTGGCCATCGATATACACTGTGGCATGATGTGTTACAGAACCAAATCGTAAGACAATACGTTCCCCGTTAAGATGTTTAGGAATGACAATTGTTCTTTCGTAGACGACCTCACCTACATGACGTCTAATGCTCTGAATCACACCTTGATCATTATACGAACCTGGAACCGCCATCACGTCCTCTGTGTCCAACGGATGACTAACATCTATTGCTTCTTGATGTTGGATTAATTTAAACTTCCATGTTCCTGACAAATCAACTAGCTGTCTTGTTTCAGTTAATATTGGATATAACAAAATGTTTCCCTCCTATCATTAGACACCGGAATATGCGTTAAATCCTCCATCGATTGGTAATACCACACCATTTACAAAACTAGATGCCTGTTCATTTACTAAGAATAATAATGCTCCAATTAATTCTTCCGGTTTACCGAAGCGCTCCATAGGGGTAGCATTGATGATTTTTCTAGAGCGTTCCGTGTAACTTCCGTCTTCGTTCAATAGTAATGCTTCATTCTGTTTTGTTAGTAGAAATCCTGGTGCAATGGCATTAACTCTAATATTTGTTTTAGAGAAATATACACTTAACCATTGTGTAAAGTTACTGATTGCCGCTTTAGCACCACTGTATCCTGGAATTTTAGTTAACGGTGTGAATGCATTCATAGATGAAATATTAATAATTGTAGCTTCATCTTTGTCTAACATATCTGTCGCAAACACTTGAGAAGGAATAAACGTACCTAAGAAGTTTAAATCCATCACAAAACCAACACTCTTTTCATCTAAATCAAAGAATGTCTTACCATCTTGCTCAAGTTCACCTTCAAAACGTTCATCATCTGTTGTGCCTTTAGGAGAGTTTCCACCAGCACCATTGATTAAAATATCTACACTGCCAAATGCATCATTAACTTCTTTTTTAACTCTTTCCATTTCGGCTTTTTTAGTTACATCGCCTAAAAACACACGTGCAGTGCCACCTGCTTTTTCTATTTTATCTACTAGACCATCTGCGTCTTCACTGATTCCAATCATTGCGACTTTAGCACCACTTTGTGCTAAAGCCATAGACATTGCACTACCAAGTACACCAGTACCTCCAGTAATCACAACGACTTTATTTGATAAATCGACATTGAAAGGCAATTCCATAAATTCCATCTCCCTTTAAAACTATTGTCTACTTTTACTTACTGCTTCATATAAGCCATTTAAATATGTTGCACCTAATGCACGATCATATAATCCATACCCTGGTTTACCAGTTTCGCCCCAAATCATTCGACCATGGTCAGGTCTAATTGGGCCTTCGTATCCAAAGTCATACATAGCTTTTACTACTTCATACATATCGATTGAACCTTTTTCTGATAAATGGGCAGATTCTTGGAATGACTTGTCACCTATTAATTTAACATTACGTGCATGTACAAAATGTACTCGTCCTTTTTCACCAAAGTAACGTAACATTTCAACAAAGTCATTTCGACGATCAGCGCCTAATGATCCAGAACACATTGTTAATCCATTATGCTTGGAATCATATAAGTTAATAAATCGTTCTAAATTATCTTTATTAGTAATGATACGTGGCAGACCAAAGATATTCCAAGGTGGATCGTCCGGATGGACTGCCATCAGAACATCTTCCTCTTCGGCTACTGGAATGACTTTTTGAATAAAGTAGTTTAAGTTTTCCCATAGTTTTTCTTCGTCTACTTGTTTATAATCTTCGAATAATTGATTTAAGTCTTCTTTCGTGTAGCTTGAATCCCAACCTGGAAGTGATAATTCACCACTTAATGGATTCATTTTTTCGACATCATTTTCATCGTAAATTAAACAAGTTGAACCGTCATCTAATCGATAATCTAACTGAGAACGCGTCCAGTCAAACACAGGCATAAAGTTATAACAAACAGTTTTAATACCCGCTTCACCTAAATTACGTAATGTTTGGCAATAGTTTTCAATGTATTGATCCCTTGTTGGTTTACCTAATTTAATATCTTCATGTACAGGTACACTTTCGATTACTGATATTTCCATACCTGCATCTTCAACTTCTTGTTTTAATGCTTTAATTTTATCTAATGGCCAAACTTCACCCACTGGCACATCATAAATCGCAGTAACAATCCCTTTCATCCCTGGGATTTGTTTAATATATTCTAAGCTAATGGGATCATCTTTCCCATACCATCTAAATGACATTTTCATCGTTTAGTCCTCCTTAATGAGCTTGAAATAGTGATATGCATTGTTGTAGCAAATGTTCTCAATCATTTTTTGTAATAAGCGGTCATCGTTCGGAATTTCACCTTTTTCTACTAAATCACCTATAAATGTAGATAAAATGCGTCTAAAGTAATCATGTCTTGAATATGAAATGAAACTTCTTGAATCTGTTAGCATACCTACAAAATGCATAAGTAAACCTTGATCTGCCAATGATGACATTTGTCTTAACATGCCCCGTTTCGTATCGTTAAACCACCAACCAGCACCGTGTTGGACTTTACTTTGAATACCTGGTTCAGTTTGGAAATTGGCAATTGTAGATCCAACAATATCGTTATAGATTGGATTTAAATTATATAAAATCGTTTTCGGTAAATGATTTTCTTTTTCCATCATATCTAATGTAGCATTTAAGTGATAAGCAAGATTATTTTGATCTCGAATAGAATCAAATCCTGCATCTCTACCTACTTGTTCAAACATTTTAGTATTATTGTTACGAATCGCACCGAAATGAATTTGCATTACCCAACCACGCTCATAATAAGCTTTACTTAACGCGTTCAACATAAATGTCTGGAATTGGAATTGTTCATGTGTAGATATGTCTTCTTTATTGAGCGCCTTAGTAAATATTGTTTCAATCTCTTGGGTTGTATAGTTTTCAAAATGGATTTCCTCTAAACCATGGTCAGCTAAACGGCCACCCTTGTCATGAAAATATTGAATACGTTGATTAAGCGCTTCTACAAATTGCGTTGCATTTTCAATATTGTGCGTTGTTCGTTCTAACTTTTGTACGAATTCAAGAAAAGCAGGTTCGCCTACTTTAAAAACATCGTCAGGTCGGAATGCTGGTAAAACCACCGTTTTGAAATCATCTTGTGCTTTAATCGCATCATGATAAGCTAAATCATCTGTTGGATTGTCAGTAGTACAAATCAAATTGACATTTGAATTACTAATAAGAGATTGAGTTGTAACCTGATGTTCTTTCAAATAATCATTCGCACGATGATATATTTCTTCTGCGTTATCACTAGTAAGTAAATCATCAATATTGAAATACATTTTTAATTCTAATTGTGACCAATGATATAAAGGATTCCCAATAGAATTTTCTAATGCTTCAGCCCATTTTTTGAATTTTTCAAGTGGCTCTGCATCACCAGTAATGTATTTTTCTTCTATACCTTGCGCTCGCATGGCACGCCACTTGTAATGGTCACCACTCAACCATAGTTCAGCGATATTATCGCATTTAACATTATCACTAATTTGTTTAGGATCTAGATGACAGTGATAATCGTAAATTGGCATATCTTTCGCAAAATCGTGATATAAATGTTTAGCTATTTCATTTTCCAACATAAAGTTTTCATTGATAAAAGCCATGTTATCTCCACTCCTCTATAGTTCTTCTCTTAGTGCAAGTTCTTTAACAATTTGTTTGTGTCGTTTGTCTGTTAATGGATACCAAATGAAGAAGACAATCAGTGCGATTAAGCTTGCTACTGCTGGTACAACAAAGAATAAAATTTTAAGTCCTGCAATCGTTCCTGGTGTTTGCTCTACATTTGGCGTGTAACCAATTAATGTTAACGCTAAACCAGGTACAAATCCTGCAAGTGCTTGAGATACTTTTCTTGTAAAGCTGTAGCTTGAATACGTAATACCTTCAGAACGTAAACCAAATTTCCATTGACCATATTCCACAACGTCGGCAATAAATGCCCAAATAACTGTATTAGGAATAACTAAGAAAAATTGTGCAATTGTATTGATAACTAAAAACATAATGTAGTTTTCACTAAAGAATAAGAAGTTTACACTTTCAAACACGATAAATCCTGCTACACCAATCATTGCAGTTGCTTTTTTGCCCATTTTTTTACTAATTAATGTCGTTGCATATAGAGATGGTAGTAAGACAACAAAGTTTAATGTACTTACGAGACCTACTAAATTAGGTTTATCTAAAACATATTTAAAATAATACAACTGACAAGATTGAATTAAGAACATAGACATAATTGTTAATAATGTAAAAATAGCCAATGTTGCAAATGCTTCATTCTTCACTAAATTAAAGAATGCTTTTTGGTTCACACCTTTTTCTTTTGGACGTTCAATAACGTGACGTTCTTTAACACCTTTGTAGCAAACTAAGTGGAAGATGACACCAAGTATCGCCATACCAGCAACGACTACTGGATATCCAATAGCATGATTATCAAATTGAGATACCATTGGCACAACCACAATACCTGCTATAAATAATGCACTTTGTGACCCTAAGTTTCTAAATACTGATAATTGTGTTCTATCATCCGCATTCAAAGTCATAGCTGCAGATAATGAACCATACGGAATATTAACTACAGAATACGCTGCGTTAAATAATAAATATGTTGCAAATGCCCAAATGACTTTATCTGTATAACTAAAATCAGGTGCTGTAAATGATAAAACCGTTACAATTGCTAAAGGAACTGTACCGTATAAGATAAACGGTTTAAACTTCCCTTTAGGACCGATATTTCGTCTTGAATCGATGATTGTCCCTACACCTGTATCTACAAAGGCATCAAATATCTTTGCCACTAAAAATACAAGACCACCGTAAAAAGCTGAAATACCAAGAATATCTGTAAAGAACATCATTAAATAAATCTGACCCATATCGAACATCATACCGTTACCTAAGTCACCAAATCCGTATGATAACTTTTCTTTAAAACTTAATGTAGCGTCTTCGATATGATTAAATTTATGCATTTTTCGTTTTTCTCTTTTTTCAACTGTATCTCCCATAATCCCGCCTTCTTTCTATCTATTGATATCTCGATTACTTTGAATAGATGCGTAAATATTTTCTAGACTTGCATAACTAAAATCACCAAATATATTGTGTTTATAGCTCATGTTATAAATACCGAATTCAACAATTTTTTCTAAATTCCATTTCTGCATAATCCCATAAATGACACCTACGCTAAATGCATCCCCAGTTCCTAATCTATCCAAAATATCAACATCCAAAGGCTCAGTTTTTGCTAATTGATCCTTTGTAGATAGAAATCCTTGTAAGCGGTTTCTTTTATGGTTAAAAATTTTTCTTTGTACAAACGCAATATATTGAACATTGTACTTCTTATGGATTTGAGTTAAATATGGTCGTATGACATCAATATCTGCCATTCTATCTAATCCATCTTTTTGGTCGTGACCTTTGTCATCTGGCAATGCTATCGGTTCATAACCAAAAACTAAATCCACATCATATAATATGTCTGACATTTCTTTTCTGGCCGTATCAAAGTCCCATAGTGCTGCTCTAAAATTCAAGTCACAACTTACAAATAGACCTAATTCTTTCGCAACTTTGACTGCTTTTTTCAAAAATAATAATAATTCTTGATTCAATCCTGCTGTGATACCAGTAATATGAAACCAATCATGACCTTTTAAAATTGATTTGATATCATCATCTCGATGATAAAATTGACTAAATGTACTCATTTGACGATCATAAATAAGTCGATTTGCACGCTGAGCATAACCGCTTTCGATATAATATAGGCCCAATCTGCCTTCCTTTTGACTCATATGCTCAGTATTGACATTATATCGCTTTAAATTTTGAATAATTTGATTACCTAAATCATTATCAGGTACAGCACTAATCATCGACGTTTTGACACCTAATCCTGATAATCCTATCGCCACATTCATCTCTGCGCCACCGTAATTAATATTAAAGGATTGTGCTTGATTAAACGTTTCGTGATTAGGTGTACTTAAACGCATTAGAATTTCGCCAAATGTGATGAATGACATACCATCACCCTCTTATTGTTTTGAATTTTCCGACAAATTTTTCTGTGTTCTCTTTAATTACTGAATCATTTCCATCTTTTGCATTTTTCATTAATGCACTACCGATACCGACCGCAAATGCACCTTTACGATACCAATCCTCTAAATTATCTAATGACACACCACCTGATGGCATGAGTTCAATTTGAGGAATAGGTCCATGCACATTTTTAATAAAGTTAGCACCTAATAAATCACCAGGGAATAACTTCACTAAATCTACACCTGTTTCCATGGCTTGAACAATTTCTGTTACCGAACCACATCCAGGTAAATAAGGTACGGCGTAACGATTACACATTTTTGCAATCTCTGGATCAAAATGAGGACTTACCACATATTCTGCGCCATTTAAAATAGCTAATCGGGCAGTCGTACTATCTAACACCGTTCCTGCACCAATGACCACGTTTTCGTCTATTACATATTGACTTAAATGTTGAATCACTTCTTCTGCTTGTGGTGTCGTAAAGGTAATTTCAATGTTATATATGCCGCCATCAATCATATGTTCTACAGCTGCAATTGCATCTGCTTTACTTTTGCCTCTGACAACAGCAACGAGATAATTATCATGTAAACGATTTAATGTCTGCATTTTTTTCATTTACTCAGCTCCTCGCTATTTTTAATTGTTTTCTTCGCCAACCCAACTTCATTATATTTCCAATTAAAAAAACGTCAATTCAGTGTAAAAAGGTCTGAATTGACAAAAAAATAAAACCCTTTCATACAATCTTTAATAAGAGTTGGTATCAAAGGGTTTCTAAAATCTATTCAATTTTGCAGTGTATCGCAGTAATACGTAAGTTATCATGTACCAAATTACACTTAAAAAGTATCATTTAACATGATTTTTTGTAATTTTTTAAACTCTTTTATAAAATTTTGACATCAATTTTCAAAATCAGGGCCATTTTCAAAATTTTCTATGACTTGAGCTAGTGAAATCTAAAAATGAGTGATAATTTTAAAATGTAATGTAAAGGTCATAGTAAATCGTAATCCATTATTTTAAGTCACCTTTTCATTACTATAAGATTTCTTATATTCTAAGGGCGACTGTTGGTACTGTATTTTAAAACATTTTGAAAAGTAACTTTGCTGCTTGAAACCTACATAACTGGATATTTCTTCTACAGTCATGGGCGTATTAAGTAGTAAATCTCGTCCCTTTTCAACACGTAGTTGCATAATATATTGAGATAAAGACTTTCCTGTTTCTTGTTTAAATAATCTTGAAAGATAGGATGGCGCCAACCCTACTAATTCAGCCAATTCTTCTAGATGTATAGGATGGTCCAAATTAATCTTAATATGTTGAATGACTGTGTTGATATTAGAACTATAATTTAATGATTTAACTTTTAATGCCGTTTGCGCATAATCAAATATCATCCGTTTCGTAATAATTTCTAAAGTTTCAACATCAGTAGCGTCATCAATTTCAGCTGCATAATTAGCAGATATTTCATTGATGATGAGTAAATTCACATCTGCTTTTTCAATACTTTTACGACACAGTGTGTTAAGTAGATATGCTTTATATTTATGGTTTAATAAATCATCTTTAACACGCCTAATTCCTGCAACTGAAACATTCATTACAGAAAATAAGTTGAGTGCTTCATCGACATTGCCATTTTGAATAGCAGTTAACATTTTATTCTCATTGTCATAACACATTTTAATCTTGTTAAATGTATACTCATATTGCTCTTTATCTTGCGCATGAGATTCTGTATTACGATGAAAGCTAAAATCAAGTGTCTCAACTTTATAATGTACGTTTCGATTTTTTAAATATCGTACAGTTAAATGTGCCATTTTCAATGCTTGACTGTACGGGCAAACAGGTATTTGTAATAAATATTGTTTTAATATCGATAATTTAGAATATTTAATTTGTACTTGTTGTAACATTTCGTGGCATCTTTTTTCATTTGGTCGTTGATGTAGAAATGGACCAAGTATGACTACCCGATTATATTTTCTGTATTTAAACAACAAAAAATTAACATCAAATTGATTCACATAATGATAAATACGATCGCTATTCATATTTTCTAAAAGTTTCTTTAACTCTACTTTGTATTTTTTACTTTTAGTATTTGTAAATGGCGACTTTAAGTGATTACTAATATTTTTTATATCTGATAAATCGTAATGATTTAAATCAATCATTAATAATTCAAAAGCATGTACTTTTAATACATCAAAGATTTGTTGATTTAACATAATGATCACCTTCACTTAAGACTATAAACCGAACAGAAAGGATTGAAAAACTTGAATTATTCATTAGAAAATTTTCAACCTCAACATGACTACCTTATTTGCGTAGATTCAGATGGTTGTGGCATGGATACAATGACAATCAAACATGAACGCGCATTTGGACCTGCCTTATTAGATATTTGGAATTTAGATGATATGAAAGAACAAGTTTTAGAGCGTTGGAACCAATTTAACCTATATGAAATCACACGTGGGATTAATCGATTTCAAGGTCTGGAAAAAATGCTCACAGAACTACATGAGCAAGGTCGCACTGTTGATGGCTATCATGATATTAAAGAGTGGGTCGATCATACTTCAACATTCTCAAATCCACAATTAGAACAAGATATGAAAGCGCATCCACAAAAGAAAGGACTTCGCTTAGCTTTAGACTGGTCAAACCGAGTTAACGAATTAATCGGTCGATTACCTAGTTTAGGCGCATTTGAGAATGTGCATTCAACTTTAAAACATGCACATCACGATGCTGATATTGTTATTGTATCATCTGCAAATTTAAAAGCGGTGGAAACTGAATGGACTGAACACCATCTAACACCATTTTTAACTAGTATCTTCGCACAAGAGGTAGGTACTAAAAAACATTGTATTCAACAACTTAAACAACACTATAAACCAGATCATATATTAGTTCTTGGAGATGCAAGAGGCGATTTACAAGCTGCCCAAGACAACCAAGTTTATTTCTATCCTATTTTGGCTGGAAATGAAGCAACATCTTGGTCTAACTTAGATCAAACCTACCTTAAACTATTTATCAATAATCAGTTTGATAATACTATTCAGGACCGAGTAATTCAACAATTTTATAATAATTTTGACTAAAGGAGCGTTGTTATAATGGTAAATGTAGACTTAAAAGCTAAACCCTATTATCTTGATGATCAACAAATTGAATGGGTAGAAAATACGTTATCTCAGCTCACTGACGAAGAAAAAATAGGACAATTATTTTTCAACTTATTTTCTCTAGAAGAAGATGGAGATTTTAATAATAATGACCTTACAAATAAAGATATTTTAAATCAGTATCATATAGGTGGTGCACGATACCAAGGCGGTAATAAGCATCAAGTTCAAAACCTTCTCAACGACTTACAACACAATAGTAAAGTACCGTTATTAATAGCAGCAAATTGTGATTCTGGTGGTAATGGTGCATGTAAAGATGGGACTTATATTGCCTCTGCAGCACAATGCGAAGCAGCTCAAGATACGAAAGTTGCTTATCATGCAGGCTATGTATCAGGTCGAGAATCACAAGCTTTAGGTGTTAATATCAACTTCGATCCTTGTGTAGACATTCTTCAAAACTGGCGTAATACTATCGTTAATACTCGCGCATACGGAACAACAGCTGACACTGTAATTAAATATACTAATGCTTTCATCGAAGGTTTTAATGAAACTAAAGATATGATTACTTGTATTAAACATTTCCCGGGTGATGGTACTGAAGAACGCGATCAACACCTTGTATTAGGTGTTAATGAAATGACACCTGAAGAATGGGATCAAAGTTTCCGTAAAGTGTATACCAACCATATCGATAATGGTGTAGAAATGATTATGTCTGGACATATTGCTTTGCCACATTATTCTAAAAAATTAAATCCAAAATTGCATGACGAAGATATTTTACCTGCATCATTATCTAAAGAACTTATCACAGATTTATTAAAACAAGATTTAAACTTTAATGGATTAGTTGTAACAGATGCAAGTCATATGTTAGGAATGACAGCTTCAATGAAACGTGAGGACTATGTACCGTTAGCTATCGCAGCTGGTTGTGATATGTTCTTATTCTTTAATGATATAGAAGAAGACTTCAATTTCATGCTTCAAGGTTACCGTAAAGGCGTCATTACAGAAGAACGACTTAACGATGCGGTTAAACGTATTTTAGGCCTCAAAGCTAAAATTCATTTACATGATAAACAAGCACAAAACACGTTAGAAAAAGAAGAGGCTGCATTAGATGTCATCGGTTGTGATGAACATATAGACATGCAAAAAGAAGCTGCCGATTTAGGTATTACATTAGTTAAAAACACGCTCAACCAGTTACCTATTCGTCCAGAAACACATAAAAACATCCAACTTTATGTCATTGAAGGCGAAAAAAATGGTATTTATAAATCTGATGACTCAGTGACTGATCATCTTGTAAGTATATTAGAAAATAAAGGCTTTAACGTTACAGTAAATGATGGTTCAACACGAATTAAAGGTAAAACATTAGATTACCGTGAAAGGGTAGATGCAGCATTAGTATTCGCTAATATCGTTGGATATGCTGCAGAAAATAATTACCGCATCCGTTGGTCAACTGCAATGAGTAATGAAATTCCATGGTATGTTCACGAAGTACCTACTGTTTTCACATCACTCAACTTCACTACGCATTTACACGATGCAACAATGGTAAAAGCGTATATTAATGCATATCATTCAAACAAAACAAGTTTAGAAACTGTTATAGACAAAATCATGGGTAACTCTGACTTCAAGGGTAAACCTAATGATTTAGTTTGGACTAATAAATGGCAAGCTAAGTTATAATAGCATATGATGAACCCCCATATAGCACATGTTATCTTCATGTCTATATGGGGATTTATACTTTAATAACTTACTTCAACGTTGTTACTATTACATAATTGACGATAATCGTCATATTGTATGTTTTTTCCAATTAACACGAGATAATTGGGGACTTCTTTTTCAAATGCTATTGGTGTTAATTCAAACTGATCTTGCATATATTGAACTAAATAAGTATGCGGTTCGTCTATAAATTGAATAAATCCTTTCATACGATAAATATTTGACGGTAAGGCGTCTAAATAATCTATAAACTGTAGTTTGTTACATTTCACTGGTACATCTATGTACTGATGATGAATGCCTTGATGTAGCGATTGGTGATTTGCTTTACTTTTTCTCGTCTGAATATTGTCATCGGTAGTTTGTGTAAACTTAGGCAAAGTGATTCGACCATACATCCCCACTTGAATATCCGCTTCAGGATTGATGATTTCTAATTCTTTTAATAATTGGCTCGTTACATTCACATGTGTTAAATCTATTTTATTCACAAATAAGTGAGAGCAATGGCTCAATTGTTCATAAAATAAGCCTTGGATATCTTTTGGATAAGATTTTAACGATTGATACATATGTGCATCTACAATGCCAACCATGTATGTAATCCTAGTAAATGGTGCTAAGATGGGGGTTAAACATGCATCTACAACTGCCAATGGTTCTGCTATCCCACTGCATTCAATAAAGACAATATCAGGTTGATAATCTAAATAGAGTTGATGCAATTGATCTGAAACATCTGCTTTCATTGCACAACAAATACAGCCTTCAGTGAGCTCATTTAAAGGGATCTCTTGATCGATTAATTGACCATCCACACTTTGTTTACCAAACTCATTCATAATTACTGCTGGTTGTAACCCTTGTGTCATCGCTTCGGACACGAGATGGTTCAATAATGTAGTTTTGCCACCGCCTAAAAACCCTCCTATGATTATAATCTCCATCCTAGCCACTCCTTTTAATTCATAACTGTTATAAGCTTAACAATCGTTGCAATAATGATAACCATACTTAGTGATGTCACCATTTGTTTTACTATCATTTTAAATCCTTCATTCAATCCAAGTTGTTTAAATACCATGGTCATTGTGACAGAGCATGCTGTATATGTGGAGCTCAAAAAGACTAATAACAATAGTTGTATGACAGATAATTGTTGAATGTAAGCACCTTGATGCATATTAAATAACAACATGCCATCTTTTCTAATCATGGAAAATAAGATACCTGGAGATAATTCATTTGGAATACCTAAATACATCAATATTGGCATAAATATATGTGAAATGAGCGATAAAACGGGTGTTAAGGAAATGATACTAACAATAAAACAGATTGTGATAAAGATAGGCATAGCTTGAATGACAAACATGCATATATTATTCCAAATTTGTTGACTCAATTGTCGCCCTGACGGTAAGTGAATGGTGGACTTTTTAACAGTTTGAATTGCAAAAGGGTGATGATTTGTCCTCATCCATAATCGATTATGTATGATGCCGCCCACCAATACTAATATTAAATAAGGTATAAAAAGCCAAGAATGCCCTGCTACGCTAAATATAGATAGCGTCGCTCCTATTTGGTAACTGCATGAACTTCCAAAACTAATCAAACTCATGCACTGTGTTTTGGTACAAGCATGACATTGATGGCCTGCTTGTGTAATAGCCGCAGCATTACATCCAAATCCTTCTAATAAAGGAATGATATCTTCTCCATTTAATCCAATGCGTATCATCGTCGGTTCAATTGCCCAAGTAATCCAATCCTTTAAATGGCTTTGTTCAACGATGGCTGAAGACAAACTGATTAACACCACTACAGGTAATGCCCATACAAATGAATATGTTCCTAGCGATAACACACCATAATCTCCAAAGAAAATGTGCTGCATGATACCATTTTGGAAATATTCGAATGAACCTAAAAAAGTAATGCAATGTTCGACATAATGACTTTGTAGCCAATCTGAAAAGTGATACGCCATGCCAATAGGCAATGCGAACATGAGTAATATAATCAACCAGCCAAGTACCATTTGTAAGATATTAGGTGTTTGATTTTTGCGCTCTTTCTGAAATTGCTCAAGTTGTTGAATAACGTAGTGACTATATTGAGAACTAGACACTACACTTTCCATTAAAGATATATCCAATTTATTCCTGATAATCGTTGATTTCAATAATGCCTTTTCTGCAGATGTCAGTCTTGATATATGCTGAAGTGTTAAAAGATGTGTGTCTTCTGGAATTGGATCATAATAACCCCGTTTTAAATCATATTTCACTTCTAACATGAACATGCCACATCACAACAAGTATAATCATCTAAGTACATTTGATTCATTTGATATGATTCTATCATTTGATGATTGACCGGTAAGCCTTCCCTCTGTGCAAGCTCATGTGCTAATACAGCAAATCGTGCTCTGAATTTATAGATATAACATAACTTGGCATGATTATTTTCAACTGTAGCACCTATTAAGAAAATATTAGGATAGCGTGTCGACTCATCTTGAAGCGTTAATTTCACATCTTGCTTTGTCGTTTCGAATAATTCTTGAACGATAGGGTTTTGTGTTACATCAAATCCGGTAGCAAGAATAGGTTCATTCACAGTTTGTACTTCATGACCATTTTCAAAATAAATAATGTACCTACCGTCTTGAAAGTTAATATCTGAAACACTATAATGCACATTCATTTCTATCAACGCACCTTGTTGAATTGCTTGGCTTAGGCGTTGGTGTGTATAAGGTGACAACCTTACACTAGGATCAGCGTCCTCATCATTAAGGCCCGTCGTACGTGTATACAACGAAATGGTAGATTGATTTTTAGCTAATTGAATCGCAGCATCAAATCCACTTTCATTACCACCAATCACAACATAGTCTCCCTTATCGAATTCGTTGAAGTCAGTCACCTCACTATAATGAATACCATACTTAAATGGTTTGTTAGGAAATTGAAAATCACCAGTCGCTACAAAAATATAATCTGCCGTGTAATCACCTTGAGTTGTCTTGATGAAATATAGACCCTCTTCCATAGAGACTTGCGTTACAGCAGTGTGAGTTTGAATACTGATACCATAGTGATAAGCCACAACTTCTAAATATTTCGCATACGTTTCCCCAGATACATGTTCCTGGTTAAAAGTGAACGCAGGTGACGTCTCTTTAGAAATAGCATTCATATCTGGCATACCAAATCCATTAGATGTAAACGATGGCGTAATGGTACGAGTTGACTTAGGCCATTGTTTAAATGATGAACCTATCTCTTCTTTTTCTAATATTAAACAATCATCTATACCAAAATCTTTCAATGTGATAGCCATGCCGATACCCGCAGCACCTGCGCCAATAATGACTACCTTTCGATGTTGTTGCATTATTAAACACTTCCTTGAGATATTTATCTTTAGGTTTTAAATCGAAATAATTACGATTTATAAATTATAGACCTATTCTATTAAAAATTCAATACGTCTCTCAATTCTTTTATGATTAATGAACATAAATAACCCAATACTAAATCCACTAGTAAAGTAAATTTAGTATTGGGTGATATTATTTGTAGACGTTTTTCAGTTATTTAATTCAAATGAATCATCGTATTAATATGAGATAATTGATTCTCCGTGTCACTATGACTTAAATTGATAAAATACATTTGTTGCCATTGTTGTGTTTTTAGAGCAGTTACATTTAAATCCGTTTCCCAATCTGGATAAACACGAAATGCCATTTTCCCTTTGTGATGATTATCAGTTAAAATGCCATGATTTAACAGTGTTTCTTTATCGAAAATAAATATGCCTTTACGTGTTTGATCGTTTACATAAATCATTAAATAATCACTCATTTTGTCAAAATGTAATGGGGTATTTTGATGATTAGCATCTTTTTCCCACAAAGTGACAAAGTAACCCTTTTTCTTTGGGGTCTTTTTAGCCAAACGGCTCTTGAAACGATATTCAAATAATTTAAATTCCAATGCTTCATATTCGTGGTTCCACGGTTCTCGTTCAACTGTATCCAAAATGGCGGTCTGATATATTCGTTCTAATTCATTTAATATCACTACAGATTGAAGTGATTTAAGATTTTTTACCATGTGATTGACCCTCATTCTGTTTATTCATTTCATTGCTTTTATAAAGTAAATACCCTCCGTTTATTATTGCCACAATAGCAAATGCAATAGCTAAAATTAAATGATTATCAATCACACCTAAAGCAACAAAAAACATTAACAATATATTTAGTAGATTAGAAATCATAAACCCTTTATTTTCCATTTTTAAAACCCCTTTGTTCTATTAATCATTCATAAATAATAATGCCCTTGTCAGTAGTTTCAATTTCTGAGTTTTTTGGAGTTTGAATCATTTTAAGAACCCAATAAAAGTCTCCAACACAACTACCAGCATGTAATGTAGCCAAAATAAAAAAGAAAAACTTTGGTAATATACCTAAATAAAGCGTAGTAATTAATATCACTGTTATAATTATAAATCGTGCGATAGCACTAATTAGAAAAGTCATAGGTGTAAATTGTCCACCAGGTATAGCACAATAAATCATTCCACTAGAATATCCAAAATGAACTTTGTGTCTAGGTGAAAATATTTTGAAAAAAACACCGTGAATACATTCGTGAATTGTAAAAATTAAGAAATATAAAATAATAAAAAGTACAATATTACCTATAATTGATTGAAATATATATACAGTATTAGTACTTCTCTCTATAATCCAAAAAATAATACCAAAACCAATAAATAATAAAATCATGTATTGAGAAAACTGTTTCATTAATTTAGGATTATCTAAAATATCAATGCGTTGCATGAAACCACCTCTTTTGAATATATTTATATTTCGTTGATATATGTAATATACAATATATATGTCATTTTGACAAATATACTTGTCAAAATGACGTTTATCATATACATTAATGTTAAGGAGTTGATCAACTTGAGAAATCGACTTAAAGAATTACGAGCAAGAGATGGATATAATCAAACTCAATTAGCTAAGAAAGCTGGTATATCAAGACAAACCGTCTCTTTGATAGAACGTAATGACTTCACACCTTCTATACTTACAGCTATGAAAATCGCTCGTATATTTAATGAACCCGTAGAAAGTATCTTTATCATCGAGGAGGAAGATTTATGAAAGTAGGACGCTATCTATTACTTATGATTATAGGTGGAATTATAGGTGGATTAATCGTTGAACTTTTTGACATTATTAATCAATACAACTTATTCTCTAAGTTTCATTTTAAAAGTAGCATGTTAATTATTAGTATTACCTTAATAACAACATTTTTTAATATCTTTCTTACGTTATTATTATTAAAATACCAAAAAGATTCACTTCGTTTGAAATCAAAATCGATAGAATTTGAGGATGAAGACATTGCTGATACATATGAGCGTAAAGCAAATTTAAAATATCTATCTGTCAGTTTTATATTCTATCTAGAAATACTAATAAGTTTTTTAACAATCTTTATACTAGCACTAGGCAATATTTCAGATAAATACTTATTTCTATCTATTCTTCCATTTATAGTTACAGCCATTCCTGCTATTATGATAGGATTATTTGTTAGAAAATTTGATGATCGTTACCCAAAAATGGGGGAAGAAAAATATACAGAAAAAATAATTGAAATTATGGACGAAGGTGAACGCCATATCAACTTTCTTACCATTTACAAACAATTTTTTATGAATATCGGACTACTCCTTATTAGTGTGATGTTTTTAGGTATATACTCAATCATTTCTAAATCAAATCAATCTGTAGGAATAATTATTCTTATCATTTTATTTATCTATAATGCCTTTGGTTATCTATCAAAAGTTCGTAAATTTTATAAATCTTAAATCCATAATTTTATACCTATCATATATAGAAAGAGAGGATGTAAAATGACTTCACTTTTAAATGTTCAATCACTTAATAAATCTTATAAAGACTCAGATTTCCATCTACACGATATTAACTTTTCAATTTATTCTAATGAGGTAGTGGGCTTAATCGGAAAAAATGGGTCTGGAAAATCTACACTGATTAACACCTTAGTAGGTAACCGTCATTTAGACTCTGGAGAAGTAACATTCTTCAATAAAGCAAGTTCAAATGAAGAAGAATACAAAGAGCATATTGGCGTAGTCTTTGATGATTTACGTGTACCTAATAAATTATCTTTAAAAGAAATTGATAAAATATTTTCAAATATCTATCAATCTTGGGATAGTAAGACATTTCATTCAATCATAAATTATTTTGAATTACCTTTTACTAATGCAATTAAAACATTTTCAAGAGGAATGAGAATGAAAACTGCATTATCTATTGCATTAGCTCATGACACTCGATTATTAATTCTAGATGAAGCAACAGCAGGTATGGATGCATCAGGACGTGAAGAAGTGATAGAATTACTTGAAGATTTTACAGCTAAAGGGAATGCTATTTTACTAGCCTCACATATATCTGATGATATGGAAAAGCTTGCTTCAAAGCTTATATTTATGAAAGATGGCAAAATTATACTAGAAGAAAACAAAGATAATTTACTTAATAATTACGGCATTGTTGAAGTTCCTCAAGTTGATTTTAATGTTCCCACAGAGATGATTATAGCTTCACGTGTTCGTCAAAATAAAATCATTGCTTTAATCAACAATTATCATCAAATTAAAGACGCTCACCCCTTAACAAATATAGACGATGCAACAAAAATTATTATGCGAGGTGAACAGTAATGAAGGGATTTTTATTAAGTATATTTTATACTTCAAAAAAGACACTTATTAGCTATTTTATAGTATCTATTGTAGTAACTGTCATTTTTTCATTTCTTAATCCTTTAATGACTTGTTTTATGCCAATGGTATTTTTGCTTTCTCCAATCACTGACAATATTAAACACGAAAAAGATTCTAAATGGATGTACTATGTTTCTGTTTTCCCAAAAGGAAGAAATATATATGTTAATAGCTATTATGTTGCTTTCTTATCTTTAATACTTACCGGATTATTGGTAGGCCTTATATTTACAGCAATTTTCACACAAAATATAAGTATGATGTTATTATCTGCCTGTATAGGCATAGGCGCAGTAGGAACCTATTCTATTGTTTTTCCACTAACATTTAAATTTGGATCTGAAAATTCTAATGTCATTTTAACAACATCATCAATTATATTAATATTAAGCTTTTTTGTTGTATTGTATGGCCTTTTAATGCCAAACATGATGGATTCTGACTCATTCGCAACTGCCATTGCAACTTTTCATAACGTGATAGTTGGCATTGGTTATGCGCTATTTGGATTAATTATTCTGGCTATAACCTACTTTCTTTCTATGAAAACATTTAAAAAGCAAGATTTATAATTCATATTATTTCCCCGGTGATTAATTTAAAATCGCCGGGAATTTTATTTCCATAATATCGTCTGTCATTTGATAAACAAGTTGATTTATCCCTCTTATTATTAATACTTTTTAGATTATTTATACCTGTAGATTCATTAGTTAAATAATTTTATATTTAATGAAATAACTTTTAATTGTTAAAACTTAAATATTTTTGAAAATGAAGAATAATTTTAAGGAAAATAATTATTTTTTATTAGGTATGGTGTATAATGGAATTTTACATGTAAAATAACTATTATATAGGAATAATAAAATTTGGGGGCTTCAAATGAAAAATCATTTATTTAAGGTAAATCAACGTCAGCGCTATGCTATTCGAAAATTCTCTGTAGGAATTGGGTCAACACTTATTGGCGTCACTCTATTTTTAGGTATGCAAAATCACGCACACGCTGCTGAGAATTCAGAATCAAAAACACAACAAAATACTGAAGAAAACAATGCATCTTCTACACCTAATCAACAAGCGACATCGCCCGATGCTAAATTAAACACAAACAACACTTCAACGGTATTGAAACACGACCAAAATCAAAGTCAGACTAAACCTGCTCAAACTAATGATTCACATATCACATCTGATATGCAAAACCAACCAACAAGTCAGATGACTAAATCAACACAACAGTTGAATTCAACTCAAGATCAAAATCAAAACAACCAAACAATTAATAAAAAGCAAACACAAAATGAAGCTAAATTTAACGCCACAGAAGCACTTTCTAAACAAACTTCACAACAAGCCAACAATCATGTAGAACCATCACAAGCTCAAACTTCTATACCTCAATCAAAGACATTCAATACTCAATCAACACAATCACAAACACAACGACATATCGTTCAACGTCAATTTGTTAAACCTGTTTCTAGAGCTTATGTAGCAAATAATGGCATTGTAAATGTTGATGATGACTCATTTACATTTACTGATTTAAAAAATGCTTTTAATGATGCTAATGTGAGCCAAATTAATTTTAATTCTGATCATCAATTTGAGTTTACTGAAGGTTTAAAATTGAATCGCGGACTCATCATTAATGTCGCAAACGGTAAAAAAGTAGATTTTAATGCTGCACCTGGACAAGCACAGAAACTTATCGATATTGATGCATCTCTTGGTAATGGTCAAGCGCTAACAATTAACAACGATGGTCAGTTAAATTTCAATAACTTCAATAAAGGTATCGCTGTTCATGGCGGAGATTCAACTACTCAACTTAACATTAACGGTGGCGAAACAAACTTTAATAACTTTAATCAGTCTGGTATTGATGCTAGTAAGAAATTTGCTGGTCAGATTTCAATTCAAGATGCTCATATTAATACCAATTCCACAAGAGATTCTACGGGATCAACTTTACTTTTAGGAGATAGTTTTGATTCAAAATTAAATGTAAATCATTCAACTCTCAATTTGGTTAACAATGGCGATAGCCCTACGAGTAATGCGATTGAATCTAATTCTGGTATAGTGAATTTTAATGATAGTAACATTTACTCTTCTTCTCGAGCACATTACAATTTCAATATTTTTAATCCAGATCATCGACGTGGGGATCAACAAGTTAATTTCTCAAATACTGATTTAAAAGTGAATACCCCTACAGATGCTAATCCATACAAATCTATATGGATATTCAAAGTGCCAGTAGACGCAGTAGGTATTAACTCTGAATTTACACATTTTAATGTAACGAATAATAGTACTATTTCACAAAATATAAATGGATTCACAGGTGATGAAAAAGGTATCGAATTAGAACATTCAACGTTAACTGTTGAAAACGGTACACTTGATTTACGTAGTGTTGGATTTGATAAAGGCTCATCGTTAAATAGCAGTCTAGCATGGCCTTCATTAATCGATATCAAAGATGATTCCAAAGTCACAATTGATAAATTTCATGATTTACCAAGTAATTCAAATGTTTCTACTGATTTCCCTAAAATAATAATTAGCGGTGGATCTGTTAGCCTACCTTTAGATGAAAAAGGTAATGCTCAAGTTCCTACTGGGACTCAAATTGTTAATGAAAATGGTGAAGTTTTAACTCATTTCGCAATTGATAAATCGAATTTAGACAAAAATGTAAACAATAAATATGATTTAACCATTACGAGTGACCCTAATGATCCAATCAATCACCCTGAATATAACTATGGATTAAATGAAAATAAATTACATGATCAAACGGCACATGTATGGGCACCAGCTGTGACAGTTGATTTCTTTAAAGATAAAAATGATGCACAAAATAATCAAAATAGTATAACTGAAGACCACGTCATTACACCTAGAGGGAATACAATTGGTTTAGTAGATAAATCAGCTCCAACTACATTGGATGGTAATCCGGTCAAATGGTTCTATTCAGATAATGATCAACCATATAGCGATGGTGATAAAATTTTAAAAGATACAAAATTATATCCAGTCATTCAAATGATGCCATTAAACGAGGCCCCAACCATTACAACATCTCCACAAGTCATTCATGAAGGTGATCATAATTTTGAAGTGATAAAAGTAGTTACAAGTGCTACTGATAAAGAAGACGGAGATTTAACTAACAAAGTTGAAATTATTGATAACGGTGGTTTTAATGCTGATGTACCAGGACAATATACGATCACAGTTAAAGTAACAGATAGCGAAGGGGCTTCATATATTACTACTGAAACAGTAACCGTGATTCCAGTCGATAGTGATTCTGACAGTGACTCGGATTCTGACAGTGACTCGGACTCTGACAGCGATTCTGACTCTGACAGTGACTCGGATTCCGATAGTGACTCGGACTCTGACAGCGATTCCGATTCGGACAGCGATTCTGATTCGGACAGTGACTCGGACAGTGACTCGGATTCCGATAGTGACTCGGATTCCGATAGCGACTCAGACTCTGATAGCGATTCCGATTCCGATAGTGACTCGGATTCCGATAGCGACTCGGATTCCGATAGTGACTCGGATTCTGACAGCGACTCGGACTCTGATAGTGACTCGGATTCTGACAGTGACTCGGATTCCGATAGTGACTCGGATTCCGATAGCGACTCAGACTCTGATAGCGATTCCGATTCTGACAGTGACTCTGACTCTGATAGCGACTCGGATTCGGATAGCGACTCGGATTCCGACAGCGATTCCGATTCTGACAGTGACTCGGATTCTGACAGTGACTCTGACTCTGATAGCGATTCCGATAGTGACTCTGATTCCGACAGTGATTCCGATTCCGACAGCGACTCCGAAACTCATAAGGATGTAGAACATCATTCTGCATTACATGCCGATTCACATCATCACACAGATAAACTGCCTGAAACTGGTCAACAAAATGAAGCTTCAACTACGACCTTAATGGGAGGTATCTTGGCAGGTATTGCAAGTTTACTCTTATTAGGTAGAAGACGAAAAAATCAAAAATAGTCATCGCGTACTAATTAAATAAAAATAAGACTAGGTAATTATTTATGGCTTATGCATATATATTCACAAACTAACACTGAATATATAATGTATAACCAATAATTATCTAGTCTTTTTCTATTTATGATTGCCATTCTGATTTTAATAAACTATAAACAAAACTATCTTTAAATTGACCTTGTACTTTTTCTTCGCTTCTCAGTCGACCTTCTCTTGTAAAACCTAATCGTTCTGGTATCGCTTGGCTTTTTTTATTTTCAACTGATGCTCTAATTTCCACACGATTTAACTTTAATTCATTGAACGCATAATCAATCAATGCTTTAGTACACTGTGTCATGATTCCTTTTTTCTGATGATTTTCACCTAAATAATACCCAATTGATGTTTTCTTGTTTACATTGTCAATATAGTGTAATCCAATCACACCAACCAATTGGTCTTCTATCCATATGCCGCAATGAAAACCATTACCGGAGGCAAATTGGCGTAACGCTGCTTGAATAAATTTTCGACTATCTTCAACTTGGTTAGTATAAGCTACAAATGGTAACCATTCTGCTAAATATGACCTCGATTGATCAACAAGATTAAATAACTTATCCGCTTCTCTCTCTTCTAATATCTTTAAAGTTACGTCTTCATTTACTTTAAATCCAAACATGCTTTACACCCCATTTACATTATTGTCACACAATTCTGTTAATTATCAACATAATAACACACGTTGTGGATAACTTACAATCAACCCCCAACCCTTGATATGCATCGTTTTATCAAATTGTTAATTCAAAATTATCCACAACATCTAAACTTATCCACGAAAAAAGTCTCTATCATTGACTCACCTTTTTTACAAAGTTTTAATCAACGATAGAGACCCTTTATTGATACTTAATTGGGAAATGTCCCTGGATTAAATCCACTTTTCCATTTATCGAAAGGCCAATACCTAAACATCACTTTACCGACAATTTGCTTTTTATCAATCAGACCAACATCTTTATATCGGCTATCATTACTATTTTGTCTATTATCACCTAATACAAGATATTTATCTTCAGGTATTTTAGCCTTCCCATTCGCACCATTAAGTGTTTTGGAATTAAAATCTTCTGTTAAATACTTACCATTTTTATACTTTTTATTTTCACTCAAATAGGGTTCTTTAACTTTTTTATCATTAATATACAATTGATCTTTCTTATATTTAACCGTATCTCCTGGTTTACCAATCAATCGTTTAATATAATCGCTTTTAGAATTAGCATGAAAAATAATGACATCACCGGAATCAATATGATTCAATGTCTTAGATATTTTACTAACTATCACTTTATCTTTATCTTCAAAAGTAGGATGCATCGATTCTCCTGAAACAGTATAAGAAGTACCGATAAATACTGTGAGAATGATAGCGATAATAATACCTATTGCTAATGCAACAATCCACTCGATCATTTCTTTTCCCATAGAAACTCCTTAACTACAAATGATTATTTATTGAACAACACCATTTTTAATTTTGACGTGTTGCCCTTTTTGAATTTTGTCGTATTGCTTTTTGGGTACAACTACAACACGTTTACCTTGTTTCGTATCAACTGTTACTGTGTATAATTTTTCATGGTCTTTCATTTGATGTTTCAACATGTTCATTTGATATTGAACATTATTTTTCTTTTCCTGACTGGCTTGAGATGCCGAAGAAAAGAGATACAAATATAGCCAGTTATTATAAAATGACGTCGACATAAATTGAGTTTGATATGCTGCACTTGAACTATAAGGACGTCTTGGACTTACTAATGATTTGGTACTCGAGTTAGTTTTATATTGTTTGCTTTGTGCTGACTTAGATTGGCTTGATTTAGCTGCTTGTTGAGACGCTCGTTGACTTGATTGTTGAGCTGCTCGTGATGCATTAGCTGCACTTGAACGGCTCATAGAGGAACTTGATGATGTTGATGAAGCACCTCTTGATGAAGCTGATGACGAACTAGATGATGCGCTACTAGAACTACTAGAGCTAGAACCACCTGAAGTACTTGCCGCATCTAGTTGAGTAGACAAAGCAATTGTTGTGATAGTTACAAACGTAATGGTTATTAAACTAAATTTACATAATAAACGCTTCATAAACTCACCTCTATTTATTTAGATACTTCATCCTTAGATACTGCTTTACCTTCTGTTTCATCATCGCCGTACATCATATATGGTGGACGATAAACATGAATCTTTTTACCATCTTTAATAATATATGGTTTCTTATTGCCATCACTTAAGATATGTTCGTAAACATGATCTAAAGTTGTTTTTTCCAAATGGGATTTCCCTTTACTATCTTTATATTTGATTTCAACATTTGGCGTATCTTCATCACCATCATTTAATACTTCGTAGTATTCGTATTCATATTTATCAGATTTTTTACTTTCTTTGGAAGGCTCTTTTTGTTCACCATTACCTCCACACGCAGCTAAAGTTAAACATAATAAACATGTGCTCAATAATAACAAAATCTTTTTCATGAACAGATACTCCTTTCAAATTATAAATATGTAAAACCAATTAATTATATGATTACATAACTTAATTAAATATTTCAATTACATTTACAAAAATTAAATGATTAATTCTAATTTTTTATACGTATTTTTGAATATCACAAATGATTCCCATCAACCACTTTAACCTTTCAAAGCTGTAAGTTTAGGGCGATGATTTGTAAGATTAGATAAAGGCTAGAATGACAGATCACTTCTAAAATAAAGATATAAGCAAATAAGGAGTGATAACATGTCAATCTTACAGGTCAATCAATTATCAAAAATTTATGGCAAGAAGAAGCAATATCAAGCACTTAAAGATATTAATTTTTCAGTTGAAAAGGGTGAATTTATTGCCATTATGGGGCCATCAGGATCCGGTAAAACAACCCTTCTAAATGTCTTAAGTTCAATTGATACTATTTCGAGTGGTTCTGTGATTGTTGACGGTCACAATATAACTCAATTAAAAAATAAACAACTTGCACAATTTCGCAAGACGTCATTAGGCTTTATCTTTCAAGATTATAGTGTTCTACCAACGTTAACAGTTAAGGAAAATATTATGTTGCCTTTATCTGTTCAACAACATAGTAAGAAGGAAATGGAGCAACATTATAAAGAGGTTACTGATGCGTTAGGCATTTATGATTTAAGCCAAAAATATCCAAATGAAATATCTGGTGGTCAACAACAACGTACTGCAGCTGCACGTGCATTCGTACATCAACCTAAAATCATTTTCGCCGATGAACCTACTGGTGCGCTAGACTCTAAAAGTGCACAAGATTTATTAAATCGTCTTGAAGAAATGAATCGAAAATTTCAATCCACTATCATAATGGTCACACATGATCCAGTTGCAGCTAGCTTTGCAAAGCGTGTCATTATGTTAAAAGATGGCAATATTCATTCTGAAATTAACCAAGGAGAAGATAGTAAACAAGCCTTTTATGAAAATATCATTCAACTTCAATCTTCTTTAGGTGGTGTGACTCATGTCATTTAATCAAATCACACTTAAAAATTTGCGAATGAATATCAAACATTATGGTATTTATTTATTTTCATTGCTTTTAAGTATCATCTTGTATTTTAGCTTTACCACTTTGCAATTCACACACAGTATTAATAATAATAATGCTTTGGCAATTATTAAAAAAGGCGCCTCTGTGGGGTCAGTATTTCTATTTATCATTATCGTGATTTTCTTGATGTACGCGAATCATTTATTTATTAAAAGGCGTACACAAGAGTTTGCCTTATTTCAACTTATAGGCTTAACACGTAGTAATATTTTAAGAATGCTATGTATTGAACAACTAACAATATTTCTAATCACTGGTGTACTAGGTGTGATGATAGGCATATTTGGTTCTCAACTTTTATTGTATATCGCATCAAAATTAATGCATTTAACAATCAAATTGACTATTAGTTTCGAACCTATGGCTTTATCTTTAACATTATTGCTATTAATCATTGCTTTTACACTTATCTTATTCCAAAGCTATATATTCTTAAAAAAGCGTAGTATTTTAGCATTAATGAAAGACCGCCGTCAGACTGAGGCCACTAAAGTTAAAATTACCTTTTTAGAATTAATCAGTGGATTGTTAGGTATTGGGATGATTGCTTTAGGTTATTACATGGCTACAGAAATGTTCGGTACTTTTAAACAATTAACATTATCTATGACATCACCGTTTATTATATTATTTCTAACTGTCGTAGGTACTTATTTATTTTTCCGAAGTACTGTATCACTGATTTTTAAATCAATTAAACATTTTAAACATGGCCATGTCACTATTACAGATGTCGTATTCACCGCTTCAATTATGCATAGAATGAAGAAAAATGCGATGTCTCTAACTATTATTGCAGTTATTTCTGCTGTTACCGTTTCTGTACTTTGTTTCGCTACAATTACACAAGAAAATAGTAACAATACTTTTAAATCTATAGCACCTCAAGATTTTAACTTATCAACTGAAAAGCAAGCTCAATTATTTAAAAAACAATTGGAGAAAAATCATATCAACTATCATACCAAAACGTATGAATCTATATCTCCTAAATCAGTAAAAGATAAGGTTTTGACATTAAAAAATGATAGTAAAAGTATGGCAATACACAACGTACTTGTACCAAACGACAATCTGAAGGGTACTGACGCAATTATTACAAATACGAAAAATACACCTGGTATTATGGAGATTCATATTAATCAAACGGTAACTGTAAAAGGTAAGCAACAACAAACTTTTAAAGTGACTAAAGAGGATAAAAATAAAATACTGCCACTTGATCTCACATCTAATATGCCAGCTATTGAAGTCAGTCGTGCCGAATTTAATAAATTAAAGACAGCTGATATCACACACAATATATACGGTATTAGTCTTGACCATCATCAAGATATGAAACAAGCCACACACATTGCAAGATCAATTGATCCTAATATTCAATCACAAAATGAAATTAAAAAGGACTTAGATGCGACCAATGGTATTTTAGTATTTGTTACATCATTCCTCGGTTTATCATTTTTAATTGCTGCGGGTTGTATTATTTATATTAAACAGATAGATGAAACTGAAGATGAAATTGATCATTTCCGTATATTAAATCGCATAGGCTTTACTCATCGTGACATGTTAAAAGGGCTAACTTTAAAAATCATTTTCAACTTTGGCCTACCACTCATTATCGCATTATTACATGCTTTATTTGCTGCAATTGCTTTTATGAAATTAATGGGAAACGTGTCATACACTACCATCATTATCGTGATGATTGTGTACACGATTGTCTACTTTGCATTCGCACTAATAGGATTCTTACATTCTAGTCGAGTTATTAAAAAAGCCATTTAGTCATTATTTAAATAAAAAATATAAGGAGAAATTTATCATGAAATTTAAAGATTTAATTAAACAATCATACGAGGATTTGAAAAATTTAAACGTTAATGTTTTCAACGTCATTATGTTAACGTTAATCGTTATAGTATTAAGTAGCGCCTTAACACCGATAGCCGGTATCCCAATCGGATTACTTGGTGGCGCCTATGTCTTAAAACGTCGTGATGAAAAACAATAAATAAAGTAGAACAGTGTGTGCCCAATATTGAGCACACACTGTTTTTTTAATGTTTTATACCATCTATGTCTTCAATTCTAATTAAATTATTGATAATTCCTAAATAAAATTGACTTAATTCTTCACCTATACGCTTATAATCTGTTGCATCTAATCCCACAAAATCTAAATGATCCCAACCATTCATCACTGGTTTGACCTGCCAAATACCTTTATCTGTAGTTGGGGAAGTCATCCCTACCGTCTTAGCGGCTTGATTTGTAGGGAATAATGAAGATGACACTGGCACAATACCGTCATTTTTTCTTACATTTACATTATCATCTCTACCAATTAACCTACTTGTTAAATCAAATAAGAAAAATTGTCTAATATTAGGATTCTCATTACCTAATGGTCCTGTATGTGTATCTAGTCCCGTATAAGATGTATAAACAATATTAGGATTAATTGATGTCATCTGATTTAGCTTCTCAGAACCTTCAGTCGTCAAATCATAGACTGCACTATCTTGAGTCTTCCAAATCTTACTATTTGCAACTCGTTTCACATAATCAATGTAACTTTCATCTGGACGTTGTTTGAATCCCCATTGTGAAAATCCGAGATCAATATGAGAATATTTATTTCCACTTAAGCGACCTATTCTATTAAATACACCTTTTACAAAATCAGTATTACCAAGTTTATCTGCAGCTGGTGTGCCATTATGTGGGGTCGCTAAAGTTGTGATTGATGAAATCATATTATCTTTCCCACCTGTAAATAAAGGAGAAATCTCACCACCATGTGCTTTTTGATAATCTATTTCTTCTTGATTACCATGTCTTAAAAAATGCTCAAGCAGACGTATCGTTTGACCGCCCATACTATGACCTATTAAATGAATCTTTTTACCTGGCTCCCAATCTGGCATAATCCCTTGATAAAATTTACCATATCTATCATGTCCCGTTTTAGCAGCATGTGCTGCACCATAATCTACTTTTCCACCTTTAATATAATGATACAGTTCTACAGCGCGGTCATAGTTACTACTAAAAGCACCGACACTCGCTTCATGCACGTCATAACCTAGTTTCTCTAATCGTTTCTTAACTGGGAATTTCGTACCACCCCAATAATTAGGATACAAAGCTGGTGCATTGTCACCCACTAAACCTAAAAATCCATGTACTAGCACTACCGGATATTTGTTTTTATATTGATTACTTTTGATAGTAGCTTCATCTGTATTTTTAGGTTTAATATTCTGATTTGTAGTTTGTTGTTGTGTTGGGTTAGTAGAAATATTTGTGTTAACTTTTTGACCTGGAGTTAAATGGGATTGGGTCTTTAATGAATGCGGTTTATGTTGTTGGCTGTGTGACTTTACAGAAGTTGTGTTGTCTTTGCTTTTATTGTTACTTTGCAGCTTGGTATCTTTTTACTCAATTGGCTGGTTATCTAATTTTTCTTTTACATCATTTCGAGATTGTAATTGTTGGTTATCGTTTTGTGGTTTAACATCTAGACGTTGCTTTTGTTGTTTATTATTTGATGAATTGGGATGTTCTTTTTGGTTTAATTGCGAATTGTTAGATTGATTATTATCAACCTGCTTGTTTTTATCTTGATACTGATCTTGAATACGCTTATGATTATCTACTTTTTCAATTTTTTCTGGTTTGATATTAGGTGTTTTGTCATCACTAGGTTGCTGTTTGTTATGACTTTCCTGATTATTAATGGAGGACTCTTTTGAAGAGTGATTAGCCGTCTGATTAGAAGCAGGTTGTTCCTGTTTTTCAACTTGTTCTGCTTGTGTTGAATTCTGTATTTCCTTATTTTCGGCTTTTGAGGATTGTTGCTCATTTTGTTGAGAATAAGACTGCGCGTCGTCTACTTTATTAATATTTTTGTCGATTTCCGATTCTTTTGAAGACACATTAGCATCTTGGTCGGAAGGCTTTGAGTGAGAAAGAACTGATTCTTGTGATAAGTGGGAGGATTGTTGCTCAGCAGCTTGAACGTCATGTTCTGAAACAAAAAATGTAATACCAGCTACAATTGATACAACACCTATTGTAAATTTTCGAATACTAAACTGTCTTTTAGAATTATTATTTTTCAAAAAAATCACCTCTATAAGTATTTCCCTCACTTATAGATTCAAAAAAATAACTGTTAATTAATTTTATCATATAATCCTTAAACATCTTTAATTTTTTATTTACATTTTGGTAAAGTTTTTTATTAATTTTATACTATATAGATTGATAAATTAGATAACTAATGGTTATGTTTGTTATATTGAAAATATCTTTCTAATTTAAGGAGTTCCTTTCATGGATCAATATCAAGAGTTATTCAATAATCCAAGTGGTTTTATATTTATACTTTTTATCTTCTATTTAATAGCAAGTTTATTTTTCTTTACCTTAACTGTATTTATTGGATTGAAACCTGTATCGTTTAAAGAAAAAATCTTAACAATCGTTATTTTAACTACTGTATTGACCCTTACTTTAACAGGTCTTTCATATGTCATTATTAGTTAATAAAAAGGGGCACCGATATGATGGTGTCCCTTTATTTGAATATTTTAAATGGCATCAATCTTAATAAAATTTTACCATTATGATTATGGTTGTCTGTTAATACTTTCACTATGGATTGCGCGCCTTCATTTACTGAACGCATTAAAAATCCTTTTTGATGATTATTCAGGTCTGTCGTAATACCTCCAGGCATTACACCAAATATTTCAACCGGTATTTTATTTTTCTTAAAATGTCTACCGAATAATTTAATCATCGAATTTAATGGAGATTTAGTTGCAATATAACTAAATGGATGGAAAAAGCTATTAGGATTCAAAGGTATCGTTAAATTTAATATTCTTCCGTGATTTTTAGCTAAAATAGGTGTAAATGTCTTAATCATTTCGAAATTACCAAAGAAATTGACCTCTGCCAGTTCCCTTAATTCATCAAGTTCAACATCCAGTGGTGATGCGTTCATATTGCCTGAAATACCCGCATTATTAATCAATGCTTTCAAATCAGAATGTTGTGTTGCTATATAATCAGCGGCTGCATGTATGGTATCAATATTATTTAAATCAATTTGTATCCATTCAGCTGTTATACCTTTATTTTCGAGTGTCTTAACGGCAGCACGACCTCTTTCTTCATTACGTGCACCTAATAATATCGTCCAACCTTTGTCACCTAGTTGTTTTGCCGTTTCAAAACCAATCCCCTTATTTGCGCCAGTTATTAATACTTTTTGTCTCATATATATACTCCTATTAATATGTCTTATTGTTAATCCCACTATACAATATTGATACTTTTAAATCACATTATTTCCTTTTATTCATAAATTTACAATTGGTGATTAAAGTAATTAATTGAAATAAATCAATTTATTAGGTTCTCTCATTAGTAATTGCTAAAATGCTAAAAAAGGAGGTAATAATTATGGAAGATAAAAGACTATTTTATAACCAACCTGGTGTTGTTATTAAAATGAAAGCTAAGGAAGGTAGAGGTCAGGAATTGTTCGATTTATGTTTAAAAGCTAAACATTTAGAAGAATTGGGCATCGATGATCCTACTGATTGGGTTTTATGTCGTTCAGATGAAGATAATGATGTTTTATTAGCCTTTGAATTTTTCAGAAGTGATGAAGCTAAAGACAATCACTACTCTAAACCTAGTACTGAAGACGAAACAAATGAGATTATGGAATTATTAGCAGATATTCCTCAACGTATAGACACACACATTGTATATTCTAGCGAAACTGAAAAATAACTCATTTTAACAATAAAATTTTCTAACTGACATAAAAAGGTGATTTCTATGGATTTAATATAGAGGTCGCCTTTTTGTCTAATATCTTCTGTTTATAGTAATATCCTCATATCTATATAAACAGACAACGCTCATACTCTCAAATTGCATTCTTTTATGATACATTCCAATATGGTTCCTTTCACCACACATTATTAGCTTATTTTAATCTCCGTTTCTTATATATCATTTTGGATTGGGTTTTTACCTTAAAAATCCATAAAAATTTGTATTTCATCATCTCTTATTCCAGTTTATCTTGATGTTTTTTTGTAATTCATTCTTTTTAACGAAGATTAATACTTTATAGCGTCATATTCTGTCAGTATAAATATTTGTATCGATTTTATTAAAGAGATTTAGAACGTTATCAATACAATGATTAAAATAATTATTAAAAATAAATCTGATGACATATTATTGCATTTTCTTTATTTATACTCTAAATGTAATTATAAAATTGAGGAGTGATTTCATTGAAAAAATTAAGCATTTTAGCAACTACTACACTAGCAGGCACATTACTATTTGCAGGAGCTGGTTCAGCAAATGCAGCAGAAAATAATTCATCAAACTCACAGCTACAAAACACAGCTAAAGACTATCTAAATTCTCATCATGTCCAAATTAATAAAAATTCAGAGTTAGTGGTTGAAGATAATGATAGAGTTAGTGGAAACGTACCAAAGGGATATAAACCAGTAATGTTTGGAGAGCAAGGAAACAATGGACCATCTTATATTTTAGTAAATGCTAATGGTGATATTATTGATCCACAACACCGTCAAACTACTTCAGAACAAAACCAAAACACAAATAATACAGAAAATACAACAAACCAACATCAAACAGATAATAGACAAGCAAACAATAATTCCCAAAACAAAGTAGCATCACTACCAACGACAGGACAAGAAACTAACACAACATTTATCTCTTCTGTAGCAGCTATATTATTAGGACTAGGATCAATATTAACATTCAAACGTTTTACAAAAGAAAAATAATAACTTCACTAAGTCGTTCAATTATAATGTGAACCAATCCCTCCACTATTAAAAATAGTGAAGGGATTTTTAAATAACGACAAATATCTACATGATTTTCTTATTATTACATGTCCCCCCCTTAGACACCTCCAACACAAATGTAAAAACCTCAAATATTCATTAAATTTCCAGTACTTATTTATCCTAATTGAAACATTAAGTGCACTGAGTTTTTCAAACTCAGCGCACTTAATGTTCTTATTAAACTACTTGCTTTATAGACATCTTACATATGTTTTTTCACCTCTAACAATAGTTTTTATCAACCCTTAAATTCAAAGGCAAAAGAAACAATTTTCAATTGTTTCTTAGGTCAAAACTTGAATAAAAAGAAGGAGGTAAGAATCATGTTTTATAACAGAAGTAATGAACTATTTTCAAAAGTTAATTACACACCTATAAATAAAATAGTCATGTATCAACATTTCATTTTATATAAGTATTTTGTCCTGCACTTATGGAAGAATCACCGACATTTTTTGTCAGTGATTCTTCTTTTTTAATGTTTATAAAATTCAATGCAACCACTGTTAACACTATATTTGAAGCCAAATAGACAAAATGAAACGAACGACATTTTTATACAAATCATTTCCATATAATGTATTTGGGGAGGGCGCAATACAATGGGGCACAAAACAAAAAGAATTCTGTATATTTATAAAAAATTATTATCAAATCATCACGTCAACGTAAAACATATGGCGCAATTTTTCAATACAAATGCACGTACGATACAACGAGATATTCAAGATATTAAATCATTCTTAAACGAACAAAATCAGACTATTTTATATGAAAAAACAACATGTAACTATTACATTGCTTATAAAAATGCATTTGATGACGACTATATACAGACCAATGTCACTTATGAAATGACTTATCAAGTATATCGTCAAATAAACAAACAGTATGATACTTATATCATTCAAAAAAATCGTCAGACCATCAAAGTTGTGCTTGCTATCCCTAAAGCTGATGCAATTAATCTCTGTTTTATGTATCGTAAATCGCTACGTATGATTTCACCTGAAATATTAGTTAAAAACTTTAGTCAAGAACTATCCCAATTACAAAATAACTATATATTAAAAACTATATAAAGGAGCATATTGAAATGAAGAAAATTTTAATTTTACTGTCTATATTACTTGTTGTCGGAACCGCTTGTTCAAGCGGTCCGACTAAACAAGCGCAAGGTAAATGGCAAAACGATAACGGAGATATTATCAATGTCAAAGGTGAGAAATTTAAAGTCACGATGAAAGGCTCTACCATCGAAGGTGATATTAAAGATGATAAAGATCATAAAGAATTATCGAAAGTGAAATTTGTTGGTGAAACAGCTTATATCAAAGTCGATGATGATACATTATCAATTATCGAATCACCTGGTGATACACCTAACGACGAAGCACAATTTAAAAAAGTAAAATAATCAATAAAGGACTGTTGAAAGATGCAAAAAATCATCGTTGTTTTATTAGGTACAACACTACTCTTAACAGCTTGCAGCACCAAAGACAATCATCATGAATCAAATAAGTAACATAAAATGAATACAACTCAGCAAGAAACAAAGCGTGATGATCATGCAACGCATAAGTTACCTTTACATCAATTATTAAGTGACCATAATGCCAGATTAGTAATCACTCTTAAAAAAGGGGTCACCACTAGCGAAGTATCAAATACGGACTTAATCAAAGACTCCAAAGAGAGTTTAAAAAAATACGAGATTTCAAATATTGGTTATATCAAAAATGGCAAAGGTTATAACTACAATGACAAAATGAATAATAAAGTCACTTTTGATCAATTAATTGAAACCCCTGTTCCAGATGTTGATCGTAAACTAACAAAGTTAACAGAACATGAAATGAATTCAGGGATTAATGACTCACAAAACAAAGTTGATATTAACTATCAACCTTCTCCAATAAAAACAATTCTTTACACAAAAGACCATACGCAAATGAAAGAAGAGGTACAACTCGCTGATTTCCAACGAGAAATGGATATGAGTGGTGATATTGGTGAAGAAAAAACAAATTGGATATCGAATCACAATAAAATCAATGACGATGACTTAGCCAACAATTTCCCAAAAGTTAAATCCTTCGATATTGAACCTTTTGAATATAAAGGAAAAACGTTTGCGGGATTCGCGACACCAGATGGTGATGCGCAAAGTTCAGATAACAATGTTGAGGATCAAAATATTTTAGAACTAACTTTATTTGAAGTGCCTAAAGATACCAAAATTATTAAAGATAAAAATAATGATGCTGATCATATCATAGACTATCAAAATACTAATGATGGCAAACAAGAAAAAGACCAAAAAGACCATTCATTCGACAATTTATAAATATCAATAAGGAGACAGTATATGGAAACCAAACAGTACCACATTGTTAATCATTATATTGACTTTTGGGCTAATTCATTTAATTATCAAGAAGAAACCAGTCGACAAGGTTTTTGGATACCTACTATTATCAATACACTCATACTGATTCTTGAATACACTTTTGTAACGATATCGTATGACAATTTCGGTTTATTAGAAGACTTTAGTGTATTCACGAAAATCATATTGATGTTAATCCCGTTGATCATGGGTATTGCTCAAATTGCCTTAACACAACGACGATTTAATAATCTAAATAGCAACAATGTCTGTCCTAAAATATGTGGTATTGCATTTGTCATCACATTTTTAGCCTTTGTCATTGATATCAAAATCATTGCGATATTCACACTCTTAATATATTTAATAACTGCACTAATCAACGTAATTATTGCCTCTCGACCTACAAAATAAATAACAATAAAGTACCGTATAATCTGAGTTAATTCATTTTATACGGTACAATTTATATTAATAATAAAATTTATTATCTAGCCTTGTATTTATATATTTTTTCTCATAATCAAAGTTTCCAACATCTATATTAGGATTATAATTATAATGTTTTGTTAATTAAAAGTTCAATATATAAAGAAAATGTAAATTTTAGAATTTTATTTATAAAATCACTAGATATTATTATTACGTTTATGTTACGTTAAGATTACGAAATAAAAACAAACAAAGAGGAGATGGATTTTTATGAAACGTAAAGTCTTAACAAGTTTATCAATTTTAGCTTTAACTGGATCTATCGTATCATTTGCACCTGCTCATGCTTCAACAACACAAGCTCAAGACAAAGCACCAGCAACACAAAAGGCACAATCAAAGGATGCTAAAAAACTGATTAATGATGCTTATAATGTTGCTGCTAAAAAATTCGACTTCGATACAAAACATTTAACAACAACTGGTCATATTACTGATAAAGGATCTTATTATGAAATTCCTTACTATAACAGTCGTGGTGTAGGTGGTTTAAATATTATTGCTGTATACAAAAATAGTAATAAAGTGACAGTTTTCGATAACAACACACCTCAAAACCAAGAATATGCAGGTAAAATTGACCTAAGCAAATACGATCTTAAAGATGTACCTAAAGAATAAGAAAATCTATAAAAATGGTGAATCATTTAATCTATGATTCACCATTTTTATAGATAGTCAGCAAACTTTTCTCTATATTTAATATGTAAATAAGCCCCTATTATATAAATAACTAACAATAATGCCAAATTATATATTATCAACTTCCAATGATCAGAAAAAAACCACTTATGATATAAAATTGAATATCTATAACCTTCAACAATAAAGTATATAGGATTCAATTTGATTACATTTAATACAATTTGGTTTGTAGGCAAATATAATATTGATGAAACAAAAAATATTATTCTCATAGATGCTTGAATAACCATCTGTGTATCTCTAATAATAATCCCTAAAGTAGATGTTAATAATGAAATAACCATTGTAAAAATCAACGTATACGGTACAAAAATTAAAAGTTGAATAGTATACATAGTTGGTAGATATCCACCTATTGCACACAATAACATAATTATAAATAGTAGCATTAAGTGAGTATAGAATTTACTTACCACTAAATAACTAGGTAAAATGGATAACGGAAAATTCATTTTCGCAACTTGATTATACTTAGCAGTAATTGCTTTTGTTCCTTCTAAAATACCTTGATTAATAAAAAACCACATACAAATACCAACAATTAACCAATAAATGAATGGTGTGCCTTCTATTATTCTATTACTTCTAAATCCTAATCCAAAAACAAACCAATAAATCATGATTTTATTGTTGGATTAATCAATTCCCATGCTACTCCTAAATAATTATTCTTATTTGTAATCTTAATTTGAAATTCAGCCAATCTTCTTATTAGATATATATTTATAATGTGCTCTTTTAATATAATCCATGGTGCATTCATTCAAGAAACTTACCTTTCTATTTATACAATAATTCTAAAAAATAACTTGAGATAGTTTAAAACTACCTCAAGTTAAAATTCAATTTATATAAATTACAATTCACTAGAAGAAATGCTAACATATTTATATAAAATATCAAAACAATATATAATTAATTATAATAAAATCAATACACTCTATACGTTTGCCCTGTTTGTGCACCTTCTACACTTTTAATAAATGCATTAGCTACTTTATCGGCAGGTACTGCTGTATATCCTTTAAAGAATTCTCCATACTTATCTAATGCTTCTTCAACTACATTAGGACTAACATTATTAATTCTTAAACCATGTTTTAATTCTACAGCAGCTGAAGTCACAAAACCTGCGATACCGCCATTAGCCATTGCTGCTGAAGATCCTAGTTTTATAGGATCGTCCATCATAATACCTGATGTTAACGTAAAACTGCCATTTTCATTTAAATAATGTTGACCAATTAATACTAAATTGATTTGGCCCAATAACTTACTTTGAATCGCTACATTATTTTCTTCTAAGCTAATCTCAGAAAACGCTTTGAATGTAGCACCGCCTGTTGCACTGACAATTGCATCAATATTATCAATATCTTTATACATTTTTTCGATTTGTTCTGGAGACGTAATATCCAACTGATAGTCACCAGATTGACTTCCTACTTCAATCACTTCATGATGATTTTCTTTTAGTTTTTCTGCTACTTTACTACCAATAGTTCCACTTGCGCCAATAACAATAACCTTCATGAGATACCTCCTGTATATTTTAACGTTTTCATGAATCACAGTATCACACGCAATATTTAATTAAAGTAAGACGCTCAATTATAAGGTCTGAAAAAGCAAATAATCCACCATTTATTCATCATCTGCTTCGATCATATTTTTTATTAATTTTTTGTCCTTCTAATTTCGAAGAGACAAATCCCATTTTAGCGTTACCTTTCATTTTGGTACTATCTAGAGAAACATTAAATTTTAAGTTGAGTTTCATTGGTTTTTTTACACTTTGTTGCCAAGTGACATTATTTTGATTGATTTGAATATTGTTAAGTTCAGAAATATTATCTTTATCACTTTGATCAATAGCAATTCCATATATTTGTTGGTCTTTTTCATAGAAATGATATTCAATATTTAATTCTGCGATTGGCGTCTTAATAGTTACATTCCAATAGCCAAGTAAATGATGATAATCCGCTTCTTCTCCATCAATTTGTTGAGCTTGACCACTAACATCTTCTTCTGTTGCCGTAGATTGATCTACAGATAACTTAGGTGCCTGCCCGACATTTTTCCACACCGTGCCACGTTTTTCATATTGAAACAAACGTTCAATTTCGTAAGCGATTTGTGGTCCTAATTCTCTTTCAACTAAATAAAATGCTAAATCTAATCCTGACGTTACACCTGCACCTGAAACAATGTCGCCATCATCTACTACACGTGCATTAACTACATGTGCACCAGCCCCTTCAAGCAAATCTAGTCCCATAAAGTGTGCTGTAACATGTCTGTCCTTAATAATATCTGCCATGGCTAATAATACGCCACCACCACATACACTAGCAATTGTCATATTCGGGTTACGATGGACCTCTTTAATTTTATCTGTCACACCTTGATTTGCTATTTTATTCAATTTAAATGGTATAGAGGTCTCACTTTCCATATTTATTGAACCAGAAGCCCCTGGTATTAAGACTAATCCAGTTGTTTGAGTATCAAGTGTTGTTTCAGCTTGTAATTCATAATTACTAATACCGTTTTTAAATGTTCGTCTTTCATCGATACTCACAAATCTCACATCTATCGTTTCATCCGTATATTCAGTGGCAGCTAATAATACCTCATATGGTGCCATTACATCTAAAATATCTACCTCATCAAATAATAAAATCTGAACTTTCATCTCTATCTCTCCTCAAATCTATTTATCAATGCATATTTCATACTAACCGATATTAATTTGCATTTACTATTATAATGACCTCAATTAAACAAATCTTAAAAAGTTAAAAGCCATCAAATGGCTTTAACTAATACCATTTGATGGCCTATATCATTCAAATTTCTATTTTTTTATAACATTTATGATTTAAAATCCAATACCACTATGTGTAATATTTATATTTGTCACTTTATTATTTTTTATACTAAATATCACGCCGGGTCCTTGATTTGTTGGTTTATAACTTAATACTGATTTCTCCTTAGATGACGTTTGATAAGGATCCATTCTTTTTTAATTCATTACTCTTTTTTTAATATCATTTGAACATTATAGATAAATACCCCACTAAAATGGCTATTCCAATAATACTATTATGAATCATATGAACCATCATACTATCTTTGATATTACCTCTACGTGAGTAGGCAAGATAAAACACCATACCCATTGATGTATACATAATAAATGAAATGATATTATTAATACCGTGTTGTGAACCAAAAACGATTGAAAAAATAATGAACGGTAACCAAAATGAAGTCTTTTTAAATAAAGTCTCTTTGAATATACCTCGATATATTAGTTCTTCAAGATATGGTGCAATAAAACTGATGGTAATTACAAAAATGATAAAAGGAAATACTTGTGCAAGTTGGCTTGCATTTGTTGCTTGTTGATTCATATCACCAAACAATAGCTTATCGTTACTTGTTTGAGCAGACCCTGTGACTTTGTATAAAAGGAACAAAAATGCATAGACAATAATACGAAGTAAGACTGCCCACCCTATATTAATACCAATATCTTTCGTCGTAAATTTGCCCGTATGTTCATAAGTATGCCGTCTATAGTACCGTCTAATTAACCAAACCACTACTGATACAACAATGAGATATAAAACGGTGGACATTGTAGCTTTCAAAGTGTCCATTTTAACCGATAAATTTGTAATCGTAAGTATGATAATAATAGGTAATTGCCCTAGAATCATCCAACCTATAAAAATGAGGATATTTAATGCTATATTTCCTTTCGGTAAAACATCGCTTTGATTTTTTGATAAATCTTCATTCTGATTTTCCTTATGTTGTTCATTCATTTCATCATGATTAGTCATATTAAATACCACCTTTTTTCATCATATTATTCATTTAACAATCGAAAAACTTTATACAATAATGGGTGGATAGGCTTAATGAAATCTCCAATTAATTCTTCAATGTGGGTTCCGAATCCTTTTTTAAACTGTTGTACGCCTAAATCATCTGCTGTCTTGCTAAAATCTCCAGTAATACCATAAAAATTATATTTAGGAATCTCATGTTTTATAGCAAACTTAATCATATGCCATTGCAAAGCATACGCACCTTTATATTGATAGTAATGTGGATTTGAACCACTGGATAAATAATAAACTTCATCTTTTGTAGCTATATATAAGGCTGCTGCTAAATCAATTACATGTCCATCTGTTTGAATGATGTCTTGTGTTTCTGTAATTTTCTTTTCGTTACTATTCCATTGCTGTTCTAACTGTTTTAACTTGTTCTTACTCTTTTTAGAATTAGGATGCCCACTTAACTTATCTCTTGTGTTTTCTATATCTTTAGCTATTTCAGATGATTTTTTAATTAATTGATTTTTATAATCATCTAAATTAATATATGAAAGCTTAATCATTGCCTCATTCGGATACATTAACAGTACTTCTTTAAAAAATTGATATGGATTTGCCCTATATTTAAAATGATGTCGTTCTTCAGCCATTTTAAATAATTGATAAAAGCGATCAATTTCTGATATGTCTAACGTTATTGTCTTAACACCCATTTCAATCGCATGTTGAACATGACGCCTGGTTTTATATTCCATATTTTTTAAGACATCTTCTTCTTTTTGTCCTTCCATATCTAGTACAGATAGCCATCTAATTTGACTCTTTTGAGAATAGCCAATCGTTAAACCTTGGTGCTGATAACCTAATTGATGTAATGTATGAATTAATTCTTTATTATTAATCGGTGTCACAATATCTCCTGCAGTATTCCGAACATTTTCTAAAATATACGGATCTATAGAAGCAAATAGTGCTCGTTTTTTTTGTAGATATGTTGTTAAGCCTTTAAAGAAGCATTTTACTAATTCAAGATTATTAAAATCTAATATCGGGCCTTTTTGAGAATAAAAATACTTAAAAAATTTTAACGCTCTAGATTCCGTTAATAAACAAGCTGCTATGACCTCATTTTCATTATTTTTGACACCAACTAAGTGTGCTTCTTCGCCATTTGTTTTTCTATATTTAAATTGATCAATACATTGAGTAAAATGGACCTTATTATTTTGAATAAAATTGTCATATTCTGTCTCTGTTAGTCGCGTAAAATACATAATTTAATCCCCTTATTCACTTTATATAAAATAAACGGCTGATGACCTGTCTCACCAACCGTTTGCGATTACTCAATTTTTCTCAACTTTGCTATAAATAGGCTAGTAAAATTGTAAAAAATGAATTCCATATAAAATTTTTATTTTATCACTTAACTTTTTCCGTTATGGATACCGACTTCAGTAATATAACCATTATTCTCTAAAAAGCGTAATTGTTTTTCATTAAATTGATATAAATATTCATTTCCATGGGCTGTTCCAGATGGCTTATTTAAGGGCTTACCATAAGTTTTCACTAATTCAGCTTTAGAAACTACACCCGGTTTTAATTGGAACCACACACCATCCGCTTTCCCTTTGCTAGGTAAATAAAATTGTTGATCAAATTTTTCAATTGTATCATTATCATTACCTTTACTGTTTTCAGTAATTTTATATCCATTAATTGTGAAATTGTCATTTTTAATGGCATTAATAAAATTTTTATCTAAAATAAAATCACTTTGTGATGATGTATAACCATGATAGTTATAATATGGTTGCGTAGCCGCATGAGCTTCATTGATGTGAAAGATCCTCAACGCCAACACCCAAAGCCACCCCAACTGCTAAAGTACCTGTTAACAAACTCTTTGATAAAGTATTCATTATTAACACTCCTTTAATAGTTAAATGTCTTTCTAAAGTAATATTACAATATATTACAGAATATTACAAATTATTACAAATTTTATTATTTGTATAATCTTGTTTATTGTAAAGTCGCTTTAAATCTTATTATTATAAACAAAATAATGACATTATATTCATAACAGTAAATAATCATGAACCGAAAGTAATTAAGTTAGTTATTTATACAATACATATTAATTTTAAAGATGTTTCAAAAATGATATGGAAGAGCCCTAGCATAACCTACAACCATTGATTTTCACCTCTAAATTAATATTTATTCAATTAACAAACATAATATTTAATAATGAAAATGATATAGGTAAAACTAATAATTATAAAAAAACTAGTAGAAGGAGAATCTCTAATTTGAAGATTCTCCTTCTACTAGTTTTATAGTCTATATTATAATTTAACTAAAATTTTTGCTTGAGATTTATCATTTACAAGTTGTTCAAATCCTGATTCTACGATATTTTCTAACTCAATTTCATCAGTAACTACATCTTTAACGTTTAAATTACCTTCGTTGATTAAGTCAATTGTTTGTTGGAATGTAGTAGGTGTGTATGCAATTGTAGAAGTAAGTTTTACTCCTGTATTAGTTAATTGCATTGGATTCCACTCGATAGGATGACCAAAAATAGAAACGATAACAACTGTACCTCTTGCTTTTGTAACATCTATAGAAGATTTAAGTGTTGGTGCTACACCAGCCACTTCAAAAGATACATCTACACCATTTTCTGTATACTTATTAATAACATCAACTGGATCTGTCTTACCAGAGTTTATAGCATGAGTTGCGCCTAGTGCTTTAGCTTTACTTAGTCTTTCTTCTGATAAATCGAAAACAAATATTTTACTTGCACCAGCTGCTTTGGCTGCTACGACTGTTAATAATCCAATTGGTCCTGCACCAAAAATAGCTACAGTATCACCAAATAGAACTTCACCTTCTTTAATTGCTTGAACTGCAACGGCTGTTGGTTCGACAAGCGCACCTTCTTTATCAGAAACATTATCTGGTAGTTTATAAACATTTTCTTCCGGCGCATTTGTAAACTCTGCAAATCCACCATCAGAACCTAAGCCTATAAATGAATAACCATCATAAAGGTCAATATTTTCTTCTTTTTCACGTTTTGAAACTGTAGGGTTAACTACAACTCGATTGCCTTTATTAAATTTTGTAACTTTGGAACCAGTTTCTTCTACCACACCTGCAAATTCATGACCCAATGTAACTGGAGCTTTTTGGCCTAAGAATAGATCTGGCTTTTCTGTTGAAATAAATATAGGACCTTCTAAGTATTCATGTAAATCTGTACCACAAATGCCAGCCCAAGATACTTTAACCTTAACTTCATTGTCCTGTAATTCTTTAGGTTCACGTTCTTCAACTCTTACGTCTTTTTGACCATACCAAACTGCTGCTTTCATAGCTAACACTCCTTAGTTTAGTTACTTCTAAATCAACTAACCTTTTAATACAATGTTCTAAATTACTTTACAATTAGAGTTTACTCTAAAAGTTCATTTATTTATAGTCTTTCAAATTAAAAAACTAATATTTGTAATTTTTCACTATATGTTTCTTCTAAATACAAAACCTTCATATTTAAATAGGACTATAGTTATTTTAAAAAAAAGATTATTGTTCGAAGTTCTATAATATACCCTCTTTTGGTTAAATCTTAGTTTTGTATTCCTCTATTAACGAGTGTTATAATGAATGTAATAAGAGCTTCGTGTATTGTATGCACCAATCCCCTCACTATTGCGTGTAGTGAGGGGATTTTTTGTACTGGCTATTATCGCCTATTTTGTCTTATTATTACGTGTATGTAGCCACTACGTATATAGTGCAACAATACAACTACTAATAACTGTGATTATGATGTGAACAAGAGCTTCGATCATATGATATGCACTTCCTCTCTACGTCTGATTTGACGCCTGAGAGTTAGACGACTTTTATATTATAGTACCTATATTATATGAACTACAGACAACTTCTGATTAATAAAATTGGATTAATATCTTAATAATGATAAAAAGCACTCGTACTTCAATAGGTACGAGTGCTTTATGATGTTTACTATTTAATAATATCAATCAATTCTTTTTTAGAAGCTGCTCTAGCTGGGATCCAACCGAAGACTATACCAATTAATGTGGATACGCCCACTGCTAAGATGACTGACCCGAGACTGACGGAACTCTTAACCATATCTGGTGTTGCTAAGTCGACAAGTGTGGCAATAATAATACCGAGTATCAGTCCGATAATACCACCGAGTAGACACAACACAACACTTTCTACTAAGAATTGGATTTCGATATCTCGACCTTTGGCACCAAAGGCACGTCGTATCGCAATTTCCTCTGTCCGTTCGGTTACAGAAATATACATCACATTCATAACACCGATTCCGGCAATAAATAATGAGATACCCGCCACAGCTGCGACGAAGTAGGTGATCATATCTAATACTTTGCCAATACCTTTCATCATATCTTCATTATCCGCAAAACTATATTGGCCATCAGATACGCCTGTCCCTTTTTTGTTCAGCTCTTTTTCAACTTTTTTACCCACATCTTTCTTATTTTCACCATCATTAACAGTTACTAATAGTTGTGGCGTACCTTGAGATAAGTTGCTCATATAGTGATTCGCTGTTTTAGTTGGCATTTGGACCACGGATTCAAGTGGCATACCACTCGCGTCTTGACCACTTGCATCACCAACACCAACCACTTTAAATCCTTCACCATTAATATAAATGGATTTGCCAACAGCTGCTTTCGCATTGTGGAATACCTTTTTCGCCACTTTACTATCAATCACAACGACTTTCTCCTGTGTATCATTATCATCTTTCGTAAAACCATGGCCTTCATCGACCCCTGACACATGAGAAGCCTTTTTTAAACTGATTTCACCACTACCATGTGTATTCGTTACTTTGGCAGAGTATGTACTATCTTCGCTTTCTTTAATTTTTGCACTTTTGACACCCTTAACTTGTTCTACAACGCTAATATCTTCTTGTTTAAATGGATTGTCTTTCGGTGCGCTCATGTCTTGTGTCATATACGATATCGATGCCTGATTTTTACCTGCACCGGCATCGTCAAACTGTTCTGTTGTTGTTTTTTTAAAACCATTACCTAAGGCCATAATCGTGATCACGGCCGCTATACCGATAATAATACCAATCATCGTAAAGATATTACGACGCTTATTTTTTAAAATAGAGCGAAAGGCGACGGATAAAATATTAGAAAAATTATTCATGCGTCAGCACCTCTTCCTCTTTCACACGACCATCTAAAATATGAATAATACGATCAGCTTTATTCGCTACCTCACGATCGTGCGTTACCATGATCATAGTTGTTCCTTTTTCTTTATTTAACGACACAAACAAATCCATAATATCTTTTGATGTCTTAGAATCTAATGCCCCTGTTGGCTCATCGGCAATGATAAATTTAGGTTCATTAATAATCGCTCTCGCAATCGCGACACGTTGTTGTTGTCCACCTGATAATTTATTAGGAAGTAAGTCTTCCTTCTGATGTAGACCAACATCTTCCAATCCTTTTAACACTTTGGCTTTACGGTCTTTACTACTCATTCCATTATAAATAAGTGGAATACTGACATTTTCAAGAATGGTATTATTTTGAATTAATTTAAAGTTTTGAAACACAAATCCTACCGTATGATTTCGTATCGTTGCGAGACGATTATCTGATGCTTTTTTATAATTGTCACCGTTAAAAAGGTAATCGCCTTCATAACCACGGTCAATAAAGCCTAGAATATTAATTAATGTACTTTTACCTGACCCTGATGGCCCCATAATGGCGATAAATTCACCTTCATCAATATGAATATCAATATCTTTTAAAATATGATTCGTTTCGTCTCCATTTTTGAAATGTCGATTGATTTTTTTCAATTCAATCATGATGACACCTCAACTTTTTCTCCATCATTTAAATTACCTTTAGGATTTTTGATGACTTTATCACCAGCTTTAAGTCCTTTTTTCACAATAATTTGGCCATTGTTGCGGTCGATTTTAATATCACGTTTGTGAACTTTATTATTTTTATCTAATACAAAGACATCGTTATCTTTTGTTAAAACATCGTTAGGTAGTTTTAAAGATTTTAATGGAATTTTCGCGTCCATTGAGAACCCTGAACGTACTGGAATATCTAAATCACCAATAATGACATTGTATTTAGATGTATCGCCTTCTTTGCCACCAGACGGATTATTTACCGTTGGATTTGAAGCTTGTGCGGCACTACCACCATCTTGACCTTCGTCACCTTGGCTACCTGCACTTGCTTGTGCACCACTTGCTTCACCACTAGCGCTATCATCATAACTGGTTGGTAATTCATCTATTTTAAGAATCTTACCTTTACCTTTTTTGCCATTACTATTAACTGTGACATCGACTTTGTCACCTTCTTTGATTTTCTCAACATCAAACTCCGTGACGGTTGATTTGATTTGTGGATTGTCTGAAATAAGCTGTAAGACAGGTTGACCGTCGCCAGCATCTTCGCCATTTTTAATATTGACCTTACCATCAAATGCTGCATAAATACTATCATTCATTTGTTTGTCATGTTGTGCCAGTTGTTGTTGGGCTTCGTTAAGTGAACTTTGATCTTGTGTCAGTTTAGATTGAAGCTCATTATTGTTAGGACTTTGGTTGATTTTTTGATAATCATCATTCACTTGGTTTTGCGCTTGATCCACTTTGTTTGCGAGTTGTTGACGCTTACTATTGTTCGTATCATAACTTAGGAGACGATCCCCTTGTTTGACCTTTTGACCGTCATCAACGGCTGGACTCTGGAATGTGCCAATTTGACTATTGTTATTATATGTTTTGACCGATTTCGGAGATGCCTTCCCCTCTAGACTAATCGGTGTTTCTTTCTTAACTGTATATGTATCGTAACCTTTACTATCTTTATTACCAGAGCCTGTTGTCTGTTTCACGATGAACGCTGCAATAACTAGAAGTAGAATGATTGCCACGCCGATAATACTCCATAATATGTTTTTCTTCATGTCCTATGCTCCTTAAAATGTATTATATTTTGCATGATAACATACTTTAATTATTATATATATTTAATTTAAGGAGATTTAAGCTTATTTTAAGTTTGATAATAATGAAAAAGTTTTTGTATTTCTTTTACTTACTCTATTTTTTATACTTATTTAAAATAAAAATTGATATTTTAAAAATTATTTAACAATGTTATTCTGTTATTAAAATAACAATAAGGGGAGATACATATATGGAACAAACGAATACAACACAACCTGAAGCATCACAATCTAACTTACCTTTTGTAGACCATTTTAGAAAGATACGACAAAATCCAAAATGGCTTGTAAAGTTAATCATATTTATTGTTTTAGCAATTATTATGAGTTTCATGTTAAGTAAACTCCAATTGACACCTGATACTATGAAGGAGAATGGCATCAATAACTCGAATAAAACAACCGTAATGACTATTACAATAATATCTGGTATATTTGGAATTTTATTTAGTTCAGTGATTGCATTCTTAATTTTCTTAGTCATTTCAAAAATATTTAAATCTGATGTTAAAACAAGTAGCCTTATTTCTGCTACTTTATCCTATTCAATCATTATTAATATTTGGACTTTAATTGTATCCGCTATCCATTTATTATTTGGCATTGATTTCTTTGATTATAAATTAGACAGTTTAAATATATTTAATAAAGGTAATGCCTATTTAGCAAATTTCAATTTAACTAACTTATTAAAAGCATTCTTAACCGGTGTACTTTATTACGCTACTAGCCATCTCTCAAAGAAAGCATCTATTATTCTTGCAGTAGTTGCCTTAGTATTAATTATTGGCTCTGGCTTAATTGGTGCAGGTATGCAGGATTCTATGCAAGGTTTATCTGGCATGTAATCAATATTAAAAATTCCCAGAACCGCTTCGGAACTGGGAATTTTATTGATTATATTGAATTACTTTTCAAATGCTTTTGTTTCAATATCTTTATCTTTTAAGAACTTTTCTACTTTCTTCTGTTGTTTACCATTCACTTTATCTTTATATTTTGAATTTAATTTATCGATTTCTTTTGTATCTTTTTTATCTAACTCTTGTAATTTTGAAGTTAATTGATTTAAATATTCATTGGTTTCCTTGATATATTTTCCTGTTAATTCAGTGCCCTTTTTATATCCTTTTGGTAACTCATTTTTTCTAATATAATCTTCAAAGTTTTGGTCATTTTCTTTAGACATATGTTGTAATTTATTTAGTTTCTTTTTATCTTTTTTATTGAGTTTAGTTTCTGAGCCTAAATCAGTAATATTGTCTGCTAAATCCTTATTCGTATTTAAGTATGTCTTAATACTATTCTTTAATTCCTTTTCAGATAATTGCTTATTCGATTGTTGATCTACAAACACTTTCTTAGGTATAGGTGGTAACTTTTCATCGTCATTTTTATTTATCTTTTCATGATCATCGTGTCCGGAACATGCTCCTAATATCAAAAATGACGTAAGTAATATCGCTGTTAGCTTTTTATAACGCATGCAACCATCCTTTATATTATATTTATTATTAAAATATATGCTATCAAAGGGTTTTTAAAATGTAAAAATATTTTCTATTTCACTTATAAAAATTTAAAAGCTAAATAAATACTTAGCATTCCTATTACTCCATAGCCACCACTTACTAAAATAAAGATGATAATATCAGTTATGACTGCTCTTCGTTTACTAACATTTACTTCATTAGGATCTTTTCCATTCATAAAAGCAACAATTCTATCATAATTATCCATGCCATTTTTATATTTAATTTTATCAACATTTCCACCTGCAAATATCCCGACCAAATACAATAATAAAAATATAGCAAAGCCCCACCAACTTAAAAAAACAATTAAGGGTCCTAATAATATAAGTGAACCTATCAGAAGTATTAACATTATATACGTCCAAAAATCAAACTTCTTTTTTACTAACTCTCTTTGCTCCATATGAATTTCTCCTTGAACTAGATCATCCAGTGACACATTGAATAACTCACACATCATTATTAAATTATGGACATCAGGATAACTACGTTCATTTTCCCAATTCGAAATAGTTTGTCTAGATACATATAGTTTCTCAGCTAAATATTCTTGAGAATATCCTTTATTTTCACGGCATAATTTAATTTGATGGCTTATATTCATGCTTCTGTCTCCTTAATTTTCTAGTTAAAAAGTATTTCACTTTTCTTTAAAGTGATACTCATATAGAAACGTTTTCTTTAAAATAAAACTACCAAATTTGATTTACATTTTCATTAATTGTTCTGTCAAAATGTTTTTACACCTTGTCATAACAGTATTTGAAAGACTTACCTTAGACTACCTTTATATATTATTTCAAAATAAAAACGCTCCTTCTTCAGGAACGCTATCGAACTTTAACTATACTTCATATGCTTTTAATATCATTTTTAACATTTTCTCAATATATGCTTCTGTCAGAGACTGCGGTTTGATTAATATATTGAAGTAGATAGGAGAGAATATGATATCAATGAATAAATCTTGATTGTCTTCTTCGATATGTTGACTAATGATGGATTTTAAAATCGTTCTATTATGTTCAAAGTAATCTCTCATAAATTTTTCTCGTGCTTCTGTCTGTTGATTACTTATCAATATTTCAATAACAGCACTTCCTAATGGGGTCTTATAGATTTTCATAACTTTAATTAGGAAATCATATAGATTATCAAACAGATTATCATATTCTGGTTCAATGATTCGTGATTGATCTACAAACATATCTACAATCATTGACTCTTTGTCTTTCCAACGACGATATATCGTTGCCTTAGAAACACTTGTATTCTCTGCAATTTGATCTATCGTCATATTTTTAAAATGTGTTGTTTCTAATAAACGATTAATTTCTTCATAAATTTTTTTATTTACTGTTGGGTCTTTCGGTCTTCCAGCCATATTTTTCCCTTCTTTTACGTGCTACGTACTCCACGATTTCAAATATTATAAATGCACTTACAAACCATACTATAAATCCAACAATAATGCTAAGCAACCACATATGTGTTACGTTGAGCATTGCCCATGTTGCTAATATACTAAACAGAACGCCAGTCATACCAAAGACTGCTCCTCGACTCACATGCATTGCCACTTTGTTACCATATTGCATTCCAGAAATGCACATAGATACTAAAAATACTGCCGGGAAAGTAGCAAATATTCCTCCGAATTCTTTCCAAGGAAGTACCACTGAGACGATATAACTAATTAATACTGCTAATCCACCAACTAAAAATTTAATAATTGTTAATTTCATTAAAATGTACCTCCTTTTATATATGTCTTACTACAAAAATCGCCACAGAAATCACAAGCCAACACAATATGGCAAATACTGTACCACTTTTATAGTCTTTCTTATAAATAAAAATTGAGGTAAAAAATACAGTTAAAATACACGATATAATGCCTACTATCGCGCCTGTACTTAAATGCATAGACATTTTAATGAGTTCATCGCCCTCATGATCTATGGTTAATGCTATCACTGCTGCTAAGTAGACTGCGGGCATTGTAGCTATAATACCACCTAGTTTACCGCCAACTTTCTCTGCCATAATTGATGCTAAAGCAACCGCAAATCCACCGATTACAAAATGAAGTATCGCACTTGATATAGATATTCCGAACACAATAATCCTTCTTTTCTAATTATTAAACGAAACGTTTCGTTTACTTTTAGTGTAAAACGCACTTTATCAATTGTAAACAATAAAATCAATAGACCTAATTTTCTAATTATTACTTAGCTAGTTTGAACTCTCTATAAATATTAAATCATAATAAAAACTCCTTTCATCTCAATGACAAAAGGAGTGCTACTTACTTCTTATAAATTCTGATTTTAATTTCATAATAATCATCGTGATCTCTATCTTTTTGTTCAACGTGTAAGCCAGATTGTTGTATTGCTTCGATACTTTTACCTACTTCATCTCTTGCTTGCGTTACATCTTGTGAGAATTGGAATGACTGTGCTTTAATTTTTTCAGGTCCTGTCTTTTGACGTACTTTATCTTCTGTTTGTTTCACATTAAGCTTTTGAGCTATGACCTGTTCAATTAATGCTTCTTGATCCTCCTCGGATAATACGAGTACAGCACGTGCATGTCGTTCAGTAATCTTACCTTCTCTTAATCTTGTAATGACTTTAGGTGCTAATTTTAGTAAACGTAGCTTGTTAGCAATGAAACTTTGGCTTTTACCTAAACTTTTCGCCAACTCACTCTGTGTCACATCACCAAGTTCAAGTAGCTTTTTATATGCTTCCGCTTCTTCTACTACAGATAAGTTTTCACGTTGAATATTTTCAATTAATGCAACCACTGCAGTTTCTTCATCATCCATATCTCTGATAATGACATCTGCTTGAGACATATTTAAAGATTGCATTGCTCTAAATCTGCGTTCACCTGCAATGATTTCAAACATATCTTCTTCAATAGGTCTTACTACAATAGGTTGTAATAATCCATGCTCTTTAATTGATTCTGCAAGCTCATGTATTTTACTTGGTTCAAATACTTGTCTAGGTTGATAACGATTAGGTACGATACGTTCAATATGAATGGACTCAACATTATTATTTCGGTCTTCTTCAATAGAACCCATGATGTCATCTTTGTTTTTTAAACCAAATAATTTTGAAAAAGGTTTCTTCATAATCCATTCGCTCCCTCTCATTCATTTCTATATCATCATATCTTACTTCTCAAGTAAAGGAGATTTATTGGGTGTACCTGGTTTTCTTGGGTATTTCTTAGATGTTTGTCGTCGTTTATCAATGACAATCATTTGTCTTTCTCCCGCTTCTTCTGGCAATTCAAAGTTAAAGGTTTCTTTAACATTACCACCTAATACATTAATTGCAAATTGAGCTTCGTCTAACTCTTCTTCACCTTTAGATGATTTTAAAGCTATGAATTGGCCACCTTTTTTAACTAAAGGTAGACACAATTCACTTAGTACAGTTAGACGCGCAACAGCGCGGGCAGTAACGATATCGTAAGACTCCCTGTAGTCTCCCTTACCAAAGGTTTCTGCACGATCATGCACAAAACTCACATCTTGGAGACCTAAAGCGTCCGCCAAATGATTTAAAAATTGGATACGCTTATTTAATGAATCGACTATTGTCACTTTCAACTCAGGGAAGATGATTTTCAATGGAATACTTGGGAAACCTGCACCTGCACCCACATCACATATTGATAATGAACCCTTAAAGTCATAATAGAAACTTGGTGTGATTGAATCATAAAAATGCTTTAAATACACTTCATGTTCATCCGTAATACTTGTCAAATTCATCTTTTCATTCCATTCAACAAGTAACTGATAGTATGTTTGAAATTGTTCTTTTTGAGTGTTCGATAATTCGATGTTGTTTTCTTTTAGTTTCTCAGATAGCCATTCTATACTCATTATTGATTCACCCTTTGAAGTTTTCCTTGTTCTAAATATACAAGTAAAATTGAAATATCAGCTGGGTTAACACCAGAAATTCTTGAAGCTTGCGCAATATTTAGTGGTTTAACTTCTGCTAGTTTTTCTCTAGCTTCTGAAGCTAAACTATCAACTTTACTATAGTCTAAGTCTTCAGGAATTTTCTTTTGTTCCATACGTTTTACTTTTTCAACTTTTTGTAATGATTTATTGATATAACCTTCATATTTTGTTTGAATTTCAACTTGTTCTTCAACTTCTGAAGGTAATTGATGATCTTCTTCCAAGATTTCTAATATCGTATCATATGTCATTTCAGGTCTACGTAATAAATCGATAGCTAATATACCATCTTTAAGTTTAGAACCACCATTTGCTTCGATCACTGATTGTGTATGGTCATTTGGTTTGATACGGATATCTGTTAATCTTTGGATTTCATCTTTAATTTGTTGACGCTTATGATTAAACTGCGCATAACGTTCATCTGAAATTAAACCTAGCTCATGTCCTAAATCTGTAAGACGTAAGTCAGCATTATCATGACGTAATAATAAACGGTATTCTGCACGTGATGTTAATAAACGATATGGTTCATTTGTACCTTTTGTCACTAAATCATCGATTAGTACACCAATATATGCATCGGAACGACTTAAGATTTTCTCTTCTTTACCTAATACTTTACCTGCTGCATTAATACCAGCCATAATACCTTGGCCAGCCGCTTCTTCATAACCTGACGTACCGTTAATTTGGCCAGCAGTATATAAATTCTTAATCATTTTAGTTTCTAGCGTCGGCCATAATTGAGTTGGAACAATTGCATCATATTCAATGGCATAACCTGCACGCATCATGTCCGCTTTTTCTAATCCAGGTATCGTCTCTAACATTTGTCTTTGAACGTGTTCAGGTAGACTTGTTGATAATCCTTGAACGTATACTTCATTAGTATTACGTCCTTCTGGTTCTAAGAATAATTGATGACGTGGTTTATCATTGAAACGTACAAATTTGTCTTCGATTGATGGACAATATCTTGGCCCTGTACCTTTAATCATTCCAGAGTACATTGCAGATAAATGTAAGTTGTCGTCAATCACTTGATGTGTTTTGTCGTTAGTATAAGTTAACCAACATGGTAATTGGTCTAAAATATATTCTGTTGTTTCATAACTGAAAGCACGTCCTACATCATCGCCAGGTTGGATTTCAGTTTTTGAGTAATCGATTGTTTTAGAGTTAACACGTGGTGGTGTTCCTGTTTTAAAACGTACCACCTCGAAACCTAATCCTCTTAAATTATCTGCTAATGTGACAGATGGTAATTGGTGGTTTGGACCACTGGAGTACTTCATGTTACCTAAGATGATTTCACCACGTAAAAATGTACCAGTCGTAATAACCACTGCTTTAGAGCGATACTCTGTACCGATATTTGTACGTACGCCTTTAACTTCGTCATCTTCAATAATTAATTCATCTACCATACCTTGCATAATATCTAAGTTATCTTCATCCTCGATAACATTCTTCATCTCTTGTTGGTATAGCACTTTATCAGCTTGTGCACGTAATGCTCTAACAGCTGGTCCTTTACCTGTATTTAACATACGCATTTGGATATGCGTTTTATCTATTGTCTTAGCCATTTGGCCACCTAATGCATCAATTTCACGCACAACAATCCCTTTAGCCGGGCCACCTACTGATGGATTACATGGCATAAAGGCAATATTATCTAAATTGATTGTTAACATTAATGTTTTAGCGCCACGTCTTGCTGATGCTAAACCTGCTTCAATTCCAGCATGGCCTGCACCAATTACAATTACATCATATTCTTGAACCAATTGTTGAACCTCCTTATTAAACATTCATCTATTTGTCTGAGAAATATACCCCTACTGGATTAACTTCCCTATTTATATTCGCTATTTACCTAAACAGAATTGACTAAATAACTGATCAATTAATTCATCACTTGCAGATTCGCCAATAATTTCACCTAAAATCTCCCAAGTGCGTGTTAAATCGATTTGTACCATATCCATTGGTATACCTGATTCGGCTGCATCAATCGCATCTTGGATTGATTGTCTCGCTTGTTTAAGTAATGAAATATGGCGCGAGTTAGATACATAAGTCATGTCTTGGTTTTGAACATCTCCACCAAAGAATAAATCTCTGATTTGTATTTCTAATTCATCGATACCTTCTTGTTTTAACATAGAAGTTTGGATTAGTGGTGTGTCACCAATCATTTCTTTAACTTCATTAATGTCTAGATGTGTTTCTAAATCTGTTTTATTGATAATTACAATTACATCTTCATTTTTAACAACATCATATAACGTTTGGTCATCTTCCGTGAGTGCTTCATTATTATTCAACACAAATAAGATTAAGTCAGCTTGACTCAGTGCTTTACGTGAACGTTCAACACCTATTTTCTCTACTATGTCTTCAGTATCTCGAATACCTGCTGTATCTACTAAACGAAGTGGTACACCTCTGACATTAACATATTCTTCTAATACATCTCTTGTAGTACCGGCTACTTCCGTTACAATCGCTTTATTATCTTGAATAAGGTTATTTAGCATTGAAGACTTACCTACGTTTGGTCGGCCTACAATAACAGTGGAGAGACCTTCTCTCATTATTTTACCCTGTGCACCTGTTTCTAATAGTTGATTAATTTCTTGTTTGATATTTTTAGATTGTTGTAATAAGAACTCTGTGGTCGCATCTTCTACATCGTCATACTCTGGATAATCGATATTTACCTCAACCTGAGCAAGTATCTCCAATATTGACTGACGTTGACGTTTAATTAAATCACTTAAACGCCCCTCTATTTGATTCATCGCTACTTTTGAAGCACGATCTGTCTTAGAACGAATAAAGTCCATTACTGCTTCTGCTTGAGATAAATCAATTCTTCCATTTAAGAATGCACGTTTTGTATATTCACCTGGTTCAGCCATTCGAGCGCCATGCGTCATTGTTAATTCTAATATGCGATTGATAGTTAAAATACCGCCATGACAATTGATTTCAATGATATCTTCTCTAGTAAATGTTTTAGGTGCTCTTAAGACGGAAATCATGACCTCTTCAACTGTCTCATTTGTTTCTGGGTCAATAATATGACCGTAATTTATTGTATGTGAATCAACTTCTGCTAATGGTTTCTTACCTTTATATAGTTTATCTCCAATTTCAACTGCTTGTGGACCAGAAAGTCTCACAATACCAATCGCACCTTCGCCCATTGGCGTTGAAATACTAGTAATTGTATCAAAGTCCATTTTTAGGCTGGCCTCCTTATTCAAGTAAATTTTCAATATTATATTGTAAATTGTTTCATTTCAAAAAGCTATTATCTTGTTCGAAATACATAGGTTAGACTTCGGGTTGTATGAAGTTAGACTTACGTACGTCTAAAACTAGCTCCCCTACCCTATTGAATTTTCTTATTAAATACTTTAGCTATTTTAAGTACATGTTCTAAACTACCTTGAATTTCTAAAGTGGACATTTTTTTAGCTGGTTGTCTTGCAATCACAATAATATCTTTCGTTATAATATCTTGTTTATGAACTTTAAAGTTTTCTCTTATCGCTCTCTTAATTTTATTTCTAGTAACAGCGTTACCTAATTTTTTTGAAACGCTAATTCCTAAGCGAAAATGTTCTTGTTCTTTATTATCATAGGTATATACTACGAATTGTCTATTTGCGACAGACTTTCCACTTTTATATATTTTTTGAAAATCTGCATTCTTCTTTATACGGTACGCTTTTTCCACCAAACATCACTCGCTTATCAAATTCTCTTACCTTAGTATTATAAACCATCTAAAATTTAACTAAAAATAAACCAGCATTTATATTGAAAACGCTGATTTCAGTCAAAAGTTTTTCTCTATCATCTATCAATTAACCCATTCAACAATACGTTTGATCGTTAATGTTTGAATAAAATTACTGTATTCAAAACGAAAAAAAAGACCACTGATGAGTCAGTGATCTTATGCAGATAAAACTTTACGGCCTTTACGACGACGGCGCGCTAAGACTTTACGGCCATTTTTAGTGCTCATGCGTTTTCTGAAACCATGAACTTTACTATGTTTACGTTTATTTGGTTGATAAGTACGTTTTACCATGTAAAAACACCTCCATCTTTATTAAGTTATCTAACATCTCCAGGATCAAAGCCCTGTTAAATTTATAGATAGATAATTGTTAAAGTGTGTAACTATTAATATAATAGCAACAAACTTATACATAAGAGATTCCTCTTATTAACTGACTGCTATAAGAAATTCTTGGTTTAATATACTTATTATCTAGTCATATTTCAAGCAACTACTACAATATAACAAATTACTACTTATAAAGCAAGCTCATTTTAAATTGATTCTTCCATATTACTATCAAACCAACCATCCCCATTTTACCTATCGTTATATTATATATTCATTTTTCATACAGCTTTATAAATTATTTCCCAAACTGTTATACTCCCCGTTTTTAAACGATTATGAATATTGTGCGAAGTTATCCACTTATCAACAAAGAATCTTATTTAATTTGTGGACAATTACGTTGATATTCACAAGTTTCCACAGCTTTTACGAACATATTCACAGTCATTTGACATCTATATTACTGAAAAAGTATAATTGTGTGGATAAGTCGTTTAATCATTGATTTTATAAGGATTTATTTATTAGATTTATATACAAATTGGCTGTGCATAAATCATAGTGTGCTTTAAGTTATCCACTGTCTGTGATTAACTTGTGGATAATTATTAACATGCTGTGATTATTTTTATCCACGGGTGTTATTTTTGTGTATAACTAAAAAATTTTGAGAAAGATGGAGTTATT